>NZ_CP188818.1:2500-3437500 GCF_051550195.1 Sporosarcina sp. FA15 | reverse complement strand
AGGACGGAAAGACCCCGTGGAGCTTTACTGTAACCTGATATTGAATTCCGGTGCAGCCTGTACAGGATAGGTAGGAGCCTTGGATTCCGGAGCGCTAGCTTCGGATGAGGCGTTGGTGGGATACTACCCTGGCTGTATTGGACTTCTAACCCATGCCCCTTATCGGGGCAGGAGACAGTGTCAGGCGGGCAGTTTGACTGGGGCGGTCGCCTCCTAAAGAGTAACGGAGGCGCCCAAAGGTTCCCTCAGAATGGTTGGACATCATTCGTAGAGTGCAAAGGCATAAGGGAGCTTGACTGCGAGACCTACAAGTCGAGCAGGGTCGAAAGACGGGCTTAGTGATCCGGTGGTTCCGCATGGAAGGGCCATCGCTCAACGGATAAAAGCTACCCCGGGGATAACAGGCTTATCTCCCCCAAGAGTCCACATCGACGGGGAGGTTTGGCACCTCGATGTCGGCTCATCGCATCCTGGGGCTGTAGTCGGTCCCAAGGGTTGGGCTGTTCGCCCATTAAAGCGGTACGCGAGCTGGGTTCAGAACGTCGTGAGACAGTTCGGTCCCTATCCGTCGCGGGCGCAGGAAATTTGAGAGGAGCTGTCCTTAGTACGAGAGGACCGGGATGGACATACCTCTGGTGTACCAGTTGTCTTGCCAAAGGCATCGCTGGGTAGCTATGTATGGACGGGATAAATGCTGAAAGCATCTAAGCATGAAGCCCCCCTCGAGATGAGATTTCCCATTACGCAAGTAAGTAAGATCCCTCAAAGAAGATGAGGTTGATAGGTCTGGGGTGGAAGCACGGCGACGTGTGGAGCTGACGGATACTAATCGATCGAGGACTTAACCAATTTTGAAAAGGGCTTGATTACCCTGATTCGTGTAGCACAATGTCTGTTTTATTCAGTTTTGAGCGAACAAGCTCAAAGAGTCTGGTGACGATTGCGAAGAGGTCACACCCGTTCCCATCCCGAACACGGAAGTTAAGCTCTTCAGCGCCGATGGTAGTTGGGGGTTTCCCCCTGCGAGAGTAGGACGCCGCCGGTCTCATTGAAAGGCCATTACCTTATAGGTAGTGGTTTTTTTTGTATTTATTTTTAATGTTAACTTTTTAGAGAGTTTATGGGTATGTGGCCGAAAAAAGGAATAGTTCTTTATTGTCGGAAATCTGCATTTGGAATTAATCTCATTGGTTATATAATTGGTTAAGGATGAGATATGTGATTAATTAGCAATGGGATATGATCGTTGCCAGTGTTATGTGATCGGTTAGCGATGGGATATGATCGTTGCCAGTGTTATGTGATTGGTTAGCGATGGGATATGATCGTTGCCAGTGTTATGTGATTGGTTAGCGATGGGATATGATCGTTGCCAGTGTTATATGATCGGTTAGCAATGGGATATGATCGTTGCCATGATTATATGATTGGTTAGCAATGGGATATGATCGTTACCAGTGTTATGTGATTGGTTAGCAATGGGATATGATCGGTTAGCAATGGGATATGATCGTTACCAGTGTTATATGATCGGCTAGCAATGGATATGATCGTTACCAGGATTATCTGATCGGTCGGAGGCACCTACTCTCAACCAATAACTTAATACAATTCACCTCTATAAATATTCTATATCCCTTTATAGTTATCCTATGGCATTCTTTAGAATAGGGTATATTGAAGTAGAGGGGGTTGCAAATGACAATTATTAAAAATGTAGTGGTTCGTTTTTTTAATGAACGCTTTTTTGATCAGGCAGCACAGACTGCATACTATCTTTTATTGTCCATGTTTCCATTTTTTCTTTTCATCCTTTCCTTACTCAGTTTGTTTCCCGTTGATGAAGAGATGCTTTTGACATTTCTCAGGCCTTTCACGCCTGATGAAGCGTTTACTGTAATAGAGGAAAATGTTCGTGCGGTTCTCAATAAAGGGCATGGGAAGGTGCTATATGCAAGCCTTGTAGCAGCGTTCTGGATTACTTCCATGGCTGTACAGTCGCTTGCGCGTTCACTTGACCTGGCGAATGGCTATGTACGTCGCTATGCATATTGGAAAGTACTGATACGTGATCTTGGAGTAACGCTTCTTTTTATGTTAGTCATTCCGTTATCATTGTTTCTTCCAATTATCGAAAAGGCTTTATATAGAGTTGTGACTTATTACGATACGATTGAGGAATGGCAAGGTTGGTTTTATATTTGGCCGAATGTTAAATGGGGTTTGGGAACGTTATTTCTGTTTCTATTCTTCTTATTGTTTTATAAAGTGGTGCCAACAGGTAAGATGAAGTTTAAAGAAGCACTTCCGGGAGCACTCTTTTCTGCTATTGGTTGGCAGTTATTTTCACTTGTGTTCGGGAGCTATGTTTCGAACGTTGACTATACTCGCTTATATGGACAATTGTCGGGTATTATCCTACTTGTTATTTGGTTTTATTTGACGGCGGTTATTATTTTGCTGTCAGGTTTGTTAAATGCGGAATGGCGTAGGCCATCCGGTAGAAAGAGGAGGCGCGTAACATGATGAAAATATTGGTGGTAGACGATGATCCTAATATTTTGGAGCTTGTGAGCATTCAGCTGACACAGGCCGGGTATACAGTTATGAAAGCATCGGATGGTTTTGAAGCGCTGGAGTTATTGGAAAAGGACTTACCTGATTTGGCAGTCGTGGACGTGATGATGCCAAGAATGGACGGCTATAAGTTGACGAAGAAGCTTAGGGCAGAGGCGGATATACCGGTTTTATTGCTGACGGCCAAAGGGGAGCTAGAAGATAAGGAAAAAGGGTTCCTTGCGGGTTCCGATGATTATGTTGTAAAACCGTTCGAGCCGAGAGAATTGTTATTTCGGATAAATGCAATTTTGCGCAGATACGATAAAGCAGTTGATGTGTTCATTCAAGCTGGACCGATGAAAATAAATCGGCAGAGCTATGAAGTCTCTGTTGGCAAGAAAGTGCTTCTTCTGCCGTTAAAGGAGTTTGAATTACTTTCGGTTTTGGCATCACGGTCAAATCATGTATTTACAAGGGAAATACTAATTGAACGGGTATGGGGTTATGACTATGAGGGCGATGAACAGACGTTAAACGTTCATATCAAGCGAATTCGAGACAAATTGGTGAAGCTGACAGGGGAAGTGACCATCTTAACAGTGCGAGGTGTTGGGTATAAGCTTGAAGTGTCACCATCATGAGATCGCTGTACGGAAAATTTATCGCGATGACAACCGTTATCATGATAGCAAGTGCGCTGATTGCATTTCTAGCGGTCAATACATATTACCATCAACAGCTGAAAGGGCAAAACGACGAGAAGAATATGAGCATTGCGAAAAGCATTGCGTCATTCATTGAATCGGATAAGGAATTAGATCTGGTAAATTACCTTGAAACGCAGTCTGCGGTCGGGTATAAGCTCTACGTTGTCAATGAAAACCAAGAAGCCACGATGTATGGGGAAGCATTTCGGGTAGAAAATCTTTCAAACAACGTTGTAGAACAGGTATTGAATGGTGACGTGTATCACGGGATGAGAGATCTCCCAGGCGAAACGTTCGTAACCGGATTTTTCTCGAATGAATTAGCAAACACCGTGGGGGTGCCCTTTGAATATAATGGGGAAACATACGCCCTTTTTCTACGCCCAGACATTAAGATGCTCTTTACGGAAGTGCACTATATCCTTGGTGGGATGGTGCTGATCATGGCAATTATCAGTTTGCTGGCGATGCTGATTGTGGCTAAAATGTTGATTGATCCCATTACAGAGTTAACTGCCGCGACGAAAAAAGTTGGCGAAGAACAGTTCTCTGGAACGCTCGATATTAATCGAAAAGATGAAATTGGGCAACTGGCGAAAAGCTTTCAGCTGATGACGAGGAAACTTAGTGAAAATGATCGGATACGCAAAGAATTCATAAGCGATGTGTCGCATGATTTCCAGTCACCGTTGCTTAATATAAAAGGATATGCAGAGCTGTTGTTGGACGATAAACTCACGGAATATTCACGGAAAAGTTATGCTAACGTTATCCAATCCGAAACGGAACGATTGTCTTCATTGACGAAACAGTTGCTGCTTCTCACATCACTCGATCAGTTATCATCCCCACTCGAAAAGAAGACCTTTGACTTGGACATGCAGTTGAAGGAGACGGTCCGCAAGTTTAGATGGTTGCTTGAAGTGAAAGAAATGACGTTAGAAATGGATCTTGAAGAAGTTCGTTTCACCGGAGACCCTGCATTTCTTGAGAAAGTTTGGGAAAACCTGCTATCGAACGCACTAAAGTATACAGAGATTGGCGGTGCGATTGAAGTCGTGTTAACCGAACAGCCGGATCATGTTACAGTTCTTATCCAAGACAATGGAATTGGCATTGATGAAGAGGGACTTGAGCGCATTTTTGACCGTTTTTACCGAGCAGATGACTCGAGAACACAGGAAACAGGCGGAACAGGACTTGGCTTATCGATCGTCATGCAGGTTGTTAAACTGCATGGTGGAACAATTAACGCTGTTAGTCGTAAAGGGCAGGGTACGACTTTTACTGTGGTGTTTCCGAAGTTGTAATGTCCTGTTCATCTTGCGTTCATATAGGATGTTTAAGATAAGGGTATAACATTAACATTACAGGAGGAATTTAATATGGAAGCAAAATGGAGTCTACGATTGATTCGTATAGCAGCAATTTTTGGTTTGATCGGTACAGTATTAGGTTCACATATGGCCGGAGCAGGATCACCTGCATTCCGTCCAATTCACGCGCACATTCTATTAGTTGGTTGGTTGTCTCTATTTGCTTGGGGCGTCTTCTATCGAATTTACAAAGTCCGAGCAAAAAAACTGATTGCGATTCATGGATGGACTGGGATTATCGGAGCAATCGGTCTGACGTCAGGTATGTGGCTACAATTCATGCGACCGTTTGGGGTGAATGAAACACTGTCACTTATTCTGTACATCGTTGGTGGAACAATTTTACTCATTAGCTTTGCATTGTTTGTTATTATTACATTTTTAACTGAAAAAGAAAGTCCGAAAAAATAAATTGATATAGTCAAATAAAAAAGTCACTTCCGTCACTTTCGGGAAGTGGCTTTTTGTGTTTGATTATAATTTACGCTATTGTAATCAATCCTTTAATAACGATTTTCCCTTTGCATATGCCTTCAATTTGAAGTTTATCTGCATTGTGTTTGACTCGTAGAGCTACAATATCTCCGGCATGGATTGGCGAATGAAAATCAAGTTCATACTTTTTCGGGAAATTAATAGGTGTTAACGAGCTGTTTGAAACCTTACTCCAAACTTTCCCCATGACCAGCATGCCATGGGTGATTCTTCCTGAAAACCCATGATTTTTTGCCTGTTCTTCGTTAAGATGGATTGGGTTATAATCGCCGGAAATCTCAGCATAGTTTTCGATATCTTGCTGGGTTAAAAATAACTGGATTTCAATCATAGCAATTCACCTGAAACGATTTGGGAAATTCCGCTAAAACACAAATATCCCTCTTCATTGTATAAAAAAAGTGTCTGTTTACTGAATGTATGTCCTTTTTTCACTTTCACATCAGATAATGAAATAAAACCGGTATATACTTCATCAATGTACATTTTAGTGTGGTTTAAGCACTGTTGTTTACGAAGGATAACCGGTGCTTTCAACGTCCATGGTAATGCGAATGATTTATAAAGAGTCATTGGCATAGCGGGCGGGATAGGAATGGTTTGAAACCCAAGCCTTTGAGCTTTTGTTTGACTTTCATATACAGGGTTTGAGTCGCCAAGCATTTGTATATATTCCTGCACTTGTTCTTTCTGGAAAATGAATTCCTGTTTTTCTGTTTTCATCGAATCACCTCAAATAAAACAGCTAGCCCAACACCACCGGCACTTCCAATGGAAGCGAGCACATATTGCATCCCTTTTCTTCTTTGAACTTCATAAAAGAGTCGAGTGACCAGTATTGCACCGGAAGCCCCGTAAGGATGTCCCATTGTCAAAGCACCACCCAAAACATTTAGTTTTTCGTAGGGAATTGATAATTCTTGCGCGCATGCAACGATTTTTGAAGCGAAGGCTTCGTTTATTTCAAACAGGTCGATATCCTCAATCGATAGACTGTTTCGATTTAGTAACTTCCGACTTGCCGGAACCGGAGATATACCAGGAAAATCAGGGTGTATCCCACTCACTTCACTGTCGATGAATCGTAGAACGGGATTCATGTGGAGTTTCTTCGCTAGCCCTTCTTCCATAACCACTACTGCCGCAGCCCCGTCATTAATGCCACAACTGTTTGCAGCAGTAACTGTACCGCCATCTTTTATGAAAATAGGTTTTGCGCGTTTCAGTAGTTTTTCCATATTGCGTTCTTTATAGAAGCTTTCATCTTTATTTATTTCTTCAAATTTTATAATTTCGGGTTTATATAAACCTTCCTGAAAAGCATGCCAACTACGAGTATAGCTAAGGAGTGCATAATCATCTTGCATCTCTTTAGTGATTTTATATTTTTGTGCGACATTTTCTGCAGCTACACCCATATCAGGATCGCCTAAACGGTCAGGAGAAAATCGTGCCCTCTTCGGAAATGGGGAAGTGCTAGCGCTTTCCACACCGCCAGCGATGTAACAGCTGCCCGCTTTACCTTGTATGAAATGGCACGCCGTCCGAATGGCTTCAAGGCCCGCGCTGCACTGTCTATCAATCGTCATCCCAGCTACTGATAAAGGAAGCCCTGATTCCAACGCAGACAAACGCGCAATATTTCCTCCAGGTCCTATAACGTCCCCTAAGATGATTTCGTCTAATTCATGTGTAATCCCCGTCGACAATTCTCGGAGAAGAGGCGCCGCAAGAATATGAGGTTCGACATCTCGGAACACCCCGTCTTTTCTTCCAATAGGTGTTCGTTTCGCTTGTACGATAACTGCTCTGTTAATTTCTAATCACCTCGGTTTCGATTAATTGTTTAACATGCATGCGGGCAATCTTACCGCTAGTTGTATGGGGAATCTTTTCGACGAAAAACCATTTACGGGGAATTTTATGGGAGGACAGATTTTCAATACAGAGCTTTTTTAATGCCTTTTTGCATGCGTGTCCTTTTATGACGGCAACCGGTATTTGTCCCCAGTATGGATCAGTCATGCCAACGACAGCTGCTTCATCCACGTCCGGATGTTTTAGAAGGACCGTTTCTATTTCTTCAGGAAATACATTCACTCCACCGTATAAGATCATATTTTTCTCACGCCCGACGATGTATAAGTAACCGTCTTCATCCAAATAGCCCATATCATCCACAGTTACCCAACCGTTATCATCTTTTATTGATTTAATGGAACGTGATCCGGGATGAATATAGCCGTTAAAAAGCATTCGGCTCCTGACAAAAATCGTTCCAATTTCTCGAGCTGATGTTTCATCCAGATGTTTATGCCTTATTTGAATTTCAACGTTATGAAATGGCTTTCCTACTGATCCAAGTTTGTCCTTATCGGAGTCATTACATAAAAAAGATACAAAACTTAGTTCACTCGCTCCGTAAAACTCGAACATCTTTACTTGAAGGAACTGCTCCTTAATTTTTTGTTTTGAATCTACTTCCCATTTCGCTCCAGAAGATATGATTTGTATGGGTTTATCGATGATAATGTCTTCTGAAAGCATCGCTTCGACCATTGTAGGTACGACATAAAGTATTGTTATCGGGTAGTTTTCGATGAAGTTCAGTGCAAGTAAAGGTGAAAATTTATCTAGCAGATAAATTGTTCCACCTAAATACAATACGCTGATTGCCCCGTAAAGAAAATGGGAATGGATGAGTGCACCCGGAATTAAAACGTGATCTGTTTCGTTTATATGAAAATCATGTCGACTGCATTCGAAACTAGTAATCCATGAATCATGTGAACGGATAAAGGCCTTCGGGACACCAGTTGTTCCGGAGGTGAACCCCATGTAAAATGGCATTTCTCCTGTGACATTTTCACACGATGAATAATCACACTGGAGGATTTGCTCCGAAGCGTCTTCCCAAATAATGATAGTGAACTCCGTGCTTCTTATCCGTTCAGCCAATCCGGCGGTTGTAATAACGACTGAGGGGGAAGAGATTTCTAAACGTTGTTCAAGCTCTGTTGGTTTCCATTTTGCGTCAAATGTGGCGGCAATGCGACCAGCCATGGCGGTGCCTGTGAAAAGTTGAAGAAAAGCAATACTGTTCGGCATGAAAATGCCGATAGAGTCGCAGGGAGCTGTTATTGAATGTAACCAATTTGCTGTTTTGCAAACGGTTGTATACCAATCGCGGTATGTAATCGCTTCGGAAGATGTTTGAATGGCAATTTTGTCAGGATTGTCGATGACTTGCTGTTGATAGGAACTTGTAATCGTCGGCACATGAATTCTCCTTTTTGAAAAAAGAGCACATGAATGTGCTCTTTAAGTGAAAAGTAGCTTTTTGTTAAAAATGGGGTACCTTTTTAATTTGACGACCAGAAATGTTGCGAGGGTCGCTTTGATAATATCACCAGGCAAGTAGACAAGACTCATCTTGACCGCAAGCAACAGATCGATATTCATAACGAAAGCTTGCACGGGTATTCCAAACAAGTAAATTAGGAAAATACCGACAGTCAAATTGATAGGTAAAATAGCAGCTACCTTAACTTCTTTCAAGCGGGATTGAATAGTACCTAAGCAAAATGCTGTTATAGGGTAGGATAGCAAATAACCTGCACTTGGTCCGACAAATACACTTAGGCCCCCTCGTCCACCAGACAAGAGGGGAAGCCCAGCAGCAACGAGCAATAAGAAAACAATTTGACTGATTGCCCCCAATCGTGCACCTAGAATCCCTCCGGCAAGCAATACCCCGATTGTTTGGAGCGTGATTGGAACGGGTGTAAATGTCAGGAAAATAGGAGGGAGTAAACCTAATACTCCCATAAGTGCAGCGAATAAAGCGACATGAGTCATTTCTCTAATTTTCATAAGACATCCCCATACATAAATTAATTAGTTCATATCAATTATTTTAAGCGTAATCTAGCAGTTGTGTCAACTTGAATTAAAATGAAGTTTACCTAATAGGGCGGATAAAAAAAGATATCCAATCCCATAGATTTTGGGTTGGATATCTTTTGTAGTTATTTTCGCTTAGAACTCAATCGTTATTTTCCCATTTACGAGCGTTAAGCTCGCATCAAACTTCTTATCAGAATTGGAGACGAAACCTTTTATAACATTCGTTTTTCCTTTCGTGCAGAGAAGTTTAACTTGAGTAGGCGTGAGCTTTTTTTTCAAAAAGACAGCAGGAAAAGTCTGCTTGCAACCACTTGCGTAGGCACTGCAACCGTAGAATTCTTTGCGTGCAATAATCATACCTTCTTTACAAGCAGGGCATGGAGCGACTTCGACTTGTTGATAGGAAGTCCGTTGAGGCATCTTGCTCACTACATTGGCAGCTAGTTTTGCATCAATGGGCTTGGCGTTTAATTGGCCCGGTACTTCTTCCAATAAGCTGTTGATGAACTTCGCGATGCTGCCGAGAAAACGTTCCTGTGTTCCTTCACCGTTGCCGATTTTTCGCAAATACGCTTCCCATTTAGCAGTCATGGACGGGCTTGCGAGAAGATTCCCTTCGATTGCTTGGCAGAGAATGCGCCCTTTATCCGTAATGGAAACGATGTTTTTTGTCACGTCGATATAGTCATGCCGTTTGATCGTTTCGATGATTCCACTTCGGGTAGCTTCTGTACCGAGTCCTTCAATTTCTTTTAAAATATCGGTCTCTTTTTTATCCTCGACAAGTTTTCCGCATGTTTTCATCATCGCGATAAGTTGGCCTTCTGTATACGGTTTCGGCGGCATCGTTTTGCCTTCTTTAATGCCGATATCACTTTCCACAGGTTCGTGCATCACAAGTGGCGGTAGCGTTGGCTCGTCCTTGTCTTTGTCATTTTCTTTCGCCGAACGGATGAACAATGCTTTCCAGCCCTTATCGCGTTCCGTCTTCCCGATTGTGAAGAATGGGAGCTTGTTGACTTCTGTCGTCACTTTCGTTTCAGTGTACAGATAATCAGTATGGAACATAGCGAGTGTGGTGCGGACAACTTCTTCATATAAGTTACGCTCGATGGTCGAGAGCCCAGCAAGTACCCCTTGTGAAGGAATTTTCTTCGTTGGAATGATTGCATAATGCTCCTGTACTTTTGAACTGTCGACATAGCGCTTTTTCGGAGCGAGTGATGTGACAGGGAAAGTATGACCGATAAGCTGCTGATACTCGGTTACTTGTCCAGCGAGATAGGTGAATTCACTTGGTGTGATATACCTGGAATCCGTCCTTGGATACGTCACGAGCTTCTTTTCATAGAGCCCTTGCATTGTCTTCAATACATTCGCAGGACTTATTTTCCATAGGCGGTTTGCCGTTGCCTGTAGTGTAGACAGTGCATGTAGCTGTGGAGGCGGCGTCCGTTTATCGACCGTTTCTACCGAAGTAACTACACCAGGTGATTTCGGATGGATATTATGTTTTGCGAGAAGGTCCCGGATAATTTCTCTTTTCGAATCCTTTGCTTTGGCCTTACCTTTATATGTCCCGTTTGCGGCAGTAAACGTCGCTTCGATTTCATAAAATGGTTCAGAAACGAATGCTTCAATTTCTATTTGCCGCTGATAAATAAGGTAAACAGTCGGCGATTGCACACGTCCGATTGAAAACACATCTCGAATGCCGCGTGCTTGCAACAGAAGGGAATAGAGCCGAGAACCATTCATCCCGACAAGCCAGTCACTAATTTGTCGGGCTTTCGCCTCCTCATACATCAGAAGATCTTTGCGATTGTCTTGTAAATTCGCGAATCCTTTGCGCACTTCATCGACTTCCAGCGAATTAATCCAAAGCCGCTTTATCGTTTGGTTTTTGGCGCCTGTTTGATAATAAATACTATAGAAGATATTCGATCCTTCACGGTCCACATCACAAGCATTAATGACAGTATCAGTAGCTTTAATCAGCTTTTTTACAATGGCGAACTGCTTGGTTTTATCCTTTGCGACCTGAAACTCATAGCGTTCCGGCAATATTGGCAAACTGGCAAGCGACCACTTGGCCCATTTCGGATCGTACTCTTTAGGTTCTTTTAGTTCGACAAGATGGCCGATTCCCCATGTAATATATGCACCTTCAGAAAAAATAGGGGAGGGCAATAACTCTAAATAGCCTTCATGTCGCCGTACAGAAAAAGCGTCTGCGTATGCCTTCGCTTGGCTTGGCTTTTCGGCTAAAATTACTGGTTTCATGACAAGACCTCTTTCACTGATAAGGAAAAAACGTTAGTTCTCCTATTATCTCATAGATTGAGAAGGTTTTCTAATCAATAGTTAGGGTGAAAATTAGTGCTAAGCTATGTGGAAGTTTATTTGGTTTTCAAGTAGAAAAGACAATACTCAACAAATAGTTGAGAAGTGACAAGTAGAATTAATATTGTTGATACCGTATTGTCATTCTTGGTGATTATCAAGCTTTTGATAAGGATAGTATCATTAAGATACATGAGGAGGGCTTTCAAGCAGGCTATTTTGATGAATCATTAAGGGACCACCTAGCGAACGCTGCAATTAATTACTATGCAAATAAATCAGCTGAAGATTTAAAGTTAGAATTAACTAGAGATGTAAGTCTTGCTTCAATGTCCTTAATTTTATTAGCAAATGAAGCTGGTTTTGAAACAATCACTAAGTCAGGTTATGATTCTAAACAATTAAAGGCGATTTTAAATATATCTGAAAGGTATTTAGACTTTTTGCTTATAGCGATTGGTAAAGGAACTACAGCCGGTCATAAAACAGTAAGACATGATGTGAACAAGGTACTTTATAAAGACAAGATACTGTAATTATTTTCTTCAGTAATATGATATATAAAGAGTTGTAATTCTTTTTAAATTCCTTCATCATAAATCGGCAATTCAATCGTTATGATAAATCTATTCTTATTTATAGAAGCTTTTATTTCACCTTGCATTAAATGAACTAGATTCTTTGATATACTCAACCCAATCCCTAGATGTCCTTTAGGGTTTCCATTTCTATATTCACCAGAATAATATCTATCAAATAGTTTAGATAACTCTTCCGGTTGCAAGTGATGTCCATCATTTGCAACCGAAATGTAAATCGTTTGATGATTATTCAAGCCTTTCATTTCAAATGTATTCATTGCATACCTGGTAGCGTTATTGACTAAATTACTAACCACCCTTTGCATATGGTCCTTATCCACTTTAATTCGACAATCATTCTCTATTTCATTGATCAAAACACAAGGTATTCCCTGTAAGGCTACATCCACCCCACACGTTTCGTATAAATCTTCTAGAAGGTCCTTTGCATAGAGCACTTCACCCTTTGTAGGTAGCTGATCTCCCTCGGATTCATTGAATACCTTTAATTGACCAATCAAAGTATCCAGTTCTTTCACTTTTTTATCAATCACTTTTAGGTATTTTTGAAAGTCTTCTTCGTCAACAGCCATCCCATCTCCTAACCCCTCAACATAACCACTGATAGAGGCTAAGGGTGTCTTTAAATCATGGGTAATGTTTGTGATAAACTGTCTACGTTTTTGTTCAAAGACCATTTGTTCCGCCTTGTTTTTCTTTAAACTCAATCGCATTTTTTCAAAATGAGTAGCAAATCTACCAATCTCATCATTTCGATCATAATTAATGGGGAAATCGAGGTTTCCTGAAAGAATTTCGTTCGATACTTGTGTTAATTCCTCTAAAGGCTTAACCACTCTTATTTTTATAAAACGGGTTAGCACCATTGTTACAAGAATATAAGGAATAGCAAAAAAGAGGCTTATAGAAATAATGAAAAGTAATTGTTCTCTTGACGAACTAAATCCCACCAGTAATAGGCCCATAAGCAAAGGCGAAATTATGAGCAGGATGAGAATAGATTTTAATGTCGATATTAATCCTCGTTTCATAGTAAATCACCGTTAAACCGATAACCTACACTACGAACAGTGACGATGCAATTTGCCAACGCGAGTTTATCTCTAATTTTTTGAATATGGATAACCACAGTGTTTAAGTCCCCGTATTCATCAAATCCCCATACTTGATCATACAGATGCTGTTTTGAAAAAACTTGATTTGGATGGGACAACAGGAATGAAAGGATATCAAACTCTTTTGCGGTAAATTGAATTTCAACTCCGTATTTTTTGACTACTCTGGATATCCTATTTACTTGTATATCGCAAAATTTTAAGACTGACTTTTCATCAGTTTGTAAGTTTGTAAATGTCGTTGCTCTTCTTAGTTGGGCTTTTACCCTTGCTACAAGTTCCTTTATAGAAAACGGCTTCACCACGTAATCATCCGCACCTAATCCTAACCCTAAGATACGATCTAGTTCTGTTTCCTTTGCACTGATAATAATGACAGGCAGTGTAGACTGTAGCCGAATATTCCTCAAAATTTCTAGCCCATCAATTCCTGGCAACATTAAATCTAGCAAAATAATATCAGGCTGCACTTTATTGAAAATGGTTAACGCTTCATTCCCTGAATTGCAGATGATAACTTCAAAGTTATCCTTCTTGAGATAATCCCTAATTATATCTGCTAGTTCAGTCTCATCCTCAATTATTAAGACTTTCTTATTCAACGTCAGGCCTCCTCTGGTGTAGATTTTACTGCTTGATTTAAACTAAAATGTCATTTTACGTATACAGGACTAGTGGGATCAAGGCGCTTAGATTGTTAAATGTATGAAAAATAATTGGAACAAGCAAGTTGTATTTAGAAACGACGTACAATGTGCCAAGTATAAGGCTAATTGTTAAATAAGGCACGATGTTTGTGAGGTCAGAGAAACTGTGCATATGCAGTAATCCAAACAAAATGCTTGATAGCAACACACAACCCCATACGGGTATACGACTTGATAATCTGTAGATCAGCAAATGCCGGTATACAAATTCTTCTACTATCGGCCCCATAATACCAAGAATAGCGAGAATGAGAATTGGAGGAAATGCCCTTGCGATCTGATAAACATTTTGATCATTGGTTGCATCACCGATAGGTAACAAGTAGTAAGCCAAAACAGAAAATAAGATGAAAATGAAGTAGAAGCCAATCAGTAACAATAAGCTACGAGAAATGGATTTCTTCAGAAGTTGCCAACTATCAGCCAGATGCTGGCGGAATAAAAAGATTCCTGAGATAAAAAGCACGGTATATAACATGAGTGTCATGGCTGACCTTACTTCGACCGTATACAGATGCTGGAAGAAACGAATTGCAAAAATAAGACAATAAGTAAGTGCAAAAATAATTATTTTTCTGATAGGTACATTTCTGGTTTCGGTCATCCTCTTTCACCTGGTTTACTTATTATAAAAGTTTCGTTTTTGCGTAACCTGATATTCACCATAAAAATTCCTCCCTCTTTTTATTAATCGTACAAGAGGAAGTTAATGTGTTCGTAATGACTAGATAGTAATTTTATAAAGCTTTGATAAAGTTTTGATAAAGTCATTAATATTCCTTTATTCTTTTTTTACCATTAATCAATGCGGTGAAGTAATCATTTAATTAGTGGAGGATACAAGCTACAAATGATTGATTAAATCGTGATTAGTCTGTATGTTTTAATTGTATGGGAAATTAGGAGGATTAGTGATGGATAAAAGAAACCAAGCTTTAATTATCATAGATGTGCAAAAAGCTTTTGATGATAAAAAATGGGGAGAACGAAATAATCTTCATGCCGAAGAAAATATTAGTGAGATCCTGACATTATGGAGGGAAAAAGGGTGGAAAGTAATCCATATTCAACATATGTCAGATAATCCAGATTCCGTATTTCATCCTAAGAATGCTGGATTTGCAATTAAAAAATTGGTTGAACCTACTGCTGAAGAAGTAGTGATCACAAAGAAAGTAAATAGCGGTTTTATTGGTACAAATTTAGAAGAATATCTAAAACAAAATGATATCTCAACGGTTGTAATCGCAGGATTGACCACGCCTCATTGTGTTTCTACGACTACAAGAATGAGCGGTAATTTAGGATTCAATACATACCTTATTTCAGATGCAACAGCAGCCTTTGGTATGACGGATCAAAATGGTACATATTACGATGCAGAAGTGATACACAATGTTTCTATTGCAACTTTGCATGAGGAGTTCGCGAAAATAATTACAACAGAACAACTAGTAAATGAACTTTCATAGTACTCTTATTGAACCACCGGATTGTTTATAGCCAAATGAGAAGGTGTAACAGGGCAGTAATAATTGAATAAAGGGAAGAAAAATGCCTTAATTTAAGGCGTTTTTCTTCCCTTTATTTGTGTCAGTGTTAAATATTAACGGAGTCAGTAATAAATTCACCCAAAATGATTGATCTTCTAATCCTCGTTATTGTTAGACTATTTACTCGGAAAAGTCTATCGTAAATATGGTCTACAGTTCTTATCAAGTAAGGGATTCAACAAATGTTATTCAAGTATAGAGGTTTCTAGACCCATATCATCCACATAATGGGATGACCGGTTTCATGACCACACCTCTTTTCTTTTTACGATGAAACGTTAGTTCTGATAGTTGTATTATCGCCCAAATGGGGGAGGTTATCTAATGTATGACGGCACCATATTTTATTTCTTCATGGGTTACTAAATTCAATGTAATATAGGGATTTTATCGATCTTATAGAATATAGAAATGAAGATCAGTGTAACAATCAGTACTTTTTAAAGCAATGAGATGTACAGAGAGAAAAATGAAAAGTATATTGTTGATGTATATGTCTAAATTCACTTCTCTGAACGACGAGGACCAACTATAGCTGAAATATAAACATTGAGGAATTTAACAAGGGAACCATTGAACCATTCATCTTGGATAAGGAGAGGTCCCCACCAGTAGTGGGTGCACTCCAAAACGATTAATCCAATAGACCAAATGAGTTCAAACGCTTCCAAGCGCTATGCCATGTTTGCTTGAAGCTGATCCATTTTCAATAATGATAAGTGATATACCTTAAGTAAGAGCAGCTTTCCTTAGATTTGTTGAGTCCTTTTTAACTACCTATTTTTGTTCTAGCTTTATTGTAATCGGTGGTTTAAGATGATTAATCGACTTAAGTTAAGACCTGTTTTTTACAATCAAAAGATTGAAGTTGTTAATTAAACAACCACGCTTACATCGATTAGAAAAAGTGATGTTTTCATTCCGAACAAGTTGGCGGGGGATTTGTTAGCAATAATTACTCAATGCTGGAAAGTGATTTTTAGTATTCCAATTCGAAGGAGGTCGTACTTTAATAGTTATGTTAGAATTAGTTTACGAGTTAAATAATGGTAAACCAATTCAGCTTGGAGGGAACTTATGAAAATCATCATTTTTGGAGCTTCTGGAAAAACAGGGAAGTTGCTTGTTGAGCAAGCGCTTTCTGACAGCCATAGGGTCACAGCATTCGTAAGAAACCCAAGTAACTTAAACATTTCCAATCCGAACCTTGTGATTGTACAGGGGGATGCAACAGATGCATCTGATGTAAAAAAAGCTATTCTTGGGCATGATGCAGTTATTTCAACACTTGGAACGAACACTGGATTACGAAAAACGACAATACTTCATGAAATGACGCAAAACATCGCTCAAGGTATGAAGGAACAGCAAGTGTCGCGGATCGCTTACATGGCTTCGGCAGGAATCGACAAGGAAATACCAGGTGTTATCGGGAAAATTACGATAAAATTGCTTGGAAATGTGCTAGACGATCATCATAATGCAGTGGCTGTATTAAAAGATAATAATTTACAATGGACGATTGCAAGACCCCTAGGACTCAACGACAAACCGTTTACAGGGACATACCGTAAAGAAGCGATTGGGGTTCCTAAAGGCGGCCGTGCAATTTCTCGTGCGGATGTCGCCGACTTCTTATACCAGGCCATTGTCAATGAAGAATTTATCCATCAGTCTGTTGCTTTGAGCGACTAGTCAACAAGAAATGCTAGATAAAAGCACAAGAATAGTAGAAGGCCGAGTTCTAACACATTTAGAGATGTGTTAGAACTCGGCCTTTGAGTGGTCCATCTACTATTGATGTATCGTATTCATTAAAAGTAGCGTTTTTATTGTATATGTGGGTGATTCAAGGTTTCCTAAAGGGAGATACCGAACCGCGATATTTGCGAGTAGCGATGATATCAACCGCCCCGCATGACACAGGCAATTAAGTAGTGAGGTGAAACGGAAGTTATTGGTGAGGTACTTGATAATGTGAGTGCTGCTGAAGTCAATAGATTAAAAGAGATGCTACCTTTCAGTATTTTACCGCCACAGGCCCACACAAGCTTTTTCTCGGAAAATAAAGATCATTAGATTCCAAAGAATTAGAGGTAAGTATAAAGAAGATAAAAGTAATGGTACAAGATCAAATTGGTATGACGGTTTATATGACTGGTCCTGCAGGAATTGTTATTGACACCCTAAGCTTGTTTTCTAGAGCTGATCTTGTATTAATTTTATCAACGGTCGGAATTATTTTGGTTTTATTGATTGTCATTTATCTTTCGCCGTTACTTGCTTTGATTCCTTTACTAGCTACATACACGGTATTTATTTGTATGGCGGCTAACTATAATCAGGATATTCTAAAATGAAAGGCGAAGCTGAATAGCAAGAACCCATTATTAGGTGCTTCACATTAATTAAAGTCTCAATTGTATAGTGGGAAAATGCACATAAATCCTGGTTGTTAATCGGGTTATGTGCATTTTTATATTTACGTGCATGGCGATACCATCAATTAATGCAAAGAGCCGCTCAACTTCCAGATCAAGATTGAGATTTTTTTAGTAAATCCATCGTATACAAATAACTAATGAGCTTTTGCCTACCTTCTAATATTCCATCATCAAGTATATTTAATTTAGATGTACGATGTTTCACATGTGCTTTAAAAGCAAACCAAACTGACATTTCTGCAAGTAATTCTGTATTGTCGGATACACACTCAAGTAATACAATGATGACTCATTCCCTTTTACATATGTGAACGAAGTTCTTCCAAGACCGCGTAACTCGCACTTTTCATTGGTGCGGACTTTTTATGGTCGACAATCTTTTAAAAAAAGTCGAACGCGTATATGGTCTATTTACCTTGCATAACAAGAGATTCAATAGCCTTTATTAAAATTTAAATATTGCTTGACCCTTATCACCCACATAATAGGATGACGGGTTTCATGACTGCATATCTTTCGGTCCGTAATAGAAACGCTTGTTCTGTGAATATCGCATATAATGGAGAGGTTTCCAAATTCATAGTTGGTGTGAAGGCGGCTGTTAATGTCAAACAAACCTTGAGAACTCGGTGACATTGTAACACTGTAGAAAACAAGAGTATGATTCAGTTAAGACAATTGTTTGTTGTGAATTAGTAATTGCTAGAAGAAGTCCTTTAAAAGTTTTGACTTTACTGGTTTATGAAATCCATACAACGTACACACGACGTACACAGGAGTCCTCTATACTAGGTCTAGAAAGTACTATCGGAGGTGTAGGGTACGTGAAAATATACTAGAATCATGTCCATAGTTAAAGGGTGACGTGGATAGATGTGGAGAGTGAAGCTATGAAAAGAAAGATATTGTTAGTCGAAGATGATACGCTGATGCGTGAGTTTATAACGGATTATTTCAAAAAGGAGCAATGGGAAGTATACGAAGCGGAGAACGGAATGCTCGCACTGGATATTTTTGAACAAAATTCCATTGACCTGATTGTTTTGGATATTATGATGCCGGAAATGGATGGGTGGTCGGTATGCAGGCGCATTCGCAAGGAGTCAGACATACCGATTATCATGATTACAGCTAGGGTGGAAGACGATGATCAATTGATGGGGTTCGAGTTGGGTGCCGATGAATATGTGACGAAGCCTTTTAGTCCGAGGGTATTAGTGGCTCGTGCTACCGCATTAATGAAAAGAACGGAAGGTACAATTGGTCGTGAAGGAGATATACATACCTTTGGCGATCTAGTAGTAAACAGAATGGCTCATACTATTTCCGTGGCGGGAAATATGATTTCTTTGTCACCAAAGGAATATGATTTGCTTCTCTTTCTTATCAAGCACTACGGTAAAGTTTTATCCCGTGATTATATTCTGGACGCTGTATGGGGATACGATTATTTAGGGGATTTGCGTACAGTAGATACCCACGTCAAAAAATTAAGAGCCAAGCTAAGTGCCGAAGGTCGATATATAGGTACCGTCATCCGCGTAGGTTATAAATTTGAGTTGGAAGCATGAGAAGGCAGGGGGTAGTCCTTAAACTTTTTGTGGTAACATCTATTCTGATTATGACTGTTTTTTCCCTTGTGATGCTTGCGGAGGGCTTGTTTTTCGAGCGGTTTTATCGAATGTCCAAGATCCATGCACTAGAGCAGAATATGAGCCATTTCGAGGATCAATACGAACAGGTTGGATCCAATAATCAGCAGGTTTCACGGCTACTCGGTGCATTTATGAATGATAATGATACCAGTACTTCCATCTTAAATCATCGGTTTGAACGGATTAGCATAAATCCTTATTTTCTGGAGTTGCAAACAGACAGACAGGCCATTACCATTCGTGTGCCCGCGGATGGTATGGAACTAGGTGCTATTCCGAATGGGATTCAGATCGGCGATACAACAGTGATAGACGGTATTTTCATGGATGAGGATGATACTGTCATGCAACTTGTTGCCATACAGCAGAAAAACGAAGATCTCGTAAATGGGTTAACACGAGTGAAGGGTAAAATAACGGATTTGATGCTACCCGAACAACGCTCGTATAACCCTCTATATCAAGATACCCTGATCGATGAAGCCCTCCAGGACTGGATGCCGAAGCTAGAACAATATGAATCTCGTTTGCAGGACGGGTTGCTTGTTCAGGCGGAATGGATAGATAATTGGAGCGGTGTCCAATACGCTATTCTGATTAAATCGCTAGCACATAGTGAAAATACAGAACGTTATTTATTCGTCATGACTTCTCTACAACCAGTTGGGGAAGCAGTCGAGATACTCAAGAAGTATTTTGTATATTTGACGCCGGTAATTATTATGCTCACCATTATTCTATCTTTGATTTACTCGAGAATTGTAACCCGTCCGTTAGTTACGCTAAACCGTGCTGCAGCGCGACTCGCCAAGTTAGATTTTACCATGGAGCCTGAAATTCATTCGAAGGATGAATTCGGGGAGCTGTCGCGCAATCTAAATGCGTTGTCTCAGAATTTAGATACGACCTTAAAGGAACTTACTAATATGAATGTGAAATTACAAGTGGAGATGGAAGAAAAGCGGCGATCCGAGCAACTTCGTAAAGAGCTAATCGCGAACATATCGCATGAATTGAAAACCCCTTTAGGCATTGTAAAAGGTTTCGCAGAAGGGTTGCAGGATGGAGTAGCGAGCGACAAAAAAGACCGTTACCTGAATCACATCGTGAATGAAACAGATCGGATGAATGCTTTAATAATGGATATGCTGGAGCTCTCCAAATTCGAAGTCAAAGCCATTCATTTAACGCTTAGAAGCGTATCCATGACAAACCTTGTTCAAAATGTAGCTGATTCGTTTTCTCATCAATTAGAGGAAAAGCACCTTCAATACAAGTTGAACAAAGTAGAAGAACTATTTGTAAAGGCAGATTCTAGACGGATTGAACAGGTCGTTCTAAATTTATTGAGTAATGCCATTCGACATGCTGTGGAGAACAGTGTCATTTCCATTAGTATCGAGCGGACATATTCTGGAAAGGTAGTCACGGTAATCGAGAACGCTGGACCGCCCATTGCGGAGGACGATTTGAACCGGGTGTGGGATCAATTCTACCGGATTGAGCGTTCTCGGGATCGTAAATCTGGAGGGACCGGTCTGGGACTCGCGATTGTCAAACATATCCTGGAGCTTCATGATAGCGAGTTTGGTGTAGCGAATACAAATCAAGGCGTCGCATTTTCTTTTACCTTATATGAAAGCAGAGGAGAACCCCATGAATAACAAAAAATACAGCTATATCATTTCAGCTCTGTGCATGCTTCTTTTAACTAGTGGTTGTGCTATGAAATCTGAGTCTGAAGCACCGGACGCGCAGCCATCTGAAACAAATCAAGACAAAAACACCAAAGTAGAGGACGCTTTAGCGGATTCCGGGAATGAAATATTAATTGTAATAGATCAGACCCCAAAACCGATAGAGGGAAATAGTTTCGATTTCGTAGTGAAACAGGTTCCGGAAGGATTCGCGCTAGCCGAAATACAGTGGATTTCCAAGGATAATCTGATTGTAAATTCGGTTCAAGATGCCATTGAACACGGAGCTAATGGGGAAGATGGATTTTACATTAGTGGTGACGGACAATTCTCGGGTTTCATATATCCGGATACGATGAAGGGTGAGGAAGGTCAGGTTGTATTTCTATTCAAAGATTCCGAAGGCAATGAGTTAACTTGGAAAAAGAAATTAACGTTGAGTCCGTCAGCAAACTCTCAGGAGGGGGGGAAGAATGAAAATGCCATTGAGATTCCGCAAGATGCGTTAGAGCAATATATGCAGGCTATTGCTAATCAGGATGCTGCAAAGTTGGTCGAGTTATACGGGGGTAGTTACCAAGGACTCATTAACTTATTTCCCGAAACAGACACTAGTGACAAGTTGAAATTAATTGATCAGTATCTGAAGCTACTGCCAAGGATTTCACTGAATGAAATTCTTGAACAGACCGTAGTAAGCAAGGACGAATATATATTCGTGATTACGTTAAAGTTGGAAGACGGAACCTTATTCCATACGAGGGAGTTTGACACGATCACCGAAAAGTTTACTTACACAGTTAAACGAGTCGATGGCAAGCTGAAAATGATGGAACTTCCTCCATACCAGGCTTAGTTTGATGGTAGTCACGATGAGTTGAAACTTTTGTTAACATCATTGAAAGCAATGATGTTAACAAAAGTAAATACTAAGGTATATCGTGCATAACTTTTCATTCGATATTGATTAAAGGCTATATAAAACCGACTGATGGGCTTAATAAATTGAGATTCTGATTTGAATTTTGGGTAGTATAATAACCTGAGATGGGAGAGCGTCACGCTGACGGTTTGAAGGTCGACGTTTCGCACCCGGTATGCACCATAAAATGAAATGCGGTTTGAGCTCTTGATGAATAAGGGTTCTTTTTTTGATTGATAATTGAATCTAAGGTGACAGTCAGAGCGACCCTTCCTTTAGACTCGCTACGGATGAATACTATCTTCAGGCGAAGCGATTGAAAGATGGTACCGAGGGGGAAAGTGACCAGAGCTTGAAAAAAGTCCTTTCCAAGCTGAAGAGCGGGAGAATTTGATTTAATAAGATAGAGTATATGGGTGACTGACATCCTAAATGTAGTGGCGTTTATTCAAAAAAAGCGAGTCACACTCCGGTAAGAAAAAGGGGTGACTCGCTTAGTTATATTCTACTTGTTGAATAAGTCCAGACTGTCAAATTAACGGGAAGTAACTCAATCTATTTCTCTTGCTCTCTGTGTATCCCTAACATTTTTCTGAACGGTTATCGCTGCAAATATACTAAGAACGAAAGCCATACCATAGAACCCTTTTTCACTTAAGACAATACTTCCTGCGTTGTATAAACCGATGGCCATTAATAAAATAGATATAATAAGTGCTAACCAACTAATACCATAATAAATGTTCGTGACTGGTATTCCTTCTTCTTTATCTCTTACAGCTTTTTGTAACGAGACAGATGAATAGAGTCCGAATACTAAAATTGCAAAGTAATATCCTTGTTCATTCAGTTCCATAGCTGCATTATACAGGCCTAAGAGATAAGCTGATACTCCTATTACCAGTGCTGCCCATGAAGCTCCTTTGAAAACCGGAGTTGGTTCTCCATCTTTTCTTTTTATTTTCATTTTTGGGGCGTTTTGTTTTTCCATATCAAATAAATCTTCATTATTATTAGTCATTGAATGTTCTCCTCCCCTTTCGACAATCATATCTGAACGAGTATAAATCAGCAATGTTTTTTGAGAATAGTCTAACTCCTCTAAAAAAGTTGAATCTGATTTTAAGTCTACAAAAGTGTTAGCTTTAACAGGGATCATCAAGGATTATTCGCAAATGAGTTCGTTTCTATCATTCTTTGAACATTGCAGCTAATTTTTTGTTGGAACTTTTATAGTATGTAAATAAGGGGAAATTAACTAGTCGTGTATATATAATTTTATGGGATATATTCTGCGTATTGGGAGAAAGAAGAGGTATACAAAAAAATATCTATGATGGTGAGAATTCTTTCCAAAGTTATATTGGAAAGCAGGGGATTGGTTAAAATGATGCAGCCCATCTAAGTAAGTCGCTTCTTGTATTACAATTTTCTAATGGGTTACAGCCCAATCCGAACTAATACATATTATTTTAACGTAACTATCAAACTGGACAAACTGACGGAAATTGAACACTGAATCCAAATGGAAATACTCGATCCCGATTGGACTTATGGGGAAAAATGATAGCTGGCGATACTGTAGCTGTTAATTACATATTATGATTGACAGGTTTAAATATTACAGGGTAAAAATGAAAAGGGGAGGAAACAACATGTTTATACATTCATGAGAGTCTTCGAGGGAGATCAAATCATACAAAAAGGACACGCTTTTAAAACTCATTCTTAACTTTTAGGTATAATACATATGAACTAATGCGGCTAGTTAGCTAATTAACATAAGAGTCTTTATAATTAAGGTATTGACATCCATGAATACTATTTGAAGGATGAAAATAAGTTCTAAATCTGGAAGCACTACAACCATCCCTTTTTAGCTTGCATTAAACAGAAAAACTTCTATTTCATAAAGAAATTGAAGTCATGTACATTGTTGAACAATCAGTCATTAACTCATTTATTAAAAAATAGCTTACACGAGATCATTATCAAGCGCAGGAAAAATTTATTTTACAACTACTAAATAATCGGAGGAGAATGACTATGGCGTACCTATTACAAGTGGATTTTAAAATGGATGGACCATTCGGAGATGAAATGGCGGAAGCGTTTACTGATTTAGCAAAAAGCATCAATGAAGAAGAAGGATTCAAGTCGAAAGTTTGGACAGAAAGCCCAGAAACAAATGAAGCCGGTGGAATTTACATTTTCGAAACAAAAGAAACAGCTGAAAAATATCTAGATATGCACACTAAAAGATTAGCCGGATTTGGAGTCACAGCCGTCAACGCAAAAATCTTTGGGATTAATTCTAAACTTACCGAAATTACTAAAGGGTCGATAAAGTAAATAAAAAACCTGTAAATTTATTGTTAAAATTCACGGATTTTATATCGTCTCTTATCAAACGAAAAGTAGTACATCAGTGCTTGAGTAGAAACTCTTTCTGTAAAGAAAGTTCAGGATACTCTTGAGAATTGTATTAGTATCTAGCCGGCCCCCTTGAGGGATCAGCTATTTGACCGTCCGATCTATCAAATCGGAGGTCTTATTTTTTTATTAAATTTAATTGCTTGATATATAAGATTGGATAGCTAACAGGTAGGATCTTCATTTCTACAAGGGGGTTTTTGTGAAATGGGTCTTTTACAACCACAATTTATTTTGAGTGAATAGGAAAAAGAGCTGATATTATTCGAATAGTATCAGCTCTTACCTATTACTACTTAACGGGAAGTGTATCCAGCATCCACATAAAGGGATTGTCGATCTACAAATGAATATGGGGTTTCCGTGCAACAATTATCTTGCACGGAAACCCCACACTAATATCAGATTAAGTTTTTCACAACTTTTGACATCGTTCCTCCGTCTGTTTTCCCGGTAAGTAATGGTTTTGCGATCTTCATGGCATCACCCATGTTCATACCTTTGGTGATTCCTGCCTCTGTCAACATTGTTACAATTTCGTCTTCGCTAAGTTGTTTAGGCAAGAATTTTTTGAGCAGAACTAATTTTGCTTCTTCTTGTGCAATTAAGTCTTCACGCTGTGCTTTTTGTGCGCCTTCCAGCGCTTGATTGGTCTGTTTGATTTCGCGGTTGACGATGGCAACTTCCTCATCAGTTGAAAGAACTGCACCTTTTTCCTTTTCAGCGCTATCGAGTGCTGCTTTTACTAATGTCAGTACTCCTTTTGCGAGCACATCTTTTTCCCTCATGGCATTCTTTAAATGTTCGAATACGATTGTCTTTAACATTTTTGGATCTCCTCCTATTAGTGGTTAAAAGTATAGAAGAGATGCATGTGAAAAGCAACAAATGACGATTTATTTATATTGACTTGAATCAGCACAAACTCCCTGCTCTGCTGATTAGCGGAACTCTGGCTAAGGTCGCCGCGTCCTGCGGATGTCCGTTCTTTTTTGCATGGTTATTCAGCTAACTACATTCATAATTGTATGGTGCCTCACATAAATAATAGTGTATCTTAGGGAATTAACTTATGGGTACAGGAGGCAGGAATAACTATGAGAGAAAACAATGGAGGGGAATCAGGTTCTTCCACGCATCTAAACAGAAATGTATCAAAATTTTGGGCTGAGGAAATGCATTCACAGACTGTAGGTGAAAGAGGTCCTGTACTGGAGCAGGACAGTATTTTACATGAAACATTGGAGACCTTTGTCCATTCAACAATTTTAGAAAGACCAGTGCATGTTAAAGGCTTTGGTGCTTTTGGTTACTTTGAGACTGTGTATTCTATGGCAAAATACACAAAGCTGTGCTTTTTACAAAATCCTGGGCAGCAAGTTCCAGTTACTGTGAGGTTTTCGCTTGCTGTAAGTAATAAAGGTACTCCGGATACCTCACGAAATGTGCGTGGATTTTCTACTAAGTTTTATACTGAAGAGGGTATTTTTGATTTGGTCTTCAACCATATTCCTGTATTTTTAGTACGAGATGCTATACGTTTTCCAGAGACCATTCAAGCTTTTTTACCCTCGCCCGTAAATAACTTGATGGATCCCGAAAGGTTCTGGAGCTTCATAGCCAGAGCGCCAGAATCAACCCATTTTGTTGTTCGGCTTTACTCTGATGCAGGCACAGTAAAAAGCTTTCGCCACATGCCGGGTTATGGTGTGAATACCTACGTTTGGAAGAACGGGGAGGGGGTACGCAGTTATGTAAAATATCACTGGGTTCCTTATGCTGGGGAGCAGTATATAGATGCTCAAGAAGCCGCCCGATGGAATGGCGAGAACCCAGATATTGCAGGTCAGGATTTGTATGATACCCTAGCAAAGGGAGAGCCTGTTGTATATGGGCTTTATGTGCAGCTTATGAATCCGAAAGATGAAGCCACTCTTCCTTATGATCCATTGGATGATACAAAAGTTTGGGATAAACAGCAGTACCCTCTGATGCCGGTTGGCCGCTTGACGTTGAACCGCAACCCGGATAACTATATGGAACAAGTGGAGAAACTGGCCTATTCACCGTCCAATCTTTTGGAAGGGGCCGAATTATCAGATGATAAGATGCTGCAGGGACGCGCCAATATTTACTCGGATTCCCAGCGGCGGCGGCTTGGACCAGATTTTCGCAAAATACCTATCAATCATCAGGAAGACTGGACACCAGCCACACAAGTGACAAGCGGCAACGGCAGATTTGTGGAGGGGCATCTTGAACGATCCGATTTGCCAAAACCGGATGATTTTACGCAGGCCGGGCAATATTATCATGCTCTTCCCCCTGAGCAACAAAATCACCTAGTAAATAATCTTTCTGCTGATCTTGCCGGCATATCCGATGAGACACGACGCATTGTTTTGACGTATCTGTACAATGCATCGCCGGAAATGGGAGAACGGGTTGTCCGACAAATTAAGACACAGACAAAGGGTTAATTCGATAACTTTCACTAAAATGGTCAAACCTTATTATGAATTTATCAAGTTTAAGTACATGTACAATACACTACTCAAAAAAATACAATTGAACAATAATAAAATGAAGATTGGACATGTACGCGGATGTCTAATCTTTTTTCGTGTTTATTCAGAAGTTAGAAAAAATAAAAGCACCAAGGGAGTGCTTCTCTACATTGCATGTCATTGAATGAAAATGAGTTTTCTGATTATTAATTTTGTGAAGACAACTAGTACAATCTATATTTTCAATACGGTTTCTTAATCTAAATTACAGCAGAAGATTAAGAAAAAGGAATGACTAGCCTGTACCAAAATAAGAACGGTCATGAGAACGCCATTATTGAATATATTCACCTTCCCGCAAATCGGAAAGATTCAAAAACCTGTAATTATTCCTAGTTGACGTTTTCTTAGAAATCATTTCGTTAATTTCATATTTTCCTTTTGTGGATAGGTAAGGATATGATTTTATGTTTCTTCACTCTCAATTTCCACCCATGACTGTGACCAATTTTCTATTTCTTTCAAAACCGGCTCTAATGAAAGCCCTTTTTCCGTTAAGGAGTACTCAATAATAACAGGTGTTTCAGGTATAACATCACGCTTTACAATCCCTTGTTGTTCTAAATCTTTTAAACGTTCTGATAAAACTTTGCCACTGATTCCGATAGAAGATTGAATTGTACTAAATCGGTTTGAGCCCGACAATATTTGATTGATAATCAAAGCCATCCAGCGCTGACTTAAAAGCGAGATGGCTTTTTCAAATCGGGGACAAATAATAGATTGCTTCATTTTTTCTTTCACTCCTTTATATGCAGTATATAACATGATGGGTTTATTTCGTAAGTAATTAACTTACTTGACAACTATAACGCTCTATAATATAGTTAATTACATAAAGTAACTAACTGTAAAGGGGAATAGAGAAAATGAATAAAAATGATGTGGGTACGGTTATTTTGCGTTTGGTTTTAGGTCTTACTTTTTTCATTCATGGATTATCTAAGTTTCAAGGGGGCTTAGCTAACACTGCTGGTTTTTTCGAAAGCCTTAGTATTCCAGGATTTTTAGCTTATGCCGTTGCAGTTATAGAATTAATCGGCGGTATTCTGTTGATACTTGGTATTGGAACACGAATCATTTCTGTATTGTTTGCGGTTATTATGCTGGGGGCAATTTTTACAGTAAAACTCTCTGCAGGGTTTCTTGGCAATGATGAAATGGCGGGGTACGAATTGGAATTGGCACTATTCGCTATGTCCATTTTTCTCGTTTTTGCAAACAGTACTCGTTTCTCGTTAGGTAACAAAATCTTTCATTCTGAAGGACAAAAATAAAAAATGGAGGTAATAAATATGGAGTTTCATAGCAAACCAAACACTTTTGTAGGTCATGTAAACATTAAGGTACAAGATTTAAATCGATCACTTACGTTTTATCAGGAGATTCTTGGTTTTCAAATTCTAGAACAAACTGAAAAAACGGCTAAACTAACAACGGATGGTAAAACGAGTGTACTATCAATCGAACAACCAGAAAATGTAGTACCGCAGTATGAAAAAACTACGGGTCTATATCACTTTGCACTTCTTCTACCTAAACGCTCAGACTTAGCTGAAATCGTGCATCATTTCATGGAAATCGGTTTGCGGTATGGATCATCAGATCATCTTGTAAGTGAAGCTTTATATTTAGCAGATCCAGATGGAAATGGAATTGAAATTTATATAGACCGCGAACCTTCCGAATGGACTTGGAGTAACGGTGAAGTGGCAATGACAGTGGATCCATTGAATTTTGAAGATCTTCTATCCGAAGGGAGACCGCAGTCATGGAAAGGTTTACCGGCTGGGACCGTCATGGGGCATATTCATTTACATGTATCTGAATTGAAAAAGACCGAAGAGTTTTATACTAAGGGCCTCGGTTTTGAAGTGGTTAACCGGTATGGCAATCAGGCGCTTTTCATCTCTACGGGTAAATACCATCATCAAATTGCCTTAAACACTTGGGCCGGAGTTGGGGCTCCAACACCACCTTTAAATAGTGTTGGGCTGGAGTCGTTTACTATAGTTTTAGGGGATGAGGTAGCAAGGAATAATGTTATCGCCCGGTTGAAGAATATTGGTGTAGCTGTGACAGAAGAAAACGGTTCTTTTGTATCCTATGATCCTTCTGGGAATCGTATTTATCTAGGGATTTAAGGGGGCGATTTATAAAAGTAGAGTATTGAAGCCGAGATAAATAAATCGTATAGGTGGTTATTATATGGGGTTTTTAGATAGACTATTAGGTAGATCTAATGAGGAGGAAAAAACAATGACAAACGAAAAAATGAAAATAGGTATTGTTCAAGGTAGTGTACGTGAAGGGCGAAACGGTGATGCTGTAGCAAAATGGATGGTTGATTTTGCGAAAAAACGTAATGACGCGGAGTATGAAATCGTAGATCTTGCAAATTACAATCTTCCATTCTTGGGTTCAGCGAATGCACAACCTGGTGCTGAAGGACAAATAAAAGCTTGGTCAGAAAAAATGGCTTCTTTCGATGGTTATATTTTCATCACACCTGAATATAACCATGCAATCGGTGGAGCGCTAAAAAATGCACTTGACTTCTTAAACCCAGAATTGAACAATAAAGCAGCTGGTTTTGTTGGATATGGTAGCTTGGGCGGTACGCGTGCACATGAAAACCTACGCCTGATTTTGGGCGAGCTACAAGTTGCTGACGTACGTACGGCAGTTACGTTCTCACTTATGTCTGACTTTGAAAACATGAGCGTGTTCAAACCTGCTGACTACCATGCAGCCAACGCGAACACAATGCTTGACCAAGTCCTTTCTTGGAGCGGTGCATTGAAAACTGTACGATAAATTAACAATTTTGTGCCAAGTGCCACTCCACAACTTTTAATTGTGTTGGTACTTGGCACGTTTTTTTATAACGTCAAAAAGGAATAAGTTTGAGGATGACCTTTTGGTAATTTAAAGTTCATTTGCGTTATATCTATTGGCCATAGAAACGAGGAATTACACATGTGTTGATTAACCAAAGGAAACCAGTAAATGACTGCTTAATTTTGTGTTAAAACACTAGTCTTCTCACGTATTCTTAACTGTCATTATAATTGACTAGCATCTATCTTAGTGGAATTTTTCCCCTTAACCTGTTTTAACGTCGCTACTATAAGAAAGCTAACAATTACTAATAAGAGCCATGAACTTACCTTTCCTAGGTGAACGAGACTCCATGCATCGGTTTGGTTTGGGTATTTCCATGCACCAAAGAACGTTGCAATATTTTCAGCTATCCATATAAAAAATCCGATGAGCACAAAAGAAAGTGCGAGTGGCATGCGGTAACGAGTTCCATCAACCTCGTATGTGACCCATGATTGCCAAAAGACGATAATTACAAATCCAGATAGCCACCACCGAACATCGATCCAATAATGGTGAGTGAAAAAGTTTAAATAAATTGCAGCTGCAAGAGGCACAACTATCAAAAACGGTGGCCACTTAACCAGTTCAACCTTTAACCTCCTCCATGCCTGGCAAAGATAACTCGCTACACTCGCGTACATGAATCCACTATATAAAGGCACTCCAAAGATTTTGAAATAGCCATCCTCTGGATAAGCCCAGGAGCCCATATGTACTTTGAAAATTTCAAGAGCAAGTCCAATAAGGTGGAACAATGTGATAACCTTAAGTTCATCCCGTGTTTCAAGCCCAGAACGCACCATCCACCATTGCATCAGAAGGAAGATAATGAGCAGCCAGTCATAACGTGGTAGGAACGGAAGTGGGATGAATTGTGTAAAAGCCAAAGAGGCGAAAATGACGACAGGAAACAAACATGATAGGGCCTGCTCCCGGCCAAAACGAACGAGTTGTTTTGATGCTCTCATGATTTGTGTCTCCATTTTTGGATGGTTAAATTCATGAGTAACTCCCTTTTTATGAAATAACGTAAAAAGATGTCCTTTTTCTTTCAATGTTAAATACCTCCACTTTGTTAACCTTGGTTGTCTTCATCACTTCGGTATTCCAAAATATCTCCAGGCTGACAGTCCAAAGCTTTACAAATCGCTTCTAAAGTTGATAATCGAATCGCTTTTGCCTTTCCATTTTTCAATATAGAAATGTTAGCCATTGTTATTCCAACCCTCTCTGAGAGTTCTGTCACGCTCATTTTCCTTTTAGCCAACATCACATCAATATTGATTATTATTCCCATTGTTTTCACCTCAGACTGTTAAATCATTTTCTGATTTTATATTAATAGCTTCTTGCAAAAGTTTTTGGAGAACGGCAGCAAAGACTGCGATTACCATTGGAGCAAAAATAAAGAGCATTCCAACCAATATGACACCCGGGGCGTCGTCTAACTCCGCAAAGATAAAGAAGAAGGGCATACCAACCACATATAAGCCACTGATTGTGATTGCACAATGTTTTATATTTTTCAAAGCTTTTACAGATATTTCCGAGAACGCTTTGCTCTTATCAATATAATTTAAAAGTTTAAAAGCCTGATACAATGCAACGAAAAATGGTATCGCCGAAATATACATAATTATTACAATGCCGTATAGTACATAAGCAAACTCAGAATTACTTTCTGCTGCTTCTTTAGCTAGCAGGGGCAACCCAAAAATACATAAAGCAACAATAGGGATTCCAAGAAGAATAACGGCTATTTTTAAAAAGTTTGTTGAACCTCGTTTCAAAAAAAGCACCTCACTTATTTATTAGTAATTTCATTTTAGCACGTTTTTTATCGATTCGCAATAAATGTTTATCGTTTTTAGTTGTACTTTATTTTATAAAAACATCTTTTTAATTTTAGGCAAAGATAAAAAGCATTTCTCATTACAGGGAAATGCTCCATAACTTTAAACTATTCAACTTATAACTTGTGCAACTACTTATTTATCCAAGGCTCACTCTACCTGAATTCGCTTCTGATTAGACTGTCCTTTTAACACCATACATGTGCTTGTCGAATAGGCGACTAGCTCATCCTTTTCATCAAAGATATTACACGTTAATAAACCTATTGAAGAGCCTTTTTTCATTAACTTCCCCTCAGCACGTAATTTACCTCTGAAAACTGGTTTGAGGAAATTCGTTTTTATTTCTACCGTTGAAAACAGTTCGTCTTTCTTGAGTGTGGTCGCAAACGCATAGCCCATCGCGGCATCTGCGATATCACATATTATTCCACCATGAAGTGTTCCCATCGGATTGTGTAGTTTTTCCGTCACGTTGAGTTCAATGATCACCTTTGCATCCTCCGCTTTGGTCACTCTAAATCCAATTAAATCAGCAGCAGGTGATTCAGGCAATTCGCCCTTAGCAACCTTCTGTAATACTTCTAAAAAATTCATCGATTAGCCACCATCCTTATAAAAGTAGAATCCTTTTTGGAACGGTCATTCTAAAAGGTCAGTCTAAGACGCTCAATATTGCATTAATCACATTCTTAAGATTCTGCTTATCAGCTGTGGTTTTAGCTAAAACTAGCATATCAGTGTTGGAACATTCAGTAAAATAACGAGTGCAATACAATCTATAAATAATTATTACTTCTTAAAAAGTTAAACCATAACCCGCTATTTCTAACTTCGATTCCTAGTATCTGGAGTCACAGAAGGTCCATCTTCAAATTCACTTGGGGAAAGCTTTTTAATCCATGCATAAATAAAAAAAGCTGTTTGCCCCATACTCGGGAACAAACAGCATCTTACAACAGTTCTCTTTCAAACCCATCTCTCTTTCCAGGTTGAAAATGAATGGTTTGCGAATTAATTGGGAACCAAAATACTAGCTATACTTCAGTCAGGCTAATTTTGCTACTTTCATTCATCATTTCTAAGAATTTAAGCGGGATATTGAAGTCATTCTTTTCATTAAAAAGAGGTGTAGTAAACTCTTCATCCATTCGTTTAATTTCATTGACTTCTTTTTGAAGATTCTCCATCTTTTGATCCAATTCGTTGGCAGATTCCGCGGCCTCTTTCAACTCTTTCGTAATTTTTTCCGGGACAGATTTGTTGAATTTATAAAAGATTTTATGTTCCAGACTTGCCCAAAAATCCATAGCAATTGTCCTGATTTGCATTTCCACAAAGACGTGCTCTACCCGATCTGTCATAAACACAGGAATTTTTAATATCAAATGAAGACTCCGATAACCATTGGGTTTGGGATTTTGTATGTAATCTTTGTACTCAATCACTTCAATATCCCTTTGCTTTTGAATCATTTCACTTAGTTTATAAATGTCGGAGTTAAAGGAGCAGTTAATACGAATGCCTGCGATATCCCGCATATTTTCCTTTATGGAAGACAGGGACAGTTCAACATTTTTACGATGTGCCTTTTTAATAATGCTTTCTGGTGTTTTCAAGCGGGTATTAATATGTTCGATGGGGTTGTATTCATGTATTAATTGAAATTCTTCTTCCAAGATATTGATTTTGGTGCTCACTTCGTCTAACGCAAATTTATAGGCCAGCATGAATCTCGTCATTTCTTTTTTTAGATGATTCAATCGGCTATAGTCTAGTTCATTTGTCAGTTTCAAAATAAATTCCTCTTTTCTTTACGCTCACTTTGACTAAGATGTTCTATAGTTGGCTTTTACTTTAGCTTCTCTCTTGCAATTGAATGGTGACGTCCGGTAGAAATACCATGCGATGTAATCTTCTTTGCCTTCGCATTTTCATATCCTTTTTCAATAAATAGAATGCATTTACTCTCAAATAAAGCTGTTCACTTACTTTGGGAACGTTCTTGTTTGTGCATCTACTTATCGCCAATTGAATGATAGCACGAATACAAAAAAACTTTACTTGAGTTCTAGCTATTTTAGCATTTCTACTGGATATTTGCTGTTTCGTTCACTCTTTATTCGAAAAGAGGAGGCGGGTCCCGGGAGATAAATCAGTTCTCCTTCTTTGCCACAATCCTCTGTTATTCAGGAAAGTCTAGGCGATGACCCCATCCAGATTGTTACAATAGTAGCAACGATATGTGTTATTTCAAGAAATACGATAAACTTTATCGTAGAAAATGAAAAGTGATTTTTTAAAACGAATTGAAAAAGACTTCGCCTCGAGGAATCACATCTTGTACTACTTTGTAGGCACCTTTTGTGGCACCTGCATTGATCCTATTGCTTGCCAGAAAATGGCTAGCGGTTTCAGTAGGAGATATGTTTTTGTCGGTCATAAAAATTATTCTCATTCCGATTGTCCTAGGACTCGTTGCGAAAGTGCTGTTCCGCAAGCAAGTAGATATTTTATTGACTTTATCATAGAGAGAAATAGCAAACTCGTTTGAAGTTTAACACCGGATTGCAAAAGAATCCCCAATAAAACCTCGCAACTTATAACTTTATAAGAATGATAAATTGGAGGAGGCTGCTGTTTTATCGGTTGTGCACATCAGTAGGGTGAAGAGGAAGCCGCTAAATAAAGAATTACAAAGACATTCATCCCAGCTGTCTGTATTTACGTTTGGTACAAATCGAGTCGTGTTTTCTGGATTCTAGTTTGGAATTTGATTGCCAGGCAATTTTCACTGTAACAAAACTTTATACCCTTGTGCTTTGTACTCATAGACGTTTTTTAAGCTTTATTCTAAAATTAACATATGGAAATATTTGAGTATTTGCATTTCAGAAACTAGGATGAATTTGTGCAAAGGGGCCTATTATGACGAATGACTATGAAGGAAAACGAAAACAACTAAAAGTAATTCAATTTGACAAGGCGAAAAATACGCTTATTGAAAAGACAGAGCCTAAGGAGACATTTGCTGATGTTGGCGGTTTGGAGGATGTTAAAAAGAAAATTCAGATGAACTTCATCCTTCCACTTAAAAATCCAGAGTTTTTTAAAGCATATGGCAAAGAAGCCGGGGGAAGTTTACTGCTATACGGACCACCAGGTTGTGGAAAAACGTTTTTGGCAAAAGCGATTGCGGGTGAAATAAATGCCAGTTTTCTACATTTGGAATTACAAGCAATTTTGTCGATGTACGTAGGGGAAAGCGAGCATAATCTCCATGATGTATTTGAAGCAGCGCGAGAAAATAAACCATGCGTCTTATTTATTGATGAGTTGGATGCAATTGGTGGAAATCGGCAAAACATGAGACAACATCATGAGAGAATGCTTGTCAATCAGTTGCTCCTTGAGTTGGATGGTCTAAATTCTCATAATCATGGTATCTATGTTATTGGCGCAACGAATACGCCGTGGTATTTGGATTCTGCATTACGGAGACCTGGCCGTTTCAATCAGTTGCTGTTCATACCCCCGCCAAGTGAAACGGAAAGAGAAGTCATCCTACAGTTAAAACTGAAAGACAAACCTCAATCTTCGCTAAATCATAAAAAAATTGCTAGTAAAACAGAACATTTCTCTGGGGCTGATCTTGGCCAACTTGTCGGGGATGCAATCGAGTCTGCATTACACCGTTCGTTGGAAACGGGTGAACTACAACCGTTAACGAATGATGATTTAAGTGGAGCATTGAAGCAAAGGAAGCCGACGACTTTGGAGTGGTTTTCCACGGCTAAAAATTACGCCACCTTCAGTGATGTGAATAAGGATTATCAACATGTGCTTGATTATATAAAAGAGAATAGAATTAGATAGGTTGTGAGTTGCGATGGACGAAGAAAAACAATATGCACAACTCATGCGGATTGAACAATTGTGTGAGTGGAGTCGTTTTAAAGACGCCATTAAAGAGACGGAAAACTACATTCAACAATACCCCGAAGATGCGGATGGTTATGCGCTTCTCAGTAAAGTCTATTTAATGTTAGATGACTTTGAAAAATCTTGGCATTGGTCACAAGAAGCATTAAAGAAAGAACCGGAAAATGAAGTCGCGTGGGAGGTTAGGGTATCGACGCTTTACACAGAAGGTAAATATGATGAAGCGATGACCGCGATTAAAGAGGCTTTAACGATTTACCCCGAAGAAGGCCATTATTATTTTTTGAAAGGGAATATTTATAATCAGCGCGGTAATTATAAGAAAGCGAAAGAAAGCTTTCTCGTTGCTTTAAAATTTGAGACTTCTAATGCACTCTATCTTGCAAATTACAGTTATGTTGAAAGTATTTTGGGGAATCAAGATCTTGCTCTTCAAGCGGAAGAACAAGCATTGGAACTAGAGCCAGAAAATTCAACTGTCTTTATGTATTTAGCTTGGGCAGCTGATCAAAGGGGAGATCATTTAAAGTCATTGCATTACTTGGAAAATGCAGTCCGAATAAAACCTGATAATCGCCAATTAAGAGAAGAGTACTTGGAAATTTTACAAAAGCAATATAAAGTGTACCGATTGTTCTTGGTGCCGTCTAAACTGTTAACAAGAGTAAAACCGATATATGCATTCCTAATTTGGATTGTGGCCTGGATTTTATTTAAGCCACTTGTCGTTGTATTTATTATTTTATATGTCCTGGCCCATTGGTCGACGAAAATCATTGTCAATGTAAAGGTGTTTGGTCGGATAATTGTAAAGGCATGAAATCTAGTATTAATGAATAGATATGAAAAAAGGTACCTAGTTCTGAATTTTTTCAGAAACAGGTACTTTTTTAGGGTTTTTTTAAGGAGATTAAACGATGTCGCAGGCGATAATAGCAGCATCCGTTTTTTGAAGTCAGTTATAGTAGAGTGCAAAAAAACTTTATTATCTAAATCTATTGACAATTATAAAATGGAAATGGTATCCTAAAGTAGTTGGATTTACAAAAAGAGGGAGGCGCGGAAAAAATGATTAAACGTGTATATTCTACCTATAACTTTATAGTCATTCCGTGCTTATACAATCTTTCTTTTAACTAATTAGTATCGGAATGGCATATATTCTGCCGTTCTTTATAATGAGCACACGCTTATTTTAATAGGCGTGTGCCTTTTTGAGTTCAATTTAAATACAAATTGGTGTTTCCACGCATTGCGTGTTGCATAAATAAGTAGAAAAGGAGTGTTGACTATGTTTTACGTAATTCAGCAAAGAAAAGTATTGAGGAAGGAATCTACAGAGAGCGGATAGTGAAAGATTTTAATACTTTAAGAATTAATTACAAATAAGATTGAGGAGGAGAATAAAAGATGATCAACAAAATTGTGAATAACAGATTGAATAAGCGATACGGAGAAAATAAATTGGAGTCACCAACAGTATATTTAGGTGGTAAATATATAACAAGAATAGTGTTTTCCATACCTTTACAATAAACTTGGAAGTGCTCCTAAGGGAGTAATAGAATGTTTGAACATGATATAGAATACGTCCGTGAACGGATGCGTGAATTACAGAAAGAAGCAAGAGCTCATGAATTAGCACGTCGCTGTATGAGCATGAAAAAGAAAAATAGAAAATCTTTTTGGGTAATTTTAATGAGCTACTTTGAGAGATGAGTAACTAATCGGTTACTTCTGTTAGAGGGCACATCATATAAATAGTAAAAAACATCTTTGTCTACAATGAGATCTAGTAGATAAAGATGTTTTTTTATACATGGTAACAGTTTTTTCATTAATAGTGCATCAGCTTTCAATAGAAGCACTAAAGCCAGAGATCTATAATATTTCTAGCTTTACATTTGCCTACACAAACTTCCGTGTCTAGCGAACAATCGATATTAAGATAGCATAATCTATATAGATATAAGTTCGATTAGCAACGGAGGTAACGGGATGATAAACTTTAAAGCTTTTAATGGGACGGTAACGACGATTGATGATTTTTCGATAGGGCAAAATAACGAAGCCGGTTGCTATAAATTAATAGCCGTGGAAAATGGGAACGGGACGTTAGTCAATTTCGTAGTGGCACCCACAACTTACTTTGTAGATCATGTAATGGTGGCCGTAGGAGATAAGATAACTGGGTTTTATGATGCGAACGCGCTAGTCCCTCTCATATACCCACCACAATTTCGTGCGCTTGTAATTGCCAAAGACACTCCCTATCAAAATGTGAAAGTATCCTTTTTTAACAGCCAATTAGAGAGTAGTGACGGCGCATTAAGATTAAATATATCTTCGCATACTCAAATCTTATTGGAAAACGGGCAAGCCTTTACCAGAAGTATTGCAAATCGAAATCTAATTGTTACCTATGGTGCTACTACTAGAAGTATCCCAGCCCAAACTACACCCAATAAAGTTATTGTTTTGTGTTAGTGGTTTGGAGCAAATGATTTCTATCTATGCCAGCGAACTACAATTGCATAAAAAAACTCAGTCATTACAATTAGACTGAGTTTTTTGTTGTATACGATTTTATTGGTATTAGCGTAGGCTGTATTTTGGTATTGTTTACTACCCTCTAGTGGTTTAGTGATTTCCAACTATCAAACTAACTCACTCAGAACTGCATTAGCACATGTTTTGTTTCACCAAAATTAAACTGAAAAACTTTTCAATGATAGAATTGAATGAATAACTCCTTGAGTTAAATCTGCTTGATTTCATTTGAAATATCGCGAAATTCTACTGATTCTAAGAATCCATTAGACTTCATCTTATCCAAAAACTCAATCAGTTCAATTTTCATTTGATATAATTGCAGATCTTTATATTCACCATCAAATTGCTCGTTTGTCGTTTCTGTAGGCATAATCTCACTCCCTTCGAAAGAATGGTATGAATTTATCCACTAGATTTAACATATTGGAAATTGCTTTAGAATCCGGAACCGATCCATTATTATCTATACATTGACTATGGCCTTTATCTATTTTAATTACCTTAACGATTTTATGGGAATAAATGTCTTCGATTCGCATGCGTACTACCCCTTGTTTCTTGCTAAGTTAAACATACCACCCACAAGACTAAAGTAACATCCAATTAGGTTGGGACATTTTATTTAGAATTATGCATTATTTAAGCCTTTCGGTAATAAATTTCTCACATTAAAATGGTATGATTAATGTTAAGTATGTACTATGCTGTAAAAGAGAGGGATTCGCTAATGAAAGTTGGTCATTTAATAAGGGCAGAACGAATTAGACAAGAAATGAAGCAATTAGTATTAGCAAAAGGAATCTGTACGCCATCTTACTTATCTAAAATCGAACGGAATTTAATTTTCCCAAGCGAAGACATAGTCACGTTATTATTTAATCGTTTAGGAATAGATTCATCGAAGTTACAGAAAAATAATCAGCAAACTGAAATTGATTTTGAAAAAATGATAGAAGCTACTTACAAGGAAGTAATCACAAATCGAGATGAAAGTTTTACTAAACAAAAACTGGAGTATTTAGAACAACACAGTCCCTTATTTGAAAATCGAACGCTCTACTACACTTATCTGCTGATTGTATTAAGGTTCCGCATTATTTCAGGCGGGAATTTGGATGAAATAAAAAAGGGAATTAAAGATCTTGAAGAGTTAAGCAAAGAATTTAACCCACGGCAAACCTATCTATATAAAGTAAATAAAGCAATTTATAATTATTCAACAGAAAATCGCAATAAATCGATTGAATATTTAGAAGATGTGTTATTATTAGTCGATGACATTGCATTAGAAGCTTGGGAAAAAGCAGAATTGAATTATATGATAGGGGTAGTTTACACCGCAGATAGTCGAATCTTTACCTCAATTGAATATACAAGAAGAGCTCTTGAATATTTCAGGGAAAACTTTTTAATGAAGAGAGTTTTAGAGTGTTACATACTTATTGGAATCACTCGTAAGAAAAGTGAACAATTTCAAGAAGCCTTGGAATCCTACCTAAAAGCGATGCAAATTTGTGATGAATTCAATTTACGCCGAGAAAAAGGAATTGTCTATCATAACTTAGGATCCTTATCTAGTATAATGGGCAATAAAGAGGAAGCAATTGCTTACTATAAACAAAGCATTGCATATAAAACTGATGAAAATGATCCAATTATTTCAATACTTTGTTTAGTGATTGAATACTCTAAGATGAACAATAAAGCGTTAGTTAAAGTATGGTGTGATGAGGGAACCTCATTGTTTTTAAAATTAAAAGATAAAAGCTTAACATCGTATTATCATCATTTTAATATTTTCGAATCCCTCCATAGTGAACGAGGTTTATCCGAAAGTATTACTGAAGAAGCAATTGAATACTTTAAAAAAGTACAAGATTACCGATATGTTCACAAATACTATTTAGCACTTGCCGAATGGCATTTTAGTAATCGGAAATACAAGCTATCATCTATTTGTTATCAAGAAGCAAATAAGTATGAAAACATTTTCAGAAAAATAAAAAAATGGGAGGATTTATAATGAAGAAACTTTTATCTATTCTTTTACTTGTAGTAATTTTAAGTGGGGTTGCTGGTAATCAGGCCTCCGCATCTGAAGATAAAGTGCCTAAGTTGTTTAAAACATCTAGTTTTACTATTGAACTCCTAAAATAAGCACAACAAAGGGAACAACTCTTAATGGGGTTGTTCCCTTTGTCATTTTAACCGGTACTTAAGCGATTCGTATAACGTCCGTATTTATTAATAGTGGAATAAGTAAAAATGAACAAACTACTATATACTCGGCACTACTTATTTAGAGTTAACTAGGTGGTATAGCTAACCAGTATAACGAACAAAACTAGCGAATGAGCGACAAGTGTGAGCCGGAGCAATAAGACCAAGGAGGGATGCAGTTCAATCCCTCCCAAGTGATCTTCTGGCGGGCTTACTGCGTGAGGCCATCACCAAGCGACAAAGCGGTGTTAGGGGAACATTCCATTCGTTAAGTGCGGACTATATAGTAATAATCAATGTGCGAGGTAGGAAGTTTTTATTCTGGTTACCAGTTGCTTATTAGAAAGTAAAAGTTTAAATATTAAATCTCGAATTCAAGGTTTATAACTTGATTCTCCATCACTTGCGTGGTAAAGTGATATTAAGGTTAGTGATGAGGAGGCGAAACAAGATGCGTAATAATACGATTGGCTCGTTGATTTGGTTACGTTTAATGCGTTTTACAAACCAAAGTAACCAACTGTCGAATGAGTTTTTAAAGCGTTTTGATTTAACAACTGCCCAATTTGATGTACTTGTTCAAATTCAGATATACCAGCCACTTACACAAAGTGAATTAGCTGAAAAAGTGACCGTTACGCAAGGCGGTATTTCCCGCATGCTCGCACGACTTGAAAAAGAAGACTATATTGTACGTAAGCAAGACTGGAAAACGAAAATGATTAGCTTAACTGACAAGGCTGAAGCGATTTTAGAAGAGGCGATGCCAGCTCAACTGGCGTTTCAAACGTCATTTTTTGCTGATGTATTAAACGAGGAAGAAGAGAAAACACTTTACAAATTAATGACACGCATCCATAAACATAGTCAAAAAAAAGAATTGCCGCTGGAGTGATTTTTTTTGCACTATCACTTGACTAATCAATTTAAAAACCAAGGAGGAACTAGCATGTATAAAATACCAGGATATCACCACATTTCAATGATTACAAAAAGCGCTCAAGCGACTAATCACTTTTACCGAGATGTATTAGGCTTGCGCCGTGTGAAAAAGACGGTTAACCAAGATAGCCCATCCATGTATCACTTGTTTTATGGGGATTTAACGGGAAGTGCAGGAACGGAGTTATCCTTTTTTGAAATGACGAACGCTGGAAAAACCGTCCGTGGAACAAATGCCATAACACAAATCGGCTTACTCGTGCCATCACTTGAAAGTTTAACGTATTGGAAAAAGCGCTTTGAGCAATTGGGTGTAGAGCACGGAGACATTACAACGTATGCAGGTCGAGCAGCGCTGCCATTTGAGGATACAGAGGGGTTACGAATGATCTTGCTAAATAATAATGGCGAAGCGATACCTGAATTTTGGTCGCCTTGGGAAGATTCAGTTGTGGAGCAAGAGCATCGTATTTTAGGAATGGGAACTACGGAAATAACAGTACGTTATTTGGAACGGACGGCTAAAATGTTGCAAGAGATGTTTGGCTATGTGGAAGTAGCTCATTCTGAGAAAGAAGCTATTTATCAGTCGGTTGCTGGGCAAGCATTTGGTGAAATTGTTTTGAAGCAGTTGGAGGGACCGAGTGAAAAACCGGGCCGAGGCAGTATTCATCATTTAGCGATTCGTGTGAAGAACGAGGAAGAGCTGCGCTATTGGGACGGAGTCGTGAAAGAACGTGGCTTCGATTCATCTGGTGTTATCGATCGTTTTTATTTCCAAAGCTTATACTTCCGTGATTCAAATGGCATTCTATTCGAAATTGCCACAGATGGACCTGGATTTACAGTTGATTCAGCGGTTAAAGATTTAGGAAAAGAATTAGATTTACCACCATTTTTAGAATCAAAACGTGCAGAAATTGAAGCGAAACTACAACCGATTGATTAATAGAAACGATACAAAGTATGGGCATAGAAAAAGGAGACGATGAAAATGGAGAAATACCGTATTGACACAACTAAAGGACTTGAATTTGGTTTATATTCGATTGGGGATCATTTACTAAATCCGTTAACAGGAAGTCGTATTAGCGCAGAGCAGCGTATTCACGAATTGATTGAAGCAAGTAAGTTGGCTGATGAGGCGGGACTAGATGTTTTTGCAGTAGGGGAGAGTCATCAAACGCATTTTACAACACAAGCGCATACGGTCATTTTAGGCGCTATCGCACAGGCAACAAAAAATATTAAAATTGCAAGTTCTGCAACGGTGTTAAGTGTATCTGATCCTGTGCGTATCTATGAGGATTTTGCCACGATTGATTTAATTTCAAAAGGTCGAGCTGAAATTGTTGCAGGGCGTGGTTCACGGATTGGGGCCTATAGTTTACTTGGGTTTGACGTACATGATTACGAAGAGTTATTTGAAGAAAAGTTAGAACTTCTGTTGAAGATAAATAATGAAGAAACGGTGACATGGCAGGGGCAATTTCGGGCACCATTGGAAAATGCAACGATTTTACCACAACCGCAGAATGGTCATCTGCCAATATGGCGTGCAGTAGGAGGACCACCCGCGAGTGCGATTAAGGCGGGGTATGCAGGAGTCCCGATGATGCTGACAACTCTTGGTGGACCAGCGATTAACTTTAAGGCGTCGGTGGATGCCTATCGTGAGGCGGCGCAGCGTAGTGGTTTTGATCCAGCGGCGTTGCCAATTGCAACAACGAGCCTATTCTATACAGCAGAAACTTCACAGGATGCGCTTCGTGAATATTATCCACATGCCAATGCAGGTATGCAGGCGTTAAGAGGCGGCGGCTATCCGAAACAACAATTTGCACAATCAACGGATACGCGCGATGCATTAATGATTGGTAGTCCACAGCAAATTATTGAAAAAATGCTCTACCAATATGAGCTATTTGGTCAACAGCGATTCATGGCACAAATTGACTTTGGTGGCGTACCGTTTGATAAAGTTATGAAAAATATCGAATTAATTGCGACAGAAATACTACCAGCAGTTAAGAAATATACTGCTGGAAAATAAGGAGATGCTAGCATGAAAATCGTCTTACTATCGGGCTCCAATGTAGGGTCTAAAACAAGAACAGCGATGGATTATACGGTCAAAATAGCGCATGAAAAATACCCGGATGCAGAGATTACATTACTGGATCTGGCTGAATTTGAAGTGGTTTTTAGTGACGGGCGTAATTATTGGGACTACGAGGGTGACACCAAGTATGTTACAGAAACGCTTATGGCCGCAGATGCAATCATTATTGGATCGCCAACGTTCCAAGCTTCTATTCCGGCTACGCTCAAAAATATATTTGATTTATTACCAGTCAATGCGTTCCGGGATAAAGTAGTGAGTATGCTCGTAACAGCAGGTACATCCAAGCATTATTTGATGGCGGAACAACAGTTAAAGCCAATTTTAGCGTATATGAAGGCACATATTGTACCTACTTATGTGTTTATAGAAGAAAAGGATTTCCATCGCAAAGAAATCGTTAATGATGATGTTCTCTTCCGTCTGGAGCGCTTAGTGGAAGATACCGTGCTTCTTGTCGATGCTTATGCAGGGATTCGAAAAGTGAAAGATGAGGAATATGGTTTTTAACTAGTTCATAGCAGTAGTCCACATTGTGCGACGGGTACTTAGAAAGAAAAAAGGTGGTACTGCTTAAAGTGAAAATAAAGGCGTTACAAAAATCCCCACAATCTCGTAGAAGTTTACGACGAGATTGTGGGGATTTTGGCTAGTAGTGACTGTCACTTATTAAGAATGAAGCTTTATCTTTTTTTCGTTTTTAAATAATAGATAATGTGCTTTTCCTAATTTTTCTTCTATATAGTCGAGTGAATAGTTACCGGATGGATCTGCTAAGTCTCCAAGTGCCCGAGATAGATTATCAACCGCGAGATTTAGCGTCTCAAACTGTCTTGGCTCATTCCCTCTATTCATTTCATGCATGATTTCATGAGCTAGTTGCTGGATTCGACGTAAGCGTACTTCTTTCGTCTGCATGATATCCTCCTCCATATATCAACTTATATAGCCTAACTATATGGCTAATGATAGGAGTTCATGAGTAGATGTATAAATTAAATCGGATAACCGCTCACAAGTTCTACTTATTAAATGTTGAACAAATGAATATGGCGTATGCGCTTTACAAGGGAATTTGGGAGGCCACTGAAAAGGCACCATTACTTAGAGCAAATTAGAACTCCTACCAATACCGCTTCGGCACTTTGTGGATGCCTCCCGCGATAAGCCAGAAAGAAGACCGCTTTCAGTCTTATCGCTCCGGCTACCACGAAGTCGCGCCTTCGCTGGATGGTCTGTGTGAGAAAGCGCATTTCTTGAATATAATTATATATGTTGAATCCGGTATATATACTGAGCGAAGGCGCCTTAGCAGGGGTAGCCGAAGCCATAAGACTGGCGGCGAAGCTGCTTGGCTTATGGCGGGAGGCATCCCCTAGCGCCGTAGCGATTCAATGGGATTCTTTAATTCAACATATATAGTCTCTAATTCGAAAAACTACTTATTAATGATCGTAACAAGTTCGCGAATATCCGTGCGTGGTTGAGCTTCTGGTATATGTTTAGGATAGCCGATCATTAACGTCGCTACGACTTTTTCGCCAGGTAGGACATCGATGGCCTCCCTGAATGCCGGGTCGTATACCCAATCGTTAGTACGCCAAATCATTCCAATTTCCCTTTCCCATGCCGCAAGTTGGAAGTTTTGAATTAGAGAGGAAATTGCCCCGTAATCCTCATCCCATCTTCTTTGACGGGGATCTTCAGGCATAATGACTACAAGATGAACGGGTATATCTCGGAAGTATTGTGCTTTTCTATTCACTTTTTCTGAAACTTCGCCATCTACTTTCGGCTGCGAGTCAATGTAGGCCTGAACAAATTGTTCTTTTCCTTCACCCACGTACAACTGAAAGCGCCACGGTTCCGTCAACTTGTGGTTCGGTGCCCATTTCGCGACATTTAGCAGCTCGATGATTACTTCAGCACTAATCGGATCTTTTTTAAAAGATTTGATTGTTCTTCGGTCTATAATGTTTTGTTCAACCACATTTTTCCCTTCTTGCTGACTCATCTGATAATCCCCTTTATGTTTAGATAGTATATGAAGTTTTTGAACTTCAAATGAAAATCATTCTCAATTAAATGCCCATTTAGTATAGCATGACAAGTAATAATAGCTCAATAAATCTAATCTTAAATTAGAACAGACTTCATCTACATCGTAAGAGGCAACTTCGATGGGAATCATATGCAAAAATTACGACCGTATTTGCCCAAATAATTTTCCAGTGCCTGTCGACATTCATTGAAGTTGTATGAACCGCGAGTATTTGATATATTAAAAGTAATATGAAATCTTTGATGTGACCAAGTAGACAAGAATTGTGAACCAGAAAGTATAGCGACTTACTGAGAGCTATATCACCGCTTCTTGTCGAAACCTACCACTGAGATGTTATGACAACATAACCGAGTCGTTTTCGTTATCAAACGTTTTAGAGGGCTTGAATTTAACTTAATTCAGCTGAATTAAGTTAAAGCCTCCGGCGGATGTCACAGATTTTGAATTGCGCACATGCAATTCGAAATCTGGACGCAATTACACCGGGGTGCAATTGATTTAGGCTAAACTAAGGTGGTACCACGTCCATTCAGCACAAAGACGTCCTTATTATAAGGACAACTTTGTGCTTTTTTGATGTCTAGACTTCAGGCAACCGAAGGATTTCTTTATTATTTTAGGAGGGGAAATTAATGACCAATCAACAGAAAAATGATTTTACAAGCTGGTATATCGACACGATTCAAAAGGCGGATTTAATGGATTACACGCCAGTTCGCGGGTGCATTGCATTCAAACCGGATGGCTATGAAATTTGGGAGCATATCCAAGCCGAGATGGATAGACGTTTTAAAGAAACGGGGCATCGAAATGCCTATTTTCCAATGCTTATTCCAGAGTCGTTTTTTGAAAAAGAGAAGGATCATATCGAAGGGTTCTCACCAGAACTCCCTTGGGTTACCGAAGCTGCAGGTGAAAAGCTAGAAGAGCGTTTAGCGCTTCGACCAACGTCTGAAACGATGGTTGGGCATCTTTATTCGGATTGGATTAAAAGCTATCGAGATCTTCCTGTGTTAATTAACCAATGGGCGAACGTCTTCCGTTGGGAAAAGAAAACATTGCCGTTCATTCGGACGTCTGAGTTTTTATGGCAAGAAGGGCATACAGCTCACGTGGATGAAGAAGAAGCACGTGCTGAAACGATGCAAATGCTCAACATTTATAAAGAAGTTGTCGAAGAGTTGCTGGCGATTCCAGTATATGATGGTCAAAAGACACCTTCCGAGCGTTTCGCAGGTGCTGTAGATACGTACTCCATTGAAGCAATGATGAAGGATGGAAAAGCAGTTCAAGCAGGAACTTCACATTATTTAGGAACAAAATTCGCGCAAGCATTTGATATTAAGTATTTAAATAAAGAAAATAAGCATGAATTTGTCCATACGACATCTTGGGGGACTTCTACCCGATTGATAGGTTCTGTTATTATGGTGCATGGCGATGAACAAGGGCTTGTATTGCCGCCACGTGTCGCACCGACGCAGGTTGTATTAATTCCAGTAGGACCTTGGAAGAAGAATCCTGAAATTATGGAAAGACTTGATAAGATTTATGCGGAATTAAAGGCAAAAGGAATTCGCGTGCGCTTGGATGATTCTGATCAATCACCGGGTTATAAATTCAATGAATGGGAACTGAAAGGTGTGCCGGTTCGAGTTGAATTAGGGCCACGTGACTTGGAGAATAACCAAGCAATAATAAAAGCTCGCGATGAAGAAGAAAAAATTTCTGTTGATCTTCCAACTATAGCTGACTGCATCGAAGGCGCGCTTAACACGATGCAAACTCGCTTATTGGACAAAGCACGTGCATTCCGTGAAAAGCATTCCCATACGCATGTCGATTCACTCGAGCAATTAACGCAACATATTGCTGACTCGACAGAAAATGGAGAAATCCCAGGTTGGATCCTTGCGGGCTGGTGTGGAGATGACGCCTGTGAAAAACAAGTGAAAGAAAAAACAAAATTTACGACGCGTAATATCCCATTCAATCCACCCGCTACAAAGTCAACATGCATCAATTGTGGAACAGCAGCAAAATATACTGTGTGGTTCAGTCGCGCTTATTGATTAACTAACTGGAATGAAAAATGCTCCCCCGAATAAATCGGAAGGAGCATTTTTCATTCCATGTACATTCATTGTTGTTACGGAGCAACAGCCGCAGCGTGTATTTTGAGTACTATATACAGATTAGCTCATTCGTTTTTCGAATGTACTTTCATTCATACAATTGAATTTACTTATGGACTAAGGTTGAATATGCTAGTCATATAGAGGTTTTCACTGAAAGAAGGATGCTATATGGAATACATCTTGCTTTATTTCATCGGGTTTGCTGCAACAACGCTTGGTACATTAGCAGGGGGTGGGGGACTTATCAGTTTGCCGGCCATGCTGCTGATGGGATTGCCGGTCCACTCGGCAATTGGGGCCAATAAAGTATCAAACACAGTGAGCTCATTTTCAAGTTTTCTTGTGATTTATAAAAATAAAGAAGTAACGGTCAAAGAAGCACTTACGGTTGTTCCGATCAGTCTTGCTGGAGGAGTAACGGGCGGAGTAATCGCTTCCTTTTTGAAAGAAGAATGGATGATTGTTATCGCGATTATACTATTAACGTTCGCATTCATCTCATCATTTCTTGGAAAAGCGGATTTTGACGGTAATAAATCCTTTCGTGCAACTAAAAAAAGTGCCACTTCATTGTATGGAATTGGTATTTACGACGGCGTTTTTGGACCGGGTAGCGGAACGTTAGCGTTATATTTATTTGCTCGATTGAAAGTTTCTTACTTGAGGGCAGTCGGCTTGTCTCGTATCATGATTTTTTCAAGCTGTTTCGGCGCCTCAATCAGTTATATTTCGACGGGGAAAATAATATGGCCACTCACAATTGCATTAATGCTTGGTTCGATAAGTGGTGCACAACTTGGTGTTCGTCTCGCACGTAAATTGAAAACAGAGCATGTTAAACCACTACTACGTATCGTAACCGTGCTCCTGATTATACAGATTGGTGTGAAGTATTTTGGATGAGGTACTTTTAAGAACAAAGAAAATTCATTTGGGGTATTTTTCATAAGTAGTGCATTTGATAAGTATGATGGAACAATAACTAATTGAAGCTAGATACTTTAAAAAGGGGGGCTACATATTAAAATACTTGTCGTAGGTGCAAGTGGAACGATTGGTAATGCGGTTACTAAAGAACTGGAGAAAAATCACGAGGTCATTCGTGCCGGACGAAATGGTGCCGATGTATCTGTTGATATTACGTCAGTAGAGAGCATTAAAAAGATGTATGAAAAGGTTGGCAAAGTTGACGCGGTGATTAATGCAGCAGGTCGTGCTCATTTCGACGCAGTTACGGATATGACACCCGAGTTGAATGACATCGGGATTGATAGCAAACTGAAAGGGCAAGTCAATCTAGTGCTTTTAGGTTTTAATAATATGAACGATGGTGGGAGTTACACGTTAACGACGGGGGTTATGATGGATGACCCAATCGCGAAAGGAGCATCAGCGGCTCTGGCAAACGGCGGCGTCAGGGCATTCGTTAAAGCTGCGGCTATTGAAATGCCAAGAGGAATTCGCATTAATAGCGTAAGTCCAAATGTGTTACAAGAGTCGATACACAAATTCGGCACCCTTTTCCAAGGGTTTGATGCAGTACCTGTAAGGCGTGTAGTTCTTGCTTTTGAAAAAAGTGTCTTTGGCCTACAAACTGGTCAGAACTTTGAAGTCTATTAATAAGCATGTGAAAAGCCCTCTGGGAGTGTTTCTCAGAAGGCTTTTCGTATTTATTAATTTCTTTAAATCTCTTGCAAGACGTTTTTAATTAAATGTACAAATGCACTTCGAGATTGAGCAGCAACTTTTATGACATCCTCATGACTTAATGGTTCATCTAGAATCCCACACGCCATATTCGTTAAGCAAGATATTCCTAATACCTTCAGCCCTGAATGAATCGCAACAACTGCTTCAGGCACTGTTGACATGCCAATTGCATCTCCACCTAAAATGCGAATCATACGGATTTCAGCAGGTGTTTCGTAAATAGGGCCACTCCACCAACCATAGACGCCTTCTCTTAATGTAATGTCATTCTCACGCGCTACTTTTAACGCTATTTCTCTCATTTCGCGATTATAAACCTCAGAAACGTCTGGGAAGCGCGTTCCTAAATCATCGTTGTTTTTACCAATCAATGGATTTATGCCAACTAAATTAAGATGATCTGTAATTAGCATTAACTCGCCCGGATTAAAGTCAGTATTTACCGCTCCACACGCATTCGTGATAATTAGTTTTTCTATACCTAATGCTTTCATCACTCTGACAGGGAAGGTAACTTCGTCTAAAGAATATCCTTCGTAGAAGTGATAACGTCCTTTCATAGCCACGACTGTTTTACCTTCTAAACGCCCGATAACTAATTCATTTGCGTGACCAACTGCAGCTGATTTCGAGAAAAAAGGAATATCCTCGTATGGAATGACAACTCCGTTTTCTATCTCATCGGCAAGGCCGCCCAATCCAGAACCTAGGATAATTCCGATTTCGGGAACTTCTTTTGTTTTACTAAGAATGTAATTTTTAGCTTCTAAAATTTCTTCTGTTTTATGCATTAATAGTACCTCCTGTTATTTCTATGGAATTGTTTATTAATAGCGATGCTTTCATAGTTTAGTGCTTGTACTAAAAAGAATCAAGAATGGTTCATTGTAGGTTGGTACGAACTCAAGGATTCGCAAGTTCATCAGATGCTTTTGAAGTTCTACCTAGTTTCTGCGAAAGGAAGTAGGCAATTGTTGATGATAGGAGGATGAATAATAAGGGAATAGTAGAACTCCCTCCATATATGGCTTCTTGATTCGATGTAGATTGCATTAAAAATATATCCGGCTTATAGAGAGCGGTAAGAATTGCTCCTGATGAAAGTTGGAATAGCGTATACAACGCTGCAAAACTAATGATAAAGATCAGATACTTTTTCAAAATAATCACCCCTTTCTCTATTTACGTTTCAATTTAACCAAAGTTTCATATACCTTAGTTTTCGTCACATGAGTCTTCCATCACAGTCAGTAACTCCTCTGCGGATACCAATCGTTCACCGCCACCTTGGACAAACGCATCATTCCCGCCGCCTTTTCCGTTAATCAGGGGAAGTGTAGCAGATGCGACTTGTTTCATGCTTGTTTCTACAGAAGCTCCTCGAGCCGCGACAAACTGTAATCGATTATCACTTTCAGCAACGAGAAGTACAATTACTTCATCTGCTTCAGTCACAAGAAGTCGGGCAAGTTTCTGTAATTGCTGGACAGTTCTATCTGTAAAGAGTGCTTTCACAACGCCATTTTCCTGTTGCCTTAATAATGCTTGCGCTTCAAATGCTAACAGTGCTTCTTGCGTATCCGCCAACGATTTCTCGAGTGAATGATTCATTTCTAATAACTTTTGTACTGCATCCGCAACACCAACGTCCGGGGCACTTAATAGTCTGGATGTTTCCGCTAACACCTGATTTTTTCGTTGCAATTGCTGTAACACACGTCCACCGCAAACGAAATGCACGCGTACTTTACCTCGATGCTTCTCTGTCGATAAAATCTTCAGTGCGCTTACTTGTCCCGTTGTACTTGGATGTGTACCACCACAACCGTTATAGTCAAAATCAGGGATAATGACAAGTCGAATTTCGTCTGTCACTGCCAGCTGTTTGCGAAGAGGATAGTGATGCAGTTCATCCTCAGTAATCCATTTTATTTCAATCTGTCTATTTTCTGAAATAATGTCATTCGCTAATTTTTCCACCGCGTCCAATTGCTCTGGAGATACATCCTCTATATCCAAATCGATTGATACAATTTCTTTACCTAAGTGGAAGCTTACTGTTGGAAACTCGAACAGTTCAACAAACGCGGCTGATAAAATATGCTGTCCTGCATGTTGTTGCATATGATCAAAGCGCCGCTGCCAGTCGATAGCGCCCTCTACTTCGGTTGCAGAACCGAGACTTTCAGCCAAAGTATGGCGAATTTCATCTTCTACTTCCTCTACATTGAGTACTTGAATCCCATTCAATGTCCCCATGTCATGCGGTTGGCCGCCGCCTGTCGGATAAAACGCTGTATTGTCTAACACGACATAGTGATTTCCTTCTGCATCTTGTGCCGCTTTTATAAACTGAGCCGTAAACGATTTACAATATGGATCTGCATAATACACACGTTCTTTTAACATAGACAATCGACTCCCACTCTTTGTTTTGTATATATTAACATTATACAGAAAAGAAGGGGGTTTCTCGTTGGTCGAAAACTCGACTTTTGAGAACCCCCCTCTTCTTGCAGTGTTTTTTGACTATGGCGGTGATAAACCCGCTCGTGACGGTGATAAACTGCTCCAAGGCGGTGATAACTTATCCTATAGCGGTGATAACAAATTTATAATAAAGATACTAAGTCAAAACAAGTCCTATGTTCATTCTTACAATTTCTCGGAAGGAGTTAAAACCGTAACTTCCGGTGCATCATCGGGTTCATCTTTCTCTTCAACAATCGGTTTCTTTGACCAGATCGTGGCGAGGATTGGGCCCGAAATATTATGCCAGATCGCGCCCCAAACGCTCGGCAGTGCTGCAAGCGGGCTAAAGTGAGCAGTCGCCAAAGCCACGCCTAATCCAGAGTTTTGCATGCCAACTTCAATTGAAATGGCTCGTCGATCATTTTCGTTCAGGCCGAGCATTACCGCTGTCAAATAGCCAAGTAGTAGACCGAATCCGTTATGAAGGAAAACGGCGATGAAAACAACGAGTCCTGAACTTGCAACATTATCCGCATTGGCGGCAGTGACGGCTGATACGATGATTAAAATCGCCGCTACTGAAATGAGTGGTACAATCGAAATGCTTTTTTCGACAGCTTTCGGGAAAAGCTTTTGGACGGCAAACCCTAATATAATTGGGATGATAATCACTTGGACGATTGACTTGAACATCGAAACTGGATCAACGGGTAGCCATTGTCCCGCAAGTAAAAGCAACAAAAGTGGTGTGACGACTGGAGCCAATAAAGTGGAAAGGGAAGTCATTGCTACTGACAACGCAAGATTTCCTTTCGCAAGATAGACCATAACATTGGAGGCCGTACCGCCTGGAACACACCCGAGAAGCACTAAGCCCGCCGCCAATTCAGGGGGCAACTTGAGCAAGTGAGCTAATGCGAATGCAACTAGGGGCATGATGATGAACTGGGCACCGACACCGACAATTACAGGTAGCGGTTTTGTCAGGACAATTTTGAAATCAACGGGCTTTAACGTCAGTCCCATTCCGAACATGACGACACCTAGTAAAATTGTAATATAGCCGCCCAACCCTAAAAAGGGTGTTGGGACCATAAAGGCAATTACGGCAATCGCGATAACCCAAAAGGCAAAATATTTCCCTGCAATTGTGCTAAGGGTTTCAAGTATTTTCATAGTAGATATCCTCCCTAGTCCATCTTCACGTTTTTATTTGGATTCAATAAATTGTCTGGATCAAGTGCTTTTTTTATTTTTTCCATAACGAGGAGTGCAGCACCGTGCTCTCGTTCCTGGTATTTCTGTTTACCAATCCCAACCCCGTGTTCTCCAGTACAAGTGCCACCACGCTCAAGCGCATACATGACGATTCGTTCATTCAACTCATCGGCTTTCGCAACTTCTTCTGCATCGTTCATGTTCATCATCAGCAGTACATGGAAGTTACCATCGCCTACGTGACCGACAATTCCGCCAGTCAAATCAAGTGACTCGACCGTTTCACGTGCATGTTCAACGGCACCTGCTAACTCTGAAATCGGGAGACAAACATCCGTTACCATCATCTTTTTCCCCGGATAGCCGTGGATGAAGGCATAGGCTAAATTATGCCGCGCCTCCCATAGTCTGTTGCGTCCCGCGTTGTCCGTTTCAAATTCGATGTCTTCACAATGATGGTCTTTAACAATTTCTTTTGTGAAGTCAACGTCTTGTTTTAATCCTGCTTCATTCCCATGAAATTCTAAGAATAGTGTTGGTTTTTCTTTGTAGTTGGTTTCACTGTAAAGATTCGCCTGTTTTATAGATGGTTCATCGACTAACTCAACCCGTGCGATCGGAATACCAGCCTGTAGAATGGACACAACAGCTTCGACCGCGTCATTGACAGTAGCAAAGGAAGCTCGGGCCGCCGTGACGTGTTCTGGAATTCCGTATACGCGTAGTGTTAATTCCGTAAAGCAACCAAGCGTGCCCTCAGATCCTACGAACAGACCGTTCAGATGAATGCCAGATGCAGACTTCGCGGCCATATTCCCAGTATGAATGATTGTTCCATCGGCCATCACAACTTCCAAATCACGGACTTGATCACGCATGACGCCGTATTTGACGGTCGTTGTTCCACTTGCATTTGTTGCCGCCATTCCACCAAGTGTTGCATCCGCTCCCGGATCGACAGTGAAAAACAGCCCGTGCTTTTTCAGTTCTTTATTTAACTGTGTACGGGTTACACCAGGCTGTACTTTAACGAGAAAGTCATTCTCTCGAACTTCAATAATCTTGTTCATCAGCGAGAAGTCAATCGTGATTCCTCCTTTTGAAGGGATTACATGTCCTTCCAGGCTTGAACCGAGACCGAATGGAATGACCGGAACTTGGTATTCTTTTGATACTATCATTACTTTACTTACGTCTTCAGTTGATTCTGGAAAAACAACAATGTCCGGAAGTCTTGCCGCGTGATACGATTCATCCCTGCCATGAAGCTCTCTTACGGTTTCATTGATGGTTACCTGCTCGTTCTTAAGTATTTTTGTTAACGCTTCAACTATATTTACTGTAGAAATTTTCATTAAATTTTCTCTCCTTAATCAACTAATTTGTCATACCAATATTTTATGTAATTCGAAATTTTAAATTTTGGTCCAACCACTTTTCATTATACCTAATAATCTGAACAGTGCAACGATTATTTCGGGATATTGATTATTCCAAATTTAATTGATATCGTTAAAGTCACGAAAGAGGTTCGATGTAAGGGGGGAAAACGTTGAATCTGCAGAAGAAAAAGACCTACGAAGTTATTGTTGAAAAGATAGAAAAGTTCTTTTTAAATGGAAAACTAAAATCGGGTGATAAATTGCCGCCGGAAAGAGAATTGGCAAGTCGGTTTGGTGTGAGTAGGACGTCTGTGAGAGAGGCACTTCAGGCATTAGAGATTAGCGGCGCTATTGAAATCAGACAAGGCGGGGGGAGTTTCATCAAAACGTCTGAAGTTCAGTTAGTAAGTGATGCACTTTCAACTACAATTATTCAAGCCGAAAACAATTTGGTCTATGAAATGTTGGAGCTGCGCCGTGCGTTGGAAGTTGAATCGGTATCTCTTGCCGCACAACGAGCAACTTCAGCAGACTTGGAAAAGATTCGTCAGTCACTAGAACAAATGGCTGTATCGGGGCAAGATGCAGAAGCGGGGGTACAGGCTGATCTGCATTTTCATTTGCAAATTGTCTATGCTACTCATAATAAATTACTTATTAATTTGGTCCAAACGCTGACTGAACGAATGGAGGATACAATTCGTGCGACACGGAAACACCGGTTTTTAGATGATGATCGCTATGAGGATACATTCGAGGAACATAAGGAGATTTATATAGCAATCGCATCGGGCAATGCTCAGGAAGCGAAGAAACTAATGGAAGAGCATATTACGCGTGTTCGGAGAGAATTAAGCGAAACATTTTTGCCGACTTTTGAATGAAAAAGTACTTATTATTATCGAAGGAGGCGACGCAGTTGAAAAGTAAATTATTACTTATGATGCTGGTGTTTACAGGGCTCTTCCTAATCCTAAATTCGCAACATAAAGCTATTGCAAGTTCTCAAATCATCAGAGAGGATGAGGCGGGTAGCTATCAATATACGGTAATAATGGAACACGAAACATTCACGTGGGAGATTGGTTACAAAGGCAATGTATCTGTGATTAAAGAAAGTGAACAAAATCAGGCGGACTTACATAGGTTCATGAATGTAGTTGGAGACATCAGTGCGCAAAAGTTAAGGCTGATACTCTCCGTGTGTTACTTGCTACTTATAGTAATAACAGTAGTCATTGCACAGAAAAAGAAAAAAGAAATGCTTAAGGAAGCTCTACTCCTACTGATTATTGGTGCTCTTGGGGGAATTGCATTCTACGTCGCTTTTCAAACAACTCTCGAATTGAATCATTCATTAAATGATGCAAAATACTATTATTTGGTGTTAATTCAAAAATGATAGGATACTAACTCTATCTTAAGAAGATAAGTCGATACCATTATATAGTTTACTTTCTAATAGTTAGTAGGGTGGGAATCGGGGGAGGATATTTCAGTGGAAAAGATAAAAATTAAACACTTTAAATACAATATATTTGAACCAATTGTCATTAATAAAAGTGCATTAACGGTAATCTTTTACCATGGCTGGGGGACTGATGTTGACAGTTTTCAAAGTCTTGCTGAAGAGATTACCAAAGAAGGACATACCGTAATAATGCCAGAAATCCTTTACCATGATACTAGAAATCCATTGAAAAAACATTTTGAGAAAGATACTCTTCAAAACTATTTTTGGAAAACAATTATCGAAAGTATTGCTGAGTTTAATGACTTTTTTAATGAATTAAAAATTTCTAAGCAAAAGACAGTACTTGCGGGCAGTTCTATGGGTGGTTTTATAGCTAATGGTATTTTTGCCTCACAAGAAAACGTAGGCGGTTTAGCAAATATTAACGGATCAGGGTCATTTTTATTGTCAGAAAAGATCTTCAGGGAGATGGATAATCGACCAGATATACCACTGGAACTGGAAATGATCCTTGAAAAGTTTGATCCCATTGGACAGAAGAATTGTGATTCACCTGTGCTTCTTATACATGGTGACTCAGATAAAACTGTTTCTTTAGATGGTCAAAAAGATTACTTTAACTACCTTACTGAAAATGAAGGAAGAAAAGATGTGGAGCTATTAATATACAAGGGCGTCGATCACCAGTTTACTTCAGATATGTTGCAGGGTTTGATTATATGGTTGAATGAAATAAGTATATGATGTGGGGTGATTTTTTTGAAGATTGATCATTCTAATTAAATATAAATAAACATGAAATTGACTTAGATATGTTGAACAAATGAAATTCTATTTAAACAGTGTGAAGGCGCCCTAGCGAATTGGATGGGGTTCTTTATTTCACATATATAGATCCGAAATTTATGGGAAAGGGAGAATGTCATGAATTACATAAAGTATTTAAGGGGATTCATAGGAACAAAACCTATTATTGCCCCGGGATCAGCAATAATCATAATGAATATGGAAAATGAATTATTACTACAATTACGTTCAGATACAAAAGATTGGGGTATTCCTGGTGGTGGGATGGAGATGGGGGATACATTTGAAGAGACCGCTAAAAGGGAGTTATTTGAAGAAACTGGTCTTGTAGCAAATCAACTAGAACTTTTGGGAGTGGTTTCTGGCAAAGAATTATATTTTAAATTTCCACATGGTGACGAGATATATAATGCAACTGCTGTTTACAAAGCAACAGAAGTTACTGGAACACTAACAAAAGACGAGGAGAGTATAGAGCTATCGTATTTTCCTTTAAATTCATTACCAAGTTTGAACTATACAACTTTAAAAATCTTGCAAAAAGTAGGATATATAATTGATTAAAATAATAAATGGGGAAGCTGATTAGCAATTTTCATTTCACAGATAAGGGAATTCATTTGGAATATAAAGACGCTGCAGTTTATGACGATGATGAATTCTTTGGAAATTATTTAACAAGAAGACATAGAGCAGAAAGTCCAAATAATATTATCGAAAAGCCGGTGTTAATGGAGCTAATTGGAGATGTTAGTGGAAAAAAGTGTCGGATTTAGGCTGTGGCGACGCAGAGTTTGGATTAGAGCTAATGAAACAGGGCTGTTCTTTTTATGAAGGTGTGGAAGGTTCACTCAACATGGTCCAAAAGGCAGTAAGCGTCTTAGATTATACTGCTAGTAAAATTCAACACTCGTCAATGGAAACCTGGGATTTTCCACAAGAACAATATGACCTGGTTGTTTCTCGACTAGCACTGCATTATCTAGAAAAAGTAGATGGGCAATTTGTTTTTAGTGTTCAACATCCAGTTTTAAACTTCTTCAGTACAAAGTGCAACAAAATCGGCACCTACAGATTGGAAGGTAGATGATTATTTCCATACTGGAAAAGGTGTAGGGCCTTGGATTGAAAAAGAAGTCGTTAAATATCATCGTACATATAGAAGAATATTTTAAGGAATTGAAACGTGCAGGATTTAAACTAGAGGAAATAAATGAATGTCGCCCGCGTCTTGAAAACTTCAAAAGTGAGGAAGAGTATAGAAGAAGAATGAGAATCCCATTATTTTTAGTATTTGCATGCAGTAAGTAAAGGTTAGCAGAAGTTTAAGAAAAAAATTAAAGTGGCGGTGTTGAAAATAGAAAAAGAACTTATTTATAAAGAACTGCAAGTTATAAAAGATAGCCTACATATCCCCTTTCCTTATAGTGATATTTATAAAATACAGGAGGATTTTATAAAAGAAATAAACCCAAATGATATCTTAACAGCTGATTTGAGCGCCTACTGGGCGAATATTGCCGGAAGTCTTGGGTACATTGAAAGAGGAAAATCGGAAGCGATTCCTCAAGGTCAAATAGATTGGCTTCAATTGACTTTTTATGATATTTTTCATCAATATTATTTTTTACAAGAAAGCATGATAAATTATCCAACGTTTTACGCTGAGTATATGAATCATGAAAAAGCACGGGAGTTATTAGTAGATTATTTATCTTATAAGTGAACGGTTGAGTTTCGGTGTTTGTTTTTCGAATAAAAGGAATGGAACTAGGAGGGAATAGTATGAAGATAATTGAACAATGGAATCAAGACGATAGCGACTATATAAGAAGTAAGGTCATAGAATATAATATGGAACAGCTCCCGAACGAACTTAAAACCTCAAGGGAAAGTATTAGCTTTGTTATAAAGGATGACAAAGGAGAAGTAATGGGTGGAATTACAGGAGATATATTTTGGCGTCATATGCATATTGACTTTTTATGGGTCGATGAAAGTGTTAGGGAAGAAGGTTATGGGAGTATTTTATTGGAAAAGATTGAAAGTCTCGCAAAAGCTAAAGGATGTAGGCTTATTCACTTAGATACATTCAGCTTTCAAGCTCCTGAATTTTATCAGAAAAATGGCTATGAAGTTTTCGGTGTAATTGAAGATCATCCAAAAGGGTTTAAGCAATATTTTTTGCAGAAAAGATTTTGTGAATCATACATTTGAGAATGAATATAGTAAGAGACAAAAATATAAAAAAAGATACGACTAATTAATAGTCGTATCTAAGATTGTAGACAAACGTATACTTATTTTATCTGATTACAATTCGAAAGCGATAATAGACTACTTACTCCTTTGCCTTACTTGGCTTTCAGAAAACGTATCTCTTTTATACGAATAGAGACTAACCAAGTTATTAATCTTTCATAGTTCTCTTTCCATAGTTTTTTCATTATCAACGTCAAGAACAGCAGAGATAACAAAAATAAAAAAGAGATGATACTTGTTAACTGGAAAAAAAGAGTTTCTTTAAAACCACCATAACCAATGCAAATGACAACGCTACTCGCAAAAACTATTGATACAACAGGTAACAATTGAAAAAATATGTCGTAGTTTCGTTTCTTGATAAATCGCATCATAGTCGGGGAAATTAAAGCAATAAGTAAGATATAGGACATAACGACGAGTACGTCTATTACGACTAAGAATAAGTCCATCTCGTTTCAACCCCCTTATCAAAACCACCTATAGAATGACCCTCTTAGAAAAGGCTATATAGTTAAACTATACCCTTTGAACCCTGCGATTATGCATCGAAACATGCTATTTCTTTGCAATGAACATAAAAAAGAGGATGGTGTATCACCCATCCCCGTTACGCTGTCGTTATTCTATTACCCCAGGCTTTTTAAGCGATGCGATCACGGAACATTAAATAGCATTACTGAATTTAGTAACCTCTTCGCATAATCATTTTTTGCAAGTAGTAGATTGGAGCTTTCTAATTCCTCAACAATTTCTCCTTGATATAGAAAAAGAATTCTATCGCAAATATTAGCGACGACCTGAAGATCATGAGTTATAAAGAGGTAAGTCATATTCATGTCATCCTTGATATCGCGTAGTAGTTGAAGAATTTCCGCCTGACTCGAAACATCCAGGGAACTGATGGCCTCATCAAGAACAATAAATTTAGGCTTAGTTGCAATGGCACGTGCAATACAAACACGCTGAAGTTGTCCTCCGCTCAACTCATGCGGATATTTATGGATCATTGTAAGTGGGAGCCCGACTCTAGATAGGAGCTCAGCGATCCGTTCATCTAGATTTTTATTAACTCCTAGAGCAATTAGTGGTTCTGCAATTATACTTCGGGTTGTGAATTGTGGATTTACAGACGAGGTGTAATCTTGAAATACTACACTCATTTTCCCTTTATTCTTCTTAATCCATATAGAAAAAGGTTCTCCCTCAATCATTACTCTGCCCCGACCTGGTTTCTCTAGACCAAGAATGATTTTGCTCAGCGTGCTCTTACCGCTTCCACTTTCACCAATTAACCCTAGACATTCGCCTTTTTTAATCTGAAGGCTAATATCGCTCAAAACCTCGGTTTTAGACTTTATAAAAAAAACACCATCTTTATTATAGCTTTTTGATACGTTCTCAACGTTTACAAACATGATAATACTCCCGACGTCATAGATTGCTGAAACGGCTCTGTTAGGCTCAATCGGGTATTGATTAAATACTTCGTGAAACCATGCTTCGGGGAGGAAAAGACTTCGTTAGTCTTTCCGTATTCTAGACATTTTCCATTTTGCATGACCAGCAATTCATCTGACAAATATTGAACAACCCCTAAATCGTGGGAAATGAAGATAATCGAAGTGCCTGTGAGTTCGCGTAGCAACTTGAATTGCTCTACAATATCACGTTGATTTATGGAGTCGATTGCTGTTGTGGGCTCATCGGCTATTATGATATCCGGCTCCATCATAATCACAATAGAAATCATTACTCTCTGTAGCATCCCTCCCGACAGTTGATGTGGATACATCTTCAAAACTTGCTCGGGATGATGGATATGTACACGATGCAACGCAACTTTTGCCATGTCTATAGCGAGCTTCTTTTTAACCCCTAAGTTTTCGCGAAATGTCTCACTCATTTGTCTGCCGATAGTATTGAGTGGATTAAAAGCTGTCATTGCATCTTGAAGAATCATACAGACTTGTTGTCCCCGGATTTTTCTCATCACCCCGTTTGATTGTCCGATTAAGTTCATTCCATTAAAAATGGCTTCACCCGTAACATCCAACCATGGGGAAGTTAAACCGAGGATTGCTCTTGCGGTTATTGATTTTCCACTTCCGCTTTCACCTACAATTCCGAGGCAGCTGTTCTCTTTAAGAGTGAAATTTAAATCTTGTACAATCTGCTGCCCACTTCTCGTGTCAATAACGGATAGCTTTTTTACTTCTAGTAAAGACATTCAAGCGACTCCTTTTCTTTTTCATCTGAAAGTGTTTAGGATTTATGGCTGAATGTAAGCTGTCGCCAAGGAAGTTGAACGCAGCAACGACAATTACAATTGCAAGTCCTGGAGCAAGCATATGTGCTGGATGGGTAATCATTACGTTTCTCGCTTCATTTAACATCATGCCCCATTCTGGTGTCGGAGCCTGTACTCCTAAACCTAGGAAGGAGAGTGCAGAGATATTTAAAACAACCCATCCCGTATCAAGGGTTGCAAATACCGCTACTTCGCCTGATACACCAGGAAGTAAATGTTTTCTCATAATATGTCCTGTGCTACAACCGGATACCTTAGCGAAGCGTATATAATCTTTGTCTATATATTGAATAACCACGGATCGGATCATACGTGTATACCAAGCCCATTTGGCAAGGATGTTGGCAATTACCACATTTAACAAGCCTGGTCCAAGGACCCCTACAATCGCTAAAATCATGACTTCTGATGGAAAAGACAGCATAATATCACAAAATCTCATAATAATTTCGTCTACTTTCCCACGGAAGAACCCTGAAATAATTCCAAGCAATGTTCCAATCGTAATCGTAATGCACATTGTAACCAAAGCGAAAAAGACGGTTGTACGAATTCCAAATAAAAGTCTGGATAAAATGCATCGTCCTAATTGGTCTGTTCCTAATGGGTAGGTTTGGCTGACTCCTGCATATTTCTGAAGGATATTCATTACTAACGGATTATGAGGTGCAAGAATGGGAGCGAAAATACCGGCAGTAATAACCAAAAGTAACAATGATAAGCAAAGAATGGCCAATTTATCAGTCTTTAAACGTCTCCAAACATTCATACTATAATTCCTTTCTCATGCGTGGATCAAGCATTGTATTAAGAATATCAACTAGAAGATTACATATAACGAACAGCACGCCCATAATTAATATGTAAGCTTGGATAATTGGGAAATCCGAATTAAAGATTGCAGTAACGCATAATCGTCCAATACCTGGCCAAGCAAAAACATTTTCGACAATAACCGTTCCAGCAATCAGCTTAGGAATCGACATTCCTATGGCGGTCATGGAAATTTGAAGAGAGTTTTTAAAGACTTTTCTGGTGATTGTGCTTTCCTTTAAGCCACGAACCCTAGCATAAAGTACAAAGTTTTCACTTTTGTTTTTAATCATATTGTTTCGAATAAGGCGGACATAAGTTGAAATAAATCCTAAAGACAGCGTGACAGCAGGGAGAATAACAGAACTTGGCCTTTCCATACCGCTAGTGTCGAACCAATTCAGCTTGACAGAAAAGAGCCAGATAAGAAGAATTCCTATCCAAAAACTTGGCATGGCTGTGGAGATGAAAATCAATGCGCGCATCACTTTATCACCGATGCTTCCTTCGTAAATGGCGCACAGCATGCCGATTATAATACTGAAGGAAAGAATAATAACTAACGCAATGAACGCGAGCTGGAGAGTTGCCGGCAGTGCAGTTGCCAGTTGATCAGCAACAGGCTCATGCGTTACATAACTGTTACCAAAGTCCCCTTGAAGGTTATTTCCGAGCCATAAAAAATACCGGACTAAATAGGGTTTATCAAGACCCAGTTCAATTCTCATTGCCTCTATCATGTCTTCTGTCGGTGTAACTTGGTTTACTCGCATTGCAATTTCTGCCGGATCGCTAGTTCGTAAGTTGATCAGTACAAATGCTAAAAACGAAATGCCAAGGATAATTGGAATGATAACTAGCACACGTTTTAATAGATATATTTTCAAGGATATTTCTCCTAACAAGATATTTTATCAAGTAAAATCCCCGGCCAATTCTCTGTCTATAAAAGCATAATCGGTGAGAATTCTATATCTATATAAACTGAGCGAAAGTGCTTGGCTTAGGGCGGGAGGCATCCCAGAGCGCTGTAGCGCCTTAAATGGGATACTTTATTTCAATACATTTATCTATCAAAGGATCGTTTGATTTTATTCTTCGAAGTACATTTTTTCAAAAGGAATTTCGTACTGTGAGACATTAAAATCAACTCCTTTTAGCGCCTTAGTATGAACGGCCTTTGTTACAGAATAGGTTAATGGTATATAAATATTCTCGGAGTGAATATACGTTAAGATATCCTTATACATTTGCTTACGATTATCTTCGCTTTGTTCACTCATAAGATCAGTGATGACTTGATCCAGCCATTCCTTTTTCTCAAGCCCTACTTGTGCTTGATAATCGGCATGAGAAGGCACTCGCCAAGACGATACATAAGTTTGTGGATCATAAGGCAGTCCCCATGATAGAGAATACATTAAATCGAAATCTCCTGTTTTTTGTCGGTCAAAATAGGCTTGTTTCTCTTCTCCAATGATTTTAAGACTGGCACCAACTTGTTTTAAATCATTCTGCATTGATTCACTGATTGTACGTTCCTGAGCGTTATCGGAGTTATAGTAAATTGTAATCTCAAGTTTATTTCCATCTTTATATCGATACCCATCTTTACCTATTTTCCAGCCGGCTTTTGTTAGCAATTCATTTGCTCTGTCTTCACTATATTCTTGTTTTATTAAGTTCACATCTGCATAGGGGACAGATGGTGCAAGAAGGGTATCGGCTACTTGCTCAGCCCCATTTAGAATTCCCTCTGCAATCATTTGTTTGTTAATCGCAGATTGGAATGCTTCGCGAACTATTGGATCTTTTGTAATCGGTTTTTGTGAATTTAAGACAATTGCTCGAGAACCGACTGGACGGCTAACAGCGGTGCTGTATTTGTCTTGCTCAGAAAGCGCCTTGAAAGAATCGTTATCTACCATATCTCCATCGGAACCAAATAGTAGGTCGATTTCACCTTTTTCCAAGGCTAGAAGTATGGTTTGGTGATCGGGCATCACTTTCCATTTAATGGATTTTATTTTCGGCTTATCGCCCCAGTAGTTGTCATTCTCCGTAAATACGGCATATTGATTTTTTTTATGCTCTGTCAACACATAAGGACCTGTACCTGCATAGCTACTAACTCCATTAGCTGTTGTTCCGGCGATAAAACTTTTGGGTGAAATAAACCGAAAGGGGCGAGTCAGGCCGAGTTCTTCTAGCGTAGGATAATAAGGATTCTTCAGTGTTAACTGGAATGTATACCTATCCACAGCTTTTGTTTCTTGGATTTCAGCCACAAGATTCAGCCATGCATTTTTTTCAATATTTTCTACTACAGCATCTACATTCATCTTTACAACTTCCGCATTAAATGGCTCACCATCTGTAAAGACAACTCCTTGCCTTAGATAGAAAGTATATGTTAAACCATCCTCCGAAATATCCCAGTTTTCAGCTAAGGCAGGTTTTATCCCTTCATCCGTATTAATTACCAGAGATTCAAATACAATGTTTTGGGCTGGCATTTCACCTGCATAGAGATGCGGGTTAATGTCTCGAATATCTTTTGTACTTGCAAAGACAAGGTCATTAGTAGACTTAGCTTTGGAGGTCGGGACATTGCCGTCCTTTTTATCGAAGCAAGCCGAGAGTAAAATTACAGTTAGTATGAGTAGGAATATAGAATAACTTTTTTTGTTTTTCAAAGCATAGTCTCCCTTTAGTTTTTGTATTGCAGATTCCTTTATCAAATCGTAATCATTACGATTTGATAATTAGCTTAGCATGAAAAATATATCGATGCAATATCTATTTAGGAATTCAGAGGGGGCCAACCACCAAAACGGTATGGTGAAATATATGCAAGCGTTCAAAAAAAAAAGACCGTCTCTTGACGGCCCGCTCAAAAAAAAGTTATTATTCTACGATCTCAAAGCTCTCCAACATATGGTGGAACCTTGCTCCGTGGCCTTCCGCAGCTTCGAGGAAATAGTTTTCTGTAATGATGTAGCTACCGTCTTTGCCGTTGCTGATGACATAGGCATGAACAACTTTAGCATCCCAATCGCTACCGTTCAATCCGTGTAATAAATAACCTTCAACTGGTTCTGTCACTGTTTCGACTGCTCTTAGCTCCGGGAAGTCTTTCTTTAACTCGGCTTCAAACTTTTTAACGAGATCTTCGGGTTTCTGATCAGCTACTTGTTTAATTTCCATTGTCACTTCCGGGTACTTTTCTGGAAGGGGTTCAATTGTTGTAATGACGTCTGCTTTATCGCCATTGATCATTTTATAGCGTGTTTCATCGACATAGATGATGTACTCGGAGTTTCCACCTTCATTTAAATTAACATCGGTTTTTTCGTCCTGTCCTTCAATGCTTTGAGTAATTTCCTTTTCTGGGACGAACATGTCTTTAATACCTTTCATGAATGCCATTCCTGTATCGGTTTGTAAACTGAATGCGATGACAAGGGCGGCGGCAGTTGTAATGATAATTGGAATTACACGATTTTTCTTTTTCATTTTCTTCACATCTCCTCTGTTAACGTTCTCTTCGCTGAATAGTTCTTTTTCTAGACCGTTCCATATTTCATCTTTTAGACCAAGCGTTTCTTGCTCAGTCCGTTTATCGAGAGCCTCTTTTGCTCGTTCGTCGAAGTTACTCATTGTGATCCCTCCTCCTTATTCGTCGGGTCTAACTGTTCTTTTAGTCGTTTTCTACCTTTAAACAACCGTGACTTTACTGTATTGTGATTTAACCCTAGAATGTCCGCAATTTCTTTTTCGGTAAAGCCCTTCACATACTTTAATATGATTGGAATTCGATGTATGTCATCAAGCGATTGAATCGTATCGTATAAATCGGATAGCTGATTGAAAGATTCTTCGGCAAGAGATGGGTCATTTTCCAAGTCGGGATGTTCAAATTTTGAAAGAGGGGACTCTTTCTTTAGGTAACGAAGACATTCATTCATTAAAATCCGGTAAAACCACGGGTCAAAGGGCAATTCAGGGTTGTAGCTACCGATTTGCCGATAGACGCGGATGAACGTTTCTTGTACCGCATCTTTGGCCATTTCACGGTTGCGCGTAATAGCAGAAGCCGTTCGAATTGCGTAGTCTGCATATGCTTCGTAAAATTCGCGAAACGAGTCTTTGTCACCGGTCTGTATGTTTCGTATCAATTTTTCTATCTCCACTCGGGTTTCACTCCTTCCAAAACAACGGTATTTTGTTGCTCTTACTATACTTACCCTTAGAAACACTAAAAAGTTTTCAGGGAAGAAATTTAATTTGCAAAGTTGAGTCGAATGATAGATGTGAATCGTAGGTATCGTGTAGAATACATGTTAAAGAATGGAATATGTAAAAAAGAGGAGAGAACTTGATGAAAATTGTAGCGATTGTCGGGAGTTTACGAAAAGATTCATTCAACATGCAGTTAGTAAAAACGATTGAAAAGAGATACAGTCACCTTTTCGAAATAGAAATTGCGGATATCGGAAATTTGCCGTTCTACAATGAGGATGAGGAAAAGTCACCTTCTGAGAAAGTACAAAACTACAAGAAAATGGTTGCTGATGCGGATGCTGTATTCATTAGCACACCTGAATTCAACTGGTCCATGTCGGGCGTTTTGAAAAATGCATTGGAATGGCTATCCAGAGTGGACAAGCCGATAGCAGGTAAACCGGTATTGCCAATGGGAGTTTCTCAAGGAGTGTTAGGGACGGTTAGAGCACAATTGCACTTACGACAAGTATTAGGGAGTATCCAAGCAACTACACTGCCTCCTGCGGGAAATGAAATATTCATTGGCTCAGCCGGACAAAAGTTCCAAGATGGTTATCTGACAGATGAAGGCACTCTCAAGTTTTTGGATTTAGTCGTTGATAAGTTTGTTACTTTCGTAAAAGAGCAAGAAAGTAAATAAAGAAAACCGCCTTTTCGATTTCTAATGGATAGAAAACGAAAGGGCGGTTTGTATAGTGAAAGAAAGTCACGTCTGTTGATTAACCACTTTCTTGCATAAAGAGCAGGTAAGAAAGGCTTGAAAAACGCCATTTTCACTTGATCATTTCCGGTCCGCTTTCAGCGAAATAGTCATGACAACTTTACCGAGGGGAGAGTGTGGCTAGAAATGACTTCGTCATTCCTAGCCACACTCTTTTCAGTAATTCTGTTACGATTAGTTACCTGTCGCGTTCCTACAATGTTTAAGTGAAAAATACAGCTACTTTTGAAAAAAAGAGTAGATGACTCTTTAGAAAGGTTGTAAGTGCCCGAAGATACAATTTCGGGCACTCTAGTACTTTGTACAAGGTGTTCCTTGCTTACTATTAGTAAAGAGTATGCACCTTATCATGCGATGGACTATAAGAAAGTGACTCTTCCTTAACTAAAAAAGACAAGACTATGGAGAAGGCTTCAGCCGCCAAAATTGTATTTTTGTCGGCTACTATTCAGATAAGAAGTCCCGCTATTCTTTCGTCCCGAAAAGTTTTAGCACTTTGTGTATATATGCATTTGGAGCGCGACGGATGAATAAGCACCATACGATTACCGAAAAAATGTGTAGGGATGCGACGAAGTCGTATTCCTACACATCAAGACATCTCGTTAATCGTATAGGGGTCGTTCAATCCAAAGCGATCCAAAGTAATTGTACAAGAAGTGCCTAGTGTTGGATTTAGTTATTTACTGGTTGTTTTTGGTTAATCAACACTTGTAAAAGAAAATATAAGTTTTTCACCTGGAGTGATGTCTAGACTCCAGCGCTGTTCTTAGTTAAACAATTTTCACCATATGATGAAAAGGTTCACCAATGATTGTCCAGGGTGAGACGATTTCATAACCCAGCCGTTTGTATAGACGAATAGCTGGTTCTTTTTGTGTTTCGACGTTTAAAGAAAGCTTTGCACTGTATTTTTGTTTCGCGACTTCTTCTGCGTACTCAAACAACTCCGTACCGATTCCTTTACCGCGAAATGCAGGATCAATACAAACTGTATCGATGTAAAGTTCGTCAGCTAAAGATTCCGCTTCGACTTCAGAGTTAGTAGCACCTTTTTTAGCAAGCCACTCACTTAAATTTCGATCGAGTTCAGGGGCATCTGCGCCTGCATACAACACCATAATACCTGCTACTTTTCCATCCAGCTCGGCAATATATGTATAGAGATGGGAGTGTCGGTTATCCTCACGCTTGAAAAGTACGCATAGTTCCTGCTCTACCTTGTCCCATTCTGTTTCGCCTGTCATTCTTTTAGCGATATCACCGATTGCGTCGATAATAAGCGGTGCAGCCTGTTCGGCATCAGTCGGTTGTGCTTGTCGAATTGTTATGTCCATTATTAAAAACCTCCTTCTACATCCTCTATTATATCAAATACTACCTGTTGTAAAGAAAACAACCCACCTGCAAGTGCAGTGGGCTGTTGAAACTATCAGTTGTATTTCAATCTTCTCTGCGCAATGGTCGGTAACGTCATACCAATTACGATAATAATAATACCAATTACTTGAAAAATTGTCAGCGCTTCGCTCAGTAAAATAACGGACGCGGTGACAGCAACGGGAAGTTCTGCTGCGCTTAAAATCGATGTCATCGCAGTCCCAACTTTCGGCACTGCAATTGAGAAGAGGTAAATTGGAATGACAATCCCGAACAGTCCTAGGATCAAACCGTATACCCATAAATTTTCGTTAAACAACGTACCGTTCCAGACGATTTCGGGCGATTGGAAAAAGAAGATTGCAATTGCTGCGAAAAACGATGTGAACAGTAGACGCGTTTCCGTATCCATTCCTTCAACTTGTCGTGAATTAATCATAACGAATGATGCAAAGCTGACAGCTGAAGCCATTCCCCATGCCCAACCTTGCCAAGGAATTCCGCTAAGATCTGCATCGATAATACCAGCTGCAAGAATTGTACCGCCGAAAAGGAAAAGAAGTGAAATGACTTCAATCCGTTTTGGAAGGCGTCGTTTCGCGATACAGTCGAACAGCATTCCTACCCAAGTGAATTGGAATAGCATAACAACAGCAAGAGAAGCAGGCATGTATTCAATGGCTTGGCCGTATACCGTACCAGTCGTTGCAGTAAATAACCCTGCAAGAAGGAGTGTCACACCACCGCCAAACTTTGGGACTTTACGTCGTACAAAGACGAAGATAAGTAGAGCTATGAAAAAACCGACAAAGTATTGGCTCGTTACTGCTTCAGCAGCAGTGTAACCATCTTGAATCGCGAGTTTAATAATTGTTGAAAGAATACCATAACAGCTTGCTGCAAAGACGATAAGTAGTGGATAAATCCATTGTTTCATAAGAAAATCCTCCCGTTCCATCCAAACAGTATACCACGATTAGGGAAAGAATTACAGGTCAGAGGTCAGACAACTAACAAGAATTTAAATTTTGGGGTGTAATGATTCGATTATAAAGTCACGTCTGTTGAATAACTATTTGTTTGTATAAAATACTGGTGAGTAGGGCTTGGAAAAATCCGTTTTCACTGGATCATTTCCGGTTCGCTTTCGGCGAAATTATCACGACACTCTTTTCAGTAATCCTATTGCGAATAGTTGCCTGTCGCATCCCTACATATCCAGACATCTCGGTAATCGTATAGAAGTCATTCAATCCAAAGTAAATTATATACGTAGCGCCCAGTGGGTGATCATGTTATTCACTAGTTACTTTTGGTTAATCAACAGGCGTGTTCCGAAAGCGCCGAAGGGGATTGGAAGAAATTCTTTATTTCAACTTTTAAAGCGATATATTTCCGTACTCTTCCTGTAAATCGTGTTCCATGATACGATTGGGAAAAATAAAGTGATAGGGTGTACATTCATGATTGATGCGAATAAAAAACATGTTTTAATTTACGGCGATGCATTCGTCGATTATATAGCGGAAGACCAGTCCAATTCAACATTCACGACGTTTCTTGGCGGAGCAACGGTCAATGTGGCAGCGGGTATTTCTAGGCTTGGCGCTTCGTCCGCATTCATCACCGTGACAGGAGATGACGAAACTTCCGAATTTGTTCGGAATGAATTGAGGAAAGAAGGCGTCGACTTGACGTTTGCTAAACTGGAGAATGACAAACGGGTGAGTGGCGTGTATGTCCATTTGACGGATGACAACGACCGTATTTTTCATACATATATAGATGAGACGCCTGATATCCAGGTAGAAACTACTGATTTGTCTATAGAGGCATTTCAAGATGCTTCCGTATTGCATATTTGTTCGGGCACAATGTTTCATTTAACAGCTCTACAAACGACGCGGGAAGCGGTACGTCTAGCTAATAAGTTTGGAGTGCCTTTGTCATTAGACGCAAATATCCGCCCGCTAAGGTGGAAGAGTGAAGCGCATTGCCGTGAGACAATCATGTCATTTGTTGAGAACACCAATCTGCTGAAACTGACCGAAGAGGAGCTTTTTTTCCTAACGGAGACAGATACGTTGAAAGATGGAATCCTCAAGTTAGCACCTTATCGGATTCCTGTAATACTCGTCACCGCGGGTGAGCTCGGTACGTTTGCTGTCATTGACGGCAGCATGACACATGTAGGCGTTGAACCCATCATAGCTGTCGATACGACGGGAGCAGGCGATGCATTCATTGCAGGAATTCTTCGCCAAATCCAATTGAAAGGGAAACCAAAAACCCGCGATGAGTGGATTGACTATATTTCCTTTGGCAATAAACTCGGTGCACTCTGTGCAACAAAATCGGGCGCATTGTCGGCAATGCCTCGGCTTGAAGAAATAGATGAATAATGGAATCCTCCCTTTTTTATAGGGAGGATTTTTTATTTGATATTCCAATTAACTAAATAGTGGTGTATATTTAGAATTATCACTATTTTTAACTATTAAAGGGGATGGGATTAAATGAATAAGAGAATAAAACTGCTATTTTCAGTCTTGATGATGTTCACGCTAGTTGTGCTGACAGCTTGTGGAACCGATACGAAGGATGCGGGCGACAAAGAAACAGGAGCAGATGGCCCGGTAAAGGCTAAAATAGGTGTCATTTCTTATTTAACTGGACCAGGAGCTGGTTATGGAGAAGCAATTACGAATGGCTTGAAACTGGCCAATAAAGAACTTAAAGAAGCAGGGGAAGTTGACCTGGAATTAAAGATTGAAGACTCAGCTGGTAAACAAGAAGAAGCATTATCAGCTGCACAGAAATTGATGAACTCAGATAATGTCGATGCAATTATTGGGCCTACGCTTAGTACAGAAATGTTTGTAGTTGGACCTGAAGCAGATTTAAATGGTGTTCCAATCATGGGGACTTCAAATACGGCTGAGGGGATTCCTCAACTTGGGGATTATGTATTTAGAAACTCAATCCCTGAGACACTAGCGATTCCAGCGTCAGTACAAAAAGCAATTGAAAAATATGATGTTAAAAAAGTAGCGATTTTATATGGCAATGACGATGTATTTACAAAAGCGGGTTACGATGTAATGAAAAAAGTAGCGGAAGACTTAAATCTGGAGGTCGTTACGACAGAAACATTCCAGTTAGGTCAATCCGATTATAAAGCACAATTGACGAAAATAAAGAACTTGAACCCGGATTTGATTCTTGCATCTGCTTTGTATAATGAAGGTGCGGTAATTTTAGACCAAGCTAGAAAAATGGGGCTTGATGTTCCATTTGTGGGTGGGAATGGATTCAACTCACCGGAAGTTATCAAAATTGCTGGAGATGCATCCAATGGTTTAATCGTTGCGACACCGTGGTTTGCTCAAAAGGATGACGAAAAAGTAAAGAACTTTGTTAAAAACTATACAGAAGCATATGGAGTTGAACCAGATCAGTTTGCTGCACAAGCTTATGATGGATTGTATCTAATGGCTGAAGCGGTTAAAAATGCAGGTGTAGCTGACCGCGATGAAATTCGCGATGCGTTAGCAACACTCAAGGACTTTAAAGGTGTATTAGGCACAATGTCATTTGATGAAGACGGAGATATTGTCATGGAACCAACTGTATTAATTATTGAAGGTAACGAGTATGTAGTGTTCGAATAAATGATCGGCAATCAGGTTGAGATGTTTGCAGCCTGATTGCATTTCTATTTTAACTATTTAAAAAAGCTGAGAATGGATAAGGAGGGTGCACATTGCTAATTGAACAATTAATAAATGGTCTTACATTGGGTAGTATTTATGTTGTTGTTGCCCTCGGTTATACGTTGGTGTTTGGTGTCCTTAACATTGTCAATATGGGGCATGGGGAAATTTTTATGTTTGGTGCATTTATGGGCGTTATTGTAACGAATAGTTTAGGTTTACCATTATATGTGGCCTTTTTGGTCGCAATTATTGTTACAGGTATATTAGGTTATTTCCTTGAGCGTTTTGCATTAAGACCACTGAGAGGTAAAGAGGGCGTGTCCCATCTTGCTCCGCTTATCAGTACGATTGGGGTATCTATTTTTCTTGAAAATGCTGCTCATCACTTTTTTGGAGCTGGAAATCATCCATTTCGGACAAGTTTTTCAGAGTTGAACATTACGATTGGTTCAACAACCGTCTATTATGTCCAAATTCTTATCTTCATTATTGCGATTCTATTAATGTTTGGACTCACATTTTGGCTATCGAAAACAAAGGCGGGCAAGGCATTACGTGCAAGTGCGGAAAATTTAGCTGTTGCAAGCCTACTAGGTGTTAATACGAAAAGGATGATTACACAAACAGTTATTATTGCATCTGCAATGGGTGGAATTGCCGGAATTCTAGTTGGAATTGCATTCAACTCAGTTAATCCACAAATGGGTTTATCATTCGGATTAAAAGGTTTAGCTATTATCATTCTTGGTGGTTTAGGAAACGTTCGTGGTGCGATGGCGGGCGGGTTAATATTAGGGCTTTCTGAAACGTTTTTAGTAGCTTATGGAAATTCAGGCTATCGTGATGCGATAGCGTTTTTAGCTATTATCATTATTTTAATTGTGAGACCACAAGGACTTTTCGGTACGGCAACATCGAAATCAAGGGGGTGATTATATGTTAAGCGAATTAATAAACCCATATTATTTGCAAGTTGCAACTTTTATTTTATTGAATATTATCCTTGGTGTTAGTATTTACATAACACTTGGAACAGGACAATTGTCACTGGGGCATGCAGGATTCATGAGTATAGGTGCATACACGTCGGCTATTTTAACGCTTAATTATAATGTACCTCTAATACTCGGTATTATTATTGCAGCTGTGTTTACAGGTTTTATCGGCGTGTTAATTGGTTTTCCTGCCCTAAGGTTACAAGGCGTATATCTTGCGATTGCGACGCTTGGGTTTGGGGAGGTCATTCGAGTACTGTTTATCAATTGGGAAGGTTTAACAAACGGTGCTATTGGGATTCGTAGTATCCCTCATCTTGGGCGAGAGATTTTGAGTTTTAGTAACAGTTTAGGTTTTAGTCCGGAAATGATTGGATTAAAAAATAACCAATTTATAAGTTTAGCAGTTTTTCTTGTATTACTGATGATTAGCATTGGCGTTATTTGGTTCTTTATTAGACAAAACAATTCTAGAATTGGGCGTGCATTTGCTTCTATTAAAATGGATGAAGAGGCATCGGAAGCAATGGGTATTAACATTACATACTATAAGATTCTAGCATTCGGTCAAGGAGCGCTACTTGCTGGATTTGCAGGTGCATTATATGCACATTTAACTGCTTATATTAGTCCATCAGATTTCGATTATCATCGTGCTGTTGAAATTCTGATCTTTGCTATATTTGGAGGAAGTGAAGTTATTTGGGGACCGATATTCGGTGCTATTTTCCTTTCAACAATGCCGGAGTTTTTGCGTGTTATCAGCGAGTATCGTTTCATGATTTACGGTGCACTCCTTGTATTGATGATGGCGTTCCGGCCACAGGGGCTCATTGATATGAATGTCGTCAATTGGATTAAACGTCCAAGATTAAAGAAGAAGGAGGGAAAACATGGTACTGGAAATAAAAAAGATAAGTAAAAACTTTGGTGGGATTCAAGCATTGACAGATGTTTCTTTTTCAATAGAACAAGGAGAAGTGCTTGGCTTGATAGGGCCAAATGGTGCTGGGAAAACAACAATGTTTAATATGATTACCGCCATGTTTCCTCCTAGTTCTGGTGAGATAGAATTTACAGGACAGTCGCTTGCAGGTTTGAAACCGCATGAAATTACGAAACAGGGCATTTGTCGTACATTCCAAAACATCAGACTCTTTTCAGAGTTAACTGTTCGCGAAAATGTAATGGTAGGAAATCACTGTCGTCTCACTACTGGTGTTTTGCAAAGTGTGTTTCGGACGAAATATCAAAAGCAAGAAGAGGAAAATGTTCTGAAAAGCTCGGATGAGATTCTAGAAATTGTTGGATTGTCAGAATACAGTCAAACGATTGCGAAAAACCTTGCTTACGGTCAACAACGTAGATTAGAAATTGCAAGAGCTTTGGCAAGTCGACCTAAATTATTGCTTCTTGACGAGCCAGCTGCTGGAATGAATGAAAAAGAGACAAATGATTTGTTTGATTTGATCAAGAAAATTCAAGCGCTAAATATAACTATTTTATTAATTGAACATGATATGCCACTTGTTATGCGGATTTGTAGCCGTATTGTGGTATTGAACTTTGGAAAGAAAATTGCGGAAGGTACACCGAGCAGTATTCAAAACAATAAAGAAGTAATTGAAGCCTACCTCGGGGTTGAGGAGGAAGATGAGCTTGCTTAAACTACAGAATGTCAGTACTTTTTACGATAAGATTCAGGCATTGAAAAGCGTTGATGTAACGGTTGAGGAGGGGACGATAGTAACCATCCTCGGTGCAAACGGTGCGGGGAAAACAACGATGATGAATACGATTGCAGGTTTATTGAAACCGAAAGAAGGTAGTATTCATTATTTGGGTAAGGATGTAACTGGACAACGACCTGATCAGCTTTTAAGAAAAGGGTTAGCTTTAGTTCCAGAAGGACGAGGTATTTTAGCTTCCATGACCGTTTTAGAAAACTTAGAAATGGGAGCGTATCATCGAAATGACGCTGAAGTGAATGCTGATCTTGAAAAGGCGATGGATCGATTTCCAATACTGAGGGAAAGACAATCTCAGCTAGGAGGTACACTTTCAGGCGGCCAACAACAAATGCTGGCGATTGCGCGAGTAATTATGTCTAAGCCCAAGTTACTTTTACTTGATGAACCATCGATGGGACTGGCCCCATTAATCGTTGCAGATATCTTTAAAATAATTAAAGAGATTAATGAAGCAGGAACGACTGTTTTGCTGGTTGAACAAAATGCACGTCAGGCTTTAAAAGTTGCGGACTATGGCTATGTGCTTGAGACAGGTAAAGTGGTCGCGAGTGGTAACGCGAAAGAGCTGCTGCAAGATGATACGATAAAAAAGGCTTATCTAGGACATTAATAATTTTGAAGTACATTGACGGTAACGATTTTTGTTGCCGTTTTTTTGCGTTGAACTTTCAATCCAAAGTAATTCAAAAGCACCTGTACATAGAGTGCTTAGTGTTTCATCACAAAAATAAGCAGTACTTTACTGGTTAATCAACACACGTGTGAAATTGCTATACTATATTTACCATTAACAAATAGAAAAATTGTGAAATTAACGGTTGAACTCTCAAGTATTCCTCGGCTATCTGCATTTGAATTTACAGAAATGGTTGCGTGGCTAAGCAGGTGTCATAAGGCAAGCAAAAAATACATAGGAATTTGTCGGTCTAGGAGAAGCGATGAACGAAAAGACGGATACTTTTTCCGGGGGAATGAAACAGCTATTATTACGTAGGCGATTGTCCATAAACCAAAACTGTACCCCAATCACATTATATGAATGGGGTACAGTTTTTTACTGTTTTTTAAGTCCAGAGCCGCGGAATTTCTCTTCGCTGGATGAATTACTTTTGGAATCGTGATGATGTTTCTCTTCCCGTTCTTCCAATTTTAAATCTTCCAGAGGAATAGAGTCGACAGTCTTCATATCTTCATGCATATCGTAAATGCTTTCCTTATCAGTTCGGAGGTTTTCGGGATTATCCATGTATGGTCCTTCAGCATCCTTTCGGTCACGTTCAGTAAATACTTTTTTGTTAGTCATCAAAAACAGACTCCTTTCATCTTCGAGTTTGCCGTGGAATATTCTCTTGTCCTTATGTTATTCACTCTTTTACAGAAACTAAACATCCGATTTGATGGAGCAGTGCGTTTCTTAATGGTTTGGACGGGTACAATAAGAAACAAAGGCAATATCATCGAAAAGGAGGAATTTTGTAAAATGGAAAACAAGAAGTATATCGGTACATTTCATTCCATTGATACAGTTTTATATAAAATTACAGAATTGAAAGTGCAAGGCTATGATGAAAGTGATATGTATGTTGTTACCAATGAAGAAGATAATATTTCAATGCTTCGGGGACAGACCGATGCCGAACTCCTCGGTACAGCAGATGATAATTGGTTAGATCGTTTTAAACTGTTTTTGGGCGGTGAAGAACCCATTCTGAATGCTTTTTCACGCATGGGGTTTTCAGAACAGCAATCAAGGGGCTATTACAATGAAGTTAAAAATGGTGGCGTTGCTCTATTCGTTAAAAGTAAGGCACTGGATGAGATGGATAGTAGTACAGAACGTGGCCTGAGCGGAGAACCATTGGATGGTCAGGGTGGAAACCAACAAATGATCGATAATGACGGTACGGTCCCACGCCTCAATACAAGAAACTTATGAGTGGCAGAAGACGGCTGTTTACCCATTGCAAACAGCCGTACTATTTATATATATGTTGAACAAATGAATACCTAAATAAACTAAGCGGAGGCGCCTTACAAGGGGATCTTTATTTCAACTTAAATAGTTGTTATTACGGTTACCCTATTAGTTTCGCAAAATTTACATTCACGCCTTAATAATTTCACACTACCTCAACAAATTAAAAAGCCCCCTCCGTCTAAAAAAGGGGGACATACAGTCATATAATCAAAAGAATGATGCATATTGATACACTTATTCCAATTTCTTAACAGGTATGGACTTATAGCTATCACTGTTTGATAGATGACTTACTTTTTAAAGATTATCGATTGTTATTATCGGAAACTTTATCTTTTAGTTCTCCGATTTTCTTTTGCGCTTCGCCTTTTAACTTATCAAACTTACCTTCAGCTTGTAGTGAAGGATCATTTGTGGCATTGCCTATCTGATCCTTTGTTTCACCTTTCACTTTGTTTACTGTCCCTTTGACTTTGTCTGAGAAACTACCGTTTGTCATTGTAAAGCCTCCTTTTTATTCTTGTTAGGTAATAGATACCCTGCATGAAAAAACATTAAACATGGGAGAAAAAAATAATACTCAATGGTATTTGTTCAGAATAGGTTCAAAAGGTCTAATTTATTGTATAAAAAGGTGACTAAACTTATGTACCCAACCTTCGATATATTACATATAATATAGGTAGATACAAAATAGTGGGAGGAGATGGGATGATTAGAAAAGGTCGATTTGCTTTATGGGATAAAAGGGAATTTGAACTGGCTTCTTATCAACGACAATACTATTTGCAATCGGCGGATCCTTTAGACTTGAAAAACGGGTTCGTGAAGAATGGATCTAACCATGTTTATATTAAGACTATTTCCGTCGAGGAATTAGAGGATGCGTATGAAGTCATTCCATATGGGATGATTGAAGGCTACCGTTTTGCAGTAGAAGGATATGATGAAAAGACTGGGAAAGTTGCATTGGTAACAAACAATCCATTTGTCAAAGAACGGATCGAAGTGCGTCCTTATGGGGAATTTCAATACATAATAGAAATACTTCTTGAAGATATTGTAATTGAGGAAGATCGGGTTCCTATACTTGGATTTGATGGTTTATACACATAAAAAGGCAATTGTGCATGTCGATAAGACAACACGATTGCCTTTTTATTGTTTTAATAGCTGTAGTACGGACTGGGCTTGTTGCATGTGCATAGCGAGTACGTATTGACCGGCCTGAAGTAGAATGTTTGCTTTCGTGAGTGCCATCATTTCCTTTGCGATGTCGACATCTCTTATGCGGGATTCGGCTGCGATTAAGTTTTCTTCCATGACGAGTGTATTGTTGTAAGCATGTTCAAGCCGGTTTGTATAGGCACCTATTCTAGAGCGTTCTGAGGATACGTTTTTAATTGCATTGTCGAGTAATCCAATTGCATCATTGGCCTTGGATTGGGTTGAAATCGATGCGTCAGACAAACCGATTGTCTCTGCACTCATATCACCAATGAAAAATTCAATTGATTGGCCGGCATTCGCCCCAGCTTGAATCTTCAAGGAAGAGCGTGAACCGTCTAACAGTGGCAATGTATTGAACTCTGTATCTTTTGAAATACGAGTGATTTCCTTTTTTAGTTCTACAAATTCTAGAGAGAGGGCTTCACGATCGGAATCTGTCACTGTTCCATTGGCAGCCTGTACGCTTAGTTCACGCATCCGTTGCAGTATAGCGTGTGTTTCATTTAAAGCACCTTCAGCTGTTTGGAATAGGGAAATACCGTCTTGTATGTTGCGTCCCGCCATCGATAGACCTCGGATTTGCGCACGCATTTTCTCTGAAATTGCAAGGCCTGCTGGATCATCTGCAGCTCTGTTTATGCGCATACCTGAAGACAATCGCTCCATCGACCGCATTACTTGATTGTTTTGCATAGTCATATTGCGGATGACATTCATTCCTGTCGCCTGCCATATTCCAAGCATGGCACAACCTCCTCTTTAAATGTTATATCGGTGATAATTGAGAGATATTAACAAACCGTCATAATCATGTTTGAAAAGTGATGAAAAAGGGTAGCCAATAGAAATAGGTATCTGCTCAGAAAAAGTATAAAGATGGTTGAACAGTTTAATCATAGGGGGCGAAATGTGTGCTTGAATTTAAAAATGTGTCAAAGATTTATGCTGGAGGTAAAAAAGCTGTAGATAACTTAGATTTACATATCAATGCAGGTGAATTTATCGTCTTTATCGGTCCGAGTGGTTGTGGAAAGACGACAACTATGAAGATGATCAATCGATTAGTTAAACCCACAGAGGGTAAAATATTGATCAATGGAGAAAATATTATGGAAAAGAACATCGTGCAATTGCGACGTTCAATTGGCTATGTCATTCAACAAATTGGTCTCTTCCCCCACATGACCATTCGAGAAAATATTGCACTTGTCCCGCGGCTTATGAAGAAGTCGGTTGATGAGCGAAACAATAAGGCTGATGAGTTAATCGAACTTGTCAATATGCCTAAAGAATTCCTTGATCGCTACCCCCATGAACTAAGTGGAGGTCAGCAACAGCGTATCGGTGTACTTCGTGCATTAGCTGCTGATCCTCCCCTTATCCTTATGGACGAGCCTTTTGGTGCGCTAGATCCGATTACCCGCGATTCGTTACAGGCGGAATTCAAACATCTTCAAAGGACACTTGGTAAAACAATTATTTTTGTCACGCACGATATGGATGAAGCAATTAAGCTCGCAGATCGCATTGTAATTATGAAAGACGGAAAAATTGTTCAAATGGGAACTCCAGACGAAATTTTAAGAGATCCGGCCAATGAATTCGTAGAGGATTTCATCGGTAAAGACCGTCTTTTGCAAGCTCAACAACGTATACAGACGGTGGGACAAATTATGAACCCGAACCCCGTCTCCTTCAAAACGGAAGGGACACTGTCTCAAGCAGTTCAGCTTATGCGTGAGCGCCGTGTGGATTCGCTACTTGTCGTTGATGAAAACAATGTACTGAAAGGTCTGCTCAATGTCGAGATGATAGACAGGGGCCGCAATATGGAAACGCAGGTCAAGGAAGTCATGTCTACGGAATTGACCGTCGTTCAGGAAGATACGCTTCTTCGTGAAGCAACGCGAAATATTCTTATACGTGGATTAAAATACGTAGCTGTTGTCGATGAAGATCGGCGTTTGGTCGGCTTGATTACAAGAACGAACCTTGTGGATATCGTCTATGATTCCATTTGGGGAGAAAGCGAAGAGCAGACACTTGGTCAGGTGTAAAGGAGGTTTTTGAATGAACGGATTTATTGATTTTTTCTCTGAGTATGGAAGCCAGTTGGCAACGAAGACTTGGGAACATCTGTATATATCATTTATTGCACTTTTTCTTGGAATCCTTGTTGCAGTACCAATTGGAATAATGCTTACAAAAGTGCCGAAGATTGCTGGTTTTGTATTGGGAGTAGTTGGAGTTATCCAGACATTCCCTAGTCTTGCGATTCTTGCGTTCTTCATACCACTTCTGGGAATCGGGAAAACACCCGCAATTGTTGCTTTATTCCTTTATTCGATGTTGCCAATCCTTAGAAATACGTTTATCGGTGTGAAAGAGGTCAATCAGGATCTCGTGGAGGCAGGTAGGGGAATGGGAATGACGGCGTTTGAACGTACGATGAACGTTGAACTTCCTCTGGCAATTCCTGTTATTATGGCTGGTGTAAGGCTGTCTGCAGTCTACCTTATTGGATGGGCAACACTTGCATCATTCATTGGTGGAGGTGGGCTTGGGGACTTTATCTTTGATGGTCTGAATCTATTTAGGACAGACTTGATTATTGGTGGGGCGATACCAGTTACGTTGCTTGCGCTACTAGTCGATTTCCTGCTCGGTCGTTTTGAATCCTTCGCTACGCCAAAAGGACTTAAAGAAAGCAGAAAAGTGGTTTCTTAAGGAGGGAAAAAGAGTGTTCAGAAAAAGTATGAAAAGAATAGTACTTCCATTATTGGCCACCAGCCTGCTGATTGGGGGTTGTTCACTTCCAGGCCTCGGAGGAGGTAATGACACAATTCGAATTGCAACACTTACAAGTACGGAAACATCGACACTGGGTCATATGATTCGACTTATGATTGAAAAAGAAACAGATTTGAATGTTGAAATGGTGGAAAATTTAGGAACTTCAATCATCCAGCACCAGGCGTTGACGAGCGGGCAAGTAGATATTACAGCTGCACGCTACACGGGTACTGATATGTCGAGTATTTTAGAAGTAGAGCCCCTAGCAGATCCAGAAGAGGCAATGACGCTGGTCCAGGAAGAGTTTGATAAACGATTTGACCAGGTTTGGTACGATTCATACGGGTTCCAAAATACGTATGCGCTCACAGTAACAGCCGACCTTGCTGAAAAAGAAGGACTTGAAACTGTCTCGGATATAGAAAAGATAGCTGATGATTTAACGCTGGGTGTAGACAACTCATGGTTGAACAGGGCAGGAGATGGCTATGAAGGATTCGTTGATACATATGGATTTACATTCGGAGAAGCATTGCCCATGTCTCTGGGGCTCGTCTACCAAGCGGTGAATAGTGGTAAGATGGATGTCGTTTTGGCCTATAGTACTGACGGACGTTTGAAAGCATTTAATTTGAAGACGCTTGAAGACGACAAGAAGTTTTTTCCGCCTTATGAATGTTCACCTGTGACGCGAAAAGATGTAATCGAACAGCACCCAGAAATTGATATAATCCTGAAGAAACTTGCAGGTAAAATAGACGGAGAAACAATGACACGTTTAAATTACGAGGCGGATGTTAATAAAAAAGAACCTGCAATCGTGGCGCAAGAATTTTTGGAAGAAAACAATTACTTCAACTGAATTACGGGGGTGAATGAATGGAAACGTTACAAGAACTTTGGTCATACTACACAGTGAATGGCACGTATGTGTGGGATCAGTTTGTCAGGCATTTCCTTATGTCTGCATACGGAGTCCTGTTCGCGGCGCTTGTTGGTATTCCAGTGGGTATTCTTATTGCCCGATACGGTAAATTGAGTGGATGGGTGTTATCGGTAACGAATATTATTCAAACTATTCCAGCCCTTGCAATGCTTGCTGTTCTAATGCTTGCGATGGGTCTTGGACCGAACACAGTTGTTATGAGTTTATTTTTGTACTCTTTGCTGCCTATTATAAAAAATACGTATACAGGTATAAAAAGTGTAGAAAAACCTATTTTAGAAGCTGGTCGTGCAATGGGGATGACACGGACGCAGATGCTATTCATGGTAGAACTTCCGCTATCGTTATCAGTTATCATGGCAGGTTTGCGGACCGCTCTTGTTATTGCAATTGGTGTGGCAACAATTGGAGCTTTTATCGGTGGTGGAGGACTCGGCTCCATTATTATTCGAGGGACGAATGTGACAGATGGAGCATCCATTATTTTGGCCGGAGCAATTCCAACCGCATTAATGGCGGTCATCGCGGACCTCTTTATGGGATGGCTGGAACGTGTTTTATCTCCAGCAAACAGAAAAGCTGTAGCAAAACAATCAACATCTACAAATACAGTGGCATGAAATCCCCCCTTTTCTTTGAGGGAATATAAGCCTGAAAGCGCTTAGGGCGGGGAGGAAGAAGTTCTACATGAGCGAAATGGAGGAGATGAAGAGATGATTGGTAAATTTAATGTGAGGAAAGAAATATTTGAAGATACGCCAAATGAAACATTACACTTCGAATTGACGTTGGACAGTAAGGAATATCAAGGTCATTATAAAGAGAATGAAGTGAGCTGGTTTCAAATGCAGCCTGATCAAGAAAATCATGAGATGAAGCTTGAAGATTTGGAAGTTGAAGTGAAAAAACGTATTAAAGAGTGGAAAGAAGATTAAATTAAATCAAGATTTGATTGAAAACTACCTAGTGACTGGGTAGTTTTTTTATATACCGTCAAGTGAGTTGTTTCGAGTGGCACTGATAAGCTTCTTTAGCATCATAACTATTTCGGTATTTCTGTTATATACAACGTATAACAGTCGTGGTATACTGAATTTACCATTAATAGTTAGAAAGGGTGTGAAGTTTATGTCTGAGCTCGCGAGTATTCCTTGGAATCTTCTTATGCCATTGATTGTACTTCAATTCATTTTGATGATTGTTGCACTCGTTGATGTTATTCGCCATAGACGGACGAACGGTCCATTTATCATGTGGATTTTCATCATTGTTCTTGGCAATTTGATTGGATCAATACTGTACTTTATCTTTGGGAGGCGGCAAGTATGACAAATTTACTTCAAGTGGATAATTTGACGAAGAAATATATCAATAATCATGTAGTGGATGCTGTCTCGTTCGAACTTGAAGAACATACAGCAACGGCTTTGATAGGGCCAAATGGAGCTGGAAAAACTACGACACTGTCTATGCTTGCAGGGTTAGTCTCGCCAACAAGCGGATCAATACAGTTCCAGGGTGCTGCAAAGCAGGATATCCGTTCGATTATCGGATTTCTTCCACAATATCCAAAGTTCTTTCCTTGGCTATCTGCACTTGAATTTACTGAAATGGCTGCACGACTAAGTGGGGTGGAAACAAAACAAGCAAGAATAGAAGCGAAAAAGACCTTGGAATTTGTAGGCCTAGGCGAAGCGATGAACAAAAAGACGGGCACTTTTTCCGGAGGAATGAAACAGCGTCTGGGGCTTGCGCAGGCAATTGTCCATAAACCAAAACTACTTTTACTCGATGAGCCGGTATCTGCACTTGATCCAGTTGGGCGCCGTCAAGTGATGGATTTGTTGAAAGACTTGCAAAGAAAAACGACGATTTTATATTCAACTCATATTTTAAATGACGCTGAAGAAATGACAGACCAGTTGCTGTTCTTACGGCATGGGAAACTTGTCGAACACGGTTCACTTGATGAAGTACGTGCGCGCTATGCGGAACCGCGAATCGTCATTGAATTCGAAGGGATGCAAGAGTTGCAGCGCTTTATGGAAGCAACTGCATGGCAAGTGACATCAAAAGGGTTGGTTGTTTCGATTGACGTTCGGTTGGAAGAAGCTGAAATGTCATCGGTCCTATCCATGTTAACCGAAGGCAAGTTCTTAGTGAGAAAAGTGGAACTGCAGACGGCGAGCCTTGAAGATATCTTCATGAAAGTGGCGGTGGTCTAATGAATGGATTTAGTGTGTTATTGCAGAAAGAATGGCGTGAACATACACGGAATTTCAAAATGTTATGGATTCCTCTCGTCTTTATTATATTCGGTATTTTGGAGCCCGTAACGAATCATTTTTTGCCTGAAATTATGAGAAGTGTAGGTAATATGCCAGAAGAAGCTGAATTCTTATGGCCAGAGTTCAAAGGAGAGGATATCTTCCAGTCATTGCTGGGGCAATATCAAATGATCGGTATTCTCGTTATAATTCTTGCTTTCATGGGGACGATTTCAGGAGAGCGGAAAAATGGAACGGCCACATTACTATATGTTCGCCCAATGTCATTTCGAAATTACTTTTTAAGTAAGTGGCTGGTCGTTAATGGGATTGTACTTGGAAGCGTCTGGCTCGGCTTTATGGCTGCCTGGTATTATATTGAAATCCTTTTTAACCATGTAGATGCAGGGGCAATATTGGCTTTTGTTGCGACGTATAGTTTATGGCTCGTCTTCGTTGTCACTGTTGTTTTAGCGCTAAGCGCATGGCTTCCGACAGGTGGGGCGGCGGGCCTAGCGATTCTAATTACACTTGTCTACCAAATTATAGATTCGCTTATCGGTACCTATTGGACAGTATCACCATGGAAATTGTCGATGTATGCATCCTATTGGTTCGATTCGAACTCTGAACTGTCGGATTTATGGATGAGTTCGGGTCTGACAGTGATACTAATCGTCATCTTAATCGTATTCGGAGTATTTATGTCGAAACGGAATGCGGCAAAAACAACAGTGTAAATAACCCTTTGTGGTATAATTCGTATAAAGACGAATTATTCTGAAAGGGAGGGGTTCTAGATGACTACACGCAATTCAGATCGCTTCATATTCGCATTTAACCGTATTGAAAAATCTTTGGAAAAAATAAGTGGCTTAAGCAGCTATATGTCTTTCCAGCGATTGATTGATAAATCCAAGCATTTGAATGCGGTTATTCGGAAATTTGAGCGGGATTTGCGGGAATGTGGTGATTTACGCAATGCAATTGTCCATAATCGGACTGATATTCAATATGCAATTGCAGAACCACATGATGATATTGTGGAACTAATTGAATACATTGACCGAGAACTTTCGAAACCTGTTACAGTCGGTGATATGTTTTTACGAAAAGTCCATATATTACAAGCTACTGATACACTTGCCTCCGGATTGAAACTAATCCGGGAAAAAAAGTTCAATCAGATACCAATTTATCAGAGCAATAAATTCATTGGGCTTGTTACTGCGACAGGCATTACGTATTGGCTTGCAGATAATATGACAGATGAAATAATTTCCCGGGAAATGCCGACGCTTCTCGACATTTATTCCCATGAAAAACAAAAAAACACGTATCGATTTATAAGAATGGATCTTTCTGTTTATGAAGCGGAGGAATATTTTAAAAAGTCTGTTGCTGAAGGAAAACGTCTTGAGGCACTTCTCATTACGGAAAGTGGAAGACCGGAAGAGAAACTACTTGGAATTATTACACCGCTGGATCTGATGAAAATAGATTAAAAAGCAGTGCCCATTCACAATAAGTGAATGGACACTGCTTTTTTTAGGGATTGAGGGAATTTACTTTGCTCGATATAGCGTTTTCTGTAATAGGCAGTTGTTTCTTTGTTGATGTTTTCATTTTAAGTTATTTTTGAATGGTGAAGAACTGATTCCTGCTGCTTGTACTCGTATGGCATTCTCAGAACAGTAATCACGGGTTTATTATGATGGGATAAAAGTTGGAGGGATTGCGCCATTCATAGATACTCCGAATCCAATTCACAGCGTTAGAATGAAAGTGGAGTAATCAGTGCGCTGGAAAACTATATATGTTGAACAAATGAATACGGCGTATGCGCTTTACAAGGGCTTTTGGGAGTCCACTGAAAAAGCCGTTGTACTTGGAATGAATTAGGATTCCCACTAATACCGCTTCGACGCTTTGTGGATGCCTCCCGCGATAAGCTAGAAAGAAGATCCCATGGGAGGGATTGAACTGCATCCCTCCTTAGTCTTATCGCTCCGGCTACCACGAAGTCGCGCCTGCGCTGGATGGTCTTATTTGAAAAAGCGCATTTCATTATCTGTGATGGAATCTGCAACCTAGAGTGCGTCTTTCTTGACTATTAGTAGTATCAACTAGTAATCACAGTATAATCTCGGCATATAAATCTTAAAATCACATTTCTCTCGATAATGAACACCCTAGCGCAGGCGCGACCGCAAAGCGCCAAGCGTTCTACAATCCACACCGTGAATTAAAACTCTCTCCTTATTGAGCGCCACAGTAGATTCAATGGGATTCTTTAATTCAACATATATAGTGAAAAACCAGTTTTTTTATGTGTAATTCTACCAGGTTTTTTTGTTGAAATATGACGAAAAATGTATACACAATTTTCAATCTATTATGTATAATGGATATATAATATAACTAGTGGGGGAGATGAAGTGATAAGAAAAGGACGTTTTGCTGTATGGGGAAACAAAGAGTTTGAACTAATTTCCTATCAACGCCAATACTACTTACAATCGGAAAATCCTTTAGACATGGAGAATGGGTTCGTAAGGAAAAATGGGGAAAAACAGGTTTTCATTAAACCAGTTTCCATTAGGGAATTGGAGGATGCGTATGAAATCGTTCCGTATGCAATGATCGCAGGCTATCGATTTTCTTTAGAAGGTTACAATGAAAAGACTGGTAAAGTTGCGCTTGTGACAAATAATTCTTTTGTCAAAGAGAAGGTCGACGTGCAAGCTTACGGGAAGTTTGAATATATAATTGAAGTTTCGTTAGACGAGATCCGATTAGAGGAAGATCGAATTCCGATACGTGGCTTTGAAGGTTTGCACACATAAAAAGGTAATCGTGTACGCTGAAATGACAGTGCACATGATTACCTATTATGGTTTTAACGGCTGAAGGATTACTGGTTTTGGGGAAAAGATAAGAAATTATACGTTTTTCAATTGAAGTAGTGTCTAGACTCTAGGGCTTTTCTTACCTGATAAAAATTGATCGAAAAAGAAGTACCTTACTTCATGTAACGGGAACAAAGGCACTGCTTTTTACGAATCAGTTTTTGCGTTAGATAACGTACTTTTAGTGTGGATCTTCCAATGTTACTTTTTATTAGTAAACTTGTCTTTCAGTTCACCGAACTTATCTTGTGCTTGCCCTTTAAACTTGTCGACCTTATCGCTGTCCATTGCGGTACCGATTTTGTTTTTCACTTCGCCAAATTTGTCCTGCGCTTGCCCTTTAAATTTGTCAACCTTGTCATTGTCCATTGCGGTACCGATTTTGTTTTTCACTTCGCCAAATTTATCCTGTGCTTGCCCTTTAAACTTATCGACCTTGTCGTTATCCATTGCCGTATCGAATTTGTCTTTCACTTCGCCTTTTACTTTGTTTACAGCGCCTTTGAATTTGTCGGAAAAACTGTTGCTCATAATAAAACCCCCATTTGGTTAATTATACAACTATATACCTGACAACGAATATAGTAAACGTTATAGCAAGTTTAGTAAGAAGTATCATTTTATTAGCTATCGATTTTCGGACTACAGGTTTCGATAGGGGTCAAGTTATCTTCGAAGACAATCGCAAAGCTGACAAATGCTACGATGTGAAATGAATTTCATGATTCAAGTAAGAAATCGCTGATAAATGTGCATGATAGGAATGGCAAACTGTAAAAAGAATTAACTAAATGGAGGCGATGTTATGATCGAAAATTTTAATGTGCGGAAAGAAATATTTGAAGATACACAATACGAAACGTTACATTTCGAGTTGACGTTAGACGGAAAAGAATACCAAGGACATTATAAAGACGAGGAAGTGAACTGGTTTCAAATGCAGCCTGACCAGGAAAATCATTTAATGAAGCTTGAAGATCTGGAAGCTGAAGTGAAAAAACGTTTAAGAGAATGGGAAGAACAATGAACCGGAAGTTGTTCAGATACCGCCTATCTCTAGTTGGTTTTCTTTAAAGATACAAAACTATAAGTTTTTCATCTGGAGCAGTGTCTAGACTCGAACGCATAGCCCCTGGTCCCACACGAACTAGGCCAGCAAGTGTCGGGGCTACCAAGGGGCTTGCGCTTTTCTTATTAGTGCAAGACCTTGTAGTATTGGACTCATATGAAAGTATTCTGGGGGGCAGGAAAGATGACAGCGAAACGTAGAATTGGGATGTACGGTGGAAAATTTTTACCGGTACATTTAGGGCATGTGAATGCGATGGTGATGGCTTCAACAATCGTCGACGAATTACATGTCGTTGTTTCATATGATGAAGAATATGAGAAAGAAGTCTTCGAAGGGACAGGAATGAAACCAATTTCAGCGGTTCAACGACTTCGTTGGTGGAGCGAAATTACGGCTGATTTGGATCATGTATTTGTACATAGTGTTGAAGAAAAGCAAACAGGGAAATTTGAAGACTGGACGGCAGGCGCGAAAGCGATTAAAGCGTGTATAGGGAAAACAATCGATACGGTCTTCAGTTCTGAGAGTAGTTATAATGAATACTTTAATGAGTTATATCCAGACGCTGAACATATCGTGCTTGATAATGATCGTGAGCTATTTGACATTTCGGCAACAAAGATTAGGGATGAAGGGCCTTACGTTCATTGGCATATGATTCCCCAAGAAGTCCGTCCCTATTTTGTGAAAAAGGTTGCTGTCATTGGGACGGAGAGTAGTGGGAAGTCAACGCTCGTTCGAAATCTAGCACGCGTGTATAATACGTCATATGTTGAGGAATACGGTCGTACATATTATGACAAATTCAAAGATTCTATGTCGATTACGCTAGAAAGTGATTACCATGAAATTGCGTTTGAGCATAAATATCATGAACGTATGCAAACAAGGACGGCAAATAAAGTGCTTTTTATCGACACTGAAGCGATTGTTACCCAGTATTATTCGGAGTTATATGTCGGGAAAAGGCTAGATATCCTAACTGAAGTGGCAAAGTTACAAGAGTATGATTTACATATTTATTTGGAGCCCGATGTGGCGTGGGTGAACGATGGTATACGTGTTCACGGAGATCAGTCCATTCGAGAAGAAAATAACCGTAAGTTAAAGAAAATGTTTGATGAAGCTGGCGTTGAATATGTCATTGTAAGTGGGGATTATGAAGAGCGATTTGAAAGATGTAAGGCATTGGTGAAAGCGATTATGAAGTAAATAGAATGAGGCTGCCTGTGTCGGGGAGCCTTTTTTCATTTCATAGGAAACTATAAAATCTCGTCCTGTGGATAACCTCCAAAAGAAGCTATTTCACTTCTAGACTCCAGCGCCTCTGACCAGGCGCTGGCACTTTTGGTCGGTTTTTCTAACACCTATTTCAAGCGATATAGCACATCATCATCTTCGGCAGGGTTCCCTCTACCATCGGTATTATTTGTTATGAAAAATAATGACTCGCCATCCGAAAACACGTCACGGATGCGGCCATAGCCTTCTATTTTCTCAAGGAGTTTGCCAGCCAATGGGTCAATGACAAGAATCGCCTCACCGCGGAGTGCAGCAACGTACAACAATCCCTTGTGAAAAGTAATGCCTGATGGCGCCCATGTTTCTCCAGTACCAGAGGTGAGAAGTGGTTTTTCCATGCCTTCTGCTAATTCCGTTCCCTCGATGATTGGCCATCCATAATTGTTCCCGGCTTCAATTTTATTAATTTCATCATTTGCAGATTGACCGTGTTCTGATGCATATAATACTCCGCTTTCATCCCACGCAAGCCCTTGTGAATTTCGATGTCCGATGCTCACCAATTCAAATGTGTTGCCATCAGTTAACCGGATTATTTTCCCGTTGAATAAATCAGTGTCTTGTGCTGAATCAGGATTTGCCCCATCGCCAATTGTTGCATATAAAACACCATTCGGAGAGAGTGCAAGACGCCCGCCATGATGGACTGGACCTGATACGATTCCGTCCAAGAGTATGTCTTTTTCATGCCACGAAGTTCCGTCGTAGTGTAATGTTACGATTCGATTTACAGGAGTACCTTCTAAATCATATGTGTAGTAGGCATATGCTTCATGCGATTTCAGAAAATCCTTTTTCAACACGAAACCAAGCAGACCAGATTCAGCTACATTTGCTAAGGACTCCGAAAGAAAGACATCCTCGCGTAAAGTTTGACCGTTTCCCCATACCTTAACAACTGACCCTTCTTTCTCAGAGATGAAAAAATGTTCTCCATCGAAATCAATGGACCATGGTGCGATGAGATTTACCGTAACTTTTTCTGCGAGATCAGGATTCGCATGGGGTGAAGGACGTGCTTGATCTGTGCACCCAGCTAGTATAAATAGAAAAAAGAAGAGGAAAAGGCGTTTCATTGGAAAACTCCTTTCGTATTTCGTTTTTTTCAGTATATCCCGTTATGCGTGTGAGTAAAAATTAAGTTGATCAAAAAAATCCATGTATTGTATAAACATTGGATAGGATTGCCATGCTTTGTGCTAGGAATCATTATATAGACGACAGTCATACTGAGGAGGATAAAGGATGGCAGTGGAAAAAAAAGGCTTATCGAGACGAGACTTTCTGAAGACAACGGGAATTGCAACAGGGGCTCTCGTGGGAGGGGGGCTCATAGGGGGACTTGTCGGTTACAACGTCAACAAGGAAGGTCAAGTTGCCGGCACGGGTGACCATAAAGGAGCTGGCGGCGAACCGACAGCTGTTAGCAATCGGGGCTTAATGTACTTTACAAATATGGCTGAATTCAATGTATTGTCTCAAGCAGTTGAACGGATATTCCCTGAAGATGACCTAGGACCTGGAGCAATTGCACTTGGTGCTCCGTATTTCATCGACAATCAGCTTGCAGGCAATTATGGAAGCAATGTGAAGGAATATATGCAAGGACCGTTTTTTGCGGGTGAAGCGACTCAAGGCTACCAAAGTAAGTTGACACGTGCAGAAATCTTTAGACAAGGTATCGCAATAATGGATGAGCAAGCAAACAAGCGGTTCAAACAAGGGTTTGTCGACCTCGAGGGTGCGCAAATGGATGAAATCATTACTGCATTCCAAAAAAATGAAATTGATATGAAGGGCGTATCGTCAGAATTTTTCTTCAAGCTTCTTCGACAAGCAACATTAGAAGGTGTCTACGCGGATCCAATTTATAACGGCAACGTGAACATGGATGCTTGGCGTATGAAGGAATTTCCGGGCAATCAAATGACCTATATCGCCGAAATTGAAAATGAAAAGTTTGTGAAGTACGAACCAGTATCACTTACGAGTATGGAACATTAAGGGGGGAAATAGCGTATGGCAACAACGTTGGAGAAAGTAGATGTTATTACAGTTGGTGTTGGATGGGCCGGTGGTATCATTGGCGCAGAGTGTGCAAAAGCTGGTTTGAAAGTACTTGGACTAGAGCGTGGTAAGGAAAGAAGTACAAAAGACTACTCATTAGTACATGATGAGTTTCGCTACGCGATTCGTTACGATTTAATGCAGGATCTCTCAAAGGAAACGATTACGTTTAGGAATTCCCGGAAGATGCGGGCACTTCCTATGAGGCAGATGGGATCGTTTCTTCTTGCGGAAGGTCTCGGCGGTTCGGGGACGCATTGGAACGGGCATACTTGGCGATTTCTTCCGTATGATTTTGAGATTAAATCGATGACGGATAAGAAATATGGAAAAGATAAACTCTCAAGCGACTATCTGATTCAAGATTGGGGCGTTACATATGACGAGCTAGAGCCTTATTTCGATAAATTTGAAAAGACAGCCGGCATCTCTGGAGAGAATAAAAATCCATTTGCGGGGAAACGCTCCTCAGAGTTTCCGACGCCTCCTATGAAGCGGACACCGATTCTAAAAAAGTTTGAAAAGGCAGCAAGCAAACTTGGGTATAGTCCTTTCATGTTACCATCTGCAAATTTATCCGAGTCGTATGAAAATCCAGATGGAGAATCAATCATGGCGTGTCAATATTGCGGTTTTTGCGAGCGGTTTGGCTGTGAATACGGTGCGAAAACATCTCCGGAGATTACTGTCATTCCGACTGCAAGAAAAACGGGGAACTACGATGTCCGTTTCTATGCAAATGTCGTCGAAGTGTTGAAGAAAGGCAATAAAGTGACCGGAGTTAGATATATCGATACGCAAACCGGTGAAGAATTCATCCAACCAGCCGAAGTCGTTGTACTTACAAGCTATATGATGAATAATGCGAAGCTTCTTATGGTATCGGGAATTGGAGAAATGTACGATCCGGATACTGGAAAAGGAACGCTTGGTAAAAACTATGCGTACCAGGTTTTGCCGGGGGCAACAGGCTTTTTTGATGAACAAATGAATGTCTTCATGGGGGCGGGGTCGCTTGGGATGTCAATTGATGATTTCAATGGTGACAATTTTGATCATGGGGATCTAGATTTCATTCACGGGGCAAGCCTATCCATAACACAGACGGGTGTGAGGCCGATTGCGACCAATCCTCTTCCGCCAGATACACCTGTGTGGGGTGAAGATTTCAAAAAATCATCGATTTATAATTACACGCGCACGCTAAATATTGGCGGGCAGGGTGCCTCACTTCCGCATAAGGAGAATTTCTTGTCACTTGACCCAAATTATAAGGATGCATATGGAGTCCCATTGCTTCAATTGACATACAATTTTACTGAACAAGATAAGAACTTGCACAAGTACTTAACTGAAAAGACGGCCGTCATAATGAAAGAGATGGGTGCGAAGACAGTGATGGCTGGAAATCCAATTACCAACTATGATATTGTGCCATACCAGACGACGCATAATACCGGCGGAACAATTATGGGAGCAAGCCCGGATGATAGTGTCGTCAATACTCAATTACAACACTGGGATGCAGAAAATCTATTTGTTCTTGGAGCTGGAAACTTCCCGCATAACGGCGGCTACAATCCTACGGGGACAGTTGGTGCGCTCGCTTATCGCGCAGCAGAAGGAATTGTTAAATACAGTAAAGCTGGTGGGTCACTTGTTTGAAAATGAAGGGAGACTTAGGCAATGAGTTTAGCGAGTATTGGCGTACCGGGTTTAATCATCATTCTTGTTATTGTTCTCATCTTGTTCGGACCGAAAAAGTTACCCGAAGTGGGAGCCGCGGTAGGGAAAACACTTGCTGAATTTAAAAGGTCAGCGAAAGATATTATGGAGGATGAAGAACCAGTAACCCCAAAGGAAATAAAGAAAACGGATCAACTATAAGCAGGTGAAAGTATGGATCCATACGGAGATCACAGTCGTAAAATTTTAAGTCCGCTTGATAAAGTCCAAGTCGAAAAGACGAAGATTGGTATACCCGTTAAACCGGAAATAGAATCTGACATTACTCGGGATGACAAGGTCGTAGAAAGCAATTTTGAAGCTGCTCCGTCTCTTGTTGACCATCTCACAGACCTAAGAAAACAGCTCGTCAAAAGTGCAGCTGTTTTCCTTTTTTTTCTAATCGCAGTGTTTTCAAGTATTAATTTATGGTTCCCGTATATTACCCGCGGCCATGAGCTAATCATTCTTGGACCACTCGAAGTTGTGAAGTTTTACATGTCGATTTCCACAGCACTTGCATTGGGTTTATCAATCCCTTTTCTCTGTCATTTTCTCTGGCAATTTGTTAAACCGGGACTTAACGAACGGGAAAGCCGGTTTCTAAGCATGTATTCGCCTGTAATGTTACTGCTTTTCCTTATAGGTGTATCATTTGGTTATTTTATCGTCAATCCGCTTAGCTATAAGTTTCTTGTCTCATTGGGAGCCGTGAATTTTAATGTAATGGTGTCGGCGCAAGAATACATCAGTTTCTTGCTAATGACGACTATGCCAATCGGGATATTATTCGAGTTACCAATTGTTGCGATGTTTTTGGCGGCAATCGGGTTACTTACAGCGGAATCAATGAAAAAAGTGCGTAAATGGTCGTATCTTGCCATCGCTATAATTTCGGCTTTGATTACACCGCCGGATTTTGTGAGCCAACTCATTGTACTGATTCCAATGGCGTTGCTTTACGAAGCGAGTATCTTTATTGTCCTGTATACGGAGCGTCGAAATGCTGTTGTAAACTAATGCTATATTCGACATTTTCACAACAAAAACGGCAACCTATTTAAGGGTTGCCGTTTTTGTGCAAAAGTTTTTTCGCTTAATCGTTTATAAAACAATTTTACGAATTACTTTGCGATTCGCTTTTCTTGGAAAGTGTACCTGTGAACGATTCAACCTGTTTCATCAGCTTGTTCCTAGCATCTTTATTTCTCATTAAATATGCTGCGCCAAGTCCAAGTGCTGTCACGGCCATCTTGTTCATCATATAATCACCCTCCTTATTTTTTTGTTCATGATAATATGCCCGAGTTACAGGATTTTAGTCGGAAAGTCTGCAAGAAGATTGTTCCAAACTGCGTTAGGTTAGACATTGAACATCCTGCTCTTTATAATTAGTAAGTATAGAATTACATTTTTTTGGAGGTTACTATGTTTAGAAGGAAAACAAATGCATATATTATTTTTATTGCTATTTTACTCGTTATTGCGGGTTGTGGAAACAAGGAGAAAGAAACTTCGAAAACAAAAGAAAACCGACTTGTCTATGCGTCGGAAACTGAATTTGAAGGGCTTAATCCGCTACTGGAAGAAACGAACCTGGATGCGCTATTATTCCGCGGTCTGATACGGTTCGATGAGAACAATGAGCCAACAATGGATATCGCTGAATCATATGAACTATCACCGGATAAGCTAACGTATACGTTTAAATTGAAAGAAGACATTACGTTTCACGACGGCGAACCACTTACTGCTGACGATGTGATTTTCACAATTGAGAGCATACTAGACGATAATAATGCTTCGTTTTTGAAGTCGGATTTCACGGAAGTGGATTCGGTGACAAAAATTGACGACTACAAACTTGAATTGAAACTTAAACGCCCATTCACGCCGATGCTTGATAAGTTAACGGCGCCAATTTTGCCCAAGCATGCTTTTGAAGGCGTTGAGATGAGGACAGCTGAATTCAATAGTCATCCAATCGGCGCGGGTCCATATATGTTTGATAAGTGGGACCGTGGCAACAGTTTAACGTTAAAAGCCTATAATAATTTTCATGGAACAAAGCCTTCTATTGAAAAAGTGATTTTTAAATTCATTCCGGATAGTAATGTCCGTGCATTGCAACTCAAGTCTGGAGAAGTCGATATTGCACTACTCGACCCGGTCCAAGTTGAAGAGTTGGAAAAAGAAAAGAATATTAAAATTTACGATATTGAATCTGCGGATTACCGCGGTATCCTTTTCAATACGACCATTGACTTGTGGAAAGATGTTGACGTGAGGCGCGCATTTAGCTATGCGATTGATCGCGCTCAAATCGTCAAAGGTATTTTGAAAGGATACGGGACAGAAGCGTATTCACCACTTCAAAAACATGCATTTAACAATGAAAATGTAGAGAAGTATGCATACGACATTGAAAAAGCAAAAGAGCTTCTAGACGGAGCAGGCTGGAAAGAAGAAAAAGATGGTTTCCGTTATAAAAATGATGAAAAATTGGCGTTTACGATTACGGCACCTGTATCGGATACAGTACGCGTAAATATGGCGAACTATGCTGCCGAAGGATTCAAGAAAATTGGCGCTGATGTAAAAGTAGATGCGCTTGACTGGAGTGCCATTACAATCGAAGATGCAGAAGCATTCATGGTCGGGTGGGGTAGTCCGTACGATGCGGATCATCATACACATATTTTGTTCCATACGGATCAGTCGGTTTTGACGAGCTCTGGTTATAACTACGGTAGCTATTCGAATGCAAAAGTAGATGAGCTACTTGAAAAAGGCCGTTTTTCGACAGATGCTGAAGAACGCAAAGCAATTTATATGGAGTTTCAAGCTGAGCTTGCGAAGGACCCTGCATTTGCTTATATCGCGTACGAAGACGCGGTTTACGGGATTAATAAAAATCTAAGCGGTGTGAAAGAACGAATACTTGGCCATCATGGATCTGGTTTCCTCTGGAATGTTGAGGAGTGGACGTGGAATGACCGTTAAATGGATTGGGAAGCGAATGATGATGGGGATAATTGTCCTCCTCATCGTGAGCTTCCTCTCTTTTTTCATCATGCATGCAGCTCCCGGTGATCCGGCAGCGGCTTTTTACGGAGGGAATGCACAAACATTGAACGCGGCTGAAAAAGAACGAATCAGCCGTGTTTTTTCGCTTAACCGACCTGTCATTGCGCAGTATGGTACGTGGTTAGCGGAAACAGTGAAAGGGAATTTAGGTGTTTCGTATAAAGAAGGGCGGCCCGTATCGACAATTCTTATGGAACGGCTGCCAAATACATTACTTCTTTTCGGCGTGACGCTATTTTTTATTAGTATAGGTTCAATCTGGCTTGGAACGACAGCGGGCATGAAGGCTGGATCTGTGTGGGATAAAGGATTATCGACAGTCAGTATTGTGACTTCTTCAATTCCAGCGTTTTGGCTTGGTATTTTATTTATTTCATTATTTGCAGTCAAACTCGGCATCCTTCCGTCATCTGGAACAGGAGATATCGGCGGTGAAGGTGGATTTTTGGATAAATTGCGTTATCTACTCATGCCTGCAACTGTTATCATTTTGACTCACGTTGGAATTTATGCACGCTTTCTCCAAGAAAGCATCAAAGTAGAAAGCCGTAACTATTATGTAACGGTAGCACGTGCCAATGGTGTCGCGGAGCAAGTCATTCGAAAAGGGATTTTGCGCAATGCATCTATTCCCTATTTGAATTATATCGGGATGACCATTCCTTCATTTGTTGGCGGGTCGATTATCGTAGAATCGCTCTTTTCATGGTCGGGACTTGGTCAACTAACCGTAAAAGCGGTGGTTACGAAAGATTTCCCATTGTTGATGGGTGGTATTTTACTAACGGGTTTAATCGTTGTCATAAGCCTTTTCGTTATTGACCTCATTACGTATTTATTGAATCCGAGGCTACGGAAAGGGGATGTGCGATAAATGAAATCAAAAAAAGCATTGATTTTTTGGTGCGTTGTCCTCGGCGTTATCATAATTCTAACTACTTTTGCAAGCTTCCTTTCATCGTATGAACCAAATGACATGAATCTCGATAAAGTATACGTCTCCCCTGGGGAAGGTCATCTGTTAGGAACTGATCATCTTGGACGCGATGTCTTTTCACGTCTTTTAGAGGGCGGTAAAGTAACGCTAACTGTTGCAAGTATTTCTGTACTAGTATCGCTTGTTATGGGTGTTCTATACGGCGGAATTAGCGGCTATATTGGTGGATTCGTCGATACTGTTATGATGCGGTTTTTAGAAGCGCTCATTACGATTCCTTCGCTTATTATTATTTTAGCGTTTCAAGCATTCATGCAAGGCGGAATGTGGAGTATGGCTCTCATTATTGGCGTTACAGGTTGGTTGGTTACCGCACGTATCGTTCGCTCTGAATTTATTCGATTGAAGGATGCGGAATTTGTGAAAATGGCGATAATGTTCGGAACACCGATGTGGAAAATTATCTTTAGTCATATGCTTCGCAATAGTATTCCGGCTATATTCGTTGTTACATTGTTTAACTTTGCAGGAGCTATATTCATTGAAGTGTCGCTTAGTTTTCTGGGGATTGGTGTACCACCAGCGATTCCATCATGGGGTAATATGTTGTACTATGCGCAAAATGATATCCTAATTGGGGCTTGGTGGATTGGATTGTTCCCAGGCATAATGATTTTCATTACAATACTTGCGATTAACTTTATCGGTGAAGCGTTGAAAGATCCGGAACGGAGGCGTTTAAATGCTTAGGGTACATCAATTGTCGATTGATATCGATGGTAAATCGATTGTGCGTAATAGTTCGTTTTCTGTTCCACTCGGAAAGATTACTTCTATTATTGGTGAAAGCGGCAGTGGGAAAAGTATGACGGTTTCCGCACTGCTCGGAATAGTACCAACAGGAGCGAAGGTAACTGGACAGGCTATATTTAACGATAAAAACTTGATTACGGTTTCGGATAGAGAAATGATGGAAATTAGAAAAAAACACCTATTTACAATTTTCCAAGATGCGGCGAACAGCTTTAATCCCTCTGTGAAGATGAGGCATCAACTTTTTGAGTTTTCAGGAAGAAAAACGGGCGATACAATTGAAGAATTTCGAGTGAAGATGGAGTGCATTTTGGATGAGCTTGGCCTTGCATCGGAAATCATGGAACAGTATCCATTCGAATTATCGGGCGGTATGTTGCAACGATGTATGATTGCGTGTGCACTGTATATGGAACCGGCCCTTTTAATTGCAGATGAACCCACTTCTGCACTCGATATGGTGCTACAAAAGGAATTCATTGGGCTGCTAAAGAGATTGAACGAGCGGCATGGAACAACAATTCTTCTTATAACGCACGACTTGGATATCGTTGAAGAGGCGGCACATGACATGGTTGTTATGCGTCATGGTGAAGTTATTGAAACTGGCAGTGTGGTGGAGGTATTTGATTGTCCTAAGCATCCTTACACGAAGCTTTTGTTGGATAGTAGGTTTTAAAGGAATGGAGGTGTGACGGTGTTAGTGGTGGAAAGTGTATCAAAAAGGTATGGTAGTGGAACTAAAGCGAAAGAAGTCCTTCGTGCAATCAGTCTCACAGTTGGAGAAGGTGAAATCGTTGGGCTTGTCGGGGAAAGTGGAAGCGGGAAAAGTACGCTGACACGTGTAATTATGCAACTTGAAGCGCCTGATGACGGAACAATTTTATTCAATGGTTCGCTCGTCACGAGGCAGTCCCGAAAAGCATTTTACAAAGGGTGCCAACTCATCTTTCAAAACGCATCGGCTGCCCTCAATCCATTATGGACTGTACGTGAAATCTTGATGGAACCGCTTCGTAATAAGAAAGGGGACCGGGATGCTCATATTCGACGCATGCTCGGCAAGGTAAAGTTAACGGAAGCTCATTTACATAGACGTCCTTCCGAACTGAGTGGTGGAGAAAGGCAACGTGTTAACTTGCTCAGATCAATTCTCGTTGAACCTAAACTACTCGTATGTGATGAAATCATTTCCAGTCTGGATCGATTGATTCAAAAAGAAATTATTGATTTACTAATAGAACTTAACCGTGAAACTGGTATGGCCTTACTTTTCATAGCGCATGATTTGCAAGCCGTTGCGTATATGTGTGACCGGCTATATGTGATGAATAACGGGGAGATTGTAGATGAAAGTGTGAAAGTGGAAGGTAGATTCGATTTTACACATCCGTATTCGGTAAGACTTTTTGGGGCGGAATTTAGGAGAGGATAAAAAAGGGGGGGAAACGGTGTAATTTTATTTTACTAAAGAAAGGTTCGGGAATAGATCACTCGGGCTTTTTTTGTATGAAAAAATAAACCCGTTGCTTCAATGGAAGCAACGGGTTCTGACTAGTATTACTGACTTTTATCCGTATCTAAAATGTTGAATATGATTTGTGCATGGTCTGTATTATCGAGTAACCCGGCAAAACGATCTTTAGATGGACCGAAAGCATACACAGGTACGTCTTCACCAGTATGTCCACCTGTTGTCCAACCTGTATAAGAACGCTTGTCAAAAATTGATTTGATTGCGTTATTGATATCACTCGCTTTTTCACCAGCAGTTTTAACAGATTCGATTTCAACTTCTGTCAGTGGTAATAACTCTTGATCAATATAGCTTTTTAAGGTTTTCTCGACATCAGCACCATTAGCAATTTCATCTGCCATGAAGGACGGTGTCCGTTTTGCGGCTTTGATTGTATCAGTGAGCCAGTTATAATTACCGTCTGCACCTATAGAAAATCCACCTGTAGAATGGTCAGCAGTTGCTACGACTAGCGTATGCTTATCTTTTTTTGCAAATTCAATAGCTGCATTAAATGCTTTTTCAAAGTCTTCCATTTCGCTCATTGCACCAACAATGTCATTATCGTGGCCAGCCCAGTCAATTTGGCTACCTTCTATCATAAGGAAGAAACCATTGTCATTTTTACTTAAGCGATCGATTGCTGTAGTAGTCATTTCTTCAAGTGAAGGGATATCATCTGGACGATCAATCATTTTGGGAAGACCGCCAGTAGCAAATAACCCTAGAATTTGATTATTAGTATCCTTTAACAGTTCATCTTTAGTGGTTACATAGCTAAATCCATCTTTTTTAAAGGATTCTGTAAGATTCACATCTGAGCGCTCAAAATTTGATTTCCCACCGCCTAGGAGGACATCAATTTTATGCTCACCATTGATTAATTCATTGTAATAATCATCGGCAATTGCATCCATATTTTTACGGTTTTCATTGTGAGCACCGAATGCAGCAGGCGTTGCATGAGTAATTTCTGAGGTAGCAATAAGTCCAGTCGATTTGCCTGTTTCTTTTGCAGCCTCTAAAACAGTTTTTACGTTAGATTTGTCGTTATCCACAGCAATTGCGGCGTTATATGTTTTTACACCTGCAGACATTGCAGTTGCAGCGGAAGCAGAATCTGTTATTGTTTGTTCAGGATCTTCTGGGTAAGTCATTTGCTGACCAACGAGGTAGTTGTCAAACGCTGTCTTCTCAACAATAGGTGTAGTAGGATCATCTTTCAAGTAACGATAAGCGGAAGTATAGGATACGCCCATTCCATCACCAATGAGGAAAATCACATTTTTGATTTCTGCATTGTTGTTTAGTTCTGCTTCATTTGCCTGGGCGCTTGGATTAGTGATTGCACCACTCCAACTTGCGACCAAAACAGTAGAAAGAACTGCGATGGGGATAACTTTTTTAAAGAACTGCTTTTTCATCAATGTAAAACCTCCTATTTAATCTACTATCAAATTTAACTATAAAGTGAAGTTGTTAATCTAACATGAAGGACATGTAAATTTGTGTTAATAGTTTGTAAAGAAATGAAAGGTTGTGCAATCGATCTTAAATGATGAGATAGGAATGTCCAGTGGCGTTGTAACAAAGGATCTAATATTTAATCTACAGAGGCAGTCGAGTATAGTTTTGCCTTTGAAGGACGGATGTTAAAAAGAAACAGTGTAATGGAAATCACCAACATCACAAATGTCCCTACAATGACAACATACTGAATAGAAATGAGTTGAGCTGCCACGCCAGCTATGGTCGTTGCAAGTATGATTAAAACAGCTTCAATTAATCCGTAAATACTTCCGACTCTCCCCATCACATCGACTGGGATATTGTTTTGGTAAAAGGTATGGAAGCCTGTATTCGCAAAGGCGAGAGAAAAGGAAAGAATGAAAAACCCAATAGCTGCCATGAAAAAGATAGTGGAAAAAGCGTAAACAATATAGCCGATAGAAACGAATAGGGAGCCTAAACCAATTAACAAAGAAGTCGATGATTTAGTGGCAATCATCGTATTAATAATTGCGCCCATTACGATCCCCGCTCCCGCTATGCTGACTAAAAAACTATATTCACTATCCGATAAAGAAAGGACCTCTTTAGCAAATGCCACTTCAAGTGAGTCAATAGCTGTAGCCATGACCATTACACAGCCAAAAAGAAAGTAAATGAACATGATATAGGCGTAGCGACGACTAAAATTCAACACAACAGTCCAATCTTGCTTCACTACTTCAAAAGATATTTTTTCATTTGTACTATTAAACTGTATGTGTTTTTCGAGGTTGGGGATCATCATAGTGACTAATCCTGATAATAATAAAGCGATTGCGTTCATGTAAATGGCAAAAATGGGTGTGCCGATGATAAATAACAATCCCGCTATAGCTGGCCCAATTAGAAAGCCTCCAGAATCGATTAAACTGCGTAATGAATTAAACCGTTTTCTATCCTTAGGGGGAATTAGTTTTGTAATATAAGTCATAGATGTCGGGTCGAATATAGAGCGTGCTATATTGATTAAAAAAACGACTAGATAGATCGACCAAAGAGAAGAAAGAAAAGATAAGGTAGCGATAAATACCGCACTAACCAGGTTAAGAGTGACCATTAAATTACGTTTATTTAACCGGTCTATGACGCTGCCTGACCAAAAATTTGTACATAACGTAGCCAAAGGTTTAAGGATATAAAGGACAGCCACTGCAAGCGGAGAACCTGTTTTCTCAAGGATAATCAAATTAAGCGCAATTAAATAAATCCAGGCGCCCACATTAGAAATGCCAATTCCAGCTAACAACATTAAAGGATATTTCCAAGATTCAACTACGTTCCCAAGCCTCATTTTATTTTCCTCCTCTATCATTCATTTTTTGACAATAAAAAAATCCCACCCCCAAGACCTTAAGTCTTGAGGACGAGATTGTATCAATCGTGGTGCCACCCCAGTTTATTACGATGTTTCCATCGTAACCTTATCAGGTACGGCAAATAGATGCGTATACCCTGGCTCTATAACAGGAGCTCCTGTCACTCTATCCCCATTGCTGGTTCCGGAGTGATGCTCAGAGACTTGTTTCGATAACGCATTCTTACTCCTTTTCAGCAACCGGAGCTTTCTGCAAAGAATGAACGTTAGCTACTCTTCTCTTCGACGCATTTGATTTTTATAGATAATAGCACTCTTAGGATGAATTGTAAATAGAGAATTCAATCTTATTTGTTAATAAAATTAGGGGAAATATCGTAATTTAGGACTGATAATACGGGCTATATATGTTGAATTAAAGAATTTCATTGAATTTACTGTGGCGCTCAATAAGGAGAGAGTTTTATTTCGGGGTGTGGATTGTTGAACGCTTGGCGCTTTGGGGATGCCTTTGCCGCGCCTGCGCTAGGGTGTACATTATCGAGAGAAATGTGATTTTGGATGTATATGGCGAGATTGTAAGGTGATTACTAGTTGATACTACTTATAGTCAAGAAAGACGTACTCCAGTTTGCAGATTTCATCACCGACGCTCAATAATTAAGAAGAGTAAATTCGGAAAATAATAACTTTCTCGGATGAAGGGAAAGATATTTCTAATCCATATCAATAAAGAAAAAAAGTAGTAGAATTAAGAACGCATTGATTTGGACCACAACATACTATCCGTTACTAAATCGATTTACTAAATAATAGGACGTTTATTCACGGAATCGAAAGAAAGGAGAATGAAGGTGTCTCAGTATTACATTGAAGAGTTTAAAATCATCAGCCAGGTATTTTTACCAATCTTGTTAATCGGTGGATTGGCTACGTTTCTTATCGTTTTTAATGATGGTTATCCTTGGTATACATTCATCGGTGCCGCAATTGGCTTATCTATTATTATAGTTTCATGGACAGAAAAAAAGTATGCAATTTTCATAACATCCCTGTTGATGTGCGCAATTATCTATTCTGCTCTTTCTAGCCTTTACAACTAGAATGTTTTTGTTATTGTCTGATACTTAGCTAGCTAAATAATTAGATTATATTAATACAGTTAGAATTTGGAGGTTTTATCATGTCGAAGCAAGAAAAGAATTCATTTGTAGATAAACGTTCTTCAAGGCGTACGTTTTTAAAAAATTCAGGATTGACGGTAGGTGGTGTAGTACTGGGTGGCGCATTGGGGAGTTTGTTAGGGAACGAACCTAAAACACCTGCACCGGTAAAACAAGCACATACTCCTACTGCAAATCCGAACGTTGCATTAATATTCTTTACAACCGAACAATATCAATTAACACAAGCAGCAAGCGAACGGATTTTCCCAGAAGATGAAAATGGCCCAGGAGCAAAAGAATTAAATGCTGCCATCTATATTGACCATCAACTTGCGAGCCCATGGGGACTAAACGTGAAGGATTATCGCTTAGGGGCATTCCATACACCGGAACCAACACAAGGCGGACAAACAAAAATGCTTCGTAAAGACTTGTTCCCGGCAGGTTTACTAGCATTGAATACCTACAGTGTTAAACAATTTGAAAAGAAATTTACTGAATTGGAAATAGCGGAACAAGATGCTGTATTAACCGATTTTAGTGAAGGGAAAACGACTGTTTATAAAGGTGTTTCTTCCACTGAGTTCTTTAACTTATTACGTTCATTAACGATGGAAGGTGTGTATGCCGATCCATTATATGGCGGTAACAAAGAGATGCTTGGTTGGAAAATGAGGAAATATCCTGGCTCACGGATGACTTACCTCCAAGAAATTCAAAGTGAAAACTTCGTCGTACTAGAACCGCAAGGCTTAAACAGCCACATGGGACATTGATTATAGGAAGGAATGAATGACAACAATGAGTACAAAATTACCTAAAGTACCTGTCGTTATCGTAGGTATGGGCTGGGCTGGCGGTATTATTGCAGCCGAACTAACAAAAGCAGGAATTCAAGTCGTGGGACTAGAACGTGGAAAAGATCGATCAACTGCAGATTACTTAATGGGGCATGATGAACTGCGTTATCAACATCGGACGGAGCTAATGCAAGACTTATCGAAAGAAACGATTACACATCGTAATAATCTTGAGATGCGTGCACTTCCAATGCGTTATTATGGATCATTCATCGTTGGTGATGGAGTTGGTGGAGCGGGAAGTCACTGGAATGGTCAAACTTATCGTTTCCTTCCATATGACTTTGAAATCAAAACTTTAACAGAGAAAAGGTACGGTAAAGGGAAAATTAAATCGGATATGCCCATCCAAGACTGGGGTATAACATATGACGAAATAGAGCCTTATTACGATACATTTGAAAAAATGGCGGGTATTTCCGGCGAAACAGTGGAAGCTTACGGAAAACGTTCGAATCCATATCCGACAGGTCCAATGTTGAAAACTCCTGTTTTAAAAGTCTTCGAGGAGGCAACGAAAAAGTTAGGCTATACACCTTATATGGTTCCTTCTGGGAATTTGTCGGAGTTCTACGAAAATCCAGATGGTATTTCACGTGCGGCCTGTCAATATTGTGCTTATTGTGAGAACTTCGGTTGTGAGTATGGTGCGAAAGCGGATCCAGCCGTAACGGTTATTCCTGTTGCAAGAGAGACAGGAAAACTTGACCTACGCACACACTCAAATGTAGTACGTATTTTAAAAGATGGAAAAAAAGCAACAGGCGTTGTTTACGTGGATACGATTACTGGGGAAGAGTTTGAACAACCGGCAGATGTTGTAGTTGTTGCAAGTTATGTATTTAACAATGCACGACTTTTGCTCAATTCTGGTTTCGGACAACCTTATAATCCGAAAACTGGAAAAGGTTCAATCGGGAAAAACTATTGCTATCAAGTAAGTACTGGTTCTTCAATGGCATTCTTTGAAGATAAAGAATTCAATCTGTATGCAGGAGCAGGGGCATTAGGCATGGAGATTCCTGAATTTGTTGGCGATAACTTTGACCATTCGAACGAGAACTTTATTCATGGTGCTGGAATCCGTATGTTCCAATATGGTGCACGTCCAATTGCAAACAATGTTGTACCAAGCGGCACGCCTACTTGGGGGCCTGAATTCAAGAAACAATCGATCAAATATGCGAACAGCTACTTGAAGGTTGCTTCACAAGGTGCGAGTATGCCTCATCAAAATAACTACCTTGATCTTGACCCTGATTATAAAGATGCATACGGTATGCCGTTACTTCGCATGACATATGATTACACAGAACAAGATCGCGAATTGGTGAAATATATGTCGAAAGTTACACGTTCAGTAGCAGAAGCAATGGGTGCTGACATCATTGATACCGCTGATGAACAAGGTGAATTCAATGTAAACAAAGATACAAATACGCATAATACAGGCGGCGTAATTATGGGTGCTGACCGTGAAACTTCAGCCGTTAACTCGTACTTGCAAATGTGGGATGCCGAGAACGTTTTTGTGGCGGGTGCTTCTGCATTCCCTCATAACAGTTCTTTCAATCCAACTGGTACACTTGGCGCTCTATCATATAGAGCGGCAGAAGGAATTCAAAAGTTCCTAAAACAGGGCGGATCACTTGTATAGGTGACAGTCATCAAGATAATTGTTTGTAACAAGTACGATGATTATTATTGTTTCAAAAATTAATAAAACAGTCTTAAATCGGTTATTGATTTAAGGCTGTTTTTATTCACTTTAATCAAAGCCGTGAAATTCACCTAAATAAATATGGGAAATTTAATATTAAAGTTAAATTAAAAGAACCATCAAACTCAATATGATGAATGAGCCAATTTAGGGGGAAACTCTTAGATTGGTTTTTTTATTTTCAAATAATTCATTGACAGTGAGAATTGTTATCAGTAGAATGGAAACCACTGAGAATGATTATCATTATTAATTGGGAGTGTGGAAAATGAAGAAGGTATCATTACTTTTATTATCTGTACTGTTGTTACTCGTTTTAGCAGCATGTGGTACGGAGAATGGTAAAGCAGCAGTGAAAGAAGAGGAACCAAAAGATAAGGAGAAAAAAGAAGAGGTCACGTCAGCTATTGAAGTGACAGATGCATCGGGTGAAAATATAACGTTTGAAAGTGCTCCAGAATCTATTGCAGTTTTAAATTCAGGAGACTTAGATATTTTACTAGCATTAGGTGCTAATGTGACTGGCCGTCCAACGGCAAGTGGACCTGTTTCAAAAGAAGTAGAAAGTATTACGGAAATCGGTAATCCACATCAGCCAAACTTTGAGAAATTAGCGGAAGTTCATCCAACTGTTTTAGCCGCAGCAATGAGTTTCAAGCAACATGCTGAAAATATAGAACGACAAGGAACGAAGGTTATTTACACTAAAGCAAATTCAATCGCTGATATTCAAGAAACGATTCGTTTATATGGACAACTATTTCAAAAAGAAACAGAAGCTGAAAGTATGAATAAAACGATTACGGAAGAAGTAGAAAATAGCGAAAAAACCAATTCTGATCCAGTGAAAACACTATTGGTATATGGTGCGCCAGGTACGTATCTAGCGGCTCTTCCAAACTCTCTTACAGGTGATTTATTGGAAAAAGCGGGTGGAGAAAATATTGCATCCGATTTTCCACAAGAAGAGAATTATCCGCAGTATGCGAGTTTAAGTGTTGAAAAGATTATCGAAAGAAATCCAAAAGTTGTGATGCTGATTACACATGGCGATCCAGAAGGGGTAAAAGCGGCTTTTGAAAGTGAAATGGAAAAGAATGCAGCTTGGAAAAATCTTGATGCAGTAAAAGATGGCAATGTATTTATTTTACCTTCACATTTATTTGGTTCAAACCCAGGTACAAAAGTAGTAGAAGCACTTGAGGTGATGAAGGAAAATCTAGCGGCGGTTAAATAAAATGGAAGCGGTAGAAGTTCAAGTATCTAAAAATGTTCATCCACTCGCAAAAAAACGAACAATTGTAGTTATCTCTTTTAGTATCCTTCTTGTACTTGCGTGTACGGTAAGTTTAATGATTGGGCCTGTTTCATTTACATTCAGTGAAGTTTGGAGTGGTCTTTTTCACTCAGATGATTCATTGGCTAGACGAATTATATGGGAGTTACGTTTCCCACGGGTTTTAATCGGAATGATTGTCGGAATGTGTCTCGCGGTATCTGGTGCTATTTTACAAGGCGTAATGAAAAATCCACTAGCTGATCCGGGAATTATAGGGGTGTCGTCTGGAGCTGGTCTCGCCGCAACGACTATTATGATTATCTTTCCGGCGTATATCCTATTCTTGCCTTTAGCGGCTTTTATAGGGGCTCTCATCACTGCGCTCATTATTTATGCATTCTCTTGGAAAGGTGGCACTTCACCTGTACGTATTATATTAGTCGGTGTAGCCATTAATGCCGTAATTGGTGCGTTCATGAGTGCACTCATGCTGTTATATAGTGACCGCGTGCAATCAGTTCTTCCATGGCTAGCCGGTGGCATTGGGGGCGTGGGGTGGATTCAATTCGAAATGATTATTTATTACGCGGTTGGAGCGCTTGTATTATCTTTGTTTGCAATCAGGCATATTCGCATTTTAAGACTTGGTGATGAAGTTGCAAAACTGCTTGGCCACAATGTTGAAAAAAGTCGTTTTTTCCTAATTGTTCTTAGTACACTTCTTGCGGGAATAGCTGTAAGTGTAGCCGGTTTAATAGGCTTTGTTGGGCTTGTTGTGCCACATATATTAAGAATTATGATTGGTGGAGATTATCGCTATTTACTGCCTGCATCCGCACTTGGCGGAGGGTTGCTCGTTGTATTGGCTGATACAGTTGCACGGAGTGCTTTTAATCCAATCGAGTTGCCAGTTGGGATTTTGTTGGCATTCTTAGGTGGCCCATTTTTCTTATATATGATTCAGAGAAGGAGGGACTCATTTGCTTCTAACTAAAGATGTCGCATTCGAACATTCTCCTTCCTTTCAGTTACAAGCGATTGACTTACACATAAAGGAAGGTGAAATCGTCAGCTTAATAGGTCCAAATGGGTCTGGTAAATCGACATTGCTCCGACTTGTTTCACGTCTTATAACTCCGAAAAGTGGTGAAGTAATCCTAGATGGACAAATGATTGGTTCAATGAAAAGTCTGGATGTCGCAAAAAAACTTGCCATGCTACCACAAATGCAAGATCATCAACTCGATTTGACGGTAGGCGAACTCATCGAATTTGGAAGGTATCCACATCGGGGGGCTTACGGTAAGTTGACAAAAGAAGATGATGAAATCGTTCAATGGGCGATGGAGGTTACCAGGTTAACTCGATTTAAAAACCGGACGTTACAATCACTTTCTGGTGGAGAAAGGCAACGGGCGTGGATTGCACTGGCTGTTGCCCAGCGCCCAAAGATTTTACTGTTAGATGAACCAACAACATTTCTTGATATATCACACCAATTAGAAGTGATGGAGCTTGTCGAAGAGTTAAATACAAAGTTTGGCATGACTGTTGTAATGGTCTTGCATGACATCAACCAAGCAGCACGTTATAGTGATCGCCTTGTCGTTTTAAAGGATGGGAAGGTTCAGTACGATGGTATTCCGCAATGCGTGTTATGTAGGGAAATGTTTCAATCTATTTTTGAAATAGATGCAGATATCTATAAGGACAACGGAAAACCATTTTTCACACCAATAAGGTTACGAAAGGAAGAAGTTATATGAGAAAAGGGCCACTTAGCAATGAGTTGGTAAGGGCGTTTATTATTGCTGCACATGGAGATTTTGAAGAGGTAAAGAGATTAGTAAAGCAAGAGCCAGCGCTTCTTCATTCCATTACGAACTGGGGAGGTGACGATTGGGAAAGTGGGCTTGGGGCAGCAGCCCATACAGGTAATCGTGAAATTGCAGAATGGCTACTCGAACGTGGTGCACGAATGGATATCTTCGCGGCAGCGATGCTTGGCGAACTAAGTATCGTGAAAGCAATTGTTGCTATACAGCCTAATGTCATTGCGGCTCCAGGTCCGCATGGTATTGCACTGCTTCGACATGCGCAAATGGGTGGAGAACCTGCACGGACTGTATATCAGTATCTAGAGTCTTTAACACTGAGGGAGGAAGTTGAATTATGATGAAAGCAGTAAATACAATCCGTATCAAAAAAGGAAACGTAGAAGAGGTTCTTGCACGTTTTCAAACACCGAAATCTGTTCATACATTTGAGGGATTTGTTTTAATGGAAGTATTGAAAAAAGAAAATAGTCCGGAATATGATGAGTTGAAAATCTGCACTACATGGGAAGAAAGAAAGTTTTTTGATGAATGGTTGGGTAGCAGAGCATCTCAAAAAACGCATGATAAGAAAAATGAACAAAAATCAGCGGATAATCCAATCATAAGTTCACAACTGACTACCTTTCAAGTGGCAATTCAGCACAAACCTGCAAAGCAGGAGGTTTGAATTTTAGTGGATGACGGTCACCAAGACAATTATGAAATAAACACAGTAATTTATAAAACAGCCTTAAATCGATTATGATTTAAGGCTGTTTTTATGCGTATTAATATAAATACTATCCTATTCTACCGCTATTATTAACGGGATTTGTAAATTTTTCATTTTGTCTGCTGACTACTTGTTTTGGAGCATCTTGTCTCGCTTTAGGGACCAAAAACATGATTGCTATTAACGCAAGTACTGCGAATATAACGTTGGTAATAATTCCGGCAGAGGCTGCCTTTTCAATATTGCCCGTCATCGTCATTGTACCGTACACGGTGGCAGATATGGCAACGCCAAAGGAGCTGCCGAGAGAACTCGCCATTTTGTAAATACCTGACGCTGAACCGACTTTATCTTCAGGGGCACTTGATACAGCTGTGTCAGTGGACGGTGTTGCATACAGCCCAAGTCCTACACCGAACAGGATAAATCCGAAAAAGACAACGATGATATAAGCTGTGTCCGGTAAAAATGTCAAAGCCATTAACCCGATGCCAATTGCCGCCAAGATAGAGCCTGCCATCATTGGTAATCTAGCACCGGTTCGTTGCAGTACTTTTTCACCGACACGGATCATGACAAGGACTGCCACTAAATAGCCAATTGATAGCATACCTGATTGAAACGCCGTGAAGCCTCTTCCGACTTGCACATATGTATTTGCTACAACGAGCGTACCAGCAACCGCGTTTAATAAGAAGTTGGAGATGGTAGCACCCGTATACGGTTTGTTTTTAAATAATTTAAAATCAATCAAAGCATGTAATTTACCTATTTCTATTTTGATGAAGAATAGCATTCCAACTAGCGTAGCGACAATTAAACTTAATGTGAGCGGGCTTGTCCATCCGAAATCTGCACCGCGCGTAATAACCACGTTTAATGCAATCATCGTTAAAACAAATACAACTAAGCCGGTAAAGTCGAAACGGGAAGAGCCTTGCTGTTCAACTTTGCTTTCGGGGGTATCTTTGATCAAAATCATAGCCAAGATGGCGAAAATAATTGAGAAAACAAAGATCCATCTCCAACCCATAGAAGTTGCGATAGCTCCTCCTGCAAATGAACAAACACCCGAACCACCCCAAGACCCGATAGACCAATAACTAAGTGCACGTTGCCTTTCAGCCCCTTCATAGTACGTTCTCATCAATGCAATCGTTGCTGGCATAATACAAGCAGCCGATAATCCTTGGATGATCCGTCCGATAATTAACAGCGCGGCCCCATTCGTAAATACGAGGCAAAGTGAGCCAATGATACTTAATATGAGTCCGAAATAGGTCATTTTCTTGCGACCAAATTTATCAGCAAGCCCGCCTGCTGCCACGACGAAAATACCTGAGAATAAAGCGGTCAAACTGATTGCAATATTAAGTACACCCAGTGAAATTCCTAGATCCGATTGGATTGCGGGAACAACATTGACCATGGATTGCGCGAAAAGCCAAAACGTTATGACACCAAACACGATTCCTGTAATCATTTTATTCGTACCTTGATAGCTTGTGGTCATGATCTTCCTCCTCAAAATAGAAAGCAGCTTTCGTGAGAGTTTTATCTCGTCTATCAAAATTTAATGTTTTACTACTTTAGCATAGTAAAGCGGCGGGGTGAAGAAGAAAAACGTGGTTTTTTTATTTTAAAATGATTGCCAATTGTGCGACTTGTAGGTAGTATCAATATTTCAACCTCTTGAGTAGTCGTTTACCATAAGTAAAACAAAGATAATCCCTGATGATGTCGCAAATCTTGAAATATGGGAATGGATAAAATGATTCAAAATATGGACACAATTTAATAATAGTATAATTAAATCGTTATGATAACCAAAGTGAATCAAGTTCATTGTTCGGGTTTTGTGAATAAATATAAATATTTCATTATATTTTATATGATTTTATTGCGTTAGTTAGAATATATCCTATCATTAGGTAAAATTCAATACCAATTGTTCGTCTTTTTTGGGCTGATGTAAATTTGGAATAGTTCAGCTATATATACTGTATAATGATTTTGAGAGGTTTAAATACATATTTTGGGTTATTTGGTCATGGGGATGGAAGTTTATATGTAGGAGGGGATTCACCAAGTCCCAGACAATGAGGAGGAGTTACGGAATGAATAAAATTATGGTCATCGGGGTGTCAGCGGGTGCTGGAAAATCAACGTTTGCACGTCGATTGGGCGAATTGACTGGAATCGAAGTAACACATTTAGATTGTTTGTATTGGAAACCGAATTGGGTGGAAGCCCCGCCTGAAGTATTTTCAGCAGCTCAACAACAAGTTGTCCAAAATGAGCAATGGATAGTAGAGGGGAATTATTCAGGGACATTCGATATTCGAGAGCCGCATGCAGATACCGTTATTTATTTGGAGCTCCCTCTCCGTGTCTGTTTGTACCGTGTATTAAAGCGAAGAGTACAATTCCATGGGAAAACGAGGAATGATATTGGTGAAGGTTGTAAAGAGAAGATTGATAAGGCGTTTCTGAAATTCATCCTCACAACATATGGGGCACGAAAAAGGAAAATGCTAGAGCGAATACAACGCTATGCAGGTGAAGGGAAGAACGTACATTATTTGAAAACACCTGCGCAGATTGAAGGGTTTTTAAAAACGTATATAAAAAAGTAAAACAACAAATAAGAAAGTATAAGTTTTCGACCCGGAACAATGTCTAGCTCCGGGCGCCAGGCGCTCGGAGTCAAAAGTCGATCTAGCTAGGAAAGAATGAACTGTATCCTTCTGGGGCAAAGGAACGTCGCTCCACTGTCCCGTCTTATGTCTGTCGCATCTTAGAGGGCGCCTGCGCTTTTCTTAATGTTCAAAAACCCTCGTGTTATAAACAGCTCAGAGTTATGAAATTGATTAAGGTTAGAAACTTTGGGAATTTGTATACGAACTGTTTCACTATAATAGCTTATTAAACAAACTATCCATATGGGGATCATTAAATGTATATAATTTTTTATCGAATTTTCCAAACTGAGAAATCGTAAGTGCTTTGACTAAAGCGCGACCTTTCAAAAGAGTTTCTTCAAATTCTCGTTCAGGATCAGATAAAATTGTGATTGCTCCACCCACACCTACAGTAGCCTGTTCGGGAGTCATTATAATCGTTCGAATGACAATATTTAAATCTGTAGTACCATTTAAGCTCAAAAATCCAATTGCTCCCGAGTAAATGCCACGAGCATTCGTCTCTAATTCGTCAATATAATCCATGGTTCGTATTTTGGGAGCTCCAGTCATCGATCCTCCAGGAAATGCTGATCGTATACAATCAATTGCTGTTAATTCCGCTCTTAACGTCCCTTTAATTGTTGAAACGAGTTGATGCACTGTTTGATAAGATTCAATAGCCATCAATTTCGGTACGTGAACACTTCCAATATCACAAACTAAACCCAAGTCATTTCGAAGAAGATCAACAATCATCAAATTTTCTGCTCTATCCTTTTCACTAGTACGCAATATTTCAGCCAATCTGAGATCGTCCTCGATATTTTTCCCACGAGCAATCGTCCCTTTAATTGGTTTAGCTTCGACCACTCGATCTTGATCAATTTTTAGGAAACGTTCAGGAGAAGAACATAGAACACTCAATTCCCCGAACTTAAGAAAGGACGAGTATGGAGCTGGATTAATATTTCTAAGAATACGATATGTAACTAATGGATTGAAATGTTCATTAATATTAATTCTATTCGTTAAGCAAACCTCATAAGTTTCACCTTCAGTAATATACTTTTTACATTTTTCTATCTTTTTTACATACTGAGCGTACGATTGACTTAATTCAAAGTTAAGTGGTGTGCGGGTATCATTGTTTGTTACTTCCACGGGTGCTATAGATGGAACGTTTTGTAGTTGCTGTTCCGTAGCGTCAAACCATTCAGAAGCGGATGTAGGGGCATTATATGGAACAATACTAACTAAATATATGCAGCGCTCTTTGTGGTCAAAGGCAATTAATCGGTCGGCTAGAATAAACAAGGCATCAGGATTTGAGGATACATGGTGTTCATTGGCACCGCATTCAGCTTTCAATTCATATCCAAAATAACCTACAAATCCGCCATTAAAATCAAACGGTAATTCATTAGAATGTTGTTGCATTTTATGGATCTCAGAATCAATATAGTTGAAAATATCTTCTGTAAGCTCAGTTTGTCCCTGTGCGTCACTAATTTGAACAAGCTGTGTTTTTGAGTCGTACTTAATCACTTTACTTAATGGTCCATTAGTTGCTCCCATAAAAGAAAAACGAGATAGGTCAGATTCGACACGACTACTATCAAGCCAAAAAGCATATGCTTCTTCAGCAAAAAAATGCTGAAAAACTTCTTCTGGTTCTACAAAATTTAATAGTTTTCTACTCAAAACCTTTACAGTGGGTAATGCAGTAGACATTTCACGAGACATGCCCCGTGGGACTATCGAAATCTCTGGGATATTTGTCAACAAGAACATCTCCTTGGAAATACTGATTTATCCATAAATAGTAGTTTTTTTATTCATTAACGAAAAATTTTCTAGTATTTGATGTCCGAACTCAGTGCAAATGGATTCAGGGTGGAACTGTACACCGCATATTGGTTTTTCAGTATGCTGCAAGCCCATTATAATTCCATCAGCAGTCCATGCTGTTTTTTGTAAACAAGTAGGTAAATCATCCTCGACAATAAGTGAATGATAGCGAACTACTTCGAATTCTTGGGGTACTCCCTTAAATAACTCAGAATCGTTATGAAAGACTTTACTTATTCTTCCATGCATTGGCGTAGGTGCTTTCACAACTTTTGCGCCAAAAGTATGGGCGAATCCCTGATGACCTAAGCAGACCCCTAAAATTGGCACTTCTGATAGGCGTAAAACATCTCGACAAACACCAAAATCTTTTTCTTTCGTTGGTGTTCCTGGTCCTGGAGAAATAATCACATTATCAAACGAAATGGATTGTAATTCGTTCCATGAATATTGATCATTCCGAACTACTATGGGTAGTTCTTCGTTTATAGAGGCAATGAGTTGATAAAGATTGAATGTATATGAATCGTAGTTGTCGATTAGCAGCGTCCTCATAACTCCCACTCCTTCTAGTACAATAGAACATCTATTTATAGAGTATACATTTTCATTTAGTTGAAACTACTCTTTCTATAATCGAGGGGTTTAGGAATACGAAAGTCGGATGAGTGTGAAAAACATGTGAATTCTTATGCTTTTTCATTAGGAGAAACTGCTTCACGCTCAATCCACTTCTGTGACCAATTCTCAATTTCTTTCATAATAGGCGTAAGAGACATTCCTTTTTCAGTTAATGAATACTCAATTCGCACAGGTGTTTCAGGGTAAACGTGGCGGATGACAAAGCCTTGCTGATCAAGATCTTTTAAACGTTCTGAAAGTGTTTTTCCACTGACACCAAGTTTGTCAGTCATTGTGCAAAAGCGCTGTGGTCCTGCCATTAATTGATACAAAATAAGGGCGGTCCAGCGTTGGCTTAGAATAGATACGGCCTTCTCGAAACGCGGGCAAAGTTCAAATTCATTCATATCATTGAAGCTCCTTTCGCCGAACATAATGTGTTGACAACTGTCATTATAACATATAAAGTTAGTTACATAAAGTAATTAACTTACTGTTATTTAGGGGGAGGAATAAAAATGAATTTTCATACAGTACCGCATACGTATACAGGGGAAGTACATCTCAACGTTTTGGACATAAATAGAGCTGTCCAATTTTATAAAGAGGTAATTGGATTTAAAGTACTTGAAGAAGCCGCGGCTAAAGTTGTCCTGACAGCAGATGGCAAGACGCCTTTACTGATTATTGAACAACCGGAAAATGTTATGCCGAAAGAGGCGCATAAATCTGGATTGTATCATTTTGCATTATTGTTGCCGAAGAGAGCCGATTTAGGGGCAATTATTAAACATTTCATCCAACAGAATGTACGAATTGGGGCTGCGGATCACCTTGTGAGCGAGGCGCTCTATTTGTCAGATCCGGATGGCAACGGAATTGAAATTTATATAGATCGTGATCCTGCTGTTTGGAGTTGGGACAATGGAAAAGTTGCAATGAGTACAGATGCGCTTGACGGAGAAAGTATTATTGCAGAAAGTGGGGAGCAGACGTGGGATGGACTTCCTGTCGGAACGGTTATGGGCCATGTACATTTACATGTAGCCAATTTGCCTGAATCGGAAACATTCTACAATGCACTCGGCTTCGAAGTCGTTACGGACTATCCGCAAGCATTATTCATGTCTAACGGGAAGTATCATCATCATATTGGCTTGAATACATGGAATGGCGAAGGTGTATCACGTCCAACTGTGGGAAGTGTCGGACTTCAATCTTACACGCTTATTTATCCGAATGAGGCTACATTGAAAGAAGCGATTACGAAAGTGGAAGCATTAGATGGAAAAGTGGAATTGAATGGTAGTGGATTTGTAACGGTGGATCCTTCCGGTATTCAAATTAATCTTAGAGTCGGGTGATTTTTTCCATCACCAGTGTGTAAATGGGCTGTCCGAATTGGGCAGTCTTTTTTCACTTGTGGGTCTTTGGGTATAGGTGAAACAGATAGTATCCAAATTGTAGTATGGTAGTATAAGTGGCGGTACTGGTTTAAAAGCTTGGACTTTTTTTGAAGGACCATATGTTTATCATTTCGTAAGGAAAAGTTGAAACTTTCTTCGACGCCAAGCGTATAACAACGTATACTTAAAATAACAATACATAATTGAAAAGGAAGTGGGATATGTGACGAAAAAGTTATGGTTTCAAGTAGGTGTTGGAATACTGCTTGCTATGCTAATTATTAAATACTTTATAGAGATTCAAGGGATTTTTTCGCCTTTAGTAATCATAGCAAAGGCAATATTCATACCATTATTACTTGGCGGAGTTCTATATTATATTACGGAACCGGTTCAACGTTTTCTGGAAAAACGTAAAGTACCAAGGTGGGGAAGCATTCTTTCGGTTATAGCGATTCTCGTAGCAGTCGTTTGGATATTCGTAGCAATTATTGCTCCTCCAGTAACGAATCAAATTAATAAATTAGTCGAAAATACGCCTACTATCGCCCAAGAAATAAATGACTTGACATACACATTACTTCAACAAAAAAGTGATTTACCACCAAAACTTGAAGATTCAATTGATAGTGCGGTTGAATCACTTCAATCCATAGCGGTTAATTTTGGGAAATGGGTTGTTCAATTTTTACAATCCTTCTTTCAAGCAATGTTCCTGCTTATATTAGTCCCGTTTTTCTTCATTTTCATCCTGAAAGATCATGAAAAGTTTGCTCCGTTCATATACAATTTCTTTTCGGGAAAACGTCGGGAATGGATCAAAAAGACCTTACATGATATCGATACTGTACTCCGTTCTTATATCCAAGGGCAGTTGTTAATCAGTTTTCTATTAGCAATTCTGTTGTTTGCAGGTTATATGATTATTGGACTGGAGTATGCACTGTTATTAGCCATTTTTGGATTGTTCATGAACCTCATTCCTTTCATTGGCCCATGGATTTCAGCTGTTCCTGCAATCATCATCGGTTTTATACAGGATCCGAAGATTGGTATTTTAGCTGCAGTCGTAATGGTGATCGCCCAGCAAGTTGAAAGTAATCTTATTACACCAAATGTAATGGGTAAATCACTGGATATTCATCCACTTACAGTCATTACTGTTATATTGGCAGCAGGTAATATTGCAGGTTTTCTCGGTATCATCGTTGCTGTTCCGGCGTATGCAGTTGGTAAAGCCATCGTTAAGAATATTTATGCAAGGCGGAAGGAAATCAAAAGCGCTGCGACGAAGACTGTTTAAAAAAGAAATAGAAGACTAAAAAAACGCTAGATAAAATCTAGCGTTTTTTCATACCGTTTAATTGGAAGATGTAACCTTTTTTGGATTACACCGTCTCATTGATTAAATAGATAGGGGGGATTCTATGAAGCGAAATGTGGTTTTGGCTCTACTATTATCAGGCTTACTTGTATTTATGGCGTCCTGCAGTTCAAGTGAATCAAAGAAAGACATTCAGATGGAGAGCTCATTAACATCGCAAGATATGGCAACTACAGAGCAAGAGAATAAAGCTGAAACAGAAGAGTTAGCCAACGAACAATCTAAAGTGATCCCAACGAATAGGAAAATCATCCACAGGGCGGAATTACAGCTCAATTTGAAAAAACTTGAAAATACTCAGCTTATAATAGAGAAAAAGGTGAGTGACTATGGAGGTTATATCGTTGAATCGAATGTGCATCGGGAAAGCGAGGAAAGTATAAGTGCTCGGCTCACTGTTCGAATCCCAGAGCAGCACTTTCAAAAGTTTTTAACGGATGCCGAAGGGGAAGCGGCTGAAGTTTTGAATCGTAATGTGACGGGGGAAGATGTAACCGAACAATATATTGATCTAGAGTCCAGGGTGAAATCAAAACGAACAGTAGAGGAAAGGCTGCTCGAGTTTATGGGGAAGGCAGAAAAAACAGAGGATTTATTGAAAATATCGTCTGATTTATCCAAAGTCCAAGAGGAAATTGAATTAATTGTAGGAAAGATGAAGTATCTAGAAAATCAGACGTCATTTTCTACTATTGAAATAACAATGTATGAAAATAGTGTTATTGTTCCAGGACTAGACAGTAAAAATTTAGACACGTGGGATAAAACTAAAAAACAACTTGCTACAAGTACAAATTTTATCTTTGCGACGGGTTCGGGCCTGATTGTCTTTTTCATCGGAAACTTACCAGTACTTCTACTTCTACTACTCGTAGGTATAGGGATTTATTTTGGCGTTAATAGAATGAAAAAACCTAAATAGGTTATCAAATATAACAAAAGCAGCATGTTGCAAATGCTGCTTTTTTCCTGTTTTAAGTTTGGAAATAAAGATTTTTATGTAAACTACATCCGGGATTAAACAGTGCTGAACAAGTAAGGCACTTCGATCCACAGGTCAAATACTCCGAAACAGTTAGTTCATAACCACATGCTCCACAAAGAACTGCTTTTTCACCAAACATCTCAGTTGGCCAAACGTCAGGATTGCCACAACCGTCTTCTTCATGACATTCATAGCAGGGATAGTAGGTGCCACAACAATAAAACTTTATCGCAATCCGGTCGATTTCGGAATGATAATGTGCACACCGAGTTTCTTCATCAAGAACTTTTCCTCGAACTGTATGGCCTTTGATTTGCATGTTCAATTCCTGCCCTTCATCTTCAAAAAGTGTATTGAATTATAAGTGTTGTGGGAAGGCTAATGTGAAAAAGGATTGATTTCATGTGGAATGAGTTCCCGATTATCCATACAAACGTCTGGGATGCTTTTTGGGCAATACCCGCTATTCTTCTAGGAATATTCCTGTTGAAACTTTTATTTAAACTCCCTGAAAGTTGGTTTTCAACCGCGGCAACAATTATTGGACTTATCTTGTCTATTTTCATCAGTCATCCAGGTAACTTACCCGCGGGTATCTTCATGGGTTTTTTCTATGGTGGAGCGGTCAGTGGAACTATTTATTCGATGAAGATCTGGTACAATAGCTATCGCAAAAAGTAACTGAATCATGTTATTTCAATGGACAAAATCCACACTGCATGAGACCGGGTACATCCTTTGAGAAACAACATGTGGTACGGACTTCTGTATTCAAAAGTGCGGACGGCTCGCATCCTTTTAAGTAGGTGGCAAATAAAGAACGAGGTGCGATTCCTTCCCAAAGCGTGTCGTCTTTCAATATGTTGAGGTCCGCGCGTGCTTCTACGGAGGTACCTGGGTTTGCCAAAAGAACATGGTACTGCCAAAGGAGAAAACCAAAGATATTTTCCCATAACGTCAATGGAGAAATAGATGTGACGGTGCGGATTTGTCGGATGACAGCTCCGCATTCATCCTGCAGAATCCGCTTAATGACATCTCGCCGTTCCGCGTCTTCTACATATCGCCAATCCTTCGCGGATGCAAACGTACTAACAGCCAGTTTTCCGTATTCTTCTTTTGCACCAAAATGAAGTTGTTCATTGTTTCCATCCCATACTTCATCGTATGCCGCCAGGTTATAAAATTGCATCGCGGTAAACATACCGAAACGGCGCATGAAATACGATGCTGCTACAGTTCGGTTGGGGCTTCCGCTCACTGCTTGGACGACATTTAGTATATCTTCCGTTTTTTGACTATCGAGTAGCATTTTCAATGTGAATAAATTCCGTTCGGACGAATCTACATAAATGCTGTACATATTCAGTTGTCTGAGCTGGTCCGTGGTTAAGTTTGTCATAGATCGATTATAGCGTTCTTACTAGTCAATCATCAAGTTGAGCAAGCGCTCAGTCTGCTGTATACTAATTGAATAGGCGGACTTTTATAGGAGTGAAAAAACGACGTGGAAAAACGATTGAGTGCAGAACAGTTTATTGATTTGATTGACGTAGAGGCTGATATTATTATCCCGATTGCCAATGGGGAACCTCATCGTCTACTTGATATATTGGAAGAGAACCATTCGGAATTACAGAACGTTAAGATTCATCAAATGCTGGCTCTTCGGGAGCGGGATTATATAATAGGTAAAATGAAAGGTCATCTTTCACATGTCTCCTACTTTTTAAGTGGTGCAACACGGAAGGCTTATCAAGAGGGCAAAATAGAATTAGTTCCCAACGTTTTCCATGAAGTCCCGCGCATGTTGAAAAAAGTTACGAACATGTCGATGATAATCACAGTTGCTTCTCCAATGGATGAACACGGTTATTTTTCATTGGGCACACAGGCAGACTATATTTCCGAATTCATTGGTCATGTTCCGTTTGTCTTGGAAGTGAATAAGCATATGCCACGTACATACGGTGAAAACCAAATTCATATTAGCCAAGTTGCGGGATACATTGAAAATGATGCGCCTTTATCAGAAGAAAGCTCTCCATTAATTGGTGAGAAAGATCTTAAAATTGCTGAATTTGTAACGAATGTTATTGAAAATGGGGATTCACTCCAAATTGGTATTGGAGCCATTCCGAATGCGGTTATGAGCATGTTGAAAGACCACCGTCATCTTGGTATCCACACTGAAATGCTGACAGACGGAATCGTTAACCTTGTGCAAGCGGGAGCTATCGATGGGACACGGAAGTTCACTCATAAAGGGAAGATTGTCGCGACATTTGCATTCGGATCACAGCGTTTGTACGATTTCCTCCATGAAAACCCTGCGGTTGAATTTTTACCTGTGAGTATGGTGAATGATCCACGTGAGATTGCGAAAGAAGAAAGAATTGTATCCATTAATGCGACGACGGAAGTTGACCTTTATGGACAATGTGCTTCCGAAACAATTGGAGGACGCTATTATTCTTCAACCGGTGGACAAGCAGATTTTGCACGCGGAGCACGTTTTGCAAAGCATGGTAAAGGGTTCATCTGCATGCATTCAACAGTGAAAAACGACACCATTTCGCGCATTAAACTGCAATTGTCGCCAGGTTCTGTCGTAACGACGTCGAAAAATGACGTCGATAACATCGTCACGGAATACGGCATCGCTAGTCTGTATGGCAAATCGTTATCTGAACGTGCAAAAGCGCTTATCGACATTGCCCACCCGGCGTTCCGAGAAGAGTTAGTGTTTGAGGCGAAGAAAAACGGCATACTTTATTAATAGTGAAGCAGCGTCCTTTACAGGGAGCGCTGTTTTTTTATTGTATATAAGTTGAACAAATGAATACCTATATTAATTGGGCGAAGGGACCTTACAAGGGGTAGACGAAGCGGATTTATTGCCTTATTAATACCCCTGGTAGTATATTTGGAATTGAAGTTATAGGAAGACTAGGAGGAAAATCGTATGGAATGGCTTTTTATTTTACTAATCGTTGGATTTTTTGTCTGGCGAATGATGCCCGCTAAAGGTGTACGTTCCGTTTCGACGGAGGACTTAATGGGGATGCTGAAAAATAAATCGGTGCAGTTCATTGATGTACGGACACCGGGGGAATATAAAGGACGGCATATTAAAGAATTTAAAAATATCCCGTTGAATACATTGAAATCGCAGTTGGCTAGCCTAGACAAATCGAAAGAAATCGTCGTTATTTGTCAAAGTGGCATGAGGAGTGGACAAGCAGCGAAAATCTTGAAGAAAGCCAGTTTCAAGGATGTTTCTAACGTTACAGGCGGTATGAGTGCTTGGCGTGGATAAATAGGGTTGGATATCATCCATGGGGGATTATTGCTCCATGGATTTTTTGTTGTCTAGGAAATTATAAAATCTCGTACTTAGGATAAGTTGTGAAGTTGAGAATTTACGTCTTGACTCCAGCGCTTTTCTTATGGAAAGATGCTCGTTTATCAGCATATGCCCAACACACATTTTTAGGCAGATACATACTATTTGAATGAAGAGGTGGTGGACGTTGAAGAGAGATGATAAGGCTGTCCGATACGATCCGTTTGAAATCGAACAGCGTGAATGGAAACAAAGACAAACGAAAGAACGGTTAAAACAGCTGTTGACGATTGCCTCGCCCCTATTCCTGCTCTTTATGTGGGAATTCTTGTCGAGAACGGGAATGATTGATATCCGCTTCTTTCCGCCTCCATCTGCAATTGTGGGGACATTTTTCGGAATGATTTCAAGTGGTGAAATGGCGGGTCATATCGGCGTTTCATTGTACAGGATTCTTGTCGGATTTTTGCTAGGCGTCATACCCGGAATCATCATCGGTTTGTTAATGGGGCTTTATACGCCAATTCGACATTTTGTTTCGCCAATTGTCATGGCGCTCATGCCGATTCCTACACTTGCTTTGCTTCCAATCATTATTATTATTTTTGGAATTGGTGATTTATCGAAAGTTGTAACAATTGCTGGGAGTGTTTTTTTTCCTGTTGTCATTAATACGGCAGCTGGAGTCATTAATATCGATTCAATCTATTTGGATGTGGCAAAAAATTATGGAGCTAGTAAACTAGACTTTTTTACGAAAATTGCTTTGCCCGGTGCGATGCCGGTTATGTTGGAAGGGATTCAGATGGGGCAGGCGATTGCGCTTCTGACAATTGTCGCTGCGGAAATGATGGGTGCTACATCAGGGATTGGCTATCTAATCTGGGTTTCGTACAAAGCGTTCTTACTGCAAGAAATGTACGTTGGGCTCATCCTCATTTCGTTTTTCGGTTATCTGTTCTCGCTATTGCTACGAGGAATTCAGAAAAAGATGTTACCGTGGAGGTGAGTAGATGAGTAGGAAAGCAAAAATCATCATTCGTAATTTAACAAAGGCATTTTATAAAAAACAAGGCAGTGTTACGGCGCTAGACGATATTAATGTAACAATCAATGATGGGGAATTCGTTTGTATTGTTGGACCGAGTGGTTGCGGTAAATCAACGTTACTTCGAATCTTGGCAGGGCTTGAAACCCCGAGTATTGGTGAGTTTACGATTGCAACCGCGACGGATGGAGAGGATCGACCATTGCAATCGATGGTGTTTCAGGAAAAGGGTATCATTCCATGGCTCACTGTCGAGAAGAATGTAGCGTTCGGACTCAAAATGCGTCATTTGCCGAAAAAACTTATAAAAGAGCGTACTACGTATTATTTGAAAAAGACCGGTCTAGAAAAATTTTCAACCCTTTATCCGAAAGAGCTATCAGGGGGCATGAAACAACGGGTGAGTATTGCGCGTGCATTTGCCAATGATCCGGAGATCCTGTTGATGGATGAACCGTTTGGTGCACTTGATGAGCAAAATAAATTTATCTTGCAGGAAGAGTTGCTGTCGATTTGGTCGGAAACGGGGAAGACGATTCTATTCATTACCCATAGTATTGATGAAGCGTTATTGCTAAGTGATCGTATTTTACTGATGAGTTCGCAGCCGGGTAAAATTATTCAAGAAATTATTGTCGATATGCCACGTCCGCGCAAAATTGAAGACATACGAGAAAACCCAGTTATGGCAGGGCAATTCGTGGAAATATGGAAGCACTTGCAGGAAGAAGTACAGCGTTCAAGACGAGAAGATGGATAGAAAGGGAGAGGTTCGATGGCAAAGTGGATGAAAAACGGATGGTTGTTGTCGTTATTCGCGATAGCGCTAATCGTTGGTGCCTGTTCTCCTAAAGAGACGGCGAAACCGGTAGTAGAAGATGAAAAACCTGAAGAAGTAGCTACAGTTAATCCTTCTGGTGATTTGGCACCGCTTGAAAAACGTGAAAAAGTTGTCATAGCGGAAGATGGGGCGGCCTCTGGTGCAGGTTTTTATATTGCAAAAGAGAGAGGATACTTTGAAGACTATAATATCGAAGTAGAATTTGCTCAGTTTGCAAACAGTGATGACATGCTTCCGGCATTAGCGGCTGGCGAGGTGGATATTGCGGGAGGCGTTTCGACTGCATCTTTCTTCAACGCGATTGCACAGGGAATTGACGTGAAAATTATTGCAGATAAAGGACATAACGTGCCAGGGAAGTCGTATTTTACTCTCGTCATAGGTAATCATATGGTTGACGTAATAAAAGACTATAAAGATTTAAAAGGCAAGAAAATTGCAGTGTCATCACTTAACTCAATTGATTGGTATATCTACGATGAAATGCTTAAATACGCTGGATTAACCGAAGATGACGTTGAATTTGTCCTTATGGGTGATTTTGGTAGTATGCTTGGCGCAATTAGCAGTGGAACAATCGATGCTGCCGTAAATATCGAACCGCTTATCACACAAGGTGTTGAAAAAGGGTTCCACGTCCGATTTGGGGATGCAACTGATTATGCGCCGGAATCTCAAATTGCATTGGTTCTTGGATCACCAGACTTCATGAATAAAGAACAAGATGTTTCGTTACGCTTCATGGCGGCTTATTTGAAAGGCGTCCGCGATTACAACGATGCGTTTATCAAAAATGAGGGAAAAGATGAAATTATCGACATCATGACGAAGCATACAGCATTAAAAGACCCGGCTCTTTGGGAGAAAGTGAACGTCACTGGCCTTGATCCTGATGGCAAGATGTTCATCGATGATATTAAAAAGCAATATGATGCGTACAAAGCAAATGGTGCTATCCGCGGTGATATTGATTTTGATAAAGCGATAGATACCTCGGTAACGGAAAAAGCGGTCGAGACGATTGGAGAATATGTACGGTAATTAGGTTTGCTGAATCGTTAGCAAATATGGAATAGCTCACAACTTCATTGGTTGCGGGCTATTTCTTTTTCACGAATGTAAGTCTTGAAACGATGTGGTTTTTATAGATGCTTGGGAGGGCGTAAACGCAACCTTAGTTTGTCAGTTAATTTAAAATGCGATATACTGGTTTTATGGAAAAAAATAATATAAAACAAATTATTCGACCGACATTAAAAGACCAAATATACGAGTCGCTCAAAAATGCAATTGTCAATTTAGAATTGCAACCAGGACAGCGATTGAATGACAATAAACTTGCGGAACAATTTGCAGTAAGTAGGACTCCGGTGAGAGAGGCATTGAAACGACTGGAAGATGAAGGACTCGTCGAAGCATTCCCGGGCTCTTCGACGCGTGTGACGGAATTGGTTGAAGAGGAAGCAAAACACGCATTTACCGTTGTAGCTGCGCTTCATGCTTTAGCTACAAAATTGGCAGTGCCGAAGATGACGGATATAGACTTTGCAAAGTTGGAGGAAATTAACCACTCATTAGCCGAAGCGCTTGACAGTAAAGATAGTAACCGAGCAATTAATGCTGATGAGCATTTCCACCAAGTTTTTCTTGCGGTTGCGGGCAATATTGAAATTGACAAAGCTCTTGAAAGAATTGTGCCGAAAATTCATCGGCTAACGTTAAAAAAGTTTGATTCGGTGGATAGTTGGACTTCAATCAATCAGCATGAAGAAATTATTACTGCTTGTAAAAAGGCCGACAAAGAAAAAGCCGCACATCTTGTTGAAGATAATTGGCTTACCCTTGGTCGACTACTTTCCGAAGTTGAAAGTTAATTATATAATATAAAAAAGGCGTTACAACAATTCAAGCATTGTTGTAACGCTTTTTTATATTGATTCATTCGAAGCAGTAATGAAGTTTTTTGAATGATTTACGCATTTCAAGTGCTTCTTTCTTGGCAACGTCCAAGTCTTTATTCGATATGAGAATATCGGCGATCAGATTTGCAATCGTCGCCATGTCCTTTTCTTTCATGCCTAATCGTGTCACTTCGATTGTTCCGATTCTGAGTCCGCTCGGCCGATCCCAATCTTCAGTACGATCACTTGGAATTAAGTTCTTATTCGTAATGATGTTTGCCTTCGCAAGTTCATGCCCAACATGAAGACCCCCACCAAATTCTTTCACATCCAGAATCACTTGATGCGTTTCAGTGAATCCTTTATGTGCACCAAGTACAGTGATTCCACGGTCGTGGAATGCTTGACCTAGCGCTTTTGCGTTTTTAACGATTTGTTCCATGTATGCTTCTCCAAACTCCAAGAACTCGGCTGCAGATGCAGCAAGAGCAGCTACACGATTCACTTGATGAGTCGCGGCAAGGGTAGGGAATATAGCATCTGTTAGTGGTTTTGTCAGTTCAGGATCATTCCAAACGATAATTCCACTTTGAGGTCCGCTGAATGTTTTCCCCGCTGACCCAGTCATCACGCTTGCTCCTTCTTTTAAAGGATCTTGGAATTGTCCTCCGCCGATTAATCCGAGTTGGTGGGCGCCGTCAAAGAATATCTTCCCACCCCACTCTTTCACGATTTCGGACATTTCTTTAATCGGAAATGGGAATAGTGTCATTGACGCTCCAAGTGTTACAAGCTTTGGTTTTAATTCCTTTGCAACTCGTTCGAATTCTTTTAAATTAACGGTGAGTTCTTCTGTATTCATAGGAATATCAGCGATCTTCAATCCACGAATTCCGGCAGGTCCATCATGTCTGTTGCTAGAATGTCCGCCTAATGGCTGTGCAATCGTCATGATTTGATCCCCAGGTTCGGTCAGAGCTGCATAAACGGCCATATTACCAATCATACTTGCAACTAGACGATGATCCGCATAATTCGATTTGAATACTTTTTTCAATAACTCTACGCAAAGAGCTTCAATTTCGTCAATATGCTTCGTACCGGCAAACCATCTTTGTTCGGGTCCGATATGACCTTCTGCTGCACGGGTACCGACTTCAGACGCTAGTAAATCACGTACGGTTTGACTTGTAGGAGCTTCGGGGGCTAATAAATTCAAGCACTCCTCTCCCCGCCAAACAGCATTTCTTTCCACTGCGTCTATAACTTCTTGTTGTATTTGAGCGGAAGTATTATTTTCAATGATACTTTTTGCCTTATTCAATGCGGTGACGTCATGGACTTGGAAATCTTGTTTAATAGGTGTAGTTGTGTTCATACTCAAAATCCTCCCTTTTCATAGTAAAGTGAACTTGTAAACCAATATATCACTTTGGGAAACGAGAGTCAACTGGATATTAGAATAGTTTGATTATTTATGAAAGAAAAATGACCTCCAATCCAAATGGAGGTCATCTTAACTTATTATCAGTGTACTTTTAATTGTTTCTTTCTACCAAGTGCAGTTTGGAAACTATGTAATCCCATACCAACAATAATTACTGCGATCCCAAAGAGTGAAAGGGCACCAGGGAGTGCAATGCCGAGAATCAGCATTTCGCCCAGCATAACAAAAATAAGCTGTGTGGACTGTGTTGCTTCTACAGCGGCGAGTTTTCCCTGATCTCCCCTTACGCGGTCAGTGGCCATGAAAAACAAAGTTGTAGCAATGACGCCAGAACTGACACCAACGATGAAAGACTGGCCTAACTGGCTCATAGAAGGGGGACCGACCGTCCATAACGCATAGATGGAAAACCCAATCCAGACTGGAATTGTCATAAGCGTCATACCGAGCACACGTTGAAACGTATCAAGCCTGCCGCCAAGAAGCTCCATCATTTTGCGGTTACCAAGCGGGTAGGCAAATGCTGCTAAAACAACTGGAATGATACCGAGCAGCAACGTACGTGGTTCAACACTTTGTGCGTGCGGAATTTGGATAAGTACGACACCGGCAAAAATAATAAGTGTAATTCCAAGTGAAACAAGCGGGATCTTTTGTCGAATCTTTTTTTCGCCATCCGAGGTTTTCACAATCAACGTAAAGAAAGGGGCGAGCAGGACGCCCGCCACGATTGTCAATTGCCAAGTGCCGGCAAGAAGCCATCCCGGACTGTAAGCTGCCGCGTATGTAAGTGGTGCGTAGAATAAGACAAAGGCCGTTACGCTCCAAATGAAAAACGGGGCGGGTTTATGGACGAATTCCTTCTTCACGTCACCAAGTCCTTTGCGGTAAGCGACGATAGCGAATAAAAAAGGTACCATAAATAAATAGCGTAAGGAAGCACTCCATAGCCAACTTCCCCCCGACAGTTCCATAGATCTGTTCAAAATGAAGGTCACTGCGAAAAAAACGGAGGAAAGGACACCAATCCAAATTTCTTTCATAAGCTACCTCCCTCTTACTTATGCACGTTCTTCAAAAAGTTTCACTGCTTCGATGATGACTTTAGTCGCTTTTACCATGTTATCGACTGAAACATACTCGTATTTCCCGTGATAATTTTCTCCACCTGTGAAAATGTTAGGCGTTGGTAAGCCCATGTACGACAATTGGGACCCATCTGTACCGCCGCGTACAGGTACGATATTTGGTTCGATATTGAGATTTTTAAATGCATCGGACATGATCTCAACTATTTCCATGACGGGTTCAATTTTTTCACCCATATTGAAGTATTGGTCTTGGATTTCGAGTGTGACCGCATTTTCGCCATAGTCGTTTCTTAGATTGTCAGCTGTTTCAATCATTAGCTGTTTTCTTGCTTCGAATGTTTCGCGGTCGAAATAACGGATAATATAGCCGAGAGTTGATTCTTCAATGGACCCGTTGGACTGCATGAGATGAACAAATCCCCCGTAACCATCCGTTTTCTCAGGTATCTCATCTACCGGCATTTTAGCCTGAAATTGGTTGGCTATTAAAATTGAGTTGACCATTTTACCTTTCGCGGTACCTGGGTGAACACTAGTCCCGTGGAATGTTACTTTTGCACTTGCGGCATTGAAGCTTTCATATTGTAGTTCCCCAAGAGGGCCACCGTCCATTGTATAGGCAAATTTTGCTCCGAATTTTTCGACATCAAACTTTTGTGGTCCACGCCCAATTTCTTCGTCAGGTGTGAAGGCAATTCGCAGTTTACCATGTTTTAAGTCTGGATTCGCAATCAAATACTCCATCGCTGTTACGATTTCAGCAATCCCCGCTTTATCGTCCGCTCCAAGAAGTGTTGTCCCGTCAGTCGTAATAAGGGTATGGCCGGCATAATTTTTCAGCTCGGGAAAAGCGTTCACTGTCATGACGATGCTGTCGTTCAGTTGTATGTCTTTGCCATCATAGTTGTCGATACGCTGTGGCTTAACGTTTTTCCCGGTAAAATCCGTGGTCGTGTCGACGTGTGCAAGAAAGCCGATGATTGGCACATCCCGGTCCGTATTGGCGGGAAGCGTTGCAAATAAATACCCGTTATCGTCGAGAGTAATGTCTTCTAGACCGATATTCGCTAGTTCTTTTTGTAATTCGTGCAGAAGGTCCCATTGGCCTGGTGTAGTCGGCGTAAAATTGCTTCCTGCATCTGATTGTGTATCGATTTTTGCATAACGTACAAGACGTTCGATTAATTTTTCTTTCATTTTTAAAAATTCCTCCTAATAATGAAGTACTGATTCATCTATCTTATCAGATTGTTCCGGTTTACGGAATACTTTACAACCCGACTTCCAATGCTAGCTGCTATGAAAACTTGCGCCGCATAATATGTCACCATAACGAATGCATCCCGGTATGGGATTTCCAGAACGAATCGATCGATTGCAAGAACTGAATCAGAGAAAATGAACAGCAGTGCGCCGATAATTGCGAGCGTCATTCGTGTGCGAATAGCCATCCAGCCCATCGTTAAAATAACGCCGATGTAGGCGATGATGGCGATACCAAGCACGGTTTGGCCAGCAGAAAATTGTGAACCGGCAACCCAAATAGCCATACCTGCACCGTAAAGGAGGAGAGGGGCGGCAACCCAGATTGGCATGGGTTTCTTCGCGCCATGACGAAAAGCAAAAATATAAAAAATATGACCAATGAAGAAGGTGATAAGTCCGGGTAAGAACCAATAGATGACGCCATCCGCAATCATGCAAACGAACAGTCCACCGATTATAATCCGTTTGTATGTACGGGAAAATAGAGGTCTTGTCATTAATGCAAATAGGATAATAAGTGCCATCGGAATCAGTTTCATTAAAATTTTGAAGCCGACCGGATCCGCTGGGATAAAGAAAATATAAACGATACCCATTACAATAATTGCAGTGAGCACTAGATTTCGAACCACAAGGAAAACCCCCTTTTCTACTACTTTTCTAGGAATGACAGGAGAAACCCTTTTTCGGTCATGCAGTTTTTGGGTTAGGTCGAGCGTCTTTACCCTTTTTTACTTGGACCGAAGCTCTTCTAAAAAAACGGTGACATGCTTTTTGGCAGCCATCAGGGGGGAGTACAAGGTTGAGAAAATACGCTTTTGTAAAGGGACATCGACCTTCAATTGTACAAGCTTTCCACTATCAAGTTCAGCTTTCACTGTATGAATGGAAACGGCCGCGATACCGAGCCCACATAGAATCGCTTTTTTCACACCTTCATTCGAACTGATAACTGTTTTCGAGGGCTTGACATTACCGATTGACTGAAGTAAATAATCTGTATACTCCCGTGTACCAGAACCAACTTCTCGCATGACCCAGTGAGAAGTTTGGAGGTCAGCTCCTTTAGGGTGGCGAATATTTGTCAAAGGATGTCCGCTTGCTGCGACAAGGATGAGTTCGTCTTCCATGAATGGCTGGATGATAAGCCCTTTTGTTTGCACACTACCTTCGATACAACCGATATCCGACCGGAATTCGCGGACCGCAATTTCGACGTCCTCGGTATTTGCAATTGCAACTTCTACATGCAAATCAGGATATTTATAATGTAGCCTCGTTAGTATCTCCGGCAATACGGACTCCCCAATTGTGTAACTTGCAGCGATGCGAAGAATTCCGCTAACCTCATTATGTTGCCATAAAATTTCTTCTTTTGTTTGCTCTGCGAGATGAAGTAATTGTATCGCACGTTCATACAAAACCACTCCGGCGGGTGTAATGTGAAATGTTTTATTTGCACGTACGAGCAATGAGGCTTTTAGTTCGTCTTCCAAATGTTTGATATGGAGACTGACAGTTGGTTGAGATATGTTTAGTGATTCACCGGCCCTGGTGAAATTCTTTTTTTCAATTACCGCAACAAACGTTTTCAATTCTTCAAGTAGCATGATGATAAGCTCCCTTCTATTAGTAATCTTAATCGATTTTATCATATATCCTCATTTTACTGATCGATAAGATGAGATTATACTTAAAGAAATGGAAGAAGGTATGGCTATGAAAAAAGGATTCTGGCTTGGAATTGGACTGACGTTTTTCATCGCAGTCATCGCAAAATTGGCAACACTACTCCCTTATATTTCGTTAATTGGTCCACTTGTTTTTGCAATACTAATCGGAATGTTATGGAATACGTTTTTTCCTGTTCGCGCAGAGTGGGAAGGTGGTATTGAGTTCGCGTCAAAAAAATTATTGCGTGCTGGTATTATCCTTCTCGGCATGCGATTGAATCTGGGCAATATTGCATCTGCAGGATGGCCAGCATTTTTATGGGCAGTGGGCAGTGTTCTAATCGGTATTGGAGCTGTATACGGTATAGCTCGTGCAATTGGGGCTGATAAAACAATCAGTTTTCTAACTGCTTGCGGAACGGGGATCTGCGGTGCAGCTGCCATTGTTGCAGTGGCTTCACAAGTAAAGGCAAAACCCGAGCAGACCGCAATTAGTGTTGCCATCATCGCTATTCTTGGAACGTTATTCACATTTGTCTATACTTTAGTATATCCAGTGTTAGAACTTTCAAGTGAGGCATTTGGCATGTTTGCAGGTGGGACACTTCATGAGATTGCACATGTTGTTGCAGCAGGGGATGTTGGGGGGACTGAAGCACTTGATTTTGCGCTTGTCGTGAAATTGACTCGTGTCATGTTACTCGTCTTTGTTGCAGGAGGAGTAGGAATCTGGATGTCACGGAAGAATAAACAGTCGGCAGAAAAATTCAAATTGAAGACACTTCCAATTCCATGGTTCATTTTCGGTTTCCTTGCAGTGAGTGCGCTGTATACCACGGGGATTGTACCGGAAGCGGTCGCATCAGTATTTGTCACACTCGCTTATCTATTAATGGCGATGTCAATGGCTGGGTTAGGTCTGAATGTGAAGTTCGAGGCATTCCGTAGTGCGGGGATGAAGCCATTTGTTGCAGGACTAGGAGGAACGGTTATTCTTGTACTTGTCGGTTATATGTATGCACGTTTTGTATTTTAAACAATATAGAGGCATAGAAAAAAGGCATCGCTATTGAAGCAGATGCCTTTTTCTTATATTTATTAAACAATTGAGTAATTCTTATGTGAAACAACAGTCAGATTTGACGCGGCGCCAATAAGTTCGGCGTCCTTCGATGAGATTTCAACGATGACGGAATTCTCAAGTATTTTAAAAATAGTACCATTTACTTCATGTTCATTACGGACAAATGAAATTTCTTCATCGATTTTGCGCGCTGCGACAAAATCCGACACTTCTTTTTCCCTACGTGGAAAAGCCATTCGAATTCCCCCTATTATCCATTCTCATCTTGCCATCTAATTAAAGAGTGCTTCGGGGAAACCCGCAGCAACAAGTAGATGAAGATGGAAAACAACTAATCGTAAACGATAACACACATGCTGTCTACTATTAGTATACCATATTTCAACGAAATTTGCAGGAATGCAGACTTTAATAGCTATGCTTAAGTTCAGAAACTTTTATCTTAATAAAAGCAAAGGGGTTGACATTATACCTGTAGGGGTATAATGTGTGGGTATAGCTTAAATAAAAGGAAGTGATAGGTATGGAATACGATGACAAAGTAAAAAACAGGTTAAAACGAATTGAGGGTCAAATCAAAGGGATTTTAAAAATGATGGATGACAATAAAGACTGTAAAGAAGTAATTACACAATTGTCAGCCTCACGTTCAGCTATAGATAGAACGATTGGCGTTATTGTCAGCTCCAATCTAATTGAATGTATACAACAAATGGATGACAGCGATCCAAGAACACAAGAGGATATTGTAAAAGAAGCAGTAGAACTACTAGTAAAGAGTCGATGAAACAGTGGACTCTTTTCTTTTTAACGCATATCATACCCCGCAGGGTACCACTAGAAAGGAAGATTTGATTGTCTGAGACGAAAAGAACTACCATTGTATTATTCAGTGGAGATTATGATAAAGCAATGGCGGCATACATCATTGCAAATGGTGCTGCAGCTTATGATCACCAAGTAACGATTTTCCATACATTTTGGGGATTGAATGCACTACGAAAAGAAGAACTAGTCCCAGTAAAAAAAGGCTTGCTAGAAAAAGTATTTGGCAAAATGATGCCGCGAGGTGCAGATAAGATGGGTATTTCCAAAATGAACTTTGCTGGAATGGGTCCTAAAATGATTAAACATGTTATTAAAAAGCACAATGCGATGACACTTCCGCAACTGATTGAACTAGCTGAAGAACAAGATATAAAGCTTGTTGCTTGTACGATGACGATGGATCTTCTTGGTTTGCAGCAGAAAGAATTGATGGATGGTATTCAGTACGGTGGAGTTGCTGCTTATCTCGGAGATGCTCAGGAAGGCAATGTAAACTTGTTTATTTAAATTTAATTCAATACAAAAAGCGGGAGGGTTTTAGATGATTGAAATTACACCATTAGAGATTCAAGAAAAGTTAAAAATGAACAAAACGATTCACCTAATTGACGTGCGTGAAGTAGATGAAGTGAAAGAAAGGAAAATAGCACAAGCAATTCATATTCCGCTCGGATTATTGGAATTCCGTATGCATGAATTGGATAAAGATATTGAGTACACAATGGTATGCCGCTCAGGTGGACGTAGTGGAAGAGCGGTGCAATTGCTTGAGGCGCACGGTTTTAAAGTGGTAAACATGGTTGGCGGTATGAATGACTGGGAAGGTCCAGTGGAATAACATTATTTTTTTACATTTAAAGATACCCATACGGGCATTGGTAGAGGGAGAAGATGACATGATAGAAACGGATTTCGTACTCGATGCAAAGGGGCTGGCTTGTCCAATGCCAATCGTCAAAACGAGAAAGATCATGAAAGAAATGGAACCAGGAAATGTGTTGGAAGTACAGGCAACTGATAAAGGATCTACGGCGGATTTAAAAGCATGGGCTGAGGGTTCCGGGCATGACTACTTAGGCACGACTGAAGATGCAGGAATTCTGACGCATTATGTACGTAAGTCGAGTGGAGAAGAACAAGTTGAGAAAAAACATCCGCATATTGTGTTGAATGAACAACTACAAGCTGTTTTAGAGGAGAACCGTGAAGTACTTGTGCTCGATGTTCGTGAATCGGCAGAATATGCATTCAATCATATTCCAGGGGCTAAGTCTTTGCCGCTTGGGGACCTTGAAAGTGAACTCGGGAATCTTGATAAAGAAGCGGAAATTTACGTCGTATGCCGTACAGGTAGCCGTAGTGATGTAGCTTCTCAGAAACTTGCTGAAGCCGGATTTTTAAAAGTGAAAAACGTTGTGCCTGGTATGAGTGAATGGAATGGACCAACAGAAAAGATTGTGTAATTAATAAATGAAATTACTAGGGGGGTATACAAATGACAGTTCAACTAATGACTGCAAGTACAATAGCGAAAAAAGTAGTGAATCAAGAACCCTTTTTCATTCTAGACGTTCGTAATGAAGATGCATTTGTGGATTGGAAAATTGAAGGAGAGAACATTCAGTATCTTAATATCCCTTATTTCGATTTACTCGATGGGGTTGAAGAAATCCTGCATCAGCTTCCTGCGGGTCAAGATATCGTCGTTGTCTGCGCGAAAGAAGGATCTTCCATTATGATTGCGGAAATGATTGCGGAAGAAGGGCGTGCAGTTCATTACTTACAAGGTGGCATGAAGGCCTGGAGTGAACATTTGGAGCCAGTGAAAATTGGTGACTTGAAAGACGGCGGAGAGCTGTATCAGTTCGTACGAATTGGCAAAGGTTGTTTGTCATACATGATCGTTTCAAATGGAGAAGCGGCAATTGTCGATGCGACACGAATGACTGATGTATTTCTTGATTTCGCGAAAACGTTGGATGTTAAAATTACGCATATTTTAGATACACATCTCCATGCAGATCATATTTCCGGGGGACGCAAAATTGCAGAAGCCGTCAATGGAACGTACTGGTTGCCACCAAAAGACGCTAGTGAAGTAACGTTTGCCTATGAGTCATTAGAAGAGGGGCGAACGATTATAATCGGTGATACGACGATTGCCATTCAACCTTTGTACTCACCTGGGCATACGATTGGTTCTACATCATTCATAGTAGATGACACGTATTTACTTTCAGGCGACATCTTATTCATCGATTCAATCGGACGCCCTGACCTTGCTGGTTTGGCTGAAGATTGGGTTGGAGATTTACGGGAGTCGTTGTACAAACGATATAAAGAGTTGTCAGAGGAATTGATTGTTCTTCCTGCGCACTTCATGATTATTGAAGAATTGAATAGGGACGGTAGTGTATCTGAGAAACTTGGTACATTGTTTGCTGAAAATCACGGTTTGAATATTCAAGACGAAGCGGAATTCAGGGACATGGTGACTGGGAATTTACCTCCACAACCGAATGCCTACCAGCAAATACGTGAAACAAATATGGGGAAAATATCACCTGATGAAGAAACCCAGCGTGAAATGGAAATCGGACCAAATCGTTGTGCGGTTAGATAATTTATTGAAAACTAAGGAGAGATTAGTGATGGAATCAAACAAAGTATTAGACGCTAAAGGGTTGGCTTGTCCAATGCCGGTTGTACGTGCAAGAAAAGTGATGAAGGAAATGGAAGTGGGGGAAGTATTGGAAATTCTTGCAACAGATAAAGGTTCCGTCGCAGACTTAGCTGCGTGGTCGAAATCGGGTGGTCATGATTTAGTGAAACATACTGAAGAGGCTGGTGTATTTACATTTTGGATCCGAAAAGGTTAATTTGAAACGGAAGGGTATCTGTTAAGTAGATACCCTTTCTCCTATTGAAAGGAGGAAAATGTGGTGGATTTCGCGTTTATTGTGACAATATTTTTAATTGGATTTGTTGGTTCCTTTATTTCAGGAATGGTTGGTATAGGCGGATCAATTATAAAATATCCGATGTTGTTGTATATCCCGCCCCTACTTGGTGTTGCAGTCTTCACCGCTCACGAAGTATCCGGAATAAGTGCAATTCAAGTCTTTTTCGCAACAATTTCAGGTGTATGGGCGTACCGTAAAAGTGGTTATATTAATAAAACATTGGTTATTTACATGGGATCGAGTATTTTAGTCGGTAGTTTTATCGGCGGATACGGCTCGAATCTGTTATCTGAAGGTGCCATCAACCTGGTCTACGGTATATTGGCGACAACCGCCGCAATTATGATGTTCATTCCGAAAAAGGGTTTGGATGATATTCCTGTCGATCAAGTCACGTTCAATAAGTGGCTAGCAACGGGATTCGCGTTCATTGTGGGGATTGCGGCAGGAATTGTAGGGGCTGCAGGAGCCTTTATTCTTGTACCAATCATGTTAGTTGTTTTGAAGATACCAACGCGAATGACGATTGCAACTTCCCTTGCGATTACATTCATATCCTCAATCGGCTCGACAATAGGTAAGATCACAACGGATCAAGTGCTGTACGGTCCTGCGACGGTTATGATTGTTGCAAGTATTATAGCGGCACCGATTGGGGCGAAAATTGGTCAAAAAATGAACACGAAAGTACTTCAATGGTTATTGGCACTTCTTATTTTAGGAACTGCTATTAAAATATGGTTGGACTTTTAGCAAGCAATAAAATCCGTTATCACTCATTACGTGGGCGATAACGGATTTTATTTGTAATTGGATACAAGGTGGACAATATGTAAGGGATTCAAGTCTTTACATGCACCATTTGTTTAATGAGTATTGAAAAAAATGAAGTATAGTGAATGTGAAAGCGATATTTTTTAAAAAGGGCTTAAATAATATAATTTAAGGGGTGACTTAGATGCGAGCACGAGATTTAGGGTTGAAATTTGAAGGAGAAACGGGATTACATAACGCAATTACTGACGTTCCAGGGGTTACCGTTGGGTATTCAACAATCATTGAAGGGGAAGGTCCATTAGAGGTGGGAAAGGGTCCAATTCGCACCGGAGTAACTGCCATATTGCCACGTGGTAAACAAAATGAAATGAAGCCGATCTGGGCTGGAACATTTTCGTTTAATGGCAATGGTGAAATGACAGGTACACATTGGATAAACGACGGCGGATACTTTTTAAGCCCGATATGTATTACAAATACGCATTCAGTTGGTACTGTCCACCAGGCGGTAGTCAAATGGATGATAGATAATTATCAAGATCAATTCTTAAATGAACATTTATGGGCTATGCCTGTCGTTGCTGAAACATATGACGGTGTTTTAAATGATATTAATGGGCTTCATGTTAAAGAAGAGCATGTTTTGGCTGCAATACAATCTGCCCAATCAGGCGAATTGAAGGAGGGCAATGTTGGCGGAGGAACTGGGATGATTTGTTACGGGTTTAAAGGGGGAACTGGTACTTCTTCTCGTAAACTAGATATCGATGGAGAGGAATACCACATCGGAGTACTTGTGCAAGCAAACTACGGTAAAAGGGAATGGCTAAAAGTTTCAGGTGTCCCAGTTGGAGAACACTTGACTGAGAATATAGTACACACAAAGGAAATGGGCTCAATCATTGTAATTATCGGGACTGATATTCCAATGTTACCTCATCAACTAAAAAGACTTGCGAAACGTGCATCCATTGGGATTGGACGGAGTGGTAGTCCGGGGGGAAATGATTCCGGTGATATATTTCTTGCATTTTCAACCGCAAATGAAATGTCTATTCATCAAAAGGAAGACCCAATCCTAACTATGAAAGTCACAAATGATCAACAGTTTGACCCGATTTATGAGCAAGCTTGTCATGCGATTGATGAGGCGATTATTAACGCTATGATTGCAGCGGAAAGTATGTCCGCTCTTAAACCAAGCGGGAAAGTAGTTGAAGCTATTGATCATGAACGACTGATGGAAGTGATGAAGAAATATAATCGTTAATAAATAATAAATGAAGATGAATGCGTTGGCTTAGCAATTAAGAAATGGATAGGTATGTAGCGGAATAAAAACATCCGGTATCGCTCATGGAATGGGCGATACCGGGCTTTTAGATTTATTAGCGAAGCGTTCTTGAAGAAGCTTGTATAATTCCCTTCTTCAATTCCTTGATACCTTCTTTCTTTCGAACAAAGATGAAATAACAAGCGATGGTTAACCCAGCAATGAGCAAGGTAAGTACTGCCTGCACACGTAACGATTCAATGACGAGCATTGCGATAAAGATTCCTGTAATAACGAAAATAGTCGCATACGTTAGATAAGGGAACAACCACATTCTAATTTGAAGTGCTTCAGGGTTTTCACGTTCTAATCTTCTGCGCATTCTTAGATGTGTGAAGGCGATGACAAGATACACTAAAAGTGCGACAGCCCCTGATGAATTGATGAGAAATAAAAATAGTTTATCGGGTGATACGTAACTGAATATGACCGCTATATAGGAAAAAACCGTGCTGAATAAGATTGCTCGAACAGGAACGCCCTTCTTACTCAATTTTAAAAAGGCTTTTGGCGCTTCGCCTTTCTGTGCCATTCCAAATAACATGCGTGAGTTGGCATATAATGCTGAATTTAAACAAGAGAGAACCGCCGTTAATACAACAAAGTTCATGATCTGGGCTGCGGCAGGTATTCCGATATAATCGAGAACGGCAACAAATGGACTGACCAGCAGATTTGCAGAGTTCCATGGCAACAAAGTGACCACGATCGCAATAGAACCGATATAGAAGATAAGAATCCGCCAAATGACACTGTTTGTCGCAATTCGGACCGCTTTCGCCGGATGATCTGATTCGCCAGCAGCAATCGTAACAATCTCGGTACCCATGAATGAGAAAATGACTACTGTAATTCCTAACAAGACGGAACCGAATCCTGTTGGCATGAATCCACCTGTCCCTAAGAGGTTTACTGTTCCAGGTGCAACAACACCTGGATACCATCCGAAAATCACGCAAAGACCGAGGACAAGGAATAAACCAATACTTACAACTTTTATGAGTGAAAACCAATATTCAAATTCCCCGAAAGATTTTACTGAAAAAAGATTTGTCAGTGTTAACAAAATGGTTAAGATTAATGCCATTAACCAAAGTGGGAATTCTGGAATCCAGTATTGCATAATAGCAGCACCGGCAATTGCTTCAATTGCTATAACGACAACCCAGAAGAACCAATATAACCATCCGATTGTAAAACCTGCCCATGGTCCAATCGACTCGGTTGCATATGTAGAGAAGGATCCGCTTGTCGGATGGGCGGCCGCCATTTCACCAAGCATGCGCATAACCAAGACGACAATTGTTCCTGCAAAAGCGTAGGATAGAATCGCACCTGGTCCAGACGCATTAATAACTGCTCCACTTCCGATAAACAAACCTGCTCCGATAACACCTGCAATTGAAATCATACTAATGTGTCGGATCTTTAAATCTGGATTTAACTGTCCCTGTTGATTAGACATATACATTCCCCCTTGTGTAAATAGTGAATTTTTTAAGATGTAAGCGTTTCCAATCATTTGTTATAATATTCTTTTAAGTTGTTAAGTCAATCATACAGAAATAAATCTGAAAATTTGTAGACAAGTTGTAAGATGAAATGAATTTAAATTTTACGGAGTGTAAAATAAGGACTTGCTGCACTATTTTGGTCCGGTCATTGAACATGAAAACCGGTTTGCGTTTAGTAGCGCAACCGGTTTAACTTACTTATTACCTAACAATCGAGAGGTCATGATAGCACCCTCAAGCGCTAGACGCTTAGATGGCTCCATAAAGTCTTCGCCTAGAAGTAATTCCAACTTTTCAAGACGGTGGTACAGTGTTTGTCTAACTATGAAAAGACGGTCTGCAGTCTCTTTTTTCGATCCACCGCATTCGAGATAAACACAAAGTGTTTCAAAGAGGTTGCTTTCCATCTTCAGATCGTAGTCGAAAACTGTTGATAAGTAATCTTGGACATATGTTTCAAGGTAACCGTTGTTCTCCACTAATAGAAGAAGCCTATAAATGCCTAAGTCTTCATAGAAATATGATTTTGTAATGCCAGACTCGCGCATTTTTAAAACATCTTCAGCTTCTTTGTATCCTTTTTTTGCCTCCGTAATTTCTTTGTAGACTGTACTTACTCCAAATGTACATCTGGTTCCGTCAATGAAAGTGTTGTCTTTTATGTTAACAATATGTTCAATAATTTGAGAAAAACGATTAGTCTCATCTATCAAGTGATCTGCAGCGATGAAGGATGCAATGATGACAATCTCACTTTTGCTGGATGCAACTGCGGGGAAGAACCCATTACGTTTAAAGAGTGACCGTATCATCATCGAGCGTTGCAGTTTAATCTCTTCCCATTCTTCTTCACCAAGATTCGTTTCGAATGTCTTCATTTGTATGATGAACACTCTGAAGTATGTATTGCGGCTTTTGGAGGGCAAATAGGCATGAAGGTCTTCCTGTTCAAAGGATCTGCCGCTCAATAAATTCCGAACGAATTCATCTTCGTTATTCTGTTTGCGCTCTTCTATTGTTCGGTTACGTAACAAAATTTGAGCGATTGCAAGTGCAGCGCGGTCTAATATGAGAAATGGAAATTCATCCGACAGTTGTTCTGTCACCTCGAGGAATAGATACCCCCAAATTTGTCCTAGCCCACTAACAGGCATTTGTGCAAATTTCTGATCCTTCAGCATGAGGAATTTCTGTCCTGTATTGATCGATGGGGATCTTTCAAGATGGACTCGGATGGTTATTTCCAACTCTTTGATCTCAGACGGATAGTAATAAGGCTTCGTATCATCACTAATGAACAGGATATTATGTCGGAAAAATTGATTTAGTTCTTGTAGGATTTTTAAAATACCGTTGGGTGCAAGAGAAAGTGTAATGAATTTCCTTGATAAGATATCGAGTTGTGAAAGCATCTGATGATGTTGATTAATGATAAATGTATGAAGGTCTTGAGTTATATCGACAAATTTCACAGTTTTTTCGAAGACGATGAATGGAAATGCGTGTTTGTCTGCGAGTTCAATAATTTCAGGTGGAATTAGCTTAAAGTAAGGTCCTACTTCTATACATATACATGCCACATCTTTTTCTATCAGCCTCGATACATACATTAGCTGGCTTGGAAGATCGAGTTGTAAGCCAACGCCTGTCGTAAGAATCATCTCTCCTCCATTTATTAAGGCATCGAATTCTTTTACCTCTAATACATGAGACCATTTTACTTGACGGTCCAATCCTTCTTTTCCTGCAACGACTTTGGCGTGTTTGAATGAGCTTCGTGAAAGAACATCGCGGACAGTAAGTTTTAAGGTATTCATTATAGGTGTAGACCTCCATAACGTTAAAATAATCGCCTAATGATTAGACAAAGTGTAAATTGAAAGTAATCTAAATTATTTGTAAAGTATAATATGAAGTCTAGCGAAGATAGCGTAAAGTAGCAAGAACAATAGAACGGGGGAATGAAAATGATTTTAACGCAGGTAGAAAAGAAGACGCTTACAAACTTCATCAATGGACAATGGGTAAAATCAACGACAGATAAATATGAAGAGGTACCAAATCCAGCGACAGGAGAAATATTGGCCGAAGTTCCTATCTCCACACTTGAAGATTTGAATAAAGCGGTAGAGGCGGCGAAAACAGCATTTGCGAAGTGGAAGAAGGTTGCTGTTCCTCAACGGTCAAGGATCTTATTTAAATACCAGCAATTGTTAATAGAGAACTGGGAAGCACTAGCGAAAATCATTACGATTGAAAACGGTAAAAACTATGCTGAAGCGTATGGCGAAGTACAGCGCGGGATTGAGTGTGTTGAATTTGCTGCAGGAGCCCCGACGTTAATGATGGGGTATCAGCTTCCTGATATCGCAACGAACATTGAATCGGGTATGTATCGTTATCCAATAGGCGTAATTGGTGGAATTACACCGTTCAACTTTCCGATGATGGTCCCTTGCTGGATGTTCCCACTTGCAATCGCTAGTGGAAATACATTCATCCTAAAACCATCAGAGCGTACGCCACTTTTGGCGAACCGTCTTGCAGAATTATTGCATGAAGCGGGTCTGCCTGACGGTGTTTTCAATATCGTCCATGGTGCGCATGAAGTCGTAAATGGCATTCTCAATCATCCAGATATTCCGGCCGTGTCGTTCGTAGGTTCACAGCCGGTTGCTGAGTATGTGTATAAAACAGGAACTTCAAATGGTAAGCGTGTCCAAGCATTTGCGGGCGCGAAAAACCATACAATCGTTATGCCGGACGCGGATATGGATTTGACGATCACAAATATTATTAACGCAGCTTTCGGATCCGCTGGAGAAAGATGTATGGCTTGTGCGGTTGTCGTTGCAGTTGGTGATATTGCAGATGAACTTGTCGAGAGATTAGTAGACGAGTCGAATAAACTGACGATTGGTAATGGTCTAGAAGAAGGGATTTTCCTTGGACCTGTTATTAGGAATTCCCATAAAGACAAGACACTGAGTTACATCGAATCAGGTATTGAGGAAGGCGCCAAACTATTACGGGATGGCCGTGAAGACAAGTCTACTTCCGAAGGCGGTTATTTCGTCGGTCCGACAATTTTTGATAATGTCACTCAGGAAATGAAAATTTGGAAAGAAGAGATTTTTGCTCCTGTGCTATCTATTGTAAGAGTGGATACATTGGATGAAGCAATCGAACTTGCGAATAAATCAGAGTTTGCAAACGGGGCTTGTTTATTTACAGATAGTGCAAGTGCAATCCGGAAGTTTAGAGAAGAAATTGATGCGGGGATGCTTGGTGTGAATCTTGGTGTTCCAGCTCCGATGGCGTTCTTCCCGTTTTCTGGTTATAAAAAATCATTCTATGGTGACTTGCATGCGAATGGTCGCGACGGAATTGAGTTTTACACACGTAAGAAAATGTTGACTGCGCGTCACTAATACCAGAAATTAATCGTGAAATTAGGAGGGGGTAGAGAAGATGACTACAGCAAAAGAGACTACAGGGTCATTAGTTGAAAAGGACCGGGAGAACGTTTGGCACCATATTTCTTCCTATAATGAAAAGAACCCACCAATGGTAGTGGAGAGTGGGGAAGGTGCTTGGATTACAGATCATAATGGCAATCGTTATCTAGATGGAATGTCTGGACTATGGTGTGTGAATGTCGGTTATGGTCGTGAGGAGCTAGCGCAAGCTGCCTATGATCAGATGAAAAAGATGGCCTATGCACCGATGACCCAAAGTCATGAGCCTGCTATTCTGCTTGCAGAAAAGTTGAATGAAATGCTTGGTGGTGACTATAAAATATTTTACTCAAACAGCGGATCCGATGCGAACGAAGTAGCGTTTAAACTTGCGCGTCAATACCATCAGCAAAATGGGGAACCGTCACGCTACAAATTCATTTCCCGCTATCGTGCGTATCATGGGAGCTCCATGGGGGCACTGGCAGCAACAGGGCAAGCACTGCGGAAATACAAGTATGAGGCACTTGCACCGGGGTTCTTGCACATCGCCCCTCCGGACAATTACCGCAGACCTGCGGGACAGTCAATTGAGGAGTACAACATACAACGTGCCCAAGAGTTTGAAGAGAAAATCATTTGGGAACAGAAGGAAACAATCGCTGGGATTATTATGGAACCGCTTATTACAGGAGGCGGTATACTCATCCCACATCCAATCTACTTGGAAAAGGTTCAGGAAATCTGTACACGCCACGGTGTACTGCTAATTGTTGATGAAGTCATTTGTGGATTCGGCAGAACTGGGAAAGACTTTGGTCATCAGCATTTTAAGTTGAAACCGGACATTATTACGATGGCAAAGGGACTAACGAGCGCTTACTTGCCACTTTCGGTTACGGCTATTCGAAAAGATATTTATGAAAAGTTCGATACAGGAGAAGATAACAGTCATTTCCGCCATGTTAATACATTTGGCGGGAATCCTGCGGCTTGTGCAGTCGCGTTGAAGAATCTTGAAATCATTGAGAGAGAAAATCTTGTTGAACGGTCGGCTGAGCTTGGCGAGCGCCTTCTAAAAGAGTTGGCTTGCTTATTGGATCATCCTTTTGTTGGCGATATTCGCGGGCTCGGATTCTTGTTAGGCATTGAACTTGTAGAGAACAAAGAAACGAAAGAACCTGCTGCAAACGCCCGTGTTGCGAAAATCATTGGCGAATGTAAGGCGAATGGACTTATTATTGGAAGGAACGGCGATACAGTTGCTGGCTATAACAATATTCTAGCGCTAAGCCCACCGCTGTCTTGTACCGATGAAGACGTGGACTTTATTATTGCGGTTATGAAGAAAGTGTTCAATGAAAATGCATGAGTTAGGATGAGATTTTTAATCTTGCTAAACCAAAAACGGAGAACCTCCAATTATAGGGGTCCTCAGTTTTTGGTTTTATTTTTTCTAAAGACCATTGAAACGCGCTTCTCGCTACGCTCTTTCATACGCTGAAAATTCTCGAGATGTTTCCAAATGGCGATTGCAAATAACAAAGTTGCTATTACGACTGGCCAGTATCCGTCTGCCAATACTGCCATCGCGATGAGCGTGACGTAGAGCATCAGCACACCAAACACGAGAAAGTCTGTTACTAGCGCTACGACGACAAATAATGCAAAACCAATGAGCCCGATCTGCCAGTCGATTGCAAGCAGTACACCAATTATTGTCGCTGTTCCTTTTCCGCCGTTAAAGTTCATATAAAATGGAAAGTTATGCCCAATAACGGCTGCGGCGGCTGTAAGAAATAAAAGTAAAGCCACAAAGGCTTCTGAAAATCCTGCGTTTTCTGCGAAATAGTGCACAAGTAAGACAGCTCCTGCACCTTTACTGATATCGATTACTGCAACTAATGCGCCGAACTTCTTCCCGAGAACAATGGTCGCATTCGAGGCACCGGCATTTTTCACACCGGTTTCTTTCAAGTTAACGCCGGATATTTTCTGCGCAACAACTGATCCATGCAGGCAACCAACTGCATATCCCCATAAGAGCACGCCTACAGTCCATAACCACATATCAAGTTCCTCCTAAAATAACGGTAGTCTAAGTGTAACATTCCACATAGACACAAGTTTCAGAAATATTATTCGGTAAACTATTGACAAAGTATTGAGATATCTACTATACTATGTCACAAGATGGAAAACTGAATATCACAAACTCTTATCAAGAGCGGCGGAGGGAATAGGCCCTGCGATGCCCGGCAACCAGCAAGTGACTAACTTGCAAAGGTGCTACTTCCTACAGATTCGTGCGAACGGTCTGAAAGATAAGGGGAGGAATAAGCGAAAGCGTAACCCTCTTCTTAAGCGAAGGGGGTTATTTTTCATTCCAAAAATACCCCTAACGTCTCCGCCCATTACAATCACATCCATCTAAAAAACTCTGGAGGTAATGACGATGACAAAACTTCAACCCGAAACACTTCTTCTGCACGGTGGACAAAAACCGGATCCTGTAACAGGTTCACGCGCAGTTCCAATTCATAGAACCTCATCTTTTGTATTCCGTGATACAGAACATGCTCAAAAACTATTTGCACTACAAGAAGCAGGCAACATCTATACACGAATTACAAATCCAACTGTTGCAGTTTTTGAAGAGCGTATTGCGCTTCTTGAAGGTGGTACGGCGGCAGTTGCATTCTCCTCAGGTATGGCAGCTATCGCTTTCTCTATCTTGAACGTAGCTGGTGCTGGAGATGAAATTGTCGCAGCAAGCAACTTATATGGCGGTACTTATAATTTATTCGCCGCTACACTTCCGCGCTACGGTATCAATGTAAAGTTTGTCGATGCAACAGATCCTGAAAACTTCCGTGCAGCAATTACAGATAAAACAAAAGCAATATTCGCAGAAACAATCGGTAACCCGAGTCTTCATGTACTCGATATTGAAGCGGTTGCGGACATTGCGCATGAAAACGGTCTACCGCTTCTTATTGATAGTACATTTGCTTCGCCATATGGTTCGAATCCTATCGAATTTGGTGCGGATGTTGTCATCCATTCCGCTACAAAATGGATTGGCGGACACGGTACCACGATCGGTGGAGTTGCTGTTGATGCGGGTACATTTGACTGGACGCAAGGGAGGTTTCCTGGCTTCACAGAGCCTGATGCGTCATATCATGGTCTCCGTTACGGAATTGATACAGCAGCGGCGGCATTTGCGACTAAACTACGCGTTCAACTATTGCGTGACTTCGGACCTTGCTTAGATCCAGATAGTGCATTTAATTTCCTCCAAGGACTTGAAACACTGCATTTGCGTGTGACAAGACATAATGAAAATGCCGTTAAAGTAGCGGAGTTCTTGAAAAAACATCCATCTGTCGAATGGGTAACATATACAGGCAACGAAGATCACCCATCTTATGACCTTGCGAAAAAGTACTTGAAAAACGGCTTCGGTTCCATTATTGTATTTGGTATTAAAGGTGGACGGGATGCAGGCCGGAACGTGATTGATAACGTCAAAATCTGGTCGCATGTTGCGAATGTTGGGGATGCAAAATCACTAATTATCCATCCAGCTTCAACGACGCATCAGCAGCTTGGGCCTGAGGACTTGAAAAAATCAGGTGTGACTGAAGAATTGATTAGACTATCGGTGGGCCTTGAATCCGCGGAAGATATTATTGCAGACCTTGCACAAGCAATCGAACTAGCGGTACCAGTAACAGTATAATTTTTTGGTGACAAGAAAGGGCGTGACAATCGTGGAGACGGGGATAGTGGAAATCGGGCATCTGGTATTGGAATCAGGAGTCGTCTTGGTAAATGTACAGCTTGCCTATGAAAGAACGGGCAGGTTGGATGCACCCCATGTACTTGTTTGTCATGCCTTGACAGGAAGTCACGTGACAGTTGGAACGGATGACTATCCGGGTTGGTGGAGCGGTCTTGTCGGCAAAGGAAAAAGTATCGATACAAATGAATTATCCGTTATCTCTTTTAACGCACTTGGCGGAAGTGACGGATCAACAGGACCGTTAACTGTAAATCCGGACACAGGCGAGCTGTATAGAAATTTATTTCCAGAAGTAACGATTCGAGATATGGTGCATGCAGAACGGAGAGCGCTGACGGTATTAGGTGTCAATCGATTAAGGGCGGTCATCGGGGGTTCGCTCGGTGGCATGCGTGTACTGGAATGGGGCATTATGTATCCCGAGGGTATGGATATTCTTTTCCCGATGGCGGTGACACCACAATCAACTAAAATTGGGAACATGGAATCTCCTTTTGGGAATAGCAGAAATGACATGGAGAGCTTCTACCCCTTAATCCGTGCCATGAATACGCATGACATCGGCCGTGGTCGAGGAGGCTTTGAACTAGCTTCCCGCCTGATATCTGCAAAAGTGGTGGCGTTTGCGTTTACACACGATCCGATGTATCCGACGGATGAAATTCGAACGTTCGCCTATATGATTCCCAACTCTATATATTGTTTGGTCAATACAAAACATGGCTATGAAAGTTTTTTAACGGAATTTGAAAAATGGGGACTCATCATCAAACAGTCCATGGAGGTGGCGTTATGGCGTCAATCAAAGTCGCTCTACTTGGCTTCGGCACTGTAGGTGAAGGGATTTATAGGATTTTGAATGAAAGGAAAGAAGAGATTAAGCGGGAAATGGGCTGTACAATCGACATTGTTTCCATTTTGGTCCGGGATAAGGAGAAAGAACGTCTAGCGACACCTGGAACGAAGATAACGGATGACATTCAAGAAATCCTGTTAAATCCGGACATTGACCTCATATTTGAGGCGATTGTTGGAGAAGAACCCGCTTATACGTTTCTTTCGGATGCAATAGAAAAAGGTTTTCATATAATAACTGCGAATAAGACCATGTTTGCGAAACATGGTCCGGCGTTACTAAAACATGCGGAGTTCCGTGGAGTTTACGTTGGGTATGAAGCAACGACGGCGGGTGGCATACCGATTATCCGTACGGTGACAAACTTGTTACCGACAGACCGGGTGTTACGAATTAGAGGTATTTTGAATGGCACTTCCAACTTCATCTTAACGAAGATGCGGGAAGAGGGAATTCCATTTAAAGCCGCGCTTCACGAAGCACAGACGCTTGGCTATGCGGAAGCGGATCCGACGGACGATATAAGTGGCAAAGATGCCTTTCGGAAACTGATGATTTTGAGTGCACTTGCATTCGGTACGCAACCAAATTGGCAAGACGTTTCGGTTGTTGGAATCGACAAGATTACTATTGAAGATGTGGCGGATGCATCTAAGGCTAAGCTTCGTTATCGGCATGTCGCTGATATTTTGATTGACGAAAAGGGGACATTGCACGGAAGTGTTGGCCCGGTACTTATCGGAACTCATCATTCGCTATATGGTGTCGAAGGTGTGGACAACGCAATCATCGTTGAAACTGACTATCTCGGTGCCTTAACACTTGTCGGTCCGGGTGCAGGTATGTACCCAACGGCAAGCGCAATGGTCGGAGACTTCCTTCAAATGATTGGAAAACGTGAAAAGGTTCTTGTTAATAGTTAAGAAAAAGCGATTCCATTTATGGAATCGCTTTTTCTAGTTATTATTTTAATTTCATCAACTTTAATTCGGCTTTCAACGCTTTGAGCAACGCGACAACCATGAGCAGCATGACGAAAGAGAAGGGCAATGCAGCGATGATGATCGTGTTTTGCAAAGCGGTGAGGCCGTTGACAGATAGCAAAATGAGCGCAATTGTCGATTGGATAACGCCCCAAATGAGCTTCACATTATTCGGCGGTGTCAACGAACCATTCGTTGACTGCATGCCAAGGACAAATGTTGCTGAATCGGCTGAAGTAACGAAGAACGATACAATCAATAAAATTGCGAAGACTGATATCATGAACGACATTGGCATAACATTGAACATTTCGAAAATCGTCAGTTCTGTACTGGATTGCGTCAAGTCGACAAGCCCTTTTTTCTGGATATCAATCGCTGTCGTTCCAAACGCTGAGAACCAGAATGTAACCAGCAAAGTAGGTGCAGCAAGTACGCCAATCATGAACTCCCTGATTGTACGGCCTTTTGAAACACGGGCAATGAACATACTGACAAACGGTGCCCATGAAATCCACCATGCCCAGTAGAATATTGTCCAGTCGTCAAGCCATTTCCGGTCGGTAGAGTCCAATGGTGCTGTACCGAAACTCATTTGGACAAGGTTTGAAAAGTAGCCGCCAAATGAATCAGTGAACATATTGAAAATGAGTAATGTCGGTCCAAGAACGACGATAAATCCAAGCAGTGCAAGAGCAAGGACTAAATTTGTATTCGATAAATATTTTATGCCCTTACTTAATCCTGACCATGCAGATGCAACGAACAGGACCGTGACGATTGCGATGATGACAAATTGTGAAAAGATATTGATCTCAACACCAAATAAGTAGTTTAGGCCTGCATTAATTTGAACAGCGCCGAAGCCGAGTGATGTAGCAACGCCGAATGCTGTTGCGAAAACGGCGAGTACATCGACGAGAGTACCCCATGGTCCAACCATTTTTTCACCGAATATCGGCTTCAATGTTGCTGAAATTAATCCCGGTTCCCCTTTGCGGAACTGGAAGAAGGCTAAAGATAGCGCAATGACTCCGTACATGGCCCATATGTGAATCCCCCAGTGAAAGAAAGATTGACGTAAGGCTTCTTTGAAAGCAGCATCCGTATTTGGATCTTCCGAAGCAGGACTGATTGCAAAGTGTGATAATGGTTCAGCGGCACCATAAAAGACTAGGCCGATACCCATCCCGGCGGAAAACAGCATGGCAACCCATGTAACTGTTGAAAACTGCGGACGGTCCGTATCTTTTCCAAGCCGGATTTTTCCGTATGGACTGACGATGAAAAAGAAACTGAGCGCTAACATAAATGACATGAGCAGCATATAGTACCAACCGAAAGACGACGCAACAAAGTTTCGGACATTCGTTGTAACAGCCTCAAAACTTTCAGGTGCAAACGCGCCATATCCGACGGTCAAAATAATCAGACCAATTGTGATGTAAAAGACATTTGAAATTTTCTTCATAATTCCCCCTCGTGGAGCTGGTAATTTGGAAACAGCTTCTTACTATACTAGCAAAGCATATTGAAAGCAACCAATCGATGTATTTAGTATTTTCTCTTATAGCGATTTCCATACCTTTAACGGAACGATACCCTATCTTAAATAAAACAAAACCGGCTGAAAATCCGTAGATTTTCAACCGGTTTTTCAATCTTCATCTTTAATGTCACGATCGGGTGGAATAGGTTCGTTCCGCCATTCATCGATTTGGTGTTTTAACATTTCGAGCTGTTCTAAATAGAGTCCAAACTGATCTTTGTTAATAAGGAATTTTTCACCATCATGGACGGAACGGATGCGACCTTCCCGCACGTACTTTTCTACTTGTTCGACAGGCATACCTAGATGTTCAGCGGTTTCTTGGATTGTTATGTACATCGATCCATCTCCTTAAAAAATCCCTCTATTTCAATCGCTAACAGTGAAATGGTGGGGATGGGTTATGTTAAATAAGTTTTTCGAATTTCAAACGTTTATTTAAAATCATCATAATCGGAATCCCGATAGCCATAACGACGAATTCACCTATTGCGACTGTTAACCAGGTAAGTAGGAAAGGCAGTTCTAATGCTAGATTCAACTCGAAAGCAATGATGAACATTGTAAAGGTGAAAACAAGCGTGTTGAAGACCATTCGCTTGAATATTCCAGATATGAATTTAGCAGAGAAAATCGTAATTGAAAGGGCTAGGATTGATTGGCTTACCCCAAAAAATAAGTCATACATACCAAGTGGGGAAAATAAGTTTGTCACAAATACACCAAGCACAATTCCAAATATGAGCTTTTTATTGAACACGACAAGATGGTTGAACATCTCAGGGATTCTAAATTGGATGGCTGAGTATGCTAATGGTGCTATTAATAGGGAAACAGCTACATATAAAGCGGCGATAATCCCGCTAATGGCCATTGTTTTTATTTTCATTATTCATTTCCTCCTAGTTTTTTTAGCGTGGGATGGTTGACGAACCACGTGTTAAAAAGCCTGCAATCCAGTGTATCATAGTGTTTTTGATTCGTACATGTCAATACATGTGAAAAATGAAGAAGTAAGAATTTGGATAGGATAAATATCGATGTCAGAGTCTCGTTGGGCCATGGAACAGCTCGGTATAAATGATCGAGAAAAGTGTAGGAATGATGAATGTGGTTAATCAAGGCGAGGGAAAAGAGCTATCAACCTCTAGGGGAAATAGCTCTTCTTTGGGAGTTTAATGAATTTTCTAACCTTTCTGATCTAAAGGTTTGTTCGCTTTGCCATCCAGTTCCGTATGGCAGTAATAACTTCTTTTAATTCCATCCCGCTGTCCGTTAGCTCATATCCAACTATAGTAGAAGAAGGCTCAAGTTGTTTTTTTGTAACGAGGCCTTCTTTGATTAATTCATTCAACCGTTCTGTTAAAAGTCGATCTGATATCCCTGGAATACCTTCAGTGATTTCATGAAAACGCTTGGGTCCGGACATTAGTGTATAAATAATTACCCCCATCCATCTCTTACCAATAAATTCAATTGTATCGTGAAAGTTGTTGCAGACATGTGATGAATTCCCACAATTTTTCGGTTGATTCACTAGTCGAACCTCCATTCTGCTTTATCTTTCATCTATCTTAACATGTATCGTTAGGGTTGACATAACAAACTTACTAATGGTAAGTTGAATATAGGTACTTACTATTAGTAAGTTTTAGAAAGGGAGGCAATACAATGACTACAACATTGAACTCACATTTATATAGTGTAATGAAGGACAGAAAATCGGTAAGAGTGTTCGATCCGAACGCTACAATCGCAAAAGAGGAAATTGCAGAAATGCTGAAGCTGGCAACAATAGCTCCTTCATCTAGTAACCTGCAATCTTGGAGTTTTATAGTTATCCAAGACCCCGAGGTGAAGAAAGAACTGCAAGTAATCGCTAACAATCAAGTCCAGGTGGGGGATTCATCTGCCGTTATCGCTGTCTTAGGTAATATCGATGCGTATAAAAAGGTGGAGCAAATCTATACACAAAATGTTGCAGAAGGTCATATGGATGAGTCGATTAAAGATCGTACGATTGCCAGTACGAATGCGGTCTATCCAACTATTCCAAGAGAGGCAAGAATGAATATCGCTTCTTTCGATGCAGGGCTAGTTTCTATGCAATTGCTGTTGATTGCCAAAGAAAAAGGCTATGATACTTCAACAATAGGTGGCTTTGATAAAGTGAAATTTGCTGAGAGATTCGACCTTCCTAGTGATCAATTCCCAATTGTACTGATTGCCTTAGGAAAGGCCGCTGCCCCGGCATACGGGTCTTCCCGCTTGCCTTTAGATGAAGTTGTGCGTTTTATATAAGAAATTTCTTGCCCGGGATGCTACATGCATTTCGGGCTTTTTGTATACCATCATCTTAACTCGCTAGTTGAGATGATGTGTATACAGAGTTTTAGTCAGTAAAAATGTCACATGTGTTGATTAACCAAAAACAACCTGAAAATCACTTAATCAAACACTAGGCGCTTCATGTGCAGTTACTTTTGGATTGCTTTGGATTGAACGACCTCTATACGATTACCGAGATGTCTTGAAGTGTAGGGATGCGACTTCGTCGCATCCCTACACTTTTTTTCGGTAATCGTATGGTGCTTATTCATCCGTCGCGCTCCAAATCCATACATACACAAAGTGCTAAATCTTTTTGGGACGAAAGAATAGCGGGGCTTCTTAGCTGGATAATAGCCACCAAAGATACAATTTTGGCGGCTGATGTCTTCTCCATAGGCTTGTCTTTTTTAGTTAAGAAAGAGTCACTTTCTTATAGTCCATCGCATGATAACACGAGTAATCTTTACTAAAAGTAAGCAAGGAACACCTTGTACAAAGTACTTGAGTGCCCGAAATTGTATCTTCGGGCACTTATAACCTATAAAAAAAATCATCTATTCTTTTTTCTAAAGTAGCTGTATTTTTCACTTGAACGTTGTAGGAACGCGACAGGCAACTATTCGTAGCAGACTTGCTCATCGGTAAAGATACCATGAATAGTTTGCCGAAAGCGGGTTGGAAATGATCCAGTGAAAATAGGATTTTTCAAGCCTTTCTTACCTGCTCTTTCTGCAAGAAGATGGTTAATCAACAGACGTGTAAAAATGTATGTTTCTCTTGGTTTGATGAAGTGAATAGAAATACATTTGGGGATATTGAGGAGATAATAGAAAATCGCGATGCATTGGAAAAAAGGAACGAAGAATACGATTGATTTTATTGCACGCAATTTAAGCTAGGTTCGTATAATCACCTAGAGATTCAATTAAGTAGAATTAAGGTATTGGAAAATTTGATTTATGTGGTATCTTCTACTGTAGAGAGAGTAAGGGGGGATCACTTTGTCACAACGTATTTCATATCTAGTCGTGCTGGTAGGTGCGATACTTTGGGGGACGACTGGCACAGCCCAAACATTCATGCCGCAAACGATTCATCCGTTGGCAGTTGGGGCATCGAGGCTTGCTATAGGGGGTTTTTCGTTACTAGTTATTTTGCTCATTATGCGTAAAATCGATTTTCGAAATTGGCCTTGGAGATCTACCCTGTATGCAGCTATTTCGATGGCCATTTTTCAGTATTTATTTTTTTCTTCTGTCAGATTAACGGGGGTTGCTATAGGCACGGTCGTCACAATCGGAAGTGCTCCAGTTTTTTCTGGAATCATTGAATGGTTACTAGCAAAACGCCGTCCGACTCGGGTGTGGATCATGGCGACAGCACTTGCAATTATAGGCTGTGCACTGCTCTTTTTAAATAAAGATGGAATCGTTGTAAATCCAGTGGGAATCGCGATGTCACTTGGGGCTGGATTGTTGTTTGCCTTTTATACACTTGTCAATAAAGACGTACTAGACAAGGTAGATCCTGTGCCTGCTGTTGCGGTTATCTTTTCGATGAGTGCGATAATGCTCATGCCATTCTTGTTTTTATTCGAAACGGAAGGGCTTATGACGGGGCGTGGAATTTCTGTTGTGTTGTATCTTGGGATCGTCACAACCAGTGTGGCATATATCCTGTTTTCTGCCGGATTGAAACGGATACCTTCATCGTCAGCAGTCACCCTGTCACTTGCTGAACCACTTACTGCTGCTATATTGAGTGTGATTGTTGTAGGTGAACGACTGACAGGAACGTCGTGGATGGGTATTGCGATGTTGCTTGGTGGAATTCTTGTGTTGACGTTGAGTGGTAGGAAAGTGAAGGTTTGAACAGTCTTTTTGTTTTTGAAATTCAAAATACAGGAAGCTTTAAAGGCTTCCTGTATTTTTTTGATTTTTCGATTTGGAATAAAGCTTTGTAGCGATAAAACCGACCAAGATTAGCATCGTTGCTAGGATTCCACCTTCTAGGCCGAATGCACCACCAGTCAGCCAATCATGTCCCTCGGCTAGTTCAACGCTATAGATGCCATTTGGTGCTGTACCGCTTACCGCAAATCCAAAAATATTCCCTTGGAAGTAGTTCCACGTAATATGATAACCAATCGGTAGCCACAAACTTTTTGTGGCGTCAAACATATAAGCGAATAAAAGCCCGACCAGTGCAATATTCATTAATCCTAAAAGACTTACATTTGGATTTGCACCATGGGCGATGCTGAAAATTAAAGCGGATGCTACGTAGATAACCCACTTTTTATTTCCCCTACTTGCCATGGTGGACATGACATATCCTCTAAAGAACATCTCTTCAAAGATTCCGACAAGAATAAATAGAACTAGAAAAGTAATCGTAAATATTGAGAAATGAGGGTTTGACAATGAATTAAGGAGTGTCACATTGCCGGTCGCCATCAATACAATAAAAATAAAGATAATCGATAATGCACCAAGAAACAGTCCAAACCATAAGTCTTTCAACGAACCTCTAAAGCCGAGCTCTTTCATGGAACCCTTATTTATAAAACGCCATAGTAAAAAAGTAATCACTATTCCACCGACTGTACCACCGCCTTGCATTAAAAGGGAAATCCAAGGGTGTGAATCGAAAGCAGTTTGCATATCGAGATAACTAAATCCCTCACTAAAAGGTGCTTCAGTGAACATCAATAAAAGAATCCCAGGAAGTGAGAATAACTGTTGAACAATTAGCATGGCTATAAAGGTTAGTAAAATAAGCCAGCCAGCCCTTACTTGACCTGATTGGTTTTTAAACATCTTATCCCTCCCAATTTCCACTGTTTTCATACCGAATAGTCGTGAGCTGTCTGTCGCGGTTGTGCTTGCCGAATGGCTGCAAGTAGTAGAAGAAACATGATATCCATAACTAAGGCGCCCATTGTCAGCATGAATGTAAGTGTGATCCATTGGTCCTCAGCTATATTCATGGAAAATGACATGAGCATTTGCACGGATAAGTGGATAGCTATATAAAATGTATAGACACTTTTCGTCTGGTTTATCAATGCTTGATTAGCATAGTCATTGACAATACTTTTTAGAACAGCGAAAAGAAAATAGGCGACAATCAGTTTTAGGACGAGTAAAGCAAGTGAATAGACTTCCCAAATACCGAGATAAGGCGCAGAAAGATTAACGAAAATTGCCGGGAAAGAAATGACTATGCCTAGTCCAGCTACGATTCCTGCTTTTTTTGCATGAGGATATTTATCGATAAGCATGAAGCATCCGGAGTAAATCAAATAATATCCGACAGGGTCAGCTAGCCAATCAAAACCAATATGGACCCGGAAAAAAATGAAAAGATACCCCCAGAACATATACCTTAATGCTTTATCCATTGGTATCCCCCTTTGTTTTCTCCTTGATAATTGCATTGACATCTTTTTGTTCCAAATAAGGACGCACAATAAGACCGCCTACTGTAGAAAAAGGCTTACCTGACTCGGTTGTTCCCGAAATATAGATGTTCACATCTAACACAGCTTTAAAGTCTGCGGCGAACTGGCTGTAGACACTTATTCTTTTACTTTTCTTTAAGTTCAGTGGGAATTGTATATTTTGCAAATCTAGTCCGGGTAACCTGCTCCATTCTTGGTCAAGAAACTTTTCATAGGTTCGTTCAGGTAGTGAAGGAGTGGAGGACGAATTTATTTTAATAAAGAAATTATCCTGCAAAACGTCTTGAAATGAGCTTTTAATCATTTCGATTGTCAGTGGTTCTAGAGCCCGATAATGATAGCCATCCCCACTTGAACTTACTTGTTCGAGAGGGGATTCTTCAATTACACGCGGTCGAATCGTCACGATACCAATAGGAACAGTTATCCTATTTCCATCAGAAAATGAGACATCTATTTCTGTAAAAGAATAATTTTCTGTATGAGTGGTTGGGTCAAAGTTAAACCTCACGTTGGTACTACGTAAAACATGGTGATTGAATACCTGGTTGTTTTGAACTTGTTCATCGAAAAAATAAGAGTCTTCTGGATAACCGATTAGTTCGCCGGTAGAAACAGATGAGACAACTGATGAGTTATTTTTGTTCGTTAAATAATAAAATGTCATATAAAAATCATCCTGATACTCCGCATCGATATAGTGGTCCAAGAATATGGGCTCATCGAGTTGCTTTGAGTAAGCATAAATGGAATTCAACATCCAGCTTATGCCGATTAAACTTAGCGCCACCCAGAAAAATCGTTCTTTCATGAACTCGCCCCCTTCCATCTAGTATATCAAATGGATAATATATCCTCTACGTTACTTAGGCGATATTGGCATTCATTCAAATATGAAAGTTTAACAATCATATTTTTTCTGGTAAAGAAAGTTAAGCTAAAAACACATCTTAAGACTTTCTTCATAATTACAATTGGTAAATGTTAAGATTTGGCGGGTACAATTGGTATCATAGAGTTAAGAAAAGCGAGGTGCGGAAGATGGCGAAGTTCACGGTGTTGGTAGCGGATGACGATCAGGATATCCGTGACGGGATTGAAATTTATTTAAAAAATGAAGGATACGACGTACTAAAGGCGGCGGATGGCAAAGAGGCGATCGAGTTATTGGAGTCGAACGACGTCCATCTTCTCATTCTCGACATTATGATGCCGAATATGGATGGTATTACGGCGACATTCAAAATTCGGGAAGTGCGCAATATCCCGATTATCATGTTAAGTGCAAAAGCGGAGGATTCAGATAAAATTCACGGTTTGTTTGTGGGAGCCGATGACTATGTGACCAAACCGTTCCATCCAATGGAATTGATGGCACGTGTGAAGTCTCAATTACGTCGATATATTCAATTTGGTACATATGACGGTCAGAAAAAAGTAGAAATCGACGGACTTGTTCTTGATGAAGAGGCGAAGGAAATAACCGTCGATGGTGATGTAGTAAAGCTGACTCCTATCGAATACAAAATCACAGAATTACTGATGAAGAATGCAGGACGTGTGTTTTCTATCAGTGAAATCTATGAACGGGTTTGGAACGAGGCGGCGTACAATGCTGAAAATATTGTCGCAGTTCATATTCGTAAAATTCGTGAGAAAATCGAAGCAGATCCGAAAAATCCAAGGTATGTAAAGGTGGTATGGGGCATTGGTTACAAAATCGAAAAATGATTATACTACTTTCTGGTCGATTCTTGCAATTGTTATAGCGGCACTGAGTATTGGTTACTGTTTCTCCTATATCATCGACTTGGTAGGCAATGGTGTGGAGCGTTCTAGTCGGGCCATCGCTTATCTCACACGGCTGATGAAAGGGAGTGTATGATGGTGAAAAAGAAATATGGTATACAAATTGTTGTGTGGACTTCATTAGCGGTATTATTTTTAACGGCATTGCTTTCAGTGACAGGTGGCAACTTACGTTATATTGGTAAGAGCTATGTAGAGTCGAATGATTTTCAATGGGAAATGAATAACTTTTATGGAAATCTTACTCAAGCTGTTTTGAATCCGATTGATATAGAAGCGGAGAAAAAACGGATTACAGTTACTAAATCCGAAATCGAAGAGCATCGTAATTACTATGGTACTCTTTCTGAGCAGATTGGTAATATTGAAGTGCAATATACGCAACGAATCACCGATGCGGAAGCGGTGAAAAGTGAAAAGCTGAAAGCGACATTGATAGAAGAGCGCGATGCGAAAATTGACGACATTCGGAAGAACTTTGAATCGGACGCGCATGTAGAAGTAAAGATCCGTGCAAGTAAAGAGAAACAGCTAGAAGAAGAGTTGCAGCGACGCATTCAGAACACCGAGGAAAATCTTTATTTTCCTGTTGTTTATGAGTTAACGGATAGTCAAACGGGAGAAAAGTTCACTTCAGGAGATATCCATGTTACGACGGGCTATAAAGAGACTTTCAGTGCGGAGGAAGGTTATCTCTTTGCGGCGCCTGATCAGTTGGATGACTTTTATTATGATAGTTATTCGTCAGAGGCCTATGAAAGTGGAGTTTCGGCGTTCAGAGATACTGTTTCAACCGTAACAGAAGAGACTGCGTCAGAGCATGCACAAGACGCCGCTTTGGAGTCTACTCAGCCACAAACTGTGAAGAAATTTGAGGGGACTGTAGTTGTACCGCAAAGTGCATTGCAGAAAGGTTCTCTGGGTAAAAATGTAAAACAATATAATCAAAAACAGTTAATTTTATATGTCCTTTGGACGCTTGGTATACTTGCTTTAGCGGCTTTGCTGACAGTTATACGTTTCAACAAGGAATGGGTCACGACAAGCTATTATGTAGAGAGATACCAACGGCAGAAAATTGACCTGAAAGCAGCATTGCTATTGCTTTCAGCTAGTGTTTTTTGGGTTTTATTAGGAAATGCTGTAGGGCGCTATGTCACATTTTTTACTCATTATAGATTAGAATCCGGAGTCATTCTCGGAATGACGCTTGTCATTTTAATGGTCTTCCTATGGGCGATAGTATTCCAATTGGTCCTACTTGTAGAGCGTGTAAAAGTTAGGGGTGCGCTAATACAGGATATTAAAGAGAGTTACAGTATGAGGTTCATACTTGCGTGGCAAGGGATGTTCTTGAATCGATCCATTGGTATTCAAATGTTCCTACTGTTAATTGGTTTTTTCCTAGCAGGTATCGGACTTTGCATTGTCCTCATCCAACCTATATTAATTATGATTTATATTCCGCTTGTCTTGTTTGCTGGATTGCCATTCCTCTATATCTTTGTGAGAAGAACAGCGTATTTGAATCGCATTATGGTTGCTACGGAAGCGATGGCGAATGGGCGATTGCACAAAGAAATTGATATTGAGGGGAAATCACCACTAGCGGAACACGCAAAGAATTTGAATAATCTTCGTGAAGGTGTCCATATTTCCGTGACTGAACAGGCGAAAAGCGAACGACTGAAAACAGAACTAATTACGAATGTCAGTCATGATCTCAGGACTCCATTGACATCAATTATTACCTACACGGATCTCTTGAAAAAGGAAGACATTACAGCTGAAGAACGTACAAAATATGTAGACATTTTAGACAAAAAGTCACAGCGTTTGAAGACGTTAATCGAGGATTTATTCGAAGTATCGAAAATGGCAAGTGGTAACTTGGAGCTTAACAAGCAGCGTGTTGATATGACGCAATTACTCCAACAAGCCCTTGCAGAGCACGAAGAAGAAATCTCGAAATCAGGACTGGATTTTAGGGTGAATTTCCCTGAAGCTGCACTCGTTGCCTATGTGGACGGGAAAAGATGGTGGCGCGTATTGGATAACTTGATTGTTAATGCCATCAAGTACACATTGCCGGGTACCCGTGTCTATATTACGCTTCGAAAAGTAGGGGATACGGCCGAATTCGTCGTGAAAAATGTGACGAAGTATGAGCTCGGTGAAAATATTGACGAATTATATGAACGCTTTAAACGGGCGGATACATCACGCCATACAGATGGTTCAGGACTTGGTCTTGCGATTGCGCAATCCATCGTTGATTTGCATAATGGGAATATGAAAATCGAAGTAGATGGGGATTTATTCAAAGTAACGGTCGTCGTGGCGGCGGTTTAACAAATAGATATACAAATAATAAGCTGTATGCAAAGCCCTTATAGAAGGGGAATGTGTACAGCTTTTTTTGTCATGCGGCCTTATTCAATAGAAGTACATGATATAGACACCGATAAGTAGTACACCAATATCTGCACACATGTGAATCGTCCAAGAGGGCAAAATTGTTCCGCTTTTTTCATTGGCAAGTTGAAAGATAACTCCACCAACCCAGAGCCCTGTTACAGCGAGTATAAGAAGAGCTGAGCTGAACCATGGAAGAAAAATTGAAATATGATAAATGGCAAAGAGGAATGACGGTAAAATAAACCGAATCCGAGATTTGCCAACAAGATTTGGCAACAGACCGCGGAAGTAAAATTCCTCTAACATCGAATTGCCGAACAGTATATAGAGAGCGATGAACGGGAATGTTGTAGTCGTTATACCTGCACTAGCAAGGTCAACTAGAAGTGCAGCAATATCTATGAAAGGCTGTAAGATGATGAACGCCGCAAAGATAATCCCCATAATCGCAACTCCAGAACCAATCGCAATCAACATGCTTTTTCGATCAGTTTGGACCAAGCGTAAGAATGGGAATCCCGTCTTGCGGAATAATAGGAGTGGGACGAGCAGGAATAGAGTCACTTTCGCCGCCGTTTTCCAGATGTATGTAACTTCTACTGATTGTTCAATCCACAGTAGAAAAGTGATGCTGAATAACGATAAAATAATTCCCCGTATCATAGTAGATCCTCCAATCATTGATTCAGTATTGGACGACCAAATAATGTCTAAAGTTTCATTAAAATTAATAAAATGGAAATATGGAAAGGGAGCGCTTATCAAGCGCTCCCTAAGAAAAAAATAATACTATATATGTTGACCAAATAAATACCCATATAAATTGAGCGAAGGCGCCTTTTAAGGGGGAGCCAAAGTCATAAGACTGGCAGCATCCCCTAGCGCAGTAGCAAATTCAGTGGTTTCTTTATTTCAACATATATAGCAAGTATGCTGGTACTAGATGCACAACATCCTTAATTAACCAATGAAGCAAGCACCGATAATAATTAACAGGATGAAAAGCACAATAATTAACGCAAATGAACTTCCGCTCTCATATCCTCCGTATTGACCCATTGTCAACACTCCTTTCATGAATGGTCTAATTTAGCTTATGCAAATAGATTACTAGGCACTAAGTACAAACGCCTTTACGACTGCCAAAGAAATAATTGCTTTTGGTTATTTAGAAGAATAGTTTAGCTGACAAGTAGATGGATAGACGTGGTAATTGGAGTGGCCATCCTGCTGTCTAGTATGGGATTCTACTTGCTTGTTTAATGAAATGTGTTGTATCATTAGTTTAAAATATGGGAATAGAATCACTATTCGAAGAAGGAGGATCAATAGATACTATGACAAAATCAGATGGTAAGTACCCAAACAAAGAAGATCTTGAACCGAAAGTGAAAGGGGTAGCTAATTCCGATGAGCTTCCACTCGCGGATCCATCCGATTCGAATACATCGGATGTCTTTAGAAAAAACACCTTGGACAAGACTGGTGAGAATGAACAGTCAGCATACGGAACATACAAAACGGACACTGGTTATAATAAGCCAAGGTCGGGCGAACAATACCCTTTTGGTGAAAAACATCAAGAAGATAACAAGTTTGATCAAGAAACACACGAAAAATGGAATAAAGAGAAACCGAACGAAGATCCATTTAAACCATAACTTAGTAGCGGTCGTCCCTTTGTGGAGCGACCGTTTTGATTTGTAGATAAGATGCGGTAGAGTAGAAGAGAAGCAAAGAAAGGAATGATTGTCATCGAAACAATGAATCAGTTAAAATTCACACGTATTTATACACTTGGCCGTCTTGTAAAGTCAAAAGCAGAAGCTTGGGATGCACAACCAACAGGATTCAATAACACGATTCGTTGGAATGCGGGTCATATTTTTGTAACGATGGAAACACTCATTCAAAAAGCGGTGGAAGGTTATGAACCTGTCCATCCCGAATGGATCTCTCTTTTTGTGTCGGGATCAGGCCCTAACGACTGGGAAGGAAATGCTCCATCAACAGACGAGCTCCTCGCGGCATTAGAGGAACAACCAGAACGTGTCGTTAAAGCGCTCGAAGGTAAACTAAGCAATACGTTACAGGAACCGATGTCAATTGGACCCTTGCATACAATGGTGACAGTTGAGGCAGTCGTTCAATTTGCAGTGTGGCATGAAGGCGTTCATGCAGGCATGATTAATGCTTTGAACCGTTTGGCTTCAGAATAATTCTGGAGCAAAAGCGTAAGCCTCTAGGCGCTAGAGTCTGGGCGTGAAATATCGCCTTTCTCAGGTTATCCTCGGGCCGATAATTATATAATTTCCTGCATTAAAAAAAGCAGTCATCACACGTCCGTTTTAATCTGACGTAAGATGACTGCTTTTCAATTTACTAATTCATGCTTAAATGCATAAATGACTGCTTGTGTCCGGTCTTGCACTTCTAGTTTAGATAATAGATTGCTAACATGTGTTTTCACTGTTTTCAGTGCAATAAATAAATCATCTGCGATTTCCTGGTTCGTTTTACCTTTCGCAAGGTGCAATAATACTTCAAGTTCACGTTCCGTCAACTCATCATGGGGCTGCCGTTCATTGCCTGCTCGCATTTTGCGCATCATTTTTGTTGTGACTTCAGGTTCCAATACTGTTTGTCCTTTTAATGTTTCACGGATGGCCTCTGCAATTCGCTTCGCATTCGATGTTTTTAATATATAGCTGATTGCGCCTGCTTCAAGTGCTGGATATACTTTGTCATCATCTAAAAAACTTGTCACGATAACGATTTTTGCTTCCGGCCACTCCTTAATGATGGCAGCAGTTGCTTCGGCACCGTTCATTTCCGGCATCACCATATCCATCAATATAATATCGGGGCGTAACTCAAGTGCTTTTCCTACGGCTTCGCGCCCATTTACCGCTTCGCCGATGACTTCCATATCCGGCTGAATCTGTAGATAGGCAGAAACACCGATTCTCACCATTTCATGGTCATCCACTAACAGGATCTTGATCATTCGGTCCATCTCCTTTTCGAGCAGGTAATTTCACTTCCACAATCGTCCCTTGTGAGGGAACGGAAACGATTTTGCATGTTCCACCGATTTCAATTGCACGTTCTTTAACGTTTTGCAGACCATATGAGCCGCCTTTTCCATCACTATCTTTGAATCCGATACCATTATCTTGCACCCGGAAAATTGCGAGCCCGTCTCGTTCCACAAATAGCACATCGACTTCCGTGGCTTGTGCATGGCGCAGTGTATTGGACAGCGTCTCCTGCGCGATTCGGAATAACTGATCTTCCGCACCTTTTGATAATGTCACTTCTTCCAAACGGAATCGGATATCGAATAGCACTTTTTCCCTTAATTCAATTAATAGCTCTTCAAGTCCTTCGGCAAGTGATTTGTTATTCAAGGGTGCCGGTCGTAAATGGAGTAGCAAGGCGCGCATTTCCAGTTGCGCCTGTTGGACGATTCGCTCGACTTGGAGTACCGGTTTTTGTGCGATAGCAACTTCGTTATTTTCCGTAATAGCGGATAATAGCATCGATGCGGCGAACAGTTGCTGGGATACAGAATCATGTAACTCGCGCGCGAGTCGCTGTCGTTCTTGTATAATTCGTTCTTGGATAAGTTTGTCTTGCTCCTCCGCACGCTCATCTATGATCCGTTGCAGACTTTTTCGCTGCGTATGAATGACCGTTGATACGGTCCCGATTGCCCGGTCCATACGGGGAGAGAACCTCTCGATTGAATCAGTTTCTAGCTCAGTGTCGATCAACCCTGTTATTCTTTGCTCGATTGCTTTCTCTTTTGAACTTCCTAAAAAACCTGTCCATATAGCGATTCCCCAGGCAAGCAAGAAAATAGTAGTCAAAATCCACAAGCCAAGCGAAACATTCGCAAATTGCAATTCATAAAACGCAAACCAACTTTCTTCTATTGGCAAACCAAGAAGGAAATAGATGTACACCGCTGCAATCGCAATAAATAAAATTGATAAAACAAGTCCGCGTCCGATGACTGCCTTCATTTTCGTGTCACCTCGACATCTCCGCCCCAAGTGGAAAGCGTAATGATAAGTTCAGGGGAATCAGCAGATTTCCCTTCATAGCTATCTTTCATATGGAGCGATTCATTAATGAGCCGTTTCCGATAAATATTGAAAAGCTTAGCATCACCGATTAATGTCGTGTAATGAATGCGTACGGGGATTTCGTAAGGTAAGTCAATTTTTATTTTTCCAATACCTTGCCTAACAGAAATTAAAGAAGTTCCTTTTGGCAGTACTGTATCCGTTACATCGATGTGAATATCACCAAAGAGTCCGTGGATATGGATGTCCTCCCATTCATAAGACGCAAAGGGGGATGACTGGACGGAAAATAGTTTGTTTTTCCAAATTCCGTTGGGCGTTTCTCGTTGAAGATCTTTGAGAGGACGCATTATTTCTTCCGACGGTACGCCCTTCCATAGTTTTACGAGGACGTAGATGATGACGGTGAAAATGAGCATCCGTAAACTCCACAAAGTGAAAAGTGCCATTGCGATAAAAAACAGGCCTGGTAAAAATAGCAGCTTCGATCGTTTCCGCAAACCGTAATAAATTAGTCCGGCACCAAGAAGGACGAACACGATATTGCCGTTATGAAAGAAAGCTGCCTCGACAAAAATGAGTAGCAGGAAAGTTAGCCCCCAAAATGTGATTTTGCTTGTATCGATTCGTTTCATTTTGTTATTCTCCCTTCTTGAGGTCAGATTATCTGTAAATAAGAAAAAAGGTACACAACCTAAGTACACCGATTCCTGCGGCGATGGTTGCATACCTGCATCCTACAGTCTATTTTACACAATTTCTACTTCTTTTGCGGATTCTTTCTCTAATGTCTCAAGGCGACGGTCCATTGATGACGTTTCGTACTCACGTTCAATCTTTCCGCCAAGGTTTTCGATATACTTTTTCATATCTCCAACTGATGCCATTTTACTGTCTGCATTTTCAGGAGAGATGATTTGATCCATCCGGTGATGGGCGCGGGTCACATTCTCTTTCCCCATCAATTGCAGCTGACGAACTTTCATATCTTTCACTTTATGTTTCATTTCCTCGAATTTACGCTCCAGTGAAATTAATTCATAAGCCGTTTCCATAACGCTTTCCGAAAGTTCTGCTGCACGCGTATCGTACGCAGCGATTTCCTCCTCGGCAAATGCGATTAAGTCTTCTTCACCAGCAGTTTGTGCAAGTTCAAGCTGACTACGACGTTTTTCTGACATTTTTTCAGCTTCTGCCAACTCTTTCTGCAGTTCTGTTTTTAGTTTGCTTTGACGTTCAAGCAATTTCCCAATTGATTCGGTCTGTTTTTCTGCCTCGCGGATGTATTGATTTAACATGGCAATTGGATTTTTGCTTTCCTTTTTGTCGAGCACCGTGTGAAGATCTGCTTGTACCGAGTATTTAAATCTATTCCAAAGTGAGTTCATAGTTAGTTCCTCCTCATTATTTTGTAATTTCATTCCACTGACGTTCGAAGTTTACGAATGGATCGTCAGTAGGGTTATTGATGATGTTACTGTTTTCTGAGCCATGCCATTTACGCCAAACATACAGAACACCGACTAAAGCAATGATTCCGATGAATGCCGGTACATTTGCTATTGCTGTTAACAAGCCAATGACAAGTACGCCTCCCCAGAACAATTTCGAGATTGTGGAAGTGCTCTTTCTGAAGTAATGGAACCCCGCGTATGCAATCAATGCTGAAAATGCAAGTGCGAGAAGTGATCCGAGATTCGCAAGGGCAACGATTGCTGCTGTAATACCAAGTGCTGCAAGACCTAGTTTTTTCATTTGTTGTTCCTCCTTTCGTTTGTAGCTTAATCTTATAACGATTTCCGGCTCGTCCAAACGGGCGCTAAGCGGATTTTCACCTAGGACTTGAGGCTGATTCGATCTAAGTCATACTAGATTTTGTAAGTGTTTTCATGTATTCTATTATTATAAGAAAAGTTAATTAATTCGGATAACGGGGTGTAGGTATGAAAGAGGTTGTTATTGTTCAGGGAGTTAGAACTGCGGTAGGTAGGAGAAAAGGGAGATTTTCGGCCTACAGACCTGATGAACTTGCGGCTGTGGTATTTGAGGAACTTATGAAACGCGCAGGGATAAATAAAGAAGACGTGGAAGACGTCATTCTTGGTTGTGTTACCCAATCAGGTGAACAAGGTGGGAATATTGCTAGGACAGCAGCGCTCATCGCCGGATTCCCAATACATGTACCTGGTGTGACAATTGACCGGCAATGCGGATCGAGTCAGCAAGCTGTTCATTTTGCGTCACAAGCTATTCTGTCTGGGGATATGGATATCGTCATTGCAGGTGGAGTTGAAAGTATGACGCGTGCACCAATGATGTCCAATATGGGAGATGCAAAACCAAGTACAAAGCTCCTAGAAAAATATGAAATCATTAATCAAGGACTATCAGCTGAACGAATTGCTGAGAAGTGGGAACTGTCGCGGGAAGAACTAGATCGCTTTTCATTCGAAAGTCACCAAAAGGCGATTTACGCAATTAATGAAGGGAAATTTGAAGAAGAAATTGTTTCTGTTGAAATCATGAAAGAAGATGGCACAACAGAACTATTTTCTAAAGATGAAGGCCCTCGTTCCGAATCGACAACAGCAGTGTTGGCAGGATTACGGACGGTCTTTGATGAAAATGGCGTAATTACAGCGGGTAATGCAAGTCAAATGAGTGACGGGGCATCTGCTGTACTCCTTATGTCACGCGACAAAGCGGACGAACTTGGCGTGAGGCCGATCGCACGCATTGTTGCACGAGCTGTTGTTGGCTCTGATCCGACGTTAATGCTAACTGGTCCAATTGAAGCAACACGGAAAGTACTTGAAAAGGCCGGTCTTACAATAGAAGACATGGATACGTATGAAGTGAACGAAGCATTTGCACCAGTGCCGCTTGCTTGGCTGAAAGAAACGGGTGCTGATTCTACGAAATTGAACCCGAACGGCGGCGCCATCGCACTCGGTCATCCACTTGGCGCGACAGGCACGCGATTACTGGTGTCGATGATTCACGAATTAAAACGGACTGGCGGACGTTATGGGCTACTCGCAATTTGCGAAGGAATGGGTATGGCGAACGCGACAATTATTGAACGTATTTAATTTCATTCAGTGAGGGTCCAAACCCCTGCTAAATGAAATTTAGGTGTATTCGATTAGGGGGATTTAGGTGTGGAAATGGAAAAAGTAACGGCAATCGTGACAGGTGGAGCATCCGGTCTTGGGGAGGCCACTGTAAGGAGGATAGTAGACGCCGGAGGAAAGGCAGCTATCTTCGACAGGAATGAAGAGCGTGGACAAGCACTTGCAAGAGAGCTTGGAGAGGAAAGTGTTTTATTCTTCAAAACGGATGTTGCGGATGCGGAAGAAGTGGAAGTAAACGTTGCTTCCGTAAAGGAGAAGTTTGGAGAAGTAACAGCCGTTGTTAATTGCGCAGGTATTGCGACGCCTGGGAAAGTGTTGTCGCGTAGCGGTCCGATGGTGCTTGACCAGTTTGAACAAGTCATTCGAGTAAACCTGATAGGCACATTTAATGTAATTCGTGTTGCGGCGGCCGCAATGCAAGGAAATGAGCCAAACGAAGAAGGGGAACGTGGGGTTATTGTGAATACTGCTTCCGTTGCTGCTTTCGAGGGACAAATTGGACAGGTTGCATACAGTGCTTCAAAGGGCGGCGTTGTTGGAATGACATTACCGATTGCACGTGAACTCGCGGCATTCGGTATCCGAGTGATGACAATTGCACCGGGTCTTGTAGAAACGCCGTTATTCGACGGGCTACCGGAAGCCGCACGTAATTCACTTGCTTCAATGGTACCGTTCCCGAAACGACTTGGGCGACCAGATGAATATGCAAAGCTTGTTGAAAATATATTTACTAATACACTGCTCAACGGTGAAGTAATTCGGTTGGATGGTGCGATTCGGATGCAACCAAAGTGAGTTGGAAACAATGGTTCGCCGATAAACATGGCAACTCAAACAGGTTCCAAAGCACATGTTACAAAAGGAGGGGCTAGGCCGTTGGCGAGATACAGATTTGAAATGGATGAGCACGTCATGTTTCGAGATTCACTTCGGAAGTTTCTTCAAAAAGAAGCAGTTCCGCACTACGATAAATGGGAAAAAGACCGGCTTATACCAATCGCATTTTGGAAAAAACTTGGGGAGATGGGGTTCCTCTGCCCGCAAGTGGATGAAAAATACGGAGGGCTTGGTCTGGATTTCAGCTTTAGTGTAATCATCGGGGAAGAACTTGAGCGTGTAGGCGCGGGTCTCACAGGGGTAGGCTTGCACAATGACATCGTTGTTCCATATATTGAATCGTTCGGCACAATGGAGCAGAAAGCGCGCTGGCTACCTGGTTGTGTAAGCGCTAACAATATTACCGCTATTGCAATGACAGAGCCAGGAACAGGATCGGACTTGGCTAATATCTGGACGACGGCAATTAAAGATGGGGACCATTACGTCGTGAATGGTCAAAAGACGTTTATCACAAACGGTATTAATGGGAATCTTATACTCGTTGCTGTAAAAACTGACCCATATGCCGAACCGAAACATCGTGGCGTCAGTTTGCTTATTATAGAAGAAGGTACGCCAGGTTTCACAAAAGGTCGAAAACTCGATAAAGTAGGGCTGCATTCGCAAGACACGGCGGAATTGTTCTTTGAAGATTGCCGTGTACCTGTAACGAACTTAATTGGCGAAGAAGGAAAAGGATTTAGCTATCTAATGGAGAAACTACAGCAGGAACGGCTTGTTGTTGCGATTGCCGCACAAACGGCATCAGAGGATATGCTAGAAATGACACTTGAGTATGTAAAATCGCGGAAAGCATTTGATAAGCCGATTGGTTCGTTTCAAAACACGCAGTTTAAACTTGCTGAAATTGCAACGAAAGTGGAGATTGGAAAAGTGTTTCTAGAATCACTTATCGAAGATCATCTAGCAGGAAAAGATGTCGTCACAAAAGTATCGATGGCGAAATATTGGCTGACCGATACGGCGCGAGAAATTTCTGCAGAATGTATGCAGTTGCACGGTGGGTACGGTTATATGGAAGAATATAAAATTGCGAGACGTTACAGGGATATCCCTGTGGCATCGATTTACGCAGGGACGAATGAAATCATGAAAGTCATCATCGCGAAGAATATGGGCTTGTAGAAATTAGGGTTGCTTAATAAGTTGATATAAAGAACGCCATTGAATCTGTCTTGGCGCTCGGCTAACCTTTTAAGGCACATACGCTCAGTTTGTACACCGTATTCAATACTGCAAACTATATAAATAAGTAGGAATAACTTGGTTTCGTAGGGCATATTATCTTTCGGGACCATATGTGACGTATACCTACTATTATAATGCACTGTTTACGTAAAAAATATTCTACATGAAAAGGGGCGAGATTAGTATGATGCAAACACCACTATTATTATCTTCCTTTATTAAACGAGCAGAGCAATATTTCCCTAACAAATTAATTATTTCACGAACAGGAGAAAACTCGATTCACCGGATTCCATATCGTGAGTTCGCAAAAAGAACACGCAAACTGGCAGATGCCCTGACGAAACTCGGGATGGAGCACGGAACGAAAGTTGGATCGTTTGCTTGGAATCACCATCGACATTTAGAAGCGTATTTCGGTGTGCCGGGAACAGGTGCCATCCTTCATATGATCAATATACGATTATCTCCGGAACATATTGCATACGTTATCAACCATGCCGGGGATGAAATCCTGCTTGTCGATGATAATCTGTTTCCGCATCTTGAAAAACTTGCGCCTTATCTGAAAACGGTGAAACATTATATCATCATGGGAGACAGCACTGAAATACCTGAAACATCTCTCGAAAATGTCCATTCGTATGAAGCACTTCTAGCTGAAGCATCTGAAGACTTTGTATTCCCAGAGGATCTCGATGAGAATACGCCAGCTGGCATGTGCTATACATCCGCTACGACGGGCAATCCGAAAGGAGTCGTCTATACCCATCGCGGACTTGTTCTGCATAGTTATGCGCTAGGACTAGCTGATGCTATGGGCTTATCGGAGAGAGATGTAATTCTGCCAGTCGTGCCAATGTTCCACGTCAATGCATGGGGAATGCCATTCGCCGCGGTCTTTTTTGGTACAACACAAGTCCTGCCGGGGCCAGGCTTAAATCCGAAGCTGTTGCTGGACTTGATCGAGCAGGAGAAGGTGACTGTAACAGCGGGAGTTCCGACAATTTGGCTAGCAGTGCTGAAGGAGCAGGAGGAGAGTCCGAGAGACTTGTCATCACTTAGAGCCGTTGTAAGCGGTGGTTCAGCTTCACCAAAAGGATTGATCCGTGCATTCGAAGAAAAACTTGGTGTACCGTTCATCGTTGGCTATGGCATGACTGAAACATCGCCACTAGTCAGTCTATCTGTCTATTCGTCAGGGATGACCGATTTAACAATGGATGAGAAAATCGATGTCCGTGCACTTCAAGGGATGCCGATGCCGGGTCTTGAAGTCCGTATTGTTAATGAAGCCGGAGATGCGCCTTGGGATGGTAAAACAATGGGCGAATTAGCTATTCGGGGACCTTGGATTGCAAGCGAATATTACAATGATGAGCGTACAGCAGAAGCCTTCCGTGATGGCTGGCTATTCACAGGCGATATCGCAGTTATGACAGAGTTTGGCTATCTTAAATTGATGGACCGCACAAAAGATTTGATCAAGAGTGGAGGCGAATGGATTTCGTCTGTTGACTTGGAGAATGCGCTGATGACGCATGAAGATGTTTTTGAAGCGGCAGTGATAGCAATACCGCATGAGCAATGGATTGAACGTCCACTGGCGTGTGTTGTCTTGAAAGAAGGGAAGGTTGCTGACGAAGAGATGAAACAGCGGTTGCTAACCTATTTGGCAGGCCAGTTCGCTAAATTATGGGTACCGGACGATGTTGTCTTCTTGGATGAAATCCCGAAAACATCCGTCGGTAAATTCCTGAAAGCCTCATTACGTAATCAATTGACGGAACATTATCAGCAAGTGTAAAACACACAAAAAGGGGCCGTAACCACACTGGTTTGGTCTTTTTTTCATTTCAACGTATATAGATTCGTTTCAGGCCTTAATAAGCTCCGCAATGAGAACAGTATAGTAAATTAACACACGTGTTGATTTACTAGAAATAACCAGAAAATAACTTAATCAAATACTAAGCATCCCCCGTACAGTTGCTTAGATTGCTTTGGATCGAACGACTCCTATATCTTTACCGGGGTATCTTAATCTATAGGATGCTACTTCGTCGCATCCCTATAGATTTTTTCGGTAATCGTATGGTGGTCGTTCATCTGTCGCTCTCTAAAGGTGCAAGTACATGAAGTGCGAAAGCTTTTTTGAGACGAAAGAATAGTGGGCTTGTTACCTGGATAAAGGCAGTCAACCGAACAGCAAAGGGTTCGGTTTGTATAAGTCGTAACTAGCCACACCTGTCTCACGGAAAAACTATCGTGATTATTTTAGCCGAAAGCGAGCCGGAAAAGTACTAGTCCAAATGAAAAAAATCGCGCCTACCTTAGAAGAATATTATGTGAGGAAATGGTTAATCAACAGACGTGATTAATTAACCTATATGTGTTGAATTAAAGAATCCCATTGAATTTACTGTGGCGCTTAATAAGGAGAGAGTTTTAATTCGAGGTGTGGATTGTAGAACGCTTGGTGCTTTGCGGATGCCCTGCGCTAGGCTTGTTCATTATCGAGAGAAATGTGATTTTAAGATGTATTTGCGAGGTTATAAGGTGATTACTAGTTGATACTACTTATATTCAAGAAAGACGTGCCTTAGCTTGCAGACTTCATCACAGATAATGAAATGCTCTTTCTCACATAGACCATCTAGCGAAGGCGCGTCTTCGTGGTAGCCGGAGTGATAAGACTGAAAGCGGTCTTCTTTCTGGCTTATCGCGGGAGGCATCCACAAAGCGTCGAAGCGGTATTTGTAGGAGTTCTATTTCATTCCAAGTATCAGTACTTTTCAGCGGCCTCAAAAAAGACTTTGTAAAGCGCATATGCCGTATGCATTTATGCAACATATATAGTGTAGTTTTAGTACTTGAATAGTCAACCAGATAGTTAGTACTTTAGTGAATCGTATTCCTGATATTCAGTATAAATATAACTTACCAGACTATGTATTATATATAGCTTGGTGGGTAGTGTATAACTTCATTGATCATGGTGGGAGGATTGTTAACTGGGGAGGAAATTGTGGATATCTATCTCTAGAATTTGATTAATAACCCAAAAAGATGATTTTCGATAGAAAATTCTGAAACTATAAACATTTTTTCGAGTTATCAACTGATGACTGTTGATAACTAGGCACTTTATGAAGTTATCAACAAAAAATGAACAATCCTCTAGAATGATTCAAGCGGGTAATACCGACGTAGAATCATAGGAATGGACTCTTTTGCATAAAATAATTGATAAGAAAGGCAACTTCTTCTTATAAAGGAACGTCTATTCATTTCACGAAGTCAGTTTGCACTTGCATTCGGTATTTAGTAAAGTAATAGTTGGTGGGGGCGAAGCGTGGAAAATTGGATTACTGAATTTATGGACCAGTTTGGCTATTTTGGTGTGTTTTTATTAATCATGATTGAGAATGTGTTTCCACCAATACCATCTGAAGTTATTTTGACATTCGGTGGATTCATGACGACGTATTCGGATATGACTCGAATGGGTGTAATCATTGCAGCAACGGTCGGATCAATTATTGGGGCGATGATTTTGTATAGTATCGGGTTATTTCTCGATGTGGCACGCCTTGAGAAAATTGTTGATCGGTGGGGTGGCGTTTTACGTCTTACTCGAAAAGATATCCGTAAGGCCGATGCATGGTTCGACAAATATGGTCCGTGGACAGTGCTACTCTGTCGCCTAGTTCCACTAATACGGAGCCTAATCTCGATTCCAGCAGGTATGTCGAATATGAACTTCCCGCTATTCATTTTACTTACAACAATCGGTAGTCTGATCTGGAATACGGCACTTGTTATGATCGGCGCAGCAGTCGGCGACAATTGGCAATCGATTGTTCATTATATGGACATCTATTCGAACGTTGCGTACGCACTGCTAGCAATTGGCGGAATTGCGATTTGCATTTGGTATATTCGCTTCCGTAGAAAGAGAGTGTAACTAACTTATGGAATTATTTGATTTGATTAAAGCGTTAATACTTGGATTTGTTGAAGGTATGACGGAGTTCGCACCTGTATCATCGACGGGTCACTTGATCATTGTCGATGATATGTGGCTGAAGACAGAAGAGTTTTTAGGTAAATATCCCGCGATTACATTTAAGATTGTTATCCAGCTAGGATCGATTTTAGCGGTTGTCGTCGTATTTTGGAAACGTCTTTTTAGCCTAGTCGGACTTTATAAGATTGATGGTAAAAAGATGAATTCACGTTTCAATTTAGGGCATGTCATTATCGGTATGCTTCCGGCAGTCATTCTTGGATTTGCGTTTAAAGATCTGATTGATGATTATTTATTCGGAGTGGAAACGGTTATTTTTGCCTTGGTGGCAGGGGCTATTCTTATGATTGTGGCTGATAAATTTGGTCCAAAAAAACCGAAAGTACAAACGTTGGATCAAATCACATACAAACAGGCATTCTCGGTTGGTCTTGTCCAATGTCTGTCATTATGGCCAGGATTTTCGCGCTCAGGCGCCACGATTTCGGGTGGTGTACTGTTCGGCATGAACCATAGAACGGCGGCAGATTTCACGTTCATAATGGCTGTTCCAATTATGATGGGTGCAAGTCTTGTATCGGTTTTGAAAAACTGGGAGTACTTATCAATGGATAATCTGTCGTTTTATATCGTCGGATTCATCAGTGCATTCATCTTTGCGCTTATCTCGATTCGCTTCTTCTTGAAGCTCATCTCACGCGTCAAGCTTGTACCGTTCGCAATTTACCGACTTATATTAGCAGCTGTGCTAGCGGTTATTGTGTTTTTATAAGAATCTGAAACGACTCCTGCACATTGGTGCGCGGGAGTCGTTTTTTTGTCTTTGCAATGCAGTCTGAAAATATCTGAACTACTAATAAATTGGCAATTAATTACTGTTCGAACCTAGTTTTTCCGAAATCCGTCTACCTGTTTCCATAACTTTTTCAATAAGGAAATCCATCCGATTTTCAGTCAGATTGAAACTGACGAAGCCTATACTGATTGCCCCGACAACTTCTCCTAATCCATCAACAATGGCCACCGCGACAGAAGAAGTACCTTCCGTCCTTTCACCGTGACTCGTAGCATATCCTAGTTTTTTTATCTGTTTTAGCGTTACTTCTACTGGAGCCAATTGTTCGATAGGCAACAGTTTCTTCAAAATGTCCGTGGACTTAAAAGAAGGCATATTGGCAAGCATCGCTTTATTAGCCGCACCGATATTCATTGGAATGCGCAAACCGAGTTGGTCATAAATCCGGATTGTATTATTTTCACTATCTATTCTCTCTAAAATAATTGCTTCTAATCCTGCGGGGCGGCTTAGATAGACACTTTCATCTACTTCATGGCTCAAACGTTCTAGCTCTGGCCTTATTTTAGTGACATAATCCATCGAATCATACACTTGCAAACCGTATTCTAACCAAATCGTTCCGAGCCGATAGCATTTCGTACGCTCATCCTGCTCCACCATACCTTGTTTAATCATCGCTTTCAGCAATCTATGCATTGTACTGAGTGGTAATTCGCATTGCTTGGAAAGGTCTGAAATAGACACTCCGTTTTCTGAAGTGTGTGTAGCAAGAGTTTTGGCTACGATCATAGCGCGGTCAATTGATTGCATTTAAAGCACCACCTATCATATAAATAACTAAGTAAAATTCATTACTCTGAAAAAAAGAATTAAAAGTATTTGAAATACATTGACATTGTACCATGAAGAGAATATATTTTATATATAAACTTTCCGTTATTCGGAAACGTTTTCCACTATGCGGAAAAGGGTGACGTAAATTGACTTATTGTTCATCAATGTACAGTCCATTAGAACGGGTGATTGTAAAGCATCCAAATGAAGCTTTTCAAAATCAAAATCATCTCGCGGATCAATGGAAAACATTCAATTACCTTGAGGAACCGAATTTTAAAGAGGCGGTTCGCGAGTATTCGAATTTTATAGGGATTCTTGAAAAATATGTCCCACAGATTGATTATTTACCTGCATCGCCTGAAGTTGGTATGGATTCGTTGTATGCACATGATCCGGTGAAGTTTACGCCAGCAGGAGCAATCATTTTGAAATCAGGTAAAAAACTGAGACAACCGGAAGCGGTAGTATATAAAAAGTTTCTTGCAGAAAGAGAAATTGCTATTGTTGGTGAGTTGACTGGAGACGCAGTGTCAGATGGCGGTGATATTGTTTGGTTGGACGACAAGACACTTGTTGTAGGCCGTGGATACCGTACGAATGATGAAGCAATCCGGCAATTGAAAGAAATGACAGCGTCTTTCGTCGACGAATTCATCGTCGTTCAACTACCACATGATCAAGGAGAAGCGGAATGTCTGCATCTTATGTCGTTCATCAGTATGGTCGATCGTGATTTGGCAGTCGTGCATTCACCACTAATGCCTGTTTTTTTCCGGCAGTTGTTGATTGAACGAAAAATCCAGCTAATTGAAGTTCCGAAAGATGAATATGACACACTTGGTTGCAACGTGTTGGCACTGGCACCACGGGTTTGTGTAATTGTTTCTGGAAACGCTTCCACGAAAAAACAATTGCTCGATGCTGGAGCTATAGTTTATGAATATAAAGGTGAAGAAATAAGTGTAAAAGGGACGGGGGGGCCAACGTGTTTGACTTCTCCCGTAGTAAGAAACTAAAAATGAGGAGTGGAATGGATATGTATTCAAACGTAATTGTAAAAACACCTGGGGAAAGCTATTTGAATGGATTGACGACTTCTGATTTAGGAAAGCCCGTATTTGAAAAGTTACTAGATCAGCATAAAGAGTATATTGAAGCGTTGGAAAAGTGCGGCGTGACTGTTACACATCTTCCAGCAAGTGAAGAATTCCCGGACTCGACATTTGTAGAAGATGCAGCCGTGTTGACATCTGATTTCGCGGTTATTACAAATCCAGGAGCGGAATCACGTAATGGAGAAATCAAGGAAATCGAAGCTACTCTAAAAGGATTTTATGAGAAATTTTACTATATAAAATCGCCAGGAACACTAGATGGTGGCGATATTCTCCAAGCGGAGAACAATTTCTATATTGGGATTTCTGAACGGACGAATGAAGAAGGAGCACTTCAATTGAAAGGGATATTAGAACAACAAGGTTATGAAGCTACGATTATTCCGTTAAAAGAGTTTTTCCATTTGAAAACAGGAATTGCTTACCTAGGAGATAACCGGATGGTCGTTGCGGGAGAATTTGTGGATCATCGAGCATTTGATTCATATGAAAAAATTGTTATAGGTAAGGAAGACGAGTATTCAGCCAACTGTATCCGTGTGAATGATTATGTCATTATTCCGTCAGGATATGAAGAAACAAAACGTAAATTTAATGAAGCGGGCTATGAAACAATCGAACTGGAAATGTCTGAAGTTCAGAAGCATGACGGCGGATTAAGCTGTTTGTCATTACGCTTCTAACCGTAATCGAAAAGTAAATGGGGAAAACAGGGGAGTGAATATCATGTCAAACAAAGGGGAACAACCGCAAGATAATCTATTAAAACGTTCTATGAAAAGCCGTCACTTGTTTATGCTCTCTCTCGGAGGAGTAATTGGAACCGGTCTGTTTCTGAATGCAGGCTATACAATTAATCAAGCCGGCGCGGGGGGAGCGCTGCTTGGATACTTATTCGGTGGTTTGATTTTATATATGGTTATGGTTTGTCTTGGCGAGCTGGCTGTCCATATGCCTGTGACAGGGTCTTTCCAAACATATGCAACGCGTTATATTAGTCCTTCGGCTGGTTTTTCACTTGGCTGGATGTATTTTGTAGGTTCGGCTGCCACTGCGGGAGTGGAATTCACTGCTGCTGGAATACTTATGCAACATTGGTTCCCAAATGTTCCGATTTGGATTTGGTGTTTGATATTTATGGTCCTCTTATTCTCTTTGAATGCGTTGTCGACGAGAGGATTTGCAGAAGCTGAATTCTGGTTTGCGGGTATTAAAGTCCTTGCAGTTATTTTGTTCCTTATCATTGGGTTTGCGGCGATTTTTGGCTTCATTCCTATGGAAGGTCGTTCAACACCCTTCTTAACAAATTTAGCTCCTACAGGGTTATTCCCAGCGGGCATCGCGATCGTGTTTGTGACGATGATGAACGTTATCTTCTCCTATCAAGGTTCGGAGTTGGTTGGAATTGCGGCAGGGGAAACAGAAAATCCTGAAAAGAACATACCAAAAGCAATCCGAACGATAATTTTTAGAATTGTCATTTTCTATATCGCTTCGATTATTGTTTTATCGGCTATTTTTCCTGCATCCGAACTTGGTTTACTTGCCAGTCCGTTTGTGACATTGATGGAAATTGCCGGCGTTCCGTACGCGGCGGGTATTATGAACTTTGTTATCTTGACGGCGATTTTGTCAGTGGGAAATTCGTGTTTATATGCGTCAACGCGACTTCTATGGGCAATGTCAAACGAAGGGATGGCACCTAAGATGTTCGGGCGATTATCGAAAAATAGAGTACCGCTCAATGCACTTATCTTCACAATGTCGTTCTCCCTCTTATCATTATTGACAAGTGTGATGGAAGCAGAGGCAGTGTTCGTATTACTCATGTCGATTGCAGGAATAGCTGTCACAATTTCGTGGATGGGGATTGCGACATCTCAATTGATGTTCCGTCGTCACTATTTGAAAGAGGGCGGAAAATTGGAAGACTTAAAATATAAAGTCCCTTTCTATCCTTATGTCCCATTGTTTTGTATCGCCTTTTGTCTTCTTATTCTCGTCTTTTTGGCATTCGATCCAACACAGCGGATTGGGTTATACTACGGGGTCGGATTTTTAGTTGCATGTATGCTGTTTTATAAATTCAGGTTGGAAAAAAAGAACAAGGTTAGTGTTGAAACCGAAGTGAAACCTGTAAATTAAAGGAGAATTATTATGAACCAATTACTATGGGGCACACCCTCTACACTTCGGTCACTGTTATGTGAACTCGTTAGCTGGGACAGCCGTACGTTAACTGAAGGGGAGAATACATTTGCTCCCAAATTAGAGGCGAAATTAAATGAACTAGCGTATTTCATAAATAAACCGAATCAGTTGGCACTTCACGATGCAGGGCTTGGTCGTCAAGCTGTCACTGCTTTGTACAAGCATCCCGAAGCAACAGAAACGATTGTTCTTATAAGTCACTTCGATACCGTATGGACTGAAGAATATGGTGTGTTGGAGCCGTTTGCATTTTATCCGGAAATGCTGACGAAAATGTTGTCTGAACCCCAGCATAATGCTGATCTTCCGGAGGATGCACGCATCGACTTGGAGACCGGAAATTACTTGTTTGGTCGAGGCACAATGGATATGAAAATGGGGCTTGCGCTTCATATGCAACTCATTGAAAAAGCCAGTGTTGAAAAATGGCCAATCAATCTATTATTAGCTACCGTTCCTGATGAGGAAGTTAACTCAGCAGGGATGCGTGCTGTAGTGAAGGAGCTTGTCCGTATTCGTGAGGAGCAAGGGTTAACGTATAAACTATTTTTAAATAGCGAGCCATCGTTTTCCCAAAACCCAACGGATATTGCTGAATATGTTTACTCGGGTACCATCGGGAAAATCATGCCCGCTGCATTGTTCTATGGCAAAGAAACGCATGTCGGCGAGCCAATGAAAGGTATGACTGCGAACTATATTGCTTCATATCTGACACAACGGATGGAATGGAACGAATTATTCCGCGAGACGGATCTTGGAGAAAGTACGCCGTTGCCGGTTTCATTGCAACAAAAAGATTTAAAGCTTCAATACTCGACGCAAACGCCTTACCGCGCAGTAGCATTATATAATGTTTTCCTGATGAAGCGTACGGCATCGGAAGTGATGGATTTGTTCGAACAAGTGGCACTTGAGGCAATGGCAGCGTGCAACGATAGCTACAAGGTTATTTGTGAACGAGAGCAAGTGAAAGGCGTAGGGGAAGTGAACGTTTTGCGTTATGAACAGCTCCTTGAACATGCTTTGCTAAAATTAGGGGAAAAAGAAGTGGATCGCTTGAAGCAAGAAGTACTCCATAACGAAGAGTGGGATGATCGTGAAAAATCGCTTCGTATCGTCGATAACTTGATGATCCAATGCCAGGAACTTGCGCCGGCAACTGTCCTTCTTTATGCACCACCTTACTATCCAGCCATTAACTCGTCGGATAACCCGCTTGTCATCCAGTCGATTGAATTGATGAAGAAAACAGCGGAAACATTTAATAATACAGTCGAACAGATTCATTACTTCAACGGTATCTGTGACCTAAGTTATGTTAACTACGATGACGACACAAATGGCTGGGCTGCATTCGAAAGCAATACGCCGGTATGGGGCGAAACGTATAGCATTCCATTCACTGAGATGGCCCAGTTGAAAGCGCCCGTGTTCAATGTAGGTCCGTTTGGGAAAGATGCACATCAACGGACGGAGCGTTTACATGTCGACAGTGCTTTTGTGGAAATGCCTGTTATGCTGGAAACGCTCGTGAAGAGCATGTATGTCACGAATGAAAGTTTGGAAACATGTACAGGCTAATATAACTGAAATGTGGAGACCTTCGGAAATAGTGAAGGTCTCTATTTATTGTCTGCATCTGTTAAGATGAAAGAAAAAGTGGCAGGTGAATCGAATGAAAGAGCAAATCTTAATCATCGAAGACGAAGAAAATATCGCACGTGTCCTTCAGCTTGAGCTTGAGTTTGAGGGCTATGAAACGGGCATTGCACATACAGGACCAGACGGGCTTATCAAATATCGTGAACAACGATGGGATCTTGTTCTATTAGATCTTATGTTACCTGGATTGAATGGGTTAGACGTATTACGACGGATTCGAGCAACAGAAGCAGACACGCCAGTCATATTATTGACGGCGAAAAGTGATGTGGAAGATAAGGTGGCCGGGCTTGACCTCGGGGCGAATGATTATGTGACGAAACCTTTTGAAATCGATGAATTACTCGCAAGGATTCGTTCGGCACTTAGATTCTCTAAACCTGTGGCGTCTGTAGAGACTAAAGACGAACATCTCCTTGAATTTGCGGGTTTGTCTCTTCATGAGCAAACACGTGACGTAACAAGAAATGGCCGCTCCATTGAGCTAACACCACGGGAGTACGATCTTTTACTTCATCTGCTGAAACACCCAAACCAAGTGTTGTCACGTGAACAGTTGCTAGACGCTGTTTGGGGATTCGACTATTACGGTGATACAAACGTCGTGGATGTGTACATTCGATATGTCCGGAAGAAAATCGAACAAGGGGAAAAAAGCACGCTTATCCAAACGATACGGGGTGTTGGTTATGTTTTAAAGGAGCAACAGGTTAATGAAGCTTAAAACAAAGATTCACCTTTTTTCTACGTTGCTGATGCTCGTTATCTTAACGTTGACGAACACGGGCATCTATTTTGTGTACGGGAAATTGGCATATGACACGGAGTATAATCAGCTAAAAACGCAATCGCAAGACTTGATTGCTTCGCTCAGCCAGATGACCGAAAAAACGAATCCAGCGACGGTTCTCCATGCCTACAGACCACCGAATGGTGCGGTCCGTATTTTGGATCCAACGGGCAAGTTGAAAGTGGAGTCCGAATCGGCGGAAGGAATTAGAAGTTACCATCCTGAAATAAAACCAGGCGAACGCTATTCAATCGGTGAATTTGACAATACACCGATACTTACGATGCGCGAGCCAGTTATTTGGACAGACGGAAAAGTGGTTGAACTGCAAACGATTCAACTGCTAAGTGATGTAAAACATAATTTGAGCTTGCTCAAGCTTATCCTCTTCGGAGTGACCCTTATCGCGATGATTCCCATAACGATCTCAAGCGTTGCGCTTGGTCGCATCGTGATCCAACCAATTGATAATCTCATTAAAACGATGTCACAAAGCCGGCAAACGGGAACATACGAGAAGATTGAGGTCCCAGCCGAAGGGAAGGACGAAATGGCGCAGATGGGCCATGAGTTCAACGATATGATGGGGCAACTCGAGAGCAATTTTAAAAAACAAGAACAGTTCGTTTCCAATGCCTCGCATGAATTAAAAACGCCGCTCACTGTTATAGAAAGCTACGCGCGGCTTCTCTCACGCCGCGGATTTGATGACCTTTCGGTGGCAAAAGAGGCAGTCGGAGCAATTCTTGGGGAATCCATTCGGATGAAGGATATGATTGAGCAAATGCTCCATCTTGCAAGAAATCAAGAACATGTTGCGTTTAAGTTTGAGGAAACGGATATTAATTCTTTGGTTGAAAAGACCTTACAACCAATGCGTCATGCACACGCAAGAGATTTCATTCTAGAAGGGAACGGTTCTGTGGTTGTGGTAACAGATGCTGAAAAACTTAGGCAATTATTATTCATCCTCCTTGATAATGCACGAAAATATAGCGAACGAGAAATTAAAACGACTATTTCGAAAAATGAAACTTCTATTTCCGTTGCTGTTACTGACTATGGAAACGGAATCCCTAAAGAAGCCTTGCCGCACATTTTTGACCGATTCTATCGAGTCCATGAAGACCGAAACCGTAAAACAGGTGGAACGGGCCTTGGGCTGGCAATTGCTAAGGAACTTGCAGATGGTCTTGGAGCAGAATTGAATATAGAAAGTAGCGTTGGCGTAGGAACCACCTTCCGGATCATCATGCCCAAAAAACAGATTCTCACCGATTTTTAATGTTGGAATCGTATGATGAATGAAAGGAGGCGAGGAGTATGCATTTTTTGAAAAAATCATGGTTTATTCCGTCCCTGTTAACCTTAGTACTTCTAACGGTGGGCGGATTTTATATAGGAAGTTTGATCAATAAGCAGGAACCGATGGCGGCTGATACGATCCGAACTCAGTTGGAGAGCATGTACGGTGGAACTGTTGACCGCATCTCAATAACGAACGGCGTTTATCAAGCAGAAATGAGTCGAGGTGAAGCGGTTTATTCGGCTGAAGTTGACGCAATGACAGGAAGTGTTTTATCGCTTACCCAGACTGGTGAAATGAAGGAAGAGATTCCGGACGTGCTTTCTGAGTCTAAGGTGAAAGAAATTATAGCGGGGAAATATAGCGGTGAAACGGAACGGATTTCATTGATTACAGGCGGGGAAACCCCGATTTACGAGGTGAAGCTGTCGAAAGACCCGAAGTTTACAAAGGTGACAGTCGACGCCATGACGGGGAAAATAATCACTGAAACCGTGAAGGAAACGACAGGGGAAAATGCGCTTATTACCAAGGAACAGGCAATTGCAATTGCGCAAACTCAACTAAAAGGTGATGTAGATGACTTTTCGTATGAAAAAACAAGCGATGGAGGCTACTACCTAATCGAAATCGAAGCAGCTGATGACCGGGAAGGTACCTTCCAGATTCATGCAATTTCAGGAAAAATAATGTCTGTCACATGGGATGACTAATCTCTCATCAAATTCTAATACTCCTCACAATGTCCTCTCATGTTCGCCGAGTAATATGAAGGTAACAACAAAAGGAGGAGATACAAGATGAAGAAATGGATGATGATTCCAGCATTGGCTGGCGTGCTTGTAATAGGTGGAGTTGCGGTGGCTGGGAACGCGGGACATAGTTTCGCGGCGACGCCAAAAGGTTTATTGACGATGGAAGAAGCGGAAGCAATTGCTGTAAAATCAGTAGGTGGAACAGTGACTGGAATTGAATTGGACCGTGAACTAGTGGGTGATATTTATGAGGTTGAAGTTAAATCAAACGGCTTTGAATATGATCTCGATATCGATGCCAAAACAGGAAAAGTATTGCGCACAGATAAAGAAAATGATAATGATGACGACTTTGATAACGACGATTCAGACGATAAAATGATTGTTCAAAATGGTAAATTCATAACAGAAAAGGCTGCTGTCAATATTGCGATGAAACAAGCAAAAGGCACTGTGACAGAAGTGAAATTAGACGAAGATGATGGCCGAGTAGTCTATGAAATCGAAATTCGAGATGGAAAATATGACTACGACTTCGATATTGATGCAATTTCAGGTGAAGTTCTGAAATTTGAAAAAGATAGTGATAAAGATAACGATTGAAGTAATAGGGCTGTTCCTGAACAGCCCTATTTTTATGGAGAAAAGTAATTTAGACTTCATATACTTTCCCAACTTCAGCAAGTTCAGTAGGTCCATCATATACAACAACAGCCGCATCAAGAATTTCTTCAATATTTCCGTGCAACGGCAAGTGGGTTAACACAAGTTGTTTTACTCCCGCCAATTTCGCCATTCTTCCAGCTTCGCTTCCGCCCATATGACCTGGTGCTTTCCCGACGTGTTCTTCATATAAATTGGCCTCGCTAATTAAAAGATCAGCCCCGCGTGCGAAATCAATCAGTTCATCTCGCCATTCTGTATCTGCGGTGAGTACAATGGACTGGCCACCGACCTTGAATTTCATTGCCAAGCAATAGACGGGATGTACCGTACGGCAAAAGCTCACTTTAAATGGACCTATTTGAATGACATCATCTTCTGAAATACCAATGCCTACTGTTTGATCTTGGTACGAGAGTTTTGCGAAATTCTCTTGATCTTTAGTGTGCCCATAAATCGGTAATGGAGGAGCTTGATGACCTAGATAAAAATTAATGATCCTGCTGAATTGGAGACTCCCGACATCAGCAATATGGTCTGCGTGATAATGACTGATGACAACGGCGTCAATTTTTTCTAAAGGTAAATAATTTTGCAATGAGGAAAGTACGCCACTGCCGCAATCAATGAGACAATGGAAGTTATCGTGTTCGATCAAAAAAGACGAAGTGGCACTATTTGCTTTCGGGTATCCACCCCAGATACCGATTGGTGTTATTTTCATTATGAATTCCTCCAATTCCATTGCAAGTGAAAAAAGTGTACCTTGAAACGGAGTCAATTGAAAGTAGGAAGTGTAGAATAATATTGACCCTGTAGGATATAAATACTATAATGTATTCAAAGAATTCAAATAAAGGTGGGTATTAACTAACAGTGGCAGAATCTACACTCGAGCAATTGTGTACTATATATACGGACCTGTCAGCTGATGATATTCAACAATTAAAAAGTGTTGCTTCTACATTACAAATGTATGCGGATTTATCGGATGCTTACATGTTCATTGATTGTAAGATGAAAGACAATGAACAGGCAATTGTTGTTGCCGAGGCTTTTCCAAAGTCTATTAATGCTGTTTATGAAAATTCGGTTATTGGAAAGATAGTGTTTGATTCCTTTGAGCCGGGTGTGTTTTATAGTTATCGTAAAGGGAAGAAGTCACTAATTCGTCAGGCGGTAACACAAGAAGGAAGATCTGTGGAGCAAAGTGTAGTTCCTATTAAAAATAATATGCATCAAGTAATAGCTGTACTTATACAAGAGAAAGAAGTCTATCATGCCATGCCTTACACTAATAATCTTGAAGATCTTCCATTTGGACAGGAGTCAATCGGCTATGTCTTGGGGGATAAGAATAGTGAAATGCCGATAGTTTCGGACTTATTAATGGAAATTTTCCTGTTGACTGACCATGAAAATAAGTTGACTTATGCAAATCCAGTAGGTGTTAAATTCATAACAGAGATGAGTCATACGGAAGAAATACAAAATGTAAACTTAGTAGAGTTATTGCCTTTTCTTAAACCTGTATATGATCAGCAAGATGACGTTTTTGTATCTGAATTAACATTAGACCGTAAGAATCTCGTTGTCAAAAAAATTCGATTGCGGAAAAAGGATGAAATGAGAGGGACCTTACTCGTTATCCAAGACTTAACTGAGCTCCGTACGAAAGAAAAAGAACTTATGATGAAATCCGTTGTTATTCAAGAAATTCACCATCGGGTGAAGAATAATCTTCAAACCGTGGCAAGCTTACTTAGGTTACAAATGAGGAAGGGGATTTCCGAAGAAAGTAAATCCTACTTTGAAGATACGCTAAACAGGGTATTTAGTATTTCCTCCGTTTACGAATTGATTTTGGCTAATGAAGATGCAGAAGATGATGATGTGGATATCATTGAGCTTACAAAAAAGGTTTGTTCAACAATGACAATAAATGGCCCCAATAAAAAAGTGGGCTTGATTATTAGGTCAAATGGCAATAGAATATTAACATCATCAAGGAAAGCGGTTTCAATTGCACTAATTGTTAATGAACTCGTTCAAAACTCCTTGAAACACGCATTTCCTGGAGACACTCGCGGTGAGATTATTGTTAACTTTTATTCGAAGGCAGACTCTTTGGAGCTTCATATTTCCGACAACGGTGTTGGGATTAAACAAACGAAGTCATCACTTGGTTTAGAAATTGTACGTAATTTAGTTGTGAATGACTTGAATGGCGAATTTAGTTATATGCCGGAAGACATAGGAACACACGCAGCAATTATGTTTCCAGTAAGTCCGGAGGTTATTATTTATTATGAGAAAGAAAATATTGATAGCTGAAGATGAATCCTTAATTCGTATGGATATCAAGATGATGTTAGAAGACCATGGCTACGATGTTGTCGGTGAGGCAGGGGACGGTGATCGAGCGATTGAACTCGCATTTTTACATAAACCGGACCTAATTTTGATGGATATTAAAATGCCCAAGATTAACGGACTACAAGCCAGTCAAATTATTGCCAATCAGTTAGACTTACCGATTTTAATCATCACGGCTTATAGTCAAAAAGAATTTATCAAGAAAGCACAACAGGATAATATTGTAGGTTATTTGGTCAAACCTATTGCGGAATCAAATTTAATACCAGCAGTTGAAATCGCTCTCCATCAGTCGGGTAAAGCAAAAAGACTGAAAGAGGATATTAAAAACGCGAAACAAGAAGTAGAAAAAAGAAAACTGATTGAACGAGCCAAAGGAATTCTAATGCAAATGGAACAAATAACGGAAGAAGAAGCGTTTAAACGAATGAGAGATTCTAGTATGACCAGACAAATGACAATGGAGTCATTGGCTAAGGAAATTATTGCACAACAAAAGTGAATAACAACAAGCAAAGGCGCTTAAAGAGATTGTTCTTTAAGGGCCTTTTTGTATTTCTTTGGGGGGGTGATTGCTAATTGACTACTAAATAAAGAACAAAATGATAACGTTTTTATTAAATTACTACATAATAGGGGGAATACTAATGGCGATGATAGGCACAGTAATTGTATATATTATTATGTTTTGTGCAGTTTTGGGGGCGTTTGCGGCAATTAAAAACCCGGAAGATGGGCTTGGTAAGGAATTTATGTCTGGTCTTCATGCGGTTGGTCATATCTTTGTACCGGCAGCAGGTATCATGGCATCCATACCTTATTTAACATGGTTTATCAGTAAGTTTATCGGACCTATTTTTGATGCTATTGGGGCGGATCCGGCAATTGCCGCGACGACAATCTTAGCATCGGATATGGGCGGGTATCAGTTAGCAAATGCATTGAAAACTTCCTATGAAGGCTGGGTAATGGCATTAATTGTAGGATACATGGCGGGGGCAACAATTGTATTCTCGATACCTATGGGACTTGCAATGCTTGATAAAAGAGATCATAAATACATGGCACTTGGCGTAATGTCTGGTGTTCTAACAATTCCGATCGGTGCATTTATTGCTTCTGTATTGGTCGTATTGTTTAATACTGAAATTCGTGATGTCATAAGCACAACATCCGATTCTACGTATGAATTTGTCATCAGTTATGGACAAATACTAATTAACCTATTACCGTTACTCATATTTGTACTTTTAATCGCGGCAGGGTTGAAGTTCTTCCCACGTGGAATGATTGCAGGGTTTATGATTTTTGGACGTGTAATGGATGCGGCTATCAAACTAGTGTTAGTCTTCTCGATCGTTGAAATATTCACGGGTTTATTCACAACCATTTTTGGCGCATGGGGCTTCGATCCAATTATGGCGGATGAAGCAGATCAATTCCGCGCACTTGAAACGGCTGGTTATATTGGTATTATGTTAGCAGGGGCATTCCCAATGGTTTACTTACTACGTAAATATGCAGCGAAACCATTGGAAGCAGGTGGACGTAGGATTGGACTATCTTCCACAGGGAGTGCTGGTATCTTAGCGACGATGGCTAATATTTTGGCGATGTTCTCGCTAGTTAGATACATGAGGCCGAAAGATAAGGTCATTAACATCGCATTTGCAGTCTGTGCAGCATTCTTGCTAGGAGATCACTTGTCCTTTACGGCAAACTTCCAACCAAATATTATTTTGCCAGTAATTATTGGTAAATTAACAGCCGGTATCTGTGCAATTGGGATAGCGTACTGGTTATCTGTTCCAACAGCTCTGAAACTTGAAGAGAAAGACCGTGCAGATGGAACCATTCTTCCAGGCGAGTACTTAGAAGATGAAAAAGCCGAGAAGTAAGATTAAGCCTGATTGTACTAACCTTTTAACTATATAAGTTGAAATAAAGATTCCCTTGTAAGGCGCCTAAGCTAAGTTTTACATGTATAAATATTTTCGATATATATCTAGCAGAAAGGGGCAAATAAAGTGAGTGAAGAGAAAAAAAGGTTTATCCAAGAATTTGTACCCGGTAAGCAAATCACATTAAGTCATTTAATCGCTAATCCGAATCCTGATATGTTTCAAAAACTTGGTATTCAACAAGCAGGTGCGTTAGGAATTATGACATGCACACCAAGTGAAACAGTAATAATCGCGGGTGATTTGGCAACAAAAGCAGCGAATGTATCGATTGGTTTCTTAGATCGATTTACGGGAAGTCTTGTTATTGTTGGTAGTGTTTCAGAAGTCGACATGGCTATGAGTGAAATTAATCGATTTTTATCTGAGAGATTAGGATATACGCCAGCACTCATTACAAAGTCGTAAGGACGTGTTTGAGAAGATGAAAAACAGGGCGATGCTTATTGGTTCAATTGGCGCTGGAAAATCTACGTTAACGAATGCGTTATTAGGAAAAACTGTCGAGGCATTTAAAACACAGACATTGACCTATTACGATTGGATTGTAGATACACCTGGTGAATATACAGAGAATCCAATGTTTTATAAAAGCATTATGGCTACTGCTTTAGAAGTAACCCATGTGTTTTACTTGCAGGATGCAACAAACGGGAAAATGATTTTTCCGCCTGGATTTAGTATGGGGATTACGAAATTGCCGATTGGAGTGATTACCAAAAGTGATCATCCCAATGCAGACATAGCGCGGTCAATTGACATGATAAAGTCTGTTGTTTCGAGTGGGCCCATTGTCATTACTTCATCAGTTGAAGGAATTGGCATTGAGTACCTGAAAGAATTAGTGAAGTTAAATGATATGAATTCAATGAAAAACTTCGTAATCGCCGCTATGGACGATAAGCTTTTATTCAACGACTACCTTTACACTTCACGTAATGTTTGATATATTAATACTATTAAAAGTTAATGAACACGGCAAAGGCGCCTTTACTACTCGGAGAGTTTTCTTCGGGTCTGTAGAGGCGCTTTTATTTTTTGTCTAGAGTCCAGGCGCCTTGCGCTTTTATATCACTTAAATGAGGTGTGAGTATGGGTGGTTCCAATCGCGAACCGGAGACGATGATTAGTGCGGGGATTGACATTGGCACGAGCACAACAAAGCTAATTATTAGCCGATTTTCATTGATGAATGTAGCAGGTACCACTCATGTTCCCAAAATTGAAATTGTAGATAAAGAAGTTCTATACAAGAGTCCTATTTTCAGAACACCTTTAACCAATCCTTCGACGATAAATGTTGTGGAGATTGAAAAAATTGTTCGTTCAGAATATGCAAAGGCCGGTATCGTTGCTTCGCAAATTGCAACCGGTGCAGTCATTATTACCGGTGAAACGGCGACAAAGCAAAATGCGAGCGAGATGCTTCACTATTTGTCAGGTGAAGTTGGTGATTTCTTAGTAGCTACAGCAGGACCGGATTTAGAAGGAATTATAGCTGCTAAAGGTTCCGGAGCATATGACTATTCTAGTCGTAGCGGAAAAGTAATTGCCAATATCGATATAGGCGGAGGAACGGCGAACATTGCTGTTTACAAAGATAAGGTACTTCTTGGCACATGTACATTGCATATTGGAGGGCGACTCATAGAATTTCATGAGGGGAAAGTAAATTCTATTTCTCCGCCTGTACAAAAGCTTTTAACGGAGCAAAATGTGTTATTACATGTGGGCGATAATTCAGAATCAAGGAATATAAAATTTGTAACCGATTTCATGGCGGAGTCGTTGGGAAGAATACTGAAAAATGATGTCCAAGAAAAGGATGAAGTGCTTTTGCTAGGACATCATCCCAACTGGCACGAAAAGATTGACACGCTTGTTTTTTCGGGTGGTATTTCTGAGTGCATGTATAATCATGAACCGGATAAGGGGCAGAAATCGAATTACGATGATATAGGTGTACAGTTGGCAAAAGCTCTTCAAAGGAATGAAGCATTGCAAAGCTATTCATGGTTGGAGCCTGTTGAAACAGTACGGGCAACAGTTCTTGGAGCGGGCACGCAAACAACAGAAATTAGCGGAGCAACAATCCAGGTGGCATCGGATGAATTACCGCTTAAGAATATACCAGTTTACAATTATGCGTTTGGTGAGAATCTCCAAACTGGATTAGAAAACTTTGAAATAGCCGTTAAAAATGCAATCGATATATATGATGCGGCCAGAGAAGGACAGAACTTTGCATTATACATTTCCGAACTGCCTTATATGGGCTTTAGAGATATTCAAAAGTTAGCGGCCGCCATTATTCAGGTGATGGAACAACGACCTGATCCCGATCAACCGATTGTTCTAATTTTACAAACTGATCATGCAAAAGTGTTAGGTCAAACTTTGATTGCTATGCAAGTCAGGCAAAGCGTTATATGTATCGATCAAATTACTGTCGAACATGGTGATTATATGGACATCGGAAGAGCACTTGAATCCGGAGTTGTCCCTGTCGTCGTCAAAACATTAACATTTCACTCATCGTGAAGGAGGGTGTCTACTTTTGATATTAAAAACAACTTTAGGCGGCATAAGTTATAATTTCGCCGATCTGAAAGAAGTAATGGCAAAAGCAAATGAAGAAAAGTCGGGAGATCGGCTGGCGGGTGTTGCAGCGGAAACTGTACAAGAACGAATTGCTGCAAAAACGGTCCTCAGTGAAATCTTATTAAGTGATATTCGTAACAATCCTTTAATACCAATCGAAACGGACGAAGTTTCCAGAATTATTGAAGGCGATATAAATGAACGGATTTATGCAGAATTAAAAAATTGGAGTGTCGCTGAATTACGGGAATACATTTTAAGTAATAAAGTGGGCGACCGTGAACTGAAACGTATTAGCAGGGGCTTAACTTCCGAAATGATTGCTGCAGTTGCGAAGTTAATGTCTAATCTTGATTTAGTACATGCGGCCAATAAAGTTGAAATATTAACAACATGTAATATTACGATTGGTCAAAAAGGAACGATTTCATCTCGGTTACAGCCAAATCATCCGACAGACAACGTGGATGGAATGATTGCATCTCTGAAAGATGGATTGTCATATGGAATTGGCGATGCAGTAATTGGGATTAACCCTGTTGACGACTCCGTTGAAAGTGTTAAACGGCTATTGCATGCGACAAAAGATTTCATGCAAGAATGGGAAATTCCTACTCAAAACTGTGTGTTAGCTCATGTAAATACGCAGATGAAAGCAATTGAACAAGGTGCTCCGGCAGATATGATTTTCCAAAGTATTGCAGGAACTGAAGTAGCAAATCGCTCATTTGGTATTACTGCAGAACTGATCGCAGAAGCAAAAGATCTCGCTATGAAACAGGGAACGGGTTCAGGCCCACAAGTTATGTATTTTGAAACGGGTCAAGGGTCAGAGCTGTCGGCAGAAGCGCATCATGGAATTGATCAATTAACGCTAGAATCTAGAAATTACGGATTCGCAAGACACTTCGATCCGTTCATCGTAAATACGGTGGTCGGTTTTATCGGACCTGAGTACTTGTATAACAACAAACAAGTCATACGTGCTGGTCTCGAAGATCACTTCATGGGTAAAATGCACGGCATTCCGATGGGTGTGGACATCTGTTACACAAATCATATAAAAGCAGACCAAAATGACATTGAAGATTTAGGTGTCTTATTATCTGCTGCAGGGGTCAACTTCATCATCGCTACTCCTATGGGAGACGATGTAATGCTGAATTACCAGTCGATGAGCTTCCACGATGTAGCAACGCTTTTACAAACGTTTGGTAAAACACCGGCGCCGGAATACTTAAAATGGCTTGAAAAAATGGGGATTTATGAAAACGGTCGCTTAAGTGCTCGAGCAGGCGACCCTACTATATTTACACGTTAGGAGATGACATCTGTGAATGAACAACTCATTGAAAAGATTACGAAGATGGTCGTTGAAAAACTCCAAACAAGTAACTTGAAAACAGATGATCGTGATAATGACAACAAACAGATGCCTGTTATGTTGTTTCAAGAGACTTTAGTAGGAAATCATTTTACAGAGGAAACAGTGCGTGCAACTCCTGATGGAAATGTGAAATTCTTCGATACGGCGCTAGAGGATAAAAAGCCGAAAAGCGTAAATCTGCAAGCAAGCAAAAGTAAGCCTGTAATAGAGGAATCAAATAAGGAAGCGTACTTAGCTGATCTTCGTAAGAAAACACCTGCACGGATTGTAGTGGGAAGAGCAGGTACTAGACCGAAAACAGCTACCTGGCTCCAATTCAGATTTGACCATGCAGCAGCTGTAGACGCTGTTTACGGTGAAGTTCCGCAAGAAATATTGGAACGATTGGGCTTCCTCCAATTGCATTCAAAAGTGTTGGACAAAGAAGAGTATATCCGACGACCTGATTTAGGAAGAAGATTATCGGATGACTCTAAAAAAATGGTTACGGAAAAATGCCAGCGCGCTCCAAGGGTACAAATTGTTGCTTCTAACGGACTAAGTGCCAAAGCACTTGAAGTGAATTTAGAAGATGTCTACTTATCATTGGAGCAGTCGTTAAACAATTTAAATATTGAGATGGGTACCACTATTTATGTTGATAAAGGCAGAGTTGCTTTAATGGATGAAATAGGTGAAATCCTGCAGCCTGATGTCGTCATCATTTTAATTGGGGAGCGTCCAGGACTTGTCTCGGCAGAATCATTAAGCGCCTATATTTGTTACAAACCCCGCATTGGAACGATCGAAGCGGAACGCATGGTCGTTTCAAATATTCACAAAGGTGGAATTCCACCGGTGGAAGCAGGAGCGTATCTTGGAACTGTTATCCAAAAGATATTGAAGTATGAAGCAAGTGGCGTTTCACTTGTTAAGAAGGAAGGATAGGAGGTGTGTAGATGTCATGAAGAAAGTTCATGCAGAAGTGTTGTCTATGCAAGTTATTCCTAATGTAGATGCTGGGCTAGCTACGAAGTTTAATTTAAAGCCTTACCAACGGAGTTTGGGGTTATTTACAACAACGATTGATGACGTGGGTTATACGGCTGCCGATCAGGCAACGAAAGATTCGGACGTCGAAGTGGTCTATGCAAAAAGTTTTTACGCAGGATCGGCACATGCATCGGGTCCTCTTTCAGGAGAATTTATCGGCATCATAGCAGGTTCATCTCCGGATGAAGTGAAAAGCGGCCTTGATTCGATTCGTACCACAATCGAAAATACGGCTTACTTTGAAGCCATCAATGATGATGAAAATCATGCGTTATATGCGCATACAATTTCAAGCTGTGGAAGTTATTTGGCAGAGGTTGCTGGGATTTCACCCGGCCAATCGCTTGCTTACTTAATCGCTCCGCCAATCGAAGCAATTGTAGGACTGGATGCGGCGTTAAAGGCGGCAGACGTTAGTGTGTGTGAATTTTTCGCTCCGCCTTCTGAAACGAACTTTGGTGGAGGGTTACTAACAGGCAGTCAATCTTCTTGCCAAGCAGCGGCGGATGCGTTTAGAGAAGCCATTTTGAATATGGCGAAGAGGCCTTTAGAATATTAGGAAAGGAGAGAGTGCAGTGGTAATAGCAATAGATGCTGATTTATTAGCTCTCCAGGAAATGCGTACAGCAGTGCAAATCGCTAAGGAAGCACAATTAGCTTATATGAGTTTTACACAAGAGCAAGTGGATCGTATCGTTAAGGCGGTTGCTGATGCGGCGTACGAACAGTCTGCAAGACTAGGTAAGATGGCAGTAGAAGAAACAGGAATGGGTGTAGCGGCTCATAAAACCATTAAAAATGAAGTTGGTTCAAGAGATGTTTACGAAAGTATTAAAGATTTAAAAACAGTCGGTGTAGTCGGTGAGGATAAAGTTAAAAAGGTTGTTGAGATAGCTGCTCCTTTTGGAGTTGTGGCAGCAATCATTCCAACAACAAATCCAACGTCAACCGCGTTTTTTAAAACATTAATTGCTTTGAAAACGAGAAACTCAATTGTCGTAAGCCCCCATCCCTATGCAATTCAATGTACGAACGAAGCGTTAAAGGTTTGTGACGAAGCGGCTGTGGCGGCGGGAGCACCAAAAGGGTTGATCCAGTGCTTAACGATGGCTTCGATGGATGCAACACAACAATTGATGAAGCATCCCGATGTGAACTTAATTCTTGCAACGGGTGGCAGTGCATTGGTAAAAGCGGCATACAGTTCAGGGAAACCTGCATATGGAGTCGGTCCCGGAAATGTTCCCGTTTATATTGAACGTTCTGCCAAAATCGAGAAAGCAGTTAAAGATATCATCGACAGTAAATCGTTCGATTATGGAACAATCTGTGCAACAGAGCAAGCGATAGTGGTAGACCGCAACATTTTAGAGCTAGTTAACCGCGAATTAAAGAAAAACGGTGCGTATATTTTATCAGATGAAGAAAAGCTCATCATGGAAAAAGTAGTTTCACCTGTTCCGGGAAAAGTGAATCCTAAAATTGTTGGAAAAAGCCCGCAAGTCATTGCGAAATTGGCAGGCATTACACTACCCGAAGGGACACGTGTCATCGTTGGGATGGAAACAAAAGTAGGAAAAGAAATTCCTTTCTCGCTTGAAAAGTTATCCCCTGTTTTCGCAATGTATGTAGCATCTGATCTGAATCATGCAAAAGACCTTTGTTTATCATTATTAAACCTAGGCGGCCGTGGGCATTCGCTGTCCATTCATACAGAAACAGACGCTATCGCACGTGAATTTGCGATGGATATGCCTGTCTCACGTATTTTAGTAAACACGATGTCATCCGTTGGAGCGGTTGGGGGCACAACAGGTTTAATGCCTTCGATGACATTAGGTTGTGGGACATTCGGGGGGAATATTACATCCGACAATGTAACAGCTAAGCATTTGTTAAACATTAAACGAATGGCTTATGGCATTAAAGAAGTACAGCTTCCGAAAAATACAGCTGATTCAAGTGAAGACGTAACAGAACAAGTAGTCTCACAAGTATTGAAATCTATGAGTTCAAGTGACAATGTCAATCCTGAAATGGTGAAAGACTTAGTCAACGAAATCGTGAAACAATTATCTAAATAAGAATACTTCAATACCTCTGCAAACTAGCGAAGGCGCCTTAAAAGAGGCATCCCCAAGCGCCGCAGCGGATTCAATGAAATGCTTCATTTCAACATACCAAACTAAAAATTACTAGGAGGAAACAGACATGAATAGAGAAGGTACAGCATTAGGAATGGTAGAAACAAAAGGATTAATCGGTGCAATCGAAGCAGCAGACGCAATGGTGAAAGCAGCAAGCGTACATCTAGTTGGTAAAGTACACGTAGGTGGAGGAATTGTAACTGTTTTAGTACGTGGAGATGTAGGTGCAGTTAAAGCGGCGACAGATGCAGGAGCTGCAGCGGCACAACGTGTAGGCGAATTGCTATCTGTTCATGTAATTCCAAGACCGCATGATGAGCTTGAAATGCTATTACCTAAATCAGATAACTAATACTCGCATGTTTTTAACAGGAAGGCGGTAACGACATGGATCAGCAATTGATTGAAAAAATTGTGGGGGAAGTACTTGGCCAATTAACAAAAGCAGAAATTGAACCAAAACAAGCACCTGTACTTCCTCCAAATACAATACCAATCGCTGTTTCTGCTCGTCACGTCCATTTGTCGCAAGAACATGTTGAGATACTATTTGGTAAAGGGTATGAATTAACGAAGAAAGCTGATTTATCCCAACCAAATCAATTTGCAGCGAATGAGACAGTAGTCATTGCAGGTCCAAGAGGGAGCATTGAACGTGTTCGTGTACTTGGCCCTGCGCGCTCGTTGACGCAAGCAGAAGTCAGCTGGACAGATGCTATGAAGCTTGGCGTTAAGCCGCCACTTCGTGAATCAGGTAATATTGCAGGTTCAGGAGCATTTACGTTAATCGGGACAAAAGCAAGTCTATATCTCGATGAAGGGTTAATCATTGCCCAAGCTCATATTCATATGCAGCCCGAGGACGCAATGCAATTGGGCGTACAAAATGGCGAGTATGTAACGGTAGAAGTAGCTGGAATACGACCGATTGCTTATCGTAACGTGAAGATTAGAGTTTCTGAGCGGTATCGTTTAGAAATGCATATCGATACAGATGAGGCAAATGCGGGTTTAATCACGCAGGGAACGGTTGGGCATGTTATTCGCTCTGGCGAAGTTCGTTCAAGCGTACTTGTCGACAATAAAACGTCAGAGATTATTGTTAAAAACCAGCATGATTTTAAAAAGAAATTGCTGTCAAATGATGATGTCAGAGAAATTACGGCAACTGAGATTATCGTTGAAAAAGGAACAATCGTCACAGCACTTGCGCGTGATACAGCAAGAGATTTAGGTAAATCTATTTCCGTTAGAAAATAGAAAAAGGTGATAGTCATGCGTTTAGGAAAAGTGATTGGAAACGTTTGGGCAACACGCAAAGAAGAAGGATTACAAGGTGTGAAATTACTGATCATCCAACCTGAAGATGCGTATGGTAACCCGGTGAGAACACATTTTGTTGCCGCAGATCGACTTGGCGCCGGAATTGGTGATCAAGTCATTGTAACAAGTGGCGGTTCATCGCGTTTTATAGATAAAGATAACCCCATTCCAATTGATGCGGTTGTGATTGGAATAATCGATTCAACAGAAGTGAAGAGAGGTGAAATCGATGAGTCAAGCAATCGGAATGATTGAAACAAAAGGATTAGTCGGTTCCATGGAAGCGGCAGATGCAATGATTAAAGCGGCTAACGTTAGATTGATAAAACAAGAATTTATTGACGGAGGAATCGTGACGGTTATTGTTCAAGGTGATGTTGGCGCTGTGCAAGCAGCTGTCGACGCCGGCCGTGAAGCTGCGAAGCGTGTAGGTGAACTTTTAGGAGCTCACGTTATTCCGCGTCCAGACGAATCTGTTTATAAAATGGTTAAACCCCTTGACTATAATGAGTTTGAACAACAGAAAAAACAAGTGAAACTTACACCTGCACCTACTACTAAAGAGCAGGTAACAAAAAAGACTGATAGTTAATGGTTATGGAAGGGTGAGCATATTTGGCTTTTCGGAGAAATAAAATCGCCGTAATTGGTGCGGGTTATACCGGTGCCACAGTAGCTTTAATGCTAGCGCAAAAAGAGTTGGGTGATATTGTATTGCTCGATATCCCTGAACAAGAAAACCCTGTAAAAGGGAAAGCGCTTGATATACTACAAACAGGTCCTGTTCAAGGTTTCAATGCAAAAGTAATGGGGACTTCCAATTACGAGCATATTCAAGACGCGGATATGGTCATCATTACTGCAGGTATTGCAAGAAAACCTGGTATGAGTAGAGATGATCTTGTCAATACGAATGCAAAAATTATGCGTGCTGTATCGGAGCAAGTGAAAAAATATGCACCCGAAAGCACTATTTTAATTTTAAGTAATCCTGTAGATGCAATGACATATGTCTGTTATAAAACGACGGGGTTCCCTAAAAATAGAGTCATTGGTCAATCGGGTGTACTTGATACAGCCCGCTTTAATACATTTGTCGCTGAAGAGTTGAATATTTCAGTGGAGGATATTTCCGGGTTTGTTTTAGGGGGGCACGGGGATGATATGGTTCCTCTTGTTAGGTATTCCTACGCAGGTGGGATACCCCTTGAGAAAATCATTCCTCAAGATCGCATGGATCAAATCGTAGAGCGAACGAGAAAAGGCGGCGGTGAAATTGTTTCCTTACTTGGAAACGGAAGTGCATACTATGCGCCAGCTGCTTCACTTGTCGAAATGGCCGAATCGATTATTCGTGATAAGAAAAGGATTTTACCGTCAATTGCTTATCTAGAGGGAGAGTACGGCTATACTGATTTATATTTAGGTGTCCCGGCTGTGATTGGCGGGAACGGTATAGAGAGCATTATTGAGCTTCCGTTAACGATTGAAGAGAAGGCCGCGCTAGACAAGTCGGTTGAATCAGTTCGTTCCGTACTTGAGATATGTGATAAATAAGCAAGGGCATTCCGGTTATTCGGGATGCTTTTTTTGTGTCTTGTAAATTACGATATCGAGATAGGCGGTGATAAATCCGTTCGAGTCGGTGATAAAGTGCTTCAAGGCGGTGATAACCAAGTTCATGCCGGTGATAAAGTGCTTCAAGGCGGTGATAACCAAGTTCATGCCGGTGATAAAATGCTTTAAGGCGGTGATAAAACCAGCAATTCAACTAGGCGATGGGAAGGTGCAAGTAATGGGAAGGCGAGCATAGCATGCCACTTGCTGGTCAAAAAAAGATAATAAATTGAATACTCTTTCTAATTATGGTTTCTGTGATCAGAATATGGTACGATTTCCTTAAGCAGACGTCAAAAACTAGCGAGGAGGTTGAGAAAATTCATTAGTAAGCGAAGAAAGGAACCATTGCTACTTGAGGGGTTAAACGCGGCTATCGAGCGTATAGCGCCAGAACAAGGAACAATTCTTCCTCTATTGAAGGCTAGATACGCATCAGTAAAAGCTGGGTTCGGCGGAGAACAGCAACTAGACAGGATATTTGAAAGCTATTCTTTTCCAATGAAACACCAAGTCCTGTACGATTTATCTCTTACATCGAGTACTCATTTTCAAATGGATACATTATTCATCACACCGTCGTATGCAATAATTTTTGAAGTAAAGAACATTGCTGGAAAACTTAAAGTAATTAATAATCCACCACAATTAATCCGTACACTGGACAACGGGGAAGTGAAGGGTTTCAACAGCCCTATTACCCAAGTGCAGAGTAATTGTGAGCTACTGCGGGACTGGTTTCAAGCACGCGATGTCTATTTACCGATTTACGGTGCAATCGTTTTGGCTTATTCAACACAACGTATTGAACTATTTGACACGGAAATTCCATTCCTATTCCCAAAGGCAGTTCCCACTTACATTCGCAGTCTTTCCGCAGAACCCCCACTGTTGGACGATGCAAGCTTCAAAAGGCTAGGGCATGAACTTGTTGCCAGCCATCGCGAATTTATTCCACCCCCAATCAGCTTCACCTACCCTGATATTCAGAACAAAATTATAACAGGCGTTGCATGCCCATCATGCGGTCTTTTTGGAATGAAAAAATATATGAAAGGTTGGCGTTGTACAGCATGTGATGGGACAAGTCCAGATGCCCATAAAAAAGCAATCCGTGATTGGTTTCTTTTATTCGGAGGGGCAATGAAAAACAAAGACTGCCGGGAATTTTTACACATTGATCGCCAACAAACAGCTAATCGGATTTTAAACAGCATGAATTTACAAACGGAAGGGGCGAATCGAAATCGAAGTTACTCGATGAATCTCAGATTGAAATGTGAAAAGCGCACCTAATTCAAGTGCGCTTTTTCATTTTGAGTTATTTTGGCCATGACGGTGATAAACTTGTTTGAGTCGGTGGTAAAGTGTCCCATGGCGGTGATAACCTCGTTGGAGTCGGTGATAACTCGTCTCACGTCGGTGATAACCCTAACATCAACCGCGAAGCTGGTCACAATTCGTACGCCCATTCCTCTTTCAAGATCAAATATAAGACAAGCAAAGTGTTTTCTAAATCAAGGTGGCTTTTTCCTGCTATTTCTAATCCTAATTTAGGGAATAATAATCCGGCCATTTGTAGGGTAAGTTCAGATCTTTCGTTTGTTGGCAACTGCATAAGACGATTACTATAGGTGTTAATGAGGTTCCAATCTTTCTGGCTGAGTGATTGTAAAGCCCACTCATCAATGGTGAAATCGTCTTTCGTTAGGCCTTTTTCTATGATTTCTTTTTCAATCGGTGAAAGCTTCTTCTTTCGTTTCGCTTTTCTCTCATGGACGACGATTGTCCCTGCCACAAGGTCCCCAATTCTTTTATGTGTTGGATGGAAGTAAATCATTATGATGCCCAGAAAGTAACCTGCCGGTAAATTATCAACAATCCGAAGAAAGTTACGAATAAAACTAGATAAGAGTGTCAGACTATGGCCATTTTCCTGAATGGCTCGAATCCCGACGATTCGCTTTCCAATTGTTCTCCCGCCTGAAAAGTATTCGAGAGCGATAAAATACCCTGAGTTAATAATAAAGAGGCCAACGATTGTAAGTCCTAATAGAAGGGAGTCTGTACCTGCATAAGCCAATAGGTCCATCTCGCCAGTAAAAAGGATAATAAGAGAAATAATGATTAACGCATTCACGACGAGTAGAATAAGTTGGTCGATTATAAACCCTGTGGCTCTACTACCAAGACCCGCAAGCTGAAATTGAAGAGATACGAATTCCGGCGTTTTAATTCCTACTTGCTCTTGTTTCACAATGATTTCCTCATTTCTGGTGGAGTTTTCATTTTATTACAAGTTGTTCAAGTTCATCTGCTATACTTGTATTTATATACATTTGTTACTAACTATATATGTTGATATAAAGAATCCCCTCAACAACGCTAGGCTACCCCTATGAGGCGCATACGCTGGAGATTATATAGAATCATTAGTTCAACATAACTAGACAGAGGTATTTTGGAAACTCTTTCAATCAATAAAAAACAAGAAGGTGACTAGATGAATATAAAGCAATTTGTAAAGTTGCATCGTGATGATTGGAATCAGCTTGAAGATCTAGTATCAATCATGCATAAAAGGAAATCCGGTATGACGGGTGCCACGATTGATAAATTTTATCGGTTCTATCAAAAGGCAACCCAGAATCTATCCTATTCACAAACGTATTTTCCCGAGGACGAAGTAACACTTTACTTAAATGGACTTGTTTCGAAATCGCATAATCTCTTATATAAAGACCAAATATCGAGTATGAAACAAATTGGGCATTTTTTGAGCACAACATTTATTCGCCTATTTTTAGAACAATGGAAGTTTATCGTTGCTGCAATGCTGTTGTTTACATTAGGTGGGGTAGGAAGCTTTTTCGCGGTTGTCAATGATCCGCAAACGATGCATGGGATCTTACCAGCAGAAATAGCTCAAGGTGTGAATCCTCAACAACTAGGTAGTGCAGATGGTCAGGTTAATTCTTCGGTGATGTCCGCCAGTATCATGACAAATAATATTAATGTGGCGATCTTGGCATTTGCCGGCGGGGTCACATTTGGTTTATTAACAGTCTATGTACTCATTTATAATGGTATTGTAGTGGGGGCCCTCGCTGGCTTGTTCTTTCATTATGGGAAATCATATGAGTTTTGGGCATACATCGTTCCCCATGGAATGATTGAGCTTACAGCTATTTTTATCGCAGGTGGTGCCGGTCTGTTAATGGGCTATAAGCTCTTTGTTCCAGGACAATTTTCCAGAGGCTATCAGTTAAAGAAACAGGCACAACGTTCTGTCCAACTTTTGATAGGGACAATTCCTTTATTTGTAATTGCTGGATTGATCGAAGGTTTCATCACCCCAGCAGCGATTCCCTTGGCAGCGAAGTATAGTGTTGCATGCATAACCGTGTTTGGCTTAGTTCTGTATATAGTGATTGGCAGGGTATTACTAGCAAAAAGACAGCTTATATAAGATTACGATTCATAATATCGATATAATGGGAAACTGCAGCTACTGCAAGTTTGTCCTCGCGGGCCTCAATCATTTGTAGGCCTTGCTTTTCCCATTTTAATTTTTCTTTTTTCTTGATCAAAACTTGCTGCTGGGCAATGCTTTTTTCCATCGCGCTTCGAACGTCTACGGGTACCTCATTGGCTTTCTTCAATATCGCCACATCTTCAATTCCGATCATCAAAAACACATGTCTTTGTCTTAGACGCTGTAAATATACTAGCGCGCTTTCCTCATGAAGAAATGTGCGTACATCACTAAATAAGAGTAGCAAGCTTCGTTTCTTTTGCATCGTTTCCAAATAAGTGAGCACAGCCGCATAATTTGACTCTGCTGTATCGACTTTAAGGTTGTAGACTGCCTGAAGGATTGTCTGTAAATGTGTCATGCCTTTTGCGGGTGGTATAAATACTTTCACTTCTTTTGAAAATGCTACTATAGAGACATAATCTCCTTTTTGTAAAGCCGCCGCGGTCACTGTTAATGCGGCTTCCAGCGCTTTCTCAAGGCGATTGCCTATCGCTAGTTCCGAGCCCATCATTCGCCCGCAATCAATTAAAATGGTTACATACTTTCCATGCTCAGGTTCATATTCATTAGTCATCACTTCTTGAAGCTTTGCAGTTTGCCGCCAGTTGATCATCCGTGGATCATCACCTACAGCATAGTTTCTAATCTGTGCGAAATCTCCTACACCGCGTTGTTGCTTACGAATTTTCGAGCCATCATATAATAAAAAACGCTGAGCGTTCCCTAAATAGTGTTTCGTCTCTGTTAAATCGGGGATCACTTTTACAGAATCGACTAATTCAATCGTCTGTTGCTTTGCCCACAACCCAAAACGACTTGTATAACGAAAGTAAAGCCGCTCAATGTCATACTTACCTCTAACGGGTGCATTTGTTTCGTAAGTAACTATACTTGCGGATACCCTCGGAGCCTCCCCACGGAGCGGAAAAGGCCGCTTAAATGACTGGGGAATATCATCCACTAAGAAAAAGCGAAGATCAAATTCGGAAGTATTACTTACTTCAATCTCTACTGTATAGCTGAGATTACGCTCTAGCTCTGTAGTGATTGTACGCCGAAAGCTCAGTTGACTTTTCTTAGGTGAATAAATTAAATCCAGTAAACTTACTAAAATAACACCGACGTTCAAGGTAATGATCAAGGACCAAGTAATCTCGAGTAGGCTTCCAAGTAAAATGACAAGCAACGAAAAGACTAGGTAAGCACTGAGTAATCGTTTCGTCGGTAAAATTCCTCTACCTTGGAACAGGAACCGAGCCCACAAGTTCTTCAATGATTTGGTCAACGGCCGCTCCCTCCATTTCTACATGTGGCGCTAATTGAATCCGATGCCTTAATGAAGGTTTCGCTACTATTTTAATATCATCTGGCGTCACATAGTCTCGACCCGCTAAGTAGGCCCATGCTTGGCATGCCTTACCAATCGAAATCGCTGCTCTTGTACTCGCACCAAAGCGGATTGAATCTGTTTCCCGGGTCTTTCTGACAATCTGCATAATGTAATCTAGCACGCCATCCTCAATCGTCACACGCTGAATTTCTTCTCTAATTGTCAAGAAAGCCTCCATATCTAGTACGGGAGTAACCAGGCTTGTATCAAAAGTTTTTTCAATCACTTGTTTAAGTACATTTTTTTCTTCTGCAAATGAAGGGAAATCAATTTTTAACTTAAATAGGAAACGATCTTGCTGAGCTTCGGGCAAGGGATACGTTCCTTCGAATTCAATCGGGTTTTGTGTCGCCACAACAAAAAACACATCTGGTAATGGATACGTGTTTCCTTGAATGGTAACTTGTTGTTCTTCCATCGCTTCTAAAAGTGCTGCTTGCGTTTTTGCTGGCGTTCGGTTAATTTCATCTGCCAAAAGGATGTTGGTAAATACAGGTCCTTTTAGCGTTTCAAACGTGCCTTCTTTCATATTGTAGATCATACTTCCGGTAATATCACTTGGAAGTAAGTCTGGTGTAAACTGGATTCGGCGAAAACTTCCGCCAAGAAGTTCTGCGAGCGATCTAACCATTTGTGTTTTTCCAGTACCCGGAACTCCTTCGAGTAGAACATGTCCTCCTGATAAAATTGCAGATAATAGAAGCTTGAGGTTAGTGCTTTGACCTAAAATACGTTCTTCATATTTTTCTAATAAGGTTAAAACTTGTGCTCTCATCCTTCTTCAACCTCTTTCCTGATCTTCTCTAGTCTTTTAGACCATAACAAGTATTCCTGCTTGCTCACTGTGCTCTTTTCTAACATATCTGCCAAACCACTTAATAGGGAGTGAATCTCTCCTTTTTCCAAATGTGGCCACTTTCGTTCGAATTGTGCGGTGAGATCCTTCCATTCCTGATGATAAGGAATTCTCCAATGTTCTTGTAGCAAAGTCATGACATAATTAGCTTGAATAACTAACGAATCATGATAACGATGCCCTCTAATATACCAGGCAGCTAAAGCTTTAATCCCTTCATCACTGAAGCGAACTGTTTCTTGTCTTGAAATGAAAATAGGTCCGAATCGCTTTCCATGGTGCCACAGCCAAAGAATTGTCAAAAGGGCACCTTGAATCATTAATAACAAAAACCAGCGTGGATAGATGTTCAAAATGGTTGTGGCATTTTTCACATCATGGATGTATTCATCAAATAAAATGACTTTGCTATCCACGTCTTTTAGAAGTGCTAAAATGAGTGCAAGATGATCATCCGTTACTATTTCTCCGTTCATAATCCATTTCGGAGAATTAGTTACAATCAATTGACCCTCACCAACTACTCGCTTTAACGCAATTGTGCCTGCATCATCAGATAGTAAGATTTCGTCTTGAGCATTTTCTAGAAGCCTCACTTGGCTAGTCACGTCAGTTCTAGTACGATAACTAGCGCCTGCTGGGTCAAACAGATTTACTGCGTCAGTTTCCACGACTTCTGTTTCTAGTCCAAACATCCCTTTCGGATTTTCTTTGAATAACAGGATTGTATTTCCTGCTTCCATAAAGCGGTTGTAGCTGTCCAGTTCTGCACTGTTCGGTGTAAAGTATGGTTCGATCATAATGAGTAGTTGATTTGCTGGCTTGTTTGGTAATTGGCTTGGAGAATCGGACCATCTTTTGACAACATCCTGATGATTCAGTGCGTATGTATAAAATGCCTTCACACCTGTAGGAGAAGGAGAATCAGAAGCATACATTGGATACTCTTTTAGTTGTCCTTGGATTAAGATATACCGTGAAAACAGTAGCACAGTCAAAAGAATTACTAGCCATACCCATATTTTTTTATTCGCTATTGGGTTCTGCAATCTATCTTCCTTCCTCCTTTCTCCTGAACACTTTGCTTATTCATCCGCTTCACTTAGGTATTTCATTACTTCCTTCTGAAATTGAACGTAGTCCTCTTTTTGTACTTCTCGCTCTCCATATGTGGCTTCATCGAAAAAATAGGCGAGATGTTGAAATTGATCGGCTGATTGTTGATTTACTTTCTTTAATTCTTCATAATACTCCCAGTTAGTTTTCCAAATCCTTGCTTCTAACCATTCTTTTTCATGGAAATACAGGAGCAATGCTATAAATAGATGACGAGTAGCGGAAGAGAACTTTTCCAAGTCCTCCTGTTTCATTGCTTCAGTTACATGCATTTGATATGACCAATCAATTTCCTGCGTTGATTGCAGGGGAGGTGTCTCACGGAACTTCCTTTTTCGACTACGATTACGTATAACAAAAAATAGTACGGTTACCATTAATAGAAGCGTAATGACAATAATAATCGTCAAAATCGGTCCAGCTAACATACTCGTTGTTTTTAATGCAGGAAACAACTGGTCTAATTGATCTGCAATCCAGTTTTTAGCTTTTTCCAACCAAATCGAAAATATAGTACTGGACTGATCACTATAATTCGTATACTCAGTTTCGTTTAAAATCTTTTCGAGTTCATCTCTTGCGTCATCTACATTATCCATAGATTATCACCTTTAATTGTTTCATTATTGAACCACGTTATAATCATCAATCATTTCTTTTAAATCGTCTGCATCATGCCTGACTTTTAAATCTAGGTACATGACTGCATAGCCAACAGAGAAAATCATTGTCGTAAATATACTCGCCAGGGATATTATCATCGAAAGTAGCACACTACTTCCTAGAAATATGCCGAAAGTTAATTCAATTGTGAAACTAATGACGCCAATAATTAAAGAAAAAATAATATAGAGACCTATTAATGGCCACCCGCGTTTACGAGTTAGTCTCCAACTTCTTGTGAAACCTGGAGAACCTTCACCGAGTACAGCAGATCCAAGATAAAAGCTCCAACGAGTTAACAGGTAGCCAACACCGATAGCAAGTGCTATGAATAGGATAATCCCTAAAACTATTCCAACAGTTGAAGAAGTGGCAAGGGAGCTTATTAGTGAAAACACTAAAATAATCACTGGAATAATGATCAAGCCAATTGTTATTAAAGAAAATAAGATGGTACTACCAATAATAGGACCGTAACGTGAAAAAGCTTGTTTAATGACTGAACCAATGGTGTATGTTTCATTTTTTCTTATCCGATTAACGACTATTAAAATGGCTGCCGTAGCGACTGGAAATAAGAAGAAACTAGTAATTCCTACAAGAGAAGTTCCGAGATCGGCTCCTAGACCCGTGGATTCCGCTCCCTCGAAGCTTGAAATTATTTTTTCATGCCAAGCTTCACCAGCACCAAGTTCTCTGAAAAAGCTTACCCCTGAAGCCAGACTAATCAATGCTTGAATCAAGTAAATTGGACCCATAAAAATAAGGGAAATAATGAAAAAATCCCGAAACCTGCTTTTGCTCAAACTAAATGTTAGATCAAGGATTTCTCCAAATCCTTTTGGTCTGTTAAGTCTTTCATTCATTTTATTCATCTCCTTAAAATTCTCATATTTACTATTCTAACACTATTTTGATAGTGAGTGTTTTGCGAACCAGAAGAAGTATTCGGAAAAGTCCATGTCATCTAAGCTTTTAGGCAAAAAAAATAAGCACCATGAAGGTACTTATTTTCAACCGTGTGTTCGAACCCACGGCTTATTTTTCTTTTATTAATCCTGACTCAATAAGGAAATTTTCCGCAACTTGTTCGACCATCATACCGTCATTGTCGACTTTCGCATTCATTTTCTGCATTGCTTCTTCATCAATCATTCCTTCAAGCATAATGAGCACCTCTTCAATTTCGGGGTACTCCACTAACGTCTCTTTCCGTACGATTGGAAGTGCATGGTATGGTGGGAAATAGGATTTATCATCCTCTAGTACACGTAAGTCATAATCTTGTAGCTGACCGTCTGTCGTATATGAGTTGATAACATCCACTTCTTTCGCGCCAATGGAACGGTACATGATACCATGGTCCATGCCTTTGACGTCTTTGAATTTCAGTCCGTATTCTTCTTGAAAGCCTGGTAAACCATCCGGGCGGTCGATGAATTCGAAGACTGCACCTAGTATGAAGTCCTCTGAAACTTTAGCGAAGTCACTGAATGTCACAACACCGAGTTCTTCGGCTCTTGATTCATCAAGGGCGAGTGTATACGTATTGTTGAAACCAAACGTATTGAACGCAATCATACCGTCGCCATCAACGAGTCGTTTCGTTGCTTCCAATGTTTCTTCGGCTGTGCCGGGATCTTCATGGTAATAGTTGACGACGATTGTCCCTGTATAGTCAGGAATAACGTCGATAAGGCCGTTTAACATAGCGTTCCAAACAACGTTGGAGCCGCCAAGGTTTTCTTTATAAATGACTTCAATATCTGTTTTATCTTCAATTAATTGCCCCATGACATGTGACAAAATGATACTTTCTGTATTGTTCCGTGAACCGAGTGTTAGTGACTCTTTTTCGATGAAAATACAGCCCGACAGCATACTCACAATGAGCACTGTCGAGAATAGAACTAGGAATTTCTTTTTCATAGTTACTTCAATCCTTTCGGCGTTGTCCAGCGTTCAATCCCACTAAAGAGTGTTTCTAGGATAATCGCAAGGATTGCTGCCGGGATTGCCCCAAGTAAAATCAAACCATCAATTCCACGAGTAATACCTAGGAAGATGAAATCACCGAGTCCACCTGCTCCGATGAAAGCGGCAAGTGTTGCTGTTCCGACGTTAATGACTGCTGCTGTACGGATACCAGCCATGATAACGGGGATCGCAAGTGGTAGTTCCACTTTTAACAAGACTTGCATGCTTGTCATACCCATCCCTTTTGCAGCCTCGGTTGTTGCTTTGTCGACATCTTTAATACCAGTGTACGTGTTTCGGATAATCGGCAATAAGGAATAGAGGAATAGGGCAGCGATTGCTGTTTTTACGCCGATTCCGAAAATCGGGATCATGAAACCGAGCAATGCAAGACTTGGAATTGTCTGCATAACGCCCGCACCGCCAAGTACGATTGTCGTGAGCTTCGGAACGCGTGTAATAAGAATACCAAGTGTAATACCGAGGACAATGGCAATAAGCATCGAGAAGAAAACAAGTTGAATATGGACTGATGTCGCCTCAAGTACTTCTTTCCATCGCATTTGAGATTGTTCAACAAGTTGTTGCCAAATAGTTAATTTATTCATTGGATATCCCCCGTTTCTGTCCACTGGCTGGACATGGCGGACAACAGCGAACCTCGTGTAACAACGCCTACTAATTTTTGCGTTTTATCGATGACTGGAAGAATGCCGTAAGGTGCTTCATTCATCATGATAATAGCGTCTTTAGCCGTCGAAGTGTCATATAAAAATGGCTCTCGCGAAACCATGATCTCTTCAATTATTTTAATGTCGTCTAATTTTTTAATAAGATCATGTGCGGATACAATTCCAACTAATATATTGTCATCATCGACAACGATAAGATTCGTAATTTTTCGCTGACGGATGAATGAAAGTGCTTTCTCAGGTGACCATTGAGGGAGAGCGGTGTAAACCGATTCTGACATGATGTCGATAACGGGCATGAGTTCAGGGTTTTGGATAATCCGATGTTTCCCTATGAACTCCTCTACAAAGCCGTGGGCTGGTTCGTGAAGTAATTTCTCTGGGGTGTCCAACTGTAGCAGCTTACCATCTTTCATAATGGCGATGCGATCGCCCATTTTTAGCGCTTCATCCATATCATGTGTAACAAAAACAATCGTTTTTTTCAACTTCTTGTGCAAGGAGAGAAATTCATTTTGAAGTTGTTCACGTGTCAGTGGATCGAGTGCACTAAAGGGTTCATCCATCAGAATAACATCAGGATCTGCTGCAAGCGCTCTTGCGATACCGATACGCTGCTGTTGTCCGCCTGAAAGTTCCTTTGGATAGCGAGTTGCATAAATTTCAGGATCAAGACCAACTAATTCAAGAAGTTCGTTAACGCGCGCCTTAATTTCTTTGTCGTTCCAACCTTTTAGCTGGGGTACTATTGCAATGTTTTTTTCAATTGTATAGTGGGGGAAAAGCCCGATTTGCTGAATGACATACCCGATGTTCCGGCGTAGTTCAGAGGCGTTGTAGGAGTTGGTATCCTTACCGTTAATTGTGATTTTACCGCTTGTGTGGGGCTCCATTCTGTTAATCATTTTCATTGTTGTCGACTTTCCGGAACCACTTGGTCCAATGAGGACAAGAAACTCTCCTGTTGGAATATCGAAACTGACAGATTTTACTGCTTGAAATCCACCATCGAACACTTTGCTTACATTTTCAAATTTGAGCATGTGTACCTCCCTGTAGTTTTTCACAACGAATTTATTTCCGAATAGTAGATGAAAAAATCATTCGGAGTTAAAAAAAAGCAGACACTTTGCACTCCAGATAACGTTCGGAGTGATGTCTCACTCCTTTAGTATATCATATTCGGAGCGGGTTTTGAGTTTTTTTTGCATGATATCCCGGAAGTGTCCAAATTGCCTGTCTGTTGTATGTTCCTTTAGAATGGATAATAGAAGGGAAGTGCATCGGCAATGGATATGACAATTTTCGTCGTAGAGGACGATAAAGCAATATTTGATTCACTGAAAGAGCGACTGGGGCAATGGTCTTTTAATGTAACTGGACCGAATGACTTTCATGATGTCATGGTCGATTTTATTAATGAAAAACCGCATCTTGTTATTATGGATATTCAGTTGCCTTCCTATGACGGCTTTCATTGGTGCCGCGAAATTCGTGCAATTTCGAAGGTACCTATTATCTTTCTATCATCGCGGGATCACCCGATGGATATGGTTATGGCGATGAATATGGGAGCGGATGATTATGTTCAGAAACCATTCCATTCAGATGTATTGCTTGCAAAAATTCAGGCACTCTTAAGACGGACATACGCATACGGTGAAGAAGCGCCGGATGTACTCGAATGGAATGGAGCGATGATTGACATGAAGCGCGGTGTCATCCGTTTAGGCGGCAATGAGGTCGAATTGACGAAAAACGAATTTTTCATATTAGCGGTGCTTGTTCAATCAAATGACGAGATTGTTTCACGGGATGAGTTAATCCGTAAGTTATGGGATGATGAACGTTTTGTTAACGATAATACATTGACGGTGAATGTTACGCGCCTCCGTCAAAAGCTCACGGAACTGGGCCTCGGTGAAGCAATCGTCACGAAAAAAGGACTGGGCTATATGGCGACTACGCTGTAGGAAGGGGCTATTTTTTTGTTTATAAGTTATCTGATGGATATGAAAAGTTGGATTCTCTTTTTTATAGCGGCACTCGGGTTTGCGGATATAGTTATTTGGCTGGACGCTGGAATCGATGCGGCATTTTCATCTGTTTTGTATTTTAACGTTTTACTGCTGAGTGTGTTCTTCACTTTTTTCATATGGCGCTATTTCAAGGAAATGAAGTTTATGAAAGCATTAATCCCGCCCAATGGAATAATTGAAGAAGATTGGCAAGAAGCGCTGCCGGAGCCGTTATCAATACGTGACACAATAACGAATAAGATGTTGCGGCAAGTTGCGGATGATTATACGAAAAGATTGTACGATTTAAAAGCAACTAACGTGATTGAAAGTGATTATACGGCAGCTTGGGTACATGAAGTGAAAGCACCGCTGACTGCCATGAAATTGGTGATTGAAGCCAATCGAAGTGAACCGGCATTGCAGAAAATCGAAACGGAGTGGCTACGTGTTCATTTGCTCATCGACCAGCAGTTATACATTTCCCGTTTGCCTTCTTTGGAATCGGATTATGTTGTCGGGAAAAGCGGCATCCACCAGCTTGTAGCTGCGGAAGTGCGCGAGCTTGCATCGTGGTGCAGGCAAAAAAATATGGCTATCGAATTTGAAGATGAAGCGATTGAAGTTGTAACGGATAGTAAATGGTGTCGGTTCATAATCCGTCAAGTGTTGACGAATGCAGTGAAGTATAGTCCGTCAGGCGGAACAATTTGGATCACAACAAACGTTGTAGAAAGTGGCAATGTGGTTCTAACTATAAGAGACGAAGGACCTGGTATTCCATCGCATGACTTGCCTCGGTTATTCGATAAAGGATTCACTGGCGGTACAGGAAGACTACATAATGCAGCAACAGGTCTAGGACTTTACCTCGCACAAACCGTTGCTATCAAGATTGGCATCACACTTACTGCACAATCCGAAGCGGGGCAAGGAACGACGATGCGACTGACATTCATGACTGAGAATGAATTCGACTCTGTACTAACGTGACGTTTATGTAACGTTGGACGACCTGTTTGTCATGCAAATCAAACGACCCAAGGAACTAAGCAGGATAAGATAGGGACATAGCAAACAGGGAGGCCATTTTATATGAATAAAACACATACAACAAAAAAAACAGTTCTGCATGCGCAGAATATTCGAAAGTCCTATGGATCACGCAGCAATGTCCAACAAGTACTAAAAGGCATCGAACTTCGTGTCCATGAAGGTGAATTTGTCGGCATTATGGGTTCTTCGGGAGCAGGAAAGACAACATTGCTCAACGTCCTTGCAACGATTGACCGTACGACAGAGGGGTCTATCCTCATCGGTAATTCCGATATTTCGAAGATGAAAGATCGGGAACTTTCCGCGTTTCGTCGTGAAAAATTAGGATTCATTTTCCAAGACTATAATTTACTAGATACATTAACTGTAAAAGAAAACATCTTGCTACCTGTATCACTTGGTAAGATGAATAAAAAAGAAGCGGAAGCAGAGTTCACGGCAATCGCAGACATCCTTGGCATTAAAGACCTCGCACACAAATACCCGCACGAAATTTCAGGTGGTCAAAAACAGCGGACATCTGCTGCACGTGCTCTTATTAATAGACCCTCCATGGTATTTGCAGACGAACCAACAGGGGCCCTCGATTCCAAGTCAGCATCTTCCCTATTAGGCACATTAGAGGATGTCAATAAAAAGCGGGACGTCACAATCATGATGGTGACGCATGACCCACTTGCTTCGAGCTATTGCAGCCGCGTTGTCTTTTTGAAAGACGGCACCATTTACTCGGAATTGTACCGTGGCGATAAAACGAGACAAGTCTTCTTCCAGGAAATCCTGAAAGTTCAAGGCGTTCTCGGGGGTGACAGCGTTGACACTATTTGATCTTGTCATCCGCAGTATGCGGAAAAATATCAAGCATTATTATTTGTATTTCTTTGCACTGATTTTCAGTGTTGTCCTTTACTTTGTATTCGCGACGTTGCAATATGATTCTGCAGTTATTGAGCAGGCAAATAGCTCCATGAAGATGGATTCCGCATTCAAGGTGGCGGGCATTTTGGTTCTATTCATTGCTGGCATATTCGTTATCTACGCCAATTCGATTTTCCTTCGGAGAAGAAGTAGTGAAATAGGACTGTATCAATTGATTGGATTAACGAAAGGGGCAGTTGCACGGCTCCTTATTATTGAAAACACACTTCTTGGAGCCGGAGCGCTCGTTATCGGAATCGGTGTCGGGATGCTTTTATCCAGAGTATTTTTATTGATACTTATGAAATTGGTCGGCTTTAATGACATTGTAGAGCTATCGTTTTCGATGGGGGCCGTTTTACAGACAGCACTTGTATTCGTGGTTATCATTGCGCTTACATCGATTCAAATGGTGTTTAAAGTGTATCGTAATACATTGCTTAGCCTATTCAATGCAGACAAACAAGGGGAACAGCCGAAGAAGCCGAAAAGTGGGCTATCGGCAATACTTGCTTTTCTTGGTATCGGATTGATTGTCTTTGGTTATTGGTTATCGGCACATATGTTGAATGAATTGTTATTCTTTAATATGCTTGGCGTTTTATTCTCAACGATATTAGGAACCTATCTTCTATTCCGCGTGACAATCAGTTGGTTGTTCTATCAAGTACGAAAGAGAAAGCAAGGACATTTAGGACTTTCCAATAGTTTGTCACTTGCCTCACTCATGCACCGTCTAAAAGGGAATGCGAACTCGCTCACCATTATTACAGTTTTATCTGCAATGACATTAGCGATGCTTGCAGGTTCTTATTCGCTTTATTATTCAACGGAAAAAGAAACGCGCTACATGATGCCATTCGATTTTGCGTTTGAAGAAGGAGCGGCAACACCGCTTTCAGACAACGAAATATCTGCAGTGGACTTTGAGGTTGAGTTAAAAGAAAATGGAATTGATTATACAACTGGGACAATCGAATTACTCGGAGTGGAAGGAACTCATGAAAAAGATGTCTTTCCTTCTTTTCTTGATATGAGGGAAGAAACTTTTAATGCCTATTTTGTAAATGCTAAGCAATTACAACAAGCAGGTCTCGAAGTTGAATCACCAAAAGATGGATCTGTCATTTTTCATAATGCTTCCATGGTGGCTATGGCAAAAGATATAAAGATACCATTCGAGATGTATATTACAAGCGGTGAAACAGAAAGCATATTTACCGCTGTGAAATATGGTGAAGGGGACGTTGTGAACGCAGTTTGGGGATCTCAACTTGTAGTGAGTGATGCCGATTTTGAAAAGTATAAAAGAACGATGAAACCAGAAAAAATAGTAGAGATGACCCCAGAGAGTATAGTAAGGAATGTCCGCGTTTTTAATGTAGTAGACAAAGACCAACTTGCCATTGCATCTTCTATCCGCAACCCAAATCAAGACACCGTGTCGTCATACGGCACCGATTATTATTTGACGTATGTAAAATCCATGCAAAGTAATGGACTTCTCATCTTTATCGCCGGGTTTTTAGGGTTGGTGTTCTTAATTTCTACAGGGAGTATTTTGTATTTCAAACAAATGACGGAAGCTGAACAAGAGAAAAAAAGTTATGCAACACTTCGTCAACTTGGCTTTACGGTTAAAGATATTATGCGCGGAATTATCCGCAAACAAGTATTTGTCTTTGGCTTGCCGCTACTGATTGGTCTATTGCATTCTATCTTTGCGATAAAAGCGGCGTCGTTCCTATTCATGTCCGATATTACAGTACCTACAACGATTGCTATGGGCCTTTATGCATTGATTTACCTCGTATTCGCATTCTTGACTGTCGGCTATTATCGGAAAACGGTGAAAGCCGCACTATAATTGATTTTAACTTTACGAATAGTTCTAATTTCGAAGTGGCACTCTTTCATGTAAAAGTGGATTGGGTGCCATTTCCGATAAAAGGGATTCATTTCAAGAATACGTTAGAGGTAATGGTTAGGAAGGGGGGATTAATTGCAAACTCATATAATGCCAATTTTCATCGCATTTATTGTCTGTTTTATGCTCGCATCATTTTTGACTTTGCCTTGGGCAATCTACCAATACCGAAAATATGGGTACATTAGTTTTTGGCGTACGTTTTTGATAATTAGTTTCCTGTTTTACAGTTTAAGTGCCTTTTTTCTTGTGATTTTACCCTTACCTATAGTACGGAATAATTGTCAATTTGCAGATCCGATAATGTCGTATATGCAATTACGACCGTTTCAATTCATCCAGGATATAGCACATGATACAGGTGTAGTTTGGTCAAGGCCCTCTTCATATAAATCATTGGTTGGGGCTCTCTCGGTGTATCAAGTCGTATTTAATGTACGCCTATTATTTCCAGCTGGCGTGTTTTTACGTTATTTATTCAAAACGAAGGACAAATGGTTTTATGTGATTTTCATTGGATTCGGCGTGTCTTTGTTTTTTGAAATTACGCAGTTAACGGGTGTTTTTGGGATTTTTACATGTCCATACCGGCTGTTTGATGTCGATGATCTAATGGCGAATACACTTGGCACCTTTCTTGGCTTTCTTTTTGCACCCCTGTTTTTAGCGTTTATTCCTTCAAGAGATAAGTTAAATGAAGAGGATGAAACGCATATGAATGAAGAACAATCGACCATAGGTGCACAACTTTTTGGACTTGTTTTGGATATTATTCTAGTTAGGTTCATCACGGGTGTTGTTATGAATGTGATGAAATGGACAGGTACGTTTACCGAATTTGCGCTCTTTACGGTTGTCCTATTTGTGGGAATTGTAATTGTACCGATGATTTGGAAGGGCTATACACTAGGTTCAAGAATTGTTCGGATGAAATTACAGCCCGACACGACCAAATGGTTTACAAGTTTAAGCAGACGATACCTTGCGATTTACTTGCCTTATTTCTTCAGTGGACTTGCAGGTGTAGCAAATCAGTTTGCAAGTCAAGCAGAATTACTGTTACTCCTTTTCTCAATCGGACTTGTTTTTTTATCAGTGCTTTTATGGATGACTGTAATCGGACATATACTAATTCGTTGGATAAAAAAAGACAAGCCACTTTATTTTAATGAGTATAGCAATATAATTTCTTTAAGAAGACATACAAAAAATTAAATGAATAAAGAAGGCGGAATTCTTATTCTACCTGTAAGAAAGAGGAATGTTGGATGAACCCATCAATCGCAAAAAAAGAACGAATTATTTCATTGGATATTATCCGTGGAATCGCATTGTTTGGTATTATGCTTATTAACATACCTGCTTATCAAGTTGTTATGGAAGGTGATATTCTCCCCGTAAATAGTGGTATGAATCATTATGTAGATATGCTCATTCATATCCTGGTGGAAAAGAAATTCTTCTCCATATTCTCCTTCCTGTTCGGTATCGGTTTCTACATTTTTACATCACGTGCCCAGCAGCGTGGAGATAAGCCAAGATGGCGTTTTGTTCGCCGTTTGCTTAGCTTATTGGTACTCGGTATCATTCACGCAATCATATTTTGGGGATCTATTTTAGCAGCCTATGCTGTTATCGGATTTCTTCTCCTCCCATTTTACAGGGTACAAATCTCGACCATCAAAAAATGGCTGGCAGGCTTCACTTGCGTTTACCTGATTGCGCTGATTATGGCGTTAGTCATTCCGACAATGGCCAGTTCCATGGCTTCAATCGGAAATGATACAGTGCTGGTCTACATTATGTTTTTGGCAGGTTTCTTAGTTGCAAAAGCGGACTGGCCACGACAAATTGGCCGATTGCAAAAGCAAGTCAGATGGATTCAGATTGTGACACTGCCAATCGTCATTGGTTTTTCTGTATGGATTTGGATAGCAAAGCAACAAGGTGTAGATAGTGTGGAGTTAATCATTTCTCTTGGCACAATTCCTACCGTGCTGTTTTATCTGGCAACGATGTTCTTATTGCTAGAAAATAAAAACATTGTACAACTACTGCAACCAGTAGCTCGTGTTGGTCAAATGGCTTTGACTAACTATGTTGCTCAAAGTTTCATTGCTTTGGCAATTATGTCACTAATGGGCATCAAATTTGCATCTTCAAGTCAGACCGTCTTGATTGCCAGTGTTATTTTCATTATCCAAATACTTTTTAGTGTCCTATGGTTTAAATTTTTCAAGATGGGGCCATTGGAGAAAGTATGGCGTCTTATGACCTATGGAAGAAAAAATTCAACTACGAATAGAAAAGGAGCAAAATCATGAAGAAAGTATTCGCAGCAATTGCAATCATAGTTGTTATCATTGGTTTCCTAATAGCCTTGAGATCAGTGGGCTTCAATCGATTAGGCGCAGAAAGTTATTATGTTCAAATCACGGAAAGTAGTACTAAACTCGAGGACAAATCACCTAGCGGAGAGCTATATGTTCGATACGAATACACACTGCCTGCATTTGATAAAAAAGGAAATGAAAAAGAGTTTACGTTTACAGGTGATCATGAATTGCGTAAAGATGCATATTTGGAGTTGTTTATAAAGAAAGGAAAGGGAGTAACTTCCTATCAAGAAGTGAAAAAGGAAGAGATTCCCGCAAAGGCAAAGGACATGTTGAATTGAATGAAAGATGAATTCTAAGGTGATTAATATTTATTAAATCATGAATATTATACAGATAATTGCTATAGCAACTTTGATAATCGCGTTAAAGGTTAAAGGTTAAAGGTTAAAGGTTAAAGGTTAAAGTATGAGTATTGGGTTTCTATTTTGAAAACGGCATCGATATCGTTATCTTCGGTATCACTGTATCAACTATATACGGAAAAAGTAGTAAACATTTCACTGGAAAGTTAGTCGAACAAAATGGCGACAATCAAGTGTAAACGGATTAGTTATTTGAAATTCCTTGAATTAGCAGAATAGGAAAGCATCAGACTATAAAAACACCGGATTCCAATTAGGAATCCGGTGTTTTTACTAGCGATTGGAAATTGGGTTACTCTTTACAAAAAGATGAAATTTGTGAGGTGAAAGTCCAAAGCTTCCCAACAAGGCTTAAATAATACAAGCATTCTTTTTATTTTGATATTCCCTCCATCTTTAAGATGCAATTTTACTTTTTTCGGATATTAAAAATAGAAGGAATGTGAGAAATATAAAATCTGCCTGTCGATAAAAGAAGTATCAGACAGAGGTTTTCGAATTTTAATTATTCGCTTTTTCATAGCGAAATGTTTATTTTATTACTCACGTTTGTTTAGGTGCTTGTCGCGAAAGGCTAATGGTTAGCGAACAAAATAAGGTGGATTATTTCTGTTTTGGGGTAGAGAATAATAAAAATCTTAATGAGAAAGTGAGGTATCACTATGTTTATGGATGCGCTAATGGTTGGTCAAGCGAATGATTTTATATGGACGTACATACGGATGTAGCTAAGCAAATCGATGGCATTAGCAAGGATCCTCTTGCGAGCGCATTGAATGCAGCAGGCTATAAATACAGTAGTGCAACTCCGAGGGGGTGGACCTTCGTTGGCGACAGCGATGAACCACTTGATAAAAGCATTTTCGACTTTGTGAAATCCAAATCATCGGCCAAGAAACCTCATTCACAAACGGTTCCCAAGATCGTCACGAAAGATTCACATACTATTCACGGGCAATTCACCGAGGACGAAATGCTGGCTATCAAAGAGATGTTAAAATCATGGAAAGAATCAGCTCCAGCAATCGGAATGGAGCCAACGCTACACGATCGAATTAAACAGCTTCCACAAGAAGAGAAGACGCGAAAGACCATTGTGATTGATCAAAGTATCGGGGAGCGCTTCGATGTGTTTTGCGAAGCAGAACGCCTCAATAAATCGGACATTTTACATTTAGCGTTGGTTGATTTTATGGATAAATTCGAATGACCCCCCATGACTTTTCAGGGAGGGTTTTTTATCTGCTCATTGTTGAGGTGAATCTGCATAATTATTCATGTAGACAGGCCTGACGTTCACCAGAAAGCCCGTTAACTCAACAATGTATATTTGATGCATACAGAAAACGAATGACCGTTGGAGATGAAATGAGGGTTTATAAGGGGTTATGGCGTAAGATCAACTTCCGAGAATTCTTATTGCGTAAAGAAGTTAACTACTTCCGTGAACTGGCGTTATGTTAACCTGTCGTGTATAGACTATACAAGCCTGTTCAGCAATCAAATCATAAGGAGGTATTTTAAATGCCGTGGTCAGAAATAAGATCAATAATAATTATGCTCTTGCTTTTAGGTTGGTGTGTTAGTTTAATGCGTCAAAAAAGTGCATTAAAAAGGGAAAACGCTAGACTTTTGGAAAAGACCGGAGAATATGGAGATATGAAAAATGAAGCAAAGGAAATATTAAAAAATTTATCAGAAGTAAAAACCGTTAAATCTTTGAGAGAGAAGTACGGTTTGTCCTTGATAGATGCAAAGAAAATCGTGGATTCAGTAAAATAGCAGTGATCTTATTAAACTAATGGGTCATTTAGTTGCAATTATGGAACCATTTACTACCAAGCTCCGTCTGGATTAATAAGATTTTTCAGTGTGAATGGAGGTATAATTATGTGGGTAATATTCGGTCTTATCGCAATAATAGCAACTTGTATAAATCTTTATATGTATGGAACAGGCAAAGATTATAAATTGGCAATGGCGATGGGATTATCATTTACAGCACTAACAATTGTTGCAGATTACAGTATGGTGTCCGATTGGGTAGAGGTGAAAGATTGGGCTGCATTATTAGATGTAGTACCTACGATGGAAACAGCCTTATGGGTTTTGACGATTATATCGATTTTATTAAATATTACTCCTATACTTTTAGAGTTGAAAAACAAAAAATAATTAATATGTTAATTTTTATTTGCAGCTATCGGGCGCGATTGTCGTACAAAATTCGTGCTTCTGTCGGGCTAAATAATACAAGAATTGCTAAATAGAATTCTGACTGTCGAGGTGCTTGATATTGAAAAGACCAATTGGAATTAGACTAGATGGTTGTATTTATACTAGCAATGGTGAAGATTTAAGTGAGGAAGAGTTTTCTAATGCTTTTATTGAATTTATTGAAGAAAAAGGATGGTATTTCGGTGGTGGCCATTTCCAAATAGACGAGGAAGGAAATCATATAAAGGATATTGTATAGCTTGTAGCGCAATCGGGCGCAATTCTTGAAAAAGGATTTGCGCCTGTTCAGTAAAAGGAGCCATTTAGGAGGAGCAACATATGAAAAAACACTGTTGTGAAGATATGGATTACCATGCAAATTTCAAATGTGATATGTATAGCGATCCATTTGAATGTCCTGATAAAATAATGATTTTCGATGATAAAGATAACGACTACGGTTTGATAATCCATGATGGTGGCTCTTCAAGTATAAGTATTGATTTCTGTCCGTGGTGTAGTTCGAAATTATAAACTACTATGCAGCTAACGACCGCGATTGTTTAATTAAGCGTCTCTGTTTTTATTAAACTAACGAGGTGATTTAGTTTAAGATTCAGCTGCCTTTACAGAGCATTTTTTTTATTGTGTAATGGAGGTAACTACTTCCGTGAACGGGTGTTATGTCTACTAGGGGTGCAACATCCAAACCGTAATTAGAGCAGTAGATGTATTAAAGTGTACTAAAAAAACTTCGCGAATCTAACACAATGCAAATATGTTAGATTTGCAAAAAGTCTCTCTTTTATTTCAAAAGGGAGACTTTTTTATCTATTGTTGGTGTCAGAACTTTTAAGTATTGACACCAAAATCAGGATGCAGTAATATCAAGGCATCAATCGGTGTCGTAACTAAGTGTCATAAATAGACCGCAAAAAAGGGGGGCAAATACATATGAAATATGGTTATGGTCGCGTAAGTACAGCATCACAAGATTTAGAGTTACAGCTACAGACATTGGAAAGTGAAGGTTGTGACAAAATTTATTCCGAGAAATTCACTGGAACTAAAGCGGATCGCCCCCAATTTGTAGAGTTACTTTCATTGCTGAAAAAAGGGGATACATTGGTAGTTACGAAGCTAGACCGTTTCGCAAGATCGGCAGAAGATGGGGTAAATCTAATCAAAGAATTGCTTTCAAAAGGAATCAAGGTTCACATATTAAATATGGGACTTGTAGAAGATACATCAATGGGCAGATTAATTTTAAGAATGTTATCAGCCATTGCGGAATTTGACAGGGATATGATAGTTGAACGATTAGCAGAGGGTAAAGCAATTGCGAAGCAGAATCCTGATTTTCGTGAAGGTAGACCGAAGAAATTCACTAAAAAGCAAGTAGCACACGCTTTACAGCTATTAGAAACAAATTCCTATACGCAAGTAGAAGAAATTACAGGGATTTCTAAAAGCACACTAATCCGTGCCAAAAGAGAAGTAACAAAAGGGTTGCTTTAGTTTAAGTATCGGCTGCCTTTACAGGGCAGCTTTATCTTATTGAGTAATGAAGTTAACTACTTCCGAGAAGTGACGTTATGTTAACCTGGTGTGCATGTAGCATACAAGACTGTTTAAATCCTTCCATGAAATATAATAAGTTAACATAGGGGGTGTATTATGATTTCATATAATAGAGAAATTAGATTGAGAGACTTGGAGATCTATTTATTATTTAAAAGTGGTTTATCTATGGGATATTTAATTATTGAAGATTTAAGAAGACCCTTAGGTAAAGAGGAAATGAAATTAGATCCATATAAATATATAGATCTAGAAGATATTGAAGAGTATCGAAATCTAATTAAAATTGATGTATTGTCAGACGAAACTTTAAACGAAGATGATCAAGAAATTTTCCGGGAATTTGCGTGTGGTTTAGTGGATAGAAAAGACTTTTGTGCATTGAAAGTAAATTATACTGTTAATCCAGAGTTATTTGAGGAGTTTCCGTTAGATTTAGAGGTAGAAGATTACGAAAAAATGTTAAATGTAATAAATTCTGGGTTTGATATTTCTAATTTAAGTTTAAGTAATTTGATGTACCTATCCCAGGATTGAGAGTACTTAGATGAAAAAATATATATTAAGGTGCATTAGGTGAACAAGAAATACAAGAAGGTCTAAAATTGGGCAAGCTTGGTAATTAGCATTTGATATTTGCGAGAGAGGTTAAAGTGAATGCAAAATAAAGAATTAAAGGTGTTGGAAATACCGAAGTGGGGACGCTATTTACGAGGTGAGTGGCTTGAAAACTTTGCTGGTCATCTAACAAAAGAGGAACAAAAAGAAATATATTTGAATTCATTTTTATGGCACCTTTGTAGTTATGAAAAAACGGAATGCCTCGAAAAGGAAGTGGCCATAAAAGCATTTGAAAGGCAAAAAAAGAATCAATGCACAATCTTTTATGAATTCACGAATGAAGCGTTTTTAGTTCAAAATGCTATAAATCTTAAAGTGAAAGATTTGCCATACGATCGCTGGGATCTTAATTTCAGTGACATCTATGTTATGGATTCGGAAAATAATTGGACATTTATTATAACGCATGAAACAGGGCTTGGACCTTATTTTATTCAAAAGTCATAACTACCACTTTCACAATCGGCTGCCTTCACAGGGTGGCTTTTTCTTATTGCGTAATGGAGTTAACTACTTCCGTGAACAGGCATTATGTTAACCTATTCTGTATTGTTTAATGAAACGAGGGTGAATAGGAGACTGCAACCCCTGTTGGATTTCCCCCAAATAAAATTCGAGTATAGCCAATTCGGTTTCTTTTCAAACGATTTCTTTCTCTACGTGGAAGTCTGCCAGTAGAGTTGCGACATTTCCCGTTGATAATTGCCACGTCTTGTCCTCTTTCTGCAACAAAATAGAAGAAAAATATACATTTAATTTGGTAAAATGATACATAATACCCTGTATTTAGTTAATCTTGTGTGTAATAATTGATTTTGGCTTTAATGTAAATATTTGGAGGTAGTTATGAGTGGAAAAGATGAAAAAAGTTATTACGTTATTAAGTCTTTTAGTTTTATTCAGCACCACTATTTTGGTTCCTTTAGCAAGTGCAAAAGAAAGTGAGGTTCTAACTTCCACCGATCTTAACCGACTGGAAGAGAGCCCACAAAGTGAGCTTACTGAGTATGATTTGAAAGTACTCGAAATAATAAAAGAGTTAGAGTCATCCGATGAAGGAGTTTTATTAGAAGATTATCGAGGAGATGATATATATACTGTTTATGGAGGAACCATAGCGGCTGGTAAATATGTCATCCCGGGTATTGGAACAGTTATGGTACTTGTAACAGGTGCTGTTATTATTGGAGATGTGATGTGGGAAGCCACTACTTCAGTTGCAAAGAATATCATAAATTTACTTTTTTCTAAACCTGAACCTGTATACAAGACAGATGGAGAAGCAAAAAAGGCCGCAGACAAACTAGGATATACTAAAGCAAATGAGACATGTAAAGATGGTGTAGCTATTTTTAAAAAGGGTAAAAAAACCAAAAATGGACCAGGTTATATATCTCGTGATTTAGATAATCATACTGGTGTTGGAGCTTGGAAAGGTGGTTCTTCACCAAAAAATGTCTGTTCTAAATCAACAAGGAGTGGTACATATGATAAAGACCTTAACCGTGTCGGCGACTAAGTTCATTAATACTAAGTCTGGAGTTCTACTAACTGAACCGTGGGGTTCTTCAATGTATTTTAATTCACCGATGGAAAATCGAGTTAGATTCGCAACAGATTATTTTAGAGAAGTTCGAGTAAAAGGAATTCAAAAGTTTATCAATTACCTTACATTTGATGAACCAACAGTCGATCTTTTTATAACTCTAGGACGTAATAGAAGAAATAAATACATCTCTAATAACTTATCAAAGCGCATCCGGTTGACCAATTGGAAGGAATACAAGATCACTAGTGAAGAAATTGATTTTGAAAAGGGCTTTGGCAAAATTGCTTTAATAAAAGATGTTTCAGTAAATGATTTGATGTTATATACAACAGATGTACTGCTCTATAAAAATGATCGCGCCTCAAGAGCTTTATTTATTATTGTTACGAGTAAGTATCTAATCCATTTCGGGGGGAGTGGAGACGTAATCAATATACTTTCTACAGACCCTAAAAATATTAAAAACTTAAAAATGAATTATAATGGTATTTTTGATACTTATTACGATGAACCTTTAAGTTGAAATCAGAAATCAAATATAAGATGATTTGCTGGAAAGCGACCTATCCATATATCTGAACTGGACTAACCTAAATTATTGAGACAATATAAAACACCTCCGATATAAGTACACTTGTAAAATGTACTTGCATCGGAGGTATTTTTGCATGGGCAAAAACGTATATTCAAGCGAAGTTAAATGGGCAGTTGTTAAAGATAAACTAAGTGGTGAATTGACAACTAATGAAATTATGGAAAAACACGGAATCAAAAATAAATCACAGGTTGAAACTTGGATGAAATGGTACCGTGCGAATGAAATTTATCGATTTGATCAGCCAATCGGTAAACAATATACATTTGGTCACGGTCCCGAGTTAGCCAGTGAAGACGACAAGCGAGAACGTCAATTATCTCATTTGAAGATGGAGAACGAAATCTTGAAAAAGTACATGGAGATCGAAAGGGAGTTAAAAAAGAAATAGTTCTACAGAGTGTAGAGAAACTTAAAAAGAAGTACACGATTACAGCCATTTTGTCCGCGTTAGGAGTACCACGGGAGAACTATTATAGATGGTGTCTTCAAGCTAACAATAAGCCGCTTTCAGTAGAAGAGGAATCCATTAGGGAACTGTATAAAAGCACTAGGTATCGGAATGGTCATCGAAAAATAAAGGCTATGTTGAAGCAGAACTATAATATAGAATTGAATCGCAATACAGTTCAGAACCTCATGCAAAAGCATAACTTACAGTGTCGTATCAAGCCAAAACGGAAGTGGAAATCCCAAGGTGAAAGTATCATAATTGCCCCTAACCTTCTTCGCGATTTCAAGGCTAGTATACCAAACAAAAAGTGGGTGACAGACATCACATATATCCAATATGGCAGTACTACAAAATATCTTTCGACTATTATGGATCTATTCAATAACGAAATTGTCGCTTACAAATTATACGATTATCAACAAACCCCGCTCGTGATTGACACGTTAAAGGAGGCGCTGGTTGTCCGTAATCACCTCGAAGGCGTGATTGTGCTTTCAGATCAAGGAAGTGTCTACACGTCATATGCGTACCAGGCCTGCATTAAGGATAATGACCTCGCCAGCAGTATGTCGCGTAGAGGAAACTATTGGGATAATGCGGTGATTGAATCTTTTCATTCGAACTTGAAGTCTGAGGAATTTCAATATGTTAAATTTAATTCATTACGTAATCAAGACGTAACTGAGCGGGTAATTACCTATTTAAATTATTATAATGAAGAACGTATCCAAGAAAAATTAGGCTATCTAACACCCATAAAGTATGGTGTCATGGCAGCCTAATAAAGATGTTTTATATGTGTCTCATATCGCTATGTCAGTCTACTCAGTTGGTTTTAAAATTTTGTACAGGTTCGCGTTGGGGGAAAATGGTATACTTTGTGGTTAGTGATACGTTCCAATGACTATAAATGTTGACATAGAGAATCCTCTCAACAACGCTTGGCGCTAGGGGATGCCTCCCGCAATAAGCCAAACAGAAAACCGCCGTCAGTCTTATTGCTTCGGCTACCCCTATGAGGCGCCTTCGCTGGAGATTATATAGAATCATTAGTTCAACATATATAAGATTGGATTAAGAAGTAGGAGGGGTTTGATAGGTTAGAAATACTTAGAGTTCAAAAAAACAGATACTCTGCTACAAAAAATATACCAAATAAGTTTTTGACCAAGAGTATATTGGGTGAAATGTCTATGCAAGGTTTTTATCAACAAGTATGTGAGTCGGAACTTGCGATAGAATCATTGTGACTGTATCCATTTGAACAATAGGAGAAAAAGTTGGAAAAGAGATTCGTATTTTGAACTAATATAATAGATGAGTAAGGAGGAAAAAATTGTCAGCTTTGAAAAGGGATGCTATTACATTTTTTAAAGTGTTAATTTATTTGGCTATTGGTTTCATCCTAACTGAAAATGTATTAGGAGTAATTTATGAAGATTTCGGGATTAGTTTTATGGGGAACGTATGGGTTAATTGGTTCGGGTTGTCGTATCTTTTGTATTTTTTCTATACAACAATCCGTGTGCTATTTACAAATAAAAATAACCACTTGTTTAAAAAACGTATGAAATCCAAGGTTTTTTGGGTACTTTTTATTGTCTCGGCTTACGTCGTCTTTATTCCTTTTATTAAAGGAGAAAATCCATTCTAGCCCAACTAAGGATAGTTAGTTGAACAAAGAACAAGAAATCAACAAGAGAATTTAATGGATCGCGCTAGTGAAATGCCAAACCTAAATGTTTGGCGTTTTCACTAGAGCTTTTTTTCTGTTTTTTACCGCTGAACGGACCTGTTGACTTCCGTATGATTCATTTCCGATCACATCTCCTCAGGTGCCTTCATTCCTAACAATCGTAACGCCTCTTTCAAGACAATCGCCGTACTCGTGATCAGTGCAATTCTGTATGGCAGATGATCAGTATCGGAAAGCACTTTGACATTGCCGTAAAATGAGCTAAACGTTTGAGCGAGATCGATTGCATATTTTGCAATGATGGATGGGTCTAAATCATCCGCAGCGCGCTTGACTGTTTGTGGGAATTGCTCCAATGCTCGAATGATTGCCCATTCGAAATCATTGACGTCATCCACGCTATACGGCTGTATGTCGCCAGCTTTTCTTAACACTGATTTGGCCCGTGCGAAAGCATATTGGACGTAGGGACCGGTTTCACCTTCTGTCTGGAGCATTGTTTCTAAGTTAAATTCGATATCGTGTTTGCGATGTTGTTTCAGGTCACCGAAAATGATGGCACCGACGCCAACTTCTTCAGCGACTTGCGCTTTATTCGCTAAGTTTGGATTCTTCGTTTCAATTGTCGACTGTGCAAGTGAAATCGCCTCATTCAAAACTTGCTCTAGCAAAACAATTTTCCCTTTGCGGGTGGACATCTTTTTTCCGGCTTTTAATATGAGACCGAAAGGAATGTGCTGGATATCGTCTGCCCACTCGTAGCCCATTTTACCGAGTACTTTCTTGAATTGTGTGAAGTGGAGACTTTGTTCATTTCCAACGACATAGAGAGATTTCACGAAATCATACGTTTCTTTTCTATCGATTGCAGCGGTTAAATCGCGTGTGGCGTATAACGTCGCGCCATCTGATTTCATAATCAAACAAGGTGGCATATCCTCACCCAGTTCAACCACGAGTGCACCATTTGATTCTATTAAGAGTCCTTTATCTGCTATTTCCTTAACGATGGGTTCCATCTTGTCATTATAGTAGGCCTCGCCGTTATAGGAATCAAAGGTAATACCCAGCAAATCATAAATGCGTTGAAATTCCTTGAGGGATTCCGTTTTGAACCACTTCCATAAAGCCAGTGCTTCCTTATCACCGTCTTCCAGGGATTTGAATGCTGCTCTGCCTTCAGCGTTAAGCGAATCATTGTGCTCTGCTTCTTCATGGAATCGGATGTACAGTTTTAACAACGTCTGGATTGGAGCTTGCTGGACCTCTTGTTCGTAGCCCCATTTCCGGTAGGCTGTCAGTAGCTTGCCAAACTGTGTGCCCCAATCTCCGATGTAATTGATTTTTACGGTCTTACAACCATTCTTTTCGAGTAGTAGTGCAATCGAATTTCCGATGACGGTGGAGCGCAAATGCCCCATGGAAAATGGTTTGGCAATGTTGGGGGAAGATAAATCGATTGTGACAATCCCGCCATTTCCTTCATTAGATGACCCATAGGAAACGGATGGATCCAGAATTTTCTGCAGTAGGGCACTGGTAATTGTAGTACGGTTCAGAAAGATATTCACATATCCGTTGACGGCTTCTGCTTTACGAATTAACGGATGTTCGATTGCCAGGGCGATTTCATTGGCAATGACAACAGGCGATTTTCTAAGTTCCTTTGCGAATGGGAAGCATGGTAAAGCCAAATCGCCTAAATGTGCATGGACAGGCTTTTCTAGCATGTTTTCATCCAATGGAATCGGACTAAATTGTTGCAGCACTTGCAAGACATCCATTTTCATTGTCAACACTCCTTTTGGTTGATTGAACTAAAAAAGCGTAAAAAAAAGCCCTCATCTCAAATTAATGAGACGAAAGCTTACTTCCGCGGTACCACTCAAATTACCCGTATAGGGCCACTTCCTCATAACGGCGAGACACCGGCTTTTCCTAAAAAGCTTGGAAAAGCATCTCCGAAGTGCGGTTCACAAGTATTCTTCACCGGGCTTCCACCATCCCCAGTTCGCTGAAAAAGAAATAATTGCTACTCTCTTCATCACAGATGTTGTAGTTGAATGTATCAAAATGGTGATTGGCTGTCAATTGAAAGTAACAATAATTCACAAGTGAAAACTGTTTGGAGTTAACTTCTAAACTATGTGTAGAACACTGCATTTAGTGCTGAATGACAAAATAGAACCGACATCGGGAAAAAAGGATATTTTTTTAGATTTTAAATTAATGTTTATAACTTGTGTATCGTTTGCAAGAATGACGATGATGACGGTCAAAGCGACACTAGAAAATGACTGTGGATATGTGGATAAGTTATTGATGGTAGGACAAGTAAACTTTTTCCCTATTTACGATTAGACCACAACATGTTAGGGTATGTATAATGATTAAGACACTACATATAGTGTTAGTGGCGAAATTGAACGAAAGCTGTATTGTTGACAAATAGGAATTTAGAGTGTCAAATAAGTTCTTGACTACTTAACTACAGCTAACAAATTATCCCTCAGTAAATAAAACTCATAAACGATGGATCTGCCTGAAAAAGGTGGGATTATCGTTTTTTATTGGAAATAGAAAAATTAGGTTTGATAAAGGAGCCGATGAAAATGACAATGAATATTACTAAGACGAGTACGGAGATGCTATTGGAAGACTTACAGAACGAGTTTGGTGGGGAGAAGATTCGTCCATTATTTACTGCAAGTGAAAAATGGAATGAGCGTCATCCTGGAGCAAGCGCATCAGAATGGACAAAAGCGATGATTCTAGAAACGCTCAGCAATATCGATGAGGTATCGACGTACTGGACTTTCGTTGCGGCCCGAATTCACTTACGTGATGTTTACAATCGTCAAGCTCAGCTTCGCGGTGCAAAGGTCTATACGGATTTTGCTGAAAACGTTGCCCGTCTAGTCGAGCAGGGATTATACACACCCGTCTTAACGGAAAAGTATTCACGCGAAGATCTTGTTATTCTCGGTAATCTAATCGAACCAGAACGGGACAAGCTATTTACATATATCGGTTTGAAAACACTTATGGACCGTTATGTCGCTGTTGACTTTAGCAAACAATCGGTTGAACTTCCGCAAGAGCGCTGGCTTGTTATTGCAATGACATTGATGCAGGATGAGACAACTAACCGGCTTGAAAAAGTAGCGGAATCATACTGGGCGATGAGCAGTCTCTATATGACGGTTGCAACGCCGACATTGTCGAATGCTGGAAAACCGCACGGCCAGTTATCAAGTTGCTTTATCGATACGGTCGACGATTCTTTGCAAGGCATCTATGACAGCAATACGGATATAGCTAACTTGTCGAAATACGGTGGCGGCATTGGTGTTTACATGGGGAAAGTCCGCAGTCGTGGCTCATCCATTCGTGGATTTAAAGGCGCTTCAAGTGGCGTACTTCCATGGATTAAGCAGTTGAACAACACGGCAGTAAGTGTTGACCAACTTGGTCAGCGACAAGGTGCAATCGCCGTTTATCTCGATGTTTGGCACAAAGACATTTTTACGTTCCTTGACCTCAAGTTAAACAACGGAGACGACCGCTTGCGCGCACACGATATTTTCACGGGCGTCTGCCTTCCTGATATTTATATGGAACAAGTTGATGCACGTGGGGACTGGCACTTGTTTGATCCGCATGAAGTTCGGGTGGTTATGGGTTATTCACTAGAGGACTTTTACGATGAAACAAAAGGGGCAGGTTCGTTCCGTGAGAAATACGAAGAGTGTGTTAATAATCCTGAACTTAGTCGGGAAATCGTTCCTGCTATCGATCTTATGAAACGGATTATGCGTAGCCAATTGGAAACGGGAACGCCGTACATGTTTTACCGTGATGAAGTGAACCGTGCGAATGCTAACAAACATGAAGGCATGATTTATTCATCGAATCTTTGCACAGAAATCACGCAAAATATGAGCCCGACTGAATTCGAGTCTGTTACGCTCGAAGACGATATCGTGGTCACGCGTTCAAAACCGGGCGATTTTGTCGTCTGTAATTTATCATCCATTAACCTGGGACGAGCTGTTCCAGCAAGCGTTTTGGAAAGACTCATTACAATTCAAGTGCGCATGCTTGATAACGTCATCGATCTTAATAAAATACCGGTTGTCCAAGCGCAACGAACTAACGCGCGTTACCGTGGAATCGGTCTAGGGACATTTGGCTGGCATCATTTGCTTGCCTTGCAAAACATTCAATGGGAATCAAACGAAGCAGTGGATTACGCTGATAAATTATATGAGAAAATAGCTTATTTGACGATTAAAGCTTCGATGCAACTGGCTACTGAAAAAGGATCGTACCCATTATATGAAGGATCCGAATGGCAGTCTGGCGTTTATTTCGACAACAAGAACTATGACTCGAAGGAATGGCATGAACTCCGCATCGATGTTGCAACAAATGGTATGAGAAATGGTTATTTGATGGCAATTGCACCGAATAGCTCGACGTCTATTATCGCAGGATCAACTGCATCAATTGATCCGGTTTTCAAACCGTTTTATCATGAAGAAAAGAAAGATTATAAGCTTCCAGTTGTTGCGCCTGACCTTAATCACAACACATATGACGTCTATCGACGCTCCGCTTATATTGTCGATCAGCGTTGGTCAATCAAACAAAACGCAGCAAGACAGCGCCATATTGACCAAGCAATTTCTTTCAACATCTATGTTCCGAATTCAATTCGTGCATCGGTTCTGCTTGAACTTCATTTGCAAGCGTGGAAGTCTGGTATGAAAACGACATACTACACACGTTCAACTGCGACGGATATCGAAGAGTGTGAATGGTGTCATTCTTAATCGTCTACGCATCGTGGAGCGGAAACACGCAGGAAGTTGCTGAAATGATTGAAGAAACGCTAGTAGCGGAAAATATAGCTGTTACAACGTTTCGAATCGGTGGGGGCGTCATTCCGAACCCTCGTGATTTCGATGCGATGCTCTTGGGGTCATTCACGTGGGAGCAAGGCTCAACGCCTGACGAAGTAAAAGACTTTGTAGCGGATGTGGGGTATAAACCGGATAATGTATACGTCTTCGGAACGGGTGATACCCAATTTGGCGGCGATGCATTATTCTGCCACGCAGCGGTGAAGTTAGCGCGGTTTTACGCATCCCCTTATGAGCCGCTTAAAATCGAACAAAGTCCACGTGGCATACAGCAAGAAAAAGTAATTGAATGGTCGAAGGGAGTCATCAGAAATTGGAAAAACTTAAACGAGTGAAGGTCTTGGAACCTGCACATCCAAACAAATCAACGGCTATTTTCGGGGGCAAGGCGAGTGGTATCCTCAACTGGAATGACATCGCACATCCCCATTTCTATACATTGCGTCAACAAATCCGTTCACTATTCTGGACGGCCAATGAAGTCGATATGACACAAGACGTTAAGCAATTCTCGACGCTGACAAAGCCGGAACAAGACGCATTTCTTAAAATTATTGGCTTACTCGCGACACTTGACGGACCACAGACGACAATCGCTTTGAAAATGGCGGATTATACAACCGATCCTTCTGTTAAATCAATTATGGCCACAATTGCCGATCAAGAAAGTGAACATAATCACAGTTATGCATACGTACTATCTTCCGTTACGACACTTAATAAGCAGATGGCTTCATTTGAAATGGGCCGCTCAGACGAAGTGCTATTGAAACGGAATGAGCGCATTGTAGAAGTATACAATGACTTCGCCGAGCGTCCGACAATCGAATCAGCATTGAAAGCGATGGTCTATACGACGCTGCTTGAAGGACTATTTTTCTATAGTGGATTCGCATTCTTCTACAATCTCGCACGCAATCAGAAAATGGTTGGTACTTCGACAATGATTTCGTATATTAATCGTGATGAATTGCAACATGGTAAAGCAATTAGTGACATTTTCCGCGCAGCACTTGCAGAAAACCCTGAACAAAATACAGATGAATTCACGGCTTGGATTTACGATCAGTTCAAACATTCGGTCGAACAGGAAGTCATCTGGAGCCGTTACGTACTAGCAGATATTGAAGGTATCGAACTTGCCGAAATGGAAGGCTATGTGAAATATCGCGCGAACAAAATGCTTCGCATGCTCGGACTTAGTGAAATTTATCCGGAGTTCACTGACAACCCAATGAAATGGATTCGTGCATATGTCGACAGCTTCGACGATACAAAAACCGACTTCTTTGAACAATCATCACGTCAATACGTCAAAACAAGCGATCTTAATGGATTTGATGATTTGTAAGTATATGAACGCACACGGGAAAAATCGTGTGCGTTTTTTTTTCAAGTAAGAAGGGATTTGAATGGGGATGTAGTATCTTAAATAGGGCAAACCCTACTATCGGTACGAATGGCTGCCTTGTAAACTAAGGGTGAGAATAATTCTCATTAAAACAAGCAGAGGAGGAAAAAATTATGAGTCGACTAACACTTGATACACAAGTTTGTGATATCGTCACGGAGCTCCCTCAAAGTGCTGATTTGTTTAGAAGTTTGCGCATCGATTTCTGTTGCGGTGGAAAAATTGCTCTTAAAGATGCAGCTAAAGAACGAAAACTCAATCCTGAAGAGGTTCTAAATAGTGTCAAAAAAATAGAGGAGAAACGCGAGCAGCAAAGTGGCATCGATCCAACGTCATTCGGTTCAAAAACGCTCGTCTCCTATATTCAAGAAAAGTATCATACTGGGCTACGGGAAGAATTACCGCTTCTCGCACCGTACATTACAAAGGTTGCCCGTGTCCATGGAGAAAATCATCCGCATCTTCTTCGCGTTCAAGAAATCTTTAAAGAATTACGAAGTGAACTTCTTGATCACACGGCAGACGAAGATGCCAACGTATTTCCGCTAATTCTGGAGTTTTTAGAAAATCCTACACCTGAATTGAAAGAAAAGGTTAAGCCGCTTGTAACGGAACTTGAGCAAGAGCACGAACACGCAGGTAAATTATTATTTGAAATACGTGATCTAACGAATAATTTCACGCTACCAGACGAAGCCTGCGGAACGTATAGACTCGTGTACGCACGTCTTGTACAACTTGAAAAAGACACATTTGAACATGTCCATCTCGAAAATAACAACTTATTCGACCGTGTCCGGGTCGCACTGTGATTGATTAAAGGACAAAAACCACCTATCTACAAAGGTGGTTTTTTGTGTGTAATGGTTTAGCGAAGTCCGTTATGACTATAGAAATAGATATGAAAGAGTCTGGGATAGTATGAAACCACTTGCATGGCTAGGTTTGCTAGCGGGGGTCGTTTTAACGTTCGCCAGGGTGCTCGGTAAGTTTGGAGCAATACTGATAGAGACAGAGAAAGTAATAACATGTATATATCGATTCGAAAAAGGTCGCTTAATCTAGTCCGTAATGGGCAGAGTAGGCGGCTTTTTAATTTGAAGATAGAAACTATAGATTTTCAACATGGAACGTTGGTTAGCTCCGGGCGCTTTCCGCTTTTCTTTTTATAAGGGTATTCCCCACATCAAATAGGCACATCCCTACTAGGAAAGAATCAGGATTATTCTTAAAATTAATAGTATGTGAATGAATAAGTCTTTGATTCCCGTCATAGATCGTTAGTTATTCTAAAAAGGAGTGAGCTATTCCAATGAAGAAAAAATTTGGACTTAATTATTTCAAGCCAGTTGAACGTTTTTCAGGAAATTGGTCAATTTTAGAAGAAAAAAGTCGGGATTGGGAAAATATGTACCGCCAACGTTGGTCTCATGACAAAGTGGTTCGGACAACGCATGGCGTGAACTGTACAGGGTCATGCAGTTGGAAAGTATTTGTGAAAAACGGCATTATCACTTGGGAAAACCAGCAAATTGATTATCCTTCATGTGGTCCTGATATGCCTGAATTTGAACCGCGTGGATGTCCCCGTGGAGCTTCATTTTCCTGGTATGAATATAGCCCGCTTCGCGTGAAATACCCATACATACGAGGAAAGTTATGGCGTATGTGGACTAAAGCAGTTTCTGAACTGAAAGACCCTGTAAAAGCATGGGCTAGCATCGTAGAAGATCCTGATAAGGCAGATGAATATAAAAAAGCGCGCGGCAAAGGCGGCCATGTCCGGGTTAACTGGAGAGATGCAACCTTAATGATTTCGGCACAGCTTATTTACACAATCCAAAAGTACGGCCCCGATCGGATAGCTGGATTTACACCGATTCCGGCAATGTCAATGGTCAGCTATGCGTCAGGTGCACGATTCCTCTCTCTTCTTGGCGGCGAAATGCTTAGCTTCTATGACTGGTATGCGGATTTACCGCCATCTTCTCCACAAATTTGGGGTGAGCAGACAGACGTCCCTGAATCGAGTGATTGGTTTAACGCTGGTTACATCATTATGTGGGGATCGAATGTACCGCTAACAAGAACGCCAGATGCTCACTTCATGACAGAAGTGCGCTACAAAGGGACGAAAGTAGTTTCTGTGGCCCCGGATTACGCAGAAAGTGTTACGCATGCGGATGACTGGATTGCGGCAAATCCCGGAACGGACGCTGCAGTTGCTCAAGCAATGACGCACGTCATTCTCGATGAATTTTATGAACAGCGTAAAGAGCCGATGTTCTTGAATTACGCGAAACAATATACAGATATGCCTTTCCTAATAACCCTCGATACACATGAAGATTCTTATAAAGCGGGTCGATTTTTACGGGCAAGTGATATAGGGCAAGCATCCCAGCACGCTGAGTGGAAACCGGTTATTTTTGATGAAACGACAAATGAAATTATTGTTCCGAACGGTACGATGGGACAACGTTGGGAAGAGGACAAGAAGTGGAACCTAATTCTTGATAATGCAGACGGAACACGCGTTGAACCGGCTTTGTCAGTGGCTGATCATGGGGCGGAATGGAAAGAAATTGTTTTCCCATTCTTCGACAACGTGTCAAACGGAACATTCAAACGTCCGATTCCGGTGAAAAAAGTAACACTTGCAGACGGAACCGAAAGTCTTGTAACAACTGTTCACGATTTGATGCTTAGCCAGTATGGTGTTAACCGGATTGGTAGTGAACTCGAAGCATCTGGTTATGACGACGCAGAATCATTCTACACGCCAGCATGGCAGGAGAAAATCACAAGCGTTAAACCTGAACTGGTTACCCAAATCGCGCGGGAATTTGCACATAATGCGCTTGAAACAGGCGGCCGTTCGATGATTATTATGGGTGCGGGTATTAACCACTGGTTTAACAGTGACACCATTTATAGATCGATCCTTAACCTCGTTATGTTAACTGGTTGTCAAGGCGTTAATGGTGGTGGCTGGGCCCATTACGTTGGTCAAGAAAAATGCCGTCCGATTGAAGGGTGGAGCACAATCGCATTTGCACGTGACTGGCAAGCGCCGGCGCGACTTCAAAACGCGACATCTTATTTCTATTTTGCAACTGATCAATGGAAGTACGAGGAAATGGGCGCGGATCTTCTTATGTCACCGACAGGAGGAAAAGCCCGCTATCAGCATCCTGCAGACTATAACGTCTTGGCTGCACGACTTGGTTGGTTGCCATCTTACCCTCAGTTCAACAAGAACAGCCTGACGTTTGCAGAAGAGGCAGCCAAAGAAGGAAAAACAACAACACAAGAAATCGTTAATTATACACTGGAACAAATCAAGTCAGGCGAAACAAAATTTGCAATTGAAGATCCGGATGCACCGGAAAACTTCCCGCGCTCTCTATTTGTTTGGCGCTCCAACTTAGTGTCGAGTTCTGCAAAAGGTCAGGAATACTTTATGAAACATTTATTCGGCGCTTCCCACGCTCTGCTTGCAACACCAAATGAAGATGTTAAGCCTGAAGAAATTGTTTGGCGCGACGATGTGGAAGGAAAACTCGATCTTCTTGTGGCACTGGATTTCAGAATGACAACAACTCCGCTGTACGCAGATGTCGTTCTTCCAGCAGCAACTTGGTATGAGAAACACGATCTTTCTTCAACAGATATGCATCCATTTGTTCACCCGTTCAACCCAGCAGTTGACCCGCTTTGGGAATCTCGTTCAGATTGGGATATTTACCGCGCACTTGCGGAAACATTCTCGGAAATGGCAAAAGTTCATCTTCCAGGCGTTTATAAAGACCTTGTAACTTCGCCACTTGCGCATGATTCTATCCAGGAAATTGCCCAGCCTTATGGCGAAGTGAAGGACTGGAAAAAAGGCGAAGTTGAAGCGATACCGGGTAAAACAATGCCAGCTATGACAATTGTCGAACGTGATTACACACAAATTTATGATAAATACGTCACGCTTGGACCATTATTATCGACTGGTAAAGTGGGAGCGCACGGCGTCAGTTTTTCTGTAGCCGATGAATATGAAATGATGAAGGGCATCAACGGCACCTATTTCGATGAATCTATCAAAAACGGATTGCCTAAACTGCACACAGCAAAACATGCGGCAGAAGCAATGCTGACACTATCTTCTGCAACGAATGGTCGCGTTTCTCAAAAGGCTTTCGTAGCAGCAGAAGCAGATACCGGCGTTGAACTGAAAGATATTTCAGCCGATCGCGCGGCAGAGCGCTTCACGTTTGCAAGCATTACTGCCCAGCCGCGTGAAGTCATACCGACACCAGTATTCTCCGGTTCGAATAAACTCGGGCGCCGTTACTCGCCTTTTACGACGAATATCGAACGACTGGTTCCGTTCAGGACATTGACCGGAAGACAGCACTTCTACATTGACCATGAATTATTCCTGGATTTCGGAGAAGGTCTACCCGTTTACAAACCGACGCTTCCACCAATGGTATTCGGTCCGCGGGACAAAAAAATCATAGGCGGTCAAGATTCACTTGTACTTAGGTATTTGACGCCGCATGGTAAATGGAATATCCACACGACGTACCAGGACAACCAGCATATGCTGACGTTATTCCGTGGGGGACCGACTGTCTGGATTTCCAGTGAAAATGCCGAAGAGCATGGTATTGACGACAACCAATGGCTTGAGGTTTATAACCGAAACGGTGTTGTTACTGCACGTGCCGTAGTCAGTCACAGAATACCTAAAGGAACCATGTTCATGTATCACGCGCAAGACAAGCATATTCAAGTACCAGGCTCTGAAATTTCAGAGGAACGAGGCGGAAGCCATAACGCGCCGACACGAATTCACATGAAACCGACGCAAATGGTTGGCGGCTATGCGCAACTCAGTTACGGATTCAACTACTACGGACCAATCGGAAATCAGCGAGATGAGTACGTTGCAGTCCGTAAGATGAAGGAGGTAAACTGGCTTGAAAATTAAAGCACAAGTTGCAATGGTAATGAATCTGGATAAATGTATTGGCTGCCATACATGTAGTGTTACGTGTAAAACGACGTGGACAAACCGTGAAGGTGCAGAGTATATGTGGTTTAATAACGTCGAAACAAAACCGGGGATAGGCTATCCAAAACGCTGGGAAGACCAGGAGCTTTATAAAGGCGGATGGCAAATTAATAAAAAAGGTAAACTCGAATTGAAATCCGGTTCGAAGCTATCAAAAATTGCTCTCGGGAAGATTTTCTATAACCCGGATATGCCTGAAATGAAGGACTATTACGAACCATGGACATATGACTATGAAAAACTGACTTCGGCACCAGACAGTAAACATACGCCCGTTGCTCGTGCAAAGTCTATTGTGACAGGAGAATACATTGATCTAGAATGGGGCCCAAACTGGGAAGACCAACTTGCTGGGGCTCACATTACGGGACCAATGGATCCTAATATTGAAAAGATAGAAGAAGAAATTAAATTTAACTTTGAACAAGCATTTATGATGTACTTGCCAAGACTCTGTGAGCACTGTCTCAATCCGAGTTGTGTGGCATCCTGTCCATCAGGCGCCATCTACAAACGCGATGAAGATGGAATCGTCCTCGTAGACCAAGAAGCGTGTCGAGGCTGGCGTTATTGCATGACCGGTTGTCCATACAAGAAAGTCTACTTTAACTGGAAAACAAATAAAGCCGAGAAATGTACATTCTGTTTCCCGAGGATTGAGTCGGGACTACCAACGGTTTGTTCTGAAACGTGTACAGGCAGAATCCGTTATCTTGGTGTTCTTTTATATGACGCAGATCGCGTTTTAGAAGCGGCTTCTACACCGAACGAAAAAGATTTGTATAAAGCGCAAATTGATTTATTCCTCGATCCAAATGATCCGGAAGTTATTGCTCAGGCTAGAAAAGATGGTATTTCTGAAGAGTGGATTGAAGGCGCACAAAATTCACCGGTTTATAAACTAGCAATTGAATATAAACTTGCCTTCCCGCTTCACCCTGAATACCGCACGTTGCCGATGGTATGGTATGTCCCGCCATTGAGCCCAATCATGAACTATTTTGAAGGTAAAGACTCGATTAAGAATCCTGATATGATTTTCCCAGCAATTGAGGAAATGCGTATTCCGATTCAGTATCTCGCAAATATGCTTACAGCAGGAGATACCGAAACAGTGAAAGGTGCACTGCAAAGAATGGCAATGATGCGTTCATACATGCGTGCCATGTCATCTGGTAAAGAATTCGATGAATCACGTCTAGAACGTGTCGGTCTGACTGCTCATCAAACGAAGTCAATGTACAGACTTCTGGCGATTGCAAAGTACGAAGATCGCTTTGTTATCCCGACAGCGCATAAAGAAGGTCATATGAATGCATACCGTTCACAAGGATCTGAAGGCTATGTGGAAATGGGCGACTACAGTATGGGTACTTCAGAAAGTCCATACAACTACGCAGGTATAAAACAAGAAGATAGTAGCTGTGATGGTTGTGGTACACAACCACAAGCGAAGTCAGGTAAAGAAATTTACGAAGAGAACTTTTACGGGGGGATTTGGCGTGATTGATCTGCAGAAGCTGTATAACGAAAAACACACATTTGGCTTCTTCGCACAGCAACTTACGTACCCGGAAAAGATAAACTTTCATCCGTCAGTCATGGAAGAGTCAGTTGACTCTTCCCATCCGGCGTATGTGCATATTAAAACTTACTGGGAGTTAATGCATGACTACAGCTTTGATGATATCCAGGAAATGTATACATATACGTTTGATTTCCAAACGGATTCAACGCTGTTCATGACTTACGTAAAGTATCAGGATGCGAAAGATCGCGGTCAAATGCTTGCTAAATTAAAAGTGCTTTATGAAATGTTTGGCCTGAATATGCCAGACGGTGAACTGTCCGACTTCTTGCCGCTTATGTGTGAATTTATCTACGCATGCGAATGGATAGGTGACCCGAGGGCAGAACAAAGTTTTGGTATGTTACTCGCTGTTTTGGAAGACGGAACATATCATCTGTTAAAAGCGCTGGAGAAATATAATAGTCCCTATTTCCATCTAATTAAGGGGATGAGGGAAACCTTTAAGTCATGTGCTCGTCAGGAGGCGCCTACAAATGGCTAATCAATTTCTATGGGTCATTTTCCCTTATCTGTGTATGGCAACATTTGTTGTAGGGCATATTTTCAGATACCGGAACGACCAGTTTGGCTGGACTGCAAAATCAAGTGAATTTATAGAAAAGAAACAACTGATGATAGGTAGTTTACTGTTCCATATTGGCATCATGCCCGTAATAGCGGGCCATGTCGTGGGGCTTGCTGTCCCGAAGGAGTGGACGCAAGCACTTGGTGTTAGTGATCATATGTATCATATGGGCGCTGTTTGGGGTGGAGGATTTTTTGGTGTCGTCACATTTGCGGGGATGTTTATTTTGACATATCGCCGTTTTGCATTAAAAAGCGTACGTAAGTTGTCATCTGCATCAGACTTAATCGTCAACTCCCTATTGCTGTTCATCGTATTCATCGGTATGTACAGTGTAATTGCAACTAGTATTACACAGCCAGAATTTGATTACCGAAGTTCAATTTCAATATGGTTCCGTTCCTTGCTGATTTTTCGACCGGAAGGTGCCTATATGATAGGTGTACCACTGGCATTTCAGCTTCATGTTTTATCTGGGTTCCTCATTTTTGCAATGTGGCCGTTTACCAGATTGGTTCACGTCTGGAGTGTACCGTTGAATTATGTAGGAAGAAGCTATATCCTGTATAGAAGGCACCGTGAAAACTAATGAACGAAAAAAGGCAGCTTTGCCTTTTTTCTATATAGGGAGAAATAGCGATGGATGAACAATTAAGATTTGATTATCAGCAAGAAATAGAACGGTTACAATCGATTTTTGGTTTCGACTTTGTCGCTCTGGCTCTTGTTGAGTCAGCGGAAATGCGTTTCGTCCAGAAATGGAAATACGTAACAGGCAATCGTAGCAACCGATATAAACGTATCACTTTGCAAACTGGAAAAGGTGTTGCAGGGCATGTTTTTAAATCAGGAAAACCATTTTTTGTTCACGATAGAGACCTGGAACTTGATTCAATGGATCTGTTTAACTATCCAATTATTATTGCAGAAGACTTAAAAAGTTTTGGAGCGATACCTCTTTATAAATATAATCGCGTCCATGGTGTGTTACTTGTAGCTTATCGAGAGGGAAAAAGGATGACTGCAGAAGAATTTTCAGGCTTTATAAATCATGTCGGCCTGAGATTCGGTCCGTATTATAATAAGGAGATGGTAAAACAGTGATGCAAATCGGGAGTTTTCAGTTGACAGACTTGTTAATGAAAATGTACGACAATTCAGCTGAGGCCATCTTCTTTTTTGACTCAGCTGGAAAAGTAATTGCTATGAATAGTGCGGCAGAACTTATTATAGGTGCGGAAGTACTGAATGGAATGATTGCGGGAGATGTAAAAGCAATTTGCATGTCTTGTAAAGGGTATACGAGTGAATCGGAACTTCAGACATGCCTATCCTGCTATTTGGTAAGTCCACAAAAAGATTTCAGCTCATTTCAAGTTTACCTGGACACGCAAGGCAAAGGAATAACTCCGTACACGGCAAGTTATCAGACCATCGATGAAGAAAATGGAATTCGTGTCTTCATGTTGAGAGATTTGACGAAGCAGTACAAGACACAAGAAACACTTAACCAGAAAACCATGATGAAAAATGTCATTAAAGCACAAGAAGATGAACGCAAGAGGTTGTCGAGGGAATTACATGATAGCGTAGCACAGGAAATGTTAAGTTCCCTTGTTGACTTGCGTGTGTTGAAGTACATGAATGTCGATTCTGAAGTACTCAAAAAGATTCAACAAGCGGAAGGCTCATTGATGCGTTTACTGGATGATATTCGTCACTTGTCTGTTGAGTTACGACCAGCTACTTTAGATGACCTTGGCCTCGAAGCTGCTTTTAGGACACATTTTAAATGGATTGAGAAAAATTATGGATTAATCGTTCATTTTACTGCTGAACTTGAAGCTAAAAGATATGAAGGTGAAATTGAGACAGTTGTCTATCGGATTTGCCAGGAGTCCATTCTCAATGCGCTTAAGTATGCAGAAACGGATGAAGTTTTCGTTCGGTTGTTTGAACGTTCAGGAAACCTTGAATTGAGTGTGAATGATAAGGGTGCAGGATTTGATAAAAATAAAATCAATCCAATTGGTACAGGTCTTGGCCTTTATGGGATGAGAGAACGAGCAGAACTGGTGAATGGCCAGTTCGTTATTCAATCGAGTATTGGTAAAGGTACTTCTGTACGATTGGAAATCCCACTTAGAGCGTCTGAGGAAGGGGAGGATAACAAATGAAAATAATTATTGCGGATGACCACGCCGTCGTTCGTAGTGGATTTATGCATATCCTGAATTTCCAAAGTGATATGGAAGTCGTTGCCACTGCCGCAGATGGTCTAGAAGCATATGCTTTAGTCGCAAAGTACCGACCAGATGTATTGCTGTTGGATTTAAGCATGCCTCCCGGAGAGAGCGGTCTAATTGCTACCGGTAAAATTAATGAAGATTTTCCAGAAACAAAAATTCTTATTTTGACAATGCATGATGATGAAGAGTATTTATTTCATGTGTTAAAAAATGGAGCATCGGGCTATGTTCTAAAAAATGCGCCCGATGGTGAATTACTTGCCGCAATACGTACAGTTCACGCCGGTGATACGTATATTCATCCTGCAATGACCACTTCACTTGTCCGTGAGTTTGTTAAAAAGGGCACGGAAGTGGTAGAAGATGATCCTTTCAAGATCTTAACAAAACGCGAAATTGAAGTTCTTCCGCTTGCGGCAAAAGGGTTTGGAAACAAAGAAATTGCAGAGAAACTATATATTTCTGTTAAGACTGTCGAAGCGCACAAAGCTAGGATTATGGAAAAACTGCAGTTGAAAAGCAGGCCTGAACTCGTTGAATATGCGTTACGTAAAAAACTATTAAACTTTTAGCAGAAAGGTGTGTTTCAAATGGCTGAGGCACAAAAGTTCAAGTTCGACTTACCAGCTTTACGTGTGCTTGAAAATGAACATCGCTATTTAGAGTATTTAATGAGTGGCTGGCATACAATTGTTCTGGCTTTTGAACGGGATATCTATACTGTCAAAGAAGGCCATGAAGCACTGAAGTCACTTCGGAAACTCATCGTTGATTTCATTGAACCGTTAAAGAATCATACAGACAAAGAAGAAGAATTTTTGTTCCCAATGCTTGCCCAATACGTCGGTTCAGAACAGGGACCAGTCAATGCAACGGAGGAAGAACATGGTGAAATTGATGCCTACATCGGTCATTTTCTTCATCACACACGCGGTGATGTAAACCACTTTACGATGGAGGAAATGAAGAAGGTAGTTCAAGACGCCGCAGAAGCATTTGAGGTTATCACTGTTCATTTTGTGAAAGAAGAATCTGTACTATTTTTAATGGTTAATAATATCCTCACTATCAAAGAGCAGGATAAACTCTATGAACAATTATATACTTCGATTCTTTAAGCATATTGCGTAAATTGCTAGATGTAGGGAAAACCCTTATAGGTTATCGGGGACTACCTACTATTTTACACTGAACTAATTCAATTATAATTAAAGCAGGGAATCAATGTCGGTTTCATTCAAAATACAACGATGGGATTGATTTGAATGAATAAAAAATTACAACTTCCATTACAGACGGCGAACTTAGTAGTCGGTTTTATGGTATGGGTACTCATATCCTCACTATTGCCATTCATCCGGGAAGATATTGCTATTCCTGCCGAAAAACTTGCGATTGTAACTGCTGTTCCGGTCGTTTTGGGATCTATCCTTAGAATTCCACTTGGCTATTATGCAAATATATTTGGCGCAAGAATTATCTTTTTTGTGAGTTTCATATTACTCCTGTTTCCGGTATTTTACATAAGTGCTGCTTCAACGTTCGCGGATTTGATCGTTGGCGGTACGTTCCTCGGAATCGGGGGTGCTGTATTCTCCGTGGGTGTAACATCGCTGCCTAAGTATTACCCGAAAGAGAAGCATGGTCTCGTTAATGGTATTTACGGTATGGGGAATATGGGGACTGCAATTTCAACGTTTGCTGCACCGGTAATTGCCACACAAGTCGGTTGGTCAATGACCGTCAAATTCTATCTCGTACTGTTGCTTATCTTCGCGGCCTTGAATTTCATATTTGGTGACAAGCAAGAAGTGAAAGTGAAAACACCGATACTTGAGCAAATTAAAGGCGTTTATAAAAATGAAAAACTGTGGTTCTTCTCATTATTTTATTTCATTACATTCGGTTCGTTTGTTGCATTTACAATATTTTTACCGAACTTTTTGGTCACGTACTTCGAACTGGAAAAAGTGGATGCAGGCATGCGGACTGCAGGTTTCATTGCAGTGGCAACATTCCTGCGCCCGGTCGGAGGATGGCTTGCTGACAAATTCCAACCGTTGTTCTTATTGATGGGTGTCTTTGCGGGACTTACATTTGCGGCTATTATTCTCGCGTTTTCACCTACTATTGCATTATATACAGCGGGAAGTATGTTAATTGCTGTTGCAGCAGGAATAGGTAATGGTGTAATCTTCAAACTCGTTCCGTTTTACTTCAACAAACAAGCTGGAATTGCTAATGGGATTGTATCGATGATGGGGGGTCTTGGTGGATTCTTCCCACCTTTACTACTATCGATTATTCATTCGATGACAGGTTCCTATTCAATCGGTTTCATGGCATTCTCTCAAGTTGCACTTGCGAGCTTGGTCCTTGTCATTTGGCTTTATTATATGGATCGACTTAGCATGTCTGCAGAAGTCTTCAATTCAACGGGTCAAGGGATTCTTGTAACAGATGCTTCGGGAACAATTCAGTCTGTGAATCCTGCTTTTACAAGGCTGACAGGATATACCGAAGAAGAAGTGATTGGAAGTAATCCGAATATGTACAGTTCAGGTAGACACTCGAAAGAATTCTACACGTCTATGTGGAGTCAAATTGGTCAAGATGGATTATGGCAAGGTGAAATATGGAATAAACGTAAAAATGGCGAAGAATACCTTGAACTGCTGTCAATCAGTGCGGTGAAGGATGGTTCCGGAGATGTAACTCGTTACGTCGGAACATTCAGTGATATAACGCCGCGAGGCTAAGAGGGCATCCGGTCGTAAAGACCGGTAGCCCTCGCTTCAATTTATAGGAGGAGTGGAAATTGGAAAATCGCTATACAAGGCAAACGCTGTTCAAACCAATTGGGAAATTAGGACAGGACAAGTTAAGTTCTTCCCACGTTGTTGTCATTGGGTGCGGGGCTTTAGGTTCAGCTGTTTCAGAGACACTTGTCCGTGGTGGAGTGCGAAAACTGACGATTGCAGATCGAGATTATGTAGAACCGTCTAACTTGCAAAGACAACAGCTGTTTACCGAAAAAGATGCACGGGACGGTATACCAAAAGTGGTTGCTGCTGAAGCTCGTTTGAAAATGATTAGGGAAGACATTGAAATCGTAACCGTGCTTGATCATGTGGATGGATCCATTATGGAACAAATTATTGATGACGCTGATTTAATCATGGATGCGACGGATAACTTTGAAACGCGTCTGTTGATAAATGATATTGCATGGAAAAAAGATATTCCCTGGATTTATGGTGCGTGTGTAGGCAGTTCAGGTACAGTTTTTCCATTCATTCCAGGCGAGTCAGCTTGTTTCCGCTGTTTGCTACCGGTTTTACCGTCGGTTAATGAAACGTGTGATACGTCAGGAATCATTGCGCCTGCTGTTCAAATTACGGCGGCACATCAAAGTGCAGAAGCGCTGAAATGGTTAACGGGGAATAAAGATGCAATGCGCAAGAAGCTATTCCATTTTGATGTATGGAACAATACGCATATAGAAGCAGGGATTTCCCGTATGCGAAACGAAGTATGTGAGACATGCGGAAATAAACCGACCTTCCCGGCGTTGCATCGAGCAGAAGATACCGGATACGCAGTGTTATGCGGTAGGGATACAGTGCAAATCATTCCGAATGCAAACCGCACATTGACGATTGAGGATGGGGAAACAGTCGCTAAAAGGCTGGGGTCACCCTATAAAGTGACACCATTTTTTGTGGAATTTAATGCAGATAGTTATCGCTGTATTCTATTTGGCAATGGTCGTTTGTTAATTCATGGATTAAAGGATATAAAGATAGGACGTAAATTGTACCATCAATTTTTTGGATGAAAGGGAGGAATCAGATTGTCACATTTGAATGAATCGGACAAAGAGAAGAAACTCACTTTTTGCGTACTGACGACGAGTGACACGCGTAATGTCTCGAATGATCGCAGTGGCTGGACAATTCGGCAAAAGCTTGAATCGGCGGGTCATCATGTATTTGAAACATGGCTTTGTCAGGATGACGCGATGGAAATTGAATCGATTGTCGAAGAATGGCTGCGGAATCCTAACGTTCATGGCATTATTTCTACAGGCGGGACTGGCATTGGTTTTCGTGATGTTACTATTGAAACTGTGTCGACCTATTTCACAAAAACGATTGATGGGTTCGGCGAGTTATTCCGTTACCTTAGCTATACAGAAGATGTAGGTTCAAAGGCGCTATTAAGCAGGGCTGCGGCAGGCGTGGTAAAAGAGAAGGTGTTTTTCGCGCTTCCCGGATCCGTTAAAGCAGTGGAACTTGCAATGGACAAGCTAATTTTGCCTGAAATTCACCATATTGTGCATGAACTTACCAAACATCTAGAGGACTAACTTAATTCCGTAATTACTTATTTTAAATAAAAACCTAACGCTAACGAAATTTCTATATCGATTATTAGTTTGCATGGATGAGTTCCGTTGATTGTAACGGAAGGCGTCCGCCTGGAGTGTAAATCAACCTTGTAAGGATTTCAATACAAAATCCACTATTATAAAATTGGTTCTACTGACCAAAAGACTCACCTGAAGTGAGTCGTGGAAGAGAGTTAGAATTGTCTTTCGTAATCGCCGTTTTTTCCACCTGTTTTACGTAATAGCATTGTTGGTCCAATAACCATTTCTTTGCCGGCCGCTTTGCACATGTCGTAAATAGTGAGTGCAGCAGCGGAGGCAGCAGTAAGTGCTTCCATCTCAACACCGGTCACACCTTTTGTCTTCACTTCCGCTTCAATCAATACTTCATAATGAGCAGATGATTTATCTATGTTCCATTCGAAATAGATGTTAACACCTGTCAGTGGGATCGGATGACACATAGGAATTATGGATGATGTACTTTTTGCTGCCATGATTGCCGCGACCTGAGCGACCGCGAATACATCGCCTTTCTTATTGGTACCTTCTGTGATTTGTGAATGAATTGTTTCATTAACAATGATGGACGATTTTGCGATAGCTGTTCGAGTGGTTTCTGCTTTGTCGGAAACATCGACCATTTTTGCACGGCCTTGTTCGTTGAAATGTGTGAGCTCTGACAATGGAGTCATTCCTTTCATACATATCTAATACATTCAGTATAGCAGAAGGAGGAGAATCTACATGGTAGAAATGAGAAAGCCTGTCTTAGTATCTGAGGCTGTTCGACTCGTCATGGAACATAGCTATCTAGGTGGAACTGATACGATTCCACTTGAACATACATACGGAAGAATACTTGCGGAACCGATTATCGCAAAGCATGATGTCCCATCATTCGACAGATCGCCATACGATGGATTCGCTGTCCGTGCAAAGGACACAGAGGGTGCTTCTGGAGATAATCGTATACCTTTCACTGTAATTGGTGAAATTGGTGCGGGTCATGTAGCAGCTCGTGGAGTAGGTCCTGGAGAAGCATACAGAATCATGACGGGTGCCACGATACCGGATAATGCCAATGCGGTTGTCATGCTCGAACAGACGACAGAAGGAAAAGATCGTTTTACATTGCGTAAACCGTTTAGCGAAGGGGAAAATATATCCTTTAAGGGTGAAGACGCAAAGGAGGGGGAACTCCTTGTTGAATCGGGAGCATTTATCCATCCCGGTACAATCGCGTTATTAGCGACATTTGGTTATGCAACAGTCAAAGTTGCGAAACGACCAGTTGTTGGCATTCTTTCAACGGGAACGGAGTTGCTAAATGTGTCAGATGAACTTGTTCCTGGGAAAATACGGAACTCGAACGGGCCGATGATAGCTGCCCAGTTAACTCGTATGGGATTAGGTTACAAATCATATGGCATGCAAGAAGACGATCTAGATGCATGCATAGAAGTCGTCGAAAAAGCTCTCATTGAAACAGATGTACTTATTACGACAGGCGGTGTTTCTGTTGGTGATTATGATCATTTACCCGCAATCTATGAACGGTTGGGAGCTAAGGTCCTATTTAACAAAGTTGCGATGCGTCCGGGAAGCGTAACGACGGTCGCCGGGCTTGGTAAAAAACTATTATTCGGTCTGTCGGGAAATCCATCTGCTTGTTTCACGGGTTTTGAATTATTCGCTAGACCCGCTATTCTTGCTATGCAAGGTGCAAACACACCGTATATGCCGCGCATGCAAGCGATATTAGGTGAAGATTTCGGAAAGCCAAACCCTTTTACCCGCTTCATTCGTGCATTCTGGGAAATGACATCGGAAGGTATTGTTGCAGTACCCGCAGGCTTTAATAAATCAAATGCAGTATCATCGATTGCCCGGGGAAATTGCCTTATCGCTCTTCCAAGCGGAACGCGCGGTTACACAGCAGGAACCCATGTTGATATTTTGCTGCTCGGTTCTGAGCAAGGCGTTAGTGAGTGGGTATTATGAAGACACTTCAAGTTGTCGGTTATAAAAATAGTGGCAAAACGACACTTACATCGAGATGGATTTGTTTATTGAAAAACAAAGGACTTTCAGTCGCTGTATTAAAGCATCATGGCCACGGTGGGCAGCCTGCCATGCCAAATCCATCGACGGATACGATGCAGTTTTTTGGTAGTGGGGCAGACGTTTCAGTTGTTGCAGGTGGGGGTGCGGTTCAAATCCTGTTGAATGAAGAGCCCGAATTTGCCGAGCTTAAGGTGCTGGCAGCAATCGGAAAACCGGATATTCTGCTCATTGAAGGGTATAAGAAAGAACAAGGGGAGAAAGTAGTCCTTCTTAGAGATGCCGGGGACTGGGAATCGTTAAGCGGATTGGATGGCATACAGCTAGTTATCGGATGTCCAGAAATTACAGCTGTTAGTTCGCATATTGAATCTGCGCAGAATGTTGAACAACTCGATTCGTGGCTACTTGACTGGATTGAAAAGGAGGATGGCAATGAAACCGTTTGAAATTGTTGAAACAGTGATTGAACCGCAAAAATATACTGATTATGTCCTTCATGCTGGAGCAGGAGCTGTCACTGTTTTCACAGGACATGTCCGGGAATGGACACACGGGGTCCGAACATTATATTTGGCATATGAAGCCTATGTACCAATGGCCGAAAAAAAACTGGCGGAAATCGGTGGAGAAATGGAAGCGAAATGGCCAGGCGTGAAAGTGGCGATTGCTCACCGGATTGGGGAAATGCATATCTCAGATATTGCGGTAGTCATTGCAGTTTCCTCCCCTCATCGGAAAGCAGCATATGAAGCGAATGAGTATGCAATTGAACGCATTAAGGAAATAGTCCCTATCTGGAAAAAGGAAATCTGGGAAGACGGCGAAGAATGGATTGGCGGTCAAAAAAAGTATCCTGAAAAGGGAGGCGAACAAAAGTGATTAAAGTGAACTATTTTGCAAGGCTGCGCGAATTGACCGGCAAGGCGGAAGAAACCATCGAACGGGAATCGATGACTGTCCGCGAGCTGCTGGACTGGGCGGAAATGATGTATCCGGGTTTTGGGAAAGATACAGTGCATGTTGCAGTGAATGAAGAATATGCCTTAAAGGAGGATGTCATTCATTCGGGAGATATTTGTGCATTCATCCCACCTGTGAGCGGGGGATGAAGGAGACAGTAGGCATCGTTCTGGCGGGCGGATTGTCTCGGCGGTTCGGTTCTCCGAAAGCATTTGCTAAACTAAGAAATAAGTACTTTTATAAAATTGCAGTCGAAGCAATGTCGGCATCCTGTGACGAGATTGTTATTGTGACGCTACCTGAACTAATGGACCGATTTGGTGATGGTGAAAACCTGATGGCTGATAAAGTGGAATATGCTGGACTCGGTCCGCTTGCAGGGATTCTGTCTGCGATGGAATCCGTGGAAGCGAACCGCTATGTAGTATTACCGTGTGATATGCCATTTATAGATGATAAAGCTATATCGAAGTTGATAACGCTTCATAACGAATGTGTCACGGCTGTCATTTCGGATGGAAGATATCATCCTCTCGTGTCTATCTGGGATACGCAAATGAAAAATGCAGTGAAAGAAGCCTTGAAAAACAACCAACTGAGTGTAATGAAATTACTTTCTATTAGTAATACAGCGTGGGTTCAAGGAAGCGTTCTGACTGACGATGAAAAACGGATGTTCACGAACGTGAATACGCCGGAAACCCTGGAAAGGGGATGACGAAATGGAAACAGTTAAAGATAAGCTCGGACGTCCGATCCGGGATCTCCGAATCTCCGTAACGGATCGCTGTAACTTTAGATGTGCCTATTGCATGCCAAAAGAAGTTTTTGGTGATGATTATGTTTTTCTACCCAAGAACGAACTGCTTTCATTTGAAGAAATTGAACGGTTCGCGAAGCTATTTGCGTTACTTGGTGTGAAAAAACTCCGCTTGACGGGCGGCGAACCGCTTATGCGGCGCGATTTGCCAAAACTGGTTGAAAAACTGATGAAGATTGAAGGAATTGAAGATATAGGGTTGACGACGAATGGTGTACTGTTGAAACAATACGCACAACCCCTTTATGATGCAGGTCTGCGTCGTTTGAATATGAGCCTCGATGCACTTAATCCGGAAACATTCGGTAAATTAAATGGACGCGGAATTAAACCAGAACTGATACTAGCCAATATCGATCATGCACAAAAGATCGGCTTTGAAATCAAGGTGAACATGGTTGTTCAAAAAGGCGTAAATGAGGAAGAAATTCTACCAATGGCCGCTTATTTTAAAGAGCGTGATATTACGTTGCGGTTCATAGAATTTATGGATGTCGGTAATGATAATGGATGGAGCTTTGAAAAGGTTGTCACGAAAAAAGAAATTTACGAAATGATCAGTGCTGTTTATGATATCGAACCGGCGGAAGAAGACTATTACGGTGAAGTTGCAAAACGTTATCGTTACTTGGATAATGGAGCACAAGTCGGTTTTATCACGTCTGTATCAGAATCATTCTGTTCAACATGTACGCGGTCCAGACTGTCGTCGGACGGTAAACTGTATACGTGCCTGTTCGCATCAGAAGGGTTCGATCTGCGTGAATTAATTCGTAGTGGACTGACAGATGCAGAATTGTTGGAAGTCATTACAGGCGTGTGGCAAAACCGTGGAGACCGTTATTCAGATGAGCGAACTGAACAGACAGCGAAGAATCGGAAAAAGATTGGTATGAGTTATATAGGTGGGTGAAGCGTTGCTGCGGCGACGCTTTTTATTATGGAGAGAGACGGAGGGGATGCTGACTTTGTTTAGTTTTATGAGACTGTTGCTTAGTTTCACGGGAGTATTGCAAAGTTCATTTAAAACGTTTGGAACTTCAGTTGCAACGTCGCCTAGTTTGGGCAAAACGTTGTTAAGTTGTTCAAGTGTTGTGAAGTTTCGTGTAAACGTTGTTAAGTTCATTGGAAATGCTATGAACATGGACGGAAACGTTGTTAAGTTCATTTAAAACGTTGCTTACACTCTTTAATAAAAAAAGCGGATCGCCTTACATCTAAGGCGATCCGCTTTCGAAATATACGTTCGCTATTAACCTTCATCTTCCACGACGACTGAGCGTCCTTTGAGTTTCAGCAACATTGGAACAAGAAGCCATAATGCAGCTACTATGATGAAAACAAGCGATAGCGGCTTTGTGAAGAAAATGCTGAATTCACCGTTCGAAATGGTGAGTGCTCGCCTCATGTTGTTTTCAATCATTGGACCTAATACGAGTGCCAAAACTAATGGAGCTACTGGATAATCATTTTTTGATAGTAAATAACCCGCTACACCACAACCAAGCAACAAGTATAAATCGAAAGTCGTGTACTGTACGGCATAAACTCCGAAAAATGAAATGGCGATAATAATAGGCAATAAGTACTTCTTAGGCGTTTGAATGATTTTTGCAAACACACGAACGAGCGGCATGTTCAGTACTAACAGCATCAAGTTGCCGATAAACATACTTGCAATGAGCCCCCATGCGATATCCGGGTGTTCGTCAAAGAGAAGGGGCCCTGGCTGAATGTTATACATGATAAGTGCACCCATTAATATGGCTGTTGTACCGGAACCAGGGATTCCTAATGTAAGTAAAGGAATCATTGCGCCCCCTGAAGCAGCATTATTGGCAGATTCAGGACCCGCTACTCCGGCGATGTTCCCTTTTCCGAAGCTTTCGGGATTTTTACTGAACTTTTTCTCTGTTATATAGGAGAAGAAAGATGCGAGTGTTGCCCCGGCGCCTGGAAGTACCCCGATGAAAAATCCTAGTAGGGAACCGCGTACAATGGGAACTGCGCTGTCTTTCATATCTTGTTTTGTCGGGAGGATGCGATTGATTTTTGCAATGGCCCCGTCTTCTTCATCGCGTTCCAATACCGTCTTGAATACTTCACCAAGCGCAAACAATCCAACAGCAATTGTTAAAAATTCCAATCCGGAAAAAAGAATAGGCTGGTTGTATGTAAAGCGGGCAATTCCTGAAACTGCGTCAATGCCGATTGTTCCAAGCATAAGTCCGAAAACAGTCATCATCAATGCTTTCGTCATCGACTTTCCAGCAAGTCCACTTACAGCAGCTAAACCCAATAGCATTAAGGAAAAGTATTCTGCAGGGCCGAACTTGATTGCGACATTGGAAAGAGGTTGCGCTAATAAGACCAGACCGATTAGCGAAATGATTCCGGCGCAAAATGAGCCGATTGCCGAGATAGCCAAAGCTGCTCCGGCACGCCCTTGCCTAGCCATTTGATAACCGTCGAGCGTCGTGACGACAGACGAAGATTCACCAGGGGTGTTCAGTAAAATCGATGTTGTAGAACCTCCATACATTGCTCCATAATAGACTCCGGCAAGTAAAATGATTGAACTGGCAGCGGCTGCTTCTGTCGGCATTCCAGAAGTGATGGTTGCAGTAACGGGGATGAGAAGGGCAACACCGCTCATTGGACCGATGCCGGGTAACACGCCGACAGCCGTGCCGATTATGACCCCGACGAATGCAAATAATAGATTATGCCATTGAAAAGCAACACTGAAACCATCGGCTAAAAACTGTAAAGTGCTCATAGCTTAACTCCCTTCACGCTAAAATACAGGAAATCCTGGCAATGACCCGCCAAGAAGTTTCGCGAACAAATAATAAATTCCAAATGAAAATGCCGCTGCAATGATGAAGGAGGGCAATAATCGGCCACGTTCCATTGTTTGGAAAGAGATGAGTAAAAATAAGAACGTTGAGATGACGTATCCGACCATTTCCAATAGAAATGCATACAAAACCGCGCTGCCAATAATAATAAGGAATTTCTTGTATTGAAGCTTCATTCCAGCTGTCGTTTCAGATTTGTATTTAAATGTTTCGAATAGCAATCTCAAACTTAAAAGAATTAAAATAATACCAAGCCACATTGGAAAGATTTTCGGTCCAACTGATGATCCGTAAGCACTGTCCGAAATTTTTTGGCTTTCGATTACAAATAAGAGACCGATTAGTAAAAAGACGATGCTGGCATATCGATCGAACGTTTTACTCATAGTCTTTGACACCTCCCTAAAAGAAAAGGCGGCGCTGAAGCCGCCCGAATAATGTTATTTCTGCATTCCAAGTGCCGTTAACAATTCCACGATCACTTTATCTTGTTCTTCCAAATAGGTAGTGAAGTCGTCAGCATTACGGTACTCGCTTTCCCACCCATTTTTCTCTAATTCTGCGTTCCACTCGTCTGATTCCACCATTTTCTCTAGCTTCTCGGACCAATAGTCATAAGCCGTTTCCGACATTTCCTTTGGACCGAAGATGCCGCGCCAAATGGTGAATTCGGCGTCAATTCCTTCTTCTTTAAATGTAGGGACTTCTGTCAATTCACCGCCAAGCCGTTCGGAAGAACTGACAGCGAGGACACGGACATCACCGGATTTCAGATACGCCCCAATAGTGGAGGCATCTGTGGCGATGACGTCTGCATTTCCACCGAGCAATGCTGCGACTGCCTCTCCGCCGCCATCATACGATACATACTTTACTGTTTTTGGATCAATTCCATATTCAAATGCGGGCAAGACGCCGACAAGATGGTCCATCGATCCCGGAGCCGATCCGCCGGCAAGTGTTACCGATTTCGGGTCTTTCTTAATTGCTTCTAGTACATCTTTCAATGAATTGAACTTCGAATCCGCCTTGACGACAATAGCTCCGTAGTCACGCGTCAGTTGAGCCAATGGTGTTGTGTCTTTATAGCCGTAAGCACTGTTTCCTTCCGCTTTGTTATTGTTGATTAAGATTGGCGGAGATTTTACAAGAAGGACATGATCATTTTTTAGTTCTTTTGTTGCAAATTCTGCCATGTAAACAGCACCACCGCCGCCGGGTTTGTTTTCAACTACGATTGACTTATCGATTAGCTTTGTTTCACTCATCGTTTTTGCAATCGCTCTGGCAGTTAAATCCCATCCACCGCCTGCGCCGGATGGAGCGACGATTGTTATGTTACTCTCCGGATATTTCGAGGTAGCGCCTTCCACTTTTCCTTCAGATTCATCCGCAGAACATGCTGTGAGGCCGAGTGCCAGCATACTTGCTAGGGCAACCGTCGTAAGTTTCTTCCACATCTTCATGTAATCCCCCTTATAATTAAAAATGATGACAGCGTTTTCATTCGCTGTCATCAATCCATCAGAATATTTATTCAATTAAAAGTTATCGTTTATAAGTTCGATAATGAGAGTAAACATCATTTTGTTCATACTGTTCAGCGTTTTTTTATGAAGTATCTTCTTTCGGGACGCCCGACTGAGCCGTATAGAAGTTCTGTAAATGCACGTTTTTCTGAGACGAGGTATTCTAGATAACGTCTTGCGGTCGAACGGCTCACGCCGATTTCCAATCCAAGAGTTTCTGCAGTAATTCCGCCTTCTATGTTTTTTATATGGCTGACCACTTTCTCTTTCGTCATGGGGTCAATCCCTTTTGGTGGAATGAAATCAGGGTTTGATGAAGCGGGTAGCGTTTTATTCCAAAGAGATTTGATGGAATCTTCCTGTATGAGTCCTTCACCTGAAAGTGTTTCCCTTTTAACTTTATAAGAAAGGAGGCTTTCCTTAAATCGGTCGAATGTGAGCGGTTTTAGGATGTAGTCGATGACTCCGTGACGAAATGCCTTTTTTACAACTTCAATCTCTGCCGCAGCAGTGATGAAAATAATGTCTGTTTCAGGGCTGTTTTTGTGGATGAAATCCATCAGCTCTGTACCAAGTACATCGGGTAAATAGACATCGAGTAAAACGAGGTCTGGCAACAATGCTGAAATCCAATCTTTTGCTTCATCACCGGTATGAGCGGAACCTACGACTGTAAAGCCCTCTATTTTCTCGATGAACCGCTGATGGATGTCGGCAATTCGTAAATCATCTTCAATAATTAAGACTTCAATTAGAGTTGTCATCTGAAAAACCTCCTTTCGGTATGGAAATGATAAACAATGCACCGCCTAAATCTCCTTTTTCGAGTGTGATAGAACCGCTGAGATTTTTCACATTCTCTGCTACTTTCATAAGTCCGTATCCACGGTGACCCTGATTTTTTGTCGATACCTTTTCTTGAAAGAGTACATCCAGCACTTCATCAGCTATCCCATGTCCTGAATCTTCAACTTCAATTAAAATCTCTTCGCCGTTATCCAGAATGAAGATGCGGACCATTCGTTTTTCTTCCGGAAAAGAGTCGGTCGCTTCGAAAGCATTTGTAACTAAGTTTCCAATGATTGAAACGAAATGGTTTTTTTCTAAGTGTTTCGGGAGTTTTTTTAAGAGACTATCTTCATCAAGAAGGAAGCGGACCTTCAATTCCTTTGCCCGGTTGAAGAAACCGATAACAATTCCTCCTAGAAAGGGATCCTGCAACCGCTTTGTCACGAATTGGATGAGCGATTGATGTTCAGCTGTTTCCTCGTGAATCAAGCTTAGTGCCTCATCGTATGAATTGAGTTGAATGAGACCCGATATTGTATATAAAAAGTTATTGTATTCATGGGTTTGTGCACGAAGCGCCTCCGTATACCGTTTCACTTGTGATAATTCCATTGCGAGTTGGTCAATGTCTGATTGTAGCCGAAAAGTTGAAACCGCACCGACAATCTGTTCACCAACACGGATGGGGACGCGATTTACAATTACCTTTTTGCCGCGAATTTCCATGGGACGATCGAGATGCCGTTCTCCGGTTTCAAGTACCTTTGGAAGAAGCGTGTTTGGAAGCACTTCCTGAATCGTCCGACCGATTAGTTCCGATTGATTAGGGAGAGAAAGAGTTTCATATGCAGCCACATTCACAGTTGTAATGATACCGTTTGCGTCAACCATAATGATTCCTTCTCGCACAGACTCAATAAGAGCGTTTCGTCCGGTGAATAAGTTCGCTATTTCCGCAGGCTCTAAATTAAAAAGTTCTTTTTTAATATTGCGTGCCAGAATGCTAGAACCAATAATACCTAGAATGATTGCGATAAGTACGATGTAGGAAATGTTGTCGGCATACTGAAAAAAGATAGAGGACATATTCTTCTTTAAAAAACCAACGGAAATAATCCCGATAATCTTGCCATCCTCGTTAAATACTGGTGTTTTCCCGCGTAAGGCGGCCCCGAGTGTCCCAGTCGCCTCGGAAATATAGGATTCGCCTAGGAGAAGCGCACGTTCATTATCATCACCCACCATTTTTTGCCCAATCCGTTCTGGAACAGGATGAGCATACCGAATACCTTCGCTGTTTCCGATAACGACATATTCAGCACCAGTTTTGAGTCGTACCGCTTCGGCGATAGGCTGCAATATTTCCGTTGGATCAGCGTGTCCAAATCCTGCACGGACATCGGGGCGGTCTGCTGTTGTTCTGGCTATACTTAGCGCCTGGTCCCCAATCTGTTGCTCGATACCTTGCGACATTGTAAAGTAGAAGGAAACACCGATAATGATTGCTATTATGGAAACAAAGAGTGCGCCATATGAAAAAATGCGGGATTGTAAAGTAGCGGGTTTCATAGAAATCATCTCTCAATCTTGAAGTAACCGTATCTACTTACATTGGTCTTGGGCAGGCTTTCTACACAGTTGAACGTCGGCCAATTGGTTCACACTATATGCTACACTATTGTTAATTGTTAGAATAGGGGGATTTAAGTGAAGCCAAGAATTTTCATTACAAGAAAGCTGACAGAAGAGGCGGTTGCGACGCTTCATGAAAAATTTGATGTACGGATGTGGGACGAAGAAAGTGTAGCAGTTCCGCGCGCTGTTTTATTGAAAGAAGTGGCAGAAGCGGATGCACTATGGTCGGTTTTGGCGGATAGCATCAATCGCGAGGTTTTTGAAGCGGGTACGAAGCTTAAAATCGTTGCAAATATGGCCGTTGGTTATAATAATATTGACTTGGAATCGGCAAAGGAATATGACGTCATCGTAACAAATACACCGGGTGTGTTGACTGAAACAACTGCAGATCTTGCTTTTGCGCTTCTACTAGCGACGGCACGTAAATTGATCTCTGCAGAAAATGAAATTAGAAAAGGTAATTGGACTTCATGGGCTCCGATGAGATTTACAGGCATGGATGTTGGAGGAGCGACACTTGGCATCATTGGCATGGGACGAATCGGTGAAGCGGTTGCGCGCCGGGCAAAAGGCTTTGATATGCAAGTTCTTTATCATAATCGCAACCGCAAGCCAGACGCAGAAGCTGAGTACGGACTTGAATTCAGGGAGTTGGATACACTACTGAAAGAGGCGGATTTCGTTATCATTCTAGCTCCCTTTACACCGGAAACCGCCGGGATGATTGGTGCACGGGAACTTGACCTTATGAAAAATACGGGCGTTCTTATTAATGTCGCTCGTGGTGGAATTGTTGATGAGGCTGCTCTTTATGATGCATTGAAAAACGGTGCGATTTGGGCGGCGGGGCTCGACGTGTTTGAAAAAGAACCAATCCCACTCGATCATCCGCTTCTTACATTGCCGAACGTAACAGTCCTTCCGCATATCGGAAGTGCCAGCATTAAGACACGCCTTGCGATGATGAACTTGAACGCACAGGCAATTACGGATGTACTTGAAGGCCGCAAGCCAAAAGGTATCGTTCAGTAAAGAACAGCAGACGAATGAATTATGTCTAAATTGACTTGATGACTGTCGTCGAATAGGAGGAGGTAACAATATGAAAGGTACAATCATTCCATATTTAACGTTTTACGGAGAAGGAAAAGAAGCGGCTGAATTCTATGCGAATTTGCTAGGACTTGAGGAAGTCGGAATGCAGAAATATGCGGATGCTAATTTCCCGCATCCACCGGAAGCAGCAGATTATCTCCTCCATTGCCATCTGAAAAAAGGTGAATTTCAAATCATGCTTGCCGATTCTGCGGACAAGCCATCTGAATACAACAAAAACGGCGTTGCCCTTCTTATCGACTGTGAAAGCGTGGAAGAAGCGAACCAGCTCTACGACGGCCTGCGGGAAGAAGGCGAAGTACTGATGGCCCTGCAAGATACGTTCTGGGGAGCTAAGTATGGGAAAGTGAAAGATAAATTTGGCTTTACGTGGGATTTGAACTGCGAGAAAGAAGGATAGAAAAAGGAAGACTCTTCGTCGAAGGAGTCTTCCTTTTTTATTGCCAGTTCAATTTTTACCGATCTGCGAACAAGTTAAACACACCCAGTGCATCAAGGAAAACAATAATGATTGCGATAGGGGTCAGATATTTTAATAGGTAGAACCAAATGTTGAAGAAGGTCTTTCCGACTTTCGAACCTTGCTTCATCTCATTGAACAGATCAGTTTTAGCTATTTTCAAAGGGATGAATATCGAAATCAATAATGCGCCAAGAGGCATCAATACATTGCTTACTGCGAAATCGACTAAATCGAATACCGTTTTATCGAAAAACTTCACATCAGCCATTACTCCGTATGATAAACAAGATGGAATTCCAACAATGAAAATTGCCATTCCAATTATCCAAGTGAATCGTTTTCGTTTTGAAGGATCATTTTTCGTCATTGTTGCAACAATAATTTCAATCATAGAGAAAGCGGAAGTTAAAGCCGCGAATAGGAATAAAACCAAAAATGCAATGAAGAAAAACACCCCAAAGGGCATTTGGTTGAATACAGCTGGCAGTACTGAAAAAATCAATGTCGGTCCCGCATCCGGTGCCATTCCAAATGAAAACACACCTGGGAAAATCGCTAGGCCGGCTAACAGAACGATGACGATATTCATAGCGATAATGGACATCGCCGAGCTCGGCAGGTTTTGCGTTTTAGGAAGATAGGAAGCATACGTAACCATGACAGAAGCACCTAATGTGAGAGTGAAAAAGGCTTGTCCCAAAGCGAATAAAATCGTTTCAGACGTTAATTTAGTGAAATCCGGTACCAGCAGAAATTTTACGCCTTCCATTGCCCCATCCAAGCTAAGAGAACGGGCAACGATAATGATAAATAATATGAAGAGAGCAGGCATCATAATCTTGCTTGCTTTCTCAATCCCTTTTTGAACGCCTTGGGCTACAACAACAATTGTTAGCACCATAAAGATCAGTTGACCGGCTAACGTAGCGAATGGATTTGCAATAATTTGGTCGAATAACGGTCCGAACTGGTCTTGCGAAAGTCCGGAAATACCACCGGTTAATGCTTTGAATAAGTAGAGGATAATCCATCCTCCGACAACACTATAAAATGATAGCACTAAGAAACTGGTTACGACGCCAATGATCCCTGTTATATGCCAACCTGAATTGGGCGCAAGCTTTTTGTAGGCAGTAATTGCGTCACTTTGACTTTTACGACCGAGAATGAATTCACCGATTAAGAGAGGGAATCCTAATAACAGCGTAAATAATAAAAAGACCAGTAGAAAAGCGCCGCCACCGCCAGTCCCGGCTACGTAAGGGAACTTCCAAATAGCGCCTAACCCGATTGCTGAACCGGCAGCAGCTAGTATAAAACCTATTTTTGACTTCCAGTGTTCTTGTTGAGGCATAAGGTCAGTCCTTTCGATGAAACGAATATGTATGTACTTATAAAACAAGTCGTTTAGTTTAAGGGTAGCGTATTTTAAGGAGGCTGTCATTAAAATAACAAGTTTCAGAACATTATAAGTATACGGCTTAGAGGAGCTATTAATGAATAAAGCCTGTGTATGAGTATCTGAACAAATGAAAAAGCTTCCCTCATTACATGGAAACGTAATGAGGGAAGCTTACTATTATCAATTGAACAGGTTTATCGTCGTTATAATAATTGGCATCGCAAATACATCGATGAGGAAAGCACCAACAATCGGAACAACGAGGTACGCTTTAGTCGAAGGGCCATATCTTTCAGTGACGGCCGCCATATTTGCCATAGCATTAGGGGTAGCGCCGAGACCATGTCCTGTAAAACCAGCTACCATAATGGCTGCATCGTAGTCTTTACCGAGTAGACGGAACAAGACGAAAACCCCAAACAGGACGATGAAGACAACTTGGACGAAGACGATAACAAGTAGTGGAAGGGCCAAATCGGCAACTTCCCACAATTTGATGCTCATTAATGCCATTGACAGGAAAATCCCCAATGTAACGTCGCTGATTAAGCCGATACTCTTCATGTCGATCGCTTTTGGATTAATTTTGTCAACGATATTCCGAACAAGAACAGCAACAAACATGGCTCCTACGTAACCCGGTAGAACGAACCCTGTTGCGGTTGAAAATAGTTCACCCAAATACGTACCAAGGGCCATACAAAGTGTGATAAGTAGAATTTGTGTGAAGAACGAATCTGTTTGAATCGGCTTTTCTTTCTTTTCGATAGGAATACCGAGATCAGTATCCGCTTCAGATGACTTGAGATTGTGTTTTGAAATAAGATATTTTACAGTAGGACCACCAACGAGACCTCCTGCAACAAGTCCAAATGTAGCTGCTGCAACTCCAATCGAAAGGGCTGAATTGATACCCATGTCTTCGAGCGTCTGTCCAAATGCGGTAGCGGCTCCGTGTCCGCCTTCCATTGAAACTGCTCCAGCCATCATTCCAATAAGTGGATGCAGGTCGAACAAATAAGCCATGGATACACCGATTGTATTTTGTGCGAGCGCTAAAAATCCACATGCCAGCCAGTAGATGACAAGAACCTTTCCGCCAAGTTTAATGAGTTTAAAGCTTGCTCCTAAACCGATTGTTGTAAAGAATGTAAGCATGAATAAACTTTGCAATGATGTATCAAGTGTAATTTCTAGCCATCCGAGAGACTTGAAAATGGTTGCAAAAACAGCGAATAATAATCCACCGACAACGGGAGCAGGTATGCAGAATTTCCGTAAGAAACCAACTTTCTTCACTAAAACCATCCCTAAAGTTAGCAATGCAATGGAAAGGAAGATTGTGGTGACTTGATTAAGAACTAGCGTCATGAATTTCCCCTCCTAAAAAAGTTGTAATTGCTTCATTTGTTAAGTAAGCACCGAGTTTTACTGTACGGTTGTTTTCATCTAAAACGGGATTCACTTCCGAAATATCGAACGACAGTGTTTTTTTATGTGTTGTAACTGTTCGAATGATTGAACGAACAACGGAAGGATCTAATCCGAATGGTGAAGGAGCACTGACACCGGGTGCGAAAGCGGAGTTCAGTACGTCCGTGCATAATGTTAGAAATACATAATCATGTTGGTTGATGAATTGTTCGAGATCCGATGTTAGTTTGTCCATATTTCCGATATGCATATTCTCTTCGTATTCATATTTGACACCGAGCCTGTCGGCTGTATCGAACAATTCCTGCGTATTTCCATAGCGCTGGATTCCGACGACGAAATAGCTGCTCATGTTATCATGCTCCAGGATTTGTTTGAACATCGTGCCGGAAGACGGTTGTTCATCGTATGAGCGTAAGTCGAAATGGGCATCTATGTTAATAATTCCAAGAGAAGCTTCCTTACCAATTGATTTTCGGACTCCGAGATAGTGACCGTAAGCGGTTTCATGGCCGCCACCAAGAATAATCGGTGTCATTTTTTTCTCTAATGCGTTTGCAATCGTCTCGCCTAGCTGTTGTTGGGCTTTTTCCAGATTGGTATCCATGTATTGAATATTTCCAACATCGACAAGCCTTTTATTTACCGGGAATTTCCATGGCAATTTGGCAAGTTCACTGCGAAGTGCATCGGGAGCTTTTGCTGCACCCAATTGCCCTTTGTTGCGGCGGACGCCTTCCTCGCTTTCGAAACCGATAATTGCACATGTGTTGGGTGACTGGGAGATGACCTCGAGATTTACTAATTCAACCACTTGGTGATATCGGAAACTTGTTCTATTTTCAGTATGATCCGTACGTCCGGCCCATACATGTTCATTTACCTTATTAAGCAATTGCCTCACCCTTTCTGAACTTTCAGATACAACGTTACTCATTTATTATAAAGTACATGATTTATTAATTCTAATATATAATTACTATATACTTATAGCCCGCATCTATAATTGAGTGGAGGAGTGGTTAGTATGGATTTAAAGCAGTTAAGTTATTTTGTTTCAGTCGTGGATCATATGAGTTTTTCTAAAGCGGCAGAGAAGTTGCATATTTCTCAACCATCATTAAGCAACGCCATAAAAAACTTGGAACGAGACTTGGGGTTTCAAATTATTGAACGCAATACAAGGAATAGTAGATTGACAGAAGCGGGAGAGGTTTTATACGGCAGAGCGATTCATCTCTTATCAGAAATGGCGATTGTAAAAAAGGAAATGGAAGAAGTAAAGCTTATTGGTAAAGGTGAACTCCAAATCGGTATGATTGAATCGGTGAAGTATTGGATTCCAAAAGTGATTTCTCTATACAATAAAAAATTTCCCGAAATGCACATTCGATTGATGGAGGTGTTAGGCGGTGACGATGTGAAGAATTCGTTGAGGAAATATGAAACGCATGCCATTATCACGAACCAGCAAATTAAAGAAGTGGATATAGAAACGGTCCCTTTGTATAAGGAAAAACTTGTGTTAGTCCTTCACGAAAACCACCCGATGGCTACAAGGGAATCAATTATGCTGAAAGAATTGGAACAGGAGCCATTCATCATTAGCACCGAAGGGTTTCAGACGAGGGAAGACATATTGCGTGCTTTTGAATTGGAAGAAACTGTCCCTACGATTAAATATGAAATTGAGCGTTTCGAAACAGCATTAAGTTTAGTCGGTGAAAATTTAGGTATTGCGCTTATTCCAGAAAATTACTTACAGGGGCCTTATAATCTTTCGATTGTAAGTAAGATCATCGATTCCCGGGCACTTGAAAGAACCGTGTATTTGACGTACATGAAAAACAGGTATGTCTCTCCAGCTATACAGGCGTTCATAATGGAAGTAGAGGGTTTTTTCGAATACAAAGTTTCTGATTAATTCGTTGCAAATCAGTCTGTCTGTTATGATTAAGTAAGGAGTAAAACGTTTTTTTGTAACCGAAAGGGGAGAATTAAATGATTGGACGAAACGATCCATGTTCTTGTGGGAGCGGGAAGAAATATAAGAAATGTTGTGGAACGGAAGGAACAGATCTTGTCGATATGATTGTCAACGAAGAGCTTGATCGTGTGCTCGTCGGTTATTTTAATGACTATCCGAAAGATACCGACCGCAAGGAAATGATGCAGACGATGCGGGAGTGGGTAAACCGCCTTACAGGTAGCTGGGAAAAGGAACATATTGAAGAGGCAGCAAGTGAGTTTTATTTATTCATCCACAATAAAAAGATTTGGCATACATATTTAGCACAGCAGCTTGAACAGGTGAAACGTGATTCGGTTATTTCAGTATTACAGAAGTGGAACGAACCGTTTATGCTCCTTGCAGAAATTACCAAAATTGAGTCAGGCAGACTAAAAGTGCGGGAGCTGTTTGGTGAGCGGGATTATTTTGTGACGCGCAATGAGGGAATGCCGGCAGATTTGGGGACGTTACTATTTGGTGTAGTCCTCCACGATCCTCGAAAAGGGGAATTCGGGGTTGCGCCTGTTTCTTCAATGATGTTCTTGGCAAAGTGGAGCAAGCAGACGAAAAAGTCGCTCGTTGAATTAAGAGATGCGGTATCGGACAAGTCGACTGAGCAATTTCTAGATGATCACACGCTCGATATTTACGAGTTGTTCATCAAAAGGAGCATGGCTTCCATGAACGAGCTTGTTGAAGAAGTATTGGTGCCCACACAATTGAGTGCGCTGACAGCACTTGATATCACACTTCGTGAACTGAATCAAAGTACGGATGGACGTGAAATCATGCACAAACTGGCCGTCGCTTACTTTCTGAATGAGAATAAAGATGTTCCGATAGAAGGTGATTTTCTTGCCGCTGCAGTAAAAACGGGCATTCAACTTGGAGTGCTACAGGATACAGGGCTAATAGAAGATGACATTTTACGGAAGTACAGTGCATCAAAAGAAGGAATGCACTTGTATGAAATGGAACTTGCCGCTCTTTATGCAGACATGATGGATAGTGGCGATGAACCGGTGGCGGCACGACTTTACGATATTGGAACAGATCCTCGGCCAACAGAAAAAGCACTTTGGGAAACATCGATGACGACGGGCGGGGTTATTCAGCCTGAACGCAAGCCTGGAATTGCAGAAGGCCGTGCACAACTTCTTGCATATGAGGCGTATCGCGCGGAATCTGAACAAGCACGTCGGAAACTTGCGAATAGTGCTATGGAAATCGGACCAAATAATCCGGATGTCATCTTACTTCAAGCGGAAGTTGAACAGGATGCCGAGAAAGCGGCTAAATTGTATGAAAAAGCAATCCAGTCTGCAAGCAGGACATTTGAACCGGGGGAGAACCCTTGGCAAAACATACCGAATCGGCCATTCATGCGCTCGGCATTTGCGTATGGTGTTCACTTGTTCAGTCGCGAAGAGTATGGAGAGGCGGCGGAAATGTTCACGGATCTATTGAAGATGAACCGTACGGACAACCTTGGGGCAAGATATGAAGCGGTGGCTTCGCTCATTCACGCCGAACGGTTCACAGAAGCGGCGGAAATCATGGTGCGCTATGAAAAAGGTTCCGAGCATGACGCGGCTTATCTTTATCTTGACTGGAAGCTTGAACACATAGCATCCGAAGGGAAATCGTTAGATGCAGAAGAAATGTTGAATGCTGCAACGAAATTGAATGGCCATGTTAGACATTTGATGACATTCAAAGCGAAAACGATTCCGTACCCGAGATTTAAAGCGATTGAACCGGGTAGTGAAGATGAAGCCAGGTATATATGGCTGTTGTTGAATGGTGTGAAGTAAACATAAGTTTTGCTTCATTAAGTGAGATTTAATACTAAAAGGGTTATATCGTCGGTCGAAAAATAGATCGATAATATAACCCTTTTTTAGTTTGGAGAGTTTTGGATGTAGACGATTGATAATCCAACTTTATGTCTACGAATTAGTTATTTACCGCCAAGCATATTGAACAAGCCGCCTGCAATGCTGCCTTCGTCACGTGATCCTCCACCAGGTGTTTGCGGTGCAGCTGCAAAGACACGGCTTGCGAGTCTAGAGAATGGGAGTGATTGAATCCAAACAGTTCCAGGTCCCTTCAGTGTCGCGAAAAAGAGTCCTTCGCCGCCAAATAATGCTGTTTTTACGCCTTTTACCATTTCGATGTTGTAATTAACGTTGTGTGTCATTGCCACGAGGCATCCCGTGTCTACACGTAATATTTCGCCCGGTCGCAGCCTTTTCTCGATAATCGTACCTCCAGCGTGGATGAACGTCATACCATCACCTTCGAGTTTTTGCATGATGAACCCTTCACCACCGAAAAAGCCGGTGCCGAGTTTCCGTTGAAATTCAATTCCGACGGACACGCCTTTTGCGGCAGCAAGAAAGGCATCTTTCTGGCAGATAATTTTGCCGTTATGCTCACTTAAATCCATCGGAATTATTTTTCCAGGGTAAGGAGACGCGAAAGATACATGCTTTTTGCCTGCCCCCGTATTCGTGAATGTTGTCATGAATAAACTTTCTCCAGTTAACATTCGTTTTCCAGCGCCCATCAGTTTGCCCATAATTCCGCCGCCTGAAGAGCTGGAACCATCACCGAAGATTGTTTCCATGGCGATCCCGTCTTCCATCATCATTAGAGCCCCTGCTTCTGCCACTACCGTCTCTTTAGGATCAAGCTCGACTTCTACAAACTGCATATCATCGCCATGTATTTTGTAATCAATTTCGTGATTGTTCATCTTGTCTCGTTCCTCCCTAAAATAAGTTTTCTACTACTCAACTATACGAAATAAAGTCGGAAAAGTTTCAAGAAATTGAGACGGGAATTTCGGTTACTCTACCGTGTCCATATAGCGCCAAACTTTATAAGCAAGCTCGTGAGCTTCAGGTTCATGGGAAAATCCTTTGAAAGCTTCTCGGAACGAGCGGACGACAGATTCCAGCACGAATACCCGCGGAGACTCGGCGCGTAGTTCATCCAAAAGAAATTGCACATATTGTTTGCCGGCAGGAAGCGTATCATCTCCGAGAAATTCCAAAAATCCCGTGAGACGTTCGAGTAATTGCTCCTTTGTTTCTGTTTGTTCTACTTCATCCCCGCTTAACTTGAAAAATACATCTTCAGTGAAGAAAGCGTCTTTTGTGCTGATCATACCTAGGATGATGGAATCGATTCTTCGGAGTAAGAATCTCACAAGTTTTGAAGTGTCCATTTCCTCTTTCGAAACAGCTGACCATACATGAAGTATTTGTTGCATCATTCCGAACAGCATCACTGCACAATCGGCTGCATAAGGCACAGCAGCTTTTCCGTATACATCCACCAGTCTTCTTGTTAACCAAGAAAATTCAGCTAAAAGCATGTTCTTGATGTAAGTTCTTAGGTCGCTATCACCAGAATGGAAAACTGCCTCGAAAATTGGCATCAAGTTTTGTTCGCGATTCACGTGCATACGAATTAAAATCTGCTCTACCAGAACGTTCTTATCTGATAAATCTTGTCCAATAAGCAATTCACGTCTTCTTACAGTTGCTTCATCACGTGCGTGTACAAGTATCGCGATGAGGCACTCATTTTTGGATGAAAAATAATTGTAGAATGTCCCTTTTGATATACAAGATTCATCTAAAATATCTTGGACAGACGTGGTAGAAAATCCTTTATCTATAAAAAGTCGCTGCGCTGTTAATAAAACCTGGCGTTTTCGATCATTCATACTAATCACCTTTATCCTAAAGTTAGTTGTCGAACCTATTCGGCTTATCTGACGGGTGTTAATAAACTTATATATGTCGAGTTTCCCTGGAAGTGAATTCAGGTTTATACTATCAGTACATTTATTATGGTATATCCAAAAGGTTGATATATCAACGGAAAAAGTTTTTATTGTGTGAAAGCGTTTTCTAAGGTTGCAAGTTTTGGACTATCGGTATAATATGTTTAACATGATGTACACGGGGTACAAATTTTATACGTTACGTATTAAATAGGAGGAAGTAATAATGGATATAAAAAAAATGCACGAAAAACCGCCTTACGGCATGATAGCAATTTTATTTATAGGTGCTTTTGTCGCTCTACTAAATAATACATTGTTGAACGTTGCATTGCCGACAATTATGGTTGAGTTCGATGTGAAACCGTCTGTTGTCCAATGGCTAACGACAGGATATATGCTTATCAATGGTATTTTAATACCAGCAAGTGCGTTCTTCATTCAGAAGTTCACAAATAGAAGGTTGTTCTTAACAGCAATGGTGCTGTTTACTCTAGGGACGATTTTAGCGATGATTGCACCATCATTTGGTGTACTCGTTGCTGCTCGAATGATTCAAGCGTGTGGATCTGCAATGATGATGCCGCTTCTTATGAACGTTATGCTTACGGCATTTCCGATTGAGCGCCGGGGAACGGCAATGGGGATTTTTGGGCTAGTAATGATTACAGCGCCAGCAATTGGTCCAACTCTGTCGGGATGGGTAATTGAACATTATACATGGCGTACACTTTTTGGTATCGTTTTGCCGTTTTCAATTCTGACACTTGTTTATGCGTTCTTTAAATTGCGCAACATTACACCGAACCGTGACATGAAATTAGATGTATTTTCACTTATTTTGTCAAGTATCGGTTTCGGCGGTCTTCTTTACGGCTTTAGTTCAGCGGGTGATAAGGGATGGGATTCACCGCTAGTCTATGGAACAATCGTTATTGGTGCAATCGCACTTATCGCGTTCATTGTGCGTCAACTACGTATGGATGACCCGATGTTGGATTTCAAGATTTACAAACATCCGATGTTTGCTTTATCATCGGCCATCTCGATTGTACTATCGGTTGCAATGTTTTCGGGCATGATTCTTACGCCGCTCTATGTCCAAACCATACGGGGCATTTCACCGTTCCATTCGGGTTTGCTGATGTTACCAGGGGCAATTGTGATGGGGCTTATGTCGCCGGTTACAGGTCGTTTATTCGATAAGTACGGCGCAAGAATTTTGGCGGTTATTGGTCTTACCATCACTGTCATTTCAACATTCTATTTAAGTAGACTAGGTATGGAGTCTGGTTATTATTACATTATGTGGATTTATACGATTCGGATGTTAGGGATTTCAATGGTAATGATGCCGGTTATGACAAACGGATTGAATCAATTGCCAATGATCTCGAATCCACATGGTACGGCTATGAACAACACGTTACAGCAAGTGTCCGGTGCTATCGGATCCGCAATTCTGTTAACGATTATGACAAAAAGGATGGAATCGACAGGTGCAGGACTATTTGCGGAAGCCCAAGCATCTGGCAATGCTCCATCGACCGCTGAGGGGCTAGCGAAGTTAAAGGAACAACTTGAAGCACAAGCAATGTTGGATGGAATTAGTTTCTCATTTTTCATATCGACAATCGTTGCGATCGTTGCCTTGGTTCTATCGTTCTTCATGAAACGTGTAGCACTACCAACTAATGAAAAATCATTTACTAATTTAGAGGAAAGTAAAAAATAAGCGATGGATTAAAGAGTGCTCCGCATGGGTATATATATATACCACTGCGGAGTTTTTTTGTTTCTGTTACTATTGAATGTGAGGTAAATATTATTAACGTATAATTGTTAGGACGTGGGAAAATGGTTGGACGAAACGATCCGTGTCCATGTGGGAGCGGAAAGAAATATAAAAAGTGTTGTGCGGAGAAAAATGAATCACCTTTAGAGACGCTTATTGATGAGGAACTTGAGCGTATCATCTTTGGTGCATATGAACAGGCTACAAGCCCAGCTGATATATCAGAGTTCGAAAGCCATAGAAGACACTGGAAAAGTAAACTTGAAAAACTGATGGGACCGGATGATATTGAGGAGGCTGTTAGTGAATATTTCTTATTCGTTGCACGCCGTGATTTGTGGAAGCGTCACCTCCTAAGAGTGTTGAATAGCCCGATAAGAGAGACAGTTCGATCCGTTCTGGAATTATGGAAAGAGCCTGTTGTACTGTTTGCTAAGGTGAAAGAAGTGAAGGAAGGATATGTTATTGTCCAAGAAATACTTGGCGAGGGCATATTCAATCTTGAAAAGAAAGAAGGAATGCTACTGGAAGAGCATTCATTCATATTCGGCATTGTTTTACCTGATAATCGGGACCAGAACAATGATATCTATGTAATTTCTTCGCTTATGTTCATTAATGATTGGAATGGTGCACTCGAAAAACAGATAGTTGAACTTGCGGAGTCAAGCGGATTCGATAAGAGTCTTGCGTTCTATAAAGAGCATATGACGGATGTCTACGAAATTTTGCTTGCCAGGGATTCACGAACAGTAGATGAACTCATAGAGCATGATTTTACACCGGTTCAGCAGGAAGTAATCGAGAGTCTGGATGAAGTACTTGAGTTAAGAAATACGCCTAAAGAAGCGCGTGAATTACTGAGAAATATTGTGGTAACGTACTTTTTGAAAGAGCGCCCCAATTTCCGTAAACCTGGCGTTATTGCCGCTGCCGTATTTTTTGTAGCAGTTGATTTAGGAATTATGGAGGATGAAGAATTGACGAACGCTGAAATTGCGAAATTGTTCGTTGTATCGACAAGTTCGATGATGAAACATGCAGATAACATCCGTGAATTTGTCATTGAAATGTACGAACGGAGCCGTCAGCAAGAAAAAGAATAATCCGTGGTATTAGCAATAGTGCAGAAATGGATATACACCAAATGGGTATTACATAACCTGAAACCAAAATAACGTACAAATTAAATATTTTTCATTATGAAAACTCCGCATGGGATCGATACATCCAGTGCGGAGTTTTTCTGTATTTTGTCACATGTGTTGATTACCCAAAAACAACCAGTAAATAACTAAATCCAACACTAGGCGCTTCGTGTACAATGACTTTTGGATTGCTTTGGATTGAACGACTTCTATACGATTACCGAGATGTCTTGATGTGTAGGAATGCGACTTCATCGCATTCCTACACATTTTTTCGGTAATCGTATGGTGCTTATTCATCCGTCGCTCTCCAAATGGATACGTAAACAAAGATCTAAAACTTTTCGGGACGAAAGAATAGCGACGCTTCTTATCTGGATAATAGCCGCCAAAGATACAATTTTGGCGGCTGATGTTTTCTCCATAGTCTTGTCTTTTTTAGTTAAGGAAGAGTCACTTTCTTATAGTCCATCGCGTGATAATATGCAGACTCTATACTAAAAGTAAGCAATGAACACATTATACAAAGTGCTAGAGTGTCCGAAATTGTATCTTCGGGCACTTACAACCTTTATAAAAAGTCATCTATTCTTTTTTGAAAAACAGCTGTATTTTTCACTTGAACGTTGTAGGAATGCGACAGGCAACTATTCGCAACAGGATGATCGAAACAAGTATGGCTAAGAATGACGTAGTCATTTCTAGCCATACTTGCCACTCGGTAAAGATGTCATGAATAGTTCGCCGAAAGCAGACAGGAAATGATTCAGTGAAAATAGAGTTTTTCAAGCCTTTCTTACCTGCTCTTTATGCAAGAAAATGGTTAATCAACAGACTTGGTATTTTGTATATAAACTTTAACCAGGGATGAAGGTGAAGAGAAATTATCTCACGTTCGGTGTGGTGCTGACAGAGAGAAAAATTCGAGGAAATGGGGTTCATAGTATGAATAATAATCTCACCCCTCGAATAGCTTGGTTATTGGGGGTTTTTCATAGCTTATAGTGTTTAAGTAGGAGGGAAGTAAAATTATAGTTGTCGGAAGATTAAAGGAATTGCGTAGGAAATGTCGAAATTAGTTAAATAGATGTGAGCGCTTTCAAAATGCTGTGTTATAGAAAGGGGAATGTTGCAATGCAACTGAACAATTATATCGGAGGTACATGGCAGGAGGCAGGGGGAGCAGATTATACTGCAGTCTTGAATCCAGCAAATGGTACGGAGTTGGCACAAGTAAGATTATCGACTAAAGAAGATGTGAGTCTTGCAGTAAAGTCGGCGAAAGAGGCTCAGAAAAAATGGGCACTCGTTCCCGCACCGAAACGTGCAGACTTTTTATATGAAATTGGACGACTTATGAAAGAAAAGAAAGAACACTTATCGCAAGTGTTGACGAAAGAAATGGGGAAGGTCATCGAAGAGGCGCGCGGTGAAGTGCAGGAAGGCATTGATATGGCGTTCTACATGGCTGGTGAGGGACGCCGCATGTTCGGGGAAACAGTACCTTCAGAGCTTCAAGACAAGTTCGCAATGAGTGTCCGTGCACCAATCGGTGTTGTCGGACTTATTACACCTTGGAACTTTCCGGTGGCAATCGCGACATGGAAATCGTTCCCAGCAATTGTCGCGGGCAATACTTTCATTTGGAAACCGGCGACGGAAACACCTATGATGGCGTATGAAATGGCGCTTATATTTGAAGAAGCAGGACTCCCGGCAGGCGTTGCGAATATCGTTTTCGGGTCGGGAGCAGAAGTTGGGACGGCAATGATTGAACACCCTGATGTTCGCGTTATATCATTCACAGGGTCGACTGAAACAGGTCGTCATGTTGCGGAAACAGGTGGACGTCATTTGAAAAAAGTATCACTTGAAATGGGTGGTAAAAATGCGGTCATCGTTATGGATGATGCGGATATCGAACTGGCAGTGGAAGGGATTCTTTGGAGTGCATTCGGAACAGCGGGTCAGCGTTGTACGGCATGTAGCCGTGTCATCGTGCATACAGATGTAAAGGAAGAACTCGAGCAAAAACTCGTGGAAGCGATGAAAGTGTTATCGATTGGCGATGGAATGGACGAATCAGTAAAAATTGGCCCAGTAATCAATCAAAAAGCGCTTGATAAAATTCATGGCTACGTCGGAATTGGTAAGGATGAAGGTGCGAAACTTCTTGCAGGTGGACATATATTAACAGATGGAAAGCTTGTAGATGGTCATTATTACGAACCAACTTTATTCACAGATGTGAAATGGGATAGCCGCCTTGCGCAAGAAGAGATTTTCGGACCTGTTGTTTCGCTGATTGAAGTTTCAAGTCTAGATGAAGCCATTGAGGTTAATAACAGTGTGAAATTTGGACTTTCAAGTTCGATTTTCTCACGCGATGTCAATAAAGTATTCCGAGCACAACGTGATCTAGATACAGGTATTGTCTACGTGAATGCGGGAACGACGGGTGCCGAAATCCATCTGCCATTCGGCGGAACAAAGGGGACGGGCAACGGACACCGTGATTCTGGCGTTGCTGCACTTGATGTCTTCACTGAATGGAAGAGTATTTATATAGACTTCAGCGGGAAATTGCAACGGGCGCAGATTGACACGGATTAATTCCTAACGTAAGGGGATGGGGAAATGAAGGTTGTCATACTTGGAGCAGGTTTAATGGGGAAAGAGGCGGCACGCGATCTAGTGAAGGCTGATGACGTCGAAAAAGTTTATTTAGCGGATCTGAACGTCAAGCAAGCGGAAGACTTTGCGGAGGAACTCATGTCCGATAAGCTTGATATCCTGTTACTGGATGCTAAAAACGATAAGCAATTAAGTGAAGTGATGGCACTAGGGGATGTGGTTATCAATGCGCTATTCTATACGTTTAATGAAAAGGTTGCCCGAATCGCAGTAGATATCGGTGTCCATTCCATTGATCTTGGCGGTCATATCGGTGGCGCTACGGATGCGGTGCTCGGTCTGGCGGATCAGGCGATTGCGAAAGGCGTGACAATCATTCCAGATCTAGGGGTAGCTCCTGGAATGATTAATATTCTTACTGGTTACGGGGCGGGAAAACTCGAAAAGGTTAATTCCATCAAACTATATGTTGGAGGAATTCCGATAAAGCCGGAGCCGCCACTTAATTATAATGTCGTCTTTTCACTGGAAGGCGTGTTTGATCATTACACTGACCCTTCCCACGTTATTCGAAACGGGCAACTGTTGGAAGTTCCATCATTGTCCGAAATCGAAACAATCCATTTTGATAAATACGGCGAGCTTGAAGCGTTTCATACATCAGGCGGCACGTCGACACTAACGAAGTCGTTCCCGGGCGTGGAGACACTAGAATACAAGACGATTCGTTACAAAGGGCACGCGGAGAAGTTCCAGCTTCTAGTCGATTTAGGTTTGTTATCTCGGGACAACGAAGTGACTGTTGACGGTCAAAAAGTGAAGGTACGCGACGTCATGAGAGAACATCTGTCGCCGCAACTTCGCCTCGGTAATAAATCAGATGCAGTGTTGCTACGCGTTATTGTGAGCGGTGAAAAAAGTGCTATGCCAGTAACATACGAATATGACCTTATTACGGAGAAAGACACTGCAGTAAACGAGACTGCGATGGCTCGTGCGACGGCAAATACGATTTCCATCGTGGCACAAATGATTGGCAATGGCACTATTACGAAACGTGGAGTCCATCCGCCAGAGAATATCGTACCTGGTGAATTGTATATTGAAGAGATGAAAAAGCGCGGTGTCGTTATCGAAGAAAGTATCGAGTCGAACAATGTTCCATGTTGAAAACGTATAGTTTCTAATCTGATTAACGGCATAGTGTTTATGAAAGGAGATGAAGAGGTGGACTTTGGATTTACGGAAGAACAGAAAATGCTGAGGAAAACGGCGCGTCAGTTTGTGGACGCAGAAATTATGCCCCATATCCAGAAATGGGATGCACAAGGTGGATTCGATCAGTCGATTTGGAAGAAGCTTGCGGATCTTGGCTTCATGGGCGTGTGTATACCCGAACAATATGGTGGCAGTGGAATGGATTATAATTCGCTCGCAATACTGTGTGAAGAATTGGAGCGTGGAGATACGGCGTTCCGGACAGCGGTATCGGTCCATATTGGCTTGAACTCGATGAGTATACTGCAGTGGGGAGATGAAGAACAGAAGCAGAAATACCTTGTGCCACAAGCGAAGGGTGAAAAAATAGGTGCATTCGGGTTGACAGAACCAGGTGCAGGTTCCGACGTTGCGGCAATGGCAACAACTGCCGTGCGTGACGGAGATGACTATGTATTAAACGGTCAAAAAACATGGATTTCCCTTTGTGATGTTGCGGATCATTTCCTCGTTTTCGCCTATACGGATAAAGCGAAAAAACACCATGGTATTAGCGCGTTCATCGTCGAACGAACGACACCAGGTTTTTCATCGAAAGCGATCAAAGGGAAATACGGTATTCGTGCAGGCAATACAGGCGAACTATTTTTCGAAGATATGCGTATCCCGGCTGCGAATTTATTAGGTGAAGAAGGCGATGGATTTAAAATTGCCATGGCGTCACTTGATAATGGTCGTTTCACTGTCGCTGCGGGAGCGGTTGGCTTAATAATGGGTTGCCTCGAAGAAAGCGTGAAATATTGTCATGCACGGGAAACGTTCGGTAAGGAAATTGGCAGACACCAACTCGTCCAACAAATGATTGCTAACATGGAAGCGGGCTATCAGATGAGTCGACTTCTTGTCTATCGAGCAGGTGACATGAAAAATAACGGCTTGCGCAATACGCGCGAGACGTCGCTGGCGAAATGGCAGGCATGCGATTTTGCCAATAAAGCAGCAGATGATGCATTCCAGATTCATGGGGCTTATGGTTATTCGGATGAATACCCTGTCGCCAGGTTCCTGCGAAACTCAAAGGCGCCTGTTATCTATGAAGGAACGCGTGAGATCCATACGGTTATGCAGGCAGAATATGTGCTTGGGTATCGTGAAGATAAGAAATTGAGTAATCGGCTACCTGAATGGCCGTTTGAGTGAAATTACAGTCCTGAAGGGGAAGACCTCTCAGGATTTTTTCTTGGTACAATGACAGTCGAAGATTAAGTTTCGATAATAAGTAATAGGCATTGTTACGAAAGGGGAGATATAGATGGGGAAATATACGATTAATGAATTCATTAAACAAACAAAGCAGGATGAGCGGGAAAGTGAATACTTTGAATTGGAAACACCACGAATTCTGGAAGTGAATTTAACCGACTTTGTCTGGGCAAAGATGGGCTCCATGATCTCATATGCGGGTCAGATTAAATTCGAGCGGGAAAAGGTGCTTGAGCATGGTGTAGGCATGATGTTTAAAAAAGCGCTCACGGGTGAAGGTACTTCACTGATGAAAGCAACAGGGAATGGTCGGCTTTACTTAGCGGATCAAGGGAAGAAGATAACCATTTTCGATTTGAATAATGAATCGATTACGGTGAACGGCAATGATCTTCTTGCGTTTGAGCCAACTATTGAATGGGATATTAAGCTTATGAAGAAAGTGGCAGGCATGATGTCTGGTGGACTGTTCAACGTAACGTTGAAAGGGAAGGGGAAGGTTGCGATTACTACCCATTTCGAGCCGCTAACGCTACTTGTCCATCCTGGAGAACCCGTCATTACAGATCCTAATGCAACAGTCGCCTGGTCTGGCCATTTAACACCGGAGTTCCGAACAGATATTAGTATTAAGACCTTCTTTGGTCGCGGTAGTGGAGAATCGATTCAAATGGAGTTTAGCGGTGAAGGTTTCGTTATCATTCAACCGTTTGAAGAAGTTTATATGGCTGGGAATGGATCCTCGTGACTAACAAGCTTGTGCTGTTGAATTCAAAGATATGGAATGCCACGTCTGTTGATTAACCAACCAGTAAATGAAATGATCACACACTGGGTGCTACGTGCATAGTTGCAATTGGATTTCTTGGATTGAACGACTACTCTACCATTATCTATCGAGATGTCTGGATGTGTAGGGATGCGACAAAGTCGCATCCCTACACATCCTTTCGGTAATCGTATGGTGGTCCTTCAGCCGTCGCGCTCCAAATTCATAAGTACACGTAGTTCTGAAGCTTTCTCTATGTTTTTTATTTTTTACCAGTAAAGAAGTGTCACTTTCTATAAGATATCACATGATTAGATGCATACTCTTAGCTAAAAGTAAGCAAGGAACACATTGAACAACGTGCAAGAGTGACCGAAATTGCATCTTCGGGCACTTACACTCTATATAGAATGTCATAAAGTCTTTTCTTCCAAAATAACTGCATTCTCCCCTTGAGCACACTAGTACTCCTCAGTAAATCTGTCATGAATAGTTAGTCGAAAGTGGGCCGAAAATAGTCTAGTGAAAATGGAGGTTATCAAGCCCTTCTCACTAGTATTTCATGCGAATAAATGGTAAATCAAATTACCTTTTTTACAACCTTATTTACACTAGCTACATAGTTTGTGATAAAATACTCCTTAAAAACAATTTCCCACAAACAAGGAGTGTTTCCCATTGAAGATTGAACCTTCGTTAAAAATGTCCATTTTTGCACCTGCCATTTTCGGCGATTTAAAAGTAGCAGCCGAAGCGAAAAAAGCAACGGGAACTGAAGTCTTTGATTTAAGTCTTGGGAGTCCGGATCTTCCTCCTGACGAAAAAGTGAGACGTGTGTTATCAGAACAAAGCGCTCTGGCGAATACATATGGCTATACACTTGGCGGCACAAAACGGTTTAACGAAGCCGTCGCGAATTATTATGAACGACGTTCCGGTGTTACGCTCAATCCTGAAACGGAAATCATTCAAACAATGGGTTCTCAAGAAGGACTTGTCCATCTGCCACTCGCTTTTTGCAATGAAGGGGACTTTGTGTTGACAACGAATCCTGCTTACGTGGCGTATGAGGCTGGCATTAAGCTTGCTGGCGCTGTTCCATATGAGATGCCGTTACGTGCAGAAAACGGGTTTCTACCTAATTTGGATGAAATTCCTGAAGACGTTGCACAAAAAGCTAAATTGCTGATTTTGAATCTACCAGGAAACCCTGTTCCTGCTATGCCGAATTGTGCATTTTTCGAGAAAGTAGTAGCTTTCGCCAAGAAATACAATATTATTGTGCTTCATGACGCTGCTTATTCTGAATACTATTTTACAGGCGGTTCTCCAATTAGTTTTCTATCGACTCCCGGTGCAATGGAGGTTGGAATGGAGATTAATTCATTATCTAAGAGCTTTAGCCTTGCCGGTGCACGTATCGCCTATATCGTTGGTAATGCTGAGATAGTACATATTTTAAGACAACTCAAATCGAATTTGGATTATGGAACGTTCGGTCCGATTCAGGAAGCGGCTGTCATGGCACTCGATAATGCGGAAGAGATTACGGATCGCCTGCGGGCAGAATTTTCTGCGCGCCATAGGGTATTAATGAAAGGCATGGAGGAGATTGGTTGGTCTGCTACTCCTTCAAACGGCGGGATGTTTGTCTGGGCAAAGTATCCGTTCGAGATGGACGACAAGGAATTTGTATTTAAAGTGATTGACCAATGCGGCGTCGTCATGGTTCCTGGTAGCATCTTCGGCTCTGAAGGCGCTGGATTCGTTCGGTTGGCGCTTGTTCAGAAAGTGGCTGTGCTGCAGAAAGCAGTTAATCGATTACGGAATTTAAGTATTTAAGCGGTGTAAGGTTAGCGTGGGACGGAGATTTCTGTCCCTGCTAACCTTTTTATGCGGAGTTTTTTTAAGTACGGGTCAATCTTATAAAGTGTATTTATAGATTGAATTGGGTTAAGATTTTACTATATACGATAATCAAGCAATCCTAATACTCTGCACACATTATATGAATAGTGAACGCTCGGATTTGGTTCCTGTTAATATAGTTTAAGTAGTCAAGTGAATCCTGTGCAACTTTTCTCGCGTATTCAACGTTATGATGATCCGATTTTATGGGTTCTATTGTAATGATATCACGGGAATAATCCGTCCCGAGAACTTGAATGGTCTTCCCGGTAATCCATTTTGTAAACCAGGGTATCTTACCAAGTTCCTTTGGATAGATGCGTTCAAAATAAGTTGTTGGATTTATATATTTCGAGTGACAAAACGGAGTTTGTTGATATTGAGTTTACACACATCTACTAAAATGAACTTATTAAAAGATTCAACGGAATGGAGTTAAAAACTATGGACAAGAAAAAAGTCGGCTTGAAGCCGTTTTTCTCTCTGATTTTATCAACAGGAATCCCGAAGCTAGCTTTGGCTGTCGGCTTGACGGCAGGTGTGTTGACAACACTTGCAGGTTTGGTTGTTCCTTTACTAACGAAAAACTTAGTGGATGGCTTTTCAGTTGCCTCGTTAAGCGTCCCGATAATGATTGCTATCGGGGTAGCGTTTATTGTTCAAGCAGTAATTGATGGGGTATCCATTTATTTGCTAAGTTATGTAGGACAAAAAGTAGTTGCGAGATTACGTGAAAGAATGTGGACAAAACTGCTTCGTTTGCCTGTCAGTCATTTTGACAAGGAATCTAGCGGTGAAACGGTGAGCCGTGTCGTCAATGATACGGGAATCGTGAAAGAATTGATTACGCAACATTTCCCGCAATTCATTACGGGTATCATTTCGATTATAGGTGCGGTGACGATCCTGCTTATTATGGATTGGAAAATGACACTTATCATGTTGATTTCGGTTCCAATTACAGTGGGAATCATGATTCCATTAGGCACAAAAATGGCGAAGATTTCTCGAGGATTACAGGATGAAACAGCTGTATTTACAGGTAATATTCAACAGACGCTCGGCGAAATTCGCTTGATGAAGGCTTCTAATGCTGAACAGAACGAAGAGGCGAGTGGAAAAGCTGGAATCGGGAAATTACTCGGTTTTGGCTTGAAAGAAGCTCGAATCACTGCTCTGATTGCTCCCTTTATGTATCTAGTTGTTATGGTGGTCATTGTCATGATTATCGGATATGGCGGTATGCGTGTTGCGAACGGTACAATGTCGACAGGAGCACTTGTTGCATTCCTATTGTATCTGTTCCAAATTATTTTTCCGATTACATCATTTGCGATGTTCTTCACGCAATTGCAGAAAGCGAAAGGCGCAACAGAGCGTATTATCGACATTTTGGAATTGCCATTGGAAGAAGGGCAAGATGGCTTGGTGATGGATATTGCGAACAAACCAATTCAAGTTGTGGACGTATCGTTTGCCTATGAAGACGACGAGCCAGTGATTGGAAATGTGTCCTTTGAGGCCCAGCCTGGTGAAATGATTGCATTCGCCGGACCGAGTGGTGGAGGGAAAACGACAATGTTCGGATTACTTGAGCGTTTTTACGAACCGACATCCGGTGATATTCAAATTGGCGGAGTGCCGATAAAAGAGTTGTCGATGGCGTCATGGCGTAGTCAAATCGGTTACGTTTCACAAGAGAGTGCCATGATGGCAGGGACAATTCGTGAAAACTTATGTTACGGTTTAGAAAATGGGGCAAACATTTCGGATCAAAGGCTTTGGGAAGTCGCTGAAATGGCGTATGCCGACGAATTTGTTAAAACATTTTCGAAAGGATTGGATACAGAAGTCGGCGAACGAGGTGTGAAACTTTCTGGAGGGCAAAGGCAACGTATCGCCATCGCTCGTGCTTTTTTACGGGATCCAAAGATCTTGATGATGGACGAAGCAACTGCGAGCCTGGATAGCCAATCGGAAGGCGTCGTTCAAGATGCACTGACGCGATTGATGGAAGGGCGTACAACATTCGTCATTGCCCACAGGTTATCAACTATTGTCGATGCAGATAAAATCATTTTCATCGAAAATGGGCAAGTGACGGGCAGTGGAACTCATAAAGAATTGATACAATCACATGCGTTGTATCGTGAATTTGCTGAACAACAATTGGCGTAAGAGAGAAAATAGGGAAGAGCTGTTCGATTTGCTTTATATTGTACATGAAAAACAGAGGTCGTCTGGAACTAGACACTGCACCTAGTTGAAAACGTATACTTATCTTTTAAAAAAGGTGTTGCCCACAAGTCGGAAATTTAGCGACTCATAGGGCAACACCTTTTTGTATGTTAACGAGGTTTACTCCTCTTTTTTTCCGACTATCCCATAAAAGAAAAGCGTTATAAGATCTTCAGTCATCGGGAGTACAGTTAAGGAGACATCTTTTTGCTGTAAATAGTCTTTAAACATTTGCATATAAACTAAAATTGCTTCATTCGACATGTTTTGATCAATAAACCCTTGCTCTTTTCCCTCGTCAAACAAAGCAATCATGCGAGGAATTGCTTCTCTTGTATATATTTCTTCAACATAACTTTTTCCGGTTGAATAATCATTCATAAAGTATTGGAAAAATTGGCTGTTAAATTGATTTGCATAGTCACTTTTGCTGAAAGTAATTTGCTTTATTTTATCCAAAAAAGGAAGATCACTATTTAATTGCTTTTTTTGTTCTTCCCATATTTGGTCTACATAGAATTTGAGAACGAGCTGGGTTAAATTTTCTTTACTTTCAAAGTATTTATAAATCGTAACCTGAGATACATTCGCTTTCGCAGCGATTTCAGCAATCGAAACTTTTTGGACACCAGCATCCATAAATAATGTCAATGCGGCTTGTAGAATCGCATTTTCTTTTTGTTCTCTACGTCGTTGAAATCCATCCACCTCTTTCACCTCATTGCTAGTTTAGCGGAAGATATGTAATAAAACAATATAAATAGTGCATAAACTATTGCTAAGGAGTTTGTTTTCTTATATTATGAACTATAAAGACTATAATATTTCAAAACTAATACGTTTTTTATGAATGGGGGATTAACAATGACTGTATTAAAAACGACCAATTTAACGAAAAAGTTCGGTGGTTTTACAGCTTTAGATGGAATAGACCTTGAATTGAACAAAGGAGAAGTTTTTGGTTTCATCGGTCCGAATGGTGCTGGAAAGTCTACCACTATCCGCGTATTACTCGGAATTTTAAAGGCAACAGAGGGAACTGTTGAGATTTTTGGTAAAGATGCGTGGGAAGACGCAGTTGAAATACATAAGCGTATTGCTTATGTGCCTGGAGATGTGAATCTGTGGCCAAATTTAACCGGTGGTGAGGTAATTGATTTATTCGTGAAATTGCGAGGGGCAAATCATGAAAGTCGGCGTGAGGAACTCATTCGCAAATTCGATTTAGATCCAACTAAAAAATGTAGAACGTATTCAAAAGGAAACCGGCAAAAGGTGGCGTTGATTGCTGCCTTCTCGTCAGAAGCAGATCTTTATATATTGGATGAACCGACGTCAGGCCTTGATCCGTTAATGGAACAAGTTTTCCAACAGTGTGTGATGGATGTGAAAAGAGCAGGGAAGAGTGTCCTACTTTCCAGTCATATTTTATCTGAAGTAGAAAAGTTGTGTGACAGGGTCGGTATTATTAGGCAAGGGAAGATTATCGAAACAGGAACTTTACGTGAATTACGACATTTAACACGTACAAATCTTTTGGTAGAGACAAAACAACCGATTACGTTGTTACAAGAAATAACAGGTGTCTATGATATTAAAGAGAAAAATCAAGCACTGTCATTCCAAGTAGAAACTGAAGCATTGGACACTGTTATGAAACATATTAGTCAATTCGGTATTGTGAAATTGGAAAGTGCACCACCAACTTTAGAGGATTTATTTATGGGGTACTATGAAGGAAACTCTGAGGGAACTGAAGAAACGGGAGTGGGAGGTGCGTCTTAATGGCGAAGCATTTGTACAAAAAAACTGGAACTTTATCTCGTTTAATCATAAGAAGAGATCGTATCCGACTTCCGATTTGGTTGCTATCTTTAGCGATTCTTACATTTTCTATCGCGCTCTCATTTACAGATCTTTACGCGACGGAGCAAGACAGACAGGCAATTGCTGAAACGATGAAGAACCCTGCCATGACTGCAATGGTCGGTAAAGGATATGGCTTAGAAAATTACACGTCAGGTGCTATGATGGCTCACCAAATGTTGCTCTTCACAGCTGTGGCAGTTGCAATTATGAGTATCTTACTTGTTGTACGTCATACAAGAGCGGATGAAGAGGACGGACGTATTGAAATGATCCGTTCGCTTCCTACTGGGCGATTATCAAATTTACATGCAACCATTCTTGTTATATGCGGAGTGAATGTCATCATGGCGCTCATTATCGGTATTGGTTTGTCCGTTCTGAATATAGAAGGTATGGGTATGGAAGGTTCGCTCTTATATGGAGCGGCTTTAGCGGCAACAGGTATTTTTTTCACAGCGCTAACTGCAGTGTTTGCACAGATTTCGGAAAGTTCTCGAGGCACGACCGGATTATCCTTTACAGCGTTGGGTATTGCTTATTTCATCCGTGCAATAGGGGATGTAGGCAATGAGGGATTTTCTTGGTTTTCGCCGTTTGGTTGGGTATTGGGTGCGCAAGTATATGTGAATAATTACTGGTGGCCAATTTTACTGACGATTGGTGCCGCACTTATCTTGGTCATTGTCGCACTCTATCTGAATGCTATCCGTGATCTAGGATCGGGATTTTTATCCTCCAAACCTGGGAAAAAACATGCATCAGCCTTTTTACAAAGCCCGCTTGGGTTGACGTTAAGGCTTCAGCGTACATCGTTAATAGCATGGGCAATTGGAATGTACGTGCTAGGCGCCTCTTATGGCTCGGTTTTAGGGGACTTGGATTCCTTCTTTGAAGATATCGACATAATGAAGGATCTTATAGCACCTGTTGAAGGGCTTTCATTAACAGAACAATTCATCCCAATGCTTATGTCCATTATGGCGATGATCTGCACAATTCCGGCTCTAATGGCCATGCTCAAGTTGATAGGGGAAGAGAGGAAGGAGCGTACGGAGCATTTACTAAGTCGGGCGGTATCCCGTTCGCGGCTGATGGGCAGCACGTTTAGCGTTGCCATTGCCGTCAGCTTTGTAATGTTGTCTCTTACAGCAATCGGTCTTTGGTCAGCTGGTGTAGTCGTTATAGACGGGGGTATCTCTTTTGGAATGATTTACGGGGCGGCAATGGTTTATCTCCCTGCGATATGGATTATGATTGGGTTTGCGGTACTTCTCATTGGGATTGCACCGAGAGTGACGAGTTTAACTTGGGTATACTTGCTCTATTCATTCATTGTTGTTTACTTAGGTGGGTTGCTTAAATTTCCGGAATGGATGGGTAATCTATCTCCATATGGTCATATTCCTCAACTTCCTGTTGAAGGTATGAATTTTATGATGTTCTTCATACTGACAGTTTTTGCGGGTGTGTTAGTGATTGTCGGCTTTATCGGGTATTCGAAACGGGATATTGAAGGCTGAGCTATATTCGTACTCTGATAAAACCAAAAGTACACCTCAAGAATATCTAAGTGATGTACTCTTGTTAATAATATGTGAAATATTATTAACAAAACATGATTTTAAGTAACCTCGTGTACATTCACTTGTCCTAAATGTTGTGTAGAAGTCATCTATACAATTCTTGCCATAAAAACCTATCCGTGTTAAACTATTCTTACTATTAATGAGCGGGGGTGAGGAATGATGTTAGACACTGTGTATGCACGTGGAAGTCTATTGGAATATTTAGCCACTTCATGTGCGATTACTCATGAAATTGCAGTCGACGGGACGAGTCTGTCCTTTTCTAGACAATTTCAGTAATCACACAGCTGTTTAGCATGCATTCCTTGCGAAAATTTTTAAGGGGAAGATCGCTTACACGCGGTCTTTTTTGTTGTCTAGACTCCAGTGCTTTTTGGGTCTACCAAGGCGCTAGCTCTTTTCGTGAGATGCTTCCAGTTGTGAAAACAGGACGAGGGGAAGCGGAAAATGATGATATGTACAGTTCAACAAATAAGCAAAATGCTCGGTGGGAATATGATTTTTGAGAATCTTTCTTTGGACATTAAAACAGGTGATAAATTAGGTGTTGTCGGACGGAACGGTAGTGGGAAAACAACGTTATTTAAGTTGATTTCGGGAGCGGAGCAACCTGACAGTGGGGCAATTCATTTTAAAAAGGGTACAAAGATAGGCTATTTAGCGCAAATCCCTTTATATGAAAAAGAAACGACCGGTTATGATGTGCTCAACAGTGCATTTGTAGAACTAAAAGAAATGCAGGCAAAAATGTCGGAGTTAGAAGCAGAGCTAGCCAATGCCGGAAACACGGACATGGATAAGTTGCTTCGGGTATACGGAGATTTACAGGAGGAATTCGCCAATCGTGAGGGCTATGCCGTAGACTCGGAAATTGAGAAAGTCATCAATGGATTGCAGTTGAAACCATTTGTAGGACGTTCTTTTGGGCAATTGAGCGGTGGCGAACAGACGAAGATTATGCTTGGGAAGCTATTATTGACGAAACCTGATTTGTTATTATTGGATGAACCGACGAATCATTTGGACTTATTTGCAGTTGAATGGTTGGAAGCATATTTAACGGATTACTCAGGAACAGTAGTTATTATTTCACATGACCGTTACTTCTTGGATTGTGTCGTGACGAAGGTTGCTGATCTTGAAGAAGGAGAGATTCATCTTTATTACGGGAATTATTCTGCCTTTATTCTAGAAAAAGAAGCGCGTCTCATGAGGGAATTCCAAAATTACGAAGAGCAACAAAAGAAGATTAAAAAAATGAAAGAGGCCATTAAACGGCTCCACCAATGGGCAAATGAAGCCAATCCTCCAAACCCTGGATTGCACCGACAAGCGCGCAATATGGAAAGGGCGCTAGAACGAATGGAAAAAGTAAGAAAGCCACTTATCGACCCGAAGAAAATGACTTTGTCGTTTGAAGCTGCGCCACGGAGTGGTAAGGAAGTCGTTGTAATGGAAGGAATCACGAAATCATTTGGTCAACAGGAGCTATTGAAGGGTGCGGACTTCCATGTGTATTGGAAGGATCGAACAGCGATTGTAGGGCGGAATGGATGCGGGAAATCGACCGTACTGAGAATTCTTTTAGGCGAGCTTCCGATTGACACTGGAATGAGTAAAGTGGGAAGTAATGTGAAAATCGGATTCTTGTCGCAGCACTTTGAAATTTCGGATCCGAAGGCGCGTTTGATAGATGTCTTTCGGGGTGAAGTAACTATTGCCGAAGGGGAAGCCCGACATATATTAGCGAAGTTTATGTTTTACGGTCCAGATGTATTCATGCGAGTTGGCGACCTAAGCGGTGGAGAGCGCATGCGGCTTCGATTGGCACAGCTGATGTATCAGGACGTCAATTTCCTTGTGCTTGACGAGCCAACAAACCATTTGGATATTGAGTCACGTGAAGTGCTTGAAGAGGCACTGGAAGACTTTACGGGTACAATCGTTGCCGTTTCACATGATCGTTATTTCTTGAATAAATTATTCTCTCGCACAGCATGGTTGGAAGATGGACTCATGACGACATTTGAAGGACCCTATAATTGGGCACGTGAAAAGTGGCAAGAGATTCAAAGTCGCATGGTAGTCGGAGTGCCTGAACCCATTGCAGTGAAAAAGCCGAAGATAGATAAAAAGGAAAAAGAAGTAACTATAAACGTGGAACAAGAAATAGCGAGACTTGAACAAAAAATCGATTCATTGGAAAAGAAAGCGGAAGACGAATCTGATTGGATGAAATATGAATCAATCATGGCGGAAGTTACCGTGATTAAACAAGAGCTAGAGTCTTATTATGAAATATGGATGAGAGAAGTAGAATAGGTACGGAGTGTATACAGTCTGGGAGGGAGTAATCCTTTCCCAGACTTTTTCGTTCTTAAGAAAAAACTTGCATAATTCTTTCAGGCGGAGTAATATAATGACTAGATGACCGAAACGGTTTTATGGTCAATAAAATAATCCATTCAAAGTGAGGTGGAAAAATGGACCGCAGGCAAGAAATTCTCGAGGGAGCCGCGAAATCATTTTCGCTGTTCGGCTATAAAGCAACAACGATGGACCAAGTTGCGAAAATTGCGAATGTCGGCAAAGGAACAATCTATACGTTCTTCTCCAATAAAGAAGAACTGTTCAATGCCATTGTATTGAAGATGATTAACGAAATGCGTGCGGAAGCAGATGCTGTTTCTGTTGAAGGTGCACCTTTTGAACAAAATGCCCATGCTAGACTGATGCAAATGCTCAAATTCCGTGGAACGCATCAATTGTATGTGAAGTTAATAGATGAAGAAAAAGAACTGCGTACACCTGCCGTAGGTGAAGTGCTACAGGCAATTGAAAAAGAAATCGTTTTTTATGTAAAAGAGAAGATCGAAAAGGGAATTGCCAAAGGTGAAGTAAAGCCTTGCGATACAGAACTTGTCGCATATATGTTATTTAAAGCATACCTCGCACTTGTCTCAGACTGGGATAAAACCCACGATGAAGAGCTATCGGAAGAGCGTATCGCTGCGTTATTAAATGGGACCATTTTTAAAAGTCTCTTAGTTTGAGACTTTATTTTTTATTCTGAAATGACTACTTGAGGAAAGTGGTCAACCAGTACAGGAGGAAGTAAATAGATGAAAAATTCAATGACATGGGCAGAGTGGAAACTGCTCTTACGTTCAAAAAAAATAATCGTTCCACTGATAGCTATATTGTTTATCCCTGTCCTTTATGCAGGCATGTTTTTATGGGCGTTTTGGAATCCATATGCCAATATGAGTGATTTGCCTGTTGCAATCGTCGACCTTGATAATGGAGCGGAAATGGACGGCAAACAGTTGGCCCTTGGGAAGGAACTGACCGATAAATTAATTGACAGTAAGCAGTTTGATTTTAAGAAAGTATCAAAATCAGCTGCAGAAAATGGGCTCGAAAATGAAGATTATTACGTCGTAATTGAAATACCGGAAAACTTCTCCGAACATGCAACAACACTTTTGGATGATGAACCGGAAAAACTGACAATTGTCTATAAGCCAAATGAAGGGTTCAACTTCCTATCTGCTCAGATCGGAGAAACGGCAATGGATCGGATCCGTGCAGAAGTGAATGAACAAGTCGCTTCAACGTACGCGGAAAAGCTCTTTGATTCCATTACTGAAATGGGCGATGGATTCGGTGAAGCGGCGGACGGCGCCGGTGAATTACATGATGGTGCCGCAAAACTATCATCAGGTGCAGATGAATTGAAAGGGTATCTTGAAACGTTGGCAAGTAGCACGATTACACTTGCGGATGGTTCACAGAAACTTGCACAAGGAGCGAACGATGCAGCTAAAGGTGCCAATGAGTTGAATAAAGGACTCGGTACTTTATCGCAAGGGTCAAAAGATCTTCTTGCAGGTGCACAAAAGGCGTCAGCAGGAGCTGGAGGACTTAAGGATGGCATCGCTGGCTATACAGAAGGTGTCGGCCAATTGACCGCAAGTTACGGTCAAATGGGTCAGAAGGAACAAGAATTTAACGCAGCTGTTGGGACATTGAAAGAGAAATCAGGGCAATTGAATGGTGCGGCAGGTCAGCTTTCTGGTGCGGCCGGAAATTTAACTGCTGGAATTGAGGGGTTGTCTACACAGCTCGCTCCTGTTCTTGCTGAACTTTCAGAGGAACAACAAACTGCAATCAAAGAAACACTCGGCCAATTGAAACAAGGAAGCGCTGAACTTTCTGGCGGAATGAAAGAATTATCTGCTGGTACAGCTTCAATGGCGGCAGGTACCACAGATTTAAATGGCGCTGCAGGTCAACTTTCCGGCGCACATAGTCAAGGACTTGCTGGGTTAGAGAAGTTGAACGGATCTTCCCCACAACTAATTGAAGGGGCGAACGCTCTTGCGTCAGGCAACGATACACTTGCAGCTGGATTGAAACAATTTTCTGAAGGCGTCACGGCTGCACAGAAAGGGTCATCCGATCTTGCAACAGGCCTCACTTCATTAACAGAAGGAACGGGTACACTACAAACAGGAACAGAAACACTTGCATCTAAATCGCAAGAACTTGCTAAAGGATCAGCGACAATTGCTGATGGTATAGTTGAACTTGATGAAGGAACATTGACGCTGCAAGAAAAACTTGCGGAAGCAAATGGAACTGCTAGTGAAGTGAATCCGACAGACAAAACATATGGAATGGTCGGGGCACCTGTAGATGTTGAGAAAGATGGCATTAACCAAGTACCGAACTATGGTACCGGTTTTGCACCATACTTCTTGTCACTTGGATTATTTGTTGGTGCGCTTCTTCTTTCCATCGTCTTCCCGCTAGTCGAACCGGCTATTAAACCGACAGGGGCATTCGGATGGTTCACAAGTAAAGTTTCTGTGCTGGCGATCGTCGGTCTATTGCAGGCACTTATCGCAGCAGGAGTTGTGAAATTTGCACTCGGCATGGAAACAGTGAATACACCGTTATTCGTCTTGACTGCGATCATCACGAGCTACACATTCATTGCGCTTGTACAGATGTGCGTGTCCATTCTTTCAGACGCGGGACGTTTTGTAGCAATCCTTGTCCTGATCTTGCAATTGACGACAAGCGCAGGGACATTCCCGCTCGAATTAATACCGGCACCACTGCAAATTTTCAACACATTATTGCCGATGACGTATTCCGTACAAGCATTCAAAGCCGCCATCTCAACAGGCAATATGTCATTCCTTTGGATGAATAACGGTATTCTCATCGGATTCATGGTCGCGTTCCTTGCGATTACATTCGGATACTTTGCACTTCTTTACAAAAAGAGGTATTCAAAAGAAACAGTAGAAGCGTAAATTAAGTTAAAGTAGCCCCTCTAGGCGGAAGGAATTCCGTGATAGAGGGGCTTTTTGTTAGTTGCTAAAAGTTCGTAACGTTTTGGCTGAACAAGACACCATTCTGCCAAAAGTAAACAACGCATTGCGTCGACTAGACAACGTTTGCCTAAAACTAAACAACATAATTCGGAGTTCGCAACGTAACCGAAGAACTAAGCAACGTATCGCATCAACTAGACGACGCTTTGCAGAAACTAAACAACGTGCAGTAATATACCTTATAGGAATTTCTACGAATGGTTATACAATCCGTTCAAGATCCTACAAAATCGCCACCATCAACATGTATTGTCTGGCCAGTCATATAACTGGAATCACTTGAAGCGAGAAACACATAAGCCGGCGCATTTTCAGCAGGTTGGCCCCGACGTTTAACCGGTGTGTTTGCTCCATGTTCTTTGACTTTCTTTGCGTCAAACGTGGCCGGAATGAGCGGTGTCCAAATTGGACCAGGCGCAACGGCGTTGACACGTATTCCTTTTTCGGCCAAGTTTAGTGCAATAGAACGTGTAAAGGAAGTAATCGCACCTTTTGTTGCGGAATAATCGAGCAATTCTTTTGACCCATTATACGCCGTAATAGATGAGGTATTGATGATGGTATCGCCGTCAGTCATATGATTCAAAGCCGCCTTCGTCATATAAAATAAACCGAAGAAATTCGTGTCGAACGTTTCCCGAAGCTGATCGGCTGAAATCAACGAGATATCTTTTTGTGGAAACTGTTTACCGGCATTGTTGACAAGAATATTCAAACCACCGAATTCATTAACAACCTCATCCACCAATTGCTCGCAATGCTCTTCCTCACTAATATCAATTCGGATTTTCAGTGCTTTTCCACCATAGCCTTCAATGAGCTTCACCGTTTTATCTGCGTCAATATCCTCCTGTTCACTCAAATATGCAATCGCTACATTCGCACCTTCTTTTGCAAAGGCGACGGCTACTGCCCGACCGATACCGCTATCGCCGCCTGTGATTAAAGCGCTTTTTCCTGTCAATTTGCCTGAACCTTTATAATTCTCATCGTCATAAATCGGCGCCGGATTCATTTCCTCCTCTACACCAGGTTGCTGGTCCTGAGTCTGTCCTGAAACCTGATTATCAATTTTTTCGTATTTATCTTTTGGCATAATAATTCCTCCTCTGCTGATTGTCGTATAGAGGGATTATTCCCTGAATCGATTTCTATAAACACATTGTTTAACTATAAAAGAAGTGTTTCACCGGTTTTTTTACCATTGAAAGAGGGAATAGGAAAATAAGAAAGAAGGTGATTTCATTGAGGAATCAAACAGTTTGGGACCGAATTAAACTGCCGGTTGCCTCAATCAGTTGGCTCTTGTCGATACTAGCCATATTGATCATTACATACAATGCGGTACCGCTTTATTACTATTTGGCATTCGGTGTTCTAGCATTATTATTCTTCAGTGTGTCGGACAGAGCTGCATTTTTCTTTTATATCACATTAATGCTTGTGACAGTATTCTATATTCTCTTCCTAGCATTTAAAGAAGGCTGGCAACCGGGTGAACAGGCGTTGGCAATCGGTCTGCATTTCATTTTCTTGATTCATTTATTTTCGTTATATAGCTTATCGAAATATGTCTATCAGATTGGTACGGAAAATAGGTTACTAAAAAGCCGTATTGCTCAGTTAGAAGAATATATTTTGGAAGAGGGCGTTTTGACGAAGCATGAATTTGAGAAACAGGCGGTACTTATATTATCTAATATGAGCCGCCGTCAGGAAACAGGATTCTATTTAAAAGCAGATTTAATTGATATGAATCGGACGGTTCAGAAGAAAGTCATGCATACTCTAGCAAGTGTGATGTATGCGGCGTTTAGGAAAAACTATGATATCGTCGGTCAATATGATAATACAACACTGATAGTTCTAGTTCAGAATACTGAAGAAGAAGGCCTTGGTATTGTAAGGGGACGGCTCGAAAAACTCATGATAGAACGTCTAGAAGAGGATACCATCGAGAAGATTAGGTGGACCGTAATAAAAATAGACGGAGATAAGACCTTGCGTGAATCGGCGGTGGTCACATGAAAGGTCGACTTTGGGTTTTAATTCTGAGTTTTTCTCTGTTTCTTACTCTGCTTGTAGTCGCGGTGATATTCAATGTTAGATTGTTATTGTTTTTTACTACAGCACTTTTTTTAGTATTGCTCCTTTATTATTCTATTTTAACGATTGCTGGATTGTATAGCCGACTTACAAACAAAAAAATCCCGGTATTGGACTATTATCCGGGTGTAGATATTTTAATCCCAGCTCACAATGAAGGAGTTGTTATTAAGGACACAATAGAAGCGATGGTTGCAATCGATTATCCAGGTATTCTGCAAATTTATATATTGAATGACAACTCATCTGATAATACAGACGAAATCGCGGATGCGTTTGCAAATGCCTTTAAAAATGTCCACCATATAAAAGTACCTCCAGGTGAGCCACGTGGGAAATCTAGGGTACTTAATTATGGTCTAAGTATTTCGGATAACAAATATTATTGTGTGTATGATGCGGACAATCAACCGGAACGGCACGCGCTTGTAAAGTTGGTCGCAATTGCAGAGACCCAGGAACGGGTAGGCGGAGCTGTTGGATATGTACGAACGATGAATGAATCAGCAACTTGGCTTACAAGAATGATTTCTATTGAGTTTCAAGTATTTCAACTGCTTATGCAATCGGGAAGGTGGCAATTGTTCAAAACGGGATCACTTACTGGCACGAACATGCTTGTAAAGCGATCGGTCATAGAAGAACTTGGAGGATACGATCCATACGCTATTGCGGAAGATGCAGAATTGACACTGCGTATTACACAAAAAGGGTATTATTTGCCGATTGTCCCAGAGTCAATCACATGGGAGCAAGAGCCTGAAACGCTTGGCGTCTACTTGAAACAACGGACAAGATGGCTGCAAGGGAACTTGTATATTGTAGAAAAAACACTAACAGAACCAGGTTATTTCAAAGGCAAGCTGCTCGTCCATTCCATTCATCAGCTGCTTGTTTACGTCATTTTTTGGTTTTTTCTTGTGTTTTCCTATATATGGTTTGTGCTGGGAATCCTTGATGTCTTTTTTATCGAATACACCTATCCGCTCTTATTCATCTGGTATCTTGCCTATATTGTGTATACAGCGCAGTTATTTGCAGCACAGGCGAGTCAAAGAACCTTTTCACCAGTTAATATTTTTGTCAGTGTCATTATGTACTTTACGTACGCACAGCTATTTTCTTATTTGTTCGTGCGCAGTTTAATCTTTTATATAAAGGCTAAGAAAAACCGCCAAACAATTGGCTGGGACAAAACAGAGAGATTTAAGTCAAAATAAAACGAGTTACTTGGGCAGTCGATGTCCAAGTAACTCGTTTTATATTATAAAAGTCCAATCCATTTCCAATACGTAGCACTAAACAGCAGGATGAGTAAATACCCGATAACCGTTAGCGCTATACCTGATTTCAAGAAATCCTTTACCGTGAATGAACCGGTACCGTAAGCGAGCATGTTTTGCGGTGCGCTGACTGGAAGAAGGAACCCAAAACTGATAACGAATTGTTGGATCAAGACAAATCCGACACTGTTCGCATCCAAGGAAATCGTCGTGGTAAGCGCGATGAAAATCGGGATAAGTGCCGATGATAAGCTCGTCGCACTGGCGAATCCGAGGTGAATGAGAATGTTGAATAACGACAGCAAGGCAATCGTTGCAAGAAGCGGCATATTTTCAAGACCCATTGCACCGAACACTCTATTGGACAGCCACTGAGCGCCTCCTGTATCTAAGAGGACGGTACCAAGTGCAATCCCCACAGCGAAGACGATGATCGTGCCCCATGGAATAAGTTTTTCAACCGTTTTCCAGTCAAATACGCCGATTCTTGGGGCGAGCAGAATCGCAATCGCGACAAGAGTCACTGTCGTCGTATCAAACGGGTGGAGTACTTCTTCTGTTGACCAGAAGAACAGCAGTGCTAGTGCGACAACAATTAATCTTTTTTCTGACGATTTCATCGGACCAAGTTCTTTTAGCTGACCTTGGATCAATTCTTTCCCGCCTTCGACAACCTGTGTTTCCGGCTTAATCAGCTTAATCATTATGAAATACAAAGCAATAGACATAAGGATTGCCCACGGAGCTGCATACAAGAACCAAGCTCCCCAAGAGACGGATACACCCATTTCCTTTTCAATGAAACCGAGCGCAACCATATTTTGTGCGGCTCCGGTTTTGATTCCTATATTCCAGATTGAGACGGATTGAACAGCAGTGATGACCAGAAGTGCACCAAGCCGACTATTATGAGGTAGTCCGAACGCTGCAACCATTCCGAGTAGAATCGGAACAACTGCGCCCGCACGTGCTGTTGCACTTGGTACGAAGAACGCAAGTACAATGGATACAATTATGGCGCCGAAAACGATAGCCCCTGTTTTAACCCCGACTTTTGATAGGATATAGAGCGCCAACCGTTTGTGAAGATTTGTCGCTTGCATTGCTGCGGCTAAAAATAGAGCGGCAGCAACAAGAGCAACTGCCGAATTGGAGAATCCGCCAAGGGCCATTTGAAGAGCGGATTTTGTGCCTAGCATGACATCGGGATTTGCCATATCCGGCGCAAGGCCGAGCGTAACCGCAAGTAGACTGATAATCATTGCTGAACTTACCGGATATGCCACTGCTTCCGTCATCCAAAGAATGACGGCAAATGCCAAAATAGCGAGTGCACGTTGCCCCATTACAGGCAAGTCGCCAGAATTAGGAAGAAGCATGATGACAATCATGACGGTGAATGCAAGGGCAATCCAATACGGTTTTAAATTTCGTTTTGGCTTAGTAATATTTTCTGTGCTTTCCAAATGTATTCGACCCTTTCTTATTTAAATATAGCTACACTTTTAGGTTACCCAACAAACGCAGGCATTGAAACTAATAGACTTAATAATCTAAAGCAATTCGATGGAACTTGTGAACTTAAGCTGTAAAACGTAAATATATGAGTTTTTGTAAGGGTTTTTTCATTTTCGACTTGCATTATTGAATCTCTCTGTGTAATATTTAAAACGTAATAATTACGATTTAGGGAAAGAGGACAGTCCATTATGAATGAAATAAAAAAAGTTCCAGTCACGGTGTTGAGTGGTTATTTAGGAGCGGGTAAAACAACCGTTTTAAATCATCTTCTTGCAAATCGCGAAGGACTACGAATTGCAGTTATCGTCAATGACATGAGTGAAATCAATATTGATTCGGCTTTAATACAAAACAACGGTTTTTCACGTACGGAAGAAAAACTTATTGAACTGTCGAATGGCTGTATATGCTGCACATTACGTGAAGATTTAATGATAGAAGTGGAAAAACTTGTGGCTGAAGGTAATATTGACTATATCATCATTGAATCGACGGGTATTTCCGAACCAATTCCCGTGGCACAAACGTTTACGTACATTGATGAGGAAGTTGGAATCGATTTATCCAAAGTATGTCTACTCGACAGTATGGTGACAGTTGTGGATGCGTTCCGTTTTTGGAAGGACTATGAAAGCGGGGAAACGTTGCTCGATCGCAAGCAAACCGATGATGAAAACGATCATCGAGATATAGCAGATCTATTGGTAGATCAACTTGAATTCGCTAATATATTATTGGTAAATAAATTGGATCTTATTAATGAAGATTATAAAGAGCCATTTTTTGCTTTTCTTAAGAAGGTGAACCCAGACGCAGAGATCATACCGATTGAATTCGGTCGTGTGGATCCTGTGAAGATTTTGAACCGTCAGTTGTTTGATTTCGACAAGTCGAGTCAAGGGGCGGGGTGGATAAAGGAATTAAACGAGGAACATGTACCGGAAACCGATGAATACGGCATTACATCTTTTGTGTACAGGAGAAGACGTCCATTCCATCCGGAGAGATGGCATGAATGGCTGACAGGGTTCCCACAAGAAATTGTTCGTTCGAAAGGTTTTTTCTGGTTAGCAACGCGCCCGGATATGGCAGGATTGCTATCGCAGGCTGGTTCTTCAATTATATTCCAAGGGGCAGGTCAGTGGATTGCAGCACTTCCGAAGGCACAACAAAAGTTAGTTTTCGCCGACGACCCGGAATTGTTGGAATGTTGGGATGACAAGCATGGTGATCGTCAAACGGAACTGGTTTTCATCGGACTTGATATGGACAGAGAAGAGATTGAAGAGGATCTAGATGATTGCTTGTTGACAGATGAGGAAATGGCGATGGATTGGTCTGGATTTGCAGATCCGCTACCGAAATTCGTGGCGGCTGAATAAGGGGAATAATCCGATCATGGGGTTATATGATCGGTCGAGCGAAGGTTATGATTGGTCCGTGAGGTTATATGATCGGTCGAGCGAAGGTTATGATCGGTTCGTGAGATTATTTGATTGGTCGAGCGAAGGTTATGATCGGTCCGTGAGGTTATATGATTGGTCGAGCGAAGGTTATGATCGGTTAGTGGGGTTATATGATCGGTCCGCAAGTTTTTAACGCTAACCAACTAGCTTTTACTACAAAACAAGAAAGAGCTATCCTGTAAGTCGGAAAATATCGACTTACGGGATAGCTCTTTTCAATTAGCTTAGAAGAAAAATAATCCGATACTAATAATGATACCGCTCAATATCAGGACAAATAAACAATAGCCCATAATATCCTTTGCACGAAGTCCAGCGATTGCGAGAGCAGGTAATGCCCAGAACGGCTGGATCATATTTGTCCATGCGTCGCCCCATGCGATAGCCATTGCTGTTTTCGAATAGCTGACGCCGAGAGTTTGTGCTGCATCCAACATGATTGGCGCTTGTACAGCCCACTGTCCTCCGCCCGATGGAACGAAGAAGTTTACAAGTCCCGCCGCGTAAAATGTGAAGAGTGGGAATGTGTGCTCATTTGAAATGCTGACGAACCATTCGGACATAACGCCTGCAAGACCAGAGGCAACCATCATTCCCATGATCCCCGCATAGAATGGGAATTGAATAATGATACCACCCGCAGTCTTGACTGCATTCGCCACTGCTGCAAGGAATCGTCTCGGAGTACCGTGAAAAATGATTCCAAGAGTGAAGAATATCAGGTTGACAATATTCAAATTTAAATCAAAGCCTTTTAAGGCGAAATGCTGGATCAGATAGACGAGGCCGAGCGCACCAATAAGCATAGAAAGTGTAATACTGTTTTCGAGCTTGCTTGCAGGTGTACGATCTGTATCTTCTTTAATTTCAATAGGCTCTTCCAGTAGCTTCGGGTCGACGACAACCGTATCTTCTGGTTTCGGCATCATAAAGCGGTTCAAAATAGGAACTGAGATAATAAGTGCAACAACAATAATTATGTTATAACTTGAAAAGATTGTTTCTGACGTCGGCACAACACCCATAATTCCTGCAAATGGGTGATCTGCTGTTGCAATTGAAAGTGGAATAGATCCACCAAGTCCACCGTGCCAAATGATAAAACCTGAGTAAGCGCTTGCAATTAAGAGCCGGTAGTCGACCGTTGTGACTTTGCGTGCAATCTCTTTTGCAAAAAGTGCACCGATAACGAGACCGAAGCCCCAGTTAATCCAACAAGCAATCAGTGATACAACTGAAACTAGAAGTATTGCAGAACCTGGAGTTTTCGCGAAACCTGCCAGTGTACTCAATAGTTTCTTGAATACTGGACTGCTTGCTAACACATGTCCAGCAACAAGAACAATAACCATTTGCATCGTAAATGCGAGAAGCCCCCAGAAACCATCTCCCCAATGCGTAACCATATCGAGCGGCCCGGAATCAGTTAATCCGAGACCTAGCAAGAACACGACCAACGTCAGAATTGCGACGAAGATATATGGATCCGGTAAATACCGCTCCATTAGTGTGTTCGACCACCTTGTTAATACTTTCACAAAACATCCCCCTTTTCTCTTGTCCGTCATAAGCTTATACTACGCCAGCTATTCAATCGATATGTTTTTAGCATAATGTAACGAAAAACGACAACTAATAAAAATTTTCAGTTTAGTGAAACGAAATCGCCCCTATCAGAGTCTAATGGTATAACAAACCAAAAGGAAAGGGTTGGTCAAATTGAGAAAAAAGGTTAGTTGGCTTTTTATTACGGCATTCATTACAGTAGTTGCAATATCTTTCGCGTTTTTCATCGACAAAGTGACTGTTACGGCATCCAATATTGCGCTTTCCAATCAAGGATGGCACGCAAGCTTCTCCACGCCGTTGAAAAAGGAGGCAATAGGATCAGATGATTTGTATATAACTGATCGAAATGGAAAGCATGTAACTGCCGAAGTTACGCTTGAAAACGCTGGTAAGACCCTATATGTAAAGGGCCTTGCACCAGGGGCATATACACTTCACGTCCAGAAAAATGCGTTTAACGGCAAGGTCTTAAAATCGTTGCCAATCGATGAAATCAAATTTACTATCCACGAAACGATAGAATCCATCGCATCAGTAAAAGAGTTGGAAGCCTATTTTGAACGGGCGAAGTCCATACAACAATCAAATCCTACCGTAACAGAAGAAAGAGAAGATTCAGCAACGTCAAATACTGCAACATTAGAATCTGCTAAAAGTAGTAGTTCAGATCATTCGACAACGAACAATCAAGTAGAAGGAGTCGATGAAGCTGATAGCGTAAAGACAGACGGTAACTATATATATACTGTAATGGGCAACAACAAAGTCACCATTACTGATATCCGTGACCCGAAGAAAATTCGAAAAGCTTCGGAGATTAAAATGGAAGAAGAATTTTATCCGTCCCAGTTATTTCTCCACGGCGATACGCTCATTGTCCTTGGTGAGAAATATGAACCTTACAACAACGATGAGGACACGAACGAGGCAAGGATCAGCAGGCCAATGAATGGAATGACTACGGTTCGAATGTATAATGTGTTGAATCCAAAAACGCCTAAACTTATTCGAGAAATCGGAGCGGAAGGCTATCTAAACGGCGCACGGAAAACAGGAGATATGCTGTATTTTGTAACGAATGTACAGCCGAACTTCTGGATCATGAATGAAATCGACGGAGACACGCTTCGTCCCCGCGTATATGATTCCATAGTAGGCGATGATCCCGAACTGATTGACTACAAGGACATCGCGATTCTACCGGGTGCGATGGAACCGACGTATTCCGTCATTACAGCCATCGACCTTTCATCGCTAGTAGAAGGTAAAGTTGTGACAAAAGGCTATCTCGGTGGAAGTGAGCAGCTTTACATGTCCGAAGACAATTTATATCTCACAGCGACAATTTACGAAACGAACGCCTCCACATCGAATAAAATGATCTGGAACCCTGGCACTGCAAACAGTGAGTTATTCAAGTTTACATTGAACAAGACAACTGTCACATTCCAAAATTCAGCCACACTGAAAGGGCATTTACTTAACCAGTTTTCAATGGATGAACATAATGGTTATTTCCGTGCCGTCACGACGGAAGGGAATATGTGGGATGATAAAAAACCATCTAAAAACCATCTCTTCATTTTGGATGAAAACCTTAATACCACAGGATCCGTCGAGGGTCTTGCGAAAGGCGAACGCATCTACTCTGCACGATTCATGGGGGATAAGGCTTATATGGTAACGTTCCGGGAAACGGATCCACTGTTTGTCATTGATGTGGCCGATCCGACTGCCCCAAAAGTGCTTGGCGAGCTGAAGATTCCTGGCTTTAGCAATTACTTGCATCCGCTTGACGAAAACCATCTCATTGGCTTTGGTTATGAAACGGTTGCTGAGAAAAATCCACAAGGGGGAGAGCCACTTATTTTGACGATGGGTATGAAAGTTTCCCTATTTGATGTGACTGATTTCAATAACCCAAAAGAGAAGGACACTGAAATCATTGGTGGTCGTGGAACATACTCGCAAATTCAATATGATCACAAGGCATTGTTCCAACATGAAGGACGAAATTTATACGGTTTCCCGGTATCGATTTACGATGAAATCGGGAAAGACCATAACATTGACTTTCAAAGTTCCGGCGCACTTGTTTACGAAATTACTCCGGAACATGGTATCGTCCTAAAAGGGGATTTACTGAAAGTGAAAAGCCGCGGAGAGCAATACGGGGATTGGGAGAAAGAAATCCAACGTATGCTGTACAGCAAAGACATCTTGTATACAGTTTCAATGAAGGAAATCAATAATTACTCGCTCGATACGTTCGCTCTAATTGGTAGCTTGCAAATTGACTGAATAGGATTCAAAGTTGAAAGGTCCGGCCTAGTGCTGGGCCTTTTCTTATGCAGAAAGTTGATCAAATCACTTTGTTCATTGTCATTTGTCTTCAGCTTCGATAAGATTATTTAATGGAGAGAATTTGAGTTTTATTTCTCAATACATGTTGAAGTATTGAATACGGTATATTTACTAGCGTAGGCGCCTTACAGGGGTAGCCGAAGCGGTATGGAGTGAGATCACTCATTCAACTCATATATAGAAAAATCGTACTTTATACCACTTGGGTTAGGAGGACTGAATATGTCAATAGTGGACAAAGAGACAGCAATCGATTGTTGTCTGCTCGCGGGACGTCTTATGATGGAAGCTGGAGCTGAGACGTACCGTGTAGAAGATACAATGGCACGAATGGCTGAAACACAGCAGTTGTCAGCCACTCATAGTTTCGTTACGCCGACAGGTATTATTTTTTCACCAGGTAGTCCGCATCATACGAAGCTGATTCGGATAAAGGACCGGACGACGGACCTTGAAAAAGTTGCACTCGTTAATGACGTTTCACGTAAGCTATCTGCAAATGAATATACACTTGAAGAAGCGTATACTAAGCTCCAAGAAATCGAAAAAACAAATGTCATGTTTCCGCTTTGGCTACAAATTATCGCAGCAGCTGTCGCTAGTGGATCCTTTCTAATCTTGTACGGCGGTCTTTGGACAGATGTCCCCGCCGCTATCTTTGCGGGAGGTGTTGGATACGTCATAGTGACAAAAATACATGAGTTGACAAGGGTGAAGTTTTTTGCGGAATTCGTTGGCTCATTATTTATAGGGCTTATCGGATTTGCAGCGGTGCAAACTGGACTAGGATTGGAACTCGATAAAATTATCGTTGGATCGGTCATGCCGCTCGTTCCAGGCTTACTCATTACGAATGCAGTGCGCGATCTGATGGCGGGTCATTTTATGTCGGGATTGTCAAAAGGGGCGGAAGCATTTCTGACAGCATTTGCAATCGGAGCTGGCGTAGCACTTGTTTTATCTTTCTGAATGGAAAAGGGGTTTGAGTTTTGACGTGGATTGTACAAGCAATTCTTAGTTTCCTTGCTGCAACAGGGTTTGGAATTATATTTAATGCCCCACGTAGAATGTTGTTTTATTGCGGTTTTGTAGGGATGACGGGTTGGCTTATTTATAGCCTGTTTAATGGAATATCGGGAGATCCTATGCAGGCTTCATTCCTGGGCGCGTTCATGGTTGCACTCGTTGCCCATATTTTTGCTAAGCGTTTTCGTACGCCAATGATCATATTCAGTGTCGCTGGAATCATTCCGCTCGTGCCGGGGGGAATGGCTTATAATGCGATGCGGCATATCGTTGAAAAAGATTATTTAACGGCAATCTCATTTGCATCGGGTGCATTTATGGTATCGGGTGCGATTGCCATGGGACTAGTTTTTGCGGAAGTAATTATTCAGCTTATTTTCCGGTCCGGTATCGGAAGGAAAAGAGTGAAAAAAATATGAAAAACGGAGTATTCTCCTTATGAGAGATACTCCGTTATATTATTTTATATCCTTAAATTGGATGTCGTTAGAGGGTATCGGCATGCCGATATAATGACCTTGTACGGCATCTGCGCCCATTTTTTCGAGAAGCTTGTACTGCTCCTTTGTTTCAACGCCTTCTGCAATGATGTATAATCCCATCGATTTGCAGAAACGTATCATCCCTTCGACGAGTTTCTGCGTTTTTGGCTGTGTCGTCAAGGAGTCAATAAATACCTTATCAATTTTTACTTTCGTAATCGGTAGATGCTGCATATACCTGAATGATGCATAACCAGTACCGAAATCATCTAGTGCGAACTCGACCCCGGCGTCTTGAAGTTCTTTCATCTGAAGGACGATTGAGTTTTCCTCTTCAGCTTGAAAAGCGAATTTCTCAGTTATTTCAAATTGAATGCAACTTGGGGGGCACTTCGTCTTATTAAGGATGTCTATCACTTTGTTTTTCATTTGTGCATTACTGAACTCGCGAACGGAAGTGTTTACTGAAATATCTACATGACGGCCTTGTTCATTCCACCGTGCGGCGAGGGTCGCAGCTTCCTCAAGTACGAAAGCTCCAATATCGTGAATGAGACCGTTCTCTTCCGCGATTGGGATAAGCTCGTCAGGCGTAATAGTGCCAAGATCTTCATCCTCCCACCGAACGAGGGCTTCGTAAAGTGTCACTTCTCCAGACGCAAGATCGAATTGTGGTTGGTAGACTACTTTAAAACTTTGGTGATTTAGGGCAGATAACATTTTTTGGTCGATAATTGCCCGCCGATTTAGCACTTTATGTGAAGCTGCTGAAAGTGAAGAAATCTTACCGCCACCATTATTGATAACATCTTTTGTAGCGGCCAATGCGGCTTTCATAAGATGGTTATAGGTTTTTTGGTCTTCAGGATAGCGGACGACGCCACCGCTAATGGATAACGGAATGGCAATATTATTGATATAAATCGGTTGCTGTTCAAGGAATAGTAGAAAGCCTCGCACATACCAATCACCGAAGGCGGTAAGAACGATAAATTCATTTGCACCGACTCTGGCTATTGGATTATCTTGGAAGTATCGCTTAAGTCTATTTGAAAATGATTTAATAAGTTCTATCTTTGACTCGGATGATTGAAGGTCTTTCAATGTATAATAGCGATCAATGGTTATGAAGACAAATGAGAAACTTTTTGCCTCTTCAATAATTTCTGTCACGGTCGTTTCAAGTTTATAACGACTCATTAGCCCGGTCTCGTAGTCAATGAATGCAATTTGTTGTAGCTGGTCCCGTAACTGTACGTCTTCAGTGATATCCAATTCAAGAAAAGTAACGGAAAACGGTTTATCATGTGACGGCATGCTGGGAATAGCAATCATATTCACGAAATATGGCTTACCCAAACGTGTTATTTTTTCAATCATACCGAACCATGTTTTCCCGGCCGTTATACTTTTCCAGATGGCATGTGCCTGACTTTGACCTTCAACAGTTTCCGGGAACATTTGCCACAAAGTTATTCCGAGCACCCGCCTTGGTGTCCATTTACTTGTTTCCAAAAAGTTTTTGTTTGCGTAAATAATTGAACCTTCACTATTTGCTCGGGTTACCATATAAAATTGTTCAAGACTATTCATTATGTCCGGCAGTTCCGGCACGAATTGTCCATAATCTGGCTTCATATAAATGTCCCCTTCCGGATATGGATGATACTACTATTATAGGGAAGTTCTCGTGTCTGTACATCATGAAAGTGATAAATCATTAATTAATTAGCCATATTAGCAGTTTAATAGTCAAATTAGGAGGTGGAAAGACATGGATAGATTAAAAGGCATTGCCCTAATTGTTTCAGGTGCGGTACTTTGGGGGGCAACGGGTCCTATGATGGAATGGATGTTGCTACACAGTGAGATGTCAGTTTCCTTCATGCTGACAGTTCGCCTCCTACTCGCAGGCTCATTTTTACTAGCTATGCTGAAGATGCAGGGGAAGCGCATCACTCTTCCATGGAGACAAAAAGTATGGGCACGCCAACTTCTTCTTTTCGGAGTATTTGGCATGCTCGGGGTCCAATACACATTTGCCGCGTCCATTAATACGAGTAATGCAGTAATTGCGACATTATTTCAGTTCTTGGCACCGATTTTTATTATCATATTTGTAACAGCGTCACAAAAGACCTGGCCACCGATCGTGCAGGTGCTTGGAATGTTCGTGACATTAGTAGGATTACTCCTCCTATTGACTGACGGATCGTTTGCTGGTTTTGCAATGAGTAAAGTTGCTGTTTTTTGGGGACTTGTGCTTGGTTTTGCCTTCTCGTTTTACACGTTATATCCCGTCCGGCTGATGCAGGAATGGGGGGTTTTGCTATCCATTGGCTGGGGGATGATTATAGGGGGGATAACGCTTTTCGTTTTGAATCCATTGACAGTTGTGACCCACTTGGACTATTTAGCAGATTGGACTATAGCGGGCATGCTCCTCCTCGTCATTATCGTAGGAACCGTTGCCTTTATTTTATTCATGAGTAGCATGAAATACATATCACCAGTGGAAGTGAGCATATTGTCGAGCTTTGAACCGCTGACAGCAATGGTTATTTCCGTTATCTGGTTCGGTCAGGTACTTGGCATGTGGCAATTGACAGGGGCGATAATTATGCTTATCGGGGTGACTTGGCTGTCGGTTGCGGGTAGTAGGGCAAAAACATAGAATAGTAGAAGGACCGGTTCCCGTTGGGGGGCCGGTCCTTTTGTTAAAGGTAAAAAGTATAAGTTACTTCGAGTTGCTTCAGTCTTGCTGAAAAGGCATAATACGCCTTTATCCTCAAGAATTCCAGCGCTTTTCGGGGTAAACGGCGTCTTGCGCTTTTCTTATTCATTGATGTAGTTGATGTAAAGATGTTCGTCTGCGGTGATGATCAAATCTTTTGGAACTAGCAGATGTACAGCAATCTGGCGCTCCGAAGTGTGGTGAGAATTATTCCTTTGTCGGGATGTATGTGTGAACTGACTTAACAGATAGGCTTCCTGATAAGTGGTATAGGTTATTTCGGTAAGGGGTGGTTCTAGGAACGTGACCGAGTCTGTTGTCCATTCTGGTATTTTGTATTTAAGTTGGTTTGAGAAATCGTAATCGTCCAACAGAAGAAGAGGCTTAATGAGTGTTTCTTCAATTAATCCATCATTTTCACTTTTACGTTCTACAATAATTGTTGAATTGATTTCATAGCCTTGTGCGTTCATAAGGAGTATATCTCCTATTATCTGCGTTCTTTTGTCGAGAATATTGGAAGAATCAATGGACTCAATATCCCCGTTTTGTATAGCGCTCGTTAGAAGATTAAGGTATTCATTTGATTTCGCTTTCGGTTGAGTGGTAAATGATTTACTGTCAACTAGTTCTACGGAAATCGCCGCAATGATTAAAATGACTGCATATGTTACCAAAAAAACATACGTCCATTTTTTATTTATCTGCCGTGTTGGTTTTTTTCTTCCTTGCAAGAAGTACCAGATAATTAAGGCTATAAAGATGAGAGATAAAAGACCGGACATTATTTCCTCACCTCCGTTTTAGTTGTAACGCCTATGGAAATGGCGAAAAGCATGATAACTGTTACGATTATTTTCAAAAGGAAAAATAGTAACGATGTTTCAGTACCAAAGAAAGAAACAATACTTGCAATCAGGTCAAGCCCGCCTATATTTAATTGGAGTAGCGGAATCACAACGATTGCTGCAATTAAGAGTGGGAGAACGAACTTGCTGAGCTGGATGAATGAACCCACTACATAACCCAAACTTGCAAACAGCACGGTGTAAAGAACCGAAGTTAGGACCATGGTGAAAAAGTCGATTGGAGAACTGAACAGTCCCGATGTTTCGGTGAACAAAGGATTACTTTGAAATAAAGAGATGAACTTAATGATTGAACCTGCAAGGGTTGCTAGGGTACCGGCGATGACGGACGCGAACAGTAAAAACAGAAAGCTGGATATATTGTGGCTAAGCCGATTGGATACGAAAGAAAAAGCATCGTTACGATAAGCTAATGTAGTGACAAGGATGCCCATTGAAAACGCCCAGAGAAGTGTGAAGACAACGGGCATATCTCCGGTTGAAGAACTATAGTCTACTGTCAGTGTACCCCCGGAAGTGGAACCACCACTTCCGGTTCCAAAACCTAAAAAAATACCAATCAGTTGCATAACAAGAAGTGAACTAAAGACACCAGTATAGGCATTCAATTTATGAAGAAATTGTTTTTTTACGACATCAGTCAGCCGGGGTTCCGTTAAATACATGATCGATTCCTCCTTTTGTTCCGGTTGTTAGTGCAACATATGCATCATCCGCCGAGACAGGGACTAGTTGGATGCCTTGTGTGTGTAGCTTTACTTTTTCATCAGAAGTGAAAGTGTTTTTGACGAGTATTTCACTGAAAGAACCATTTATCTGGCTGCTGAAAATTTCTCTATCCGCAATAAAGGTACTTATTTTTTCTTCTTTCCCAATTAAGCTGACGAACATCCCTTGCAAATCCGTTGTAGGACCGTGAAAAAGGGCGGTTTTATTGTGAATTAATAGAATATCTTCAAGCAAGTCTTCTATCTCCTCAAGGTGATGGCTAGATACTAAAATAGTCCGTGGATGGGCAATATAATCTTTTAGTAATGCACGGTAAAAGTCTTTTCGTGCGACTGTATCCATACCAGTGGTTGGTTCATCAAAAATCGTCAGTGGACAATGGGAGGCAAGACCGATAATGGCATTGAATGTACTTTTCTTCCCTTTAGAAAGATCCATCTGCCGAGCATTCGAATGAAAGCTGAAATGATCGAACAATCGCTGTGCAAGTGGTCCATCCCAGTTCGGATAGAAACGACCTGCCTCTTTCAGAATATCCTTCAACGTCAGTTTGTCCGAAAAACTCATTGAGTCATCAACAAGAATAGAATTCGCAGACACTTTCAAACTGTTGAATGGATTGACTGAAAAAACATGGACATCTCCAGACGTAGCTTGAGTATGTCCTACAACGATTTTCATCAGCGTAGATTTCCCGACACCATTACGTCCAATGATTCCCGTAAGAACACCTTGTCGAATGCTGAAATTCATCTTATTCAACACAGTACGACTACCATAAGTTTTCGTTACATCAATAAATTCAATTACCGTCATGTTTGTTCCCCCTTTTTCCTCGCTCTGCTTCAATCATTGACAGCAGATGTGAATCGTCGACACCAAGAAGTGTAGCTTCATTGAGCAATTCCCGAATAAGTCTCCGCAGAGTATCTTCTTTGCGTTTAGACAGTAGTTTGTCGCGAGCATCAGGCTCGACAAACATTCCTAGGCCGCGTCGCTTGTAGACAACTTCCGCTTCGAGCAATAACGTAAGTCCTTTGCCAGCCGTTGCTGGATTAATAGTGAAGATTTCCGCGAGTTGGTATTGTGAATAGACTTTTTCATCGGGGGAAAGGGTGCCGTCAATTATTTCCGTTTCAATCCACTCCGCAATTTGGACGTAAATTGGTTTCGAGCCGTCCATGTTAAGCACCGGTGGCACCTCCTAATCGTTAGTGCATTACTGTTGTAATGTACTATACGTTAATTGGAAATGAAATACAACTCATACATGAAATGTGATCACTTGTAGTCAACATCAATCAATTTTAAGATAACCTACAATTCAGTCGAATTGGCTATACACAATTGGGTCGCTGTGTCATAATAAGTTCTATCGAGAAGTAATTCGTGAAACGAAAGAGTTTTTGGGGGTCAAAAAGATGAAAACAGTTTTTTCATATGCCTGGCCATATAAATGGCCAATCGTTATTGCGTTATTTCTTATGTTACTGGAATTATCTGTAGAGCTAATTCAGCCGTTGCTCATCGCTAAAATTATCGACGATGGCATTATGGCTGGAAATGAGGCTGTTATTTGGACGTGGGGAAGCGTGATGATGGCGCTGGCGTTTGTGGCTTTTTTTTCGGGGGTCATTAATTCATTCTTTGCTGCACATGCGGCGCAAAGTTTTGGATTTGATCTACGACAGGCATTGTTTCGTCAAGTACAAGCGTTTACCATGGCGACATTTCTTCGGTTCCCGACATCGGGACTCATCACACGGTTGACGAGTGACGTCACGATGGCTCAAAACGTCCTATTTATGGGACTTCGGATTATGATGCGTGCACCATTACTCGTAATTGGAAGTTTAGTTATGGCTTTTTTCGTCAATGTGAAACTAGCATTATTTCTTGTAGTTGGGGCTCCGTTTCTGCTGATCTTTCTTTATTTCATGGCGAAAAAAGGGGTCAGTTATTTTTCGCATGTCCAGAACAGGCTTGACCGAGTAAACCGTGTTATCCAAGAAAATTTACAGGCTGTACGACTTATTAAAGCGTTTTTACGTGGGGCTTATGAAGCGAGTCGCTTCTCAAAAGTATCTGATCTGTTAAGAAAAGATACGGTAAAAGCGATGCGGATGATGGAACTAATCTTGCCAATCCTGTTGTTTGTTATGAACGCAAGTTTGATGGCTGTACTATGGTTCGGAGCTATTGAAGTGCGTGATGGCGGCGCGCAGGTGGGGGAACTAGTAGCGATTGTTAACTATGCAATGCGCATGACAGGTGCGTTCTCGATGTTCTCATTCATCATTGTGGCATTCTCGCGTGCAAAAGCATCTTCTGAACGGATGGAAGAAGTTCTGCTTGCGAATGAAGACTTGGAACTCCATAGTTCGGAAAGTACAGGACTGTTACGCAATGAAGGTGATTTGAAATTCGACAACGTGTCGTTCATATATCCAGGTAAGCTGGAACCGATTTTAGATAACGTGTCATTCCATGTTTCACCGGGAGAAAAGCTCGCCATTATGGGGGCAACAGGGTCTGGAAAATCTACATTACTCAATCTTATTCCACGTATTTTTGAAAAAACACAAGGGAAGATCTATGTTAGTGGAACAGAAGTAGAGGATTGGCCGTTGAAAGATTTGAGGGATACGATTGGACTCGTACCGCAGCAATCGATTTTATTTACAGGGTCGATTTTGGATAACTTATCGTGGGGCGATATGGAGGCGGATGTCGACGAACTGGAAGAGGCGGCTAAAAAAGCACAAATCCATGAATCGATTGATCTGTTCCCGTTAAAGTATGGCACAAGGGTCGGACAGAAAGGCGTCAACTTATCGGGTGGTCAGAAACAACGATTATCCATTGCAAGGGCGCTCGTTCGGAAACCATCTATCTTGATTCTCGATGACAGCACAAGTGCACTTGACGTGAAAACGGAAACGGCGCTATGGGATGCGCTTGAAGGGGAAGAAGCGACGATGCTCGTTGTCACACAGAAAATCCGAACCGCACAAGGGGCTGATAAAATCCTCCTTTTAGATGAAGGACAAGTCGTCGGCTATGGAACACATGACGACTTGATGGAGCAGTCCGCACTGTATCAGAAAATTGCGGAATCCCAATCCGATGAGGAGGTGGCAGCCGATGTTACGCGCAATTCGTAAACCGTTCGGCTACGAGCCGATTCTATCGAAGGAAGATATTAATGGTACTGGGAAGAAGAAAAAAGAACGTGCGAGTAACTGGAAATCAGTTCTTTTCCGGATTTGGCAACTTGTCGATGAACAGCGGGGGCTACTCATTGCTGTGCTCACGCTTGTTTTTGTCAGTTCAGTCCTGGCGCTGCTTGGGCCATTGATGATTGGTAAAATTATTGACCATTATATTATTCCGATGAAGTTCGCGGGTTTAGGCGGCAGTATCGTGTGGCTTATCACTATCTATGTAGGCTTATCACTAGCGATGTATTTTCAAAACTATTGGATGGTTGGCGTCGCACAACAAACCGTTTTTCGTTTACGGACGAGTTTGTTTGCTCATCTTCAAAAGCTGCCAGTCACATTTTTTGATAAACGGCAGCACGGTGAACTGATGAGCCGAATTACCAATGATATTGAAAACGTTAGCCAAACACTGAACTCGTCTTTCATCCAAGTATTTTCGAGCATCTTGACACTAACCGGGACGCTTGGGGTCATGCTTTACTTAAGCCCGTTATTGACACTACTCACGATGATCATTGTTCCAGTGATGTTCGTAGCGATTCGGTGGATTACGCGCCGTACGGGACCTTTATTTAAAGAACAGCAGCAAGCAGTGGGCGAGTTAAACGGCATGATTGAAGAAACGATTTCTGGCCAGCGCATTGTCAAAGCATTCTCGCAGGAAGAACGTGTAATGGAAGAGTTTGCGCAGAAGAGTGAGCGACTTCGACGAACGGGTTTTTGGGCGTTGACCTACTCAGGTTTTATCCCCAAAGTAATGAATCTGTTGAACAACGCGAGTTTTGCGGTTATTGCAGGGGTGGGTGGATTGCTTGCGTTAAGAGGGGACGGTGTTATAACGGTGGGGACAATCGTCATTTTCTCTGAATTTGCACGGCAGTTCACACGTCCACTTAATGATCTTGCAAACCAATTTAACACAGTGCTATCGGCAATAGCTGGAGCAGAGCGAGTCTTTAAGATTATGGATGAACCAGTCGAGAAGGATGAAGCGACGGAATATACGGATATGATCCTCAAGGGGGACGTTGAGTTCCGAGATGTTTCCTTTGGTTATGCAGTCGAAACCGATGGCTATACAATTGACAATTTATCATTTCGTGTGAAGGTGGGGGAAACAGCGGCATTTGTCGGGGCCACGGGCGCAGGGAAGACCACAATTATGCAGTTGCTTGCTAGGTTCTATGAAGTTGATAAAGGAGTAATCTATATCGACGGTATCCCGATTAGCAAGTTGCCGCGGCAAACGCTTCGTAGCCAAACGGCATTTGTCTTGCAAGATCCATTTCTGTTCGAAGCAACAGTCCTTGAAAATATTCGTTATGGAAAACTTGATGCGACAGATGAAGAAGTCATGCAGGCGGCAAAACAGGCCAATGCGCATAGTTTCATTAGTCGGCTGGAAGATGGCTATGAGACTATATTGACGGCAGATGGCGGCGAGATCTCACAAGGGCAGAAGCAGTTGCTGTCAATTGCAAGAGCACTCGTTGCAGATCCAGTACTACTCCTTCTTGATGAAGCCACAAGTAGTATCGATACAGTTACAGAGCTAGAAATCCAAGAAGCACTCGATCGCCTTATGGAAGGCAGAACTAGTTTTGTTATTGCGCATAGACTGAATACCGTACGGAAAGCCGATACCGTTTATGTCATGGAGCAAGGGAAACTGATAGAATCCGGAAGCCAAGAAGAATTGATTGAACAACAAGGTGTATTTTACAACATGTTGCTAGAATCGAAAGTATAGAAAAGCGCAAGCGGCCTGCATAAGGCGTGCCGGCGGAGCGGCGTACTTTGCCGCATATCTGGAACGACTTATGACCCGAGCGTTTGGCCGCTGTAGTCTGGACAGTATAGAAAAGCGCAAGCGCCTGTGTAGCTCGTGAAGGAAAAAGGGAAAGACCCGGAAGCCGCCCTTTGGCTTATGGGTCTTTCATCTTTTCCACAGCGAGCTAGGCGCTGTAGTCTGGACAGTCTAGAAAAGCGGAAGCGGCACAAAATAAGGCTACAAGGACATTATATCCTTGTAGCCTTTTATTATTTTACGTCTTCAATATCGAGCAACGTACCATCGTCAAAATCAACATCAAGGTCAAACTTTGAGTAAGTATCCAAACCATACCATTGGAGAATCTTATCAATCACTTCTTGTTGGGGTGTATCTTTTGTGATACGAATTTCTATAAACATTTTACTAAGCTCATCCATCGCTTTATTATCTTTTAGTTTGATATTCTTCAGTTTATTTTCATAATCTGCATCTGCTTTTTCGGTCACATCGTAATCAGCATCAATTGCATCTTTACCATCGACATCGATTTCAAGATCGAATGACGAAAAACCGAATCCATTACCGGTTTCGATGGATCCGCCAGCTTTCTCATCTTCATTAATAATAATTGCTTCTTCACGGTTTGGCTTATCTGCATTTTTCCCGAAGTTGCCGCATCCGCCCATCAGCAATGCACCTGTAATTACGATTGTACCTACAGCATTCAATTTTCTCAAAATACTCACTGCCTTTCGGATTCATTGTCTTATCTATTATTTTGCCTTAAAATCCACTTTCTAAACAAAATACTTGTACAAATAAGAAAAGCGTAAGCGCAGGAGGGCGTTAAACTAAAGGAAGGTAGTTTAAATTAGTGTTTCCCTGTTGCAGAGAGTGGGGATGTAGTTCAATCCCTACCCACTGCTCCAGGTGAAATACAATTTTACTTTTTTATCGTATAAAAAAACCGGCATTTAAGCCGGCTAGTAAAAGTAATGTATAATGTGCGAATATAATTGTGTTAGTTACCATTTCGCGATATGTTCTTCCGAAGTGCCAAGCATGTTGCGGATTTGTAGGGTGGAGCCGTCATGTAAGCGTACTGTTCCGTTGAAGTAACCGACAACTTGATGGACCTCCGTGCGTACTAACCGGACATTCGTCATGGAAACACGTTCAAAAAAAGGTGTAAATGTTATGTTGACTGTATCTGAAAACTTCGTTCGAATTTTCCAAGGCATCATGAAGTTTTTATTATCATATGTAAATAGAACATCCTCATGAATTTTAGTCATCAAACCATCAACAAACACCGCGTTTTCAGTCATGCCTGTCCCATCCGTCCATTTACCACCGAAATTAAGTCCAATGCGACGACCACCAAGACGCTGAGATGCCATCGCCCAGTTCCATTCTGCTTTTCGCGGCCAGATTCCTCTGCCGTAATCGAGAACAGCAAAACTATAATCTGGATTGAAATCGTACCGTTTGTCCCCGATTTTAACGAACCCGGATGTTGGTAATGAATGATGCTTAGCTGTGAACTGGAAAACGTCCCTGCTCCTAGGTATAACAACATTCAATGATTCATCGTTAATTGGATGACCAATATGGAAATCTGCATGTAGTACTTCATTATCAAAGTCTGGGATTGTCACGGACAGATGGGTTTCGCCTTGAATATGTATGATCTGGACAGTTAGATTATCATTCACGAATTTAACGCCATCCAACACGTTTTCAGGCATCTTCACATTGCGCCCAATTGGAACCGTTATTTGCTTTTCATAAAATCGCTGCGTTTCATAATTTAAAATATAGACAAAGCAGACAGCTGCATAATCAAGATGGCTAATCGTTGCGGAAAATAACAAATCTTCCCCGTACACACACCAATAATTCCACTTCTTCTTCCGCATGAAGTGGTTCTTGAGATTGCTCTGGATGAAAGGCTGACGTGCGAAGCCGATTGCTTCTGGATTCAATAACCCTTTGTTGTCACATAACGCAACGGGTTCGGTAATTTCTCTTTCTGCATGCTGCATATAGACTTCCCCCTGCCTATTGTCTTTTTCAAATCATCTTGCTATACTTCTTATTGTATCAAAGATACGGGGCATTAGCTCAGCTGGGAGAGTGTCACGCTGGCAGTGTGAAGGTCAGGGGTTCGAGCCCCCTATGCTCCATATAGGTTTAGAAGGGTGTCCAGTATAACTGGGCCCTTTTTTTGTTCGAAAATAGTCTTTCGTGCTGCGAGTAGTAAAATGGGAATCCATACATAATTAATCCAACGATAAATACTGTTAGCTCCAAATCTTGTTCTGTGAGAACGAGGTTAGGAGCTAACAGTATTTTTAAAATTCATGATAAAATAAAAATAAACGCACGATTATATCATATTTGCTAACTTTATATATTGAACCACGTCTGTTGATTATCCACTTTCTTACATGAGCTACCTGTAAGAAAAGCATACAGCCTACACTTGTACATTTTTGGCGCGTTTTGGACGAAATAATCACTTTATTCTTGATTATTGGAACAGAAAAAGTGAAGAGGAGAAAAACGGATGGAATTATTAAAGATTATCTTAATGTTGCTAGTCTTATTGCTTGTTACAAACGTTATTGGGAATTACGTGACACTATTACCAACTGCATTAATCCAAATTATTGTGGGGCTTATTTTTGCATTAGCTGTTAAAGATTTTACAATTGAAGTGGAGACAGAATGGTTTCTTCTACTGTTTATAGCACCACTTTTATACAATGAAGGCGCTCATTTTCCGCGAGAGGAATTATGGAAAATGCGTGCGTCAATTTTTGGGAATGCTATTATTTTAGTACTTCTAACTACGATACTTGGTGGAATATTTGTCCATTGGATGATTCCAGCAATTCCTTTAGCAGCTGCATTTGCGCTCGCAGCAATTCTATCACCGACGGATCCAGTTGCTGTAAATGGCATTGCGAAACGTATTCAAATTCCAACTCATATTATGAATTTAGTGCGTGGGGAATCTTTAATCAATGATGCTTCAGGACTTGTTGCATTTAATTATGCTGTTTTAGCGGTGGTAACCGGTTATTTTTCAGTTCAAAAGGCTACAGGAGACTTCTTATATATGTTTATCGTTGGGGCATTGCTTGGTATCGGGCTTGGACTTTCGATTAATTTGCTTCGCTACGTTCTACGTAGAGGGGGATTTGTCGACGTAGTATTCCATTCGCTATTACAAGTTTTAACGCCATTTATTATTTTCTTTATAGCAGAGGAAATGTTCCATGCATCAGGTGTTATAGCGGTTGTAGCAGCGGGGATTATCCATGCGCTTGTAAGAGAGCGTACAGAAAACTTTAGAGCGCAGGAGCAAGTGTTGACGGATAACCTGTGGTCAATTATCGCATTTGTATTAAACGGTTTAATTTTCTTACTGTTAGGTTTAACACTCCCATCTGCAATGCGTTCATTACTGGAAAATGAACAGATGAGTAATTGGCTGTTGTTAGGGTATGTTCTTGCATTAGGTTTCGTCGTACTCGGTATACGATTTTTGTGGTCGCACACCATTAATCATTTCGATTATTACATTTTGAAAAATGTGACAGAAAAACCATCTCTGAAAACAAGTCTAATTACGAGTTTGGTAGGTGTCCGTGGAACGATTACAATGGTCGGTGTGCTATCGATTCCATTTTTTACATCAACGAACGATTTGTTCCCAGAGCGTTCACTTATTATCTTTTTGGCGGCAGGCGTTATTCTATTGACACTTATTATGGCAACAATATTTCTACCTATCCTAAGTAAGGGGGAAGCGAGCACGCATACGACCAGTTCAGATTTAACGAATGAAAAGCAGCGTATGATCATGGGAGCTATTCAGAAAATCAATTCGGAAAAAACAGAAGAGAATGCTTCGATTGTCTATGAATTATTAAACGACTATACACTCATGTTGCATATGTTGCGGTCGAAAAATAAAAACGAAGAAGAGCTACGAGAATATAACGAGCAGCTGAAGATGGAAAGATTGCATTCTTTAATGTTGGAGCGTCAATATACGGAGGAATATATGAGTGTGCACCAAGTGAAGATGGTTACGTTAAAAAGTATCGAAAAGTCGGTTTCGATTCGTGAAAAGGCGGCAACAAGCGGTGCGAATCACTTTATCCGTCAGCGGTTCTATCAAGTACTGAGAGATTGGAAACGCGGGCGCTTAAGTGACCGAGAATTAGAGCAGGTTCAGGAAATGGAAGATACGGTGCAAATATTTACGTTTGAGAAAGTACTAGCGGGTTTGGAAGAACGAGCTTCTATTAGTGAACAACCAGAAGTTCTACACAATATGATTTATTATTATAAACGCCTTCTGAATAAAAAGGAATTGCCCCATAAAGTAGAGATGGATCAATCCATTTTAGACGAACAAAAGGAGATTCTATGTTTGAATGCTATTGAAGTGCAGAGAAAAGAGATCTCAGAAATGTTCAAGGACGGTGCAATCAGCACGGTAGAAGCGAAAGAGCTTCGACGTTTTGTAAACTATATGGAAAGTGTAGTTTTATACGAATATGTCGAATAATGTTAGCCGAAGAGTGGTCGTTCAGAATATCCGGATATTACTTCAGGGGATTATTGAAGAGCGTTCATAAGCTGAACTTCACGCTATTAGTATGAAGGTCAGGGGTTCATATATCACTACACTTCATAGGATTACGAAAGCGTTCGGTTTATCCGAACGCTTTTTGTTGAATTAAAAGAGTAAATATACATTAATATAAGTATTAATTAATAGAGTAGTGCTATATAACTTAGTCCCTTACAGATAAAGCTTGTAGTCTTGCATATTTTAACAAATACATTAATTTATTGTATATAAATGGTTAGAATAATTTAATTATTCTTGTAGACAGATTAATAGCGTTACTTTATACTTTACATAATTCATCAGAATGGGTGAATGTTATTTACATAATACTAAAGGGGGATGAAAAACAATGAAAAAGTGGTTAACAGCGACATTAATGATTGCAGTTCTACTTGTTGCAGGGTGTAGTAAAGATGCTGGGGGCGTCACTACAGAAAACTCGACTCTGCAAAACGTGGCGAAAAACAAGAAGCTAGTAATTGGGATGTCGCCAGGGTACTTCCCGTTTGACATGAAAGATCCAAATGGTGATTTTGTAGGCTATGACGTTGATACTGCAAATGCTATTGGTGAATGGTTAAAAGTAGATGTGGAGTATAAACAATTCACATTTGACGGGCTTGTTCCGGCACTTCAAACGGGAGAAATCGACATGATTCTTGCAGGTATGACAATCCGAGGAGACCGAGCACTTGTTGTCAGTTTTTCCAACCCATATTATAAAACTGGCCAAGCACTTATGGTTCCTGCCAAAGATACTTCGACGAAGTCTTGGGAAGAACTTGATGTGAAAGGGAAAAAAATTGCAGTTGGTATTGGAACAACTGGGGCACTCTTAGCGAAAGATCTTTTCAAAAATGCTGAAATAATGGATTTTGAAGAATTCCCATCTGCTGCAACAGCAATGGCGCAAGGGCAAGCAGATGCTGTTCTTTATGACGAACCAGCCATCGCTGTGTGGAAACTTCGCAATGGCGATCAAGTCAGAGCTGTCGAAGGCCTGATTTCTTCAGAAAATTTAGGAATTGCAGTAAAGAAAAATGACATTGAAACAATTTTGTGGCTTAACTCATTTTTAGCGAACTATATTGATAGCCCAGCTGAATTGGCTTCAAGAAATAAGTGGTTTGAAACAAGCGATTGGTTGAATGAAGTCGTAGAAGAATAACCACTTCTTCAATTTCAGAGGGGGAAATTAAATGGGCGGTTATAATTATGACTGGAGTATTATAACAAACAATATGGATATATTTATTGATGGAGCGTTGAAAACGTTGGAAATTTCAGCGATAGCGCTTCTGATTGCTATACCCATAGGAATCATTTTTGGACTAGGACGTATTTCAAGAAACAAATTCTTTCGACTTATTTCCTCTATCTATGTGGAAGTGATGCGCGGTGTACCATTACTTGTTCTTCTATTTTGGATATTTTTTGTGCTTGGTCAATTCGTTAGACTTGGATCTTATTGGTCTGCCATTTTAGGCCTTGCTATTTTTTCGGGGGCGTTTATCGCAGAAATTGTTCGTTCGGGAATTCAAGCAGTACCAAAAGGACAAATGGAGGCTGCGCGTTCATCGGGCATGTCCCACACGAATGCAATGCGATATATCGTTTTACCACAAGCGTTTCGACGAGTGTTACCTCCTTTGGCATCACAGTTTATCATTTTAGTTAAAGACTCTTCTCTTGTGTCTGTTATTGCAGCGACGGATTTAACGTTGAATGCAAAAAATCTTGTCGCAACATCGTTCCGCTCGCTAGAAGTATGGACATTTGTCGCGATAGTTTATTTAATTATGACGTTCAGTATGTCGATGATTATACGATATTTTGAGAAACGACTTTTATCGCGCGAGAACTGAGTGTAAGCTTGTTATGAAGGAGTGTTTTTTATGATTACCATTAAAAATGTTAATAAATCCTTTGGTGCTCATCAAGTACTAACGGATATATCACTTGAAGTACCGAAATCCAATGTAATCGCACTTATTGGACCGAGTGGTGCCGGGAAATCAACGCTCATTCGGACATTGAATGCGCTAGAACCTATTGATAATGGCGAAATCATTGTGGATGGCGTTTCTATTCACGATAAAAAAACGAATATTAACAAAGCGCGCATTAATATCGGATTTGTATTTCAGAATTTCAACTTGTATCCATTTTTGACAGCGCTTCAAAACGTGACAATAGCACTCTTGAAGGTAAAAGGGATGAATAAAGAGGCAGCGGACAAGAAAGGGAAAGAATTGCTTATCTCTTTAGGCCTTGGCGACAAATTCGATGCATATCCTGGTCGGCTTTCTGGTGGACAACAGCAACGTGTAGCTATTGCACGGTCGCTCGCCATGGATCCACAAGTAATGCTATTCGACGAACCGACATCCGCACTCGATCCGGAAATGGTGACAGAAGTGCTTGATGCGATTCGTAAATTGGCACACGATGGCATGACGATGGTCGTCGTTACACATGAAATGGGCTTCGCCAAAGAAATTTGCGACGAAATTGTCTTTATGGCGGAGGGGAAAATTGTAGAAAAGGCTCCACCATCAAAATTCTTTACGAACCCAGACTCCGAACGCGCGAAGAATTTCTTATCCAAAGTACTGAACCACTAATTTTTTTGTGCTTCAACTTTATTGGATAGTTAAAAGGCGTCAAACTCATGCAATTAACTTGCATAAGTTTGGCGCTTTTTTTAATATAAATGAACTTTTTCCATCTTTGTGTGTCTAATGAGTAGGAACGGTGGAAATGGGGTGGCATTGTGAATGAAGTTGACCTTGCTAAACGAGCGATTAAACGCGATGAGCAAGCATTTTTGGAAATCATCCATCTATATAAAGAACCGCTTTATCGAACGGCTATTGCTTTCTTGAAAAATGAGCATGACTCCGTTGAAGCGCTACAGGAAGTGACGGTTCGCGCGTATAAAAAAATTCACACTATGAAAGAACCGAGGTATGTAAAAACGTGGCTAATACGGATTATGATGAACTATTGTCAGGATCAGTTGAGGAAGAAAAAACAAAATGTTCAAAGCGATAAATTAGATGAATTTGGAAGTGAAATGGATTATACATATCTTGAAATTGAGGAGGCAATTGCAACATTATCAGAGGTCGAGCAACGATTAATTCACCTCATGTATTTTCAAGATATCAAGATTAAGGATATTGCCGTAATTGAAAGTATTCCTGAAGGGACCGTCAAGTCTAGGCTTCATAAAACATTGCGGACATTACGAAGTTTTCTTTCTGAAAAAGGGGATGTGGACCATGTTTGAAAACGAAGAAAAGCAATTGCGGGAAGTTAGGTCGAAATTAGAAGAATTTCCAATTCCAAATGAGCAGTTGAATGACGCGATTCAGAGTGGATTCTTAATTGCCAATTCAGAGTGGCGGGCGAAACGCCAAAAACGTCGAAAATCACTTTGGACGGTTGCTATCGCTGCAGTATTTTTACTCGCATTCATAACGTCCATCCGGGTGTCACCGGCCTTTGCGAATGCGATCGCTTCGATTCCTGGAATGGGAAAACTTGTAGAATACATTCAATACGACAAAGGGTTACAGGCGATTATGGATAACGATTATTATCAGACTGTCCATGCCAGTCAGATGAAGGATGGTTTAACGCTTACCATCAACGGCGTCATACTGGATGAAAGTGGAATCGTCATTTCTTATACACTTGAAGCGCCTTATTCCATCGAAGTACTCGATTATAAAAAAATCGAACTTTATCATAATGGCAAGGTAGTTCCACCTGGCACAGTATCATACAATAATCCAAATCAACGGCATGAAAATAGAAAAGAAGACATAATAGAAGTATTATTCTTAGCAAAACAATCCTTTGATACGCAGGACTTTGTACTGGAACTTCAATTGGATAATGAAAAGGAAACGGCTTTTTCCCTTCCTTTTACGCTGCCGAAAGAAGTGAAGAAAGGAAAAATTTTTGCGCTCGACAAAGTGGTCGAAGTTGAAGGTCAAAAAATGACGATTCAAGAGATTACAATCTATCCATTACGTGTGGAAGTGAAAGTGTTTTTTGATGAACCGAACTCCATGAAGATATTGAACTTTATGGATATGCGGATTGAAGATGAAAAAGGGGAAGTGTGGAGTAGCATTCAAAATGGTACGACTGGACTTGGTTTTAGTGACAATGAGCAAACTTTCTATTTGCAGAGCAATTACTTTGAACAACCTAATAAGCTATATTTTAAATTTAATAAGATGCAGGCATTGCCGAAAGACGAGTCCTATCTTCTTGTTGATCTTCAAAAACAGGAGGTCATCATGCAACCTTCTGATGGGGAAATTGAAGTGACAAAAATGACTCAGAACACGATAGAAGCAAGATTCCCGCTAGCAGAAGAATTTGGCTACTTTTTGTTTTTTACAGCTGAAAATGGGGATGGGCAAAAGGTTGAGTCTAATAGTTCAAGTAGTTGGAGAGATGAAGAATATCAATATTCATCGATCAATTTCACAAAGAATTATAATGAAAGTCTATTAAAAGTATACTTTCAAGCGTATCCGAACTACATCAATGGAGATATTTCCGTGGAGCTTAAATGAACTTTTTAGATGAAATAAAGGCGCTACAATTTGTCAGAAAGGCATTCCTACTTTGTTCTATTCATACGATGGAATAAGGAGGGGTTTGATCATGTACAACAGGGAAGCGGCTGTTCGCTATGCAAACCAGTGGTGGAATGGCCGCAATCCGGCATTTCCATCATTCGATGTAGATTGTACTAATTTCATTTCACAATGTTTGCTTGCGGGGGGAGCACCAATGCATGGTTACCCGAATCGCGAAAGAGGCTGGTGGCTGCGTGGAGGAACGTGGAGTTTCAGTTGGTCGACGTCGCATTCGTTGCGTTGGTATTTAGCGGGTTCGAAAAAAGGATTAACTGCAACACAAGTTTCATCAGCTGAAGAATTAGGGCTAGGGGATGTCATTGTCTACGATTTTGAAGGTGATGGCAGATTCGATCATTCGACCATCGTCACCGCAAAAGATGGCTCAGCACCACTCGTTAATGCACATACGTTCGACGCACAGCATCGTTTCTGGGCATACAAAGATTCATATATGTTTTCGCCAAATGCAAAGTACATCTTTTTTAAAATTAATGACCAGTTTTCATGATGACTATAGTTGCGAATGTAATCGTAAAAAAGCAGTCCGTCAACTTAAGACGGACTGCTTTTTTTACTGTCTAGACTCTAGCGCTTTTGTTTGTTCAGTCAAACCATAGAACAGCGAGCGTTCCCTCGCCGGCATGAACCGCAAGGACGGAGCTAATATCTCCAATATTCACTTCGAGATCAGGTATTTGTTCCGTGATGAGAGTTTTCAAATGCTCTGCCTGTTCTAAGACATTGCCTTGCATTAAATGAATTTTCGTTCGGCCAGGATGGTGGCCAGCGACTACTTTGTCGACCAAGTATTGAAGTGCTTTTTTCTCGGAACGCACTTTGTCTACTGGTTGTAATTCACCTTCGGGCGTAATGTGGACAATTGGTTTTACTTTCAACAAGCTCCCAATGAAAAATTGTGCAGCGCTCATTCTGCCGCCTTTGTACAATTGTTCAAGCTGTCCCATTAGGATATAGTTATGCATTGTGCCAGCCATTTTCTTAAGCTGCGCTTCAATTTCTGGAACAGTTGCACCTTCGTCTTGCATTTCTATGCCCCGTTCGATTAATCCTGTGACCCCATAGGATAAGGAAAGTGAATCGATGAATGTAACAGGGAATCCCGAAATTTCTGAGCCTGCTATAGAGGAAGCAAGTGTCCCACTCATTTTACCGGACACATGAACAGCAATTGCTTGCTCGTACTGTTCCGCAATAACCTTGTAACGTTCAGCAAATGCGCCCGCAGAAGGTTGTGAGGATTTTGGAAATTCTTTAGCGTTTTTGATTTTCTCGTAAAGTTGCTGAGGATTCAAGTCTACACCATCAACAAATTGTTTTTCACCGAAATGTATATTTAAAGGTACTGAAAAGAAGTCTGGGTGTTGACGAAGTTCCTCTGAAATGTATGCTGTGCTGTCTACAATCCACGCAATTGGCTTTTTTATCATGATTAAAATCATCCTTTATCACTATAATATACGCTACTATTACTATACCATGAAAAGTAATAAGAACATATTTAGAAAACACTAAATATGTCGAAATTTAGGCAGCTTCGCTAAAAATCAATGGTTAAGGTATAATAGAAGAAGTATGTGTAAAGGGGAAATGAGTTATGAATGAGCAAGCTTTATCTGTCAGAGATGCGATTATTACGCGTCGTTCAATAAAGAACTTTAACGGTCAGCCGGTTGATCCGGAAAATATTGCCGAAATACTTGAAGATGCGGCATGGGCACCAAATCATGGCAATCGAAATCCGTGGCGCTTTGTTGTAGCTGCTGATAAGGGATATGTGAAATTCCTCGATATTTTACGTGAATATGGTGTACCGAAATGGAAAGAACTTTCGGAAGAAGAGCTTGAGAAACAAATGAAGAAATTCACAGGACCGGGTGCAGTTGCATTTGTTATTGTCCCTGAGGACCCGCGTCAGAAAGAACGTCTAGAAGATTATGCAGCGGCAAGCATGTTTGTTCAGAACACCATGCTTCTCGCATGGGATAAAGGAATCGGGACATGCTGGAAAACACCAGGCTTCCTGGATAACCCGAAATTCAGAGAAGAACTTGGCGTTAAACCAGGTGAACGTATTATCAGTATGCTTCAATTTGGTTATTATGACGAAAGACCAAAGGCTCGACCACGTAAACCGCTTGAAGAATTTGTCACGTATTACGGTGAGGAAATCGAAGAAGCATAATGGTATTGAAGTAATTTTTGCTCGGATTGCATTTGATAATGCGATTCGGGCTTTTTTGCAGTTCTATATCGGTGGTGTTGAGCGACCCGTGCGTTGTTAAGTTAGACAGAAGCGTTGTTAAGTTGCATTTAGGCGTTGTTAACTTAATTGAAAGTGTTGTTAAGTTCTAAAAAACCGGACCCTCACAAGGAGGATCCGGCACATGTATCACTTTTTCAATTCATCTTTCTCAAAGCCTGCAATTTCATAATAATAATCGCCGATGACACGTAGTCCTTGGTCGAAGTTTTCCAAATGAAAGTGTTCGTTCGGTGCGTGGAAGTTTTCTGACGCAAGTCCGAAGCCCATCAAGACGACGGGTAATTCTAGTATTTCATCAAATGCTGCAACGATTGGAATTGATCCGCCACCACGTGTATAGGCAGTTGGTACATTGTAAACCTTTTCGTATGAACGTCCTGCAGCCTGAATTGCAGGGTGATCGAACGGTGTGATGAACGGTTTCCCTTTATCGAATTCGGTTACTGTAACAGTTACCCCTACTGGTTTATATTTTTCGATATGCGCTTTCAATTTCTCAATGATTTCATCTGGATCCTGGTCAGGAACTAAACGGCATGTAATTTTTGCGCCTGCTTCAGCCGGCAATACTGTTTTAATGCCTTCGCCTGAAAATCCGCCAAATACTCCGTTCACTTCAAGAGTAGGACGAGTCCATGTACGCTCGAGGTGCGAATATCCTTTTTCTCCGAACAGTTCAGTCACGCCAATTTCTTCTTTCAATTCATCTTCGTTGAAGCCAAGTGCTTGGTAGGCTTCGCGCTCTTCATCCAATAGAGGACGGACATTGTCGTAGAATCCTTCAATTGCAATCGTTCCTTCTTTGTCACGGAACGAGGCGAGAACTTCTGCAAGCGCATGAATCGGGTTTTGGACGCCTCCACCATATAAGCCGGAGTGAAGATCGCTTTTCGCACCTTGCACGTCGATTTGTACGCCGCACAGACCTCGAAGTCCGTAGCAAACTGCAGGTTGTCCAGGTCCTTGCATGCCTGTATCAGAAATGACGATGACGTCAGCCGCGAGCTTGTCTTTGTTGGCCTCAATGTATTTTTCGAGATTTGGACTGCCAATCTCTTCTTCACCTTCAATGATGAACTTCACATTGACTGGTAAACCGCCTGTCTTTTGCATAAGTGCTTCAACGGCTTTCACATGCATGAATACTTGTCCTTTATCATCACTGGCGCCGCGCGCATATAATTTGTTATCACGAACTTCGGGTTCGAATGGTCCTGTTTCCCATAAATTCAGCGGGTCAACCGGCTGTACATCGTAATGACCATAGACTAGAATTGTCGGTTTACCTTCCGCGTGGAGCCAATCGCCGTAAACAACAGGCTGTCCGTCTGTTTCGTCGATTGAAAGGTTTTCAAGTCCTGCTTCTTTGAATGAATTCAGCAACCACTCAGCAGCCTGTTGCATATCGTTTTTATGTTCGGATAAAGCACTAATACTTGGAATACGTAGGAAGTCTTTTAATTGTCCAAGATGTTCGTCCCGTTGTTCTTTAAAATAGTCGTCAAGCGTCTCTAAATGATTCAACACAATCCCTCATTTCAAATAATTTCGTGAATAGAAATAGTATAGCAGATGATGTTGATAGTGAGTAAGAAAGACGAACGCAAATATGAATAATATGGTATGCTGTTTGAAAGTTATTAATTGGCTGAATATATAAATATGAAATTATTTCCGGGAGGAATCGCTTTTGTTTATAGCACTTGGATTATTTTTATTCCTGTCTTTTTACTTGTCAGGAAGTGAAACAGCACTTACAGCAGTAAATAGGAGAAAGGTCCAGTTTCGTGCAGATCAGGGAGACGTGCATTCAATTAAGCTGCAGAAACTGATTTCGAAACCGGACCGTATGATTACAGCAATTCTTATTGGAAACAATGTCGCGAATATTATGATGCCGACTTTAGTTACAATGATAGCAATTGATAAGGGGCTAAGCGTTGGTATTTGGACAGGAATTTTGACAGTTATTATCATTGTTTTCGGCGAAGTATTGCCAAAAACGATTGCAGCGACATTTTCTGAGCGAGTGGCTTATATGGTCACACCGTCGATTACACTGCTTGTGAAATTATTAACACCATTGACGGCTTTACTAGGCCTATTCACAAATCTTTTCATCAGGATCATCTCGAAAGGAGCGGTAACGAAAGCTACGCTCACAAAAGATGATCTCCGTTCGATGGTTGACATTGCTTCTATAGAAGGAACGTTTGAGATGGACGAATCGAATCGGTTGAAGGAAGTACTCGACTTTGCGGAAAAAGATGTGTCCGACGTCCTTGAAACTCATCGTATGGATATCATCGGATTACCGATTGAAGCGACTTATGAAGAAGTTCGCGACACAATTTTGGAGCATTCTTACACGCGTTATCCTGTCTACGAAGAAAGTATGGATACGATTTTAGGTGTATTTTATTCGAAAATGTTAATCAAATGGTCGATTGATCCTGAACAGACTCTTGGTGATTTAATTGACCGCAATACGTTTTACGTAGTGCAGTCTGCTAGCGTTGAAAAAGTATTCAAAATGATGCTGTCGAAAAAGAAACATATGGCAATCGTTCTGGATGAATACGGTGGAACGCTAGGTATGATAACGCATGAAGATATTATCGAAGAAATGATTGGCCAGGACATTGAGGATGAGACAGATGATGACGAAGAAGAACTTGTCTATGAAAAGACGGATACTAGGTTAATCTGTCATGGCAGGCTTGAAATCGTGGATGCGATGGAGTTACTCGATATTGAATTGCCAATGGATCATGAGACGCTTGGAGGATTTGTTCTGCAAGAGCTTGGTCACGTTCCAGAAGAAGGCGAACGCTTTACATACGATCATCTGCGTTTTGAAATCGAGGAGATGGAACGTAACCGGATTATCCGTATGACAATTACAATCAGTGAAGGTAAAAACTGATTAACATGCATATCCCTGTAATCGAGTAAAACGGTTACGGGGATATTTTTTGTCTAGCGTCCAGGCGTTCGATACACAGAGGCTCACAGGATGTATTCCCTCGAAAAGTGGCCTTTCGCTTTTCAATGTCTAGCTCCAGGCGCCAGCCGCTTGAGTCATAAGCAACCCAGCTGTGTGGCAAAGAGCGCCACGTCGCTGGGTCGACTTATGCCTGTCGCGTCTAGAAGGCGCCTTTCGCTTTTCAAGCTTACACGTTTGTAAGTATACTGAAAGAGAATACGATGGTTTGAAAGGTCCCGATTGCCGATAATAAGAACAACAGGTAGAAGACGGGGGCGTTATGTTATGAACAAAAATCTAAATGGGTTGTATGAAGAATATGGCCGTTACATATATCATTTATGTCTTAAATTAACACGTAATAAAGAGGAAGCAGAAGATCTTATGCAAGATGTATGGGTGAAAGTCGTTCGCTACAACGATCGGATGGATAGTGTCGACCATATGAAAGCATGGCTTACAACAATCTGTATGAACACATTCCGAGATCGTTACCGCAAAGATGTCAGAAGAAGCAAGCATGTGATGAACCAGCCGGAAACGCTCGATGTGCCGATTCTTGATCTTGTTCCGAGTGATAGTTTGACACCTGCGGAATTGCTAGAGCAAAATGACATTCAATCAATTGTTCAGCAAAAAATTGGTGAACTTGATGTTATTTACAGAAAAACAATTGAGTATTTCTATGTACATCAATATTCTTTGATTGAGATTGCCGAAGTAATGAAGGTATCAATTGGTACGGTGAAATCACGGCTATTCCGCGCGAAAAAGTATTTGAAAGAACTGATGATTGCAGATACAGCAGTGCACGAATACGTCACTGCATAAGAGCGCAGCCAAAGGAGGCTGTGTTTTTTGTTTGTAAAAAAGTGATAGAGGGAAATTAGAAAAATAGATTGATATGTTTGAATGGGGATGGTTGTGTGTTGAAAAAGAACAAAAAGAAAGGCTGGAGCAAACGCAAGCGAATTATAGTGATAGTGCTGTCAGTGTATGCTCTTTTTTATATAGGTGTTGTTTTACTGAATACATTTAAAAAACTCCCCGAAGGCATTTCATACGAAGGTGATTTGCACTGGACGGACGAAGTTGATATGTTTACGGACTTGACCTATGCACAAAACAAAGACGGGGACAGTATGGTGCATGAGTTAGCGATTTTCGATGAAGTCTACGCGATGATCGACCGGGCTGAGCAATTTATCGTGCTCGATTATTTCCTATTCGATCATTATTACGATGAAGACATAGAATTCCCGAAAATCGCACAAACAATGACAAAGAAACTGGTGGAGAAAAAACAGCAACATCCTGATATGCCGATTATTTTTATTACAGATCCGTTGAATACAGGATACGGTTCTTATGAAACAAAATGGTTCACAAAGATGGAAGATGCGGGAATCGAAGTCATCTACACTGATTTGGATCCGCTTCGCGATTCAATTCCAGTTTATTCTGGTTTATACAGGACGATATTCCGCTGGTTGGATATTGAGAAAACGAGCTGGATTGCAAACGCTATGTCAAGCGAAGCACCTAAAATGACGTTGGCTTCTTACATTACGTTACTGAATGTCAAGGCGAACCACCGTAAAACTGTTGTAACGGATAAAGAAGCACTGGTATCATCAGGAAATCCGCATAACGCTAGCGGTTTTCACGGTAATGTGGCATTGAAGGTGAAAGGCAGTGTACTGAACGATATTTTAGAGGCGGAAGAAGCGGTCGTCAACTATTCGAATGGTGGAAAATTACCACGCGTAGAAGTGCCGGAACAAAACGGGGGAAACTATGCCGTCCAATATTTGACGGAGAAGAAAATCTTGGATGGGCTTCTTGGAGATATTGCGAAAGCGCAAGAAGGGGATACAATTCGAATTGGGATGTTCTTCATTGCAAAACGTGATCTTGTCAATGCATTTATCGATGCTGCGAACCGCGGCGTCGATGTGAAAATGATTTTAGACCCGAATGAAAACTCCTTCGGTAAAGAAAAGTCTGGATTGCCGAACAGGCCGGTTGTACAGGAGATGCTGGAAGAAACGGATGGGAAAATTGATGTTCGCTGGTACAATACGGTTATTGGTCAATACCATACAAAACTCGTGGTTATTCAGACAGCTAAGGAAACCTACATTGCGAACGGCTCTGCTAATTTAACTGAACGCACGCTCGATAATTATAATCTAGAAGCCAATCTGCGGGTCATTGCTCCGAATGACAGTGAGTTAACTAAAGAGATAGATACTTACTTTAGTAGACTATGGAACAATGAGGATGCGCTGTACACGCTTGACGTAGAAGAATTTCAAGATGGTTTCACTTTCTTCCAACGAGGTATTTATGGTTTACAGAAATTGTTGAAAATGACGACTTATTGAGGTGGGCAATAATTTTATGGCTGGTTTTTGAGTTGATATAGTTGGTTAGATAGGATATATAGTCGGTTTGCCAGCAGTTATAGTCGAATGGAAATATGCCACACTTGTTGAATACAAAAAAGTAACCAGTGAATAACATGAACGCTAACTGGTCGCTACGTGTATAGTCGATTTTGGATTGCTTTGGATTGGATGACTTCTATACGATTACCGAGATGTCTGGATATGTAGGGTGTTCCTTCATCCGTTGCGCGCCAAATGGATCAGTACACGAAGTGCTAAAGCTTTTTTGGACGAAAGAATAGAGGGGCATTTACCTGGATAAAAGCCGCCAAAGATGCAATTTTGGCGGCTGAAATATTCTTTAGGGTTTGCTCTTTTTTACTAGTAAAGAAGTGTTACTTTCTATAAAATAACACATGATTACATGCATACTCTTTGCTAATAGTAAGCAAGGAACGCATTTTTAACGTGCAAGAGTGCCCGAAATTGTATCTTCGGGCATTTACAATCCCTATAGAAAGTTATCTATTCGCTTCTTTCAAACATAACTGCATTTTTCACTTGAACATTGTAGGTACACGACAGGGAACTATTCGCAACAGGGTTACCGAAAAAAGTGTGGCTAGAAATGACGGAGTCACTTCTAGCCACACATGACTCACGGTAAATATGTCGTGATTAGTTCGCCGAAAGCGAACCGGAAATGATCCAGTGAAAATGGATTCTTCCAAGCCCTACTCACCAGTATTTTATGCAAATAGATGGTTAATCAACAGACGTGGAAAAATGCATAACAAAAAGGCTATCCTTTGTCCCGGATAGCCTTTTTGTTCATTCAAATTCAGCAAGTTGCTTGTTCAGTTCCGCGAGACTGTCTTCCAACGTTGCAAGACGCAGTTCCGCTTTCTTGACGAAGCTGTCATTACCGGTCGATTCTAGCTTCTCGATATCACCTTGCAAACTGATATAGTCCATTTTGAGTTCCATGATTGCTGTTTCTACTTGACGTTTGTTCATCAGAAAAACACCTCTGCTTTTTTAAAAGTTAGAAAGTATAAGTTTTTTAACCTAGTGTCTAGACTCCAGCGCCTAGCCCCTGGGCCCACAGGACGTGGGTCATGCAGCTGTTGCGACAGGATGTCGCGATTCTAAGCTGACTTCCTCTGTCGCTTCAGTCCTTAAGTTAAAGGCAAAGAGCGCCTTTATCTTAAGGCCCTCCAGCGCTTTTCGGGTCTACCAAGGCGCTTGCGCTTTTCCTTAGTGTAGCATATCGGACGTTTTTTTTCCTGCGCCGCCACTAGTATTGCGCTTCGGATACTCGAGGTAATAGCGTATCGCTTCGCATACAGCATCTTTTCCGTCCCCGAGCCCGAGTGCGGTTTGTCGTGCAATCGCTTTTTTGCGTAGCGGTTCGTGCAAGAGGGGTTCCATGATGGCGTTCAACAAACTCGATTGTTTTACTTTTCGACCGAGACCAAGATGAATGAAACCGTGCTGTTCTTTCGGAAAAGCAAGCCCCACTTCGAAATCGTTCTGTGCGAGCACGACGCAAGGGATACCCATTACAGCGACTTCATAAGGCATGTAGCCAGAAGCGCATAAAATAATATCTGCTGCGGCGTAAATTTCGGCGTAGTTATACGGAGGCACCAATACGGTTGTATTCCGCCTTTCGAGTGCCATCATACGGATTGTACTTGTATCATGGGCATACTGTTCACCGATGAGAACGGTCACTTTGAGTGGGATTTGAAGTTGCATAATATGACGCAACGCCCGGTAGGTCAAGTTACCTTCATCCTCTTCGCCAAATGAAATTACTAAATGGGGAAGAGGTCCCAGTTGGGCTTTGCGAAGTCCAATGTGCTTAACTGAAGCCATTTGTTCGTCAGCAATGAAACTCTCTCGTCCAAGTACGTAATGATCTGGCGCACTATCATTCGATTCGACATACAATGTCTGGAATACGAGGTCAGCACATTTACCACCGTCGCCGAAATCATCGAAATGGATGATGGAGGGGACGAGTTCAGTTATTTTTTCAATCTCCTCTTGAATAGTAGAGCCGCTATCGCGGAGAAGTAGATCAGGTTTAATCGACGCGAGTGCCTGTAAAAATAGCGCATTGCTTGGGGTTGAAATTGCTTTAAATCCCTCGGGCACTGGCGGAGAATCCACTCCGCATAAGTATACGATATCTATTTCGTCAGCCAAGGCGTTTGTAATCATGGCTGCTCTGCGTGCGGGGTATGTCCCTTTTCCGTCCGACCTGGAAATATGGATGGCGACTGTTTTCTTTTGTTGTCCGTCTATTGGAATCACCCTTTCTTGCTAGATTGTTCAATTCATCCCTATAACCTTATGTATTGACCGATTGGGATATGTCTATTTCTAGTGGACTGAAACTGCCAGTATGGTAAACTAACATTATTTCCATTTGGGGAACGGAGTGATTCCATTGTTCGATTCACTATTATTCGAGTTAATGCTTGTTGTCTTAATCGGGATTTTATCGCAATGGACAGCTTGGAAATTTCGGATGCCGGCAATTGTTGTCATGTCTGTTGCAGGACTTCTCGTCGGCCCCATTTTCGGTCTTATTAACCCTAAGGAGAGTATGGGAGATCTATTCGGTCCAATTATTACGTTTGCCGTGGCAATTATTTTGTTTGAAGGCAGTTTGAATCTTGATTTTAAAGAAATTAAAGGCTTTAGTAAGCCGATAGCTCGTATTGTAACCGTTGGGGCATTCATTGCATGGATTGCTGGGGCGCTTGCAGCACACTATTTGGCGGGACTTTCTTGGGCAGTTGCCTTTGTAATCGGTGGTCTGTTCATTGTTACGGGACCTACCGTTATCTTGCCGCTATTGAGGCAGGCGAAGCTGAAACCGCGCCCAGCCGCAATCTTGAAATGGGAATCGATTGTTGTTGATCCGTTTGGTGCATTGCTTGCGGTATTCGCTTTTGAGTTCATCAAATTTTTGAATAGCCAAGTGACATTGAATGCGTTGCTGTTGTTCTTTGCAGCATCTATTTTTGCGGTACTCCTAGGCTGGGGGGCTGCCCGGGTCATTGGAAGTGCTTTCGAGCGCGGCGGTATTCCAGAATTTCTGAAAGCGCCGGTACTCTTTGCGGTCGTCTTATTCACATTTGTTTTCGCGGATGAAATCATGCATGAGACAGGGTTGCTTGCGGTAACTGCAATGGGGATGACGATGGCGAATATGCGCATGACGTCGATGCATGACATACGGCAATTCAAAGAGAATATTTCCGTCCTTCTTATTTCGGGTATATTTGTCATGTTGACGGCGTCACTTAATCCGCAAATTCTCATCGAAATTTTTAATTTGAATATTATCTTGTATGTCTTGGCGATGCTAGTTATCGTCAGGCCGTTATCGATTTGGCTTGCAACAATCAATACGGAGTTAAACATCCGTGAAAAGATTCTAATAGGATGGATTGCACCAAGGGGAATTGTGGCTCTAACTGTTTCAGGCTATTTTGCGACGATTCTACTCGACAATGGCTACAAGGACGCAGAACTATTGACGGCGCTGACATTCGCACTGGTATTCTCTACAGTGGTCTTACATGGATTTTCGATTGGCTTCTTGGCTAAGAAGCTGAATCTAACAACAACGGACGAATCAGGTGTACTTCTCGTTGGGGGCACCCGATTCGCCGCAGAGCTTGCCCAATCGGTGAAAGAAACCGGCAATGATGTGCTGCTCATCGATCAGTCTTGGGCGGGACTATCACATGCTCGAAAGCTTGGACTCAATAGTTACGTTGGGGATATCCTATCGGAGCAAATCGACTATCATCTCGACTTGACGCCATATCGGTATATCCTCGCAATGACGAAGACCGATACGTACAATGCACATATTTGTTCAGACTTTGCACCACATCTCGGAAGTAATAACTTGTATCAGACGGTATTCCACGTCGGGAACGAAGCTAATGAATTCACGATAACGGGAGGACAGTCGTTGTTCTCACCTGCCATTTCAATCTATGATTTGGAAGAGCGGATGAACGCTGGGCATGGTATTCGTAAAACGGTAATTACAAAACAATATAGTTACACACAATATTTACGTGAGCGGGATGACAAATTGATTTTGCTTTACATTTTACGTGCTGACGGCACAATTGAATTCTTCACACCAAGAATTGAACCACAGGCCTTCGCGGGAGATGCAATTATCGCACTCACATCACCTGTGAAAACAATTGAACGGGTGAAAGAGCGTCTAGATGGAGTGAATGGTGAAACGTCTATATCCTATGAAAAAGTAGAAGATTTATTTACGAGGGAAGAAAAGCAGGTAAAGCCGGTTATTCCGGGAGATGCACCACTTTCTGCGAAATGAATGGAGTACAAAGTGGCTGACTAAGATCTGTAACAGGCAGATAGCCATTGCTTTTGATACATTGAACACCAATCGTAAAATATGAAATTGATGCAATTCCCTTAATCGGATTTTCCGGTTAGGGGGATTTTTTACGCCAAGGGCTTTATTCATTCGCCCGACATGCATCCAATCGCGTTCTCCCGTATAATCGATGTATGAAGAAGGGGGATTTACCTATGTCTAAATCACTTGTATTAGCTGAAAAGCCATCCGTAGCTCGCGATATCGCACGGGTACTCGGCTGCAATAAAAAAGGAAATGGATTTCTTGAAGGCACCAATTATATCGTGACGTGGGCGCTGGGCCATCTAGTGACACATGCGGATCCAGAAGGCTATGGCAATGAATTCAAGGAATGGAAACTTGAACATTTACCGATTATTCCAGCGCCGTTCAAACTGGTACCCATCCGTCAGACGATGAAACAGTTTAATGCGGTTAAAGCACAGCTTCTGCGCAACGATGTGAAAGATATTATCATTGCGACGGATGCGGGGCGCGAAGGGGAACTTGTTGCACGCTGGATTCTAGAACAAGCGAAAGTTCGCAAGCCTGTTAAACGGTTGTGGATTTCATCGGTCACCGATAAAGCGATTAAAGACGGTTTCAACAACTTAAAAGACGGCCGCGCTTATGAAAACTTATATCAGGCAGCAGTAGCCCGTGCGGAAGCAGACTGGGTTGTCGGCATTAATGCAACGCGGGCGCTGACAGTTAAATACAATGCCCAACTTTCAACGGGACGTGTTCAAACTCCGACACTTGCTATGATTGCAGAACGTGAGCATCAAATCCGTGATTTTAAGCCGAGATCATTCTACGGTATGCAAGCATTGACGGAAACCGCGAAGTTTACATGGCACGATAAAGCGGGTCAAACGCAGTCGTTCGAAAAAGAACAGGTTGAAAAGTTACTCGAGAAAATTGACGGGGTTCATGCTGGAAAAGTGATAGAAGTGAAAACGACACCGAAGTCACAGCCAGCACCGCATTTATTTGATTTAACAGAGCTCCAGAAAGAAGCGCACCGTCGTTGGTCGTGGTCAGCGAAAGAGACGCTGTCGACATTGCAAAATTTATATGAGCGCCATAAAGCGGTGACGTACCCGCGTACCGATTCGAAACATCTGACATCAGATATGGAAAGCACGTTGAAAGAGCGCATTAAAGCTGTGGATATTGGTCCATACCGTAAAGCGACCAACTCACTTCTGCGTGCTGGCACTGTTAAACCGCAGAAAGGCGTCATTGATGACAAACGTGTATCAGATCATCATGCCATCATTCCTACCGAGGAAACGCCAATTCTTCAAAACTTATCTGATAAGGAACAGCGTTTATATGATTTAATCGTCAAACGTTTTTTAGCTGTCTTCTTCGGTCCGTTCCGTTATGACCAAGTAACCGCTGAACTCGCAGTTGGCGGGGAGACATTCAAAGCAAAAGGCCGTACTGTTACGGATGAAGGCTGGAAAAAAGTTTATTCGACAGAGGAAGAAGAGCTAGACACGGATACACTTCCACCATTTACAAAAGGTGAAGAAGTGAAAATTCAAGCCATCGTTATGACGAACGGTCAAACAAAACCGCCTGCTCGATTCAATGAAGGAACTTTGCTTGCGGCGATGGAAAATCCTTCGCAGTTCATGCAGGGTGAATCAAAAGAGCTTATCAAAACGATTGGTGAAACAGGCGGACTGGGAACAGTTGCAACACGTGCAGATGTCATTGAGCGGCTATTCAACTCGTTTGTTATGGAGAAAAAAGGCAATGATATTTACACGACATCTAAAGGACGCCAGTTGCTTGAGCTCGTTCCAGAAGATTTGAAATCACCAGCACTAACAGCGGAATGGGAACAAGGTCTAACAAAAATCGCGAATGGCCAGATGAAAAAAGAAGAATTCATGAAAAATATGATTGGCTTTTCGAAGCAAACCGTTACTGAAATTAAAACAGATGATAAAAAATATAAACATGATAATGTCACGGGGAAAGCGTGTCCAGATTGCGGTAAACTACTGTTAGAAGTGAACGGCAAACGTGGAAAAATGCTAGTTTGTCAGGACCGTGAGTGCGGTCATCGTAAAAACGTCTCAATGCTGACGAATGCTAGATGCCCAGTTTGTAAAAAGAAATTGGAGATGCGCGGAGAAGGCGACGGACGAATTTTCGTTTGTAAATGTGGTCACCGTGAGAAGTTATCGGCGTTTGAGAAGCGGAAAGAAAACTCGGGTGGTAAGAAAGCTGATAAACGCGATGTTCAGAAGTACATGAAAAAACAAGGAGCACCGGAAGAGTTGGAGAATACGGCGATGGCAGATGCGCTAAAGAAACTATTTGATAAGTGATTCCTTTATAGCGCTTTCGTAGGGTTTATTCTTCAAAATGAATTGGGTATACTTGAGTTAATAGATTTATGCAAATACGACAGTGTGGAGGTGAAGTAAGATGAATGCCGTTATGACCCAGGCTATAGCAAGCGATCCTATACAACGATATGATGCAAGCAGGCGCAGGAATGCTGAAAGTGCTTATAATCGTAATGTGCAATACAATGGGCAGAATCAGAAAACGGTTGAAAATCTAGAGGCTTTGTTGATAGGTAAGAAAGAACCTGAAATCGATCAATCGAAGAGGCCTGAACCTCGGCAGCTTGGCGCAGGACAAATGAAGCAGATTGCGCTGCTGATTGGAACGACGCTTGAAGAGACGATTGCTAGTTGGAAAGATGTGCGGGCTGAAGCAATATCAGAACCGGAACCGACAACGGCGGATTATAATCTTGCAGCAACTGCATCAGCAAAAATTATGCGGACAGAAGCGCAGATCATATTGCACAACAGGGCTCAATCCGAAATTGACATTACCTCAGCACGTGAAGAAGCCGATACTGCAAAAATGGCATCCAAAGAACTTCCCTCCGATCTCGAGCGCGAAATACTCATTACGCAAAGACGGTACGAAAAGGCGATTTCATCTTATTCTTTTCAAGTTTTAATGAAACAGAAGGGATTTGAAATCGATCGGCCGAGCTTTTATAAAATTGCATGAATGGATACGGAAGGTCGCCTAGTAAATGGCGACCTTTTGTTGTTGGAAAGGTGAGATGAACGAATGGCAAAGCAAGGTAAGCAAGTAAAAACCAATGCAGTGCGGATTTTGGATGGGGAAAATGTAATCTACGAACTAATGGAATATGACGTAAACGATGGTTTGATGGATGGGATTTCCGTCGCTGAAAAAACAGGACAAGCAGTGGATGTCGTTTATAAGACGCTCGTCACGATTGCAGGACCGCGTGAACTATTCATTTTTTTAGTGCCAGTAGCGGACGAACTTGATTTGAAAAAAGCGGCAAGAGCTGCTGAAGTGAAAAAGCTTGATATGCTACCGTTGAAAGAGCTGACGAAAGAAACGGGCTATGTGCGCGGAGGCTGTTCAGCTGTCGGGATGAAAAAGAAATACCCGACATTCATTGACAAATCAGCCGAAAGTCTCGACTCGATGATTGTTAGTGCGGGTAAACCAGGATTACAAATGAAACTGATTCCCGGAGAGTTGGCTAGGGTGACTGAAGCACTTTTTATCGACATAGTGAAAAGTTGACGGTCTGTATATAGGATAGAAGCCATGTTACAATGAATAGATTACAAGTAAGACATTCACGTTAGCTACGTGGGTGTCTTTTATTATTGCTAGCTACTTACACTATCATTAGGGAGAAGGACTTATATGAGAAAGATATTAATATGGAGATGGACATTCTTTTTGGTGGGTATGATGGTTCTGTCGCTAGGCATTTCAATGACGATTAAAGGTCAAAAACTTGGAATCGCCCCGTGGGATGTATTGCATGTCGGATTGTACAAAAACTTCGGCTTGACGATTGGAACATGGGGGATTATTTCAGGATTCATTATTATCATTTCAACTGCTGCTGTTTTGAAAGAATGGCCGCAGATTGGCACATGGCTGAATATGATTTTAATTGGACTCTTTATCGATTTATTCAACTGGCTGCTACCAGATATCACTTCGATGGGTGCGCAAATACTGATGTTCTCAGTGGGTGTAATTGTTATGGGGTATGGCGTTGGAATCTATATTTCACCAAATATCGGAGCGGGTCCGCGGGATAGTCTTATGCTCGTCTTTGTTAAAAAAACGGGAGCCAGCGTAAAAAAAGTTCGTACTACACTTGAAGTCATTGTCGCACTTATAGGCTGGTTATTCGGCGGTCCAATTGGAATTGGGACAGTGTTAATTGCTTTATTCTTGGGGCAAATTGCTCATTATACATTGCCACAATGCCGCAAGTTCTTGTTGAAAGTTATCGGCGAAGAGGAAGAAGACGCTTTATTTTAAATCGAAACTCATTAATTATTTTTAAGCATGTGCTTCGAGCCGTGCTTTTTTTTATTGTCTGAGCATACGTTAATCGTATGTACAGAAAGGATGATCGGTATGTATGGAACGATAACCCAATATATGGGGACAGCCTATACAGGTGCTGGTATCTCCCATAAATATGACAAACTAATTGCATCGGCTTCACAAACGTTTTTTCTAAAATGTCCACCGACAAACGCCATCTCAAACGTGTTGAATGAAGCTACTACGCATTACTTAAAGCGTGGCTATGACGTCGATCGATTCATGGATCCTGTGCAACCCGACAAAACAGATGCAATTTATGTTAAAGGACCGAACTTGCTTATTCTACAAGCGTCACATCCAGTTGCACTCGAACCAGCGGATATCGGTGGAAAGCACAAAGTGATCAGTTTTTACGATGTCTATGATGAAGTCAAGTTGGTTGGGCAAAATGGAATAATTGTGGAGAAATTAGCTGAGTCTGGAATTGCACTAGGCAAAGCATTGCAATCGCTAGCGGAAGCAAAAGATATTCATGACGATTGGGAGAAAGTGAATATCAGAAGGATGATGTGGGAGGTTCATGAAAACAAAATAGCATCATTAAAAGAAGAATTATTTGGAACAATCAAGCTGAATAAGGAAGCGGCTGTCTCGCACAGGCTAATCGGTTCATTGACATCTGGAGGAGCGCAAGATTTCATCCCATCCATTACGAAGCGTTTGGAACGGAGAATTCTTATTAAAGGCCTTCCGGGAACCGGGAAATCGACACTTATGAAAGCGCTTGGCTCCGAAGCGGAAAAGCGTGGATTTGACGTTCAATATGGCTGGTGTGGGCTGGATCCAGCGGGAGTCGATTTAGTTATTTTCCCTGAACTGTCGGTATGTCTTCTTGACGCAACGAATCCACATGTTTACGATGTGGAATATCCGGGGGATGAATTGCTGGACCTCGTGCATATGTGTGAGGAAGATGCAGAGGCGGAAAAGGAAATCAGTGTAATTCACGAAGCCTACACGGAGAAAATGCTTGACGCGGCTGGCTATATGCAGGCCTATGCACAAGCGGAAAATAGCATGAAAGCTACGATGGATACTGCGATTATGCCATCCGTTTTTGAAAAAAAATCGAAAATTCTTTCGGAACTAACTTAACAAGTATGCGCTTTATACTACGATTGGGCCGGTCGTATGCTAAAATGGGGGTATCATTTGTTTGAAAGGAAGATTACATTGTCAAAAAAACTCACTGCATTTTTACAGGAGAATCTAAAAGAACTTCGTGATCAAGGACTTTACAACGAAATTGACCCTATTGAAGGACCAAACGGCCCAATCATTAAAATTAAAGGAAAAGATCTTATTAACTTGTCTTCAAATAACTATCTGGGACTTGCAACAGACGAAGATTTGAAAAAATTGGCGATTGCCGCAACTGAAAAATACGGTGTCGGTGCAGGTGCAGTCCGTACAATCAATGGTACGCTCGATATCCACGTTCAGTTGGAAAAGAAGCTTGCTGAGTTCAAAGGAACGGAAGCTGCAATTTCTTATCAATCGGGCTTCAACTGTAATATGGCGGCAATTTCCGCTGTCATGACTAAAAAAGACGCGATTCTTTCGGATGAATTAAATCACGCATCTATTATCGACGGCTGCCGCCTTTCCGGTGCGAAAGTCATTCGTGTTAATCACCAAGATATGGACGACCTCCGTGCAAAAGCAAAAGAAGCAACGGAATCCGGCTTGTATGAAAAAGTGATGTACATTACGGATGGCGTGTTCTCGATGGACGGCAATATCGCCAACCTTCCTGAAGTTGTGAAAATCGCGAAGGAATTCGACTTGATCACTTATGTCGATGACGCGCACGGTTCAGGCGTTACTGGTAAAGGAAAAGGGACCGTCAAACATTTCGGTCTTGAAAAAGAGATTGACCTCCAAATGGGTACCCTATCGAAAGCAATCGGTGTTGTCGGCGGCTATGTTGCAGGAACGCAGGAATTGATTGACTGGCTGAAAGTTCGTTCACGTCCATTCTTATTCTCGACGGCACTTCCTGCAGGGGATGTCGCTGCGATTATGGGCGCATTGGACAAGATATCGGAATCCACAGAGCTGCATGATAAACTTTGGGAAAACGGTAATTACTTAAAAGCGGGACTTAAGAAATTAGGTTTCAATATCGGTGCTTCTGAAACACCAATCACACCATGCATCATCGGCGAAGAGAAGCTGACACAACAATTTTCTAAACGTCTTGCGGAAGAAGGCGTATATGCTAAATCAATCGTCTTCCCAACAGTCGCTAAAGGAAAAGGTCGCGTCCGCAACATGCCAACTGCAGCGCATACCAAAGAAATGATTGACGAAGCACTCGTCATTTACGAAAAAGTTGGTAAAGAACTGAATGTAATTTCATAATAAATGAGGAATCCCGGATGGCTTGTATGCTGTCCGGGATTTTTTAGGGGTTAGATGGATCGCTGTGGAGTCATGGCAAGCAATCACTTAATCAATCGACTGGACCTAAACTTGCATCCTTCAAGACAAATAGGAGAAAATGAAAAGAAAAAGGGGGAACCCTGATGACGTTTGAAGAAGTGATGAAGCAGCTTGAAGAATTCGGCAATGAACAAACGAAGACAACATTCTTGAATCATGGAGCATCCGAACCGTTTTTCGGTGTTCGTGTAGGCGATTTGAAGAAAATCTTAAAGTATATTAAGAAAGATCATGAGCTAGCGCTTCGACTTTATGACACTGGAAATTCGGATGCGATGTATCTCGCAGCGCTTGCAGTGGACCCAAAACTGATGACAGAGGATGATCTTCAGCGGTGGGTAGACGCGGCGAATTGGTATATGAATGCAGAATATGCAGTGGGATGGGTTGCAGCGGAGAGTCCAAATGCGCTTAAACTAGCAAGGGAATGGATTAGGTCTGACCGTGAAATGACGGCGGTTGCCGGTTGGAGCACTTATTCGAATTATATTACGTACGCAGGAGCGGATGAGCTGGACTTGAAAGAAATAAGTTCATTTTTACAAGAAATCTGTAACACCATTCATGAAGCGCCTAACCGAGTGCGCTATAATATGAATCAGTTCATCATTTGTGTAGGAGCCTATGTGCCTGAAATCCGTAATGAAGCAAAAAAAGTTGCAGAAGCAGTTGGGAAAGTGCATGTCGATGTCGGAAATACTGCGTGTAAAGTTCCGCTTGCAACAGATTATATTGAGAAAGTACTAACACGCGGTGAACCGAAGAAAAAGAAAACGGTTCGCTGTTAATGAAAATAGAGTAATATCAACGAACAAGCACATACTTATACAAACAAAAAGCCCTTAACTTGGGGCTTTTTTCATTCGCTAAATTTAAAATTCACCTTTTATGAAGTAACATATATCGTTGCATGTTGAATTTATTTATCTCACCACCGTGAATCTTATATTTTACTTTAATTATAATGGAGAAGTTTGGTAGTAATTTGTAGAGGTTTAAAACAATGTTGTCTTTTCTAGGAGAACGTTTTATAATGAATTAAAGCTATAGAATCAGTGAAGTTATAAAAATATAATTTTCGTGTACTCTCCATAAATACAAATGTTTGAAAGCGGGGAATAATTAATAATGAAAAAAATCATGGTTACGGGTGCTTTAGGTCAAATCGGTTCAGAATTAATTACAAAGTTACGTTCAGAATATGGCACAGAGAACGTCTTGGCGACAGATATACGTCGCATGGATTCGGCAACAGAAGGCCCATTTGAAATACTTGATGTGACAGATGCGAACAATATGCATGCGCTTGCAAAGGATTTCGGTGCAGATACGATGATGCACATGGCTGCATTATTATCTGCTAAAGCGGAAGATGAGCCATTATTTGCATGGAATCTCAATATGGGCGGTCTTATGAACGCACTTGAAGTATCGCGCGAGCTGGATATGCAGTTTTTCACACCAAGTTCAATTGGTGCATTCGGTCCTTCAACACCGAAAAAAGATACACCGCAAGACACATTGCAACGACCGACGACAATGTACGGTGTCAATAAAGTTGCAGGTGAATTACTATGCGATTACTATTTCCACAAATTCGGAATGGATACGCGCGGCGTTCGTTTCCCAGGGCTCATCTCATATGTAGCTCAACCTGGCGGCGGAACGACGGATTACGCGGTCGATATTTACTACAAAGCACTTGAAGAAGGGAAATACACTTCTTATATTGCAGAAGGAACACGCATGGATATGATGTATATGCCTGATGCGTTACAGGCGATTGTCGATTTAATGGAAGCCGATCCGACGAAACTGATTCACCGCAATGCATTTAATGTAACGGCTATGAGTTTTGAACCGTCTGAAATCGCAGCTTCTATAAAAAAACAGATTCCTACTTTTGAAATGGCATACGATGTAGATCCAGTACGCCAGGCGATTGCTGATAGCTGGCCAGATTCGATTGATCCAACAGCTGCTATAAATGAATGGGGCTTCAAAGCGAACTATGATTTGGATAAAATGACAGTGGACATGTTGTCGAAACTGAAAATTAAATTGAATGTGTAAAATAAAAGCCGCGGAAAATTTTCCGCGGCTTTTATTTTGGAATGAAAGATGGCACTTCCTTATCGAACCGATCATATCCTATGCCAATCGGCCATATCCCATGTTAACCGATCATATCCTACGTCGACCGATCATAAGCTACGTCGAACCAATCATAAGCTACGCGAACCGATCATAACCTACTTCGAACTGATCATATCCCACGTGAACCGATCATAAGCTACGCGAACCGATCATATCCCACGTCGACCGATCATAAGCTACGCGACCCGATCATATCCCACGTCGCCCGATCATAAGCTACGCCACCCGATCATATCTCACGTCGCCCGATCATAAGCTACGCGACCCGATCATATCCCACGTCGCCCGATCATAAGCTACGCGACCCGATCATATCTCACGTCGCCCGATCATAAGCTACGCGACCCGATCATAACCTACTTCGAACTGATCATATCCCACGCGAACCGATCATAACTCACGTCGACCGATCATAAGCTACGCTAACCGATCATAACTAACGCCGAACTGATCACATCCCACGCGAACCGATCATAACCTACGCCAACCGATCACATCCCACACCACCCGATCATATCCCACGTAGAACCAATCATAACCACCCACAAAAAAGACCTTGCACTAATCTGCAAGGTCTTCATGTTTCCTTAAAATAAAAGATGTGCTACTCCTGCGATAATCGGTAATGAAATGATTGTGCGCAAAAGGAAAATGGCAACAAGTTCGAAAAAGTTTACCGGAATTTTTGAGCCTAGCAGAAGTCCCCCAACTTCCGCCATGAAAATGAGTTGTGTTACTGAAACAGTGGCAACAACAAACAATGTCAACTCAGATGTAATCAGGCCATCCGCAAGGATTACAGGTAGGAACATGTCCGTGAATCCGACGACCATAAGTTGCGCTGCATCTGCCGCCTCGGGGATACCAAGGATGGACAGAATCGGTTCGAACGGTTTCCCTAAAATCGTGAAGACACTTGTATACTCTGCAAGAATCAATGCAATTGTTCCGAAAGCCATAACGACTGGAATAACACCAATCCACATATCAAGAATATTTTTCACGCCTTCTGAAAAAGTTTTAACCAATGAACGACTGTTATTCGCTTTTGTTAATGCATTTTCAAGTCCGTGTGAAAATGCACTGTATCCTTCTGGTGATTTTTCTTCTTCACCCGTAAATGGTCTACCGTCTATGTATTCATCTTTCTTTCTGGAAAGAGGATAAATCCGCGGCATAATAAATGCAAGGATTAAACCAGTTAAAACGACCGTACCATAGAATGGTAAAAAATAAGCCCCAAGACCAACCTTTTCAATAATTACGATAGAAAATGTAATCGATACAACAGAGAAAGTTGTTCCAATAATGGCTGCTTCTTTCTTTGTATAAAAACCTTCTTCGTACTGCTTACTTGTTAACAAAACACCAATTGTTCCATCCCCAACCCATGATGTCAGTGCATCGATGGAAGAACGGCCTGGTATTTTAAATAGAGGGCGCATGACTTTTACCATCATCGTTCCAAAAAACTCAAGTAAACCGAAGTTTAGAAGAAGTGGTAAGAGAATTCCTGCGAATAAAAAGATTGTAAACAGGAATGTAACGAGACCGGTTTCACTTAGCAGTAGTGCGCCCGTATTTTCACTCCAAATAGCTTCTGGACCTAATTGAAGCAAGGTAAGTACCGCTAAAATAGCACCTATAATTCGGACGATTGTCCAAAAGAGCGATACATTGAATAAATTTGTTATAAACGAAGGCTGAACTTTGTCCTTTGGAATAACTAAAAATATCACAGAACCAAGTGCAGCAATAATTAAAGTAATTGTAGCAACCCATGGCATAACCGGAGCAATCGCCCCTGATAGTAAATCGGCAAATATGGCAATTGGTATTTTCCAGTCCCCGGCATACTTCATCGGGATCATGAACAAAAGAATACCGAGAATTGATGGAACTAGAAAATAGAACCATGTGGATAAAGCAAATTTTTTCATTTTATATTCCCCTTTTTGTAACAGTATAACATGTATATGGTGAATAATTATACACATTATATTGTTTTATATCTTAATGAATAAAGTATATACTATTATAACTTTTCAGTCTATTGATTTCGGAAAACCTTGTAGCTATCATATAGTAACGAATTTTGTTCTACGGTATAAATAGTTTGATTAGTTAATAAAAATACATGAAAAAAGAGACTATAAAATCAAGGTGATTTCGTAGTCTCTTTCTATATGAATATTCCTGAAGAGAAGCATTTATAATCCTCTTATTCGAAGTCTTTATCCCACTGATAGGTATAAAAACGCTCAAAGTTAAGCCATTTAAGTGCATCTGGGTCCTGCGCTTTCCATTTTATCTCCATGTCTTTCATCATCCAAACGGTTTGGGATGCATGAGCTTTGAGTGTTGCGATTTTTTTATCTGCATTTGCTGAAATATCGTGAATGACATCGGGCTCGCCGAGGACTTCAACGGTATTATTCGCAAAGGCGAGTGTATGAAGTGTAGGACGTTCTGTTTCTGGCATTCTTCGGACTGCACGCACAACTGCACGCGCAGTAGCGTCGTGATCGGGATGAACGGCAAGTCCGGGATAGAATGTGATGACGAGTGAAGGATTCGTTTCTTCAATTAAATCTGCAATTAGTTTAACCATTTTTTCATCATCTTCGAATTCGATTGTTTTATCACGGAATCCCATCATACGTAAATCATCGAGTCCCATTGCTTCACACGCTTTTTTCAATTCTTCTTTGCGAATTTGAGGCAATGTTTCGCGATTTGCAAATGGTGGATTGCCAAGGTTACGTCCCATTTCACCTAATGTTAAGCAAGCGTACGTAACAGGCACGCCGATATCTCTGTAAGAAGAAATGGTACCGGATACACCGAATGCTTCATCGTCTGGGTGGGGGAATACGACAAGTACATGACGTTCTTTTTTAATCATTAAAAAATTGCCTCCTTAATTAATATGTGAATGGTGTTTCGCTGATTTCAAGTGCGACTGCAAGTTTTCCTTCTGCATCGAGTCCCGCCATAAGCAAACGCCCGTGTTCGTCGAGTTTATAATGAGTGATGCCTTGCGCATAAATCCAGCCAGATGGCAGTTTTAATCCGATGCGGTGAGGCGAATCGCCAGCCACTTTACCGAGTTCGTATTTGATAACGATATTGCGAATGAATGCTCCAGCGTTGAATACACTTTCATTGAAGTGGGTAGCATATGAGCCGTTCGTTGTTTCAAGATGGATGTACACATCTTTATTAACAAAAGAAGTTATGAGTTCCTGTAAATGATCTGGTTTTACTAATTCCATGAATAGCCCTCCTTAAAACTGTAAACGTTCTTCTCTTTAGTATATAGAAAGGGGCTGTTGAATGCGATTCATGGGTCTTGACGTAGAGAGTGTTCGACGAATCGAGGAGTTTCCGACGAAATTGAAGAAGTGTCCAACCATTCTCGTAAAGAGTCCAACAAACCGTAAAGCTTCCAACGAAGTTCGTGAAGTGTCTAACAAACTCCTCAAGATGTCCAACAGATTTGTAGAAGTGTCCAACCATTCACGGGAAGTGTCCAACAAATCGTAAAGCTTCCGACGAAATTGGTGGAGTGTCCAACAAACTCCTCAAGATGTCCAACAGATTTGAAGAAGTGTCTAACCATTCTCGGAAAGTGTCCAACAAACCGTGAAGTTTCCAACGAAATTCGTGAAGTGTCTAACAAACTCCTCTAGGTGTCCAACAGATTTATAGAAGTGTCCAACCATTCTCGTAAAGTGTCCAACAAATCGTAAAGCTTCCAACGAAGTTCGTGAAGTGTCTAACAAACTCCTCGAGGTGTCCAACAGATTTATAGAAGTGTCCAACCATTCTCGTAAAGAGTCCAACAAACCGTAAAGCTTCCAACGAAATTGGTGAAGCGTCCAACGAACAGAACAAAAAAAGGCCAAGAGACAACAGCTCTTGGCCTTTTAATTGAAATAATGTTATTAAATTTCAGTTGTTGTGATTTCAGGTGCGCCGAAACGGTTTTTCGCTCCGTGCATAACAGGTCCGACGTATTCGTTCAGTTTCCAGCCGTTTGCAATGGCTGCTGTGACGAATTTTTTTGCCTCAAATACAGATTCCTTTACATCTAGACCATTTGCTAGGTTTGCTGTGATTGCTGCGGCAAACGTACAGCCTGCGCCGTGATTGTAAGTTGTCGCTGTTTTTTCCGCTTCAAGAAGAGTGAACGTTTGGCCGTCAAAGAACAGATCCACGGCTTTATCGTGGTCAAGCTGTTTGCCGCCTTTGATGACAACATTGCGAGCGCCTAGTGAATGGATTTTTTCTGCAACTGCTTTCATATCTTCAATCGTTTTCGGTGTTTTTGTGCCAGCAAGTTGTCCTGCTTCGAACAAGTTCGGTGTTACAATTTCTGCTTTTGGAAGAAGGAACTCAACCATTGCGTCTACTGTTCCAGGATTCAACACTTCGTCTTCACCCTTACAAACCATAACTGGGTCGATGACTACATGACTGAGGCCTGATTCTGAAATCGCGTTTCCTGCAATTTGGATGATTTCTTCTGTGCTAAGCATGCCAGTTTTAATGGCATCGATTCCTGTTGAAAGTGCAGTTTTGATTTGCGATTTCAAAACGTTGACTGGCAATGAGTAAACGCCGTGTGACCAATTATTGTCTGGATCCATTGTCACGATGACCGTAATTGCCGTCATTCCATATGTACCGTGCTCTTGGAATGTTTTTAAGTCCGCAGCAATCCCTGCACCGCCTGATGTATCGGATCCTGCGATTGTTAAAGTCTTTTTAAGCGTCATAATTGGTCTGTCTCCTTTTTTGGATAAATTCTAACTTAATCTTATCAAAAAAATCGGAAATTACAATTGTCCGATGTTATCAGCTTTCATCATTTTGAAAACGGAGTATGTGAGCAGTGCCGCAATACTACAAATCACAGCAGCACCGATAAAGTGTTTGCTTATCATAAGCCCGATTGCAAGAGCAAACATGACGATAATTCCACACCCTATAAAAATAAGGAAAACGACGAGTCCAGCGTTTTTAGAACGTTCTGGCACGCGGTTACCATGTTTCGCGGCTTCAGAAACTTTTTTCATTTTGTCGCGTAATTGCATATCAGCCATGTCGCATCCCTCCCATACAATCGTACCATGTCTTTCTAGTTGTTTGAAAGGGAACTTTCCTATAATGTTAACGTATATGATAGTGTCGAAAAAAGAGGAAAAGAGGGATGAAGTGGCGGATGACAAGAAAATCGAACAACTAATGAAAGAATTAAAAGCTTCCAAAGAACAAACTGCAGTGACGGTAGAAGAAGTAGAAGACCGTCCGCACGGATTTTGGCGTGTCGGGAAAGTGTTTTTTTCGGTATGGAAAAAGTCGTTCATCGCAATTGCCCTTCTAATTTTACTGTTGATTGTCGCTTTGCCGTTTGCAACATTCTTCATTTTAAAACAAGGGAGCACATTTACAGAACAAAAAGGCGCATTCCTTGAACAAATCCAAGACTTGAACGAACTCGCAACTGCTGAAGCTTATACCAAGGTTATCATTGAACGACAAGATAATACATTGTTTGGACAAAGCATCGGACTCAATTTACCAGGAACGAAACGGCAGTTGTTGGTTGTTATTCCGGGATCAGTGAAAGCTGGTGTCGACATGTCCGGCCTTACGGAAAAAGATGTCGTTGTCGATGAAAAGAAAAAAATAGCAAAACTTACTTTGCCGCCTGCTACCTTTTTAGGAGGAGCAGAAATTTATTTTGATAAGGTTGAAGTGTATTCCTACGAAGGAGTCTTCCGAGAAAAAGCAAATATTGAAGAGGCCTATGAACTTGCCGCTGAAGCAAAAGTGCTTATATTGGAAGAAGCCACGGGACAAGGTGTCTTGCTAACGGCGCAGCAGAATGCCGAGAAAACACTAAAAGAAATGTTTTCATTTGCGGGCTACGATGTGACGATTGAATTCAAGGAGCAGTGATGGGTTGTGCATAAGGAACTTTTCGGTAACGATTGGGATGAAGTCTTGGATGATGAATTCGAGAAACCCTACTATAGTAAGCTGCGTGAATTCCTGAAGAAGGAATATGAGGAAGAAATGATTCATCCACAGATGGATGATTTGTGGACTACATTTAAGTTGACTCCTTTTAATGAGGTAAAGGTCGTTATATTAGGACAAGATCCATATCATGGACCTGGACAAGCACATGGATTAAGCTTTTCCGTGAAACCTGGCGTCAAAATACCGCCTAGTCTTCGCAATATGTTCAAGGAACTCGCAACTGATATCAATTGTCTAATTCCAGAGAGCGGGACATTGACGGGGTGGGCGCAACAAGGCGTACTCATGTTAAATACGGTACTTACTGTAAGGGATGGACAAGCGCATTCGCATCGCAAACAAGGGTGGGAGACGTTTACGGATGAAGTAATCCGGCGTTTGTCGGAGCGAGAAAATCCAATCGTCTTCGTCTTATGGGGCCGTCCTGCGCAAGAAAAGAAGAAACTCATTGATGTATCGCGACACGCAATCATCGAATCGGTTCATCCAAGCCCGTTAAGCGCGAGTCGCGGTTTCATCGGTAGCCGTCCGTATTCGAAGACCAATCAGTTGCTTGAATCGTGGAATGAGACGCCGATTGACTGGTGCCGAATAGGCGGCGTGCTGTAAGTAGAACGGTGATAGTGCTAAAGTTGAGAGAGAAAAGAGGTGGAGCATTGTGGCAGTGAATTGTTTTCAATGCCAACATTTCTTCATAACATGGGATCAGCGAAATCCACGTGGCTGCAAAGCATATGGTTTTAAAACGCGAGAAATGCCATCGGTCGTCGTGAGGAGATCGTCTGGCATGGACTGTTTGCAATTTGAACAGAAGAAAGGGGACACTAAACAGTGATACCATACGACCGGATTATCTCTGAAATGGAGCGGCAACTAAGTGTTGCGAGGCGCGCCAATGATGAAAGTACGATGCGGGAAGCGTTTTCCGCCGTCAGATCACTTTGCGAAGTTGCACTCGGTGGGCAAAGTAAGCGTGAAGAGAAAATTGTTCCTAAAATGCTTACAACCACTAACGCTGTGCAGTCAATCACATCGTTGGAAGGTAAACTGCTTGAAGAAGAGGATGCAAACGGCGGCTCGCTATTTGATTTTTGATAGACGATTCGCAAATGCTGATATATTGAAATCATAATAAGAAAGTAGGAGCTTATATGCCATTTTTCATTATTGCAGGGGCTGTTAACGCAGCCATCGCCGTCGCCTTTGGTGCATTCGGCGCTCACGCTTTAAAAGAGAAACTATCCGAACATTATTTAGCAATTTGGGAAACCGCTGTACAGTATCAAATGTTTCACGCACTCGCTTTGCTTGCAATCGGAATTCTTATGAGTCCATCGCTTTTTGGACCAGTCACACAGCTAAGCTGGGCAGGTTATTTAATCCTCGCGGGTATCATCATTTTCTCTGGTAGTCTGTATGTACTGAGCCTCACGGGAATCGGCATACTCGGTGCTATCACACCAATCGGTGGCGTTGCATTCATCGCAGGCTGGATCATGCTGATTGTTGCAGCTATTAAATTTTCAAACTAAAAAAATCTTCCGCGAGGCCCTATACGAGGCTCGCGGAAGATTTTTTAAATTCAGGGCTGTTGTGGAAAATACTTCACTTCATTATCAAATTCAGCATAATCAAAATAAATCATTGGAAATAGAAAACGATGTCCTGTTGTCGAATCACTTAAGATAACATGGTCACGTCCAGCAGCCTCTACGGTACCACGTACGGTTTTCGTATTTTTACCAGAGTCCAGTGCATGTTCGAATGAAAAATGGAAAGTTCCAGGTTCGCCTCTGTTTAATCGTAAAATATTTTCGATGTATGACTGTTCACGTCCGGGTGGTCCGGGTGGCCTACCTCCAGCTGGAAGCGTTACTTGCGGCGGTGTGACATGCTGATTTTGATAGGGCGGATTCCAATAGTATTGGACCATTTCTTCATCCTTTCTTCTTTTGAGTTACAGGTTAGGGCAGTCTTGAACCGTTGGGGAAAAGAAACAGTGTGACTTGAATCTACCTGTGTTCCATTGGTTATACCACTGTGCCGGGCAATCTCCTGTTGGCATGAAAAACCATAATGATCGTTCTCCCGGAGTGAAACGTTCACCGTTGACAACGCGCCTTGCTAGATTTCGATCCAGTTCGCGAGCACGCTGATAAAAATACGGTTTCGTCGTAGCCTCGAAGCCTCCTGGACTTTGGAAAACCATATCTTGCAAACTTCGTATATCATTGAAATCGAGACATCCGGAACGTACGCGATTCACTCCGACATTACCGACTAAAAGCATGCCTAATTGGCCATCGCCTTCTGCTTCAGCGCGCATTAACCGTGCAAGTAGATCCAGTTCAGCATCCGTGTACTTTATTACTGCCACGGCACAACCCCCTTGGGGAATCATATGCGCAGCTGGAATGAAACATGCCTACCAAATACAAAAAAGCCTAACTGCAAAGTCACAGTCAGGCGATATAACTTACGATTTAGATGTTGAAAAATGCTGCTTTTTTGTCGCCTTCTAAAATCGTACCCACAAAGAATGAACCGAATTCAGCGTAGCGTGCGCTTACTTCGTCAAAACGCATTTCATAAATCAACTTTTTGAACTGAAGTACGTCGTCCGCGAACAGTGTAACGCCCCATTCGTAGTCGTCGAAACCGACAGAACCGGAAATGATTTGTTTCACTTTTCCAGCGTAGCTGCGGCCAATCAAACCGTGTGCGCGCATCAATTCTTTGCGTTTATCCATATCGAGCATGTACCAGTTGACATCGCCATCGCGCTTCTTGTCCATCGGGTAGAAGCAGATGTATTGGCTGCGTTGAAGTTCAGGGTACAGACGTCCGCGTACATATGGGTTTTGATAAGGATCATCAGTGGACTCGCCTGCAAGGTAGTTCGATAGTTCAACGACTGACAGGTACGAATACGCTGGAATCGTGAAATCAGCGATTGCGAGTTTATTGAATTCCGTTTCAAGCTCTTGCAGTTCGTCCATTGTCGGACGCAAAGTCATAAGCATGAAATCAGCTTTTTGGCCAATTACTGTATAGAAAGCATGTGCTCCTGTTTTATCGTCATCTGTTTTTTGAAGTTTTTCAAGGTAAACAAGAAATTCCTCTACTGCTGCTTGGCGTTCTTCTTTTGAAACTAATTTCCAAGATGCCCAGTCCATCGAGCGTAAATCATGTAAAACGTACCAACCATCAAGTGTTTTTGCTGCTTCGATCATATGAAATCAAACTCCTTCATTATGAATTAACTTCTTAAATGAGTGTAGCATAGAAGGCTGTAAAACGTCCTTTGCTAGCGCTGTTGTCACGAATTTGACATGAAGTGAAACGCTTTTACCACCCGCATCATTGGTGTATGCTTAGAGCATGAGAGTATGTGAAAGGTGGCTGTCTAATGGCTGATTTATTTAAAGGAATTAAAGAAAGTTTGAGTGGCAAAAGAAAGACGATTATCCTACCGGAAGGAACGGATATCCGCGTACTAGAAGCGGCTTCACGCTTGCAAGGGGAAGGGCTTGTGAAGCCAGTTCTTCTTGGCAATGAAACCGAAGTGCAAGAAGTCGCAACTGAAGCAGGAATTGATATTTCGGAAGTAGATATCATTGATCCCGAGAGTGTTTCTTACTTTGAAGAACTAGCCGGAAAGTTCGTGGAGCGTCGGGGTGGCAAAGCGACATTGGAGCAAGCACGTAAACAATTGACGGATGTAAATTATTTTGGAACGATGCTCGTTTATACAGGGCGTGCGGACGGATTGGTGAGTGGGGCAGCGCATTCAACTGCAGACACCGTACGACCGGCGCTTCAAATTATTAAAACAAAACCAGGTATCTCAAGGACTAGCGGGGCCTTTATTATGATGAAAGGCGATGAACGGCTCGTCTTTGCAGATTGTGCGATTACGGTTGCACCAACAGCGCAAGAACTGGCTGAAATCGCGATTGAAAGCGCCAAAACAGCGCAGGCATTCGGTGTGGATCCACGTGTTGCGATGCTGAGTTTCTCTACAAAAGGATCTGCCGTAACGGAAGAAACAGAAAAAGTTGCGAACGCGGTGAAAATCGCTCAATCGCTTGCACCTGATTTGCTACTCGACGGTGAGTTCCAATTTGATGCGGCCTATGTTCCGGAAATTGCTGCGAAAAAGGCACCTGAATCAGTCATTAAAGGTAACGCGAACGTCTTCGTTTTCCCATCACTTGAAGCGGGTAATATCGGTTATAAAATAGCGGAGCGTCTTGGTGGCTACGAAGCAATTGGCCCGATTCTTCAAGGATTGAACGCACCCGTAAATGATTTGTCACGCGGTTGTTCCGCTGCCGATGTCTACAAGCTTGCCTTGTTAACCGCGGCACAAAGTCTATGAGCAGGAGAAATTGGAATGATATCATATGAGTCTTTTTTAACTATTCCCACATGGCGTTTTGTGGATGAATCCATGACAACACGTACCCGTTCCGCACTAGAATCATTCGCCGCCGACGATACGCTTTGTCATCTCGTCGGCCAGCAGATAAGCGTCCCGACAGTCCGTACATGGGTGCACAATCAAACGGTCGTGCTCGGTATCCAGGATCATCGGCTACCGCATGTTACAGAAGCAGTTTCGACACTTGGAAATGCTGGTTATAACGCGATTGTCCGCAATTCAGGTGGACTTGCAGTAGTGCTTGACGAAGGTGTATTAAACATATCAATTGTTCTATCTGAACTCGACTCTTCAATCGATATTCCAGCAGGTTATGAAGTAATGCTCGCATTTGTTCGTATGCTTTTTCCGGAAGCAGGAGACCGTATTGAAGCCTATGAAATTGTAGGATCATATTGTCCGGGCTCGTATGATTTGAGTATTGATGGCCGCAAATTTGCCGGTATTTCACAGCGTAGATTGCGTCAAGGTATCGCAGTCCAAGTCTACCTTTGCGTTGAAGGAAGTGGGGCGGAACGTGCTGAGCTAATCCGTGATTTTTACGAAACGGGCTTGCAGGGAGAAGAAACGAAGTTCACTTATCCGGTCATTAAACCGGAAGTGATGGCATCCCTGTCAGAACTTCTGGACATGCCGCTCACGGTGAACGATGTTGTTATTCGTATCCAGCTTATGTTGCGCGAGCTTGCGGATCATGTGGAGATAGGCGGCTTGAAACCGGAGGAAATGGAGTTATACACCTTTTATTTGAACCGAGTCTTCGAACGCAATCAAAAAATGCTGGCGCGCGGATGAACAATCGGTTTAGTAGTGGGAGAAAGAGTTAATTTGGCGGGGAGACAACGTTTTCGCCAAACTAAACAACGTTCCGTCGAAAGTAAACAACATCTTCCTAAAACTAAACAACACCCCAGCAAAACCAAAGAAAAACCAAAGAAAAACCAAAGAAAAACCGCCTATCAATGATGATTGATAGGCGGTTCTTTTGAAACTAGGTTTCCATTTTGCTCCATTTTGAAAACCGGTGCTGTGCGATCAGCATCATCATCTAGCGTGACGAGACGGCGTGCGCGGTTCATGATTTGGACAAATTGTTCGTAATCGGCACGCAGGGTTTTATTTTCCTGTTGCAGTTTTTCGATTTCTTTTTGGAGTTGCTCCGACTTTTCATTCGCGATTTTAGCAGTTTGCCTCCAGCGAAGTGACTCGTTATCTCCCACGCCTGTGTGATGCATGCGTACAAGAAATGCGATAACCGTATCAAGTGAGAGTGCTGATAACGGAACGGAAATCTTTTGTTCTTCCTCTAGTCCTTGCGAAGGGCTATATAATTGTTGTCCCCGTCGTTTAAAGTCTTTTCCAAGTACACGTATTGCTTGTTTGCGTTCTTTCTTCGCGTCCGAAAGCTCTTTTTCATAATCACGTCTTACAACTGCGTTCCATCTGAACCCGCAAGCTGCTGCCGTCCTGTTGAGCGCGTCCCCAACTTCTTCGAAAGCGCTAAGTTGTGTACTACCTTCGCGAACATGTCGTAGTACTGTGTCGGCTAATAAAGTATCGTTTTCTTCAATCCAAGCATCCTGTCTAACTTTCACCATCTCCGTGCCTCCAGTCATATGTTCATAGTCTCTTTCTACGGTCAGTGTGGACAGGATTTCGTTACTTTATTCATAATGAAAAAAGCATTCTATCTTTTTTTCACTCAAATGAACCTTTTTCCATCTTCCTACGAACCATTTTTACGATTATACTAAAGGGAATGAGTTGACGGAGGTGCACTATGGAATACAAAGATGAAAAACTGGTCGAAGAAAAAGTTTTCAAAGATCCTGTGCATCGCTATATTCACGTGCGCGATAAAGTGATTTGGGACGTTATTGGCACAAGTGAATTTCAGCGCCTTCGCCGGATCAAACAACTAGGCACAACGTATCTCGTATTTCACGGGGCGGAGCATAGTAGGTTTCACCATTCGCTCGGTGTCTATGAAATCGTCAGACGCATCATTGACGACGGTTTCAGCGGTAGGCCTGAATGGAACAATGAGGAACGTCTAGTAACGATGTGTGCGGCGCTGTTGCATGATCTAGGACACGGTCCGTTTTCGCACGCCTTTGAAAAAGTGTTCGATCTCGATCATGAACAATTTACGCAAGCGATTTTGTTAGGGGACACAGAAGTAAATGCAGTGCTTCGTCGTGTGGCACCTGATTTCCCACAAAAAGTGGCTGATATAATTGGGAAAACCTATCCGGATAAGCTTGTCGTCAGTCTGATTTCAAGTCAAATTGATGCCGATCGGATGGATTATCTACAGCGTGACGCTTATTTTACAGGGGTGTCGTACGGTCATTTCGATATGGAACGTATTCTGCGTGTCATGCGGCCTACAGAAGAACAGGCGGTTATCAAATATAGCGGTATGCACGCAGTGGAAGATTATATAATGAGCCGTTACCAGATGTACTGGCAAGTCTATTTCCATCCAGTGTCACGTAGCGCTGAAGTTATTTTGATCAAAATTTTACATCGTGCAAAGCAATTACATGAAAGCGGGTATATCTTTAAACAAGAACCTGTCCACTTCCGCTCTTTTTTTGATAAGACATTTCTGCTTGAAGACTATATTGCGCTTGATGAAAGTATTTTATTAACCTATTTCCAAATGTGGATGAAGGAAGACGACGCAATCTTGTCGGACCTTTGCTATCGGTTTATCAATAGAAGATTGTTCCAGTACGCAGAATTTGATCCGGCAACAGAATACCGGAAAATCGGTGAACTCGAGCAGTTATTCAAGGAAGCAGGAATTGATCCGGCTTATTACCTGGTTACAGATTCGTCGTCAGATTTACCTTACGACTTTTACGGTCCAGGTGAAGAAAACGAACGCTTACCGATATACTTACAAATGCGAAATGGGGACTTAAGCGAATTATCGCGTTCATCGGATGTCGTAGATGCGATTTCAGGTAAAAGACGAACAGACCATAAAATCTATTTCCCGGAAGATGTTTTGGAAGCAGGAAAAGAACAAAATCCGCTGTATGGCCGAATTTTAGATATGCTGAAAGGGTAGGTGTGAGGGAAGGTGTTATCAGAACACGCTAAAATTGTGCAATTCATCTCAATGGCGAATGAAGTCACTGGACGAAAAAAGTTACAAAAAATGATTTATATTGCGAAAAAGATGAATTTCCCATTCGCTGAAAAATATGAGCTTCACATGTACGGACCCTACTCGGAAGAATTAACGTTGCGTATTGAGGAACTATGCGAAATGGGATTTCTGGCGGAGCAGTGTACGGACAAAGGATCGTACGTCCAATATAGCTATCAAGTGACAGGCGAGGGGGCGGGTTTCCTCGAAATGGCAGACGCTGCCCACGCAATGCTAGGGACCTGCATCGACAGCATGAACGTCAAGAGCTCCCGTTTCCTTGAACTCGTTTCGACGTTGCTGTACTTTGATCATCTTGACAAGGACGAGCAAATCGCTAAAGTCCTTATCGTGAAAAATAAACTGAACTTCTCTGCGGAGGAGATGACGGCTGCATTTGACTTCATAAGTGAAATTCAAACGTACGCGGTTCAGTAAATGAACGCAGCCTAAGTTCGCCGCGTCCTGCGGCAAAGGCTGCATGACCTGCATCCTGAAGGCCCAAGCGGAAAGCGTCGTTAAGCCCCGACAAGTAGGAGGGATGCAGTTCAATCCCTCCCTACTGAATGGCCTAAAATAAAGACGCTCTTTGTCTTTATCTTTAGGACAGAAGCGACTCGAGGGGCTGACGCTTGGAGTCTGGACAGTAATAAAAGGCTGCCCCATGTCGGAAACTTTCCGTCATGAGGCAGCCTTTTTGGAAATTAATTATTGATCGCTTGGACGTTTTCCAGCGATGGAATAATGGTTTTTCGACATTTCTTCAATGATGACAGAAACATTTTGAGCAGGTGCACCTGTTGTTTCAGCGACAGCTTCTGTCACTCTTTCGCACAGCGCACGTTTTTGTTCATCTGTACGACCTTCCAACATTTTCACAGTTACGATTGGCATTACATTTCCCCCTCTCAGTATATATTGGGTATAGTATACATAGTATCAGATTTGGAGGGGACGAATAAATGACAAATGAAAATAAACCGAAACAGAAATTGGGTTTCACAATTATAAAGGACGATCCGACTGACGGTCATGGCGGATACGGGATTGGTTCGTTGTCACTTGAAAACGTGTCACCTGTCATTATCGATGTCAATGAAGGCGTTGCGCGTATTGAAATAGGTGCGATGCATGCTAGAAGTGACACAGAACGCGGTGTCAAATTTACGCTGAACCGCGAAGATTCAGAAGGTGGCAAACCATATTGGCTTGTCTGGGTAACAATCGATTTCCGCGAACAAGGGCCTTATTATGCGGGTGTTACAGCGTGTGAAATGGTCGTTAATCGTGAAAAACGCCGAGGGTATAAAGTGCTTGCCGATCACGTTAATCGGATGGATAAATCGATGAAACGGAATATCATTGTTGATCATATGGATGATAAATCAAAGCAGATTTTAGCTGAATTCCTTGCTGCTCATAACAAGGAAATGTGGGACAGAAGCGAACCAAAACTGCATGTTGATTTGAGTGTGGATTCGCCGGAGTTGTGAACAAAAAGTGACAAATTCCGCATACTTCTCAATCCGAGGTTGAATGTCAGCTTGAAAGGCAGTACACTGAAATCACAGCTTGCAATTGTAAGCTAGGACAACCGGAATCGTGCACTCCCTGATGAATAACGTATCAAACAAACCCAAGCGCGATACACCATTTAGCAGGACGCCTTGAACGGTAAAAAAGCTTTCCTTCCCCGATTTAATTCGGGAGAGGAAAGCTTTTTTGATTTTGATGAATTAGGGAGTGCTGACCGATCATATTCCGCGCGACCCGATCATAACCAGTGCCGCCCGATCATATCCCGCGCAAACCAATCATAACCCAGCGCCGCCCGATCATATCCCACTCGACCCGATCATAACCAGTGCCGCCCGATCATATCCCGCGCAAACCGATCATAACCAGTGCCACCCAATCATATCCCACGCGAACCGATCATAACCAGTGCCGCCCGATCATATTCCGCGCGAACCGATCATAACCAGCGCCACCCGATCATATCCCGCGCAAACCGATCATAACCCAGTGCTGCCCGATCATATCCCGCGCAAACCGATCATAACCCAGCGCCACCCGATCATATCCCACACCAACCAATCATATCCTCAACACCAAAATCACTCAAAAAACGAAAACGGAAATAGTTCAAACTTCTTCCCGTCAGTTTCGCCTACTGTGCGCTGTTCTCGTAGCACTTTATCCGTACATAGCTTTTGTGGCATATCCTTTTCTTTTACATAAACAAGCCGTTGTTTCTCGCATTCATTTACAGCGATACCACCTGTGTCAACGTCAATGATGACGCCATTGACTCCATTCGGAGGGATGAACGGTTCGGGTGGAAGACCGCGATTTACGGTCTCCATGAAGTCGATCCATATTTTTTTCGATGCCGCTTTATCCGTCGTGTCGGTCAGTTGCTTTCCGACATCATATCCGGTCCAAATCCCCGCCGTTAGTGAAGGGGTGTAGCCAATTAAGTATTGATCCGAAATCGTCGTTCCAGATTTTGCTGCATAGGGCCGCGTCTGTTTTGAGCGCATAGATAAACCAGTGGCAGTAGAATAATCGTTGAACACTGGATCGAACATACCAGTCATCAGATGAGTGAGAACAAATGCATCCTGTTCGCTGATGACATGTTTCTTGCTCTTCTTCGGATGTTCATAGACCGTTTTTCCGTCTGCATCTGATATGGATAGAATCGTCGTTGGGACTGTTTCGATACCGCCTGACGCAACTCGGTTATAGGCATTTGTCATGTCAGAAAGTGTGACAAGTGAAGTGCCAAGTGCGGTTGCAGGAGATTCTTCGAATTCACCGTCAATGCCAAGACGTTCAGCCATTTTGCTGAATTTCTTATAACCGATATCTTCAAGCGTTTTCACTGCGTAAATATTATCAGAAATAGCCAGTGCCTGCGCAAGCGAGATAGGGTGGCCAGCAAATTTACCGTTCACATTGTTTGGTTCATACGTTGAACGGCCTTCATCATAAGTGAAAATGGTTTTTTCCGTCGATAAAAATGTCAGTGGACTGAACCCATCTTCGAGTGCAGCTGCATACAAAATAGGTTTCATCGCCGAGCCGGGCTGACGCTTTGCTTGGGTCGCCCGGTTGAACGGACTTTCGGTATAATTTATCCCACCTATGAGCGATGTGATTGCACCCGTTCCTGTTTCTATCGACATGAACCCAACTTGTAAACCGCTATCCGGCATCCATTTAGCGATCGTTTCTTCGGCGGCTTGTTGGTGAAGTGGATCCAGCGTTGTCCGGATTGTCCAACCACCTTCAGCCGGATAGCGTCCTTTCGCCACAAGTACTTTTTCAGCCTCGCGCCAAACTTCATCCAGAAAATAAGGGGCAACGCGCTTAGAGTCAGCCCATTCGCGGTTTTTTAACGTAATTTGTTCGTTCGTCGCCCGTTCTTCTTGGCGCGCAGTAATGTACCCTTGCGCCTCCATAAGTGACAATACCAGCAATGTTCGTTCCCTCGATTTCTCGGGATTTTCAATAGGCGAATAAACCGAAGGACCTTTCGCGATGGCAGTAATAACGGCGGATTCCTCTAACGTCAGATCTTTTGCTGACTTTCCGAAATAAAACTTACTTGCCGCCTCGACACCATACATGCCATGTCCGAAGTAAACAGTATTCAAATAACCTTCTAAGATGACATCTTTTTCGTAAAATATTTCCATTCGGTAAGCATAAAGTGCTTCAGTGATTTTCCGTTTCCATGTCTTTTCAAACGTCAAATACAAGTTTTTCGCATATTGCATGGTAATTGTGCTGGCTCCTTCGACTTTGCGCCCGGATTTCGCATCTTTCAAAAGAGCGCCTGCAATCCGTCTATAATCAAAACCGTTGTGGCTATAAAAATTCTTGTCTTCTGTCGCAACGACTGCATCGATTAGAAACGGTGACATGTCATCGAGGTCTACCCAGTACCGTCGTTCTGCAGAAAACCGGTCGCCAATTTGCTTGCCATCTTTATCAAGAAAGACAGAAGCTTTTGGCACGCTTAAAGAAGGTGCGCCTGTAATTTGAGCATAGAGCCTGAGCGATAGGAAGATGGTCAGCACCGCCATTATCATCGTGACGGATAGCAGCAACAGCCTTCGTAATGCCGAGCGTCTTTTTTTCTGTTTCACATATACTGTCCGTTGCATACGATCCCGTCCCGTCCATATCTTTGCATCTAGTATGGGACGCATGGAAACAGATTAAACGGAACATGCGTAAAAACATGCATTGCTCGGATAGATTGAAATGTAGACCGTAAAAAGGATATAATAAGAAGATGTTTTCATGAAAAGGACAGTGAGTATATGGAATCGTGGGAAAAAGGGCGATATGTAACGATTAAGCTCCATTCGTCAATTCGCCATCCAGGCCAAGACGAGGAGAAGCATGAATTGAATGCAAAAGGTTTGCTGATTGAAAAAGCAGGTAAATCTTATTTGAAATATGAAGAACAACAAAGTGGAAAGTCGATTCAAACAATTGTTAAATTGGATTCTACAGACGCACTTATTATGCGTCGCGGTGCAGTTACGATGCGATTGCCATTTGTTGCAGCTGGTGAACGTCCAGGAACGTACGGCAGTGGACCGGCGATGTTTGACTTAGTTGTCAAAACGGACAAGCTCGATTTCAAGGAGCAAGAAGACAATTCCGGAGGACGCTTCAATGTGCATTACGATTTGCATGCAGAAGGATCGCTTCTTGGAACATACGAACTGACTATTACATACACGGAGGGAACAATATGAACGCGGTAGAACAGATTCAACAAGAGGTAAAAGTGGCACTTCGTCAAGCTGTAATTGATGCGGGTTTGGCAGAAGAAACGGCAATACCGGACATTATGCTTGAAACGCCTAATAACAAAGACAACGGCGATTATGCAACGAACATTGCTATGCAACTGACAAAGTTAGCGAAAAAGCCGCCGCGTGCAATTGCGGAAGCGATACTTGAAAAACTAAATACGGATGGCACTTCGATCGAATCGATTGAAATTGCAGGTCCTGGTTTCATCAATATAAAATTAAAAACGGATTACTTAGGCGGCATCGTCAAGACCGTTCTTGAACAAGGCGAGAACTACGGCCGTTCAAACTTTGGCAATAAACAAAAAGTCCAAGTTGAATTTGTTTCTGCTAATCCGACAGGTGACCTTCACCTTGGACATGCACGCGGAGCTTCTCTTGGTGATTCTCTATCCAACGTTCTCGATTTCGCTGGCTACGATGTGGCACGTGAATACTACATTAACGATGCAGGAAATCAAGTGCACAACCTTGCCAATTCTGTTGAAGCACGTTATTTCCAAGCACTCGGCTTGGATAAAGAAATGCCTGAAGACGGCTACCAAGGACCGGACATTATTAATATCGGTAAAATGTTGGCAGCTGAATATGGCGACAAATACGTCAACACGCCAGATGAAGAGCGTTATGCATTCTTCCGCCAATATGGCCTGGAGCATGAATTAGAGAAGCTAAAAACAGACCTTGCGAATTTCCGTGTGTCGTTTGATGTCTGGTTCTCTGAAACTTCATTGTATGAAAACGGCAAAATCGATGTTGCTCTTGATAAATTACGTGCCAATGGCCATGTCTTTGAAGAAGATGGCGCAACATGGTTCCGTTCAACAACTTTCGGTGATGACAAAGATCGTGTGTTAATTAAAAACGACGGTACTTACACGTATTTAACGCCGGATATCGCGTACCATGAGGATAAATTGTTCCGCGGATTCGATAAACTTATCAATATTTGGGGCGCAGATCACCATGGTTATATTCCACGGATGAAAGCGGCAATCGAAGCGCTTGGTTACGGCAATGACACGCTCGAAGTCAGTGTCGTACAAATGGTTCAGTTATATAAAGACGGTGAAAAGTTCAAGATGAGTAAACGTACGGGGAAAGCTGTAACCTTGCGTGAGCTAGTTGAGGAAGTTGGTCTGGACGCAGTCCGTTACTTCTTCGCAATGCGTTCAGGTGACTCGCAGATGGACTTCGACCTAGATCTAGCGATTTCTCAGTCGAATGAAAACCCTGTGTACTATGCACAATATGCGCATGCACGGATTTCATCAATCTTGCGTCAAGCTGATGAAAATGGCATGGCTGCAACTGTGGATAATGTTTCTTTATTGCAAGCTGAAAAAGAGCTAGAATTACTGAAAAAAATCGGAGACTTCCCGCAAGTAATCAGTGATTCAGCGAGAATTCGTTCACCGCACCGCGTTGCAACGTATATCCAAGAACTAGCGGCTACATTCCATAGCTTCTATAACGCAGAAAAAGTGTTAGATCCAGACAACCGCGAATTATCAGGAGCACGTCTAGCACTAATTACAATCACACGCACAACAATTGCCAACGCATTGAAACTGATTGGTGTTTCTGCACCAGAAAAGATGTAATAAAATTGAACGCCACACTTGAGAGATTGTTATCTCTCAAGTGTGGCGTTTTTCACATGCAGATATTCTCTCTATATATGTTGAACAAATGAATACGATGCATGCTCTTTTACAAGGGCTTTTGGAAGGCCGCTGAATAAGTCCAACTACCTGGAATGAATTAGAAATCCTGCTAATATCGCTTCGACGCTTTGTGGATGCCTCCCGCGATAAGCCAGAAAGAAGACCGCTTTCAGTCTTATCGCTCCGGCTACCACGAAGGCGTGCCTTCGCTGGATTGTCTATATAATAGAATGCACATTGCATTGTCGGGGAAAAGACCTGTAGCTCGTAGTATGTCTTTCTTCAATGAAATTAGTATAAAATAGTACTCACATTATAATCTCAGTCCAAACTCATGGCGAGAGGCATCCCCAAAGCGCCAAGCGATCTGTAATCCACACGCCGAACTACAACTCTTCCGATTAATGTACACTCTAGCGCCAAGCGATCTACAATCCACATTCCGAATTAATACTCTCTCATCATCGAGCGACACAACAGATTCAACGGGATTCTTTAATTCAACATATCTAAATCTACAAATCTCCCTCACTATCGACACAATAAAAATTTGTAGTATACTGAAAGTTGTACAAAATACATACCAAACATAAAGGTGCCCCGCATTAAAAACGGGGTTAAAAGGGAAGTCGGTTCAATGCCGGCGCGGTCCCGCCACTGTAAGTGTGAGTTAGTCGCAATGTGTCACTGGAAAAAGTTCCGGGAAGACGCGGCAAGCCTTGAACACGAGCCAGGAGACCTGCCTTTATGGATCACACGTACCCTACGAGGATAGGATTAGTGAAAATCGACGTCACTGTGCGTCCAGATTTTTACTCAGCTTATTCCTCCGTAGCAATTACGGGGGATTTTTATTTGGAACAAACAGGAGGAAAACAACATGAAAAAGATTTGGCAATTAGGATTAACGGCATTTTTGGCAGTATTCTTGCTCGCAGCATGTGGAACAGCTACTACACCAGATAAGCCGAAAGTAGATGGAACACCGGAAGCGGAAGTGGTTAAAGCTGAATTCCCGCTTACGTTAACGGACTCGGTTGGCAATGAAATTACCCTGGAAACTGCACCGGCAACAATCGTTTCTATGGTGCCAAGCAACACGGAAATATTGTTTGAACTAGGTCTTGGGGATGCGATTGTCGGCGTCAATGACTACGATGATTATCCAGCAGAAGCACTTAAAAAAGAGAAAATCGGCGGCCAGGATTTCAACGTCGAAAAAATCGTTTCCATGAACCCTGAAATTGTTTTTGCACATGAATCAGGACTTGGAACAGGCAAAGAAGGACTGCAACAAATCCGCGATGCAGGAATCCCAGTCTTTGTTGTAAAAAATGCAGTGAGTTTCGAAGAAACGTACACAACGATTGAAACAATCGGTCAAGCGACTGGTAAAACAGTAGAAGCAAAAAAAATCATTACGGACATGAAAGTAAAAGTAGAAGAAGTATTGGCGAAATTAGTAACAGTCGACAATAAAAAAACAGTTTTTGTTGAAACATCACCTGAGCCAAACATTTACACACCAGGAAAAAATACATTTATGGATCAAATGCTAGAAATGATTGGTGCTGAAAATATTGCTGCTGATCAGGAAGACTGGTTTATGATAGCTCCGGAAGAAATTATTAACCGTAATCCGGATGTAATTATCGTGTTGTATGATTATATCGAAACGGCAGTTGCAGACGTTTATGCACGCCCAGGTTTCGATACGATTACGGCAATTAAAGAAAAAGCTGTTGTTCAAGTTAAAGAGAATATCACGAGCCGTACAGGCCCACGTCTTGCTGAAGGGCTTGAAGAAATAGCAAAAGCCATCTACCCTGAGGCTTTCGGTGAGTAAATCCAGCGTTGCCTACATCGTTTCCGCCGCCGCACTCGTTGTGGCGGTGTGGCTCGGTGTGTCAATCGGGTCTGTGAAAATACCGATTAGTACGTTATGGAATGCGGAGGCGGATGCAACAGCTACCAATATTTTGTGGAAGATTCGTATGCCGCGTGTCGTGCTTGCCGGACTTGTCGGCGCATCGCTCGCGATTTCGGGAGCTGCTTTCCAAGGGTTGCTGAAAAATCCGCTCGCTGATCCATACACCCTCGGAGTGTCATCCGGCGCCTCGGTCGGTGCTGTTATGACGCTCTTTTTTGGTATTTCTATCCCGTTTTTAGGCACTTATACGCTTCCTATATTCAGTATGGTTGGTGCTGCATTAACAATGTTCCTCGTTCTTGGATTTGCACGCCTCGTTGACCGAGCGATGAAAATGGAAACAATTATTTTGACTGGAATCATTTTCGGTTCGTTCCTCGGTTCTGTACTATCACTTATGATAGCGCTCACAGGGGAAGAGTTGCGTCAAATTATTGGTTGGCTACTCGGCAGTGTATCAATGCGGGGATGGAATTATATTACGATGATTTTGCCATTCGTCGTCGTAGGTTCATTCATGCTGTGGCTGAATCGCCGCGAATTAAATGCGATGTTATTTGGAGAAGAACGAGCGCATCATTTAGGTGTCAACGTCAAACGCCGTAAGTTTGCCATTCTGATTGGTGGATCCATCCTGACAGGTTCGGCAGTCGCGGTGTCCGGCACAATTGGCTTTGTTGGTCTAGTCGTTCCGCATATGACGCGGCTTCTTTGGGGATCTGATCATCGCCATCTCCTGACATTATCGTTCATGAACGGTGCAACGTTGCTCATCATTTGCGACTTAATTGCCCGGACAATCATTTCGCCGACAGAACTTCCGGTCGGTGTCATCACAGCGTTTATCGGTGCACCCGTATTTGCATTTATCTTCTATAAACAACGGAGGAAAGGAGGCATGTGAAATGTTAAAAGTCGAAAATATTTCCGGTGGTTATGGCAAAGAATCCATCGTGAAAGCAGTGACATTCAATGTCAATAAAGGCGAAGTACTCGGCATAATTGGACCCAATGGCAGTGGTAAATCCACACTTTTGAAAATTATTTCAGGCATTCTCCCGAAGGAAACGGGTTCCGTCACAATTGACGGGCAAGACGCTTCTACTTATTCACAAAAAGAATTTGCCAAAAAAGTAGCCGTCTTGCCACAACTCCATGCACATGCATTTTCCCACACTGTTCGAGAAACGGTTGAACTCGGTCGCTATCCGCACCAATCAGGACTATTTTCCTCATGGTCAGATGAAGACGAGCGCGCCGTGACCGATGCCATAACCAGTATGTCCATCACACGCTATGCTGAAAACTCGATCGAACTGCTATCAGGTGGCGAACAGCAACGCGTTTTCGTCGCACAGGCACTCGCACAGGAGGCGCCGATTTTATTACTCGATGAGCCAACGAATCACTTGGACATCGCTCACCAACAACAATTACTCGATACGATTCGTCAACAGGCAATTGACAAAGGACTCACAGTTATTTCGGTGTTTCACGATATCAATTTGGCTTCTTTATACTGCGATCGACTTCTCTTGATGGATAAAGGGCGGATTGCCAGAATAGGTGTGCCACAAGACGTAGTGATGGAAGAGGCAATCGAATCTGTTTACGGTGCGCGAATAAAAACACAGCCCCATCCTGAATTGCCAAAACCTCAAATTACACTGCTGCCGGATACCAAAGAGGAAATTAAGCCTTTCGCCGTTGTAAAAGAGGACTTTTCGATAGCATCGGACTTTGTTGCATTACGAACAAAATATCCGTTGAAAACCATTTCCTCCGCCGTTCATAATGCTGGAACAGGCTGGTATCGGTCGTTTGTCAATCGTCATGTTGATGCTGATTACAATGTAGACGACGTCAAAGCTGAAAATACTTCCTATCTTGAACAGCAAGGTTTTCATCTGACGGATACGGTCGGTATGATGACCGCGGTCATGACGGAGCATGCCGAAGTCGAGGAATACACAGGGGATTTCGGAACGATTCTGATTGCGGTAACAGCTGGCGTTGGTAATGCTGTCGATGTCTCGCAAGCACTCACGCGTGATCAGAAACCTCGTGTCGGTACAATCAATACATGGGTTATCGTCAATGGCCAGCTACCTGATGAAGCATTTATCCAAGCAATGATAACGGCAACAGAAGCGAAAACGAAAGCGCTTCAAATGGAATCCATAACAGATCCGCTCACAGGCACAATTGCGACAGGTACATCGACGGACAGCCTGCTAGTCGCGGCAACACAACAAGGAGAATTCCTGCCGTATGCAGGTCCGATTACGCCGCTTGGAAAACTGATTGGCCACGGAGTTTATGACTGCACTGTACGGGCAATCCGTGCCTACAAAAAGGCGAAAGGGTGGACAACTTGATTCCTGCACATTTTATCGCCATCGCAATTGGTTTTCTGCTCGACAGAATTATTGGGGATCCACCGAAATGGCCGCATCCAGTCCGCTTAATTGGGACGTTCATTGCCAAATTGACTAGTGTTATGAATAAAGGTCGGTTCCGCACATTAAAAGGGGCGTCCACACTCTTCATCACAGTCGGGATTGTGTTAGGTATCGTTTTTGCTTTAGTAGGTTTTGCCTATCAATTCAATATCTATGTAGGTATTGGTGTGGAATCAATTCTGATCGCCGTCGGGCTGGCACAAAAAAGTTTGCGTGACGCTGCACTTGACGTTTACCGTCCGCTTGCTGCACAGGATTTACCTGCAGCACGAACGAAGTTGTCATGGATTGTCGGTCGCGATACCGATAAACTAAAAGAAAGTGGCATCGTACGTGGAACAGTTGAAACTGTGTCAGAAAATATTGCGGACGGCATTACATCGCCATTATTTTGGGCATTCCTTCTGGGAGCACCCGGTCTTTGGATGTACAAAGCAGTGAATACACTAGATTCGATGATTGGTTATAAAGACGAACGATATGAGAAGTTCGGTAAATTTTCTGCACGCGCGGACGACATTTTGAATTTCATACCAGCACGTGTGACGGGTTTTCTAATCATTTTATATGCGCCGAATAAAAGTCAGTTGTCCTTTTGGAAACGCTTTGCTGGCTGGAGTAAAGACGCAAGGAAACATCCAAGTCCAAACAGCGGATTTTTGGAGGCAGCGACGGCTTGGCAACTTGGCGTTACGCTTGGCGGAACAAGTACATACCGCGGAATCGTATCGAAGCGACCTGAGCTTGGACCAGGCAACACCCCGCTAACCGCAATACATATTAAACAAACCATTACACAGATGCATATCATAGTGTTTATTTTCTGGCTAGTAATGACGGTGATTGGAGTGGCTTTATATGCAGTTGCCTGAACATGGCGCAAATCCGCAAAACCTTTACGCAACACTGGGCATTGAACAGCCAATACGGTTATTGGATTTCAGTGAAAATGTCAATCCTGCGGGGCCTCCTGATTCAATTACCAAGATGTGGCCAAGTTTACGAGATTTGCTTACGGCTTATCCAAATCCAGAAGGGGAGCCGTTTCTGTCAGCGGCGGCTGATTACCATGGCATTTCGACCGATTATTTATTCGCGGGGAACGGGGCGGCAGAACTGCTTGCACTTTTGGCAGAGCGTTATCGCGCAAAGCGAGCGATTGTCGTGCACCCGACATTTTCCGAATACGAAGCGACTCTCTTGGCGAAGGATGTGGAGATTGTTCGCGTTATTGCATCGGAAAGTGACGGCTTTAAATTGCCGTTGGAAGCTATCCTTGAGGCCATGACTTCAGCATCAGTTCTGTACCTTTGCACACCAAATAATCCAACTGGAATCATGCCTGAACGCACGGATTTGAACGTAATTATTAGGCATGGTGCTGAAGTAGGTTGTGAAGTCGTATTAGACGAGGCTTTTATCGATTTTGTTGATGAATCACTGTCTTTCATTGCAGAATTAAAAAATAATCCGCACGTCATCGTCGTTCGCTCTATGACGAAAATGTACGCCATTCCGGGAATACGACTCGGGTATATCGCGGCAAATCCGTCGATAATTAGGGGGATAAAAGCACTCGCGCCGCATTGGAATGTGAATGGTTTAGCTGCTCAAATCGGGGCGGTGTGCTTACAGGAAGAGCAATACCGCGAACAGGCAATTCAGTATAGTAATCGTGAACGGGAAAAAATGATACGGTTTTTAACAGACAATGCGTGCAACGTTACGAATTCAGTGACGAATTTTATTTCATTCACACTTAGTTCTGGCCGTGATTCGAATAAGTTGTATAAAGATATGCTCACACGTGGAATCGTCCTCCGCCATTCACAAAATTTCCGCGGCATGGATGGCAGATGGTTGCGGATTGGCATGAAAAACGATGCGTCCATGAACATCCTGAAGGAGGAGCTGTTGCAATGGTTCGCGGAAAACTGACGTTCATAAGTGGCGGCGTTAGAAGCGGGAAAAGCTCCTATGCAGAAAAGCTGCTTGTTCATGAAGCGCAGAAAAATGCGGCCCGGCTAGTTTACATTGCCTCCGGCGTCGCAACGGACTCAGAAATGCAGGCGCGTATTGAACATCACAAATCGGATCGTTCCACTCATAGTTGGACAACCCTTGAACAACCAGTCGAGCTGGAAAAGGTATCGCCCTCCATTCAACCGGGGGATTACGTGTTATGGGATTGCCTGACGACATGGTTAGCAAATGAGTTATACACAGGTTGGGAGTCAGGAAAACCTTGTATTGGACAAGCGGGTTGTATGGAGCGCAAGGAAACACAGTTGTACACAACGATTGACACACTAGTGTCGCAAGCCGCCCATCTCGTTATTGTTTCGAATGAAGTCCTAGACGAACTGCCATCAGAATATGCTGAAACGGAATTCTACAGTAAATGGATTGGCCGTATTCACCAAGCGCTTGTCTCAAAAGCAGATACAGCAATTGAAATGGATTACGGAATCCCACTCATATGGAAGAATGAACGACAGGAGATGACGCAGTGAATGGACTAATTGTTTTAGGAACAGCATCAGACTCTGGAAAAACGATGATTTGTACAGCGTTGTGCCGCATTTTATCGGACGAAGGCGTGCGGGTAACACCCTTCAAATCGCAAAACATGTCTCGTTTTTCAGCGATAACGGAAAATGGCGAAGAAATGAGCCGTGCACAATTCATTCAAGCACAGGCTGCTAGAACGAAGCCATCGATTTATATGAATCCGATTTTGCTGAAACCAGTTGCGGACATGAAATCGGAAGTATTTTTTTTCGGAGAGAAATTTGGTCCAATTGCTGGAATGGCGTATCGCGAACAGTTCTTCACGCGTGGAATTGAGGCGATTAAAAACTCACTTGCCAAACTGGCAGCAACGTACGAAACGGTCATTATTGAAGGTGCGGGTAGTCCTGCAGAAGTGAATCTCAACGACAGGGAAATTGTGAATATGCGGGTGGCAGAAATTGCGGATGTACCTGCTATTTTGGTGGCAGATATTGATCGCGGAGGTGCTATCGCATCAATCGTCGGGACGCTACAACTATTACCAACTGAGCATCGAAAACGTGTCAAAGCTATTATTATCAATAAATTCCACGGTGACGTTTCTTTATTCCAAGAAGGGATTGAATTTATAGAATCCTACACTGGAGTTCCAGTGGCAGGTGTTATCCCGTATAAAATCGATCATGGCATCGAAGAGGAAGATATGGATCGACCGGTAATGAAAGCACCGGCGGGAATCGACGTCTATGATGCATGGGCAAAACATGTTAAAGCGCATCTCAACTGGCCGCTTATCAAAGAAATTTTGTCACAACCCGGAGAGATGGAATGAACGGATTACTGCTAGCCATGCAATTTTTCACGGCAATCCCCGTTCGAAAAGAATTGCCACTCGGACGAAGAGAAGTGACAGCAATGTATGTGGCTCTACCTTTCGTTGGAGCGGCAATTGGGCTCGCGATGTACGGAGTGTCGGAACTTCTAGTGAATTATTTACATGTTGGAACATTTCTTGCATCGGTTTTTATCGTATTGACGGCTATCATACTGACCGGCGGTTTGCACCTGGATGGCTGGGCGGATACGGGCGATGCATTCTTTTCATACAAAGATCGCGAAAAACGACTCGAAATTCTAGAGGATCCGCGACTTGGTGCATTTGGAACGATGGCGCTTGTTTTATTGATCATCGTGAAAATCGCTGTGTTCAATGAAATACTGATGCGTGGTTCAGGGAATATTGCGGTGTTTATAGCGATTCCTTTCCTAGCAAGAGCCACTATGAACCTATATTTCTCCACGGTACGTCTTGCAAAAGATAAAGGAATCGCACACTTTTTCAAAGAAATGATTTCAATAAATATACTAATTAGCTGGACGCTAGTAAGTAGTGCAATGACTTTATTCGCGCTAGGGTTTATGTTGACAAGTGTACTAATTCCAATTGTGATAGCGGTTGTAATTGGAATCGCATTCTTCACGTTTCGTAACTGGTCATTGAAGCATTTTGGAGGCGTCACCGGCGACCTATGTGGTGCATTCATTGAAGGAATGGAGGTATTGTTATGGCTAGCCGTTTTGTGCTTTATCTAATCCGACATCTTCCTACTTTGGGCAATAAAGAACGGAAATATATTGGCTGGACAGATGAACCGATTTTAGATTCGGCTAATTTGAATTGGCGTCTACCCGAAGCCCCGATACACGTTTACAGCAGTGATCTTCGTCGTGCAAAACAAAGTGCCGTTCGCTATTTCCCAGATGCGTCTATTGAAACAGCTGCCAGTTGGCGCGAATGTAATTTTGGTGAGTTTGAAGGGAAAACATATGCGGAACTTGAAAAGAATAAGGACTATCGCAAATGGATTGATGATCCATATGAATTCGCACCATTAAATGGTGAAAGTTTAACAGATCTAGAAAGGCGTGTAGTGGCTGCAGTGAAACAATTGCCGAACAAGGCGGTTGTCGTGACACATGGGGGACCTATTCGCGTAGTCTTGACGAAGTTTTCATCTGAAGATAAAGGTTTTTGGTCGTGGGACATCCCGCACGGAACGGGTTACCGATTTGAATGGGAAAGCGACAAAGCATTCGAGGAGGGGGAGTCATGCACGTCTATATCGGCGGTGCCCATAACGGCAAACGAGAATACGTAAGAAAATGGCTGACCGAGCAAGGGCAAGAAAACGTACACTGGGTAGAAGGAAATTGTCTGGGAGATAGTTTCATAGTGGATAGGGAAACCATTCAGACGACTGTCATAGCTGGAGTCGAGAAGTGGCTTGCGGAAACGAATTTATCGGAACAAGCGGCCATTGAATATGTAATGAGTTGCATCGCCAAGGACCGTCAGACAGTTTTTATATTAACCGATATTGGACGGGGAATCGTTCCTATCGATGCAGACCAGCGAAAATTACGCGATGCTTGCGGCCGGCTTTATCAGCAATTATTGGCGGAAGCGGATGAAGTGACAAGAATTTGGTATGGCTTGGCAAAAACAGTGAAGAAAAGGGGAGAACAACAATGAAAATTTACACACGCACAGGGGATAAAGGGAAAACAAGTTTAATAGGGGGGCGCGTCGACAAAGACAGCCTTCGCGTTGAGGCATATGGCACGATGGATGAATTGAATTCATTTGTCGGTAAAGCAATGACGGAACTCGATCCTGCAATTTTTGCGGATATGCTGACAGATTTGGAAGCCATTCAAAACGAATTATTTGATGGTGGGGGCGACCTTGCAAACGTTATGAAAGAACGTCATTACAAATTGTCTGAGGAACCTGTTGATGTGCTTGAGCAACGCATTGATGTGCTAATGGAAGAAGCGCCGCCATTAGAGAAATTCATCTTACCAGGTGGATCGCCTGCTGCTGCAACACTTCATATTGCACGAACTGTTGCGAGACGCGCAGAACGCCAGACGGTTACACTTTTAAAAGCAGAAGAAGATGTACCGGCAGTAGTACAACGTTATTTGAACAGGCTTTCCGATTATCTTTTTGTTGCAGCGCGCATTGCCAATTCTCGGGTTAACGTACCTGATAATGAATATGTGAGAAGTGCGAAAGTGTTCAGAACGGATAAGAAGAAGGAGGATTAATCAATGCAATTGAAACGGCTCACATTGGCGGCTTTTTTTGTAGCCCTTTGTGTTATCGGTGGATTAATCAAAATCCCATCCGGCATTGGTTCATTGGCACTTGATACTGTACCAGCACTCATTTCCGCAGCCTTTCTCCCACCTGTATTTTCGGGGATAGTCGGGATGCTTGGGCACATGGCCTCCGCTATGAATTCGGGGTTTCTGTTAGGTCCATTTCATGTGCTCGTTGCACTTGAAATGTTCGTCATCGTTATCGTCTTTGCCCGCCTACACAAAGCGGGACGCAATCTAACGAAGTGGATTTTTTTCGTAGTGGCAAACGGTTTAATTGCACCGCTGCCGTTTTATTTCCTAATTTCACCGGCATTTTTCCTCGGAGCAGTTCCATTTCTCTTACTTGCGACAATCGTTAACGCAGTTGTTGCAGCGGTCATTCTGCCGTCACTTCAGCATGTGGTGGATGGTCGCATGGGGGCACTTCGATGAGGAATGCCATTGATATCGGCAACGGTTTCATCGTGACAACGGATAATTCAGGCGGTATCGGTGAAAAGTTGCAGGATATTGTTAACGTACCGGACCGCGTCACAGCGTATTTTGCGGCCCGCGTTGCATTGCTTGAACAATGGGCGACGCATGCAGAACCTGTTTCAATCCTCGTCCATAATTTTAGCGGCAGCACGAGTTGGGAAAATTATGTGATAGGCGTGACGGATTTATTCCACGAGGCAGGGCTTGAAGTTCCTCCTATCAATGGCAGTTCAGAAACCAATATGGAACTTGTTCAGTCAGCGATGGCAGTAACAATCATCGGCAAAAAGATGGAGGCACCAGCTCCGAAAAATAGTGTATGGTTTACTTACGGCACACCCCTCGTTGGAGATGAAGTGCGAACTCGCGTAGATGAAATTGCGTCCGTCCGGCTAATTCACGAGGCAATGAAAAGTGGAATCGTCCATCAAATCTGGCCAGTTGGCTCAAGCGGGATTTTACAAGAGGTCCGTTTGCTGACTGGAATTAAGGAAGCGCGCGTCGAAACCGCGCTGGATTCGATGAAATCAGCGGGTCCGTCGACAGTGGTTCTCCTAGCCATTCCTGAAATGAAAATCGAGGAAGCTAAAGCACTTTTCGGTGTCCATTTGAATATACTAATGATGATTACTTAAAACCTGCATTGTTTTTGCAGGTTTTTTCTAACTTTAAAAAGTGAGACCGATCATATAAACCTCCTGCCGATCAAATCTGCTGGCATCCGATCATATAACCGTCTTGCCGATCAAATCTGCTGGCCACCGATCATATAACCGTCGCGCCGATCAAATCTGCAGGCTGACCGATCATATAATTGTCCTGCCGATCATATCCGCTGGCAACCCGATCATATAACCGTCTTGCCGATCAAATCTGCTGGCACTCGATCATATAACCGTCTTGCCGATCAAATCTGCTGGCCACCGATCATATAACCGCCGCGCCGATCATATCCACCAGCCACCCGATCATATCTTCCACCAACCCTCCCACTAATTTCACCAATATCTCAAAACTATCAAAACTTTTAGTTGACTGAACGCTCATTCATAATTAAACTAGAAAATAGACATCGACACGATACTTATTTTCGACTACACTATCTGTACTATTCAAACAACTAGGGAAGGGGAGATAATAAATGCATCCATTGATCATTGCCAACTGGATTTTGTTTCTCGCGGTCGTGGCCTACGCGCTTGCGTTGTTCACATATCTAATCAAAACACGCATTCAATTTATCAAACTGGGGAGAAAAGAAGAGTTTGATAATAACATTTCGGAACGTCTCCGCAAAATATGGATTTACGTCTTCGGACAAAAGAAATTATTAAAAGATAAAAAGAGTGGAGCTATCCACGTTATGTTTTTCTACGGGTTTTTACTCGTACAGTTTGGAGCTATCGATCTTGTCTGGAAAGGGTTAAAACCGGGATCACACTTACCATTTGGTTCAGTATATCCTGTCTTTACAATCTTCCAGGAAATCGTTGCTGTGACAATACTTGTCGCGGTAGTGTGGGCATTCCACCGCCGTTATGTTGAGAAGCTTGTGCGTTTAAAACGTGGGTGGAAATCCGGACTTGTCCTTATTTTCATCGGGGGACTCATGCTTTCAACATTACTTGCAAACGGTATGAACATGATTTGGCAAGGACATGAAACGACATGGATGGAACCAATCGCATCGACGATTGCTACAGTATTCAGTTTCATGCCGGAAACTGGGGCGGCCGTCATATTCTTCATTGCTTGGTGGATCCATCTGCTAATCTTACTGACGTTCCTTGTCTATGTGCCGCAATCGAAACATGCGCACTTGATCGCAGGACCTGCTAACGTTTATTTCCACCGTCTTGATCATGCAGGCCGTTTAAAGCCAATCGACTTCGAAGCATTGGAAGATGTAGAAGAAGGAGAAGAGATGCCGCCGCTTGGAGTAGGTAAAATAACTGACTTCACGCAGCTGCAAATGATCGACTTATACGCTTGTGTTGAATGTGGACGTTGTACGAATATGTGTCCAGCATCTGGAACAGGTAAAATGCTGTCTCCGATGGATCTCATAACGAAACTACGTGATAACCTGACAAATACAGGTGCACTTGTGACAAAGCAGAAACCGTGGGTACCAACACTCGCGTTCAATAAAACAAAAGGCAACCAGATTGCATTTGCAGCTGGACTTGAAGGCGCTACAATGGATGACATTTACAACCCGTCCCTCATCGGCGATATCATCACGGAAGAGGAAATCTGGGCTTGTACAACATGTCGTAACTGTGAAGACCAATGTCCGGTTATGAATGAACACGTTGACAAAATCATCGACCTTCGCCGTTATCTTGTTATGACAGAAGGGAAAATGGATCCGGATGCACAACGCGCGATGACAAACATCGAACGTCAAGGGAATCCATGGGGGCTTAACCGTAAAGAGAAAGAAAACTGGAGAGATGCACGTCCAGATCTTCATATTCCAACGGTCAAAGAATTGAAAAAAGCGGGCGAAGAATTTGACTATCTGTTCTGGGTGGGGTCAATGGGGTCATTCGACAACCGTTCACAAAAAATCGCCTTATCATTTGTCCATCTGATGAATGAAGCGGGCATCAAGTTCGCCATTCTTGGCAATAAAGAGAAGAACTCTGGAGATACGCCGCGTCGTTTGGGGAATGAGTTTTTATTCCAAGAGTTGGCTACCGCCAATATTGAAGAATTCGAAAAAGCGGGCGTCACAAAACTTGTTACCATTGACCCGCATGCCTACAATATCTTCAAAAATGAATACCCTGACTTCGGATTTAAAGCAGAAGTAGTTCATCATACGGAAATGCTTTACGAACTTGTTGTCCAAGGGAAGTTGAAACCGGAGCATGCAATCGACGAAACAATTACGTTCCATGATTCATGTTATCTAGGTAGATACAACGACGTTTATGATCCGCCACGTGAAATTCTTAAAGCAATTCCTGGCGTAAATCTCGTCGAAATGAAACGTAATCGTGAAGACGGCATGTGCTGTGGAGCGGGCGGAGGACTTATGTGGATGGAAGAAGACACTGGCCACCGTATCAACGTCGCTCGTACAGAACAAGCACTTGAAGTCAGCCCGGGGATCATATCATCCGGCTGTCCATACTGCTTGACGATGTTGTCAGACGGCACGAAAGCGAAAGAAGTAGAAGAGTCTGTCGGCACATATGATATCGCCGAACTACTAGAACGTTCGATTTTCGGTGAGGATTGGCAGCAAGCTGAAGAGGTTGTAGTAGAATCGATTTTGCAATAAGCCATTGCGGAACAATCAGTATTGTCGTACAATTAATAGAATAGTGAACTATGATTTGTGAAATCAAAAGGAGTGGAAACACTCCTTTTTTCTTAAACTCTTATCGAGCGAGCGTTCAGTCGTTCAATTCAAATGAGAATGAAAGCGTTACCAACAATCATCAAAGGGGCGATAGATATGGGAAGAACGGTCATAGTAAATGGGGCAAGAACACCATTCGCAAAATTAGGCGGAGCGTTAAAGTCACTGACGGCAAGCGATCTTGGGGGGATTGCTATCAAAGATGCATTAAATCGTGCAGGCGTGAAAGCAGATGAAGTCGGTGAAGTCATCATCGGAACGGTATTGCAAGCAGGCCAAGGTCAAATTCCTTCTAGGCAAGCAGCGACAAAAGGTGGACTTCCTTGGTCGGTGAAAACGGAGACCATCAACAAAGTATGTGCATCAGGCATGCGCAGCGTAACTCTTGGGGACCAGTTGATCCGTCTTGGCGATGAAGAAGTCATTGTTGCGGGCGGTATGGAGTCTATGTCCAATGCACCTTACTACGTGCCAAAAGCACGATTTGGGTTAAAGATGGGTGATGCGGAACTGATCGACGGTATGATCTACGATGGACTTTCTTGTTCATTCTCAACCGACCGCGTCCATATGGGCACATACGGTAACTCGACAGCTGAAGAATTTGCACTGACGCGCGTTGCGCAGGACGCATGGTCACTCCGTAGTCATGAACGTGCATTGCAAGCGATCGACGCAGGATTGTTCGCACAAGAAATCGTTCCAGTCGAAATCCCGCAGCGTAAAGGTGATCCGATTTTAGTCGATACGGATGAAGCACCACGCCGCAACACATCGCTCGAATCACTGGCGAAATTGCGACCGGCATTCGGCAAGGACGGCACAATTACGGCAGGAAACGCACCAGGCGTAAATGACGGAGCATGTGCACTTGTGTTGATGAATGAAGAGCGTGCGCTAAAAGAAGGAAAAACACCATTAGCAGTCATTATTGGTCATGCAGAAGTGGCTATAGAACCTGCAAACTTCCCGCAAACACCTGGGCTTGTCATTAATGCATTACTTAAAAAGACGGGTAAGAAACTAGAAGATATAAAACTCTTTGAAATAAACGAAGCATTTGCAGCTGTTGCTCTCGCAAGTTCACAAATTGCTGAACTGGATCCTGAAAAAGTGAACGTCAATGGCGGTGCAGTTGCACTCGGTCACCCGATTGGCGCAAGCGGAGCGCGTATTATCTTGACACTTGCGCATGAACTGAAACGCCAAGGTGGCGGTATCGGTATTGCAGCAATTTGTTCAGGCGGAGGCCAAGGCGACGCAATTATGATCGAAGTAGCAAAATCGGAATAATGTGGAGGCGTTAATCAATGGATATTAAAAAAATAATGGTGATCGGTGCAGGACAAATGGGCGGAGGAATTGCTCAAGTCTGTGCACAAGCCGGCTTCGACGTAAAACTGAATGATATAAAAGAAGAATCATATGCTAAAGGGCTTGCAGTTATTACAAAGAATCTGTCTCGCAATGTCGAAAAAGGTCGCATGACAGAAGATGAAAAATCCGCAGTCCTTGGTCGCATAACGAAATCACTCGATCTGCAAGATGCATCGGACGTTGACATTGTCATCGAAGCAGCAGTTGAAAATATGGATATCAAAAAGTCCATATTCGCGAAGTTGGACGAAATCGCTCCGCAACATGCAATTCTTGCATCCAATACATCTTCACTTCTAATCACGGAAATCGCGGCGGCAACAAAACGTCCTGAACAAGTGATCGGCATGCACTTCATGAATCCGGTTCCTGTTATGAAACTCGTTGAAATCATCCGTGGTCTAGCAACTGCTGACGACGTGTACAAAGCGGTGGAAGACATGACAGTGAAATTGTCTAAAACACCGGTAGAAGTAAATGACTTTCCAGGATTCGTCGCAAACCGAATTCTTATGCCGATGATTAACGAAGCAATTTACACGCTCTATGAAGGCGTTGCAACAGAACAAGCGATTGACGAAGTCATGAAACTCGGCATGAATCACCCAATGGGTCCGCTTCAGCTCGCAGACTTTATTGGACTCGATACATGTCTATATATCATGGAAACGCTACACGAAGGATTTGGCGATTCGAAATATCGCCCATGTCCCCTTCTAAGAAAATATGTAAAAGCAGGATGGTTAGGGAAGAAGTCAGGCCGAGGATTTTACGTTTACGAATAACTAATGCTTACATTTAAAGGGGAAATCATAATGGATTTAACATTCACCGAAGAACAGCAGATGATGCGCGACATGGTACAAAGTTTTGCGAAGACTGAAATCGAACCGTTCATTCCACGTATGGAAGCTGGGGAATTCCCACGTGAAATTTTAAAGAAAATGGGCGGACTCGGCTTGATGGGCATTACTGTCCCAGAAGAATATGGTGGGGCAGGTATGGATTTCATCTCATATATTAGCGCCATCCATGAACTGTCGAAAGTAAGCGCCGTTGTCGGTGTCATTCTTTCCGTTCATACATCGGTTGGAACTAACCCGATTATGTATTTCGGTAACGACGAACAGAAAAACCGTTACCTCCCAAAATTGGCAAGCGGCGAATACCTTGGTGCTTTCTGCCTGACAGAAGCATCATCTGGTTCTGACGCAGGATCTCTTAAAACACGTGCGGTCAAAAAAGACGATCATTATGTGCTTAACGGTTCTAAAATGTTTATTACCAACGGTGGGGAAGCAGATGTCTACATCGTCTTTGCATCGACAGATCCATCTAAAGGGACTTACGGTATCTCAGCATTCATCGTCGATAAAGATACACCTGGCCTCGTCATTGGAAAAGATGAACGGAAAATGGGACTTCACGGTTCGAGAACAGTAGAGCTGTCGTTTGATCAAATGAAAGTTCCACTAGAAAACTTACTCGGTGAAGAAGGGGGCGGCTTCAAAATTGCGATGGCAAATCTTGATGTCGGTCGTATCGGCATCGCGGCGCAAGCACTCGGTATCGCAGAAGCAGCACTTGAAGCGGCAACAGGTTATGCGAAAGATCGTGTTCAGTTCGGCAAGCCGATTGCTGCTCAGCAAGGCGTAGGATTTAAACTTGCGGATATGGCAACTGCAGTCGAAGCAGCAAAACTACTCGTCTACCGCGCTGCACAACTGCGTGCAGAAGGACTCCCGTGTGGAAAAGAAGCCTCGATGGCTAAGTTATTTGCTTCAAAAGCGGCAGTCGAAGGATCAATTGAAGCAGTTCAAGTATTCGGCGGTTATGGCTATACAGAAGATTACCCAGTCGAGCGCTATTTCCGTGACGCAAAAGTAACTGAAATCTACGAAGGTACAAGTGAAATTCAACGTATTGTTATTTCGAAACATCTGATGAAGTGATGTACGAGTTTTTAGTGTAATTGCAACTATGAAGTTTTAATTGTAACTATCTACGTGTAATTGCAACTATGGGATTCTAACTGCAACTTTCCAATCGTAATTGCAAACCGAACAACGAAGAGTTCGGTTTGTATAATTCCTGTGCCTTTACAGGAATTATACAATAAATACCAATGATGAATACCAACCAAATACCAAATAAGGTGGGAAACCCAATGAACTTTAAATTATCCGAAGAACACGAAATGATCCGTAAAATGGTCCGCGACTTTGCGGAAAATGAAGTCGCACCAACAGCAGCAGAACGTGATGAAGAAGAACGTTTCGACATGGATATCTTCAAGAAAATGGCGGACCTTGGCCTAACAGGTATTCCTTGGCCTGAAGAGTATGGCGGCATCGGCAGTGACTTTCTCGCATATTGTATCGCTGTAGAAGAACTGTCACGCGTTTGTGCTTCAACAGGCGTCACACTTTCTGCGCACACATCTCTAGCGGGATGGCCGGTATTTAATTACGGAACGGAAGAACAAAAACAACAATACCTTCGTCCAATGGCAGAAGGTACGAAAATGGGGGCATACGGTCTAACGGAGCCTAGTTCTGGTTCTGATGCAGGCGGCATGCGCACAACAGCGAAACGTGACGGCGACGACTACGTAATAAATGGTTCTAAGATTTTCATTACAAACGGCGGCATTGCTGATATTTACATCGTCTTCGCGGTCACTGATCCAGAGTCAAAACATAAAGGAACAAGTGCATTCATCGTAGAAAAAGATTTCCCTGGTTTCTCAGTTGGGAAAAAAGAGCGTAAACTCGGCATTCGTTCATCGCCTACAACTGAAATCATGTTCGACAACTGTCGTGTACCAAAAGAAAATCTTCTTGGTGAAGAAGGGCAAGGCTTCATCATCGCTATGAAAACACTTGACGGCGGCCGTAACGGAATTGCTGCACAAGCAGTCGGGATTGCACAAGGGGCACTTGACGCAGCTGTTGACTATGCGAAAGAGCGCGTTCAATTCGGTAAACCTATCGCTGCAAACCAAGGCATCGGCTTTAAATTGGCAGATATGGCGACAGCAACGGAAGCTTCAAGATTGTTAACATACCAAGCAGCTTGGCTCGAGTCGAATAATTTACCATATGGTCAAGCATCTGCAATGGCAAAACTAATGGCTGGAGATACAGCTATGAAAGTTACAACAGACGCTGTTCAGGTTTTCGGCGGTTACGGGTATACAAAAGATTATCCTGTTGAGCGTTATATGCGTGATGCAAAAATTACGCAGATCTACGAAGGAACGCAAGAAATTCAGCGTCTCGTTATCTCCCGAATGCTGACGAAATAAGCGGGGAGGTGTAGGAAAGTGAATAAACGAGAAGTGAAATCGTCTGTCAAAGATGAAAGTCTGATTGAAAAACGGCGTGAACAGATGATTCGTGGTGCGGTGAAACTTTTTAAAGAAAAGGGATTCCATCGCGCAACAACCCGCGAAATCGCGAAAGAAGCGGGATTTAGCATCGGAACGCTTTATGAATATATACGCACCAAGGAAGATGTACTCTATCTCGTTTGTGACAGTATTTATAACGAAGTGCATGACCGCCTTTCTGCCCTGCCTACCCAAGAAGGGACAGTGGATGGACTGCGAGTGGCCATTAATCAGTATTATCATTTGATTGACGATATGTCGGACGAATTTCTGGTCATGTACCAAGAATCAAAATCACTCCCGAAAGATGCACTGCAATATGTTCTGAAAAAAGAAATGGAAATGGTCGCTTTGTTCGAGAATCTTTTAGAAATGTGTGCAAAGTCGGGGGAACTACGCATTTCAGAAGAAGAAGTCGGCATCGCGGCACATCATATCGTCGTACAAGGACAGATGTGGGCATTTCGCAGATGGGCATTGCATAGAAGTTATACGATAGAAACCTATATACGTGTTCAAACTGACCAACTTTTTAAAGGGTTAATTGGGTAAAACGTTCATTAATGCAAAAGGGGTGTTCCACATATGGCAACAGTTGAGATTTATAAACCGAAACACCATATCCGGTTCGTTACAGCGTCGAGTCTTTTCGACGGGCATGACGCATCCATCAATATCATGCGTCGTATTATGCAAGCGAGCGGCGCAGAAGTAATTCACTTGGGGCATAATCGTTCAGTCGAGGAAGTTGTCAACGCGGCCATTCAGGAAGACGTTCAAGCAATTGCGATGTCCTCGTACCAAGGCGGGCATGTTGAATACTTTAAATATATGTATGACCTTCTTCAGGAAAAAGGGGCACCGCATATTCGCATTTACGCAGGTGGCGGCGGAGTTATCATCCCGAAGGAAATCAAAGAACTGCATGACTACGGTATTACATGGATTTTCTCTCCTGAAGATGGGCGCAAAATGGGTCTTCAAGGGATGATTAATCGGATGTTGGAGCAATGTGATTACCTCACAGCGACTGACAATGAAATGGAAAACCTAGAAAAAATAACTGTCGACCAACCCGAAATCCTCGCGAATGTCATTACGTACGTGGAAGAAATGTACGGTCAGAATGATGCGCAAGCAGCTGCAGTTGTTGAAAAAGCACGTACACTTTCTAAAAATACACCGGTTCTTGGGATTACTGGAACAGGTGGGGCGGGGAAAAGTTCGCTTACTGATGAATTAATTCGTAGATTCCTCCACGAACTACCGGAAAAAAGAGTCGCAATCCTATCAATTGACCCAACGAAACAGAAAACAGGTGGGGCTTTACTTGGTGACCGTATTCGTATGAATGCCATCTTCAATAAGCGCGTATTCATGCGAAGTCTCGCAACACGTGGTTCGCGTACAGAGCTTTCTGGAGCGATTCGGGATGTGTTAGACATTGTAAAAACAGTTGGTTTCGACCTAATCGTTGTTGAAACAAGTGGAATCGGGCAAGGGGATGCTGAAATTACGGAAGTTTCCGATGCTTCGATGTATGTCATGACAAGCGAATTCGGTGCGCCGACACAACTTGAGAAGATTGATATGATTGATTTCGCAGACCTGATTGTCATCAATAAATTCGAACGTAAAGGCTCTGAAGATGCATTGCGCCAAGTGCAAAAACAGTATCAACGCAGTCATCTTCTGTGGGATAAAGATCTCGATACAATGCCGGTGTACGGCACAATCGCAAGCCAATTCAACGACAAAGGGACGAATTCACTCTTTGCAGCACTTGTTTCCGTATTGAACGACAAATGCGGCCTCGACTGGGAAACGTCTTACGGACAATTCGTCAAAACACAAAAACAAAACGTCATCATCCCGAACGACCGTCAGCAATATTTACGTGAAATCTCTGATACGGTCCGTGGGTACCATAAAAAATCTGAAGTGCAGGAAACGCTTGCACGCAAATTATTCCAGCTCGAAGGAGCCATTCAAACGGTCAACGAACAAGCGCCAGACGATGCGCTCGTGACTTCACTGCAATCACTTGCGGAAGGCATTAAAGAAGAATTGACGTCAGAGTCAAAACGTATCCTCGCAAACTGGGATAAATTGAAAGAAGCCTACGCGGGCGATGAATTCATCACAAAAGTTCGCGGTAAAGAACTGCGTACTGCTTTGACGACTACAAGCCTTTCTGGGCTGAAAATTCCCAAAGTCGCGTTGCCGAAATTCAAAGATTACGGAGAAATTCTTCGCTGGGTTTATAAAGAAAACGTCCCGGGGTCCTATCCATATACAGCAGGTGTATTCCCATTCAAACGTGAAGGCGAAGATCCAAAACGTCAATTTGCCGGAGAAGGAACGCCGGAACGGACGAATCGTCGTTTCCACTATTTATCGAAAGATGACGATGCGAAACGACTGTCAACGGCGTTCGACTCTGTGACATTATACGGAGAAGACCCGGATGAACGTCCAGATATTTACGGAAAAGTTGGGGAGTCTGGCGTCAGTATCTGTACGTTAGAAGATATGAAGAAACTGTACGAAGGTTTCGATCTGTGTGCACCGGCAACGTCTGTTTCCATGACTATTAACGGTCCAGCACCGATTATTCTTGCCATGTTTATGAATACAGCAATCGATCAACAAGTGCGCATCAACGAGGAAAAACTTGGGCGGGCACTTACTGTTGAAGAATTCATTGAAGTCAAAGAAGGAACGCTTCAAGCAGTTCGTGGAACAGTGCAAGCAGATATTCTGAAAGAAGACCAAGGACAGAATACATGTATCTTCTCAACGGAATTCGCGCTTCGCATGATGGGGGATATCCAGCAGTACTTCATCGATGAAAAAGTACGTAATTACTACTCAGTGTCGATTTCTGGCTACCATATTGCAGAAGCGGGCGCAAACCCGATTTCACAATTGGCATTCACACTGTCAAATGGCTTCACATATGTAGAATATTATTTGAGCCGCGGTATGAATATCGATGATTTCGCTCCGAATTTATCGTTCTTCTTCTCGAATGGCCTTGATCCGGAATATACGGTTATCGGACGCGTTGCTCGCCGCATTTGGGCAGTCGCGATGCGTCAGAAATACGGCGCCAACGAACGTAGCCAAAAATTGAAGTACCATGTCCAAACATCAGGCCGCAGCTTGCACGCGCAGGAAATTGATTTTAATGATATCCGCACAACGCTGCAGGCGCTTATGGCATTGCAGGATAACTGTAACTCGCTCCATACGAACGCGTATGACGAAGCCATTACAACGCCAACGGAAGAATCAGTTCGTCGTGCGATGGCTATCCAAATGATTATTACAAATGAGCACGGCCTATCGAAAAATGAAAATCCACTTCAAGGCGCATTTATTGTCGATGAATTAACGGATCTCGTTGAAGAAATGGTCTTGCGCGAATTTGAAAGCTTAAATGACCGCGGCGGCGTGCTCGGTTCGATGGAAACACAATACCAACGCGGTAAAATCCAAGAAGAATCGATGCATTATGAAATGAAAAAGCATTCAGGTGAGTTGCCAATTATTGGCGTTAACACATACTTGAACCCGAATCCACCGTCGTCTGATGACGTCGATAACATGGAAATCGCCCGTGCCACACAAGACGAGAAAGAAACACAAATCCTCAACTTACGTGCATTCAAAAGCTTGCATGCCGATCAAACCGAAGAAGCCTTGAAGAAGTTGAAAGAAGTAGCTGTTTCAGGCGGCAACATCTTCCAAGAACTAATGGAAACGGTAAGAGTAGCAAGCTTAGGGCAAATTACCAACGCGTTATATGAAGTAGGCGGGCAGTATAGACGGAATATGTAATACGAAATGCGGAAGGCGTCTGGGCGCTGGAGCTGGACAATTAGGGATGGCAGTCTAAAAGCGCAACTGCATAACCGACTTCCTGTAGGCATCGAATCCGTGCAAACTTCGGTTTAGCACGGATTTTCCTTTTTTAGTGTGTAGTACCGTCCGCTGTCATAATGCGTTTTACTCCATGCTGCCGGGGGATTGCCCCATCTATGTAAGTCGGGCGAGAGGCATCCCTAAGCGCCATAGCGGTATTGAATGAAATCACTATGTCCATTATTCCCCTGGAAAGTGTTTGGTATGTACTTTTCTTTTATATGGATATTGCTTGTAATTTTCACGTATAATAGAGAGAATGACTGGAAGGGGTGCGGGCGTGAAACTATATATACATATAATGATCATAGCCACCCTTGCCACCCTCTTTTTTCTGCTATATGATAAAGGATTAGGTGCTATCCCTTTTTTACTTTCTGGGGCTTATTTGGGGTTTATTTGTGTGACAGAACTTCGACACTCCAAAAAGAATAAAAGAATGTAGCATATTTTGGACTGTATTGTTTATAATGATAAGTATGTTTGTGTTTATAGAAAGGACGTGCGTTAATTGAACATCCGTGAAATGACGAAAGAACAACTGATAGAAGAATCGATGATTGATATCGCATATGCGGTTTTGGCGGAAAGAAAAGAACCGCTAACATTGCTTCAGCTGATGGACGCAATCCGTAAACTGAATGGCATAACTGAACGAGTTATGAGAACAAAATTACAACAATTCTATACAGACATGAACATTGACGGGAGATTCCTTGCTATCAACGACAACCGTTGGGGATTGCGCGAATGGTATCCGGTTGATCAAATCGAAGTAGAAACAGCTCCAGTCGTAAAGGTACGCAAGAAGAAAAAGAAAAAAGCGTTGCTTGAAGACGACGACATCATTGAAGACGAGGATGACGAGGATGAGTTGTTCGATGAAGAATTCGATGAACTAATCGATGACGATGAAGACGACGACGACGACGACGACGACGAGGAAGAAGAAGACGTTGTCGAGATCGAAGTAGATCTTATTGATCCAGACGACGAGCTTGAAATCATCCCTGATGATGCAGAGCTTGAGCTTGATGAAGAAGACGAAGAAGAGGAAGATGAAGACGAGGATGAAATCAAGGAATAATTACTTGACTTCACACGTCCGACACTATAACATTTTGACTGGGCTCCTTAAATGGACATGAATCAGTGTATATGCGCTCCTCCTGTAGATACTGTCTACAGACGGGGCGCTTTTTATTGTTTTAACATTATTCCGCAGAACTCCAAACCCCTGCTGAATAATGTTAAAGCCTCCGGCGGATGTCACAGATTTTGATGGGAATGAATTGAGTAGACCCACGGCCTGCGTGATGCAGGTTGGTTAGCTGTTGTCGCAAGGAAACGACGCATTTACGCTAACTTCCTTACTTGATCTGTACGCAATTACGTCAAGGCGAATTTGATTTAACTAGAACGAACCAGACGAATGGAGGAGTAAAACATGACAAAGTATATTTTCGTAACCGGTGGCGTTGTCTCATCACTAGGTAAAGGTATCAACGCAGCATCACTTGGACGACTATTAAAATCTCGAGGACTTCAGGTGACAATCCAAAAATTCGATCCATACATTAACCTTGACCCAAGAATGATGAGTCCTTTACAGCATGGTGAGGTCTTCGTTACAGAAGATGGAGCAGAAACGGATCTAGACCTAGGTCATTATGAACGTTTTATTGACATCAAATTGAACAAGTATTCGAACGTTACGATGGGGAAAGTATATTCATCTGTCCTACAAAAAGAACGTCGCGGTGAATACAATGGAGCAACTGTCCAAGTCATCCCTCATATTACAAATGAAATCAAAAGCCTGATCAAACGTGCTGGAAAAGAAACGAACGCAGACGTCGTCATTACAGAAATTGGTGGCAGTGTCGGCGATATCGAATCCCTTCCTTATCTAGAAGCACTTCGTCAGATGAAAACGGATCTTGGGAAAAGTGACGTTATGTATATTCATAACACCCTTATTCCTTACTTGCATGCAGCCGGTGAAATGAAGACAAAACCTACACAGCATAGTGTTAAGGAACTTCGGAGTCTCGGAATTCAGCCAAATATGATTGTTGTACGAAGCGAATATCCAGTACCGCAAGAAATGAAAGATAAGATTGCGTTGTTCTGTAATATCAAACCAGAAGAAGTCATCGAAGCACTTGACGCGGAAACGCTATACGAAGTACCGCTTAGATTGCATGAACAGAATATGGATCAAATCGTCGTAGATTTCCTTGAGCTGGAGACGAAACAACCTGATATGACAGAAATAAAAGAACTGGTAACACTTGTGAAATCCCTTTCGAAAAAAGTTCGCATCGGACTTGTCGGGAAGTATGTTGAAATGCAGGATGCATATATTTCTGCGGTTGAAGCACTTCGCCACGCAGGTTACGGTTTCGACACAGAAATTGAAATAAAATGGATCAATTCGGAAGATGTAACAGCACAGAGTGCAGCTGAATTATTATCGGATGTCGACGGAATCCTCGTTCCAGCTGGTTTTGGAAAACGTGGTATCGATGGTAAAATTGAAGCAATTACTTATGCCCGTATAAATGGCATCCCGTTTTTCGGAATCGGCTTAGGCATGCAATTAGCTGCAGTCGAATACGCACGCAATGTTATGGGAATTGAAAACGCTCATTCAGTTGAATTTGATAAAGATACGGAAAATCAAATTATTGAGAGTCCTCCTGAAAGTAATGGTAATCCAGAAAGTTACTTCAGACTTGGCGCTTACCCATGTAAATTAAAAGAAGGAACGAAAGCGCGTGCTGCTTACGGCGAAGAGTTGATTTACGAACGTCACCGTAATCGCTATGAATTTAATAATGAATACCGCGAGCAATTCGAAGTTGCAGGTATGAGGATTTCTGGTATAAGCCCGAATGAACAACTCGTGGAAATCATAGAATTAGAAGGTCACCCATTCTTTGTCGGTGTCTCGTTCCACCCAGAATTCGCATCACGCCCAACACGCCCACAACCGCTATTCCGCGAGTTCTTAGGAGCGATAATCGCTGGAAAAGAATAACGTTTCGGTTGCAACCTGTTGGACTAGCCGTATATAGCGCGCGACCGATTATATATGCCGCTCAACCAAGCATATCGGGCATCTAACTGATCGTATATATCATGAACCGAGCATATCCATCTTCTATCCGATCATATGTATCGGTCAACCGATCATATCCGCCGTCTACCCGATCATATATATCATGAACCCGAGCATATCGGGCATCTAACCGATCATATATCAGGTACCCGAGCATATCGGGCATCTAACCGATCATATATGTCAGGACCCGATCATATATATCAGTACCCGAGCATAACCGCCGTCTATCCGATCATATGTATCGGTCAACCGAGCATATCGGGCATCTGCCCGATCATATATATCAGGACCCGAGCATATCCGTCGCTCAACCAAGCATATCCACCAATCACCAACTAAAAAAGCTGTACATAAACGGGGAATTCCCGCTTATGTGCAGCTTTTACTTGTTTTTAATCCTTGTCTAAAATCATTTCATCATAGGCAATCTTCACAGCTTCATAAACAAACAACGCACTGAGCGCATGCGGCTGAACAATCCGTTCACCGTCGTCACCTGGTAATAAACCACGTGTAAGCCCAGTCGATATATATGTATATGATAATTCTGCAAGTTCATTGCTGCTGCCCGGTTTTTCAGCGGCGAGCGCGGCAAAAGGAATGAATCGTCCAGCAAGTTGCTGTGCAAGTTCCAATGCAGGCCTATCCGTCGCAGCCCGAGTTAATAGCCAAATCCGGTCGGCTGCTGTAATGTCCATCCCGAACTCATAACGAACGGCACCGCTAAGTGGTTCGATACTGTGAAAGGCGGTTGCAGTAACTGCCTCCATTTCACCGAATCCCGCAATAATAACACGACCTTCCCCAATTGTTGCCTGTGCGAGAAGACGGGCTGTTTCTTCAATAGACTCTTCACCATTTACGGCGATACGCTGAAGAAGTCCGCTGATTTGTGTCGTCAACATTTTCAAAATTACCACCTCCACCTAATTATAGGAAAAGGAGCATGGAAAGCAAAGGACAAAGTTTTGTCAAAAAAAGAAGGGTATCTGTGACATTTGTCAAATAAGTAGGTATAACAACATGGGATTGCAGAAAGAGGGAATGGAGATTGAAAAGTCTTTTAATTGTGGATGATCAAAAGGGGATTCGACTTTTGCTAGATGAAGTATTCCGCCGGGAAGGGTTTAAAACAACCCTCGCAGCAAATGGATTAGAAGCGCTCCAAGCGGTGGAACAAGAAGTACCAGGCTGTGTCCTGCTTGATATGAAAATGCCAGGCATAGATGGATTAGAGGTTTTAAAAAGATTAAAAATTGGCTGGCCAGAGATACCAGTCATCATGATGACTGCGTACGGTGAAATTGAATTAACAGAAGATGCATTGAAAACTGGGGCTATGAAATATTTTACTAAGCCGTTTGATATTTATGAAGTCCGTGATGCGGTGAACGCAATGTTTGAAAACTGACAAAGCAGGCAGTGGTAAACACTGGCTGTTTTTGTTATGATATTGGTGGTATACAATAATCACACTATTCTTTTCAAGATCCTAAGGAGGAATTCGCATGGCACTTGTCTCCATGAAAGAAATGATGATCAAAGGGAAAAAAGAAGGGTACGCAATAGGTCAGTTTAATATAAACAACCTTGAATATACGCAAGCGATTTTACTAGCGGCACAAGAAGAACAATCTCCTGTTATCCTTGGGGTATCCGAAGGTGCAGCACGTTATATGGGCGGTTTCACAACGGTAGTCCACATGGTGAAAGGTCTTATGCACGATTATAAAATTACAGTTCCTGTTGCAATTCATTTGGATCACGGTTCAAGCTTCGAAAAATGTAAAGAAGCGATTGAAGCAGGTTTCACTTCCGTTATGATCGACGCTTCATCAAAACCACTTGCAGAAAATATTGAAATTACGAAAAGTGTAGTTGATTATGCGCATGAACGGGGAGTTTCTGTAGAAGCAGAACTTGGGGTCGTTGGAGGCCAGGAAGACGATATTATTGCTGAAGGCGTCATTTATGCGAACCCTGCAGAATGTAAAGAGCTTGTGGACAAAACAGGAATCGACTGTCTTGCACCTGCATTAGGATCAGTCCACGGACCATATAAAGGCGAGCCAAACCTTGGTTTCAAGGAAATGGAAGAAATCTCAAGTCAATCTGACCTACCACTTGTCCTGCATGGCGGAACAGGTATTCCGATAAAAGATATCCAAAAATCTATTTCATTCGGAACGGCTAAAATTAACGTCAATACAGAAAACCAAATACAAGGAACAAAAGCTGTACGTGAAACACTTGCGGCAGACGCTGAAGCCTATGATCCACGTAAATTCTTGACGCCAATGCGCGATGCCATCAAAGTAACGGTTATCGGTAAAATGCGCGAATTCGGTAGTTCACAAAAAGCTTAATTATATTTAGTTAACAGAAAGAGGAGAAACATCAATGGTGATGTATTCTCCTTCTTTTAAGAGTTTTTCGGAGCTCTTCATAAAGTTTTTACTATAGAGTATTCATTCATTATAAGGGGGATTTTATTCATGAAGTTTTTCATTGATACAGCTAATTTTGAAGAAATCAAAGAAGCGCATACTTGGGGCATACTATCAGGAGTTACAACAAATCCTTCACTTGTTGCGAAAGAAGATGTACCTTTTCATGATAGGTTGCGAGAAATTGCAGCACTTGTCCCTGGTTCAGTCAGTGCAGAAGTCATCGCACTTGATGCTGAAGGCATGATCAAAGAAGGACGAGTATTGGCGGAAATTGCTCCAAATATTACGGTGAAATTGCCAATGACACCTGAAGGATTGAAAGCTTGTGCGGTCTTTTCACAGGAAGGCATCAAAACAAACGTAACACTTATCTTCAGTGCGAATCAGGCACTTCTTGCAGCACGTGCAGGAGCGACATATGTTTCCCCATTCCTCGGCAGACTCGATGACATTGGACAAGATGGCATGGCATTGGTCTCTACAATTGCAGATATCTTCTCAATCCACAATATCAAAACAGAAATTATTGCTGCATCCATCCGCAGCCCACAGCATATTACAGACGCAGCGCTAAGTGGTGCAGATATTGCAACGACACCTTTCAACGTGTTGACGCAGCTATTCAAGCACCCACTTACGGATAAAGGAATCGAAGCATTTCTTGCGGACTGGGAAACTAGAAAGAACAAGTAAGGCATCAAAGGAGAGTCATATGGACGTTTATAAAATAACAGGCGGCAAACCATTACGAGGTTCAATTAAAGTGAGTGGCGCTAAAAACAGTGCAGTTGCACTTATCCCTGCTTCTATTCTGGCTGATTCCCTAGTTACAATCGAAGGACTGCCAGAAATTTCGGATGTCGTTACCCTTCAGGCGCTACTGGAAGATATCGGTGGGAAAGTTGAATTTAATAAAGGAACGATGACGATTGATCCAACAGAAATGATGTCGATGCCACTTCCGAACGGTAACGTGAAGAAGCTTCGTGCATCCTACTATATGATGGGCGCGATGCTTGGAAGATTCAAACACGCGGTCATCGGCTTGCCAGGTGGTTGTCATCTGGGGCCACGACCAATAGATCAGCATATCAAAGGTTTCGAAGCGCTTGGCGCGAAAGTAACCAACGAACACGGTGCCATCTATTTGCGTGCGGAAGAATTACGCGGTGCAAAAATCTATTTGGACGTCATCAGTGTTGGTGCAACAATTAATATCATGCTCGCAGCAGTTCTCGCAAAGGGTCGTACGACAATTGAGAATGCAGCGAAGGAACCTGAAATCATTGACGTCGCTACACTGTTGTCCAATATGGGTGCGAAAATTAAGGGCGCAGGAACGAATGTCATTCGTATAGATGGCGTGGAAAAACTTCACGGCACAAAACATACAATTATACCTGATCGAATTGAGGCAGGTACTTTTATGATTATGGCCGCAGCAGCGGGCGATGGCGTTACAATTGACAATGTCATACCGTTCCATGTTGAGGCGCTCACGGCGAAGCTTCGTGAAATGGGTGTGGATATTGTTGAAGGAGAAGAACAAATCTTCATTCCAAAGTCGAGAAATCTGCAAGCCGTCGATGTGAAAACACTTGTATATCCAGGTTTTCCAACGGATCTCCAACAGCCATTTTCTGTGTTACTATCGCAAGCAGCTGGACCTTCCGTCATTACGGATACAGTTTACTCGGCTAGATTTAAGCATATCGACGAGCTCACAAGAATGAATGCTGATGCGCGAGTTGAAGGACGGTCGGCGATTCTAGCTGGACCGACGCCGCTTCAGGCGGCAACAGTACGCGCATCCGACCTTCGCGCAGGGGCCGCGCTCGTTATTGCGGGACTCATTGCCGACGGAGTGACGGAAGTACAAGAAATTCAGCACATCGAGCGCGGGTATAGCTCCCTTATCGAAAAACTTCAGGGAATTGGAGCGGATATCCGCAAAGTATCGATTTCGAAAGAAGCAATCGTGGGCGAATGAACGACCCAGCACCAGAAAAAATTATGCTATAATTAGTCAGAGTGGCAAAACTTACGGGATTTAACCGTATACCAGGAGGCACACAAATGGAACGCAGTTTATCGATGGAATTAGTTCGTGTTACAGAAGCAGCAGCAGTATCAGCTTCACGCTGGATGGGACGCGGCTTGAAAAATGAGGCGGATGACGCTGCAACAACAGCAATGCGTACAGTATTCGATACTATTCCGATGCAAGGGATTGTCGTAATTGGTGAAGGGGAAATGGACGAAGCACCGATGCTTTATATTGGTGAAAAGCTAGGGACTGGAATTGGTCCTGAAGTGGACGTCGCTGTTGACCCGCTTGAAGGAACAAATATTGTCGCAGCAGGCGGCTGGAACGCACTTGCAGTTCTAGCTATTGCGGATAAAGGCAATCTTTTGAATGCACCAGATATGTATATGAACAAAATCGCTGTTGGCCCTGAAGCGGTTGGTAAAATCGATATCGATGCATCCGTAACTGAAAACCTTATGGCTGTTGCTAAGGCTAAAAATAAAAACATTGGTGACATTGTTGCAACTGTTCTTAACAGGGAACGTCACGCTGCTATCATCGAAGAAATTCGGGCTTCAGGCGCACGCATTAAGCTTATCAATGATGGTGACGTTGCAGCAGCCATCAATACTGCTTTTGATGAAACCGGAGTAGACATTTTATTCGGACTTGGCGGAGCACCAGAAGGTGTTATTGCTGCAGTTGGATTGAAATGCCTTGGCGGCGAAATTCAGGGTAGACTGGTTCCGTCAAATGATGCAGAACGTGAACGTTGTATCAAGATGGGAATCGACGTCGACAAAGTGCTTTACATGGACGACCTTGTCAAAGGGGACGACGCCATATTCGCTGCAACTGGCGTAACAGATGGAGAACTTCTTCGTGGCGTGCAATTTAAAGGCGGTTACTGTGAAACACATTCATTAGTCATGCGTTCGAAATCCGGCACAATTCGTTTTGTTGAAGGCCGTCACAGCATGGAGAAAAAACCTCTGCTTGTCATGCAAGACTGATATAGCTCATCGCCCGGTCATAAACCGGGCATCTTCGCTTGTATAGGAAGTACCTGTATATACCCAGGAGGTCCTCGTCTGAAGTGGACCTTCAGGATATATTCATTATGATATACCTTCCTAGATTAACCTCGAAAATTCAACCCATTAACCTAAAGAGTGGTGCCAAAAGATGACAGTGCTAACAATATCAGCGTTGGAGAATATGATTTTAAAAGAGTTATATGCCCATGCAAAAGAATATAAAATTGCTTATTACAGCAAGTTGACGAAAAGGGAACTTATTTTTGCTATATTGAAATCGAGGGCGGAACAGGAAGGCTTCTTCTTCATGGAAGGTGTTCTTGAAATTATTCAATCCGAGGGCTACGGCTTCCTTCGTCCAATCAACTACTCACCAAGTTCGGAAGATATTTATATATCCGCTTCACAAATCCGACGTTTCGATCTTCGAAACGGTGATAAAGTAAGTGGGAAAGTTCGGCCACCAAAAGAATCGGAACGCTATTACGGTCTTCTACAAGTGGAAGCTGTCAATGGAGAAGATCCAGAAGTAGCACGTGAACGCGTGCATTTCCCGGCACTAACACCTCTTTATCCAGACCGTCATATCAAACTTGAAACGGATCCATTAAAGCTATCGACACGTATTATGGATCTTATCTCACCGGTTGGTTTCGGTCAGCGTGGACTCATTGCAGCTCCGCCAAAAGCAGGGAAAACATTGTTATTGAAGGAAATTGCGAATTCAATTACACTGAATCATCCTGACGCGGAACTGATTGTTCTTCTGATTGATGAAAGACCAGAAGAAGTGACTGATATCGAACGCTCCGTTAAGGCCGATGTCGTCAGCTCAACATTCGATGAGTTACCAGAAAATCACGTCAAAGTGGCGGAACTTGTATTAGAACGGGCGATGCGACTTGTAGAGCATAAGCGGGATGTTATCATTCTTATGGATTCCATCACACGGCTTGCGCGCGCGTATAACCTTGTTATTCCATCAAGTGGACGCACACTGTCAGGTGGTATCGATCCAGCTGCATTCCATCGTCCAAAACGATTTTTCGGGGCAGCACGTAATCTTGAAGAAGGCGGTAGCTTGACCATTCTTGCGACGGCTTTGATCGACACAGGTTCACGCATGGATGAAGTCATCTATGAAGAATTCAAAGGGACAGGCAATATGGAATTGCATCTTGACCGCAATCTTGCGGAACGACGGATCTTCCCAGCGCTCGACATACGCCGCTCAGGTACACGGAAAGAAGAATTGCTTATTCCAGCTGACCAGCTTGAAAAGCTATGGGCAATTCGTAAAACATTTTCCGATTCACATGACTTTACAGAACGTTTCATGAAGAAATTGCGTCTGACAAAAACAAACGAAGAGTTCTTCGATAAATTAAATGACGAAATGAAAGCCCACCGTAATGGTAAAGGGTTGCTATAATCAAAAGCCCATGGTGACTGCTTTGCCTAAGTAAACTAAGGGAAGGCGCCTTACAAGGGAGAGCCGAAGCCCTAAGACTGGCGGCGAAGCTGCTTGACTTAGGGCGGGAGGCATCCCCGAGCGCCGTAGCGAATTTAGTGGAATTCTTTAGTACAGCATATGTCGTAGCAAATAAAATAGTTGCATCTACAAAAAAAACTTGTTATAATATTTTAGGTAACTTAAATAATATCTGCGTGCATATACGGTTGACGAATACGGACCGTGTAAGGCATCAGTCTTATAATACAACTCTGTTCCAGATGGTTCAGGGCGAAAGGAGAGAGATTGATGAAAGCAGCAATTCACCCAGCTTATAAAGTAGCAACTGTTACTTGTTCATGTGGTAACACATTTGAAACAGGTTCTGTAAGAGAGGACATCCGAATTGAAGTTTGTTCGGAATGCCACCCATTCTACACTGGACGCCAGAAATTTGCTCAAGCGGACGGACGTGTCGACCGCTTCAACAAAAAATATGGTCTCAAAGAAGAAGGCCGCGAAGAAGAAGGCCAAGAGTAAGGTTTTCACAATACCCGTCAGGTGCACATGCGCCGGGCGGGTATTTCTTTTTGGAGAAAAATGTGACTAACACATTTAGGTCTGAAATAAAAGACGTTAAATGCGACTGGTTTTAGGGTATGATAGATAATCTAATGATATGAAAATAAATAATTATATAGAGGCAACTGGAAGGAGATTCACCATGTACGTAACAATGCAAGGCGGTTGGATTGAGGTCATTTGCGGTAGTATGTTTTCAGGGAAATCCGAGGAATTGATTCGCCGAATAAGACGGTCGCAGTTCGCTAAACAAAAAATTGCGGTATTCAAACCGGAAATCGATGATCGTTTTAGTGAAGAAGCCGTCGTCAGCCATAATGGGACAACTGTTATCGCGAATCCGATTGCCAGCTCAAACCATATTGAGCAGTTTGTCACCGAAGATTATGACGTAATCGCAATTGATGAAGCTCAATTCTTCGACGAGGGTATCGTTGACGTCGTGATGGAATTGGCCAATCGTGGATTCCGAGTAATCGTTGCTGGACTTGACCAAGATTTCCGCGGCGAACCATTCGGGCCGATGCCACGTCTAATGGCTGTGGCTGAACACGTTACCAAATTACAGGCTGTCTGCACAGTGTGTGGCTCGCCCTCTAGCCGAACGCAGCGTCTCATTAACGGCACGCCTGCGGGCTATGATGATCCCATTATTCTAGTTGGCGCTTCAGAAGCGTACGAACCAAGATGTCGCAAGCACCACGAAGTACCAAAAGGCGTAACAGCTGCAGCAACTGTAAAAGGATAACAGCAATCAAGCCCGTCCGGCAGAAGAGGGCGGGTTTTTTAGTGTGAAAGGGTGCGGGTGTTGGTGTTGCCATGTTTCTTTAGAATGTTGTCTAGTTTTTCTGTAACGTTACGAACTTCGAACGAAACGTTGTTAACTTCCGCAAGAATGTTGCGAACATCGAACGAAGCGTAGCTTACTTCAGCGTCGACGTTGTCTACATTCACCAAAACGTTGTTAACTTCCGCAAGAACGTTGCGAACTTCGTGCGAAGCGTTGCTTACATTCGCCGAAATGTTGTCTACTTTCACCGAAACGTTGCGAACCTATCGAAACGTTGTTAAGTTCCGTAAGAACGTTGCCAACTTCGTGCGAAACGTTTCTTACTTCCGCTACGACGTTGTCTACATTCACCAAAACGTTGCGAACTTCACGCACAACGTCAGCATCAGTGAAATAATTGTATTTACCAAGAGATTTCCCGTACAATAAACGTACAAAACAGTCCTGAAAATGAGGTGTCCACAATGTTTGAAAGGTTACAAGCAGTAGAAGACCGATATGATCATTTGAATGAAATGCTCAGTGATCCCGCGGTAGTAAGTGACATGACGAAACTCCGGGAGTACTCGATAGAACAATCCGGCTTACAGGAAAAAGTTGAAGTCTATCGTGACTATAAACATGCAAAAGCTGAACTTAAAAGCGCTAAAGAAATGTTGAACGAATCTCTCGACGATGAAATGAAAGAACTTGTCAAAATGGAAGTTTCCGAACTGGAAGACCAAATCGAATCATTCGAAGGAAAGTTAAAGTTATTGCTCGTGCCAAAAGATCCGAATGATAACAAGAACGTTATTATGGAAATCCGGGGCGCAGCAGGTGGCGATGAAGCAGCATTATTTGCCGGTAGCTTATTCCGCATGTACAGCCGTTTCGCGGAAATGAACCATTGGAAAGTCGAAGTGTTGGATTCGTCTCCGACAGAACTCGGTGGCTTTAAAGAAATTATTTTCTTGATTAATGGAACGGGTGCTTATTCAAAATTGAAATATGAAAACGGAGCGCACCGTGTACAGCGGGTCCCGGAAACTGAATCCGGTGGGCGTACACATACATCGACAGCAACTGTCGCATGCCTTCCTGAAGCAGAAGAAGTTGAAATTGTTATTCATGAAAAAGACATTCGGACGGATACATTTGCATCATCCGGTCCTGGAGGTCAGTCGGTCAACACAACAATGTCCGCCGTTCGGTTGACGCATCTTCCAACAGGCATCACTGTGTCGATTCAAGATGAGAAATCGCAAATCAAAAATAAAGAAAAAGCGATGAAAGTATTACGGGCACGCGTTTCTGATAAATTCACACGTGAAATCCAAGATGAGTACGATGAAAAAAGGAAATCAGCAGTTGGTACAGGCGACCGTTCTGAGCGGATTCGCACATACAACTTCCCACAAAATCGGGTAACTGATCACCGTATCGGCCTGACGATCCAGAAACTTGATCAGATTATTGAAGGTAAACTCGATGAAGTTATCGACGCACTTATTATGGAAGAACAGGCATATCGTCTAGAAAGTTTGGATCGTAATGACTGAAAAAATCTATGAAGCTCTTCAGCGGGCTTCTTCTTTATTGGAACAACAAGGCATTGAACCACATGCTGCACAGCTCCTTATGGAATTTGTCACACAAAAGTCTAGGGCTTCTTTATTTGCAGATGTACAGGAACAACTTACAGGCGAACAACACAAGGACTTTTGGGATAAAACCGACGAACTGCTCGAAGGAAGACCCGTACAATATGTAATTGGTGAAGAAGGTTTCTACGGCTACACCTTCAAAGTGGATGAAAATGTTCTTATCCCGCGTCCAGAAACAGAAGAGCTCGTTTACGGCGCGCTTGAGCGAAGCCAGAAACTCTTCGCCACTAAAAAAATTACCGTTGCAGATATCGGAACAGGTAGCGGTGCAATCGCAGTTTCATTCAAAAAAGAATGGTCCGAAGCTCTCGTTACTGCAACGGACATCAGTGAAGGTGCGCTTGCAATCGCGAAGTATAACGCAAAAGCAAATGACGCCGACGTGACTTTCCTACAAGGCGATCTTACTGCACCGATTGCGAAGGACAAATGGGATGTCGTGTTATCCAACCCGCCCTATATCGCACATGATGAAGCGACTTTAATGTCAGGTACAGTCCTCGATCACGAACCGCATAATGCATTATTTGCGGATGAAGATGGACTTTACTTTTATCGAAAACTTGCTGAAACATTGCCGCCACTTATGAACAAGCCCTCCCTCGTAGCAGTCGAAATCGGTTACCTTCAGGGGCCAGATGTGCATAAGTTATTCACAGAGGCATTTCCGGAGGCTTTAGTTGAAACAGTAAAAGATATTAACGGCAAAGATCGAATGATATTTTGCGAGACTCGTGAATAAATCCCCCTTACTCTGGCGACAATGCAGAGTAGGAGGGGATAAAGATGTTAACAGACTACGAGATTATAAGAAAGAAAACTATAGTTCAAAAATTGGTGCCTTATATTGAATTTATTATCCTGCTTATCATTATTCAGGCCTTCATAGCGGTATTCTTAACGGCGACGGAAGAGGATGATGCTATCCGTTTCAGATTGCTTGCCCATTCAGATACGCCCGCAGATCAGCAGATTAAAATAGGGATTCAACGTGAAATACAGCCGCTAATCGAAAACGCGGTTAATAAGTCACATTCGAAACAAGAACTTGGGGATAACTTGGTCGCACTAGAAAGTGAAATCCTTCAAATTGCTAACGCCATGTCAAACGGTGCTACTATTTCACTTGAACGAAAAGAAGCATTATTTCCACCGAAGCGGTCGGGTCTATTTATTAGCCCACAAGCAACATATGATGCCTATATTTTGACAATTGGTAGTGGACGTGGGGATAACTGGTGGTGTGCAATGTTCCCGAAAATCTGTTTCCCGGATAAGAAAGAGGAAGAAGAGGAAAAAGTCACTTTTTTCGTCTGGGAGTGGATAAAAGGGCTATTCGCATAAAGTTACCAACAAAGTTTGTGGATAAAGTGATTAAAATGTGTATAAGTGGGGGATTAGCTCATGGAAACAAAAGTTTTTTCAGTGGATAACTTTATGAATAACGAAAGAAACTATAAACAGGCTGTGGATATTTTAAAAAGTGGCGGTGTCGTCGCATTTCCTACGGAGACAGTATACGGTTTAGGCGCACTTGCAACTGATGAGTTAGCGGTACAAAAAATATTCGAAGCAAAAGGCAGACCTTCCGACAACCCACTCATCGTACATATTGGTAATAAAGAACAAGTCTTCAACTATGCGACGGATATTTCCGCAGATGCAGAAAAGCTGATGGATACGTTTTGGCCTGGTCCATTGACGCTTGTCTTTCACAAAATACCAGGCGTCATCGCCCCGAACGTAACACCCGGCGTTGAGACCGTGGGCGTACGAATGCCGGATCACCCTGTTGCATTAGGACTTCTACGCGCACTCGGTGAACCGCTTGCAGCACCGAGTGCAAATCGAAGCGGTAAACCGAGCCCAACTGAAGCGGCTCATGTGCATAAAGATCTTGATGGGCTCATTCCACTCATTCTTGACGGGGGACAAACTGGTGTTGGTGTGGAGTCAACCGTATTGGATATGACGACCATTCCGCCCACTATTTTACGGCCAGGGGGGACAACGCAAGAAATGATTGAGAGCATCGTTGGTCCTGTAAATTCTGAAACAAAGTCGCCTGGTGAACAAGCACCACGTTCCCCCGGTATGAAGTATTTGCACTATGCACCGGAAGCTCCTCTTTATGTCATTAATTACGACGTGGATAAAATTTATGCAGCTATTGATAAGCTTCATGCTGAAGGCAAGAAGGTCGCGCTGATTGGGCCAGATGAATTGGGCGTTTCAGGCGCTGATTGGTACTTTGCAATTGGTGTGGCAGGTAACAATGAAGCAATGGCGACAAATTTATACGGAGCGCTCCGTAAGTGTGATTTGACGGAAGCGGATCTTATTCTAGCTGTTGAAACGGACTTGGCTGGAGTTGGCGCCGCTGTCATGAACAGATTAATGAAAGCGGCCGAAGGAAAACACTTTATGAACTGAAGCTAATACGAATGACCTCCTCAAATGCCGCATAAGATGAACCGATGCGGTATTCGGGGAGGTTTTATTTTGGCGGAATTATTTGCGGCTGGCATTACGACCTTAGATGTTTTAGTCATTTATTCATTCCTGCAAGTAAATAAAGGGAAACTTACGTTAGCGCTTTGGACGTCATTTCTTAATATGGCTTTCCCGTTTCTTGGATTCGTTACTGGGGAGTTATCCGCACATATATTTACAGTGTGGAGCAGTATATTATCAGGCGTAATGCTTGGGTTGATAGGTATACATATGTTGTTACAAAGTGATACACCGAGCTCTTCATCGAAACAAGTTTCTCCTTTTATCATTGCATTCGCCGTAAGTATCGACGCTTTTTCAGTTAGTGTTTCATTTGGTATGCTCCAAATGGATAAAGTTCTATTTATCGTGGCATCGGGAGCGTTTACTTTTATTTTTTCCTGTGCAGCGCTCTTATTAAAAGGACGTCTTGGCCTTAAAAATGGGAAAGCACTAAGACTAATTGCAGGATTCGCTTTAATAATAATAGGAGTATTGTCATGTTTTCGTTGAAATTTGATGTTTCTTTATTCGCAAAACTCGGCTATTCTAAAGAGAGAGGGTGAAAATAATGAATATATATTTGATTTGCACCGGAAACACGTGTAGAAGCCCGATGGCAGAGGCAATTCTTCGTTCCAGAGGGATTGAGAATGTGTCAGTTCGTTCAGCGGGTGTTCACGCACAAGATGGCTGGCCGATTTCTCTGAACGCGAAAACGCTTATCGAAGAAGCGGACATGCTTTACACGCCCGTTTCAAGAGCTGTTTCAAGTGAGGATTTGAAGTGGGCTGATGTTGTTTTAACAATGACAGAAGGGCACAAAGCAAATCTCATTTACTCTCACCCAGAAGTAAAATACAAAACATTTACACTAAAAGGATTTGTGAAACCGGATTCAACTGGAGATGTGTATGACCCGTACGGAGGCGATATCGATACATATCGGCATGTGTTCAATGAGTTGTCGGGAATTATCGATGTGCTTGAACAGAAATTGATGGAGGAATCGTGATGAGAGAAAAAAGGGGAAAAAAGTTTGGATTAAAGAGAAAGCTTATTCTATTTATAACAATACTTGCGATTGTCACTTACACAACGAGTGCCTTATTTATTAATGTCGTACAACCACAATTTTTTCCGAAATTTGAACCGTTCTGGTTTGCAGTGATGACATATGGAATGGGAATATTTTGGTCGGGCGTGTTAGCGGCACTCTTCAGTACGATTTTAACGAAACCATTACAAAATCTTGAGAAAGCGGCTAACAAAGTCGCAGATGGTGAAATCGGAACGGATATTGTACTGCCGAACTCGTCTGATGAAATCCGCTCAGTGGCGGAAGCGTTTCAGCATATGGTCCTTAATTTGCGTACGATAGTAGGGCAAATTGAGACGAATTATGAAAAGACGGCCACTACAGTTGATAGCTTATCTGCTGAAACCGGAGCCGCTGCGAGACAGGCGGATGCAGTAGCATCTACGATCAAGGAAATAGCCTCGGGTGCAGAGGAATCGGCGATCGCCATCCAAGAAACAGCGGAAGCGATTGAAGATGTTCGGTTATTGGCTGTTGAAGTGAGCAACAGGGCTGAAGATTCATCTGAACGCTCAAAAGAGATGCTTGAGGAACTTGTACGAACGACAGAGGTATTCCGTATGCTTGTCGATGGCATCCGAAATATGTCTTCACAAAGTGAACTATCACTTGGCACAATTAGGCAACTGGATCATAATGCACAAAAAATCGGTGAAATCGTCCAGCTTGTCGGTAACATTGCGGCACAGACAAATTTATTGGCGCTGAACGCATCCATCGAGGCGGCGCGTGCAGGTGAACATGGTAAAGGATTTGCGGTAGTTGCAGAAGAAGTGCGTGTACTCGCCGATGAAAGCGCCAAAGCAGTACAGGGGATTTCTAATCTTGTAGTAACTATTCAAACCGATGTTACAAAAGTTGTGAAGGAAATGGAAGAACAAGTGAAGACGGCGGCGACCGAAGCAGACCGTGCCAATGAAACGAGTGAAAATGTCGAAGCAATGGCGTCTAAAGTGAACGGCATGGCAGATTCCGTCGTAGAAATCACGAAATTTGTCGAACTTCAGCTGACAAATATAGAGACAACCGCACGCCAATCACAGGAAGTCGCAGCTATTGCGGAACAAACATCCGCTGGTGCGCTTGAAGTCGGAGCGGCAACAGAGGAACAAGTTCAATCCATTGAACAGGCAGATGCGATGGCGAGTGAGCTGAAGAGGCAATCCGAAGATTTATATAATGTCATTAGCCAGTTCGACATAACGAAAAGCGGAAGCAGCCGTTAAGATGTGATGTCCTGTCGTAACAAGGAGGGCTGAAATTCAATCCTTCCCCACTGAATCCTGCAGGTCCAAGGGCTAGGTGATATAGCTAGACAATAAGAAAAGTGTAAGTGCCTGTTCAGCCCCGAAAAGCGCTGGAAGGCTTGAAGATAAAGGCGTACTTTGCCTTTTTCGGCAGTTCTGAAGCGACTCGAGGAGTTAGGTGATGTAGCCAGACAATAAGAAAATTCGATTTACAGCCCAATTTTCATTAGGGCTGTGTTTTTTTTGCCGAAAAATGATAGAATGAGTTGTGAGTATATTATGAAAAGAGGGATCCTGTGAAAATCGCGATTTCTTCAGACCATGGCGGAAACAATCTTCGTCAGGAAATTATCAAGTTATTAGCAGAGTTAGGATTGGAATTTGTAGATCTTGGTCCGGATTCGAATGAGGCAGTTGACTTTCCGGACTATGCGACACCCGTCGCAAATGGAGTAGCATCGGGAGATTTCGACCGAGGTATTCTTATTTGCGGAACAGGGATTGGCATGTCTATTGCAGCAAATAAAGTAAAAGGTATCCGCTGTGCGCTTGTTCATGACGTCTTCAGTGCGAAAGCCACAAGGCAGCATAACGACTCAAACATCCTTGCGATGGGAGAACGTGTCATCGGACCAGGTCATGCAAGGGAAGTAGTTGCAGCTTGGTTAAACACGCAATTCGAAGGCGGACGCCATGAACGCCGCATCGGCAAGCTCATGGAACTGGAAAACTAATATGAAAAGCGGAAGCGGCCTGTTTTAATGCGACAGGCATAAGACGTGCCTGCGAAGCGGCGTACTTTGCCGCACAGCGGGAACGACTTATGACCCGAGCATTTGGCCGCTGAAGCTAGACACTAAGAAAAGCGGAAGGCGCCGTTTAGACGTGACAGGCATAAGACGGACCGACGAAGTGGCGCTTTTTGCCACGTAGCCGGGCTGGCTTATGACCCTAGCGTCTGGCGTCTGCAGCTAGACACTAACTAAATTTAAAGGAAGGCAGTCTAAGTTCGCGACATCGTGTCGCAACGACTGCATGACCCACTTCGTGTGGGCCCAAGCGTCTGTTTAGTCCCGAAAAGCGCTGGAAGTCTTGACGACAAAGGCGTCCTTTGCCTTTTCGGCAAGACTGAAGCGACTCGAGGGGCTAGGCGCTGGAGCTAGACACCATAAGAAGGCAGGTGGTATAAAGTGGACGCTTTGAATTTATGGAAGCTTCAACTCGAGCAACTTTTAGCGGAAATGGCTGAACAGACAGACCTTATACCGGGCACAATTTTCGTCATCGGCTGCTCGACCTCTGAAATTGCCGGTAAACGAATCGGCACTGGAGGGGCGCTTGAAATTGGAAAAGCGCTATACGACCCCTTAAAAGACTTTGCCAAAAAACATAAACTATTTCTTGCATTCCAAGGATGTGAACATATTAACAGGGCGCTGACAATTGAACGTCACGCGGCTGAAAAGTTCATGCTAGAGCCAGTTTCAGTCATTCCAATGATAGATGCGGGTGGTTCAATGTCGGCCTACGCCTATCAGCATATGAATGACCCTGTAGTTGTAGAGGAAATTCGCGCAAGTGCAGGCATCGATATTGGACAAACATTAATCGGCATGCATTTGAAACGGGTTGCTGTCCCTTTACGCACATCAATTGGGCAAATCGGCAATGCAGTTGTCACGGTCGCAACAACCAGACCGAAGTTAATAGGTGGAATTAGAGCAACATATTTAGAATAGCGGAAGCGGCCCGCATAGACGCGACAGGCGCAAGACGGAAAAGGAACGCAGCCTAATATCGCCACTTCCTGTGGCAACAAAGAGGGATGCAGTTCAATCCCTCTCCGCCGCATGACCCACTTCGTGTGGGCCTCCGAGCGTCTGGCCGCTGTAGACTGGACAAAAAAATAGATGATGAAGGGGAATGATAATATGGAATTGAACAAATTGGGCAACGTACAACGTGAAGATGAGGCAGTATACGAAGCGATTATGGCGGAGAAAAAGCGTCAACAGTCAAATATTGAACTAATTGCATCTGAAAACTTCGTAACAGAAGCAGTTATGGAAGCACAAGGTTCTTATTTAACGAACAAATACGCTGAGGGCTACCCTGGCAAACGCTATTACGGCGGTTGCGAACATGTCGACGTCGTTGAAAATATTGCACGTGACCGAGTGAAAGAAATCTTCGGCGCGGAATATGCAAACGTTCAGCCGCACTCTGGTGCACAAGCAAATATGGCTGTTTATTTTGCAGTACTTGAGCCTGGAGATACAGTTCTTGGTATGAATCTTTCGCACGGCGGTCACTTGACACACGGAAGCCCAGTTAACTTCTCAGGTAAATTGTATAACTTTGTTGATTACGGAGTGAGCAAGGAAGATGAGCTAATTGACTACGAAGATGTCCGTCAAAAAGCGCTTGAGCATAAGCCGAAAATGATCGTAGCGGGTGCGAGTGCCTATCCACGTGAAATTGATTTTGCTAAGTTCCGTGAAATTGCGGATGAAGTGGGCGCGTACCTATTCGTCGACATGGCGCATATCGCAGGGCTTGTAGCAGTCGGCGAACATCAAAACCCAGTTCCGCATGCACACTTCGTCACTTCGACAACGCATAAAACATTACGCGGACCTCGTGGTGGACTTATTCTTTCTACAGAGGAATTTGGTCGTAAACTTGACAAGTCAATCTTCCCAGGAGTTCAAGGAGGACCATTGATGCACGTTATAGCTGCAAAAGCGGTGGCATTTGGCGAAGCACAGAAACCGGAATTCAAAACGTATATCCAACAAGTGAAGAGCAATGCGAAAGCATTAGCTGAAGCGCTAATAGCTGAAGGTGTAGACATCGTATCAGGCGGAACAGATAACCATTTGGTTTTGCTTAACCTGCGTTCACTTGAAATCACGGGTAAAATTGCAGAGCACGCACTAGATGAAGTCGGCATCACTACGAACAAAAACACGATTCCATATGACACTGAAAGCCCGTTTGTTACTTCGGGAGTACGACTTGGAACACCAGCTGTTACAACACGTGGTTTCAAGGAAGAAGAAATGCGAGAAATCGCATCGATCATGGCGAAGGTTCTGAAAAATCATGAAGACGAAGCTGTGAAAAAAGAAGCTCAGCAACGTGTTACCGCATTGACGGACAAATTTCCGCTATATGCATAATATCTAAAGAAATAAGCCGCTATCAATATGGATGGCGGCTTATTTTTTCTTTCATTTGAAGGGGGGGTGAATGATGGGTAATCCTAGAAAAACACAGACTGAAAAAGCTGAAAAAGCAATATTGTTTAATTGGCTTCAACGTTTTGGAAGTCGTTTTCGAACAGGTTTCATTTTGACGGATCCATCTGTTTCAGACGATCCAGTTGTTTTTATCAATGAAGCATTTACAGAAATTACGGGCTACCCGTCCGAAGAAGTAATTGGGCAAAATTTGCGATTCATGCAAGGCGAAGAAACCGACATGGAGCTTATTGAGGAAATTAATAAGAAACTTCGCAAGGGAATGCCTGCGAATGCCGAGATCCTTCATTATAAAAAAGACGGTACTCCATTTTGGAATGAGCTTGTCATCCAGCCGCTCGTCGACGAAAAAGGGGAAGTTTTATTTACCTCTTCTTTCATTTTAGATGTGACGGAACGGAAAAAAGACGAATCCCTACTTCGATTACAAGAGGAGATTTTTTTAGGGATAAATACGGGAGCAGAACTCTCTGATTTATTACAAAAGATAGGAACCGTTGTCGAATCTTTCTTTCCAAAAGGGTCTGTATGTTCGATTCTTTTCAAAGAGCAAAATGATGGGTGGTACATCGGAGCAGCGGATTCAGTACCTGATCAATTGCTTGGAGAAATATTGGATAATGAGGCACTTGAAACCAGTTATATATCAGAAGATGTGATAGTCATGGAAAATAATCAAGAGAAAGTTCTACAAGGAGAAAAACCGGTAATTGATTTCCATTCGAACTGGTCGGTTCCGACATTTGACAGTGAAGATGAAATGGACGGACTCGTAACGGTGTTCGTGAAGAAAAACGGAAATCCAACAGAAACTCAAATTCAGTTTCTCAAAAAGATGGTCCCGATTGTCCAAATGACGAGAAAGCATTATACACAGCAGGCAGAGTATCGCAGGCTTGCTTTTACTGACCCGCAAACAGGATTGCCGAACCGTCATGCGTTTTTGAACCAACTTAAACATAATCTCTTAGATGGTCAAGGCCATTTTGTTGCGGTCATAGAACCAGGTGAATACGCAAAAATAGTTGACCTATATGGAAGAAATGCAGCCGATGAATTGTTTATCCAGCTGGGCAAACGAATCGAAAAAGCAGGGAAAAGAAACTCGAACTTTATCGGGCGTTTTTCAAGTGCATCACTCGTTATAACGGGTGAAAGCGGTGAAGGGAACTATCTTTTCGAATTAGGTACGATTGTTACGGAACCGTTCATTGTTGCGGGACAGGAACTGTTTATCACACTGAAAATCGGAATTTCATTTTCCGAAGGTGACAAAAAAAGTGAAGAGGAACTGCTGCGCCGGGCGGATATAGCTATGTCAGACGCGAAAAAGAAGCCTGGCAATGCGATGTCATTTTACAGGGATCTTCAAAACGAAGAAACAATCAAAGAAATGAAGATTGTCAATGAACTATCGAAAGCACTCAATGCACAGGAAATCGATGTCTACCTTCAGCCCAAAGTCGATTTGAAAGATGGAGCAATCATTGGCTTCGAAGCGCTTGCTCGCTGGTTTTCACCGGTGCTAGGCCCAGTTCCGCCGAATCTTTTCATCCCAGCCGCTGAAAATATGGGTAAAATCATTGAACTGGAAATAATTATATTATCAAAAGTAATGGAATGGCTGCGGAAACGTCAACAGACAGGTGAAAAGATGTATCAGGTGGCCGTCAATATTTCTGTCCACCATTTCTTTGACCGGACTTTCGTCGAGAAGTTAATAAGGCTAGCTGATAACCATGACCTTTCACCCGAGTATATTATGTTGGAAATGACGGAGAGTATCGGACTCGTTGACATACAAAAGGCGAAATCGATTTTTCGTGCACTAAATGCGGCAGGCTTTGAAATATCCGTCGATGATTTTGGTGTCGGCTATTCTTCGCTCAGCTATTTGCCTCAATTACCTCTTTGCGAATTGAAGATTGATCGAAGTTTCATTAGTGAGCTTGATGAACCGGGCACGCTCGCAGTCGTCAGAACAATCATTCAACTGGCTGAAAACCTTAATTTGACAACAGTTGCAGAAGGAATCGAAGAGGAAAGACATATTGAAATTTTACGTAATCTAGGCTGTAAAGTGGGGCAGGGTTTCTACTATTATAAGCCAATGCCTTTGCAAGAAATTCAGCGATTGCTTGCCGAATAGTTAGACATTAAGTAGTCAGATGTCTAGCGTACCTGAACTGGAATATATCTGTTATAATGAACAGGACATTCTAATAAAGGGGCGAATATTAATGCCGAAAATACATGTTTTTGACCATCCACTTATCCAACATAAACTTACGTACATACGTGATATCGAGACAGGAACGAAAGAATTCCGTGAGCTTGTCGATGAAGTAGCGACACTTATGGCTTACGAAATCACGCGCGAACTTCCACTTAAGGAAGTGGAAGTTCAAACGCCGGTCTGTAAAGCTAAATCGAGCGTACTTGCAGGCAAGAAACTTGGAATCGTTCCAATCTTACGTGCAGGTATTGGTATGGTAGATGGAATTCTAAAATTAATTCCAGCAGCAAAAGTAGGACATATCGGCCTGTACCGTGACCCTGAAACGTTGCAACCCATCGAATATTACGTAAAACTACCTTCCGATGTATCGGAACGTGACTTCATTCTCGTCGATCCGATGCTTGCAACGGGCGGATCTGCAATTGCAGCGGTCGAATCGTTGAAGAGCCGCGGTGCGAAAAACATTAAGTTCATGTGTCTAATTGCTGCTCCAGAAGGTGTGAAAGCATTGACAGATGCACATCCTGATGTGGATATTTATATCGCTGCGATGGATGAAAAATTGGATGAAAAAGGCTACATCGTACCAGGACTTGGTGATGCTGGCGACCGTCTATTCGGAACAAAATGATTTGGAAGGCGTGAAGATATTGACAAAGAAATGGAAAGTGATGACGATTTTCGGTACAAGGCCGGAAGCTATTAAAATGGCTCCGCTTGTGTTGGAATTGCAAAAGCATTCGGACGACATCGAATCGATTGTGACGGTTACAGCGCAACATCGTGAAATGCTGGACCAAGTGCTTCACACATTCGGTATCACACCAGATTTTGATCTTAATATCATGAAAGATCGGCAAACACTTGTTGATGTTGCAACACGCGGACTCGAAGGGCTTGACCGTATCATGAAAGAAGCGCAACCCGATATCGTACTGGTCCACGGAGATACGTCGACAACTTTCATCGGTGGACTTGCAGCGTTTTACAACCGAGTTTCGGTTGGACATGTTGAAGCAGGGCTTCGTACGTGGGATAAATATTCACCGTACCCGGAAGAAATGAATCGACAGCTAACAGGCGTCATTGCTGATCTTCATTTTTCACCGACAGAACAATCGGCTAACAATTTGATAGCCGAAGGAAAATCGAAAGATCGCATCTATATCACGGGAAATACTGCGATTGATGCGCTTCAAACGACAGTGCGTGAAGAGTACTCACACCCTGTTCTCGATAAAATCGGAACGGACAGGCTTATATTACTAACTGCACATCGTCGTGAAAACCTTGGCGAACCAATGCGCAACATGTTCCGTGCTATAAACCGGTTACTTGTGAAACATGATGATATCCAAGTCATCTATCCTGTTCACATGAATCCGGCAGTGCGCGAAGTAGCTGATGAACTTCTTGGAGGCAACAACCGTATTCATCTGATCGAACCGCTTGAAGTTGTTGACTTCCACAATTTTGCAGCACGATCACACATTATCTTGACGGACTCAGGTGGTATCCAAGAAGAAGCGCCTTCACTTGGCAAACCGGTTATCGTCTTGCGCGATACAACCGAACGCCCGGAAGGTATTAAAGCGGGGACACTAAAACTGGCCGGCACGGATGAAGAAACAATCTTCACATTGACGGATGAACTTTTAACCAATGAAGCAGAATACAGCAGAATGGCAAAAGCGTCCAATCCATATGGTGACGGACACGCTTCTGAACGAATCGTTGAAGCGTTGAAAGAGTACTTATCTTCTATAGAATAACAAGTAGCACGACGACCGGATAAATCCGGTCGTATTTTTTTGGAATAGGGTCATGGAATTTCAAAAAAATAGGGAAAGTCCTAATGGAAAACCCAAAACCATTAATATTCATCGAACAACCTTCCAATTTTGTCGAATGTTTGACAATGTGAAGTCTTTGTGAAAAATTTCACTGTAATCAATTGACATCAAAATATGCCTATTGTATGCTTACAAAGGGTAAGAATGATAGGGTTTTCATATATGAAACGGCGACATAATGTGAATGTTAAGGCTGTGTTAGCATCCTATCGTTTTTTGACGGATGTGCAGAGGCTTAAATAGCATCATGCATTTGATTAAACGCAGCATCTGCCGAATTGCCTTCCATTCGACAATACTCGCACAACTTACAGGTTCCATCCTTTTCAGAGTCTTGCCAAGAATAGTGTAAGCGGCCTGCTTAGACTGGACAAATAACTGGCTGGACAGCGAAACGGGACCACCCCGCTTTTTCTTGTGATTTGCTTGCTACTAAGCCTTATCTCAATCGAAGTTGCAAGGCTCCATACAATTTGGAAATACGAATCAGGAGAATCACCTACATGCAAACATTGCAAGAAATTCATAGAAAGCAAAAGAAGGCTCTCTTTTTTTTGCTCGCATTGTTCGTTCTAGGGTGGGCATTAACTGATTTGAAGCCGATTTTCGCAGGATTAATTCTCGGATCTCTGTTCGGATTGTATAATTTTTGGATTCTTGTCCGTAGAATGGAGAGATTCGACAAGATTTTTACGGAGGGTAAGAAAAGAGCATCACTTGGAACGCTGATGCGTTTCGCATCCGGTGTGGCTGCGGCGGCAGTCGCGATTTCGCTGCCGGAACATTTTAACCTGGTTAGTTCGGTTATCGGGCTTATGATTCCTTACATCCTGCTATTGGCTGATGGGATTATATTCCGTACAAAAAACCATTAAAGCTTTTTCGAAGAAAAGAGCTTACATCGATTTTTGCTTTTTCGAAGAAATGAGCTAACATCGAACTTTTCTGTTTCTCAGAAAATGCTTAAACCGATTGTGAAAGGGAGGTGAACGAAACGTGACCCACGAAAATCCGACGAGAGTGTGGCTCGGATTGACATTTAACTTGTCAAACGTCCTTATGCTTTTCATCACGTGCCTGATTGTATTCCTTATCGCATTCATTGCAACACGTAAAATGCAACTGAAACCTACGGGTATGCAGAACTTTATGGAATGGATCATGGATTTCGTAAAAGGTATTATTAAGAACAATATGGACTGGAAAACAGGCGGGCGCTTCCATGTACTTGGAATAACGCTATTAATGTTTGTTTTCGTAGCCAACGTAATCGGACTTCCATTCTCTATTCAAGTGAATCACGTGCTGTGGTGGAAATCACCAACGGCAGATCCAACAGTCACATTGACACTTGCTGCAATGGTCGTTGTTTTATCGCATTACTACGGTATCAAATTATTGGGCCTCAAAGAATATGGGAAAGGTTATTTAAAACCAATGCCATTTATGGCCCCATTGAAAGTAATTGAGGAGTTTGCAAACACGCTGACACTTGGTCTGCGTCTTTACGGTAACATCTATGCAGGTGAGGTCCTACTTGGTCTTCTTGCAACACTTGGAGCAGGAAGTGTCTACGGCTTTGTCGGCGCCCTGGTTCCAGCACTCGCTTGGCAAGGGTTCTCGATCTTTATCGGAGCAATCCAGGCATTCATCTTTGTTATGTTATCGATGGTCTATATGGCGCATAAAGTCAAAACAGACCATTAAACATATACTGCCCGTTTAACGGGTGAACAAACAAAAAAACTCGAAAATATTAGGAGGAAATTATACTATGGGTTTATTAGCAGCTGCAATCGCAATCGGTCTTGGTGCACTTGGTGCAGGTATCGGTAACGGTCTTATCGTTTCAAAAACAGTTGAAGGGATCGCTCGTCAACCAGAAGCACGTGGCGTTCTTCAATCAACAATGTTCATCGGTGTTGCACTAGTTGAGGCGATTCCTATTATCGCAGTAGTAGTAGCGTTCATCGTTATGAACAAATAATAATTACCAACAGTAACAAAATGGCGAAGAGCGCACTACAAAGTCCTTCGCCATTCCTTTATGGAGAAAAATGTGTAACACAACTTACGAAATAATGAACAACTAACTATATTCGATGAATTATAAGCTCTTGAAGGGAGTGAAACAATCGTGTTTTTGGATACCTTCGTCCTATTGGCAGCAGATGTAGCCGATCCAGGATTCTTAGCAAAACTGAACGACAGAATAAACCTTGGTGATATAATTGTCACACTTTCGTTTTTCACGATTCTCATGCTTCTTCTGAAGAAGTTTGCTTGGGGCCCACTTATGGGTGTCATGGATCAACGTGCTGAGTTGATTGCAAATGAAATCGAATCGGCTGAAAAGAGCCGTGCAGAATCACAAAAGATTCTTGAAGAACAGCGTAACCTTTTGAATGAAGCGCGTAATAACGCTCAGGCGATTGTTGAAAATGCCCGTAAGCAAGGCGAAACTCAACGTACAGAAATCATCACAGCTGCTCGTTCAGAAGTGGGTCGTATGAAAGAAGAAGCAACTCTTGAAATTGCATCTGAAAAAGACAAAGCGATCGCGGCAGTTCGCGGAGAATTCGTATCTCTTTCTATCCTTGCAGCATCTAAAGTGCTCGGTAAAGAAATTTCCGAGGAAGATAATCGTGCATTGATTGAAGAAACGATTGCGAAGGCAGGCGAAGGGCGATGAGCCAATCGGTTGTAGCAAAACGCTATGCACAAGCATTGTTTGAACTAGCACAAACAAACGGACAAACTGGCGCAATTCAAGAAGATCTTCTTGAATTGAAAAAAGTTTTCCAAACAAATTCAGAGCTCGGTCAATTACTTCAATCACCGAGATTAAAATCAGCAAAAAAGAAAGAGCTTATGGCAGATTCATTCAAAGGCGCGAATCAGCTCATTTTGAATACTTTGTTCCTAATGCTCGATAAAAAACGCATAGACGAGGTTGTAAACCTTGTTAACGAGTTTATCTCTTATGCGAATGATGCAGCAGGCATCGCTGACGCGAAAGTGTATTCTACACGTCTGCTTACAGTTGATGAAAGCCAAGCTATCTCTACTGCATTCGCCAAAAAGATTGGTAAAACAGCATTGCGAATTGAAAACATCATCGATCCGAGCTTACTTGGAGGCATCCGTCTTCAAATTGGTAACATTATCTACGACAGCAGCGTAAGCGCGAAGCTTGAGCGACTGGAACGGGATCTTATCGGTTCATAAATCTGAAATTTGAGGGGTGACATGCATGAGCATCAAAGCTGAGGAAATCAGTGTTCTCATAAAACAGCAGATTGAAAATTATCAATCTGAGATGAAAGTGAGCGAAGTCGGTACAGTTATCGCAATTGGTGACGGTATCGCACGTGCTCATGGCCTCGACAACGTCATGGCTGGGGAACTTTTAGAGTTCTCAACTGGCGTCATGGGTCTGGCTCAAAACTTGGAAGCGAACAACGTTGGTATCGTTATCCTAGGGCCTTACACAGACATCAAAGAAGGCGATGAAGTACGTCGAACAGGCCGTATTATGGAAGTTCCAGTTGGAAAAGAATTAATCGGACGCGTTGTAAATCCACTTGGGCAACCAGTTGATGGATTAGGTCCGATCAATACGACAAAAACACGTCCAATCGAAAGCCCAGCACAAGGGGTTATGGCGCGTAAATCCGTTCATGAACCACTACAAACGGGTATTAAAGCGATTGATGCACTTGTACCAATCGGCCGCGGACAGCGTGAATTGATCATCGGTGACCGTCAAACAGGTAAAACGACAGTTGCAATCGATACAATTCTGAACCAAGCTGACCAAGATATGATTTGTATTTATGTAGCAATTGGACAAAAGGAATCAACAGTTCGTGGTGTTGTTGAAACACTTCGTAAAAACGGCGCACTTGATTACACAATCGTTGTTACGGCGTCTGCTTCACAACCATCACCATTACTATACCTTGCACCATACACAGGAATAACAATGGCTGAAGAATTCATGTTCGATGGTAAGCACGTTCTAATCGTTTATGATGATCTATCTAAACAAGCAGCGGCATACCGTGAACTTTCTTTACTACTTCGTCGTCCTCCAGGCCGTGAAGCTTATCCTGGTGATGTTTTCTATCTTCACTCTCGTTTACTTGAACGCGCAGCGAAGTTGAATGACACACTTGGTGCAGGTTCTATCACGGCATTACCATTCGTTGAAACACAAGCTGGAGATATCTCTGCTTATATTCCAACGAACGTAATTTCTATCACTGATGGACAAATTTTCCTTCAATCTGACCTATTCTTCTCGGGTGTACGTCCAGCGATTAACGCCGGTCTTTCAGTTTCCCGTGTTGGTGGATCAGCGCAAATCAAAGCAATGAAAAAAGTTGCGGGTACACTACGTCTTGACCTTGCGGCATACCGTGAGCTTGAAGCGTTCTCACAATTCGGCTCAAACCTTGATTCTGCAACTCAAGCGAAACTGGATCGCGGAGCGCGTACAGTTGAAATCTTGAAGCAAGACTTGAATAAACCGTTTAAAGTTGAGCAACAAGTTATGGTTCTTTACGCATTGACACGTGGATTCCTTGACGATATCGCTGTCAAAGATATTCTTCGTTTCGAAAGCGAACTTTTAAGCTGGCTTGAAACTAACCACACTGACGTTTTAGATCATATTCGTACGACGAAAGACCTTCCAGCTGATGAATTGATGGCAACAGCACTCAACGCATTCAAGAAGATTTTCGCACGTTCTGAATAATTCTAGTTGGAATCAAATTTGACGTTCTTCGTCAAAGTGACCAAAAAAAACAAAAGGTGGTGAGAATTGCCAATGGCATCTTTACGCGACATAGAAAACCGTATTAAATCGACGAAAAAGACAAGTCAGATTACGAAAGCAATGCAAATGGTCTCTGCTTCTAAATTAAGCCGTGCCGAGCTGAATGCGAAAGCGTTCATCCCATACATGGAAAAAATTCAAGAAGTTGTAGGTTCAATCGCAGCTGGAACAAGTGACTTGAGTCACCCGATGATGATATCTAGACCTGTTAAAAAGACAGGTTATATCGTGATTACATCTGACCGTGGACTTGTAGGGGGTTACAATGCTAACATCCTACGTATCGCAAAACGTGCGATTGAAACACGCCACACTTCGAAAGAAGAAGTGAGCATCATTTCAATCGGACAAAAAGGCCACGACTATTTCGAAAGACTAGGTTTCAACATAGCTGAAAGTAAGATCGGTCTATCTGACCATCCTTCTTTCGACGAAATAAAAGATATCGCGAAGCGTGCTGTTGGCATGTTCACAGAAGGCGAGTATGACGAAGTGTACTTGTATTACAACCACTTCGTTTCCGCCATCGCAAGTGAAGTGACGGAAAAGAAATTGCTTCCGCTCACTGACATCACATCGACTGCCGCTACTACTTCATATGAGTTTGAGCCTTCTGGCGAAGCAATTCTTGAAGTGCTTCTGCCGCAATACGCGGAAAGCCTTATTTATGGAGCTGTAATTGACGGAAAAGCGAGTGAACATGCTTCCAGTATGACAGCGATGAAAACTGCTACTGATAATGCAGCTGATTTGATAGATTCTTTAACACTTTCATTCAACCGTGCACGACAAGCTGCGATCACGCAACAAATTACGGAGATCGTTGGCGGCGTCGCAGCTCTTGAATAAGAGTGGGCACTGTACGGCAAAGAGTAAGACAGGAGGGAAAAAGTATGAATAAAGGACATGTTCTTCAAGTAATGGGTCCGGTTGTTGACGTTAAGTTTGAAGACGGACAACTTCCATCTATTTATAACGCATTGAAGGTCCAAATTGAACGTCCAAACGCTGAGCCTGAAACGTTGACACTTGAAGTCGCGCTACACCTCGGGGATGATTCTGTACGTACTATTGCGATGTCTTCAACAGATGGTCTACAACGTGGTACTGTAGTTGATGATATGGGTTCTTCGATTACTGTCCCAGTTGGTGACATTACACTAGGACGCGTATTTAACGTACTTGGAGAGATTATTGACCTTGGTGAGGAAATCCCGGCTTCAGAACGCCGCGACCCGATTCACCGTTTAGCTCCAGTATTCGAAGAACTTTCAACTGAAGTTGAAATTCTTGAAACAGGTATTAAAGTTGTTGATATGCTTGCTCCATACATTAAAGGTGGTAAAATCGGCCTCTTCGGTGGTGCTGGTGTAGGTAAAACAGTTCTAATACAAGAATTGATCAATAACATCGCTCAAGAACACGGTGGTATTTCCGTATTCGCAGGCGTTGGAGAACGTACTCGTGAAGGTAATGACTTGTTCTACGAAATGACAGATTCCGGCGTTATTAAGAAAACGGCAATGGTATTCGGTCAAATGAATGAGCCACCTGGTGCACGTATGCGTGTTGCATTAACTGGTCTTACAATGGCAGAACATTTCCGTGACGTACAAGGCGCGAACGTGCTTCTGTTCATCGATAATATTTTCCGCTTCACACAAGCGGGTTCTGAAGTTTCAGCACTACTTGGCCGTATGCCATCAGCAGTTGGTTACCAACCGACACTGGCAACGGAAATGGGTATGCTTCAAGAACGTATTACATCGACAAACTTAGGTTCTGTTACGTCTATCCAAGCAATTTATGTACCAGCGGATGACTATACTGACCCGGCTCCTGCTACGACGTTTGCTCACCTTGACGCAACGACGAACCTTGAGCGTAAACTTTCTGAAATGGGTATTTACCCTGCGGTTGACCCACTTGCTTCGACTTCACGTGCATTAAGCCCGGAAATCGTTGGCGAAGAGCATTACAACATTGCACGTCAAGTTCAACAAACGCTTCAGCGTTACCGTGAACTTCAAGATATCATCGCAATACTAGGTATGGATGAACTTGGAGAAGAAGATAAGCAGTTAGTTGGACGCGCACGTCGTGTTCAAAACTTCCTGTCACAAAACTTCCACGTTGCTGAGCAGTTCACAGGACAAAAAGGATCTTACGTACAGGTTTCCGAAACAATTAAAGGCTTCAGCGAAATTCTTGCAGGTAAGTACGATCACCTTCCAGAAGACGCATTCCGACTTGTTGGAACGATTGAAGACGTAATTGCTAAAGCTAAAGGTATGGGTGTTGAAGTTTAATTCAATTCAGCAGGATTCTAACCCCTTCTGAATTGAATTATAGCCTCAGGCGGATGTCACAGATTTTTATTGGGCTTACTCGATAAAAAACTGGGTGTAAATACACCGAGGCGTACTTGATTAGAAGGGACCAGGAGGGAAAAAAATGAAGACAATTAAAGTCAATATCGTCACTCCCGACGGCCCTGTTGTTGAAACTGAAGCGAACATGATCATCGCAGTTACCGAAACAGGTGAAATCGGGATCCTTCCCGGCCACATCGCGATGGTCGCACCGCTTCAAATCGGTGGGCTTCGCCTGCAGAAGGATGATTCGACGGAACAAATTGCCGTTCATGGCGGTTTCATCGAAGTCCGTCCGGATGTTGTCACTGTTTTAGCACAAAGTGCAGAACTGGCTTCTTCTATTGATATCGACCGTGCTAAAAAAGCGGCGAAACTAGCAGAAGAGACACTTCAGGCAAAAAAAGAAGGCAGAGAACACGAATTAGCGGCACTGGATTTAGAACGTGCCCTCAATCGTATCAATGTCTACGAAACAAGAAAAAAATGAGTTGTTGATGTGGGCGGACAGGGGAAAAAATTCTTCTGTTCGCCTTTTCAATGTAGTCATACCAAATCTTCAATTCTAGCTTAATGAACAAGGGAGGGCTTCAAATGGGCGACATAATTGCATTTCAACCACTTTTGGCCATCGTATCGCATACTTTTTTTATAGCCATCTCATTTTATGCACTACAGGCAATCATGCCAGAAAAAATTATTAAAAAGAACCGTGTCTTCCAAGCACAATTATTGTTCATTTTACTCAGTATTTTAATGGGTTGGGCAGTATCGAATTTCTTTTTAGAGCTATCCTATTGGTCAGGAAGACTTCCATTTATGTTTGGCTAAAGTTTCAATTTCGATTCAATATATGTACTTTTTATACGATGAGTTGATAAGATACATGTAGTCGCCGCGTATACGAAAAAGCCGTAGATGTCTCCGTAAGAATACTACTATGACTTGATAAAGAAATTCGTATTCGGGGCGATGACATGAAATTCATCACTTTGTGTTAATGTAAGGTTTGTTATTACTTAATACGGGGAACTTAAGTGACAAGCGGAGAGCTATTATGACACAAAACGGCAAAAGTGCACATAGTATAAACTACTTGGCGCTTAGACCGAAAAATAGACCAGACGTTACTTGTTTAATAAGCAAGGGCACTGTAGAATAGTATATGTTTTGATGATGAATTTTTTGCGAAAATAATATATAACTACAACATGTTTGGCTACAACTTAGGAGTCGGAGGGACTTGTTTTGGATAAAATAATTATCAACGGTGGACGTGTACTTAAAGGAAACGTTCGAGTCGAGGGCGCTAAAAACGCAGTATTACCGATACTTGCGGCTGCACTTCTTGCATCAGAGGGTGTAAACGTAATACGTGACGTCCCAAATCTATCAGACGTTGGGACAATAAATCAAGTACTGAAAAGTTTAAATGCGAATGTGGATTATACACCTGAATTAAATGAAGTCATTATCGATTCTTCGGGTACGCTTTCAAGTGAAGCACAGTTCGAATATGTACGGAAAATGCGTGCATCTATTCTTGTCATGGGCCCACTACTTGCGCGTAATGGCTTTGCACGCGTTGCAATGCCTGGTGGTTGTGCAATTGGATCTCGACCAATTGACCAACATTTAAAAGGCTTTGAAGCGATGGGAGCAGAAATTACATTTGGCCACGGGCACGTTGAAGCGAAAGCGGAAAACGGTTTGAAAGGCGCTAAAATTTATCTCGATTTCCCAAGTGTCGGTGCAACTGAAAATATCATGACTGCAGCGGCATTGGCTAAAGGAACGACAATCATTGAAAACGCGGCGAAGGAACCTGAAATTGTAGACCTTGCCAACTTTATTAATGAAATGGGCGGTAAAGTTGTTGGAGCTGGTACGGATAATATCCGAATCGAAGGCGTCAATAAATTACATGGCACAATTCATCATATTATACCTGATCGTATCGAAACAGGTACATTCATGGTAGCAGCTGCAATTACAGGTGGCGATGTCATCATTGAAAATGCCGTACCTGAGCATAATGCTGCACTTATTTCGAAAATGGGCGAAATGGGCGTCGTAATTACGGAATTAGATGAAGGAGTTCGCGTTACTGCACAACTGCCTTTGAAATCCGTAGATTTGAAAACAATGCCACATCCAGGTTTCCCAACAGATATGCAGTCCCAAATGATGGCGCTTATGCTAACGTCGACGGGTACTGGTATCATAACTGAAACAGTTTTTGAAAATCGTTTCATGCACGTTGAAGAATTCCGCCGCATGAATGCTTCTATTAAAATCGAAGGCAGATCGGTTATTATTACAGGACCATCTGAACTTCAAGGCGCTGAAGTGGCGGCTACGGATCTTCGTGCAGCTGCAGCCCTTATTCTTGGAGGACTTGTAGCAGAAGGCGTTACTCGTGTTACTGAACTGGAGCATCTTGACCGCGGATATGTGAATTTCCATGGTAAACTTGCTGCACTTGGAGCGGATATCGTCCGTGTTTCACCGGAAATGCAAACGGAAAAATCAGCACAACTCGTTTAATCAAATTCAATACGTATTTGGAAAAGGCTGTAGAGCATTGACTGCGGCCTTTTTCGCATTTCATTTTATGTAATTATACGGGCAGGATGTTCTGCACGTAGACTGCCTACGTTTGTAATGGTACTCTGCACTTTCGCTCACCTCTAGACTACGCTCGAGGCATAAGTCAACCCAGCTAGAAAGGATTGAACTGCATCCTTCCCGGACAAAGAACGTCGCTTGGGTCTGCAGGATGCAGGCATTGCGACACGACGTCGCGAACTTAGACTGCCTTACTTTACCCATCTTATGCTTGTCACATCTAGACGGAGTCCTGCACTTTCGCTAGTATGCCCAAAAAAGCAGGAATAAAACCCAATATGATTCATATAATTAATCATGGACAAACTACTAACAGCGTTATTCATTATACTTCTATTTTTCATCCCTCTATTATTGAGGCAGACGCCCGAAAAAGTCACTGAGCCCGGAGAACAGAAAGTGGAACTTTGCCCTGTAGACATCATGATTGCCGGTGCGGACAAGCCAATCTCGCTTGAGGAATATGTAGTGGGGGTCGTCGCAGCTGAAATGCCTGCAACGTTCCAGGAAGAGGCGCTAAAAGCTCAAGCGATTGCGGCCCGTACATATGCACTCCAGACAACAGATAACGGCAAAAAGGCAATTGCTCCTGACGTTTCCGCACAAGTTTATTCGTCAGAGGAGAAACGGAAAGAGCGATGGGGAAAAGAATTTAAGCGCAATGAAAAGAAAGTGCGTGCAGCGGTGGAAGCGACTGCGGGAGATACCATTGTTTATCAAGACAAAATGATATCGGCAATGTTTTTTTCCACATCTAATGGGAAGACTGAGACAGCACAAAACTTTAGCGGCAATGATATTCCCTATCTACAAAGTGTGGAAAGTCCCGGGGAGGGGGACGTTGAGGCAAAGGTAGAACGAACAGCCGAAATACCGCTTGCTAAATGGAATAAAACAATCGGGGGCAAGTGGAATGCCGATAGTTTCAGGTCGTTACAACTTGTACGCAATCCAACGGGCCGTGTCCAAAAAGTCGTAACTTCTGAATTCCAAGCGAGTGGTAGGGAAGTGCGTGAATTATTGGGACTAGCATCAACGGACTTTGATATCGCATTTGATGTGACAAATAAAATAGTGCATGTAACAACGACAGGATATGGCCACGGCGTTGGGATGAGTCAATATGGAGCAGAAGCATATGCTCAGAAAGGATGGGCAGCCGAGAAAATTCTTTTACACTATTACACAGGCACGCAAATAAAAAAATTCACATTACTTGATTCCCAATGTTTAAAAACTCCTTCACTTGCAAATAATAGCGAGTGAGGTGATGACAATGCGAGAAGAAAAACCGAAAGCCCCTTCTCAGAAGAACAAAAGTGCAAAGACAAAAAGCTGGTTTTGGCCTGTAGTCTATTCGGGTATCGCAATCGTCTTCGTCGGCATGATCTGGGGTTATAATGCATTCATGAAAGATGATGCCCCAGGATTTGCGGACGTTGCAGGGAAGGACCCTAAAGACGGATTGACGGTCGAGACGAACGCTGTAAAGGAAATGCCTAAATATCCATTTCCTGAAGCGCTCATTGATGATGTGGCCATTCTGCAAGATTATTATGATGTAGATGCAGAGGAAGCCATGCGTGAAAGTGCTATGCTCGTATTCGATCAGCAATATGTGATGAACACTGGCGTAACCATTTCAGTACAAGGTAAGCCATTCGAAGTCGTCGCTTCACTAAGCGGCACCGTGGAGGATGTCGTGCTAGACCCATTTAAAGGTGATGAAATCATACTTTCTCATGCAGATGGGTTGAAAACAATCTATCGATCCGTCTCAGGTATTCTCGTTAAAAAAGGTGAAGAGGTGGATCAGGGCCAAGCGCTCGGCACCGCTGCAGAAAACGATTGGAATAGTACAGTCGGTATCCACATTAATTTCGAAGTCCAAAAAGATGGAGTAGTCGTCAATCCGCGCTCATATCTTGCATTTTAAAACAGCACGTTCCCAGCCATTCCCGAATCAATCCGGAGTGGCTTTTTTTGATGAAATCAGACATAACTAGCGCTGAAGCGGTCATATCCGCCGCCGCATCGATCATATCCCACGCTGTCCGATCATATCCCACGCTGTCCGATCATAACCACCGCCGCATCGATTATATCCCGCGCCACCCGATCATAACCGTCGGCGAATCGATCATATCTCACGCTGTCCGATCATAACCACCGCCGAATCGATCATATCTCACGCTTGCCGATCATAACCGTCGGCGAATCGATCATATCCCGCGCTTGCCGATCATAACCGTCGGCGAATCGATCATATCCCACGCATGCCGATCATAACCGTCGCCGAATCGATCATATCTCACGCTGTCCGATCGTAACCACCGCCGAATCGATCATATCCCACGCCATCCGATCATAACCGTCGCCGAATCGATCATATCCCACGCGACCCGATCATAACCACCGCCGAATCGATCATATCCCGCGCTGCCCGATCGTAACCACCGGCGAATCAATCATATCTCACGCGACCCGATCATAACCGCCGTCGAATCGATCATATCCCACGCTACCCGATCATAACCGCCGTGGAAGCGATCATATCCCGCGCTTGCCGATCATAACCGTCGCCGAATCGATCATATCCCACGCTACCCGATCATAACCGCCGTGGAATCGATCATATCCCGCGCTACCCGATCATAACCACCGCCGAAGCGATCATATCCCACGCTACCCGATCATAACCACCGCCGAATCGATCATATCCCGCGCCACACGATCATAACCACCACCGAATCGATCATATCCCACGCTACCCGATCATAACCACCACCGAATCGATCATATCTCACGCTACCCGATCATATCCCACGCCACCCGATCATATCCGCACGCCAACTAATCTACTGTCCCTCAACGACCGCCCGCATATCAAGCCCATTAATTGCATAAGATAAAGGAAGAATCGGACCTGACACGAAAGGAAGAGGGCGTGCACGAGCAAATACGGAGGCGATGCGTGCGCCTCGGAAAAATGTTGCTGGAAACTGGACTTACCGTACGGGCGTTAGCAAAAGCGACAGGCTATTCGAAAAGCACGGTCCACAAAGATTTGACGGAACGTTTGCCTAACGTCGATGTGGCACTGTCTGAAGAAGTCGCAAAAATACTTGCCTATCATAAGTCTGTCAGACATTTACGGGGCGGCGAGGCGACGAGAGTTAAATGGATGAACGAAACGAAAAAAGTAGGAAGCAGTTAGGATGAAAGGCGGATCGCAGACTCATTGCGATCCGCCTTTCCTATTGTCTAGGCTCCTGCCGCTAAACTCTCTCGTGATATGTCTTTCGCGTCTGAACGGCGCCTTCCACTTTTCGATTGTCTAGACTTCAGCGCCTAGCTCCTCGGGTCACTTCAGACTTTAAGATAAAGGCAAAGACCGCTTTTTTCTTAAAGCCTTTCAGTGCCTGTCGGAGCTGATCAGGCTCTTCCACTTTTCCTTTAATCTTTCAATCAAATAGTACTAAAGTATATTCATTGCCAGTTAACTATGGTAAAATTGTTAGTTAGAAGCGTATACATACACGGGAATATCCGATGATGCAGGTGGAAGGGGAAACAGAAACAATGTTTGCAAAAGATATTGGAATTGACCTCGGTACGGCCAACGTCTTAATACACGTTAAAGGAAAAGGGATTGTTCTAAACGAACCCTCAGTCGTGGCAATTGATAAAAACACGAATAAAGTACTGGCAGTCGGAGAAGAAGCAAGACAAATGGTTGGTAGGACGCCTGCCAATATTATTGCGATTAGACCTATGAAAGACGGGGTTATCGCTGATTTTGATGTAACAGAAGCTATGCTTAGCCACTTCATTAATAAATTGGACGTTAAAGGATTTTTATCAAAACCTAGAATTCTTATCTGTTGTCCTACAAACATTACGAGTGTTGAACAGAAAGCCATTCGGCAAGCCGCTGAAAAATCGGGCGGTAAGAAAATTTATCTTGAAGAAGAACCAAAAGTTGCAGCAATTGGAGCTGGAATGGATATTTTCCAACCGAGCGGCAACATGGTTGTCGATATTGGTGGAGGTACAACGGATGTCGCTGTTTTATCAATGGGAGATATCGTTACATCACGCTCGATCACTGTAGCTGGAGATACTTTTGACAACGATATTACACAATATATTAAACAACATTATAAGTTGCTTATCGGAGAACGAACTGCAGAAAATATCAAATTCAATGTTGGTACGGTTTTCCCAGGCAGTCGAAAAGAACAGATAGACATAAGAGGACGCGACATGGTTTCGGGACTTCCCCGCACTGTGACAATCCATTCAGATGAAATCGCTGTAGCACTAAAAGAATCAATCTATATGATTGTCCATGCAGCGAAAAATGTCTTGGAAAAAACACCACCTGAATTGTCTGCTGACATTATCGATCGTGGCGTATTTCTTACTGGGGGCGGTGCGTTATTGCACGGCATCGACCAATTACTCGCTGATGAATTGAAAGTACCTGTATTCATTTCAGATAATCCGCTCGATTGCGTTGCAATTGGGACAGGCATTTTATTGGAGAATATGGATAAAATCTCTAACCGTTAGAAATTGTTAACAACTCTAATTTTGAAGTAAGAGGAGGTGGACATATGTTCCGTGGATTTTACACAGTTGGATCAGGGATGATTGCACAGCAACGCAGAACAGAAATGCTGGCGAATAATATGGCGAATGCCAACACGCCAGGCTTCAAGGCGGAGCAATCGGTGATTCGCTCGTTTCCTGAAATGTATATGTCGAGTATTAACACGGCAAAAATCCCAACAGAAAATGGCTTTCAAATGAAGGGCTTATCTCCGGTAGGTTCAGTTTCAACGGGTGTTTACATGCAGGAGACGTTGCCATTATTCACGCAGGGACAATTGCGCGAAACTGAGCTGACGACCGATATCGCTCTGATTGACGGTCGCTTACCGATTGATGCAGAAACAGGAACTCAGGGTGCCATCTTCTTCAGACTTGAAAATGAAGGTGGAAGTGAGCAATATACAAAGAACGGTAGTTTCACACTTGATCCAAGCGGGTTTTTGACAAGTGCAGGTGGCGCCTATGTTCTTGATAATAACGGGCAACGGATTGCCTTGCAAAACGATGATTTTCGTGTAACGGATGAAGGCATAATTATGGACGGCGACACGGCTGTCGCAACACTTGGTATTTCATTTGCACAGCGCCCAGACATGCTTCTGAAACAAGGAAATGGCATGTTCGTAACAGAAGGCGGCGAAAACCTTGCAGCCGCAAACGGCACGGCAGGCGTCACCTATTCGATGCAGCAAGGTTATCTCGAAGGTTCCAATGTTGATGCAGCACGAACGATGACGGACATGCTTACTGCATACCGTGCATTCGAGGCCAATCAAAAAATTCTTCAAGCCTATGACCGCAGCATGGAAAAGGCAGTAACGGAAGTGGGACGTGTCAACTAATGACACGCGATTTGAAAGGGAGCGGGATGCATGATACGCACAATGACGACAGCAACAAATACGTTGAGTCAATTGCAAAGTCAAATGGATATAATCGGAAATAACCTTGCGAACATTTCAACGAATGGTTATAAAGCAAGCGATGCTAAATTCCAAGAGATGTTATACCAACAATTCAACAATGACAAAGCAGATACTGCGCCGCGTCAATCACCTACCGGCATCCGCTACGGATCAGGTGCTGTACTTGGTCAATCACAGATGAACTGGAAAGCGGGTTCATTGCAAATGACGGGCCGCGAACTCGACTTTGCACTGACTACACCAAAACAGTATTTCAATGTCCTAATGCCTGACGGAGGCGGGGAACAAACTGTCTATACACGTCAAGGGAATTTTTACGTTTCTCCAGTTGCTAATGGACAAGTGATGCTTGTAAATGGTGACGGATATCCGGTTGCAAACAGTGCGGGATTGCCAATTACGTTTTCCGATAATGTTACAAATTATACAGTTAACCCAGGTGGAAATTTGCAACTGACAAATGCAGACGGGACGACGCAAACAATCGAGCTGGCCGTGACAGTGATGGAACGTCCAAATTTAATGCAGCGTTTATCAGGAACGAATTTCGCGTTGCCTGAAAATTTGGCGGATCTTGGTGTCACACAACAGCAAGTTCTAACTGAATTACAAGGTGCAGCGCGAAACGTAATTGGATTGGAAGGTCAGGCACTCGAAGCATCGAACGTTAACTCTCAGAAAGAGATGACGGATCTCATTAGTGTGCAACGTAATTATCAATTTAATGCGCGGGCAGTGACGCTTGCAGATCAAATGCTCGGTCTGATTAACGGCATCCGATAAGTTCTTGATAAAAATAGTATCGTTCGGCTCTGAAGTGTATGAGACAGACGAAAAGGGTAGTCTACCTGCATCCGGTAGCTATCTGATGACCGGACAATTAGGGAGTACTGAATATGACAGATGAAAAAAGAAACAACTTGAATTCGAATGATTCAAGGAAAAAGGAGAGTGCACCGCCTTTAATTCGGTCTACTCGTAAAGAACGCGGAAGACAAAATAAGCCGGTGGAGGAAACTCCACCGAAAAAGCAATTTTGGGTCCAAATTCGCATCCTTCCAATTTGGCTTCGTGTGATACTTGTTCTCTTGCTTCTAGCCGGTGCAGCCTATCTTGGTGCCTTGGTAGGATACAGCAGTATCGGTGATGGGGATTCGAGTGATGTCTTTAAGAAAGAAACTTGGATTCACATTATGGATATCATTAATGGGAAAGAGTCGTAAAAGACTCTTTCGTTTTGAATAGAAAAGTACTGAAATGTCAGGAGGATGACTATGCTAACAGCAGAACAGATACAAGCGATTTTGCCGCATCGTTACCCGTTTCTTATGGTAGACCGGATTCTTGAGGTCGAAGAAGGAAAACGAGCAGTAGGCATAAAAAATGTGACAATCAATGAAGATTTCTTCAATGGACATTTCCCAGGTTATCCGGTTATGCCAGGCGTTCTTATTGTGGAAGCGCTCGCACAAGTTGGTGCCGTCGCTTTATTGCAAAAAGAAGAAAATAAAGGACGTCTTGCCTTTTTTGCCGGGATTGACAATTGTCGCTTCAAACGGCAAGTAACGCCAGGTGATACGTTAAAACTCGAAGTGGAAATCACACGACTTCGCGGTACGATTGGTAAAGGTAAAGCAATCGCAACGGTTAACGGAGAAATCGCATGCGAAACAGAAATTACGTTTGCATTAGGTCCTATAGTTTCAAAAAATGGGAACTAAATTTGCGAACACCTTGAAATTTGGTTACAATGGTCATTACGGTGCGGTTACAATGCACTTCTAAAGTGGGAGGTAACAAATCAGTATGTTTAAAGATCTTTCTCCAAATTTAAAAAGTAGCATTACTAGGTCCATCACACAGACATTCGAACAATACATGAGCGATATCGAGTGGTCCGGTGAAAAATTCAGTATCGATGATTATATCGCCAGCTGGCGTGAATATATTACCGTAAAAGCACTCTGGTATTCAAAAATTCCAGAAGAAATGAAAATTGATCCGGAATTCCATGAAGACCTCGCGCAGCGTATCAATGAAATCATCGCCCGCATCCTCAGTGAGCCGCCATCTGAAGAACAGATTGTGGAGATCCAAAGCATGCAGGAAGAGCTTGATACTCATTACGAGTATCACTGTAAAGCCGAAGCGGTATACATTGACACATTGCTAAAAAAATATTTAGAAGCTTAAAAAAGAAACATGGATAGTTCCCTCATTTCGGGCAAAGCTACGAAGTATCATACAGGTTTGTGTGATAGACGGCTTGTGGAGAGGAGGGAATCTTTTCATGTTCAAAAAAGCGATACCACTTGTTCTTATGTCGGGACTAGTCCTTACAGCTTGTGCAAACAACGATGCAGTTCCGAATAACAATGAAACTCCAATGGAAAAAGTGGAGGATCGAACGAAGGACATAACACCCGAAGTGAACGATGAGCAAACAGGACCGAATATGGATGGTCTCGAGAACGAGAACGGCACCGGTGTGGATAACGGAGTCATTAATAACAACAATGGAGTACGAAACGATGTCATCGAAAATGATAACAACGCGACTCCGAATGAAGGCGTTATTAATGATGGAGAAACGAACACGAATACACCAACTGGTACAACTAGCGACAAAAATCTAGATCGGAACAAAACGAATGGAAACAATCGTTAACCGCAAGCCGTGCGGGAACCGCCTCGTAACACTAGAGGCGGTTTTTTTATGCAAAAGCGCAGGGCGCCGCCCAGACGCGACAGGCATAAGGCAGGTAAAAGGAAGGCAGTCTAAGTTCGCGACGTCGTGTCGCAACGACTGCATGACCTGCATCCCACAGGCCCAAGCGGCGTCTTTTGCCGCACAGTCGGGCTGCCTTATGACCCGAGCGTTTGGCGCCCGGAGTCTAGCCGTATACAAAAGTGGAAGCGTCTGTTCAGCCCCGACAGGCACTGAAAGACTTGAAGAAAAAGGCGTTCTTTGCCTTTATCTTCAAGTCCGAAGTGTCCCGAGGGGCTAGGCGCTGAAGTCTAGCCGTATACAAAAGCGCAGTGTGTCTTACAGTTTTTCTCAACAAAAAAACTGCCCGTATTCCAGGCAGCACGAAGTCATTCATTCTCTTTTTCTTGATCCTTTTTTAAACGTGGTCGAGAGCGCATATCGGATTCGAATCGCTGTAGCAATTCGGCGCCGCCCATTCCCTCACCAATCAATTCTTCCAGCAACTGTTCTGCATACTGTGCACGTGCTCGTTTCAAGCGGCCTTTCATTAACACAGAGACATTATCCCCAATCAACTTAACCCCTTTGACAGCAACGCGAAAAGCAGCTGGTTCATTTTCAGGATAAGAAATAACGACTTTCACTTCAAGTAATTCCTCATCAGCCATCCACTTTTCAAAAATGGGTTGATGTTCCTTATCAATGAACATCTCCAATATCCACATACGGTGACTGTTCTCCTGATTGATTATAATTCCGTCTATGAGAGGGAAATCCAGCATACGCTCTTCGTGTAATATTCCGACAGACAACATTTTGAATGTTTTCATCGGTATCCACCTCAATCTTTTTCCTTTTATTATACCATAGGCACAAATTTCATCGACAAACTTAAAACATGGCAAACTTAAATTATTGACGAATCGGATAAATTCAAGTCTGGCATAAGGTTATGCCGTTTATGTAGATAAATGTAACTTCGTAGTTAAGCAAATAGGGTTTTTATAGCGAATAATAGACTGAAAATTGGGGTATCGTGTATTGCACAAATTAGACTAAACCAAGTAAGATGAAATTAATAAACGAGAGAGGAGGAAATCGATTGAATCAAGTTGCACTGGTTGGACGTATTACAAAAGATCCAATTCTGAGAAGAGTATCAGAAGGAAGGGTACAATCAAGTTTTGTACTTGCTGTGAACCGCAATTTTAAAAACCAAAAAGGAGAAGTGGAGACAGATTTCGTACTTTGTACGCTGTGGGGAAAGGCGGCGGAGAATACTGCTAAACATTGCGGTAAAGGATCTCTAATCGGGGTAGGCGGGCGCATTCAGTCTAGGTCCTACGAACGCGAAGACAAGAGTAGAGTCTATGTAACAGAGGTGATTGCTGAGGATATCCGGTTCATTTTAACGAAAAAACGCACCAATGACAACTTGTATAGTGAACAGGTAGGTAGAATGACACTTCCGACGGAGGAGAAAAGTGATGCTGAGCATTTCAATCTCCCCAGCCGTGAAACAGAAGGATTACCGATTTTTTGACCAGGCACAATGATACATAAAAAGCCGGGGAATGGTCGTGAAAAGGAGGGGATAGACTAGCCGGACGACAAACCGGGGCGGTACCGACAACTGAAAATGGATAGGTAGTAAGCAAAGCTCTTGTTAGTGGAACGCAGCCCAAGAGGAAGGTAGTCTAAAGTCGCCGCGTATTGCGACAACGACTGCATGATCAGCATCCTGCTGGCCTTGACAACTAAGGGGGATGGGGCTCAATCCCTCTAGGCTGAATGACCTGTATTCTGTAGGCGCTAATAGGCTATATGTGAGGAAAAGAAATAACCGTACATGTCAACAGAAGGGGTTCTGCCCATGTTCGGTCAGAGTGAGAGTAAAGTATCGCGAACAGATGCTCAGTGGCGTCTGTTCGCGGTAAATAAGGGGAATGTAACGCTAATATCCGATGGGGTCGGATATCTTACGTCGAAAAACGCTAATGGGGATCCCGAGGACGGAGGCTGTTTCCGTCAATGGGATCCACACAAGCGGATTATGAAGAGAAAGGAGTGTGGAACATGACTACAATTAAAAAGGACATGAAACGGATGGAAATGCAAATTGAACAATTAATCAGCATTGTAGCCAATCAGAACAATCGCCTGAATCGAATTGAAGACCTAGAAAGGAAGAAAAAATTCGGAACTGTACATATTATTCCACTTGCGGAACGTGTGTAAGAGGATTCGACAACGGTAAGTAAAAAGACCCCAGTGCCACTGGTGGCTCAGGAGTCTTCTTACATAGCATAATTTTAGTTGTCAAACGATAATAGATCGTCCAGTTCCGTTTCGGACAAATCAGACAGCCATTGACTTGATTGGATGAGATCCGCGGACAATGCAGCTTTCTCGACAAGCATCTTGTCGATTTTTTCTTCAATAGTTCCAATCGTCACAAACTTATGGACATGGACAAATTTTGTCTGGCCTATGCGATAAGCACGGTCGGTAGCTTGATTTTCGACGGCTGGATTCCACCATCTATCTGCATGCAATACGTGGTTTGCACCAGTCAAGTTCAGTCCAGTTCCACCAGCTTTTAACGATAAGATGAAAATAGGGAATTCGCCTTCTTGGAAAGCCTCGACAAGACGGTCACGCTGACCTTTCGGCATACTGCCTGTCAAGAATGGTACATCGATTCCATGAAGTTCAGACAAGCATTGACGAATAAGTTGCCCCATGCCAATGTATTGCGTGAAGATAAGGCATTGTTCCTTATTAGCAGCGATTTCAGCTGCCATTGACACAATTAAGTCTAGCTTATTGGATCTAGAAAGTAATTGTGTTGCTGGAGCGTGCGGTTCTTTCAAGAATAAGGCCGGATGGTTACAGAGCTGTTTTAATCGGCTAAGCATTTTTAAAATAAGGCCTTTCTTTTCAAAACCGGTAAGTGTCTGCAACTTGAATTTCGTTTCTTCAAGGAAACTTTCATATAAGGCAGCCTGTTCAGTCGTTAAAGGACAATATTCATTTTGCTCAAGTTTTTGTGGAAGATTCAGCTGTAAATCGGGATCACTCTTCGTTCTGCGTAGAAGGAACGGACGGATTTTTGCTCGTAGCTTCCGCTTATCCGCTTCAGAATCATCACGTTCAATCGGGATGATGAAGTTATCCGTGAACTTGCGGAAACTGCCGAAGTATCCTTTGTGAATAAAGTCGAAAATCGCCCATAGCTCTGATAAACGGTTCTCAATCGGTGTACCGGTTAGTGCGATATGATGCTTGCCGCGAAGTTTTCGGATGACACGGGACTGTTTTGTCTGCATGTTCTTTATGTTTTGTGCTTCATCCAGTGTAATGCTGGCAAATTCCGTTTCTGCTAGCATCTCGCCATCCTGTGAAGCAGTACCGTATGTTGTAAGAACGACGTCGGGCTTCAGTTGAGCCATTAGTTCTTTAAAGCTTTCGTCTTTTGCACGTAATGGGCCATAGTGTGTATGGACAGAAAGCGTTGGTGCAAACCGTTCAATCTCTTTCTGCCAGTTGCCGAGAACACTCGTCGGACAAACGATGAGTGACGGTGAATCTGTATCAGGTCTTGCATGGATATTCAGTAAATAGGTGATAAGCTGAACTGTCTTACCCAGTCCCATATCGTCGGCAAGACATGCACCAAAACTATTATCACGCATAAAGGTAAGCCAGTTATAGCCGTCTTCTTGGTATGGTCGAAGTTCAGCAAGTAAATCCTTTGAAATACCGGCTGCTGGAAGCCCCTTTTTATCGGCTAGCATTTCCATATAGCCTCGAAGCGATTGGTGCATAGTGAAAGCAAAAAGTGGGTCATCGATATCTTCGTCCTCTTCAAGAGGAACAATCTCTTCCGGTACGTCTTGGAACAGCAGGTCTTTAACAGTCCACTCCCCAGCATCCGCACGATCCATTAAATCACGAATTTTTCTGAGCCAAAGGGGATCGATATGGAACCATTCATCACCAGAGCGGATGTATTCACGGTTTTCATCGACAAGCTTACGGAATGAATCCTGATCAATTGGATTACCAGCAAGAGAGAAATTCCAATCGAAAGATAGCACTTCGTCCAAGCCTGTAGCCGATTTATACGATTGTATGCCCGCGTTCGTTCGAATACGCAATTTTGATTCTGTCACCGATTTCAACCATGCAGGCAGGATGACAGGATAGCCGAACGATTGAAGTAGCGGAAGGTCTTCTTTAATGAATGTCCGTACTTCCGGATCAGACATCGGTGTGGACAAAAAGCTTCCGCTTGAAGCAAGCTCTACAGAGCCAAGGAATGATGTCATTTCGGATTGCTTTTTCACAACTTCATCTGCGAATGGTTTCCATTTAGCAGGAAGCGCATCAGCCGCAGGTGCATTCACTTTCCGGGCGGCAGGTGTCCAGTGCGCACCGCGTTCGCCGATAATAACTGTTTCAAGAAGCCATTCCGTATCTGTCTCGGCTTCTGGTTCAGTTAAGCGGAAGGCAACACTGATTGGAATTGTGGAAACGGATTCGCCCGGCCAGCCGTACATCCGTAAATGGGGTAGCAGGGAAGCTAGTAGATCGGGATTGATAGCAGATGCAGCAAGTTTGCTGCTGACTGCTTGGCTGATAACGGCCGCAGCCCCTTCTGATATGCCCGCTTTGCTACCGTCAAAACGAATAGTGTTACCGTCTACTTCTGCATAATTCCATAGATTAGGGTCGGTCCAGGCGCTAGTTGCCTCACGAATTGAAGAAAGCTGAGTATCGTCTGCATCCGTCAGTCCAACGAATGTAACATAGGGGTGCATAACAGAAAAAACTTGAAGCAGTTGGTCTGCTTGTAAATAAGCAACTTCATCATCCATATTTGCAAGAAGCCCGTAAAGTGCACGCTCATTGTTGAAGAATAGGAAGGAAACAAGATCATCTGGGGCGACTGGCAACCCTCTGCCATCTTCAGCGGCAATGGAATATAGTTCGTCTTCCATCAAACGGATGCTCAGACGAAAAAGGCGGTTCAATGTGAATGTTCCTGTCATAAGTTCAAATTCCCTTTCTCCATTTCTTCCATCAATGCGCGTAGTCTGCGGTTTTTTTCACGCACTGTATCGATATATTGATTCCAAAAGTCAGCTTTTCCGCTTTTCTTCGAACCAGTTTTCATTTGTTTAAACAATTTGACGGCGCGTCGATAACTGTGACGGTTTTTTTCTTTGATGAAACCCATAGCAAATGTATGGAGTAGGGGCAAGACGGCTGATGGATCCGAAGCCAGTGCGACCTTTAAGCCACCCGCTTCTGCGCCGTCATATGAAACGCCGTATCTATGCATGAGAGCCGCCCATTCGCCGAATCGTTCACGTTCAACCAAAAAGTCAGCGTAAACATCGATGCCGGGTTCACCATATTGAGCAAACATGCTTTCACGTAATTCTTCCGAGAAATCTGCCGCTTCGAATAAACCATCGATGTCCCGCACGAAAGCAGGACGAGATGAAAGTGAAACAGAATCACTTACGTAATCGCCGATGAAGGGCAACAAAGCGTGCATAATTATAGATAGGGCCTTGGTTTCATCATTATTTTCCGCTAGTTTTGCAAGCGGTAGCCATGTAGCAACATTAGTAGCTGTTACATGTGTAACGAGTTTCGCTAACTCATCATGTTCTCCTTGAATCAAGTGGAAAAAGGCGATGAAAATTCGAGCTTCCTCTGATTCTTCATTCGTGAGAATCGTTAGTTCAGTGTCTCGGGCAGCTCGAAAAGGAAATAGTTGCTGCCAAAAAAGACGATAGACTTGGAATCGCTCATGGAAGAGCCCGGAATTTCCTAGGGCGAATGTTCGAACGAGACTTTTCATCCGTTCATGAAAAGCATCTGCTTCAAACAGTTTCGGTTTTGCACCGATTGCATTGACGCTATCATTCAGCTTTCCGAGCTGTTCCGTCAACCAGTTTTGCACATACCACTTCCCGTAGAAAAAGGAAGTTGGTTCACCGCCGAGATGGCCTTTTACATACGTCCATCCAGCATCCAGTACATGTAATCGATAATAAAGTTCAAAAAGAGGTTTCCATTCATATTCAAACGGAATAAGCGGAGTAGCTTTTTGATCAATTATAGAAGATTCGTGGATGAATACACCCGGATTTTCCGCAACTTCAATTGCACGAAGCGGCTGAGTTAAGCGTGTCAGGACGTCGATCCATGCATCTGGGGTACGTTCTGAAATGGACAGTGCCATCTGTTGTGATTCAGTTCTGCGCCATTCGTGTAGCCATTCGCTCAAAGAATTGTGTTGTGAATAAAGATGAAATACGACTGCAATTCGGTGCGAACACCAGCCAGCGTATCCGCATGTACAATTCGCATCTACTTTGTTGAAAGAAAGGCGCACGTTTTCTGAGTCTACGCCAAGGAGAGTAGCTATTACTGCGCCTTCAGATGGCGCATACCTATAGGAATTGGTGGCACCATTTCTGACAAGAGCCACAGCACGTCTGATTTCGAGTGCATTGCGTTCTATATCTGGCCGTAGGGCATGTTTAATTGTATTCATAAATTCATTTATTTCATTTTCGTGCAAGTAGGATACACGTTCGACAGTCATATTCATCGGACCACTCCCTAAGAAAAGCATTCCTTCTATTATACCGCTTTTCTCCAGTGAGCGGAAATGAAGTTATTCCATATCTTGTTCTTTTGTTTGTTTATCTATAAAAGTAAAGAGCATATTCGTTAAAAAGCCGAAGAAGGAGTGAGGAATTGGAGAAGATTGTTCTATACGTACCTGATTTGGAGTCTCAGTTTCATCATAATAAAGAGTTTCAAGAAAGTATTACTCCATTATCATGCACGATTTCGCCCATCATTAATCATATCATCTACGAATCTGTGGAACGTAAATTATATTTTCGCTCGGTGGCATTTGGAACGATGGAATTTCAGTTTGTGCTGCTCGACTTTAGGCGTAACAATATTGTGTTCGTGAGAAAGAGGGATTCTCCCGGAGATGTAAACTGTGGCGTATATGAATGGTTATCATCATTGAAATTTCAATTCGAGCCAAGAAAGATGTCATTTGTAATGGAAAGGCCAAACGATAATTATGTGTTGCGGCAACATATATAGATGAATAGCATACTATAATAATAAACTGTTCACAAACTAGCCACAGTTGTGATAAACTAATAACAATCAGAATATTCTATATTGGAGGGGAGAAAGATGCTATCAGTTCAACGAATGACACCATTTTACACGAGTCAAGAAGATTTTCAACTCAGACTAGTGTTTGCTTATCAATACTTTTCCATTCTTAAAGGGGGGGACGTATTTCAATTCATCCCGTCAGAGGGAAAAGAAATTGTCATTAATACCAAGAGTTTGCAAGTCGAAAACCTCGGCGAAGTATTCGTTTTCCAACGGGGGAACCGATTTATTCGATTACCGCTCTACCAATTGCTCCTTATTTCAGATCTTCATATCCATTTGACCACTATTCTTGAAGGAACGATGGGGCTGGAAATGGAAGTAGAGACGCTAGAAGTCGTAACATTAGAAGCGGTGGGTATCATTGAACAACTGGAAGCCGATAACAGGTTGCGCATGATTGATTATGCACTCGAAACAGACAACATACAAATGTTCAATGAACTGACGGAAGGACTGCAGCAAAATTGAAAAGTGAAACTTAACAAACACCTGTCGTTAGCGGTTAACGGTAGGTGTTTTTTTATTGCCCTGGCACCTATTGAATCCCGTAAAATGGGCAAGTTGTCACATAGAAACTTCACCTCCAGACTCTGGTGATTTTGTTCTAGATAATCCAAATGAAAGCTCAAATTCCCACCACGGTGATGCAGACATTACTATATTGTTTACTTAAATATGTTGAACGAAAGAATGCCAATATAAACTGAGCGAAGGCGCCTGATGAGGGGTAGCCTCCCACCGTAGTGGATTAACCTATTTTACACCTTATATAGTTCAACCTGTAATGAAGTAAAGAGCCACAATGAAAATGGTGGAACCTGTCAAACTAAAAAGAATGTCTTGCCATGTGAATGCAGAAATTCCCTCTTTATTCATAGCTATCCGCCCCTTTGTCGATTTCCCGGGAAATAAGCCGGTATTTATTCCCCAATAAATCATTCAGTTTTAGTAGAAAGTATAATTTTTTGACTTAGAATAGTGTCTAGCTCTAGCTCTAGCTCTAGCTCTAGCTCCAGCGCTTGTCGCGTCTACCAGGCGCCTTCCACTTTTCTTATTGTCTAGACTCCAGGCGCCAGCCGCTCGGGTCATAAGCAATCCAGCTATGTAGCAAAGAGCGCTACGTCGCTGGATCGACTTATGCCCGTCACGTCTACCAGGCGCTTCCGCTTTTCTTAGAAGAATGGACAAAAAGTGCGCTTCTTAAACATGTTTTATATGTTTCTGCAACCCATTAAAGAAGGATAATAGTAAAAAAATCATTGCTTACTAGCATCCAAACATTGCAAATCTCTCAATTTTTGCTAAAGTAATCATAGTAGATCAATTACGTCTCGGCGTAAATTCGCTTGGATTTTGAACTGCGCTTGCGCACGTCCAGTATCCGTGCTTAGGAGTTCGGGTCATAAGTCAAAGCTACTCTGTGGCAAAATCCGTCACGATGCATCTTCATCTTATGCCTGTCGACCCTAAGCTTTTGAGAGATTATCTCGTTTCAAAATTTGTACTATCCGCCGTGGGCTTAGGTCGACGGGGAGGAATTGTAGTTTATTCTTCTTTGTTAAGGTGACTTCATCAAATTCAGCAATAGTGAGCAGAAAGGGATTACCGTAATGTTTTTTGACTTTAAGTTTTGGCATTTCTTGACGAATCCACATCAGTTGGCAAACCAACTTGAAAATTCTTCAATGCGCGGCTTCAAAAAACGTGTGTTATTCATAGTTTTTTTCGGTGTTCTTTTATTCGCCGTTCGTGATATATGGGGAATGAATACAGAGTCAATCACAGCACTCCTTTCCACAATGACCACAACAGACTATACAATTGCACGATATGTATCAGTACTTGGTGCACTCATGTGGGCCCTTATGTATATGGCGTTTCATTTCTTTGGTTTTGCATACATATTAAGTCGATTGACGGCAATTCCGTTTAAAAAGTTATTACCTTTACAACTACTTGTGACGGGTATTCTATTACTCGAGAAAGCAGTTTTGCTTCTTGTCTTTACGATGAAGGGAGCAACAACAAGTGTTTCATTCCTATCATTTGGTCCACTTGCGATAACATTTCTCGATTCCTGGTATATCATCCTATTCCTCAATCAATTGACAGTGACAACTGCACTTATCATTGCACTTCAATCACGGTTTATCGGTGCGTACACGGGTCATACCGAACGCAAAGGCTTTATCTGGATACTTATAGGAATCCACGTAGCAATGGCCCTTATAGTTGCGGCTATTGGATTTATTCCACTAGAAAGCTTGTTCCATTCCTTTGTAGAAGGGGGTGTTGGTAGTGAATAAAGTGACGAATATTGCTATTGCTGTCGCAATCAGTGCATTTCTAGCAGTGAATTTTTATCTGCTATTTTCCGATAAAAGCGTCATCACCAAATCAGTATATGTCGAACGCTATGAACGTATGACAAGCAGTGATCACAGAGAAGAGCTCGCTAAAGAAGGCTTTGTTGCTCCCGAAGAAACCTATACAGTATACGTCGGTAATGACGATACGGTAGATTCGTGGCTAGTTAAAGAAGGCGATCCCGTTACAGTGGGGGAAGAAATTGCTATTCTACAAACAGAACGTGCAGAAGGACAGCGCGCTGTATGGGAAGCCGAACGCGAGGCTCTTCAACAACAGACATCATCTGTTCGAAGCATGATATCAGGTCTTGAGTCTGAGCGGGAGGAAGCTCAATCGGATAGTTCTTCGAATGTGAATCGTAAAGATAACGTGTCGGAAAATACAACCGACAAAAAAGTGGAAGTAGGACTGAATGTTGATGTCCAGGTAGATGTGAAGCAGGACGGATCATTTGCACAGGCAATCGCAGCGGCTGAACAGGATCTTGCAGAAATTGAACGCCAGCAAACAGTTGTTGAGGCGCAATTATCACAAAATCCAGGGAGACCTGCTCTAATTAGCCCTGTTGACGGTATAGTTTCTAAAGTAACGCGTACCGGTTCCACGCTGTCAGTTGATATTTTCAGCTCACAAAAAGTGATTGTCACATATGCAAAAAATGACGAGTGGCAAAAAATTCGAAATGGTGATCAGGTCTTAATCCAAGGGGATAGCATCGAAAATGCGGTAGAAGGAACGGTTCTTTCTGTTTCCGAGGCACCTGCAATCGACAACGAATGGCTCCAAGCCTACAAAGAACTCGACGAAACCAAAGTGAAGAATCCACTTGCTTATTATGAAGTACGAATTTTGACGGATGCTACTGATCAATCGGTGCCATTTGGAACAAATGTCAATGCAATCGTTATTGTCAATGAAGCGCTGGATGTCACTTCGGTGAAAGAAAAGTGGCTTCATGACTTGTACAAAGAAACGGCGTATGCATGGATAATTGATAATGAAGGTCGTGCTAAACAAGTGGCCATTGCGACACCGTTCACATGGGAAACTCGGGCGGTCGTGTCGCAAGGTCTCAATCTTGGAGATGTAGTTGTTTATGAACCTGAACTTGCTACGTATGGATATGCACCTACGGTATTCATGTCATTGCCTACAGAGTTGCCTTCAAAAAAACAATGGAGAGCATTCGGGTGGAAAAATTACGTGAAATATATACTTATAAGATGACATCAGAACCCCGAATCTTCGGGGTTTTTTGATGCTCTACTATTCTTTCGTTACGAAACTGTAATAGGAATGTAGCAATTGAAAGGTTTTAGAAGAACTAGAAAGGGTATTTTCAATACTAGCTAGCCAAATAGCTTATTGAAAAATACTAGGAGGCGTTATGAGATGGTAACACGACATGTAGTTGGCTATTATGATACAGAAACTGAAGCAATCGCGGCAATTGAAGATTTAAAAAGACAAGGATATGTGTCAGATGACATATCTGTTATGAGTAAACATACAGCAAATGCGGATGTTATTGCAGAAGAAACAGGAACATATGCAGCAGATGGTGCAGCCACAGGGGCAGCAACTGGCGGAATTCTAGGAGGACTTGGCGGCGTGCTCGCGGGAATCGGTGCACTCGCAATACCAGGAATTGGCCCAATCATCGCAGCTGGCCCAATTGTAGCAGGCATTACTGGCGCAGCTGCCGGAGCGGGAGTTGGCGGACTAGCCGGAGCACTTATCGGCATGGGTATCCCTGAAGAAGAAGCGAACCGCTACAACGATTACTTCAATGAAGGAAAAATCCTTGTCCTTCTTGATGGTGACTATTCAAGACCGAATGATCGATTTCCCCCAATCGTCTAATGTCATATAAATGCAGACAGCCACCCAATTTTAGTTGGGTGGCTGTCTGTTTGTGGTTCGGAGGCTGACAGGGGGAAGTTGTACATATGATTGGTTGGCTAGGAGATATGATTGGTCATGCAGCGATTATGATTGGTCGTGTAGATATATGATTGTTCTTGCAAAAGATATGATCGGTTTACAAGTTATATAGTCGGTTGGTCGTGATATATGATCGTTATCCCACTTTGTAGTGCGTTAAATTTATTGATTTTCATTGAAAATTTTATATCTGTCGCACGTCGTTTCAGAAAAGCAGAAATTAGAGTGCTAGGACCATTGAATGGTTTCCACTATTATCCATAAATCGTATGGACTACTATTCTTTGATTCTTACGAAGTCCCTTTGAACGATTTTTTCAATAACGCATGATTTTCCCCGAAATACACGTTTTGTATCATATTAAATCTATTTTTATTATGATAGATTCTTTATGTCGCACTATTTTGTTAAGTGCGAATAAACGGGTAAAGGGGAGATGGGATTTGAAGAGGGGTAATTTCACTAAATTTTTCAGCGCATTTTTAGCTCTTGCAATGGTGCTTTCACTACTATCGCCATTCACTGCATCGGCAAATGCAGAAAAGGCAAAACCATTCAAGCCGGATAATCACAGCGAAAGCATTATGCAACAGAAAGCAGCTATCGCCGAACAATTAAATCTGTTGGATGGTGGTTCCAAGTTACACAAAGACTTACAAGGGTTAACTGGAAATGGACAAGTCGCAGTTATTGTTCATTTATCCGAAAAGCCAGTTGCACTTGAACAGGGGATTAAAGAGTTAGCGGGGAAAACATTCACTTCTGCAGAAGCAACGGCAGTGAAAAAGAAAGTGAAAACGCAACAGACAGCTATGAAAAAAGAGATGCAAGTGAAAAACATTAATTTTACTGAGAAATTCGCGTACGATACTGTACTAAATGGTTTTTCTGCGACTGTACAAGCAGGAGATCTTGAAAAGTTACTAGCTATTAAAGGTGTTACATTAATTGAACCGGATACTGAAGTGCATGCATTTGAAGCTCCAGTTTCATCTGGAACAGTAGATGCGAATATGAACACCAGCATTTCATTCCTAGGAATTGAAAGGCTTTGGGCTGAAGGAATTGAAGGACAAGGGATTAAAGTCGCTGTACTTGATACAGGAATTGATAAAGATCACCCTGACTTTGCCGGTATTTATAAAGGCGGAAAGAACTTCATTCCAAATTCTGCTACTTATACAAGAACCCGTGCAGATAATGATGCATCGGAAACGTCACCTGTTGAACGACCAGCAGGAACGCCTGAATTTAGCGCAACTGGAAGCGCTTTCTACACATCACATGGTACGCACGTGGCAGGAACAATTGCTGCAATCGGGGCGAATCCGTACGGAGTTAAAGGGATTGCACCGAAAGTAGATCTTTACGCATACCGCGTTCTGGGAGCTTACGGTAGCGGATCTACTTCGGGAATCATCGCTGCAATTGAAGAATCAGTCAAACAAAAGATGGATGTTATCAATCTTTCACTTGGTGGGGGAGCAAATTCTGAAACTGACGGAGGTTCATTTGCCATCAATAATGCGATGATGGCCGGAACGATTTCCGTAATCGCAACAGGAAACTCGGGTCCAAAACGTGGAACGATGGGTACACCATCGACAGCACGCCTTGGAATTGCAGTTGGCAACACAACGAATCCTGAAGCGAATTTTGATAGCAACGTACATGTAACAGTCGGAGACTATCAATTATCAAAAACCATTAACTTAATGGGAACTACATTTGGAGCAGATTTAACAACACAATTGTCCGGTGAATATGAAGTCCTAGCAGTACCTGGAATGGGTACTAAAGCTGACTATAACGGACTCGACGTTAACGGGAAAGTGGCACTTGTCTCACGAGGAGATATCGCATTCGTCGACAAAATTGCCGTCGCAAAAGAAGCAGGCGCAATTGCAATTCTTATCCATAACTTTGCAGGCGGTTCAAATGCACCGAACGCTTCTGGAACATTCTTAGGAGATGCATTTGAATTCATTCCAGCTTATGATTTGTCACAAACAGACGGAGATGCAATTCGTGCAGCTCTTAAAGGCGGTCAAGGAACTGTAACGTTCAGTAATTTCAATAAAACAATGACAATTGGTGATAATGTCAACGATTCCAGTTCACGTGGACCGTCGACTCCAAACTTTGATATCAAACCAGACGTTAGTGCGCCTGGAACGAATATCATGTCAACAATTCCAATGTACAAAGCAGATTTTCCAGCTGCAAGTTATGAAGAAGCTTTCACACGTAAAACTGGTACATCAATGGCAACACCGCATATTGCAGGAATTGCAGCACTTGTTAAGCAAGCAAATCCAGGTTGGAGTGCTTTTGACGTGAAAGTCGCGCTATCCAACAGTGCAAAAATTTTAGATACGACCAAATACGATGTCATGTCTCAAGGTGCAGGACGTGTGCAAGCTTATGCAGCAGCACATCCGACTATCCTTGCATATGCAATGGATGAGGCAGTGTTGGATACAAGCGGTGAAATTGTCGACAATATTAAAGGGACAGTCACTTTCGGTCCTCAATCAATCAAAGAAAAAAACATTTCCGTTACAAAAGACATTCTTGTAAAAGATATGAAAGGTAACGGAGGAAATTATAATGTAACAGTCGATGTTACGAAATCATTCGAAGATGCAAAAGTGACCGTCGACAAATCAGCATTCACATTGAATGGTGAGCAATTGTTAACAGTTACATTAACGGCTTCGAAAAAAGCAAACGCACCACCAGGTTCCGAAATTCTGGGCTATATTCACATTAACGGTGAGGGTACTGAAGTTTCATTACCATTCGCAGCAGAGTTTGGCGGAGCACCGGCATCTGCATTTGAAAACTTCGCAATCACGGAAACAGATCTTTCATTCAACAATGACGGTATAAAAGACTCGGCTGTTCTGTCATTTAAACTGACAGGCGATGTCACTACAAATTACATCGAACTATGGGATATCATGGATCCTGAAGGTGGAGAATATGGAGACGGCTATATCGGCTACTTACATGCAGGTACTTCGCTCGCAGCCGGTTCTTACACGCTTAACGTGGCAGGAAATTACAAACCTTGGACTGAAGGTGCAGCTCAAACAACAATTCCTGATGGACTCTACACAATTGACTTCACTGGACAAACAGTTTCAGGGGAACCGGCAATTCTTAGTGGCTACGTTGGCCCGGTCGTCGTGAAGTCTGAAGCAGGTACAATTGAAGGAGCACTTAAAGGCACAACAGCAACAGGTAAAATCATTGACAAGTATATTGACTACCAAGCTGAACTTGTAAACTATGATTTAGGCTATGACGTAAATACGAAACTCAAAGCAAGTTACGAAGTGATGGAAAACGACACGGTGAAATCGTCCGGTCCTGTTAAATTAGCACAAGACGGATCATTTACAATCGACGTTGGTACGTTAACAAAAGATAACAGTGTCAAAGTGAAATATGTTGACGCTGCAGGCAATGCCGCAGAAAAAGTACTAGTCGATGATGGAACCGGCGTCAAGTATTCTGTGGATAAAGAAGAACTAGCACTGCAAGTAGGCGGTACAGAAAACCTAACAGTAACTGAAACAACAACAAAAGCGGACGGAACAAAAGAAGACAAAAATGTCACAGCAGAAGCAACATTCTTGTCTGCAGATGAAAAAATTGTAACAGTTAAAAATGGTGCAGTAACAGCAGTCGCCGCAGGTAAAACAGCAATCACAGTAAACTACAAAGAATTCACAGCAACAATCGCAGTCGAAGTGGCAGCGAAAGATGGTCAAGACCAAGTTACGTATTCTGTAAGCAAAACGAATCTTACAATAGGCGTTGGTCAACAAGAACAACTCTTCGTCACACAAAAAACGACAAAGGCTGATGGTTCAGTCGTTGAAAAAGACGTAACAGGAACAGTGAATTATGATGTCGTCAACAGCGATATTGCAAAATTCGAGAAAGGTCTCATCACAGCACTTGCGGCAGGTAAAACGCAAGCACGCGTCATGGTTCCAGGACGAGAAGATATGTACGTTTACCTTGAAGTGACAGCAGCACCGCAAGATCAGGTTACTTATTCAGTTAGTAAAAAGAACCTAACAATCGGTGTTGGCCAATCAGAACAATTTTACGTCACCCAAACGACGACAAAAGCGGATGGCACAGTCACTGAAAAAGACGTCACAGGAAATGGCAGCTACAACGCAGTCAACAATAAAGTTGCTACAGTCAAAAAAGGACTCGTAACAGCACTTGCAGAAGGCCAAACACAAGTGCGCGTCATGATTCCAAACGAGGAAGCCATCTACGTTTACGTTGAAGTAGTGAAACTTCCTCAGGATATCATTACGTACAAAGTGAATAAAACAAATGTGAAAATGAATGTCGGCGACCAATTACAGTTGAAAGTGACAGAAACAACGCTGACTCCGAAAGGACAAACGAGCAAAAAAGACGTCACAGCAACAACTTCATTCAAAGTCGTCAACAATAAAATTGCAAAAGTTCAAAAAGGTCTAGTCACAGCGATTACAGGAGGTCAAACACAAGTACTTGTCACAATCCCAGATCAAGATCCAATCCTTGTGTACCTGAATGTGAAAGGCGACGTACTAACCTATTCAGTCGATAAAAACAGCGTCGCACTTAAAGCAGGCGGAACTGAACAATTAACAGTAATAGAAAAAACAACAAAAGCTGACGGCTCTGTCACAGAGAAAAACGTGACAGCAGATTCTAAATTTAAATCTGCGAATTCTAAAGTCGTCACATTAAGTAAAGGGTTAGTCACAGCAGTCGGACCAGGCGAAACGGCCATCTCTGTCACACACTCGAACTTTACAACGACAGTCACAGCGATTGTCGAGCAAGACGTAATCACTTATTCAGTCGATAAAAACAGCGTCGCACTTAAAGCAGGCGCAACTGAACAATTAACTGTAATAGAAAAAACAACAAAAGCTGACGGCTCTGTCACAGAGAAAAACGTGACAGCAGATTCTAAATTTAAATCTGCGAATTCTAAAGTCGTCACATTAAGTAAAGGGTTAGCCACAGCAGTCGGACCAGGAGAAACGGTCATTACAGTTTCACACCCGAACTTCACAACGACAGTCACAGCGATTGTTGAACAAGACGTAATAATCACAACAGAATTGATCACAAACCCAGCAGCACTTGAATTGGTAGTCGGGGAATCTTCTCGCATTTCAGTTCAATCGATTGAAACGAAAAATGGTGAGGCGACATCGACAGACGTGACAGAAATTGCTGCATATAGCGGGTTCGATTCAACTGTCATCGATGTTCAGCAAGGCCAAATCATTGCAGTCGGCGCTGGTGAAACAACAATCACAGCTTCTTATGGCAATGACGTTGCAACCATTTTCGTCAAAGTCGAAATGGTTTCAGTACCGGAAGCGCCTGAGGTACCCGAGTCACCAGGAGCTCAGAAATATAGTGTTTCAGAAGCAGAAATTGCAGCTTATGTGAACGATAAACAGGCAAAAGAAATCTTCATTGCACTACCTGAAAATGGAGAGGAAATCGCAATCGAATTCAACTCAACAATCCTAAATACAATCGTTAATGCTAAGAAAGGCTTATTCGTCACTAGAGGCGAAACGTCATTCTTCTTCTCGAAAAAAGCAGTCGAGAAACTTATGCAACAAGCAGGCGGTGATGCTACAATCACGTTAAGCGAAGCAAATGCATCTTCTATAGCAGATGCAATTTCAGAAAACTTTATCGTTAATCTTGAGGGCGGTACTGGCGATAATCGATTTGCGTTGAATCAATTCAATGAGAAAATCGAAATCGTTCTCCCGATAGACGCGTCTAAAGTGATTAAGAACAACAAAATAGCGGTACGTGATCTAAATTCAACTAATACGATAAAAGCGAAATACAACAATGGAGTACTTGAATTCACAGCGACTGGTCCAGGTAGTTTCGTTGTGATCAATACTTCCACAGCGAACCGCGCAGGTAACTTTGTCGCTATCAGCTATTAATTTAAAAAAGGAGCACATTGAGTTTGATATGCTTCCCCATTAGGTAGATAGATTAAAAATAAAAGCTGGACTAAAGATTTTTTTAGTTCAGCTTTTATTTCACTTAATAAAAAACAAATTAACTTCTTCCTATTACAATCTAAAAACTCTATCATGAGACGAGTTTTAGACCTATTGCAGCACCTAAGACCATGCCTATAAAAATAAGTCTTCTCCAATCTTTTGATTCACCATATAAAAGCATACCTAAAATTGCTCCACCAGACGCACCAATTCCTGTCCAAATTGCATAAGCCGTACCCATAGGAAGTGTTTTCATTGAATAAGCAAGAAACACAAAACTAGCTCCAAACGCAAGAGTTAGAAATAGCACCGATTGCCAATTACGGTCTTTATGCAATTTACTTATCATTACAACACCAAACATTTCAAATAAACCTGCAACAATCAAAGAAACCCACGCCATTAAGATTCAGCTCCTTCTTTATCGCTATCTTGAGTCACTAATTTCAAACCAACGACTCCACCTAATAAAACCAAAATTAAAAGTACTTTTGCTAATTTAAATGGTTCATCAAAAAATATGATGTCGGAAAAAACTGTTCCGGCTGTACCTAGTCCAACAAAAACCGCATAGACAGTTCCAACAGGTAGTTTTTTCCCAGCCATAATCATTAAATAAAAACTAACGATAATAGCAATAACTGTTCCAGTCCAAGTCCAAAAGTCATTTGCATGTTTTAATCCAATAACCCAAAAAACTTCGAAAAAAGCAGCGATTATTACTTTAACCCAATCTGTATTCATTTAACTAACACCTCCGTTTATTTTCGTGCCCATCAAAAACAAAAAAAGCCCAAGAGATAACTGTTAAAAAACAGTTCCTCCCAGGCTTTTATCCTTCCGTGACACAGCATAGCTGTGAGTTTTCTCTCGGACCAGACCAACACTGACAGTTGCGGAACCCTAGAAAACATTCAAAGTATGTAATTACCTTGTATTATACACACTTTTAAATCGTAGTCAATTGTACAACATTATAAACAAGACATGATTTTAATTTACCTCATGTACAATCACTTGTCCTTAATGGTCCAAAGTAGGCTGCTTTTTTTATCCATTTTATTTGAAGATTAAGCGCTATAAAAAAGGGTATTAAATAGTATAAGGAGAATTACTACTAAACAAAGGACAATAACCGAAAAAAAGGAAGTGCACCCATGACAAGCTGGAATACAGAAGCGATCGAATTACTTGAAAGGAAACCGAAGCAACAAAATTGGGGAGCAAGAAGAGCCGCAAAAGATAAGAAATATAAATCATCCTCCCAATTAGTGGATGATTACATCGTACTCGATTTTGAAACGACGGGTTTGCGTGCAGGCGCTGATAAAATCATTCAAATTGGTGCCATTAGGTATGTAAATCATGAAGTGAAAGACATGTTTAATACGTTCATCAACCCCTTTCGTCATATCCCAGAGACAGTTACACGACTTACAGGCATTTCAAACGAAACAGTTGAATTGGCACCGAGTATCAATCAAAAAATTGAAGAACTACTCGAATTCATCGGAGATTTACCAATCATTGCTCACAATGCATCGTTTGATATGGGTTTCCTTTATGCACTCGACAACATCGATGGCATAAGCATTCCCGAGTATATTGTCATCGATACCGTCAAACTAGCTAGAAAAAAAATCACCGAAGCCCCCAACCATAAACTAACCACATTGACAGAATTTCTACAGCTCGAACACGATGCCCATGATGCCATCGGAGATTGTGTGGCAACAGCAGCCATTTATCAATATTGCGTGAAAAAGCATTTTTAAAATAAACTCGCATAATCTACTAAGTCGGCTCTGACTGGCGGCGGATTTTTGTTAAGGTAAGAACAGGAAATTAAATGAATGGAAAGGGGGAAATTAAAGTGAGGAAAAATGTGTGGGCCATCTGTACAGCATTAGTTATAAGTTTAGTTTACGGCACAATTGTAGGCGAGGCAGAGGTGAAAAAGCCGACACATTACATAGGACTTCATGATCGATTATTGGACTTTAAAGACGTCCAGGTCATCGATAACGATATGAAGATCCCACTTAGCGAAATCACAAAAGTACTCTACATCCCAGTAGAAAAAGAAGAAGGCATCACTTATCTTCGAAAAAGAGGCACCGTTATCAGCTATGATGCTTCAACAAAATTGACATCGAAAGACGGTGTGGAACTCAGTTGGACTCCAATCGTCGACGTTAACGGCACGCTTTTCATTAGCGCAAAATACATCGCAAAAGTGACGGGATTCAAAGTAGAATACATCCAAAAAATGAAAACGTTGCGTATTTATCGTGATGACTACGAGCATATGAGCCATGTAGATTACGAAAAACATGTTAAACAATTGTTGGATAAAAAACAGCCGGCCAAACCACCAGTTAAGCCAGAAAAGCCCGGAGCGAAATCCGAAACAACAATCTACTTGACCTTTGATGACGGCCCCAATAAATTCACAACAATCAACAACGCAACACTGAAAAAATATAACGTCCACGGTACATTCTTCTTCCTAGGAAAACACATGAAAAAAAACGAGGACATCGTTAAAACAGTGGCTGGCGATGGTAACTACATCGGCACGCACAGCATGACACACGACAAAGACAAAGTATATAAATCCACCAAATCATTCATCGATGAAATGACCGAAGGAACCAAACTCATCAACAAAATGACCGGCATCGATGCTAAACTACTCCGTGTTCCATACGGCAGTAAACCGCACGTCACACCGGCCATGAAAAAAGAGCTCAACCAATACAACTACAAAATGTGGGACTGGGACGTCGACTCCAATGACTGGAAATACACCGACAAAGAAGCTGACAAAATCGTTAAAAACGTCCGTGACGGTGTCGATAAAGCCAATAAATCCGGCGACCATAACATCATCGTCCTGCTACACGATCGCAGTCAAACAGCAAAAGCCCTACCAGAAATCATCGAATGGCTACAAAAAGAAGGCTATACCATCAAAACATACGAACCCGAGCACCACATCATCCAAAACTTCTTAAGCGACACCACATTATAACCAAAAAACCGCCTCTTGCAGGCGGTTTTTGTGTGCGGGAAAATGGGGAGCGAGCATATCTCCCACGCAACCGAGCATATCCTCGGGCAAGCGATCATATCTCTCGCGTAACCGAGCATATCCTCGGGCAAGCGATCATATCTCCCATTCAATCGAGCATATCCTCAGGCAAACGATCATATCTCCCATTCAACCGAGCATATCCTCAGGCAAACGATCATATCTCTCGCGCAACCAAGCGTATCCTCAGGCAATCGATCATATCTCACACGCAACCAAGCATATCCTCAGGCAATCGATCATATCTCTCACGTAACCGAGCATATCCTCAGACAATCGATCATATCTCCCGTGCAACCGAGCATATCCTCATGCAACCGTTCATATCTCTCGCGCAACCGAGCATATCCTCGGACAATCGATCATATCTCCCGCGCAACCGAGCATATCCCGGCGCGAGCAATCCAAAACTAATTAGAAAGGAAGCTTTTGGCCTCGGCCAAAAGCAGATTTAAGTCAAATGCATAGATCTAAAATCATACCACCCGCCAAAGCGGGAAACCGATCATATAGGATGTTGAACCAATCATATAACCTGTTCAACCAAGCATATACCTATGCAACCGATCATATCTCCAATTGAACCGAGCATAACCCTGAGCAACCAATCATAAACCCCACAGAACCGAGCATATCCTAAGCCCAACCAATCATATCCAGCACCCGACCAGCCAACGGTAAATCAATACACCGCCCACCAAAAAGAGCAAGTGTTCAAATCTCAAATATATAGCCAAAAACCCTATCAAATATCAATCATGCCACTGTTTAACAAATACATAATTCGGCTTTGGCGAAAAGTATATAAAACCACCAAAAATTCTGATATCATTTTCAAGAGGTGATAAAAAATTGATTTATAAACAAAGATCAATGCCGAAAATACTAATTGGATTAAGTGCATTAATGCCCCGATTACAGCCGTCACATGCCGAAATGCTTAGAGTCAGAGAGGACTTTCGAATACGAAAAGCAGGCTATGGTGGGGAGCAACACTTTGACAAGCATCTACTAGAATTCAAACCCCATTATCCACACGCTATCTTGCACGACGTCTGCTTGAAACAGAACGGCGTTTATTTTCAGATGGATTCGGTACTTATTACGCCAGCTTTCATTCTTATTATCGAGGTGAAAAACATTGCTGGGAAAATTATCGTGAAATCAAACCCCACACAGTTCATCCAGGAATCCCCGACAGGTGAACGAAAAGTGTTGAGCAACCCCATCGCTGAGCTCAATCGCAAGCAATTATTTCTCAATGAATGGCTCAAGCAAAGGAAAATCGATATCCCGATTAGCGGACTTGTTACTTTCGCATTCACCAATGAGTTAATCTTCGAAAACGTTCCCGAAACTAAAATCACATTCACCAATGAAACTCCGACTTATTTGTATTCCTTATCCGTCGATAAAGAAATCATAAGCAAAGATACCATACGGAAATTGGCATTCGAATTAAGAAATAACCATCAAGAATATGATCCTTTCCCATTAGCCAAATTGATGAATATATCCCCAATTGATATTTTACCCGGAGTCATTTGTCCGGCATGCAACACTAGAGGAATGAAGTGGAAGCCTAGAAAATGGGCATGTCCGACGTGTAATCATACTGGACCTGAATATCATATTGCGGCGCTTGCAGATTGGAGATGTCTCATGGGCAACCGAATAACCAACAGGGAATTCAGGAGTTTCATGTTGCTAAATGACAGACAAGTAACAACGAGATTCCTTGCCCGATCCGGACTATCACACGAAGGAAAGGGGAAAGGTAGTTTTTATATCATGAATGAAAATACAAATAAGCATGAGTCGGCGCTTCATGAACTTTGAAGCGCTTTTCTACGAATAAAACTAGTAATCCGTCCAATGAAAACAGCCTTTAAAATAGTATTCAATCAAAACTAGCACCAAACCAATCATATCCCGCATGCATCCAAGCATATCCCCGGCCAAGCGATCATATTCCGAATACAACTGAGCATATCCCAAGGCTAGCGATCATATCTTGTACGTAACTAATCATATCCCAAGCCAAGCGATCATATCTCCCATACAACCGAGCATATCCCAATCCAAGCAATCAAATCTCCCATCCAACCGAGCATATCCCAAGGCTAGCGATCATATCTTGTACGTAACTAATCATATCCCAAGCCAAGCGATCATATCTCCCATACAACCGAGCATATCCCAATCCAAGCAATCAAATCTCCCATCCAACCGAGCATATCCCAAGGCTAGCGATCATATCTTGTACGTAACTAATCATATCCCAAGCCAAGCGATCATATCTCCCATCCAACCGAGCATATCCCAATCCAAGCAATCAAATCTCCCATCCAACCGAGCATATCCCAAACCAAGCAATCAAATCTCCCATCCAACCGAGCATATCCCAAACCAAGCAATCATATCTCCCATCCAACCGAGCATATCCCAAACCAAGCAATCAAATCTCCCAAGCAACCGAGCATATCCCAAGTCAACCGATCATATCTCCCAATCAACCAATCATTTCCCCACATCCACATCCCCCTAAAGAAACTTCGCCTCCCTAAAAACCTCCATCTCCAGTATAATAAACTCACAGAACTATCCAACATCAAAGGGGGAACCACCAATGGACTACCTTTACAACCCAAATCCATCCATACGCCATACCGCTTTCGCAAAAAACGGCATGGTCGCAACCTCACAGCCACTCGCCGCACAAGCAGGCATTGAAATTATGCGTAGGGGAGGCAACGCAATCGATGCGGCAATCGCGACCGCAGCCGCACTTACCGTCGTCGAACCAACATCAAACGGTATCGGCGGCGACGCATTCGCACTCGTTTGGGTCAACAATAAACTGCATGGCCTCAACGCTTCCGGCCCGGCACCGCAATCTCTCACAATCGACGCCGTAAAAGCGCAAGGCCACGACAAAATGCCAGTCTATGGCTTGACGCCAATCACCGTCCCAGGAGTACCCGCAGCATGGGCGGAACTCGCACGTAAATTTGGCAATCTACCATTGAAAGAATCACTCGAACCAGCCATCCGCTACGCCGAAGAAGGCTATCCGCTCACGCCGATTCTCGGTAAATACTGGAACACCGCCTACAAAAAATACAGCACTTCATTCACAACAGAAGAATTCGACGCATGGTTCACCACATTCGCGCCCGACGGCAGAGCACCAGAAATCGGTGAAATTTGGAAATCACCAGATCACGCCGCCACACTACAATCCATTGGGGAGTCAAATGGAGAATCCTTCTACACGGGGGAACTAGCCGACAAAATCGACACCTTCATGCAACAACACGGTGGCTTTCTCACAAAATCTGATCTGGCAAACTACCAGCCAGAATGGGTAGAACCCGTCTCTACAAACTACCGCGGCTACGACGTTCACGAAATTCCGCCAAATGGCCAAGGCATGATCGCACTCATGGCACTCAACATCCTATCGGAAATGAACAGCCCAGTGCCGCACGACACACAATCACTTCATGAACAAATTGAGTCTATGAAGCTTGCATTCACAGACGGACAAGCATTCATCACGGAACCAACCGATATGCCAATTAAACCCGAACACCTTCTATCCAAAACGTACGCACAACAACGCGCCGCCAAAATCACAGCAACCGCAACATGTCCAGAACCGTATGAACTTCCAAAAGGCGGCACAGTTTACCTGGCAACGGCAGATGGGGAAGGCAACATGGTATCCTTCATCCAGTCAAATTACATGGGCTTTGGCTCCGGTATCGTCATTCCTGGCACAGGAATCGCACTCCAAAACCGTGGCGCCGACTTCTCGCTAGATCCAAATCACCCAAATGCACTAAAACCGGGCAAACGAACATTTCACACCATCATCCCAGGCTTCCTAACCAAAAACGGCCAAGCCATCGGACCATTCGGCGTCATGGGCGGATACATGCAACCTCAAGGCCATTTCCAAGTAGCCATCAACACAATCGATTACAAATTAAATCCACAAGCAGCCCTCGACGCACCGCGCTGGCAGTGGATAAAAGACAATCTAGTCCACGTCGAACCGGGCTTCCCAAACCATCTTGCCCAAGCACTAACAAGACTGGGTCACCAAATCCAGCCAACCCTCGACTCAGGCTCATTTGGTCGTGGCCAAATCATCTGGCGAAATCCTAAAACCGGAGTTCTATCAGGCGGCACCGAATCCCGAACCGACGGGGCAATCGCCGTCTGGTAAAATATTTCATCGAACCGCATAAGAATTACTTAGGCAGCTACTACCACGCTTTAAAAGGTGTATACTTAAGCATTATCAAACCCGACACATAAGAAATAACGTTGTTAAGTATCCAATAAACGTTGTTTACTTCTAGTAAAAAGTTGCCATCTTACCCTACAGTACTTCGAACAACCAATCATCACCAACCAAAGGAGGGGACGGCCCCATGTGGAGAATCTACGCACTCCTCACTACCGCAATGCTTATCTGGGGATTTAACCTGCCACTCCTCAAATATCTGCTCATATATGTCGGACCAGTTACCATGACAACATTCCGTATCCTGCTCGCAGGCATCACGGTATTCATCATTCTGGCAGCGTTCAAAATGCTTCGCCTGCCAACAAAAAATGAATGGAAATACATCATAGGAGGCGCGATGCTCAATGTCGTTCTCCATCATTATTTCCTGAACATGGGACTTGTTCGCACGACCGGCACAAACGCGGGACTGATACTCGGAACAGGCCCAGTCCTGACGGCGATCTCCGTCGCACTTATCATGCGGAATTACCCGTCTAAAGTGCAATGGCTTGGTTTCTTAGTCGGCCTAGGCGGCGTCAGTTCCGTCGTTTTAGCAGGCGGGGGAATTGGCGGTCTCGCGCTCGGTGATAGCTTCATCTTCATTTCAATCGCCGCTCAAGTATTATCATTCCTAGTCATCGCAAAAGCAGCAAAAACACTGGATCCACGTATCATGACCGCTTATATGATGGTAGTCGGCAGCGCGGTACTACTCATCATTAGCCTGATTCAAGAACCCGGTGAAATCAAAGCATTTGCCACCGTACCACCCATGTTTTGGCTCGGTTTCGCAGCAAGCGCCATCATCGGCACAGCTGTCGGACACATGCTCTACAACTACGCAGTCGGAAAAGTCGGTCCAGCCAAAGCCGCCATCTTCATCAACTTCAACACCATGTTCTCCCTAATCGGCTCAGCACTATTCCTTGGCGAAATCATCACCTATCGCCATCTCATCGGCCTAGCCCTCATCATTGCCGGCGTTATACTAGGATCCGGCGCCGCAGAAGATCTATGGAAAAAACGTCGTGCACACAAAGTTGAGCAGATTGATAAAAACGTTGTCTAGTTTCCTAAACCCGCCGTTTACATTCTAGATTAAGATACCTTTCTTTTGAATAAATAAACAATCACCACCCAATCAGCCATCCGGAACACCGGATGGCTTCCTTTATGCCCTTCAACTCTAAAAGTAGAAGTCAAAAGCTAATTAGAAAAGGGCAGTCCCGAATAAAATAAAGAAGTTCACCACGTATCGATCAAACTAAGCAATCTATTAACGAAACTAAACAACGCATCCGTGAAACTAAACACCGTATCAATCAAACAAAACAACATACCGATCAAACTAAACAACACATCCCAAAAAGTAAGCAACATAACAACTAAACCAAACAAACACTCCCGCCCAACCCCTTGCCACCTCACTCAAAACCTGCTATTCTACCACTGAACAAAGAATATTCAGACCACCGAAAGGAGTGAATCCCTATCTACACAAAACGCCAACCGCCGGACGATCTAGTACCCCTGAAACGATTGCTCGCCCGGCTACCTGACAATCACCAGCAGTACAAAACAATAAGCAACAAACTATACCAGACGAAATTCGGCTATTCCGGCGAACTTAAAGTCGACCGTATCCTCAACGAAATCGACTTCCCCAAAGGTTCCGCCATCATGAAAAACATAACCGTGGACATCAACCCCAATTTCCGCGTCCAGCTAGACACTCTAATCCTAACCCCAAAACGCGCAATCCTATTGGAAATCAAAAATTACGCTGGCACCGTCCTATTCGACGAAGCATCCGGAAAAACTACCAAAATCTCTGGCGACGGCACAATCGAAAAATTCGACTGCATCATCCATCAGCTAGACCGCGCTACGTACGTCGTCGAAAAATGGCTCAACCAAAAACAAATCGATTTACCCGTAGAACCAATCCTAGTAATGGCAAATGAGCGGACCGAAATCCCCAAAATGCCCGTATCCACACCGCTCAAATTCGCGAAACAGCTACCCAGATATATCCGAGGACTCCCGGACATTCCAGACGAACTCACACCGCGCCAAATCACAACAATTGCCAACCAACTTTACACAAACCAAGTCAAATGGAAACGAATTCCCGCTAGCGAAAAACACAACATCTCACCATTCGAGTTAAAAAAAGGCGTCCTTTGTCCCGACTGTAACGCCATCATGCCAAGAACCCAAGGCCGCACATGGATTTGCAGCCCTGGCGGAAAACCCAACAAAGGCGCACTCGAACAAGCCGTCGCCGACTGGTACCTGCTCATCAGCCCAACACTCACAAACAAACAGCTCCGCCAATTTCTCAAATTAAACTCAAAATCCGCCGCCAGCATCATATTCCGCCAGTTGCGACTCAACCGAAAAGGCACACCACCAAGAACCATCTACACCTGGGACTACAAATTACCCTTGCATAAATAACAACACAAAAAGCCGCCCTCTCCACCGGGCGGCTACCTTTATATACAAATCAAACCCAAAACTCCACAACGTATCCAAGAAAGTAAACAACGCCCCCGCCAAACTAAGAAACGTCCTCAAAATATAAAAAGAGAAGTCCAATAAAAGATAAACTACAATAGCGATTCAGAACATACGTGTGGTACAATGAGAGAACAATAGAATAGGAAAACTCAAGGGTGGTCGGCTCACTCCCGTATGAAAGGGGGTGGTGCCAATGTCAGTATTCGAGGCGTTGATGTTCGCGGTAGCTTTTGCAACATTAATCGTGTTGATACTCTCATTTGACCATAAAAATAAAAAATAACCCATCCTTGAGTTAGGCCTCAGATGGGTTATCCCGTTTGTCTGCCGATCCCCTTGCAGGGAACCTAGCTATTGCAGACCGCTTGACGCTAGACACGTCAAGCGGTCCTTTTTATTCTTTACTATATCTACTTTCAATATACAGTATGCCGCAGAAGAATTCAAGAATCTGAACCAAGAAATAACTTAACAAGCAGAAGAAAGGGAAGTCTTTAGCAAGCCAAAAGATGGTTGGAAAAAGTCTTGACCAATCAAATCCAAGAGTTCACAACGAATCAAACAAACTTCACAACTCACCTTTCCAACCAAACAATATCCCGTCGAAACATCACAACACTCCAATCCAACTAAACAACATCTCGTCGAAACATCACAACACTCCAATCCAACTAAACAACATCTCGTCGAAACTTCACAACACTCCAATCCAACCAAACAACATCCCGTCGAAACATCACAACACTCCGATCCAACCAAACAACATCCCGCCGAAACTAAACAACATTCCCAACCAACTAAACAACACCCCCTCAACACCAAACCACACCCCAAAAATCATCCCCCCACATCCCGCATATACTACTACCCACCAATCAAAAAGGGGGAACCACCATGTCACTCACCATCAACCCGCGCGTCCAACAAATAGAACCATCCGGCATCCGCAAAATCTCAAACCAGCTCATAAACTACCCCGATGCCATCAATCTAACCATCGGCCAACCCGACTTTCCAACACCCGAACCCATCAAACGAGCCGCCCACAGAGCAATCGACGACAATAAAACCACCTACTCACACAACGCCGGTCTCCTCGAACTCCGGCAAGCCGTATCCACCTTTTTTGCCGATAAATACAGCTTCACCTACAACCCACAAACCGAAATCATCATCACAACCGGCGCAAGCCAAGCAATGGACACCGTATTCCGCACAATTCTCGATAATGGAGACGAAGTCATCGTACCCGCACCCATCTACACCGGCTACGAACCGCTCATTACACTTGCCGGCGCCACACCCATCTATCTCGACACAACAACAACCAGCTTCATCCCGGACCCTGCCCAACTCGCCAAACTCATCACGCCCAAAACAAAAGCAATCGTCTTCAACTATCCATCCAACCCAACCGGCGTCACTATCCCGCACAAAACGATGGACGAACTAGCCGCAACACTCGCCAAACACGACATCTTCATCATCTCAGACGAAATCTACAGCGAAAACACCTACCAAGGGGAACACCGCTCATTCGCTCAATATCCTGAACTAAAAGACAAACTATTCCTCATCCACGGCCTGTCCAAATCCCATTCCATGACAGGCTGGCGCATCGGTTTCCTGCTCGCCGCCGCCCAGTGGATGCAACAAGCCGTCAAAGTGCACGCCTATAACACCATTTGCGCAGGCGTCCCATCCCAACACGCAGCCATCTGCGCACTAACCGAATGCCAACAAACCCCTGTGGCAATGAACCCGGACTATATCCTACGTCGCGACTACATCTACACCCGGCTCACCAACATGGGCCTTCCGACAGTCAAACCGGGTGGCGCATTCTACATCTTTCCTTCTATTAAAGAGTTCAACCTAACATCCGAACAATTCGCCCACACGTTGCTCGATGAAGCCCGAATCGCCGTCGTACCAGGCACCGCCTTCACAGCATTCGGGGAAGGTCACATACGAATTTCCTACGCCTACGCATTCGACCAACTCGAAATCGCCATGGACCGACTCGAAACCTGGATAACCAACTGGCGCAACAAAGAACGTCACATAGTTCCAAATCCACCGTTATTGTAATCAATAAAAAGTACCATTCTTGAAACAATCACCGAATAAAGGTATAATGTCTTTAGAAACGCATAACATAAAAAAAGACCGAGTGCGCTAACACTCGGCCTAGCAACTGCAAACCGCAAGAAGAGCGGTTGATCCGGTTTTAGACAGAAATAACCGTCATACCTTATCAGCGGGGGACGGTTATTTCTTTTTTACGAAGAAAATGATCAATGTGACTACAATTGTAAAGGCTGCTAACATTACAGTGCAAAGCTGAATTAGCAAATTTATCGATTCGTAAGTCGACATTGGCATCACCTCCATTCTCATGGAAGTGACCAACCGCCCACACTTCATATGCAATTACCAACTCTATCATAACACAAAAAGAACGTTTGTTCTATCTTGCGACAACAAAAATCCATCAATCGATTACTAAGAAATCAATAAAAACAAGCCCCTCGCCACCAGCAAGGGGCTTTAAACTTTTCCAACCAAACAACAAACCTCTCAATACCCCCGCAAAACATAGTATAATCATAGAAAAAGGAGGCACTACCATGAAAAAACACATCCCAACCCTACTACTCTCAGCAACTCTACTAATCGCATTCCAACCAGCCGCACAAGCTGCCACATTTACAGACGTGCCAACCGCACACTGGGCGCACAAAGCCATTGACGCAATCTCCACCCGCGGCCTGATCAACGGCTACCCAGACGGAACCTACCGCCTCAACGAACCCGTCACCCGAGCCCAAGCAGCAAAAGTCGTAGCACTCGCCATCAACGCCAAACCGACAGCCGCATTCAAACCGAGTTTCCAAGACGTCAGTCCGGCCCATGGCGCATACGATCACATCCGCGCACTCACCGAACGTGGCATCTTCACCGACGGGGACAAATTCCGACCGAACGAGCCACTCACACGTGCGCAAATGGCCAAAATACTAACATTGGGCTATAAAATAATCGTCGACGACAATGACCTTATCAACTTCCAAGACGTCATTAAGCTCAACCAAAACTACGGCTACATCACGACACTCGCCGAACTCGGTATCACAACAACACCGCCAGGCGGCATGTACCAGCCAAACGATATCGTAACCCGCGCACATATGGCGGCATTTATCGACCGCACCACCAAATTCGAAATTGAGCGCGAAAAAGGCGTCATCTACTATGACAAAGCCCGCAGCATGTATATGGACAAATCCAAGCCCGATCCTATGCCGCCAGTTATTGACACCCAGGACAATGCCCTCAAAACAGTTGAACTTGTCAATAAACAGCGCAAACAGCTAGGCGTAAAAGAACTCATTCTCGACGCTGATCTCTCAGCAATCGCTAAAGCCAAAGCACAAGACATGGCGAAAAATAACTACTTCGACCACAAATCACCAACATATGGCACTGTCGATGAAATGCTGAAGAAATTCAACTATAAATGGATCGCATACGGTGAAAATATCGCAAGAGGCTACATCGCACCTGAATCCGTCGTCAAAGAATGGATGATCTCGCCAACTCACCGCGCCAATATCGCAAACAACAACTTCACACACGTCGGTACTGGTTATGCAACCGACGCCAAAGGAAAACCGTATTGGGTCCAACTCTATACACAAAAATAAAAACACGCATAACCAAACAACATTTCCACCAAACTAAACAACAAAATACCAAATCCAACCATCTTACAAACTTCAAAACTGGGTATAGGTTATAATATAAAAGAACATACCCGTGAAAGGGGACTCACCACATTGAAAAAAATCCAAACAGCATTCATCGCCATCATAACCCTGTTCCTATTTACACCAATCGCCCAAGCAAGTACACTCGACGACGTCAAATTCTTCGTCGAGACCTACTACTATGGTGACGTCCCTAAAAACCTCAACACCATGAAAAACGTAGATGAAATCGTCAACTCACTCGACGAATACTCGCGCTTCATGTCCGCCGGGGAATACCGTACCTATCTATCGGCCGTTGCTGTGGATGAACACCAACCATCGTCAATCCCAAACGTAGCTGCAACAACATCGACTAAATCACCAGCAGCACCAGAGCACCCAATCACATCATCCATGCTCTACGGCAACATCGGTTACATAAAAATCGCCACGTTTTCCGCCGACCTGGGCAAGCAAGTGGAAGCACACTGGACGAAGCTCAAACAAAAAGGAGCAACCGGACTCATCGTCGACCTGCGCTATAACGGCGGTGGCTACGTCGACAGCGCCGAACAGCTACTTGGATTTTATCAAGGCGTCACCAACGCTTACTACCTATCTACACGCGAAGGCAACAAAATGATTAAACCGATACCAACCAAAACGAAGTTTCCGAAACAATCATATGTGCTCGTCAATCGCTATTCCGCATCTGCATCTGAAATCGTCGCAGCGTCCCTCATCGATCAGCAAGCCGCTACAATAGTAGGCGAAACGACAAAAGGGAAGGGCAGTGTCCAATCCTTCTTCGAATTCAATGACGGCAGTGCACTCAAACTGACAATTGGGCACTTCACAGGACCCAAAGGTACGCTTGTCCATAAAAAGGGTATCCAACCTAGCATCAAAACCGAATCGAACAAAGAACTGTTAGACATCCATCAGCGGCTCCTCAACGAGTCATTCAGCAACAAGCACTACAAAAAAATCGACAATCTCGACAATGTACCAACGACTAAAAAAATGACTATCCAATTTACCCAGCCAATGAACTTTAACAACGCACAGACGTCCAATAATATAGAACTAGTTAAAGTAGGCGGCGTAGCTGTCCCAATCACCATCAACCAAAAGGCCAATAACACAATTGAAATTGTTCCTAACAAAAACCTGCAACCCGGCGCTTCCTATGAACTCATCATCCATCCGGGTTTGAAAAATACCAATGGTCGCACGGTTAAACAAGGCACATACGTCCCAATAACCGTCAAAAGCGCCAGCTGATGTACGCTAGCGCCTAGCAACCTAAACACCGAATGTGTTATAATCAACGAGCTGTCTGGTGCAAGTTACTGACACCATTTAGCACTTTCAAAGTGTGGCAGCAGCTAGCTCCACATTGAACCGCCATCAAGAACTCCTAGAAAAGAGGAAAATTACTATGAAATCTACTATAAATAAAAATATATGCGTCATCGGACTAGGCTACATAGGCCTACCAACAGCAGTAATGTTCGCCAACAGCGGCGTCCGCGTACACGGCATGGACGTCAACGAAAAAGCAGTTAACATGATCGCAAACAAACAACTTCATATAGAAGAGAACGGACTTCAAGAGCGTCTGGAAGAAGCAATCGACAAAGGGTACTTCACGGTTTCAACACAACCTGTCGAAGCAGACGTCTACATCGTGGCCGTCCCATCACCCATCAACCCAGACAACACAGCAAACTTGGAGTACATTCGTAAAGCAACAGCGTCAATCGTTCCTTACCTAAAAAAAGGGGCACTAGTTATTCTCGAATCAACAGTACCTCCAAAAACAGTAGAAAACGTTATGTTGCCTGAGCTTCGCAAGTCAAACCTAGAACTAGGCGTAGAACTATTCGTCTCACACTCACCAGAGCGCGTCATTCCAGGCAAGATCTTCGAAGAACTCATTAACAACGACCGCATCGTCGGCGGCATCACACCTGAATCCGCTGAGATGACAAAAGAGCTATACCAAACGTTCGTCCAAGGGGAAATCCACCTAACTGACGCAACAACAGCGGAACTCGTCAAAGTAATGGAAAACACGTACCGCGACGTTAACATCGCGTTTGCCAACGAACTCGCAAAAATCGCTGAAACAATCGACGTCGACATATGGGAAGCTATCCGCTTTGCCAACTTCCACCCGCGCGTTAACATCCATACGCCAGGACCTGGTGTAGGCGGACATTGTATCGCAGTAGACCCATGGTTCTTGGTCGAATTAAGCCCGGAAAACTCGGACATCATTAAGAAGTCACGCCTGACGAACAACGGCATGCCGAAATTCACAGCGCAAAAAGCAAAAGCACTTCTCGAACAGCATGGCATTCAGGGCGGTAACGTTGCAGTACTCGGTCTTGCATTCAAAGCAGATGTCGACGATCTACGAGAAAGCCCTTCGACGGAAGTTATTAAAGAACTTCAAAACTTGAATCTACAAGTAACGTCATTCGATCCACATATCAAAGAACTGCAACACCCAACACAACGGGCATCACTAGGAGAAGCGCTTCAAGACGTCGACCTGATTATCCTGACAACGGATCATACGGAATTTAAAAACCTTAATCCTGAAACAGTGAACACTGGCGACACAAAACCACTCGTACTCGATACGAAAAATGCACTCAACCGAGACAAGTGGGAACAAGCCGGATTCCGTTTCTTTAAGCTCGGCGATGGCAAGAACAAAGGACTTTCTTCTATATGAAAGAGACCATTCTTGGCGTTCAAGTCAACACCGAAAACTACGACGAGTTAATACCGAAAGTCTTCCGCAACATCGAAGACAAGAAGAAATCACTCGTCGTAGCCATCAACCCGGAAAAGCTGATGAAAGCAAAAGAAGACCCGGGACTAAAAGCGCTTCTTAACAGAGCCGAGTTCCAAATCCCGGACGGCATTGGCGTTATCATTGCGTCTAAATTAAAAAAGGGCAGTATCTCGTCACGCATTACCGGAATTGACATGATGGACCGCATTGTTAGGGAAGCAGCACGTACTGGGCGTGCGGTATTCCTGTACGGTGCGAAACCAGGTGTTGCTGATAAGGCGGCACAACAACTGAAACAAACCTATCCAGATCTCATCGTGGCAGGAACACAGGATGGCTATGAATCAGACACTAGTAAAGTCTTAGAAACTATCAATAAGGCCAAGCCTGATATTCTATTCGTTGCGATGGGCTCTCCAAAACAAGAGCAATGGATTGAACAACATCGAGACAACCTATACCCAACGTTGTACCAAGGCGTTGGTGGTTCATTCGACGTCCTTGCAGGTAACGTCAAGCGAGCACCCGCCGCATTTCAAAAAATGGGTGCGGAGTGGTTGTATCGTCTACTAAAAGAACCAAGTCGTCTTAAAAGGCAAATGAATCTGCCAAAATTCTTATTTGAAGTTTTCAAACAAAAATAAGGTTGACACTCTTGTATTCCAGTAAAAGTGGTGCTAGAATACTAAAGTGTAAGGATAATTTCCTCTATAAAATATATAACAAACGCCATGCAGATCGAAATTTGGTTGGTTGACCACACAAAAAGACTCGAACAGTTCCCATCTGTTCGAGTTTTTTTGTTTTGAAAAGCAGAAGTGCCTGCTCAGCCCCGACAAGCGCTGAAGGCTTGCTGATATGGCGCCCTTTGCCATTATCAGTAAGTCTGAAGCGACTCGAGGGGCTAGGCACTGGAGTCTAGACAACAAAGAAAAGCGAAAGGCGCCGCCTAGATGCGGCAGGCATAAGACGAATTGGCGAAGCGGCGTTCTTTGCCGCACAGCCGAGTCGGCTTATGACCCGAGCATCTGACGCCTGAAGCCTAGACAAGCTTGAAAAGCGGAAGCGCCTGTTAAGCCCCGACAAGCACTGGAGGGTTTGAAAGCAATGGCGCTTTTTGCCATTGATTCAAAACTGAAGCGATTCGATGGGCTAGGCGCTGGAACTAGCCAATACCGAAAAGCGAAAGGCCTCGACAAGCAAAGCCCTGGGTGCCAGTTACTGACACCCAAAGTAATGAATGACAATCCTCCCGATTTGGAAAGAAAACCATTTTCCGCCATAAATTCAAAACAGATGAAAATAAAAGAATTCGATGTTTATGTGGACCAAGAAAACCATATAATTCCCACTTAAACACGCATAGGTAAGGCGAAAAGACTGGAAACCGCGTAAGGAATTCCAAATACATAATCAGCAGTAACTAGACACTAACAATTGAAATCGTTCTGTAACTTTAAACCAAAAGTCGTAAAATACTTGATATATATCAGATATGCGATAGAATGGTAGAAGCGGCTCAGGAATCTAGTAATGTTTCCAAAGGGATTTACTATATTACTAACTTGTAATTGACATCCTTGTCGTAATTATCTATACTTTAATCTGTAATGACTTCTATCTTTCATTTTGCCGTGGAAGTAGTTGACACAAATTTATTTTCTATCTAAGAGGAGGAAATTATTCAATGGCTAACCAACCATCTAAGTACAGCAAATTTTTAGTAGGGGCTGCATCAGCAGCACTAGTAGCATCCGCAGTAGCACCAGTAGCAAGCGCGGCAGATTTCAAAGATACGAAAGGTAACACGCACGAAGAAGCTATCAACGCTCTTTCTGATGCAGGCGTTATCACAGGCTACACAGACGGTACTTTCTTGCCGAACAAAACGTTGTCTCGTTCTGACGTTGTGAAATTGATGGGTAAATGGCTTGTAGCTGAAGGGTCAGTAGTACCAACAGATTACAAAACAAACCCACGTTTCGCAGATCTTAAATCTACATCTAACGACGAGCTTCTAAAATATGCTGCAGTTGTTAAAGACAACGGCGTATTCGTAGGAACTCCAGACGGTAAATTAGACGCGACAGGCAATATCACTCGTGAAAACATGGCAGTCGTTCTTGTTCGCGCATTTGACCGCGTTCATGAAATCGATCTTACAACTTATGTTGCAGGACAAGATTTCAAGAAAGACGTTACTGACCTAGGAAAAGCGAAAGCTGAAGCACGTCCAGCAATCGACGTTCTTGATTTCTTCGACATCACGAACCCGGCTGCACCAGCGTTCAATCCTAAGGAAACAACTACTCGCGGACAGTTCGCTACATTCCTTTACAAAACAACAAAAACTGACTTCTCTGATGTTACAACTGGAGTAGTAGGTTCTACAGAGATTAAGGCTGTTAACGCTACAACTGTTGAAGTAACTTTCAAAGATGCAGTTGATAACATCAACTCTCTTAACTTCAAAATTGACGGATTGACTGTTTCTAACGCAGCAGTTAAACAATCTGACAACAAAGTAGTAGTTCTTACAACTGCTGTTCAAAAAGGCGGAGAGAAATACACTGTAACATTGAATGAAAAAGCAATTGGTTCATTCACAGGTGTTTCTGCAGTAATTCCTACTAAAATTGACATCACTACACAGTCAGTTCAAGGTAAAGTTGGAGCACAAGCTATCCTTTCTGCTGATGTTGGCGTTAAACAAGCAGGTATTCCTGTAACATTCAACGTTAAAGCTGATACAAATACTACTCTTAACAAAGACCAAGTATTTGAAGCAGTAACAAATGCAGACGGAATTGCACAATTCTCTTACACTCAATATGCTGCAGGTAGAGACTCAGTAGTAGCTTACCCTACTGGTGCGCCAGCTGTACGTAGCCTTGGTTATGTATTCTGGGGTGTTGACACTATTCTTAACATTGAAGAAGTAACTACTGGTGCTACAATCAACAACGGCGCTAACAAAACTTATAAAGTTACTTATAAAGATGCACAGACTGGTAAACCTCAATCAGGTAAAACATTGAATGTTTCAGCACTAGAAAATATCAATGTTTCATCGGATAAAGCACAAAATGTAACAGTAAACGGTGTGAAAGTTGCACAACTTAGCAATAACACTGTAACAGAAGCAGCACAAATCGTTACTGATGCAAATGGTCAAGCAACATTCACATTATCTGGTAACCATGCAACGGTTACTCCTGTAGTGTTTGAAGCTGCATACACTAGTGCTACAGGTTATTCTAAAAATTATCAAGCATCAGCACTACAAGCAGTAGGTTCAAAAGTAACATTCGGTGCAATTCAAGCTGAATATACTCTTGAGATGACGCGTGTAGGCGAAGTTGCTGCAATCGGTGCTTCAAATGGCGGCCGTGAATATAAAGTTGTTGTTAAGAAGAAAGATGGCACAGTAGCAGTAAATGAAACTGTAAATGTTGGCTTTAACGAAGATTTGGATAAAGTAATTGCTACTAACACAGCTGCTGCTTTCATCGATACTTCAGGTACAACACAAGTATTCCATACTGGTGCTCAAGCTAGAAAAATTCAAGTCAAAACAAACTCTAAAGGTGAAGCAACGTTTGTAGTTGGTAGCAATCTAGTAAATGATTATGTAACACCACTTGCTTGGGTTGATATTAATACTTCCGATGCATCATTGGCAGAATTAGATAATGGTGAGCCAACTGCAATTGGACCAATCACTCATTTCCAAGCTCAATATTTAGCTGGTGCAGCATTAACATCATACAATGGTGCTACTAAAACTGCTAAATTTAATGGGGGAGATACTGCAACATTTAAAGTGGATTTAACTAACCAAAGTGGTTTGCCATTTAATGCTGCTACAACAAGTATTTCAAATGTTTCTTACACATTAACGAATTCTGGTGCAGCAGATGTATCAGTAAATGACAATGGTGTATGGAAAACAGTTTCACCACAACGTGCTATTACTGTGTCATCTACTAGTGATTTACTAGTGAAACCACTTACTGACTCTACAACATCAGTTGAAGTAACTGCAACAGGTAATGCTCTATTTGGACCAACAGGTGCACAAAAAACATTCGCATTCACAGCGGAAAAGACAACTGCTTCATTCACTAAAGTCGGTGAAGTACCTACTGCGGGTCATACAGGAGTAATCACTGCTTATGATACTACTAAAAAAACAGTCACATTTGCTGGTAAAACTCCAGTTAAATATGCTGGTGAAACTGGTAAGACTTATGTATTTAAAGGTCTTGGTGGAGTAACAATTCCTGATGGAGCAACTGGATTCTTGGCTATCCTTGCTGCAAATCAAGTTACTGCATCTTATACAGTAGTTGATGATACAGTAACATTTGCGATTCAAGGTCAAACTTCAGGTGGAACAACTGAGGCTGGTGCGGCTGCATTAGTTACTGAAAAAATTGAAGCTTTAACACCTGCTTCGACAAATACAGAAATTTTGGCTGTAAATAATGCATATAAAGTATTATCACCAGCTCAAAAAACTTTAATTACTCCAGCGAATGTAACTGCTCTAGAAACAGCAATCACTAACGCTACTACTGCAATCAAATCTGCAGCTGGCTTCCCAGCTTTAGTTGATGCTAATAAATATACTACAGCATCTTGGGCTAACTTTGGAGAGGCATATGCTTTACCAACATCTACATTAGAAAACAAAGCGGCAGCATTAGCAGCGTTTGATGTATTAGATGTAGCTGATTTAGTTTCTGCGGTTAACGTTACAATCGCTGGACTACAATTTACATTTACTCCAGTAGTTACTGGCAGTGCTGTAGTATTTGATACACCGTTAGCAGCAACTGCAACTACTGACGCGGATGCTTCAATTACTTCTGTAACAGTAGTAAATAATAAAATTGTCGTTGCTGGAACAGTTGATGCAGTTGACGCAATAACTGCTACTTTCAAGGTAAACGGTAAAACTCAATCAGTAGTATTAACTACTGCTGATGCTGGTACAACTTGGACTACAAACCCTGTATCACCAATTGTTGTACGATAAGTAATAAATTTATGACAACAGAATCTAATATGATTCTGGTAACCCATGATTATCTAATCACTATGATTGGATTAAATGAATTATAGGAAACGTGAGGAATCCCCTTAGGTCTCTTGAGACCCAAGGGGATTCTCTTTGTTAAATTTCAGGTACCTGTGGTTTGCCCCCTATATATCGGACGCAGTTAAATACTAGCTTTGAGGTAACAAGTGCGCTTCCAAGAAGGCTTTAGGTGTCTTATACCCTAAACGTTTTTGGCTTCTCTCATCGTTAAAGTAGTTGCGGAAGGCCAGTAAGTCGATTTTAGCCTGTGCATAATTATTCAAAGGATAATGAAAATCAAATTCGGTTTTGAAGTGAGAAAAGATACTTTCAATGACCGCGTTGTCCCAACAGTTTGCTTTTCTCGACATACTTGGCGTAAAGCCAAGTTCCTTTGATTTCTTATGGTGCTGAAGTGATGTAAAGACACTTCCTTGATCGGTATGGAAGAGAATGCCTTTCATCGACTGAAGATCACGTTCATTCATTGCCATATGAATAGTAGCTTCCACTAGCTCATAAATCGGCCTGGAACCAACAGCCAGCGCAATTAGTTCTCGATTGAACAAATCAACAATAGCTGAAATGAACAGTTTTGCGCCCTCTGCTTTGATTTCGGTGAGGTCCATAACCCATTTTAGATTCGGAGAATCTACATCAAAATTTCGATTTAATATATTTGGATAAACATGGCCAACAAGGTTTGTTCTTGTTTCTCTAGTGATTCTTGCCTTTCTTATCTTAGATGCTAAATTCAATTCATGCATTAATCTGGCCACGCGTTTATGGTTTATAATGTGGCCTCTTTCTTTAAGTTCTCCTGCAATATGTTTACAACCATAAGTACCTTTGCTCTTATTATACGTTCGTTTTATAGCTTTAATATCTCGAAGATCGCGTTCTGATGGTCCTTGTTGTGGGCGCTTCATGTAATCATAATACCCACTTTTTGATACACCAAGTGTCTTGCAAAGTCTTTCAACCGAATATTCCTTTCTCAAAGAAGTTATGGCATCATATGACTTTTGTTTTCGTTCTCCTTGAGAAAGACCTGGAACTTTTTTAGAATTTCAATCTCCTCTTGTTGTTGATAATATTTCGTCTCAAAGCAACGTAGGCGTTCTAATTCAATCCTATCATCTGATAGTAAGTCTGGGTTTTTCGATTGAAGACCAGTCTCACCGTGCTGTTCAAAGGTTTTGACCCAATTAATTACTGAATTTACACTGAAGCCAATTTCTTCGGCAACAAGCCTTTTGTTTCGGTTGAACTCTATCACTTGTGTAACCGCATATAATTTTGTTTCAAATGTTGAACGACGCTTTTTTAACTTTTTCCGGATATACATAATAACCTCTCCTTTAAATAGAATAATAAGGCTTTGTATATTCTATACCCTATTTTGTCCGTTTTAAGGGGGTCGACCACTGTGCATGATACTATTCAGTAAATTCACTTCGATTGCATGAAGAAAAACAAGAACTCTAATATCCCGGTGCCAGTCACTCATACAACTCAAACACAATTCTGAGGGCTGAGTACGACACCAAAGAAACTAGTCCTTCAATCGAGCAATCGATTGAAGGACTTTTTCTGTTTCAACTGCTTTTTCAAGCATATATTATAACTCTGAATAGTATCAGCAAGCCTTACTTCCTTTGAAGAGGTAGGGCTTATTATAATTGGAGGGATTTAGTATGAAGAATAATGAATCAAAGATGGAGCAGATGGACTTGTTGTTGGTGAAGGAATCAAGATTGCTTTACAAGAACCGTTCTATTAAGAGTCCTCAAGCAGAATTTCACAGGGGTGCCTAGGATGACAAAACATGACAATCAAGGTGTGCTCATTTCAAGAGAAGTCCATTGGTTTATTCACAGGTTGCGGAAAGACCATGGAGTTAAAGTTATTGCACAAGACGTAGGTGAAGAAGGACTGGAACTTGGCATGGACGAAGTGGATGCAGTGTTGATTCCGCAAGAACTGTTTGAAGTTACACCAAACACCTTACTGTATGAATTGATGGTCGTTGAAGATAGGGAGGGGAATCTGTGGTCAGGAACGATTGGATTCTATCCCGATTCGCCAGAATGGTGTCTGCAAGTCATCACGAAAAATGATGAGGTTCAGCTTAGAAAACTGTTGTCGATAATCTACTAAAGCTCACGACAAAACTAGACAACTTAGCTAGCCATCTCACGACCGTTCTACTTATCAATAAGTGGATTGGGCGAGAAGGTTGCTAGGTCAACAAACCAACGGTTTTTATAGGCTAAAAGCTCACCACAGTAATTATAATACTGGCGTGAGTTCATCTGTTTGTAAAATCAAATCTAAAGGAGATGCTTCCATGTGGAAAACAATTGCGACTATCATTCTAGTAACTGTGTTGGCGGAAGTCGCTAAAGAATTAACCCTCTTTCAAGAAACCAACAAACCAAAGCTAGGAAGGAAGGGTTAAACATGAGACCACCGATTCCAGTGATTTCTCCCTGCATAGAGCTTTTAATCCAGTTGCTCATTCAGGTCATTAAACGTAGATAAATCATGAATGCCTCCTAACGAGGTATCCATGGTTCTTTTTTTAACAAGGAGGAAAAGACATGCAACCATCCATTGAATCGTTTAAACACTGGCTCTTTGAAGAAGGACGTTCCCCTCGAACGATTGAATCCTACGGTTCAGACATCAAAGGATTCCAACAGTTTCTAACGGAAAAGGCAGTAGGAGAAGAACAACCACTTTCCCGATTCTCGTTTGTTCGTTTCAAAGAACACCTGATGAAAGAAGAGTATGCGGTTTCCAGTATTAACAAAATGATAAATTCTCTAAAAGTTTACAACGATTATCTAAGAACCATAGGCGTACTAAGTGATTCGATCGTCGTTTTAAAACGACGATAATCATATGAAATTGAAATATTCCTTTCAAAAGCGAACTAAATGTCGAATTTCTAGCTTTAAGGCGTTGGAAAAATATATTTTTCGGGGGAATAATAGTTGAGTGAGTGACTGGCACCGGAAATACGCTTGAAATATAGAAAAAGTTTTCTACTACTTCTTACATAATTACATAAAATATTTTTTAAGTTAAGAAGATGTGAACTACTAGAACTTACTACTAGGTCGAAAATCTATTAATTTATTGGAATATTTAAATTAAAGTAATGCTAATAGGATTGTATGCTTGAAGTGGACATATGTGAGATATAGATAAACTATTGACCTCATGTCATTTGGGAAGAAATTTATGAACAGGAGTGGATTGATGTAAATAGATAAAATGGACAGCCACGCAGTGATCTCATTAAAATTCCAATATAAATTTAACACTTTTTACAATGAAATAACAATACACCTCAATGTTAATAATCACTTAACATTTAAAGGGATTTAAAATGGTAACCTTAATTTAAGGATTAACTTAATCCTCAAATTACATACGATTAAAGGAGGTCAGTAAATGAAGAAGCATAACAATCCATATCAAAAAGTATTCGGGGCGTCATTAGCTGTAGCAGTAGCAACGGGAACATTTGCAGTAGCTGCACCAGTATATATACAAGCCGATGAGGTGAAAATTCCCACATTTTCTGATGTAAAGAACATAGAAAGTCATCATTTCTATGACAGTGTTAGAAGTCTGGCTTCTAGAGGTATAGTAAAAGGTTTTGCCGATGGTACTTTTAAACCTAATCAGTCAGTAACTCGGGGACAAATCGCAAGCGTTTTAGCGCAAACAATTGGATTAGACACAAAAAACGTGAAAAACCCGGGATTCAAAGATTTGAAAGTGACTGACCCGCATTATGGATCAATTGCTGCCCTTGTTGAAGCAGGCATAGTAAAAGGGTATGACGATAAGACATTTAAGCCTGGTGGGTCACTGACACGTGCGCACATAGCCAAGATGATAAGTATCGGATTTAATCTAGAAGAAGCCAAGCTTACGAATAGCCCATTTAAAGATGTAAAAGCTGAACACTGGTTTGCAGATTATGTCCAAGCTTTGATCACAAATGAAATTACAACTGGCACCACTCCAACTACATTTGAACCGAATGCTTTTGTTACAAGAGGGCAAATGGCTTCTTTAATCGTTCGAAGTGAAACGGCTTCCCTTGTTGAGCAAAATGACTCTACAGTTAAAAATACGGGAAAACTGGTTAGCGTAACAAATGAGTCAGTTAAGCTATCGACTGGAACATATGCGTTGTCCGCAGACATGAAGAAAGTTTTGAATGCTTCCAATTCGACAGCTCTTATAGGAGCAGTCTTAGACTATACAGTTAAAGACGGCGTACTCATTGAAATTGCTTCAATTGAACTTACAGCGAATGGCAATGAAACAAACAATGTTGTACTAGATGGACAAGGATCTAAATTTGCAGGAACAGTACGTGTTAATGGTGATTATGTTTCATTGAAAAACATAACGATTGCAGTCGATTTGGAGATAGGGAAAGAAGTAGAAAATAGTTTCAAAGCGAATAAAATGACAGTTTTAGGCGGAATAAATCTTTCCGATAAAACCTCAGTAAGCCAAGTCAATAAAGTGTTTTCAACAGCTGCTGTAGAAATGAAAGAACCAAGTATTGTTTTCACGGACTCTGTCATCCAAACAGTTGAAGTGTCGAAGATTAAAAAAGTACTAATTGAAGTAAAAGGGAATTCAACAGCCCAAGGCTTCACCCTTCTATCGAACGTCCACTTAAAAGCGGATAAGGGAATTACATTGCCAAAAGTGACCATCAAAAACGGTGCGACAAAAGCAACGCTTGATGCGTCAGTGGACAATCTTACAGTGGACACGCCTAATGCATTGACGATTGATGGAACAGCCACTATCAAAAATGTCACTGTCGAATCCAAGACTGACTTGAAGCTCTTAACAATCGGGGAAATCGGAAAAGTCATTGTTAAACTTAAAGGTACGACAATTACTTTAGGAGATAGTACAAAAGTTGGTAGTTTTGACCTACCAGAAGGAATAACGTTAAAAGATGTTATTGTGAATTTTGATGGATCCAATAGCGGTGGTACTAGTGGTGGAAACACAGGCTCAGATAGGGACCCTAGCCCGAATCCAAACCCGAATCCGAATCCACCAATCATCGATGATGGAAAAACGTTTAACCTTTCATTAATGCACGTAAATGATATACATGCGAATACGGACAAAGCACCAAGGCTTGTTACAGCAGTGAAAGAAGTACGCACAGTTAAACCGGATGCATTGTTACTAAATGCAGGAGATGTATTCTCAGGTACTTTATATTTCAATGAATTCCTAGGCCAAGCAGACTTAGCATTTATGAATTTAATGAAGGTCGACGCTATGACATTTGGAAACCATGAGTTTGACCTTGGTTCATCAGCGGAAGGTCACAAAGCATTGGTCGACTTCATTAAAGCAGCAAACTTCCCATTTGTATCATCGAACGTAGATTTCTCGAAAGATCCATTGTTTGATGGATTGTTCAATACGAAAATCTCTACAACACCTAAAAAAAGCAATATCTACACGGGAATTGTAAAAGAAATAAACGGGGAAAAAGTCGGTATCTTTGGACTTACAACTGCGGAAACGAAAGACATTGCCAGTCCAGGGAAAATTACATTATCTAATTATATTGAAGATGCAGAAAAAATGGTTAAGGAATTTGAAGCGATGGGTGTTAACAAAATCGTTGCACTTACACATATAGGTTTTGATGATAATGCCGCTATGGACAATGACCAAGAACTAGCTGCAAATGTAGCTGGGATTGACGTAATTGTGGGTGGACATAGTCATACTCAATTAGACAAACCTGTAGTTGTAGACAAAGATGGAAATGGGAAAGCGAAAGATAAAACAATTATTGTACAAGCATATCAATATTCAGATTACCTTGGTACTTTAGATGTTAAATTTGATAAAAATGGTGTCGTAATAGGACATGTAGGTGAATTAATTGCAACGGTTGGTAAAGCAGAAGATGCTGAAGCAAAAGAATTACTGAAAAAATATGCAGATAAAATTTCGGAAATAGAGAAAGAAGAAATTGGAGTAGAGCTTCTAACTGCATTAGAAACTCCACGTACAGGTGGAGATAATACAAAACCAAGTGTACGAAAAAATGAAACGATACTAGGTAATATAATTACAGATGGCATGCTTGCTAAATCAAAAGAGTATAACGAAGATGTTATAATGGCATTCCAAAATGGTGGAGGAATTAGGACTGGTATTGGAGCAGGACCAATCACGGTAGGTGAAGTAATCACAGTACTTCCATTTGGTAACACATTAGCAACAATGGAGCTAACAGGTGCAGAAATAAAAGAAGCATTTGAACTAAGCGTGAGCGCATATCCTGCTGAAAGTGGCGGTTTCTTACATGTATCAGGTGCAAGAGTAAAATTCGATTCTTCTAAACCTGCTGGAGAACGTGTCGTTTCTATTGAATATAAAAATGAAGATGGTTCTTATACTGAGATCGAAGACGCTAAGACCTATACAGTAGCAACAAACGCGTTCACTGCAAAAGGTGGAGACGGCTATGATGTTCTTAAAAAAGCTTATGAAGCAGGTCGAGTAACTGATCTTGGACTTTCAGATTGGGAAAACTTAAGAGAACAATTAATATCACTAAAAAACAAAATTCCAACTGAAATAGAAGGTCGCATTGTAGATGTAGCAGGTGTTGTAGAAGAACCGGGTACTGAAGACGTAGCAGGTGAAGATTTCTCAGGAACAGTTGACGCACCGAAAGTTTACAAAGGTAACGTTACGGTATCGGTTACCGACGTAGTTTCCTTTGAAAATGTAACTGTAAAAGGAAATTTAATCCTTACAGGTACGCCAACTGAAAACGTGTCATTCGCGAATATTACGGTTGAAGGTAATTTGGATCTTTCAGACCTGGACTCGGATGTCTTTGAATTTAATGGTATTAAGGTAGTGGGAGAAACAATACTTTAACTTATTGCGCAAAGCCTTCTGCTAGTTGGCTGAAGGCTTTGCGTTTTCAATGTCACATTTGCTTTACTCAAAAACTGTATTTATAAAGGAGAATTGTTTAGATGAGTAATAGGACTTGGAAGAAACCTGTGAATACTATGTTAGCGGCAAGTCTAGTAGCGGGCCTAGTAGTGCCGGCAATACCTGCTACAGTAAGTGCTGCAACGAATGCGACAGACCTAATTATTTCTGAATATATTGAGGGAAGCAGCTTTAACAAGGCGATTGAACTCTATAATGGGACAGGTGCAGCTGTCGATTTAAGTGCATACTCACTTGAGCTATATGACAATGGAAAAACAATTTCTCAAAAACCAGTGACGTTATCAGGAGCGTTGGAGAACGGTAAAACATATGTAATTTATCACAAAGATGCAGTTGAAGAGATTAAAAGTGTAGGAGATTTAGAGAATAGCGCTATTGCAAACTTTAGCGGTGATGATGTAATTGTTTTAAAGAAATCAGGTGAAGTCATTGATTCCTTTGGTCAAGTTGGAGCAAGAGTTGACTGGGGTAAAGATGTTACACTAGTACGCAACAGCAATATTACAACTGGAGATACAATAATTGATGATGCATTCAATCCATCAGTGGAATGGACAGCATTACCAATAAATGATTCCACCAATTTAGGTATGCACGTAATGGATGGTTCATCACCAACAGATCCAACAGAACCAGTTGAAGTGACGACAGCAACAATTACTGGAACCGCAAAAGTTGGTGAAACGTTAACGGCCTTAGTAAATGAAGGGGCGACAAATGTAACTTACCAATGGCAAGTAGCTGATGCAATAGATGGTGTTTACTCAACTATTGATGGAGCTACAAATAAGACACTGACATTAGTTGAAGGACACGTAGGTAAATTTATTAAAGTAATCGTTAATGGTGATAATGGTTCATCGATAACAAGTGATGCGACGAAAGCAGTTGCGGCAGCAGATTCAACAGATCCTGAAACGCCTGTTGAAGGGATGTCAATCGCAGATGCTCGTGCTCAAGGTACTGGTAAAGTAACAGTAAAAGGTGTCGTAACGGCAAAATTAAAAAATACGATTCATATCCAAGATAGAACGGCAGCAATTGCAGTTCGTCCAGCAACGCTGAATGTTCAACTTGGTGATGAAATTACGGTTGATGGTGCATTAGAGGAATACAATGGTTTACTACAATTAACTGGAACACTTGTAGGTGAACCAGTATCTAAAGGAGTACCAAGTCCACAAGTACTTACAGGTGCACAACTGAACGAAGCGAGCGAATCGAAACTAGTAACAGTAAATAAAGTAACGATATCTGGAGCTTCTCAAAACTATAAAGGAACGGATGCGGCTGGAACAGAATTTACTGTTCGCGATGAAAATAGCAACTTAGGATTAGTAGCTGGTACAACATACGAGTCAATCACAGGTATTGTTCAAGAATTTAGCGGCGCCTATCAAATTATTCCACGCTCACAACAAGACATTGTCGCAGATAGCTCAATTATCCAACCAGTCTTCGCGAACCCAGGAAGTGGAACATTTGTTGGAAAGAAAACAGTAGAATTATCAACGACTACAGCAAATGCGGAAATTTATTACACGTCAGATGGTAAAGATCCCATAGTTGATGGTCAAAAATATGGAAATCCGATTGAAATCACTAAAGATTCAACACTAAAAGCAGTTGTAAAAGCTGAAAACGGTGACTTTAGTGAAGTGAAGACGTTTGAATATAAAATTACAGACAGTCTTCAAATTCACGATATCCAAGGAGAAGGTCATACAACTCCCTTTAACAATCAAACCGTGGACGGAATTGAGGGCGTAGTCACTTATGCTTTCATATTGAATGGTGCATACTATTATCACATTCAAACGCCTGATGCTTTAGCAGATGACAATCCAAATACGTCAGAAGCGATTTTACTATACAGTGGGAATAAATCGTTGTCAATCAAAGTTGGTGATCTAGTATCAGTTACCGGTAAAGTAAGTGAGTACGCATATGATGGTTATTCTGATGCGAATACAACTGACTTGAAAACTACACAAATCAATGTCCGTGATGACGCAGGTGGAAGTGTTCAAGTTCTAAATAGAGACGTGAAATTACCGGATCCAATTATTATTAACAAAAAAACAATGGCGACTACAGCGATTGATAGCGATAATTTATCCGTTTTCAACCCTAAAGTGGATGCCATTGATTTCTGGGAAAGCATAGAAGGTATGCGCGTAGAAGTTGTTGATGTGAAAGCAGTAGCACCACAAGAGCATGGGGATCTTGTAACTGTTCTTGAAACTGCACCAACAAATTCACTTCATGGCGGAGTACTATATGAAGAAGGAAAACAAAATCCAAATCGTGTCCAATTCCGTTTGGAGCCAAATGGACCTGGTCGTGATTTCGAAGTAGCAACTGGCGATAAATTCAAAGGTCCTATCTCAGGGGTAGTAGGCTATTCATTCCAAAACTATAAGATCTATGTTGATTTGGCTAAAATGAAGAGTGCCCATACAAAAGGTGCTGCAACACCAGAAAAAACGGCGATTATAAAAGCGGATGACAAGTTAACGATTGCTTCGTATAACTTGGAAAATTTCTCGAATAACACAACGTCTTCTCCGAACGCTAAAGCACAGAAATTAGCACGTGCATTTGCTACTGATATGCAAAACCCGGACATTATTGGCGTAACGGAAGTTCAAGATAATAACGGTGAAAGTGCAGGGGATTCAGCGGCAAATAAAAGCTATGAAAGATTGATTGCTGAAATTGAAAAAGCTGGTGGTGTTAAATATAAATATGCCAACATCGACCCTGAAAACAACAAAGACGGCGGCGCACCAAATGCGAATATTCGCGTTGGGTTCCTCTACAATCCGGACCGTGTTACTTTAACAGAAGGTGCTACACCAGGAACTGCTACAACTACTGTAGGGTATCAAGATGGCAAGTTAACACATAACCCAGGTCGTATCGATCCAACAAATAGTGCGTTTAACAGTAGCCGTAAACCATTAGCAGCACAATTTGATTTCCAAGGGGAAAGTGTCGTGGTTATTGCGAACCACTGGAATTCAAAAACGGGGGATACGCCATTATTCGGATCTATCCAACCACCAAAATACGATAGCGAAATCCAACGCCATAAAATTGCAACTATCGTAAACAACTTTGTGAAAGATATTAAAACGGATAATCCTAAAGCGAATGTTGTATCATTAGGCGACTTTAATGATTATCAATTCTCTGAGACTCTTAAAATTCATGAGGGTAGTATAATGACAAATATGATCAATAAAGTTGAAAATTCTGATCGTTACACATATCTATACCAAGGTAACTCACAAGTGCTAGATCATATTTTAGTTACTAACAATCTAGTGAAAAATACAGTAATCGATATTCTTCATATTAACGCAGACTTCACGGATATGGCTGGCCGCGCAAGTGACCATGATCCAGTAATGGTTCAAATCGATTTAAAAGGTGAAGGTGAAGACGAAGAAGTAGATGTAACACCAATCACACCTGAAAAACTATATGATTTCAAAAATCTTACAACGAAGAAATTAACAATTACGAAACCGAGTATCTCACTTACACTAGGTGAAAACACAACGATTACAGATGGCGTTTTATTCACAGGAGATTATGCAGAATTCCACGGTGAAGGATTCGTTGACAAAACAATAACAATCAAACCATTAAAAGCTGATGCAATAATTGATTTCAAAGGAACAACTATTCAAAAAATAATTATTGATGGAACTAACGTAAAACAAATTCGTGAACTTCCTGAAAATGTTGAAATTGAATACACTAATGGAGCATCTGCAGCTAACATTCAGTTCATAGACAAAGAAGGGAACCTCGAAAATGAGGTTCCTTCTTTACCTAATGAAAACAAAGCGCCAATTGTAAAAACAGCAATTCCTAATTCAACTGTTGCAACTGGAGAAACGTTAACCTTCTTGTTATCAGATCACTTCTCTGATCCCGACAAAGATGAACTAACATTTACTTCAACAAAAGGGACGATTGAAGGAGCTACATTAACGTTAAAACTTGAAGTAGGAAGCCATATTGTAGGTGTTACTGCAACTGATGGTGAAAAAACGGCGACTACCAGCTTTACAGTTACAGTTAAAGCGGATTCTGGAGAAGAGTCACCACTAGATACGTATTACAAAGACGCGATTGGTAAGAACGGACAAGCGTTAAAAACTGCACTTCATGAGATCATCGATGATCACACTCAACTATCTTACGCTAAAGCGTGGGAAGCACTCCGTGAAACAGATGAGGATCCAACTAACGTCAACAATGTCATACTGTTTTATTCCGGAGAGTCCCGCGCTAAAAATCGCAACGGCGGATTGGTTGGCGATTGGAACCGCGAACACACCTGGGCAAAATCACACGGAAACTTTGGCACAAGTCTAGGACCAGGAACAGATATCCATCATTTACGTCCGACAGATGTACAAGTCAATAGCTCTAGAGGAAACTTAGATTTTGATAACGGCGGAAGCGCAGTTAAAGGCTGTAACGGTTGTTTCAAAACAGCAAGTTCATTTGAGCCACCAGATCGCGTAAAAGGCGACGTAGCAAGAATTCTCTTCTATATGGCAACTCGCTATGAAAAAGGCGATCGTGTAGACCTCGAATTAAATGAAAAACTTAATAACGGAAGTGCACCATACCATGGTAAACTTTCAGTCCTACTAGAATGGCATAAACAAGATCCAGTTGATGAGTTTGAACGAAATCGCAACAATGTTATCCAGGAATGGCAAGGAAACCGCAATCCGTTTATTGATCATCCGGAGTGGGTGGAACTGATATGGAAACAGGTAGGTTTAGCTGATATGCAAATTGCATCTTGAGTCAAGATTAGTTGAGAACTAGGAATAAATGAAAATCATGATGTCTAACACAATTCAGCAAACCCGTCATAGCATGATTTATATGGATGGATAAAGGATGGTTGAAGCATAAACTGTACCCCGAATTTCCGACTTCAATAAAGAAATTGAAGTAAGACTAAGATAAGAATCCTGTAGTATCGATTGAAGACGCCTTCCAGCTGATCACAGTAAATGGTCATGTGGAAGGCGCTTTTTTCTGTCTATGATTGTGTGGGTACTAGTAGAGTTGGGTAATTAAAATCAGTTGAGGTCTTCGGGGAATCGCCTCGAAGTGTCCAACGAAATCAGAGAAGCCTCTAACGAATCGGGGAAAGTGTCCATCCATTCCCGGGAACTGTCCAACCAACAAAGGAGTGTCCAACGAAACCAGAGAAGCCTCCAACGAATCGGGGAAAGTGTCCAACCATTCCCGGGAACTGTCCAACCAACAAAGGAGTGTCCAACAAAATCCTCGTAGTCTCCAACAAACTTAGAGAAGCCTCCAACGAACCGTGGAAAGCTTCCAACCATTCTCGAAAAGTGTCCAACGAATAAGGGAGTGTCCAACAAAACCCTCGTAGTCTCCAACAAACTCAGAGAAGCCTCCAACGAACTAAAATTTCAAGTACTTGTACATAACACTATTCAGTCAATCCACTCCGATTATATATTTATTAGTTGAGGAGTAAAGAAATAACTAATCATCTAAACTTCTTTAAGTTTTATATAATTGTGTGAGTCGTGGATTGTTTTTTGTTACACAGGCATCCATACAATTAATGTCAGACCTATTCTTTTATTAATCCGAATGATATAATAGTGCTATATAAATAGAAAAGATTTCCTGAGAATATAGTATAATACAATAAATCAGAAATATGGAAAGTCGGAAAAACTACGAACCGCTAATTTAAGAATACATATTATTATAGACTCTTAAACTGGAAACATTAATGGGGAAGTGTTTATTTGTTTTGTTTTAACTGCGGGGAAAAAGCTCGTTTGCAGGCGGAGTTCTGCTCTTTTTGTGGTACTCGACTTGATAGGCAACCAGAAAAAAGTAGTTATACAAATCAAAAGGGTGAAGATTCATCAGCGATGGTGGAGCCAATAGCCAAAAGCGTTCCAGAACATGTACAAGGAACCTTTTGCAAGCTACTGAAAAAATAAATGCAATGGTTGGAGAACAAGGTGCCATTTATGGGATGTTTTTTCCGCTGTCTTAAAAAAACATGTGAAGGACCGCTATAGCAGGTGCAGTGCTTGTGTATGTGAAGAAAGGAAATCTATTTAACCAACATCATCTATTGAATGCAAAATTTATTAAATTATTTTCAGTGCCTGTTATTTTGCATTCCATTTGGGATATGCTGCTCTACTATTTGCAGAATTTGATTTTTTTATATATTTTGCTGATTAGCATCGCATGGATTTTTATATTTACTTTAATAAACGCGGGACTTCAACAGATTGTACGACTAAATATAGAGCAAGTTGATGAAATTGATTTGCCAGTAGGATAGGGGATTGTATATGCATTGCACTCATTGTGGGGGTACGATTTTTGAAAAAGATCAATTTTGTGGGGCTTGTGGAAATAACCTTTTGGACAGTAATGTGGAAACACCTAGTGAGACAGAAGCACCGGACTTGTTGAAAGCTTTTGTTGGCGAGTATAAAGAGTCGTATTACTTTGGGAAATGGGCAAAAAACGAACGACGATCATGGAACTGGGCCGCTTTCTTTGCTACGCTTTTCTGGCTCGGTTATAGGAAAATGTATAAGCATGTACTAGTGATACTGCTGTTTTTGCTCATAGCTGACGTAGTACACTATTTAGTAGGAGCCTCCACCGCTCAGTTTGACTTATATATCAACATCGGTATTGCGGCGGTACTTGGTATCTGGGGTAATTTTGAATATAAAAAGTTTGCACAAAAGGAAATCAACAAATTAGAAAAGCGCTTTTCAGGTGATGAGCTTCTTGAGAAAGTACGAAAACGTGGTGATAGTAGTTGGAAAGGCTTTTGGTTAACGCTTTTGTTGATTTTCGGGTATGCAGGCATTTCAGTCGTTTTCGAATCGGTCGTACATTCTTTTACCGAGGTAGAGAGTAACACAGAATTGACAACTTATACAGATGAAGACTACGGGATCTCATTTGATTATCCAGTAATTTGGAACAATTCGGTAGAGATTAGTTATGGAACCTGGGAAAATGATTCAGAGGAAACAATCGACTTTTATTATTTAAATCACTCGAAAGAAATTGAACAATACGTATTTAGCATCATTATTTATGATGAAGTTTTAGAGGAAAGTTACTGGGGAAATAGCGATGAAATATACTTAACCAATGATGGTAATAAAACCTACACGTTGGCGATTGCTGGTGAGGCAAATGAAGAAATGCATAACCCTTTAAACCAAGAGGACGTGGATATTGTGTCAAATATGATACGTGAGTTGGAGTTTATAATAGATTCTTTTCGGTTGGAATAAGGAAGTAAGGTGAGGATTTGTGCCAAATAAAAGATTAGTTGTTTTCGATTTAACGCATAAAACGGAAAGTTCGAGCTGTAAACAATGATGTCTTTCGTGAGGGGATTTAGTGTCAGATACTCACTAGCGTTGCGTAGAAACCATAATAAATAAAAAATCTGATACTTTTACATTTGTGGTCAGACTAAAAATGGAAAAAGGAATTGAGTCTGTGTAAATGACTCAGTTCCCTTTTTTTTTATAATTTATTTTTGGGTCGTTCTCTTGCATATTTAAAAAATGTTCTTTGATTATTGGGCTAACAATGACGAAATCCTTTCCATATCGTATGGGCTTCGGTACTTTCTGTTTACCTTTACTCTTCTTCTTTTTTCGCTAGAACTCTTGCAGAAGCCTATAGCATTGCTCTGTAATAACCAATAATGACTGGCGAAATGACCAAGTAATTCTGCTAAATCTCTTGTATCTAAATCAATAAGCCGCCGACTGATTTGCGAATGACTAATGGACATTAAATTAATCCCATTCCCGAAATTTTTACTAGAACGAATACCAGTTTCAATTTGTCTAAGAGATTCCCACTTACAAAGATTTGCGATAATAACCGTTTTTATCATAGAAAAAACGGTTGGCTTTTTTGCGTTGTAATTCAGAGTGGACAGGTGCTCACACATTTTAGCTTTGTTACAAGCACAGGCCTTCTTCAATTAATAATTATTTCTATTAATTAGGGGTTGTATTATTCTGAATAAATTGTATACTGGGTATAGTTACATAACTAGGCAGAGACTATGAGATGAATGCCTAAATGAAAACCCTTACATTGATAGGGGTTTCATTTAGCATTCATCTTTTTTGTTGCCTAGATTACAAAATATTACTATAGGGGGATAATCATGAAAAGAGCGGGCTTAATGGCTGCTAGTATTCTATTAGCGGCAAGTGTACTAGGTGGATGTGCGGGTGGATCTTCAGATGGTGGGAGCGGTAAAGGTAGTCGAATTACACTTTATTCACCTGAGACTCCAGACTTTACGAAAGAACTTGCTCAAAAGTATCAGGAAACGCATGATGAAAAAGTGGATGTCCATTATGCAGGTACGAACGTCCTTGTCAATCAGATGTTAGCAGAGAAAGATAATCCGAAAGCTGACGTTTGGTATGGCGGTGGGGGGATTCTTCCCTTCGAAGCAGCAGTTGAAAAAGGGATTCTTGGTAAGTATATTCCTGATTTTGCAGCAGATTGGGACATAGTTGAAAATGGTATTAAAATGAAACATGGAGATGGCAACTACGTCGGAGTCGAAATCTTCGTATTAGGTTTCGCATACAATACGGAGCTCGTTACAGAAGAAGAAGCCCCGAAAACGTGGGAAGATTTGCTTGATCCTAAATGGGAAGGGAAAATTCAGTTCCCTAACCCGGCAGCTTCCGGAACAGCAACATTAATGGTCATGGATCAAATGATGCGCAATGGGGAAGACGAAGCATGGGCTTATTTTGAGAAACTTGTTAAACAAGCAAACTCTATGCCGGATTCAGGGTCAACGCCTACAAAATCAGTATCTATGGGTGAAGCGCATATTGCTGTCGGTTTTGACTTCATGGCATATGAACAAAAAGCCAAAGGTGAAAGTGTGGACTTCGTAGTGCCTGATAAAACGCCAGTTCTCGTAAACCCAGTATCCATCATTGAAGGTGGTCCAAACGAAGAAGGCGGAAAGAAATTCATCGATTTCCTTCTATCTAAAGACGCTCAACAAATAATGGCAAACTGGTACCATATTCCGATAAACCCTGAAGTGGAATCGAAAACACCACTAACACTTGATAACATTAAAGAGCATGCGGTTGAGCTCGATATCGATTGGGTTAACGCAAACTATGACCGTGTACGAAGCGAATGGCAAGCTAAATTTCAATAAATAAGGGGGTGTAGTGATGGGCTCAGTAAGAATAAGCAATCTCATAAAAACATTTGGTGACTTTACTGCACTGAATGATATTAACCTAGATATAGAGGAAGGCGAGTTTTTTGCCCTCCTCGGCCCTTCTGGGTGTGGAAAGACGACGACTATGCGTTGCATAGCCGGTTTTGAGGATCCTACCTCTGGAAGCATTTACATAGGCGATCGTGAAGTGGAAAATATTCCGGCAAACAAACGAAATTGTGGAATGGTATTTCAAAGCTATGCATTATTCCCTCATATGAATGTATTCGACAATGTTGCCTACAGCCTGGATATCAAACAATTAAATTCTAGTAACCCCATTAAGCAAATGGGTATCTACGCACGACTTTTGAACAAGAGATTTGGAAAACATCCGAAAGAGACAATAGAGAAAGTAATGAAAATACTTAAATATGTGGAATTGGATAATCATGCGGAACGGATGACTAGTGAACTGTCGGGTGGGCAGCAGCAACGGGTCGCTCTTGCTCGGGCACTTGTCATGGAACCGGCAGTACTTCTGATGGATGAACCACTTTCGAACTTGGACCAGGCACTTAGGCATTCAATGAGAAATACGATAAGAACAATTCAACAGGATTTAGGGATAACTGCTATTTTCGTTACTCATGATCAGGAAGAAGCCATGAGTATGGCTGATCGTATTGCAGTTATGGATAAAGGAAATATAGTTCAAATCGGTACGCCGACAGACTTATACAGTAATCCTGCTTCTCCATTTATAGCAAACTTTGTAGGAACGTCTAACATACTAAAGGGGACAGTCTTAGGTGAAGAAAACGGATTAACAATTGTAAAAGGCGAAGGTTTCTTAATTAAGTCAGCTAACAAGACAACAAAAAAAGAAGTAGATGCAATCATACGTCCTGAACACGTGAAAGTCGAAGCTGCTGATAGTGTCATCGATGAAACGAAAACAAATGTTATTGAAGGAACAGTTGTTATGTCCACATACTTGGGATCAGTGGTTCGCTATGATGTACAAGTCGGCGGTTATCAACTTATCGTTGATACAACATACACTTCCGGGGTAAGCATTTTTAAAGAAGGAAGGAAGGTTAAACTGACGGTGGAACATGGAAGGGTGCTGTTGATATGAAGAAATTCAAAGACAGATTCAGTGGATTAACGCTCATTAAGATATTGATTTATGCGTTTTTCGGTCTGTTTATGCTCCTTCCCTTGTTTTCAGTATTTCTAGTCAGTTTTACTGGCCAACCCATCAATCTGCTAGGCTCATTAACGGATCCAGCTATATTCAGTTCAACAATAGAAAAATTGAAAGGTATGTCTTTAGAAAACTATAAAAAGATATTTACGAATGCGGGCTATTTATCTGCATTGAAAAATAGTCTACTTTTAGGATTCACTGTTACCATTATTGTCATTTTGGTATGTATCCCGCTTGCATATGGGATTGCTAGAACGAAGATGCCTTTCAAAAAAACGATTTCCGCACTATGTATGGTACCACTAATCGTACCGACATTCATATCTTCATATGCGTTTATCATTATGTTTGGACGCGCAGGATGGGTAACACAGATTTACAACGCACTAGGCGGGGAGGGAATGTTTGTAAACCCGTACTCGATGACGGGTGTTGTTTTAGTACAAGTATTCTTCTTCTTCCCTTATGCTTTATGGCCACTTGTTGCTGCATTTAAAGTAAGTGATGTAAGTTTGGAGGAAGCATCACAGAACTTGGGTGCCAAAAGTTGGTTTACATTTGCATTCGTGACATTTCCACTTGCACTACCGGGTGTCATTTCTAGTGCACTCCTAATTTTCACTGTTAGCTTCTCGGATTTTGGGACACCAATCGTTCTTGCTCCTAAGGAATTGAACTTGCTTGTCGTTGAGGCGTATCGTGAAATTTCCGGTTTCTTTAACTGGGGTGGTGCTGCAATTTTGACTGTTGTCATGGTGATTGTTGCCGCATTCTTCTTTTGGCTTCAACACTTATTTACAAAAGGAAAGAATTATGGTTCTGTTTCCGGAAAGCCAAAACAGCAGAAATTGATTGAAAACAAATTATTGACTAGAATTCTATCAGGCTATTCTTTCTTCATCGTATTAGTGCCGCTTCTAGCAATGCTTTCAATTGCATTACAATCAGTTGCAACGACCTGGGGAAAAAATCTATTACCGAACGGTTATACATTAGATCATTATAAGACTATTTTCTCTACCTCAATGGGGAATATTCAAAATAGTATTATGCTTGCCACTGGAGCGCTCGTTCTGAGTGTAATTATTGCTACTTTTGTTTCTTACTTTGTTGTAAGACAAAACTCTGCGAAACTCGATTTCATGGCATCTATTCCACTCGTTGTTCCTGGAATTGCGTTTGGGATTGCAATGATCCAAACATTTAATACTGCACCGTTACAATTGACGGGTACAGCGTTTCTCCTCATCATTGCATATACAATTCGTCGGCTCCCTTACATGGTTCGTTCGACAATGGGGGCGATGCGCGCTATAAAGCAAGACATTGAAGAAGCTGCTATTAATCTTGGTGCAACTCCACTTACTGCAGCCATTACGATTATCGGACCACTTATGCTTCCGGGAATCGCAGCAGGATCGGTTTTGGTATTCATTACAGTCATAAAAGAAGCAAGTGTATCTATTTTGTTAGCTCCACCAGAATGGGCGCCAATGAGTTTGGCGATTTTCCAAAATATTTTACGTGGAGAATATTACTCTGCGGCTGCAATGTCGATTATTTTAGTAGTACTCGTTCTTGTACTGCAGGCAATTGCTACTGGAATAGGTAGAAAACAAAAGCTATGAATTTATGGGAGTGAAGTGTCTTGAAAGGATTCATATTTGATCTTGATGGAACAATATATGTGGATGATGGAATCATTAGTGGTGTTGCAGAAGCAATAAAAGAATTGAAGGAACGCGGCGATAAGGTCGTGTTTCTTACGAATAAATCAATTGCAAGTAGAAATGATTACGTTGAAAAGTTAAATAAGCTTGGTATTGAGGTAAAGATTGATGAAGTGATCAATTCGAATTACATCACTGCACATTATCTGAAGTCAGCAATGGATGAAGGGGATACTGTATATGTAATTGGAGAAGAGCCTTTATTCAAAGAGCTTTCAGATGAAAAAATAAAGTTGGCAGATGTACCTGAAAAAGCATCCTATGTTGTTCTCGGATGGGACCGTGAGTTCACTTATGATAAGTTAAATATCGCTTTTCAAGCATGGCGAAATGGAGCAAAAATTATTGCGACTAATCCTGATCGGACATGCCCAGTACAAGGTGGGGAAATTCCAGATTGTGGGGCTATGATTGGAGCAATTGAGGGGGCCACCGGTGAACCCATAACAACAATTACCGGAAAGCCATCTTCGATGATGGCGGAATACGTTTTGAATAACGTTTTAGACATGCAAGCGAGTGATTGTTACATGGTCGGAGACAGACTGGAAACGGATATTAAAATGGCTAAAGAAGCCGGTATTCAATCCGTACTTGTCATGACAGGCATTACAACGCCTGAAATGTTAAGGAAGACTGACTACCAACCTGATTTTGTACTTGAGAGTGTAAAAGATATTAGTACGTTATAAGTCGAAATTCCACATTTCAGGATCTCCAGAAGAAACGGCGAGAGCGCCAGCCTGTAGTGCATCATGGACTTCAGATATTTGAGTTATTAGTCCACCTGCAATAATTGGATAATTCAGTTCTGAGGAGAGCTCATCAATGATTTTTGGCATGATACCAGGCATGATTTCTACAGCGTCAGGGCGACAAGATTTCACCATCTCAATACCTTTTTGGATTGCGCTTCTGTCTAATAAAAAAATACGCTGTATCGTCATTAGTCCAACTTCATTTGACATTTTAACAATGTGGCTCTTTGTTGTGATAATACCCGTAGGTTTCCAAAATTCAGCAACATAACTGAGGGCGTTTTTAGAATTCGAAATTCCATCTATAAAATCTAGATGGATGAAGACATATTTACCTGCCTCTTTAAGTTGTTTGATATAGTCAGCTATCGTCATTAAATTTCCAGTGAGTAAGAAAACAATATTAGCATTACTTGTAAGTGACCGTTGTAAATCTTCTTCATTTTGCACAGATGCAATTATTTGCGATTCAACCATATCAACTAAGCGCATAGAGGATTTCCTTCTTTCAATCATTGGAGTGTTTACCTAATAATTATAACATACTAAATAGAGTAATAAATTGAATAAAGGTCAGAGAAGAAGAGAAAGGCCATTACGATGCCCTCCCATAGAGTGAGGGATATTGTGATGGCCTTATTTTGTAAAGGAGATTATAAAATGAAAAACTTTTCTTATATGGATAGAAATAAAGTGTTGTCAGGGATTGAGGGAGAAGAGTATGATGTCATAATCATCGGGGGAGGTATTACTGGAACTGGAATAGCCCTGGATTGCACAACACGTGGGCTGAAGACGCTTCTTGTGGAAATGCAAGATTTCGCAGCGGGGACATCGAGTCGGTCAACTAAATTGATCCATGGAGGTCTTCGGTACTTAAAACAATTTGAAGTGAAAATGGTAGCGGATGTAGGAAAAGAAAGAGCAATTGTTTATGAAAATGCCCCACATGTCACTCACCCGGAATGGATGCTTCTTCCTATTTATAAAAAAGGGACTTTTGGAAAGTATTCTACTTCTATCGGACTTCAAGTATATGACTTTCTAGCTGGTGTTAAACGTAGTGAAAAGCGGAAAATGTTATCTCGGGATGAAACACTAAAAAAAGAACCTTTACTAAAAAAAGAAGGCCTTTTGGGTGGAGGATATTATGTTGAATATCGTACAGACGATGCCCGGTTGACAATTGAAGTCGCGAAGAAGGCGGTAGAAAAAGGTGCAGACCTACTAAGTTATACGAAAATGGAAGAATTCTTATATACCTCTGATGCCCGTCTATCAGGTGTTTATATTAAGGATATGTTGACAGGGAAAAGGTTTAGGGTAAATGGTAAGAAAATTGTTAATGCTTCCGGTCCTTGGGTTGAAAAAATAATTGGCATGGATCGAAAGATTGATGGTAAAAGCCTTCTTCATACAAAAGGTGTCCATATTGTTATTGACGGAGCAAAATTCCCACTTCGACAGCCGATTTATTTCGATACACCAGATGGACGAATGGTTTTTGCGATTCCAAGAAACGGAAAAGCCTATGTAGGAACGACAGATACTGTATTCGAAGATGAATTGCAGCATCCTCAAGTTACAGTCAAAGATAAGGAGTATTTATTGAAATGTATCGAGTTTATGTTTCCAGCGGCAAGCGTTGGTTTGGATGATATCGAATCGACTTGGTCGGGTGTAAGGCCCTTAATTCATGAGGCAGGAAAGGGTCCTTCAGAAATTTCGCGGAAAGATGAGGTATGGATCTCGGAAACCGGGCTTATCACGATTGCAGGTGGGAAATTAACAGGCTATCGGAAAATGGCTGAAACAGTAACTAATTTACTCTGCAAGGAACTGCGAAATGTAGGAGTGCAAAGTGGTAGTTCAATCACTAAAGACTTGAAGTTATCAGGAGGGGAATTTAATAACCCCAAAAAATTACCAAACTTTATAACTTCCAAAGCAAGAGAAATTACATCACTTGGTATTTCGATTGAAGATGCGACAAATATAGCTGCCTTATATGGGACAAACACAGACGTTATTGTTAGCCTGAAGAACGAGGTATTAAAGGAGACAGGGTTACCGCTCTCAATCACACTGACACTTCATTATGCCATAAAACATGAAATGATCTTAACCCCAGTCGATTACTTTATGCGAAGGACTGGAACAATCTTCTTCGACATTAATTGGGTAGAGACTTGGAAACTTTCGGTGATTGACTACATGGCACAATTTATGGAGTGGACACAAGAACGAAAAGAGAAGCTTACAGAAGAATTAGAGATGCGCATATTGGAAGCAAAAGCATAGAATTTGAGGTTGATGAAGTTCGTTCGTGAATCGGATGTAGGATACGGCTAAGCCTCTTAATTGGTCAAAGTTCTTTGATTTCTTTAAGTACCAGAGACGAGTTGAACCCTAAAATAAAAGGAACCCTGAACTATTGTGCTATTTGTCTGGCTACTTATACTAGTTCCAATTTAATATTGTCCTTCGGATGTACTCGTCCTAAGTATTATAGGAGTGAATAAATTTCAAGTATGCTGCGCTCCACGTCAATCGGAAAACTCACTTTAATTGAAGGACAACTTGTTAGAGAAAGGTGTAAATGCTATACTCGGAGAGGTATTCTTAAGATTCCGAAAATAATAGGGGGAAATAATGAAATGGTTAAATTTAAAACATCTATATCAATTATTTTAGCAATCGTATTGGTTCTGGGAGCTGGAACTTTCTCTATGCAAAAAACCGCTAGTGCGGAAGAAAAAGAGATTAATATTACACTGCTTGCAACCTCAGATATTCATGGTCGTTTCATGCCTTGGGATTATGCAGTGGACGGATCAAACCCAAGCGGAAGTTTAACGCAATTGTTTACAATTATTAAAAATGTACGTGAACAGAATCCAAATACAATTCTTCTGGATAATGGTGATATGATTCAGGATAATTCAGCAGAACTGTTCAATGATCAACCAGAGTCACCTTTAATGAAGGCTTTAAATGAAATGGATTATGATGCATGGTCTTATGGTAATCATGAGTTTAATTTTGGATTGGATACGTTGGATAAGGTATCCAGCCAGTACAAAGGTCCGAAATTGGCGGGGAATGTTTATAAAGATAATGGCGATCGATTTTTACCGGCTTATACGATTATCGAAAAAGAAGGCGTTAAAATTGCGATTATTGGTATGGTCACGCCATTAATCGTTGAATTTGAAAAAGGTACTAATCATCTGGATGGTTTGGTTGTTAAAAATCCAGTTGAAGAGACAAAAAAGGTAGTTAAAGAGTTAGAAGGAAAAGTAGATGTCATGATTGGCATAATGCATATGGGTCTAGAAAATGAAAATGGGATTCCTGGAACGGGCGTGCGCGATGTTGCAAACGCAGTACCTGAGTTAGCTGCCATTTTTGGGGGCCACAATCATGTACTGATTGAAAAAGAAGTGGTAAATGGTGTTTTAATTACAGAACCCAATAAATACGGTACACATATTTCCCAAATAGATTTGACTTTCAATCGCGAGGGTACAAAATATATTCTGAAAGATAAAGATGCAAAAGCAATTCCAGTTAAATCAGTTGACGGAACGCTTGTTGAATCGGACAGTAAGTTGGAAAAACAATTGGAATCGTTTCATGAGTTCGCTCGTGCGGATGCGAATATTGTTGTGGGGCAGCTGAAAGGAATGAACCTTGTTCCGAAAAATGAAATCACCGGAATTCCAGCTGTACAAATTCAAGAAACACCTTTGTCGGACTTTTTCCATGAAGTCATGCTTCATTACAGTAATGCGGATGTAGTGGCGCATCAAATTGATAACGATAAGGCTTTCTTGGATATCGGTCCTATTAAGAAAAAGGATATTGCATACAATTATCAGTTTGCCGGTGGAGAAATATCGGTATATGAAGTAACCGGAAAAGATTTGAAAGACTATATGGAATGGGCTGCCGGCTACTTTAACAGTACTCGATCAGGAGATGTAACGATTAGTTTTGATAAAACGCGTCGTGCATCAAAATATAGTACAAACGACTTTTTTGGCAACGTCAAATACGATATCGATTTAACAGAGCAAGCAGGTAACAGAATCAAAAATCTTCGCAGATTAGATGAAACACCAATTAACATGGAAGACAATCTAACACTTGGCATGAATGCGTACAGGATGGACTTCCTTCTTTCAAAGGGACAGCCATTTGAAGCACGAAAATTCAATATGCTTTGGTCCTCTAAAAATGAAAGCGCATATGGTGAAACAGGAGGCACAATCCGTAATTTGGCGATTAAATATTTAAAAGAAGAGATGAAAGGTGAGTACACACCGATTCTTCAAAGCAACTGGAAAGTTATCGGAGTAGATACAAAATCACCGTCATATTCAGCGGTCGTTGATCTTGTCAATAAAGGCATTTTGGAAATCCCTACTACGGAAGACGGGAAATTCACAAACATCGCATCTATCAATGCAAATGATAATGTAACGAAAGAGGAGATTAAAGCCCTTTCTTTAAAAGCCAAAGTAAGTGATAGTCATTTTTCCAAAGTGAAAACGACAGGAGAATTTTATCAGGAGCTATCAAAAGTATTAAAAACCCCTGCCCCTGTCGAAGATGAAGGAAAAGATAAGCCGGTTAGTCCGAGCAAACCGACACCGGATAAAGTTAAACCAGTTAGCCCGAGTAAACCCGCACCAGATAAAGCTAAACCCGTAGTCACAAAACCAGCAACACCTAAAGGAAATGTTACCGCATTCTACTTGAATGTTCGTTCTCATCCAGCAAACGGCGGGAAATCTTATGGCACCGTATCTAAGAATACAGAGCTAACTATTTTAGGAGAAGAAAAAGGCTGGTATAAGATTTCATACAAAGGCAAGACAGCATATGTTTACAGCCGATATGTGAAAATACAAAAGTAATAACTAGAAAAGAAGGTCATTGTGTCAAGCACCGGTACCCTTAGTCAATTCTGACACTGGTGAATAGCCTCGAAGAAAATAGTCCTTCAATCCATTAATGGATTAAGGGGCTATTTCTTTTGCTGTTCATTCTATACTTTAACTAATTTCTCTTGAACGTCGAATAAACTAAATTTTTTTTGAGTCGGTGCAAAAGAAAGAATGATACGCATATCGGGAAACCGATTTCTTGTATAAAACTCAACCATTGTTCCATCTCGTCAGTTCCTTTCTTTGAGTAAATAAAATACGGAAGTTCTTGTGGATACTTTAAGTGGGGGAATTACTCCTTTCATATTTACCTATAATTGGATACAATTAGAATAGGATAAGGATACAGGGGGAAATGGAAATAAAGAAGTCAAAAAGATGGACAACTACTCGAAATACTAGAAAAACCATTACATAGGGTAAGGAAGGAAGTTACTTATAATGAAAAAACATCTATTTAAAGCTACATTATCAGCGGCTATAACACTCGTTTTACTTATTTCACTCCTACCGTTACAGGTTAAAGGAGCAAGCGTGACTCCCCCTAAAAACGAGATGCGTGCAGCTTGGATTGCAACCGTTCAAAATGTGGATATGAAACCTGGCATGAATGCAGCTCAATATACTGCTTGGGTACAGAAAACATTGGATCACTTGAAAGCTAATAAATTCAATGCAGTTATTTATCAAGTAAAACCAACAAATGATGCGTTATATCCTTCAAAATTGGCGCCGTGGTCATCCTATATAACAGGGGGTAAACAAGGGAAAAGCCCTGGTTACGATCCTTTATTAATAATGATTAATGAAGCGCACAAGCGTGGTATGGAGCTACATGCATGGGTCAACCCTTACCGAGTAACAATGCCTGGCCAAACATTAGCAAGTCTTGCGCCTAGTAATGTAGCCCACACAAATCCTGGATGGGTAGTTAAATATGGTAAGCAATATTATTTGAATCCTGGACTTCCTGAAGTACAAAATTATTTAATAGCTACAGTCAAAGAATTAGTAGCTAAATATGATATTGATGCTGTTCATATGGATGATTATTTTTATCCTTATAAAATTAAAAATGAAACATTTCCCGATCAAGCTGCATTTAAGAAATATGGATCTTCTTTCAAAAAAATAGTCGATTGGCGTCGAGATAATGTCAACCAACTTGTCAAAAAGGTTTATTCATCAATTAAAACAACTAAACCACATGTGCAATTTGGGATTTCTCCATTTGGAGTGTGGCGCAATCAATCAATGGATCCTACTGGCAGCAGTACGCGAGCTGGTGTAACAAATTATGATGACTTATATGCGGATACAAGACAATGGATTAAAGACGGCAGTATTGATTATATTACGCCACAAATCTACTGGTCTAAAACACTGTCAGTAGCTAAGTATTCAACTCTATTAGATTGGTGGAGTAAAGAAGTAGACACCTATGCCGACAAACATCCTGTTAATCTATATATTGGTCTAGCTGATTATAAAGTTGGCATTGACGCTGATAAAGCGTGGAAGAACAAAATGGAGTTACCAAACCAAGTAGTTGCTAACAGAGCAAACCAAATAGCTACGGGTCAAATGCACTTTTCTTTAAAGAGCATCCAAAAAAATCAGCTTGGTTATGCAACAATCCTGAAGCAACAACTTTATAATTATACTGCTTTAACTCCAGCAACTTCTTGGAGCAACGCAGCAATTCCAGCAGAACCAACATGGGTACAAGCTAACAAGGATATAGCCGGAATGAAGTTAGTCATCCAGGATCAAACGACTACACAACCAAGAAAATATGTGATCTACCGTTTTGAAGGAAACCAAGTGGGATCCTATGAAAATCCTCATAGCATAGTAGATGTTGTCTATAATACAAAAGGAAATACCGTATTTTTAGATAAGACAGCAAACCGCAACAAACAATACACATATGGAATTACTTCCGTATCCGCCACTGGCGTTGAGAGTGAGAATGCATATGTTGTGACGTCTGAAGAGGTTAGGCGCTAGGGAAATAACGCTAATTTGACAGCTACGAAACCGTTAGTAGATTGTTTGAGCGGGCATATTTACGGGTTACAGTTCGTACGCTCGTTATGATTAAAGTACTTAACCCAATATTGAATGAAGACGCCTTCTGCTTGATCACAGTAAATGATCAGGTGGAAGGCGTCTTTTTTGTCCATGGTTGCATGGACTAGTAGACTCGATCAATTAAAATCTGGGGTCTTCGGGGAATCGCCTGGAAGTGTCCAACGAACTCAATAAAGTTTCCAACCAATCGCTGAAAGTGTCCAACCATTCACGAGAACTGTCCAACGAACAGTGGAGTGTCCAACGAAACCCTCGAAGTGTCCAACGAAGCTAGAAAAGCCTACAACCAATCGCTGAAAGCGTCCAACCATTCTCGAGAACTGTCCAACCAACAGTGGAGTGTCCAACGAAGCTAGAAAAGCCTACAACCAACCGCTGAAAGCGTCCAACCATTCACGAGAACTGTCCAACCAACAGTGAAGTGTCCGACGAAACCCTCAAAGTGTCCAATGAAGCTAGAAAAGCCTACAACCAATCGCTGAAAGTGTCCAACCATTCCCAAGAACTTTCCAACGAACAGTGGAGTGTCCAACGAAACCCTCGAAGTGTCCAACGAAGCTAGAAAAGCCTACAACCAACCGCTGAAAGTGTCCAACCATTCACGAGAACTGTCCAACCAACAGTGAAGTGTCCAACGAAACCCTCGAAGTGTCCAACGAAGCTAGAAAAGCCTACAACCAATCGCTGAAAGCGTCCAACCATTCTCGAGAACTGTCCAACGAACAGTGGAGTGTCTAACAAAATCCTCGAAGTGTCCAACGAAGCTAGAAAAGCCTACAACCAATCGCTGAAAGTGTCCAACCATTCTCGAGAACTGTCCAACCAACAGTGGAGTGTCCAACAGAACTAGAAAAGTCTCCAACCAATCGCTGAAAGCGTCCAACCATTTTCAAAAACTGTCCAACCAACGAAAAACCTCCAACAAACAGAAATCCAATTATCTACTAACCACATAAATCCCTTCATATCAAGGTATTTTCCGATTCTTAAAAATAGGGAGAATGAACCTAAAGTAATGGTTACGGGGCAGTCCGTAAGGTATCTTACTGTATTAGTAACAGTTTACTAGAATGGTATTTACTAATAGCAGACAATTGTTACTTGTTTAAATGGAACGGCATATTTCGTGTGGGTTAAATGATCTAAGCTTATATCATTGTATATTGTCTTTCTTTGACAGTTGGTTATCTTAGTGGTATCTATTAGTATTATGGAAAATTCATGTAAATCATTGATAGCGCTTTTTATATAGAAGAGGGACAACAATCTACTATAGACATTTGAGGTGTATTCATTGAATATTGGCTATAAAAACATACTGGCACTAACATTGAGCTCCTCATTACTAGTAGGAGGATGTACAGGTATGGATAATTTAACCAACAATGAAAAAATTGAGGTTAAGAAACCGTCGACTGAAAACAAGAGAAATGCGTACGAAATAGAGAACTTCGTACGTGTACAGGACTACACCGGTGAAGGTTATAAATTGCGCGACAGCAGACCAGAAACAGGAAGACTGGCTGAAGAACACCGGGAAGAAATCGAAGAAGCGGTCCAAAAGTATTTCTTAAGCACCTATAAAACAGAAGTGATTGTCCATAACATCATCGGGGCAGTCGATGGTGCAACCATATTTGTGGAGTCGGTAGGTGAACCCCATTTTTATACGTATGCAATTATACCAATAGATGTGGATAGTGAAACCGTGGAAACTGATGAAGTCTGGTCCGAAGAAGGGCAAGTTGAAAATGCGATCCAAGGCGCATTATATGCAATGATTTATGAACAAGAATTTGCAACGCTAGATGAATACTTGGAAAGTATACTTCAAAAATACCCTGTTGTCGGAGTACCAATAGAGGCAATAGAAAAAGTCGGAGGTTCTGGATTCTCAAGTTCAGTGTACAGAACAAGCAAGCTCGGTAACGAATTTCAAGGGATATATGATATGTATTTAGAAAACCCGGAAATTAGTAAAGAAGAAATAAAAAAGAATTTGAGTAAAGCTGATTTCAAGCCCGATCAAATGTTGATTCTCATAGAATTATTTATGAAAGAATCTGACACGGAACCCGATCAGGCGGTCTTTGATAAAATCGTTTCAGATATTAATGAGCTGGAAGGTATACCTAGAGGTGCATATACAATTATTTTGAATGATAACTTGATTGATAAAAGAAGAGGTATAGGAACAAAGGATAATACGCTGGAAAGTATGAATCCAAATGAAATTTTGAAAGAATGAGGAGGTAGAGAAAATCCCTCAAGTCTCATATTCGGTGGATGAAGAACCCTCCCTCTGATTGAAGATTAACTTTATATAGCGATAAAGATTTAGTCGAATTGACTGGTTAATCTAAGCTGAGTACTCCCTTGTATTTTGGATTTTTTAGTTCTGGCAAGATTAAATTCCATGATGAAAACCTCATACAAACCTACTAAAAAACGAAGGGTTCCATTGGAAGGAGACTACGAATTGAAACGATTACAAATGACAATCTTGATAGTTTTTTCGGTTTTGATAGTGGGCTGCACAGGCATGGAGAAATCGAGCGATAATGAGGAAACAACAACGGTGCTTCCAGATACAATTGCAGCACAAGATGAATACACACGCTCTTTCCTCGTTTCAACTGACGAAGTTTCGGAAGGGCATTATGCTTTTAAGACTTGGACAGAAGCTTACACGATGTGGATACCTGTGGATGCTAAACTATCCAAAGGGTTTTATGAAAAGCGAGAAAAACACTGGGAACGATTTTCATATGCATGGCTAGATAACGAAGAAAATCTTTCCTACGGCATATTTGCACAGTTTGAAGATCGACCTGACTCTGAGGAGGTAGGGTTAGACCATTTGTCTGACTACGCACAGTATGAGGGTGAATATAGTAAAAGCGACGATGAAAAAAATGTCTATTATTATGGTGAAATGATCTCCGAGGTTGGTGAAGAAGGGGAGGAAAAAATTCCTGTCTATTCAAATATAGGATTCATTAAACATAAAAACAGTGATAAAGCGTTGGGGATTTTATTTGATCATAGATGCAGTGATTGGACAACAAATTGTGATGCAGATACACAACGAATTAAGGATCATTTTTGGGAACTGGTCAAATCAGTAAAATTTGAGGATTAAAGTAGATCATAAATTAATTATCCAAGTCTTGCTAGAGGGGAGGACAAGATGAATAATTCAAATGACGAACAATTAGATAAATAAATCCAACAGTGTACGCCGTAGTTCATAGAATGTCTTTTACATAACGGTGTTCCGGCGGAATTACTCCCATCATGAAAAATACATACAAACCAACTAAAAAACGAAGGGTTCAATTGAAAGGAGACTACGAGTTGAAACGATTACAAATGACAATCTTGATAGTTGTTACGATTTTGATAGGGGGCTGCACAGGCGTGGAGAAGTCGGGCGATAATGGGGAAACAACAACAGACCTTCCAGATACGATTGCCGTACAAGATGAATACACACGCTCTTTCCTCATTTCAACTGACGAAGTTGCGGATGGGCATTATGCCTTTAAGCCCTGGACAGAGGCATATACGATGTGGATCCCGACAGATGCAACATTGGATTCTGTCTTTTATGAGAAAAGAGAAAAGCACTGGGAACGATTTTTATATGCGTGGCTAGATAACGAAGAAAATTTATCCTATGGCGTTTACGGTCAATTTGAGGACCGACCTGATTCTGAAGAGATGGGTTTAGAACATTTGTCTGACTTCTCTAAATTTGAGGATGAATATAGTAAAAGTGAAGATGAGAATAATATTTATTACTTTGGCAAAAGAATTTCTGAGGTTGGAGAAGAAGGAGAAGAAAAAATCCCTGTCTATTCACATATAGGCTTCATTAAAAATAAAAACAGTGATAAAACATTGGGGATATTATTCAATCACCATTGCAGTGATTGGACCACAAATTGTAATGCAGATACAAAAAGTATTGAAGAACATTTTTGGGAACTGGTCAAATCAGTAAAATTTGAGGATTAAAGTAGATCATAAGTTAATTATCCAAGTCTTGCTAGAGGGGGGACAAGATGAATAAATCGAATGACGAACATCTAGATATACTCAATTCCGCTATGCCCCAAGAATAAAAAACCTCAGTCAATTTCCAAATCAAATACATCCCTTCATTTCAAGCATCTTTATATCGAGATATTATTTTAATTTTCAAAAACTTAAAATGAATCTAAAGTAATAGATTCGGAATAGAAATCTTGATTATCTATTAAATAATAACTACTTAACTAGATTGATAGAAACCAATTATTACTCCGGAAAATAGATTTTAAATAGTTAAGTAGGCTTAAAGGGCTGAGTCTAATTTGCTGAAAATTGGTGTTCTTTGACAGCGGCTTATCCAAGTGTTATTTATTAATATAATGGAAACCTATGGGAATTAATTAAAATGAATTTTTAGCAAATAAAAGAGTCAGTAAAAATCAATCGAGTAACATATTCGTCGGCTAGCGATAAAGACTTAGTAAAATTGGCTGGATAATCTAAGCGGCGTCCTCCGAAGTTATAAGATTTCTTATACGAAGCCGTATTCCGGCAAGATTGAATTCCATCATGAAAAACACATGCAACCAACTAAGAGATGAAGGGTTCAATTGGAAGGAGACTATGAGTTGAAACGATTACAAATTACAATTTTGATAGTTTTTTCGATATTGATAGGGGGCTGCACAGGTATGGAGAAATCGGGCGATAATGAGGAAACAACGACGGAACTTCCAGATACAATTGCAGCACAAGATGAGTTTACACGTACTTTCCTCGTTTCAACTGACGAAGTGGCAGAAGGGCATTATGCTTTTAAGCCATGGACAGAGGCATATACGATGTGGATACCTGTGGATGCTAAACTATCCGAAGGGTTTTATGAAAAGCGAGAAAAGCACTGGGAACGCTTTTCATATGCATGGCTAGATAACGAAGAAAATCTTTCCTACGGCGTATTTGGGCAATTTGAGGACAGACCTGACTCCGAGAAAATAGGTTTACAACACTTGACTGACTTTTCTAAATTCAAGGGTGAATATAGTGAAAGCGAAGATGAAGACAATATCTATTATTATGGTGAAAGAATTTATGAGGCTGGACTAGAAAGAGAAGTGAAAATTCCGGTCTATTCATATATAGGCTTTATCAAACATAAAAACAGTGATAAAGCATTGGGGATAGTATTTGATCACCATTGCAGTGACTGGACATTGAATTGTGAAGCAGATACAAAACTTATTAAAGATCATTTTTGGAAGCTAGTCAAATCAGTGAAATTTGAGAATTAAAGATGATCGTGTACTCACTATCCGAGTCTTACTAGAGGGGAGGACCAGATGAATAAATCAAATGACGAACAATTAGACATACTCGATTCCGCTATTCTTAAGGCGCGAATTGCGAAATTAGAATATGGAACTATGGATGATGGGAAATTCACTTCAATTTCGGTAGAGGAAATACGTCGCATTTATATTGAGGAAACAGGCGCAGAACCACCAAGTGCGATTACTTTATATAAATCCGATGATTTCAAAAGAGAGGGTAGAGATAGCGGTTTCGATGGGACGGTCATTCATTTCTACGATCCAGAGAAGGGCATTAATCAAAGTTATACGATACCTCGTGGCTCTGAGCACGCAGAGAGTGGTGGAGAGGGAGATGGGCAACCACTCGACTGGCTATACAATGGGTTAGGTATTTTCACTGGGAAAGTAAATGATCAATTACAAGATGCGAAGGATTTCGAGAAATGGGCAAGCGAAGAAATAAATAAGGTAATTAAAACGAGAAATACGAGTGAAAACGATATCAATATTCCAAAACTAAGAAAAATTGGCATTGGCCATTCACTAGGCGGCAACCACATTCAAATGCTGAATTTATTAGGGTCAGATTTTGACGGAGTCTATGCATTAAATGATGCAGCTCCGACCGTCTATCAGCTTGCCGCAAATGACGCAGACTTTTTTAAAGAGATTCGAATAAAATTCGGACAGCAATTCCAAGATGTCGATGAACTTTACAAACTCGACCCAAATCAACTCCGTACTTTCGCATTAAACTACTACAAATCAAAGGGCAAACACATCGAACATATTACGTCTGAAGAAGATGCGCTCTATCCCTTACATCTTACCAGAGGATTTATACGTTTTGGAAATGAACAAGTAGTCGATACGGACCCTAACATAACAGGACTTCACGATGTAATCAGTAGAATTCCGGATAAGCAGTTGCAATCATTGCAAAAGTACGTAGCGACAGCGGCACCTTACTATGAAGAGGCGGGTATGGATGGGTTATTCTACTTTGCAACGGGCATCGATAATAACTTCCTTCAAAATGTTAATGTCTTGCTGACTGGAGATCCCGAAAGTGAAGGGGCTTTAAGCCTGAAAAACATTGCGAAATTTACAATCTCCAATCCATTCAAGGCGGCAAAGAATCGGCATGCGGCTTTCAAGGGAATTGTTAACCAAATTCCTGTTATTCAAGAACGGCTGCTAACGTTGATCAAGCAGCTTCCGACGCTTATAGTGATTGCCGATGCAATGTCGGGGGAAGAGGGACAACGGATTTCAGATTATTTGAGAAGCATACAGGAGCGTGCGGAGAAGGTGTCGAATGTGTTGCTTGCAATTTCAACTTTTGATATCACGACAATAAAAGGGTTCAATGATAGCTTCAAGGGGATTAAGTATGCGATTCAACAATTGGATGGTATCGTATCTGACTTTCATCTTTTATGGGAATCAGGGAAGGACCTTCTAGCAGATGTATTAGGATCATTCGATGCGCATGCATTAGAGGCCCTTATCAACGGGCTTTCCCAACCGAATCGGCGCTATGTAGGGAATGACCTCATTTATTCCGCAGGAGGGGGAGCTTCCATTATCGAGGTGAATGTATCTTCTGCGACCCGGTTGTATTGGATGGGATTGGATAACTACGAAGAAAAGAGCCATGTCATCCAGCGTATACAACGTGCTTATATCGAGAAGTTTGAACAACCTTACGAGTCCAGACGAAAAGACTTACTAACTCAAATAGGCTATATGGAAACGAATCCTCATTCATACAGTTATTTGCTTGGCGGTGGTGATCGCGAGATGATCGGTATTTCTGTTCAAGAACACATTCCGCCCATGCCGTCACAAATTACAAATGTGATGGATGGAATTCAAAGTTTCTACGCAGCCGATATAGAAAAAGGGAAGCTGTTATTCAGTCAAATGAAGGATGCAATTATTCAACTTTTTACTGAAGATCAGCAACTTACGGTGATGTTTGAGCTTCGCTAATGGAGGGGGAGTTGAAATTGGGACAAATCAATATGGATTATTGTTTTTTACCAAACGAAGACATGCAGCCCAGTGGTGTATATGTGAATGGTCTGCTGGGCGAAATGGAAGAATTGGCGCTTCGATTGAATCGGTTGGTTGATGCGGAATTACAGCATGCAAAAGGCACGATTGTTGAAAAAATAATAGCTGAAGTCGATGAACGCGCGATTGAACAAGTAAATGTCTGCAACTTCCAAAAATACTATGTGACGGGCGCGACCCGGGAATATAACACGATTTACAATGACCTTGCGACTCAACCAATCACAATCACTTATCGGATTAGGGAAACAGTAGAGACTACATCGATGATTCTTGCACCATAATTGCTCATCGAAACGGAAAGGAGGTGATGCCGCAAAAAACGCGAGTCTAAATTCAGAAGTTTCTGTATTGCGATGAGAAATTGTCGTTATCCATACAGTTATTTTATACATGCACTAAAATTCAAGGAAAAGGGAGATGTTTGGAATGTCAGGAATTATTCGCGTAACACCAGCAGAACTGGATGCAATGGCATCACGCTACAATCACGAATCAGGGGAGGTTGCTTCACAAATCGGCCGTTTGGACGGAATGATTGGTGAATTGCAATCCATGTGGGAAGGGGCTTCTAGTGCAGCGTTTGCGGAGCAATATGAGCGCCTTAAGCCAAGTTTTAACGAAATGCGTGAATTATTAAGTGAAGTCGGCGTACAGTTAAGCCGTGCAGGACAAGCATTACAAGACGCGGATCAGCAAATCGCCGGTCAAATTCGCGGCTAATTGTTCAGATTCAGAAGTTGAAAATAGTGGAGCGTCATTCCCTAAAAGGAAGGCGCTTTTCCTTCATTGAGGTGGAAATTATGTATATCGAAATTACTGTAGATCTTTCAAATTACGAGGGCGATATAATCGATCTTAGATTATCCGATTACTATACTATGAAAAAAATGATAGACATTGCTTGGCAGGCAAATTCTATTTCAATAAATCCGCGTGAAGGTCACTGGATACGGGTAGTTAATAAAGACAAGCTATTTCCAGGGCATTTGACACTGGCACATTGTGGGATTAGGACAGGTGACCGTATTGAAATCATTTGAAGGAGAAAAAAAGATGCCGACTCATGTACATACATATTTAAAAGATTTGATAGGTGTAGAGATCAATGAAGAAGAGAACAAAAGAACATTCATCTTTCAAAAAGAACGTTTCGGTTTTAAAAGAAGTACTGAGATTGTCTTTTTAAAAGAAGTCAATCCTGAAATCAGAAAAGAAATTGTCATAACAGATGACGAGTTAATCATACAAGCAGACATACCAAGTTCGTTGAAGCAGTTTGATGAAATTCAATCGGAAGATGCTAAGTCAAGATGGATATTTGCTCATCAGCTTGTAGAAAAGGTTGATGCCCATCCATACCCCCGTCTAAATCTGATCGTTTGTCCCGAAAATATAGTGTATAGCAAAGGCATGGCCCCTGTTTTCATCTATTACGGGGTGATGGAGAGTTTGCCGCCATTTAGGAATGATGCGGAGCGCGTCTGGCTGGAAACGAGGGCGGCAGTAGCTGCGGCAGTAGATGGCTCATTCACATATGAAGAATATTTAAAGTATAACGAGGTCCTGGAGCTTAATGAGACAAGTGCGAAAGTGATGTCCATTCAGGATAGCCGAGCGTTACTCGACTATATTGAGCAACAACTTGAAAATTTGGATATCAAAGAACAAAGCTTTGTGAAATTACCGCGTAAAAAGTGGAAAATGACTAAATGGTTATCTATCGGTCTTAGCGTGCTACTTATTCCAGCACTACTATTTGCATTTATTTATTTCATACACGAAAAGCCGAAAAATGAAGCGTACATTGATAGCCATGAATACTTTTTGCAGCGGAATTATAGTCAGGTCGTCACCGTACTAAGCCCGTACAGCATAAAGTCGATGCCTTATGTGATGCTGTATGAACTGGCTCATTCATTCGTAACAAATGAAAAATTGGATGAAGAACAAAAAAGAAATGTGCTGTCGAATATCACGTTGCAAACAGATTCCGACTACTTGAAGTATTGGATTTACCTTGGCCGGGGGGAAGCCGCGAATGCGGTTGATTTGGCTAGGTCAATGGAAGATGGTGAACTCATCACTTTTGGATTACTTAAAAGACGTGAAGAACTCCAAGCTGATCATACGCTTACAGGCGAAGAGAAACAATATCTGTTAGAAGAAGTAGATAGAGAAGTGGAAGAGTATGAAAAATTGATGGAGCAGAATGAGGAAGACGAGGCAGAAAAAGCCGAAGCCGAAGCAGAAATAGAGAAGCAAGAAAAGGCAGCTAAAGTAGTGGAGCAACAAAAGCTAGACAAAGTAGAGAAACAAAAAAAGGCAGCCGAAGCAGAGAAACAAGATAAAGCAGACAAAGTAGAAAAGCAAGAGAAGGTAGACAAAGTTGAAACAGTAGATAAGGAATGAAATTCGTAAGCGAAAACTAGGAACTAAAAAAAGAAGGTGTACATGATGAAACAACTATGGGTGTTTTACGGGGAACATTATCAACGTATCGATGTGGATGAAAATTCTTTTACTTCACTAACTATCGGGCCAGCTATCGAAAATGATATCACAATCCTGTCGTATCCATTTACATCGGGCCATTTCACAGTAGCGAAGGAAGAGGATGGTTTTACGGTTCATGATGGAGTCGATCACGTCGGTCGAATATCGGACAAAGGGAGTTTGTCGATTGAACAAAAAGAACTAATTCTTCATTTATATGTCTTAACTGCTCCCGCTTCTACCAAAACGTACTATCTCGACTATGAAAATGAAGTTTCGTTTGAGAGTCGACTTGAAACGGCAACATTCAACCGAGAAGAAGTTACTTTTTCAAATGTAGAATCCGGTCAATTTTCATTGAATAAGACATTGGCTGGCTGGATTATTAAGAAAAATTACAGTTGCCCGCTCTATGTGAACGGCAAAAGAGTTGACATGAATGAGCCCCTTCAAATCGGAGATGTAGTTCAGTGGGCATTCATGGAAATGAAATTAATCGAACAAGACATTTTAGAAGTCGTTACTGCTGCCCAGTACGAAACCCGACTGTCAGAAATTGACGTACCACAGTCTGAACTCGTTACGATGTATCCCGATTACAGACGGACACCCAGAATGATCTACGACTTGCCTGAAGACAAAGTGTCACTATCCTTTCCAACGCAGGAAAGTGATGATTCAGGGCGCGGTCTTTTGCTTATTATTGCACCGCCGCTAGTTATGCTCATCGTCATGGGGCTTGTTGCCATTTTGATACCCCGTGGGATTTTCATCATCATTTCCATTTCCATGTTCCTAATGACCTTGGTCACTTCAACTGTGCAATTTTTTAAAGATCGGAAAAGACGTAAGGTAAATGAAGCGAAAAGACGCCGTGTCTACACAATCTACTTGCAAAATATGCGTCAAGAACTATATGAATTATCCAAAAAGCAAAAAGAAGTATTGGACTATCATTTTCCACCGTTTGAACAGATGAAGCAATTGACGAATCAGTTGTCGGGTAGAATTTGGGAAAAGACATTGGAAAGTCATGATTTTATGGAATTTAGACTTGGTACCGGCAATGTGCCCGCTAGTTATGACATTAAGTTGTCATCGGGGGATTTGGCGAATAGAGAAGTCGATGATTTGTTGGAACAAGCACAGCGCATGGAAACGGTCTATAAGGAAATTCCAGGTGCCCCAATCACTGCCCGTATATCGCAAGGAATTTTAGGACTTATCGGAAAAGCATCGATTATCAAGCGTGAATTACGCCAGATTGTTGGGCAGCTCGCTTTTTCTCATAGTTACCATGATACACGTTTCATCTACATCTTTAACAACAAGGACTACGCAGACATCGAATGGATGAAATGGTTGCCACATTTCACACTTCCAAATATGCATGCAAAAGGATTGATTCATAACGAAGAGACGCGCGATCAGTTGCTGTCGTCACTCTATGAAATAATTCGCGAACGCGATATGGATGACATGAAAGGGAAAGTGAGATTCACACCACATCTTGTATTCATCGTTTCCAATTACCCGTTAATTGCGGAGCATGTCATTCTAGAGTACTTGGAAGGGAAAAGTAATGAGGATCTCGGCATTTCTGTCATATTTGCTGAATCGGCACAAGAGCGTATGACTGAAAATGTTCATACGCTTGTCCGTTACGTAAATGACTGGGAAGGCGATATCCTCATCAATGCTGGAAAAGCAGTTAATACGCCATTTCAACTGGATGCCTATGATGAGAAAACGAATGAACGCTTTGCTCGAATGCTGAAGTCGCTCAATCATCAGATAGGCATGAAGAATTCGATACCGAGTTCGGTCAGTTTCCTTGAAATGTTCGGGGTGAAGGACGTTAAAGATGTTCCGATTGGACGCAATTGGCTGACGAACGAATCGTCGAAGTCACTTGCCGTTCCAATCGGTTTCAAAGGAAAAGAGGAACTTGTCCATTTGAATCTACACGAAAAAGCGCATGGTCCTCATGGTTTGCTGGCAGGGACGACGGGTTCAGGGAAAAGTGAATTTCTTCAAACGTATATTCTATCGCTTGCCGTCAATTTCCATCCCCATGAAGTCGCTTTTCTATTGATTGACTATAAGGGTGGAGGAATGGCGCAACCGTTTAGAAATATTCCTCATCTATTAGGCACCATCACAAACATTGAAGGCAGTAAAAACTTCAGTATGCGTGCACTTACTTCTATTAATAGTGAACTGAAAAGGCGGCAGCGTTTATTCGACCAATACGTCGTCACACATATCGATGATTACACGACGCTCTATAAGGAAGGAAATGCAGCTGAACCCTTGCCGCATCTGTTCCTGATTTCAGATGAATTCGCAGAGTTGAAAAGTGAAGAACCTGAATTCATTCGCGAGCTAGTTAGTACCGCCAGAATTGGCCGAAGCCTGGGTGTCCATCTTATTTTGGCAACACAAAAACCGGGCGGTATCATCGACGAACAGATTTGGAGTAATGCCCGTTTCCGTGTCGCATTGAAAGTACAGGATGCATCGGATAGTAAAGAGATTTTGAAAAATGGCGATGCTGCCACAATTACTGTAACCGGTCGAGGCTATTTACAAGTGGGGAACAATGAAGTCTATGAATTGTTTCAATCTGCTTGGAGCGGCGCGCCGTATATGGAGGAAACATTGGAGGGCGAAGATGACATTGCGATTGTCACGGACCTTGGTCTGCATTCTCTTTCCGGTATCGAAACAAATATCAGCAAAAAAAGAAGCGGTCTAACAGAAATGGAAGCCGTAACGGCAAAAATTGCACAAACACAAGCAGATATGTCCATCCGGAAGTTAGCGAGTCCGTGGTTACCGCCGCTGGCAATGCGTATCGAAACGACGGAAGATCGTTCTGCAATACAAGTTGGTTTTTCGCTCGGGATGATTGATGAGCCAGAAAAACAAAGTCAAACACCAATTGGTTATGATTGGACGAAAGATGGCAATCTGGGTGTTTTCGGATCATCAGGGTATGGAAAGTCGTATACACTGCTGACGGCAGTTCTGGGAATAGCTGATCATCTACCGCCGAGCGAAGCGAACTTTTATATTTTGGACTTCGGCAATGGATCGCTACTACCACTCCGACAACTACCGCATACAGCTGACTATTTCACGCTGGATGAAGAGTTGAAGCGGGAAAAACTCGTTAAGTTGATGAAAGATGAGATTACGAAAAGGAAATTGGCATTCCAACAAGCGGAAGTCAGCAACATTAATATGTACAACGAATTGTCTGCGCATCGTTTGCCGCTGATCTACATGGTTGTCGATAATTACGATATCATCCGTGAAGAGATGGAAGAGCTCGAAATGCAACTGATCCAATTCGGGCGTGACGGACAGTCGCTTGGTATCTATCTGTTTATCGCTGCGACGCGCGTGCAATCAGTTAGACAATCACTCATGAATAATTTGAAAACGAAAGTTGTTCATTATTTAATGGATGCTACGGAATCCTTTACAGTCATTGGACGTGTCCCATTTGAGTTGGAGCCGTTCCCTGGCAGGGCTATTATCAAAAAAGAGGATCCACATTTCGCGCAAGTTTTCCTTCCGGCGCCGGGGGCAAATGATTTCGAAGTCCTGGAAGCGATTAAAATGATTGCTCGAGAACTGAAGGAGAAATACCGTGGCGAGGAACTTCCTCAACCGATTCCGATGTTGCCGTTCGAATTGACGTCAACCATTTTCCCTTCTTATGTATCAGGGGAACAGGAAAATGGACTTGTTGCAATCGGATTGGATGAAGAAACAGTACGGCCGATAAAGATCGACTTCAGGAAAAATCGCCATTGTCTGCTAGTTGGACAAGTACAGCGAGGAAAAACAAATACATTGAAGTGGATCCTTCATACGCTGATGGATCAAGACGTTGGCTTCATCGCGATATTTGACTCATTTGACCGGGGCTTATCCATGTTTTCCGGAGACCCGAAAGTCGACTACTTGGAAACGAAAGAACGTCTCATGGAGTGGTTAACGCAAGCTGAACAATTCTACATTCAAGCCGAAAATGCGTATCTGGAAACCGTCCAGTCAGGAAACAGGGCAGCTGAACTTGTACCCTCTTATTTCATCATCGATGGCTATACACGGTTTTTACAAGTAGCAGATATTGGCATACAAGATCGCTTATCGAAGCTGATGAAAAAGTATTCCCACTTAGGGTTCAATGTCATTATCTCTGGAAATAATGCGGAAATCACGAAAGGCTACGATGCATTCACGAATGAATTGAAGCTGGTTCGGCAAGCGCTTATCTTCATGAAAAAATCAGAGCAGACATTATATACTGTTGCGTACGAACGCAAAGAAATGGATCTTCCGTTAGGATTTGCACATTATATTTTGAATGGCAATGCTAGTAAAATACAAATTCCGTTAAGTGAGATTGAGAGGAAGATTCTGCAATGAAAAAGAATAAGAGTTTACTGAAAATTGGTGCGGGAATTGTATTAATACTAGCTGTTCCCATTTTGTTTTTTCAACTACTAGGTGTGAATCTGTTTAATGCGGATAGTTCCAATAAACGAATTATAGCGATTGTCAATGAAGACCAAGGTATGTCCAAGGATGATGAAACCGTCGATATGGGAGAAGAGGTTGTTTCCATTCTAGCCGAAGATTCAAAGTATGAATGGAAAGTCATGAGCCGTGGTACCGCTGTTAACGGGTTAAAATCGAATCAGCATGAAGCGATTGTGTATATTCCTTCAGACTTCTCGGAAAGTATCATGTCATATGATCAGCAGAATCCAGAGCAAGCGGAATTCTCCTATGAAGTACAACGACAAAAAGCGGGTTCAGAAAAAGAAAAAGTACTCCATGAAATTGAAACGGCCACAAACCGTGTAAACGAAAAGGTTTCGACACTCTATTGGAGTTATGTTGCACAAGAAATGGATCATATTAAAAAAGAGTTCACAACGATTCTGGGCAAGGAAACAGAATTCCTTACTGCGATGTCCGACTATTATAAACCAGGGTCCGAGAAGCTAGCGGAAGAGATGAAGAGCCAGAAAAAACAAATGGAAGGACTGCGCTCCGTAATCAGTGATGCAAATAATGGTCATAATGCCCGAATTGAAAATGCAGACTCATTCGGACAGCAAATGAACGGTTTCATCACATATGTACAGCAGTATAAAGAATTTCAACAACAGCAAAAAAATATTCTTCAACAAGTCCAAGATGATAGTCTAGCTAAGATTCATGCTGCTGCGGCAACTCAATCGAGCCAGTTCAACGAATCGGTCCAGATGCTTGAAGAAAATAACGAAAAGTTAAACGGTGAAATTGTCAAAGTGAATGAAAAAATTGACGCGAATAAAGAAAAATTCAATGCACTGTCCGATTTGCGTAAAAACGAAGTCGATCGACAACTAGTGGACCTTCTTGTCGTCCAAGGAACTGCGATTGACCGCTATAATAATTCGATTTTAGGTAATTTGGAAAAAGGAATTGCGGCTGGAAAAGATGGATCGGCTGTAGGTGGTACAACTAATCCAACAGCTGATCAGCAACAAATGAACGCAATCAAAGAAGAAATGGACCGCAAAGCCGGTGCTAAGCTCGCAGCTGCATTGCCAGGGCTCGAAGAAGAGCAAAATAAAGTGACTGCGATTTTAGCAGCATTGACCGCGATGAAAGCTAGTGTTGCCGAAGCGACTCCCGATTCTACATTCATAAGTGAATTGGAACAGCTTGAAGGCGAGCTATCATCGATGAACGCAGTCATGTCAGAAAAGGAAGCACTTTGGAGCGGTACAAAGAAAGAAGGAACGGATGATTATGTAAAAGCATCCACCGACTACAAGGATCTGGTTGGTGATTATGATGTATTGAACAAGGAATATGAATCGATTCAACAAATTTTGAATTCAGCCCCTGCAGATACAGCGCAGATGATTTATCAAATAAAGCAAAAAGAAGCATCCCTTCTTAAGCACGATGGATTGTCGGGGGATCAACGGAATAGATTAGCAGACTTGTTTGCGAAAGGTGCTGCTAGCACGGATACAAAAACATTGTTGACCTATTATGCAACGCTCGAACAATTTGGTTTTACCCTCGACGAGCAGGGGCAAAGTACGCATAAAGATGGCGTTCTAAAAGATGAAATCTTAACCGCATTATTGAAAAACGTTGTCGAGATGAATGAAATAGAACTCGAAGGCTGGACTTCTGTAGGGGACGGTATCCCTGAAACTGAGCTCGGTATGAGTGAGTTGAGTACAACGTTTGCTGCAATCATGTCCGGTTACAAAGAAACAGTGCAAGAGCAGCATGCTGCGCTATTGAATGATTTGAGTATGATTGATGAGCAAGCAAACGTTTTACTTAGCCAGATTCAAAATACTGCAGGCGAACCTGTTGCGGCAACAAGTGAAGGCGAAGTTGCTGCTAGTCAAAGAAATGTGAGTGGTCAACTTGTTTCGCTCAGCGGCATGATGGATTCATTGTCAGAGAGGCAAAAAGGTCTTGTCAATTACGCGAGTGATCTAACTGCAAAAGCGGATAATATGAAAGAAACGTCTACCGCATTCAGCGATAAGTGGGAAACGAATGTGGATGCAATGTCAGCATTTGATACGGATATTCAAGACTTTCTTGGTAACACCTATGTTGACGGGCAAGAGAATGGCTATGTGTTCAATCATTTTGTCAATCCACTCCAGGTAAAAGGAGAGGCCGCATTTGCGGATGAAGTGAGGAAAGTACCGCCTGTTATTCTACTACTCATTTTGCTTATTAGTAGCCTGTTAATTGGTTTCTTTAGTTATCAAATTAAAGAAGGTCCAATTGGCTTCCGCTTAGGATTGACTTGCATGCTGTCTTTACTCGTAGGTCTTATTATCAGTCTCTACAGCATAAACATGTATGTGCTGAATGACCAACGTGCAGTTGAATGGACAGTATTCACCATCCTTCTCCTATTGGCTAGTGCCGCGGTTATTCGGGCAGCACTTGAATTCGGGCAAACAGCAGGATGGATTGCGAGTGTCGTACTGATGTGTCTATACATTACGCCGCTTCTAATCCTTGCAGTACCTGAAATAAACATTCCAGATATTTTATCGACTGTTTATATGTCCATAAAATATGAACCTGAAACGAACTTCATATGGGGAGCGGTACTTACAGGAATCATTGCGATTGCGATGATCATGATTTCTTATTTGATCAATAAATACAAAACAAATGACACGTCTACGGCAGAACAAGCTCATGACAACTAAATCGACTTGGCTGCTACTTGTAATCCTGTTAATCGCTTGGACGGCGGGTCATAGTACCGTTCAAGCAGCTCCGGATGATGAACCCAATCTCGATTTGGAACCAGTTGTTTATGAAAAACTAAAGTTCAAGAAAAACACCGATTATTTGCATGACAGTAAAAAGGTTGAGATGAGAAACACAATCCCTGTTAAACAGTTTGATATTTACTTTGATGGTAGAAGGCAATTACCGAAGAGAAGCAATGGATCCTATCTTTTCCAAACTAAGGAACGTGGAGAGAAAAGTACTGTCGCAGCAAAAACAGCCGAACTCGGTCTCTTTTCCAGTGCTGAAAAGAGTGGAAAGAAAACCAACGCTGTCAAGATCGTAGAAGAGAATACCGCTACTAATAAGCCGAGGACACTGATTTTATTGGCCATTATTGTGGCTGGGCTCGTTACCTTGTTTACGTTTTTCTTGCCAAAGCTAGTCAACACTTCTGAAGGGGATCAACGAAATTTACGGAGTGATAAAACAACAGGATAGGAGGAAAAGACTTGCTGGCTTATTACAATGAACTATTACGGAAAAAGCTGGAAGAAGTGAGGCGTCTCACCAAATGCCAATCAGACTTAGTGATAAAACAATCGGAATTTCAATCGGATGAAAAAAAGTGTCTGGAACCAGAATTATCTACGAGTACATGGCATGGTACGCTGGCCACTGCTTTTCAAGATATTCGTGAAGCGGGAATCCATACACCTTTCCTGGAAATAACCGGAGCCCAGTTCACGAACGTGTTTACTGCAATTGCTGACAAGATTAATTCGCTTAACGCTGAAATCGTTTCTATCGAACAGACCATTGCGCGTCTTGAGGCGGAAGCTAAGGAAGAAGCAGAGGAGGCAAAAACTAGATGACTACCGAAGTGAAAATAGTGTATGCAGATGTTGAAAGTAAAGTCAGTGACATGAGCAATGCAACCACATTGCTTAATCCGAAAGCAGAACCACCAATTACAGGGAATACACTGGATGTCGTGACGAAATTGACGGAGCTTTCGACTAAGCTAGAAACGTTACTAACGAGTTATCAAACGGTGCTTCTTGCTAATAGTGTAACGACTACCAATTCAGTCAAGTTTATGAGTGAATCCGATGAAAAAGTAGCATCTGTCATGCAGTGCACACTAGCAGGACCGAAGCAGGTGTCACAATGAAGGTACTGGACGTCAGCCCATTTGAAGAGGGTTTGCAGAACAATATTACAATGCTCAGCCGTTTGGAAGGTGAGATGAAAGCAATTGAAACTGCCGTTGGAGGACTCGTTGCGCTGGATGATTCCCTGAAGGGACAAGGCGGGAACGCTATCCGAGCATTTTATAACGATTGTCATATGCCGTTCTTACAGTTTTTCACGACCTTTAAATCTTCTTATGACAGCGTTCTAAGCCAAATGAAATCCGCTCTCGACACGCTGGAATCGGCTTCGAACGGTTACATCCAAGAAAGTTTTCTCGAAGCGGACGTTAAACAAGGACTGACAACAATTGACCAATTAACGCTCACTTTGACGGACGAAGCGAATGCTATCATGGATGAAGTCAGTGACATCGTCGCTCTTCCGCACTTGAATGACAGCGAAGTGCACGAAGGCGTGAAACGTGCACAAACGAAGCAGGAAAAAACGGTCACTGATCTCCATGAATTCGATGCAACGCAGACAGCCGCATTAACGCAGATTGAAGCGGATTTGCTGACAATGGAACTGTGGTTGCTTGAAATAGAAGGTATGATGAGCAATGGCCTGACCGATATAGATTTTCAACCTGAACAGTGGGCGGAGCAATCGGAAAACCAACCGCTCAAAACAGAACTGCAACACCGAGTTGACGTTATGAATGGCGTTGTCGAAGACGGTTCAGAGGATGAAACGGGAGAGGTATCAACTACTTCTGCCAATGGCTATGTAATGATGTTGAAAGAAGCTGTCGGTTTGGCAAAAAAAGCGAACAGTACGATTACTGGAGGGCTCTCTAGTTTGGGCATGTATGCTGCAGGTAAAGACGGTGGTTTGAGTACTTCAAGACACTTAAATCTGCAAACAGGCAACTATTCATATCGCATCAATGCAACCCAAACCGCATTAGACCGTTTAAAGGTCAATCCCGATGCGAGAGCACTTAAAGAACTCATGGCAGGACTTCCTAAAGGGAATAAAAAATGGTCTCCGAAGCATTATGGCATTCAAGCTACCAATCAGGCGATGCTGAAGTTTGCGTCACAGAAACCGGGACAGAGCGGCTGGTCAGGTACTGGAGAGAGTGTACTGAAAAAGCATCCAACTTTGGCTTACTGGAATGACCAAGCAACCATTAAACAACAGGCAAAAACAATAGGAACAGCGACCATTAAAGGCGCAGGTAAGTCCTTTACGGATGTCGTTGATTTTAAAGGCATTGCGAATAGCGGCATTGTAAAAGGAGCTGCTAAATCACTCGCACCTTTAGGAGCAGGTCTTAGTTATTATAGTAACTATTCTACAGCGAAAGACGAAGGACTAGACGACGGTGCAGCTGCAGGTAGGGCAACAGTTGACACGGCAATCGATTTAGCGATCGGCGGCGCAGTACAAGTCGGATTCACTGCAGCCGGTACAGCGCTAATCCCAATACCGGGTGTAGGTACCGCAGTCGGTGTAGTGGCAGGAATAGCAGTGAACTCCTTATTGAATGTTAAATTTGGAGATGACGATAAATCAGCAATGGACCATATTAAAGGGTGGTTCCATTGAGCGAAGAAAGGGTGCATTTGATGTCCTCCAAACGAACAGTAGAAGATTTCGAAGTACTGAGAGGACCTCTTGAATCGGGTAGACAACGTCCCTCCGCTTTGGCGGGTATCCTTGTTCTATGCGTATTTTTACAGGCATTACTATTTTCACTGGAATACTTTGTTGCAGGAGATGTGACAGCATATCCATACAAAGATGAAATATTGAAGGTTCATTTCTGGATAACGGCGGGACTTATTGTGCTGTCTCTTATTTATGCAATTCCAGCAGTCTATAAAAGAAGTGGCAAGGTCCAGTATTTACTGTCCATCTTAGTGGCCCAAAACCTATTTTCCGTTTCTCTTTTTATCTGTGCATTATTTTTCATCGGAAAGAAAGGGGAAGGCTCGTCGGTTGCACCAGAATCACTTCTGAATTTCACCTATATCACACTCCTGATAGGGTTACTGGTTTTTATCGCCACATTCGTTCGTTTCGCTATTTTACTGCGCAATGGACATTATCGCAAAGGGTCGAAAAAAGATGAGCTTAGAACACGGTTTGAAACAAAATCGTACATACCAGCCGCTGTTCTTGGCGGAATTGGATTGGTCTTTGTGATCCAGTACATTGCCAGGACCTCTGCAATCACAGATATCAATATCATGGTTGTCATTGCGATAGGCATTTTACTGTTCTACGTCATGCTATTCATCCTGCCCGAGCAGCTCGTCATCTTGTATTGCAAGTTCCGTTTTAAAAGCTTTAATTTTAATGAACAAGGAAACTTATATAACGAAAAGTGATGTTAGAAAGGGTGTTTGTAAATGGGAATCGAAAAACGTTCACTGACTTTCAATAACGTACTAACATATGAAACAGAACAAAGAAAAGAGAACTGGCAAGAAGCCATCTTCATGCTAGAAGAGTTCACGCTCAATAAAGATGTCTACAAAAACGGTCCGGTATTTTTCTCATTTGTTCAAAACCTAGGGGATGAAACATCCGGGAAATTCACCTACTACTTGCCAATCAGCAGTCCAGTCGTTTTAGTAGATGAGTCTGATTTTACTTTCCATGAAAACCTAAGCATCGGAAGTGCATTGGTCCTACGGCAGGCTGATGAAAAAATGGATTTCGCCGCTGCCTATGAAGAAGTGAAGGCATACGCCAACACGCAACAAATCGAATTGGACACTACCTATTATTGCGTTTTACTGGATGTATACGGGGATATCATCATCGATCTCTATGTGCCGATAAAAGGGCAGGGCGATGCATGATGATTGCAGAAAACCATCAGATTGCATACCGCAATGTCGCGTCCAAACTATATAACTTTTTACCCGAAGAAATTGATCTTGCTTTAACGGATTTTGTATCGATTCTAGACGAGTATGGCTATCAAATTACGGGACCGATGTTCTTTTCAATCATCAGTAATCCGACCGATGAAGTTATGACAGCTGAATTATTCCTTCCCATTAAAGGGAATCATTTTATAATCCCGAAGGAAGCAGAAGTTAATTTCCACAGCTATTTCCTAGTTGACCGTATGCTCACGACACGAATCAAAGGCAATTTTGAAGTGGAAGCACAGGTGAAGTATTGGGAGCTTATGGAGTATATGAACGCACATGAAAAAACTCAAAAAACACCTATTTTTGTTGAGTACAAAAAAAGCCGCGCGGGACAGACCTATACGGAGATGAGTGTAGGGGTTTTATAATACTTATTAAGAAGATTAGGTCGAAAAAACCTTGACTGGCTTTAAGTCTTTCAAGGTTTTTTGAGTTTGGAGGTGTGCTATTCGTTGCTACTCTCATCCGATTTTCTGTTTTATTGAAAAGAGGGAAGTATCAAAAGGGATCGAAATGAGATGAACTCCGAGCGAAATTCGAAACGAAAACGTATATTCCAGCCGTTATTATTGGAGGTACTGGACTTGTGTTATCGTTCAATTTGTCGTGAGAACGTTCAATTTGGCTGATATCGAAGAGGCTGTCATATCAGTCCTATGCTTTGCCGTATTCTATACGATGATTTTTGTATTGCCCGAGCAGCTCGTCATTTTGTATTGCAAGTTCCGCTTCAAAAGCTTTAATTTCGATAAAAGGGGTTATATGAACTCTGAAGACTAAGATGTAGGAAAGAAGTTCTTTTCCATTATGAGCAATCCCACTGCCGAACTGTTTATTCCAATTGAAGCAGAAGAGGAAATTAATTTTAGCAGTTATTTCCTGAACGACCGCATGATTATGACTCGACTAACAGATGACTTTGATGCCCAATCACAGGTAACGTTTTGGGAGCTTCTCACCTATATTGAAGAGCATGAAATGAGTCGGAAAACGTCTATATTCATAGAGTTCAAAGAAACGAATGCAGGGCAAACCAATGTGGAGATGTCTGTAGGGGTGCAATGATGAACAGGCGATGCGTTACTATTTGCAATTTGATTAGGAGGATTCGCATGAAAAAAACCATATTTTTTTTGATAGTAGTTTTACTATTGGCAGGATGTGCCTCAAAGGATAATAATAGGGAAAAAGGGGCTGAAGAAAAAGTGGATAAAACAGTTGAACAAGAAACACTTTCGTTGCAATTATTGAAAGCAGACGAAGAAGCCGGGGTAACGATTGAAAATAGCGAAGTCTATAAAGAGTTAAATCGAATGATTACGGAAAATGCAGACATGGGACTCGCCAATGATTTCAGTATTAATATTATTGATATCGTGGACAGTGGAACAGAAAACGCTTCATTGCTTTTCTTAGCCATCAATCGTTTGGATGAACCTATGAAAAACATCAAGTTCGACTATACATTAGGTCATGATAATGGTGCATTTGTGTGGGAGGGCGTTGAAGTGGACCTTTCCGAGCAGGAAACAGGTATCATTCAATCGAATCATGCAGTTCCATTCTCTCTAAGCATAACGCCTGAACAAGAAGCAATCATCGACACACTTGAACAAGATAACCAAGTCGTGAAGATGGATAATTTTAAATTTGAATCAGTAAATTAATGAAAGCGTTGCAATGCTACTTTTGATTGCAACGCTTTTAGTTGTTCGTATTTATAATTTAATTGGCGATGCAATAAAAAAGAGAACAACAGGTATCATTAATAAAGTTTCATCTTGGTATAACGGATAGGAGAGTATCAAAATCGGGGAAAATAGAATCGATACAATTACATTATCTTATTTAAAATTCCAAACGCCTAAGGAAAACAGATCTAATATTATTTGTTTTTTCTTAATATTATTATATGTAATTGGTGTAATTCCAATTTTAGGAGTACCATTTTCGTTTATTTATTTTATGGCGGCAATTGTGCCAGTAGTAATCCTGCAAATTTGGGCATTGCTTTATTTATTCGCCCCATACAAATTTGAGAAGTCCTATTATCTCTTTTTTGGTGTATATGGGGTTGTTAATACATATGTCTATTTTTTAGCAATACAAAAGTTATTGTATCTTCACTTAGGAGCAGAAGGGAAAGGTCCTTTTATTATTGGATTTCTTCTCTTTATCGGCTTACTGGTAACGATGAACTGGTTGAATATAAAGGCGCTGTACACAGGAACATATCATAAAATGCAACAGATGGAGAGTATTAATGTTAGATGGTTATCATTCGCAGGATTAGGATATGTAATCGGCCAACTTATATTAACGTTTGTCTATAGTGAATCCGCAAAAATGATGATTTTCATTTTTTTAATTTCACTATTATCAATTATAACAGCATATTTTTCTGTATATCTGCATCGTTACTTTTATATTGTCAAAAACAAGGGTCTTGTAAAGCAGGTTTATCCGGAATTTAGTTTGCCACTGAAAGAAAGACAAGACGGATCTAAAAAAAGTAATAGAAAGAAGTGAAGATATGATTCCAGAGTTTACGGAAAATGATATTTTCGTTATGTTGCAAACGCTGAATACAAAGTCAATCATCGGTTTTTCCAATCCATTTATAGCGTTAACAAAATAGGAAATAGATAAGGAATGGGAGAAAACGTATAAGAAACTTCATCTTCGTGGGCTTGTTAACCTCGTCGACGGTGAAGTTAAGTTAGAGGAAGGGTTCGCCAATGCGCTCTGGATTATGTCCAGAACGAATTTGACTGTGGAAATTCTTACTGACGGAAAAAGAAAAGCGTATTTTATTTCGGTACAGAGAATGTAGTTGAATGCTCTAAAACTTTGGGGAATAATTACACGCTCTATATGCACGGGGCTCCTAACGACAAATGGAATGGCGTCATCTATCCACATATACTTACTGGCGTTGAAAAACAACACGTGCAAATGAAGGATAGGATTCTTATTCCGACATCTATGAATAATACATGCGTGGAAAAAGATGTAGTTTTGGATACCGATAAACTAGGGCCGTTCAATGAAAGTCCTAATTTGAACAGCGTAACTAAAAAGTTGAATCATTCCATTATAGTAAACTTATACATAGTCAACAGTAATTTTTAATCATGATTGGAGAGTCTCGAAATGAAGAAGCTACTTGGAATTTTATTCGCTGCAATACTATTAGTGGGGTGTAATGCCGACAATGACCAAAAACCGCAGACGGGAGAGAAAGAAAACGTAAAAAAAGAGATAGAGCAACAAGCGCTTTCGATGCAAGTATTGAAAGCGGACGAGGAAAATGGCGTCACGTTGGAAGAAGAGATGTATCAACAATTGTCCGGACTTGTAGAAGCCAATCCCGACATTGGGGTTGCGGACGACTTCAGTATTCATGCAATTGACCTTGTAGAAAAGAGTGCAGGCGAGAGTGTCATGCTATTCTTAGGGATTAACCGATTGGAAAAGGGAATCAAAAATATTACGTTAGAATACACGTTGGGCGTTGAAACGGAGGGTGCTGTAAAATATGTATTCAATCGTGAAAAAGTAGACCTATCCGAAACATTTGCAGGTGTTATTCAGCCAAACCATGCGATTCCATTTACTTTTCCGGTTACACCTGAGGGGAAAGAACTGCTTCAATTGATGACTGAAGAAAACAAAACTGTGAAAATTGAAAACGCTAAATTCGAATTGGAAAAAAAACTAAAATGCTACAGCTTTTTACGAAGTTGTAGCGCCTATTATGTTTAAAGTATGTAGGGAGGTAGGTCTAGAAAACGTGAAGAAAATAATAAGGAACATATGGGAAGTATTGAAGCAATCTGCTTCGGAGATAAAGGCGAATTGGAAGTTTAGTCAACTCGTTCAAGGAAGAAGTAAAAAGATGAAAATGTATGGATTAGTTTATATGAATACCTGTTTTTTTCTTGTCTACGCAAGTCTTTGTTTTATTTCAATGATTTATATTCTTTTTGGTATCATAGGCGGCACAATCCTAGGAATCATGGAAAGCCCATATTGGTTCTTGTTATTTCTATTGCCAGTAGCCGCGCTGCCATTTTTGTATTTTGTACATAACATTTGGACCTCAAACTATTCCGGCTTTAAAAAGGAATATTTAAAAACACATTCGATTCAAGTGCCTCATGGAGAATGAATTTTCCAGTGCATTCCTATTGGCTGATATCGAGGATACCTTCATAACAGTCATATGCTTTGTTTTATTCTATCCGATGATTTTTGTGTTGCCGGAGCAACTCGTTATCTTGTATTGCAAGTTCCATTTTAAAAGCTTTAATTTTAATAAGAGAGGTAGCTTATATAATGAAGAATAAGTAAAGTAACTATGCGGGGCGGACCTATACGGAGATGAGTGTAGAGCCCTTGAAGTGTCCAACGAATCGCCGCAAGTCTCCAACCAACGAAGGTGTGTCCAACAAAACTCTCGAAGTGTCTAACCAATCGCCGTAAGCCTCCAACCAACGAAGGAGTGTCCAACAAAACTCTCGAAGTGTCCAACCAATCGCCGTAAGCCTCCAACCATTCTGGAAAAGTGTCCAACCAACGAAGGAGTGTCCAACAAAACCTTTGAAGTGTCCAACGAATCGCCGCAAGTCTCCAACCATTCTGGAAAAGTGTCCAACCAACGAAGGAGTGTCCAACAAACCCCTCGAAGTGTCTAACCAATCGCCGTAAGCCTCCAACCAACGAATGTGTGTCCAACAAAACTCTCGAAGTGTCCAACCAATCGCCGTAAGCCTCCAACCATTCTCGAAAAGCCTCCAACCTAAGCATGAAATTGTTCTTTTACCTAGATTGTGAGGTATTCTAAATAGTGTGACTACATTTAAAGGAGGCTTTTTTCCATGAAATATACGCAAATTAAACATACCGAACTCAACGCATCCAACATTATTATGGGGAATATGCGTTTGACACAGCTTTCTTTAACGGAAATAGAGCAGTTAATCCGCACTGCACTTGATGAAGGGATTAACTTCTTTGATCATGCAGATATTTATGGTCAGGGTCGGTGCGAAGAATTATTTGCCGAGGCGATTCAAATGAGCCCTAGTATTCGTGATAAAATGATTTTGCAAAGTAAATGTGGCATAAAAGGCCAAGAAAACTACTTTGATTTTTCCAAAGAACATATCCTCGACTCAGTTGACGGTATTTTAAAGCGTTTAAACACGGATTACTTGGACCTGCTACTCCTTCATCGTCCTGATCCATTAATGGAGCCTGCTGAAGTTGCCGAGGCATTTGAGAAATTGCATAGCAGCGGAAAAGTAAAACATTTCGGGGTGTCGAACCATAACCCAGCACAGATCGAATTGTTGCAAAAATATACACCACATAAATTAGTAGTCAACCAAATTCAGTTTAGTATTGCACACACACCGATGATTGACGCGGGAATTGCGTTAAATATGAATATAGATCAAGCTATTAATCGTGATAGCAGTATACTAGAATACAGTCGTTTGCATGATATCACGCTACAAGCATGGTCACCATTTCAAAATGGGTTCTTTGCTGGCCCATTCCTTGGCGACTTAGAGAATTTTTTAGAGTTGAATAAAGTGATTGACGAAATTGCTGCCAACTATGACGTAACAAACACGGCCATCGCAACCGCCTGGATTAGCCGCCATCCAGCTAACATCCAAGTCGTACTCGGAACAACGAATCCTCAGCGATTAAAAGACGCATGTAAGAGTACAGATATTACGTTAACAAGGAAAGAATGGTACGACATTTATAAAGCAGCTGGAAATATCGTTCCATAACAACACCATTATCAATTACAACGAAAACAACCTCCTGACCGGATTATCGGTCGGGAGGTTGTTCTGGTTTGAACCAATCATACCTCCACGCCAACCGATCATATCCCGCGTGGCCCAATCATGTATCTGCGCTAACCGATCATATCCCACGCGACCCAATCATATCTCCGTGCTAACCGATCATATCCCGGGGAGACCGATCATATGTCCGCGCTAACCGATCATATCCCACGCGACCCAATCATATCTCCGTGCTAACCGATCATATCCCGGGGAGACCGATCATATGTCCGCGCTAACCAATCATATCCCACGGGTCCCGATCATATGTCCGTGCTAACCGATCATATCCCGGTTAACCCGATCATATATCCGCGCTAACCAATCATATCCCACGCGACCCAATCATATGTCCGTGCTAACCGATCATATCCCACTGCAGACCAACCATAGATGATACCGAATGCCGCCCGTACAATCCTACTACTGAGAATTGTCGATAGTTGTGCGAGGAAGGCAAGCCGGAAATTAGCGCAAATCCATTCAAAGTTTGGAAGCACTTAGTTGCTTCCAAGGAGCTATATAAACAGTAGAATATCGGACAAACTTTGGACCTTCAAACCTAATCACGATATTAAAGTAATATCTCACCATAATAATAGGCGCACTATTCAAATTAGTTTAGAATTCGAAGTAAATTCACTGTCAAACAATTTGTAGATTTGTTATATTAAATCTGTAGTCTGACAATCTACAAACAATATGAAAAGGGGGAGTTAAGTAGTGAAACGGTTTTTAGTAGCATTTTTATCCATCTATATGGCAATTACGATGGCATTGCCAGCATCAACGTTAGCTGCCCAGACAGTTGATACTGTCCAAGTTAGCCAAGCGACCCAACTAGAGGTTAGCAAATCCCTATTCTCACTTACGGAGATTCGCGATGTAGAGTTGGAAGTTGATTTTGGAAAGAAAGTAGACCTAACCAAACTGGAATTTCAATTTGGAGGGAAAAGTCTATCGGAGTGGAAGATGTGGGATGCGAAAGCGGAATCATATTCTGGGGATCCATTCATCATTGTTAAAAAAGAACCACACTATGTCGGCGGAACAACTAAAATTGCCGCTGAACTAGAGTTTGGACTACCTTTTAATACGGACAATCTATCAACACGGTCAATTCGTGTCATCTACAAAGAGCTAATTGGAGACTATGAACTTGCTTTGGTTGATGCTGCAAATGATTTAAATGCATCAACGACTGTAAAGTTAAATGTCTATGACCAATATCTCGACTGGGAAGCTATTAAGCCATCTATTGATAGTATTTTTGCCGAGTCAAATAAATTAAACGATCGCTATTTAGAGTATCAAAGCCCAGGTAAATCTGTCGAGGGCCGCGACTTTCACCTTGTAGTACTTGCAAAAGATAAAGAAGCAGTGGATAAGTATCTCAATCAAACACTACCGACTGCGCTTGAAAATCCGGAAGAGCTAATGAAGAAGATTAAAGACGGCACGATGGGTGACTATCAAGTTCCAGTCTGGTTCAATAATATCCATCCAGATGAAGTGGAAGGTATCGACTTCCAAACAGAGCTGCTAAAGAAATTCGCGATAGAATCACAAGTTAAATTCACATCAAAGGATAAAAATGGTGATTCTGAAGAAGTCATTTTGGATATGGATAAAGTATTAGACAATATTATTTTTATCTTTAACTTTTCACACAACCCGGACGGACGTGTCCTGAATACGCGCGCTAATGCACTTGGATTTGATTTGAACCGTGACAATGCTTACCAAACGCAGGTTGAAACGATTCAATTGAATCAAGAAATTGCGAAGTGGACTCCGCTTACAATGGTAGAAGGGCATGGCTATGTAAATGGATTCTTAATTGAACCGGCTACACCGCCGCATAACCCGAACTTTGAATATGATTTACTTATTAAAAGCATGACTGAACAGGCACATGAAATGGGGAAAGCGGGAATTGGTAATTCTAATTTAACTTCTTATTTCCTAGCTTCAGAAGGCTATAAAGATGGATGGGATGACATGGGTCCTTCCTATACACCTATCTTTTCAATGCTTCATGGAACACTTGGACATACTGTCGAGGTGCCAACTTTAAGTCAGGACTCTTTACGCGCTATGGTAGGTACTGGCCTTGGAGCTACAAACTATGTCCTTGAGAATAAAGACGAGTTATATTTAAACCAGCTTGAAATCTTTAGTCGTGGAATTAAAGGACAAGACAATCGTCTCGTTGATCCATTGTTAACGAATGCAGCTGGAGAATCAATCGGTCGGGTTCGCGGAAACAATGAAAACTTCTTCCCGGATTACTATGTATTACCGGCTGATGCAAGAAATCAGAAGAACGTACTAGAAGTTTATAATATGGTAACGTATTTAATCCGCAACGGTTTAACAGTTGAACAAACGACTAAAGACATAATGATTGAAGCAACTACTTATCCGAAAGGAACTTATGTTGTTCCAATGAAACAAGCAAAGCGCGGCTTGGCTAATGCGATGCTTTATAAAGGCGATGATGTTTCTGATTGGGAAGCAATGTACGATCCCGTTGTTGTTAATTTCCCAGCGCTTAGAGGTTTTGACGTCGTTGAGGTACGTTTTGGAGATGAAGAAGGATTCGAAGGACATACAACGAAGGTTAGTGCAATCGAAGTTCCAGCAAGCGAAGTTAAGAAAACGGCTACTAGACAAGTACTAAAAAACACTAATAATGACACAATCAAACTTGTGAACAAACTCCTTGCAGAAGGAAAACAAGTCGGCTTGGTGCAAGAGGAAAAATTCGGATTCCGTAAAGGCGATTTCGTAGTTAATACAAGTGATTTACTATCCTACGTCGAGGATTATACCTTTGAAGCGAATCCTTTACCAGCATACAATGCGTTTGAAATAAAGTGGATTTCGGAGCCAAAGGTAGCAGGAAGTGGTTCTAGCCAATTGACATTTTCGTTGAAAGAGCTAGGCTTTAAGCTAGTTGATGAGAAAAATGCAGAAGTCATTATCTCTGATAGTACTTTGCCTAAAGATTTATCTGGTAAAACGTTCGTAGGTATTGGTAACAGTGTACTAAAAGCCGTTAAAGATACAAAGTTACTTGAAGGATTCGATTATGTAACGACTCAAGGTGGACATGAAGGACTTGTGAAAGCGACAGTAAATGTCAATCACCAATTAACTTCTGGTTATAAGGCAGATGAGCTTCTATATACAACGAGGGGTTCATGGATAACTGAAGTGCCTGTGGATGCTGAAGTATTGGCAACAGTCAAAAATACGGATGATTTCTTCGTTTCGGGATGGTGGCCTGGACATGAAGGGGCGCAGGGGCAAACATTCGCCTTTACGCAGCAGTTGGAAGATTCAACAGTGACGCTATTTGCGAACGACTTAGCATTTAGAGCCCACACGAAATACTATTACCGCATGCTTGCGAATAGCATCTATGCTTCGGCAAGTGAAGATACAACGCCAGAGTGAGCAGTTGATGCGAAACCGGCTACCGCCAAGTTAAATTCGAAGCAAAATAGAAAGTTTCAAAATAGTAAATAGACCCAGTCATTAATAAAATGACTGGGTCTATTTACTCGTGCTAAATTGAAATCTCTAGAATTTGTCATTTTCATAGGCAGGTCATTCATATACGAGCCCGAGCCGATCATATCCGCGTGCAGCCGATCAAATCTCCGCGCTAACCGATCATATTCCGCGTGACCCAATCATATCTCCGCGCGAACCGATCATATTCCACGCGACCCGATCATATCTCGACACAGCCGATCAAATCCCGCGCTAACCGATCATATCTTGACTCAACCGATCAAATCTCACGCTAACCGATCATATCTCCATGCAGCCGATCAAATCCCACGCGAACCAATCATATCTCCGCGCAACCGATCATATCCCACGCTAACCGATCATATCTCGACGCAGCCGATCATATCCCCCGATGACCCGATCATATCTCAACGCAACCGATCAAATCCCACGCGACCCGATCATACCTCAACGCAACCGATCATATCCCACGCGACCCAATCATATCTCCGCGCAACCGATCATATCCCCCGATGACCCGATCATATCCCTGCGCAACCGATCATATCCCCGAGGAGCCGATCATATCTCTGCGCAACCGATCATATCCCACGCTAACCGATCATATCTCCACGGCAACCGATCATATCCCGAGCAAACCAATCATATATTAGCTGGAACCGATCATATTCTCAGGCTAACCGATCATATATCAGCCCCAACCAGTTTTTTCAGGGTATTCAATAAACTCAAAGTCTGTTAAGGTAATTATATAGTTCAAGAGGGATGTCTTCAGCCTGATCGCTATGAATGATTGGGATAAAGGAAGGCGTTTTTTCATGCCTATAAACAGGTTCATACCTAAGAGGATTAATTGAAAAGGAGGTTTTTGTTATGAAGAAAGTATTTACTGTCTTGCTGGCATTTACTATTGCGATAGGCTTCTCATTCAGTTCGGTGAATGTTGAGGCGGCTAGCCCGAAAGTCGTGACATATAAAAATTGCACTGAGTTAAACAAGGTGTATAAAGGCGGCGTAGCAAGATCTGCATCTATTAAAAATGTAGGCGGTGAAACCAAGTACAAGCCATTTGTATCTCAGGCAATCTATGATGCGAACAAAAAAAGCGACCGCGATAAAGATTTAATCGCGTGTGAAAAGTAACTATAAAAGTAACGTAACAGCTTCAGTCCAGATGGATAGGAGCTGTTTTTTACTATAGTATCTGGCTAGGCTTGGTTGTTGTTACCCTAATTCGCACTTCAAATTCATAAGTATCCGCTCCCGATGTTTCTTCTTACCAGCTACTTTTATACCGAATTACTGCACATATTCTGCGAGTGTAAATCCTCTCCTATACAACAAGTGGACAGACTTTTAAGTGCACGTTTGACTAATAATTTATTCATTAGGCTATAACGGGATCCACCGAACCGCACACGATACATTGTATTCCAAGATGATTAAATCATGGTTCATTAGCAGTGGTTAAAATAACAGTAATTCATTACGTATTACTGATGTTGTGTAAGTGGGGTAGTTGCATTACGATAACTAAGTGTTACTGAAGGAAATTCCTTCATATAATATATCTTCCACTGTTTAATCATCCATGGAAATTTAGAATTGAAGTTAAGATGCTTCTTGGGCATAATAGAGAAGAAGAGCTTTGATGATCTATTTTTAATTGCGATAGCTGAAGAGGCTCACCTAATGGGAAATGAGTTACTGCCCTATCTTGATAAAAGATGAGTGGGAGTTGGAAGTGATAGACTGTTATTGAACCCGTAGAAAGAAGTCGGACATGTTAGATGAATAGTAATTTATGACTTAAATTGATAAAACCACCTAGAAGGGGAGAATGTCGAATTGGTAATTCCGTTAACATTAAATCAATCACATGTATCTATAAGTAAGCTTGAGGAAGTATTTGGCACACAAGTGAAAACGATTCATCAAGAAATGAACAAAGGTACTTCTGAAGGTGCTGATTATTTGGGGTGGAAGAATTACCCGAATGAGATTTCGTTAAATGAATTAGAGGATGCTCTGAAGGCGGCGAAAAAACTGCGTGAAAATGCAGATTTAGTTGTTGTCATAGGTATCGGAGGTTCTTATTTAGGAGCGAAAGCGATTCAAGACGCTCTATCACCGTATTTTGAAAAAAACTCGGATGATCCTGAAGTACTCTTTGCTGGCCAAAACTTGAGCGGTGCGTATATGAAACAATTATTAAGCTATATGGGGAGTAAAGAAGTTGCCATTATTGTTATTTCGAAATCTGGAACAACGACGGAACCTGCAATTGCTTTCCGGATTATGCTTGAATATATGGAAAACCGTTATGGTTCATCCGCAAGCGAACGAATTGTTGCGATTACCGATAAATCAGAAGGTGCTTTGAGGGAAATGGCTGTCCGTTCAGGATTTACGTCTTTCATTATACCAAATGATATTGGGGGCCGTTATTCTGTTCTCACGCCAGTTGGTTTAATCCCTCTTGCAGTAGCTGGTGTCGATATTGAACAACTCCTTGCAGGAGCAAAAAAAGCCATTCATGATCTCTCGAACGCAGATATAGGTTCGAATATAGCTTATCAGTATGCTGCTTTACGAACGCTACTGTTATCTGAAGGCTACAATGTCGAAATTTTAGCGAGCTTTTCCCCATCCTTTGAAACTTTCCATGAGTGGTGGAAGCAGCTCTTTGGTGAAAGTGAAGGGAAGGGCGGAAACGGTATTTTCCCTGCCGCCGTCGCATATCCTACCGACTTACATTCCCTCGGTCAATATATACAAGATGGTCAACGGATGCTCTTTGAAACGTTTGTCCATTTCACAGAAGAAGCGGAGGATTGTGCGATACCTTCATCCAAAGAAAACTTGGATGGCTTGAATTATCTATCGGATAAAACATTAAATGAAATAAATGAAGTAATGATGCATGGGGCTATGGAGGCGCACCGAGATGGAGGCGTACCTTTACTACGTCTTGAAGTGGCTAAGCAAGATGCCTATCATGTTGGTTATCTCATATATTTCTTCCAACTTTCATGTGCAATGAGTGCTTACTTGCAGGGCCTAAATCCTTTCGACCAGCCAGGGGTTGAAGAATATAAAAACAATATCTTTAGATTGTTGGAGAAACCCGGGCATGTAATAGCGGCTCTATAACAGGTGTAAGTTTTAGTGATCTACAACTTAATAAAATGAAGATCAGACATGTACGTAAATGTCTGATTTTTTTTGTATATAGGAAATGATTGGGCTGGGGGGTGTATGTGATTGGTTATGTGGGGGTTATGATCGGTTGGCGTGGAATATGATCGTTGGTGTGGCGTTATGATTGGTTGGCGGAATATATGATCGTTGGTGTGGCGTTACTGATCGGTTGTCGGGGAATATGATCGTTGGTGTGGTGTTACTGATCGGTTGGCGGAATATATGATCGTTCGTGCGGCGTTACTGATCGGTTGGTAGGAAATATGATCGTGCGTGAGGTAGTAATGACTGGTTGGTGGGATATATGATCGAGCGTGTGGTGTTACTGATCGGTTGGCGGGTTATATGATCGTTTGTGTGGCGTTATGACTGGTTGGCAGAGGATATGATCGTTCATGCAGGGTTATGATCGGTTGGCGGGTTATATGATTGTTCACGCGGCGAATGTGATTGATTACCGGTGGAATATGAACGTCCTATACAAGCGGATGAGTTTGAGGAATAATATTTGGCTAATAATGGATAAACTCTCTAAGGGTAGCGTGCACAAGGAGATAATTCTCTTTTGTGACAACAAAAAGTACAGTGGGAAAATTCGAGGCGATTCTTTCAGGCTAGCACAAGACTTTTGTAAACGAATGAATTACAATAGTATTCATAAGATAACAAAAACCGACAAATTTCGATAAAATGTAGGTTTTTTGTGGATTGCTCTAAAGGGAAGAGGGTTAATTTCATTTGTTACATTATGAAACGCATAACTTAGGTCCTCAGCATGAGTGGGTCGTATTTCTTCATGGCTTGGGTGGGAATTCGAATATATGGTATAAACAAATAAAAGAGTTTAAAAAGCATTTCAATCTTCTCTTCATTGACTTAAGAGATCATGGCGGTTCTGCTAATTATGAACCTGAAATGCTGACATATACACCTGAAATTTTAGCTAAAGATGTCGTAATGGTAATGGATTCCCTTTCTATTGAAAAGGCTCACTTTGCGGGGATTAGTTTGGGTTCTGTTGTCTTACATGCGATGCATATTTACGCACCCGGTAGAATTAAAAGCATGATTTTAGGCGGTGCAATTATCCGGTTAACAAGTGTTGCGAAAGTGATTCTGAGAACAGGAAATTTGCTTAAAAGTGTGGTCCCCTACATGTGGTTGTATAAAACATTTGCACGTATCCTTATGCCTAAAGCACACCATAAGAAGTCAAGGGATGTTTTCATCCTAGAAGCAAAGAAAATCCGTCAAAAAGGGTTTATTAAATGGTATCGATTTGCTGCCAAGGTTTGTGAAATTTATCCGCGAATTGATTGTGAAAAACATGAAATTCCCAAGATGTACATCATGGGTGATCAAGACTATATGTTTCTTGGCCCCGTTGAAGAAGATACGATAAAGGATAAAAGCGCTAGATTGCATATTATTGAGCAATGCGGCCATGTCTGTAATATTGAGAAGCATAAAGAGTTCAATCAAATAGCTATACAGTTTATCAAGGAACAAGTTAAAGTGGAGCAGGAATTATTAGCAACTAGTAAGCTTGTTAGTATTGCCTAATGTTAAATGAGGACCAGCCTGGATTGTGAGGGCTGGTTTTTTGTGCTAGTTAAAAAGCAAGAAGACGTATTTCGAGTGTACATTTACAACCCCATTGTAGAAAGTATGTTCCTAAGCATGTTATGATTATAGTAAAGATACGTAAAAGAATAGTGAAAAGGGTGGAAGCGTCATGGATAAGAAAGAACAACAGTTATTTGCACACTACTACAACAAATTTGTTGAAAGAAGTTTTGATGAAAAGGACTTCTATAGTTTCATGATGTTGGTTCGAGACGATGCGCATGGAATTGATAGTGTTAATGGGCTTGCTGATTTCATCGCGCTAAGGGAGAAGAGCTCGGGATATGTAGGGGAGTACCTAGGAGACTGCAAACAGGTTATCGCAAATTTGGGTAATGGGGTCAAAGCTAAAAAAATTGAGGATATCTTCTCGTTTAAAGAAATAAGGAATGGTTTTAACGCGCTGTTTTTGAAAAATGGCTTTGAGAAGTTACCTGCTGAAATCATCAATGATTTCATTTTATGCACAATTTCTTTATTGCAGGACGTGAAATTAGTATCGGGTAATTTGAATAAAGAAGTGGGACATCTGAGTTTTGCTGTTTCCAGCAAAGAAGTATTTTTGATGGGGAACATGAAAACATTAAACAAAGGTCGCTATATTCCAGTTACATTTCAAGTTTTGTCTGTCAAGAATAGCTACGAGGCAATAACACCACAGGACAAAAATGATACACCGTATTTGTTTAACGAGGAACTGATTGAGGTTGTAAATATCGAAGGAAATCTTGTAATAACGTTTCCGGAATAACTTTCTGGTGCAATGAAGAAAGTACAAAGCAAAACCAGCCAAGATCGTAAATGGCTGGTTTTTCCGTTCTAAGCTATGTAGTACGCGGCACTACTGGACAATCTCCAGTCAGATTATGCTTGGTATTCTTTTTCACCTTCCGTCGAAAGTGCCCCCGTGCGGGACAGAGGAGTGCCGCCTCTCTGTGATTAGTAGTATATGCACGATTGCCTAGAGATATACCTGTTAATCGTCTGCCGGTGTAACGAACAAATCTAGCGACAAGCGGTGTTGGAAGAACATTCTATTTGTTAAATGCCGACTATCTATATAAGTTGAACTAATGATCTTATATATTCTCCAACAAAGCGTCTACTGGCGCCGAGCGTTGTTGGTAGGATTCTTTATTTCAACTTATATAGTACAGATTTTAGTGTGCTACTGCTGAATGGGTAGTGGCCTTTTTTGAGAAAATCCACCAAGGAGTAGCTTTCCATGTGGTATCATTTTTTGAATGATAATTGAAACTACGATTGGAATGACCAATCCAAATGCTGTGAATCCAATAATGCCATATGTGAAGTAATCATTTAACAAAATATCTGTAAAGATGTGCAAGTACATAATCGTTAGGGAGTGCTTCTCGATCCTTTGCAGCCAATTGAGTGACAGTTGAGTAGCGATGAGTTGGAATACGCCCACCAATACAAGTGTGAATGAAAGTGGGATGATCAAATCTAAAACGAAATGTTCATAACGCAAAAATTTCATGCTCAAATGATAGTCGATTACATTAAAGTTATCAAGCAAAACTGCTGTCACACTACCGATCAATCCCGCGATTAACCATCTTTTCGAAACGTTCATCCAAATACTCTTCATATAATAACCGAGTGAAAAATAGACGACTGCCATGAGTGCAACATCGATGTTCCAAATCATTGGGATTGTTTGAGATGCAGTATCTGGTGATCCACCAATGACGCGCATCGCAAACAAACTTTCAAAATGGGCAATACTATAAAAGATAGCCAAAATAATAATTTGTTTCGTACGACTAAAGTATTTTGTCATCCATAAGAAGAACAAATACGTAAAGAATAGCGTAGTTACAAACCAGAATACACCATATGCACCACGTGCAAAACGTCCGCCGACAGCGAGTGTCCACAAATCATTTACATACCATGATAGATCCATATTGCCTGAACCAATTTCTATCCCGTAACGAATCAGCGTAATACTGACGAGGAAAAACAAGTATGGGACGATTAATTGCATAAAACGTTTTTGAATTGAAAGTTTCATTAAGCCCTTTTCTACAACAGGCTTAAAAAACAAACCACTTAAAATAAAGAATGCTGGCATGTGAAACCAATAGATATACTTCGCCAGTGGGAAATCGAGCTGTCCAGGATAATGACCAATGACGACAAGAATCATTAAAAATCCTTTGGTGACATCCACCCAGGATAAACGTTTCTTATTCATAATCAAACTCCTCAAGAAAATTGACGTATATCTAGTGTACAACGTATCAGTAGTTGGGAACGGTATGTAACAGAATTGACTCGGGATTGAAAGAAAGGTAGCAATGCTTGGAGATATTTCCTTGATTTATTACGGATAACTAATTTAACTGACTATTCAACGTGATTGGATAGAGAAGCTACAGGGGAACTATCAAGGCACGCACCTTTCAAAGCAGCAATGTTCCAATATAATTGACTTAGAATCATCTATATTCAAAAAAACACCCCTCGATGATTTTTAGTCGGGGGGTGTTGTCTCGTCACTTCATGTATTCAATTTCAACTTATATCGCGTAATTACTTCCACAACCTCATCCCGAGTCTCATGCAACAATGGAAGGGCAATGTTTTTTTGTTCTTCTTCTATTCTATATGAAGGACCCGCTACCGTGATGGAGCCGATAATTGTGTTATCGACTAGTAGCGGAACTGCAAGTGCGACAACGTCAGGTGTATATTCACCTTGGCTTTCGGCCCAGCCATTTTTGCGAATTAAAGATAACTCATTACGCAAATCAGTAGAATCTGTCATCGTTTTCCCAGTGTATTTCACTAATTCACCAGTAATCACTTTTTCTCTGGTTTCTTCAGACATATATGCCAATATTGATCGGTAAGAAGCTCCCACATAAAGTGGAGCACGGCTGCCGGCTGAAACAGAGAACTTTACCTTGTTTTTAGGTTCGATTACCATCAGTGTGACAGCTTCTCCCTTATCCAGGACCGTTAGAAAAACAGATTCTCCTGTTTTCTCGCTTAATTTCTCTAGAATAGGGTTAATAAGAGTACTAATATTTAGTCCCTCATAAAAAACCGTACCCAATTCCCAAACAACTGAACCTAATGAGTATTGTTTAGTAATCGGGTCTTTACTGACGAAACCGTTCCGTTCCAATGTCTCGAGAATTCGATAGATATTGGTGTGATTCAGTTCCATTTCATGTGCTAATTCCCGGCCACCCCAAACAGGCTTGCTTTTGGAAAACATTCTCAATACCTCTAAAGCTAGATTCACTGTCTTTAACATTAATATACTCCTTTTATACGAGCAATTATAGATATTGGATATCATACTATCATCCTACTATTTTTCGTATAGGAAATCAATTACAGCCGCAGCATACACTTTTGCGCAGCGGATTATATCTTCTACTTGTACTTTTTCATTGTAGCCATGGATACTTGGAAGATAGGCAGGCCCGTATTGTAAGACTGGAATATTATAATCTCTAAAATGTCTTGCATCACTGCTTGCCCACTGCATAACGCCATAAGCTTCATGATCAGTAACGAACGTAATATTGTCCACAATTGCGCGGCAAACTGGATCTTCTGCAGAAGTGTAGTTAGCATGACTTTTAAATCCGAACAATCGAATGGAGTAACGGATGCCTAAACTATCTAAAGCATCTTTTAGATACAGAGAAACTTCGTCATGTGTAATTCCGAATGGTAGGCGGCAGTCTACTTGTACTTTACAACTTTCTGGAATAATATTTGATTTTGTTCCACCTTGAATTGTTCCGATGTTAACTGTGATTTTTTCCAGCACAGGCTGAAATTTCAGTCTGTCTTTTTCAACTTCGCGCATATAGCGTTGGGATACTTCGATTAACGGTTTAATTTCATCCGGGATGATAATGTTTAAATCCCATAAATCTTGAATTTTATCGATGGCTTTAATGGCATCAGTGATTGCATTATTTCCAGCAATCGGTGAAAGACTACCGTGTCCTGGTGTACCGAACACCTCGAGCTCAAACCAGTAAGAGCCTTTTTGACCGATCGTCGGGTTGTACGGAGAAGAAGGTTCTGCTATTAGTGCACCGTCGCCTGCAATCAGCTTGTTTTCGAGTAACCAAGGCACCCCGAATTCGCCGCCCGTTTCTTCATCGGGAACTATCGCTAATGTTAATTGTCCAGGAAGCTGAATGTCCATCCGTTTCATTAGACCATAAACAAAAATAAGTCCCGCTAGTCCAGCTTTCATGTCACTCGCACCGCGTCCGAGCATCCAGCCATCTACAACCTCACCAGAGAATGGATTGAAATCCCATTTCGTTAAATCACCTGCTGGAACAACATCCGTATGCCCGCAATAAATGAGATTTTTACCTTCTTTGTTGCCATACGAAGAGATCAGGTTGAACATTTTGTCGCTTGCCTCGTGCCACTCAGGCTCTAAATCATATTGTTTTAAGTAATCTGTGATAAATTGGCTGATATCCGTAGAGTCTCCCGGTGGATTTTCACTTGGAATTTGGATAAGGGAACTGCATAGTTCAATTAGTTCGTCTTTTCTTTTTTCAACTTCATCGATTAATAATTGCTTGAGTGCTATTGTATCAGTCATACTGCTTCCACCTTACTTCCTTTTGTTTGTAGGTGATTCATTGTGCCGTATAGTTTTTCAATCAATTCAAATTCAGTCTCATCGTAGAAGTCACATTTACCTTCACCGAATGATTTTGCCACTTCGATTGCAAAACGAACAACTTGTTCAACATCAGTAGGGTGGGAAGCCCCGGTTGCACAGCCGGCTACAGCCGTTTCAGTCGTAATTGCAACTCCGACAACCGGTGCATTCGTTGCAACAGCAGGCTGTAAAATACTGTTTACATGGTAAAGTCCATTGCCATAAGGCGTAATATCCTGTGTTGTAATAGGAAGCGTGACAGGCAGGATTCCTGCAGATTGTGTGTAGATGTGTAAAAGATCATCACTGACTTTTAGTATGTAACCAGCTTTTACTGTAGGTGTAATTGCAAATCCTTTATGGTTCGTGATCATATTACCCTTCGTCGTGTCAATGGAAATAATAGCATCCATTTCAGCGGTAACTTCATGTTGATTCATCGCAAGGATGTCAACAGGCGAACCCATAAAAGCAACCGGCTCATGAGGAGTTGTCGGAGCATCTGGGCAAATATGTGTTGTTAACACGATATCGCCTCTCAGGTCATCACCTTTTCCAGACATATCAAGAAGTTTAGCAGCAATAGAAATACATGCCAGCGCGCCATCTCCATCAGAAACGAAGCCCTTCATTTCCGGGCGTGCACCGATACCGCCTAAACGTCCGATAATACCGAGAGTAGGGGAAGTACCGCCTTTGGATTTTCCATTTTCGCCTGCAAGTGTAATTTTGATGAAATCAGTGGATCCTTTTTCACCGAAAACTGTTTCTACAGAAATGTCCCCGTTGGAAGAGATACCTTCCAAATAACTTTTGATGCTTTCTCCTGTTACAAACTTACTATCCATTAATTCAAGAACTTCCATTACGTGTTTGAGTGACATATTCATTTCCTCCTAGTTTTTAATAAAGATGACAAGCGACTTGGTTTTCTGGTTCGATTGTCTGCAATACAGGTGCGTCGGTTTTACAAATATCCATCACATATTGACAGCGTTCATGAAAAGCACAGCCTGAAGGTGGATTAACCGGACTTGGTACGTCACCTGTCAGAATGACACGTTCCTTTTGTTCGAACGGATTTTCTTTTGGAATTGCAGAAAGAAGGGCCTTTGTATAAGGATGCTTCGGATCTTCGTAGAGCTGTTGGAAAGTACCTGTTTCAACGACTTTCCCTAAATACATAACTGCAATACGGTCACACATATAACGAACGACGTTTAAGTCATGTGAAATGAAAATATAGGTCAAGTTAAATTCCTTTTGTAGACTCTTAAGTAGATTGATGACCTGTGCTTGTACGGATACATCCAGCGCCGATACCGGTTCATCGCAAATAATGACATCAGGATTTAGCGCAAGAGCACGTGCAATATTGATACGCTGCTTTTGCCCACCAGAAAATTCATGTGGATAACGGCGGGCATGGTAGCTACTTAGCCCAACTGTTTCTAATAGTTCATGCACCCGTTGTTTACGGCTTTCTTTCGTGCCAATATTATGGATAACTAAAGGTTCGGCAATTAAAAACTCAATCGTCTTCCGTGGATCTAGTGAAGCATCAGGATTTTGGAATACCATTTGTATCGATTTCCTTGCTGCACGAACGTCTTTAGCGGATAAAGTTGCTAAATCTTTACCTTTAAACTCTACAGAACCAGCAGAAGGGTGAACAAGCTGATTGATTAAGCGTGCTAGTGTCGACTTGCCGCAACCTGATTCACCCACAATACCGAGTGTTTCGCCTTTATAAACATCGAAGTTCACGCCATCAACAGCTTTGACACTTTGATGCGATTTCACAAAAGGAATGGCACTATGAATAGGAAAGTGTTTTTTTAAATCACGTACTTTTATAATCGATTCAGTCAACGTACATTCGCTCCTTTCTTTCTAAACGAGTCGTTGTCGTTTGGAAATGGCAGGATACAATATGATTCTCTTCTACTTCAATTGGCTCAGGTTTTGTTGTTAAACAAATCTCTTGGCCGAACGGACAGCGGTCATAGAAAGGACAACCCGGCATAGGTTTTCTCATGTCAGGAGGACTTCCCGGGATGGCAGGCAATTTCTCACCGTGAATTACGTCTTTTGTAATTTGTGACTCTAGTAACCCCCATGTATATGGATGGAGAGGGTTATTAAAGATTGTTTCTACCGTTCCGGATTCAACAGTTGAACCGGCGTACATGACAATCAATTTGTCGCACATTTCCCAGACAACACCGAGGTCATGCGTGATCATGATGATAGATGTATCGTTTGTTTGTTGCAATTTTTTCATCAAATCTAGAATTTGCGCTTGTACCGTAACGTCCAGTGCAGTTGTCGGTTCATCTGCAATCAATAACTTTGGATTACATGACAATGCAATCGCAATCATAACCCGCTGCCTCATGCCCCCCGAAAACTCGTGCGGATACATGTTAATTCGCTTTTGAGGTTCCGGAATGCCGACCACTTTTAACATTTCAATCGCTTCTTTTTTAGCATCTTTTTTGGATATCACTTTATGGTTTCGAATCGCTTCGATGATTTGATTGCCAACTTTGAACACTGGATTCAAGCTCGTCATTGGATCTTGGAAAATCATTGCGATGTCATTGCCTCGTATCGCTTTCATTTCTTTTTCAGAGAGCTTCAGCAAGTCTTTGCCATCGAAATTGATGGTCCCGCCGGATATTTTACCTGGGGGGGAGGGGATTAGCCGCATTAAAGCGGTAGCTGTTACGCTTTTACCCGATCCGGACTCCCCGACGATACCGAGTGTTTCTTTTTTATTTAACGTGATATTTACACCATTTACGGCTTTCACTACAGAGGAGGAAGATCTGAATTGAACGTCTAAGTCCTCTATGCGAAGTAAAGTTTCCGACATATTCATCCCTCCAATCGTCAAACTTTCATTTTCGGATCTAGTGCGTCACGCAGACCATCACCGAATAAGTTAATACCTAACACCGTTATTAATATAGCAAGTCCTGAGAACGTAGCCATTTGAGGATTCAAGACCAGGAAATCTTTCCCGTCTTTCAAAATGCTTCCCCAAGAAGCAGTAGGTGGCTGGACGCCGAGACCCAGGAAACTAAGGGCAGCTTCTGAAATGATTGCGCCAGCAATGCTCATCGTTCCATATACAATCAGCGGCGCTAAACAGTTCGGCAAGATGTGGTAGAAAATAATTCTTGGATGTGTGGCTCCCAACGAATTCGTTACTTCTATAAATTCCTCTTCCTTAACACTTAAGACTTGTCCACGAACAATCCGTGCAAATCCTGGAATATTAGCAACTCCGATTGCGATAATGACGTTTACCAGACCTTGACCAAGTACCGTCATTAACGTAATTGCCAAAAGAATAAAAGGAAATGCGAAGAGTCCGTCCATCGTACGCATAATAATCGAGTCAAGTTTCCCGCCGAAGTAGCCTGCTAACAGACCAAGCAAGGTACCTAAAATGGCCCCAAGCAGTACAGCCGAAACTCCGACGATAAGGGAGATCCGAGCTCCATAGACAATTCTACTGAAAAGGTCACGGCCATAGTTATCAGTGCCTAAAAGATGACCTTCAACTCCAGCACTTGCAAGTGTATTCGCAAGATCCATACTATTTGGAGTGTGTGTTGCTATTAAAGGCGCAAATACAGCTACGATGACCATTAAAATAGTGACACCTAGTCCAAAAGCGGCTAATTTATTTTTGAACAGCTTTTTAAGAAAACTCGCTTCTTTCGTATTTGCATTATCCTTTACAGTTGAACGCGAATTAGTAGGCTGAGTCAGTGTCATTTTCCACCGCCCCCTTTTTTCGAGAGATAATTGACTCGCGGATTGACAACTTTATAGAGCATATCTACTAGCAAGTTGACGACAACAAAGATGATAGCGATGAATAATACAGTTCCTTGTACAACGACAAAGTCCCTTTTATCGATGGCATCGACAATCAATCGTCCCATCCCCGGCCAGCTAAAGATTGTTTCTGTTAAAACTGCTCCTCCAAGTAGCATTGAAATTTGCATGCCTAACACCGTCAAGATTGGTGTAAGAGAGTTTTTAAAAGCATGTTTTGATATAACCCAAAACTCGCTGACCCCTTTTGCGCGTGCCGTTTTAATGTATTCTTGTGATAAAACCTCTAGCATACTAGATCGTGTAATCCTGGCGAAAGTCGCCATTGGAATGGTAGCAAGTGTGATAGCTGGTAATGCAAGATGCTTGAGATAAGGAATGAGCCCTTCACTTAAGGTTCCCATTCCTGTTGCAGGAAACCACCCTAAACCTACGCTGAAATAAAGAACTAACATAACACCGAGCCAAAAAATGGGCATCGACACGCCAATTAGTGAAATTAACATAACCACATAATCCAAAATGGAGTTATGACGAGATGCAGAAATCATTCCTGCCGGGATACCAATAACCAGCGCAATGATTAATGCGGCTACTGCCAGGACAAGCGTATTTGGAAAGCGCTCCATGATCAATTCCGTTACGGGTTGGTTATAACTTAATGAAGTGCCAAAATCCCCTTGTAGCAAACCAGTTATATAACTGAAGAATTGTTGATATAAGGGTTCATTTAATCCCAATTGCTCCGTCAGCTTTTCTATATCTTCTACGCTGGCGGTAGGGCCTAGCATAACGGCTGCGGGATTTCCGGGTATTAGACGTGTAATGATGAAGACGATAATAGCTACAACAAAAACAGTAGGTAATAAATCAATCAGTCTTCGAAGAAAGTACTTACCCATTCACTTCCACCTCTCATTCTATTATTCTGAAACACTGGTTCACAATGTGAATTTAGGATAGCGTACCACCCTCTGAATAAAAAGTAAATGGTAAATCTTTAGAATTCTTAATTACCTGTGAGCCTTATAATGAAGTGACTTTTTGAATAATTATGCACGTTATAAGATATTAGAATCTTTTAAAATAATACTTTACATTTGATGATAAATCGTGTTAAGTTAGTAACTAATTTAACACTGTTGAATCAGTGGTTCACAGTGTGAATCAAAATGGAAGTGGGGGGATTATATTGGGATATAAAAGGGCGAAAATGTTTTTAGTTGGTATTTCGCTGTTACTCGTATTAGCTGCTTGTTCAGGAAAGTCATCCACGCCAAGTTCTGATAGTAAGGACGGAGACAAAGGGGGAGAAAATAGTGGGGAACCTCAAGATGGAGGGACTTTGCAAATTGGCCTCTCAGCAAATCCACAAACACTTGACCCGGTTAAATATACAGGCGTATACGAATCACAAGTTATGCGTTCGGTTGCAGATACACTCGTAGTTTATAGTAAAGACTTGAGCGAGATCACTCCATCGCTCGCAACAGATTGGCAAATCTCTGACGACTTGCTTGTCTACACGTTCCAACTAAGGGACGACGTCTTCTTCCAACCTGGTGAATACCAAGACGGCCGTCAAATGACTGCCGAAGATGTAAAATATAGCTTGGAAAGATCAGTAAATGAATCTGTCATGAACAGACTTAACGGCGTTACAAAAGTAGATGTATCAGGTGAATTTGAAGTACAAGTCCATCTTGAAACACCTAATGCTGCTTTGCTAGCTGTATTGACTGATGCTGGTAACTCAATTGTGCCAAAAGAAGAAGTTGAAGGATGGGGCGATGAGTTCGGTGCGCACTTAGTGGGTACTGGTCCGTTTGCCATTAAAGATTGGAAAAAGGATCAGCAAATTGACTTAGTAAGAAATGACAAGTATTGGGGCGGTAAACCACATTTAGATGGTGTACGGATGAAAGTTATTGCGGACCCTAATATGATGACAAACGCATTGCGTTCAGGCGATATCGATGTCGCTTTGGATGTTAAAGGACAAAATAGGGAATTGATTAACAAAGACGAGAACTTTGAATTACTAACTATCCAAGCGCTATCTATTACGTATCTTGACTTGAATAATAAAGTTGGGCCAACTGCGGACGTTAAAGTTCGTGAAGCGATTTATAAAGCAACAAATGTTGACGAACTAGTATCTGGTGTTAACCAATGGGGCGGTGCTGTCCGTTCTTATCTGCCACTTCCTACTGGATCTTGGGGCTACGATGAAGAACTGGAAAAACTAGTCCCAACTTATGAACCGGAAAAAGCGAAAGAGTTGCTTGCTGAAGCAGGCTATCCAGATGGCTTTAAAACAGAAATTTACGTTGGGGCAGCACGTGTTCCATACGCAACAATCCTCCAAAATCAAATGAAAGAAAACCTCAACATCGATGTAGAAATTAAAGTCGTAGAGTGGGGAACTTACAGTGACACGGTATCTAAAGGGAATGCACCGATGTCCATTGGTGGCTGGTCATGGTATCCAGACCCGTACTTCTTCCTTTATCAGTTGTTCCATACAGATCAACTTAGTGCTTTAGGAAACGGGAAAGGCTATGACAACCCTGAAGTTGATAAACTGTTAGATCGCGCATTATCTGAAACGGCCGATCAAGATGAACGTGCAGCAATTTATCAAGAAGCATTGAAAATTATCTTGAAAGACGTTCCGCGTATCGAAATTGATGTGCAGGAAGCAACAGCGGGTATCAGTAAAAAAGTTCAAGGATATGAAGTGTCTGCGGATAACTCTATCCAAATCGTTCACCCGAACGGAGCAAATGTTTGGATTAAAAAGTAAGTAGTAAAATAGGTATTGCTGAAAAAGTAGAGGGTCTGAGTCTCTGCTTTTTTCAGCGTATACATGAGGAGGAGTCATATGACAACTGTTATAAAAAATGGATGGGTACTAGATTCTGACAGTGGGGCGTTTAGTAAACAAGACATCTTTTTCACGGATGAATTATTGGCTAGCTGTGATGAAAGTGAGATTTCTAAGACGATAGATGCTACTAATCTATACATTACACCGGGATTGATTGACACTTGCTCTCAAATTGGATTACGCGAAACGGGTGTCCGTTGGGAAGGCAATGATTCCTATGAACCCCAACAAGAAGATCCGACGAAACTTTCTGTGACGGATGGTATTTATCCGTTTGATCCTTCATTTAAAGATGCAGTTGCATCAGGAGTCACGACTGCACATATCCTGTCTGCGCCTAACAGTGTTATAGGTGCAAAAACGGCTATCATTCATATGAAAGGTTCTACCGTTGAAGAGATGCTGATTGATAATGAAGTAGGGTTTTCTTTTTCGATGGGAGATATTCCGAAAAAGTCTTTTATGGAACAAACAAAGATGCCTTTAACGCGAATGGGTATTGCTCAGAGGATTAGGACTACACTGAAGCGGTTAAAAAGCTCAGGGGAATTGGACAACAGAAAAGTATTTGTAAGATGCCATCGAGCGGATGATATCGAAACCGCAATCCGAATTTCAAAAGAAGTGGATGTGCCAATCACATTAGTTCACGCGACAGAATGCGGACTAGTCGATAAAGAAGTATTGACGCATTCCAACAATAGTATCGGAGGACCCAGTTTTCAAGCGATTGAACGATTGGAGCTGAAGAATCTGAAACCGGCGCTCTACAAAACGCTTCAAGATTCAGGCGTACGCTTCGGCTTTGCGACCGATCACCCGGTCAATTCTGTTACACATTTAAAACTCGAAGCATCACTTGCTTTTCGCGAAGGGGTTTCATCTGAAGATGCATTGTTAGCCTTAACGAAAAATGCAGCTAAACTACTGGAAATCGATCATTTAACAGGCTCTATTGCACCCGAACTATTTGCCGATATCGTTATCTGGGATCAGCATCCGTTAAATTTAACTGCAAATGTCCTGCATACCTTCATTAAAGGACAAGAAGTTTATCGTAAAGGAGGATTTTAATGGTTACTGTATTGAAAAATGCCACACTTTATACAATGGACAAATCGAATACAGTCATTCAAAACGGTGAATTTTGGATACAAGGCGGTTTAATCACACATATAGGCACTGAAGTTCCTATTCCAAGCGGAGCTCAAGTAATCGATTGTTCTGGAAAGGTGATAACGCCAGGTCTAATCGATGCGCATACGCATGTCGGGATATGGGGAGAGATTAGTGAGCAGATAAATGATGCCAATGAATACTCAGATCCTTGGACGCCTTCGATGGCAGCAGTAGATGGGATTGATATTCGCCACTTTTCATTTGACTTAGCGGTTGAAGGAGGAGTAACGACGATTCAGACAGGTGCAGGCAGTGCGAATCCAATCGCGGGTACATGGAGTATCATGAAAACTGGTGGAGGAAGTTTGGAAAAACGTATTCTTGTAGAACGCAGTGGCTTAAAAGGAGCGCTTGGGGAAAATCCTAAAAATGTTTTTGGCAATCAATATCAAAAAAAACCGATGACGCGAATGGCTGTTGCAGATATTATACGTCAAGGTTTTCACGATGCACAAAAATTGACGCAAGAGCAACGGGAAGTGGTAAGGGAAGATGAAAGTGAGCTAATGCCCTTTATACAGGTATTGGAACACGATATGCCGTTACGCCTACACTGCCATCGCGCTGATGATATCGCGACTGCTATCCGAATTGCAAAAGAATTCGATGTGTTGCTATCGCTTGAACATTGTACGGAAGGGCATATGATGTTGGATGCGGTTAAGAATAGCGGAGCGAGTGTTACGCTTGGCCCATTCATGTTGCCAGCAAGTAAATATGAAACGAGAAATTCCACGCCAATGGCACCGAAAATGTTTCATGATGCGGGAATACCATTTGCAATCATGACGGATCATCCATTTATTCCGATTCAATACCTTATTTATTGTGCTGCGGAAGCAGTTAAATTCGGATTGGATGAAATGGTAGCTTTAAAAAGTATTACGTATGAAGCAGCTCGACTTATGGGCGTAGATGATAAAGTAGGTTCACTCGAAATCGGAAAGCATGCAGATTTTGTCATTTGGTCTCATCAGCCATTCCAAGCCCAAGCAAATGTGCTCTCAACTTATATTGATGGTGAAAGTGTGTACGTAAAGGAATTTGTTGAATGAAGAAAACTCTTTGTATCCTTACAATTGGGCAAAGTCCAAGGGCCGATATGATTCCAGCCATCACTAAATACTTGCCGAAGAATTTACGATTAATAGAAAAAGGTATACTGGATGATTTATCAACATCAGAAATTGAAGCACTTGCGCCTGTGGATCGTAAAAAAACATTAGTTTCACGGCTACGTGATGGCTCGAGTGTAACGCTAGGGAAACAATTCGTGGTTAGCGCATTGCAACGGCTAATAGATGAATGTCAGACGGAGGACATTGACACGATTTTACTTGCTTGTACGGGGAAATTTGACCTTTTTGAATCTGATATACCTATCGTTTATCCGGACTATTTATTGAGCCATGTCGTTAAAGGCTTATTTAAAGAGGGGGAATTAGGTATCGTCGTCCCATTACTTGAGCAATCACAAAGCATTACGGAAAAGTGGGACGATGCAGGTTTTACTTGTTCCGTTTTAGCGAGTTCTCCATATGACTTTAAAAGTGAAAATTTAATTAATGTTGCAAAGGAAATGGACAAGTTGCCTGTTACTGCGATAGTGTTAGATTGCATGGGATATACGGACGAAATGAAGAAAATTATGGTTGAGTATACTACAAAACCAGTACTTGTTGCGCGTAATGTAGTGTTTTCTTCACTAGCTGAGATGTTGTGAATAATTTAAAGCGAAAGGGTGGAGAAAAATTGAAAGACTTTCAACAAACGGTCGCAACGTTAATGGTCAATAACTTCTCGGTCGATAAAACCGTCAATATTCTCGTTCTCACGGATGTCAGCACCGAAAAACTGGGTAAGAAGTTCATTGATGCACTGGAGAACGACGGATGGCAAGTGAGTTCGCTTGTCATGGAAGACAGAACAAAGTCGGGCGAAGAACCACCGGAAGCGGCTGCGAAAGAAATGTTGAATTATGAACTAGTGTTTTGTTTGACGAAACATTCACTGACACATACTGTCGCACGAAAAAACGCAAACGCAAAAGGTATCAGTGTCATTACGATGCCAGGCATTACGGAAGATATGTTCCTGAATGGGGCGATGGCTGCCGATTACAGCGTAGTGGAACAAGAAACAAATGAAATGACTGCCAAACTAACAGCTGCGAAAAAAGTAACAATTCGCACGGGAGGTCAATATGAATTGGTCATCCCGATAAACGGAAGGAATGGTGTTCCAAGTACGGGGGTATTCCGAGAAAAAGGGGCTTCTGGCAACCTTCCATCAGGGGAAGCTTACATTGCACCAATTGAAGGAGCAGCCGAAGGGACAATCGAAATAAACGGCACGATTTCTACCATAGGATTACTAGAAGAACCAGTCATCCTATCGATTGAAAAAGGTAGGTTAACGACTGCAAGCGGCAAAAATGGTGAAAAGTTGCTAGAAATACTGGGCGAAGGTGACGGACGACTGCTTTGCGAATTTGGTATTGGCACGAACTACGCTGCCCGTTTGACGGGCATTATACTGGAAGACGAAAAAGCCTATCATACGATACATGTGGCATTTGGCTCGAATCATACGTTTGGCGGCACCATCAAAACAAATGTGCATATTGACTGTGTAACGAAAGAACCTATTGTAGAGTGGGATTGAGTGGATAATAGCTAATCATACATGATATAAAAATGAAACAGCTCAGAGTCAGTAACTGAATCTGAGCTGTTTTGAATGGAGGTTTTCAAAGGTAGAGGCTGTCAGAATATATAAGACTGTCGCCCGATCATATCCCAGGGCGAGCGATCATATAACACTGCCAACCGATCATATCCCATGTTGACCGATCGTATATCCCGTCCAACCGATCATATTCCATGTTGAGCGATCATATAACCCGCTTAACCGATCATATCCCATTTTGAGCGATCATATAACCCGCCCAACCGATTATATCCCATTTTGAACGATCATATAACCCGCCCAACCGATCATATCCCATGGCGAGCGATCATATAACCCGCTTAGCCGATCATATCCCATGTTGAACGATCATATATCCCGTCCAACCGATCATATCCCATGTTGAATGATCATATATCTCGCTCAACCAATCATATCCCATGGCGAGCGATCATATCTCCCGCTCAACCGGTCATATAACATATCATTCTTGCTAGCCGGCCTACTGCCAAAAAAGTCCATCTGCTATAAAGAACTTGTATATCACTGATGATCTAACGCACTCCAAAGAGTTTGCAAATGAAATACCCAGTAGCGTCAAAATGGAGGGAGTCACTATAATATTACTTACACACTGCTATATCTTGCCCTTGTAATCGTGTTCTTCACACATAGGAAACGAGAGAGGTATGACTGTAAGAAGGAATTAGCTTATCAAACAGCGAATCTAACTATCATGAATAAGAAAAAAATGATTATAATAATCGGTTTATTTTTACTTTTACTTACGAGTTTTAGGTTACTTTGGCTCAATCATTATATGACGTCAGATTATCCTTACGCAGAAGGGGGAATCCTTGATCTTCGGGGTGTGGAGTTGCCAGATGATAAAGCAATCACGCTGAACGGTGAATGGGCTTTTTTCGGCAATCAATTAATAGCGCCGGAGAGCTTGACGAAGCAATTCTCTGGCGCTAAGCAACAATGGATTAGAGTTCCTGGAGATTGGGTAGAAACAGTATCTGACGATAGAAATATACCGTATGGATATGGAACCTATCGCCTTCAGATTTTGCTGGATGGACAATCCAAGCTGTACACCATGAGTTTTAAAGAAATTAAATCCAGTGCAACAGTTTTTATCAATGGTGAAAGAGTGGCAGAAATGGGACGCGTGGCTGAAACTGTCGAATCAGCTATTCAGGACTATCGCCCATTCGAAGTATCCATAGATGGCAATCTTAAAGAGATAGACCTGATTATTCAAGTCTCTAATTATAACGTTGGCCATTCAGGTGGAATCGTGAAATCGATTAAATTCGGGAACTCTGCTTCCATGAAAAAAGATCAAATGATGTCATCTTTGATGCAATTTATGTCGGCAACAATACTGTTTCTTCATAGCATTTATGTATTAGTCATCTTTCTTGTATTTGTCAGAAAGAGAGAATTGGTTTTTCTCTCCATTGTATTTTTTTGTGCGACAGTTTCAGTTCTTGCGGATGATGATAAAGTATTACTTTACTTATTTCCATCCATTAGCTCGGGGATGTGGGCGGAAATCCTTTATCTTTCATATGCGAGTAGCGCATTTTTTCTGTTGCAATTTTGCAGGCCAATAATGACGAGACATTCAAATAGTAAAGCTCGAGTATTTAACCTATATAGGGTTTTAAACCTCGTATATTTATTATTTATTGTTAGCGTACTGATAGATTTCAAGATTGTAATTAATCCGTTTTTCTCAGTTATTATGCTTCTTATCCCGATGATTATTCCACTTGTAATATTGAAGAAAGTAGCAGTAAGTGAAGCGGGGATTATCTATCTGCTTCTTGCTACAATCAGCATTGCTTCCAGCGCTATTTGGGGAGACATAAAAAATAAGCTATCTGTTTCATTACCCTACTATCCGATTGACATTATATTGGGTGTCATATTTTTTGCGGTATTCTGGTTTAAACGTTTTTTCCTCGCTACAGAAGAAACTAAGAATCTGGCTGGAAGGTTGCAGAAAGAAATTGAAAGAAAAGACGAATTCCTTGCCAATACATCACACGAATTAAGAAATCCACTTCATGGAATCATTAATATGTCACAAGCAATTTATGACAATGAAAAGGATGATTTGACTGAAGAAAGTAAACAAAACCTACGAATACTGATGACAGTCGGTCGGCGTATGTCGATGATTCTGAATGATCTACTTGATATTACTAAACTAAAAGAAAATGGAATCCGATTGCAAGTTAAAGAAACAGACCTTGCATCCGTCGTATCTAGTGTATTTGATACGCTTGGTTTTATGAAAGAAGGGAAAAGTATTGTATTTGTACAAACGATTCCCGAAACATTTCCGAAGATAGAAGCTGATGAGAATCGCCTATTTCAAATTCTATTCAATTTAGTTCATAATGCGGTCAAGTATATGAATGAGGGAGAAGTCGTAGTGTCTGCGGAATCCCAAAAAGAAATGGCGATTATTCATGTACAGGATAATGGAATTGGTATGGATGAAGAAACGATGAAGTCCATTTTTTTACCATATGAGCAGGCGGATTCTGATATGACAGCGATTGCTGGTGGAATCGGACTTGGACTAAGTATTTGCGAACAGTTAGTCAAACTGCATGGAGGATTATTATCCGTCAAATCGTCTGTAGGGAAAGGTTCTACATTTACTTTTACACTACCAATTTCAGCAAATCAAACGAGTGACCCTCTTGTACGACTAACTGTAGTGGACGTGACTAACGGGAATAAGAGGACAGAGCAGATTATGACTATAGGATTTCCACGTATATTAGTTGTGGATGATGATCCTCTTAACTTGGCGATTGTCGAGCGAATTTTAGTAGCTGAACAGTTGGAAATCATTACATGTACGAGTGGGAAAGAAGCATTGGTTTTATTGGATAAAGGAAAGTGGGATCTTGTTATATCGGACGTAATGATGCCAAGCATGTCTGGGTATCAGCTAGCGCAGAAAATACGGGAACGGTTCACGATTTCAGAACTTCCTATTTTATTATTGACAGCTCGTAGCCAATTAGAGGATATTCAAACTGGTTTTCAATGCGGAGCAAGTGATTATGTTACTAAACCCGTAGAAAAAATTGAATTGGTGTCACGCGTAAAGGCTTTAATCGATTTGAAAACGTCTATTGGCGAACGAGTTCGAATGGAAGCAGCCTGGCTGCAGGCACAAATCCAGCCTCATTTCTTGTTTAATACATTAAATACGATTGCGGCACTTAGTGAAGTCAACGCTTCTAAAATGGTGGAGTTATTGGATAAATTCGGCGATTATTTGCATGCTAGTTTTGCCAGCCATAATCTAAATCCAGTTATCCAATTAGAAAATGAGTTGGAACTTGTGCGTTCGTATCTTTTCATCGAACAAGAACGGTTTGGAGAACGATTGAATATAGAATGGGAGGTGGAAAAGATACCAGCTATTGGAATTCCTCCACTTTCAATTCAAACAATCGTAGAAAACGCCATTCAACATGGCGTATTAAAGCGTCCAGAAGGTGGAACTGTTCGAATCCAGGTTATAGAACGGCCGGAAGTAGTCGAAATTACAATTCTAGACGATGGGGTAGGAATACCAGAAGTGAAATTGAAAAATTTACTGATCCATCAGATAGAAGGACATCGGGGAATCGGTTTGCTTAATACCGATAAACGACTTAAACAGCAATACGGAAGTGGAATTGACATAACAAGTGTACCCGATGTGGGGACCACCGTTAGATTTATCGTGCCAAAAGAAGAATAGTAAGGAGAAAACGCCGCTGTCCATGGTATGACAGCGGCGTTTTCTCCTTAACTAATTTGTAACTAGAATCGATTCGTAGAGTTCTGTTGTTGCACGACCTGGCGAAATACCGAGATCCTCCTGTAACTGGTTTTTGAACTCATGATAGACATTAACGGCATCACCACGGTTACTAACGGTAATGTAGTAGCGCATAAGTTGCTGTAAAGCATGTTCCGAGTAAGGATTATAGGTGAGTAGAATTTGTAAATAGTTCTGTTTTTTATCCAATTTTTCATTGTCGGTATAGTAATCAATCATTTTTTGCAGAAGCCGTAACAGTTCTTGGCGAATACTTTGATTTTTGACTGCAGCCCATTCATATCCGTTTTTTCCCATATAATCACCGCTGTATTGCTGAACGACATGCTCGAATAGCTGTATAGTATTATGATTTACAGAAGTATACATAGCTATTGTCTGTTCTAATTCAATTACATCGCATTGAAAATCATAAAGTTCTAAAGTATAGTTTTGATTGGAAAAAGTTAAAGAACCCGGATAACCCATAGAATCTAACGTTTTTCGCAAATGTGAAATAGACGTATGGAGTAGAATCTTAGCCTTTGGATATTCGGTGTCTGGCCAAAGTAAATTGATAAGGAAGTCCCTATTTACATAAGTGTTAATATTCGTGACGAGGAAAGCAAAAAGTTCTTTTACTTTTGCTGTTTTCCATTTTACTGGTTCATTATGACTGAAGACAGCAAACTCATCAAAACAGACAACTCTTAGTTTTGAGGAGATATCCTGATCAGTGGAAGATGAGATATCATTTACTCGCAGTTGTTCTTGTATGCGGGTTACAGTTTTTTCAAGACGTTCTTTCATAATTGGCTTTAATAAATAATCAATTGAATTCAATTCAAAAGCTTGAACAGCATAATTTCGATGGGCTGTAACGAAAACAATGTAAACATCTTTGAATTGCTCTTGAATTAGTTCAGCTAAATCCAATCCGCTAAAACCGGGCATTTCAATATCCAAAAATGCTACTTGAAAATTAAGATGTTTCATTTCTTTTAAGAAATTACCTACATTTAAAAAGGTCTTAACAACTTCGACAGTGCCCAATTCACTTAGCTTGATTTCCATATGTTTCAAAGCCAATGGTTCATCGTCAACTACAATCGCGCGTATGATGAAATTACCTCCTTTCAGTGTAGGAAACACGTCATTCTATTAACTCAAGATTATCATAGTTTTGGAATATATAACAAATCTATATCTTCAATGCTATGCCAGTACGAATAAGCATTCTAGTCAAACTAAAAAGATACCATAAAAAAACTCCTAATCGGCTAAAACCGATTAGGAGTTTTTTATTTTATCGTCAATTTAAGAACTTTTTTAGTTTTGGAATCAGTATAGTGAAGCTGGTTGTTCACAGCGACTAGATTGACTGAATGGATGGAATTTAGTTGTTGAGGTTTGGATCCATCGATTTTCATCTTATACAAGAATCCACCTTTCGAATAATTACTGAAATAAATCCAGTCATCGATAATGGCGAAATAAGGAGCCTTTACATTGTTAACTTTTTGCTTAGATTTTCCGTCTTTCTTAACTCGATATAATGTATCCTTGTCCGAAATACTGCTGTAGTAATAGTGTCCTTTGAATTCGATCATCGAGCCAAAGTCGTTCAAGAAACTGTACGTTTTACTCTTGGCAATTGGCCAATCCGCCTCGTTCCATTTATGGTCTTTTCGCAGTTGATCGGCAGAGGCTAGGAAGTATTTATAACTAATAGTACCTTTTACATTCGGAACGGGGTCGTCCCAGGTAATGTCCATGAAGTAATACTGTCCGTTTAGATTGACTAAGTTCCATGAATGCTGACCGCCATTTCCATATCCGTCAACATAGTAATTTTCAATACCAAGACGATCAAGTAGAAGTTGAGCAGCTTTCGTATATCCATCACAAACGGCCACACCTTTAATAAGTGCACCATAAGCTGTAATGGAATCAGAAGGGATGGTGTTATTTTGAAAGTTCTTGTAATCATAAGCAACATTCAATACTAAATAATCGTGAATGGCTTTTACTTTATCAAAATTTGTGAAGCCGGGCTTGATAATTTGGGCAAGTACCTTGTCAACCTCTTTTGAAAGAGCTGCTTTGTTCTTTTTTATTGTGCTAACAGGGAGTGAGTACGAAAACTCAATGTCACCATTTGACCATGACATTGCCGAATCAAAATAAAGAATTTCAGGATTTTCACGTACTACTTTTTGAATAAGGGCGTCAACTTGTGTATATGAAACTTCTGCGCTATCAAATTGCCCAGTACGTTCATTTTTTAACAGAGAGGAACGAATTGAGTTGTATGAGTCCGCTACTACAGTCGTTTTAAGTCCAGGATTTTCATTGCTAGCAGCTTTTACAGTGATTGAGTAACTAGCGAATGACAGTGTGATGAATAAGAATGTGAAAAAAATAAATATTTTTCTCAATGGAATCCCTCCAAATTAAAGTGCGCCATTTTAACTATGAATATTGCTTTTAACTCTCTTAATCCAATTACTGAATTAGGACTTTAGTTTATTAACTGTGATTAATAATAGTATACCATAATGCCTGAGTGTGAGATTGATAAAGTGTTGTTAGCACTTCAATAATTAATGTTACGAAACTGTACAACGTCCCGAGAAGACCAAACAGCAATCTTCAAATTCAGGCGTAGTCACTACGAAAAGACGTTGGCTATTGAATGTTTAAGAGAAGTGTAAGAGGTTGTAAAGCGTTCTATAAGAGGGATTCCATATGATAAATTAAGAAACGTTTGCCAAGGGGCTGGGAAAAGTCTTAGCGTACGTTCACTTTTCATGTCCACTAAAGGAGCGAATAGGATTGCGGAGAATTATAGGCGTTCTATTGATGGTCATTGGCTTAGCGGTTGTATTTTATCCGCAACTTGAAAAACAGCACTATGATCGTGGTCAGCAGCAGCTGGTAAGGAGTTTTGAACAATTAGGCAATACGGAACAAATTGAGCATGCCTCCAATCAATATGAAGATACACTCGCGGTGCAGAAATACAATGAACCAACTGGCGAGAAATCCAAATTATTGGAAGGAGCTCGCGGAATTATTAATATTAACAAAATTGACCTTGAAATGATTATCTTTGACGGGACGAGCCCCGAAACGCTCAGCAAGGGCATCGGCATGATAGAGCCTAAGAAAGAATTCGGCGTCAACAACATTGGTTTAGCTGGACACAGAGCTGTAGCGAAAGGGAAACAATTCAATCGTATGAATGAATTAAGGATGAACGACGAAATTCAAGTGACCACACAAGAAGGTACATATGAATTTGTCATAGTCGACTCATTTATCGTCCATCAATCGGATGTGTCCGTCCTCGATGATCAAGAAGGACCATTTCTCACACTGGTCACTTGCACACCGCTTGGAGCAGTTAACCCGCCGAACCGATTGATTGTTCAGGCGGCACTAAAGAAGTAGTAGTTTCAAAAATCATAAATTAATATTTATAGAAATTGATATAAATATATTTATTATGAAAAGGGGAATTGGGTATGAAATTTCGAAATGCCTATTATTGGGCGGACAAGTCGAATAACAAACAGATAGGGGGGATAGCGTGAAGAAGTTAAATATATTTGCCTTGATTTTACTGCTGATTGGGCAAGCTATTTTGGGACCATTGGCTTCCGCAAGTGCAAACGAATTCAGTGAAACTGAACTGAATGAGGATAATCAGATAGTTCAAGTTGAAGCTGCCCAGGAAGATGTTGGGGGAATAGAACCAGAGATAGAACCAGATGAACCAGTAACAGAAACAGAAGTAACTCCTGGTGAAGATGAAGAAGGTGCCGAAAACGAATCTCCAGAACTACCAGAAAATGAAGTGCCGGAAAATGAAGTACCAGAAGATGAATTGGGATGTGAAGAAATTGCCGAATCCCCAGAATGTGAGAAGCCAATAGAATGCGATGAAACCGATGAACTATTGGAATGTGAGGACTTGGAAAAACTACCAGTAGTAGAAGAAAGCAAAGCGGCAACGGAAATAGTAGATAATATTTTAACCGGTTTCAAATTAGCATATGAAGATAAGGATGGGAATCCAATTGATAACCCAGGATTCGACTCACTAATCTCGGTCGATTATACATGGACACTTGAAGATGGTCATGGCTATAAAGCCGGATCTACATTTACATTCAATCTCCCAAAAGAACTAGAAGTTTATAACATTGTTAATAATGAAGAAATGAAATCTAACGGTGAAACAGTGGGGTATTTCAGTATTACACTCGATGGGGTAGTCACTGTAACGTTCACGGACTTCATCGAAAAATATTCAAATATCAGTGGCACTATTCAAGTTTGGACAGAATTAAGTGAAGACATTATCGTTACTGAAGAAGGAACGATAACAATCACGCCTATAGAAGGTGGAGCTTCAATAACGATCCCTCTAACCTTTGAACCGGGTGGGCCTGCTGTTGAGAAAAGTGGGTTACCTAACAAAATCTATAATTCTGAAACAATTGAATGGACAGTCGATTTTAATAAAAATCTGAAAAAAATTAATAATGCAATCCTTAGCGACCCAATACAGGCCGGTCAAGCATTTCAAGCAGATTCTTTAAAGCTGTACCATCTCAAGGTTCAATTGAATGGTTCCGTAAGTCTTGGAGAAGAAATGGATCCGAGTAAGTATACGGTCGGAACAACAGCAGATGGTAAAGATTTTATAATTGATTTTAATGGAGACATTAGCACTGCATATCGAGCCGTGTATACGACAACGATTACAGATCAAGATCAAGCAGTTTTTTCAAACACAGCAACGTTGTTATCGGATGGCAGTGATGTTGGAGAAGCAACTGCAACTGTTAGTGTTAAGCGAGGCCAGCCGTTAGAAAAACGGTCAAGTCACTATGATGTTAAGACTCAAACAATCACATGGGAAATTAAATACAACTACAACGAAAAGGACATTGCCCAAGCGGATGCATTGTTGAAAGACTTCTTCAATGATAGTCAGGAGCTTATAGACGATTCTTTTATCATACAGAAAGTAACAATCAATGAAAGCGGCGGCGAAGCTGGAGTTGAAGAGTTTACAAATTATACTGTTACTCCAAAATCTGAAGACAATAAAAACGGATTCGAGTTTCAGTTCAATGAAAATATCAATTCAGCTTATAAAATTATCTATAAAACAAAAGCAACTGACCGTGTGTTTGAAGGGGATAAAATCACCAATACGGTCACTACTGGTGACCTGTCGAAAGGTGCAGACAGGGATATTAACCAACAAATCTTGTTTAAATCTCATGGAACACCCAATTACAAAGACAAAAGAATTGAATGGGCAATTACTTTCAATCACGACAGTCATGAAATGAATAATGTGAGATTAACGGATATCTTTACAAATAAAGGCCTTACATTGGATCCGGAGAGCATTATTATTACGAGCGATGTAGGAACATTAATAAGCGGTACAGATTATGAACTCACAATAAACGAACAAGATGAGTTTGTCATTGAGTTTAAAAACACGATAACGAAACCACATACCATCAAATATACAACAGCTTTTGATTATGAACAGCGAGCAGATAAAAGTAAGAATTATTTACAAAACAAAGTAACGCTTCATTGGAAAGACAAAGATGGCAAAGAGCAAACAAAAGAAGCGGAGTCTAAATTTACTCCAGACGGTTATACACAGTCCAACGGTTTTAAAAATGGTTCATACAATGCCGTGACGCAAGAAATCACTTGGAATGTGGGTGTGAACTATAACCTTAAAACTCTTTCGAATGCTTCTGTGGAGGACTTCATTCTTGGGAATCAAAAACTATTAAAAGATTCGATTGAAGTTCATGAAATGACTCTTACAGGTGGGGCGAATGGAACAGAAGTTAAAGAATTAATTCAGGGATTGGATTATTCAACTAGTTGGATCGAAAAAGATGGAAATCCAGGCTTTCTAGTTGAATTTAAGAAGGAAATAACGAAGCCGTACATGATTACGTATAAAACAAGCTTGAAAGATTTAAATTTCGTCGAAGCTAAATACGATAACACAGCAACCGTTAAGAATGGCTCGGATAAAGAAACAGATCTTACAGCATCCGTTTCAATTCCACACGGTGGAAAATACACAGCTAAATCCGGTTTGCAAAATGGGAAAATCATTGATTGGAAAGTCGACATTAACTTTGCTCAATCGAAAGTTTCGAATGCGAAAGTTACCGATATGCCAAGCGCTGACCAAGCGGTTTTAGAGGATTCAATACGGTTATATGCTGCGAAAACAGATTCAGCTGGCGCAATAACTAAAGGTGCAGAATTAACAAAAGGCACAGACTATAAAATCGATTTCAATGAAAGTCACGAACCTTATGCATTCGAACTTTCATTTGTAAATGAAATTAGTGAACCGTATATTTTGGAATATCAATCATTTATTCTAAAAGCACCAGCAAGTATTACAAATAAAGTTTCATTTACTGGTGAGCATGTTGCTTCTGAAAATGAGGAAACGACCAGCACAATCGAAGTGAGAAAAACTTCGGGTATGGGAGATGGCTCAGGTGAATTAGGACGCCTACAACTAACGAAAACAGATGCTGTAACTGGCGAACTACTTGACGGTGCTACATTCATATTGAAAGACAAAGATAGTGGAATAACTATTAAAACAGGAGTTACTGATGAAAATGGAGTCGTCACATTCGACAGGTTACTCTGGGGTGAGTACCTCTTGGTAGAGACTGAAGCTCCAGAAGGATATCTTGAAAATGAAGAAGTGATGCCAATTACAATTAATAAGGCATACGTCGATGGAGATGCAGAAAAAGTAGGGAACCATGAACTTGTTACGAACAAAAAGATTGTGCGAGCTGTTCAATTAGAGAAAGTAGATAGCGAGGACCATAATAAGAAGTTAAAGGGAGCCAACTTTATGCTGGAACGAAAAGATGGTGATCAGTATAAAACAGTTGGACTTAAGACGACGAATGATGATGGGATAATTCATGTGGAAAATCTTGAAGCAGGAGAGTATCAATTCGTCGAGATTATCGCTCCAGCAGGTTATCTAGTAGATGATACGCCAATCCAATTTACAATCGGAGAAAACCAACTTGAAGTTCTGAAAGTTGGACCGGTAACGAATAAGATTATTAAAGGGGCAGTCGAACTTAAGAAGGTCGACAAAGAAAATACGGAAATCACGCTTGAAAATGCAGTATTTGAGTTGCAAGATGCAACTGGAAAAGTGCTTGAACAAGGTTTGACAACAGATAGCGACGGAAAAATCATTAAAAATGGTTTAAATCCAGGCAGCTATCAGTTTGTTGAAACGAAAGCGCCATTCGGTTATAAGCTAGATCAGACACCAGTTCCATTCAAGATTGTACAGTCTCAAAATACGATTCTTGAATTGACAGCAACGAATGTAATGATTTTAGGATCCGTAGTCCTCACAAAAATTGACGAGGACAATTCCGAAACAACATTGGAAGGCGCAATCTTTGAATTACAAGATGCAACAGGTAAGAAAATTCAAGGTGGAATTTCAACGGATCAAGACGGTAAAATCACTGTCCCTAACTTAAAACCAGGAGCTTATCAGTTCGTAGAAACGAAAGCACCTGCGTACTATCAACTCAATCCAAAACCGATTGTCTTCAATATTGAAATTGGAGCAACTTCAATTACAACATCAGTCGAAGCACCAAATAAATTGGTAACTGGTTCAGTTGAATTATCGAAAGTCGATAAAGATAATGCTGAATTGGTAATAGAAGGTGCAGAATTTGCACTGCAAGATACTGATGGGAAAGTACTTCAATCGGCATTGAAAACTGACAAAAATGGCAAGTTGCTTGTTACTGACTTGAAACCGGGTAGCTACCAATTCGTAGAAACGAAAGCACCATTCGGTTATGTGTTAGATGAAACACCAATTTTGTTTACAATTGAAAAAAGTAAAACAACAGCTGATGTCAAAGTGGTGACAGTCAAAGCAGAAAATGAATTGACGACGGGCTCTGTAGAGTTAACGAAGGTCGACAATGAAGACCCGACAAACACATTGTCAGGTGCAGAATTTAAATTGCTAGATATAGAAGGTAAAGTACTAGAAGAAGGCTTACTAACGAATGAAGTAGGTAAAATCGTTGTAGACAACTTGAAACCTGGTAAGTATCAGTTTGTCGAAACAAAAGCACCTTTTGGCTACGACTTAGACCCAACTCCAGTTGAGTTTACGATTGACAAAGGTCAATCTGAAGTGCTCCAGATTTCAACAGACAATAATTTGACGCGTGGCTCTGTTGAACTCGTTAAAGTGAACAGCGATAACAATGCAGTCACTCTAGCGGGTGCAGAGTTTAAATTGCTAGACGAAAAAGGTGAAATGCTCCAAGAAAACCTACCAACGAATGCTGATGGGAAATTGGTTGTAAATGAATTAAAACCAGGAAAGTATCAGTTCGTGGAGACGAAGGCGCCTTTTGGCTATGAATTAGACGATACACCAATTAATTTCACGATTGACAAAGGTCAAACTGAAACGCGTGGATTGGAAATTCCGAATACGATCATTAAAGGCTCAGTTGAATTAACGAAATACGATAAAGACAATAATGGTGCAATTTTAGCAGATGTTGAATTTGAGTTGCAAGATGAAAAAGGTAACGCGATTCAAGTAGGATTGGTAACGGATGAAACTGGTAAAATTGTTGTAGACGAATTAAAACCAGGTAACTATCAGTTTGTAGAAACGAAAACACTATTTGGTTATGATCTGAATGCAACTCCAATCAAATTTACAATTATCCTAGGGCCAACTGCTATAGAAACAGTGGAAGCCTTTAACGAATTAACAACAGGTTCAGTTGAACTTACGAAGCGTCCCGAACATAATGGGAATGGAACACTTGCAAGTGCAGTCTTTAAACTGCTAGATGCAAAAGGCATCACGCTGAAAGAAGATTTAACGACGGATAAAGATGGTAAACTAGTTGTAGATAATTTAAAACCAGGGAACTACCAGTTCATCGAGACAAAAGCTCCAACTAATTATATTCTAGATACTACACCAGTAAAATTTGAAATTATTAAAGGTCAGACAGTTACGGTACAGGTAATTAAAACAAATAAATATAATCCGTATTATCCACCGGTCGACCCAGGCAAACCGAGCGAACCAGGCAAACCGAGCGAACCAGGCAAACCGAGCGAACCAGGCAAACCAAGTGAACCAGGCAAACCAAGTGAACCAGGCAAACCAAGTGAACCAGGCAAACCAAGTGAACCGGGCAAACCAAGTGAACCGGGCAAACCAAGTGAACCGGGCAAACCAAGTGAACCGGGCAAACCAAGTGAACCAGGCAATCCAGTTGAACCAAGCGAACCGGTTGAACAAGAGAATCCGGGCGTACCGGGTAACCCAAGCAATCCAAGTAACCCGAGCAATCCAAGCAATCCAAGCAATCCAAGCAATCCAAGTAATCCAAGCAATCCAAGCAATCCAAGTAATCCGAGCAATCCAAGCAATCCAAGTAATCCGAGTAACCTAAGTAATCCCGATTTAGTGACTCCAAGTAAAAAATTACCTCAAACGGGTGAAGCATTCCCAATCGGTTCAATGGCGACCGGTTTTGGAATAATTCTACTTGGAGCTTGGATGTTCTTTAGACGAAAAAAATCTCGCAAAACGCAAAGTGAGATTTAACAATAAGATAGCCCTATGCAAAACCAGTTCGCTTTAAAGGGACTGGTTTTGTTTTTTTGTTGAATTTTAGTAGGACAAAGAGCTTTATATAGGAGAATTATTCCGCATGACAACATTCAGAATACCCGAAGTGCGAATGACCATTCGAATCCGTCGGCCGACCAATCATATATCCCGCCACCCAATCGTAACCGCCGGGTTGCCGATCATATATCCCGCCACCCAATCATAAACGCGGGGTTGCCGATCATATAACCCGTCACCCAATCATAACCGCCACGCAGTCGATCATATATCCGGCCATCCAATCATAACTGCCGGCCTGCCGATCATATATCCCGCCACCCGATCATAAACTGTCGCCCACCCGAGCATATAGTATTTCAACTGATCGTATCTTTCCACCACTCTATCCAACAGAAAAACTCCCACGAGGTTACTAATCGTGGGAGTTTTTAGCGCTAAACATACATTCAATTCACACTATACGCCACCAAGCCCTTAGCATTGGCATACAATGCCGCGTTTGTTCGATCGGCAAGATCTAACTTTGCTAATACCTGACTGACATGTTTTTTTACAGTAAACTCTGTAATATATAAAGCCTGTGAAATTTGTTTATTTGAATGGCCCATCCCGAGTTCGAGTAATATCTCCTTTTCCTTCGGTGTTAGCTGTTCGATATGCCTATCATTTTCAAAAGGGCTTTCCTTCGATTTTATCACCAAATCAAACACCCCTGGATCATAATACTTTCTACCTCTGCCGATAACTCCGAGGGCATGGATCAGTTCTTCAGGTAATGCCTCTTTTAATATATAGCCATCGACACCTATTTCTTTTGCCTGTTTAAAGTCGTGCTCTTCCGTCGATGAAGTTAGCACGACGAATTTACAGGTTATTCCTTGTTGTTTCGCTTCCGAAATTAATTCCAAACCAGATTCATTTCCCAAGCGAAGATCCACTATCGCCAAATCAGGTGTAGTGTCATGGAATAGAGTTAGCGCGTCATTTCTATTTGCTGCTTCACCTAGGATTTCAATTGCTCCATCTATAGTAAGGATAGATGTTAATCCTTTTCTTACTAATGGATGATCGTCGACAATAACAATTTGCATTAGCCAATCACCTGGACCTTCTCAAGTATTTTTGCGGTTGGAATTTCGATTTGTATTTCTGTCCCTATCCCGTGTAATCCACTTATCAAAAACGTTCCTGCAAAAGTACTTACAAGACGTCTCATATTGAAAAGACCGATTCCTTTTTCATGCTGGCCTTCGGATATGTGCGAATTAATTCCGATTCCATTATCATGAATTTCCAATACAGTTTTCTCGTCCAGTATAGATAATCTGAGTTCAATAGCCGTGCACTGGCCATGGCGAACGGCATTTCCGCAAGCTTCACAAATAATTCTATAGAGTGCTTGTTTTAGTTCGCTTGATAGTAAAGCTTCATCACCCGTTATCTGATAATCAATTCGTATATCACTTAACCGTGCATACTCGTCAAAATAGTTTTGCAGCCCAACTTGAAAAAAATTTTCGCCATTCTTCGTCGAGTTGAGACCGTATATCGTCGACCGTAGTTCCTTTAGTGTAGTGTTGGCAGATTGTGAAAGAAATTGATATTCATCATTCAACTCAGTACTTGTCATGCCTTTACTTTTTGTTTGTAAACTGTGCAGAGAATATACAATACCGACCAATCTTTGTGAAACACTGTCGTGAATTTCATTGGAGATACGATTCTGCTCCTTAATTACAATCATTTGCTCCTTCATTGAATCTGTATGAATTCTTTCGAGCATTATTTCACTAAGTTCGGCTAAAAACTCAAATGGGCGATTAAAGAGCAATGTTTCTCTAGACTCACTTGAACCGGAAATCTTAACTCCAATCACACCAGTAGTAGTGGAGGTTCTAATTACTTTCATACCGTACCAATCCTCGTTAATCTTACTGACAAACAGTTCTTTCTCCAGGCGTATAGTATTCCATTGTTTTCTTAGGCTAGTTTCAATGTGGGGATTACTCGTAGAAGATGTTAGGTAGCTATTTTGATGATTTATGTCGGTCAACCAAAAGAATGCTTCTCCACTATGTGTAAGCTTGATGATAGCTGCCATTATTTCATTCATTATAATTTGAGGGCTTGAATTATCCATTAGGTGGTACAGCGATATACCGTGCTTCAATGTATCTAGATAGGTATCATTCGTTTCGATTGGTTTATTAGTAGCGCATGCTTGTACCAAATCCAAAGCAGAAGCTTTCTGAGTGTATCCTTCTAATATATCAGCTAGAATCTTTCTGATTTTTGTCACACCCTCTCATTTCATAATAAAAACCCAATCAACTTGAACATAATGTCCAAGTGTAATTAGGTCGGTTGCACCAATAACTCCATACATCCAAGGTGCCCATATAGAGGATGTATTTCACAGTTTCCGTAAATTATATTCTTTTATATAGTTCAGTATAACCAAATTACATTGAATATGACGTCATCTCCTGCGGTTGAAGAGGTTCTTTTTTTTTGTTATTAACTTGTATTTTAGCGAATTAAGACTTTTCAGTTACTTGTTACCTATCAGTAAATCAATATTAAAGGTTACTTCTATAAGATAGAGCTATTACTTCCGAGTGAGCTATTCATTAACAGAAGTAGAAGTGAACTGGTACGAAAGTGCACCGACTCTACACTAAGGTGGAAAACCGGGGTAGACAAACGATATCAGAAAATCACTCTTTAGAGTGAGGATGCCCGCAAGGAATACTCCTATACTAAAAGTAGTTACAAAAATGGTAACGAGCCGAAAAAAGCATTGGAGGAGATTTCCATGAAAAAGTATGACACCTACTAAAGGGGTGTCAAGGATCACAACAGCTGCCAAACTATGAAAATGGTGCATGCAATCAAGGCTACTTTATCAGGTGAAAATGAACTCATACCTTAGATCGAAGAAGAAAATAATTTCTTCCAAGTCGCAGGGAAGAACAAAGAACAAGCATTCAATAAAAGCGAAAAAATACAAACTAATTGGAGGAAATTAAAAATGGGTATTAAACAGAAGCTAGCAATGGGTATCGCAACTGGGGCATTGGCTGTAAGTATGATCGGTGGAGGAACATATGCTTATTTCAACGATGTGGAAACAAGCACGAATACATTCGCTGCCGGTACACTGGATTTATCACTAAAGCCTGAAACAATTATCGATGTAAAAAACATTAAGCCTGGTGACTGGATGAATCGTGATTTTACATTGAAAAATGACGGCACACTCGACATATCCAAGGTATTACTTAAGACAGAGTATTCAGTAACAGACAAAAATGGTGATAATGTAGAAAACTTTGGAAGTCATATCCGAGTTAACTTCATGTGGAACCACGATAAATCAATCACGGGACCGTGGACTGGACTGGACAACGTGGTTTACCAAACAACTCTTGCTGAGTTACAGGGTATGACACCAGATGCCGTTGCAAATAAAGTCTTTGTCCCATACCTTGAAGAAAAAGGCGGTTTAAAAGCCGGCAATTCTGACACGCTGTCCGTACAATTCGAATTTGTCGAGAACGACAAAGATCAAAACGAATTCCAAGGTGATTCTTTAGAGCTTAAATGGACATTTGATGCACAGCAGACAAAAGGGGAAAAGAAATAACATATATCCCGGGAGGAGAGCACTTCTCCTCCTTCCTTTTATTTCATCAATCAACCAATGCTCTTCCTTATATATATTTCTCAACATATAACTCGATTTTATGTTTTGAGGAATATACGTAAGAAAAATCCAGTGGTAAAAAATCGAAAGGCGGGATCAGGTTGAAAACCAGCCGAAGGCGCAAACGTAGGAAAAAGCATCAAGGTCCATTTCTGACTTTAAAATTGGCACTCATATGCTATTTAGTCATCTTTAGCATTAGTTATATTTCGTCTGACACATCCGCATATCTCAGTAGCCAGTCGGAAGTCTCCCAGATGATCACTGCCGGATGGGAAGTCCCGGTTGTACTTATGAATCAATGCGGTGAGGAAATTGAAAAGGATGCTGTAACGGGTGAGGAAATCAAGATCGACCGTGAGAACATAGATAATAAGCCTAAGGAAGAAAACGATAAGGACACGGTATCGGGTGAGGAAACCGAAGTCGACTGCCTGGACAAAGATGATAAGTCTAAGGAAAAAGAAGAACAGGATGCTGCACCAAGCGATGTCGACTGCAAGCGCGAAGATGATAAGTCTGTTGGAGAAAACGAACAGGATGCTGTATCAAGCGAGAAAATAAAGGCCGACTGCAAGAATATAGATGATGAATCTAAGGAAGAAATTGAAAAGGATAAGGTCATAGAAGGTGAAGATGATAAAGCAGATTCGGATGCTAACAAAGAGAACGAGCAGCAGAAGCCTGAAGATGACGGTCAAAAACAGCCGGACGGCAAGGATGGATCTGTTGATGAATCTACTGAAAAGAAACCGGAAGAAAAGGATTCTATAGAAAGTAAGGTTCCAGAAAATAACTCTGAAACAAAGAATGAAGCTGAAGTGAACGCTGTCGTAAAACCAGAAAATAACACAAAGAAAGTAGAAGGTGATACAAATGAGAGAGAAGAAATTAATGAAAAAGAAGAAACGAATGAAGAGGATAAGTAGCATCGTCTCAGGCATATTGATGGTTCTGCTGATTAGTGTAGCTTCCATAGTGGTCTTCACGAAAGTCTCAGGCGGCGAGCCACAACTTTTCGGTTACCAATTAAAAACTGTTCTGTCGGGATCCATGGAGCCGGGAATCCTAACAGGCTCGATCATTGCCGTAAAGCCGGCTGAAGATAAAACTAATTTTAAAAAAGGCGACGTCATTACATTCCAAGAAGAAGAAAATATTTTGATCACACATCGGATTACTGAGGTAGTCAAAAGTGGAGACTCCGTACTTTACCGGACAAAAGGCGACAATAACAATGCAGAGGACATGAATCCAGTTCTGTCTGACAATGTAGTAGCGGAGTACACTGGTTTTACAGTGCCTTACGTAGGGTACTTCATTAACTTTACCCAGTCGAAGAATGGTGCGTTTTTGCTATTAATACCCGGATTCCTGCTGCTTATCTACTCGGGGTTTACGATTTGGAGAGCACTTGGAGAAATCGAATTGGCTCCGAAAAAAAAGGTGAATATAGTGAGGGAAGATGGCGGAGAAAGTTCTTCCTGAATCAATCGCTAAGATATGTAAGGAGGCATTATCATGAGCAAACTGTTTCGACTTTTTCCGGTTCTTCTATTGATTAGTGGAATCTGTTTCTTTCCTATGACGAGCGTATTAGCAGATGGTGAAGACAACACGGGCAAGGGTGATATAGACATCGGCATTTCACCAAAAGATACGTTATTTGAAATCAGCAATATGAAGCCTGGGGACTGGGCACCTCGGACCATTACAGTCAAAAACTTAGGTAGCAAAGATTTTGCCTACCAAATGCAGTTAGAAAACAGTGGAGAAAAAAAGCTGTTCAATGAGCTACTGCTGGAAATAAAAGCCGACGACAAGGAATTGTATCAGGGGAAATTGGCTGCATTTAAATCTCTGCCCGCAAGAAAACTTACACGCGGCAGCGGGGAGAATCTGGACATCACTATTCGTTTTCCGGAGCACCTTGGAAATGATTTTCAAGGCCTTGGGGCGGCATTTGTTTTCACTTTTACGGCGGAAGGAAGAGATAACCCGGGGAATGGAGGAGGCGATAACCCAGGGGACGGAGGAAGCGATAACCCTGCGAATGGAGGAAACGATAGCCCTGCGAATGGAGGAAGCGATAGCCCTGCGAATGGAGGAAGTGATAACCCTGCGGAGGGAGGAAGCGATAACCCTGCGGAGGGAGGAAGCGATAACCCTGCGGAGGGAGGAAGCGATAACCCTGCGGAGGAAGGAAGTGATAACCCTGCGGAGGGAGGAAGTGATAACCCTGCGGAGGGAGGAAGCGATAGCCCGGCGGTTCAAGTCACAATACCAGGACAGATCGACAGCGGCGTTCCAACAACAGCCGGGTTCAACTTGCCTGCCACGTCAACAAATATATTTAATTTGATGTTAGTTGGTTCTGTACTTGTGGCAGGTGGAATTGTGTTGATGATCATCAGGCATTACAGAAGGATGAAAATAGCTCAATAGACACGTAAATGACTCAAATGGCTAATTGGTTAAAGAGAAACTTTTGAAAAGCTGCCTGTGCATGGCGTATCATGCCTTGGTAGCTTTTCTGTTTTTCGTGAAAATGAGATGAATCAACACATCCTTTATTAGCTGGAGGTGATGTAATTGCTGAAAAAAATGGCTGTGATTTTGCTGGCGGTTGGACTATTTTTGATAGGCTACGCCAGTGTGCAGCTAAAATCCGCACAGCAGTCGGAAAAAGCCGCACTGGTTCAGGCAAAGGGGGAGTTGGAAAAACAAAAAATAAAGTCACCCCAGCTTGAGTCATCCCATCCCGACCTGTCTTTTCAGAACGGTCAAACAATCGGCATCCTGCAAATTCCCATTATCCAAAAAGAGCTTCCCATTGTGGAAGGGACGGATGACGATGCTTTAAAGCAAGGCGTTGGTCACTACACAGGCACCGTTTATCCCGGGCAAAAAGATCAAATTCTGTTATCGGGACACAGGGACACCGTGTTTACTGGATTGGACAAATTGCAAAATGGCGATACAATCATTATGGAAATGCAGCATGGTACCTTTACATATGCCGTTGTGGATACGGAAATTGTAGATGCAAATGATACAACAGTCATCCGTTCTACAGCACCGGAAGAAATGCTGACTTTATCCACATGCTATCCATTTCGGTATATCGGCAATGCACCGCAACGGTATATTGTTTATGCGATACCGGAGTGAAATGAGAACCTACAAGACTTCGTTATTCAAAAAAGTATGGAAAAAATCCAGCCAAGTACGTGATTGGTTGGATTTTTGCATGCTTAGCACAGAATACTGTCGCTATTTCTTCTCACATCGATAAGAACCTAGATCTATTACAACTGCCCATCGATTAATCAATATCCAAAGTTACTTCTATAAAATAGAACCAATCATCGAAGTAGAAGCGACCTGGTACAAATGTATACCGACACTACACTAAAGTAGAAAACCGAAGTAGACAAACGATACCAGAAAAGTACTCTTTAGAGTGAGGATGCCCGACAGGAATACTCCTATACTAAAAGTAGTTACAAAAAAGGTAACAAGCCGAAAAAAGCATTGGAGGAGATTTCCATAAAAAAGTATGAAATCTACTAAAGAGGTGTCAACGATGAAAAAAAATCTGGTGTTTGTTCTGGTGTTTACTCTCTTAATGGGCGCAGGAACCATTTATGCAAGTGGCAATCCAGGACAGAACCTTTCCGAATGGTATAAGAATGCATTCCATAAAGAAAGCGAAAAGTTGGGTGCAGCTACTGCAACCGGTATGATATTGGTCTTGAAAGAAGTCAATGTTTTTGTGAGAGATTCAAAAAAAAGCATTGATTATGCATTGGCAAGTTTCCGCGACGATAAGGTGAAAGAAGCGGAGTCCGGCATCGAAAAGTATCAGGCTGACACGATAAATAGTCTGAACGCTACGGTTAATAAACTTGAAAACGTAAACTTCAATGATTACGTGGACAAGCAGAACATTGAAGCACAAATTGATCAGGAATTCGAAAAGATGGTAGAAGACGTATTTAGCGAATAAGCACTCATACAAACCAATATGATAAAAGGGGATAATTAAATGTTCAAAACAGTAAAAGGTAAAGTAATCGCAGGAACAATGGTATTTGGACTCGTAACAGGTGCAGGAGTAGCGTTCGGTGCAACAGATGCAGGCACAAACCTCAAAAATTGGTATGACGGGCAATTTGGGAAGGCATCCACAAATGTAGCAGGACAAGTTGCAGCATACGCTGGCGGTAAAGTTGACGGATTGGCGGTTGAATATAATGGCTTGAAAACAGATGCTACAAACAGTATTAATGCAAAGGGCGTAGCCCAAGCAGGTGTAGCAAACAAAAATACTGAGAAACTAAGCCGAGAACATATTGATGCAATAAAAGAAGAACAAGCACATATCAACACTTATTTGTCTGGTCAATTTGATAGCTTATCAAATTTTGCTAACGGTTTAATTAATCAAGCTGGTGATGACGCCCTTCAATATGCGAAAAATGATTTAGGGGAATACACAGGAGCTGCGGGAAATGCCGCGAATGAAAAAGTTAAAACGGACGTAAAAGCCGTAACTAATCAAGCTGTTAAAGACTTGGAAGATACAATTAATGCGGCGAAAGCAGATCTTCAAACTAAATTAGATAAGGAAACGGGTTTAACAGTTACTGAAATTAAAGGTTTAATCGACGCGAAAATCAATGAACTTCGCACAAAAGTTACCGATTTGAAAGATGGCTTGGTGAAGGAGCAGGAAAAAATTATTACAATGACAGCAAAAGGACTTCAACTTGAAGCTGAAAAAGCAATGAAAGCTTTGGTTGATGGCATTAACAAATAATACTAATATTCAATAAGGACCTCGTCTGGTGAGGTCCTTATTGTTTTAAATGGAGGTGTAAATAAGTTGGGCAACAGTTTTAAAAAGATAGGCCTATTACTCGGGGCTCTCCTGTTAACGATTGGTCTAGGAAGCGGCATGAATAATGCATTTGCTGGCGAGGATGCCGGGAGTTCATTAATAAATTGGTTTGGAGCCAAAAGGACGGCATCCGAACAGGAAATATCTGCAGCAATCACTGAAGAAAAAGACAAACTTATGGGCGAGTTGAAAATAGCTTTGCAAGAAGCTAAGCAAAGTGCCGAAGACGAATTGGCGAAATTCACTGAAGAACAAAAACAAATCCGTACAAGTGAATTGCAGAAATTCGCCGCTAATTTAAAAGCGAATATAGAAATCGACCTCACTAAAGAAAAAGAGGCGATTATTGCCGAGTTGGATGCAGAACATAAGCAAGCCATCGAAGACTTGGAAAACCCAGCGGCTCCAATCAATCCAACACCAAAACCAGGAGTAAAACCGGAACCAGCCCCAGAGCCGGGGGCAGAAGTGAAACCGGAGCCAACGCCAGAACCTGAATTGGAGACACAACCAGTGTTGCCATCTGAATCGGATACAGAACCGAAACCCGAGCCAGCATCTGAACCGGAAACAGCGCCAATAACGGAGCCGACTTCAGAATAACTTGCAGGCGCGGGTTAGTGACAATGAATCCCTGCAAATCAGAGGCAATCAAGCTTTATTGGACGACAAAAATCCAGCCAAGTACGTGATTGGCTGGATTTCTGTATGTTTATCACCTAAAACTATCCCTATTTCTTCTCACCAATCATAACCGCCCTGCTACCGATCATATATCCTGCCAACCGATCATAACTGGCGGGCTGCCGATTATATATCCCACTCACCGATCAAAACCGCCCGTCTGTCGATCATATATCCTGCCAAGCGATCAAAACCGCCGCGCTACCGATCATATATCCCGTCAACCAATCATATACTTCATCCGACTCTCCTCGATTGGGGGAATTGGGGGACACCACCAGTGTTGCCATCTGAATCGAATATAGAAACGAAACCTGAGCTAACAACTGAACCGGAAACAGCGGCACCAATTGAACAACAAAAAAAATCCAGCCAAGTTCACAAATGGCTGGATTTCTCTATGTCTAACACCTAAAAACGATCCCTATTTCTTCTCACCAATCAGCAAATCGAACAGCTCAGACCAGTCGGTTATTCGTGGGAGATCCAAATGTCGATTATACGATTGGCTTTTGGCGAACAATTTAAGGGGATGATTCCTCAAGGTTTCAAGAACCGCAGGCTTGTCATCGAAATAATAGTCTAGGTTCAAATCCTTGATGATGTTGACTTTGTCTTCATCTTTCATGCCGTAATAAAACCTGTCTTTGTTAACAGGAAACCCATTTTCAATCATCCACTCGATTGTACGCTTGCCATGTACGTTGGGTCTCGCCGTAATATAATAAATTTCATGTCCTTCTCTATCCAGCTTTTGTAGTGTTTCCACTGCATCTGGATAGGGAGGACAGGATGTGAAATAGATTTCTTCCAATGAACGATTCCACATTTGACTGCCTTGTTCAGCAGTCATGTCAAAAAGCTCATGAATTTCAACCTTATCCAACGCGTGGAAGAGATCCACCGCCACTGTCCGATTCAACTTCGTGTTGTAAAGTTGAAAAGCATGTTCCCTTAAATTAATCAACGTATCATCAATGTCAAAACCGAATTTCATATTCCAAAACCTCTATTCATTTGCGGTATACCGCGGATAGCCCGTGAACTTGAAATCTTTGCCGACGGGGGTAATCTGGAGATCCGCCAAGTCTATAGCATTCCGCATTAATTCTACGCCTGTACCTTCAAGAAATGTTGGTGCATGGGCGCCTCCGACTAATTTAGGTGCGATATAAATTTCAACTTTGTCGACCAGCTGATTTTCAAGGAAAGCAGCGTGAATCGAGCCGCCGCCTTCAATTAAAACAGAGGAAATAAGCTTTTCACCGAGAATGCGGACGACGTCATTTGGGTTCACCTGTTTCACTCCGGAAGTTGGGATGATTAAAATCCCTTGTTCTTCTAGCTTCTGTTTAGCTACTTGGTCAACTTCTTGTGCAGTGAAAATCCAAGTGGGTGCCTGTCCGTCGGTAACGACCTTTGAATCCAGTGGAATTCGCAGAGTGGAATCTAAAATGACGCGAATCGGATTCCTTCCATTAGGGAACCGTGTAGTTAATTCGGGATCATCCTCAATTACTGTATTGACGCCAACTAAAATAGCCATATTTTCATTGCGCAGTATATGCCCGTCATGCCTGGCTTCGGCGGATGTAATCCACTTACTGTCGGCAGTATGTGTGGCGATTTTCCCGTCTAATGTGCTTCCAGCTTTCATCGTCATGAAAGGCTTTTGTTCGACGATGAACTTGTTAAATACTTCATTCATCTGACGAGATTCCTCTTCCATTACGCCAACGATGACTTCAATTCCGGCATCTTCCAAAATCTTGACACCGTTACCGGCAACGACAGGATTTGGATCAAGCGTAGCGATAACAACTTTGTTAATCCCGGTTTCAACAATGGCCAGTGCACAAGGACCCGTTCGCCCGTAATGCGAGCATGGCTCAAGGGTCACATAAATCGTGCCGCCTTTTGCACTATCACCAGCCATCCGAATGGCATGTATTTCCGCATGCGGTTCTCCAGCCTTTAAATGTGTCCCGATGCCAACCACTCGATTGTCATTGACGATAACCGAACCGACGAGCGGATTTGGATCTGTCTGTCCTTTCATCGCACGTGCATTGCTTAGGGCTAAATTCATGTAAAATTCATGGTTAGTCATTTGGCTCAGTTCCTTTTTCATCTAAATGGCCTGAACGATCAATCTTTGTTTGCAAATAACTTTCATTGAACTCTGATTTATCGCCCCATAAAGGTTCTCTTCCAGATACAGGGAGCCCAGCATTTTTCAGTGCATCCAGTTTCTTTGGATTATTTGTCATGAGCTTAACAGGTTTTGTCCGTAGCGTCTTGAGAACTTGAATCGCATCATCATAATTTCTGGAATCGTCGACAAAACCAAGGCTTTCATTGGCTTCCACTGTATCGTAGCCATTTTCCTGCAGCACATAGGCCATCGCTTTGCTGAATAAACCAATACCACGCCCTTCATGATTCGCTAAATAAAACAGCGCACCCGTCCCATGGTCCGCGATATTCTGCATCGATTGCTTGAGCTGATAGCCGCAATCGCATCTTTTACTACCAAATATATCGCCAGTATGGCAAATTGAATGCATGCGAATTAACGCATCATCCGCATGTTCGAAATCTCCGTAGACGAGCACGCTTGACTGTTGGTACTCCGCCAAATTCGCAGATGACAACTGTTCGATAATTTCTAAGTAATTGTCCGTTACTTGGCAACGGCTAAGCCAGCAATACCATTGAAAAACAACTGTTTCTCCATGCAGATTGACAGGGAGTTGGATTGGTCCGACCAAGTAGATGGCGCCTTCATCTGTGGGGATCATTTGTATTTTATCTTTTAATACGTCAAGGACTTTTGGTTCCAGTTTCAAATTCAACATACAATCATTCCTTCTATTTAAATTTGGGTTATCATGCAAATTTATAGTAACTGTAGTACTAGAGCCACTTCATGTGGATTTTTAAATGTGCAATAAATCAGGAAATTATTCCTTTAGCATACCTTATTGTTTCGTGATTTACTCTAAAGTTGTTTTGGGCAGTTTGCTAGGCAGTTCATTCAATAAAACTTCATCCTCTTCTATACGTATGCGCTTATATCTTATTGTCGGTGACAGTCACCCAGTCAAATTGAAAACTGCAGAATAAGCGGTGACAAAAGCAAAGAAATCGTGCAAATTATTATTTTGCTCCGAGCTGATCTTTTATTATTTACATGGAATGCAGAAAGAGGGATAATAGTATTACAAAATAATTTAATGTCGAAGGACTGTATTTCACTCATGAAAAAACAGCACAAAAAAGAAACACGTACACATTTTATATTCCGTTATCTATTCATTATGATAGGGGCGACTATGGCGGCCGTCGCAATTGAACTATTTCTTGTTCCAAACTCTATTATAGATGGTGGAATCATCGGGATTTCACTAATTCTTACTTTTTTAACGGGTATCCCATTCGGTTTACTCATACTGCTGATCAACTTGCCATTCCTTTTCTTTGGCTATAAGTATATCGGGAAGAACTTTTTCATATCTTCCTCTTTTGCAATCGTTGTGCTTGCGCTTGTGGAAATTCCACTTAAGGCGGTTGACCCTTTTGTGACGGATCCGCTTCTTGCGACTGTCTTCGGAGGGCTACTGTTAGGAGCGGGCGTTGGGCTTGTCATTCGTAATGGCGGTGCTTTAGATGGGACTGAGATACTTGGTATTTTATTGACTAAAAAGATTCCGTTCTCTGTCGGCGAATTTGTGATGTTTTTCAATATCTTCATTTTCGGCTGGGCAGGCTTTGTACTCGGCTGGGAGCAAGCCATGTATTCGATTCTGACGTATTATATCGCTTCGAAAACAATCGATGCTGTTATCCAAGGTTTGGATGAAACAAAAGCGGTGATTATCGTGTCGGATGAATACGAGGAACTCGGTATTGCTATTAATGAACGTCTCGGTAGAAGCATTACGAACCTTAAGGGAAGCGGCGGCTATAATAATAGTGACAAAGATGTCATTTACGTAGTTGTCACGCGTCTAGAAATAAGTAAATTGAAACAAATCGTCCATGAAGTCGATGCAAATGCATTTTTAACAATCATGAACACGCAAGAAGCACATGGCGGACAGTTTAAATCACCGATTCATTGAGATAAACAACAAAAAGAAGTGTAGACCTTAATTGGTCTGCACTTCTTTTCATGTGCGCCCTGCATGGGCGAATACTCGGTGGTGAAAGTCCACTACAGGCTTGGCAGTAGGAACTGTTAGCGAAAGACAAGGTGGCTATCGTGAGGTAGTGGCTGAAGGAAGTCGGACGCAAACTCCTGAACTGACGAACAGAAACTAGATAGAAGGCTGAATTAGGTCGGATAAGGTTGCATGACAAACCGAAGTCCAATACTGCCCGAAACCTATACAGTAAATCTAGCAGTTACATGGGAGGAAAGTATTCGCTCTTACCGGGGGAGGTCTTACGAGGGCACAGTGCAAGTTAAATGATAACGAACCAGTGCAATCTCTGTGGTGACATGAAGATGAATCGTAAGAAGTCAGCAGAGGTCATAGTAGTGTTCACTGACAGGACATGAAGGACTGAACAATAATAATTTTGAGGATACAAGGAGGTGTGGAAATTGCGAAAACCGCAGAAAATAGGGAAACCTAGCTACCGTCAGAGAGATAATGTGGAACATGAAGGGTATGACGGAGTGCATAGTAATTTCCATGGTGAACTGAACAATCAAAATGGTGTACATCTGTTTGAGAAAATCCTCTCAAGGAATAATCTCAATCAAGCTTACCTACAAGTTGTCAGAAATAAGGGAGCCGCAGGCTCGGATGGTATAACCTATGACCAGCTACTCCCATACTTGAAGGAGCACAGGGAAGAATTACTAGTGAAATTACATAACGGAACTTACCGCCCGCAACCCGTGTTGCGGGTTGAAATTCCTAAACCAGACGGTGGTGTAAGAAAACTAGGAATTCCAACTGTAATCGACCGGATGATTCAACAAGCAATCAATCAAGTCTTACAACCCATTTTTGACCCTACGTTCTCCGATAATAGCTTTGGGTTTCGTCCAAAGCGTAGTGCACATCAAGCTATCACCCTAGCGAAGTCGTACTACGAACAAGGATACAAATATGTTGTAGATATGGATATGAAAGCTTATTTTGACACAGTAAACCACGATAAACTTATGCACTATATTGAGGAAAAGGTTCAAGATAAGCGTGTTTTACGTCTTATCCGCCAATATCTCAAAAGCGGTATTATGGTAAACGGTTTATTTCAAGCATCCGAAGAAGGAACCCCGCAAGGGGGGAACTTATCGCCGCTATTAAGTAATATTTACTTGAATGAATTCGATAAACTCCTCACAACACGTGGGCACAAATTCGTCCGTTATGCGGATGACTGCAATATTTACGTCAAAAGTAGACGGGCAGGTTATCGAGTGATGGAGAGTTCAACCAACTTCCTTGAAGGCGAACTAAAATTAACCGTAAATCGTGAGAAAAGTGCGGTAGGAAGTCCACTGAAACGAAAGTTTCTAGGGTTCTGCCTATTGGCAACTAAAAACGGCGTCAAAATTCGACCACATCAAAAGGCGAAATCTACTGTGAAGCAAAAGTTGAAGAAAATAACAAAGCGGAACAGAGGGAGAAGCATTGAAGTTCTATTCAAGCAAATCAAGCAGCTAATGACGGGGTGGATAAACTACTACGGTATTGGTGAAATGAAAAGCTTTATGAATGAATTAAACGGTTGGTTGAAACGACGAATCAGGCAATACATTTGGAAACAGTGGAAAAACCCACGAACGAAATGTAAAAATCTAATTCAACTAGGTACCGAAGAGCGAAAAGCCTTTGAATGGTCAAATACCCGAAAGGGTTACTGGAGGATTTCTTCCAGTTATATCCTTCATAGGTCTTTAACAGATAGAAAACTGGCACAACTCGGATATATGGATATATCCGTGAAGTACCAGTTTGTACACTCAAATTATTGAACCGCCGTATACGGATCCGTATGTACGGTGGTGTGAGAGGGACGAACGAATCAAATTTCTGATTCGTTCACTCTACTCGATTAATAAAGAAAAAGCCCCCATCCGGCTTGGGATAGGGAGACTATCAATTAGTACTTGGGACAAACACGTGGAAGTTAACGTTAAAAGTTTCTCGGAATTGAATGTCGTTTTTGTCAGCGTAAAGTGTAACTTGGACGTCCTCTGCAGATACATCGCTGTCCGTTGAAGGTTTAGTACTTGGTTTCAAGAGGGCGAAGAAGTCTTCTTTCAACGTATCTTTTGCGGTGGGTCGCGAGAGGTCGACAGCTTTAGCATTACCTATGCTAATTTTTTTCACGCCGAGCGCTCGCAATTTACTAGAGAAAACACCAATTCCAGTCAACCCTTTAATCCCTTCGTCAATATCATAGGCAGTCATCGTTACTGTATTTGTCCTGCTATTAAATCTTGATTCGGCAACTTTTTTAACGCCTACTTCAATGACACCATTTTGCGTAACGACTTTTCTGATTTCAGCACGCGCCTTTTCGATTGGATTAGATGCGACTTTGATATTCTCGGTACGTACAACGAATGATGCCATTTGGGCACGTGTGATGCTAGCATTCGGATCAAAAGTTGTTGGCGTCTTTCCTTTCGTCACCTTGTTAGTGACGAGTGCCTTGACATGATCCACGTACCACGCAGAATTACTTACATCTCTGAATGGATTTACGGTAGATTTACCTTCGAGTTTGAATCCGAGATCGATTGCTTTCGCCATATGGGCACGCGTCATGGATGCATTCGGTTTGAATGTATTGTCTTCAAATCCTGAAATGAGCCCTGCATTTTCAAGTGCTGCTACATATTTATAGAAGCCATTCTTGTTGTCGAGGTCTTTAAAGCCCGGATTTCTGACGTTTCTCGTATCCAGCTTCAATGCGAGCGCAAGTATTTTCGAAGCTTGACCACGCGTAAGCTCATTGTCCGGACGATATGTACCATCTGAATAGCCTTTGACAATTCCACGCCCAGCAAGATTCATAATCGGATCATAATGATCAAGAGTCGTTTTTACATCTGTAAATGAAGTACCAGCCGCATCAGCAGTGACAGGTACTGCAGTAACAATCACTCCCAAGACAACTGCCACAGAAACAGTAGCCGCATATATCTTTCTTCGTAAATTGCTCATTGTGATGTAATTCCCTCCAATAGTTAAACTTTTATGGCAATAATATGGATTTTAATACACAAAGAAACTATAGCATAATCCTATTTAGAATGATAACTCAATATATGAACTAATTATAGAGTTAAGCTGGACTTCTAGTACTTAACGGAAATGGTACTAGTTGGTTAGGTGGGGAATTGGAGTGATTGTTGAGGTGTCCGAGGAATCGGGGGAGTGTCAAACCAAACTATCGAAGTGTCCAACGAACGCGGCGAAGCCTCCAACCAATTTCGTGAAATGTCCAACAAACTGGAAAGCGTGCAACCAAACTATCGAAGCGTCCAACAAACGCGGTGGAGTCTCCAACAAAATCGGCGAAGCCTCCAACGAATTCCGTGAAGTGTCCAACAAACTAGAAAGTGTCTAACCAAACTATCGAAGCGTCCAACAAACGCGGTGGAGTCTCCAACAAAATCGGCGAAGCCTCCAACGAATTCCGTGAAGTGTCCAACAAACTAGAAAGTGTCTAACCAAACTATCGAAGCGTCCAACAAACGCGGTGGAGTCTCCAACAAAATCGGCGAAGCCTCCAACCAATTCCGTGAAGTGTCCGACCAACGGGAAAGTGTGCAACCAAACTATCGAAGCGTCCAACCAACGCGGTGGAGTCTCCAACAAAATCGTCAAAGCTTCCAACCAATCCCGCGAAGCCTCCAACCAACCGGAAAGCGTCCACCCAAACTATCTAAGCGTCCAACAAACGCTGTGGAGTGTCCAACCAAATCGGCGAAGCCTCCAACCAATTCCGTGAAGTGTCCAACCAACCGGAAAGCGTTCAACCAAACTATCGAAGCGTCCAACAAACGCGATGAAGCCTTCAACCAATTCCGCGAATTTTCCAACAAACAGGAAAGTGTACAACGAAAACAATGAAATCCTCTAAAGTTGATCAAAACTTTAGAGGACTTTTTTAAATTCTATATATGCATTTTTACACTCATGTAGATTTCTTTTCAAAAATGGTGAACTCCACGTTATTTAGGACTGAACCAAGTATCGATTGTACTTGGCCTATATATTTCTTTCAATTCTCCAGTACTCCCACAATTACTTGTTAGGAATACATCTTTTTGATGGGCTTAAGAAGTATAGGGGAATATATTTCGGTTGTTGGAGAAGTATTGGTTGCTTCCTTTATAGCGGACAAAACTTGTTTTGTTATGGGGCGGAAGTACGAACCTCCCGCGAATCATCTTATGCCTGTTGTGGCTGGATAGCATCATACGCTTTTCTAAGAAGTAAATTTCTGAAATTAAATATCGGATATTAAAAGATAAGTTGAAATAATCTATCAATAGTTTATACTATATTTAAAGAAACGAAAAGGCGGGAAAAAGTGAATGTATGTGTTAGGGATAGATGGCGGGGGAACGAAAACGACGGGTGTAGTGACCGACGAAAATGGAAACGTTTACATGCAAGCAGTCACTGGACGTAGTAATCCGAACACATTGTCTCAAGATGAATTCCAAAACGTAATGAGTGGATTATTACTGCGACTTAAAAAACAACACGCTAAAATATATGATCAGATATCTGTGTGTTTTGCGGGATTAGCAGGAGTCGGCGAAAGTGGACGCGACGTTGAAGTTGCAAATTTATTAAGTAACTATTTGCCGCGGGGGACGAAAATACTCATCAAAAACGATGCATTTAATGCTCTTTACTCAGGAACATTAGGGGAACCGGGAGTTGTCCAAATTGCAGGAACGGGAACAATTACGTTCGGATTTAATGAGGAACAAAAAATGGTTCGTTCAGGTGGTTGGGGTTACTTATTTGATGACGAAGGAAGCGGATTTTATTTAGGGAATGAGGCGCTGCGTGCTGTATTTAAAGAGTTTGATAATCGTGGCCCCACTACGTCTTTAACTACCAGTTTTTTGAATTACTTTCAAGTTCAAGCGGTTCCGGACATCATAGGGAAAGTCTATGGGGAAGAACATCCTCGTTCCGTCATTGCCCCACTTGCTAGATTGGTAGTAGAAGCGAGCGTAGCCAATGATGAAGTAGCGAAAAACATTATATTGAATGCCTGTAAGGAAATGATGCTCAGTGTTATATCGTGTCACAATCAATTATTTGAAGCAGAGCATCCAACGACTATCGTGTTATCTGGAGGCGTCTTTACAAATTCAGAGTTATTTATTCACCATTTTAAAAAACTATCATACAAAACTCTTCCAAATGTTATTTTTCAACAAACGAAAGTACCCCCAGTTGGAGGTGCGATTATTGCTGGTTTGAAGTCACTCGGTGTAGCAATAGACGAACACTTTGTGGCCAAGTTTAATGAGCGAATACAATAAGTAGGGGATCCAATGAACGCTCATCATAAGGAAGAGGTGAAAAAATGAAAAACAAAGTACGCTCATTTTTGCAACAAGAAATTGATAAACAAGTAACGCCAGGGGCGGTCATTCGGGTTAAACATAAGGGACAAATCATTCTCGATGAAGCCATTGGTACGAATAGTTTAGATGGGGACCGCATTCAAATGACGAGTAAACATGTATTTGATATGGCGTCTTTGACGAAGGTAATGGTGACGCTACCGGCAATGTTGCAACTCTTTGAATCTGGGGATATCCATTTACACGATAAAGTCGCTACATTTATTCCAGCGTTCGCTAAGAACGGTAAAGAAAGCATTACTCTACAACAATTACTAACACATTCATCTGGACTGATTGCGCACCGTCCTTACTTTGAACGGAAATTGACAACACAAGAAGTTCTCGATGATATTTTTGAAGAGCAATTATCTTACGTGCCTGACACGAAAGTCGTTTATAGCGATTTAGGCTATATCTTACTTATGGAAGTAATTGAACAAGTAACAGGTCAGCCGCTTCAAGAGTATGGACACCAACACCTGTTTCAACCGCTTGGTATGAATGATACGAAGTATAAGCCGAGTTACGAGCGCGATCAATATGCACCAACTGAATACCTCGAACATTTACAAGACCATAAATATGGAATAGTGCACGATGATAACACAGAATTTATGGGCGGCATTAGTGGTCATGCAGGATTATTTTCAACTATGGATGATATTTCTCGATTTACACAAATGCTCGAGAACAACGGTAGACACGATGGGAAACAAATCGTAGATCCACTATGGTTAACAAAGTCACGCGGCAATTTTACATCATTTTCTACTGAAAGCAGAGGTCTTGGGTGGCAATTAAAAGGAGAAGGATTTAGTCCAGCCGGCGATTTGATGTCGCCGCTTACCTATGGTCACACTGGTTATACTGGCACAAGTTTTTATATTGATCCACTCGAAGAATTGACGGTGATTTTATTAACAAACCGTGTGTACTTTGGGCGACATGATCCAATCGTTCGATTACGACCGCGATTGCATAATATCATCGTCACAAATTTAACTAATTAGGAGTGTTTGTATGCATTTAATGATTGTTGGAGCGCATTGTGGAGACGGTGAAATTCAAGCAGGTGCTATTGCGCATAAATACGCACAAGCGGGTTATAAAGTGACCTTTCTTCATTTAACAGCGGGGGAAAAAGGAACGCCTGCTCATTTAGATGTTGAGTCATACCGTAAACAAAAAATTGAAGAAGCCGAAAAAGCCGCGGCCATTTTAGGTGGAACGAGTATTACTTTAAATCACCGTGATGCCGAGCTGACGTTTAATGAGGAGTTAGTTAAGGAAGTGGCAACGATTTTTCGAAAAGAGAAACCGGACTTCGTGATTACACATTGGGTGAATAGTATGCATCCCGATCATGCTCTTTGTCAGCTTATTGTACAAGATGCATGGTTAAAAGCGTCGCTTCCTGGTTTTGAACTAGACGGGTTGGCACCACATGGCCTGCGCCGTGTATTCCATAGTGAGAATTGGGAAGACATGGAAGGTTACGAACCGGATATTTATGTGGATGTGACTGATTCCTTTGACGCTTACTTGGAGGCTTTGTCTTGTTACTGGTTCATTATGAATTCAACAAGTTTCAGATACTATGATTATTACAAAGCACTAGGCACGATGCGTGGATGTTTAGGACGAACGACGTATGCGCAAACATTACAAAATTCAAAAGGACTTCATGTACGCCGTGAAGGACATATTCCTGGATTTCCGATTCCTCAAGGAGGCACAAAATGACTATGCAAAAGAAAGTTGGTCGCTTATTAATAGCCGGGTTTAAGGGCATAACCATGTCGGATGAAATTAAACACTTGATACATGCCTATCATATTGGCGGGGTTATATTGTTTGGCCGCAACATTGGCACACCATTAGAAGTTTTAGAGTTAACGAAAAGCCTGCAGCGAGAAGCGAAAAAAGCGGGTTATAAGTTCCCATTATTAATTTGTATTGACCAAGAAAACGGTGCCGTTCGTCGACTTGGTGAAGGTACAACAATCGTTCCGGGTGCAATGTTAATTGGGGCCACACATGAACCAAAGCATGCTCGTAAAGCGGGCAATCTAACAGGTAAAGAATTAAAAGCATTAGGAATCAACTGGAACTTGGCGCCTGTTGTTGATATTAACAACAACCCGAGAAATCCAGTAATTGGTGTTCGGTCATTTGGAGAAGATACGCATGACGTGGCAGAAATGGCAAGGAACTCCATGCTTGGTATGCAAGAAGCAGGTGTCATGACGACGTTGAAGCATTTTCCAGGGCATGGTGATACGAGTGTAGACTCGCATTTAGATTTACCTGTGATTGGACACGACTTAAAAAGATTGCATGAAGTGGAATTAGTCCCGTTTAAAGAATGTATCGCGGCTGGTGCGGATGCCATTATGAGTGCGCATGTGTATTTCCCAGCGTTAGAAAAAGAAGCAAATACACCCGCGACATTATCACACTCGGTCATTACAGGCCTTCTTCGAGAAGAACTTGGTTTTGATGGTGTGATTACAACTGATTGTATGGAAATGGACGCGATTGCCAAAGGCATAGGTACAGTAAACGGATGTATGAAAGCTATTGAAGCAGGTGTCGATTTAGTAATGGTGTCTCATATACATCCTTTACAAGAACAAGCAATTCTCAAAATAGTAGATGCAGTTGAAAAAGGTACGATTACACAACAACAAATTGAACAATCCATCACGCGAATTGAACGTATGATTGCAACATACACGTCTTGGGAAGAAGTTGAGGAGACGCAAGAAGTTGCAAACTTCGTCGGATCACAAGCACATCGAGATGAAATGAAACTGATTTATGAAGATGGTATTACCTTGGTTAGTGGTGAGGGGAAGCCTATACAAGCAGATGATAAAGTTCTCTTAATTTATCCTACCAATGAATATGCAACGATGGTAGAAGATAAACGTTATGCAACACTTGAAATGGCTGAGAAACTAAAGAACGTTCATGAGCATGTAGGTGTAATTGAAATAGACCCGACACATTTCGAAGAAACGATTACCGATATTGTAAGTCAAGTGAACAACTACGATCATATTGTGGTTCTTACGCTCAATGCTACACAACAGGAGAATCAACTGAAGCTAGTTCATCAATTAATTGATTGTGGTAAACCGGTAGACGTAGTTGCCGTTCGCACACCGTATGATGCTGCTCAGTTTCCGCTGGCAAACCGCATGATTTGCACATACGAATTCACGCAAACAGCTTTTGAGGTAGTTGCCGAAAGCTTAGTTGATAAAACTAAAATAAAAGGAAAATTACCAGTTACTCTAGCATGAGTGATATTTATTTTTATAATATTAGAAAAATATTGATATTTAATATTGAATAAGTTAAAATATGGGTAAGCATTTTTTTAGCACGACTGCTAATGGAAAGGAGGGATGAGAGTGAAACCCATGCGTGTTTGTGGACTTATGTCGGGTACGTCGCTCGATGGATTAGATATCGCGATTGTAGACTTTACCGTCGTTGCTAAACAAGTAACGTATGAGCTAAAGCATTTTGTGACAATGTCTTACACTGACGAACTGACGGCTCAACTTTTCCAACTAATGGATCCATTGGTGCCACTGAACCATGTATCGTCGATGAATATGTATTTAGGTGAATTGTATGCAAAGTGTATCAAAGATGCTTTAGTAGATTCTGAGATTGATTATGAATCAATTGATTTAATCAGTTCGCATGGACAAACGATTTGGCACGAACCGACTGTTGTAAGTCAACGCTTGTATGCACGGCCAAATACGATGCAAATCGGTGATATTGCAGTACTTGCTGAACATGCGGGTATTCCAGTAATCGGTGATTTTAGAACGCGTGATATGGGTGCAGGAGGTCAAGGAGCTCCTCTTGTACCATTTGCAGATCAAATTCTATTTCAATCACAGACGAATGGGCGTGTGCTTGTGAATATTGGCGGAATTGCCAATATGTCTGTCTTGCCTCCCGCTCACTTTGCGCAAGAGGTTATTGCATACGATACCGGACCTGGAAATATGATCATTGATGCATTTGTTAATAAATATTCAAACGGTTTGCTAAGCTACGATGCAAATGGTGACTTGGCAAAGGACGGCATTGTTCATAACAAATGGTTAGAAAAATTGATGGCAAATGACTACTTTTCACTCCCGGCTCCGAAAAGTACAGGAAGAGAATTGTTCGGTTCAGTATACGCTGATAAATTGTGGTTACAAGGTGATGAGTATGGATGTTCGTCACTAGACAAAATCGCAACAATCACAATGTTAACCGCGAAATCATTAGCAACTGAAATTGAAAAATATAGTCAGACGCATGATTTAAAAGAGGTGTTTGTTAGTGGGGGTGGCGTTCATAATAAGACACTCTTAGCCTACTTAACAGAATTACTTCCCAATCAAATAGATGTAAGAACGTCCGATGAGATTGGTATAAGCGGTGATGCGAAAGAAGCTTTTGTTTTTGCTTTACTCGGGTATTTAGGGTTTCAAAAGATGCCAAATAATTTACCTTCAGCAACAGGTGCATATAGACAAACAATTTTAGGGAAAATTGCATGGTGAAAATAACAATTTGGGGGGAAATGACGAATGAAGAATGTGTTTAAAAAATCCGCACTAGCAATTGCATCTTTAGGCTTAGCAGCAGCTGTTTTAGCAGGTTGTAATGGAGATAAAAAAGAAGCAGGAAACACAGAAGAATTTAAAGGAGAAATTACGATTTGGGATGGTCCAAGATGGCCGGATAAAGATGATAATAAGTTCCACTGGTTAGATGCGAAAATTAAAGAGTATGAAGCGGCAAATGAGGGTGTGAAGATTAAATTAGTTCAAGTACCCTGGGCAGAAATGGGCGACAAACTTGGCGTAACAATTGCTGGTAAATCATGGCCAGATATAGCACCTGTTGATATTAGTGGAAGTTCAGTCAACATCAATCATATCGATCAAGGCGTAATTGAGCCACTTGATGAGTTTTTTGACAAAGCTGAGAAAGCAGACTTCTATGAAAACGCATTAGATGCTTACACGTACAATGATAAGTTATATGGAATTCCAAATAGTATCACGTTGCACTCAATGCTGCTGAACTTAGATTTATTTGAAGAAGCAGGTGTGACGCCTCCTGAAAATGGAAAGTGGACATATGATGATTTTTTAGATACAGCGAAAAAATTAACGTTTGATCGCGATGGTGACGGCAAAATGGATGTATACGGATTTTCAACGTATGTAATGCCAGGATACTATGAGTCGTGGCCGTTCTTCTACAAGAATGGTGGATCTCCACTTAATGAAGACATGACAGAATTTACATTTGATACGCCTGAAACAGTTCAAGCGATACAAGATTTAGCCGATTTGAAATTAAAGTATGAGGTTGCACCTGAAACATTGGGTGGTATTGATGTTGGGGGAACATTCCAGGCATGGGCGAATGAAGAGCAACGCACAGTTGCTATGCAACCATGGGCAACATGGGCAATTGGTGCTGCACAAGGGCAATACCCAACTAACTTTATGGTAGCTGATTATCCAACAGGTGATTCTGAAACCCCAACAACAATCGGTGGTGTAGGTGGATGGGTAATGTTCCACCAAAAAGATGCTAATAAAAAAGCTGCTATAGCTGACTTCATGAAATTTATATCAACAGATGAAGAGCAATTCCTTATGGCTCAAAATTACGGTATTTTCCCAGCCCGCATCAGTGCAGCTGAAATGGATCCATTTAAAGACAATCCAGAAATGACACGTGCTATGGAAATGTCAGAACAGGTTATTATGCTTCCTCGTCACCCAGAGTGGAAGAAAATTGATGAGGCGATTCAAGCACAGCTTCAACTAGTCTTTAACGGTGAAAAAACAGCTGAAGAAGCAATGAAAGATGCAAAGAAAACGGTTGACGAGTTATTGAAATAACAATGTTTGAGCAGGTTCCGCATCGCGACAACCTGCTTCATTTTTAGGAGGTGTCCCAAATTGACTCAACTACCAATGGGTGCAGTACCGAAAAAAGAAAATGAAAAGTTAAAAGTGTTAAAGAAACCGAATAAAGGCGTGCTTCTTCAAATGAAGAAAAACTATAGTGCATACCTTTTTCTTTTACCTAAATTAATTTTATTTACGTTATTTGTGGCGATACCCGTGATTTGGGCATTCATTCTATCGTTTCAATCGTACAAAGTGTTCGGCAGTGAATTTGTTGGTCTCGATAATTACATACAAGTTTTTAGCAGTGAAGCGTTTCGTATTGCACTAAAAAACACCTTATTGTTCACGGTAGTAACAGTACCGTTTGGGGTCATTAGTGCACTTGTAATATCCACACTTATTTTTGCACTGGGAAGATTTTCTCAAAGTGTGTTCAGATCTGCGTTTTATTTACCCACAGTGACATCGATGGTAATTATCGCGATGGTTTGGCGCTGGATGTACAACTATGACTTTGGTTTATTTAATTATATTCTTGGCTGGTTTGGAGTTGAACAAATTAACTGGTTGGGTCAATCCAATAGTGCGCTCTGGGCTTTAATCATCATGCAATGTTTAATTCCATTCGGTATAGGAATTATTATGTACTTAGCTTCAATGGGGTCGATTTCACAATCACTTTACGAAGCGGCACGAATGGATGGAGCAAGTAGTGTTAAACAATGGTTTCATATAACAGTTCCATTGTTAAAGCCTACAACGTTATATCTCACTTTACTAAGTACAATTGGTTCCTTCCAAGTGTTCACTCAAATCATTATGATGACAGGTGGAGGACCAGGCAGTGCTACAGAAACATTAGTTCATTTGATTTATAAAACAGGTTTCCGTGACTTTGAATTTGGATTGGCAGCGGCTCAATCTGTTGTATTATTTGTTATCATCCTCATCTTTTCCATCATCCAATTCAGGGTGTTGCGCCATGATGAGTGATTGGGGGATAGACCATGAAGAAAAAACCATTAGATAAGTTTAATAAGTTAATTATTTATGCTCTCCTTGTGGTATTTGCTGTGGTTTCGTTACTACCACTTTACTGGGTATTTTCTACATCGCTGCAATTAAGTAGCTACCAATCGCAAGATATGGAACGCCCAGTGTCTTATGTGGATTCCAATCCGCCAAAAATGTATCCGATGGGAATCCCGCTCTATTTCGAGCATTGGGGAGAGGCTAGAAAAGCGGAAAAAGTAGGGGATTTAAAAGAAGAAACTTACCATCGTGGAATGATGGATAACATTGTTGAAAATACATTTTCAAGCTATAAGAGTCTATTCAAAAAACACGATATTGGAAAATGGTTTTTTAATAGTGTATACATTTCAGTAATTGTGACGGTTGGTATTTTACTAATCGATTCGATGGCTGGCTATGTGTTAGCAAAAAAGAAATTTCCAGGTCGAAATTTAATTTTCTGGATTATTATTTCAACAATGATGATTCCAGGGCAGGTCACGCTCGTCCCTTTGTTTATCATGGTTGGGAATTTGAACTTGATGGATACGCACTGGGCGTTGATTTTACCAGATTTATCAATGGTATTTGGGGTATTCCTGATGAGGCAGTTTATGTATTCCATTCCTGACGAGTTGCTAGAAGCAGCAAAAATGGATGGTGCCAGTGAATGGCGAACGTTTTGGACGATCGTCTTGCCGCTTGCGAAACCGGGACTTGCCGCACTAGGGATTTTCACATTCATGAATGTGTGGAACTCATTCCTTTGGCCGATTATTGTACTAAACAGTGCGGAATTATATACGTTACCAGTTGGATTGAAAACGTTACAAGATGCTAACTTGGCGAGCTTTAAGTTATTAATGAGTGGGGCTGCAGTTGCTGCAATTCCAATGATTGTGGTATTTATTTTATTCCAGCGTTACTTCGTGAAAGGCTTAACACTTGGCGGAGTGAAGGAATAATGGCAGAAAAAGTGAAGCTTGGCCTCGATGTTTTTTTGGAACACTATGTGTCAGATATTCAAGGAAAGAAAATTGGTCTGTTAACAAATCAAACGGGTGCAAATGCTGAGCTAACCTCAACAATTCGATTGTTTCATGAACATCCAAATATTCAACTCACGGCGCTGTTCGCACCAGAACATGGCTTGAAAACAAATGCAAAAGAAGGCGAGAAATTTTCAGATTCCATTCATAGTGCGACAGGCATCACTGTTTTCAGTTTATATGGGGCGTCAAAAAAACCGACGGATGCCATGATGGAGCATCTGGATGTTGTAGTCTTTGATATGCAAGATATTGGTACGCGTTACTACACTTATATATACACGATGGCTTATATGATGGAAGCTTGTGCGCGCACAGGTAAAAAAATGTACGTACTCGACCGTCCGAATCCAATCGGTGGCCATGTAGTGGAGGGGAATTTCGTCGATGCAGATTTCACTTCGTTTGTGGGATTGTATCCGATTCCAACTCGCCACGGAATGACGGTTGGTGAACTTGCGATGTATTTTAATGAGGTATTTGAAATTCATTGCGATTTAGTAGTGGTGGATATGGAAGGGTGGACCCGAGATTCGTTTTTTCCGGAGACGGGATTACCTTGGATTCCGCCTTCGCCCAATACCACGAGTGTTGATATGATGTTGCTTTATCCAGGTACATGTTTAATCGAAGGGACGAATTTATCCGAAGGACGAGGAACAACACAGCCATTTGAAATTGTAGGTGCTCCGTTTATAGATGGTGAACAATTGCAAGATGAAGTCAATGCGTTAAGTCTTGAAGGTGTTCGTGCACGTGCGGTTTCCTTCACACCTACGTATCAAAAATACTCAGGTGAGCATTGCGAAGGTATTCAACTGCATATTACGGAAAGCTTTACATTTCAACCGCTCCATACATTTGTACGCATTTTGGCGCTCATTGCAAAGTTGTATCCGAAGGACTTGAAGTTTTTAGAATACGGTAGTTTGAAGCACCCCATGTTTGACCTGCTTGCTGGGAATGCAAAACTAAGAAATACTTTAAACAATGGGGATGTGGAAGAATATCTACAACAGTGCCAACTCGACTCGAACGATTTTATGAAAAAGAGAAAAGCATACTTGCGATATAGATAGGAAGGTGGAGCTATGAAAAAGTTATCGCTTCTTACAACTGAAGAATCCAATCCGAAATCTACAAGATTAGATGAAATGTCGATAAATGAAGTTTTAAATACCATGAACGAAGAGGATCAGACCATTGCATTTGCTGTTCAACAAATGATCCCATATATCGGTCAAGTTGTTGAAAAAGTCGTAAGGGCATTTAAAAATGGAGGACGACTTATTTATGTTGGCGCTGGAACGAGTGGACGAATTGGCGTTTTGGACGCTGTAGAGTGTCCTCCTACATTTAGTACATCTCCTGAACTCGTCCGAGCGGTTTTAGCGGGTGGTGAAGGTGCTATGTTTAACGCTGTAGAGGGTGCAGAAGATGATGAATTACTTGGTTCTTCTGACTTGCAAAAACTCGATATCACCAAAAATGATGTCATTATTGGCATTGCAGCAAGTGGGCGAACCCCCTATGTGATAGGTGCCCTTACGTTTGCAAACACTTGCGGAGCAACGACAGTCAGTCTTGCAAGTAATGAACAATCCGCAATAAGTGACTATGCGGATATCAATATTGAAGTCATCACAGGCCCCGAAGTGTTAACCGGTTCAACTCGATTACGTGCAGCAACTGCGCATAAAATGATTTTAAATATGATTTCAACAACAGCGATGATTAAAACTGGAAAAGTATATAAAAACTTAATGGTTGATTTGAATGCAAGTAATTATAAATTGCGTGAGCGTGCAAAAAAGATGGTGTGCTCGATTACAGATGTGTCCTATGAACAAGCGGAAATTGTTTTAGATGAAACCGCTTATGATGTAAAACTAGCGATTGTTATAATTCTTACGAATGTGACTAAAGAAGAAGCAGGGAAACTGATAACAAATGCAGATGGATTTGTGCTAGATGCGGTGAAACTCGCTTCAATTAAAGAAGGGTGATGGAGAGAATGTACCGGACATTTCAAAATGGAGATGAAATAGGGATTGTCGAGTTATGGAATGACGTATTGTATCATGATCCCATTAATCAAATACGGTTCCGTAAACAAGTATTACTCGATGCGAACTTTGATCCACAAGGTTTATTTGTTGCTATCCGAGAAGAAAAAATTGTCGGTGCCATATTAGCCATTACCCGAAAGCTTCCAATGCAAGGCGGAAGTTTGGAGTCTGATACGGGGTGGATTACGTTCTTTATGGTTCAACCAAGTGTAGAGAGAGAAGGTATTGGCCACGAATTAATGGAACGGGCATCAGCCTATATCCGTGAGCAAGGAGCGGAAAAGCTATTTTTTTCTTCATATGCTCCAAACTACTTTTTACCTGGCATTGATGAAGAAGCCTATTCATCTGGTTTTGCCTTTTTACAAAAAGAAGGATTCCGTCGCGTGTATTCACCCGTAGCGATGCACCGTACATTGCTCGATTATGTGTATCCCGAAAACGTGCAAGCGTTAAAGCGTGTACGCCAGCAAGAAGGCTACTCATTTGGTCATGTGCAAGACGGCGACTTTTATGAATTAATCCAGTTTGCCAATCAACAGTTCAATCCCGATTGGGGACGGGCGATTCGTGAAGGTGTATTGCAGGGAGTAGATCCGTCTCAAGTGTTGGTAGCGAAAAAGCATAATCAGGTTGTTGGGTTCGCATTGTATGGAGGATATGAAGGGATTCGTGAGCGTTTTGGTCCTTTCGGAGTGGATGAAAATGAACAAGGAAAAGGACTAGGCAAAATCTTGTTACACGAAACGCTTCATATGATGAAACAACAAACAATACTGGGTGCCTGGTTCTTATGGACAAGTGAAACGAGTGCAGCTGGTCATTTATACTTAAAAAATGGGTTTCAAACTTACCGAACGTTCCACGTCATGGTGAAAGAGTTGACAAACTAATAGTCGCATTAGATGATTCGGAGAGACTAGCAAGTGAAGAAGGGTTGATGGAAATGGCAATATCAAGTGGCGGTTTAGTGTTATTAAATGAAATGCGACAAGTTCTTCCACCGTCAGAACAAAAGATTGCGGATTATATTTTAGCCAATCCCGAAAAGGTTGTTACGATGACGATATCAGAACTTGGAGAAATTAGCCTAACAAGTGGTGCGGCAGTGACCAGACTATGCAAGTCTTTAAAGCTTAAAGGCTTCCAAGACTTGAAACTTCGAATTAATGGAGACATAGGTCGTAAAATTGAACTTACAAACCGGGACATCCAGCCAAATGAACCCGTTTCCACGACAATACAAAAAGTAACGGAACACGCCGTGCATACCTTACTGGAAACAGCTGAGTTACTGGAAAGCGAACAATTAGAATTAGCAGTAGAAGCTATCGTAAACGCTGAAAATATACACTTTTTTGGCGTAGGTGCTTCCGGAATTCCCGCAATTGATGCGCAGCAAAAGTTTTTACGTATTCACAAAGCTTCAACAGCAAGCACTGATTTACATATGGGTGCAACGATTGTGGCCAACGTTGGAGAAAACGATGTCGTCGTTGGAATTTCCTTTTCAGGCGCCACATTTGAGGTTGAGAAAATCTTGGAAATGGCAAATGAAAAAGGTGCCACGACAATTAGTTTAACGAAATTTGGACAGTCACCTATTTCGCTAATATCACAAATCCAGTTGTATACATCTCCAACGCGCGAAGCGAACTTTCGAAGCGGAGCTACATCCTCTAGACTTGCCCAACTGCATGTAATGGATATTCTGTTCATGTCTGTTGCATCCAGACAATTTGAAACTACGATTACGTATTTAGATGCGACCAGAGAAGCAATTGAAGACATTCAAAATCAAACTTTTCGTAAAAAGAAAAAGTGATAGTGTGATTGAAGAAGGTGCTTGGAATGAGTACTATAATTCTTCATTAAACCACTACGATATTTGCTTAAGAATTACTTTTGTGTTGAGTTTTTATGTAGTCGTCATACAAAAAAAGAAGTGCAGGCCTCGATTGGTCCGCAATTCTTTTTTTGTGCACTTTATTGGGAGTGTACAACGAACGCGGTGGAGTCTCCAACAAAATCGGTGAAGCGTCCAACGAATCCCGTGAAGTGTCCAACCAACCGGAGAGTGTCCAATCAAATCAATAAAGTGCCCAACCAACTGAAAAGTATCCAACGAAATTGCTGAAGTGTCCAACGAACGCGGTGGAGTCTCCAACCAAATCGGCGAAGCCTCCAACCAAATCAATGAAGTGTCCAACCAACCAAGAGAGTGTCCAACCAATTCCGGAAACTCTCCAACAAAACAGAACCTCACAACCCAACAAAAACCCCAGCCAAAGTCCCACCTTGGCTGGGTTTCACCTAATATCCAGTATAAAAATCCATCAAATAATCCTTCCCATTTTTAACACGAATCACAAGCTTATACGAAGTAGATGGCGCATAAGAAGAAACCGCCGTAGCAACAATCTCCTTAGTTTCAACTTTTGAACGCAACGTAATCGGCACTAGTTCATTGCCTCGAAAAACGTGAACGTCAATGATGTCCTTAGCTGAAAGCTGCCGGGTAAACTCAATATGCCACTCCTTATTCAAAGGAACATTTCTCACCGTGGGAAGCCGGATGAAGTTTGAAAAGTCCATCGCCTGTTCATCCGCGCTGACACGTTGAGGTTCGTCATACGACGCAACATTGACAATGCCCTCCCCGAAAATCGGATCCCAACCAACAGCGCCTCGATCATCGACATACTTCTTCAACAGCCGTTCAATCTCCTGTATCGAACGACTCGGATCATCCAGTTTTATCATCGCTGCAACACTGCTAACAAACGGCACAGCCATAGAAGTGCCAGTCAGACTGCCGTATCGATTACCAGGCAAACTCGAAACAATCCCGACGCCCGGGGCAGAAAGATCTATTGTGTCGCCCGTATTACTGAAACTAGCGATATTATCATGTTGATCGGTAGCGGAAACAACGATTACATTTTGTTCGGAAGCAGGGAAATAATTTGCAGTATCCGCCCCGTTATTCCCAGCAACGACGACCACAAGGACATTATTCGCAAGGGCGTAATTGAGTGCATCGGTCAAGTATTGCGAGTAACCTTCCCCAATAAAGCTCAAGTTAATAATATCCGCTCCATTATCAACCGCAAATCGAATCGCTGTCGAAATATCAGAATCATACCCTTTTCCTATTTCATCCATTGCGCGAATGGGCATGATTTTCACATTTGCCGGCGTTGAATCAGCAATGATACCCGCGACATGCGTACCATGGAAATGCACATCCATCGGGTCAGACGTATTTTTGAGTACATCATATCCCGCTACAATCCGATCCTTCAGCAGCGGATGCGTGTAATCGACGCCCGTATCGATGACTGCGATAACAACCGTACCCTTACCTGGAACCATTTTTTTTACACCAATCCGTTCTTTCCCCCAAGAATCCGCAACGCCAGTAGTTGTCTGTATGGCTGCATAGCGAATGAAATCAGGCTGAAGAACCTCGATACCATTAAGAAGTTCAACCTCGTCTTTTGCCACACTATCAATCAATTCACTACCAACGAATTTAACAAGCACTCGATCACTCTCTTTAGATGAAGCAAAGCCCTCATTTGCAGGAAGCACAACATACAAAAGTCCAAGAATAAAAAAGAATCCAAGTATAGAAATAATTTTCCTCAAAAATAACACCCCTATATTATAGTAGTTATATGTTTATATATCGGCTCAAAAGGGAAGCTAGTAAGGAAATAGTAGAGTTATTTGTAGAAAAAGTTTTCAGAAATACCAAACAATTTTTATCAACCTACTATAGAATACCTACTAAATCTATGATACGATGAAAATAGTAAATTCAGATTACCATGTATTTATGGGGATTATGTCTAATAATATGTTAAAATGGTTTTTTAAGGATATATATCATAGGAGGTTGGAGAATGAAGAAAAACACTTATCAAAAACTATTCAGAGCAACATTAGCGACAACGGTTGCAACGGGGGCATTTGTTGCTGCAGTACCGACCTTTACACAAGCAGAAGTAACGAAAGGCACTTCCTTCTCGGACGTTAAAGATACGCATCAGTTCTATGAAGCTATCAAGAGTTTAACATCTAAAGGCGTTATTAGTGGCTATGAAGACGGTACATACAAGCCAGGTCAACAAATTAGCAGAGCGCATGCAGCAAAAATCATGGCTTTGGCTTTGGGTCTAGACACGAAAAATGTAGTAGATCCAGGATTTAAAGATGTCAAAAAGGATCATCCTTATTACGGACATATCGCTGCACTTGTAAATGCAGGAATTATTAAAGGATATGAAGACAAAACATTTAAACCAACGGGTAACCTAACACGCGCTCATGTCGCGCAAATGCTCGTATTAGGCTATGATTTAGAAGAAAACAAGCTTTCTAATCTACCATTCAAAGACGTTAACAACAAACAATGGTTTGCGAACTATATTCAAACATTGTTCTCCAATAAAATCACGTCTGGAACAACTGCAACTACTTTCTCACCTAACGCATTCGTAACACGCGGACAAGTTGCTTCTTTCATCTTTAAAAGTGAAGCAGCAACTAAGGTAGAAACGCCTGAAGTTCCGGAAGTTCCAGAAGCTCAACAGAAAGAATCGACACTCGTAAACATTACGGCTGATAAAGTAGAGTTCGCAGAAGGAACATATACATTGCCAGCTATCTTGAAAGACGTATTCAGCGATTCTAATCTAGAAGCTCTTAAAGGAGCAGTCGTCAAGTACTCGGTTAAAGACGGTACGATCGTTGGCATTAGTTCAATTGAAATTAAAGCAAGCGGTACTGCTGAAAAACATCTTACACTAGATGGCAAAGGGTTAACGTTCCCTGGTAATCTAACAATTAACGGGGACTATGTTCACCTGAAAAACCTTACAATTAAAGGTGATCTAGAAATCGGTAAAGAAGTGAAAAGCAGCGTCACTGTTGAAAAAGTTACAATAGAAGGAAAAACGATCGTTTCCGATAAAGCAGCTTCTACAGCAAAAGCGAGTTATTCGATAGCGGCAGAAACACCAGCAGCAGACATCATCTTTATTGATTCTACAATGGCTAGCGTTGTGGTAACGAAAGACGGCGTACTAATCGAATACAAAGGTACTACAAAAGTTTCAGAATTAATCATTTCTGCTAACGTTACGATTAAAGCGGATGCGGGCATCACGATTCCAAAAGTAACGATTAATGCAGGAGCTACAGCAGTAACAATTGATGCAAATGTAGGCAACCTAACAGTCAATTCAACTGACAAACTAACAATCGCAGGTACTGGCAACATTGCAGAAGTAACGATTGAATCTGCCAATGAAGTGAAGTTAGATACAACAGGGAAAGTCGACAAGCTTGAAATTAAGTCAAAAGACGCAAAAATCTCCCTAGGCGATAAAACAAAAGTTGCAAATCTAGTCCTTCCTGAAGGAGTAGCTGCAAAAGATCTAATCCAAGATTACGATAAAGTAAAAGGCAACATCGAGCAAATCGGTGGAACAACAAACCCTGACGCTCCAGTAGTAACACCAAGTCCTGGAAACGGCGGCGGTGGCGGTGGAACAGTAACACCTCCATCAGCTGAAGCGGTATTCGAATCAGCAGTTCAAGCTAAATTGGATGCTATCGACAGTTCAGCTGTAGGTGCAACAGTTCAATTTTCTCCATCTTCTAACACTGTGGATGTAACAATTACAGATCAAGATAAATCTACAGTAGACCTTTTCGGAAAAGGACTAGCAGGAGCATTTCTTGGAGTGGGAGTAACAGAAACTAGTTTATCCGCTATTAAAGCACAAGCTCTTGACGTAGTGAATGGTGCTCCTAAACTAGGGAACTTGTCTGGTTCAATCGATATAAATGTTACATTAATAGGCGGTCAAACGTTAACATATAAAATTAACTTCATTAAATAAGAAGTTCGAGTATAAACTTTTAAAATAGTTCAGAAATCCCCTTAAGTCTACTTCTAGACTTAAGGGGATTTCTTTTTGTTTGGCGATAAAAGTAGACAGTGCGGCCCAAAATTATTGAAGTGTCCAACCAATTCCCTGATGTATCCAACGAACCCAGTAAACCCTCCAACCAACTCCCCAAACCCTCGAGAATAAACACAAAATGTCGAAAATTGCCTTTTTGGCTACACCCTACAGCACCTTTCTGTTAAACTAGTAAATATAATTACAATAAAGGGGTAGTCAATTGAAGAAAAAACTAAAGATTTTCTTACTAATACTACTAATTGTACTCTTGGCCACCGCGGGAACTCTACTTTATTTCTTTAAATTCAAAGAGTACGATGTAGCGGATGAAGAAGTGGCAAAAATCATTGAAGATCCGTATACCATTGAAATGCCTGACGGAACGACGATTACAGTGGATGCCAATGGTGAAGTTGTGGAATCTGTCGAGCCTACTTTACCTCCCGTAACCGAGGGAACTTCGTCTGAAGGAACGTCTACAGATGGCAGCGAAGTGAAAGGGACTTCTACAGACGGCAGTAAAGGGGGAGGAACGTCTTCTGGCGATAAAGCCCCTAGCTCGACGACGGGGGAGAGTAACACTACGGAAACAATTCCAAAACCGACAGTCAGTACGATTAAACAGAAGTATGTCCCGACGCTTGAAAATCTCCAATCACAGGCTGACAGTAAGCTGAATACATTGGTGGGGCATGCGAAGAAAGAGTACAGTGATAAAAAAGCGAGTGGAGAAAGCATCAGCTACGGTTATTTTTACAATAAATACGTAGGTGCTGCAAACGGGCTTGAAGCACGTACCGATGCAGTATTCGCAGGTGTCATCAAAGGGGTGGAGAAAGATTTAGTAGCAAACGGCTACGATAAATCCTATGCACAAAACTTAATCGATGATTATAACGCGAAGAAAAAAGCACGTAAAGACAGTCTATTGAACAAGGCAATGGGTCTATAAAAAGAATCGAAAAAGCAAGAGTCGCCTCTCGGTGGACTCTTGCTTTTTTATGTCTAGCCGCTTGGAGGCCCACAGGAAGTGGTGCACTTAAGCTGTGTTCCTTTTAGGCGACGCTTTTCTTTTCTTCTTTTTCTTTTTCTTCGGTTTCACTAGCATAATCAGCCGTAAAATAATCAAAAACGTCACGGCTCCTGCCGCATCAAGAATCACATCTTGCAACGCTGGCGTCCGTCCGCCCGTCAATGACTGGTGATACTCATCCGCGATAGCGAGTAGAACTGTAATCCAAGTCGCTGTCAACATGCGAAATACATGTTTGGGTAGTATCAAGTAGATAGCGACGGCAAGAACACCGAAAATGACAAAATGAGCGCTTTTTCGAAGAAGGAACTCAACGAAGTGGTAATAGCCTCGTTCCTCAACTGAAATCGTTGTACCCCAATAGGGCACTTGCAACTTTGAAAGGGATGATTCGAACGGTTCACTCGGCAGCCATTTCTCAAGTGTAGGGATGAGCGACTGCTGTTCATAGGTTTGCCCGGATGAGAAGAATAGAATGCTTAGTAGAATGATCAGAACGATTAGTTTTTTCATATGAGGATTGTACCATACTGAATGCAAGAATACATGCATAAGGGAAGGTCAGAGAAGGGGGCCTTCGGACGTTCAAATCAATTATTGCTTAGGAACGAACAGTCAAAAGTATTCATAGTTTGAATGAAATCTCCCCAACATCAAAAAAATCCCCCAACCGTTGATTAATCCGGTTGGGGGACTATTTTACTAGCAAACGCCATGAACAACTGCTTTCACAACTTCAAATGCTCTTTCAATTCAACTTTGATACTTTCTAATTCCTGATCGTTCATCATGTAATACCATACACCATTCATCATTTTACCCTGACCTTCTTTAATATAAAGCTGATCAACTTTTCCGAACGCATCGCGATACTTCGATTGAACATCAGTCATTTCGTCGAACGTCATATTTGTCCGGACATTCTTACCGATCGCGCCAAAGATACTTTTGAAATTCACTAAGCTATTAAGAGAAGCGCCTTCACGCATAACCGCTTGGATGACTTGTTTTTGTCGATCCTGTCGACCAAAGTCGCCGCGTGGATCTTCATAACGCATTCGTACGAAAGATAATGCTTTTTCGCCGTCCAATGTGATTTCACCTTTAGGGAATGTATAGGTACCTACTTTAAAGTCCAATGGATTAGTAACTTTAATACCGCCGACCGCGTCAACAATATCCTTAAAACTCTCCATATTCACTTGCACCACATAGTCGATTGGGATGTCGAGCAAACCTTCAACGCTATCCATCGACATCTCGATGCCACCGAATGCGTAGGCATGGTTAATCTTATCTTGGACACCTTTACCAACCATCTCTGTATATGTATCGCGTGGAATACTAACCATCTTAGTAGATTTTAATTCTGGATTCACAGTCAAGACAATCATCGTATCCGAACGGCCCTTATCGCCTTCACGCTCATCAACGCCAAGCACAAGTACGGAAAACGGTTCCTTCTTTTTAAAAGCAACAGGTTCTTCACGCTTTTCGGATAGATCACGATCAATCGGTTCGTGTATCTCTTTAGCTGTATCGGTCAACCCTTTGAAAACCACAATACCATAAACAACAACTGCTAAAATTAAAACCCCGATAATACCAACGATCCAAGGCCATTTTTTCTTCTTTTTTTTATTAATTTGATCCATCTTCTGTTCCTCCGTCTAGTTGCTATAAAATAAATAATTAACGTATGTGCCCAAACTTCTGCACCATCACTGTTCGGCGTGCTCTTGTCATCTAGGAAGGCTAAGAGTTGGCTATTTATTCCAATACTTCACATATGAAATTCCTTCCACTTCGGCAAACGAGTTAAGAGCAGTCACTTGAGTTGAGTAAACTGTTGCTGCATAAATCGGGTTGGGCGGATGAAATGAATAGAATGCGAAAAAAAACGAACAGAACGATTCGTTTTGCTCAGATTGGAATTGTACCATATTATGTAGAAATAAAGAATCCAATAGAATTCGCTGCAGCGCTAGGGGATGCCTTCGCTCATTTTACATAGGCAGGCGCCTTACAAGGGGTTTTTATTGCTTTCATGTCCATGGTGACTGCTTTAGTGTGGTGCCAGCTGCTGCCACAATTCGAAGTACATGAATGGTGGCAGTAACTGGCACAGTGTATTTTTTTACTCACTCACAAAATAAGCAATAAGTGCATCCGACCAGGCGAGCATCCCACTCTCAGTAGGGGTACGCGCTTCATCCATATACGTCAGTAAATCTTCTGAACCCGTATCGGGCCAATTAGACCAATGATTGATGTAGGGGATACCGCGCGCTGCTGTGTACTTTTCAAGCGCCCGGATCTGCGTCAAATAATAACCTGCCCGGTAAATCGGTTGCGGCGGAGTGACAAGGAATGATACATCCTCTACAGTACTTTCCGCTAGCGCCTTCACGGCAAGTAAATGCCGGTGTTCGTTTTCAATGACGACTTTACCGTTGTTGTGCAACGTGAATGGCTCGTACAGGACGATGTCATAGCCCGCTTGCCAGTCAATTCCACCGATTTCCAACTCTTCCTCGACAAAACGAGCGGATGTCATATCGAATGTGGCCACATCTACGCCAATCAAACCGCCATACGTATCACTAATCACGCTTGCAAAGCGATCCGCTGCATCTGCAAGTGCCTCGGAACCGACAATTAGCATCTGGACATGCTCCCCGGCTTCCGCGCGGGTACTAATCACCTCAAGCGTCTTGTCGTCTAACGAAGCGCCTATCTTCTGTAAATCATCTACGCTCAACTTCTTAACGGGTGACGTCTTTTTAACAGGCGTCTCATTTTCAACAATGGTTTTTTGTATAACTTCATCCTGCTGAGTAGAAGTTCCCCCTGCATTCCGAATTTTCTCTTGCCAAGTCGAGGCACTGAACCAAAGGATACCTACACAAACAACAGATAATATGATTATAAAAATGGGTTGAGTCTTCATACCTGCACCTTTCTACTTCGTTTTAGAATAGCTTTAATATACCATATAGATTGGGGATATTTGTTACAAAAGGAAAACCCATTATGATATACTTAGTCAAAGTTCGACAATGCAACTGTAAAGGGGAAACTGTCATTTATGGAAGAAACGATTAGTTTACAAGATTTAGCTAAGACATTGAGGAAACGGCTTGTATTGATCATTAGTGCGGTCATTCTTGCTGTAACGATTGCCGGAGTTGTCAGCTACCTCTTTTTGACACCGATATACCAAGCGTCGACACAAATTCTGGTCAATCAAGAAAAAAGTGAACAACAACAATTTAACGCACAGGCTATTCAAACCGATCTTCAACTCATTAATACATATAACGTTATCATCACAAGCCCAGCAATCCTTTCAAAAGTGATTGAAAATCTGGATTTGGATACAACGCCTGCTGGATTAAAAACCAAAATCACTGTGAATAGTGCGCAAAACTCACAAGTCTTAGACATTAGCGTCCAAGATACCGAGCCTTATGTAGCTGTGGATATTGCCAATACGACAGCTGCAGTGTTCCAAGAAGAGATCAAGAAGCTGATGAATGTCGATAATGTTAACGTCCTATCGCCGGCAGTCCTTGCGGAAAACCCAGCGCCGATTAAACCTGATCCGATGCTCAATATGGCAATCGCGGCAGTGATTGGTTTGATGCTAGGTGTAGGGATTGCATTCCTACTCGAATACTTGGATACGACAGTCAAGACGGAGCAAGATGCTGAAGAATTGCTTGGATTACCTATACTCGGTCTAATCAGCACAATTGCAGAAAAAGATATACAGGATGCAAAAGGACCCGTAAAAAGTAGAAGGAAGAAGAGGTGACCGTCATGTTCAACAAGAAAAAGAAGCCCGTTCAAGCGGTTGCACGTAAACTTGTGACCAATGTGAATCCGAAATCAGTCGTTTCGGAGCAATTCCGCACGGTCCGAACGAACATTAACTTCTCAATGCCTGATAAGGATCTCAAAACATTACTGTTTACTTCATCGACGCCGGGCGAGGGCAAATCGACGAGTGCTGCAAACATCGCCATTGTTTTTGCGCAGGATGGGAAGAAAGTGCTGCTCGTTGATGCGGATATGCGAAAACCAACGATGCATTACACATTCCACACAACAAATTCGACAGGGCTCTCCAACTTATTAACTAGAAAGTGGGGGTTGCAGGACGTCGTTATCGAAACAGAAATTGAAGGCCTTCACCTCGTTACATGCGGACCGATTCCGCCGAATCCAGCAGAATTGCTCGGTTCGAAAACGATGGATGTCTTGCTCGAAGAACTAATTGCAAGCTATGACATCGTTATCTTCGACGCGCCACCAATTTTATCTGTCACAGATGCGCAGATTTTGTCGAATAAATGCGATGGTACAATCCTTGTCCTTAATTCGGGTTCGACAGAGAAGGCTAGCGTTCTCAAAGCGAAAGAGGCATTGGTGTCAGCTAAAGCCAATATCCTTGGTACAATGCTGAACAATTTTGTACTTGAAAAAGATCATTACTACTACCAATATTATGGAACAGGAGAGTAAAGGGATAGATTTGTCCTTTCACTCTCTTTCTTTATTGCTGAAAGAGGAGAACTAAATGATAGATATGCATAGTCATATTCTTTTCGGTGTCGATGACGGACCGGAAACGATTGAAGACACGTTACGAATACTAGAACAAGCGGCAATCGAAGGCATTACAGATATGATTGCAACACCGCATGCATTCAGCCCACACTTCCATGTACCGCGTACTGAAATTGAAGGTCAAATCGAATTACTGAAAGATGTTATAGAGGCAGCAAAAATTCCGGTCAAGCTTCATACAGGCCAAGAAGTTCGTCTGTGCGACAATCTTGTCGAAAAGTTGCTCATGAAAGAGGCGTTGACACTCGCTAACTCACGTTATCTACTACTCGAACTTCCAACGCAATCGGTGCCTGCCTATACCGTAAATATTATCCAGTCCTTACTGGGAGAAGGCTACATCCCGATAATCGCTCACCCCGAACGTAACCGGGCCATCGCAGAAAAACCCGAACGGCTCGAGCGGCTCGTCAGGCATGGTGCACTTGCACAAATCACAGCGGGCAGTGTAGCGGGTCACTTTGGGAAGAATGTTCAAAAACTGTCACTCCAACTGATTGAAGCGAACTTGATTCATACTTATGGGTCGGATGTACATAACGTGACGACGAGACCCGCCCTGTTCGAAAAAGGGCTCGATTATTTAGAAAAGAAGAAGTTGCATAATATCGTGGATATTCTGCTAGAAAACAACGATCGTATTTTACAGGATGAATCTCTGTACCTATTAGAACCAGAAATCCCAATCTCTAGAAAGTGGTGGCGATTAATTGGGTGAAGTGCTACTATTGTACTGGGATAAACATTAAAAAATGATAAATTATGTGTCATTGGTTAAAAAGTCCCGCTATAATAGGAATGTTCAAATAATTCAGCGGAAGGAGAGTGGGAATATGTCGATTAAAAAGAGAATGACATACTTAGCGATTGCGGACTCCTTCATAGTTTTGTTTTCCATCTACATAGGTTATTTTATCTTGCATCCTTATATCAACGTGTTTACCAACAAAATGCTGCTCATCAGCGCGATTACGATTCAAATCGCCCATCACTTCTTCGCATGGCGCTTCGGCCTATATCGAAAGGCATGGTCCTATGCGTCCATCGGTGAATTGAAGTCTATTTTCCAGGCGGTTACATTAACGATTGTCATCGTCGCAGCCGTCCAATTCACTATTACACAAGATATTTATTTACGGGCACTTCTCCTCACATGGATGTTACATATCCTTATGCTTGGTGGGTCGAGATTGTCATGGCGGCTATTCCGGGATACAATCAATCACCGTGAGGACAAAGAAGCGAAGCGGACAATGATTGTTGGGGCTGGACAAGCTGGGAGTATGATTGTGCGTCAAGTACTTCAAAACTCTGAATCTGGCATGAAACCGGTTCTTTTTGTAGACGATGACCGTGCGAAACAAGGCCTCGAAATTTTCGATTTGAAAGTAGTCGGCGGCACGAACCAAATCCCTAATTTCGTTAAAGACAATGACATCGAAAAAATCGTTATTGCCATCCCGTCCATGGATAAACAGCAAATGGCTGACTTGATGAAATTATGTATTGAAACAGGTGTCCAAACACAAACAATTCCACGCATTGAAGATTTAATGACGGGGAAAGTATCCGTCAATGATATGCAGGATGTGAAAATTGAAGATTTGTTAGGCCGAGACGAAGTCCAACTCGATTTAAAAGCGATTGCGGACAAGCTAACGGATAAAACCATTCTTGTTACAGGAGCAGGTGGTTCCATCGGATCGGAAATTTGTCGACAAGTGTGTGCATTTAAGCCAAGCCGTTTGATTCTGTTAGGTCATGGTGAAAGTTCTATCTATAACATTGACATGGAATTACGCCAAAAGGTTTCAACAGATATAGAAATAATTCCGATTATCGCAGATGTCCAAGATCGAATGCGTATTTTTGATATCGTTAGTGACTATAAACCGGATGTTATGTATCATGCAGCTGCGCATAAACATGTTCCTTTAATGGAAGCTAATCCAATGGAAGCTGTGAAGAATAATATCTTCGGTACGAAGAATGTTGCGGAAGCAGCAGATACATTTGGTGTTCCGTACTTCGTGATGGTTTCAACGGATAAAGCAGTCAACCCACCCAATATCATGGGAGCGACGAAACGCTTTGCTGAAATGATTGTCCAAAATCTTGCGAAAGATAGCGAGACGAAATTTGCGGCAGTGCGGTTTGGTAATGTGCTTGGGTCAAGAGGAAGTGTTGTTCCTTTGTTTAAGCAACAGATTGCAAAGGGCGGTCCGGTTACGATTACGGATCCTGAGATGACTCGCTATTTTATGACGATTCCGGAAGCTTCACGGCTTGTGATTCAGGCAGGAACTTTGGCTGCCGGTGGTGAAGTGTTTGTGCTTGATATGGGTGAGCCGGTGAAGATTGTCGATCTGGCGAAGAACCTGATTAAGCTGTCGGGGTATAGTGAGGAAGAGATTGGGATTGAGTACTCGGGTATACGGCCTGGGGAGAAATTGTTTGAGGAACTTCTTAATGAGAATGAACGGCAGAGTGAGTATGTGTTTCCTAAGATTTTTGTTGGGAAGGCGGAGCCGGTTGGTAAGGTTGAGATGGAGTTTGTTCTTGGTAAACTTCTTGATATGAGTGATGAGGAGTTGAAGGGGACTTTGGTTGGGTTGGCTAATAGGAAGGTTAGTAGTATCGCTCGTAAAGTTACGACAGTGTAGGGCTACTATTCTAATTTTTGATAAAACAATCTCAGTCTCAATCATTTTATAGAGATCAGTGAAGGTCATCCGAATTATGGAATGTGACACATAAACAATTACTTGACAATTTTACGGATAACTTTGATGAAAAAGAGGGTAGAAAATGGCACCTATAATATATTATGTAGGTAATTTTAAATTACCGGATGGTAGCGCAGCTGCCCAAAGAGTGATAGTCAATGGTAAGCTTCTAAAATCTCTAGGATATGATGTTAGATATATTAGTGATGTTAAAGAAAGTGCTAGTAATCACTTGATGAAAAAACTTAAGGTACACAATATAAATAAAGTTTCTTCAATGAGAAAATTATTAGGAATTAATTATATATTAAATATTATTTGTAAAGAAGACTTAAAAAATGTACATTCAATAATAGCTTACAATTATCCGGCGATACCATTGTTAAAGTTAAGAAGTTGGACTAAAAAAAACAATGTTAAAATCTATTCCGATTGCACAGAATGGTATGGTTTGGCAGAGGGGAATATTGTTCGGAAACTCATTAAGTTTATTGATACAGAGTTCAGAATGAGATACTTAAACAAGGAACTTACCGGTGTAATATGCATTAGTAGCTTCCTTCAGAAATATTATTCTGAAAAGACAGTCCCTACAGTTTTAATCCCAAACCTACTAGATATGTCAGACTCTAAATGGAACATTAATATCCAAGAGAACATAAGAAATGAAATCAAATTAATTTACGCAGGTAGTCCAGGGAAGAATATGAAAAAAGAAAAATTAGATTTGCTAATAGAAGCATTTTCCGATATAAGGCCAAAAATAAGAAATCTTTCATTAGAGATTATAGGGGTCAGTTCTGATCAGTATTTACAACTGAATCCAAATCATAAAGAGATTTTAGAAGGTAATAAAAGTATTGAATTCATAGGAAGAATCGGGCATTCAGATGTTTTAAAGGCGATTAGAAATAGTGATTTTTTTATTTTTGTAAGACCAGAAAATAAGGTGACGACAGCAGGTTTTCCTACTAAACTATCTGAAGCGTTTGGATGTGGTATTCCAGTGATTACTAATAATACGAGCGACATTGCAAGTTACTTAATTAATGGCCTAAATGGGTTTCTGTTGAAAACATCTTCTAAAGAAGAGTTAATAGAGCGGTTAGAACTTATAAGTGAGCTAACTTTAAAAGAAATAGAAAACTTGAAAACTAATGTAGTTGTAAAAAATCCTTTTAACTATTACGAATATAGTGAAAAACTTATGAATTTTTTACAAAGGGCTGAGTAGAATGAGATTCATTATGTAAGCAAGGTAGTAAGGAATGAAGAAAATTTTAATTTTGTGAAAATATGTGGAATTACACTAAGTATTTCAATAGATAGGGTGGGTTTTCTTGTTTAGAGATAAAATATTACTTATAACCGGTGGAACAGGTTCGTTTGGAAATGCTGTTATGGAACGATTCCTAGATACAGATATTAAAGAAGTTCGTATTTTCTCGCGAGATGAAAAAAAACAAGACGATATGCGGAAACTATTTAATAATGATAAGTTAAAGTTTTATATCGGGGATGTACGTGATCTTGCAAGTGTAAAGTATGCAATGAATGAAGTAGACTACGTATTTCATGCCGCAGCACTTAAACAAGTTCCATCATGCGAGTTCTTTCCAATGGAAGCCGTAAAAACAAATGTCATTGGTACGGAAAATGTACTAAATGCTTCAATTGAGTATGGAGTGAAAAAAGTCATTTGCCTTTCGACAGATAAAGCTGCTTACCCAATTAATGCAATGGGAATTTCAAAAGCAATGATGGAAAAGGTATTTGTTGCTAAAGCAAAAACCGTCTCACCTGATAAAACACTCATTTGCGGTACAAGATACGGAAATGTTATGGCTTCCCGTGGTTCTGTTATTCCACTTTTCGTAGAACAGATTAAAGCCGGTAAGCCACTTACGGTAACAGATCCTGATATGACAAGATTCCTAATGAGTCTTGAAGAAGCGGTTGAACTTGTTGTTTTTGCATTTAAGAATGCTGATGCAGGCGATATTATGGTCCAAAAATCTCCGGCTTCTACAATTGCAGATCTGGCACAAGCGGTAAAAGAAATTTTTAATGCTGATAATGAAGTGAAGCTAATTGGCACACGCCACGGCGAAAAACTATTCGAAACGCTCCTTACTAGGGAAGAACATGTTATTTCAGATGACTTAGAAAATTTCTATAGAGTCCCTGCAGATAATCGTGATCTCAACTATGATAAATACTTCGAGGAAGGTAACGAAAAACTTTCTACGGATGAAGAATACAACTCACACAATACATATCGACTTTCAATAGAACAAATTAAAGGAAAGCTCTTAGAACTCGCTTATATACAAAGCGAATTGAAAGGTTGGAACAACAGGTGAAAATCCTTGTAACGGGTGCGGTAGGATTCCTCGGTAAAAACTTAGTAGCAGAGTTGAAACACCAGGGATATGAGGATTTACTTTTGTATACAAGAAATCATACGTTGGAAGACTTGGAAGAGTATACAAAGAAATGCGACTTTGTATTTCACTTAGCTGGAGTAAATAGACCAGAGAATGAAAAAGAGTTTATGGATGGAAACTATGGTTTTACATCTGAATTACTGGAACTACTAAAAAAGCATAATAACAAATCACCTATACTAATTACCTCGTCTATCCAAGCCGAGAAAGATAATCCATACGGGATAAGCAAGAAACTTGGGGAAAATTTGTTGTTCGAATACTCAATAGAAACAGGTGCAGAAGTATTCGTATATAGACTCCCCAATTTATTTGGAAAGTGGAGTAAACCTAACTATAATACGGTTGTTGCGACGTATTGTTACAATGTAGCTAGAGACCTTGATATTCAGGTTAATAATCCAGATGCGGAACTTACTCTGTGTTATATAGATGATGTTCTAGAGGAGTTTATGAAAGCTTTAAAGGGGACTCCAACGAAACTAAATAATTATTGTACTGTCCAAATAGCACATTCAGTTAAGTTAGGAGTATTAGCAGGATTGATTGAAGGTTTTAAGGAAAGTAGGAGTACATTAAGTGTTCCTGATATGGGAGATGAGCTAACTAAAAAGCTTTATAGTACCTATTTGAGTTTTATACCAGAAGATAAGTTTTCATATGATTTAAAGATGAATGTAGATAATAGGGGATCTTTCACCGAGTTTATTCGAACGCCTGAGAGAGGACAAGTGTCAGTTAATGTATCCAAACCAGGGATTACAAAAGGGAACCACTGGCACCACACTAAAAATGAAAAGTTTCTAGTGGTTAGTGGAGAGGGGCTCATAAGATTCAGGAAAATAGATTCTGATGAAATAATTGAGTATAAAGTGAATAGTGAAAAGCTTGAAGTTGTGGATATACCTACGGGTTATACTCATTCAATTGTAAATGTTGGTGCGACTGACTTAGTAACGGTAATGTGGGTAAATGAATGCTTTAATCCCGACAAACCAGACACAATATTTTTGGAGGTATCGACAAAATGAATAAGCTAAAAGTAATGACAATTGTAGGAACTAGACCTGAAATAATCAGGTTATCAGAAACAATAAAAGCATGTGATAAGTATTTCAATCAAGTACTTGTTCATACAGGGCAAAATTGGGACTATACACTAAATGAAGTTTTTTTTGAAGAGCTAGAACTTCGTCAGCCTGATCACTACCTAAATGCAGTTGGAGAACATTTGGGTGAAACGATGGGAAATATTATTGCTAAATCATATGAGGTATTAGATAAAGAAAAACCTGATGCATTACTTATATTAGGAGATACCAATAGTTGTATGTCTGCTATTTCAGCGAAACGTTTAAAAATCCCAATCTTTCATATGGAAGCCGGGAATCGTTGCTTCGATCAAAATGTACCGGAGGAAATTAATCGGAAAATTGTCGATCATATTTCTGATATTAACTTGCCATACACCGAGCATAGCCGCAGATATCTTCTTTCAGAAGGAATTCGTAAAGAACATATCTTTGTGACGGGATCACCAATGGCGGAAGTATTGAATAAGCATATGGACAAAATTACTGACAGCAAGATTCTTGATGAATTACAACTTGAAAAAGGGAAATATATTCTTGTTTCAGCACACCGTGAAGAAAATATTGATAATGAAGAGAACTTCCTTTCACTTATGAATGCAATAAATAATATTGCAGAAAAGTACCAAGTACCTGTGATTTATTCGACACACCCACGAAGCTGGAAAAAAATAGAGGAAAGAGGATTCAAGTTCCATCCACTTGTAAGACAGTTGAAACCTTTTGGTTTTCTTGATTATAATTATCTACAATTGAATTCATTTGTTGTATTGTCAGACAGTGGAACATTATCAGAGGAGTCGGCTATTCTTGGTTTTCCAGGAGTATTGATTAGGACTTCTACTGAACGACCTGAAGTTTTAGATAAAGGGACAGTTATAATTGGTGGAATAACTGAGATGGATATTGTTCAAGCTGTGGAATTGAGTAGAAATATGTGGGGTAATACGGAAAAATCATCTCTGGCAACAGACTATGTTGATAAGAATGTTTCGGTGAAAGTTATTAAGATTATTCAGAGTTATACACATATAACTAATAAAGTTGTATGGAATAAATATAATTGAAGCAATATACACTTAAACTTGATAGGTAGTTCTTATGTACTGAAAGACCTAAAGTATTGCAATATAATAAAAACCATATGATGATTGTTGGAATTTGGAATTTGGAATTTGGAATTATCCTGATAGGAGTAATATTATGCTTAGTGTCGTCGGACTTCAGTCAAAAAGAAGAAACAATGAAAATGACTTAAAGAGTCAATTATTTGGTAAAGGGATAAATTATAGAATGTTACTCTTATTTTCAGCAATAGAGTTGATATTTTATATATCTTTAGATAATCCACTGTTTGGATACTTTGGAGCATTAATACTAATAATTAGCTGCTTTTTTTTAAATAGTGAGCACCTAATCTATTTGGTAGTATTTTTATTAGCTAATCAGAGAATTATTGTATTTCCTCAAAGTGACGTCACATTGATTAATATTATTATAGTTATTGCATTAATTAAAGTTCTGCTTCTCTACAAAAAACAAATTGTAATCCCTGACATTATTATATTTTTAGTTTTTATTCTGTATTCACTTTTTACAGTCTTTCTTTCGGGAAGTATTTCGAACGTATTTATCGGACTCAAGTCTACTTTGCTGTTTATTACCTTATTATATATCTTTAAACAAAATACTAATAATATTAACTGGTATTATAACTTAGTGATGTACTTTTCAATCGGATGTATTATTTCAGGTACATTTGGATTCATAATTAATGGTGGGTCTATGTTCGGAGAAAATATACGATTTGATCCAGGTGGAGATAATAATTCGAATATATTTGGTACAATGTTGTCTTTTGCCATAGCTAATTTATTAGTAATTACCTTATTAAATAAAAAGTTTTCACTAACAGTATCAATCTTTATTATGCTCTTACTTACTTTTGGTTTTATGACTCAATCACGTTCCTTTATGTTAGCCACATCTATCACATTTCTTTATATTGTTATTGTGAGTCTAACAAATAATAAATTAAATAAAAAATATCTTTATGCAACGATTTTTATTATTTTATGTACTATGGTTTATATGATACTTAATCAAGACACTATACTAAGCAAAATATTTAATTCTACTATGGATCGTATTATTAATCCTAGAGGCGATGATATTTCAGGCGGTCGGTTAGAAATTTGGACTAATTATCTTGATATTCTCTTTTCGAACAATACCTATCTTTTTTGGGGTATGGGGGATTATAAATCTTATGGGCTAACTGTAGTAGCTCATAATGCATTTATTGAAGTAGTAGTCTCATGGGGCGTTATCGGTTTATTAATAATAATTTCCTTATTTATTTATGTTTGGTATAACCTTTCACGTATTTGGTTGAATAAAGGACATATTAAAAATGGGTTAGTGGCATATGCACCTTTAGTAGTAGTAATAATTACTAGTATGACAGGTCATAGCTTGTTGGGAATCGGGGTTATAGTACAAATTTTCATTAGTATACAAGCATTGTATGGGAATAAATTAAATACTGTTTGATATCACATAATAATACAGTGAGATGAAAAAGAACCAAACTTTGAGAAGAGGAGAATTATATGAGGTTAATGTGGTTGACGAACCAAGTATTGCCAGTCGTGGGAGAGAAAATAAATAGTAATATGAAAGGATCTGGTGGTTGGATTCTAACTATGTTGGAAGAATTACAAAATTTAGAAGAGATTGTGGCTATCGATGTTGTATCTACTTATAAAGGGAAAAAAGTTTTCACATATATAGATCAAAAGATTCGATATACACTTCTACCAACTTCAAGTAACTCAATTAAATATGATAAAAATTTATGGAAGTATATTCAAGATGAAATACTAGTTTTTAAACCAGATTTAATTGATGTTCATGGTATTGAATTTTATTTAATCAAATCTTTGTTAGAAGTAAAAACAAAAACCCCAATAGTAGCAACTTTACAAGGATTAACTAGTGAGATTTATAAACATTACTATGCTGGAATCCCTATGATAGAGTTATTAAGAAACCGAACTATTCGAGATAATATTTTTTTAGACGGAATTATTGAGCGAAAGTCCCAATATAAAAAAAGAGGGGAAAATGAGATAAACAGTTTGAAAGAACTGAAATACACTATAGGTAGAACTGATTGGGATCGAATTGTATCAATGCAACATAATCAAAAATTAAAGTATTTTGATTGTAATAGAAATTTGCGTAAAGAGTTTTATGGGCATACTTGGACCTTAGATTCAGTCGATAGATATAGTTTATTCACAACACAATCCCATTATCCAATAAAAGGGTTGCATATTCTTTTGGAGGCATTGTCAATTATTGTAGAAAAGTTTCCTGGAGTTTGTTTATATATTTCGGGGAAAAATATGCTTAGCCGTAATACATTATTTGAAAAGTTAACATTTAGTGGGTATCAAAAGTATATTAGTAGACTTATAAAAAAGTTGGATCTTGAAAATCATGTAATCTTTACAGGCCCACTAAATTCTTCTGAAATTGTTAATCAGCTTAAAAAAACTCATACATTTATAATGCCCTCTGTAATAGAAAACAGTCCAAATGCTTTGGCTGAGGCACAGCTTATTGGAACGCCTAGTGTCGCTTCATTTGTAGGAGGGATAGGAGATTTCGTCGAGGATGGAATTTCAGGATTACTTTACAGCTGTTATGAACCTGTTATTTTGGCGGATAAAGTTCAAAGAATATTTTTGGATGATGAAATTGCTCGAAATTTATCGACTAATGCTAGAGAAATTGCAGCTAAAAGACATAATAGGGCAGAAAATACAGAAAAATTAATTTTTGCGTACAAAACGATTATTAAAGAAAGTGAAAATGAAAGTGAATGTCAATGAATAGTGAGTTGTTAAAAATAGCTAAAGGTTCAAGTATACTCTTCCTTTCGAAAATAATTGCATATTTATTGGCTTTTATTTTCAATTTGGTTGTAGCAAGATATCTAGGCGCTAACATATATGGAAGTTTTATATTTGTATTTTCAACACTTAGTTTACTTACGGTTTTTATTCAATTAGGCAATAAAAATGGTCTAATGTATTATATACCACGTTTAAAAGAAGATGGTAAAAATTATAAAGACTTAATCAGCACTACGATAACAATGTCTTTTATTATTGGTATAGTTGTTGTAATTGTAACTATATTTTTTTTATCCAAACCCATCGGTATTTATATTTTAGGTTCTGAAAGTTATATAAATGCCGTTAAAATATTGACAATTGTTGTGTTTATGGACGCTATTAGTGAAATATTAAAAGCAAGTCTAAGAGGAAACGATGAAATAAAACATTTTGCTTTTGGTGGTGTATTAGTCCATTTTTTTAGGATATTTATTATAATGATTTTTATTTTGATGGAAGTTAAAACTAATATATTGATAGTAAGTTATATTATTTCATCATTATTAATAGTTTTTTATTATTTGTTGGTTTTAAAAGGGAAAAAAATGTATGGGAAGATTAATTTAAACAGTATGAAATTGTACTTTTCCATGCTTTTATTATTTATCCCAACAATGTTTACAGCTTTATTGAGTGTGATGCATACTCAAATTGATAAAATCATGATTGGTAATTATTTAGGCGCTGGATCAGTTGGAATATATAATATTGCTACTGTTATAGCAAATTTAAGCTCATTTATATTTGCTGTAATTAGTGCAGTTATATCACCTATTATTTCTAAAATATATTATTCTGGAGATATGCAGAAACTATCTGATATTTATAAAACGGTAAGTAAGTGGACTTTAATTGCAAACTTGTTATTCTTATCTATTATTTTAATATTAAGCGAAGATATACTTCGGTTATTCGGAAGTGAATTTAAAATAGGGGCTACAGTATTAATACTTGTTTCAATAGGACAATTATTTAACTCTATAGCGGGCCCTTCAGCAGCTATAATAAATATGACGGGTCACACAAAGGTTTCTTTTTATTTTTATATAGTTACAGTTATAATGAATTTAATATTGAATTTCATTTTTATTCCTTTATACGGAATTAATGGGGCAGCTTTTACCACAATGGTATCCTTAATAACGCTGAATATACTAAATGTGGTATTCATATACATAAAAATGAAGTTGCATCCATTTAGTTTTAAAATGATAAAACAGTTATTAATTATTGCTATCAGTTTTATATTTACCATTATTATTTATGAATTATTATCATTACAATGGTTAGCGAGCCTCTTTGCGATCCCAGTAATTTTAGTTGGTTTCTATTTTATGGTTAGTTATTTCATTGGTTATGATAAAGAAGATAGAAACATTATCATGAATATTGCGAATAAAATTTATAGAAATAGTATTTAGATTAGGTGATAATTCCGTACGACTATTAAGATTCAGAAGATTGTTTGTCTAAATCCTTAGGCATTTTATGTTATTAACTTTAGATGTCTTGGAGCTTAGTCATACAAATGATTGCAGTCCAGATAGAAAGCAGAAAACGATGCCAAGTAAATATGTGTTGAATTAAAAAATGATAAACCTGCTTCGAGTGGCAGTGTTTTAACTATTTGTAAATTGGTTATTATGAATGCCATAGATTTTTTAAAAGTGAAAATACTTTGGGTTAAAAAGGAGACGACTTATTATTATGAAGGTCTTAGTTACAGGTGCTGCAGGATTTATCGGATTTAATTTATCAAAAAAATTATTAAAGTTAAATCACTCAGTAATAGGAATCGATAATTTGAATGACTACTATGAAGTAACTTTAAAAGAAAATCGCATCAAAGAAATTAATGATAATAATTTCAGTTTACATCAAATTGATTTGGAAAATAGAGATGATTTGAATAAGGTATTTGAAACAGAAAAACCAGACGTTGTTATCAATCTGGCTGCTCAAGCAGGTGTTCGATATAGCCTTGAAAATCCACATGCCTATATAGATTCCAATATCGTGGGCTTCATGAATATTCTTGAAGCATGTCGTCATAATGGAGTTGGGCAGCTGATTTATGCATCTTCAAGTTCAGTTTATGGAGCAAATACTTCTTTGCCTTTCTCTACAAGCGATAATATCGATCATCCATTAAGTTTGTATGCTGCTACAAAGAAAGCAAATGAGCTAATGGCTCACACATACAGCAGTCTTTATGGAATTCCGACAACAGGTCTTCGCTTCTTCACAGTATACGGTCCATGGGGACGTCCTGACATGGCACTATTCAAATTCACGAAGAACATTATTGAAGGTAAGCCGATAGATGTATATAACAATGGGGATATGATGCGTGACTTTACATTTGTAGATGATATCGTTGAGGCCATTAGCAGGCTTGTGGAGAAAAAAGCGAAACCGAATCCTGAATGGTCTGGTAAGAATCCAGATCCTAGTTCAAGTTATGCACCTTACAAAGTATATAATATCGGAAATAACAGTCCAGTCAGTTTAATGGAATTCATTGAAGCGATTGAAGAAAAAATAGGTAAGAAGGCAATTAAAAATTATATGCCTCTCCAAGCAGGAGATGTGCCAGCAACTTATGCAAATGTTGAAGATCTTTATCGTGATATTGATTTCCGTCCACAAACATCAATTAAAGACGGGGTAGGTAAGTTCGTCGATTGGTATATTGATTACCACAAAGTGAAATTGTGAGGATGGGTTATATGAATCGGAAAATAGCAGTCGTTGGATTAGGGTATGTTGGATTACCTGTTGCTGTAGCTTTTGGAAAGAAACACCCCGTCATCGGGTTTGATATTAATGAAAATCGCATTGAAACGTTGGTTTCAGGCGTTGATTATACAAATGAAGTAGAACCGGAGGAGTTGAGAGAAGCGCAGATCGAATTCACTTCTGATGGTAGTAAGCTGAAAGAAGCTAACTTCATTATTGTATCTGTTCCAACACCAATTAATGCACACAATCAACCTGACCTGACCCCACTATTGAAAGCATCGGAGACTGTCGGGGCGAATTTGCAAAAAGGAACCATTGTCGTGTATGAATCAACTGTGTATCCCGGAGCGACAGAAGATGATTGTGTTCCGGCTCTTGAGAAAGCTTCTGGATTAGAATGCGGGAAGGATTTCTTTGTTGGCTACTCGCCAGAACGTATTAATCCAGGGGATAAGGTACATACATTTACGACGATTACGAAAGTCGTTTCCGGCCAAACTCCTGAAGTGTTGGATATCGTGGCAGATGTGTATGCAAGTGTCGTTACTGCAGGTGTACATAAAGCGAGTTCTATTAAAGTGGCTGAAGCAGCAAAAGTTATTGAGAATACACAACGTGATGTGAATATTGCACTTATGAATGAACTTGCTTTAATCTTTGACCGTGTTGGTATTGATACTGCAGAGGTTTTAGAGGCTGCCGGAACGAAATGGAACTTCCTAAATTTCACACCTGGGTTGGTTGGAGGTCACTGTATCGGTGTAGACCCTTACTATTTAACGCATAAAGCTGAAATGGTTGGGCATCATCCCGAAGTAATATTGGCAGGTCGCCGTATCAACGATGATATTGGAAAATATGTTGCAAGGGTATTGGTGAAAAAACTAATTAAGCATAATTTACCAGTGCAAGGAGCAAGAGTAACCATCCTTGGATTGACATTCAAAGAGAATGTGCCGGATTTACGAAACTCGAAAGTTATTGATGTCATCCGGGAATTACAGGAATATGGAATAGATGTTCAAGTGACCGATGCTCAGGCGGACTCCGCTGAAGCTGTTCGGGAGTATGGGGTGTCTTTAACTTCTTACGATGAACTCCTTCCCGCAGAAGCTGTTGTCCTGGCTGTTTCACATCGTGAATATATTGAAACGGGATGGACACAATTTGATAGATTGTTGAAGCATGGTAAAGGGATAGTAGTGGATATTAAAAGTGCAATGGATAAAGAGAGTAAACCCGAGAAAATTGACTTGTGGAGATTATAAGATTGTCTAAAAAAAAGATATTACAAGTATGTGCGATAGATGTAAGTGTAGATGCCCTTTTAAAACCATTGATTTTGAAGTCGATGGAGGAGGGCTACGAAGTTCATAATGCTTGTACAAACACAGGAAAGTTTGCCGAGTTGGAATTGCAAGGGCTGACAATGATTGAAGTACCCATAGACCGGCAGATTCATCCACTGAAGAATTTGAAATCAATTTGGAATCTGTACAAACTTATGAAAAAAGAAAAGTACGATATTGTGCATGTGCATACACCGATTGCGGCGTTGTTGGGTAGAGTAGCTGCCAAACTGGCAAGAGTAAAATGCATTGTTTATACGGCTCACGGGTTTTATTTTCATGATGAAATGTCGAAAAAACAATATAATCTTTTCTTTAATATAGAAAAGTACGCCGCTAAGTGGATGACGGATTGGTTGTTGTTGCAGAGTAAAGAGGACTATGAGCTGTCACTGACACATAGTTTTAAATCTAAAGAACATACACTCCATTTAAGTAATGGTGTGGATATCTGGAATAAGTTTAATACGCATATTATTTCACAAAGTGAAACAGTATCCTTTAAAAAAGAGAATTCGCTACATGATAACGACTTTGTCTTTTCTTTTATTGGAAGGCTTGTAAAGGAAAAAGGGATCTTCGAATTAGTTGAAGCTTTTAAATCTGTAGCTTCAAGATATCCTCATGCCAAACTAGTTTTGGTTGGGGGACTATTGGATAGCGAACGTGATACGGAAAGTTATAATAGGCTTATGAATGACTTGAATCATCCGAATATTCGTTATATTGGGTTTCGGAAAGACATTCCAGAAATAATGAAAGCATCTGACACATTTGTATTGCCTTCATATCGAGAGGGGTTGCCAAGATCAATTATCGAGGCAATGGCTTTGGGAAAACCGATAATTGCGACGAATATACGTGGTTGTAGGGAAGAAGTATTTCCAGGTGAAAATGGTTTTTTAGTTGAGAAAGAAGACGTGAATGAATTAGAACAAGCCATGATCTCACTTTTGGAAGATCCAGAGCTTGTAGTAAGTTATGGAAAAAGAAGTAGGGAAATTGTTGAAGAATTGTTTGATGAGGAGAAGGTACTTCAGAAGCAGATTGATTTGTTTGGGAGACTTACGACTAGCTGACTTACATATGTACTGTGAAAGGAGAAACTATATGGACTTTGAGAAGGACGATTTGTCAGAGCAAAACACCGCACCTTCACCTTGGTATAAAACTTCACGGGGTGGAGGAATAGATATTGGAATAGAAACAGGCTTGATACGGATAATAAGTTTGAATTCAAAAGGTATGAACAAATTGGTGAATTCATGGCTTAAAACTGCGGTGTCTAGTCTATCTGAAGAAGAAAAACAGCAATTGAAGGACAAGCTTAAGTAAAAGAATAAACGCTTGAAAAGGTGTACTAAAATACAGTGTAGAAATGCGGGCATTTCCATGAAAAGATTATTTGATGTTATTGTAAGTTTACTTACATTGATTGTTTTATCACCTGTTGTCGGCGTGACAGCACTACTTATTCGCTCGAAAATCGGTTCTCCAGTTTTATTCAAACAGCAACGACCTGGATTTAAAGAGAAGCCTTTCAATGTCTATAAGTTTCGTTCAATGACAGATGAGCGAGATGCAAATGGTGAGTTGTTGCCGGATGATGTGCGGTTGACTTCGTTTGGTAAGGTGGTTCGGAAATTAAGTTTGGACGAGCTGCCACAGCTTTTGAATGTGCTAAAAGGTGATATGAGCTTTGTCGGGCCACGCCCGTTATTGATGGAGTATTTGCCATTGTATAGTGAGCAGCAGGCAAGACGACATGACGCGCGTCCAGGTATTACGGGTTGGGCACAAGTGAACGGACGAAATGCGATTTCTTGGGAAGAAAAGTTTGAGTTAGATGTGTGGTATGTTGAAAATTGGTCGTTTTGGTTGGACATTAAAATTTTATTCATGACGGTATTGAAGGTTTTCAAGTCCGAGGGAATTAGTCAGGATGGGCAGGCGACGATGACGAAGTTCGAGGGGAATATAGCTTCTTCAGGTAAGGGTGATGTACAGTGAGGGAAATTGTAATCATCGGAGATAGCGGCCATGCAAAGGTTATTACTGATATTGTGAATTCAAATGATGACATGTCGGTATTTGCAAAGCTCGATGATAAGTATCAAGAGGTATTTGTAGAAGACGGTCTATTAAAAGGACCTGTCAGTCATTTAGATGAGTTGATAGAAAGTGATTCTAAAATCCAGGTTGTCATTGGGATTGGATCGAATACGGTTAGGAAAAAGATTGCTTCAAGCTTGAGGCTTGCTTCGGAAATGTATGTAAGTGTAATACATAGTTCCGCAATTGTTAGTCCCAGTGCAGAGCTTGGTATCGGGACTGTAGTTATGCCTGGTGCTATTATAAATGCTGATGCGAAAATCGGAGATCATGTCATTGTGAACAGCGCTAGTGTTTTAGAGCATGATTGTGTTGTTGGAGATTATGCTCATATCTCACCACTTGCAGTACTGACTGGTGGTGTAACCATTGGTGAAGGTACACATATCGGCGCGGGTGCATCAGTGATTCCATTAAAGACAATCGGCGCATGGTCGATTGTCGGTGCAGGTGCAGTAGTTGTATCGGATATAGAAGATAAGGTAACAGTTGTCGGTGCACCGGCACGAGTTGTAAAGAGAGAAGGTTTGTAAATGACGAAACGGATCTTTTTATCCTCCCCTCACATGAGCGGGAACGAACAGAAATACATAAATGAAGCGTTTGAGACGAACTGGATTGCTCCACTTGGACCGAATGTGAATGCGTTTGAGAAAGAAATGGCCGCTTATGCTGGATCAGCGGATGCAGCGGTCTTGTCTTCTGGTACAGCTGCCATTCACTTGGCATTGGAATTACTCGGAGTTGAACATGGAGATACAGTTTTCTGCTCTAGTTTGACGTTTGTTGCAAGCGCAAACCCAATATTGTATTTGGGCGCTGTGCCGGTTTTCATTGATTCGGAAGAAGAGACTTGGAATATGTCACCGGATGCTTTAAAGCGTGCATTGGAAGAAGCACAAGCGGACCGGAAGCTTCCGAAAGCAGTCATCGTCGTGAACTTGTATGGACAAAGTGCGAAGATGGACGAACTTATGGCTATTTGTGATTCGTATTGTGTTCCTGTTATTGAAGACGCTGCAGAATCCCTTGGTTCTTCTTATAAAGGGAAGAAGAGCGGAACGTTTGGTAAGTTTGGTGTCTATTCATTTAACGGCAATAAAATTATCACAACTTCAGGTGGAGGCATGCTCATTTCTGACGATGTCGACGCATTAGCCAAGTCTCGATTTTTGGCCACGCAGGCACGAGACGCAGCTCCTCACTATCAACACAGTGTAGTCGGCTATAACTACCGAATGAGTAACATCCTTGCTGGTGTCGGTCGTGCCCAGCTCGAAGTGTTGGATGAGCGTGTGAAGGCGAGACGTGACGTGTTTGACCGTTATGTTGAAGCGTTAGGTGGAATCGAAGGAGTGCACTTTATGCCTGAGCTTGAAGGCACGTATTCGAATCGTTGGCTGACGGCGCTGACATTAGATCCGGACAAGGTAAGTATCAAGCCTTATGCATTAATGGATGCTCTGGAAGCGGAGAACATTGAGGGGCGTCCGGTGTGGAAGCCGTTGCATTTGCAGCCGTTGTTTGAGGAGTGTAGGTTTTATCCGCATGCGGAAGATGATGTTGTTAGTGAGCGGTTGTTCTCGGAAGGGCTTTGTCTGCCGTCGGGGTCGAATATGACGGTGGAAGAGCAGGAGAGGGTAATTAGTCTACTTAAGGAGTATTTGTTAAACTAAATCTATAGTGAAACCTCAGCTATTTTAAAGTAGCTGAGGTTTTTTGTAATTTAAAATTATGCAAAAAGTGTAACGACTTTTATCTGAATTTCCCACATTTTTTTGTTCATACCTATCTAATATCAATTGAGACTGAACCGAAAGGTTCAGTAGGACAAATTACAATTTGCCTAAGAGGGGGAGAAATAATATGTCGCTCATGTCGTAAAGAAATCTTAATCATTTTGTCGGGTTAGCAGTTGATTCGTTTAAATTTAATGGTAAAGACTTACTTCTATAATCACCTACGAAATGGAAGTAGGTAAATGCGATTCTGAGAAGAATAATTGTATTAAGTGAATCCAAATTGGCACTAAGAAGGGTTGAAATTAACTTCAGCCGATACCTAACTGTGTTCTTATGGATAAATAACCTTTTTCCCGTTTTTTCTACATTAAGATCATATTCTAAATAGTTATATAATGTATTAAGCAGTCCAGATTTGTTTTTATCGTCATATGCAATAATCTTTTGCAGGGTTTCACTATAGATTTCTCTAGCTTCTTCAATGGCTTCTTCTGAAAAGATGATTCTTTCAAGGTTCAAACGTTCAAAGTTTGTTGAAATAATTTTCTCTTCACTAACTTGATTTTTTTTAGAAATCATCAATGATATTTTGGCTTCCCTGTGGGCTTTGGAAAGTTCCAAAATGGAATACGGCCGACTAGTCCCGCATTTCATTTTTATAGTTGAATAGTTGGTGTCTATGAAACTAAACAGTTCATTTGTGGTAGATTCGAAAAACTCCTCTGGTATAAGAATAATAAAATTGCTGTCATAATTTTGACCTACTAAAATTTGGTTTAACTCAAATTTTTTCATAAATTTAACCTTATGGATCAAATTTTCCTTAAAGATTTGGTTATCGTGCTCAATGTGAATCAATAGTAGACGATAATCATTTGCGACTTTCAGATCGAAGCTTTTCATCTTTTTTTGCACATAGTATTCAGACTCAAATGAGTTATTGACCAGTTCAAGAATAAAATCGTTTAGATGCCTTTGTTCGATGGCGTTAATTATATTTTGGTGCTCCACTTCTAAGTTTGCAATGATCGCGGCCTGTTCAACCGCAATTTTAATCTTCGGAGTAAGCTCGTCTGTGCCTGACCAAACAAATATACCACCTTCAAGTGTATTTTTTTCATTAATCCATTTAATTAAAAATAAAGTCTGCTCGTATTTTACTCTTTGAATTTGATTGCTGATTCCATTAAAAGCGGTGCTGATCAAATAATCTAAGTTGATGTTATGATTTGGTTGTTCAGGATAATCGATTCTCAAGTTCATTTTTTTGAAATAAATGGTTAATGGCATTTTGATGATGCTATAGAGTACCTTCGCTAATTGCAGCATATCTCCTTTATTCTTCAGATGGTTATGGAACTTCTCGTAAATACTATTCAATTGATAGATCTCATCATCTTTTGCTTCCGATAGTGCATGGGTAATTTCCAATAAAAAATTGGACCAGGCTGGTTTATTGTTCAATTTAATAATTGGAAAGTCATTTTCGCACGCATACTGTTGGATTTCCTTCGGTAAGTAAGGAATATGCCTACCAATTTTAACTCCCAGGCCGAACGCCTCCCTATCAATCAATCCCTTTATAAATTCGTGAAATCTTACTTCCCAATCATCCGTTCCCGAAGCGAAATAACCGGTTGTTAAAATAAAGTCTCCTTCTTTTATCCAATGGCTTCCATCAGGCGAGTCAATAAAGGTAACATTTCTCATTTGAGACCTAAAAGGACAGGTCGTCAATACTTCCGATTCCTCGAGTAAATTTAACTCCATTAGTTTTTTGAATAGCATTTCTTTCACCTCTTTGTTCAAAAGTACAAGAAAATTCGTATTTATTTGTATACAAGTCTAATTATATATGATATATAGTTTCTTTAACAGATAAATAGACTAAAGAATCCCTTTTATCTGAACTTTCTGGAGGTGTACTCACATTGAATAGCAATAGAATGGTTGAGCTTTTGCAGAGGATGGTGAAGGTTAATACCGTTAATCCTCCAGGTGATGAGCAGGAGCTAGCCGAATTAATTTACGATTTCATTTCAGACCAAGGTTTGGAATGTCAGTTGCATCAGGTCGATGAAAATCGCTCAAATATTGTTGTAATTTTAAGAGGTAAAGATTCAACACTAAAAAAATTATATTTTAGTGGACACTTAGATACAGTACCAATCGGTGAACAGCCTTGGACAGTCAATCCGTTCGGTGCAGAAATAAAGGATGGACGAATCTATGGTAGGGGAACAACGGATATGAAAGGCGGAGTGGCTGCTCTTCTCGAAACGATGTTGATTTTGAAAGAAAGCCAGTTCCCTTTAGAACAAGATGTTATTTTCGTTGGAACAATTGGAGAAGAAGTTGATTGTCTTGGGGCCCGAACAGCAGTTGAAAGGGGTTTAATCGAAAATCCTGGAGCTATATTGATAGCTGAACCGAGTTCTTTGGACTTATACGAAGCTCATAAAGGTGCATTGTGGCTTGAAATTAGGACTTACGGGAAGACTGCACACGGCTCAATGCCCGAGGAAGGCATTAATGCGATTGATTCAATGATGTATATTCTGAACGAACTTCAAAAATTAAAATTAGATGATGTTGATGATTTATTGGGAATGATGAGTTCCAGTATAAATGTCATCAATGGGGGTGTTGCTACGAACGTAGTTCCGGATTATTGCACACTAAATTTAGATTTTCGTACCGTCACAGCTTCACAAAACCAGATAATCCTTAATAAGATTGAAGCGATTATAGCTAGCCTATCAGATGCAAATGTTGGATTCGAATCAGATTACGCGGTTCTTCAGAATCTTGAACCATTAACTAACGAAAATGAAAACGCTCTCATCAAAAAGCTCCGACGGACGAATCTAAAGAGCAAACAAAACCGAAGTGCAAAGTACTACACAGATGGTTCTGTATTTAGAAAGCATTTTGATGGTCCGATTTTGATTTGTGGAGCTGGTGACCCAACTTTGGCACATCAACCGGATGAATCAATTTCAATCGATGATTTAGAGAAATCTGTAGAGTTATATCTTCAGTTAGTAGATATTTACCAAGAAAATAATAAAACAATGGAAAAGGAGCTGCATTACAATGAGTGAATTTAACAATATGGAGTTTATGGCAAAAACAACACTTTATACTGGATCAGGGAGTCTTAAATTTTTGAAAGATGCAATCGCTAAATATGGTTGGGAAGGGAAGGTTCTATTTGTAACCGATAAAGGGATTGAGGGAGCTGGCATACTTAGAAAAGTTATCGATAGTCTTCCAGGTATTCAAGAAAAATCGATGACATTTAATGACGTAAAACCAAACCCTAGTGTAACTGCGACAAACGCTATCTATGAAAAGCATAAAGATGATGGCATTCAAAACATTATTGCAGTAGGCGGCGGAAGTGTTATTGACACAGCTAAAGCTTTGGCAGTTCTATTTACAAACGGTGGGTCCATTGACGACTATTTCGGCTTCGATCTTTACTCAAATGAGCCGTTACCAGTATTCGCAGTGGCTACGACAGTAGGGACAGGTAGTGAAGGTGGACATGCAAGTGTTATCACTGTGGATAATAGCGACTTAAAAACGAAAAAGCTTGTATTTGGAGAAGCTCTGTTCCCTAAAGCAGCGATTCTCGACGGTGAACTGCTAATCGGTATGCCAGGTTCACTTGTTTCATCAACTGGGATGGATGCTTTAACACATGCAATTGAAGGATATGTTTCCCGGAATGGTTCCATCGTGACGGATGCTCTAAACCTTCATGCAGTGAGAGTCATTGGTGAGGCAATTTTAGAAGCTTCCTCTGATACAACTAATATTTCAGCGATGAATCGGATGATTCAGGCAAGCACAACGACTGGAATTGGAATGTCAAATGGTGGACTTGGTCTTGTTCACGGGATTTCTCATGCCATCGGAGCACAATATGATGCACCTCACGGAATCGTAAACGCTATCCTGCTTCCTTATGTCCTAGAATACAACTGGATTGCAAACCCTAAGAAGTTCGCAGATATCGCTCAGGCACTACGAGTAAACACATGGGGAATATCTGTCGAAGATGCAGCAAAAGCTGGCGTGAAGAGAGTGAAGGAATTAACGAATGAAGTCGGAATTCCGACAAACCTGAGTGAGATTGGGGTAAGTGAGGATAGCATCGAGATTCTAACGGATATTGCATTCAACGATGAGCTATATATGGGAGCAAACCCACGTCGTGCTACAAGAAGAGATATTAAGGACATTTTGACGAAAGCAATTGGAACTAATCGCTCAAACGAACAACTAAATTCAGATAAAGAAAAAGTAGCAGTAGGCAGTGCGAACTGAAAAAATTAGAAAAGGGGAGATTCACTTGAATTCAGTACAAACTATACAGATTTCTCAAGTCGTATCGGATTTTCTGAAAGAAGAAAAAAAGCTATTTATAAATGGGGAATTTGTTTCGTCTTCGAATAACAAAACATTTCCAACGCTGAATCCTGCAAATAATGAAGTGTTGACGGAAGTACATGAAGCTTCGGATGAAGATATAGAAGATGCTGTTCATGCAGCAAGAGAAGCGTTTGAAAATGGTCCATGGTCAACGATGTCACCACTTGAACGTGGTGACCTACTTTATAAACTTGCTAACCTTATTGAAGAACATCAACAATATATTGCAGAAATTGATAGTTTGGATAATGGTAAACCAGTTTCAGAAGTCTTGGAAAATGATCTTCCAAATGCCATCGGACAATTTAAATACTTCAGTGGATGGGCAAGTAAGTTGGTTGGTCAACACATCCCAGTTAGTGGTAATTACTTGAATTATACTCGCCATGAACCAGTTGGTGTTGTTGGACAAATCATCCCTTGGAATTTCCCTTTCATGATGGCTGCTTGGAAACTCGCACCTGCCCTTGCCACGGGTTGCACAGTAATCTTAAAACCAGCAGAGCAGACTCCATTGTCAGCACTTTACTTGGCGAAATTAGTTCAAGAAGCTGGATTTCCTAAAGGTGTGATAAACATTGTAAATGGACATGGTGAAACGACAGGAACTGCTCTTGTGAAGCACCCATTGGTTAATAAAATCGCATTCACAGGTTCTACAGTAGTAGGAAAGATTATTATGAAGGAAGCAGCCAATACGATGAAGCGAGTTACTCTTGAACTTGGAGGAAAATCACCGAACATTATATTGGAAGATGCCAATGTAGAAAAGGCTGCGAAAGGTGTATTTGCTGGAATTATGTACAATCAAGGCGAAGTATGTAGTGCTGGATCAAGAGCTTATGTTCACTCAAGCATTTATGATGAGTTTGTGGAAAAACTAGTCAATCTTACGAAGGAAGTAAAGCTTGGAAGTGGATTGCAATCTGGCGTTACTATGGGATCCCTTGTTTCGCAAGAACAAAAGGACCGGGTAATGGATTACATTGAAGTTGGAAAGTCGGAAGGGGCTAAGCTCGTTTGTGGGGGAGGAGCTTCAGAGCAAGGATGTTTTGTAGAACCAACAATTTTCGCAGACGTCGAAGATGATATGAGAGTTTCTAGGGAAGAAATATTCGGACCAGTGTTAGTCATCTCAAAATACGATACAGAACGCGAAGCTGTCGAGCGTGCCAATGATTCTGCATTTGGGCTAGGAGCGGGGATTTGGACAGAAAATATTACGAAAGCACATAACATCGCAAATAAGCTGAAATCCGGATCTGTTTGGATTAATTGCTACAATGCTACTGACCCGGCATCTCCTTTCGGTGGATTTAAAAATTCAGGTTTCGGTAGAGAAATGGGTTCATATGCATTAGAAAATTATACTGAAGTCAAAAGTATATGGGTTAGTTTGGATTGAAATTAATAAAAGACTTGTAACTACAGCCTTAAAAGCTAGTGAAATTTCTTTTTACTAGCTTTTTTTTTACAAAATAATAGGGGTGAGAGCAATGGTTGTGAAATATATAATGGTTTTCCTGTTATTGGGTGTCCTCATTATGGTCTCTCTCGGTACTCTACGGAAAATGAAAAGCTACCAAGATTATAATCTAGCAGGCAGGAACACGGGGCTTTTTGCACTTACCGCAACATTAGTAGCAGCAGAATTTAACACGGCCACGTTAATAGGGGGTGCTTCGGTAGCTTTCCTATTTGGAACAGTTGGGTTGTGGTATACTTCTTTAATATTCATCGTAGTATTTCTAGTTTATGCTTTTACTGTATCTAAGAAGTACAGAAGACTGAACATTTCGACTATACCGCAGTATTTTGATAAGCGTTTTAAGAATGAAAAAGGAAGCGAAGTTATTCGTTTTCTAAGTGCGATAATTACATTGTTTTATACTTGGTTAGCGCCAGCTTCCTATTTAGCTGGTCTTACTGTAATCGGAAGCGTACTATTAGGTGTAAATCCTATAATTTTCTCCGTAGTTCTTGTCGTAATTTGTTTATTGCTGAGTGTTACGGGTGGACTTATGACTGCAATTGGAATTGATGTTGTTGCTTTCATTCTCATTCTAATAGGCATACCAGCAATTTTGTTTATTGGTTATAATGCAGCTGGAGGATTCGGCAACTTATCACAAGTATTTGAGCCTAAATTGCTCTCTTTGGCTCCTGTGTGGGACACTGATGTTAATTTTGCAACTGCAATGACCTGGGGCCTGCAAATTACCTTCCTTTATATCGCTGCGCCCTGGTATGGGCAACGGATTTTCTCAGCTAAGAGTGAAAGTGTAGCTTATAAAGCAATGTTGCTAAACACTTTCTTCATTGTCGCTCTTTATGGAATAGTTGTACTTGCAACTATGCTTTCAAAAGTCGTATTCCCAAATCTCGCTTATCCGGAGCAAGCCCTACCTCACCTGATTAACGAATATGCGAATCCGTTTCTGCAAGGTTTCCTACTTGTAACTCTCTTGATGGTGGGAATTAGTACAATGGTTGCTGTCTGGAATTCAGCAGTATCAATTATTGTAAACGATATTGTGAGTCGATATTGGGCAAAAAATAAGGGTGATAGGTATATGATCCGTATTTCACGACTCTTCCTTTTCTTACTCGCCATTTCAACATTAGCCTTAGGCATTATGTTTATAGGAAATATCCAGCACTCACTTCTATTCCTATCTACATTTACAGGCATGGTGGCAATTCCGATATTGATGTCCCTATATTGGAAGAAATACAATAGCGTTGGAGCAATATCATCAATGACTGTAGGATTAATATATTGCACCTTGGGCATATTACTTAATTTCCCGATGCATTACATCAGCCCAATCGGTGTGGTACTAGCGGTAATTGCCGGGGGTATAGCTACACTTACGACAGCAAATGACTCAAGATACAGATCGAACAATGAAGAGTTTTTCGAGATAGTAGATAGTAAAGAAAAGATAGTAGAAGATGTACAACATGTCACCGAATAGCGGTTATGCAGTGTGAAATTGAGGGGAATAAACTAAATAGCGGAACGATTGTTTGAAATTCTTAAGTGAAAAGCGATGCCTGTGCACCGCATAATTTAGATACTGGTCAGACAATTAGAGAAGTAAATAAAAGGAGTGCTCTGGCCGAAACATGGCTGGAGTTTTTTTATTTTCGATTCAATTTTCACCACCTTTTGTTGTGTTGGCGATGTAGTGTCAGGTACCTGTTAAAAATGCTATTTTGATAATTCACTACAGTCACATATTTATAAGTCTTCGATTAGGTATTTACTATAATATCTAATCTTTTTTTGCATTTTTATTCAATTGTGCGATTCGTTTGTTGTTTTTTCTTACACAGGTACCGATTTTAAAGGGTACCTTAAAATTTTGCTATCTACTCTTGTTCACAAGCAGTTCTTTACTCTGTCCGTAGGCTTACTAGTATACTTAACTGATGATGGAACTCCCGCGTATAATTGTGTGTAGAAAAATACAAAGTATAGAAATCAATTGAATTAACTAATAGAAAGTGGGAAGATACGTGGCAATTATTCAAGTGTCTCAGCGTGAAGGATCCAACTACAAAACCATTCAGGTTGCAGTAGAGGCAGCTCTACCAGGAGATACAGTGGAAGTTGATGAAGGTGTTTATGATGAACATGTGACAATCGATAAGCTGCTCGTTCTTCGAAGTTCAGAAGGTGAAGTGAGCTCAGTTCGTCTAACAGGAAGTGTTCGTATCGCGACAACGGAAGAAGTGCGTATCGAATCGATCAGTATTGGAGGAGGCACTGGTCCAGTGGATTATGGTTTACATATCGAATCAGGAGATGTAACGCTTCACCACTGTCTTTTCTCTGAGATTCAAGGAGTTGCAATGCGAGTTGATGCAGCTGCAAAAGTATCCGCAGAGCATTCGATCTTTCAAAAAAACATACAAGGGATTGAGGTATTAGGGCGTTTGGCTTTGTTCGAATGCATAGTAGAAGACACGATCAAGTCTGCACAAATTAGTGTGCGCGGGGGAGGAGAAGTAGCGGTAACGAATTCCGGAATTTTAAGTGGGCAAGAAGAAGGCCTTTGCTTGTGTGAAACGAGTCGAGCAACAATCACCAGAAGTTCATTCATCGGAAATCGCGGGGTTCAACTTCGTTTGGAACAAGACAGTTCTATGGACGTAGAAAGTACGAATTTTTATTTTGGACATGTCCAAGGAATCTATTGTGATCAATCTAAGGGTGTTCTGAAAAACTGTGTCTTTAAAAACCAGAGTTTGGAGCATGTAGCATTTACGAATGGATCCCATATCGAAGTCGAGACAAGTACGTTTGAAAATGGTGAGGCTGAAGGAATGCACGTCAATGGTTCATCAGTTGAGCTATCCGACTCACAGTTTAAAAACCAAAAAGGAGACCAAATTTCCTGTAACGAACAAAGCAAACTTGCGATTACAAAAACCCAGATCCTTTCGGGTGAGTCTAGAGGAATTGTCTCCGAAAATTCCACGTGTACACTTATCGAATCTGAAGTGAAGTACAATCTGATGACGCAACTCTCTGCGTTTACTCAAAGCGTGTTCACGATTCTGGGTTGTGAAATTGAGAGTGGAACCAATAAAGGAGTTTACGTGACAAGTAGTCAAGTGACTATTTCGGATTCTCTTATTAGCCATCATAGTGGTGTACAGATTTTTGCTTCTGAACAATCGGAAGTACTTCTGTCGAATACCGCAGTAAAGAGTGGGGATAGTGCAGGGATTACTGTGAAAGAATCCGAGTTGACGGCGGCCAATTGCATCATCTTCGGTCATAAGGGATCGAACGTTTTACTCAGTGCTGCGGCTAAAGCAGAAATTACCGATTGTAAAATATCGAGTGGCGATAAGAACGGCATACTTGCAGGTCCTGAAGTAGTTATTTCAGTAGAACGGTCAATTTTGTTCAATCATAAAAGGCCACAAATAAGAGCAACGGAATCTGCAGAAGTCTTTATAACGGAGTGTGAAATCTATGACGGTAAATCGTCAGGAATCGTCTTGAGTCAGGTGGAGCGTACTGAAGTTACGGTAACTCGAGTACATGGTCATCGTGATGATCAAATCATCTTGCAAGATTGTTCGGATGCTGTATTCACTGGGGTGCAAGTGATGAATGGAAAGAAGGCTGGGCTGAGACTCGAGCGTTCGGTTCCGGTTCTTAACGACTGTTCTTTTGAGAACAACCAAGCAGGAGATTTAGTCCGCTTTGATGACAGTGTTCCTGTGCTCACTGATACGGACTTGCAGGTTCCACCAATCAATAGTAAATTAGGCGGCAGTGCTGGACATTCCTCTACTGTAGATTCATCACCTCCTGATCAGGTGGATGTTTTCATGAATGGTTTGAACGGGTTTATTGGACTGGAAGATGTGAAAAACAAAATCCAGGAGTTTAAAAACGTAAGCGACATTAATCAATTCAAATTAGAGCGTGGAATGAAAGCTAATCCGATGGTAGCGCCTCATATGGTCTTTCAAGGTAATCCGGGTACTGGTAAAACGACAGTCGCTCGGCTTATAGGAAAGATTTTTAAGGAACTAGGTTTATTAAAGACAGGCCACGTAACTGAAGTGAAGCGGGAAGATCTCGTTGGAACGCATGTTGGTGAATCAGAAGAACGAACGAAAGTAATTATTAAGGAAGCTATGGGTGGCGTCCTCTTTATAGACGAAGCGTATACGCTTGCAGCAGGGGGCAAATCTAGTAATGATTTCGGTAAAAAAGTAATTGAAACGTTGCTTCCTGCAATGGAAAATTCTCGCGGTGAATTCATTGTCATCGTGGCAGGCTATACCGAAGAAATGAGCCGTTTCCTAGCGTCTAATCCGGGATTGAAAGATCGTTTTACTGAAAAGATTCACTTTCAAGACTATACACCAGATGAGTTGCTTCAAATCTTCTTAAGCCAGTGTGAAGGAAGCTATGTGCTTACTCCTGCTGCCAAACAAGCAGTTTATGAGGAGTTCGTGGAACGTTATCGTATGCGCGATGAAACATTTAGTAACGCTCGAATGGCACGAATACTATACGATCAAATCGGGCTTGCTCAGTCGATGAGAATTGCGAAACTTCCGCGTGAAGAGTGGACGGAAAAGGTATTGACGACGTTTGAAGAACAAGACGTTGTACAAGCGGTACAAGAGCGTGGCGTGAAGACGTACGAAGTTCCAATCGATGAAGTACTACTCGCCCATAAACGTGCAGAACTCCATCAGTTTATCGGCCTTGGTTCTGTGAAGGCCGAAATAGATAAAATGATTGAATTAATGAGATACTACAAACGAGAAAATCATTCTACAGAGAAATTGATGAACCACACGCTGTTGATTGGTAAACCAGGGACAGGTAAAACCGAGGTCGGTCGTGTGCTCGCTGGTATTTATCAAGCGCTTGGATTATTAGAACGAGGCGATCTGATTGAAGTAGATCGCAGCGATTTAGTCGGTAGTCATATTGGTGAAACGGAGAAGCTGACAGCCGGGCTGATTGAACGAGCGATGGGTAGTGCGTTGTTTATTGATGAAGCGTACACACTTGCGAGTGGTGGAGAGAATGACTTCGGGAAAAAAGCAGTGGACGTGTTGCTGAAAAAAATGTCCGATCGACAAGGAGAGTTCCTATTAATTGCCGCTGGGTACGAAAAAGAAATGAATCGTTTCTTAGACAGCAACCCCGGACTCCGTCGACGTTTCGGACTAACGCTCCATTTTGAAGATTATACACCAAAGGAATTAATGGAGATTACCGACCTCTATAGTAAAGGGTACGGCATAACAGATGAAGCAAAGAGTGCATTAATTCGTCACTATGAAGAGATTTATGCGCGTAGAGATAGTCATTTCGGAAATGCCGGTCTTGCTAAAAAAATAGCGAAAGAAATGACGCGTAAAGTCGATTATCGAATGGCTGTGGCGACCAATAAACAAAATAGGCTTGCGCTCGAAAAAGAAATTACGAAGGATGATTTAGTTTTGTTGGAGAGTTGAATTAATTTCAGGCGCATATGGTTTGCCCCCTATATATCGGACGCAGTTAAATACTAGCTTTGAGGTAACAAGTGCGCTTCCAAGTGTTTTTTACCACCGAATGATAGTAAGCGTCAAATAACGCCCACCTGTTTAACAGGTGGGCGTTAGCGTATTATTTAGGTATTCTTTCTGACGCAACAATAGAACTCTGGGAAAGAAAGCTAAAGCAATTGGAAAATTAGATTTCTAAAAGCATAGTGGGAGGGAAAATATCATGGATAAGAAAGATATTAATTTTCTTGAAGAGTTGCTATATAATACGGATAAAAATAATTTAATCAGTCAGTTAAGCAAGGTAGATAACCCACTAATACTCCATTTTTTTGTAGCAAATTATAATTGGAATAGTGGATTTGATGTACCAACAGTTATTTTAGAAAATGAGGCTTGTGATTTAGGGACGAGTTTACTAATGTTTCATTATGCAGACGGCTACAGTTTGTTAGATAATTCAGATGAATTTTCAAGTTCTTCATTAGAGAAATGGAAAGATTTCTTGAATAAGATTTATAACAAACTTATAAAATTAGAATTTAAATCGCAGAATACTTTCTTTGACCCTGGTTTAACAAAAATTCAAAAGTATAAGTTGAAAAAAAATAACCCAAACCTTCCTGATATACTTATTAGTAAATCCCCAGGCGAAATGGTTGATATTCCTAAAATATAATGTGGTTGCTTAAAAACCTTGATTGGCAAAGTGTCTTTCAAGGTTTTTCTGTGTGATAGGCATGGGGAAACGCTGGTCCACTACAGGCTTGGCAGTAGGAACTGTTAGCAGAAAGCAAGGTTGATTTTTTCCTCATTAATGTTTGAAGGGATGTAATAAAGGTTAAAGAAGACTATAGCGAAATATTAAACTACAAAATAGGAGATGGACAGTATGAGTTTCATTTGGTTTTTAATAATTGGCGGGATTATCGGTTGGCTTGCAGGTATGATTTTGGGAAAAGATATCCCAGGTGGAATTATTGGTAATATTATCGCAGGTATTATCGGTGCATGGATTGGTGGTATGCTTCTTGGAAGTTGGGGGCCTAAAATTTCTGATTTCTACATCATCCCTGCTTTCATTGGAGCAATTATACTTGTGTTCATTGTAAGCTTAATTATGAGATCAATGCGTAAAGTTTCGTAATGGTAAATAGACCTTTCAGTTTATTTCTATACGGTTAAGTGAATCATGTGTAAGCGACAATTAATCGTGACTGTGTATATAATAAAAAGCGGCCTTCCACGATCTAATCTGTGGAGGACCGCTTTTTACTCATTACAATCTCCTATAAAAGTTAGTGTCAGGTGCCCAATAGCCTTGCATGGCAGTAAATAAAAGTAATTAAAACCTTTATAAGTATAGTAATCTATATGATTATACAATAAAATGCTCCTTCTGTAGAATAGATACTGACAACTAAATCAGTTCCCTACACTACAAATGAAGGAGCATTTCATATGAAAAGTGTAGATGGAAAAACGATGCCTGTGCACCGCACAATTAAACTCTAATGAACTTTTCAGAGGTAACTAATTTTTATGTCGTTTATTAACTTCAATTGTAATGAACTCCGGCAAATAGCTGGGAGTACATCCTTTTGCTACTACTTCATCTTTGTAAAGACCCGTTTTCTCACCAAGTTTAATACAACGCGCACGATTCTTTTCATCATAAACGCCTATCCAACCTGCGGTGAAATTCATAGCCCATTGAACTTCCGGTTCTTCCTGCGTAATAGTAGCATCTAATGCAGATAGCAAGTCTTCGGTGTTATCCGGCGGTGTTTGTCCAGTCCATCTCAATCGACCTTGATAATACCAGAAAGCTCGCCTTTGAAGAGAAGAAGGACTATTTTCCCATGACTCCATCAATGCAATTTTCTTTTTGTCTTTGGTGAGCTGATTAGCCATTAACCAATCCATTAAGTTATTTCGCTCATCAAAAGTGTGAGTCTGCATATCCTTATCAAGCTTATTTAGCACATCTTGTGAAAGAAGTTTTTTATCCATAATTAAGATTGCTAATAGTCTGGGCAAAAACTCTTCGGTTGACCAAAGTTCCATAGCTAGTTCGTGATCTTTTTTAATGTCCTTCGCGATTTTTCGTAAGTCGCCTAGCTTAGTTTTACAATTGATCTGAGGTAGAATATTTTCTGCTTTTGAAGAGCGTTTTATTTCTGTACCTTTATTTTTAATCATTTTATACAACTCCTTTATTAAAGTACTGTTTCATAATATGTCCTTGAGGGGATATATGAAGAACTTAATTGTGCCTCCAAAGGTTACCTTTTTTTAATGTTTTAGCATATATCGTATTAAAAAGCGATGCCTGTGCACCACACAATTCAGACACTAGTCAGACAGTTTAAGAAGTGAATGAAAGGAGTCCTCTGGGGGAAACATGGCTGGAGGTTTTTTATTTTCAATCCAATTTTCCACCACCTTTTGTTGTGTTGGCCATGTAATCGAACTTTTTGACTGCCGCAACTGCATAAATTTTGAATGGGTTTGGTTTTGAACTTCAAGCCCTAGTAGCAATAATCAGGTGTGGACTAGGTATTTACTGCAATATCTAATTTCATTTGAGTTTTTATGCAATTGCATGAATTGTTCGTTGTTGTTTGTTGCACCAAATTTCAAATAGAAATTGCGAAAGGCGATCATTCATGAAGAATGATCGCCTTTTTCTGATAACCTTTGACAGCATCAGAGTGCATTTTATTGGAAGTTAAGCATAACATTAATCAGTTTGTTCTGTCAATGGTGAATTAATTTTAGGTACCGATTTTTAACTTTCGCACGTCTTCTTATTTTTGGAATAAATGAAAAATAATAAAAACAGTGGTATAGTAATAGTTAAGGAGGAAACTTCTGGGAAATAAACATTTGAAGAGTTGCATAGAATTGATCAAATTACTGGGGGGATTTTTATGAGAATCACAGTTGTAGGAGCAGGACATGGTGGAACAACAATCGCTGCTGATTTGAAACGTAAGGGTCATCTAGTCACTTTGTTAAAGACTTCAAAGAGTTTGCATAACGAAAATTTTGATTACTTAACGAATAATAAAGGTCAAATCACCATTGTGGATGGCAAGGAAGAAAATACAGTATATCTAGATGTAGTGACGACGGATGTTGAGGCGGCAATCAAAAATGCTGAAATAATTATTGTTTATGTACAAACGAATTACCATGAACAAGTTATTAAACGTATATTACCTTTCATGAATGAAGACCAAATCGTGTTGCTGGAGCCGGGCTATTTATCGACAGCTTATTTCTTGAAACATGAAAAGAAAAAGCGCTTTACAATTGTTGAAGCACAAAGTTCACCAATTGACTGTAGAATTATTGAACCTGGTAAAGTGAAGATATTGTTTAAAAATGTTAGGAATCCGATTGCGATCTATACGGAAAAAGATAAAGCAGTTATTCAAGAAAAGTTAAATACGCTACACTATCATTTTGTTTACCTCGAATCAGTCATCGAAGCTGCTCTCCACAACCCCAATTTAATTGTCCATACGATCGGAGGAATTATGAGTATTCCTCGAATTGAATATACTGAAGGCGACTATTGGATGTACAAAGAAGTGTTCACACCCCACGTCTGGAATATGGTAGAAAGCCTCGATAAAGAAAAAATGGATGTGCTGGAGAAAGTAGGATTGGAACGATTGTCTTACGTGGAAGCCTGCAAATTCCGTAACTTTGAAAACCAAACAATTGATGCGAAAGAAGCTTTTTTAACATATGCTAAAAACAGTTCACCAGAAGGTCCATTTGTAGCGGATTCAAGATTTATAACAGAAGACGTTCCCGAAGGTCTCGTATTGCTGGAATCTTTGGGGCTGATGTTAGACGTCGAAACGCCTACATGCACAGGTTTAATTAACATCGCGTCTGCTGCTCTTGCTACGGATTTTAGAGAGAATGCGAGGACTGTCGAATTACTTGGTAAAGAAAACTTGGAGAAGATAATCGGTACTCTTGCTGTTTCAGTAGATTGAAAAGCGATGCCTGTGCACCAAAGGAGTCCTCTGGCCGAAACATGGCTGGAGTTTTTTTATTTTAAATCCAATTTTCCGCCACCTTTTGTTGTGTTGGCGATGTAATCGAACTTTTTTTCTGGGTTCGGTGTTGCACTTCAAGTCCTAGCAGAACTACTACAAACTCCTGAAAAAATAGTTTCAGTGCTCAATGATTACGGTCTCATATTTTCTAGATGATTAATGTGAAAAACATACATTATTGATATACTTGTTGTACTAATTTAACTGATTTTCAATAAGAACTGTATTCAACAAACGGACCGCCGTTTAGGTAAAGGTTTTGGGAGTGAAGAAATGAACAACTTTTATACAGCATTAACCTATGTAAGTAAAATCATTTATGGGCCCAATCACTTAACTGTAAAGTCGATACAAGAAGAAAAGCAAAATTCCAAGTATGGTGCGGGTACATTTGAATTATCTTCTAGAACAGTTCGATTCAGAGTTGCGAATAGTACGCCTGCCAAAGTAGGGCAGTTTGTTGCATTTTGGGAAAAAGATGAAAACAATAAAAATCAAGCCTATTCATATGCAAAAGCACCGGATTTGTTAGTGATTACTACCTTTAAAAATGAAAATGAATTCGGGCAATTTATTTTTCCGAAAGAAATTCTTTTCAAGCAGAACATTCTCAGGTCCAGTTCAACAACGGGGAAAATGGCAATAAGAATTTATCCTAGCTGGGATAGTCCAACAAGTAAACAAGCGATGAAAACTCAAGAATGGCAGTTACCCTATTTTGTTGATATGAGTAACTCGAATAACTTAGCTATAGAGAAAATACTAGAACTATATTCTTTGTAATTCTTTGCAATCAAAATGTGTAACGCAGTAAATTAATGTTATTTATACTTTGCTACGGGGGTACTTATGAAAACTCACTATTATTTAGGTTGGTTTAGCAATTTTTTCCCAGAGAATCTGGGTAGGGTGTTACAGGAAGATATAGCTGATAGAAAATCGCTTGCTATGATTAGTTCGAATCCATCTATTCATGAAGATGATGGTGCTACAGAACGCTCGTGGCTTGACCAGGCTGACATTATGTTTGATGAATATCATTTAATCAATTATCGCGTACAGAAGGAAGACGCCCAAACGATAATTCAAAATGCTTCAGTGATTTTCTTGTTGGGTGGGAATATTCTTAATCAAAATCGTTTTTTGACGGACTATGAATTATCGGATTCGATTAAAAAAAGCAACGCTGTTGTGATGGGAGCAAGCGCTGGAGCAATCAACATGTCCGCTAAATGGTTATGCTCGAAAAACTTTGGAGATGAAGTTGAAATGAGCTCTGTTTACGACGGAATCGGTCTTGACAATTTTTCCGTCCTGTCTCATTTTGATCTTGAAAATAACATGTCGCTGGTTCAAAGCGAACTATCTCCCTTATCGGAAGAAATGAATATTTATGCGTCTAACAAGGATTGCGCTCTACGTATAAAGGGAGACAAAATCGATATTTTTGGCAATGTATACTTAATTTCTCACTCAGAGATTAAGAAATTGGATGAGACGTTCTAGTTGAAAAGCGATGTCTGTGCACCAAAGGAGTCCTCTGGCCGAAATATGGCTGGAGGTTTTTTAAAATCCAATTTCCCACCACCCGCTGTTGTGTTGGCGATGTAATCGAACTTATTTCTGGGTTCGGTGTTGCACTTCAAGTCCTAGCAGCACTGTAACGATATTGAATCTTTACTGCAAAATGTATGGAGTCGAGTTATCTGTTCTAATTTCATATCCGGGATTGAAGCATTAACACTTCAATCCCGGATAAATTGGGAAGCCGTTTTCCAAATGAAACAGCAGCCCCTCGAGTCGCTTCAGTTTTGCCGAAAAGGCAAAGAGCGCCTTTCTCGTCAAGCCTTCCAGCGCTTTTCTGGGCTAAACGGCGCCTTGCGCTTTTCTAGGTTAATGCACGTTTCAATTTCGTTAGCGATCGGTATCTTCGTTTCCTAACCCCTTCAACCGTAATTCCAATTCGTTCAGCACATTCTGTAAGCGTATACCCTTCGATGAATAGCCATTGCACAAGTTCCCGCTCGGCGGGGGATAACACGTCTAGTGCATCCGCAAGTCTATTTAGCGCTTCATGCTGGTCAGCGATTTCCGGCACCATTATATACGCCAAGGACTCGTCTTCCATCAACGTGATATTCTTTTCAAATACGTTTTCCTTTTTTAATTCATCGAGCATGCCACCTCGTATGCTTCGATAAGCAAATGGCGTGAAACTCCCTTTCGCTTCGTCAAAGCGGCTCCATGCTTGCCATAATGCGACTCTTCCTGCCTGCCTGAAACTGTCATGGTTGCGGTGAATATTCAATTTGCGAATAGATGCAGAAATCATCGGTTCATACTGCTCCAAAACATCTTCAAAAGTCATCATTTGTGCGGCCTTCCAGACCGTGCACGGTGCTTTGTATTCCCGGGTGACTACATCGTAGTGCATTTGAAATAGGGAATCCAATGGGCGTTCATGACGTTTGGCGCATCATACGTGATGAATGGGTAGCGAAAAGTGATATTTGACACATAGAAATTACAATATTCATCATATTTGGATAAAAGGGCTTGAATATTTATGGGTAAATGGTATCATACATTTATAACTGGTTTAAAGGAGGATGTTCATTTGCGAATGTGTGATTCTTTTTTAATTAATCGAACAGTATTGGCAGTTAAAGCATTTTTCATGGGGGAAAATAAAAGTGAAATTATTACAACACGTGGTATTTATTACTCGGTGTTAACACCGCTGGAACTACTTAATAAGGCGTGCATTAATTATTCTTCAACTTGGCAGGGACGTACAGATGTTGCTACGGATTTGTTGAATTATTCAAAGAAACCGCCGTTCATTATAGAACCTAACAAAATTGGTGTATTTCCGACAAAATCATCAAAAAGTCCGGATTGTGTCTTTATTTTTAATCATCACATCAGCGTTCACGAAGTGGCGAAAGGCCAATCAGTGATAACGTTTATGGCAGGGATTTCCGTAACCGTAAAAGTCTCAAAAAACACCATACTAAAGCAATATCAACGCCTCCACACTCTGATGAGCGTAAGCAACTTGAGGCATCAGGAAAAGGAGTTATATGATAGGGAAAATGGTTTCGATGATAGAATTGTATGGTGATTGGTGAGGATCCATCATTTTGGTAGTTATGCGTGCTGTTAGTTAGTCAATTCATTACAATTGCATACTTATGAACTGGAGAATAGGTATGTATCTATTCTCTTTTATTTTTTTAACAATGGATTGAACGGTCATCACCCGTGGATCCAACAAAAGCCGGGAGTTGTCCAATCAACTTGGCCAAGTGTCCAACGAAAGCCTCGAAGTGTCCAACCAACAGGGAGGTTTCCAACAAACTCTTCGAAGTGTCCAACAAAAGCTCGGGGCTGTCCAACTAACATGGCCAAGTGTCTAACGAAAGTCGTAAAGTGTCCAACCAAGAGGGAAGTGTCCAACGAACCCATCGAAGCGTCCAACAAAAGCTCGGGGCTGTCCAACGAACATGGCCAAGTGTCCAACGAAAGCCTCAAAGTGTCCAACCAAGAGGGGGGGTTCCAACGAACTCTGCGAAGTGTCCAACGAAAGCTTTGGGTTGTCCAACGAACATGGCCAAGTGTCTAACGAAAGCCGCAAAGTGTCCAACTAAGAGGGAGGTTACCAACGAACTTTTCGAAGTGTCCAACGAAAGCCTGAAAGTTGTCCAACCAACTCGGCCAAGTGTCCAACAAAAGCCCGTAGATGCCAACTATCCGCATCCTGCTCTAACCAATCTCCTCAGATTTTCGACGGGCTATGATTTTGTTAGAGAAGTTGACAGCAACGTAGAGAAAACTCGTTTTCGACTAGTATTTTTCTTTAAGTACTTGTCAGATGTTGGGAGACAATTAGTCGCCAGTTGCTCGTCTGCCAATGTGCTTGTTAACGTCTCATCTAACCCTCGCCAAACTTCGTATTTGGCAAAGGTTATGGGACTATTTTATGCTGCTAATCGGTCTGTTGGAAACGCGAATCTAGTACTTTTTTTCATCGGCAGAAAAACCCCTCAACTGGCACGTCATAATCCATGAAAGCCTCGCTGAATAAAGCCTTGCCGATGAGTTCGCGCAAGACGCCAGAATAATAACCGGGCAGATTCCGAACTTTTTTCTGTTTGGTTGTTTGAACCGCAATACGAAGGGCATGCATGGCTAATTGCTCGAACAGTTCTCCTTTGTCTTCGTGAATACTAAATTTCAGCATTTGCAGGGACTGTTTCCGGTAGACGCCGTAAAAATTACGTGCTAATTTACTTTCTCCGATTGTTGAAGAAAGAAGAGATTTCATTTTACCGAAAAGTGTAGTAGGCACAATTTCCGTAGGAGACGTTCTTTTAAGGTCTTTAGGTTTTATCGCTTTAGAAAGAGAAGCTTCGGTTTGTAGATTAGCGGGTTCAACCTTACCGCTAGAAGGCTTTTCGTCATTCTCTGGGGTGTTCAATTTCGACTGGTCATTAGTAGGTTTAATGACGTAAATGTTTGCGCCTAGACCGCTCATGACAGGGCGAATATAGTGAATCCTTTCGATGATTTCTAGCTTTTCTAATTTGCGGATGGCGCGTCGAACAGTTGCATTGGATTTCTTGATGGCCTTTTCGATTGTTTCGTGTTTCAAGTGTGCAGCGCCATATTTAACAGAGTAGCGACGGATCATATCAAGAACAGCCCGCTCTGTTTGATTCATGTCGTTCCAGTGCGTGAGTACATGTTGCCTAGTCGCTGCGTCTAAATCGTGTTTGTTTGTGAAGTGTGCGTATTCTGTTAGGTAAGTTGTCATAAAGAATATCCCCTTTATTCTTTATATAGAAGGGAATTGAGGTTTAGGGGACAATGTTGTGAAAAAAGTTTTTGTGATTTTTTTCCGATGATGGCTAGCGCATTAGAAAAAAATAATCCAGTGAGAGAGAAGGGAGCATACTAACGCGTTGCGGAAACAGCATAGTAGGAGTAAGAAGATATCAATAAAAATGGTATGACAGCGTTATTATTGCTTCTTTTTTCTTAGTACGCAGTTGGACCAAACGGGGTAGTAAAGATACTTCAAAAGTTTTTTTAGGTAAGTTGTGCGTGAAGGTATTCAGAATATACAAGGAAGTCTCCAACAAAGACCGGCAACTGTCCAACCAACTTCGCAAAGTCTCCAACCAACTCGGAAAAGTGTCCAACAAACTCTTCGAAGTGTCCAACGAAAGCCTAGAGTTGTCTAACGAACTCGGCCAAGAGTCCAACGAAAACCTCAAAGAGTCCAACAAACTAGTCCTAGACTCACTCGAAAAAGCCCAATTGCTCATAAAAATGAGCAATTGGGCTTTTTCATACTTATTATACCTCGGCACCAATGACCACATTATCTTTCGCCACTTTAGCAAGTGCAGCTGTCGTCAACTTCCCTGGAATTCCGTCTACAACAAGTCCAAAAGCCTTTTGAAACGACTGAACCGCGGACTTTGTAGCAGGCCCGTTTAGTCCATCCACAGTAATCTTGTAACCTACTTTGAAGAGCAAGCTTTGTATTTTTTTTACTTCATGATCCACAACATAATATAACGGATCAACCGCATTCGTAAACTTGTTGTTCCAACGACCAATGTGGACCTCGAAATGAAGATGGATCCCTGTACTTTTTCCAGTCGTACCTTTCACGCCGATACGTTCGCCCTGTTTGACAATCTGCCCGACTTTCACACTGATAGAATGTAGATGTGCATACACGGTTTCAAACGTCTTTCCGCCGATTGCGTGGACAATCATAACCGTGTTGCCATAACCATTTGTAGACTTAGAAAAAGTAACTTTCCCAGCAGCTGCTGCAACGATCGTATTGTTTGAAGAAGTATTTCCGTAATCCACACCCCAATGCATCGTTCGCAAATGCGTAATCGGATGGATGCGGTAACCGAAAGGAGACGTGACACGACCCTCGCATGGTTTAATAAACATTAATTCCCTCCTTTCTCCAAATTAAGTTCAACTAGTACCCAGCAACGCAACGCGAGCGAGTAGTCCTACTGAAATTTCCATTGATGGGAGATGATTAAAGTTCACTGCATTTTTAATGAAACCAACACATCATGAATCGCAACGAGTTTTGTTTCGAGCCGGTGCAAAAGATAGAATGATACGAATATCGGGAAACCGACTTCCTGTATGAGACTCATCCATTGTTCCATCTCGTTTCCTCCTCTCTAAATACATAAAAAAAACCGGTCCCCAGTCCGAAAACTGGTGAACCGGTCGTTGCTGCTTGTTAGCCGTTTACAAGTTCTGTTACATTGCGCTCTATAACCCGAGCGCTAACAACTGTTGCGAGTGGAGCGCCGTTTACTTCGAATACATTCGCAGCGATGATCTCCTGCATCACCGCTTCGATGCTTTGCGGCGTCAAATCTGCGCGGGGTTCATCCACCGTCAAACTCACCCTTTTCCCGCTTGCTGTGTTGAAGTTCAATTGTAGTGTTTTAGCCATTTTTTATCCCTCCTTTTCCTATTACTTTATTGGTTAGTCAATCAAACTCGATGTTTCCACGAGATCCGCTCCGATGAACAACAATGTTGAGAGCCGACCAAGTTGCTCCAGCGCTTTGTACAAGTCTTCAGCTGGTGCATTTTCTTTGATATAGCGGTACGTCTTCGATTTACGGATAATCTTTCCGTCCTCTGTCAAACCACCGTCGAAGAGAACGCGGCCCGCCGCGTGTTGAAATTCGATTGTTGCAGCCATGTAATCACCTCCTTTCACCCTCTATATAGAGTGATAGGGAAGGAAAGGGGACATTGTTTGTAAGTATTTTTACAGCTATGCAACGCTAGTGGGTACCGATTTTTTAGGAATGAAAAAGAACTCTATACTTAGAGTCCCTTTTCTTTCACCGGTTTACCTCAACGTATATTCAATTCAACCACAATTTTTTGTGCCATTTTACCATTATGCAGCTTTCCGAACACAGTACGCACAGGTAAATTGTAACCGATTTTTTTAGCTTCTCCATTGGTGACAGGGGGAGTCTTTAACGCTCCATTCCACTTCAATATGGTATTCATCGGGAAGTTGTTGTCCCATCTCGTCGTCGAAGAAAATGCCCACCCCAGGTTCAACCTTTACATCCATAACTTTACCGACTGCCATTAATCCTTGTTGATTCACATATGCCAACATGATATCTCCACAGAACTGCCTTGCAGGTTACGCGGCCCGTTTTCATAACCATAAATGGCTACTACATTTCTGTTGAACATTTTCTCGTAGGACCCCTGGATGATGCTTTTCGTTCGTGTTGAAAATCCAGTGTCTTTTCCATGTGCTCGAGGAGACAACAGAATCGGGAGTATCTTGGAGGCCCTTAATTTCCAACGGAGGATAATTTGAATGCAATTTATGATTTAACTTTTGATTTTATCTTTTTATAATATACTCAAACGTAGCATCGAATAGAAAGGTAGCTTTAGCCAGAGTTAACCGAAGAAAAATACAATTATAGGATACGGAAAATGAGTCTCAGCCATATGAGTAGGTCAATGGCTGAGTATTTTTATGTTTTCATTTCTATCCGAGAATCATAGTGCTAATACAGTTAATAATTTGAATAATTTGATATCCGAATTGGTTTAATGTACACTATATTTGCTATGTGAAATTTTGATTATATGTTGGTGGTGATAGTTTTCTAGTTGAAGATCTTTTTGTTCGTTGTTGAACTGTAGGTATTCGTTCTAATTTTTGCGTTTAATTTTGTACCGATTGTAATAGTTTTAATAAAATACTAATTGGAGTGATTTATTAATGACAGTGTCAATTCGGGAACTATTTGCTGCAAAAGGGTTGGAAATACCAGAAGGTGACTACAAAGTGGTGGAGTCACGGTGGGAAGCGATTGAAAAACTGAAAGAACAACTAACAGATCTGCCACTAGAAAGCTATGACATTTCATTACGCAATATTGCAGGAGGTGACCAAGTTGAGTAAAGATCTCATCTCTCTTTCAATAGAAGAATTGGCACCACTTATTGAGAAAAAGGAAGTTTCTCCGGTTGAACTGACAGACGCAGTATTGAATCAAGCTGATGCGCTAAATGACAAGAACAATGCATATATCACCATTACACACGAAAGTGCGAAAGAGTCTGCTAAAAAAGCAGAGAGCGAGATTGCTAACGGAAATTACCGCGGCAAGCTTCACGGGATTCCGATGGGTATTAAAGATAATATTTACTTCAAAGATGAAGTGACGACGATGGCATCGAAAATCCACAGTGATTTCGTTTCGGATTACGATGCGACTGTCATCGAAAACCTTAGAGAGTCCGGTGTCATTTTTACCGGTAAGCTTAATATGCACGAATATGCTTGGGGCATCACCAATAATAACCCCCACTTCGGTCCGGCGCGTAATCCATGGGATTTGGATAAGATTCCAGGGGGATCGAGCGGAGGCTCGGGAGTGGCAATCGCCTCCAATATGAGTATTGGGACGTTAGGGACAGATACTGCCGGTTCAATTCGAATTCCATCATCGGCTTGTGGTATTGTCGGACTGAAACCGACTCATGGATTGGTGAGTAAATATGGATGTTGGCCGCTTGCCTGGTCTCTGGATCATATTGGTCCGATGACGAAGACAGTGGCGGATGCGGCGGCAATGCTCGAAGTGCTCGCGGGGTATGATAGCAAAGATCCGACTTCCGTAAATGTCCCGACGATGAAATACACAGAAAAGTTAACGGGGGATGTCAAGGATTTGGTTATCGGTGTCAATGAGGATTATTTCTTCAAGGATGTCGATTCAAATGTGGAGAAATTGGTGCGTGAAGGCATCCAGGCATTGGTCGACCAAGGGGCCAAAGTGGAGGTCGTATCCATCCCTTCATTGAAATATGCCGAGTATGCGGAATTGATCACTTCATTATCTGAAGCAAGTACGATCCATCATAAGAACTTGCAAAAACGCCCGAATGACTTTGGAGAGGATATCAGGTATCTATTTGAACTTGGTGAAATCCCTTCTGCAGTTGACTATTTACAAGCTCAACAAATCAGAAGGATGATTAAACTCGACTTCCAAAAAGCGTTTGAAAAAGTGGATGTGCTTATCTCACCGACATTGCCATTGATCGTACCGAATATTGGCGATGACACAGTTGCGATTAACGGTAATAATGTTGATCTGATAGAAAATATTATTAGATTCACAGGTCCCGGCAACTTGACGGGCCTTCCAGCACTAACAATTCCATGTGGATTGGTCGGAGGAATGCCAGCTGGGATGCAAATTATGGGACCAGCATTCAGGGAGGATCTCGTCTTGAATGTCGCCTATGCATTTGAGAAGACAAATCCATTAAAAGGTGCCCGTCCTCAATCGCTTGTAGCGGCAACTAGTAAGTAATTTATGACGATAAGACATGTGCGCATGTCTTATCTTTTTTTGTTGCGCATATACCTGTGAATGTTTTTTAAAATTCATTTCATTTTCGATGTTAGTAAACATTATGTATCGCAACAAGTTTAGTTTCAAGCTGATGCAAAAGATAGATTGATACGAATATCGGGAAACCTAGTTCCTATATGAGACTCATCCATTGTTCCATCCCGTTTCTTCCTCTTTTTACATATGAAAAAAAGGTCCCCAGTTCGAAAACTGGTGAACCGCAAATGTTTTCTTCATTGATTAAAATATAGAATTGTAAATGGACTTGATACAATTCACCCTGACATTTGGGAAGGTGCGTTAAAGTCTGCTAAAAGGGTAGAAGAGAAGTATGGTGAAGAAAATGTGGGTCCTTATGATGATTTTGAATGGGGAATGCTAAACGGTAAACTTTCTGCACTTAGGTGGTTACTTGGTGATGAATGGGATATGTTGGATACATGAAAAAGTTCCAGGTAAGCTAAGCTTGAAGAAATTTAGAATGTACATTTTGATTTTAAGGAGAGGAGAGTCAATATGGAAGTAGTATATTTTGCAGGTGGATGTTTATGGGGAGTACAAGCTTTTATAAAAACGTTACCTGGAGTTACGTTTACAGAAGCAGGAAGAGCTAATGGAACAAGTCATACACTTGAGGGTGATTATGATGGGTACGCCGAATGTGTAAAAACAAAATTTGATCCGACAGTTGTAACAATCAGGGAATTAATGGGGTATTTATTTGAAATCATTGATCCATACAGTTTGAATAAACAAGGACAGGATATTGGCGAGAAATACAGAACAGGAGTGTATAGTGAAAAGCCTGAACACTTAAAAGAGGCAAAGGCGTTTCTTAGTGAGAGAAATGATTATGACCTCATAGTTGTCGAAGTATTGCCTCTTACAAACTATGTGAGAAGTGCAGAAGAACATCAAGATAGGTTAGCTAGATGTCCAAATGATTATTGTCATATTCCAGAAGAACTATTAAGTAGGTATAAGTAAGGTAGAATATTAATTTCAGGTACTGTGGCGACATTCTGAATACTCGCTACGATTATATATTTATAAGGCGTGGATTAGGTATTTACTACAATATCTAATCTTTTTTTGCGTGTTTATACAATTTCGCGAATTGTTTTTTGTTACACAGGTGCCGATCGAGTATGTTGTGTACAGATTACCCTTCGCTACAAAAAAAGAACCCTTTATGGATCCATGACGTCTTTTGCTTAGACTAACGATGCTTTCATCCTCTATATAGACAAACCATTCGAAAAAGGATACAACGTGATGAAATTTACTTTTTCTTCACGCTGGTAATGATACGACCATAAGAACGAACCACTTCTACCACGTTTTTTATCAGCGATTGCCGCAAGACTTACCATTGGTGCCAATGGGGGAATGTCAAGAAAGTGTGAATTTACAACGTTAAGGGTTTTGAAAGATAAAAAAGTTTAATCCCCTATAATTTTTATGCAATTATGTGAATTATACATTGTTGTTTGTTACACCCACACAATTAGTAGGCAAATATAAGCAATAACTATTTATTTATTCTGAATTTATGATACTATAGACTTATAAGAAGCGCGTGCATTAGTTTCTGAAATATGTCCGAGTAATTCAACATAAGGCTAACTTGCTGCACTTGAATATGGTGTTTATTAAAATAGGAAGTGGGGTTATATGGATGAAGAGAGCTTTTATTATATTGGGTAACAATAAAGACACACAGGAATTGATTGATAATCTGAGAAAGAGGGATAGTGGGACGATTACGATCGTTGATGAAGAACTTGGGAATGGGCTATCTAGAAGAGGTGATCTTACCTATGTGAATTGGACTTATATAGAAAGCGTCAAGGACATGAATCTCCCATTCGTCTATTACCACCACATACCACCAACGCATCGTAGGGATGGACGAAAATGGAGACGGAGTTTAAGTAGTGTAGGGTGAATTTCGGATACCTGCGCGAAACCATTCCGACTACTCACTACGATTACATATTTATGACCGGGTGATTAGATAGGTAGCTGATAATGTAATCTCTATATGTTTTTTATACAATTGGGGGAATTAGTTGTTTTTTGTTGCACAGACACTATACTTCAGTACCAAGGACCTTTATTGATGACAGGCATTTGGAAATTGATTTCTTTAAATACTCAACATATAATAGAGTAAGAGATGAATAATATAAAAAAGTGGCTAAAGGTTCGGTAAAATAATGGCTGATCCTCCGCTTTAAATAAGAAGTAACTGTCAAACCTTACCACAGGGACGGTTTGACAGTTACTTCTTTTTTGTTTGGAAAAAGGTGCCTAACTAGCTTCCTGAGTATGTAATTACTATGCAATTCATCGGTTACTATAAGATATATTCATACTTATTGTATGAACATAGTGAAAAAAGCAAGTTCTCCTCACTCATCTAGAAAGGTGGTTCAGAACTTTGAAGAAAATTCGAATAGGCTTGTTTGGTGCGGAGGATTCCCTTGAAATTATGGAATCTGTCATTTCACAGTACCCTGAATTCAGTTGTATCTCTATTACCTACTGGCATGATGAAGAAATTCCAGAAAAACTGACTGCGAATATGTGGGATGTCGATATGTGGCTTTTTTCTGGACAAATTCCTTATGGCTATGCCAAGAAATGGTCTGGATCCTCACAGCCGATGTTTTATGTCCCTTCTTCTGGATCTAGCTTGTATAAGACTTTGTTGCATATCGCATATCAACAAAAGATCGCATTCAACCAACTAAGCTTCGATACGTTCGAACCTTCTGTGCTAGAACGAGTTTTCTTAGAGTCTGAGATAGATTTTCAACCCGTATATTTAAAACACTATGAAGAAGAGATTCCTACGGATGAAGTGGTGAAGTATCACTATGATTTATGGAAAGAAGGGAAGACACTGGCTGCTGTCACTTGTCTGAAAAATGCTCAACATGAACTGATAAAGCTTGGCGTACCTGCATTTCGGGTCCTTCCGGCACAATCCGCAATCGTTTCTACGTTGGCACTTATTCGCCAGACATATGAAACTATGCACTTTAAGGATTCTCAAATCGCAGTTCAAATGATTGAGTTTGACTCCTTTTCCAGCTTAACAAAGGATACTTTTTCAACAGATGAAATCCATAAAATCGAAATCAAAATGACAGAAAAGCTACTCGTATATACTAAAAAAATAAATGGTTCACTTAAATCTGCCGGGCCAGGTCGTTATATAATATTTACAACGCGCGGACCGTTAGATGAAATTACTAAAGATTTCACTGTAATTCCAGATCCGACAGTTCTTCAGCTAACCGGGGATGATGCTGTCACTTGTGGGATTGGAATTGGACAAACTGCCTATGAAGCAGAGATCAATGCTGGGATTGCTTTACTACATGCAAATGATCATGACAAGGGATCATGGATGGTCGTTTTTGACGGCAAAACGATTACTGGCCCATTAGGACAACCTGAACAGATTATCTATGGGATTGCCCCGGAAAAATTACAATTATTAAGCCAGCAAACCTCACTTAGCGTCGTCACTTTAAGTAAACTAGAATCTATCTTAAGGAAAATCGGGAAATCGGAAATTAGCGCCCATGATCTTGCCCAATATATGAATATTTTGCCGCGTAGCGCACGCAGAATTTTGACAGAGTTAGAGGCAAAAGGATTGGCCCAAATAGTCGCTGAAGAAACTCTACACCCAAGAGGAAGACCGAGAAAAATTTATAAAATCATGTTATGACAAGATGCCTTTTATCTTGTCTTTTTTTATTTTTATAGAAGTTAGAAAATTAACGCTAGACTGAACTACCAAACTTAATATATAATAATGGCTACAACCGTTAATGGTCCGAAATTATAAATTAAATGAATAGTAGGAGGTTCTTAATTGAAAAATACTAAATTCAGTCATCTGATTGATGAAGTTCAGGATGAAGTAATTAGTTGGAGGAGATATCTTCATGAATATCCTGAGTTGTCCTTTCAGGAGGAAAAAACATCCCAGTTTATTTATGAAACCCTGCAGTCCTTCGGTAATCTAGAAATTTCACGTCCTACAAAAACTAGTGTAATGGCACGTCTAATTGGGGCTCGGCGTGGTAAAGTTTTAGCAATTCGAGCGGATATCGATGCCTTGCCAATCCAAGAAGAAAATTTACTGCCGTTTTCGTCCAAAAATGCTGGTGTCATGCATGCTTGTGGTCATGATGGCCATACAGCTATCCTACTAGGAACAGCTAAAATTCTATCCTCTCTGCAGGATCAAATTAAAGGTGAAGTCCGTTTCTTATTTCAGCATGGCGAAGAACTAGCTCCGGGTGGTGCTCAAGAAATGGTACGTGAGGGTGTGATGGATGGGGTCGACATGGTTATTGGAACTCATCTTTGGTCCCCCCTCGAGACAGGACAAATTGGGGTTGCGTCTGGCCCAGTGATGGCATCACCAGATACATTTTCAATCACGATTACCGGTCGGGGAGGACACGCCGGTCTTCCACATCAAACCGTCGATGCGATTGTCATTGGGGCTCAAGTCGTTAGCAACTTGCAGCATATTGTCTCTCGAAATATGGATCCATTGGACAGCGTAGTCCTTTCTATCACCAAGTTCGCAAGTGGTTCAGCCATGAATATCATTCCAGATTCTGTTGAAATGGGTGGAACAGTTCGTATTTTCAGCACTGAACATCGCATAATTATCCGTGAATTGATGGAACGAATAATAAAAGGAATAACTGAAGCGCATGGTGCCTCCTATCTTCTTACCTATAATGATGGGGTTGATCCCGTCATAAACGATGAGAAAGTATCCCGTGTAATCGAAGAGACTGTGCTTGAATTATGGGGAACCCAAGCGCTAACACAGATGAAACCGAATATGGGCGGTGAGGATTTCTCTGCTTTTCTGAAGAAGGCACCAGGCACATTCTTCTTTACAGGATCGGGTAATAGCGGTTTAGCCACTGATTATCCACATCATCATCCTCGTTTTAATATTGATGAAAGCGCTTTATCTGACGGGATGAATATGTTTGTTCACGCAACGTTTAAGTTACTTGATTACTAGTTAGTACAGCACTACACAAATGGAGGGATAATATGACGGACTCAAGAACTACTGACAATAAGAAAGTAAAAAGAAAGTGGGAAATGCCTGACACTTACGTTATTCTTTTTTTAGTGTTGTTGCTTGCTGTTATCGCAACTTACATTACACCAGCGGGATCATTTGACCGTGAAGAAGTGAATGGCATTGAGAGAGTAATTCCGAACACCTATAGCGAAGTAGAAAACAATTCCGCTGGATTAATGGATATTTTTCTAGCATTGCAATCTGGAATGGTTCAATCCGGCAGCCTTATTTTTCTTGTTCTGTTTGCGGGAGGAGCATTTGAGGTAATTGAACGTTCCGGAGCAATTAAGGGTGGTATTTTAAGGGCGGTCAATAAAACACAAGGCAAAGAATTTTGGCTCATCGCTATTATTTCCCTTTTGTTTGCACTAGGAGGAGCAGTTGGCGCAGTCGCCAATTCGGTCATTCCATTTGTGGCAATCGGTATTATTATCGCGAGAGCGCTTCGGCTTGATGCAATTGTTGCAGTCGCCATTACTTTTGGGGCTACATTTGCAGGTTTCAATGTGGGTTTTTTAAATCCCTATACGGTTGGAATTGCCCAATCAATTGCTGGCCTTCCTTTATTTTCAGGAATGACGCTTCGCATCATCACATTTATCGTTATTGTTGGCGTAACCATTTTCTATACTTGGAGATATGCAAAGAAAATTTTAGACGATCCATCAAAAAGTCTGATCGGAGTACTGGAGAATTCTGGTGATTCTGAAGGTGAGTTGATAGCTCCCTTTACTGTCCGCCACAAACTTATTTTAAGTTTTGTAGGCTTGGCATTACTATTCTTCGTCTTCGCAACCATTCAATTTAAATGGAGCATCGATCATATGGCGGCGTTCTTTATTATTATCGGGCTTGTTTCGGGAATAATTAGTGGCATGAATTATAATAAAGTTGCGCATGTATTTTTGGAAGGATGTCAAAAGCTAGTGTATGGTGCGTTGATTATTGGCGTAGCAAGGGCAATCCTCATTATAATGGAGAATGCACAAATTTTAGATACAGCTGTAAATGCGCTTGCCATACCATTGGAAACGCTACCACCTGTTTTAGCTGCACTTGGCATGTTCGTGGCCAATGCTGCCCTTAATTTTCTAGTTCCTTCAGGTAGTGGTCAAGCAATGATTGCGATGCCTATTTTATCGCCATTGGCAGATATGGTTGGTGTCACTCGACAGGTTGCCGTACAAGCATTCCAATTTGGAGACGGTTTTACAAACAGTATCTTCCCTACATCTGGACCATTAATGGCCAGCCTAGCTGTGGCGGGAGTGTCATGGATTAAATGGGCGAAGTGGATGTTTCCCCTCTTTTTAATTTGGTGTGCAATAGCAGTAGTTATGCTAGTTGTAGGCGTACTCATTGGCTGGGGACCATTCTAAATTTGATAAATTCAGATACATATTCATTGGTAAGTTCAGAATATATACTGCGGTTTTATAATAATACAAACAAAATCAGCTTTATGGATGTCTGGCTATCTTGTAAATTTATTTAGTTGAATAAATATGAGTCATTGTTTGATGCAGGTATAGCCCTTCACGAACAATGATCATAATAAAAGGTCCAATCCAGAATTCGTATCTGGATTGGACCTTTATAATGTATATTCTTTCACGCTAGCAAAATATGAATTTCCTTCATCGAATGGCTGCTATCATGTTCAGACAGTTCATGAATAATCCAATTCTTCGACAGCATTTGTTTCAGGACAGGATAAATGTCTTCATCAATATTTAGGTATGAAACGCCTTTATCTGTAAGTTGAAAGTCCCGTTCTTTGATTTTATCGAACTTCATTTCCAACAAGTTTTGCAGCCCATTCAACGTAATAAACTTCACGGTATAGCCATCAAATAGTATAGAGGCGAAGGCCTTTGGATCCTGTTCATATAGATTGAGAAGTCCTGTGAAATCAAAGTTGGGTTTCACTTTTTCCCATGGGCTGATATCTTGTAGCCCAATCTGATTAAGCAATTCATCATTAGATACCCCATTGCTACGAAGCGTTTCAATCAGATAAGCATCCATCAATGTGATTTTGTTGATTTCCATTCGGAGCCCTCCTAATTAGGTACAGATAATGTATAGGAAATATGTGGATGACTGAGCCACTCCCTTAATTATAGATGAGTGCCTGGTTTATTATCAACAGCGAACGTAAAGAAGAAGGGCATCCGTTAATAGTAGTAGCTCCTATTTAATGATGTTTTGGAAATGCCTTTCGCTCCGCTGGTAAGTTTTCCTGTACCCCGTCCAACATCAGGTTCGATATACTTAATCACCATTCAACGCATTTCACTAGTTTTGCAGTTCTCGCTTACACTACTAGGCGGGACGGAAGGGGGGCGTAGTTGACTATACTTTAGAATAAACTATTTATTGGACCTTAAGACTTTGCCTTGGGATCAATGATCATTGCAAAGTCCTTAGAAAGTGTCCAACCAATCTCGAAAAATATTCAACCAATCCTAAAAGTAACTCTGGAGTTAAATCAGAGTTACTTTTTTAAATAGAATAGTTGATGAAATTTCAGGTACCTATTTTCAATTCTAATAGAGGTTAACTTTTGGTGAAAATTGGGGGAATGAGGTTATATTCAATAGCTGAATTGGAAAGAGTGATAGTGATCGTGATTTTTAATTATCTGAACTAGAGAAACCTGGGAAAGTGGTGTCAAGATGTTGGAATTTATGAAGGATATGCTCCTTATATTAGGAAGAATAGTTACTATTATACCGTTGTTATTGTTTACCACACTATTTATGGGGAAACGTGCCATTGGTGAATTGCCGGTATTTGACTTTTTAATCGTCATTATATTAGGGGCACTTGTTGGAGCTGATATTGCTGAACCTGATATTAAACATTTACCGACTGCTTTTGCTATCATTGCGATTGGCGTTTTTCAAAGGATTGTTACGAGATGGAAAATATCTAATCGTAAAATAGGCAGATTACTAACATTTGAACCAACCGTTGTTCTTCAAAATGGAAAATTTGTAAATGAAAACTTAAAGAAAATTCGTTATTCTATTGATAATATCCTTCAAATGCTTAGAGAAAAAGATGTATTTGATATTAACGAAGTAGAAACAGCAATTATTGAAGCAAACGGGGCATTAAGTGTATTAAAAAAACCACAAAAGAATTCGGTGACGCTAGAAGATATGAATATCATAAAACCAACGTCTACGATTTCCTTTCCTGTTATCGTAGAAGGAACACTTTACACAGACGTGTTAAGAGATGTTAATTTAGATGAAGCATGGCTACAACAAGAATTAGACAATCAAGGAGTTAATGATCTAAAGGATGTTTTTTTTGCCTCTATCAATCGCAATCGTGAACTGCATATTTCTTTAAAAAATGAAAAGAACTTAGCCATTCCGACTATAAAACACTGAGTGTCAGGTACCTGCGCACGAAACTAATCAGTTTGAATTTCAGGTACCTATGCACGGGGTTATTCGGACAATTCACTACATATATATATATTTATAAGGCGTGGATTAGGTATTTACTATAATATCTAATCTTCTTTGTGTTTTTATACAAATGTATGAATTGCTAGTCTTTGTTTGTTGCACAGCGGTTTTATAGAAAGCCGGTAGTGTTCAACCAACTAAGCCCAGCGTCCAACGAAAGCTTGAAGGTGTCCAACAAAAGCCTGAAAGTGTCCAACAAACGGAGAGGTTTCCAACAAACATTTCGAAGTGTCCAACCAAAACCTGAAGGTGTTCAACCAACTTGGTCAAGTCTCCAACGAACGCATGAAAGTGTCCAACAAACAGAGAGGTTTCCAACAAACCCTTCGAAGTGTTCAACCAACTTGGTCAAGTCTCCAACGAACACATGAAAGTGTCCAACAAACAGAGAGGTTTCCAACAAACCCTTCGAAGTGTCCAACCAAAGCATCCAAGCACCCAACAAACAGTGAGCTATCCATTGAAATCTAACTTGTCTAGATACCTGGCACCTATAATCCGCTCTCCCTAGACCGACTCATTGTATATAAAAAGTTTCTTCTCCCCAGTAATTTCTTTAAATTGATCTCCGCGGCAAGTACCCCGAATAGCACCAGGACAGCCCCTACATAACCTTTATTTGTAAGGATTTCACCTACGAAAATAAAAGCAAAGAATGCTGCAAATACAGGCTCTAATGAAAAAATCAGACCAGTACGTGTAGGTGTTGTATGTTTTTGGGCTACAGCTTGGCCAATAAATCCAACTGCACTGCACAGAATGCTTAATGCCAAAATCGCACTCCATGACTCGATGTTGCTTGGAAGTTGTGGTTTTTCAAATAATAGTGAAAAGAGAAGTCCCCATGCACCTGCAACCCCAAGCTGTATGATCCCAATGGAGATGGCATCCACATTTTTTGTTGCTTTCCCTGTAACGATGATGTGAAGGGCATAAAATAAGGCACCTAAGATGCACAAGAAATCGCCAGCATGGATGTGGAATGTCTGGTTTAACGTTAAAAGACCGATTCCTGTAATCGAGATACACAAGCTAATCATCACTCTTTTTTTAGGTTTCTTTCGAGAAAAGAGTGCTACTAACAAAGGAACAAAGATAACCGCGAGACTAAATAAAAATCCGGCATTTGAAACTGAAGTCGTTTTTAAACCGATCACTACAGCGGAAGTGCACAAGAATAACAGCGATCCGAGTAAAAATCCATATGTGATCGTTTTACCATCAATTTTCAGAAGGCGTCGATAAAATACGAGTGCAGCTACAAGAAAAGCAATCCCAAAACGTAATGCAATTAGGTTATACTCTTGAATCGAATGGAGGCCCATCTTCATAAACAAATAGGATGCACCCCATAACATTGTCACCATGACCATCATCAAGTCCGCTTTTACTTGTGTGCCCCTACTTATTGGATTATCCATCTTACACCCTCCAGTTCCATTCATTGTGCCAAAATTCAACGAAAGTTATTGATTGTTTTTTAGTATACATGTTAAGTTTAGATAATAAAAATGAATGTTTTTAAGCTGTTAGATGAATAAAATTCATGTAAAGGGAGTGGGGAAGTTGTCACTGGTCAAGTTTGAAATATTTAGCACTGTTGTAGAATCAGGGAGTCTCAAACAAGCAGCAGAGATCCATGGGTTAACGCAATCCGCCGTGAGTCATGCAATTGCCAGTCTTGAATCCGAATGGGGATTTACAATCTTGATTAGAGGACGTGCGGGGATCAAGTTGACTAGTAATGGAGAACGCGTATTAAGGCATATCCATGAAATGTTAAAGTGGAATGAACAAATGATGCAAGAAATAGCGAATATTAAGGGGCTTGAAATTGGCACCGTCCGCATTGGAACTTTTTCGAGTGTTTCCGTTCAATGGCTACCAGAAATCCTGAAAAGTTTTAATGCAGATCTACCTGCTATCGAAATCAAGTTGTTAGAGGGGGATTACGATACGCTTGAGCATTGGATCGCAACGGGTGCGGTTGATTTTGGGTTTGTCTCATTACCGACTTCGAAGTCATTTGAAGTGATTTTCTTAAAAAAAGACCGTATGCTGTGCATTCTTCCTGACGAGCATCGCCTCGCAAACCAACAGGAGGTTAGTTTTGCAGACATTAAAGAAGAGATGCTGATTATGTCGAAGAAAGGGAGCGATAATGATTTAAAGCGGATTTTTCATGAAAACAATGTAACTCCTCATATTAAATTTGAACTTGCGGATGATCAAGCAATCATTTCGATGGTTCAAAATGGGATGGGAATTAGTATTCTTCCTGAAATGGTTTTGTACCGTGTTCCGCATAATGTTCGCATTTTGAGCTTAGAAGGAGAACATTATCGCTCCATCGGTATCGCAGCCCCATCCTTCAACACTATTTCTCCAGCAGCGCAAAAATTTATTGACTATATGAAAGCATGGTTGAACAACTCCCACCGCTAAAGTGGTGGGAGTTCAAGGTACTCATGAAAGGTCCCAATTACCTACTGTATTCTGAATTGCCCGGGTACCTATTATGTTAAATTGACTTAATCATATGGAAGAAAGTCGGGATGTTACGTAATGACGATTTGACCCCACTTTAACCATTAAATGGTGGTTGAATTCTAATTTCGGGTCGAAAATAGAGTGTAATTATTTTGAGGTTTTTTCAATTATAGCCTGTATTTCAGGTGCCTGGACGAGAATAAAATAAGTGACCGTGAAAAAGATGTAATTGTGTGTGAACGATGATACTAATAAAAGGTCTAGCCCAGAATGCGTATCTGGATTGGACCTTTTTAATGTCCATTTTTTCTTTAAAACTTAAATACTAGTAATGCCAATTTGGAAAAATGTGAACGTATGTCGGAGAAGTGAATAAAATTCGTTCAATATAATGGCTTTGGTTCAATTGCTGCAGTTAATCTGTTCTCATACCGTACACCTTCGCATAGAGTGTTGGTAACAGTTGCGTGGAGTCATCCGCAAAATAAGGAATACTTGAAAGTAGCGATGGATGAAGCGGAAATAATCGTTGTTAGGCTGAGCAAAAAATTGTAATAAGAAAAATAAAGTCAATGTGACATACCATTAATTTTTACTGGAAAATGGGAGGGAAATATGAAAACTGTAAAAAAGGTCATTATACCTGCGGCAGGTTTAGGAACTAGGTTTCTTCCTGCTACGAAGGCCATGCCGAAAGAGATGCTTCCTATAATAGATAAGCCTACTATTCAGTACATTGTTGAGGAAGCAATCGCCTCTGGAATAGAGGACATTATTATTGTAACTGGTAAAGGTAAAAGAGCGATTGAAGATCACTTTGATCATGCGTTTGAATTAGAGGCAAATTTAGTGAAGAAAGAAAAGTTTGACTTGCTTTATAAAGTAATAGCGTCATCTTCTATAGAAATTCATTATATACGACAAAAGGAACCATTGGGGCTAGGTCATGCAATTTGGTGTGCCCGGAAATTTATTGGTGATGAACCATTTGGTGTTCTTTTAGGGGATGACATTATCAAAAGCGATACCCCAGCTTTGAAACAATTAATTAATCAATTTGAAAAAACAGGTTCGAGTGTATTAGGTATACAGGAAGTTAACGAAGAAGACATACACAAATATGGTGTAATTGATCCTGTTTCCATCGAATCCAACCTGATAAAGGTAAGAAGTTTTATTGAAAAACCTTCAAGGAATGAAGCCCCATCAAATTTGGCAATAATCGGACGTTACATCCTGACTCCGGAAATATTTCAATTTTTGGATGAAAAAAAGATTGGCAAGGGTGGAGAAATCCAGTTGACTGATGCTATCGAGCAGTTAAATACTATGCAGGATGTTTATGCCTTTAAGTTTGAAGGGAAAAGATTCGATGTAGGGGATAAACTTGGGTTCATCGAAACTACATTAGATTTTGCTTTGGACCGACCCGAATTGAAAGACGGAGTTCTTGAGTTGATGGGTAAATTTATCAATGAAAACAATGTGAAGATTACGCTATGATTAGGCAGTTAACTGTAAGCAATGAGCAAAATCGCTGACAGTGGACAAGCCAATATAGTAAATCAAGTGTCCTACTCAATTATGTGGAGCTTAATAAGGCGGTAAGTAAGGCTTAAAATAGTTAACCTACTTAGTGTCTGTAAATTAACATTCTCTTTTTAGGGGGGCTTTCACAGCATTTGTTCTGTCAAGATTATATTGTTTCATAGCTTTGAAGTGATAATTTGTCCTTGGTCATTAATACTCACTTTCCATTTAGTTCCGTTCGGAGAAACTAACTTCACGGATTGCCCTTTTTGTAGTTCTAAATCTCCATATAATGTACCGCCTGTAGTTGGCAACCAAGAGGCACCATGTTGTAATGATGATTTAGCAAATATCCGATTAATACGAAATCGTTTGTGCTCTTGCGTGTAACCGCTTAGTGTTAACTTAACTTTATACAACGTAGCTGCTCTTACCTCCGAAATAACAGTGTTTCCGACATTAAATGGGACATTTTTAGCCACTATCCATGGTCCATTTAAACTTTGTTGGTATTCAATTAACACATGGCTCGGACTTTCATTCCATCCAAAATAAATACCAAAGCAATTCAGCATTTTAATAGGCTGTTTTGAAAAGTCTAATTCGATGACAACTGGCTGGGAACTAGGCACCTCCAAGTAATTCACGCTTTGCTCATCTAGTAAGTTAAAACAATTATTTATAGTTCCTCCATAGGGGGCTTTACCCAAAAGTTGACGTACAGTATATCGGACGTGTGCATTTACTAATATATCATCTTGGTTCCCAACCAGATGTGCTTTCCCTAATGCAAGAGGGGGATATACAGGAAGGGATTCTTCATGAGGTGACGTGTAACGATTGTATTGACCAAGATCTAGAATGGATGTGGAAACTTGATTCGAGAATAGGTAATTATGATGAGAAATGGAGGAAAATTCAATGACAAGTGGAGGATCATCCATACGGTTGGTATCCCAAATCAATCCTTCAAATACATTATAGGCACCCGAGCAGCGGATTACCTTTTTTGTTTGTTTCCGGCATTGAACTTGGATATCGGTAAAGGTGTTACCAGAAATTTCATATGGTAAATCACTATTTCCGTCAATCTCTATACCATACTGACAACCATCTATATAAATAGAGTGGAAGGAGTTCGCATTAATCCAACACGGGGTATTTATATTTTGAAGTTTTTCTGTTTTAAAATAGAGGGCCGTATGAAAGTTTGTGATTTGTATGGAGTTTGCTTTAAAGAAGCTGATGAAATCCCATGCATTTTTACAGTATAGTTGAATGGCTATACCCTGGTATGTTGTTGTACGGTTTATGATATTTATATCGGAAATAGAAGTGTGATTATGAATCTCTATTTGTTGGGCACCAGAAAGGAAGATAACAGTTGAATTAAAGCTATTATCCATGATTTCAATCGTTCCACCCGAGATTGAAGCATCTTTTTGAAGCTCAAACACTTGGAAATCACCTTTGACAAGTAATATAACTGTAGAATCAATTTCGAGACTTACATTTGACTTAATGACAATGGGGGAGGAAAGGATATATTGTTTCTTCCCTGTGATGACAACTTTTGAGTGATTATTAGCTATACAATTATTAATGGCTTCTTGAATGGCTGGGGAATTGTCTGCTAAATTTGGATCAGCTCCAAAACAATCAATATTAACAACATCTCTATTCTGGCAGTCTTCAGAGTCCATCATTTTAAAACACTCCTTTTCTAGTGGGGTGTTATAGAATATGCTTTTTAAAAAAAGATGCATAGGTATAAAAAAACAAACGAATGTATCGTTTGTTTTTTAAATTTGATAGGTTTTCAACGTAGAATGAATCATAGTAGAAAGAGAAAAAGATTCTTCTACTTTTTGTCTTGCTGTGCTTCCCAAGTCTTGTCTTAAATCCTCATTATCGTGGAGCATCATGATTTTTTCTGCAAATTCTTTTTCTGAATGATGTGAAATGAGAATCCCTGTTTCATGATCTATAATTGCTTCTTTAATGCCACCAACATCTATAGACACGATTGGCGTTCCTGTAGCCATTGCTTCAAGGACAACCATTGGAAAAACTTCTCTGAAGGATGTTAGGAGTAGCAAGTCCATATTGCAAATAAATTCATATGGATTGGAAGCCTGACCTAAAACATTTATTTTATGGCTTAACTTTAGCTTTTTTATCTCTTTTTCGACAAATTCCCTCTCAGGTCCATCACCCGCAATGTGAAACGTAAAGTGGTCCATATTCCTTAATTCATTGGCAATAGTTAAGAATAGTTTATGGTTTTTTTCTTTTGATAAACGAGCTAAGATTCCGATATTGAATGTTTTCTGAGCTTGCTGTGGTTGAAAAGGAAATTGATCCAAATCGACTCCATTATAAATGGTCCGAATAAGTTCTTTCCTTACTCCAAGTTGTTGTAAGTTCTCCGTTTCAAAATTGCTAACCGAGATAATTTGATCAACATGCCGATTCAACACTTTTTTAAAAAGGAAGGGAATCTTTTTTTCAAGCATTGTAACATTATGTTTGGTATAGACCAACTTGATTTCTCTGTTGGTAATTTTCTTTATTGCGATGGAATAGAGCAACATTCTTAAACTATTTGCATGAATGACATCAATGGCCTTTTGAATTACTTGTTTTCTCAGTGTCTTTAGATTACCAAGGTGATTTTTTAAGCTTAAAGGAATAAAGTTACTTTTATTATGAATTTGATTGTACATCTCTCCAGCTGCGGCTGCTGAGTAAAACGTCATGTTTTCATCCTTGAGGTGGTTTTCCAATTTACAAAAATACATCTCGGCACCACCTGTTATGAGTTTATCAGTTAGTAGTAGAACAGTGTACATTCTTTATTTACCCCCATTTGGTAAAGACACTTTGTTTTTATTGTATGCATGATAGGCATATTTACCAAAGTAAAAGTTGGATTTTACAAGGTTTAACTTTTCTTGGCTTCGTAAGAGTTTCCAATATCGATAGGCAGCTTTGAATTTATTCCTTGAGGCGGAGTTACAAACAATACGATATCTTGATAAAACCTTTTGTAAGCCATATGCTTTATGCCCTTGCCGAAGTAACAACAACCATAATGCAGTATCCTCAGGCTGAATATCTGGCATTTCTATCTGTTTAATTTGTTGTCTATCTAACATTACAGTTAGGCAGCCAATAATTGTATTTCCAATCAGATACTTATAATCCACTACTTTTGGTGCTTTTACTTCTACATCCATATGATTACCATCTTCATTAATCAACGAATAGGAAGTAAAGGAAAAAGTAAGATTCCCCTTTTGCATAAAAGCAACTTGTTCTTCTAATTTAGTAGGTAACCATAGATCATCGCTATCAAGAAACGCTAAATAATTTCCTGTGGCCATTTTAATGGCTGCATTTCTAGCCCTAGCTGCACCACTATTTTGTGTTAAGGAAATTAGTTTAATCCGTTGATCGTTTTTTACATATTGTTTAATTACATGGATTGAGTCATCCTTCGACTTATCGTCAACAATGATCATTTCCCAATGGGGATATGATTGGGCCTGAACGGATTCAATGGTCTCTCTTATAAATGTCAAGCTGTTATAAGAGGGAGTAATAATGGAGACCAACGGAATATTATCCTCTTGGGCGTTCATCATAAAATTCAGCTCCTTTTTTATCAAATACAGAAATATATTTGAAAGCCAGTGCTAGAAAAATAAAAAATGCTTCATTAATTATGAGGGACAGGGACACCATCTGTAGTGAAAAACCGAAGAGTGTAAGTACGATGTAGGGGCTTTGTTTATGTAGCTTAGTCCTAAAGAAGGCGATAACTAGCATCACCAGAAAAGAACAGTAAAAAAGAAATCCAATAATTCCTGATTCCACCAAGATCTCTAGATACGTATTATGAACATATAGTTTTACATTATGATCAAATGCGTAGTAATCAGAAAAGTTGAAAGCACCAATTCCAAAAAGAGGATGTGCCATAAAATAGTTTAAGGCTTGACTCCATAATTCAAATCGGCCACTTCCTCCGTCAGTAGAAAAATCAGTGATGCGACTGGTGAAAATCTGATTAAAATCTACTTGAATGAATGACCCTGCAGCATAGAGAAACGCTAGGCCTAACAAAGAAACGGTCATCATTTTTATCTTTTTAGAAAAATTCACTAAAATCATATACAAAATGACAACTAGTATGAGAGCGACAATCCCACCTCTTGAAAAAGTAAGAAGGGAAGTAATTACACATAAGGTAAACCCGATTGAGTGTTTGAATCCCTTTAAATGCGTTAGATAATAAGAGAAGAACAATGTATTGAAAAAAATGAAAATATTTGGATCGTCAAGTAATCCAATAAGTCTTGGATAATCTCGGTCTACTAATAATCCATAAGAGATAATCTCAACACCTTTTGGTGATCCTCCTGTCACCTGCAACCCAATTAAGTACAATAACAGGCTAATGGCGTTAAAAACAATGCCAACAGTGGCAATAGAAGTTTCAATTATAGGAATCGAGGTTTGTTCCAGGATAAATCTCATGATGAAATAACAGCCAAGGATGAGAATTACGCCTAGAATGACCCGAATGCTTTCTTCTGGATACTGTGAAAAAGCACCACTTAGGCAATAGATAAAATAAAATAACAACAGTAAAACTTCATAATGATAGAGGGGACTAAAGTGAAAAAATCTGAAATAAATGCACAGGAAAAAGACCAGAAAAACCATATATATTTTCAATGAAAAACCGATAGACAAATTATATTTACCGAGTGTAATAAAAAGTAACAAAAGGAAGACTGGCCAGGTAGAGGTGTTTTTGTTAATGTGCATTATTTTCATCCTCTCGTTGTCTCCCGTTTGTTACATGGGATATTTCCTGTTGCTTTTTCTTTTTTATAAAGCCCTTGATTAAAGCTCGAGTCGACTTATCAAATAGATAAATCATCGCAGACACAGAGATGAAAGTAGTTAATATAGCCATAAAAGGGTACTTGGATAATAAGTAGTGTAAAAGGATAAAACTTATAGAAAAGTAGGAACCATATGGAAGTATAACTTTGGTTAAAATCATATTTCTTGTTGGATGTGTCAGGATATACCCAACGAATGATACAATTTCCATGGCTAAAACTGCAAAGGCTGCACCGACTACTGCATAGGAAACGCTCAGATAATAGAGGGACATAACACCGATAGTAATGGTGATAAACTGTACAATAGTACGACGGTTCTGCAATCCCCGAGTCGTAAGGCCGTCTGCGATGGCAATGTTAAATCCTTGCAAGACGATAATGAAGGACAATATTTTTAAAGGTTGAACAGCAGAAGCCCATTCATCCCCGAACAAAATAGTGACCAAGAATCCAGCCAAATAGAATAAGGATATGGTCATACATATCCCAATATAGGACATAATCTTCATTTGTAAAATAGTTAATCGTGTATGTTCCTCTAGCTTTCCTTGATTATAAGTCTTAAATAGCAAAGGGAAAAATGCACCTGCAATAACCCCTGGTACTTGGTATAGAGCAGAAGGAATCCGGTAAGCTACCGCAAAGAGACCTACAAGCGTTAAGGGGAGTGTCTTTTCTAAAACTAATGGACCTAATTGGGGAGTCAACATAATAAATAAACCACTTATTAAGAACGGACTAAGATTAGCTACCAACTGGTTTTGAAAAGGAGACTTCCATTTTACTTTTACATTTTTTTGAAGTAAATACAGGCTGTAAAGGCCGGCTATAAAATAAGAGAAACCGTATAAAAAGGCTGTCAAACGGACATCTACTTTTAAGGCCATGCACAAAGTGATTGAAACGATTAATACAATCGCCGAAAAGATTTTAATGGATGCGATGAACTGCATTCTTTCAGTTAATTGAAAATAAGTGATTCCTATACCTTGCATCATTAGGCCAATAACCATGGGAATCAGTAAGCTATACATCATATAAAGAATCTGTAGTTCTTGATAAAAGGTATGAATACCAACCGAAAAAACAATAATTGCTAAAAGTAAACAGACAACCCGGATCTTTATATAGGAAGAAAATGTATTGCTTAGGCTTTCCTTCTTCGATCCTTCTCGAAGGAACGTGTTACTTACTCCAAGGTCTGTAAAAAAGTTCATGATCATAGCAAGCGCAAGAGCCACACTAAATATTCCATAGTTCTTAGAGTTGAAAAAATTGGCCAATAGTATGAGCGTGGTAGCATTTAAGATATTGGCTAGAATCGTACTGTAAAATAAATGAATTATATTTCTAATTATCGAGTTTTTCTTATTCACTTGATTTTCACTCGATTTGTAGCAATACATTCGTAGATTGCATTGTTGTTGAAGGTTCTTCAAACGAGGCACTAGTAGGCTGATTTTGCTTAAGATAATATTCGTATGTATTCGCAAGACCTTCTGGTAGCGAATATACAGGTTTCCAATCTAACTTTTGGATACTCTCTTTATTACAAAGCAAGCTTTCTTTGATATCTCCACTTTTAGGTGTTTTGTAAATAGGATAGATATCATTTTGACTTAACGATTGAATAATGGCGTATAGTTGATTGATATTTGAACTAGTTGTTATTGAAATATTGAAGATGCCACTTCCTTGTAATCTAATGGCTTGAAGATTGGCACTTGCAACATCCTCTACATAGATAAAGTCTCTAGTTTGTAAACCGTCGCCATAAATAATGGGCTGCTGCTTGTTTATTACTTGATTAGTGAAAATTGAAATGACCCCGCCTTCACCACCTGCTGTTTGCCGTGGCCCGTACACATTACTATAGCGAAGTATTACATAGTCTAAATTGAATAATTCCTTTGCGAGTATTAAATAATCTTCAGCTGTTTTTTTCGAAACACCATAAGGGGATAAGGGTTGAATAGGGTGTGAGACTGGAATAGGCAGCACATTAGAATGTCCATATACAGCCGCAGAAGAGGCAAATACGATCTTTTTTACGGCATACTTCTGGGAAAGTTGGATGAGGTTTATTGTACCCATGATGTTGATTAGTGCATCATTCGAAATATCCGAAATGGAGTTTTGTATACTAACCTGCGCGGCTTGGTGAATCACATAGTCGGGCTTGAACGTCACTAATGCCTTTTCTAGCGACCCCTTATCTTCAATATTCCCTATAAAAACTCCGGCTTCTGAATGGACATTCTTAATAGATCCAGTGGATAGGTTATCATAAACGGCTACTTCATATTTATTATGAATTAATGTATCTACAATATGTGATCCGATAAATCCAAGGCCACCCGTTACTAGTACTCTCGGCATTTTCCAAATCCTCCATTTCGTCTTCTATCTAGCACCATTTCCAGTAAAGACAATTAACAATGTTAGTAACAAAATCTTGATATCCATAGCAAACGATTTATGCTGACTATAATATAAATCGAGAGTCAACTTCTCTTCAGGGGTTAAATCGTATCCGCCATTCACTTGTGCCCACCCGGTTAATCCAGGTTTTTCAAGTAAGCGGTTTTTAAAGGTAGGGAGGAACTTATCAATTTTTTTATAAAAATATTCTCTTTCCGGTCTAGGACCAATCAGTGACATATCCCCTTTTAAAACCATAAGAAGTTGGGGTATTTCGTCAATGCGGGTTCTTCGTATAAAAACGCCGACTTTTGTAACTCTAGGATCTTCTTTGTTTGCCCACTGAGGGCCATTTTTTTCGGCATCTAAACACATAGATCGTAATTTTATCACTGTAAAAGTTTTTCCGTTTTGACCCAGGCGTTGTTGAAAAAAGAAGGGATTGCCGGTTGAAAAAATAGGGATTAGAATACAAAATATAGCCAAAATGGGGGATAGGAGAAGTAACAAAAATAATGATGTGATAACATCCATAGAACGTTTAAAAGCGTAATAGGCTGAGATCGATTGTGGTCTTGTTAGTAATTCTTCTTGTATATTAACCTTAAACTTTGAACTCAATGGTTCGCTTCCTTTTTAATTAATTAGTACCGTACCGGTTATTCCATATTTTGCACGTTCAAATTGTTTTTTCACACTTACAATCTTTTCTAACTTGTCTTTACCTTCTTTAATCACTAAAACAATACCATCACAATATTTTGCCGCGATTTGTGCATCAGGTGTATTTTGACTGTTGGATGTGTGGAATAGGATGATATCAAAATGCTGTTTCCACTCCTTAGCGAGGATAGGAAGGGTCTCTTTGGATAACAAGGTCGATGGCTCATAAAGGACTTCACCTGTTGGTAAACAGAATAGATAGTCAGTTATCAATATCGTATTATCACTATGCTGGAGCTGTTCACCTAAAAGTAAGGATGTTAGACCAGATGAGTTATCAATCATAAACAAATTATGCAGCGAAGGTTCACGAAGATTACCATCTACTACTAACACGCGTTTTCCTTGTTCTGAAAATGCAAGGGCTAAATAGGCTGTAGCATTCACTATGCTTTTTGTTTGTGTAAGTGAAGTGACCATTAATAATGTTGGATTGACCTTGGTAAGGTTAGATTCAATATTGTTACAAATGGTATAAAACTGCTCTTTAATTTTGATATTCTTCGGCTTAAATGAATGTTTCCTCTTAAATTTAATAGTCAAAGTATTCACCGCGTTTCGCTGAGTTTAAGGTGTTAAAACGTGTTTTGCGTGTTTTTTTATTTCTATGAGTGTTTAAGTTCACTCTGCCTAACAAAGGAAGACCAAGTCGGTCAAGTTCACGATCACTAAAGGCTGTATCATCAAAATGTTCCCGAATAAGCGCCAATGCTATTCCGGTAAAAAAACCTAACACGATTGAAATGGCTATAACGAATTTAGGTTTTGGAAAAAGAAGCTCAGATTCTTCAATGACATTAGGATCGATTAGAATAGTAATCTGGTTTACGTTTGCAAAGTCTTTAAACTTAGTTATGGACTGATTTGCGACAGACAGTGCAATGGCTTTAGCTAACTCTGGGTTAGAATCTTTGACGGAAATAGTAATGATTTGTGAACTATCTCTATTGGTAACGGAAACTTGCTTTAGTAACTCATAATTTGAACGAGTTAGCTTTAACTCTTTTTTCACGCCCATCATGATTTGAGGGCTTTTAATAGCATCCATATATGAAAGTGCGAGCTGTCTGTTTTCTTGCACTTTATTTATCGAGGTTTCCTTACTATCCATACTTAAAGATCCTGCCAGAACCTGAGTAGAGTATTGATAAGCAGGTTTCATTAGAAATAGAGTCGAAGCAATAATGAAACCAGCTGTACAAATTGCAATAAGTATTATGATTAAGAATCGTTTCTTTAAAATAAGTACTAAATCTTTTATCTCTACTTTTTCATTCATCATTATTACCTCTTTTTTGAGTTAGTAGGAGAATTTACACTCCTTCACATTTATCTATCTTGTTAGTGGATGATCCGCTGGTATTGCTAAATCCACTTTCTTGGCTCTCTTAGTTAAATACCGCCCAAGGTTTATGCATGGTTTTTCTACAAATAGATAAGACAATGAAGACAATAGGAAAGAAAATATAAAAGAAAGAATCAAAATTACGGTGATAGATAATTTATCATAAAAGAGATAGATGAATGAGTATAAGGAGATTAGATGATACAAATAAAGACTATATGAAATTTTTCCGAGAAGTATGAGTATTCTATGCTTCAATAATGAACCAAAAGTTTCCGAAGAAACACTCATTATAAATAAGATACAGACGCCGAAAGAGACTACATAGTTTCTAAATATATAGTTATTTAAAAAAATTATTTCACCAATCAATCCTTCATACATAAAACAAGTAATCGCTAATGATAGAAGTATAAATTTCATTGGTTTTTTAATTTTCAAAGTAAACGTAATGAGTATATGGCGATATTTTGCTAGTAAAGCGCCTATTAAAAAGATAGTTACGTAGTGAAAACTTAAAAAAATACTAGTTAGTTTTACACCTGAACCAAGCAAATATAATCCCAAAACAGAAGAAAAACATAATGCAATTAAATATACTAAGGATTTTTTGAGATTTTTCCCGATAAAAGGGAGTATTAAGAATGGAAATACTATTGAGATTCTCATTTCATGAACAAGAGACCATATAACGTTGTTATAGATGTCTGTATTGTACTGCCCGATAAAAAAAAGATGGCGTACTAATATGGCTGGCGAATCTGATACTGTCCAGGATTTACTAAACCAGTTACTAATAAATGGTAGGTTATTATGACTTATAAGCATTTTAGCTAAAATAGCAATTATGATGGCTACGAGATACGGTATATAAATTCTACAAATTCGTTTAATTATATATGTGGGATAATGGAACTTGGAATTATTTATTGATACATACAAAACAAAGCCACTCAATACAAAAAATAAAATGACAGATTCATTGCCGCTACTGAAGAACATGCGAAGAGGGGTTTCCTTAACCAAATAGACTATGAAAGGACTATTTAGTTCATACCTGTAACTCTCATAGGCAGGAAATATCATCAAATAATGTCCAATTAGTACAATAAGTGCTGCTACTCCTCTTAAAGAGTCTAATTCTCCATATCTAATCATCCTATTATCCCTCGTTTTGAACTGTATATTTTATTTTTTGTTATTTGCAGCATTTCGATTATATTAATTAGTTTCCCCCTTTCTTTATTGTTTTCCAAACCATCATATAACTACCATATTATTAATTAGTTCTAGTTATCATACAAATTGTATAAAACTATTTGGAATTTATCTGTTTACCATTCGGATGGAGGCGCCAAATACTGCCACGTTTAACTTGATTCAAATAATCCAAAACAACACCCCCGAATAAATTATATTCAGACAAGCTGTGGAATATTTCATTTTGTAGTAATTCATTTTGTTTGGCTTAATATATCCTCTAGTAACAGTCATCCCGAAAAAATCTCATATATAAAAGTGGCAATTGACAATGCAGAAATTATCGTTGCTGAGTCGATGGCGCATGTTGCACCCCCTGACAGCGCAGCTTTGTATAATTAATGCGGTACCATTGAATGAAGCGTATGGAATCTACAGCTGGCGATAAGGATGAAAAGTATGTTGCAAAACACATTGCTGAACGATTTGAGGGGAATGATAGATTTGTGTTTTGCTGTCAAACTGCGGGTGGTTATAAGATAATGGTGATATATGTGATAGGTAAACTCCAGAGAGAAGGAAGTGTTAAATGATGAATGTAGAGTTGGTTATGCAGGAGCTCGAAGCCCTTGGCAAGGAACGAATGAAGAAAATGTACATGTCCAATGGTGCGCATGAGCCGCTTTTTGGCGCAGCTACAGGTGCTATGAAACCAATTGTAAAGAAAATTAAAATGAATCAACCTTTAGCTGAAGAGCTGTATGCCACAGGGAACTATGATGCAATGTACTTTGCAGGTATTATTGCAGAACCAAATGCTATGACGGAAGCGGATTATGATCGTTGGATCGATGCGGCGTATTTTTATATGCTGTCTGATTATGTAGTGGCTGTAACTTTATCAGAGTCAGATATTGCACAAGAAGTTGCCGATAAATGGATCGCAAGTGGTGAAGAGCTGAGAATGTCGGCAGGCTGGAGTTGTTACTGCTGGCTGTTAGGGAACCGACTGGACGTTGAATTTTCAGAAGCCAAAATTTCCGATATGCTTGACATGGTAAAAAATACGATTCATGATTCACCAGAACGAACGAAATCCGCAATGAATAATTTTATATACACCGTGGGGATTTCCTATTTGCCGCTCCATGAAAAGGCAATCGAGACCGCAAAGGCGATTGGAATAGTAGAAATCAAGCGGGACAAGAAAAAAAACAGTTTTCTAAATGCTTCCGAAAGTATTCAAAAAGAAGTCGATAGAGGCAAGCTTGGTTTTAAACGCAAGCATGTAAGATGTTGAAATTAATTTCAGGTGCATGATAATCTAATTTCTATTGGTTTTTTGGTGCACAGGCATCCACACAAATATGGGGAAACCTTACACTGTTTTGAGGATCAAAAAAACCTGATTTCTCGATGTTAAATGAGAAATCAGGCTTTTAAAAAATGGGGATATCTTCATTTTTATAGGATATCTCTTGAGATAGTGAATTAATTGAACACCATACCACCATCTGATAAGATGTTTTGCCCAGTGATGTAATCAGAGTTTGGTGAAGCCAAGAAGGATACAAGATGAGCTACATCTTCAGGAGTTTGTGAACGACCAAGTGCAATTCCTTCAGTGAATTTCGCAAACGCTTCTCCTTTTTTCGTCCCCATGTGTTCCATCATTTTTTCATCTAGTCTGTCCCACATACCTGTTCCAACAATCCCAGGGCAATAAGAATTGACGGTGATTTTATCTTTCGCAAGTTCTTTTGCGGCAACTTGGGTCAACCCTTTAACCGCAAATTTACTTGCCGAATAAACACCTAACATTTCGAATCCTTCTTGACCAGCAATCGAACAAGCGTTAATGATTTTACCGCCAGTCCCTTGTTTCTTCATCTGATTTGCTGCCGCTTTAATGCCATAAATCGTCCCTTTAACATTAACGTCAAGCGTAAAATCAACCGCTTTCGGATCAACATGTGTAAGCGGTGCAACTTGTCCTTCAACACCTGCATTGTTAATAAATACATCAACACTGCCGAACGTATTAACCGCATGTTGAACAAGTGCTTCTTGATCGTCGGGATTGGCTACGTTACCAACGAACGATGTAACTTCAAATCCATTATTTTTAAATTCTTTTTCGGTTTCAGTTAGAATTTGTTCGTTAACATCGCTTAACACAATTGAAAAATCTTCTTTCGCTAAACGTTCAGCTAACGCTTTCCCTATACCTTGACCTGAACCTGTAATGACTGCTACTTTTTTCTTGCCCATTATAAATTCCTCCCTATTTTTTTCACGAACCATCAAAACGCTACATTCAATTGCATTCCCCAATAACTAAAACCTCAAACGATATGGAATATAGTGTTTTTCGCAATAGAGGATTCTTTAGTTAGTAGGAAGTGAATTTTTGTACTCTAATATATAAGGCATGGACTAGGTATTTACTTCAACATGATTCAGAGCATTGAAAGGGGGAATTGTCCCTTTAGATTTTGATGTTTGTTATAATGACGAATATGTAGCTTAAATTATGTACTAAATAGGGGAGCGGAATATGGAAAATAACGTTTTTGAACAGATGGCAAAAAGATACGACACAGAGGAAAGAATTGAATTAGCTAAAATACTAGTTAAGGAAGTAAGACCAGAATTACGAAATAGTAAATCGAAATCTTTAATAGACTATGGGAGTGGTACTGGTCTAGTTAGTTTAGAACTATCAGATTTAGTAGATTCTATTTTGCTGGTAGATTCATCAAAACAAATGTTGGAGGTTGCAAAAGCTAAAATTTCTCACAAAGGAATCCTCAATTCAAAAGTTCTTTATTCAGATTTCACTCAAGAAACTACTGAACTTAAGGCAGACATCGTTTTAATGTCACTAGTCCTTCTTCATATTCCGGATACTAAAAAAATTCTACAAGGATTGTTCAACATTTTAAATAATGATGGCAAGCTAATTATTATTGATTTTGACAAAAACGATGAAATATATCATCCGAAAGTTCATAACGGTTTTTCGCATGAAGAATTGAAAAATAGATTATCCGAAGTTGGATTTAAATCAATTGAAATTAAGACATTTCATCATGGAAATCGTATTTTTATGAATCAAGATGCCTCAATGTTTATATCCAGCAGTATTAAGTGATTTCTTATCTTCTCTTGATGCACAGGCACATAATTTCCATAAAGTAAAAGAGGAATGTAACCATCTACAAATGGTTGCATTCCTCTTTTATTTTTTATTCGGAGCGTTGAGTTGACGGAATGCAGTCATGCGTCAGTTACCCTTCAACTAGGCCATCAACAAATCATGGAAAGAGTCCAACAAATCCCAGTAAGTGTCCAACCAACCCCAAAGAGTCTGCAACCAATCCCGGAAAGTGTCCAACGAACGGGAGAGTCTCCAACGAACCAATCGAAGTGTCCAACCAATTCAGGAAAGTGTCCAACGAACGAGGAAGCCTCCAACAAACCAATCGAAGTCTCCAACAAACCCCGAATAGCCTCCAACCAATCAAATAAAGCGTCCAACCAACAGGCGAGTCTCCAACGAAACAATCAGATTAACAAGTTATTCAATAAAATTGTTGTTGTTTTTCTTCAGAATATGTTCTACAATACAGAAGCAGTTGATAATGATAATCGTTATCAGTTAAGCGGGTGATTGTAACGGAGGTGAAATATTGAAGAAAAAGGATATAAGCAAGATAGGGATGGGCAAAAGTTATTATGTATTTATTTTTCTTCTCGTAGGCATCATTTTGCTATCGGCTGTCTTTTCAGTATCAATTGGACAAGTTAATATTCCTTTCACGCAGGCTATGGACATATTATTGCATGCATTAACAAATGGAAGGCTTGGATCACTCGATCATGTCCAAAGCGAATCCTATTTAAATATTATTTTACAGGTGAGGATGCCACGTGTTATTTTCGCACTGCTTATCGGCATAGGGCTTGCTTTATGTGGAACGGTTATGCAAGCAGTCGTGCAAAATCCACTTGCTGACCCATACATACTTGGTATTTCATCGGGCGCATCATTAGGTGCAACTTTTGCCATTCTCGTTGGATTTGGAAGTAGCGCATTTTTGTCTCAGTTTGGCGTGGCATTCGGAGCCTTTGTTGGTGCGATGATAACATCAATGGCAGTTCTTATTTTATCGAGCATCGGCGGTAAAGCAACATCTGTGAAACTCGTTTTATCTGGAGTTGTAATCGGTGCATTGTGTAGCTCCTTTGCTAGCTTAATTATCTATTTTGCCAATAATGCAGAAGGGATTAAGACCGTTACTTTTTGGTCAATGGGAAGTCTAGCTTCAGCAAGTTGGGATAAAACACCGATTTTAGCCATTGTTGTTCTGCTTGGATCAGCCCTATTTCTTTTCCAACATCGCGTGTTAAACACGATGCTTCTAGGTGACGAATCTGCTATTACACTAGGCATTAACTTAAGTGCATTCCGAAAACTTTATATGATCATCACTGCTCTTGTTACGGGAACAATGGTCGCCTATTCAGGAATGATTGGCTTTGTTGGTTTAATTATTCCGCATATCACTAGGGGGATTTTCGGAGCAGATCATAAGCGTTTAATGCTTGGAACGCTGCTTTTAGGAGGACTTTTCATGATTTGGGCCGATATTTTGTCACGAACTTTAATACATAATGTTGAATTGCCCATCGGAATCATTACCTCTGTTATTGGATCTCCATTATTTATCTACATGATTGTAAAAAGAGGCTACAACTTTGGAGGGTAGAAAATGGAATTGATTGCAAAGGGAATAGATATTACTATCGGGAAAAAAGAGATTGTGAAAAACATTTCAATCCTTGTGAAAAAACAACAATTTGTAGGGCTGATTGGACCAAATGGTTGTGGAAAATCAACGCTGTTAAAGGCTATCTATAAGAGTCTTGTTCCTCAAAAAGGAATGGTTTTTTTAGATGATGTGGATGTATTGAAAAGTTCAGAGAAAAAAATTTCACAGCGATTAGGTGTAGTGGGGCAATTTAATGAAATGAGTTTTGATTTGTCCGTTCAGCAAATGGTGATGTTAGGCAGAACACCACATAAAAGAATGTTGGAGTCAGACAAACAAGAAGATTATGTGATTGTGGAGGAAGCTTTGAAAACAACAAATTTACTCGATTACAAACAGCGTGGTTTCTTATCGTTGTCTGGTGGAGAAAAGCAAAGGGTTATCTTAGCGAGAACCATTGCGCAACAGCCAAAAATCATGGTTTTAGATGAACCGACAAACCACTTAGATATACGCTATCAGCTTGAAATTTTATCATGTGTTAAAAATTTGAACATTGGTGTATTAGCAGCTCTCCATGATTTAGAAATGGCAGCACATTACTGCGACTACTTGTATGCCATAAAAGATGGAGAAATCTATGCACATGGAACACCAGAAGAGGTTTTAACGCCAACTACAGTTGAAGCATTATATCAAATTAAATGTCAAACATATACCAATCCTGTTACAAATGGATTAGGTTTTGCATATGGCATATAGGAGGAGCACCATGAAAAGAAAATTATTGCTTGGTATCGGTTTAGCTGCACTTCTAACATTAACGGCTTGTGGAGATTCGAGTAAGGGTACTTCAAAGGAAGCCGAAGCGAAAGGGCACTACCCGTTAACGATTCAAAACTATACGAAAGCGGAAGGCGGAACAACTTGGGATAAGAAAGACCAAGTATTTGATGCTGCACCTGAAAGAATCATGGCTAATACGCGTCCAGCAGCGGAATTATTATTGCATTTAGGCTTAGGCGATAAAATCGTTGGGGTAGGTGCAAACTTCGGAGCTCCTGACAAATCAGTAGAGGAAGAATACTCGAAATTAACTATTCTAAGTGATGAATATGTCGGCAAAGAGGTGACATTAGGAACCAATCCAGATTTAGTTTTTGGTCGAGGCGGCTTATTTGATAATGCAGATTGGGGTGTAGGTACAGTAGATACACTCAATGATATGGATATTAAAACGTACGTAATAGAGTCATCTGTTACAGGTGGAACATATGATTCTATTTATAATGATATTGAAAACATCGGTAATATTTTTAGTGTCCAAGACAAAGCGGACAGTTTTATAAAAGAGCTTAAAGACAAACAAACATCGATAACATCAAAATTAGAAAGTATTCAAGACCATAAAACTTTTGCTTATTTGCATACAAATGACCCAAATGAGATTTATGTCTATCCAGCAGGCGATGAAACATTCTTCAACGATGCCTTTAATATGGTCAAGCTAGATAACATATTTAAGAAGGAGACTGCTGATGTAAGTATTGAAACGCTTATTGAGGCTGATCCAGATGTATTAATCTTACCGGAATGGGATGACGCAGACCTTGAAAAAGTGAAAGAAGGGATCTATGCAAACCCGAAATTATCAAGTATGACGGCCATCAAAAATAAGCAGATTTATGTAGTGGATTACAATTATATGTTTGGCTATGGTTATAACACGATCGATGGAATGGAACTATTAGCAAAAGAAATTTATCCAGACTTGTTTAAATAAGATATGAAAGCTGCCAGTTTTGAAAATACTTCAGACTTATTTTTAAAACTGGTGTCTTAATTCAGGTAAAAACTACTCTACTAATTTAATTCAATTGCATAGTAAGAGAAGGAAGACCAGACAAGTTACGACTGTTTGGTTTTTTTTGTATGTTTATTCAGGCGTTTGATTTGTTTGTCGTTACTTCACATCGCTAGTGGACAACGCGCAGTAATATTCACTTCCATCATTAAGATAACCCACCTTCGTATTCAAATTGAATTAATACCTAGCACTAAAAATGGGTGAATGTTATAATACTTCTAATAATTAACAAGAATGGGGGGTGAATCAATTGAGGAAGATATTCCTTTTATGTGTGACTTGCTTTAGTTTATTCCTAATCGTACCTACTATTGTTCATGGCGAAAATCTGAATGCTTCCATTAGTGAGGATGTTGGAAAATCACGAATCATTTTGTTTGGCAACGTAAAGAAGGTAGATAATGTATTGAAAGATAAAACGGAGTCTATTGATACAGTTCTTCAAGAAACAGTGAATGGTATGCAAAAAACAGAAATTAATTCTGTTACTTCTGGAATTAAGAATACAGGGGATTTACTAAATAAGACAGTTACCGATACTGTGGGGAAAACAACCTCTGAAGTAACAAATGTGGTCAATGACACAGTGAATTCGGTCGTATATGGATTACCAACTGTTCCTGTCGTCACCCCGGTCGTTAAGGATGTAAGTGAAACAGTTAAGGAGTCAACTTCTTCTATTCAAACAATCGTAGAAACCACAGGGGAATTTGTTAATGAAACTCTGAAATCTACAATCGATGTTTCTGAAGATGAGGTTATTGAACCTGTTGAAACAGTGGATACCGTTCCTAAAGTTATAGAACTTCCTCTTGAAATCTTTGAGGAAGATAAAAAAATCAGTAGTGGGAATGTAAATATCTTCACTAAGTTAAAAGAGTGTAGTCGTGATGTTAGGCAAGTGCCGAAACGGGAACCTATTACGCCTTTAGCGCCTGAAATTGAGACAGATGTATTGAGTAAACAAGTTGGTACTAGTGAACTAGAGAAACATAGTGACATCGGCTTGGATAATAAGAGTGAAAGTAGTATGAATGACGAGGTTTACCTAGAAGTAGATTCTATTTTAGTGGGAAATTATGTGAATGAGCAGTCGATTGGTAAGAAAGTAAAAGTGCATGAACAGGGGAATGGTTTGATTGAACCAATTATTAATTCTAAAACTGACGTGTTAGAAAAGAAAGATGTTGATAATCCTAATCATTCAACTAAATCAAGCCAAGAGGAGGGGAGTCTACCGCCACCTATCATTATAGGAGCACCTTCGCCTACAGCCTCCTTAACTTTAGAAATGGGCGGACAAAGCGATTTAAGTTTTTATGGAATCGTTGATGTGTTCACGCTAAAATCTTCAGGCGGCGGAAAGTGGATACATTTGAATGAGGTTGCAATGGTTAAATGGGCACATGCTCCTCCCGGGAAACCGCCACAACAATCTCCTTTTTAAAATGTGTGATAAACATTATAAAGGGGATGAAAACAAATGAATAACATCGTGGAAATTAGGGATTTATCGGAGAGAACAAAGATTAAAGATATGATACAAAGTACAGACCAACATTATGTTGTTGGACAACTTGCAGCAAGTATTGCCCATGAAATACGAAATTCATTAACAACTATTAAAGGGTACACGCAATTAGGAAAGCAGGAAGCACCAACTAAAAATTTTGATGTAGTTATGTTGGAGATTGAAAAGATAGAAGAAATAATAAATGAATTGTTACTTTTAGCTAAACCGCAAATTTCCACTTTTGAAGAATTGGATATGCAAAAGGTTCTCGATAATTATATGGAAATTTAGGCACCCATGCATAAAGTGAAAGGCAACCGCGACAACATTTGGTTGCCTTTTTTTTGAGTTTTTTTGACTATTGAATTGTCATAAATCAACCATGAACCTTTCGCTATTAACTTTAGGTATGCTGTACATGATACTATTTCGGCAATTCACTGAAATTACATATTTATAATTTTGGTCAATTTAGCCATCCTTAATTTATAAACACTGACATCATTGTATGCTTTTATTCATACTATATTTTGGGGTGAAAAAATGCCAAGAGTGAAATACCGAGATTCAGACATCGACTTACTGGCAAGGATGATGAGAGCGGAAGCTGAAGGTGAAGGTAAACAAGGAATGCTATACGTTGGCAATGTAATTGTTAATCGTCTCGTGGCAGATTGCTTGGACTTTACAGATTTAAGATCAATTGATGATGTCATTTTTCATGTGCAAGGAGGAAATTATTCTTTTGAGGCTGTTCAAAAAGGTAATTTATTTTATGAAAGAGCGAGACCAGTTGAAAAGAGATTAGCAAGACAGACATTGGATTACTGGAGAGACCACCCAGGGAAATATGCCCTTTGGTATTTTAATCCGTCTGGTCCATGCCCTCCAACATGGTACGGTCAACCTTTTACTGGTCAGTTTAAAGAACATTGTTTTTATGAACCAGTAGCTGGAACATGTGAAAGTGTTTATATCGGTTAGGTTGACTAATGAAGATTATTAATTCTGGAGTTTAATTATAGTTTTGCTTTCTGGGAATACAAATACAACACTTTCAGTGGCTTCTTAATTCGGGGGGGAGGCATCCACAAAGCGTCGAAGCGGGATTAATGGGAATCCTAAACCCTTCCAAGTACTAGGGCTTTTTCAGTGGCCTTCCAAAAGTCCTCGTAAAGCGCATACGCCGTATTCATTTATTCAACATATATAGCCAACAAAACACGTTCCATTCAGTTATTGAATGAAGCGTGTTATTTTTATTGTCTAATTACGGAAGAGGGAAATCAAAACTGTTTTTCAAAATAATAACCCGTAGAAACAAGCTGACTATCTACCCGGAAATCAATGTCAATGTAGCTAAGAAAACGTTGTGGAAATGGAAATGGAAATGGAAATAGGAAAAGGAAAGTATTGAACGCTGGATAGTAAGAATCATACTTGGCGGTGAAAGCGCTTATTTCAGTGATGTATATACAACCGGTTTGGTATAAACGTTTTTTGTTGCTTGAAGAAAGACAATCATAGAAACATCCATGTGACATCTTAATGAGCTAATCGAATAAATGGTTCCTTATGGATTCCTGCATAGTGCTCATGCGCTTAGACGGTAAATGATAGTTTATGGGATAATGATGATGTATGCAAAGGTAAACTAGTAGAGTGGAAGTTCCGAAAAAGGTATTGCTAATCGATTATTGACTGATAGTCTTTTTAAAATGAATCACTTACACAGCGGAGATAAGGGGGAGCTGGGTTTTGAAAACAACATATGATCATGCATTATCTTTTGTGTCATGCAAGAAACATACATTTAAAATTGGATTTTCATTAAAGAAGATAACTGTACAAACGAATGGATTATTTTATATTACTCGCGGTAGCGCGGTAGTCAGCATTAACGGGGTAAAACATCATATTGAACCAGGTACTAGCATTTTGCTGGATTCTAACGCAACAATAGAAATTGGCGCTACGATAATGAACGAAATCCACTTTTATTATTTGAAGTATAGGAATATACCTGCATCTAACCTAGATGAAACCAGCTCTTTTAACATGATAAGCTTACAAATTATCGCGCAAGCAAGAGTGATATCTTTGTTAGAAAAAATTAGTGAAAAAGTTAGCGATGACCCATACATATCATGGTTAAGGAAACAGTCATTGCTTTATGAATTGCTGTATGTGATTTCTAAAAACAAAGCAATACAAGAAAAGAATAAAAATTCCCCAATTAAGCTCACAATTGATTATATGATTAAGCATTCTGAAGAACAGTTAGCGATTAGTGATCTCGCTCGTTTAGCATTTATGACACAGAGTTCCTTTTGCCGTGCTTTTAAACGTGAAACTGGATTAACGCCAAGTGGATACTTACGGAACTTACGAGTAGCACAAGCAAAAGATATGCTAAAAACGTCCAGTTATTCGATTAAAGATGTTGCACGCACTGTTGGAATTGCAGACGAGTTATATTTTAGTCGTTTATTTAAAAATTCGGAAGGCATATCACCTACTATTTACCGCAAGAAGTATGAACCGAGAATTGCCATTTTTAGTGATCTTTTTCTACAAGATCACTTACTTGCTCTTGGGATTAAACCTGTAGCAGCTCCTTGTTTTCCAACAGAATGTCCAACTGAAACTGGATTTCCCAAATACTTAGAGAATCAATTGCAGGGGACCAAAAGATTAAATGCTGAGATTCCATTAGATTTACAAGATGGATTGACTATGGAACCTCATTTTCTTCTGAAACTAAATGATAGGAATAATAACGATAATAATAATGAAGTTCTTATCCATACAGATACGAAAATTATCCATTTTGATAGATTTCTTAACTGGAAAGATTATCAAAGGTTTATTGCGAAAGTAGTGGGGAGAGAAGTACTAGCGGAAAATGTTATAAAGGATATTGGTAAAGTGGAGCAGATGGCCAAAGATAAAATAAAGAAAATAACGAGAAATGGTAAATGGACAATTATGCGCATCTTGAAGGATCGTATACTGATCCATGGTGTGACGGGCCATCCCATAAGTGATTTAATTTATGAAGGTTTGGGATTCCAATGTGATGACAGGTTACACTATTCGAGTTGTAGAAATTATTCAGTAGATGAAATGGTTGAGCTTAATCCCGAAAGAATAATTATTCTTTGGAGTGAGCAAGAGTCACTAAATGATTTATTTGAAAATCCATTATGGCTGGAATTACAAGCCGTTAAGAAAAACCATATTTACATACCAGAGAGTTTTGCTTGGGATCCGTGGGGACCATCTGGTAGGAGATATATAATAAATGAATGTGTGAAGTATTTTCAGGCACGTTATTTGTGAGGACAAACTTGTCTATATCCATAAGGCAAATTTGTCTATAGATAAGTAAAGGGCAAATTGATAGTATTATAAATGAGATTGATTATCATTATCAATTATATTTATAGGGAGGTTATCAATTTGCTAAAAGAAATAAAGAGTAAATTTGAAAAGAGGATTTTTATATTCTCGATTTTAGCCATAATCATGCTCGTACTTAGTGGCTGTGGAGCTAAGGAGAATAATACGGATAGTGCCAAGGATACTTCAGCGGTAAGTGCTGATGTAGAAACTGTAGAAGCTGAAGAAGTTGAAGAAGTTCGAGAGATTCAGCATGCAATGGGTGTTACAGAAGTAAAGGGGACACCGCAACGTGTTGTAATCTTAACGAATGAAGGAACAGAAGCATTACTAGCATTAGGAATTAAACCAGTTGGTGCTGTGAGGTCATGGACTGGAGAACCTTGGTATGATCATATTAAAGACGAGATGACTGGTGTCCAGGAGCTTGGTTTTGAAAACGAGCCTAATTTTGAAGCCATTCTTGAATTAGACCCAGACTTAATTATTGGCAATAAAGTAAGGCATGAAGAAGCATACGAACAACTAAGCAAAATTGCACCAACTGTGTTTTCTGAAGATTTATCAGGTCAGTGGAAGATCAACTTTGAATTGTATGCAGACACATTAAATAAAAAAGCTGAAGGTGAGCTGGTCATGAAAGCATTCGATGATCGTGTTGCTGAGGCAAAAGAAACATTAGGCGATAAGGAAGAAATTAAAGTATCCGTCGTAAGATTCTCTGCTAAAGATGTCCGCATATACCAGAAGGACACATTTAGTGGGGTACTACTTGAACAAATGGGTGTGGGTCGCCCAGAATCTCAGGATGTAGATAATTTTATGGAAACTGTTTCCGAAGAGGCAATGGAAACGATGGATGGAGATATACTGTTTTACTGGGTTACGGAAGCAGATGTATATGAAAAGGCTAACCAATGGTTGGAAAATCCAGTATTTAAAAGCTTAAATGTCTCAAAAACAAATCAAGTATTTGAAGTAAATGAAACAATTTGGAACACAGCAGGTGGTATTAAAGCAGCAAACTTATTACTAGATGATGTAGTAGAGCGATTAAAATAATAATAATCCAGGATAGAAGTTTATTCAAAAGGCCCTTAAACTAAGGCTAATTGTTTCAACTTCTATTTTATTAATTTCAGGTACCTATTCACTACACTACAATTATATAAAAATAGAAGGAAGATCAGACAAATCGGCGAATGTCTGGTCTTTTTGTATGTTTATTTAGTCCTTAAAGGTTATAAGTCTATTTTGTAGTGTTGATGGGTCTGTTAGAAAACTGTTTCTACTTGCTTTCTATCGAAAGTAAAATCCTTTAACCGCTACATCATAATCCATAAAAGCATCGCTAAATAATACCTTGTCGATGAGTCCTCGCAAAACACCTGAATATTAACCAGAAAGTTTCAGGATTTTTTTGTATTTCGTTGTTTGGACTGAAATACGTAGTGCTTGTAGTGCTAGTGTTTCGAATAGCTCTCCTTATCCTCATGAATACTAAACTTGAGCATTTGCATAGACTGGTGACGGTAGACGCCGTGAAAATTACGGGTAAATTTGCATTCTCAGATTGTTGAAGAAAGGAAAGATTTCATCTTCCCGAAAAATGTTGTAGGTAACACTTCCGGAGGAGACGTTCTCTTAAAATCTTTAGAACTTATAGCATTAGGAAGAAAGGCTTCGGTCTGCGAATTCGTGGGTTGAGGCTTACTGTCAGTGGGCTTCTCGGCTATTTCCGGACTGTTCAATTTCGACTGGTCATTAGTAGATTATTGACGTAAATATTAGCGCCTAGACCGCTCATTACGGGACGAATGTAGTGAATGCGTTCGATAATTTCAAGCTTTTCTAACTTGCGAATTGCACGTCGAACGATTGCGTTATATTTCTTAATGGTCTTTTCAATTGTTTCGTGTTTCAAGTGTGCAGCACCGTATTTTACGGAGTAGCGGCGGATCGTATCGAGAACATCCCGCTCAGTTTGGTTCATAGTGTTCCAGTGCGTCAATACAAGTTGCCTGGTTGCTGCGTCTAAATCATTTTTGTTTGTGAATTATGCGTACTCAGTTAGGTATGTAATCATTGCATGTATCCCCTTTATTCTTTAGATAGAAAAAAATAGGGTTTAGGATACATTTTTGGTAAAGAAATATAAATTTTTATGATTCAACTGCACCTTTCAAATTGGTTATAGTGATGTGACGGTTATTTCAGATTTAAAGAATCTAGCTTAATACGTTCGATATGGCCCCCGAGAAAAGTTCTGATTTACACGCAGACTTTTTATTAATGTGTGGGAAATTTCTATTGATTTCAGACCCTTATGTAGCTTAGTGTCCGAATCTTTGCTATCTGAGATAACGTATGAAATGCGTATTGCTAGCGCTAGACTGTCAATTCTATACGATTTTATAATAATACAATCAAAATAAGGTTTATGAGTGTCTGTCTGACTTTCTTGTATTTTTATTAAACCGTGTGAATTGTTTGTATTTTTTGATGAACAGGCATTAAGTTTTAGAATGACAGCGCGGCAGTTAGGCTTATGGCGGGGGGGGGTATCCCCAAAGCGCAGAGGAGTTAATCGATGGAATCATTAAGTGAATCGTTTAGCCATAGGAGGGAAAATTGAATTCCATAAGTACCACCCACAAAACTTAATATACTAGTTTTGAAAATTATGTTTGTATAAAAATTCATAAAGGTATATAATTATAGATAAATCATTGTAATTATAGGAGTGAATGCTATGAACAGAAAAAATATAATTATTATAGGCGCTGCAGGAAGGGATTTCCACAATTTCAATACGTTTTATCGTAATAACGAAGAATATCGTGTTGTTGCTTTTACGGCAACACAAATTCCTGATATCGATGGACGTAAATATCCTAGTGAATTAGCTGGTGAACTATATCCAGAAGGTATTTCTATTTATTCAGAAGACCAATTGCCATCGTTAATTGAAGAGTTGGAAGTTGACGAATGCGTGTTTGCATATAGTGACGTTAGTTATGAATATGTAATGGGCATAGGCGCGATTGTGAATGCAGCGGGTGCTAACTTCACACTGCTAGGACCAAAAGGCACGCAGTTAAAAAGTAATAAACCTGTCATTTCTGTTTGTGCTGTACGAACTGGAACCGGGAAAAGTCAAACGTCACGGAAGATTATTGAAACGTTACTTGAGCATGATTTAAAAGTCATTGCAGTTAGACATCCTATGCCTTACGGCGATTTAAATGCACAGCGTGTTCAGCGCTTTGCAACAGTGGAGGACTTAAAGAAACATAATTGTACGATCGAAGAAATGGAAGAGTATGAACCACATGTGGAACGTGGGAATATTGTTTATGCTGGTGTAGATTATGCAGATATTTTAGCAGCAGCTGAAAATGATCCAGCTGGTTGTGACGTTATTTTATGGGACGGGGGAAATAATGATTTCTCGTTCTTTAAGCCTGATTTAGCCGTTACTGTCTTGGATCCACATCGCCCAGGTCATGAGTTGAAATACTATCCTGGCGAAGTTAGTTTGAGAACAGCCGATGTTGCCATCATTAATAAAGTTGATAGCGCAACAGCAGAATCCATTCAAATCGTGGAAAATAATATTAAACTCGTAAGTCCTAAAAGTAGCATTATTAAAGCTGAATCAAAGATTACAGTCGATCACCCAGAACTTATTATCGGTAAACGTGTATTAGTCGTTGAAGATGGCCCGACATTGACACACGGAGAGATGAAAATTGGTGCGGGAACAGTTGCAGCCGAACGTTTAGGTGCGAAGGAAATCATTGACGCACGTCCATTTGCAGTTGGTACAATAGCAGAAACGTTCAACAAATATCAACATATCCAAAACGTCCTTCCAGCGATGGGATACGGCGAACAACAATTGAAAGATCTTGAAGAAACCATCAATAATGCTGACTGTGATGCCGTGATCATTGGAACACCGATGGATTTAACTCGAATTATTTCGATTAATAAACCTTGCACGCGTGTACACTACGATTTAGATGAAGTGGGTAGTCCGAATTTAAGCGATATTTTAAAAGGTTTTATCCAAGAACATAAACTTGTGAAGTAAACAAATTACAGGTACCTATTTTGAAAATACACTTCAATTTTATAATAAAACAATTAAAATCAGACAAATTGGCGACTGTCTGATTTTTTTGTACGTTAATTTGTATATATGAATTGTTTACCAGTGTGTCTTGTATTCAGATGAAAAATTACCTGAGCAAGAGACATATTTCATCTCCTGCTCAGGTATATTCAGTAACTATCTCTTATAAAATATACATACCAATCAAACCGCATAGTATACCTAGCAATACGACGGATCCTGCTACAAAAAACAAGACTCTTGTAGGGAACGATTTTGCAACTAACAACAGGGATGGCAGACTGATAGAGGGTAATGTGATTAGGAGTGCTGCAGCCGGACCACCACCAAGCCCAAAGGACATGAACGTTTGGATAATAGGTATTTCCGCAGCTGTCGGAATCACAAATAACATACCTGCAATTGCAAAAATGATAATTGTAAAAATGGTATTGGCAGAGGCTTCGCTCACATGCGGGAATAACCATACACGAACTGCCCCCATCAATAGAACGGATAGGATATAGGCCGGAAGAATATACAAAGTCATTCTTCCTAAGCTCTTCATCCATCTCGAAATGAAGGAACCTGTCTCCTCGACATCCGCTTCTTTCATGATTTTATCGATATCTACTTGTTTTACAGCAAGCACAAAACGATTGGCCAGATAGCTGACGCCAAAAGTCAAAATCACACCGAACACCAGTCGGAGTAAAGTGAATTACCAAGATAAAACAAATGTCATGGAAATCATCGTGGCAGGGTTTAAGGTCGGATTGCCGAGCCAAAAAGCAAGGCTAGCCCCTACAGAGACATTTTTCTTGCGTAGTCCGACAGCAATCGGTGCAGCACAACAGGTACACATCATGCCTGGAAGTGAAGAAAGGCCTCCAATTGCCGTGCTGCCAAATGAAGTTTTTCCAAGTACTCTGAGCAACCAGTTTGCCGGCAACAATACCTGCACTAAAGATCCAAATAGAATACCTAAAACAGCCGCTTTCCAAACAGAATTGAAATAGATCAAGGCATAGGACCAAGCGCCTTCCCAAGAGAAAGATTCTGATGTAGACGGATCCCCCAAAATGGAATTCCCGATTGAATGAGAATTAATGGCCAAGATGCTTTTGCTATAATACGGAATCCATTTCAAATAGGCCAATCCCACAACGGCAATCAACAAAAATATCAAAATATAAACAATCGTCCTTTTGGAACGGGACGATTGAGAAGGTAATGAATGATTCATCTGTACATCTCCCATGAAAATAAAATAACTAGCTAATTATAGCACTATATTAAACAAGAAATTAACTATTTTTTCTTTTGTGTTTTTTTGTGCAATTGTAGTGTGCAACAAAGCCCGGAATGTGTGCAACCAATCTCGGGAAGTCTACAACAAATCCGATGAAGCGACCAACAAACGGGGAGGTGTCCAACGAAACTCTCGAAGTGTGCAACCAAGCCCAGAAAGCGTCCAAGCAATCTCGAGAAGTCTGCAATCAATCCCAAGAAGTCTGCAACCAATTCGGGAAAGTGTCCAACCAACAGGGAAGTCTCCAACGAACCAATTGAAGTGTCCAACAAAGCCCGGAGAGTGTCCAACCAATCCCAAGAAGTCTACAACCAATTGAGGAAAGCGTCCAACCAACAGGGAAGTGTCCAACAAACTAATAGAAATCTCCAACAAATCCGAGAAAGTGTCAAACCTAAATTCAAGTCCCTATGCGTGAAAAAATTAAGAATATACACTGTGATTTTATGATAATACAATCAAAATTAGGTTTATGGATGACTGCCTGACTACATAAGGAATTGAACCTGAAATATGAGATGAAATAAAACATTATTTGTTGGAAATCTGGGTATAGATATATTGTAGTAAGCTCCATACATAAGGAATAGATTTAAGAATAGGAAGTGTCAAATTTGAAAAAGATTAAGTCTTTATTGGTTATATCATTACTTTTAAATATCATTTTGATTGGAGTGGGAAGTGTTGGAGTGTCTAAAATAGGCGGCATTGAATTCATTAAAAAACAAATGCAACCGGCACCTTCCGGAAAAGGAACTTCAGATTATTACTTCACGAAAAAAAGTATCTTCGATCAGTCCGATGTTAAAGATGTACATAAAATATTCATTGGGGACAGCATTACAGATTATGGAGAGTTTCAGGAATACTTCCCTAACGAGGTTGTACTAAATAGAGGAATTAGAAACGACGTGTCAAAAGGAGTATTGAATCGAATACAGGAAGTGGTTAATCGGAACCCTAAAGAGGCATACCTTATGATTGGCGTTAACGATATTCGATACTCCAAAGGTAGTAAGAATTTCGAAAAACACATAACTGCGATTGTGAAGTCTTTCGAAGGTGAAAGCAGTAAACTCATTATACAATCCGTACTTCCAGTAAATAACGAGCTGTTTGGTAATGAAGTATCTAATAAAAAAGTAAAACAATTTAATGAAGTATTACAAAGGATTGCTGAAGAAAACGGAATCGAATACATTGATTTACATTCTAGTTTCGTGGACAAGAACGGGCAATTGGATGAGAAATTCACAATAGATGGAATCCACTTAAATGGGGAAGGGTACAAGATTTGGATGGATGCTCTAAGTTGAAAATGATAATTTCAAAACTGTGAGATACTATTTTAGATATACACTACAATTTTATAATAATACAATGAAAAACAGACAAATTGGTGAATGTCTGTTTTTTTATATTTGTTTTCGCATAAGTGATATTTTTGTCTTTTTGTCAAGCACGGTATCTTTCACTCGTTCGGGGAAGTATCTAACCATAGTAAGTCAATTGTACAGGGAAAAATATTTGGACCTGTGCATAGTGTGGTACATTTGGTAAAGTGGAAGAAGCAATTGAATTAGCAAATGCCACTGATTATGGACTGGTTGCTGGTGTTTGGACTAAAGATATTGATATAGTACATTATGTAGCGATAGGCGGTGTTCAAATACCGTTTGGAGAATATAAGAATAGGCTCTAAAAAGGAGGTTTGAAATGAAAGCACTTAACAAAATTAGTAGTTTAGCTGGTAAACATTTTGCCCTTATAGTAATAGTGTTTTCTGTCCTAGCTTTTATGGTTCCAAGTTTGTTCTCTTCATTTGGTGCGTATATCACTATCTTACTTGGGGTCGTAATGTTCGGCATGGGACTTACGTTGAAAGCATCCGACTTTAAATTAGTTTTTACGAATCCAATCCCTGTTCTAATAGGAGTGGTTGCACAATTTTCTATTATGCCAACTATTGCATTTATTATCGCTTATTCATTAAAATTACCGGCTGAACTTGCCGCTGGTTTGGTTTTACTTGGAAGTGTTCCTGGGGGTACTTCTTCTAACGTAATGGTATATTTAGCTAAAGGAAATGTTCCTCTATCCATCACAATGACAACTGTCTCTACATTACTTGCTCCAATTATGACACCATTTCTGTTGTTAATTTTTGCAGGGCAATGGTTGCCAGTCGATCCAATGTCTATGTTTATATCTATTGTACAGGTGATCATTATTCCGATTATATTGGGTTTATTAGTTAATAAATTCCTACCTACTGTTACCAGTAAAAGTGAATCTGTTTTACCTCTAATCTCTATTGTTGCGATTACGATTATTGTCTCTGCAATTGTTGCAAACAATAAAGAAAATATTGCAACTGCAGGAATACTAGTGTTCGTTGCAGTCTTACTGCATAATGGATTTGGACTTTTATTAGGATACTATGCAGCGAAAGCTTTAAGACTATCTCGTCAAGACCAACGTGCAATATCGATTGAAGTAGGAATGCAGAACTCCGGTCTTGGTGTAGCTTTAGCTGCTGCATATTTCACGCCACTAGCTGCATTACCAAGTGCATTCGCTTCCGCATGGCAAGTAATAACCGGAACTATTCTCGCTTCCTACTGGGCAAAACATGAAGTACCAAATGATACTAAAGAAGTGCAACCACTTCACGATCCTTTCTCAGATGCTGAAGACCTATCAAAATAACATGAAAAAGAGCGCTTGATGAAGTATCAAGCGCTCTAAAACTATTGTTTATCTGTATGAAAAAATAAAGGATATTTCTAGATATAATCGAATAAATTCATCGAAAAGGAACTATGTAAAATCACGATGCCGCTAAAAAGTATTAAATTGAGTACATTGCACATAATTTAACCAATCACCAATGGGCTAAATTCCATAAAATAAAGGCAGTGATAAAGTTGCATCTACGTCTTTTTTTCACGGAAAAAGAAACTTCCTATCCCGAAAAAGTGGTACTCAACCAATGAATGGTTTTCCAAGGAAATGAGGGAAGCCTCCAACAAAACTATTGAAGTCTACAACCAAGCACAGAAAGTGTCCAACGAACCCCAAGAAGACTACAACCAATTCATGAAAGTGTCCAACCAACAGGAAAGTCTCCAACGAAACTATGGAATTGTGCAACCAAACGTAGAAAGTGTCCAACGAACCCCAAGAAGTCTACAACCAATTTATGAAAGCGTCCAACCAACAGGGAAGTGTCCAACAAAACTATGGAAGTGTGCAACCAAGCGTAGAAAGCGTCCAACGAATCCCAAAAAGTCTGCAACCAATTCATGAAAGCGTCCAACCAACATGGAAGTCTCCAACGAAACTATGGAATTGTGCAACCAAGCGCAGAAAGCGTCCAACGAACCCCAAGAAGTCTACAACCAATTCATGAAAGTGTCCAACCAACAGGGAAGGCTCCAACGAAACTATGGAATTTTGCAACCAAGCGTAGAAAGTCTCCAACTAAACTATGGAACTGTCCAACAAACCACATAAACTCTCCAACCAACCCCACAAAAATAGAAAAGACCAAACATATTTACAAATGTCTGGTCTTTTCCATGTTTATTTAAATGTGTGAACTATATGCCTTCATATCAAGCCTATCAATCCTTCAGGCGCCAATAATCCCTACTCATTCTTAGCGAAAATCTCTCCGGCGATTCCCATTGCTTGAACGGCTTTAGGGAAACCGACATATCCGGCACACTGGATTATGATTTCGATAATTTCATCTTTTGTGAGGCCGACGTTTAAGGCTGCCTGCAGGTGAACTTTAAATTGTTCAAAAGCTCCCTGTGTGATGAGGGAAGTGAGTGTTATGAATTCCCGTTCTTTAAGGGTAAGACCTTCTCTAGTGTAAAGATCACCAAAGCCGAAGGATACAATCATCTCCCAAAAGTCAGGTGAGATTTTTTTTATGCCTTCCATGCCCGTCCGTACTTCTTGCGAGAATAATTCTTCCATTGCATTTAAACCGTACTCATACCGCTTGTTATTTTCCATATTATTGCCTCCCCATTGTTGGTGGAATTTCATTTTCAAGAACTAATGCTTCAATTACAATCGGTTTGTTGGTTTCTTTAATCATATGTAACGCTTCTTTTATAGCGTCGGTTAAATCATAAGGGGTATGGCATGTAGTTGCTGTTAATCCCATTGATTCGGCAAATTTAGCTACGTCGAGTGGAGTTTCATAAATACCACCGATGGACGTGCCGATCATTTTTTGCATTCCTTTTTCCACCATGTCCAATCGTCCATTATTCAAAACGATGAACAGGACAGGGGAGTTATAATTGTAAGCTGTCGAAAGTTCCGTACCATGCATGAACATACATCCATCACCAACTAAACAAATAATTGTTTTTTCGGGGGCTGCTAGTTTTGCACCTATGGAATAGCCGATTCCGTTACCCATCGCACCGAATATATCATCAAAGAAGAAAGTTCCTGGTTTGTAAATATCAAAGTATTTAATGCCGTAGAATGAATGGCTCCCATCATCTCCAAAAATAATTGCGTCATCTGGAAGCGTGTTACGCATCACCCGTAATACTTGGACTGCAGACATTCGCTCACCGGGCTGATTATCCTGAAGTGGGCTCAACTTAATTGGTAATAAAAAGGCTTCGCTGTTTGTTTCTGGTATATCCTTTAAAATCGCTGTTAGATTAGATTTAATGTCGCCAAGCACGGGAGTAGTTGGTGCTTGAATTGATTTCCCGATAAAGGTTGGGTCATAATCAAAGTGGATGATATGCTCTGGATACATCGCTTCGGATAATCCAGCGATCGACATGTCACTTAATCTTGATCCGATGATAATAAGTAGGTCAACCTGCTCATTAAAGTATTCTGCTGCTTCCACGGTACCGCCCAATCCGAATGCTCCTAAAGAGAGCTTATGATTGGATGGAAATGTACCTTTTCCACCTGGTGTGGTGATGACAGGAATGTTCCAATGCTCAGCAATATGCTGCACTTCTTCGTAGGCCTTGCTGGAATGAACGCCTTTTCCCAGAAATAGGAGGGGACGCTTGGCCGCATGTAGTTTTTCGATTACATCACAGGTATTGGGTGAAATCATTTCATGGGACACTGGAAATTCTAATTGAAATGGTTCGATCTCTTGAAGTAAAATATCAAACGGAATAGACAGATGCACAGGTCCTTTTACACCTGATAATGCTTTTTCAAGGGCGTGCTGCAGGAACGGCTGTAGCATATCACCGCGCTCTACCCGTGCACTGAATTTAGTGACAGATTTAAACATATCCACAAGATCGGTACCGAATATGCTGGAGTCCTGACCCATTGCTTTTCCAGTATCTTTCAGTGAAGGGTGCCCTGTGATAATTAATAAGGGAAGATTGGAGGCTTTCGCCTGACCGGCGGCTGTCAGTAGGTTGGTCCCACCAGGCCCAGACGTACCAACTGCGACCCCGATCTTCTGATTCATTAAGGCATAGCCGGAAGCTTCAAACCCAGCGGCTGCTTCGTGTTTACTTAATACAAATTCCAGATCATGTTTCAATATCTCGAATAATATAGGGGATATTGCCTTTCCCGGAATGCCGAAAATATGATTAATACCCCAATATTTGAAATTCGCTACTAATACGGATGCAGTCGTTGTCATGCTGTTTGCTCCCCCTATTATCCTTATCATACTAAATAAATTTCCTCGATTTCCTCAATTGGAAGTGGCTTGCTGAAGAAATAGCCTTGCGTTATATCACATTGGTGATTTGTCAGGAAGTCGAGCTGTTCCTTTGTTTCAACACCTTCTGCAATCACTTCCTTATGAAGGTTGTGTGCTAACGTGATAATTGCGTTTACAATAATGGCATCATTCGGATCGTTCATTAATTCACTAATGAAGGATTTGTCGATCTTAATATAATCAATCGGGAAGTTTTTAAGATAGTTCAGCGAGCTATAACCAGTCCCGAAATCATCAATACTGATGCCGATGCCGAGCGATTTCAGCTTATTCAATACGAGAATAGAGTATTCGTACTCCATAGCCATATATTCGGTGATCTCGACTACGAAATAGTGCGGGTCGAGTGCTGTACGTTCCAGAACTTCCTCCACAAATGTAATGAGATTTCTAGTAAGAAATTGCTGTGTAGATAGGTTAACTGCAACTTTTACAGGTACCATTCCAGCATCCTGCCATTTTTTGTTTTGGGAACATGCCTCATTGATGACCCACTCTCCAATTTGGGTGATCAATCCATTTTCTTCAGCCAGTTTGATAAATTTACCTGGAGGGAGCAGACCTAACCTTGGATGCTGCCAGCGAATTAATGCTTCAAACCCAATCAATTTACCGGTCTGGTTATGAATTTGCGGCTGATAATGAAGTACAAATTCATTATTATCAAGTGCTTTCCTTAAATCGATCTCGAGACTATATTCATCCATCATATCTTCTAGTAATTCGGAGGTATGAACGACATAACGATTTTTACCCCGTGATTTTGCCTGATACATCGCATTATCTGCGTATACCATGAACCTTTCCATTGAAACGGGATAGGCGGGATAAATTGCAACTCCGATACTCGCTGTCGTATGCAACTCTTTCTTGCCGACTTGAAAAGGTTCATGAAACAGATTGAGTATCTCTTCGGCCTTTTTCGTCGGATAATCAGGACTACTAAAATCTGTAAGCAGGAAGATAAATTCATCACCACCCATTCGGGCAAGTACATCCTGTTCCCCAAGACAACCAGATAAACGCTCGCTTACCTTGATAATGAGTTCATCCCCATATGAATGACCAAAGTTATCGTTAATGACTTTAAAGCGGTCCAGATCCATGTACAAAAGAGCCATCGTCCGATTTTGGCCTGCTTTTAGTCCCTGGATGATGATTGCTAGTTCCTTATTAATATATCGTCTGTTTGGTAGATTTGTTAAATCATCATGATAGGCTAAGTAGTTATATTTTTCCTGCAGTCGGTAACGGTCTGAAATATCCCTGAACTGGCCAAAGGCACCAATCATTTTATCTTCTTCATAAATGGGCTGGGCATCGAACAGGCAGACAACTAGGTTACCCGCGTTATCTATAAATTTGATTTCTTCGTTTTCGAATATTTTTCCTTGTTCCAGTACTTCTTTAAAATAGTCTCCCGTTATTGACGATTCGCAAATATTTCTTCCTACAACCGATTCTCTGCTGTTATTCGATATTTTTTGGGCAAAATCATTAAACTCAGTAGTGATTCCAAACTCATCTGTAACAACAATCCCATTTCTTGTTCTGCTTAACATGATTTGATTCATAATATTAAGTTTTTTATTTTGTTTTCTTAATAAAAGTTCCCTTTCAATCGAATCAACCGCCTGGGTTAACATCGTAAGAAAAAGCGGGTTTTGAAATGAGATGGGCATCATGATGGACACACTACCAAGTAGGTTATTGTCATCAGTATAGTGAAATGCAGCCCCATAACACGCAATGTTATGAAGAAACGTATGATAATGTTGCTCGCCAATTAGACTGATTGGGTGTTTTTGTTGCAATGAAAGACTGACGACACTCGTGCCTGTATCTTCCTGGGTGAACAGGCTACTTAGTCTGATCCCAAATTGTTCGATGGTAGACTTTATAGTTTCATCTCCTTCAATTTCAAGAAGATAACCGTTTGCATCCGAAACAACAACGAGTATCGGCGTGCCCTTTAAGGAGTTCAGTAGCTTATTCGAGAAAAAACTCACAACTGACAAGATTTCACTATATGATTTTCTTTTCTCGGCAAACTCCACTTCGCTCAAAAAGTTCTTTGGCCTCGATACCTCATTCGGATCCATTCCGGACGCTTTGCACATTCTTTTAGACTCAGTAATATAGTATGGTTCCGTCATATTTAAGTCCCCCTTCCAATATCCTTGTAAGAATTATATATTTCCTTGCCTCAATTAGTAGCTGGATTATTAATGAATAAGTAAAAAAAATCCTTTTCTGCCGAGGTTAAATCAATAAAATAACCAGTAGAAAGGATTCTTATAATACCAATTTTACCGCAATTTCAGCTTAATATCAATCTGAGTATTGGCATAGCAGTTAGCTATGCCACGCTACTATTAAAATATGCTAAAGTTGTATAAAAATAGAATGTAAATCAGACGAATTATCTATTATTTATTTTTTATATACTCATTTAGTCATAGGGATGGTTTATCTCTTTGTCAAATGGAGGCAGATTTTAAACATGTCTGCGACTATTTAGCCCTTAAAGGTTATAAGTTCATGTCAGTGGTTAGTTGCCTGTTGAAGTAACTGTTGCAGTCTGATCTAACCATCGATAAAGAGTCCAACCGAGCCGAGAAAATGTCCAACGAAACCCATGAAGTTTACAACGAATCTATGAAAGTGTCCAACGAACAGGGAGGTTTCCAACGAAACTCTCGAAGCGTCCAACAAAGCTCAGAAAGTGTCCAACCAATCCCAGAAAGCGTTCAACCAACGGGGAAGTCTCCAACGAAATTCCCGAAGTGTTCAACCAATCCTAGAAAATGTCCAACCAATCCCGAGAAGCCTCCTATCAATCTATGAAAGCGTCCAATCAATGGGGAAGTCTCCAACGAAACTCTCGAAGCGTCCAACCAAGCCGAGAGAATGTCCAACGAATCCCAAGAAGTTTACAACGAACCCATGAAAGCGTCCAACCAACTCGGGAAAGTTTATTTAAATGTGTTGTTTTTAGTGGTACGGGTAAATACTATATAAAAAGGATATTTTTATCCAGAAAAGTGTATGGGAAATAACCAAGTCGTTAAAAGTAGGAGAAATTAATTATGGACAGAGATAAGAAGGTGGAAATAATGAATATTCAGCTTGATAGTTTATAAAGTAATGTTGTTCAAGTAATGATAATTGGGTTATAGCTGCATCGAATTACGAAGCAAAAAGGAGATGGTATTAGATGAAAAACCGTTGGATATGGCAATGGCTTAGCTGCATTGTTGTTGTGGCAGTTGTGTCTCTCAGTGGACAAACAAAAGCTTTATCTCAATCGTTTAAAGATGTCTCACAAAACCACCCTTTTCGAGAAATAATTCAGAACATGCAAGTAAGGGGGCTGATTAATGGCTATCCGGATGGCTCGTTCAGACCAGACGAAACAATTTCACGTCAGCATGTTGCTCATTTATTGGATAAAGCATTAGCGTTAGAAGCGAAGACAGTCGCCGTTATTCGTTACAAGGATGTGCCTACGAATCATCCTTACTCAAATGCGATTTTAAAAGTTTCACAAGCAGGAATTTTCAGCGGAGACGTTAATGGGAACTTTAATCCTAACGCACCCATCACACGGGTACAGATGGCTAAAGTACTGGATCTGGCGTTTGAATTAAATATTAAATCCTTCAGCCATTATCGAGATGTAGGTAAAAATAATTGGGGGTTTCTGCACATACAGGCCCTCAATTCAAATGGGATTACAGTTGGAAATAAGGGCTATTTTAAACCGAATGAGCCCGTGACACGTGCCCATTATGCGGCATTTCTGCACCGTGCGTTAAAAATGCCTAAGGTTCCAATCCCTAATCCGAACCTCCCGCCGACGAAAGAGGAAATACTAAATTTAGTCTATAGATTGCCTGTTACAGTTGAAACTACTATTAATAATTCTAAGTTACAGTCGTCCCCGTTTAGCGCGGTTCGTACGGAACTATTGGAAACTGCAACGCAACCGTTAGTGGACTCAGACTTGAAGAATTACTATGCAAATATGTGTACGTATTGTGATATGGGTCTTTTTCCATCTCTAGCGGATGAAACAGATTACCGATTTGAAATTCTTGAAAACACGCCAAATTTAGTTAGGATTCGTACGGTTTCCTTTGACGCTCCGCTTGAAGACGCTGTTTATTTGGAGTATGGGTTTGAAAAACAATCGGGCAAGTGGAAACTGTCAATATTCGACTGGGATCACGTCGGGGCAGGAAGCTTTGACCTTACCAAAGAGGAAGCGCTTCAAATTGTGGGAAATGAGTATGCTAGCTATGCATCGTCGCCGGTACGAGTGACTTTTCTTAACACCAAGTATGCCGATGTATATGATCCATACACGGACCAGGATTATCGTCGCCTTGTGTACCGAATGCAAGTGGAAACTGAAGAAGGGAGTTTCAATACCTTTTTCTATCCACATAGCGGATTGTTTGATCAAGAATAGACAGTGCATGAAAAGTGTCTCTACGTGACAATTTTCAGAAAATACACTACGCTTGTATAATAATAGAATGAAGATTAGACACTTGGTGAATGTCTGGTCTTTTTTTTGTATTTTTATTCAATAAGTTGATCGGTGAAATGAACAGTCACCAGTTCGACTCTGAAACGATTACCGCGGTATTATCTAATCGTTTTTTATAAAGGGGGAGTATAATTGCTAACAAGAATTAATAAAAGGAAAAGATTAATGGCTTATCTGAACGAGGAAAAAAACTCTTATCCGCAAATATTTGAAAATTCACCTGATATACTTCTCTTCGTTGTTGATCGAAAAGGGGTCATCGTCAGTATACGTGGAGGGAGTGAACTGATAACTGGAACTAAAGTAGAAGAATGCATAGGGGAAAAGTATAGTAACTTTGTTTATGAAGAAGATTTAGAAAGGGTAAAAGGCTACTTCGCCAGAGTTTTAAACGGAGAAGCTCAATATGTAAAATATCGAGTCATTAATGAACATGGTGGAGTCAGTCATATTGATGTAACGCTGACACCTATTCAAATGGAGAATAACGAAGTCTTAGGTCTTTATGGATTAACAAGTAATATTACTGTTGCACAAGAATTGAAGCAGGATATTCAAGAAATGCGCGAAAAACTTCAATCATTAATTCATTATTCTCATGAAATTATTGGCATCCTCGATTCAAAAGGAACAATTGTCTTTGAAAGCCCAGCAATTGAGGCTGTTCTTGGGTATAAAGTGGAGGAGATTACTGGGACAAACTTTTTTGACCTGATACATCCAGATGACCATCAACTGAAGAAGAGTAAATTCAAAGAGATTCTCAAGCGGCCTAATACTCCGTTCACAGTAGAGCTGCGATTAAAGCATAAAAATGGAGAATGGCGTGACTTTGAAGTTATCTATACGAATCTACTCCATGCCCCAAGTGTGAATGGGGTTATTTGTAACTTACATGACATTTCTGAATTAAAAAAGCAACAGCGCGAAATTCAATATATGGCTTACCATGACTATTTAACTGAGTTACCAAATCGACGAGCATTTGAAAATGGAGTGGATCTTGAAATAAGACTAGCGAATATTGATAAGAGAAAGTTCGCCGTTTTGTTCCTTAATCTAGACGGATTTAAGTTTTTAAATGATTCATTAGGTCATGAGGTCGGTGATCTGTTATTAATTGAAATTGCGAGGAAGTTAAAAAATACACTTAATAAAAATATAAAAATGATGGCCAGAATAAGTGGAGATGAATTCGCAATTTTAACTACAAACCTTCAAGACATTCATTCAATTGAACAAATCGCGAAGGATGCATTGCAAGTTTTTGAACAATCAATTGACATTAAAGGGTATAATCTTTTCATTACGACGAGTATTGGTATTAGTATTTATCCTGAATCGGGAGATGATACTGCTTCACTCATGAAAAATACAGGCTTAGCATTGTACCTTGCAGAAAAAGCGGGAAATAATAATTATCAAATTTATTCACCAACGGCCAATGTCGCTACATATAAGGTTTTTTCTTTAAGAAATGAGCTCAAGCAAGCGTTGCATGACAATCAATTTCTTGTCTATTACCAACCGATTGTTCATACGGGGACGAATCAAATTGTTAGTGTAGAAGCGCTACTACGTTGGAATCATCCAGTTTGGGGAATTGTTTCACCGGATGAATTTATTCCGCTGGCTGAGGAGTCGGGATTGATCACTCCAATTGGTGAATGGGTATTGCGGACAGTTTGCAAAAATGTGCGTTTATGGCATAATGCTGGGTACTTTATTCAGGCATCAGTCAATTTGTCACTTGTGCAGTTTTTACAAACAGGTTTAGTCGCTATGATTTCTAGCATCTTACAAGAAAATGAACTTGATCCAAAATGGCTTAACATTGAAATCACGGAAAGTACGATGATGGAGCAGGAAGAAAAAGTATTAGGGAAAATAGAGAAGTTGCGTGGGTTGGGTATACAAATCTCACTTGACGATTTTGGGACAGGCTATGCATCCTTTAAAAGTTTAAGAGACATAAAACCGGATATATTGAAAATAGATAGGAGTTTAATAAAGGACATTCCATCTGATAAGGATAGCGCCGAAATAGTAACCTCAATTATTCAATTAGCACATAGACTATCAATAGAAGTCGTAGCGGAAGGTGTCGAAACGATAGAACAGCGAGAGTTTGTATCTAATTTACAATGCGATTGGATTCAGGGGTATTTATTTAGCAGACCTGTTTCAGAAGAAAACATTCTAAAGTTATTAGCCGGAAAATCGAATTCTGAAATTGAATCTGTGCCTATAAAAGAAAAAAGAAAATATTTTAGAATTGATCTCCAATATCCGCTCGAAGCATTTATGACGGTGGCAGAATTAAATGGAAAGAAGGTACAATTAGGAAATACAAAAGTGTTAGTTGAAAACATAGGACCGGGTGGATTACGTTTCGTATCCAACATTAAACTTCCTACAAGATCGGACATTGTATTGAAGTTTCAAACAACAATAATTGACGAGGAAATGACGCTTTATGGGACAATTGTATTTGATGAGGAACAAGGAGATCTCTACCGATACGGCGTTAAATTCATAGTCGATGAGAAGCAAAGAGACTACTTGATTAAGAATTTCAACCAATTTCAATTGCAGTTAAAAAAGGATCCTCTCTTAATCGGACATTCATTTGTAACAGAAAATGTGGCAACTTACTTCAAGGGGTTATAAGAGCTTTTAGATACCTGTACACCAGAATAGCTAGAAAATACACTGGAATTTGCATACTGATTAAAATAAAGACCAGACATGTACCTAATTGTCTGGTTTTTATGTTGGAGCATGTTTATTGAAGCGAGAACTGGGACTTGTTTGTTAGGTTTCCTCCTATTGAACCGTAAAGTTATAAATGGAATAACCTAACGATATCTAGCATATATTAACGAAAACATAAAAAAGAAATGTGATGGGATATTGAGTTTACCTTAATTCCATTGTTCGTAAAACTGCATAATTAAAGGCTGCCATAAAAATTTACATGTATTCAAAATGCTATACCCAACACATTTACTGAATCAAAACAATGATTTAGTGGTGGTTTTTTATATAGAAACGGCTCCTTAGAACAAGAAAAATTCTAATATATCTTGCACCTAAGAACTATATTGAAGGGGTGAATAATATACCCAATTGGGAAGTGGATGCTATTCGATAGTTGGAACAGATTGAGATGTAACGGTAGTTCTGGAGTGAATTAACCAATTAATTGACTGTGTATTAAGACTGTTATATAGGCTATACTAATTAGGCAGAACGTATGAGGGCAAAACTAGTGAAAAGTAGTGACGCAAAACTAAAGGGGCTAATGTTTTTGACTATGCCAGCCAGTTGCCAGAACGGACCTCCGTACGAATATAAACAGGGGCGGTAATGTAAACATGCGTAAAAAAGTAGCGCTTTTTTGGCATTCCTTAAGCTATAATTATAATGAAATAATTATGAAGGATTGTTTATGTCACGATATGAAAACTAAAATTAAAGTAAAAAGAGATTATCACTCAGCAAAAATAAAAGAACTTGTTTCAAGTACCCGTGTAGGATCGTATTTAGAGAAATGACTGCATTCTTATATAAATAATGTGAAGATCAGCCATCTAAGCAGGAGGCAGATCTTTTTTGTTTGACGTTTTTGGATTGTGAGAGGAAATCAGTGGAGTGTTTAAGTAGATTATCTGGGTGTCCAACGAAGTCGGTAAGAGTGTGCAACCAAATCACCGGAGTGTGCAACGAAGTCGGCGAAGTGTCCAACCAAATCATCTGAGTGTCCAACCAAATCATCTGAGTGTCCAACAAAACAAGTGAAGTGTGCAACGAACGGCGAAGTGTCCAACTAACTATGAGAAGTGTCCAACAAAGTCGGCGGAGTGTCCAACCAAATCATCTGAGTGTGCAACCAAATCATCTGAGTGTCCAACGAAACAAGTGAAGTGTGCAACGAACGGAGAAGTGTCCAACCAACTATGAGAATTGTGCAATCAAATCATTGGAGTGTCCAACAAAAATAGAAAAATCTCCAACAAACTCACTGCTCACCAAATTAGTTGGCAGAACATTAGTCTACAACTCATATAGTACAAGAAATCAAGGATTGCAAACAAAAAAGAGGTTGCCTCAAATTCAACGTTGGGGCGACCTCTACTGTTGTTTTCAGGTGCTAAATTATAGAATGACAATCATAATTGTACGTAATTTAATATGCTTAATCGCGGAACGGATCGTCACTTAGTCCCGCTTCAAGGACTAACTTTGCATACTCTTGTGCTGCAATTAGCGAATGATCTTTATAATTGCCACATTCAAGTGCAGAAACGGCGGGAATGTGTTCGGTTGTTACTACTTTTTCGAGCACTGTTGTTAAAGCGGCGGCAACTTCTTTAGGCTCATGTTCATTCCAAATAATCATGTAAAATCCTGTTCTACATCCCATTGGTGAAACGTCGACAATCCCTGTCAGTTCGTCGCGTAAATACGTCGCAAGTAAATGTTCTAGCGTATGAACAGCTGAAGTTGGCATTGCGTCCTGGTTGGGTTGTAAAAATCGTAAATCATATTTTTGAAGAGTACTGCCTTTCTCGTGTTGTTCCGTACCCGCCAAGCGTACATAAGGGGCTTTTACTATCATGTGATCTAATAAAAAGCTTTCCACTACTGCCATTTTAATCATCCTCTCAGGTTTGTCATCTAACCTATCACACTTTAACTAGCTATGTAAACTAATTTATACGTTAATTCTGATAATTATAAATAGCCCTGTTGACAGCAGTAAGAAAGCAGGATACGATTAGTTATTGTAATTCATATAGAAATACTATGTTTTCAGTAAGTTCTGGGATTTCGACAGACTACTAGGAGGAATATTTATGACAAAACTTAAAGTGAAAAAGGGAAATCCCTTTGCGCTTTTTCCATTACTTGTTTTTGTGTTGCTATTTATCGGCACGGGGATTTTCACAAAAGACTTTTCAAATATGCCATTGAATGTAGCGATACTAATCGCAGCCGCTATCGCTTTGATGATGAATAGAAAAGAAAAGTTGTCCAGTAAAGTGGAGACATTTACTAAGGGCGCTGGCCATCCGAATATTATATTAATGGCTGTCATCTTTATTTTAGCGGGTGCATTTTCTGCAGTTGCTAGCGGAATGGGAGCGGTCGAATCCACTGTTAACCTTGGCTTATCCCTATTACCAACGAATTTGTTGATGGTTGGATTGTTCGTTATTGGCTGCTTTATTTCGATTTCAATGGGAACGTCAATGGGGACCGTTGTTGCATTGGCTCCGATTGGAATAGGGATTGCGAGTCAAACGGGTATCCCGCTTGCAATGGCGATGGCGACGGTAATCGGGGGTGCAATGTTTGGTGATAACTTGTCGATGATTTCAGACACGACAATTGCGGCGGTTAGGACACAAAATATAAAAATGAAAGACAAGTTTAAAGTAAACTTCTTGATTGTTTTGCCTGGGGCAATTGCTACAGCGCTTATTCTAGGTATAATCACACGCGGTAATGTAGCAGATTTGAGTGGGGACTATCAGTATGAGTTGTTTAAAATACTCCCTTATATCGTGGTATTTGTAGCGGCGTTATTAGGTGCACATGTGCTGGTTGTTTTGCTTGGTGGAACGCTATTTGCTGGAATTATCGGGATGATTGATGGGTCTTACAGTTTCGGTGGTTTTTTACAACTAGTTGCTGAAGGGATTATTAGTATGGAGGATTTAGCAATCATTGCAATCTTAATCGGTGGCGTCGTTGAGATTATCAAATATAACGGCGGTATTGATTATCTTTTATATGTCATTACGAGCAAAATTAAATCGAAAAAAGGGGCTGAGTTTGGGATTGCTGGTTTAGTTAGTATGGCTAATATCGCCACCGCGAATAATACGATATCGATTATTATTACTGGGCCATTAGCAAAAAGTATCGCGGATGAATATGAGATCGACCCAAGGAAGTCAGCTAGTTTACTTGATATGTTCGCAAGTAGCTGGCAGGGGATTTTGCCTTATGGAGGGCAAATGCTTGCGGCTGCTGGATTAGCAGCAATATCACCGGTTAGTATTATCCCTTATTCTTTTTATCCTGTCTTAATCGGAATTTGCGGTGTTGTTGCCATTTTAATTGGTTATCCGAAATTTCGTCAGACAGAATAGGCAGTTGCGATTTCGCTTATTTGGGATAGCTGTCCGCTGACACACGTTTAAATTACATATAGTTCTGAAAAAGTTGTAGTTATAATTGATAATAAACAATCCCCCACAGTTTAGAAAAGTGGGGGATTGTTTATTTATTTCAATAACAGTCCTCCAGAAATTCCTGGGTTGGTCATTTAATAAAGATCTAAGATTAGGTTTAGTTCCTCTTCAGATAAAATCCCGTACTGATTACAAAGTTCACAGATGAATTTATTCTCTACAATAGCTTCACGTACTATTTTGCAGCAGCTTCATAGCCAATATGAGAAGTAATGGCTGTAATAACTGCCCCACTCTTTTAAACATAGTGTTTCATTTGCTTTTATTCCTAAAACATAATAACCGGTAAATATCAGGAATCCATTATTCATGATGTTAATGGACTACGGTAGGTTAAAAACGAGTAAAGGTTCCATGACATTCAGTTCCAGTTGGCCAGCTTCGTATGCTAGACATATGGTGTTATCAATTCCATAATCACACTTTATTTTATGTTTTACAATGCGACAATGTGTTGCTGAGCATGATTCACGCGATACATTGGGAATGCATTTATAGATTGGTGGATTACAGGAAACAGGATTCTATTCTCAGCCAGATGTACATGAAACAACCTTAGCCCAAAATCACTGTATCACTAATGATAGTAAAACTACATAATTCAGTCCGAATTCTACTTATACGTTTGGTATAACAATTTAAATGTGGAGCTTTTTTTCAAGCGTATTTTTAAAAGAGTTGACAGATAATTATTATTGTCTTACAATATGACATATAGAATAAATACAATTTTGAGGGGTGGAATTAACATGAGTACATTTAGTAGGAGAGCACCAAAAGGAATTTTAGGGTTCCCAGTTGCTCCAATGGATGCAGAAGGTAAATTGGATTTACATGCGTTAGGTGAAAACATTGAGTTTTTAATTGATAATGGGTTGAAATCGGTTTTTGTCGCGTGTGGTGCAGGGGAATTACATGCAATAAGCAATGAAGAATATAGAGCAATGGTTGAAGTTGCAGCAGAAAAGACTAAGGGGAAAGTACAACTCTATACGGGTGTTGGTGGGAACATTACTTATGCTCTTGAACAAGCTCAAATATCTAAAGAACTTGGGGCTGAAGGTTACCTGATCTTACCTCCGTATTTGATAGATCCTTCTCAAGACGGAATCTATAATTACTTGAGTAAGATCATAGAAAGTACAAATTTGAATGCAATTGTTTATCAACGTGATAACTGTGTTTTAGAACCTAAAACCTTGCAAAAACTATGTGAAATACCACAGCTCGTAGGCTATAAAGATGGATTAGGTGATATGGAGCTAAATGTTGAGCTCACTCATTTGATTGGTGACCGCCTGGAGTGGATCAATGGAATGCCGTTAGCAGAAGTGACGATGGCGTCGTATGTAAACCTTGGATTCACTTCTTATTCATCGGCTATTTCCAACTATATCCCTCACATTTCCGCGAAGTATTATGATGCACTGCTAAAAGGAAATGACGAAGTAGTTCATGAATTGTATGAAGAAGTAATCTTTCCAATTCATCGTATTCGGAAACAGAAAAAAGGGTATGCTGTTTCACTTATTAAAGCGGGGATGCAAATCGTAGGCCTTCCTGTCACTACAAATGTCCGAGCGCCTATCGCCCCTGTGGAAGAGGGGCATTATGAGGAGTTAAAATCGATTATTAATAATGCATTGGCGAAATACCCTACTCATGCCAAGGCTATAAACTAGGAGGTAATTATGAATACAACAACTGAATCTAAAACTACGACATTCTTAAATTATATTAACGGCGAATGGGTGGCTTCCGATACAGGTCAGACGGAGGTCAGTAAAAATCCTGCAATAAAAGGTGAAGTGGTCGGTTCGTATCAACTATCCTCAAGCAATGATTTTAATGATGCGGCAACCTCTGCTCGAATAGCGCAAAAAGCTTGGCGTAAACTAGCAGGAAGTGTTCGCGGAGATTATTTATTGAAAGCTGCTTCTATATTAGAGGAGCGTATCGATGACATTGCGGCTACAATGACCCGAGAAATGGGGAAAACATTTGCTGAGGCGAAGGGAGAAACTGCACGTGGTGTAGCTATCCTACGATATTATGCTGGCGAGGGAATGCGGTCGATCGGGGACGTCATCCCTTCAACAGATAGCGAAGCACTTTTGTTTACAACACGCGTTCCTGTAGGGGTTGTTGGAGTTATTACGCCGTGGAATTTCCCGGTCGCTATTCCACTCTGGAAAATGGCCCCAGCACTTATTTATGGGAATACAGTTGTTATTAAACCTGCAAGTGAAACGGCCATTACATGTGCTAAAGTGATTAACTGCCTGCACGATGCAGGTTTTCCGGCGGGTGTTATCAACATGGTGACAGGCTCAGGTGCTAAAATTGGTACAGAGATGGTAAATCATCGTGAAATCGATGCCATTACGTTTACAGGGTCGAACACAGTCGGTAAACAACTGGCCCATAGCGCTGTTACAAGGGGAATTAAATATCAACTTGAGATGGGTGGAAAAAACCCAGTTATTGTTGCAAGTGATGCGGATTTGGATTTGGCAGTCGATGCTACAATCAGTGGTGGACTAAAATCTACTGGCCAAAAATGTACAGCAACAAGCCGTGTTATCGTTCAAAAAGAGGTATACGATAGATTTAAAGAAAAGTTGCTTGAAAAAGTGGCGGAAATTAATGTCGGAGACGGTCTTGAATCAGGTACGTGGATGGGACCTTGTGCCAGCGAAGGCCAGTTGAATACCGTTCTTTCCTATATTGAAAAAGGAAAAGAAGAAGGGGCGACATTGTTATTCGGTGGAAATCGAGTACTTGAAAATAAAGGATATTACGTGGAACCTACCGTTTTTGAAAGTACTTCGCCCGATTTGACGATTGTCAGAGAAGAAATCTTCGGTCCCGTTCTTGCACTCTTGAAAGTGGATACACTGGAGGAAGCTCTGGAACTGGCAAATGACTCGGAATATGGACTAAGTGCTTCTATTTTTACAACAAACATAGGGAATATGTTGTCCTTCATTAACGAAATGGATGCTGGCTTAGTGCGGATCAATGCAGAAAGTGCGGGCGTTGAATTACAAGCTCCGTTCGGTGGTATGAAGCAATCCAGTTCTCATTCCCGGGAACAGGGTAGAGCTGCAATTGAATTTTTCACTTCTATTAAAACTGTATTTATTAAATAAGATCCAAGCAGAGGAGTTATGCGATGAAAAGCTAACTCCTCATTTTTACATGCCTTTTTTTAGTCGTTTGATTTTTTGCTGAAGTGGATGTATGGTCTCGAGTAATGATGAGAAGGGATAACGTGCATTACATTAATGACCAAGAAATTAGGAGACTCATTTCGGTGAGCGGCATTATTGAAACAATCTAAGCGTATTACTTACAGGAAGGGGAAAAACGTTCATTGCTCCCAGAGCGATTATTTATAAATGAAGGTAAAAATTCGGCTTTGTAAATGCCTTCATTTTATGAGAACTATAATGGACAAAACTAATTGAAATCACCTCTGATAATGAAGCTAGATTGAGGGGGATTTTTCTATTAAGTGACATAGAAACGATGAAACCACTTGTTCTTATGGATACCAGAGCGATTACAGCAATGCGAACCGACGCTGTAAGTGGTTTAGGTATGAAATACTTGGCCTCCGATTAAACTGATACAATTGGCGTCATTGGCACATGAGATCAGGGGTTTAGCCATTTGCAGACCGCTTGTGTAGTTCGGCCGATACAGCGCGCTTAGTGTATAATCGTAGTAAGGAATGACTAGATTCTTTTTTAGAGGAAGCCAAGGGTGAATTTCCATCCGTCCAATTTGAAGTTGCTGAACCCGAAACAATTTTGAAAGAGGCTCAATTGATTATTACAACAACGACTTCCGTGGAGCCTGTTATCCCCTTTGACGGGCAGATTGATTTAACTGGAAAGCATTTCGCAGCTTCAGGTTCCTTTAAGTCATTTATGCAGGGATTTCCTGATACAATTATTAATGAGGCGGATTATTTATTTGTCGATTCGCATGCTGCAATTTCTGAATGCGCTGAAATGATCCAGTCAAAAACATTTGGCTATAATGAGAACATGGTTCCCGAATTGAGAAGTTTAGTCCAATGTGGTAATAATGAAAACATGAAGAAAGAATAGGATAGTTTTGAGAGGAGGGGTGGTATGCAGGAATATAAAATGGATACTATCCGTAGAAGTACATTGTCACAACAGGTGCTAGAACAAATTGTACACCTGTTGATGAGTGGACAATTGAAACCGGGGGATAAGTTGCCGGCAGAAATGTCATTAATGAAGCAGTTTGATGTAAGCCGACCTGTATTACGCGAAGCACTGAGTTCATTGGAGACATTGGAGATCATTACGAGGAGACCACGTGGAGGTACATTTATAAATAACAAGGTCGGCAGTAATCCATTCAATGTTATGCTTGCATTATCTATTAATAATGTACCTGCCATCATCGAAGCGCGTATGGCCTTGGAATTGGGTTTGGTCACGATTGCAGCTGAAAAAATAACGGATGACCAACTTGAAAGGTTAAGGGAGACCATTGATTCCATACAAGAGAATGCGGACGGTGATTATGGTCGTTTAGATAAAGAGTTCCACAGGATTATTGCACAAAGTGCAGATAATCCTGTGGTTGAGGGAATGATTGATTCCCTGCTTGTAACACATGAAAAAACGGATAGCTTAATTAGCTATCGGGAACCGGAAATTACAATTGAGCATCATATCGCAATCTATGAAGCATTAAAAAGAAGAGATCCTTTTGAATCCTTTACACAAATGTATAAGCATCTTAGCTATGTGAGAAATAAAATTTTGAAGGATTACGAAAAGAAGTAATTATACTAATAGTAAACGTCAACTAATGCCTGCAAGTTTAGATGGGCATTAGTTGACGTTTATTTATGTTCATACCAAATTCAAATGAATGGGTTTACCGTTACCCATTAAATTTCCTTCAGAGTGAAAGATCTTCATGTTTTTCATTTAAGAAATTTGCGTACTGGAGAATGAAATTGAAAAAAACCTCTATGCATGGTAACGTGGGATGAATTTTAGAAGTAGCGAGATAAATATTTCTAAATGCATTAGGGTGATCAATAGGAATCTTTTTAATGGAGAAACTATCAAGAACATCCAGATCGGGTACGATTGCAATACAATTATTATGATTAGTAGAAACTAATCCAGCCATAGTGATTTCTTCCGCCATAGTACAAAAATGATTAGGTTTTTTAGAACAACCGGAAAAAAGTCGATTGATGAAACTTTGAATTTCTCCCGCTGACTCAGTATAACTGATAATTGGGTAAGGCAATAATTCTTCCATAGATAATGAAGTTTGATTTGCCAATGGATGATTTAAAGATGTGATACAAACCAAATTTTGCTTGAGAACGGGTGTGAAATTTATATCGGGTTCATTAGGCATATAGGTGCAAAATCCAAGATCCACGGAACCGTCTTTTATCTTTTTTATACTGGTCGCGGTATCGCATTGATGGAAATTTATTGTGATATTTTTGTGATTTATATCGGCAAGAAAGTTTTTAATTAGTATAGGTACAAAATGATATCCCAGTACAAATAAGAAACTAAAATCGATGATCCCAGAATCCTTTTTCTTAAATTGATGTAGCAAATCATAACCGAGTTCAATTTCATGAAATCCCTTTGAAACATAAGAGCTTAACAATCTACCATACTTTGTCAGACGAACATTGCGGCCCTCTTTTTCAAACAGCGCAACCCCTAAATCTTCTTCCAGTATTGACATGGCACGACTTAAACTAGGCTGCGTAATGCAAAGGAATTTGGCCGCTTGTGTATAATGCTGGAATTCTGCCATTATCTTAAAATAGTAAAGATTATTAAAGTTCATGTCTATCTGTCCTCCTCATGTTTTTAAGCCTAAAATGTTTTATTCCTCGCTAGGTAGCAATCAACTGCTTATTGCGATTTTTCCATCTTCTAAAATTGATGAAAAAATGAAATGTCATTTACGAAAGAAAAAGTCAGTTTTATTGTCTTTACTTTCGAATGATTTCTAAAACTATACCAACAACCATAGATAAAAGCTATGTATTCAGGTAGAAATAAGTATTGGTAGTTATGTGATAATTCGTAGTATTATAAATGAAGAAGGGAAGATACGATAATGTTGAAACCCGCGGATGAATTAATAAAAGAATATCTTAGTATAATACGAGGCTTACGATGCTGTACAGCGCTCGAAATAATGCAATATCACAGCAGAAAGCAGATTGGTTCAAAAGAAAATTACTCGGAGTATTCTTATTGTTATTGGGTGGAAGGGAGAAATAATTATGGGTTATGAAGAAAGATTAGAGAACGAAGGATATAAACTTCCTGAACAAGTAAAACAAAATAAGCGATTATTTGAGGGCGGAGTTAGAACAGGTAATTTGATTTTTGTATCAGGAAATGCTGCGAAGGTGGATGGCATTTTGAAGTATCAAGGAATTGTTGGTGACACAATTGCTATTGAAGAGGCCCAAGACGCAGCTAAGATTGCCTTCGTAAACTGTTTAGCAACAGTAAGGAATATGATGGGAAGCCTTGATGGTATTAAGAAAATTGTCAATATAAAAGGTTATGTGGCAAGTACAGCAGATTTCATTGAGCAGCCGGAAGTTATGGATGCAGTGTCTGCTTTGGTGAATGAAGTATTTGGTGAAGCGGGGAAACACAGTAGGGTTTCTATGGGAACAGCTTCACTTCCAGGAGGAACACCTGTAGAAGTTGAAATTGTTGTTGAAGTAAAATGATGAAGTCGTAAATTAAAAATTGACACCAAAAGGAGAAAAGAGCTATGAAAGAAATGCTAAAAGAAGTGCCATTGGGTATCAGACAATTGTTTACTAGTATTACACATTTAAAAGAAGGAGAAAAGGTACTTGTCATCACTGATGATAATAAAAAAGAAATCGGTGAGTTCGTATATAAATATGCTAAAATGTTTTTTGAAACAACTATGATTGTAATGACGCCAAGGGAAGGGCACGGTGCTGAACCTACGGAAGCTGTCACAGCAGCATTAAATAATTGCGATGTTGCGTTTGGTGCAACCACGATGTCTCTATATCATTCAAAAGCCCGTTTAGATGCAAGTAAAAATGGACGATTACGCTGGATTGGACTTCAGGATTATGCCCTTCATATGTTTGAGTCAGGAGGATTAACGGCGGATTTTGACGAGGTTACAAGGGTAGTTAATCGTGTGGCTCCTTTTTATAAAGGGAAAACGTTTACACTTACTGCACCTGGTGGAACCAATATGGTTTGTAGTATAGAAGGACGTGAGCCTGTTTTGGATCATGGAACGGCAATTGTGCCTGGAGCTGCTTCATTTCCTCCGAATGCAGAAGTTGCGTTGGGACCGGTTGAAGGGACAGCTAATGGTGTATTAGTATTTGACGGAAGTATTCCACATCCTTTATTAAACTTAATTGATGAGCCAGTCAAATGTATTGTGAAGGACGGGTTTATTACAGAAATATTGGGTGGGCGTGAAGCAGATATATTACGTAAACTCTTAGCTGATTTCAATGATCCGACAGTTTATAATATTGCAGAACTCGGTCTCGGATTAAATAAAGAGAATTTCCTCTGTGGGCATATGGCGCCGGATGAAGGTTCTTTTGGAAATATCCATATTGGTATTGGAAAGAATTTGAACTTTGGTGGTCATGTAAACTCCCCATTGCATTTGGATTTGGTAATTAAGACCGTGACCTGCGAGATTGACGATCGCTTCATTATGAAAGATGGCGAATTGCTAGTATAACTAGGTAAATCATTCACAAAGAAATATTAATAAAAAACCTCTTGATATCATAAGTTGTTCCCGTTTGATGGCGAAAAGAACAACTCTATGTACCAAGAGGTTTCTATATGGTTTGTAACTTGTGAAAGCACTTAAATTACAAAAATGTCTACACAGAATAATAAACCGTCATATAAAGTAAGCGCTTACAATGTGTGGCTAAGATGAAACATTTAGCAACTACTTCTTATTTAATCTATTAAGCTCTCTTGTTGTAAAGGAAGAATAGTGAGAGGTAACGAAATATTGTATAGGAGGATGATTATATGAAAAAGATTAAAAAATTTACAGCTGTCATTCTATGCTTGTTTTTGATGCTAGTAGTAGCTGGATGTTCTTCTTCGGTTAGTGGTGAAGAAATAGGCAGAAAACGAATTATCAGCATAGCTACAGTTCAGCCGGAAAACCATTCCATCGTTCTAGGTTTAAATGCATTTAAAGAGTATGTAGAGGAAAAACTGGGCGACAGAATTGAAATAAAAATATTTACCAATGGTGTAATTGGTGGAAATTCAGAGGCGCTTGAATTACTACAGATGGGATCCTTGGACATGGTTGTTACAAGTGGAAGCAATTTAGAAGCATTTGCTGATGAATATAAGATTTTCAGTTTACCTTATTTATTTAAAGATGAAGCAAGTTTTCGCAAAGTTATGGACGAAGAAGAATTTATAGACAAGATTTACGAGTCTACAGCTGATAAGGGAATTCAGGGAGTCACTTGGTTTGCTAATGGTGTTAATAATTTCTATTCATCGAAGAAAATTGAAACACCGAAAGACCTGAAAGGCTTGAAGGTTCGTGTGCAGTCAAGTGAGGCGAACGTAAAGATGGTACAAGGCTTTGATGCAGCGGCAGTTGTTTTAGCATACGGTGAAGTCTATACTGCATTACAAAATAAGGTGATTGATGCTGGAGTGAATCCTGAGATGGCACTAGTTAATATGAAGCATGGAGAGGTTGCAAAATACTATTCTCGGACAGAACATCAGATTTTTACAGATATGTTTGTGGCAAGTACAAAGTTTTTGGATTCATTGACGGATGAAGAAGAAGAAGTTTTCCAAAATGCTTTTAAATTGAGTACCGAAGTTGCAAATGGAGAATGGGACAATCAGATTACAGAAGCAATCCAGGAGGCAACACTGATGGGAGTAGAGTTTATTACAGTGGATAAAGAACCATTTGAAGAACTACAAAAGCCGGTAAAAGAAAAGTTATTGAATGGAAATCCGGAATTGCAAACCCTGTATGACATAGTCCAAAACATCCAGAACTAAATGAAAGGAGAGGATGATAATGGAAAATATAAGAAGCATTATGGATAAAGTCCTTGCTGCGATATGTGCACTATTATTAGCTTTTATGACTTTACTTGCGACGTACCAGGTAATTACGCGGTACGTCTTCAAAGCTCCGAGTACAATGTCAGAAGATATGCTGAGTTATTCATTTGTTTGGGTTTCCTTGCTAGGCGCTGCACTCGTCTTTGGACAAAAAGACCATATGAGACTGTCCCTACTTTCAGATAAATTTAAAGGATCAGCTGGGCTTGTCTTATCAATTTTTACTGAATTGCTGATTATAGCGATTGCAGTAATTGTCTTTTTAGTCGGAGGAATAGATTTTGTCGGAGTAGGTGCACTACAGACTTCACCTACTTTAAATATTACTATGGACTTTGTTTATGCAATTCTTCCACTCAGTGGTATTTTGATAATAATCTACAATTTATTAAATATCATTCAATCTATCCAGAAATTTAACGATCGCGAAAAGGAGGAATTACAATGAGCGTAGCGGTATCAGCAGCTTTATTGATCCTTGTGACGATTGTTGTTCTACTACTACTTGGTATTCCAATTGGCATCACATTGATTGTTGCATCAATATTAGCTATTACACAATCGTTGGGTTTTTCGGCAGCGGTTCCTTCCTCTGCATTAAAAATGTTTCAGGGGATTAATATCTTTACACTATTAGCAATACCTTTCTTTATTCTGGCGGGAAATATAATGAATAAGGGGGGCATTGCCCTTCGTTTAATCAATCTAGCAACTGCAATGACAGGGAGGATTCCGGGCTCATTAGCTCATACTAATGTAGTAGCTAATATGCTATTTGGATCAGTATCTGGCTCGGGAACAGCGGCTGTATCTGCAATGGGAACAATCATGAGTCCTATTCAAAAAGAGAAGGGCTATGATGAGGATTTTACAGCAGCAATTAACATCGCAACCGCACCTACTGGACTGTTAATTCCACCCAGTACTGCTTTAATAACCTACGCGTTGGTGAGTGGTGGAACTTCAGTTGCAGCTCTTTTTCTTGGAGGCATACTTCCAGGTATATTATGGGGTTTAAGTTGTATGGTTGTGGCTTATTTTTATACAAAGAAGAAAGGATATATCGATACAAAACCAATATCATTTAAGGAATTTATTAAAGTTACACTAGATGCAATCCCCAGCCTGTTTTTGATTATTATAGTTATTGGTGGGATTGTTGGTGGTATATTCACTGCTACAGAAAGTGCTGCATTCGCAGTAGTCTACACCTTGCTTTTATCCACTATATTTTATAAAACATTAAAAATTAAAGAATTATATACAATTCTAGTTGATAGCGCGAAGTTGTCAGCGATTATTATGTTCTTAATCGGCGCTTCTAATATTATGGGCTGGGTCATGTCGTTTACTGGAATACCTAACATGATGGCTGATGTCATATTGGGGATTTCTGATAATCCTATCATTATCTTGTTGGCGATAAATCTTTTATTACTATTTGTAGGTACATTTTTGGATCTTACACCTGCGATTTTAATTTTCACACCTATTTTACTTCCTGTTTGCTTGGCATTAGGAATGACACCTTTACATTTTGGAATTATGCTTACGTTTAATCTCTGTATTGGAACGATTACCCCGCCAGTAGGGAATATTCTTTTTGCCGGTATTAAAGTGGCCGATAGGAAACTGGAAAAAGTTATGCCACATCTTTTAAGGTTTTATGGAGCGATTTTTGTTGTTCTTATGCTGGTAACCTATTTCCCATGGTTTTCATCATTCTTACCATCATTAGCTGGATACCGTTAATATATCATTTGAAATAATAAACAAGGGGCTGTGTGACAAACAGCTCCTTATTTGTATACCAAGTATTGGCGTATTCTAATGGAGGTTAATGTTATATCCTCAGATCAGGCGATTAGACATCATTAGAAAGATGGCGGAAACTAATTTCATACACAGGCACCGGCGTTTGTTTTTTAAAATTACTGCATCTTCAATGTAAGCAATACATCATAGATTGTGACGAGTGACGTTACCACAATATCCGGTCCGATATATGGGACACCCGATAGTCGGGCAAGTTGCTTCGATATGTCTTCAGTTAAATTGAAAAAACAAGAAAAGATTCAATAATAATGCCTCGCAATCACACGAATTAGAATTGAATTTGAAAACTTTGTTGTATTCAATAAGAATGAATACCATTGCATCTAGGTAGATTTAGTATGTATCGAAGTCTTGGCGAAGAAGGAAATTAGTATCTTAATTGAAAAAATCAATTGTCATCGTGGATCTCGAATTTAGGGAATAAATCCAATCAATTGAAATGAAAAAAAGTCAGCCAACTCTCAAAGTTGGCTGACTTTTTTGTTGTTTACTCCACCACGGAAATTTCACCGTGCTCCAAACTATAATAAAAGTTTTCGTCAGCTACTGTAACGAGAACATTGATTGTGGAGGGGTCCTCTTCGATTGGACGATACAGTAAAAGATCTTGATTTTGCGGTACTAGTAAATAGTCGGTACCGTCTTTATTGCGATATCGTTCGCCTTCAAAGTGCTCTGCAATTTCCGCCTCAAGAGCTTCTTTTGTTGTTGTGAAAGAAATTGTTTCTACCCAATCGTCGTAATACGTTACGAGTAATTCTTTCGCAGGGTATTGTTGAATCCAGTAATTTTGTATCATTTCATCAGGGCCTTCAGATTCTGGATTGCCAAGCTTTGCTTTCACTGCCGACGGTTTGTCGCCTTGTAGAACGCCGTAGATTAGGAATTGATCATTTTTCATACGGAACATAGGCGTTTCTTCTATTGAAGTAGATTTTTTGTATTCACCGCTGAGTATCAACTCAGATCCGTCAGTAATTTCATCATTGATGGTGAGCTGAAGCGCTGAGCCGTCCATCTTGATGATCATTTTGCAGTTTGCGGTAGCCTCGCAAGTAGCTTCGGCTTGATGGCCATCAATTGTTCCGTTCCCTTCAAAGGTAAGTGACTTCGGAGAAGAGTCTTCAGTAGTTGGCTGTAAGCCGCTTAATTTGTAGTCGAATTCAGATTCATCGTTCTCCGTAATGTGCAGCGTGCCAAGTATGTTGTCACTTAGGAAAAACCATTCTCCATTCCAAGGGCTTTCGGAGACGGTTTCGTTAGTAGGTGTCGGATTTTCTACTGGATCAGTTTTGCCACTGGGATTCTGATCTTTGTCGGGGCTGCATCCCGTTATAATGATTGCGAGAAGCAGGATGGCTGTTCGTGGTATCCACTTTTGCATATTGGTACCTCCATTTATTGGGTTGTTGTGCATTCAACTATACAGGAGATACATGACAATTACATGGTAGATAAGTGTGGGCTAGTTCTAAGTTGTCTAAGTAGTGTTTGATAAACCAATAGGTAAATTGAACACTTTGGAAGTTGTGAAAAGTTAAATATAAAGTAATCCGAAAAACAATAAATTCATTTGCTTTTAAAGACAGAAGTTATTACTTACAGTTTAAGATAAAAGACATCATAAAAGGTTTTAATGCGCTAAAGAACGACAAGATTCAATCGTTAATTCACTGAAAGTTGATTGTTTTACAATGAAACATCCGAACTGCATTTATTAATGCGTCTTGGGTGTTTTTTAATTATATTGGACCAAGATAATATGTCTTTGGTATTGAAGGAAACATAGTTCACGATATCTAACGAGCAAAAAATTGTGGTTGACCTGAAAGTAAATGAAACATAATATTTGAACGAGTTTTGTTTAATTGCTCTAAAGAAGAACTTTTGAACATAGAATATCAAAATTGACGTTTGAACTCGTGTTTAAAATTTTAACGGTGTTCAAAAAAGACTTGCAAATTAATTTTCTGATTGCTAGAATGATGTAAAGTTTAAATAGTCAGATAACTAAAAGACGTTCAAAAGGAGAGAATCAGATGAAAGGACCGGACGTCTTGGAAGAAAATCAGGGGAAGGCTTTTTAAATACTGAGGGGTAATAAGTGAAGAGATTTATCGATAGGGTGAGCATTAGTTGCTTGTCCGTTTATTGATGTAATCGAAACTTTTGACGGAGCTTAAGCTTGCAAAAGATGAAAATTGAGTGGGAAAGTGCTGATAGGGAATATAAGATACTTTTGCATACTACGGTTTACTAATAATGAGAAGACGGGAGATATACGGTCAGTATCGAATTGAAGTCCCAACTTTTATATGCCAGGGACCATCAATTAATATAAGGGGATGCGTAACACAGTTGTATTGTGATGTAACTTAGAGTTAGTAATCTTATTTGATAGACTATTTAAAAAACATGTTGACACCCGTAAAAATAGACTATATATTATTTGTAATAACAATTTTCCAACTATAGGGAAGTACCTCACATATTTTTTACCTAAAGTTGTACCTACAACCCATCCACGAACTGCTGTGAGTTTACTATTGTACTAAACTACATGGAAATTTGTAGTACAATAATGTAAAAGAAAACGGTTGCAAAAGAAAGAGGTAAATAAAATGGTGAGATTAAAAGATATTGCAGAGTATGTGGGTGTTTCAGTTACAACTGTTTCCCGTGTGATTAAAAATGATTCTTCTCGAAATGTGAATCCTGAAACAAAGAAAAAAGTTTGGCAGGCAGTAAAAGAGTTAGGATATACGCCAAATGAGTATGCGCGGCATCTTGTTGCATCTTCTAGGCAACAGAAAAAAAGAACGAAGAGAATTGCGTGGCTAGCTAGTCCACGCCTTGCAGAAACAAATCCGTATTTTTCTAAAATCTATTCTGGTATCAGCGAAACATTGAATAGCGCTGGATACACGTTGCTGCTGCTAAGTAATGAGGATTTGGAAGATGAGGCACTTTTCCATCAGATGATTCGTGAAAAGGAAGTTGAAGGGATATTACTAATTGATAAAGTGGATGAAAAAGTTCTTCTTGAGATTAAAGATTTACTTCCTGTTGTGGGTGTTGATTTTAACTACAGTGATCATGCGATTTCAACTGTAGATTATGATCGGGAGGATGCAGCGTGGAAGGCTGTAGAACATCTAGTGTCAAAAGGGCATCAGCGTATTGGATTCATGGGCGGTGAGATAGGAGCCGATATGGCCAGCGAAAAACGTTTCAAGGGCTTTAAAAAAGCGATGAATGAATTCGGATTGACTATTGATAAAAGTTGGGTGATTAATACAGGTTGGTGTTTGGAGCAAAGTTATAAGTCGGCGATGGATTTATTGAGTCAACCATCAACTAATCGTCCAACTGCTCTATTATGCGCGGGGGATTTGTTGGCGATTGCGGCGATGCGGGCAGCACATGAACTTGGACTTACTATACCTGATGATATCGGGTTTATTGGGATCGATAATAATGAAATGGCTCAATATGTCCATCCTTCATTGACAACAATATCGATTCCACAATATGAAATGGGTGTAATCGCGGCAAAAACGCTAATTAACCAAATTGAAGACCATCCGAACATTGATTTAAAAACGTTATTACCATTTAAATTAGTAGTACGTCAATCGACATGAAAACAGGTAATTAATTTCATTAGGTACATAAGGAAAACGTTTTCCTGAAATCGGGGGATAAGTACCCAAAGTGAAAAAATTTGGATATAGATGGGGTGGGGACATGAAGAAAGTAAGAATGGGAATTATAGGAGCGGGTTTACGCGGTGGACTTGCACACTACTGGCATAAGTCGGAAGGGGAATCTGAAGTTGTTGCAATTGCAGATATTTCTAATGAACGCATTGCCAAGTTCCAAGAGAAATATGAGACACCGTTATATCAAACAAATGACTATAAAGAACTGTTAAAGCGTAATGATATCGATGCGGTTGCCGTATTGTCGCCGGATTATTTGCATGAAGAACATGTTATCGCGGCTCTTGAAGCAGGTAAACATGTCTATTCTGAAAAACCACTTGCTATTACGGTCGAGGGATGTGACCGAATTATTGAAGCGTGGGAGAAATCAGGCAAGCACTTGATGGTCGGTTTCAATATGCGTTATATGAGCATGTACCAGACGATGAAGGAATTAATTGACTCAGGTGCAATTGGGGAATTAAAAGCAATTTGGGTTCGTCACTTCGTCGGCTTTGGCGGTTATTTCTACTACCACGATTGGCACGGGAAATCAGAAAATACAACGTCACTTCTGTTACAGAAAGGTTCACATGACCTTGACGTTATCCATTGGATTTCAGGCAAGTATACGACAAAGGTTTCTGCATTTGGGAGCCTTGATTACTACGGAGGGGATATGCCGAACGACTTAACATGTCCCGAGTGTGAGTTAAAGAATACGTGCCCTGAGTATGTAGCACATACATTTACGCAATGTGCATTCCGAGAAGAAATCGATGTGGAAGACAATAACATGCTTATTATGGAACTTGAGGGCGGCATTAAGGCATCGTATCTTCAATGTCACTTCACACCAGATTATAATCGTAACTACACATTCATTGGAACAGAAGGACGTATAGAGAATGATGATGTTAACGGAAAAATACACTTGAAAACGCGTAAAACAAACACATGGAAAGAGCTAAGTGATGTCACATACGATTTGAAACAAGAAGAAGGTAGCCATGGTGGGGCAGATCCGAAAATAACGCAAGACTTTATTGATTTAATCCTTCATGGTAAAGAGCCTCTTACTACGCCTTTCGCTGGAAGAATGAGTGTAGCGGTTGGATGTGCAGCAACAGAGTCAATTCGTGCAGGTGGTAAAGTCGTCAGGGTTTCACAAGAATCTAGCATCGTACACAGCTGAATGTGTTTGGAGGAAAAGGGGTCTGATCATGACGAATATTAGTGAGAGGGTAGGGTCTGCAGAGAAGAATGGCTTAAGTGAGGGAAAGAGGATGTTTAAAAGTCCTCAAAATAATCAGGGTCCCGAGAACGCGAGGAAAAGAAAAAAGGGAATTGGATGGAAAAAGGAAATCCGGAAAAACTGGGAACTTTATGTATTACTAACACCAGTCATTCTATACTTTCTTGTGTTCCATTACTTCCCGCTCTACGGTTTGCAAATTGCATTTAAAGATTTCATTGCGAATAAAGGGGTTACGGGCAGCCCTTGGGTAGGATTTAAGCACTTTGAGCGATTCTTTGATAGTTACTATTTCTGGAGACTTATTAAAAATACAGTCGGAATTGGTATTTTCACTTTATTGGTATCATTCCCAGTTCCGATTATATTGGCGCTCCTATTAAATGAAGTGAAAAGTTTACGTTATAAAAAATTCGTACAGACAGTTATCTACGCACCGCATTTCCTTTCAACAGTCGTTGTTGTGGGAATGATGCTACTGTTCTTGAAAACAGAGGGGCTAGTCAATCAGGTGGTTCGAATTTTCGGTGGGACACCAATCGATTTTATAACGGAGCCAGCTTGGTTTAAAAGTTTGTATGTATTGTCAGACGTCTGGCAAACGATGGGTTGGAGTTCAATTATTTACATTGCGGCATTAGCTGCAGTAGATCCTTCTCAACATGAAGCAGCAATGATTGATGGTGCATCAAGGTTCCAACGGATTATTAACATTAATATTCCTGCGATCATGCCTACAATCGTCATTCTCTTCATTTTGAATGCAGGGTCTGTTATGGCTGTTGGATTTGAAAAAGTATACCTTATGCAAAATGACTTGAATATGGTGACATCAGATGTCATCTCGACATTTGTGTATCGAAGCGGAATATTGGAAGCGCAATATAGCTTCTCTGCAGCAGTAGGACTATTCAACTCGCTCATTAACTTCTGTATGCTGATAATGGTCAATCAGATTGCGAAAAAAGTGAATGAGACAAGTCTATGGTAGGGGGTGGGTGCAGTGAGAGAGACGAAAACAGATCGTACGTTTACTATATTTAACTATGTGTTCCTTACCATTGTTGCCTTACTTGTCATCTATCCATTAGTTTTCGTGGTCAGTGCATCTCTAAGTAACCCACAATATGTGATATCGGGTGAGATGTGGTTATGGCCGAAGGAATTTACGCTAGAGGCATATGAAAAGGTCTTCAAAAACCAGGCTATAATTAATGGGTTTGTCAACACGTTGAAGTATACAGTATTTGGAACGATTTTGAATGTCATTATGACTATTTTAGCAGCGTATCCATTGTCACGAAGAGATTTAAAGGGACGTGGTGTTATTATGGCGTTTATCATCTTTACGATATTTTTCAGTGGGGGACTTATCCCGACATATCTACTTATTCGTGATCTTGGAATGCTAGATACTTTTTGGGTCATGATTATTCCGAATGCCGTTGCGGTTTGGAATATCATTATTATGAGAACGTTTTTCCAGGCTATTCCTCAAGAGTTGGAAGAGTCAGCCAAAATGGATGGCAGTGGGAATTTCAGAATTCTTTGGAGTATTGTGTTGCCATTATCATTTCCGGTTATTGCCGTCATGGTGCTATTCTATTCAGTCGGCCATTGGAATTCATACTTCCAGGCATTGATTTATTTACAGGATGAAAATAAGTTTCCACTGCAATTGATACTTAGGCAAATTCTGATTCAAGGTCAGACTGATGACATGATTCAAGCAACGTCGGAAAGCTTTTTAGCGCAACAACTCAGTGTTGAAGGGCTAAAATATGCAGTACTGATTGTTGCCAACTTACCGATGCTCATGCTGTATCCATTTTTACAAAGGTACTTCGTGAAAGGCGTTATGATAGGTTCACTAAAAGGCTAATAAGGGGGAGAATGGTTTGAAGAGAAGGTATTTTTCAAGCGTAGCAGTAACTTTATTGTTAACAGCGGGGATTTTGGGGGCTTGTTCAAAAGACGATGAACCTGCTGAAAAAGGCGAAAATGCTGGTAATGTAAACGCAACGGGTATGCCAATTGTTGAAGAAAAGATTCAAGTCGATGGATTTGCAGCGAAATTCTTCTCTTCACAAGACTGGGACAGCCTTATGCTTTGGGAAGAGTATGAGAAAATGTCGAATGTTGAAGTGAATTGGACAACCGTACAAATTGAGGGATTAGCAGAGAAACGCAACTTGATGCTTGCAGCTGGGGATTATCCCGATTTTTACTTCGCTTCAGCTTTATCCAAAACAGATTTGATCAAATACGGAGAACAAGGTGTATTTATATCGTTAAATGACTATATAGATGAATACGCACCGAATTTCAAACAGCTACTTGATAAGTACCCTTCGGTGAAACAAGGTGTTACGATGGCGGATGGAAATATTTATGGTTTCCCTGCAATTTATGACCCGGAATTCGAAGCTTTACGTGCAGGTACACCGTGGATAAATAAAGATTGGCTTGAAAAATTGGAACTCAAAGCACCTGAAACACCGGATGAATTGTATGTAGTATTGAAAGCGTTCAAAGAACAAGATCCGAATGGTAATGGTAAAGCGGATGAGCTTGGATGGGGGAGCGGCTATGGCGTTGCTGAATTCACTAGCTATTTACGCGGAACCTATGGCTTGAACAAACAAGGGTCTATGAACATCAACCTCGACTTTAAAGAAGGTACGGAGGAGTTCCGTTTTGTTCCGGCCACAGATGAATACAAGGAAATGCTAACATTCTTGAACAAGCTATATAAGGAAGGTTTAGTTAACCAGGATGTGTTTACGACTGAACCACAGACGTTTTCTGCAGAAGCATCTAAAGGGAATTATGGTATGTTGAGTGAGGTTGACCCGAAAGAATTACTAAAACTCGACGGTTATGTTGGTGTACCGGTTCTTGAAGGTCCTACGGGGGAACGTGCTTATAACACAGTTTCCACTGGACTTGGAAATCTTGGCATGTTCGTTTTGACGGATAAAGCAAAAAATCCAGAAGCAATGGTTCGCTGGATGGATCACTTCTATGGGGAAGAAGGCAATAAAATGTTCTTCATGGGCTTCGAGGGTGTGACGTATGAGGAAGATGCAGAAGGAAACTTCAAGTATCTACCTGAAATCACGGACAATCCGAATGGCCTAAATATGGACCAAGCGATTAGCGAATACTTGACTTGGCCAGGGGGCTATTATCCTGGAATCGTTAGACAGCAATACTTCCAAGGAGCAGAAGGAAAAGAAGCTACTGCTGCAAATGCTGCGCAAACAAAACCCTATCGCATAAAAGATGAAGATATTATTCCTGGACTCAACTATACACTAGAAGAGAATGATAAAGTCAGTGCAGTTATGACAGATGTTCAAACATATGTGGATGAAATGACTGCTGCCTTTATTACGGGGAAACAGGACTTTAGCAAGTGGGATGAATACAAGAAAACACTTAATAAGATGGGATTACAATCGTATCTTGAAGTTGCTCAAGAGGCATACGAGCGTATGCAAAAAGAACAATAAAATAAAAATCAAAACTCATATGAAGAGTTACCTTCATATGAGTTTTACCTTTTAATGGAGGTCATTACATGAGCGCAAACGGATGGAAAGGTAAACTTTATTGGTTCGTGGAAGTTGTAACAATGCTCGCGGTGTTGCAACTCATGTGGATTGGGTTGACACTACTTGGCCTAGTAGTTTTGGGCATATCACCGGCTACTGTAGGGTTATTCGTTGTCATGCGAAAAAGATTACAAGGTCAAGACAGTTTACGATCGCTAACAAGCAATTATTGGGCGACGTATAAAGCTGAGTTCATTAATTCGAATAAGATTGGTATTATTTTGATTGTCATTGGCTATTTTCTCGTTCTTAATTTGCGTATTGTGCTGACGATTAATGGGACCTTTGGATTGTTGATGATAACGTTGATGGTCATGATTTCGATTCTTTATGCTGTGATGGTGATGAATATTTTTCAAGTGTTTGCTAACTACGAACTGCCACTTTTACGATATTTCTCTGCATCGCTGTTACTAAGTATTTCCTACCCGATTCAAGTGATTGGATCTGTTATGGGACTTTATGTGTTTTACCGAGGATTCCTGATTATTCCGGGGTTGCTTCCGTTTTTCGGAATCAGTGTATCGATTCTATTTTTAACATGGATGTCCTCGCAAATTTTCCGTTTGAAAGGTGAATCGGATGGTTCATTTCAAGTGGAAGAAGTTAAATGAATACCAATAATAAACTGAGCGAAGGCGCCATTTGATACCAGTAACTGGGTGCCAGATAGCACAGTGGTCATATTTAGGACGGGAGGCATCCCCGAGCGCCGGAGCGGATTTGAAGAAAATCTATATTTCAACCCTTCACAGGCATGAAATGGACAATTTGTAAGGGTTCTATTCCTGATTAGCATAATGGCGTGTTCAATTGTTGCGAGTCTTGTTGAAATGATGGTAGATTGAAGAGTAAGAACTATGAAAAAGGATGAAGTGTGATGAAACCATTAGATCAAGGAAGTATCATTCCATTATATCATCAATTGAAACAAAGATTAGATACACGCATCCGAGCAGGGGAATGGAAGCCAGGCGATAAAATTGATTCGGAAAATATCTTGATGGACATATTTCATGTGAGTCGGAATACAGCGAAGAAAGCGATTGAAGAATTGGTCCAGGAGGGCGTACTTTATCGGATACAAGGAAAAGGCACCTTTGTTTCTAGACCTAAATTTGAACAATCATTAACTGGATTTTATAGCTTTAGCCGTGTTTTACGTGAAAAGGGACTGCATCCTACTGACCGTGTACTTGAAGTAAAGGAAGTTGCCCCTTCTGCAACTGTGAGAGCGGGATTGCAGCTTCCAGCGGGTGAAAATGTAATTGAAATGAAAAGGCTACGCTGTGCGGATGGAGAACCGATTATTCTTGAATCATCATTTATGCCGAAATCAGTTATTCAAGATATGGCTGTTTTGTATGAAGTCGGAACCTCATCATTGTACGATTTGTTGGATGAACGTTATGGCGTGATAGTTGTCCGTGCGAAAGAAACCTTTGAACCCGTTTTAATAAGGGAAGAGGAAAGTGACCTTCTCGAGACGGACGTTGGAAAACCTGCTTTGCTTTTGGAAAGAACAGCATATGATACGAATGGGCAACCAGTAGAATTTTGTATTTCGATTGTGCGGGGAGATCGTTGTAGATTTTACACAGAATTAGTATAAACTCATGGAATTTTCTATGGGTTTATTTGTGTTGCTAAATATGTTGAACAAATGATTACCTGTATAACCCAAGCGAAGGCGCCTTATAAGGGATAACCGAAGCTGCTGGGTTTATGGCGGGAGGCATCCCCTAGCGCCGTAGAGGATTTGAAGGGTATCTTTATTTCAACATATATGATTCAATTCGAACATTACTCGTATAGTTATCCGAATACTTTTAATCTAACTTGGAGCCCATCGACGAAAAGCGTATAATAGAAGAAAGTTGAAATTAATAGGAGGGATTAATCAGCGTGAAGATAAACCTGAAATCATTTGTGTTGTTATTTGCCATGCTATTCGTATTACTTCCACAGGTAACTTCCGCGTCAGCAGAGCCGCTTGATGAAATCCGGCAATTGGTGCGTGATTTCTATGTCGATGACGTGCCGGAATCGGTGTTGTCTAAGGGCACAGTTAAGGAGATTACAAAGCATCTCGATCCCCATTCCGTCTATATGAGTGCGAAGGAGTACCAAGGATTCGTTAATGGGATTGAGCAGCGGATAGTTGGAATTGGTGTTGTGCTAGAAGAGGATTTGAAAGGTGTTAAAGTCATTTCGGTTATTCCGGAAGGGCCTGCAGCGAGAGCGGAAATACAACCGGGTGATGTGATTACACATGTAAATGGGAAAAGCATCGTAGGGAAGTCAATTCAGACTGCGATATCGTTAATTAGCGGAGAAGAAAAAACAGTGGTTACGGTAACGATTAACCGGATTGGCCAACGAGACCCTATCACCAAAAAAATTACGCGGGAAGAGATTACGCTGCCGAATGTTGAATATGAAATGCTTGGCGGCAATATTGCCTACATTCGACTGAACAGTTTTGCAATGGAATCCTCGAGAGAAATGAACAAAGCAATTCAATCTTTAAACGGAGCAGATGGATGGATTGTTGATTTGCGTAACAACGGCGGAGGTTACATAACAGCTGCACAGGACATTGCGGGATTCTTTCCAAATACAGTCAACGCGTTTCAATTAAGGGAAAAGAACAGTAAGCCGATGACTTATCCGTCGACTATTCAACCAAGAAAGTTTAACGGACCAACGCATGTTTTGATTAATGAATACAGTGCGAGTGCTTCGGAAATGGTCTCTGCGACAGTGAAAGAGCAAAAGACGGCTACTTTATACGGTCAAACGAGCTACGGTAAAGGTACGATGCAAGCGATGTATGGATTTGATGATGGCAGTGTGTTGAAAATGACGACTGCAAGATTTTATTCGCCGGGCGGGCAATCAGTAGATAAAGTGGGTGTTAAGCCGGATGTCATAACCAAAAAAGAGGCTGAGCTCGAAGTGTCCCATCATGATCAGTTACTTAAAAAGCTGAAGGGATACAAACAGCTTCCTGAACTTGTGAATGTCCCCGTCAGCAAGAAGTTTACGGTTGAAATGAATACAACAATGAATTGGAAAAACATCGATAAAAAAACGGTTCAACTTATCCAATTGGGAGGACAAGAGATCGGGGCTTCTATAAAGGTTGTGAATGCAACTACAGTTACTGTTGTTCCGAATAAACCATTGATAGCGGGAAGTAGATATGTACTTGTGATTCATCCGCTTTATAAAAATACGCAAAATAAACCGATGAAACAAGGCGTATACTTAGAAGTATCGGCTAAATAAATAAGCACCGGGTTTTCGTCGACTTTAAGAAATATAAAGTTGGGTGAAACCTGGTGCTTTTTTTCTTGGAATATGAAATTCATTTTAAGAAATTTATAAAATCAAGAAGAAATTTGAACTTCATAGTGTAAAGAGCGTCGACGAATTTCCGCTTCTAACAATTGAATAAAGTGAGGGCATAGTTTGATGTCTTTTGCCTTGAAATAGGATTCAATCAACAAGTCATCAGGTAATTTACTCATCTGGGGTTCCACCTCCAATCGTATAGATTATAGATTATGTGTACTATATTGAAATGTGTATGCATAAGATGATATGTAACAAGGTTGTACTCTTAATCTACCAAAGATTCGGATTAAGAACAACTGTTCCTTTATCCACAGTTGACGGTGGATAAGCTGTGGTTAATATGTTTGTAATGGCTACGGATACATAGGGAGTGGTGGGTATAACGTTAGCAACTTTATCCACAGATGTTAAAAACGCAGATTTTGTCGAAACATTTTTTTGGATTTCTGATGAATTTTGGTGTGAAATAGTTATTATGTCTATTCTAAAACAAACAGAATAAACATGAATATTTGAGTAATATGCATTCTATCTGTCCTGATTAGGCGAATCCCTTTAAGTTATTTCGGTAATTGCATTAAAAATAGGTTTTTAAGAATATAAGTACGGGTTGAAGGAATAGAGTAGAATAATCAAGTTGCTGTGTGGTAATTAGTGAAAAGTGAATTTTATTAATGACTAAGAATGGGAGGGCATGGATTGCACTGCATAAATTGCGGACATGAACAAAGTGAAGGTAAATTCTGTGCGGTTTGTGGCGTGGTTTTGGGCGACATTCTGATTGAAGGGGAGCAAACAAGAAATCGGTCATCTGCAAGATATAACCAACAATCAAATGAATACATCGAAAAGGTTAAAAATGCATCTAAAATGTACTGGAACTATTTCCTGAACTATTTGAGGCAACCTTCTCTGGCGCTTAAACAAGGTGAAAAGGAGTTTTTGAATGGCATAATAAATATAGTAACTATGGCATTTATTATTGGTTTATTTTTATTTACCTCCATGAAACGTGTTGCATCGTCATTTCTTGAAGCTTCGCACGAACTGTCATTTACCTCAGTGATTGGTAGTTCTTTATTATTTGTGTTTATCAGCACAGCAATTATTATCGCATCATTGTTCCTAACGATTAAGTTTCTCGGTTCTGAACACTCATTCAAAAGTATCGCTGGCATTTACGGAACGCATCTTATCCCATCCACATTCCTCGTATTGATATCCTTTATTTTGCTCCTATTAAAAGCGTACACCTACAGTAACTTTCTTCTATCGTTTGCACTCCTATTTGCATTTTTTATCATACCGCTGTATATTCTGATAAAATTACTGACCAAAGCAGAAGAGGGGATTGATCCGCTGTACTGCGTCCTCGCCTATATTGTCATTTTTGGAATTGCTTTTTCGATCTACCTTTTTCTTTTAGAAGGTTCTTTAATTGTTGATGTGTTGAATGGGTGGATGGTAGGCAAACTGTGAATGATGAACGGATAAAAAGTAGCATCTCAGAACTAGTTATAGGTTCGGGGATGCTGCTTTTTAATGTTTCATTCCGGTCTGTTGATTAAACATTTATTTGCATAAAATTCTGGTGAGAAGGGCTTGATGACCTTGATTTTCACTGGACTATTTTCGGCTAACTATTCAAGTGAAAAATGCAGTAGTTTTGGAAGAAAAAATAGATGACATTCTATGTAGTGTGTAAGTGCCCGAAGATGCAATTTCGGGCACTCTTGCAAGTTGTATAATGCGTTCCTTTCATACTTTTAGTAAAGATTATGGACCTAATTCATGTGATGTCTTATTGAAAGTGACACTTCTTTATTAAAAAAAGAAAAAACCATATATGTTGAATTAAAGAATCCCATTGAATCTACTGTAGCGCTTAATAAGGAGAGAGTTATAATTCGGAGGGCACTGAAAAAGTACGATTTCCTTCAATCCCGTTGATGTCCGTTCCGAGCGGACGCTTTCCGCGGGCACGGCTTCAGCCTCCTCGTCACTGCGTTCCTGCGGGGTCTTCAGCTCGCGCTGTTCCCGCTGGAGTCGCCGCTCTTCACTACAATCAACTAGTTGATACTATATAAATTGAAATAAAGAATTCCATTGAACCGCTACGGCGCTAGGGGATGCCTCTCGCCATAAGCCAGATGAGGTATTCTTTAACCTATCTGGAATAACCTCTTGGCATTAACTGTATAATTTCTGCAAAGAACGCAGAAATTATACAAACCGAACTCTTCGTTGTTCGGTTGGCTACCCCTGTTAAGGCGCCTTCGCTCAGTATATATACCGGATTCAACATATAAAATTATATTCAAGAAATCCGCACTCTAGGTTGCAGATTCCATCACAGATAATGAAATGCGCTTTTTCAAATAAGACCATCCAGCGCAGGCGCGATTTCGTGGGAATCCTAATTCGTTCCAAGTATCGGGATTTTTTCAGCGGCCGCCCAAAAGCCCTTGTAAAGCACGTACGCCGTATTCATTGGGTAAACATATATAGTGACACTATTCGGTAATCAAGTTGTCGGAGCGGTTTTCGATTTGACCGAGTGAAAGTACCTCGCATGACACCGAAACAAAAGAAGTGTTACACTATTGGGACAAGACACTTAACAATAAAGATTAGTTATAAATCGAAGGAGTGATGGAAATGGCTGTTGATGTTTATCTTAATTTTAATGGGAATTGTCGTGAAGTAGTGAATTTCTATGCAGAGGTATTTGGAATAGAAAACCCGAAAATAATGACATTCGGAGAAATGCCACCTAATCCGGAATATCCACTTCCAGAAGAAGCGAAAGATCTTGTTATGCACTCCCGTCTGAATATTAGCGGAAGCAATGTTATGTTTTCAGATGTATTTCCTGGAATGCCATTTATTGAAGGCAATAACATTAGCCTCGCAATCGTTAGTAAGGATTTAGAAGAGATTACATCTGCATTTAGTAAACTGAAAGAAGGCGGCAAAGTAGTTATGGAACTCCAAGAGACACCCTGGAGCAAATCCTACGGCCAATTAACGGACAAGTTCGGGATTATTTGGCAATTTAATTACGACAGTGGAGAAACTTTCATGTGATTTAACAACACTGAAAAATAAAACGCAATGCGCAGACTTCAAAGCGTATTGCGTTTTTTTCATTGTCTAGACTCCAGTGCTTTTCTTAAATTCAATACGTATCACTCCCTTTACTCGCATATACATAATTGGTAGGACTTACAGCTATATATATGCTGAATTAAAGAATCCCATTGGATCTACGGTAGCGCTTAATAAGGAGAGAATTGTAATTCGTTGTGGATTGTAGAACGCTTGGCGCTTTGGGATGCCTTTCGCCATAAGCCTGGATTAGCGCTTCGCATCCAGTCTTACAGCTTCGGCGACCCCTTTGTCGCGCCTGCGCTAGAGTGTTCATTATCGAGAGAAATGTGAATTTGAGATGTATATGGCGAGATTGTAAGGTGATTATTATGTGATACTAACTATATTTAGGAAAGACGCACTCCAGGTTGCAGATTTTTTCACAGATAATGAAATGCTCTTCCTCACATAGACCATCCAGCGAAGGCGCGACTTCGTGGTAGCCGGAGCGATAAGACTGAAAGCGATCTTCTTTCTGGCTTATCGCGGGAGGCATCCACAAAGCGTCCAAGCGGTATTGGCGGGAATTCTAATTAGTTCTAAGTATTGGGACTTTTTCAATGGCCTCCTAAAAGCCCTTGTAAAGCGAATGCGCCGTATTCATTTGTTCAACATATGTAGGTTGAATTCGCTACGGTGCTAGGGAATGCCTCCCACCTAAGATTATATAGACTTTTATTTGTTCAATATACATACGACTTGAAAGTTATAAATATATGAGAGGTGGCATGGAATTGAAAAAGCTGTGTCTATTTAGCTTGTCGCTATTGCTGTTGTTATGTACTGCTTGCCAGCAATCGGCTATTGCCGAGGGTGAAGAAAGTGAAGTTCATTCGGTAAAAGCAGTGGAGATTGCTGCAAACTGGGCTGCGACGGCGAGTCTTGTGGAAGCAGGTGGGAATTATATAGAAGGGGAATATAAGAGGTTCAACTATAAAGGTAAGACATATCGCTACATGGCTAGCCACTTGGATACGAAGAAGGAAATGAGGGTCGAACTAGAGAAGTCAGTGACGAAAAAAGTTGCAAAACAGTTTATGAAGGACCAAAATTTTATTAAACAACAAAGGAGGTTGGCGCAGGTAGAGGTCGACGGTGGATCGCTTCTTCAATGGAGTGAGGCGACAGCAAAAGTGGTGAAAGCTAAAAAGAATAAAAGCGTATTTGAAGTGAGTGTACCCGTCGGTTATACAGGCACATTTGATACGTTTAAAATTACGTACGAATACGTGAGGAAATCGGGTTGGCGTATAAGTAAACTTCCAGAATATATGAAATAAACCATGAACGCTCTCCGCGAGTTGGGAGAGCGTTCATGGTTTTTTAATATAAGAACAGTGTCCTTGATGGCTGTCATCTAGCAAAGAAATTTTATCTTCCTTGCAATTTATCCGCAAATTGCTTCAAGTTCATGTTGGAGTGAATGCGCTGACGTTTTAGATCGAAGAGGGAATCTCCCTGGAAGACATTGCCCTCATCAATTGTATACGCACTCGTTATCCCGGCGGATTGTAAGGCGTAAATTGCCGCCAAACTGCGTTTTCCATACGGGTATGCGTGGGCCATGACTTGATAGTCCCCGCCAATAATTTGTTCGATGGTTTCATTTGCTGTTTGGATGTCTTCAAAGATTGCTAGTTCCGATTCATATTGTAACAGGCTTAGGTTGGTGAATGAATTGAACATATGGAATAAATGTGTGTGGTTTTGATAGGAATAGACATCCTGAGTCTGAATGATATCTTGTTCTGAAACCGTGCTAATTCGATCGATACGACTTGTAATCAGGAAAGAAGTAGCTTGGAATCCGTGACTTTTCAAAATAGGATAGGCTAAGTCAATTGTCGATTTGTAGCCGTCATCGAATGTGATTAGAACTGACTTCTTTGGAAGTGTCCCCTTTTTAGCAACCCAAGATTCTAACTGTTGTGGAGTGATTGTCGTCCAGTTGTTTGCCTTCAAATAGTCCATCTGCTCTTTAAACTTAGCAATTTCTAATGTTGATGCATTTTGGTCGGTTTTACTACGCACAAGATCGTGATACATCAAGACAGGGATACCAGGTTCGATGAGCAGCTCGTTCTTATGTATATACCCCGTTTTCCCACCTATTAAGACGGGGTAATAATTACCCTTTAATCTTTGTACATTAATCGTCATATTCGGTTGGATGTGTCCAATGCTATTCGCTTTAACTGCTGGGCGATCCAAGATTTGTACAGGCTTTGAAGTCTTGGCTCGAACTGGATGTGCAGCTTTCCAGTTATTCGGTGGATCCTTAATAATTACAGCTTTCTTTTTCGAGAGTTTAACTTGGTCGTTTCCAATGAACGTATGATAAAAAAGGTTCGATTCATTTACCACGGTGTGTGAAGTACCTTTTAGGAATACAGCGACCTTCTGGTAGTCATCGAAAACAGGAGTGGTTTCGGTAATTTTTATCGATTTGACAGTTGATGCTTCAGTTGCTTCTGTGAAAGTTGGAAATGCTACAAGTAATAGTAGGAAAAACAGTATAAATTTCTTCAATCTTAAGTATGCCCCTTTATTCTAGTTTCTATCTCTATGATAGATAGATTGGGAGAAACTAGCAAGGTGTAGTTGAATTAAATAATAAGTATAGAATAATCAAACTTATCAACAAAAGCGGTGGATATCCTGTGAGTAACTTGTTTGAAATGTTAATAAATACAGATAATTCGGTCTGAGTGATGTTAATAACTTTATCCACAGTCATGTGTGAAGGAGAGTTTTATGCTAACAGATAGAAAGTGACACTGTCTTCCATTCGAAAAGAAATGCTATAAAGAAGGAGTAAGCAGTCAAACATCCCGATAATTGTAGAGTAGTCGTTTAGTCCAAAGCGATTCAAAAGCACCTGTACATAGGGTATCTAGTGTTTTATCAGTCACTTACGGGTTTACTTTGGCTAAGTAACATATGTTAAACAAATGATTCGCTATACAAACTGAGCGAAGGCGCCTCATAGGGGTAGCCGAAGCAATAAGACTGACAGCGGTTTTCTGTCTGGCTTATTGCGGGAGGCATTCCCAAGCGCCGAGCGTTGTTGAGAGGATTCTTTATGTTAACAAATATAGGTAATTCGTTGTAATTATACGGGTTAATTGTAATTCACTCCTTTATTTTAAAAATGCGTCTAGACAGATTAGAAAGGATACGCTATAATCTTATTAATCTAACAAAACATATCGAGTTACTTGGTTATTGGGGAGGTACCGTTGCTGATTAGTGTTCGGAGCAAGTTATCCAGTCGTTGAAATGAATTTAATAAGACCAGAGAAAGAGTATGTATGGGAACCTCTCCCTTGGTCTTTCATAGTAAAAAGATAGTAGCTGATCGGAAAACCGAAGGCTCTCAACCGAATTTAATGTTGAGAGCCTTTTTGTTTGTTTAAAAATCATAGACAGTGTCAGCCACGTAAGGAATGTATGTGGACGAAAGAAATATAATGGGAGGTTTTAATTGTGCAGTATAGTTATGTTTCGCTTCTTAAATGTCCTAAACGTCCCTCTCCATAAAAAGGCTAATTCGTTTACCCAGATATGAAAACTGCATATAAAAGGCTGCTGATCAGACGATTGAAGGCTCCTTGAAATCTATTATTCTTGTGAATATAGGCTTCTTGGAGCCTTTTATTATAATAATCGACTACATTAGCTGAGATATTAAAAATGAAAATAGGAGGCCTCACATGGTAGAAAAACAAATCGATGAGCAATGGATTGAGTGTATTGTACTGTCAGTGAAAGAAATCAAATGCGGATCGGTGGAAATAGTTATTCATGACTCGCAAATTAAGCATATTGATCGGCTGGAAAAGAGACGGTTTTCTTTAAAAAGTCAACAACTTGAGCAATGAAGACAAATGAAGATACAATCATAAACCAATCAAAAAGGGTTCTTATAAAGAATTGAAAATAGAAGTGGAGGTTAATAGGATGAAGAAAAATACGACAATAATCAAGTTTTTAGTGGGCATCACTGCAACGGTTGGGATTTTAACAGGATGTGGTGGTACTGAAAAAAGTGGGGATCAAACTGCCTCTGCTGAAAAGAAGAATTCAGTCGAGCTGTTAAATGTATCCTACGATCCAACGCGTGAGTTATACGAGGAGTTTAATAAAGAATTTGCTGCACATTGGAAAGATGAAACCGGACAGGAAGTGACTATTCAGCAGTCGCATGGTGGATCAGGAAAACAAGGTCGAGCAGTAATTGACGGTCTAGAAGCAGACGTTGTCACACTGGCCCTTGCTTACGATATTGACGAAGTTGCCGCCGCCCGTGACCTGCTAGCAGAAAACTGGCAAACTAGATTGGAAAATAACTCAACACCATACACGTCAACGATTGTTTTCCTAGTTCGAAAAGGCAATCCACAAGGCATTAAAGATTGGGATGACTTAACGAAAAAAGGCGTGTCGGTTATAACACCAAATCCGAAAACATCAGGCGGTGCTCGTTGGAATTACTTGGCGGCTTGGGCTTATGCGGATAAGAAATTTAATGGGGATGAAACGAAAGTGAAAGAATTTGTTGGCGATCTTTATAAAAACGTTGAAGTACTAGATTCTGGGGCTCGCGGTTCAACGACAACTTTTGTTGAACGGGGTATTGGGGATGTATTGCTTGCTTGGGAGAATGAAGCCTTCTTAACGTTAAATGAACTTGGAAAAGGTGAATTTGAAATTATCGTCCCATCACTCAGTATTTTAGCAGAGCCGCCAGTTGCAGTTGTGGATAAAATCGTCAAGAAGAAAGGCACAGAAGAAGTCGCACAGGCCTATCTGGAATACCTGTATACAGAAACTGGACAGGAAATTGCCGCGAAAAACTACTATCGTCCCCGTGACCCAGAGGTATTAAAAAAATATGCAGATCAATTCCCTGACATTAACTTCGTTACAATTGACGATGATTTCGGTGGTTGGAAAGAAGCCCAGGAAAAACACTTTAATGACGGCGGTACCTTCGATGAAATTTACCTACCGTAGTGGTGTCTAAGTAAAAAATCCAATTGATATCTAGGATTAGAGGCGTTAAAAACAGTTAACTACAGAAGTGAAGGTGAAGCAATGGCGAAGAAATGGAGATTAAAGAAACATAGTATATTGCCGGGATTTGGGCTATCGCTCGGATTCACGATGCTGTATCTCAGCTTGCTCGTTTTACTTCCGCTCTCCATGATATTCATTAATACCTCATCAATGGGGTGGTCAGATTTTTGGGCAACGGTAACGGAACCGCGCGTCATTGCATCGTACAAAATAAGTTTTGGTACCGCATTTGCAGCAGCCTGCATTAATCTGCTATTTGGTGTATTGATTGCATGGGTACTCGTTCGCTATTCGTTCCCTGGCAAGCGAATAATTGATGGATTGGTAGATTTACCATTTGCACTCCCAACAGCTGTTGCAGGTATCGCATTAACAACACTGTATACGGAAAAGGGTTGGATTGGTCAGTTTTTATCGTTTAAAGTTGCGTTTACGCCTCTCGGTATTACGATTGCATTAACATTTATCGGCTTGCCATTCGTCGTCCGAATGGTGCAGCCGGTTCTTCAAAATCTTGAACGGGAAATGGAAGAGGCGTCTGCTATTTTAGGCGCGAATCGCTTTCAAACGTTTGTTAGAGTGATTGTTCCAGAAATTTTGCCAGCAGCAATGACAGGTTTTGCGTTAGCATTTGCCCGTGCGATTGGCGAGTATGGCTCGGTGGTCTTCATTGCGGGTAATATGCCGATGAAGACCGAGATAACACCGCTCATTATTATGACAAAACTTGAACAATACGATTATGCTGCTGCTACAGCAATTGGGGCAGTCATGCTCATTTTCTCATTTATTATATTGTTATTTATTAACGGATTGCAATGGTGGACTAATCGGAAATTTGTTCATAATTAGGAGGGAATTCCATGGCAAAACAGAGTCAGGTGCAGTTGGTTAGTAAGAATGGGAGCAAGCGGACTACAGAAGAGCAGCCTTGGGTTCGTATTCCGCTAATTGCGATTGCACTCGGATTTCTATTGCTTTTTCTAGTATTACCGCTTGTTGCAATCTTTATAAAAGCTTTTGAAAAGGGAGCAGGCGTCTATGTAGCTGCAATTACAGACCCGGACGCACTATCGGCAATCAAACTAACATTACTTGTCGCCATACTTACGGTGCCACTAAACGCGATTTTTGGAATTGCAGCTGCATGGGCAATTACTAAGTTTGAATTTAAAGGGAAGAGTCTTTTAATTACCTTGATTGACTTGCCGTTTGCAATTTCACCAGTTATTGCAGGTCTCGTGTTTGTTTTATTATTCAGTGCCCACGGGTTGTTCGGTGAATTTTTATTTGCAAATGATATTAAAATTCTTTTCGCTGTCCCGGGCATTGTGCTTGCCACATTGTTTGTGACATTTCCGTTTGTTGCACGTGAGTTGATCCCACTTATGCAGGCGCAAGGAACGGCGGAAGAAGAAGCCTCCTTAACACTTGGAGCGGGTGGATTTAAAACATTCTTGCATGTCACGCTGCCGAATATTAAGTGGGGATTATTATACGGTGTCATTCTTTGTAATGCGCGTGCAGTCGGCGAATTTGGCGCTGTCTCGATTGTTTCGGGGCATATTCGCGGTCTTACAAACACGATGCCGTTACATATTGAAATTTTGTACAATGAATATCAATTTTCCGCAGCGTTCGCTGTTGCATCTCTTATGTCCATTTTAGCGATTATTACGCTAGTTTTGAAAAACTTCATTGAATGGAAAACAAGTCAGCAAGGATAGAACAGGAGGTTACCACATGAGTATTCAAATAAAAGAAGTGTCGAAGAGGTTTGGTTCGTTTGATGCACTGAAAGATATTAATCTCGACATTAAAACAGGAGAGCTCGTGGCGTTGCTTGGACCATCTGGATCGGGCAAAACGTCGCTACTACGCATAATTGCAGGACTTGAAGAAGCGGATCATGGGGTTGTCTTATTCGGTGAGGAAGACATGACCCATATTCGCACGACAGAACGAAAGGTTGGCTTCGTTTTTCAGCATTATGCCCTGTTTAAACATATGACGGTTTTTGATAATGTTGCATATGGATTGAAAGTACGATCCAAAAAAGAACGACCAACTAAAAAAGAAATTGCTGCGAAAGTAAACGAATTACTAGGACTTGTAAAGTTAGAAGCATTTGCTACTCGTTATCCATCTCAACTATCGGGGGGGCAAAGGCAGCGTGTTGCACTAGCCCGGGCGCTTGCAGTGGAACCAAAAGTACTGTTACTTGATGAACCATTTGGTGCGCTCGATGCAAAAGTACGGAAAGAACTGCGACGTTGGTTGCGAAGATTGCATGATGATTTTCATATTACGAGTATATTTGTGACGCATGATCAGGAAGAGGCTCTTGACGTGGCGGACCGGATTGTTGTTATGAATGAAGGGAAGATTGAACAGATAGGTAGCCCGGAAGAAGTTTATGATCATCCAAACAGTCCATTTGTGTATGATTTTCTAGGGAATGTGAATATTTTTCATGGGCGCTTGCAAAATGGCAAGCTACTCAATGTACAGGTCGATTTGGATGCGGTAGATCTTGAAAGAGCTGAAAATAAGTTGGCTATTGGTTATGTTAGGCCACATGATGTGACGATTGAACGAGAAAGTACAGATGCGGAAGCAGTTAAAGCAAAAATTATCCATATACATGTCGTGGGGCGCACTGTGCAAGTGGAACTTAAACGACAAGATAACGATCAATTTCTCGAAGCAGAATTGACGAAAGAGAAATACCGGGAGCTAAATGTGAAAGCAGGTGAAGATGTATATATCAAACCGAATCAACTTCGTGTTTTCATTCCAGAAGACTTCTCGATTTGAAGCGATGATCCATAATGAGATTTAAATAGAACACTTCAACTACCTGATGCCCAATTTCTATTGGCATCAGGTAGTTTGCGTTCTTCGGAGTACTTTCATTGTGTCGTAATTGTATTGACGACTGTCAGTTTCTCGAAAGTAAAGAATAATCAAAACTTATTAACAAAAGCAGTGGATATCATGTGAGTAACCTGTTGGAATTGTTAATTAATATAGATAAATCAGTCGGTTTAGTGTTAGTAACTTTATCCACAATGTAGAATGATGCGCTTTATTGTCGAAAGATAGTAGGGAATAAAGTGGGGAAATTCTTTGGCTTACTATATAGATTGAAAAAAAATTCCCTTAAAATCCGCTAGAGGATCCTAAACTGCCGCCCCGCTACCCCTTCTAAATCGCCTACACTCAGTTTATATAGCTACTCATATGTTCAATATATAAGCTCTATATGATGCTGGACCCGATGCCCTCTAAAATTACAGGTCTTCACGTGTCCATGATTTTACCTGCAGACTCGTTGCTACTTGTTATTGCAAGTCCGCTCATTGTATCTGTTATCAAAGGATTGTCCAAATTTACCACTTTAGGTATTATATTTTACCTATTCACGCATATATCAACGCATTAACCCATGATTAGTTTTTAGAATAGGGAGCATATTCTAAATAAATGGTTGTAATAAGGTGTAACATGAGATAATATAGTTAGAAAATACAGATAACAAGAGGTGCAACTATGAATTCTGAACATTTAGTAGATGTAATAAGAGGAGATAATGTTGAAAGTGAGCATTGGGGACATATTGCAGTAGTGAATAGTGAAGGTAAACTTCTCTATTCCAAAGGAAATCCTAATAGGGTAACGTTTGCTCGCTCGTCAATGAAACCTTTACAAGCGATTCCGATTGTTGAAACAGGAGCAGCTGACCATTATCAATTCAATCAGGCAGATCTGTCATTAGCTTGTGCATCACATAATGGAGAAAATCAGCATACCGATCGGGTAAAAACCATTTTATCTAGACTAGGGCTTGGAACGGACGATTTGAAATGCGGTACGCATCCTCCACGCTGGACAGAAGCGTATGAAGCATTAATTATAGCGGGTAAGGAAATCACGCCCGAATATAACAACTGTTCTGGGAAACATAGCGGCATGTTAACTACAGCCATACATATGGGTGAGAGTTTGGAAGATTACTATAAAACGGATCATCCAGTTCAGAAAAGAATTATGGAAGTGATAAGTGATATCTCTGAAACACCCTTAAATGAGATAGAAATTGGTATTGATGGTTGCGGAGTTCCTGTCCATGGCATTCCACTAAAAAACCTCGCATTAAGTTTTGCGAAGATGGCAAAACCAACATCTTTTCCTGAAAAAAGAAAAAATGCAATTGAGCAAGTGACTGCAGCAATGATGGCAGCACCAGAAATGGTCGGAGGCACTGATCGCTTTTGTTCAGATTTCATGAAAATTGAAGAGGGTAGAATGTTTGGGAAAGCAGGGGCTGAAGGGGTTTATTGTATAGGTGATCTCGAAACAGGTCTTGGAATTGCTATTAAAATTGAGGATGGTAATGGTCGAGCAACTTCGCCTGTTGCGGTGGAAGTCTTAAAACAGCTCGATTTACTCACTGAAAATCAATGTGTACGTTTACATGACTACCACTATCCGAAGTTGAAGAATGCGAGACAGGAAGTCATCGGACAATTAAGTCCAATCTTTTCATTGAAAAATGCATAATGCATTTTATCATAAAAAAATGTTAGTAAAGGGGAGAAGAAGATGAAAAAAGCGTATGGTTTAATTTCTTTACTGGCCTTAATGATGCTACTCGTTTTAGCCGGCTGTAGCAGTGATTCAAAAGAGGGCAGTAAAGATGCTAGTAAAGAGGATGGAAAGCCAGCTGAAAAAGCTAAAAAAGAAGGCAAGGATATCGTCATTGCTGTAGCGGATAACTTTACAGGAATGGATCCACATGACACAAATGACACGCTATCTGGCTCAGCTCAAAAAGCAATGCTTGAAGGACTTGTAGGGTTTGATAAAGATATGAATGTGATTCCACTTTTGGCTGAAGAGTATTCGGCAAATGCTGAGGCAACTGAATTCACATTCAAATTACGTGAAAATGTGAAATTCCATGATGGAACGCCTTTTAATGCAGAAGCGGTAAAAGTGAACTTTGATAGATTATCAGATCCAAATAGCGGATTGAAGAGACACAGCCTCTACGCTTTAATTGAAAAAACAGAAGTTATTAATGAATATGAAGTGAAATTTACACTATCAGAACCTTTCGGCGCGATGATCAACACGTTCGCTCACCCAGCTGGATTAATGCACAGCCCGAAAGCTTTAGAAGAGTTTGGGAAAGAAGTTGCAAGAAATCCAGTTGGAACTGGGGCATTTAAATTTGTTGAATGGAAACCGAGTGAAGGTTTAAAAATTGAAAAGAACGAAGAATATTGGAATGCAGGATTCCCGAAAGTAGATTCCATCACATTTAAACCGGTATCGGAAAATGGATCAAGAATTGCGATGTTGCAAACAGGTGAAGCGGACTTCATTTATCCAGTTCCCACTGAACAAGTAGAGGGAATTAACGGGAAAAACGGTATAGAAGTTGAAAGTAAGCCTTCTATTGTAGTTCGTTACATGTCTATGAACACATTAAAAGCACCATATGATGACGTTAAAGTTAGGCAAGCACTTAACTATGCAATTAATAAAGAAGCTTTCGTCAAAGTTGTAATGAACGATCAAGGAACTGTATTGGATTCCATTATTGCACCTGACGTTCAGTTTTACTCAAAACAAGAGCCTTATGCATTTGACCTTGAAAAAGCGCAGGACCTACTAAAAGAAGCTGGCGTTGAAAAGGGCTTTAAAGCGAAACTATGGGGCGGCAACAGCTCTGGCGCGATTAAGGCAATGGAATTCTTACAACAGCAAATGGCACAAGTTGGTATAGATGTTGAAGTTGTACCAATGGAATCAGGCACAATATCGGACAAAATTTGGTCTGTTCAAAACCCAGACGATGCTGAGCTTGAATTGTACTATGGTGGATGGTCACCGTCTACTGGCGATGCTGACTGGGGTATTCGTCCACTTGTTGGGGGCAAAGATGCATTCCCGCCTATGTCATATAACGTTTCTTATTACGACAATCCTGAAGTAGATCAGCTAATTCTAGATGGTCTGCAAACAGCAGATTTGGATAAACGAGCAAAAGCTTATGAAGATGCACAGAAATTAGTTTGGGATGATGCACCTTGGGTCTTCTTATCTGCTGACAATACATTGGCTGGTAAGAAGAACTATCTAAAAGGAATCTATCTGTTACCGGATGGTTCATTGAGCGTATCAGATATCGAAATCGAGTAATGAATTGATAAAAGGGCGCTATATATAATTAATATATAGCGCTCTATCTTTATACCAAAGGAGTGGTTCAATTGTTTCGATTCATCATTAAAAGACTACTCGAAATTATCCCGATCCTGTTGATAGTATCCATTCTAATTTTTCTATTCGTACATATGATTCCTGGGGATCCAGCCCGTCTAGTTGCCGGCGAAGATGCAACACTGGCAGATGTGGAGATGGTGAGGAAGGAACTAGGCTTGGATAAGCCGATTGTAGAACAGTATGTCACTTATATGAAAAACCTTTTTAAAGGAGACATGGGGAATTCACTAAAAACAAATCGGCCGGTGAGCGATGAGATAGGCGAACGATTCATGCCGACATTTTGGTTAACCGTCTGGAGTATGGTGTGGGCGGTCATTGTTGGTTTAGTGATTGGTGTAATTTCGGCAACAAAAAGGAATAAATGGCAGGATTATTTAGGAATGTTTGGAGCTGTTTCAGGGTTATCGTTGCCGTCATTCTGGCTAGGACTCATGCTTATCCAACTTTTCGCCGTAACGCTTGGCTGGCTACCTACTGGAGGAATGGAGTCATGGAAGAGTTATATCCTTCCTGCATTCACTCTTGGAACCGGTGTAGCAGCTGTAGTCGCACGTTTTACACGATCATCTTTGATGGATGTGCTGAAAGAAGATTATATCCGTACAGGCAGATCAAAAGGATTAAGCGAACGTAATGTTACGTGGGGACATGGATTAAGAAACGCAATGATTCCCGTTGTTACAATGACAGGTTTGCAATTCGGTTTCCTGCTCGGAGGATCAGTTGTCATTGAAACTGTATTCAGCTGGCCGGGGTTAGGAAAACTACTAATCGACTCAGTTGCTTACCGTGACTACCCGGTTATTCAAGCAGAAATGATGATCTTTGCTTTAGAATTCATCGTAATTAATCTAATTGTTGATCTGTTGTATGGCATCTTGAATCCACAGATCCGGTATGAGTAAGGAGGGGACCAAAGTGGTTGAAGTAAAACTGTCTAAAAAAGAAGAATATATGCAACGAACCTTGGAAAATATTACATCGAATACACCATTCTCTGAGTTTTGGAGGAAGTTCAAAAAACAAAAACTTGCGTTTGTATCATTCTTTTTTGTGCTATTTCTGATTGCACTTGCACTTGTCGGCCCATTTTTTGTGCCTTACGATATAGCAGAACCAGATTATGACAATGTACTTTCTGGTCCTTCAGCTCAACACTGGGCGGGAACCGATGCTTATGGTAGGGACATTTTCAGCAGAATTATCGCAGGTACACAAATTTCTTTATACGTCGGATTAACTTCCGTTTTCTTAGGAGCAATTGGGGGAACATTTTTAGGGCTTATTGCAGGCTATTACGGTAGAAAAATCGACATGATTATCATGCGCATGTGTGATGTATTACTCGCATTCCCTGGAATCTTGTTAGCTATCGGTATTATTGCAATTCTGGGACCTGGGCTTAGCAACGTCGTCATAGCGGTCGCGATTTTCAGTGTTCCGGTATTTGCCCGAATTGTACGTAGCTCGACGCTAGCTGTTAAGTCAACCCTCTATGTTGAGGCTACAAAATCAATTGGTGCAAGACCACGTCGAATTATTTGGAAGCATGTCTTTCCAGGAACATTATCTAGTATTATTGTCTATTTCACGATGCGAATCGGTTCGGCAATCTTAACAGCAGCAAGCTTAAGTTTCCTTGGGCTAGGCGCACAGCCGCCTTCACCTGAGTGGGGTGCCATGTTAAGCGGCGGAAGGGATTATTTAAATATTGCACCACATGTGACAGTCTTTCCGGGACTCGCAATCTTCATCACTGTACTTGCATTTAACCTTCTAGGTGATGGCTTACGTGATGCGCTTGATCCGAAAATTAAGGACTGATACTTGGTAGAAAGGAGGCATTCTAGTGGATCAAACTGTACTGAAAGTAAATAACCTACAAACACATTTCACAAGTGATTCCGGTGTTGTAAAAGCAGTGGACGGAGTCTCTTTTGAAGTTTCAAAAGGTGAAACACTTGGCATAGTTGGAGAATCGGGAAGCGGGAAGAGTGTTACCTCACTCTCAATTATGAGGTTGTTGAAAGACACACCCGGGCATATTGCAGGTGGAGAAATTCTTTATGAAGGCAGAGATCTTGTCAAAATCAGCGAAAATGAAATGCGAAAAATCCGCGGCAATGAAATTGCGATGATATTTCAAGAACCAATGACTTCATTGAATCCCGTATTTAAAATTGGGCGTCAATTGGAAGAAGCTATTATCCTTCATTTAAAGATGTCGAAAAAGCAGGCGAGAGTTAGATCAATTGAAATGCTAACAGCAGTTGGAATTTCACGCCCAGACAAAATTGTCCATGAGTTTCCGCATCAGTTGTCAGGTGGCATGCGTCAACGTGTCATGATTGCGATGGCCATGGCTTGTAACCCGAAAGTCTTGATAGCTGATGAACCGACAACGGCACTGGATGTGACAATACAAGCGCAGATATTAGATTTAATGCGTAACTTGACGAAAACAACAGATACTGCCATTTTACTTATTACGCATGATTTAGGTGTAGTTGCAGAAATGTGTGATCGTGTTGTGGTCATGTACGGGGGGCGTGCAGTAGAAGAAAGCGATGTCCTATCAATCTTTGCTAATCCGAAACACCCTTATACGCAGGGATTACTGGCTTCTATTCCTAAGATAGGGGAAAGGGTAGAACGATTGCAATCTATTCCGGGTAATGTTCCGATACCATCGAGGATGCCGGAAGGTTGTAAGTTTGCCCCGAGATGTCCACATGCAATGGATATATGCTGGGAAAAAGAACCTGAATTTAAAGAAGTATTAGTGAAGCATTCTGTCAGATGCTGGTTACACGAGGAGGTGCATCAAGATGAGTCAGAACTTGCTGGAAGTACACAACATAAAAAAGTATTTTCCGATAAAGAAAAAGCTGTTCAGTAAAAAGAAAGAGTTTGTAAAAGCGGTAGATGGTGTTTCATTTACTGTGAAAAAGGGAGAGACATTAAGCATCGTTGGAGAAAGTGGCTGTGGAAAGTCCACTACCGGCAGAGTATTAATGAAGTTATTGGATGCGACGGAAGGACGAATTATTTTTGAGGGGCAAGACATCACCGATTTAACGGATGATGAAATTCGCCCGCTACGAAAAGAATTCCAAATGGTTTTCCAAGATCCCTATGCGTCACTCAATCCTCGGCTTACTGTAAAAGAAATCATCGAAGAACCACTGATCGTTCATAATATCGAAAAATCGAAAAGGGCAGACCGTGTTATTGAATTATTGGAAGTTGTCGGGTTGAATAGATACCATGCGAATCGCTATCCCCATGAGTTTAGTGGTGGGCAGCGCCAACGAATCGGTATTGCACGAGCACTGGCAGTGAATCCAAAGCTTATCATTGCAGATGAACCGGTTTCGGCACTTGACGTTTCCATTCAATCACAAATTCTAAACTTATTAAAAGATTTACAGGAACAATATAATTTGACATATGTATTTATCGCGCATGATTTAAGTGTAGTAGAACATATTTCGGATCGGGTTGGGGTTATGTATTTAGGGAGGCTTGTCGAATTGGCTGATCGGGATGGATTGTTCGGAGGTCCACTTCATCCTTACACGAAAGCTTTACTAAGTGCAGTTCCAATACCGGATCCTACTTTAAGAAGAGATCGAATTATATTAAAAGGGGATATACCGAGTCCGGCCGATCCGCCTTCTGGATGCACATTCCACACTCGTTGTCCTTTTGCCCAACAATTATGCAAAGATCAAGTACCCGAGTTCCGGGAATTAGGCAAAGGTCATTTTGTGGCTTGTCATTTTGCAGAAGAATTACGGGGTTAATTAGATGCGAAAACTTCATGTTATTTCAATTCAAAAAGCTTATTTAGACATCGTGGTCAATCAATTAGTGGAGATATTTGGAGATGAAATTGAGTTATCTGCAATCACGCTCCAAGAGCTTACAATGGATGTCATTGCGGAACAGGATATTGTTATCCTGTCTAAAGAGATATTAAAGGGAATAACTCGTCCGTTCATACCGGAATCATGTCCAATTATTATTGCCAAGCGCGAAGTAAATATAGCAGCAACGAAAGACCTGTACAAACTGCTAAACGGACAACAAATTCTAGTCATAAACGACACTATGGAACATGCTGTAGAAACAGCTCGTTCCCTTAAAAGTATCTATTTTGAGCACGACTATATTGCTTATGATCCTATGAATTTAATGCCTTCCAATATCAATTGGATTGTTACTCCTGGAGAGAAGGAACTTGTTCCGAGGGAATTTGAAAATGTGATTGATATTGCTCCAAGGACACTGGATTTCAAAACTGTGCTGGAGACAGCTAAATTCGTGAAATCTGAAATGGGACAGATTTCATTAATGAATAGATTCTATAAATCGCAATTGGCATTGGCAGAAAAGTGGAATGATGAAAACGAACTTCAGTATAAGAAAGTATTGGTTCAACAGGCTGATAAGCGTTCAAAAGTCGAGGATAGGAAGGAAAAGTATAACTCCTTGGCTGTAGAAACAATGAGGTCGATTATCGATAAAATTGAAGAACATGGTTTTTTAGAAGAGAGTTTAGCAATCTTAGCTGTCTACAAAGAAGCTAAGGGGAATTTCGAATCCTTTGGTCGTGCAAAAGTAAAACTGAAATTACGAGATGCTGGTATTACGTTTTCCGATCAACAACTTCGGCTTCGATTAGAAATACTGCAGGAGATAGGTTTAGTCAATGCGCGTCAAGGCAGGGGCGGGACGAAGTTATCGGATAAAGGCGAAACATTTTTGAAACAGCACAATGAAGTAGCAAGTAACGAATTTTAGAGGCGAGTTCAGATTTAGATAAACAAATTCTGTGGTATCAATTGATTTACCGGATTAATAGCGATGCCTATATTGAGGAGGATTATTATATGACAATTGGTTATTTTAATGGTGAATTTATTTCAGTTGAGCAACTTGTTATTCCTATCGACGAACGAGGTCATCAATTTGGCGATGGTGTTTATGAGGTGATTCGAGTTTACGACGGTAAATTCTTCATGTTAGAAGAACATATTGAGCGGCTATTTAAAAGTGCACAAGCAATTAGGCTGCAAGGTGATCAATCTATAGAAGAGATTCGACAGCTTATCCACGAAGCGGTTGAGAAATCAGGCTTGGCAGATTGTGATGTTTATATTCAAATTACAAGAGGCGTTGCAACGAGAAAGCACTTATTCCCAGACGTGCCTGTCTCGGTTTCAATGACAATTAGGCCAATGAAACCAACAAGTGATACCGTCAGAGAAAAAGGAATGAAGGCGATATTCCATGAAGATGAACGATGGGCAAACTGTTATATTAAATCATTAAATCTTCTGCCGAATATACTGGCTAAACAAACCGCCCAAGACGCTGGTTGTTATGAAGCAATTCTTGTGAAAGATGGTTTCGTGACAGAAGGAACGAGTTCTAATGTGTATATAGTAAGCGACAAGACAATCTATACAACACCGCTTTCAAAACATATTTTAGCTGGAATTACACGGATGGCGGTAAAAGAACTTGCAAATGGTCTTGGTGTTCCATTTGTTGAAAAACAATTCACGACTGAAGAATTGATGCAGGCGGATGAGGTTTTCATTACAAGTACAACTAATGAAGTCATGCCGATTGTTAATGTAGACGGGAAGAATATTAAGGACGGGTCTGCTGGGGAAATGACTTTGAAGTTGAATGCAAAGCTTATGGAACTGGTTAAGTCTGTCCAACATACTTAAGTAGTATTGATTGTGAGTGTCTCCTTTTAAGATGGGGCGTTGGGAGAGTTATAATCCGACAAACCTAATTACAAGGAGTTTTTTTAGATAGTACATTGGGCCAGTCCCAGTTGCTACCACAAATCGTATGTTGTCAGTAACTAGGACTATGTGTTTTAACAGAGTGAAGGCGCCTAACAAGGGGTAGCCGAAGCCCTAAGACTGGCGGCGAAGCTGCTTGGCTTAGGGCGGGAGGCATCCCCTAGCGCCGTAGCGGATTCGATGGAGTTCTTTAATTCAATATATAGAATGAAAAATCACTTTGTGAAAGGAGCAACTATGCGCGTTTATATTTCAGCTGATATAGAAGGTGTCTCAGGGGTCGTTCATGGCGAACATACAGCCCGGGATGGTAGAGAGCATGACTATGCACGGATGTTGATGACTGAAGAGGTTAATGCTTGCGTACTTGGCGCGTTGGAGGCGGGAGCAGAAAAAGTTGTTGTCAATGACTCCCACGGAACAATGCGTAATATCTATCATGAGAAATTACATACGAAAGCAGAACTTATTCTAGGGGGACCGAAAAAACTGGCGATGATGGAAGGGATTAGTGCGGATTTCGACGCGGTTCTTTTTGTCGGGTATCACACTCGAATGGGTACAGATGGTATATTAAATCATACATTTAATGGTCGGGTAGTCAGGACTATTGAAGTAAATGGAGTAGAGCTTGGGGAATTTGGTCTAAATGCCCTGGTTGCCGGTCATTTTGATGTGCCAGTTGTGTTTGTATCAGGCTGTAATTTAGTAGCAATCGAAGCCGAGGAGTGCATTCCAGATATTCATCAGGCAATCGTAAAACAAACGATTAATCGAACTACGGCTCTGAACGTCCATCCGGTTAGGGCAAGGGAACTCATAAAAGAAGGCACGAAAAAAGCGTTGCTCCACCGCGACGAGATTAAACCATTTACTATGGAAGCACCTTATACAGTGAAAATGGAGTTTTTGCATACCGGTCTGGCTGATGCAGTTGAGATAGTACCCTTCGTGAAAAGGACAGGACCCCTTACGATTTCATTTGTCACTGATGATGTGTTGGAGTGTTATCAATTGATTAGAAGTTCAATCATGATTGCGAGTTCAGTATCTTGAACTAGTCATTCATCTAAAAACCATTATTACCTGGAGTGATTAAAATTGAAGCTACAACAGCCAAAGAAAATTAGAGATAGAGGTATTACGATTGGTCGTCTTCCGGTCGGACAAAAGAATTGTATTACGGATGTAGAGGGTGTGAAAGTTGGGCATGTCACATTGGATAATCCATTGCAGGGGGCTGAATACGCCGCTACTGGCGTGACAGCTATATTACCGCATGAGGACAATTTGTTCATGAATAAAGTAGTGGGCGCGAGTTACGTGTTGAATGGTTTCGGAAAGACAACAGGACTCGTCCAAGTTGATGAATTAGGGCTGATTGAGTCACCGATTATGCTAACCAATACGTTTGGTGTTCCAGCGGTTACACAAGGGGCCTTGCAGTATATGTTAGAACAAAACCCTGAGATTGGAGATACAACTGGAACTATAAATTTGGTTGTCGGGGAATGTAATGACAGCAGGCTAAACTCGATTCGCGAGCTACCGATTCAACCAAGTCACGCGATTGCTTCTATTAAAGAAGCTTCCACTGAGGCTTCCCTAGAAGGGGCGGTTGGAGCTGGAAAAGGCATGATTTGTTTCGGCTATAAAGGTGGAATCGGCTCTTCATCACGAATCATCAAAGATGGCACAAGTGGAGAGACTTATACAATTGGTTGCTTAGTCCTTAGTAATTTTGGGAGAAAAGAAGATTTTCAAATGGACAGATATAAACTGAGTGACAATCAGAACGTGCCTACATATCCCAAACCAGCTGATGGATCTATCATGATTGTCTTGGCTACAGATGCACCGCTGGGCAGCAGGCAGTTAAAGCGGCTGGCGAAAAGATGTGGTATAGGACTTGGGAGAACGGGTAGTCATTTTAGCAATGGCAGTGGTGACATTGTCATCGCTTTTTCAACGGCTCATAAAGTACCGCATTTCACTACGGATACTGTTGAAACAAGGATTGAGCTAAGAGAAGATCATCCGATTATGAATGACTTTTTTTCAGGTGCATCAGATGTTACAGAGGAAGCGATTTTAAATTCATTGTCACAAGCAGTGACGACTACGGGACGAATGGGGAATACCGTACACGCCTATCCATTTGGATGAACATGAAATAATGAAGCGACCTTTTCAAGCATTAAAGTGCTTGAAGGGGTTCTTTTTTGTTTAATGAAAATAGTTACGGTTATAAAACGTATTTAGAAAATACCGATAAATTTGACTTGAATGAATTTCCATTTTACACTAAATGAAACATCTCTAGTTGGGGAACCATATAGTAACAGAGTGGTAGTTAATTCCTCGCTACCTTGCAATCGTTTATATAACTAAAGGGGGGTCATTTTATTGAAGAAAAAAGGAATCTTTAGTATGTTGCTTGTCCTGTTTCTCCTTGTTGCCGCAGGGTGTGGTAATGATAAAGGGGAAGGCGACACCAAAAAGGACGATGACGTAGTGAAAGAAGAAGGCGCTTCAGGCAAGCTCGTTATTTACACAGGGCGTGATGAAAGTGTTGTTGAGAAGGTCGTTGGAATGTTCAATGAAAAATACCCTGACATTCAAGTTGATAATTTGACGATGGGAGCACAACAAATACTGGAGCGTGTCCGCGGTGAGAAAGCGAATCCTCAAGCGGACTTCTGGTGGGGCGGTACACAATCCGCAATGATGGTGGCGGCGGATGAAGATCTGCTTATGCCGTTCAAGCCGTCATTTGACGAGGCGATTGCGGCCGACTATAAAGATGCTGAAGGCAGATGGTACGGAGAAATGCTATTGCCGGAAGTCATTATGATCAATAGCGATGTATTAACACCGGAAACGGGTCCGCAAGATTGGGATGATTTGTTGAAGCCGGAATGGAAAGACAAAATTGTTATCCGCGGCGTTCTAGCGTCTGGTACGATGCGTACAATTTACTCATCAATGATTTATCGTCAAGGTGCGGATGATCCTGAAAAAGGCTATGAATGGCTTAAAGGCTTAGATGCAAACACGAAAGATTATGCGCAAGATCCGACGAATCTCTATTTGAAGCTGGTGCGTCAAGAAGGAACGGTGTCGTTGTGGAATTTGCAAGACATCTTGCTGCAAAGTAAATTGAACAACCAACCGTTTGACTATATTTATCCGAAAAGTGGTGCGCCGATTCTGGTAGATGCGGTCGGTATTGTCAAAGATGCGAAAAATGAAGCGAATGCGAAATTATTCTACGAATTCCTCTTTGATCCAGAAGTACGTGCGGAACTTGCAGAAGAACTTTATCAGATTCCGACACGCTCGGATATTGCCAAAGAAGATATGCCGGATTGGTATCAAGACCTTGACTTGAAGGCACTTGATATCGATTGGGAAGTGATGGCTGACAAAGAAGCGGAATGGATGGAGCATTGGGATTCAAATATCAAGGGTAAAGGGAAGTAATTATAGTTGAAACATAAGTACACTTTTTCTACATGGAATAATGACTAGGCTCCTGTCGCATCTAGGCAGGCGGGCTGTGCTTTTCAGTAAGACCTCGGGTTATCACTCTCGAGGTCTTTCCATTACATAGTGACTATATTGTTGAACAAATGAACATCTATATAAACTGAGCGAAGGCGCCTTCTAAGGGGTAGCCAACCGAACAACGAAGAGTTCGGTTTGTATAATTTCTGCGTTCTTTGCAGAAATTATACAGTTAATGCTAAGAGGATATTTCATATAGGTTAAAGGATATCTCATCTGGCTTAGGGCGGGAGGCATCCCCAAGCGCCGTAGCGGATTCAATGAACTTTTTTATTTCAACCTATATAGATTTGAGCGAAAGGGGTGACGGGATGAAGGGTGTTCGATTACAAGATATAACGAAAACGTTCGGAAAAGTTCACGGTGTGAAAGAGTTGAATATCGATATTCAACCTGGTGAATTTTTCACATTTCTTGGTCCGAGCGGATGTGGAAAGACGACGACGCTTCGTATGATTGCAGGATTTTATTACCCAACGGAAGGGAAGATTTTTTTCGATGAACGTGATGTAACGAGGTTGCAGCCAAATAAGCGAGACATTGGTATGGTGTTTCAAAACTATGCACTTTTCCCGCATATGACGGTGAATGAAAACATTGCGTTTGGCTTAGAAGTGAGGAAGTTTTCGAAAGAGGATATAAAAGCAAAGGTAGATGAAGTGAGGGGCCTTGTGCGGCTTGAACAATACGGTGGGCGAAAAATCAATGAGCTTTCTGGCGGTCAACAGCAACGTGTCGCATTAGCTCGGGCGCTCGTCATTAAACCGGATATTTTACTGTTGGATGAACCGTTATCGAACTTGGATGCCAAGTTGCGCGAAGAAACGCGTATTGAAATAAAAAGGCTGCAAGCGGAACTGGGCGTGACGACGGTCTATGTTACACATGATCAGACGGAAGCGATGGCGATGTCTGATCGTATTATGGTGATGGAAAACGGCTATGTACAACAGATTGGCACGCCGCAGGAAATTTACAATCGTCCAGTGAATCGATTCGTTTCATCATTCATTGGCGAATCGAATACGCTAGAAATGACTATCATGTCGATCGACAGTGAAAAAGTTGTTGTGAAAAATGAACAAGGTGTCACGCTGACGGGACTTCTTGAAAACAGTTCTCCACTTGCTCCGATGAATAAAGGGGAAACAATCCATGTGTCAATCCGTCCAGAATCAATTCTTCAAGGAGATGGGGAAAACACACTGACTGGAGAAATTACATTTGTTGAATTTACCGGTCTAAGTGTCAATTACATCGTGAAGATTCCTGGTATTACGCTCAAAGTAATGATTATTAATACAGGCGGAAAACTGTTGCAAATCGGGGATTCCATCCAGTTAAGTATCCCGTCTCGAAGCCTTTACTTTCTTGGGGAATAGGGGGCTAGACTTATGAAAAAACAGACAATCTACTCGTCGCAAGATAGTTTGTGGGCACGTATTACGCGGTCTCCTTCATTTATCTATGTCCTTATATCACCATTGTTCCTCATTTTGTTTGGATATGTTATTTTTCCATTTTACCAAACGTTCATCCAAAGCTTTGGCAGTGAGACAGGGCTGAACAATTATAAAAAGTTTTTCAGTTTGGAGAGTACATCCAATCTGGAAGCACTCTGGACGAGTGTGTACATTTCAGTAATTAGTGTTATTACGTGTGCGATTGTCGGCGTGTTGATGGCTTTTTTACTGGAGCGGTATGACTTTCCAGGGCGGCGTGTGTTGTCCATTCTCGTTTTAGTGCCAATGGCGTTGCCGCCGTTAGTTGGTGTGCTGTCGTTTACGTTTTTATATGGAGAAAGTGGGATTATTCCACGTGGTATCCAGCATTTATTCAACTTAGAGCAAGTGCCTTTCAAGCTAAAAGGGGTATGGGGCGTTATTGTAGTCCATACGTTTACGATGTATACGTACTTCTATTTGACCGCGTCGGCGGCGATTAAGGGACTCGATCCGTCACTCGAAGAAGCGGCGACAAACCTAGGTGCGAGCAGAATTCGGATATGGCGAAAAATCATTTTACCGATGCTGACGCCTTCCATTGTGGCCGCGGCGCTTCTCGTGTTCATGATTTCGATGGCGTCATACACAGCACCGCTCATTTTTGGAGTGGAGCGGACGATGACGATGCAAATCTATTTATCGAGAACGAATGGCAACTTGGATATGGCCGCAACGCAATCTACGATCTTATCATTTGTATCAATTTCATTTTTAATCATCATGAGATGGTACCAAAATAGGCGTAATTACCAAAACTTAAGCAAAGGAATTAGTGTCCATCGTTCGGAAGTGAAGTCGAAGGCGATGAAAGTGGTTTCCGTCATTCTATCTTTTGTTGGCGTTCTCATCTTGTTATTGCCGATTTTGACGCTCATTCTCATATCGTTATCTGTGGATGGCACGTGGACGACTCAAGTGTTGCCACCTGAATATACGTTTGACCATTATAAAGCATTATTCACGGATGAAAGGACATGGCGACCAATTTGGAACTCGTTGCAAATGGGCTTTGTGGCAACGCTTGGTAACATCGTGTTCGGTGTCGCAGCGGCGTATGCGATGGTAAGGCTTAATTTCAAAGGGAAGACATTGCTTGATATTTTAATCATGGTTCCATGGGCGCTTCCAGGTACTGTTGTAGCAGTGAATTTGATTGCAGCATTCAGTGAAGAAAATATTTTCGCTTTCAATCAAGTGTTGATAGGGACGTTTTGGATATTGCCACTCGCTTATTTCATCCGCCACTTGCCACTCGTTTTCCGCTCGACATCAGCGTCGTTAATGCAGATGGACCAATCGATAGAAGAGGCTTCGAGGAGTCTTGGCGCTGGTTGGTGGATGACGTTCCGAAAAATTGTTTTACCATTGACATTGACGGGAATTTTAGCAGGAACACTTCTTGCATTTGTTCAAAGTATCGGGGAGTTTGTAGCGTCGATCCTCATTTATAGTACGTCAACGATGCCATTATCGGTAGCGATTTTCCAAAAGATGTATGCCTTTAAATTTGGAACAGCCTGCGCTTATGGTGTGTTGCAAATCATTTTAATCCTCATTGTGTTGACGATTTCTGAAAAGTTGTCTAAAGGAACTGCTGGTTCGGCGATTTAATTACTTAATTCCGAATGAAAGGGTGGATTACCTAATGATTAGGAGCTTCAAAGATCGCATCAATGAAGTCGAAGGAGAAGAGTTTCCGTCTAAAACGTATCGGAAAATGGTTTTGCAACCTGCTTATGATGAAGCGAAGAAGTACTTTTTACATTCGATGATTCAGATTCATACTGCACATTTAAAAATGTTGGAAGAGCAAGGTATTGTCAGTCAGGAAGATGCAGTGACGATTGGAAAAGCAATCCAGACACTCGATGTGGCTTATTACAGTACGGACCATTACAATCCGCTGTTTGAAGATCTCTTTTTCCGCATTGAGCATGATTTGATTGAGGATGCAGGGGAGATTGCGGGGAATTTGCATATTGCGCGAAGCCGGAATGATATGGGAATCGCTATTTATCGGATGACGCTTCGTAAAAAGCTACTTGAGCTAATGAGTGAGATGTTAGCGTTAAAAGATGCACTGATTGCATTTTGTGAAGAGCATGTCGATACAGTGATGATTGGTTATACCCATACGCAACAAGCGCAACCGACTACGCTCGCCCATTATTTAAAGGCAGTTATTGATCAACTCGGCAGAGATTTCAAGCGCGTTCAGTCGGCGTTTGGAACTGTAAATCGAAGCAGTATGGGAGCGGCTGCCCTAACGACTACGGGTTTTGCAATCAGCCGTGAACGAATGCGAGATTTGCTGGCGTTTGACGATATTATCGAGAATTCATGGGATGCGGTGGCCGGCGCGGATTACATTACGGAGTCGGCGAGTGCAGTCCAGTTGTCCGCGTTAAATTTAGGGCGTACTGTTCAAGACTTTCTAACATGGGCGACGCAGGAGTTTAATGTTTTCACATTGGCTGATCCATATGTCCAAATAAGTTCGATCATGCCTCAAAAACGAAACCCGGTGTCGATTGAACATATGCGTTCTTTATTGTCAGCAGTTGTGGGTGATACGAATACAGTGTTGACGATGGTGCACAACACACCGTTTGGGGATATTGTGGACACGGAAGACGATATGCAGCCTTTTTTGTGGAAAGCGATTGATCGGCTGATTGGAATCTACCAATTGTTCGGCAGTGTCGTCCTAACAATGAAAGTAAATAAGAAAAAGTTACTTGAACGGGCGGAAAGCAGTTTTGCGAACGTGACAGAACTGGCTGATACATTGGTTCGTTCGGAGCAGATTACCTTCAGACAATCCCATCTAATCGTCAGTAATTGTGTGAAAGCATTGGTAGTGGCAGGCGAGGAATCGTTAATGAGCCTTACATGGAAACTGGCGAATGACCAGGCACAGCTTGTTTTGAATAAAGATTTACTAATCACTGAAGAGGATTTCTATAAAACATTACGTCCGCAACATTTCGTAGCTATACGAACGATCTACGGTGGGCCTTCCGCGGAAACGATGAAAGCTTCACTCGAACAATCGAAAGAGTTTACGAAAGAAGCAATGCATTGGCTCAATGATAAAGAACGTAGAATTATTGATGCAGAAATTCAGTTGGCAACATTTAAAACTGATTGGGGTAAGACTTGAAGACAGTCACCTACTCAATCCCAACACGAGCATGAAAGTTAGTGCAATACATTTTCATGTTGGAAATGACATGAGAAAAGATAAATAACCTCCGACCAATTGCTGGTTAGAGGTTATTTGTGTTATTTTTCATCATACGAAATACATAAAAAACGCACATCGTTATCAGTATAATTATACCAATAATGTAGGTCTCGGGAATCGACCATTATGGAGTCGAAGGCATCGAGTGTATGTAGTTTTTCTCCGATTTGTACAGTCAATTGTCCCTCGAGAACATATAAAAACTCCTGTCCTTCGTGGGTGATGGGATCACCTTCATTTTGATTAGGTTTCATGACAACGAGGAGTGGTGTAAATGCTGGTTGGTTCATCTCACCGCTCAAATCTTTGTAATAAATATTATGTTCTTTCGTCCGTATTGGAACGGTTGAATTCCGATGAACTACTTCTTTTTCCTCATTTGGGTCGATGAAAAAGTAACTTGGATTCACTTCAAGAGCAATAGAAATCTTTTTAAGGGACTCCAGTGTTGCTGACGATTTCCCACGTTCTAGTTGAGATAAAAAGCTAATGGAAAACCCGGTCATTTCAGCTAGGGCTTTCAATGTCATACGTCTTTTTGTTCGAATTTCCTTTATTTTAATACCCAAGTTACTATCTTGCATTTAATCACTCCTTAAAAAAATGTTGACAGAAAATTTTATTATCAATATGATAGAATTAATCTAAATTGAAGTGTCACTTCAATTTAGTTAACAAACAAAGGGGAGTTTGGTATGGATAAAAGAAAGATGAATCGCGTCTTGCTTGCGAGTCTTATAGGGAGCTCTATTGAATGGTTCGATTACTTTTTATACGGAACGGTAGCGGCACTTGTTTTTAATCAAGTATTTTTTGTTACCGAAGACCCGTCAGTCGGCCTAATACTAGCGTATGCATCGTTTGCACTCGCATTCTTCATCCGTCCGTTCGGGGGAATTATTTTTAGTCATATTGGTGACCGGATAGGAAGAAAGAAAACACTTGTCCTAACACTTTCGCTGATGGGTGTTGCAACATTTGGAATGGGGCTATTGCCAACATACCAAGCAATCGGTATTTGGGCGCCGATTCTACTGATTACACTGCGCTTAATTCAAGGGTTAGGAATCGGCGGAGAATGGGGTGGAGCATTACTGCTCGCTGTCGAATATGCACCAAAAGAAAAACGTGGACTTTATGGCAGTGTACCACAAATGGGAATTACAATTGGGATGTTACTTGGAACAATTGCACTTTCGATTATGACACTTCTTCCTGAAGATTCATTTATGACATGGGGATGGCGCGTTCCATTCATCTTGAGTGCGTTGCTTGTCGTGTTTGGGTTATGGATTCGTAAAGGAATTGACGAAACACCGTCGTTTAAGGCAGTACAGGAAAAAGGGGAAATTCCGAAAGTACCGCTATTCCATACGTTAAAATATCACTGGCGTGAAGTACTCATCGCAATTGGTGCTAAAGTTGTTGAAACAGCACCATTTTATATTTTCAGTACATTTGTTGTATCTTATGCAACGACAAATCTTGGGTTCACTCGGACAGCAACATTAGGTGCGGTTATGGTCGGAACAATTGTTACAACGATCTTAATACCGATTATGGGCGCTTTGTCTGACCGTGTTGGTAGAAAACCATTGTATGTATTCGGCACAATCGCTATGGCATTGTATGCGTTCCCATACTTCTGGTTAGTGAAACAAGGTTCGGTAACACTTCTAGTTATTGCAACAGTAATTGGACTGGGCGTCATTTGGGCACCGATTACGGCAGTTCTTGGCACAATGTTATCAGAAATTTTCTCTGCAGAAGTCCGTTATACGGGTATTTCACTCGGGTATCAGATTGGTGCAGCATTGGCTGGAGGAACAGCACCACTTGTTGCAACGGCACTTTTACTTAAGTTCAACAACTCATATGTGCCAGTCGCACTGTATATTATCTTTACTGCAGTCGTTTCATTGTTAGCGGTTTGGGCTGTAAAAGATCGTAAAGGTCAAGAGTTGGACGCATAAATTAAAAAAGGTGGTATTAACATGCTTTTATTGAATGAAAATGAGATTCAATCTATTTATGGAATGAAAGAAGCATTAGTAGACATCGAAAAGGTTTTACGTTCTAAGGTCGAAGGGAAGATAAAGAATCCGCCACGGACAGTCGTTGAATTTCCAGAGCATAACGCATCTTCATTGTACATGCCAAGTGCTGATCTAGTAGAAGAAGTAGTTACTGTGAAAACGGTTACAATTTTTCCGAATAATCCAGCAGTTGGAAAGCCGACAACTCAAGGCGTCGTACTCGTTACGGATGCACAAAATGGTGAGCATCTTGCATTAATGAATGCATCGTATTTGACGAGATTGCGCACGGGTGCACTTAGCGGATTGGCGACAGCGAAATTGTCAAAGTTGAATTCAACTGTTCTAACAGTTATAGGGACGGGTGGAATGGCATTTGAACAGGTTCTTGGTGTTCTAGCAGTTCGCGATATCAAAGAGATTCTCCTTGTTAATCCGACAGAAGAAAAAGCGGTGAAGTTTGGAGAAAGACTTCAAGCATATGGAATTAACGATGCAATTCAAATTACTATTGTAAGGGAAGTAGCTGACGCGGTTCGTCGTGCAGATATCATTTGTTGCAGCACTCGGTCTACTACACCAGTTTTCAACGGAAACGACGTTAAGCCAGGGACACATGTTAATGGGGTTGGATCGTATTTACCACATATGAGGGAGGTAGATTTCGAATTCATTCAACGTGCCAGTAAAATTGTCGTTGATGATCTGGAAGGTGTAACAGAAGAAGCTGGGGAATTGATTCACGCTGCTAATGAGACTGACTGGGGATTCGAAAAGATTCACGGGGAGCTAATGGATGTTGTTATCGGAAAGTTAGATGCTCGCATGAACGATGAAGAGATTACTTTCTTCAAATCGGTAGGTGCGGCATATTTCGATTTGGCCGTTGCGAAAGGCGTCTATCGAAAAGCGAATGCTCAAGGCATCGGGGTACAATTTGAGATATAAGTAGTCGGGAAATAGGAAAGACACCATTTTGATAGTTCAAATGGTGTTTTTTTCTGTGGTGCATTTGTATGATTTTTACGATTTGTAATGAGTTCCTTCTATTATAGAGCCATATTTTTAACAATGGCACTCGACGGGTTGGGAGATAGAAGTATGGTAGACTGTTTTAAGCGTCCGGTTAACGGGTATAGAATACTATAGGTGAATGAAGCGCTCCTCGTCCTAGGCGATGTCGGTTGCTGTTTAATTCATCCTATTTACGTTGTTCCAATACTGCTTAATCTGTTTGTGCCTTCTAATCTAGCAAACAACTATACCCATAAATTGGACCATGATAGACTTCAAACTACATGCTACGATAAGGGTGCAACAAAAAGGTACATAAGCAGTACCACTAAGAATTGGTATTTTTACAATGCAATTCTATAGTATTTAAGAGGAGGAATTTTTTATGACTAGTAAACAATCATCGAAGTACAAGAAATTTATAGTAGGAGCTGCAACAGCTGCTCTAGTAGCATCGGCAGTAGCACCGGTAGCAAGTGCGAAAGATTTCAAAGATACAAAAGGGAACACACACGAACCAGCAATCGACGCACTATCTGATGCGGGTGTCATCACTGGCTATCCAGACGGTTCATTCTTGCCAAACAAAACGTTGACTCGTTCTGATGTTGTGAAATTGATGGGTAAATGGCTTGTATCTGAAGGTTATAAAGTACCGACAGACTATAAAACTAACATGCGTTTCAAAGACTTGAAACCAACATCAAATGATGAGCTATTACAATATGCTGCAGTCGTAAAAGAAAATGGCGTATTTAACGGGAGTAACGGTAATCTATTAGCAGGCGACAACATCACTCGTGAAAACATGGCTGTTGTTATCGTTCGTGCTTTTGATACAGTTGAAGACATAGAACTCGTAAAATATGTTAAAGATCAAGACTTCAAAAAAGACGTTACTGATCTAGCAAAAGCAAAAGCTGAAGCTCGTACAGCTATCGATGTTCTTGATTTCTTCGATATCACGAACCCAGCTGCACCTGCTTTCAACCCTAAAGCCACAACAACTCGTGGACAGTTTGCTACGTTCTTACACAAAACTATTAAAACAGACTTCTCTGAAGTTAAAGCACCTGTAGTAGATGTGGATAAAGTTGCAGTGGACGCAGCAGCTGAACAAGTTAAAGCTGGCGCAGTTACTGTTGCTCGTGGAAACTATGCAACTGATGCTAACAAACTAGCAGCAGTTCAAACATATGTTACTTCACTTGTAACTGAAAAAGACGTAGTAGCAACAGTAGTAGCAGGTAAAACTGCTGGTGAATATGCTGTGACACTTACTAAAGGTGAAGCAAAAGCAGAGAAAACTATCGCTGTAACATTTGACTTCGCAGCAGACGATCGCTTTGTTACTGAAGTTAATGCATTGAACGCTACACAAGTTGAAGTTAAGTTTAGCACAGCTGTAGATGCAAGTGATATTGCTAACAAAGTATCTATACAAGGCGTGAAATTCACTTCTCAGTCTTTGTCACAAGATGGAAAAACTCTTTCATTAACTGCTGAGAAACCAGTTAACGCTACAAAAGCAACAGTTGTTGTTGAACCGATTAAAACAAAAGCAGATGCAAAAATTAAAACAGATAAATATGTTTCCACAATTACTTATAAAGATGAAGTAGCTCCGACAATTGCAAGCGTTGAAGCGAAAACAAGCGGTAACGTTGCAACTAACCTTACTTTGAAAACTTCAGAGCCAATTAAAGCTACTGGACTTGTTAAAGTGAACGGAACTTATGTAACTCCAGTATTTACAGATTCAACTACTATTTCAGTTTCTGGGCTTGCACTTGAAGCTGGAAAAACACACACAATCGAACTAGTTAACATTGAAGACTTGGCTGGTATTAAAACAGTTTCAACTTCAGCTAACTTTACTGTAAGCGTTGATGCAGCTGCTCCAGCGGCTACACTTTCAGCAAAAGGTGAAAAACAAATCCTAGTTACTTTTAACAAATCAATGGATGTTAAATCTGTTCAGAATGCTATAGTAAGTGGATCTGTTAAAGATGAAGCATTAAATACTATTGCAACAGGTACAGTAACTGCTGTAGAAGGTTCAAACGATACACAGTTCTTGATTCCAGTAACAGCTGAAAACGTTTTTGCGAATAAAGCGAGCAGAACGTTGACTGTCGTATTGACAGATGCAAACAAAGATAAATTAGGTAATAAAATTGCAGCTACTACACAGAATGTAACACTTACAAAAGACACTGTGAAACCAGTAGCAACTGGCTATAAAGTAATCAAAGACGACGCTGGTAAAGTTACTTCAGTTGAAGTTGACTTCAGCGAAGGATTAGCTGCAGGAACACCTGCATTACCAACAATCGTTAGCGAAAATGGTGTAGCTGTATCGAACTTACTTGGTGGATTCACTACAACAGTTAAAGCAGGAGATACAAAAGTAGTTTATACTGCTAAAACTCCAGCTGTAGTGTCTGGTAAATATGCATTATCATTTGCGAAAGAATTAGTTTCTGACCAAGCGGAGACTGCTAACAAATCAGACGCATTCAACTACACAATTGATTTCGGTCAAGCAGAAACTGCAACTACATTCGAATTAACTTCTGCAAATGCAGTGAAAAATGTTATTACAGTAACATTCCCAGAAGCTGTTAAAGGTGGAGCAGTTGCAAATTCTGCAACAGACCTTGCTAATTATTCTTTGGCTGGTAAACCACTAGCGGAAGGAACAACGATTACATTAGATAGCGCTCAAAAAGTAGCAACAATTACTTTACCAGCTGGATCTGTTGAGAAGACTGATCAAGCAGCTGTGTTTACAGTAGCAAACATCCAGTCTACATCTGGTAAAACATTAAAAACTTACACAAAAACAGTAGGTGTTGAAGATAATGTTGCACCAGTACTATTAAGTGCAAAAGTACTTGACGATAAATCAATCGAATTGACTTACAGCGAGAACGTTGACCTAATTGGTAGCGATGTAGGTGCTGACTTCACGATTATGGAAGGTACAACTGCTATCAATCTTGAAGCAAAAGAATTAAAAGCAAGTAAAGTATCTGGCTTCCCTACAAAAATTAAAATTACAATTGATAAAGCTGTAGTTGGTGGCGCATCAACTACTCTAGATATTACAAAAGATATTACAGTTGAAACAAAAGCATCTGCTATTGTTGTAGACAAAGAAACAACTCCGAACACTCAAAAATCCGGAGTTAAAGTAACTGCTTCAAAACAGTAAATATTTAGCTGCTACTTTATAATGCAATTCAAAAAAGCGGAACAAGCTCATTACGAGCTCGTTCCGCTTTTTCAAATCTTACTTCTTCAAAGCCTCAGCTTTTTCAAACTCCAACTCTAATTGTTTCATATACTCTTCCATGCTGATTGCTTTTTTGATAACGTCAGCAGGAACTTTGATTTCTTTTACTGCGTTAAAGTTGCTGAATGTTCCTTCAAGAAGTAATTTGATAGAGATTGTATCCTCATCCATCGTCATTGTAATATTTGCAACTGCAGATGTATCAAGTGGGAACAATGTCTTTTTATCGATTGTAGAAACAACATAGAATTCCTCGATGTTGAAATCTAGACCCTCAAGACCAATTACTTCTTCAGTAATTTCTCCCTCAGTAGCCTCTTCTTCAACGACAACTGCTTCATCAGTAACAGTTTCTTCAACAACTGCTTCTTCAGTAGCTTCTACAGCTACTTCTTCGATAACTTTCGTTTCTTCAGTTTTAGCTTCTTCAGTTACAGGAGTAGCTTTTACATCTTCTGATACAACTGGTTCAGTTAAGCCTGATCCTAGAAGTAAAGAAGTTACTTCTTCCATCATAGAAGCGAATTCTTCGTTAGAAATAGTTTGTGTCATTACATATACATCATCGTATTCAAAGATGTTAACGCCTTTAGTGAATTTCTTTTGTAGCTCTTCTAATTGTGCAAGTAGATCTGTTTGTGTTGAAAGATCAAGTAAACCTTTTGTTAGTTCATCGTCATGCTTGACCCATACATCACCGATTTGTTGGAAATAACCATCTTTTGTGAGGTACATAGAAGAAATATCTTCAATTGCTTCTCCGGCAAAGTCTGTTGATGCTTTAGTAATTGTATAGAATGATAGTGGCTCGTTGATTTGGTCCATCTTGATATCCATAAGCATGCTGATTGCTTCATTTTCTTCAAGAGATGACTCCATTTTCATGTCCATTGTTAATGCTGAAGAAACACTTTTCAAGTCAGCTGCAGCTGATTTTGCTAAGAATGCAGCGACGTCTTGTACACGGTTTGTCGTAACGGTAACCGTTTTTTGATCTTCAGAAACTTCAACTTCAAAACCTTCTAAAGTTGCTAAAAACTCACCAGAAACATAGTTTCCTGCGTTTTGCAAAGTAAGAGGGAATTCAGTGTCCGCTTTCTTGCCGTCTACTTCAATCGAACTTGCAGCTGCATTGAAATCAACAGTCAAGTACGTGTTTGTTACGTTAACTTTACCTGATTTGTCCTTAGCAACTTTATAGCCAGCTTCCTTAAACAAATCTTCCACCGGAATTAAAACTTGATCGTGTGACATAAAGGGTTGCTCGTAGCTAGTAACCTCGACGCCATCTACTACTAACTTCATTGCGGATGATTGTGCAGCCGCTGATCCGTGTGGCAATGCGAACGATAGTGCGAAAACGAACGCCAATGCCCATGTAATAATCTTCTTCATTGAAATAAAACCCCCATCAAATTATTGGTAAAAAACCTACTAAGTTGTAAGTATACTACCATTTACGAGTATATTCCAGAAAGGTTTCACTTATTACGAAATTAATCTGAATTTATTATTGTCATTTAAGTAGTTTGATAGATTTAACAAAGGGTATCTGTATATAAATGAATTATTAAAAAACTCTAAGTCGTTTCTGGAAAGGTGGTGAATTGAGTGAAGAGAATATTTATTGTTTGTGTGACTTGTATAACATTCTTTCTCGTATCACCAACTTTTGTTCATGGTGAAAAAATGCCGATAGAAAAGTCAGATGGCTTATTGGCTGGTACTTTGAAGAATGTCGGTGCAGAGTTAAAAACCACAACAGAGTCAATTGGAATGGTAGTAGAGGAGTCGGTGCATGGCGCTGGAGAAACGGTTAAAGACACAGTTGTTTTTGCAGAACAGACTGTTAAGAGTTTGTCTGAGCCAGCGAAAAGTGAAGCTGAAATTTCACTACTAAAAAATACAAAAAGTTTACTAGAAAACACGGTTGGCAACACTTTACCTGTTGTGGAAAAAACGACTGAAGCAGTAACTGAAACGATTAGAACTACGTCAACTGAAGTAACGAATACTGTAGATTCTATCGTAAATGAATTACCGGAAATGCCTGTGGTCGCTCCAGTTGTTGGAGGAGTAAAAGAATTAGGGAAGCAAACAACGACTGAAGTGCTGAAAACGGTCAATCTGACAGTGGATTCTGTTGTAGCTGAATTGCCGACTGTTCCTGTTGTTACCCCAGTTGTTAAGGAAGTTGGAGATACGGTTAAGGAGACGGTTTCTGCGGTTCAACCAAATCAGGTAAAACCAGTTGCGGATGAAACAGAAAAAAATCCGGACAGTATTCCAATAGATGCAGTTGTAGAGACTAACGAGACGGTAAGTAAAGAACCGCAAAATGATAGCGGGACAATGAGTATGGAGAGCGATAAATCATACCAAAGACAAATAAACGCAACACGTATAATTCTAGTGGAAGAAACAACTGATTTGATTAAACAGGAGGAACCTGTAGTGGAAGAACAGACAGGCCTTAGTGATAGACCGAATAGACTTCCTGATGAAGCGGAAATAGTTAGTGCTCTTACTATTTCAAAAGATACTTCAAATCCCGTTTCTATGAAAATAGTAGCGCCACAACTAACAAATTATACGGGTGGTGACTCTGTTAACTTCCAAAAAGAGGTGGATCAAAAGTCTACTCTGCCAACCGTACCCCGACAAAAATGGAAAGATCTTTCGGTAGCTACCATAACATCGTCCATGTCCTCAATAGCAACTTCTCCATTACAAATAAGTGGACACAATGATTTTGGGTTTGGGGTAGTAGTTGATGTATTTTTATTACTTATTTCAAATGGTAGGCAATGGATGCCATCAGATGACCATGCGATGATTCAATGGACACATGCTCCTCCAGGGCAACCGCCGCAACAAACTCCTTTTTAAAATGTGAAACAAACATTATAAAAAAGGAGAGGAATAATAATGAAAAACAATTGGATGAAGTATACTGGGGTCACTTTAGGGATGTGCTTGACACTGAGCTTCTCCCCCTCATTTGTGAATGCGGATGAACCAGGAGAAGATAACTCGTTGAATTTGGATATTAACCTACTGAATGACAAGGAAGATAAGGCAACAATTGTGGATATTCAAGCAGATAATGTTCCAATTTTAGGAGACCTGAAAGCACAGATTCCAGCAAAAAGTCCAGTCTCTGCGAATACCAGCGACGTAGGAGAGGATAATCAACAGAAATCTGCCCTTGCAACTGTAGAATTGACCAATCCTAATGGGGTAATCGACGATCTGGATGTCTCCGTCGTGGAACAGAGCAGTATGCAAGACGAGAACTCGGCGGAAAGCAAAAGCTCGCTCGCATCGGTCAACTTATCGACACCGATTACAAACGAAGTCGAGTTGGATGTTCTTCTTTCAGATGCACAGTCAGGCGATGAAACCTCATCGTATGATGGTGGATTAGTAGAGTTGAATGCAGAAGATCTGCCAGTACTCGGAGAAGTACATGCAGGCGTTTTGGATAGTCACTATAAAAACGCTGAGGAAACTACATCATTGTCATCCGGTTTGCTACAAGCCGATTTAGATGATGGGTTATTAGATAAAACTTCAGTTGATGTTCTTACGCTAGACAGGAACACAGATGGAAATATGACATCTACTAAACATAGCGGTGTTTCATTAATTGTTGGGAACGATACAATTGGAAATATCAACGTCGATATCCTAACAAATGAAACTATTCAGCCCGTTGCTGCTGTGGAGCAGCCCGGTTCAACCGAAGGAGATACTGAACTCACTCCACCTATAGATGATGCAACTGGCTTAACGCCAGATGAAGGTGGAGATGTCGCAACCCAAAATGAAGAAACAGTTTCACCACCAAAGACTGAAGATGTGACCGGTTTAAAACCAGGCTCTGACGCAGATGGTGTGTCACCCAATGTAAATATAGAGGAGCAAACGCCGAGTACTGTGACCGAGGAAATTACACTGAATGAAAATACAGAGGGCGTAAGTGACGATACAGTCGGAATAACACACAGTGAAGACAGTGCCAGTTCAGCATCAGAGGAGGAAACTGATGGTATAGTATGGGCCGCAACTGATTCTAATGCAATGTCAGAAGCTATTGCAATGGATACAATTGGCATGAAACAAAATCCTCCAACCAGCAATGGAATGGGACAAGTATTGCCGAAAACGGGAGGGTTTTTCGATAGTATAATCCTTTCTTTACTAGCCTTGTTTCTTCTTGCAACTGGACTGGGTATCCGTCGATTTGCTCATTAATCCAAGTGATTTCAAGAGCAAGGGAGCGGATGCGTAGATGAAAAAAACAATGAAATGGCTAGGAAACATTATGATTATGACGAGCATTTTTTTGCTGGTGTGGTTGATTGCGGGAAATATGACTAGCAAACAGCAGCAAAGCCACCTTTTAGATGCTTTCGATTCGGTCAAAGCGGAAGCCGATTTAGATAGGACTATAACAACTGATGAACAAGGACCTTCCAGTGGGGAAAAACAAGAATCCCGTGAAATTGAGGGGGTATTGTCCATTCCTGTCATTAATCTAAAATCGCCAGTGCTGTATGGAGCCGATCCGGTTAGCCTAAGTAGAGCGTTGGGTGCTGTAGCGGATATGGATAAGCCAGGTGAGTTAGACGGCAGTTATGCTATCGCAGGTCACCAAGCCCATGTGTTTGGTGCGTTCTTTAATCGTCTTCATGAAGTTGAAGTTGGTACTCGCTTCATTTATGAAACAGTTGAAGAATCCATGGAATTCGAAGTGTTTGATGTGAAAGTGGTCAAGCCGAATGAAGTGAATGTCCTTGACCGAAAAAAAGGTGTCGCGCTGCTCTCGCTAATTACGTGCTATCCTGCGAACTCGAACAAATATAGACTTGTAGTCCAAGCGAAGAGAGTGGATGCGGTGACACCATAACGAACCTTAGAAATCAGTAACCCCCTTAATGTCACATAGTTGACAATGAGGGGGTTTTTCTTTGAATTGTGTCAGGATTGTTGTGATGACTGTCACCACACATGTGAACAGTTTGTGAAAGCCTTTGCAAGTTGTTTGACAACACAAATCTATAAGCTATTATAGGAAGAGTAATAGATGATAATTGTTCTCACTATGGATTCTTCCCGTGTGGAGGGAGGAGGTATTGTGTTTTGAAACATCGATTAACCATACCACTTTCATTACTCATTTTTTTTAGTGTTGTTTTTGGTTCTTATACACCTAATGCTCACGCAGCCGAACTCTCGGATGGTACATATGTTGTCGACTACGAAATGTTGCAAGCTGAGAATGATTCCGTATCGATTGCAAATGATTATTTTGAAAAACCGGCAACGCTGACGATTGATAAAGACGGGCAGTATTTACAATTCACAGTGAACCATGCTAAATGGATTAAATTCATAAAATCGGCAAATGTTGAATCATTTGCTGACGTGAATATGGTCAGTGAAGATCTTGAGAATGATAAGCGCGTCATTGCATTTAAAGTAGACGGAGATAGTACAGAGCCGTTGCTGTTACAAATGCATGTTGTCATTGAAGAGATGGAGCCGTCGTATGATCACAAGTACTCGGTCCGTTTGAATCTAGATGTAGAAACGATGGAATTGACAGACGCTCCTGCGGTTGTTGTTAATACGCCTGTTGCCGAATCAAAATCTGTTGACACGATTGAAAAGAAAGATGAGTCAACAAGTAGCACAGCACTTATTTATGTATTGCTCGCAATAATCGCTATCATTGCGATTATTTTTGTGCGCAAGTTCAGTTCCGCGAAGAAAGTAAAAAAATAAACCATTAAAAGGGGATTAACGAATGAAAAAGCAACTAATGATGTTATTTTCAGCACTACTCGTTCTATTTACTGTACTACCTGCTAGCCAATTCGAAGCAGCTGAAGTAACTACACCGGTGAAACAAGAATTTGAACTACCACTTGATATATTGCAAGTTGAAAATGATGATAAATCAGCAACAGCTCAATATGTGAAAAGCCCTGCGAAAATTGTTGTTGAAGACGGCAAAACTTTCGCATACGTAACATTATTAAGCAGTAAATGGTGGCAGTCACTGAAAGTCCAAACAAAACAACCAGGTACATTTAAAGAAACAAACTTCGCAGATGCAGAAGTAATCAGTGAAGATAAGGCAACGGATACTAGACTTGTTAAATTTGAAGTTCAAGATCTTAGTAAAGAACTGAATGCTAAAATCCATATTATCGTAACGGGTGTACCAGGCCTAGGCGAGTATGACCACAGCTATGATATCCGTTTGAAATTCGATGACAGCAAAACTCCGGTAGTACCAGAAGTACCGGAAGTAACTCCTGAAAAACCGGAAACTCCCGAAGTACCCGTAACACCAGCACCAGAAGTAATTAAAGACGGTGCATATACAATCGATTACAAAGCATTGCATGAAGAAGAAGATAAAGATTCATCAATGACTAGATACCTTGAAACACCAGCAGCACTTTCTGTGAAAGACGGTAAAAACCTTGTTACAATGACACTTACGAACAATGAACAAATTACCGCTTTCCAAGTAGAACAAGCTGGTAAATTCGTAGATACAACTGTTGTAAAAACAGATGTAGAAGCAAACACAAGAGTGGTTGAATTTGAAGTAGCTGATTTATCAACAATTATCAATGCTAAATTCACAGTATTTGTAGCAGCAGCGAACCACACAGGGAACTATACTGTACGTCTTGCTTTTGACAAAGCAACTATTAAACCAGTTGTAACAGAAGAAGTACCTGGTGAAGAAGTAGAAACGCCTGTTGAAGAAGTACCCGTAACATTTAAAGATATTGACAAAACATGGGCAAAACCTTACATCGAGTCACTTGCATCAAAACAAATCGTTAAAGGAAAAACGGCTACAACGTTTGCTCCAAATGATCAAATTACAAGAGCACAATTTGCCATCCTATTGTCACGTGCACTTGAACTTCCGAAACAAGATTATAAAGGAACATTCTCTGACGTAACAAAAAACATGGACTGGATCGTTTACGAAGCTGAAGCGGCAAGCCGTGCAGGTATCATAAGTGTAACTGATGGGAAATTCCGTCCGAATGAAGCAATCACACGTCAACAAATGGCTACTATGATTATCCGTGCAATTGAATACAAAGATGCAAGTGTACTAGAAGGCGTGAAAAATGATGTTGCGTTTGCAGATGCGAAAGACATTACTGCATATGCAAAAACATCTGTCGACTTGGCAGCTGGTCTTGGTATCATTGGCGGTAAAGAAGTAAAAGGTAAACAACTATTCGAACCAAAAGCAAACGCGACACGCGCACATGCTTCTAAAATGGTTTATTACTTACTCGAAACACTTCAAAAATAATTTTATACAATCAATCAATGCCGGCGTCACTGCACCATTTGTGACAGCCGGCGTTGTACTGATTAAAATGTTTTCGGTAAAGGAGATAATGATTTGAAAAAAAAATCCGTATTTATGATGACAGTATTATTCGCTTTATTTACGATACTTCCCACACTTGCACCTGACAAAGCAGCTGCGGCTTCCAAATATGCCGATGGCGAGTACACGGTTCCGTTTACAGTGTTAAAAGATACAGGTAATGAGCAATCGACGACAGCTGACTATATGGTTAGTCCGGCGAAAGTAACCGTTCAAAACGGTAAAACGTATGCCGTTGTTACATTGAAAAACAGTTCTTGGTGGCAATACTTTAAAGTGCAAGCAGGCGGTGGATTTGCCGATGTACAAGTAGTAAGTAATGATACGGCAAATGATAAACGCGTTGTGAAATTTGAAGTGACAGACATTGAGCAATTGGTAAATGCCAAAATTCATGTCATTGTAACGGGCATACCCGGTTTTACATATGACAACAAATACGATATCCGCTTCAAATTTAACAGTTCCAATATCCCTTTAGCGCCTGTCGCCGGGCAGCCCGCAACACCTCCAGCGTCTAAACCAACACCTAAACCAGTACAACCAACACCGAAACCAACGCCCAAACCTTCAGTAACGGAAAAGGCGACTGCAACACCTAAACCAGTTGAAAACAAACAGGCTGTAACAAAAGTAGAAACGAAAACTGAAGAAAAAAACGAAGCGAAACCAGTAGAATCTAAAGAAGTTGCGAGTGAAAAGTCAGCTACAACAGCAGAAGAAAAAGCGACTGTTGAGACTGAGCAATCGAAAGAAGAAGCTGAGTCTGTGGCGAGTGAAGAAGAAATCGTTGCCGAAGATCAAGCAGCGGCAGAAAAAGAAGAAGAGTCATCTGAAGTAACGAATGAAGCAAACGAGGCTGAAGTTGAAGCAGATTCAATATCTGAGTCGAATTCGAAATCTATATGGTATATCGTCATTTTCTCGATACTTATTCTTGGTGGAGTTATTGTCTTTGCTGTGAGACAGCGCACACGGACTGAAAAGTAAGAGGTACATGGTAGTCGGGTCTTGAGAACGAAAGCGAGACCCTTTTTTACATAAGCTACAAGGAGTTGTTAATGAACATGCGAAAAGCACGTAATCTTTTTTATATACTTCTAGCTACTGTAGTTCTAGCTGGTTGTTCGTCCCAAAAAGGCACTTCATCCAATGAAGAAAATACCGAACCAGCGGGTGAGCGGATCGTTGCTACAACGGTTGCGTTGACGGAAATTATGGATGCCCTAGAAATCGATTTAGTCGGGATACCATCAAGTTACAAAGACTTGCCGAAACGCTACACCGATGTACAAGAGGTCGGGAATCCGATGAGCCCAGACATGGAAATGCTTTTGTCACTGAAACCGACAGAAATATTATCTGTGACAACGTTGAAATATGATTTGCAAGAGATGTTTGACGAACGTGACATCGATATGACTTATGTAAATTTGGAAAGCATAGACGCAATGCACAGCGAAATCTTACATTTAGGTGAGAAGTATGATCGCGAAAAACAAGCGAAAGCGATTGTCGATCAATTCGAAGAGAAAGTTGCCGAAATTGATAAACTATCAGAAGGTAAAGCCCAGCCTACTGTGCTCATTTTACTTGGTATTCCAGGGAGTTATCTAGTTGCAACAGAACATTCCTATATCGGAGACCTCGTTAAGCGAAGCGGCGGTAAAAATGTCATTACAGGAGAAAAAGTAGAGTTTCTTTCTTCTAATACAGAATACTTACAGCAAGCAAAACCGGATATCATTTTAAGAGCTTCACATGGTATGCCAGAACAGGTCATTCAAATGTTTGACGATGAGTTCAAATCGAATGACGTTTGGCAACATTTCGAAGCTGTTAAAAATGACCGTGTCTATGATTTAGACGAACTTCTATTTGGAACAACAGGCAGTTTAGCAGCAGTCGAAGCATTGGGCGAACTGCAAAAAATGTTGTATCCAAACTAAAGGCAGGGATAATAATGTTACGGAAAAATAAAAAGGCGCTCAGTTTTATCAGCGTCATTATTCTACTCATACTAGTTAGCATTCAATCTGCACTAATGGGAAGTATTAAAGTCACGCCGTACGAACTGATTCATGGACTAATAACGGGGACAAATGATCAGGTTGCTATCATTAAGGATTTGCGGCTTCCACGAATTCTAATCGCTCTATTTGCAGGAGCAGCTTTATCCGTGGCGGGTGTACTATTGCAAGCAGTAATGCGTAACCCATTAGCAGACCCAGGAATAATTGGTGTTTCTGCGGGTGCCGGGTTTATGTCCATAGTTGTTGTCGCTTTTTTTCCAACACTGTACTTTTTCGTTCCCCTTTTTGCTTTCTTGGGTGGAGCTTTGGCATTTTTCCTCGTGTACTCACTGTCCTGGAGATCCGGGCTTGATCCACTGCGCATGATTTTAATCGGAATAGCGGTGAATGCCTTATTCACAGGGCTGAGCCAAGGACTTGGTTTTAGCGGAAGTGCACTTACACAATCGATGAGTCAAGTGATGACCTCGACGCTTACGATGAAAAAGTGGAGTGATGTCGATGTACTCATTTTATATGGAACGATTGGCCTCGTGTTGTCGTTTGTCGTTTATTCGTGGTGCAATTACTTGGCGTTAGATGATAAGACTGCGAAAAATTTAGGGGTTAATGTAAATCTAGCGAGATTAGTGATTTCGTTAGTGGCTGTTCTGCTTGCTTCAGTTGCAACTGCAGTCGCAGGCCTATTTGCGTTTGTAGGCCTGCTTATTCCTCATATTGGACGGTCATTGGTCGGAACGGACCACAAAGTGCTTATTCCGTTTTCAGCACTGGCAGGGGCTTTGCTGATCTTAACGGCGGATACGTTAGGCCGAACGATTATAGCACCCAATGAAATCCCGGCATCTATCATTATGGCTGTCATCGGGGGACCTTTCCTCATATTCTTGCTGAGAAAGAGTGATCGTATTTATGGACATTAAGGCTATTACTTTCTCCTACGATAAAAAAGTAAATACGTTGCATGGCGTCAACAGTACGATTGATAGTGGGAAAGTGACGACGATTATCGGGCCAAATGGTTGTGGGAAATCGACACTACTTAGCGTGATGGCCAATAATAATCATCCGCAAAGTGGACAAGTTCTATTAGAGGGCAAAGCACTCTCTGATTTTAAACCGAAGGAACTGGCGAAAAAATTAGCCGTTGTGCATCAGCAAAATAATGCCCCATCCGATATGACCGTCGAAAAACTAACAGGTTATGGCCGGATTCCATATAAGAGTTTGTTCACTTCAGCGACAGATGACGACCAACAGGCAATTGAGTGGGCGCTCGCGTGTACCAATCTGACAGATAAGCGAACAGTACCAATAGACGAATTGTCTGGAGGTCAAATGCAGCGCGTTTGGATTGCGATGGCGCTAGCGCAAAAAACGCCCTTCCTGCTATTAGATGAACCGACGACTTATCTTGATATTTATTACCAATATGAATTGTTGGAACTGATTAAGGGCTTGAATCGCACACATGGTATGTCAATCGTCATGGTTTTACACGATATTAATCAGGCGATACGTTATAGTGACATCATTATTGCGATGAAAGATGGGAAAATCGTTGCCAAAGGTACACCTAGTGAAGTTATCACCGTTCAAACTGTAAAAGAAATTTACGGGGTTGATGTTGTTGTGAAAAACGATAAAGAAACAGGTATGTACATCATTCCAATAGGGATTTGACTCACGTAGGTGACTGTCGTCCTCATAAGTAACCACTCCAGTAAACGCCTCTGGAGTGGTTTTTTATTGTCTAGACTCCAGCCGCTAGCCCCTGGGCCGTTGAAAAAGTCTCAATATATGGTGAAAATGGGGGATCCCGCTAATATCGCTTCAGCGCTTTGTGGATGCCTCCCGCGATAAGCCAGAAAGAAGACCACTTTCAGTCTTATCGCTCCGGCTACCACGAAGTCGCGCCTTCGCTGGATGGTCTATGTAGAAAGTGCATTTCGGTATCGGTACGACATCTAGAAATACGGTTTGCTTCAAACATGCGAATGCATTTAACAACAGTCGCAATATCTGGAACGAATCAGAAATCCTGCTAATACCGCTTCTGCGCTTTGTGGATGCCTCCCGCGATAAGCCAGAAAGAAGACCGCTTTCCGTCTTATCGCTCCGGCTACCACGAAGTCGCGCCTGTACGGTTTGCTTCAAACATGGGAATGCATTTAACAACAGTCGCAATATAGGGAACGAATCGGAAATCCTGCTAATATCGCTTCTGCGCTTTGTGGGTGCCTCCCGCGATAAGCCAGAAAGAAAACCGTTTTCAGTCTTATCGCTCCAGCTACCACGAAGACGCGCATGCGCTGGATAAATCTATGTTAGAAAGTGTATTTCATTGTCGGAGATAAGACCTGCAGTCTGTAGTACGTCTTTCTTCAATGAGATTAGTATCAAATAGTAATCACATTATAATCTAAGTCTATACATCTCAAAATCACTTTCAATAATGAAAACTCCAGCGCAGGCGCGGCAAAGGGGTAGCCGAAGCCATGAGACTGGATGCGAAGCGCCAATCCAGGCTCATGGCGAGAGGCATCCCCAAAGCGTCAAGCGATCTACAATCTTCACTCCGAATCACACTCTCTCAATAACGCAAGCACTAGCGCAGGCGCGGCAAAGGGGTAGCCGAAGCCGTGAGACGGGATGCGAAGCGCAAATCCTGGCTCATGGCAAGAGGCAATCCCCAAAGCGCCAAGCGATCTACAATCTTCACTCCGACCCGGACTCTCTCACTAATGAACAACCCCATCGTGCTGAGCAGGCGATTGTGCTTTTTAAGCTTTTAGAAAAGTACTCATATCGGAAAAAATCATTGAAAATTGAATTCATGAAAAATAATTTTAAAAGTTTTTAAAATGTGCTATATGTGATATATCGCTGTATAACTGACGTGTAAGCGGATACATTTAAATCTACTATTCATAATTGGCTAACAATTTTAAAAACACTGTTGACTCCAGTGGGTATCCAAGATATGATGACATCAATCCAATTCAGTTCGTGATTCAATTCACAAACTACATAACCTAGACAACTAGATAAACAGATGTAAACATGTAAGTGATTTGATTAGGGGTGAGTACAATGGAAAAACCAATGAGAAGTGACATGATTAAAAAAGGTGTAGACCGTGCACCGCATAGAAGTCTGCTGTACGCAACGGGCGTTAGAATGAAAGATATGCACAAACCTTTCATCGGTGTATGTAACTCATATATTGATATTATTCCAGGTCATATGCATTTGAATAAATTCGCGGAAGTCGTCAAAGAGGCGATTCGTGAAGCAGGCGGTATACCGTTCGAGTTCAACACAATCGGTGTTGATGATGGGATTGCAATGGGACATATTGGTATGCGTTATTCATTACCAAGCCGTGAACTCATCGCAGACTCTGCAGAAACGGTTATCAACGCTCACTGGTTCGACGGCGTATTCTACATTCCAAACTGCGACAAAATTACGCCAGGCATGTTGATGGCAGCAGTTCGCACGAACGTTCCATCCGTATTCGTCTCAGGCGGACCGATGGAAGGCGGTGTATCATCGACTGGTAAGCCTTTATCACTCGTTTCGGTATTCGAGGGTGTTGGAGCTTACAAACAAGGTACGATGACAGCTGAAGAGCTGCTAGACATTGAACAGAGTGCATGTCCTACATGCGGATCTTGTTCAGGAATGTTCACAGCGAATTCCATGAACTCGTTAATGGAAATGCTGGGAGTGACAGTTCCGGGTAACGGAACGATCGTTGCCACTTCGGATGAAAGACATAGACTCATTAAAGAAGCAGCGGAACATCTTGTTCGCATGGTGAAAGAAGATGTTAAACCGCGTGACATTATAACGAAAGAAACAATCGATGATGCATTTGCACTTGATATGGCAATGGGCGGTTCTACAAACACAGTCCTCCATACACTGGCAATCGCACACGAAGCAGAAATCGAATACGATGTTCGTGATATCAACAAAGTTGCTGAACGTATTCCTTATTTATCCAAAATTAGTCCATCTTCTGACTACACAATGCATGATGTTCATCTTGCTGGCGGTGTCAGTGCAATTATTAAAGAGCTCTGTGAAATCGAAGGAGCCGTCAGTCCAAACCGGATGACGATTACTGGTAAATCGCTTTATGAAAACGTAAAAGATTCTCATATTCTCAATGATGAAGTCATTCGACGTCACGATAATGCATACAGTCCTGTAGGTGGCTTGTCCGTTCTATTCGGTAATATTGCACCGGACGGCGGCGTCATCAAAGTAGGAGCCGTTGACCCATCGATTACAGAGTTCCGAGGAAAAGCCATTGTGTTTGAATCTCAGGAAGATACACAAGAAGGAATCGACAACGGAACAGTAAAAGCGGGTGATGTTGTTGTTATTCGTTACGAAGGTCCGAAAGGTGGACCGGGAATGCCAGAAATGCTCGCACCTACTGCAGCAATTGCAGGACGTGGGCTGGCAACGAAGGTAGCACTCATTACAGACGGACGTTTCTCAGGGGCATCTCGTGGTATCTCGATTGGCCACATTTCACCTGAAGCGGCTGAAGGCGGACCTATCGCACTAGTCGAAAATGGTGATATCATCTCAATCGATTTAACAAATCGGACAATTGAACTTGAAGTTTCCGATGAAGAACTAGAAAAACGAAGAGCACACTTAAAACCATTCGAACCTAAAATTAAAAAAGGCTATCTAGCTAGATATTCAGCGCTTGTCACATCTGCAAGTACAGGCGGAGTTATGAAAATTTAATAGTGAAAATCAATGATGGGGCAAAAGTAATTAGAACCTGTATTCACAGAGAGCCGGTAATGCTGGAAGCCGGTAATACAACTAGTTGCGACATCACCCCGGAGTGGATTGCTGAAATTATAGTAGGCAATCCCGGGCGTAGAGAAATCGGCGCTCGTTATATAAAGAATAGACCTAGTCTATTCATGAGGCGGCTAGATTGCTGCGAACAAGGGTGGTACCATGAAAAGTTTTTTCATCCCTATGTAAAGGAGAAGTTCTTTGCGTGGGATGAAAAGGCTTTTTTTTTCGACAAGAAGATTGATTATTCAAAAGTAGAAGTAAGGAGGAGTTTATAGATGAATGCTGAAGTTCAAACGAAGCAAGCAGTAGAGGAAATGGCGCCAGAGACTGTGCAAGAGCCACAACAGACCAAACAACCGAAAGATGGGTCTGCTGTACTCATTCAAGCTTTGAAGGATCAGGGTGTCGAAGTTATTTTCGGTTATCCTGGAGGAGCTGTACTACCGATTTATGATGCATTGTATCAAAACCCTATTTCCCACATACTTGCACGTCACGAACAAGGCGCAATTCATGCGGCTGAAGGATATGCTCGTGTTTCAGGAAAACCTGGCGTCGTCATTGCGACATCTGGACCTGGCGCGACAAACTTGGTAACTGGAATTACGGATGCAATGATGGATTCACTGCCACTTGTTATTTTCACTGGGCAAGTTGCCAATACAGTCATTGGTACTGATGCGTTCCAAGAAGCGGATATTATTGGGATCACGCAACCAATCACAAAGCATAACTACCAAGTGAATGATGTATCTGACTTCCCAAGAATTATCAAAGAGGCATTCCACATTGCTTCAACAGGACGCCCAGGACCGGTACTCGTTGATATTCCTAAAAATATTGCAACGGGGCTCTTCATTCCAACCGGAGACTTGGACGCGGAAGTAGATTTACCAGGTTATCAGCCGACAACGACTCCGAACTATTTACAAATACAAAAAGCAGCAGAAGCCATTTCACAAGCGAAAAAACCACTGATCCTAGCAGGTGCAGGTATCTTGCATGCACAGGCGATGGATGAATTGAAAGAACTCGTAGAGAAACATCAGATTCCCGTAACAAATACACTTCTTGGCCTTGGCAGTATCCGTGGAGATCATGAACTATTCCTAGGAATGGCTGGTATGCATGGAACAGTGACATCCAATATGGCCATTAGTGAGTGTGATGTACTTGTCAATATCGGCGCGCGTTTCGACGACAGACTGACAGGCAATCTGGCATCATTCGCACCGAACGCAAAAATTATCCACATCGATATCGACCCTGCTGAGATTGGCAAAAATGTACCGACAGAAATCCCAATCGTGGCAGACGCCAAAGAAGCATTACAAGCGTTGCTGAAACAACAATTCAAGTCACCAGAAACAGAGACTTGGCTGACATACTTAAAAGAATCCGCCAAGAAGTTTCCACTGTGGTATGACAACGATGATGAAGGAACAATTCTTCCGCAACAAGCGCTTGAAATCATTCATCGTATTACAAAAGGCGATGCAATCGTCACAACGGATGTAGGACAGCATCAGATGTGGACGGCTCAATACTATTCACTGAATAATCCAGATCATTGGGTAACCTCAGGCGGACTTGGCACAATGGGCTTTGGGTTCCCAGCGGCAATTGGTGCACAAATCGCCAAGCCGGATGCGCGTGTCATTGCAATTGTAGGAGACGCTGGATTCCAAATGACGGCGCAAGAGCTGTCGCTGTTACAAGAAATGCGCATTCCTGTGAAAATTATCATTCTCAACAATGGCTGTCTGGGAATGGTTCGTCAATGGCAAGAGACGTTTTACGAAAAGCGTTACTCACAATCATTGATGCCGGTTCAGCCAAACTTTGTGAAATTAGCAGAGGCGTATGACATTAAAGGCTATCGGATTGACACATTGGAAGAAGCGGAAGCGGTATTCCAAGAAGCACTGTTGTCTGATGAACCCGTTCTCATCGACTGCCGTGTGAAACAACTGGAAAACGTCTATCCGATGGTTGCACCAGGTAGAGGACTACATGAAATGATCGGGGTGAGTAAACTATGAAGCGAGTTATTACGGTAACTGTTATCAACCAAAGTGGCGTGCTCAATAGGGTGACCGGCTTGCTGATGAAAAGGCAGTTCAATATCGAAAGTATCACAGTTGGTCACACCGAAATAGCAGGCAGATCGAAAATGACGTTCATCGTCAATGTGGAAGACGAACGGAAAATTGAACAGCTCGTCAAACAGCTGCAAAAACAAATTGATGTTCTTAAAGTTAATGACATAACGGATAAAGCAATCGTTATGCGTGAGCTAGCTCTAGTAAAAGTCATTTCACCTCCGCATGTTAGAAGTGAAATGAACAGCATCATCGAACCATTCAGGGCAACGGTTATTGACACTGGAAAAAATGTCGTCACGTACCAAGTGATTGGAAATCCGGAAAAGATCGAGGCGTTTATCGATTTGCTTAGACCATATGGCATTAAAGAATTGACAAGAACAGGCGCTACGGCATTTGTTCGTGAAACACAGAAAGTCCAATTACCTCAGTTATCTATTTTGAAATAAGAAAAGCGTAAGCGCCTGTTCAGAGGCGACAGGCATAAGATGGGCTGGCGAAGCGGCGTTCTTTGCCGCACAGCCGGACCGACTTATGACCCGAGCCTCTAGGCGCTGGAGTCTAGACAGCATTATACAAACTAAAAAAAACCAACTATTAGGAGGAAAACAATTATGGCTAAAATGTATTATAACCAAGATATCAACGAAGGACTTTTGAAAGATAAACTAGTAGCAATCATCGGGTACGGATCACAAGGTCATGCACATGCGCAAAACCTAAACGATTCTGGATTTAATGTTGTTGTGGGTGTTCGCCCAGGTAAATCATTTGATCAGGCAAAACAAGACGGACTAAACGTATTGACTGTGCGTGAAGCTGCTGAAAAAGCGGACGTTATCATGATTCTACTTCCGGATGAAAGACAAAAACAAGTCTATGACGAAGAAATCGAACCGGCACTTAAAGCAGGTAAATCACTTGTTTTCGCACACGGATTCAACGTTCACTTCGGTCAAATCGTTCCACCTGCTGATGTTGACGTATTCCTAGTTGCACCAAAAGGACCTGGACATCTCGTTCGTAGAACATTCGAAGCAGGCGCAGGTGTTCCAGCATTGTTCGCAGTGTATCAAGACGTTTCAGGCCAAGCGAAAGACGTAGCTCTTGCGTATGCAAAAGCGATTGGATCAGCACGTGGCGGCGTACTTGAAACGACGTTCAAAGAAGAAACTGAAACAGATCTATTCGGCGAACAAGCGGTACTATGTGGCGGACTGACTTCACTTGTTAAAGCAGGTTTTGAAACACTAGTTGAAGCAGGTTACCAACCAGAACTTGCTTACTTCGAAACATTGCACGAAACAAAACTGATTGTCGATCTTATGTATGAAGGCGGAATGGCAGGCATGCGCTACTCAATTTCAGACACAGCTGAGTGGGGAGATTTCGTTTCTGGACCTCGTATTGTTGACGCGGATACAAAAGCGCGTATGAAAGATGTACTAACAGACATCCAATCAGGTAAATTTGCAAGAGAATGGATTGCAGAAAATGAAAATGGGCGTCCGAACTTCAATCGATTTGAAGAAACAGAAGCACAACATGAAATTGAAGTAGTTGGCAAAAAGCTTCGCGCAATGATGCCTTTCGTCAACGAAGGTGCGAAATCAAAAGAGGAAGAAGTGGTGGGTAGTGCGAAAAATTGACATATTTGACACAACTCTTCGGGACGGTGAACAATCTGCAGGTATTAACCTAAATACAGCGGAGAAATTAGAAATTGCACGACAGCTTGAAAAATTCGGGGCAACAATCATCGAAGCAGGGTTTCCTGCTTCATCCCCCGGTGATTTTGAAGCAGTGCAACGTATTGCAAATATAGTGAAAAAGTCGACGGTAACTGGTCTTGCCCGCGCAATGAAAAGCGATATCGAAACATCTTGGGAAGCACTTCGCGGTGCGGAACAACCTCATCTACATGTGTTTTTAGCAACTTCACCTATCCATATGGAATATAAGCTTCAGAAAACACCTGACCAGGTCGTCGAAATTGCAGTAGAAGCTGTAAAATATGCCCGCAAGTTCTTCCCGCAAGTTCAATGGTCTGCGGAAGATGCATTCCGTTCAGATCGGGAGTACTTAGTACGCATCATCAATCAAGTAATTGCAGCTGGCGCATCAGTTATTAACATTCCTGATACGGTCGGCTATGCAACACCTCAAGAATACGGTGCATTATTCAAGTTTTTGAAAGAAAACGTGACCGGTATCGATAAAGTGAAGCTTTCTGCACATTGTCATGATGACTTAGGCTTTGCTGTAGCCAACTCAATTGCAGCGATTGAAAATGGTGCGGACCAAGTCGAAGGTACAATCAATGGTATTGGTGAGCGGGCAGGAAATGCTGCGCTTGAAGAAATTGCTGTTGCACTCCATATCCGCAAAGACTATTACGGATTGGAAACAGGTATTAATCTACACGAAATTAAACGCACAAGCCAGCTCGTCAGCCAATTGACAGGCGTTGTCATTCAGCCAAACAAAGCAATTGTTGGTAAGAACGCATTCGCGCATGAGTCAGGAATTCACCAGGATGGCTACCTAAAAAATCGCCAAACATATGAAATCATTACTCCTGAATTAATTGGAGATAAAACTGAACCGCTTGCGCTAGGAAAACACTCTGGCAGACATGCATTTAGTGACCGTGCTATTTCAATGGGCTTCGATCTTAGTGCTGAGAAGTTAAATGAAGCGTTTGTCGAATTTAAGAAACTTGCAGACCGTAAAAAAGAAATTACAGAAGATGATCTATTTGTATTATTTACAGATCAACAAATTCAAAATAATGATGTACCTGTTTATAAATTTAAAGATGTTCAAGTTCAGTATGCAACTGCGAATGTTCCATCTGCAACCGTCACGGCTGTTAATCCGGACGGGGAAACGGTCACTGCGACAGCAACAGGTTCGGGATCAGTTGAAGCGATTTTTAATACGTTGGAACTACTTGTTGAAGGCGAAGTTCACATTCTAGATTACCGTGTAACATCGATTGGCAAAGGACGCGATGCACTCGGTGAAGCGGTAGTTAATCTAAGTATTAACGGTGAAGTATCTATTGGACGCGATGTCGCGCAGGACGTATTGGGTGCATCTGCTAAAGCATACTTTAATGCCATCAACAGACAATTGGTCAAAAAGCAATCAAAAACAAAAGTAACTGTGATTTAACCAGTTACATTGAACAAATAAATACCTATACAAACTAAGCGAAGGCGCCTTAAAGGGGTAGCCGAAGCAATAAGACTAGTGGCGAAGCTGCTTGGCTTATGGCGGGAGGCATCCCCAGCGTCGAAGCGAAGTCAATGGAATTTTTATTTCAACTTAATATAGTGAGCATAAATAGATTCAAAAACAATAAGGAGGAGAAGTTCTATGGAGAAGAAAGTAGCAGTATTACCAGGTGATGGAATCGGCCCAGAAGTGACTGAAGCAGCAGTGAAGGTACTTGAAGTGATTGCAAGACGTTTTAGCCACACCTTCCATGTAGAGTACGGAGTAATTGGCGGCGTTGCAATTGACAAACATCAAAATCCACTTCCAGATGAAACGGTAGCACTATGTGAAGCGAGTGACGCGGTACTTCTCGGTGCTGTAGGGGGTCCGAAATGGGACCAAAATCCATCAGCGTTGAGACCGGAAAAAGGACTACTTGCGATTCGGAAACATTTCGACTTGTTTGCTAATCTTCGGCCTGTGAAAGCTGTACCATCCTTACTCCATGCATCTCCTCTAAAAGAAGAAGTGGCAAAAGATGTAGATATGATGATCGTCAGGGAATTGACAGGTGGTCTGTATTTCGGAGAACCAAGTCGTCGGACGGCAGATGCCGCAGTGGATTCACTCGTTTATACACGCGAAGAGATTGAACGTATTGTTGTTAAAGCGTTTGAAATTGCTCGCTTACGTAGAGGGAAAGTAGCTTCTGTTGATAAAGCAAATGTACTTGAAACGAGTAAGCTATGGCGTGAAGTTGTTGAAGAAAAGAAGAAAGCATATCCAGATATTGAAGTGGAGCATATGTTAGTCGATTCCACTGCTATGAAATTGATTACAAATCCGGCAGCATTTGACGTTGTCGTAACGGAAAATATGTTTGGAGACATTCTAAGTGATGAGGCATCTGTAATCACAGGGTCACTTGGCGTACTTCCGTCAGCAAGTATCCGTTCGGATGGTTTTGGATTATACGAACCAGTCCACGGTTCCGCGCCCGAAATTGCAGGACTTGGTTTAGCAAATCCAGCTGCAGCGATTCTATCCATTGCAATGATGTTGAAGTATTCATTCAACCTAGACACGGAAGCATCAGCGATTGAAGAAGCAGTTAACACAGTGTTCGAAGACGGTTTCTTCACAGCCGATCTTGTAGAACCGGGTAAACGGGTTTTATCGACAAAAGAATGGACGGACAAAGTCATTGACGAACTTGATACACAATTCGTCTCGAATAGCATTATGTTTTCATACGTTTAACCATATTCAATTGATCAGAGAGGAAGGGCTGCCATATGGCGAAAAATATCATCGAGAAAATCTGGAATCAGCATATCGTCTACGAAGAACAAGGGAAGCCTGATTTGCTCTATATCGATCTTCATTTACTACATGAAGTGACTTCTCCGCAGGCGTTTGAAGGGCTGCGACTTGCGAATCGTACCGTGCGCAGACCCGATCTCTGTTTTGCAACGATGGATCATAACGTTCCGACACGAAACCGTGATGAAATTAAAGATCCAATTGCTCGGAAACAAATAAACACATTACAAACAAATTGTGATGAATTTGAAATCCCACTTGCAAATATGGACCATCCAGATCAAGGAATTGTCCATATAATCGGGCCAGAACTTGGACTAACACAGCCTGGTAAAACAATTGTCTGCGGCGATAGCCATACATCCACACACGGGGCGTTCGGAGCAATTGCATTTGGCATCGGAACTAGTGAAGTCGAGCATGTCCTTTCGACACAAACATTGTGGCAATCAAAACCGAAAACAATGGAAATCCGCATTAACGGTAAACTTGGATTCGGTGTTACCGCAAAAGATGTCATTTTAGCAATTATCGCCAAATTCGGAATTGATATGGGCACAGGTCATATTGTTGAATTTACGGGTGAAGCAATCCGTGATTTGACGATGGAAGAACGGATGACCGTTTGTAATATGTCCATTGAAGCAGGGGCGAAAGCTGGTTTAATCAGCCCAGATGAAACAACTGTTGCTTACTTAAAAGGACGCAAATATGTTCCCGAAGGTCAAGAATTTGAAGCGGCAGCTGCACACTGGCTATCGCTTGCAACAGATGAAGGTGCAGCCTATGATACGATTCTTGAAATGAATGCAGATGAAATCGAACCATTTGTGACTTGGGGAACAAACCCTTCAATGGGTTCTGGTATTTCAGCGAACGTTCCCTATGCGAAAGATTTTGAATCAGAATCGGATAAAGACGCATTGAAACAAGCACTAACGTATATGGGGCTTGAAGAAGGTGCTCCGCTGAAGTCGATTGATATCCAGCATGTCTTCATTGGTTCATGCACAAATGCAAGATTGAGTGATTTACGTGCAGCGGCAAAAGTGATTGCAGGGAAGAAAGTCCATCCATCTGTCACAGCGATTGTCGTTCCTGGTTCACGCACTGTTAAAAAACAAGCAGAGGATGAAGGATTAGATTCGGTATTTCTTGAAGCTGGATTCGAGTGGCGGGAATCGGGTTGCAGTATGTGCCTAGCAATGAATGATGATGTAGTTCCTGTAGGTGAACGGTGCGCTTCAACATCTAATCGAAATTTCGAAGGACGACAAGGGGCAGGGGCACGGACACATCTTGTAAGTCCGGCCATGGCAGCAGCTTCAGCAATTGCAGGCCATTTTATAGATGTACGGGAATTGGAAGCTGTTCATTCATAATTGAGGAAAGGATGATTAGATGGAACCGATTAATGAAGTTGTTAGCGTCATAACGCCGCTCGATCGTAAAAACGTCGATACCGACCAGATTATTTCGAAAGAGTTCTTGAAACGAATTGAGCGAACAGGGTTTGGAAAATATTTGTTTTATCACTGGCGACATAATGCTGATGGAAGCGAAGTTCAAGATTTCGTACTGAATGATGAGCGGTTCAAAGGATCTAAAATCCTCGTTGCTCAAGAAAACTTTGGGTGCGGCTCCTCTCGTGAACATGCACCGTGGTCGATTTTAGACTATGGATTCAATGTCGTCATCGCGCCAAGCTATGCGGATATCTTCTATAATAACTGTATGAAAAACGGTTTGCTTCCAATTAAATTAACAATGTCGGAAGTAGAAGAGTTGTTGGCAAATGGGCAAAAAGATCCTTACTCAGTAGAAGTTAATCTTGTTAAACAGTCGGTGACAGGGCAGGATGGCAAGTCCTATTCGTTTGATATCGACCCGTACTATAAAGAAATGTTATTAAATGGTTGGGATGAAATATCCTTGACTTTCCAATATGAAGAACAAATTTCTAACTATGAAAAACAACATCAAAACGCGTAAACATTAACTTAAAAGGGAGATGGTGTAATTGGGAATTTGTATGAAACAGCGCGCTTATTCGAAGCATTTGAACGCTTAACTGAAATTGTTCACCGCACACCTATTAAACAATCGGAGACATTGAATGAATGGACACAATCCGAAGTGTATTTGAAACTTGAAAACTTACAGAAGACAGGGTCGTTTAAAGTACGCGGCGCGTTCAACAAAATTTCTCAACTGACAGCAGAAGAATGTGCGAAAGGTTTACTTGCGGCTTCTGCGGGAAATCATGCACAAGGTGTTGCATTGGCAGGACGGAAAGTGGGCGCCAAAGTTACAATATTCATGCCTGAAACGACTCCAGCGGCAAAAGTGGCTGCTACCCGGAAATACGGGGCAACTGTTAAGCTAGTTGGGAAAAATTTCGATGAGGCTTATAAAGCCGCTCGTACTGAACAACTGGCAACAGGTGCAACGTTTATCCATCCTTTCGATGATATAACAATTATTGAGGGTCAGGCAACGGTTGCGATGGAAATGCTGCAACAGCAACCGGACTTGGATACAATTGTTGTACCAGCAGGTGGTGGAGGACTATTAGCAGGGACTGCACTTGCTGTGAAAACAATACGGCCTTCGGTAAAAGTGATTGGCGTTCAGGCCGCAAATGCACCTGCAATTGCTTCGACTTATCACGGTAGAAAAAGTAATCTGACTCACTTTTTACCGACGATAGCAGAAGGGATTTGCGTCAGAGAACCTGGTAAAGTAACGATGGATATCATTCACAATTATGTAGACGATATGATTACAGTGTCGGAACAAGAAATTTCATCAGCCATTCTTTTCATGTTAGAACGTGAGAAAATGCTTGTTGAAGGAGCGGCAGCCGCAGCGGTTGCTGCTGTCTTGAATAAGAAATTACCTGTTTCATCTAACCGAATTGGTGTTATCGTTTCGGGCGGAAATTTTGATGTTGGGAAACTAGGAAATTGTATAACAGCATGTAATGATTCTGTGCTTAATTTTTAATATCCTTGCTGTGTTTAAAGCGCAGCAAGGATCATCGTAAGAATTACTATCTTTGAACAATTTAATTTAAAAAAGCCCCTTTCATTGTTGTTGAATGAAAGGGGCTTTTTTTGTGTCTGTAGGCTTCATTTAGAACTGTGTTTCTGTACATTTTAAATTATTAATTGATTGTCAGACCTGCACTAGCGGCTCCTTGTATGAGACCAACTAAAGGAGCACTTGCAGAAAACACCATTAGCAAACGATCTCCAGCGTTTACCGGAACTGAGAAAGTATCGGCAGTGCCAGTTTGTATGGCACCAACTGTTAATCCGCTGAATGTTAGAGTTACTGTAACGCCAGTTGCGCTGTAGGTATTGCTATTTCCAGTTGCACGATATACTTCAGCATGAACTAATGTCGTTCCTAGGCTTAATGCCACGTTACTATTAAAGTATGCTGATATAGCTGTAAGGGTTCCTGCACGAGGAACTATAAAGGCAAAGTTACTTAGAATTGGGAGTGTTATTGTAGCACCAAGAGCAGTAAGACCTGCTATGGAACTCCCGAATCCTATAACAGAAGGAATACCAACTGCTCCCAAGAGTAACGTAGTCAATGCCATTGTTGAGGTTCCAGTTGCAAATGGAATTATCGTACTGTTACCGTTAATGCCGTTAGTTCCCGTCGCACCGGTAGCTCCAGTAGCACCGTTAATGCCGTTAATTCCCATGGCTCCAGTAGGGCCAATATCACCCGTAGGTCCGGCAATTCCCGCTAGTCCCGTAGCTCCGGTTGCGCCAGTAGCTCCGGCTACACCAATGTCTCCAGTAGCCCCGGTAGCCCCGGTAGCCCCGGTAGCCCCGGTAGCCCCGGTAGCGCCAGTAGCTCCGGCTGCCCCAGTTCCACCAGTCGCTCCAGTAGTTCCGGTAGCACCCGTTGCTCCGGCTGCCCCAGTTCCCCCAGTAGCTCCAGCTGCTCCAGCTGCTCCAGTAGCACCAGTAGCACCAGTTGCGCCAGTAGCTCCAGCTGCTCCAGTTGCACCAGTAGCTCCGGTAGCTCCAGTAGCGCCAGTAGCTCCGGTTGAGCCAGTAGCACCAGTAGCTCCAGCTGCTCCAGTTGCTCCAGTTGCACCAGTAGCTCCGGTAGCTCCGGTAGCTCCAGTAGCTCCAGCTGCACCAGTAGCACCAGTAGCTCCAGTAGCACCAGTAGCGCCAGTAGCTCCAGTAGCACCAGTAGCTCCGGTAGCTCCGGTAGCACCAGTAGCGCCAGTAGCACCAGTAGCTCCAGTCACGCCAGTCGCTCCGGTTGAGCCAGTAGCACCAGTTCCTCCAGTAGCTCCAGCTGCTCCAGCTGCTCCAGTTGCACCAGTTGCTCCGGTAGCTCCGGTAGCTCCGGTTGAGCCAGTAGCACCAGTTCCTCCAGTAGCTCCAGCTACTCCAGCTACTCCAGTTGCACCAGTTGCACCAGTTGCTCCGGTAGCTCCGGTAGCTCCGGTTGAGCCAGTAGCACCAGTTCCTCCAGTAGCTCCAGTTGCCCCAGTAGCGCCGGTAGCTCCAGTTGCACCAGCTGCTCCAGTAGCACCAGTTGCTCCGGTAGCTCCGGTAGCTCCAGTAGCGCCAGTAGCGCCAGTAGCACCAGTAGCACCAGTAGCTCCAGTCACGCCAGTCGCTCCGGTTGAGCCAGTAGCACCAGTTCCTCCAGTAGCTCCAGTTGCCCCAGTAGCGCCGGTAGCTCCAGTTGCACCAGCTGCTCCAGTAGCACCAGTTGCTCCGGTAGCTCCAGTAGCGCCAGTAGCGCCAGTAGCACCAGTAGCACCAGTAGCTCCAGTCACGCCAGTCGCTCCGGTTGAGCCAGTAGCACCAGTTCCTCCAGTAGCTCCAGTTGCACCAGTAGCGCCGGTAGCTCCAGTTGCACCAGTCGCACCAGTTGCACCAGTCGCACCAGTAGCTCCAGCTGCACCAGTCGCTCCGGTAGCTCCAGTAGCTCCGGCTGCCCCAGTAGCACCAGTAGCGCCAGTAGCACCAGTTGCGCCAGTCGCACCAGTTCCTCCAGTAGCTCCAGTAGCACCAGTAGCGCCGGTAGCTCCAGTAGCTCCGGCTTCCCCAGTAGCGCCAGTAGCGCCAGTTGCACCAGTAGCTCCGGTAGCTCCAGTAGCGCCAGTCGCACCAGTAGCTCCAGTTACACCAGTAGCTCCGGTAGCTCCAGTAGCCCCAGTCGCACCAGTAGCTCCAGTTACACCAGTAGCTCCGGTAGCTCCAGTAGCCCCAGTAGCGCCAGTCGCACCAGTAGCTCCAGTTACACCAGTAGCTCCGGTAGCTCCGGTAGCTCCAGTAGCACCAGTCGCGCCAGTAGCCCCCCTGTGTCCTCTTTTACAACAACATGGATCGATATTGCATTTGTCATGTTTAACACATTCATAACATTCATTACATTTACAGCATTTATTGCATTTATTACATTTTCGTTTATTGTAATCATAATAATTCATTTTTTCACCCCCTTTCTGTAACATCCTATTCGAGCAATAGTTGGGGGGACGGGCAATCAACTACGTGCATAAAATAATAGATTAGGAAATGCCACAGAGAGGGCGGGAGATTTCTTTAATATTTATCCAGGTTTATTAAGGAAAGGGCTTTGGTTTTGAATATGCTCGCCATGTTGGACACTGATGCCCCCAACTAACTAGCCGCTCCGACAAGTTGTCGAAGCGGCTAGTTAGTTAGATATATGAAGCTACTGAAAGTAGTTCTTGAATGAATTTCAACTGTAGGCTACACAAATACTCATTCTGCTGGCTATGTGTATTGACTCTTAAATTTTCTCCTGATTATTTTTAATTACTTCATCTAAATACTTTTTATTTTTCATTATACTGTCATTATTTGGTTTGTATTTTCGGGCTAATTCATTATGATGATAGGCTTTGTCGTACTGTTTTAAGCGATCGTAAAGAACACATAATTGAAGATTGGGTAGCCAAGTAGAAAATGAGGTGTTTTGAAAGCCTATCTGTTGATGATTTTCATATAGGAACGCTTGACTATACCAGTGGATAGCCTCGTGGTTTTTAAATTGTTCCATAAAGTAATACCCGAGTCGGCAACACGCTTCGGGACGAGGAACGTCATAGGCAAGGGTTCGTAAGGTAGAACTAAGTTCTTTATTCTTGTCATTTAATTTATGGTAGCAGTCAGCCAGTCTGAAACACGCCCTAATATTGTCTTCAATCCAGCCCAGTTTCGAATCTAAAAACTCCTCATAGTAAAGGACTGCTGTTTCAAAATCACTATGATCCATCAATTCATTGGCGTAATAGAATGTATCACGGGGGGACAATGTTTTCCCTGAAGATAACAACTTTTTATAGATCGTGATATTACGTCCACTATCATGACTTAAAGGGGAGTGGGTAACTGCTACATCACTATCGAATAGATTACCTGACACGGAAAGAAACTCGTGTACCGCTCCTATCCATTTAAACTCATTTACTTTTTTTACTAGACGATATCTCCTCAAAAGGGAGGTCACATTGCCTTCATGATCAAAACTTAAATGGTAATTCATTGAAACGGCATCAATCGTTGGTTGTAAGGATTGTTTCAATAACTTGAACTTTTCCTGATCTTCAGCTGTAAATACATCATCCGCATCGAGCCAAAGAACATAATCCATTGTTGCTTGTTGGAATGAGAAATTCCGTGCAGCTGAAAAATCGTCAATCCACTGAAAATCAAAAATTCGATTGGTGTACTTATTTACGATTTCTTTTGTTCGGTCGTCAGACCCTGTATCCACAATGTTGATTTCATCCACTAACTCGCAAACAGAATCTAAACATCTACCTATTACTTCCTCTTCATTTTTCACAATCATACACAAACTTATCGTTATCACTTTTTATCCCTCCAAGCTTCCTTCTATTTATATGCAGTCTCTAAAATTTTGACGAACAAATTGCGGTCGAATGTTACGAATATATATATATTTTATGTAGGAAATATTCTTGAAAGTCATTTAATGATGATGAATATATTTCTTTATTTAAAAGAGTTTTTAGTTAGTTTCCAATTGTGAATTCATTAAGGAATTCTAAGTAGTCCGTTAAATTTACTAGAACTTTAATAAATGTTATTGTAATATGAGTTGATAAAAAATATGCTTTTTATATTCGTGTAATCGGTTACATAGATGTTAAGAAAGGGGCATTTAATTCAGCAAAAAAATAATGTATAGATTAGGAGAATAGTTATATGGATTTTTCACCATGGGTTTTATTTACGGATATCGGTTTGATATCATTGCTTCTGCTTGTAGGGACGATTATTCGAGCAAAGGTTAAGTTCATCCAGCAAATGTTTTTGCCGGCCAGTATTATTGCGGGGCTTCTGGCTTTGCTGTTAGGGCCGAATGGTTTCGGAATTTTGCCGTTTTCAGATCAAATGAAAGTCTATCCGGCAATCTTAATAGCAGTAATCTTTGGAACGCTGCCGTTACTATCACCACGGATTGACTGGAATGCGATTAAGACAAGAGTCGGGAGCATGTGGTCGTACTCTCAACTTGCAATGGTATTAATGTGGGGTGGAGGATTGTTATTCGCACTTCTACTGATTAATCCATTTTGGGATGTACATGACGGCTTCGGTTTGTTACTTGCAGCCGGCTTTGTAGGGGGACACGGAACTGCAGCGGCAATTGGTGCGACATTTGAGCAAAATGGCTGGGAAGAAGCGACTTCTTTGGCTATGACATCTGCCACTGTAGGGATTATGAGTGCGATTCTAATTGGGATCCTCTTTATTAAATGGGGGTCTTCGAAGGGGCATACATCATTCCTTGCTTCGTTCAAAGATTTGCCTGACGAGATGAGAACGGGATTAATCCCGCCAGAATCTAGAACGAAATCTGAAACAGATACGGTATCGTCGATTTCGATTGATCCATATGTTTTTCACCTGTCTATCATTACGATTATCGCCATGGGCGGTTATTATTTAAGTCAATTAGGTGCAATGCTATTACCAAGCGTTGTTATACCGGCATTTTCACTGGCATTTCTTGTTGGATTGTTCGTGAAGAAGATATTGAATTCGACGGATACGGATAAATATGTCAGTAAGGATGTTGTGTCAAGAATTAGTGGAAGTGCAACGGATATTCTCGTTGCATTCGGAATTGGTTCAATTAGTATTTCAGTCGTACTTGATTATGCTGTTCCGTTAATTTTGTTATTTGTGTTTGGTCTTGTGTATGCATTTTTATTCTTCGCAGTATTTTCGAAGAAGTTTTTCCCGGAATACTGGTTTGAAAAGGGGATATTCACATGGGGCTGGACAACAGGAACGGTCGCTATGGGTATGGCGCTACTTAGAATCGTAGATCCAAAATCGGAAAGCAAGACGCTGGATGATTACAGCTTGGCCTATATACCAATTGCGCCGGTTGAAATTATGCTCGTGACATTTGCTCCGATGCTTGTATTGAACTCACAAGGATTTGTCTTTGTTGCTATCACATTTGCATTTGCATTCGTTATTTATCTGATGGCAATTAAATATAAATGGTTGAATAGAAAAGCGTAATGAAACAGGGTCCCTGCCGTCGAATGACAGCAATGGGGCCCTATTTTTTTACTGAATAGCAGTCAACCAATAAGCGACACCAAGTAGTGTGTGCCTTGTCGCTTAAACTTTTTATATGTTAGGATAATATATACTTTAGATGAAGGAGGAGAACCTAATATGAAAAAATCATTATTGTTTGCAGCATTGTTAGGATCAGCTCTTTTGCTTGGTGCATGCGGGGAGTCGGATAAGAAAGATGAGCCGAAAACTGATGAAGAGAAGAAAAGTGAGGCAGTTGAAAAAGACCTTAAGGAACAAGGAGCTGTCGATAAATCAGAAACGGCAAAATCGGACGATGACTTAAAAGAAGAGTTTGGTAAAGAAGAAGGCGTTTCTTCGGTCGGTATTATCGTGACAGAAGATAGCGGTGGCTTCGTTCTACTCGATTTTGATGTTGCTGCTGATATGAAAGAAGAGAAAGCAAAAGAACTTGTCGAAAAGTTTGCTGAAAAACTGAAAGTAGAATATTCGGATTATAAAATCGATGTTCAAGCACGTAAAAATGGCGAAACGTTTGCACAAAAGACAATAGAGTAACGAATCAGCCTCCTGGTAAATGGGAGGTTTTTCTATGCCCATATATGGTATTATAGATGGATGACTGTACAGATTAAGTAAGGAGAGGGAGGATATTTGTAAATGTTACACAAGAAAAAAATGAAAGGTCCAATGAAAGTCGGACTTATTGTCGTAGTTCTTTCACTGTTTGGCTTTGGTATATTGAATGCTAGCGCGAATCCAATTAGTCCAAGCTTTACGGACGTACATAATGATTTCTGGGCAAAAGATGAAGTAACACAACTTGTCGACTTAAAAATTATTAACGGTTATCCGGACAAGCAGTTCAGACCAAGTTTAGAGGTATCACGGGCACAAGCAGCAAACTTGATAACGAACGCACTCGAGTTGCCATTTTCATCCTACAAGCCGATTTTTAAAGATGTCAGTGCAAAGTCGTCCCATTTGAAAGGTGCCATGGCTACATATGAAGCCGGTATTTTCTTAGGGAAAGAAGACGGGACGTTCGGCGTTGGTGACTCTTTGACACGTGAACAGATGGCGACTGTCATCGTTCGGGCTTTCAAATTGCAAGATACGGGAGAAGAAATCACGTTCAAGGACGATAACAAAATTAGTGAATCTCATAAATTAGGCGTAAAAGTACTTGCGCAACACGGTATCACAACTGGTAAGGAAGACGGTACATTCGATCCGAAAACAGCTGTCAACCGCGCGACATATGTCGTATTTCTACACAGGGCGATGCTGCAAAATAAGCTAATAGAGAAATTGCCTGCAACAGAATTCACGGAGCCAAATACGTACGGTACGTTTGATACCGTACGACATGAGCAACAATTTGTCGAAGTACCACTTTCGACTACTGCCAAAACCTATTTGCGTTCGAACTATATCATGCAGTTTGCGGGAGAGAAAACCGTCAAACATGCACATGCTACAGATATTATTTACACATACCGCATAAGTGGCTTTCCGTCCGTCACGGTGAAAATGACGAAAAGGGAACTGCCTAACGGCGATTATTTTTTATTCAACGAACTGAGAAATCCTCAAAACATACCAGTAACTGTTGATGTTATCCAGACGGAAGAAGGATTATCGAAAGCCGTGCTTCACGAGTATAGTCGATTCCCAATCAAGAAAAGTGTGGATGAGACATTTGGCTATGACTTGATGACGTACCCCACAGGTATTTTCGAAAAAATACAAACAGACGGTAAAGTATCTCAGCGGATGATTGGGAAGTCATACCAGTCAACTGAACTGAACCAGAAATACCCTACAGGCGCAGAAAGTCATACGAGGGAATTACATCAGGAAAGCGAAGCGTTTAGCGGCGTTATGCTTGGAGAAACGCAACTCTCCGTTTACAGATTACAGTCAAGAGGTTTTGATGTTGTTGACCAATGGCTCCTAGCTTCTGAAGAACGATTGTTTGAGGATCGGAAGCAAATGGACGCTTGGATGCTTGAGTCAGCAGTTAATTATAAAAAACGAAATAAATGGTACACAGCCGAAGGTCCATACAATAAGATGGCGGTAACGGTTGAACCAATGCCGAAGTCGGGTAGAGGGTATGGTCGTAATCTACTTCTTGTGAAAGAGGACCGAGTTATGGCCCTTTACTCCGAAACTGGTGCACGGTATTATGAAAACCTTCTCTATAATTCATTTGCTAATTTGGATGTATTCAGAGGGAAATCGACGTATTGGGAGACAGAAGTAACAAGCACGTATCTGAAAAGCTTGTACGGTATAACGGCTCCGTTCGTCGATACTCGATTCAACGAACAAATTGCATTATTCATGTATAATGGCGGCAAAGCGTTTGAACATAAGGACTATAATGTCGGTCTGAAAAACTATGCCAATTTGCTTGTATCGCAAAAGGAAAAAGGGAATATCATCAAAGTGGACAACGAGTCCTACTATATTTCTGATTACTTCCCTGGGGCGCAAAAAGTGAAGACACATACGTCCATGAACCATGCGCTTGGTGGAATGAACATTCTTTTATTGGCTTATCAAGAGTTAAACGATCCTGCATATTTAGCTACTGCAACGAGTATCCAGACAGCGATCGTAAAGGAAAAGAATAAGTGGATCCGTCCTGACGGTGACATTTGGTATAAAATTTCGCCGGAACGTGAATTCTCTGGACGCGATTATGTTCATTTAACTTTGGAAGATTTGATCAATTCTTATGAATTGTGGTCGGCGATCGATGAATCGAAGTTGCCTATCTTTGAAGAAATGATACGTTCCAAAGCGGGTTATTTGAACGAAAACAAGTTAGGTTATACGACGAAGATTAAAAAAGGCCTTGAGCGTATCAACATGTCGGATATTCTTCCGGCAGGTAGTGAACATACGGACGCACTTTGAGGTAAAGTGATTGAAATATGAAATCCCCCGCACTGGAATCATTCAGTGCGGGGGATTTTTTGATGGGGGAAAGGGGATTGCCATTTTGATTATATATTTAGTCATCACAGTTACGGGTGAAGCCATGAGAGTTTAGTCATAAGCCATCACAGTTACGAGTGAAGCCATGACAGTTTGATGAATTGTCATTAGAGTTCGGCGAAGCCATGAGAGTTTAGTCGTAAGCCATCACAGTTACGAGTTGAGCCATGACAGTTTGACGAATTGCCATTAGAGCATGGCGGAGCCATGAGAGTTTAGACATAAGCCATCACAGTTACGAGTGAAGCCATGCCAGTTTGACGAATTGCCATTAGAGTTTGGCGAAGCCATGCGAGTTTAGTCATTTACCATTACAGTTACAAGTGGTGCCCAGAAATTTTTCAATCAAGTTATGACCAATGTCACATTAACTAGGGGAGGCTAATTGCGTAAAAAAAATCCTGTCCACTTAAACACCAGTGGACAGGATTTACCTATTTTACTCCGTAATTCGTTCTATAAGGTCTGAACGAATCCAGCCGTAGTCTGCAGGAGGATTGCTATCTGCAATTACCTTATACCATTTGAAGCCGTCGCTACCGACTGTTTCATCGACAATAACTACTGGATAGCCGAATGCGGCATTGGCGCCGGGGTCTTTCTGTTTGTAAGAGAATAGTTTAGCACTTAGCGGATCAGGGCTTGTCCGTACATTGACACCTACGGGACCGGTATAAATGATGCGGCCGAGATCCGCTTGTTTGTAATCTTTCTTGCCGAGGAATGTATCGATTCTCCACATATGTCCGGCGATTTTACTTCCCCAGTTTGGATCAGAAGCGTACCTGACATTAAAGCCGACTACTTTATTGCCTGGAACAGCTCCATACGAATATCCGCCTAGCGGGTTAGCGTAATTTTTGTTCATGTATTCGTTAATAAATGCATCGACACTATTGTTGGGATGTTTGTATGTTCCACCTGATTCCGGACTAGAATCAAACACTTTAATACCGAAAATATTATTTTTCGTTAGTGAATTTCCGCTTATTCCGTAATCACTTTCGTGGATGGCTGTTGCAAGAATGAACAATGCGTTGACACGATGTGTTTCTTCAATTGTTTTTAAATAATTACCAAGACCAATTAACTTCGATGTAGTCGGAGCATCTTTGTAACGAGCGAGACCAGTTTTCTGACGGTCTTTCAAAATCTCAGTGATGAAGTAATCAAGTTCTGCACCGCTGTATGAAGAGGTTTGACGGACTGATTGGAATTGGAAGTATGGGTAATGTGTAATTGTGTTTTTCGTACCTACTTCATCAAAATGAACGCCATCAAGACTTGTATACCTTTTCCCGTTTTTCATGGATGAAGCTGCAGGACCGATAGAATAAACCCCACGTGTTTTAGTCAAGTTGTTATACGTATCATGATATAAGACACCATCTGTGCCTACTTCATAAAAGCTGTTGCCCGTGACAAGTTCTGTTGGAACAAGATCGACTTCGTTAGGTTTCGCGTAGAAAGTTAACCCACCAACTTCCAAAATAACATGATTCTCACTACTTCCGATATAGTTCATTTCATAACCTTTTTGAATATATGTTACTTCAGTCCGTAAAGTGGAATCGCTGTAGAGAGAGGTATATTGTTTAGGGTTTTCTGAACCAAAAGCTCGTCCAGATTTTATTTTAATAATCCTATTGTTTTTTCCAATGGCCTTAACAGATGAAGATGCATTGTAAGCAGCCAATGCATCTTCATAAGTTTTATAGAGTGCCGTTGTGGGAAGGAGTTTTCCGCCTGAAATTGTACTTACTTTGTATACTTCAGGATCAACGTCGGGTACAGAAGGAACTTCGGGTTTACCTGGTTCGCTTGGACTCGGCTCACTAGGTTCTGTCGGTTTTAACACTTCCGCGGCAGCGAATAATCTGAATAGGAATGCTGAAGCGTGTGCAATCGTTGCGTTATCTTTAGGGTTGAAATAAACACCATCTTTCCGGTGATCCCCTCGAATAATGTTCAAGTTTACGGCAGTTGAGACGGCGTCAATAAAGTTAGCTGAAATCTTTTTTGAATCTTTAAATTTCAAAGCTGTCTTTTGTGCAGGAAGCTCCATATAACGCATCGCTTTATACATCATACCTGCCATTTGTTGACGGGTAATTTTTTCGCTGGCTTTGAATGTACCATCGGGATAACCCGAAAGGATTCCTGCGCCGGCTGCATTTTGAATCTCAATTGTTAGACCCATGTTTGCCTTTAAGTCTTTGAATGTGTACTTTGTGGAAACAGGTAATTTAAGAGCACGTGCAATGTACGAAGCAAATTCGCCTCTCGTAACGGCTCTATTGGGATTGTAATTTCCTTTTGCGTCTGCACGAATGACGTTTTTTCCAATCCAATAATTCAAGTCGCTTTCCATCTGATGACCTTTAATGTCACTCGCCTGTGCTTGTATCTGGAAGACAGGGGAGAACATGAGTAGTGTGAGTAAAGTGAAAGTAATTAATTTTTTCACTCGTAAACCTCCTTCTATAATCTTACTTAATAGTATCAGAAGTTTGCTAGAATAATAAGGTTCAATTTGCACAAGTAGAATTTGTAATAAATATGAAACTAAAGAATAAGCCACAACGTCCTATAAGATGCTATAATTACGGAGGACTTTGTTCATTATTATGAGACGATTTAGTCGTAGAAAGGGAAAATATTTCATGACAACTATAAAAGAAAATTTAAAAGATAAAGAAACAATGTATTTCATTGCAGCATTGGCAGTCATCGGCGTAGCATTGATGCTCCCATCATCGATTGCACTTGTTCTATCTTCCCTGTTCTTTGCGTTATTCGCATTTTTCAGACCGCAACAAAGCCTGCTTTTCCTCGTAGTCTATGTGAGTATCCGTCCATTTCTTGTCGAAGTGAATCCGGGACTTAAACTAATCGGGGATCTCATTACGTTCATCGCATTTGCAAAAGTAATCATTGCGGGTAGAAAAAATTGGAAGTCTCTGTTTTCGTTCAAATGGTTTGAATGGGCATTTTTTGCTTTTCTATTGTTCGGTGCTATCAGTGGACTGGTTCAAGGCGTTTTACCTTCTGCGGTCATTTTTCAACTACGGACATTTATTATTATGTATTTGCTTTACTATACTGTTTCACGGATGCTGTTACCGGAAGGATGGTTCCAACGGCTTGCATGGGTAACCGTATGGACAAGCCTTATCGTTTCAGTTCATGGCATTATCGAAAAGCTGTCGATGAGGCAGTTCCTATTGCCAGATGTATGGAAATATAAAACGTTATCGGCGACGAACTTTGTAAGAATCTATGGATTACCAGGAAATCCGAATTCATTGGCGTTATTGTTGCTGTTCGGAATTATTGCTGTGCTGTTCCTTCAATCAATCTACAAAACCGAGAAATATAAATGGTTCTTAACGATTAATCTTGTCTTGTTCCTTGGTGTATTCATCCTCACCTATTCAAGAGGAACTTGGATTTCAGCATTTATCCTCGGTGTGATATTCATTATCATGTCGAAAAACTGGCATCTTATGAAACGACTTGTGATTGCGGGAGTGGCTTCATTTATACTGATTTATTTCCCAGTTAATTTGGGCGTCCAGTATTTCGAAACACTCGGTCTTGAAAAACCACCAACCGGACCAGGAAGTATCGGTGAACGATTTGGGGAGACGTTCGATCAAAAGAACTTGGCACTCATGACGGAAAGTGGTCGTTTCTTCTATATTAATAAAGGGTTTGAAGTATTCAAAGACTATCCAGTGGCAGGAGCTGGATTCGGTTCATTCGGCGGGTCTGCGACATTGTCATATGGATCGCCAATCTATAAGTTTTATGGAATTCGTTCAGACATCTACGGCGGAAAGTATTTCTACTCGGATAATCAGTACATTCAAGTAATTGCTGAAACTGGTGTTGCAGGTGTTGCCCTATTCTCAGCGTTTCTTCTAGGAATGTTTGCGCTGTTCTGGAAAGAACGTAAAACAGTATTCGGCAAGTTCATGATTGCCTTCTGGTTTGCGACCGGATTCTCAGGATTCTACTATAATATTTGGGAATTGAAATTCTATACGATGTTCTATTTCATCATCTTTGGAGTGTTCGCATCTTATACAAGTCAATATGTGAAGTTTAAAATTAAAGACTTATAATAGAGCGGTTCGGGGAAGAGTAATCTGCCTCGGACGGCTTTTTTTTGTGTCTACGTAGTCGGCACTTAACAAATAGACTGTTCTTCCAACACCGCTTTGTCGCTAGGTGATGGCCTTACGCAATAAGCCCGTCAGAAGATCCCTAGGGAGGGATTGAACTGCATCCCTCCTTGGTCTTATTGCTCCGGCGCCTGCAGGTGTGCAGCCATTGCCGCAGGACGCGGCGATATTTGGCTGCCTTTCATTAGTGTCGCTCCTTCGCTAGAGTTGTTCGTTATACGGGTGAGGGATACCACCTAGTTAATTCTATATAAGTAGTGCCGAAAATATAGATGGCGCCTTCCGCTTGGGTCTACAGGATGTAGGTCATGCAGTCATTGTGACACGATGTCGCGAACTTAGACTGCTTTTCTCTTAATTTCCTTCTTATGGATTATGGTAATATATCGAATCCTTTGGTAAGCTGTATATTCATAGGAAGGGAGAGTGTCGTTTTATCACTAGTAAAGTAGCTTCAATGAAACGTTTCAGTAAACAAGTCGCAATGACAGCGGTAGCAGCCACGCTTCTTTGGACTGTACCAGCAAGTGCCTCGGCCAATCAGAATGCGGTGAAGAGTTATCCGGTATCATCGGGTGTAACTTATTCTCAATATACGCAATCAGCTTCAAAATACATAAATCATCTATCTGTCAATTTAGGAGATCCATATACAAAATTACAAGTTGGACTTCCTTCACCGATTGCGAAGAGACAAGCAACAACAGTGCTCGCAAATCGCGATTCAAAAGATGGGAACCGTGTCGTTGGGGCGATTAATGCTTCATTTTTCGACATGAAAAACGGCTTGCCGATGTATTTGATTTCACAGGGGAACGAGATTGTTAATGGCGGCGTGATCTCCGATTCAACAAGTAATTATGTAAGTCAACCGATTGCATTTGGTGTGACGAAAGATGGACTTTCTGAAATCGATCAATTTAATTTTAATGTTCGTATGGATTACAAAGGAACAAACCATCTATTGACGGGGATAAATCGTCAGCGTCAAGATGATGAAACAATCATTTTCACACCACAGAATATTGAGACACATACGAATTCCAATCAGTACGGAATTGAAATAGTTATCGACACAGGACAGCCAATTACAAATACACAATACGGCCAGAAACTGACGGGCAAAGTTGTGAAAGTACGCGGTTATGGATCGAAAGAGAAAGTAGAAATACCTAAAACAGGATTCGTTCTTTCTGTCCATGGCGCAAAAGGTCTTGAGAAATTCAAAAATATGCAAGTGGGTGAAGATGTATCCCTTGCATTGACTATCGATGATAAATGGATGGATTCTGAGTTCATGTTGGCGAGCGGTCCGATGTTATTGAAAGATGGCAAGGTGAATATTACGATGAATACATCTAATTCACGAGCTACTGCACTTACCGCGCGTACAGCAATTGCAATTAGTAAAGATAAGAAACAAGTGCATCTTGTAACAGTAGACAACGTAAGAGGCTATAGCAACGGGATGTCGCTTACACAATTCGCAAATTATTTAGCAGCACAAGGCTATGATCGGGCACTCAATTTCGATGGTGGCGGTTCTACAGCGATGGGTGTACGGAATCATGGCAGTAATACGGTCGTGCTGGCAAACCGGACGTCAGATTCTTCGGAACGCCAGGTGTCCGCAATCATGGAAGCAATCAGTACAGCACCTGTAAGCGAACCTGCACAACTTAGCGTTTCGCGCAATCAAGTTGGTACGATGCTTGTAGGTTCAAAAACATCCTTGACAGTGAATTACTTACTGGATGCTTATTACAATCCATTAAAAGTGGACAACAGTCAGATTCAAGTGACAGCAGAAAAAGGTAGCGTTGCTGGTTCGGGACTAACGTACAGTGCCGTAAAAGCTGGGGAAGATCGAGTTTCCGTGCAATATGGAAATGCGAAGCAGTCATTCCCTGTATCAGTTGTCGATGCACCGGCTAAGTTAACAATTGTACCTTCTACAACGAAAGTGAAACCAGGTGCAAGCGTGACCTATAAAGCAAATGCAACGGATGCACTAGGAAAGCCAATCATTTATTCTCCAGAACAAGTGAAGTGGAGCGTTACAGGTGATATCGGAACGATTACACCGGCTGGGGCCTTTAAAGCTGTTAATAAAGCAGGCAAGGGGTCAGTAAATGTGACACTCGGATCGAAAACGACAAGCATTCCTATCGTTTTGTCTGATGATACACCAGCGTTTTCTGATATACCTTCCACTTACGCATACTATACAGAAATAAGTTTCCTAAAAGACCTTGGTTATATACAAGGAGATTTGGATGGTAAGTTTAACCCAGGAAATACATTGTCGCGAGAACATGCGGCCGTCATTTTAAGTCGTGTGTTCAACTTAGATGCATCTGTTGCAAGTACACAACAGTTTAAAGACGTACCTAAAAAACACCGTTATTACAATGAAATCAATGCTATTGCAAGTGCGAATCTAGTAGGCGGTAAAGGGGACGGAACATTCGACCCGGCTGGCCAGTTGACACGTGCTCAAATGGCAGCAATCCTTGTGAAAGCGTACAAACTGTCAGGCGAATCGTCTAAGAAATTCAAAGACGTCCCTACAAGTCACTGGGCGTATAAACAAGTTCATATTCTAGCAAACAGCGGGATCACAACAGGGAATGAAAAAGGCAATTTCGAGCCGAATAAACCTGTGAACCGCGCGCAATTCAGCGCATTCCTATACCGCAGTATTAATAAATAAGAAAAGCGGAAGGCGCCGTTTTAGCCCCGAAAAGCGCAAGACACTAGACACCCTATGAACAGGTGCTTTTGGATCACTTTGGACTGAACGACTACTATACAATTATCGGGATTACTTACTGCGTAGGGATGCGACAAAGTCGCATCCCTACGCAGTTTTTCCGTTAATCGTATGGTGACCGTTCGTCCGTCGCTCTCCAAAGTTACAGGTACACGAAGTGCTAAAAACTTTGGGAACGAGTGAATAACCACTCACCTATTTATAAAGGAGCAGCCAAAGATGCAATTTTGGCTGCTTACTCCTTTTTAATAGCGTTTCCTTTTCGAATGAAAGGCAGTGTCACTTTCTATCTAGCGTCACACTGTTACTTGTATGATCTTTGCTTTATTAAAAGCGGTGACGTGCCCGAAATTTCATCTTCGGGCACGTGTAACCTCTATAGAAAGGTTGCTATTCTTTCATCGTCCAAAGTGAGCCGGAAATGTACAAGTGCAACTTCAGGCTAAAGGGTTCCATTTTCATCGAGTAGCACAGCTATGTTATACTAAATTCATCATGTAGTAGAGGAAGTCGGCTAATGAAAATAGGTATTGTAGGCAATTATGGCAACGATAATAACGGGGACGAAGCGATCTTATTCAGCATTATTAAACAAGTGACGTCAACGTTCAAGATAGACAGTAATGATTTAACGGTATTTAGTAATAATCCTAAACAAACAGCAGAACGGTATGGAGTGACTAGTTTTCCACTGTATTATAAAAATGGCAACGCAGTAAAGACATTTTTTAAAACGTACCAAAATAATAAGAGAATCGTAAAGACGTTTGATTTGCTGATTATTGGTGGCGGCGGAATCTTAATGGATTTATATAAAAGGGAAGCGCCATTATTTGGGTCATATGCAATGATGGCTAAAAATTCGAAGACGCCTTATGTTGTTTACGGATGCGGCGCGGGTCCGCTAAGCAGCGGTATAGGAAAATGGTTCATTCGCTATATGGCTAAACATGCAGAAAGTATCTCGGTACGCGATCCCGAATCTGTTGAACTGTTGAAGTCAATCGGTGTGAAAGAACGCGTTTTGACTATCGGCGATCCAGCGTTTTCCTTGCGTCAAACGGGTGTTGAGAAATCGACAGTTCCGACGAAAATCGGTATCACAGCTGTTCCTTATTACAATGCAGGCTATTGGCCTGAAGGGAATCCTGCCATCTATAACGATTATATAGAAGGCATGGCAAAGAATCTGGACAATCTAGCTGAACTAGACAATGTTGAGCTGACATTTTTCGCGACAAAATTCCCACAAGATGCAGATGTTACAAAAGATATTCAGAAGAAAATGACACATAAAGATAAGACGACAATCATCGATGATAATCTACTACCAACTATGATCCTTGATGTGACAGCACAGCAAGACATTATTATTGGGACGAGACTCCATTCCTTGATTTTGGCAACATGTACTGAAACACCTGTCATGGCAATTTCTTATCATCATAAAGTGAATGATTTCATGAAACTTGCTGACCTGGAAAAGTATGCATTTCCAATCGGAGACATCAACAAACAACAAACATTATTCCTGGATGCATTCAACGACATGAAAGAAAACTGGCCTGCAACGGTTGAAAGTACGAAGAAACTCTCTCAAGATTTGTATGATGAATCGATGAAAGGAACAGAGCAGTTTATAAAGGCACTAAAGAAAAAGTAAATGACATAAAAACAGCCACAAAAGTGAAACTTACTTTTGTGGCTGTTTTCGTATTGTGAATGAATGGAATGAAACTGTTGTTGACAAACAAATCAATAGATTGGTATTATGTGTGTAACCGGTTACACACATAATAGAAAAGGGTGAAATAGTTGGCCAATATTCGGGATGTAGCGAAAGAGTCCGGTGTTTCAGTAGCGACTGTTTCACGCTTTATAAACCAAAAAGGATATGTTAGTAAAGAAGCAAAAGAGGTTATTGGACGGGCAATCAAAGAATTGGATTATAAACCGAACCTTGTTGCGCGATCATTAAGTACGAAGCAAACGAAACTTATTGGCTTAATTGTACCGGATATTATGAATCCGTTTTTCCCAGAGCTTGCTCGTGCAGTGGAAGATGTTGCACTAACTTATGACTATACGGTCGTGTTGTGCAATTCGGATGAAAAAGCAGAAAAAGAAATCCACTATATTGAGACATTAAGGCAAAAATATGTAGCGGGTTTCATCGTCACAACGAATCAGTTGCAAGCGAGTCATTATCAAAACTTGGATATACCAGTGGTTGCACTGGATCGTACGATAGATGCTTCGATACCGACAGTTTCATCGAACAACAAAGAAGGTGCACGGTTAGGAACTGCCCATTTAATCGAACAAGGTTGTCAACATATCGTCTGCATGCGTGGACCGACAGGACTTGGAACGGCGGATGACCGATTAGACGGTTTTTTAGAGGCTGTAGAAGGTAAGGAAATAGTGACGCATATTATCGAGTGTCCATTTCATTTTGAGCAATCAGAAGAGATAGCTAGAAAATTTCTGTCAGAGCACAAAGGAATTGATGGGGTTTTTGCAAGTAGCGATGTCTCGGCGGCAGGTGTGTTGAAAGCAGCACATTCACTAGGAATTATCGTACCTGATGAGTTGCAAATTGTCGGGTTTGACGGTATAGCACTTGGCGGTATGTTATCACCTGGGCTAACAACAGTAGCGCAAGATATATATAAGCTAGGGGCACTCGTTACACGAATGCTTATTAAGTTAATTGAAGAAATAGAGCTCGAAGAAAAAGAAATTCAAGTTCCAGTTAAACTGATTATTCGAGGGACAACGAGGAGTGAACAATGATGATAACGGTTGTCGGTAGCGTCAATATGGATTTAGTTGTGCAAACGGATGTTTTCCCAAAACAAGGTGAAACAGTTTTAGGCCAATTATTCACCACGGTGCCAGGAGGCAAAGGAGCCAATCAAGCAGTGGCTGCAGCCCGTCTTGGCGGGAATGTCCATATGGTGGCAAATGTTGGGAATGATGGTTTTGGTGAGGAATTACTGGAAAACTTGAAGCGCAACTCAGTAGACGTTTCCGGAGTAACGGAGAGTACGGGGGTAGCTACTGGCATTGCCAATATATTGTTGTCGGATGGAGATAACCGAATCATCGTCGTACCAGGTGCGAATTATGAACTGACGCTTGCATGCATTGATGAAATGAAAGAAACGATTCGAGCAAGTAAACTTGTTTTACTGCAACTTGAAATACCGATACCGACAATTATACATACGTTGAAAATCTGCGCTGATCTGAATGTTCCTGTGTTATTGAATCCGGCACCTGCTGGAGGTTTCCAAAATGAATTTATGTCATATCTTACGTACCTAACACCGAATGAGACAGAATGTGAACAAATTTTTGGGCCGGATATGGAGGCTGCGTTGGAAAGTTATCCAAATCAATTAATTGTTACACTCGGCAGTGCAGGAGCTCGTTATTATGACGGTGAAAAGCATGTCATCATAGAAGGTTTTAAGACAGACGTTGTCGATACGACAGGAGCAGGGGACACGTTCAACGGTGCATTTGCGTATGCGATTGTCGAAGGATTTGAATTGACTGAAGCGGTTACGTTTGCAAACGCTGCCGCATCTTTATCCGTCGAGAAATTTGGTGCACAAGGTGGTATGCCGGCGCGCGCTGACGTAGAACTGCGACTCGGGAGTGATTGGCGATGAAAAAACATGGCATATTGAATCGTGAACTGGCAGCCGTTTTTGCAAAGCTTGGTCATACCGATCAAGTGACAATAGCGGATTGCGGATTGCCTATACCAGATGGTGTCCATTGTATCGATCTTTCATATACGATTGGAAAACCTTCTTTTATTGAAATAGTAGGCGTGGTTTTGGAAGATTTGGAAGTAGAACATGCATTTATTGCGAGTGAAATAGAGAGTCGTAATACTGAAGTGTATGAAATCCTTTGCACTAAATTACCAAGTATAACAAAGCTGGCACATGAAGATTTGAAGCAATTGACGCACAAGTCAAAAGTAATCATTCGCACCGGTGAAGCAACGCCTTTTGCAAATATTGTTCTGCAGTCGGGCGTCATATTTTAAGAGAGCTCGGAGATCTGGGTGACTGTCACCGTCAAAGACTGCTAAATGAAAGTGGGTGAAGAAGTATGATTGAAATGACTGGGATTTCAAAGTCTTTTGATGGCAACTCCGTTCTTACTAATGTGGAATTCTCCGTGAAAAAGGGAGAGATTCATGCCTTAATGGGTGAGAATGGTGCGGGGAAATCAACGCTAATGAAAATACTAACCGGTATTTATGCACGTGATACAGGTGAAGTCAAAGTGAGGGGCAAGCTAGTCGATTTCAAAAACCCGAAAGAAGCAGAACATGCTGGAATTGCAGTTATACATCAGGAACTAAATATATTGCCAGATTTGACGGTCGCTGAAAATTTGTTTTTGGGGAATGAAAAGACGTTTGGTAAAAGTGGTATTTTAAAAACCAAAGAAATGAATAAGAAAGCAAAGGTGATTTTGGGAGAACTCGGACTGGATGTCGACGTAAAAACAGTTGCCCGGGAACTTTCGGTAGGTAAACAGCAAATCATTGAGATTGCCAAAGCGATGTCATCGAATGCAGAAGTGATTGTTATGGACGAGCCGACAGCTGCACTAACTGAGCGAGAAATCGTATCGTTGTTTGAAACAATCAGAGCCCTTCAATCGAACGGTGTATCGTTTGTCTACATATCCCACCGTATGGAAGAGATTTTTGCATTATGTGACCGAATTACCATTTTACGTGATGGCAATTATGTTGGCGTTAAAGAGATTAAAGAAACGTCATTTGATGAAATTGTTCAGATGATGGTCGGACGCGAACTGGGTGAACGATTCCCAGAGCGTAACGCTACAATTGGTGATGTGAAATTGACGGCAAGTGGTTTGACACGCAACGGGCATTTCGAAGATATATCGTTTGAGTTGCGTAAAGGTGAAGTTCTCGGTATTGCAGGTTTGATGGGAGCGGGAAGAACCGAAGTTGCTCAATCCTTATTCGGTTATAAAAAACTGCAAAAGGGAACGATTTCTCTTAATGGAAAACCTGTGAAAATCAGCAGTCCACTACAAGCGAAAAAACTAGGTTTCGGCTATGTTACGGAAGACCGGAAGTCGGAAGGCCTTATCGTAGATTTCTCGGTAAAAGACAATATAAGCTTAACGAATTTCAATAAAGTTTCAAGCAATGGCATCATCAAAGCGAATGAAGAGAAAGTGTTGTACGAAACAATGGTAAAACGGTTGGGTGTCCGAACGTCGGGTCCCAACCAAGCTGCCAAATCGCTTAGCGGGGGAAACCAGCAGAAAGTCGTTATTGCGAAATGGCTGGGTATCGAACCGAATGTGCTGATTTTAGATGAGCCGACCCGAGGTGTGGACGTCGGAGCAAAAAAAGAAATTTACTCGATCATTAATGAACTTGCCGAAAAAGGTGTCGCGATTTTGATGATTTCGTCTGAACTTCCCGAAATTATTGGCATGGCAGATCGGGTACTTGTCATGCATGAAGGTACACTTACAGCCGAACTGCAAAAAGCTGAAATGACGCAAGAACGAATTATGCATTATGCTACGGGAGGTGACAAAGTTGCTCAAATCTAATACACAGTCGGTACTGCAAAAAATCGGACCCCTTATTGGGCTCTTATTAATTGTCATTATCATTTCAATCATGAGTCCGAATTTTCTTACGCTTAACAACTTACTCAATGTTTTAAGACAAGTGTCGATAAATGCGCTCATAGCATTTGGGATGACCTTCGTCATTTTGACAGGCGGCATCGATTTATCTGTTGGGTCGATATTAGCTTTAACGGGAGCGGTGACTGCCGGATTAATGGCTGGTGGAATGGACCCGCTTCTCGCAATGTTCCTCGGATTACTTCTAGGAGCTGTTCTTGGTGCAATTAACGGCGTCATAATTGCCAAAGGAAAAGTTGCTCCGTTCATCGCAACACTTGCGACGATGACGATTTACCGTGGATTGACTCTTGTATACACAGAAGGAAAACCAATTTCAGGACTTGGTGATTCACAAGCGTTCCAGTTGCTAGGGAAAGGGTACTTCTTCGGAATTCCTGTCCCTGTTATAACGATGGCCATTACTTTTGGGATTTTGTATTTCATTTTGAAAAAGACTACATTTGGTCGCCGCGTATACGCAGTAGGCGGCAATGAAGAAGCTTCACGACTTTCTGGAATCAGCGTAGATCGTATTAAAATTTACGTTTATGCACTGACGGGAATGCTAGCGGCACTTGCAGCATTGATTTTAACATCAAGGCTAAATTCCGCTCAACCAACTGCGGGTAACATGTTTGAACTTGACGCCATTGCGGCAGTTGTCCTTGGGGGGACAAGTTTGACGGGTGGACGGGGTTGGATTGTGGGGACGTTAATTGGTGCACTCATTATTGGTGTTTTGAATAATGGTCTCAATCTTATCGGTGTATCCTCCTTCTTCCAACAAGTGGTGAAGGGTGCAGTTATATTAGTTGCGGTGTTATTAGATCGTAAAAAAACAGCTTAAGGGGATGTTGGGAAATGAAAAAAATGAAAATAGCATTGATCATGGCGATTATGCTCGTACTTGCAGCATGTTCAACAGAGGCACCAGGAGCCAAGAAAGATGAAGAAACTAAAGGTGGAGAAGGAAGTTATAAAATTGGTTTCTCCATTTCAACGTTGAATAACCCGTTCTTCGTAACATTGAGCGAAGGAGCAAAAGAGCAAGCGAAAGAAATGGATGCAACGTTAACAGTTATCGATGCACAGGATGATGCAGCAAAACAAGCGAGTGATGTAGAGGATTTAATCCAACAAGGCGTGGACTTGATTTTGATTAACCCGACGGATTCTAGCGCAGTTGTAGCCGCGGTTGAATCTGCAAACAATGCAGGAATTCCTGTTATCACAGTCGACCGAAGCTCTGAAGGCGGAGACGTTGTTTCTCATATCGCTTCAGATAATAAAGCAGGCGGAGAATTGGCTGGTCAGTTCTTAGCTGATTTAGTTGGCGATGGAGCAAAAGTTGTAGAATTGGAAGGAATCGCTGGTTCTTCGGCTGCGCGTGACCGTGGAATGGGCTTCAATGAAATAGTAAAAGGTAAATTGGATATCGTTGCTAAACAAACAGCGAATTTCAACCGTGCTGAAGGATTGACAGTTATGGAGAATATCATGCAAGCAAACCCTGACATTAAAGGCGTGTTCGCGCATAATGACGAGATGGCACTTGGCGCACTTGAAGCAATTGAAGCCGCGGGGAAAGAAGTTAAAGTTGTTGGATTCGATGCAACAGATGATGCAGTAAAATCAGTCGAAGCAGGCAAATTGGCTGGAACTGTCGCTCAAAAACCGGAACTTATCGGTAAAAAAGCAGTAGAAGCAGCTGTTCTATCACTTAAAGGTGAAACAGTGGAAGCGTCAATTCCAGTTGAATTGGAATTAATCAAGAAATAATATGCTAATGAATTGCGAAAGCCGCCCTAGATTAAATTCCGGGCGGCTTTTTTTATTCCTTTGAGTGTCTAAATTAGTGTGTAGACCGATCATATAACTACGCCAACCGAGCATATCCACTGTCAAAGCGATCATATATCCATGACACCCAGCATATCCACAGTCCAAGCGATCATATCCCAATGAAACCGAGCATACCCACAGTCCAAGCGATCATATCCCACTGACACAGAGCATATTCACTGTCCAAGCGATCATATCCCACTGACACCCAGCATATCCACTGTCCAAGCGATCATATCCCAATGACATCGAGCATATCCACTGTCAAAGCGATCATATCCCATTGACACCGAGCATATCCACAGTCAAAGTGATCATATATCAATGACACCGAGCATCCCCACAGCCAAAGCGATCATATCCCAAAGAAACCGAGCATCCCCACAGCCAAAGCGATCATATCCCAAAGAAACCGAGCATCCCCACAGTCAAAGCGATCATATCCCAAAGACACCAAACATATCCGCTGTCAAAGCGATCATATCCCAATGACATCGAGCATATCCACGGTCAAAGCGATCATATATCAATGAAACCGAGCATCCCCACTGTCAAAGCGATCATATAACCCTGCCAACCGAGCATATCCACTATTCAACCAATCATATAACCTCACCAACCAAGCATATCCAAACGACCAACACTCAACCTCGCCCCTAATCACCCTAAAATCCAAGCGCTTTCCTAACATCAGCCATATACGTCTGACCAACAGGCAACTCTGTCCCATCTCTCAATGTAAGTACTAGATTAGAAGTAATGTCTCTGGAAATGCGCTGGATAGATGGGATGTTAACAATGTAAGACCGATGGATACGTAGAAACGTCTTAGGCAGTCGTAATTGCAAATCTTTCAGCGTGTAGCTGATACAGAATTGTTCACTCGCAACATAAAACCAAGTTTTCTTTTGCAAGCTTTCTATATATGCGATCTCTTCAATTGGAACCGGACACCATTCTTCTTCCTGTTTGCCCGTGAGGAAACGAAAGGGTTCTTGTTTCAGAACATGATAGTTTGAAGGCAAGATGACAAGTAGTGCAGCGGGCTCGCCTTGGAGGACAATCGGATAACCGATACCATAATACGGAGACCCAAACAATGTGTTATCCATAACTTTATCAACTTTGAGTCGTTTATTAATTACTTTATCCGCAATGCTGCCGGGTGCAACAGGTTGCCCTTCTATTAGTTGGATATCCTGAATGCCTTCCACATAATAAATGTAGCGGTCGCCCATGGCAATCGCGATTGCGGCGTCTTTCGGTATCCAATCACCTAGTATAGAAACATATTGTTCTAACGTTTCTCTTGTAATCCTCAAATCTGTTTCCCCCTTGTTTTCTATGAAACTCTAAAATAACAAACTACTTCGTCATCGTAAAATCGAGTTCATCCTAAAATAATGCCCTTTCGTCGGAAAGTACAGACAACTTTGTATCTTCTGTTATATATTACTGTATAACAACTTCAACTGTTATGAAACAGTACAAAAGAATTAATTTCATAACGGGCTGAACATAAAAAACTGGAAGGTGTGACTGTAGATATGACTAGACAAGAGCAGATTGAACAATTGGAGAAAAGCTGGGCGGAGGATAGCAGATGGAAAGGAATTGAACGTCCTTACACTGCTGAAGATGTTGTGAAACTACGTGGATCTGTTTTAATCGAACAAACACTGGCAACAAAAGGTGCAACTCGCTTATGGAGTTCATTGCACGAAGAAGATTTCATCAATGCTCTTGGTGCTCTAACAGGAAATCAAGCTGTTCAACAAGTAAAAGCTGGACTTCAAGCAATCTATCTAAGTGGGTGGCAAGTGGCGGCAGATGCAAACCTTTCGGGTCAAATGTATCCGGACCAAAGTTTATATCCGGCAAATAGTGTTCCTTCTGTCGTCAAACGTATCAACCAAGCACTTCAACGGGCTGACCAAATCGACCACTCAGAAGGACGCGTAGACGGTTTTGACTGGTTCGCTCCAATTATTGCAGACGCTGAAGCAGGTTTCGGAGGACCACTTAACGTATTCGAATTAATGAAAGGCATGATAGAAGCTGGAGCAGCAGGCGTTCACCTTGAAGACCAACTTGCATCCGAAAAAAAATGTGGACACTTGGGTGGTAAAGTATTGCTACCTACACAAAATGCAATCCGTAACTTAGTTGCTGCAAGACTTGCGGCTGACGTTCTCGGCGTACCAACTGTTCTTATTTCACGGACAGATGCAGATGCAGCAGATATGGTCACAAGTGATATTGATCCAGTAGACGCTGAATTTCTTACTGGAGAACGTACGCCTGAAGGATTCTACCGGACGAAACCTGGTATCGATCAAGCGATTGCACGCGGATTGGCTTATGCACCTTATGCAGATCTTGTCTGGTGTGAAACATCGCATCCATCTCTGGAAGAGGCACAACAGTTTGCAGATGCAATCCATGCAAAATTCCCAGGGAAAATGCTTGCTTACAACTGCTCGCCTTCATTCAACTGGGAAGCAAATTTGGATGAAGCGACAATCGCGAAATACCAAGTGGAACTCGGTAAAATGGGCTACAAATTCCAGTTCGTTACACTTGCGGGCTTCCATTCATTGAACCACAGCATGTTTAACCTTGCACATGACTATAAAGACAATGGAATGGCGGCCTATTCAAAACTGCAACAGGCTGAATTTGCTAATGAAGACAAAGGGTACACAGCGACTAGACACCAACGTGAAGTTGGAACAGGTTACTTCGACGAAGTGTCACAAATCATTTCTGGCGGAACATCTTCTACGACCGCGATGAAGGGCTCGACGGAAACCGCGCAATTTGTTTGATCTTTCGGTTCCAGTTGCTGCCACAATTCGAAGGGCATGAATGGTATCGGTAATTGGGCACCAACAACAATCGGGGAGGGTGATCAATCTGTCTACGAATCAAGTGACATCTCATACTATAAAAGTTTTAGGCGAACTGACTGCTGAAAGTGAAGAGATTTTAACGCCGGAAGCACTTGCATTCCTACAATCTCTTCATGATAACTTTGACGAAAGACGGAGAGAGCTTTTGGCTAACCGGCAACAGCGTCAAAGTAGCATCGACAGTGGAATAAAACTGAATTTCTTAGCTGAAACACAACATATACGGGATGGGGATTGGACAATTGCTCCCCTCCCGCATGATCTACAGGACAGACGAGTGGAAATTACAGGTCCTGTCGGTCGGAAGATGGTCATCAATGCATTGAATTCAGGTGCAAAAACATTCATGGCTTGTTTTGAAGATGCAACATCTCCCACATGGGCAAACATGTTGGAAGGACAGCTCAATATGAAAGATGCCGTTCGGCGGACGATTGAGTTTGAACAGCATTCCACTGGAAAGACATACAAGTTGAACGATGAACCCGCGGTGCTCATGATACGGCCGCGCGGATTGCATCTGCTGGAAAAGAATGTCGTAATTGATGGAGAGTCGATTGCAGGAAGTTTCTTTGACTTCGGATTGTACTTTTTCCATAATGCCAAGGAATTAATCGCTCGCGGATCTGGGCCATACTTCTACCTACCTAAGCTTGAAAGTCATTTGGAAGCAAGATTGTGGAACGATGTGTTTGTCTTTGCGCAGCAGCAACTTGGAATTCCAACCGGTACAATTCGGGCAACGGTGTTAATCGAAACGATTGCGGCGGCATTTGAAATGGACGAAATTCTATATGAACTTCGGGACCATTCAGCAGGTCTCAATTGTGGACGCTGGGATTATATTTTCAGCTATATTAAACGGCTGCGCAATCAACCGGACGTTATCTTGCCTGATCGTGGGCAAGTAACGATGACATCGCCATTCATGCGGGCTTATACATTGCTTTGTATTCAAACCTGTCATAAGCGCAATGCACCGGCAGTCGGTGGGATGGCTGCACAAATTCCAATTAAAAATGACCCAGAAGCAAACACAGCAGCATTTGGCAAAGTAAGTGACGATAAACGCCGTGAAGCGACGGATGGACATGATGGAACGTGGGTAGCGCACCCAGGACTTGTCGCGGTTGCGATGGAGCAGTTCAACGAGCATATGCCGACACCGAATCAGATTGGTCGTAAACGAGAAGATGTCAAAGTTACCGCTGATGACCTGTTGGAAGTCCCAAAAGGAACGATTACGGAACAAGGTTTGCGAAAGAATTGCAGTGTAGGCATTCAATATATTGCTTCTTGGCTCAGAGGGAACGGGGCAGCTCCTATTAATAATTTGATGGAAGATGCGGCGACAGCTGAAATTTCAAGATCACAAGTATGGCAATGGATTCGTCATCCGCAAGGGAAACTTAGCGATGGGCCGGATATTACAGAGAAATTGGTTGCAAAAGTATTGCAAGAGGAACTGGAATTAATCAAACAGACTGTTGGTGACACTGCGTTCACTACTGATAAATATGAAGCAGCTGCAGAACTGTTTTCAGCATTAATCGTGCAAGATGACTTCGTTGAATTTTTGACACTGCCGGGGTATGAAAAATTAAATTGATTTACAAATGGAGGTAAAAAATATGAGAGTGGAGGAGATTTATATGCAAACAAACAACAATAGGAAAGAATTGCCGAGAAAAATTTGTCGTGAATGTGGATGTGAAATTGTAGAGCAGATTGAATCCCCATTGTTTGAGTGCGAGCGGTGTATTGGTTCGAATGAAGAATGACATAGCAACGGCTCTATTCCTACAAGTGGAATAAAGCCGTTTTTACTTGCCTTGATTCAATATAAGAGGGTTTACTCAACAAGTATGGAAGTAGTACTAGAGCTAGTAATTGTATTTTGAAAATAAGTGGGGGGGAAATAGAATGAGAAACGAAGAAATGTTACTGATACCTGGACCGACGCCTGTTGTCGATTCCATTTATGATGCGATGGCGAGTGAAACAAGAGGGCATACTGATCCGAGATTTGTTGCAATTTACAAAAATGCGATTGAACAGACACGTGAAATGTTGCAAACAGATGGGGAAGTTTTTGTCGTTGCCGGATCAGGAACGATTGCAATGGAAATGGCGCTTGTTAACACAGTCGCGGCTGGAGAAAAGATATTAGTGGTCAGCCAAGGTTATTTCGGTGACCGGTTCATAAAATTAGGGCAAGCTTTTGGCATTGAGGTGGATGTGCTTCAATCGGAATGGGGCAAACAAGTTACGCCTGAAGAAGTGGAAACGAAACTTGTTCAAGGGCATTATAAAGCAGTAACAATCACGCATGCAGACACATCGACTGGTGTTGCAGCTGATCTCGAAGCACTTGTACCAATCGTGAAAAAACATGGTGCACTTGTCATTTTAGATGGTGTTTGTGCAACGGCAGCGATGGAAGAAGATATGAGTAAAACATACGGCCATCCGGACTATAAAATTGATGTTATTTTGACTGGCTCTCAAAAAGCAATTGGCGTTCCACCGGGATTAGCGATTGTCGCCTTTAATAAAACCGCTTTGGCTGCTAGGGAGAAGATTGAACGCGTTCCGGCTTATTATTGCGATATCTACAATTGGATTCCTGTCATGAACGACCCTTCAAAATATTTTGCAACACCGCCAGTGAACTTGATTTATGCCTATAATGAAGGAATGAGACTCGTTCACGCAGAAGGCTTGTCGACAAGAATTATTCGCCATACGGCATTCGGCAAAGCGGTGCGAGCCGCGCTTTCTGAATATGGCATGAAAGCAATTGCCGATGAAAATGTAGCAGCATCAACATTGAGCTGTATCCTCTATCCTGAGGGTGTCGGCGACTCGGAATTCCGCGCAACGCTTGGTAAAAAAGGTGTGATTGTAGCAGGATCACTTGCTCATTTAGCAGGAAAAGCGTTCCGAATTGGGCATATGGGGAACACAACAGAGGAAATGTTGGAACAAGCGATTGAATTAATTGGTGACACGTTGAATGAAATGGGTCATTCAGTTGATTCGGCGAAGGCAGTTCAGCGGTTTAAGCAAGAAGTGCGTGTGGGTGTTTGAGATGGGGCTATCCTTTAACGGGTAGCCTTTTTTTATTGGAAAAAGGGGTGAGCGATTATATAACCCGGCAACCGATCATATCGGAGTGCGACGCGATTATATAACCCGCCAACCGAGCATATCCGAGTGCGTCCCGATCATATAACCTGATATCCGATCATATCGGCGAGCGACCCGATCATATAACCCGGTAATCGATCATATCCGAGTGCGTCCCAATCATATAACCCGGTAATCGATCATATCCGCGTGCGTCCCAATCATATAACCCGGTAATCGATCATATCCGCGTGCGCCCCGATCATAAAACCAGGCAACCGATCATATCCGAGTGCGTCCCGATTATATGATCAGGTAATCGATCATATCCGCATGCGACCCGATCATATCACCAGTCAACCGAGCATATCCGTGTGACACCCGATCATATAACCCGGTAATCGATCATATCCGAGTGCGTCCCGATCCTATCCCCCGGCACCCGATCATATCCGTGTGCCACCCGATCATATAACCAGGCATTCGATCATATCCCCTCACCACCCGATCTTATCCACCAGCTAACACTATTAATAAATTTCCTTACCCCCACTTGCCATTAACGTTAACGTCAATGTTAAACTACTCATATAGTTGAAAATTCCAACACTTCAAAGGGGGAGCTAAAGTGAAGGATATTACTGAAGTTGCCCAGGCATATGATGTGTCAACCCGTACAATCCGGTACTATGAGGAACTTGGTTTGTTGAAACCCGACAGGACTGCGGGAAATAGAAGGATTTACACGAAAGTAGAGGTCGTAAAGCTGCGACTGATTTTGCGCGGAAAAAGGTACGGATTCACGCTGGATGAAATAAAGGAGATGATTTTACTTTTTGACAAAGATCGGACTGGGATAAAACAATTGGAGCGGACAATCGATTTTGGCAATGAAAAAATCGGACAAGTGGAAGACAAAATTCAGGAGCTCACGGAAATGAAGATGGAAATGGAACAGCTGCTTATGCAATTCGCCGAAAAACTAACCAATTTAAAGGGGGATTAAGGAAATGAACAGTTCACAATTGTTGGAACGTAATGCAAGGAAATATCCTATGACTGAAGCGGTTATTGGAATGGGGAAACGCTATACGTATAAGGAACTTGATCAGCTTGTGAATCGTTTTGCGCACGGCCTCAAGCTTCTTGGAATTGGGCGAGGAGATAAAGCTGTTCTATATATGCCAAACGTTCCGGAATTTGTTATCGCCTATTTTGCAGTTCAGCGGCTTGGGGCAATCATTGTCCCGATAAATGCCAAGATGACGCTGTCAGAAGTCGAATATGTACTTGAGAATTCTGATGCAAAAGCCTTCATCGCACATGACTTGCTGTTTGAATCAGTGAAAAACCTGGATAGCAATTTAGTGTTAATCAAAACAGGAGCTCCCCTAGACGATAAGTGGATCAGTTTTGAAACAGTATTCAATGACAATGATTCCTCAATCGAGTGCAATTTACCAGATTCCAGTGAATCGACCATTTTATATACTTCCGGCACAACAGGTAAACCGAAAGGCGTATTATTCAGTTATAAAAACATCCTAACAGTTGCGCAAATGATTTGTGTTGAGATGGAAATTAAACCGGAGAGCCGCTTGCTCATCATGATGCCGCTTAGTCATTCTGCACCGCTCCATCTGTTTTTCATGGCGGGGCTAATAGTTGGTGCGACTAGCGTCTTAACACCAACATTCACACCTGATCTTTTAATTGATACCGTTGAGCAAGAAAAAACGACGCACTTCTTCGGGGCACCTGTCGTTTATTTATTGACAGCGAAGAATCCGAAGATGGAAACAGCTGATTTGTCTTCAATGAAATGGTGGATTTACGGCAGCGCGCCTTTATCGCAACCGGAAGTTGAATTTGTGCAGGAAAAGTTCAAATCGGATAACTTCATCTGTGTCTATGGACTGACAGAAGCGGGTCCGAATGGTACGTTATTGAGCGCAAGTGAACATAAAACGAAAGCAGGCAGTATTGGAAAACGGGCGGCGCTTCACGCAGAGTTTAGGATTGTTAATCCGAACGGGGAAGACGTGCAACAAGGCGAAGTGGGGGAAATTCTTTTACGCGGGGAAGGAAATATGCTTGGCTACTATAACAATATAGAAGCAACTGCTGAAACATTTATAGGGGACTGGTTGAAAACAGGTGACTTGGCGAAAATAGATGAAGACGGTTACATTTGGGTTGTCGACCGGAAAAAAGATCTGATCATTTCCGGTGGAGTCAATATTTATCCGAAAGAAGTTGAAGAAGTACTAATTACACATTCGGCAATTAATGAAGTGGCAGTAGTTGGCGTGCCGCATCCGGAATGGGGCGAAACGGTTAAGGCTTATTTTGCGGCAAGTGAAGTGCTTAATCTAGAAGAGGTTAAACAATTTGCGCAAGAACAGCTTGCGCAGTATAAAGTACCGCGTTTGTATGAACAAGTTGAGGCTCTACCGCGTAATGCATCCGGCAAGATATTAAAACAACCATTGAGAGAAGGCGAAGTAAATGGTCTTACAGCAAAGGTCGGAAATTGAAACACCATTGAATTTCTTTGAGCACGATGAGACATTACAAACACTATTAAAAGAATCCTTGTCTCCTAAATTTTACGATTATGCCCATTCAGAATTAACGAAATTTGGTTCACTAGTTGCCAATGAAATCGATGAACGTGCCAAACATACTGACCGTGAAGGGCAACCCCGTCTTGAAATCTATGACAAGTACGGAGATGATCGTTCACATGTCTGGGTCAATGAAGGCTATAAAAAGACAGTGGAAGAAACGTATCGGACAGGGATTGTGGGCTATGTTCATAAAGATATCCCGGAACTCGGCCATAAAGGAAACTACCTCTACAGTTTTGCGCAAGGCTACTTATTATCACAAGCAGAACCGGGATTCCATTGTCCTGTGACGTTGACGCAAGCCACAGCTTATTTGCTAGATCATTATGCTAATGAAGAAGTGAAGGAGAAGTTCCTGTCGCATGTTTGTGCAACGGGTGATACCGAGTTATTTGAAGGTGCGACATTTTTAACGGAGCGACAAGGAGGTTCAGACGTAGGTGCTAATGTCGTGAAGGCAGTGGAAGACGGTGAAAACTATCGTTTATTCGGAGAAAAGTATTTTGCATCCAATGCTGGAATGGCAGGCGTCGCTATGGTTCTTGCTAGAATGGAAGGTTCAGCAGAAGGCTCGCGCGGACTAAGTTTATTTGCGGTGCCTTGGAGAAAAGACGACGGTTCACTAAATGGTATTAAGATTCGGAGATTGAAAGATAAGCTTGGCGTGCGGGCAGTACCATCTGGCGAAGTGGATTTTGATGGTGCTCTAGCTTATGTCGTGGGTGATCCGGAAAAGGGCTTCTATTATATGATGGAAGCGTTAAATTTATCACGAATTTGTAATGCCGTCGCGTCACTTGGCATCATGCGCCGTGCGTTCAACGAGGCCTTGATGTATGCAGAAAGACGCAATGCATTTGGCAAAAAGTTGACTGACTTTCCGATGATCCAGGAAAGTTTAGCGACCATGAAATCGAAGCTCGAAGTCGAACTGGCAACAACATTCGATCTGGTTAAGCTCTTTGATAAAGTAACTTCTGGGAATGCATCTGACGAAGAAACTGCATTGAACCGCCTGAAGATTGCGCTCGTAAAAAAAGAAACCGCAGAACAGGCAATCTATTTCGCTCATGAAGCAATTGAAATGCATGGTGGAAATGGCTATATAGAAGACTTCGTCACACCGCGGTTACTTCGCGATGCACAAGTATTAACGGTTTGGGAGGGGACCGCGAATATTTTAGGATTGGAGCTCCTCAGGCTCGTCAATAAATTCAGTGCACACTTGTTATTCATTGACGAAATGACAGAAAGACTAGACGCTGTTCCCGAAAGCTTATGGAAACTACGGATATCCAATGCAGTGGAGACACTAGCAAAAGACCTCACGATATTTGCAAGTTTGAACCCTGACAATCAAGCAATCGAAGCAAAGGGATTAATGCGTACTATGGCTTTACTCTATGAAGGGGTCGTTGCGCTTGAATGGTCGGAACAACATGGAGGTCGACATGAAAAGCTGATGGAGATTTTCATCGAAACGAATTGGCCAGAACGAACGATTGGGGAAGTGAAGAGGAGTGTGAAATATTTTAGTGATGTACTGTAACACGTGTTGATTAACCAAAAACAACCCGTAAATAACATGATCACCTACTTGTCGCTACATATTTGTTTCGGTAATCTTATGGTGGTCCTTCATCCGTCGCTCTCCAAAGGCATAGGTACACGAAGTGCTAAGGGTTTTGGGAACTAAAGAATAGCTAGCTTCTTACCTGGATAAAAGCCGCCAAAGATGCAATTTTGGCGGCTGTAAATTTCTGTAAGGTGTTTTCTTTTTTAATTTAAAGAAGTGTCACTTTCTATAAGGCATCACATGATTAGATGCATACTCTTTGCTAAAAGTAAGAAAGGAACGCATTGTAAAACGTGCAAGAGTGCCCGAAATTGCATCTTCGGGCACTTACTATCTGTATAGAATGTCATCTATTCATTACTTCCAAAGCAACCGCATTTTTCACTCAAACAGTGCAGCTACGCGACAGGCAACTATTCGTAACAGTATTACTGAAAAGAGTATGGCTAGAAGTGACAAAGTATCTTCTAGCCATACGGGGTCCCCTCAGAAAATCTGTCATGAATAGTTCGCCGAAAGCGGACGGAAATGATCAAGTGAAAACGGAGTTTACCTATCCCTTTTTGCTTATTCGATCTCCCGTGATTTCTTCAAGACAACTAACTCGTATGCATCAACAGAAGTAAATTCACCTTTTACTTCTTGTTGCGCCGTATTCTTATCAAAATTATTATTCGCCATCACTCTCCATATTGCCGATGAAGGTAAGCGCAACTCATAGGATTTTTTTGTTGGATTAATATAGATTGCAAAATCTTCGTTATCTCCAAGTAATGTGAAGCCAAAAACAGGAGCGGGCGTGTCTAATATATATAATCTTCTCCTAATATCTTGGTTAGAAGTAAGGCGAAATACATCATATTTTTTTCGAAGCGCAATCAGCGTTTTAATAAATTCAACATAGTCATTTTCTACTTCTCTTTTCCGCCAATCTAATTGATTGATCCAATCACTGGAAATATAGCTATTCTCATCGCCCTGTTTAGTTCTAAACCATTCTTGACCAGCATGGATAAACGGAATCCCTTGGCTTAATAACGTGATACCGGAAGCAAGTTGATGCATTTTCTTACGCGTCAAATCGCTGTCTTGATCATTGCTAAGTAGAAGCCGATCCCATAGTGTGTAGTTATCGTGACATTCGACGTAGTTAATTGTTTGGTTCACCTCGGACACAAATGGTGCACCAAATTCTTCTAAAGTGGTTCCAGATACGAGGTGGGGCAGCCTTTCGATGAAACGACCTTGACCATTTACATAACCAGTATCGTGTTTGTTAAATAACTGACCTTTGAGTGAATCGCGGAAGTAGTCATTGAAAAATTTAAGACCTGTTAATTGATTGGAGTGCATGGAAGTAGCTTTCTTTTCGGAAGCTAATGCTGTTGGAAGATCCCAACCTTCTCCTAAAAGCATAATTGGCACTGATTCTTCTTTACAGCGCTCATGAATTTGGTTCATTGTCTCGATATCGATGGCCCCCATTAAATCGAACCGGAATCCATCTACATGATAGTCATTCAGCCAAAAATCAATCGTATCTAAAATGAATTTCCGGGCCATTGCTCGCTCTGTTGCAAAATCATTACCTACCCCAGTTCCGTTGCTAAGGCTTCCATCACTGTGATAACGGAAGTAATAGCCTGGAACAAGTTTTTCAAATGGTGATTCTTCCATGATAAAAACATGATTATAAACGACATCAAGGATGACCGCGATTTCTTCCTGATGAAACGCTTTAATCATCTTTTTACATTCAATGATTCTTGCCACGGGGTCATTAGGTGTCAGGGAATAACTGCCTTCTGGTACTTGAAAGTATAATGGATCGTACCCCCAATTATAGTCATCGTTCGGACTAGTCTCATCTACGCGTGCAAAATCATTAATTGGTAAAAGTTGAACATGCGTGCAACCTAATTCTTTCATATAAGTGAGCGCTGTTGAAAAACCATTTTTTGTCGTTGTAGCTGTTTCTGTCAAACCTAAATATTTACCTCGATTCACGACACCGCTTTCTTCTTGATTGGTCGCGTCTCTTACATGTAATTCATAGATAATTGCATCTTGTAAATTCTGAAGTTTTGGCCTGTTTCGTTTGTTAAAGTTAGGTGGGTCAGTTCTAGCAGGGTCTATAATCACGCTTTTTTCACTGTTAGCAAGCATAGCTTTCGCGTATGGGTCATTCAAACGTGTCGTTTGTCCATTGACGATAACCTTATAATCATAAGCAAAACCATGCCAATCACCATCCATTTTTAGTTGCCATAGACCACTTTTTTGTCGATTTAATAAAAAATCACGATTATCTAAATTTAACTTTACAGAAGTAGCCGTCGGAGCCCAAATAGAGAATGTGGTTGCGGAGTGTTCATAGTCAGTCCCTAATTTAGTAGTCAAATCAGCATAGTGCTGATCAAACCAATCCGTTCGGACGATTGCTCTAGGGTAAACAGGGACCTTCGCTGTGCCCCATAAGAGCACAAGACTTTCTCCGATTGGCAGTTCTTCTAAAAGAATAATCCTTACGGTGGAATCGGCGTTTACTTTTTCAACCTTTGTCGAAAAATACTTCTCTTTTGCTGCCCAATAAATGACGGGAGGTTCTTCCGTGTGCAGCAATATAGATATATCGTTCACGATAACGGTTAACACGTGAACATCATCGATCCAAGCTACATGAGTTTCCACAAAAGCAACCCCTTTTCTTGTTTGAATCTAACATACAAGACGTATGGACGCCGAGTTCTCTATTGCCAATACCTAAAACCTACCTCCGCTTTTGCCATTCATACTTGCTTATTCCTAGTATATGTTCTACCCCTATTTTAAGAAACTTACTTGAATTTTAACCAGGAATTAATATATTTCCCTAAAAAATAGTTGTCACATTATTCTAAAACTAAGTAATGCAATTGATTTCTATATGGATGTGGAGTCAGAGTTAAGTCATTCATTCGACATTAATTTACATTAAATTTACCAATAAAAGAAATTTGTAGAACGATTTAACATTCATTTACATAATTATCTGCTAATATTAAAATTGGTGCAACCCTTACTAATAAGGGTTCTACATTACGACTGTAGCTGCATTAGATCGTGAAAGTTGTTTCTTTTTTTATCGAGCTATTACAAAGAAGTGAATGATAAAAGATCCATGACAAAGAAGAACTAGTCATATTCATATACCATCCTGAATATAATCTTAATTGGCTCAAGAAAGGAGTCAGCACGATGTATTACAATATTTCAGAACAGGACCTATTTTTATTTCACCAAGGTACTAATTATCATAGTCACCAATTATTAGGTTGCCATACGATTGAATGGGAAGGTACTCAAGGCTATCGATTTGTAGTGTGGGCACCTAACGCTAAAGAAATTCATGTAGTCGGTGACTTTAATCAATGGAAAGGCAATTTACACCCATTAAAGAGAATCACGAACGAAGGGTTATGGATTGGTTTTTATACGGACATTCCCGAAAACATCCCTTATAAATATGAAATTGAATCGGAGAATGGTCAAGTGCTACTGAAAGCAGATCCATATGCTCTTCAATCTGAGCTTCGACCTAAAACGGCATCTTTAACCCCGATTCTATCCGGATATGAGTGGAGTGATGATGATTGGCAAGAAGAAAAGAAAACGTTTGATGTTTATTCATCACCCGTATCGATTTATGAAGTTCATCTAGGCTCTTGGAAAACAAACGTAGACGGTGAATTTTATTCATATCGCGAACTTGCTGATCAATTGGTTCCTTATGTAAAATCGCTAGGTTATACACATATTGAATTACTCCCACTTGCGGAGCATCCATTTGATCTGTCGTGGGGTTATCAAATAACTGGTTATTTTTCTGTCACGTCTCGTTATGGTCCACGTGATGAATTTAAATACTTTGTTGATCAGTGCCATCAACAGAATATCGGTGTAATTATGGATTGGGTTCCTGGTCACTTTTGTAAGGATGATTTTGCACTTCGTCAATTTGATGGGGAGGCATTATATGAATATGCCGATCCTCGTAAAGCTGAAAAAAAGTTGTGGGGAACATTAACCTTCGACTTTGGACGACCTGAAGTACAAAGCTTTTTAATCTCTAATGCACTTTTTTGGTTGGAAGAATATCATATCGATGGAATTCGTGTAGATGCAGTAGCTAGTATGCTCTATCTTAACTTTGATAAATCGGAAGACAAGGATAAAATCTACAATTCATACGGTGGAGATGAAAATCTTGAAGCATATGCCTTTATCCGCAAATTAAATGAAGTTATTTTTTCATATGAGCCTGGGGCAATGATGATGGCTGAAGACAGTTCAGATTTACCACTTGTTACGGCACCTACACATGTAGGAGGGCTTGGTTTTAATTTCAAATGGAATATGGGCTGGATGAACGACACGCTTACCTATATGGAAGCAGATCCAGTTTACCGAAAATGGCATCACAATCTACTAACTTTCCCATTTATGTATACACATACAGAAAACTTTCTACTACCGCTGTCACACGATGAAGTCGTTCATGGTAAAAAATCATTGCTCGATAAAATGCCTGGTGATCAGTGGCGGCAGTTTGCAAACCTGAGATTGCTTTATGGCTATATGATGGCGCACCCTGGTAAAAAGTTATTATTTATGGGAGGTGAGCTAGCACAGTATGCTGAATGGAAGGATCAAGAACAATTGGATTGGCAACTTTTAGATTATCCGCTTCATAAAGCAATTTTTAACTATGTGAAAGCGCTCAACCATTTCTATCTTGAATATCCTGAACTTTATGAATTAGACCATGATTCTGAAGGCTTTGAGTGGATTGATCCTCATAATATCGATCAAAGTGTGATTGCTTTTCGTAGACGTAGTACAAGCCCAGGGGAGGAACTAATCGTTGTCTGCAATTTCACACCGGATGTCCTTTTTGACTATAAAATTGGTGTGCCAACTCCTGGGACTTATCAAGAATTTTTTAATTCAGATGCTTGTCAATTCGGGGGATCTGGACAGGTAAACGATGCTGACCATTTTAGTATTCCACAAGAATGGCACAGATTATTTCAGCATATAAAAATAAAGGTACCACCTTTAGCTATCACAATTTTTAAGTGCAAAAAAGTACCTGAATTTATTGAGGAGGCTAATTAATGAAAAATTGTGTAGGCATGTTGTTGGCTGGTGGAGAAGGGAAACGTTTAGGCAAATTAACGAACAACTTAGCGAAACCAGCAGTGCACTTCGGAGGGAAGTATCGAATTATTGACTTCACGTTAAGTAATTGTGCCAACTCAGGACTTCAGACATTGGGCGTGATGACTCAATATTCACCACTTGAATTAAATAAACATATTGGAAATGGAAAACCGTGGAACTTGAATCGGCAAAACACTGGTGTGACGATACTTTCCCCTTATACCGCGAAAGACGGAGGAGACTGGTATTCTGGTACGGCTGATGCAATCTATCAAAACATTCATTTTATCGACCGGCATGACCCAGAATTTGTCCTTGTCATTTCGGGTGATCATATTTATCAAATGGATTACGCAGCAATGTTGGAAGAACATAAACAAACGGGCGCTGATGTCACCATTTCCGCAATTCCAGTGGCTTGGGAAGAAGCATCGCGGTTTGGAATTTTGAATACAACTGATGACATGCGCATCTACGAATTTGATGAAAAACCGCAAAATCCAAAAAGTAATTTAGCGTCTATGGGCGTTTATATATTTTCATGGGCAACATTAAGATCCTATTTGTTGGAGGATGCTGAAAATAGTCAATCCAGTCATGATTTCGGAAAGGATATTATTCCATCGATGGTTAATAATAATCTTCGCTTGTATGCGTATCGTTTCGAAGGTTATTGGAAGGACGTCGGTACAATCGAAAGCTATTGGGAAGCCAATATGGACCTGCTGGATAAAGATTGGAGTCTCTTGTTAAATAATGAAAACTGGAGAATATACACCAACGAAACGAACATTCCCCCAGAGTATATCGGGGAAACTGCAGTTGTGAAGCAGTCATTGATCAATTCTGGGTGTTGGGTGTGTGGAACAGTTGACAGTTCTGTATTATTTGAAAATGTATTGATACACCCTGATAGCATGGTTAAACAATCCATCTTGTATCCAGGCGTAGAAGTAGGGAAGAACTCGATTCTAGAACGAGTAATTGTAATGGAAAATACAAAGATTCCTGAAGGCACACATATTAGCATTGGACTTACTGAAGAGCCGCTCGTGATCAATCAAGATACTCTGAAGGGTATTTTAGCATTAAGTTATTAGGACATGTAATAAAAGTATAATGATTTGTGGACTGATCTGTGAAATGGTGTTGTGACATCGGAACTATATATGTTACACCACATTTGCTAGATAACTATTTTCTTGCATAAAGCGCCTGTAAGAAAAGCATAAAAGGCTACATTTGCACTTGTACATTTACGGCTCGCTTTGGACGAAATGCTCGCACCCCCTTTTCAGTCATCCTGTTGCAACTATCCGTCCGCCGCGTACCTACAATGTTCAAGTGCAAAATGCAACTACTTTGGTAAATGAAAGAATTACAACCTTTCTAGAAAGGTTGCAAGTGCCCGAAGATGAAATTTCGGGCACTCACCACTTTTAATAAAGCTTATTCGCTTATTTTAGCAAATATCATACAAGTAACAGTGTGACGCTTTGTAGAAAGTGATACCGCCTTAAATTCGAAAAGGAAATGCTCTAAAGAAGGAGTAAGTAGCCAAAATTGCATCTTTGGCTGCTCCCCTATGGATAGCAAAGTAGTTATTCACTCGTTCCCAAAAGCTTTAGCACTTCGTGTACCTGTATGTTTGGTGAGCGACGGACGAACGCCTACCATACGATTAACGAAAAAGCTGCGTAGGAATGCGACAAAGTCGCATCCCTACGCAGCAAGAAATCCCGATAATAGTATAGTAGTCGTTCAGTCCAAAGCAATCCGAAAGCACCTGTACATAGGGCGCCTAGTGTTTTATCACAAAAGTAAGCAGTCAATTACTGGTCAACTTTGGTTAATCAACACATGTGATGTTGAACAAATGAATACCTATTTAAACTGAGTGAAGCCGCGTGGCTTAGGGCGGGAGGCATCCCCGAGCGCCGTAGCGGATTTGAAGGGAATCTCTAGTTCAACTTATCTAGACAATTTTAAGGGGGAAAATAGATGAACACAATGATGGGCCTTATTAATCTGGAACACGAGCATCATTATTTTCATGAATTAACTTATTTTCGTAGTGGTGCCACAATTCCTTTTGCAGGTCGTTATCGTTTAATTGATTTTCCGCTTTCGAATATGGGGAATTCTAATGTAGAGTCAGTGGCTATTTTTACCCGCAATAAATATAGATCCTTAATGGATCATCTTCAAACAGGTGATAGCTGGGAGATGGATGAGCGCAATGGTGGCTTGTTTATTCTTCCACCGGATTGGAACGATCCATCTGATATTTCAAAAGGCGATTTGAGTTTTTTTCATAATAACCGTGATTATTTTGCTCGTGGAAAATCTTCCTATGTACTGATTAGCGGAAGTCAATTTATATCAAATACGGATTATCAAGATGCATTTAAAAGTCATCTTGCTAATAAAGCAGATGTCACGCTGATTACTACTCATGTTGAGACGTTAAATACTGAACATGATTCTGCTTTTCGAATTGAAGCAGACGAAGATGGCTGGGTCACTACTATCACGAATGATAAGCAAGAAAACGACCTTTTCACGGGTGTTTATATAATCAATAAAGACTTATTAATGACGTTAGTTGATCAATGTATCGCACACCACCAAGATCATTTTTTTGTCCATGGCATTAAAGAGAATCTTGCTACGTTAAAGGTTCAAACGTATAAAAACAATGGCTACGGTGTGTTTATCAATTCGATCGAGAGTTATTATCGGCATAATATGAATCTATTATCAGAGGAGAATTATAAAGCATTATTTTATAAACTACCATTTATTCGGACGAAGGTTGGGAATCAGCCACCTACGAAATATCGTAATGAAGCGAGTGTCAAAAAATCAATTCTGGCAAATGGTTGCATTATTGCTGGCGAGGTAGAGGGCAGTGTATTGTTTCGAGGTGTAACCGTAGAAGAAGGTGCAACGGTAAAAAACTCGATTATCATGCAGCGTTGTAAAATTGAAGCAGGTGTCCATTTGGAGAATGTGATATTAGATAAAGACGTTCATGTGACCGCAAATCAACAATTAATCGGATCAAAGGATAAACCCTATGTCGTTGCAAAAAGACAAGTCATGTAAAAAAAGAAATCGTTGGTTGGAAAGGGAAGATTTCATATGAGAAATGTATTATTTGTAGCTTCGGAATGCACACCTTTTATTAAAACCGGTGGATTAGCAGATGTGATCGGGTCACTTCCACAAGCATTGAAAGAGAATGAAGGAGTCGAGGTGCGAGTGATTCTTCCACTTTATGATGAAATACCGCTAGAATGGCGAGATAAAATGGAGTATGTCATGAGCTTTAATGTACCGCTTGGCTGGCGTAATTCGGAAGCAAGTATGTATTCATTAGAATATAACAATATCATTTATTACTTCGTTTCAAATGAGTATTATTTCACCCGTAAAGGGGTATACGGGTATTACGATGACGGTGAACGATTTTTGTTTTTTAGTCGTGCTGTTATTGAAGCATTAGCCCATCTAGATTTTAAACCGGACGTACTCCATGCACATGATTGGCAAGCGGGTATGGCTGTTGCTCTTGCTAAAATTATTCAGCCAATATTCGATATGAAAACGGTCATGACAATTCATAATATTAAGTACCAAGGGCTGATGCCAATCGACATATTTGAGGATTTCTTTGATATGTCACGGGAGCATATCGGTGGTTTTGAATGGAACGGAATGCTGAACTGTTTGAAAAGCGGCTTGTTTCATGCAGATAAAATCACAACGGTTAGTCCGAGTTATGGAGAAGAAATAAAAGATCCTTACTATGGTGAAGAACTTCACCCATTTCTTTTGGAACGGTCCGCTGATTTAATCGGTGTGCTTAATGGTATTGATACTAAAGATTATAATCCTCAAACGGATCCGGCAATTGCAGTTAACTACCGTTCTTCAAGAGCTAAAAAGAAGGAGAATAAACTTATACTTCAAGAAAAACTAGGATTGCCAATCATAGCTGAAAAGCCGCTCTATATTATTATTACTCGGCTTGTTGAACAAAAAGGCTTGCATCTTGTTCAACATATTTTAGATGATTTTCTCCACGAAGATGTTCAATTCATAGTCTTAGGAACCGGTGATGAAGAATTTGAAACGTATTTTGCGGAAGCCGCTGAGAGTCATCCCAATAAACTTGTGACCTTGTTGGCTTTTGATGAAGGAGTAGCGCGCCAATTATATGCAAGTGCCGATTTCTTTGTCATGCCTTCAAAGTTTGAACCTTGTGGATTAGCCCAACTCATTGCCTTACAATACAAAACGGTACCAATTGTGCGGGAGACAGGGGGATTGAGGGATACAGTTCTACCGTTTAACGAACTAACTGGTGAAGGAAATGGATTTAGTTTTACAAATTACAATGCTGATGATTTATTGGCTACCTTACGCTATTCTTTAAGAATTTATCATGATCCTATTCAGTGGCCGGTAGTGGTGAAAAATGTGAATAAAAGTCAGTTCAGTTGGAAGAGTTCAGCTCGAGATTATGCAATTATTTATGACCAGTTAACGACAATAAGTGTATAGGGGGCAGAATCTTGCTTGAACTAACTGTGGATGAGTTTAAAGAGCGGATCATAAGCAAATTACAAAAAGACAAAAGCAAAGAAGTAGCAGGTGCGACCAATAAAGAAATTTATTATGTGATTGCTTCAATTGTCAATGAGGAGATCCTACCGCATTGGCAATCGACTAAAAAAAGATATAACGAGAAAAGCTGTAAACAAGTTTATTATTTATCGATGGAGTTTTTAGTGGGCAGTTTAATTGAAAGTAACCTGCTTAATTGTGGAATGCTTGAACAATCGAATGAGGCGCTGAAGCAGTTAGGGTTCGACCCTGATAACATCTATGCCCAAGAGCATGATGCTGGTTTAGGGAATGGCGGGTTAGGCCGATTAGCGGCTTGCTTTCTCGATTCATTAGCCTCACTTAAATATCCTGGACATGGTTTTGGAATACGTTATCGTTATGGGTTATTCGAACAGCGAATTATCCATGGTAACCAGGTTGAGCTTCCGGATTATTGGTTAAAGGATCAGTACGCTTGGGAAACACGAAAAGAAGACGAAGCTATTTGCATTCATTATCACGGAAACGTACATATGTTTCAGCGGAATGATGGAAATATTGAATTTAAACATGAAAATACAGATAAGGTAATGGCGATACCTTATGATATTCCTATTGTTGGCTATAAAAATGAAGTGATCAATACACTTCGTCTTTGGAGTGCAGAATCGGTTGGTCTAGATCGGGACGGCTCATCAGAAGAAGGAATGCATTATTACCATGATCTTGATCATAAGCATTCGATTGAACAAATTTCAGGATATTTATACCCTGACGATTCGAAGTATGAAGGAAAAGAGTTGCGCTTAAAGCAACAGTATTTCCTTGTTTCTTCCAGTATACAAAATGTCATTAAGGACTTTAAAAAGAACCATCAAAAATCGTTGAAGTATTTACCTGAAAAAGTGGTTATTCAAGTGAATGATACGCACCCAACTCTAGCAATTCCTGAACTAATGAGAATACTTATGGATGAAGAACACTTCAGTTGGGACAGTGCTTGGGAAGTAACGACGAAAGTAATTGCCTACACGAATCATACAACATTGAGTGAAGCGCTTGAAACCTGGCCGAAAGGAATGATGGAGCATCTACTTCCGCGTATTTATATGATTATTGATGAAGTCAACGAGCGTTTTTGTAAAGGGCTCTGGTTTGATCATATGGAGCTTAGAGAGAAAATTCCAGAGTTAGCAATTATCGCTGATGAGCAAATCCACATGGCACGGCTCGCAATTGTTGGGAGCTTCAGTGTGAATGGTGTCGCGCAAATTCATACGGATATTTTAAAGGAAAAGGAAATGAAGAATTTTTATGAACTATTCCCGGATCGTTTTAACAATAAGACGAATGGAATCACCCATCGCCGTTGGCTGTTGCAAGCAAATCCTAAATTATCGGGACTTATAACAGAGTCAATTGGTCCACAGTGGATACAACGCCCCAAACAGCTTATTAGCTTATTAAAATATTCGAAGGATGCTTCATTTTTAGAGAAATTTCATCAAGTGAAGCATGAAAATAAGCAAATATTAGCTAACCTCATTCATGAGCGCACGGGTATTTTAGTGGATGATCAATCAATTTTTGATGTACAAATTAAACGGCTTCATGAATATAAACGTCAGTTACTTAATATTTTCCACATTATTTATTTATACAATGAATTAAAAGAAAATCCAAATCTAGATATGATTCCTCGCACATTTATTTTCGGAGCAAAGGCCGCACCTAGTTACCATTTAGCGAAAGAAGTGATCAAGCTTATTAATAAGGTCGCCTCGATTGTGAACCACGATGCGGCTATTCAGGGTAAACTAAAAGTTGTTTTTTTAGAAAACTATAATGTTAGCCTTGCTGAAAAAATTATACCAGCAGCCGATGTTAGTGAACAGATATCAACTGCGAGTAAGGAAGCATCAGGTACGGGCAACATGAAAATGATGATGAACGGCGCTTTAACAATTGGTACACTAGATGGTGCAAATGTTGAAATTAAAGAGGCTGTTGGCAATGAAAATATTTTCATTTTCGGTTTAAAAGCGGATGAAGTATTGAATTACCATCAACATGGCGGTTATAATGCTACGGATATTTACAATACGGATGACAGGATTAGCCGGATTTTAGACCAATTAAATCAGGGTGAATTTGGATCGCATGAAATTGAGTTCAAAGATATTTATTACAATATTCTATCCCAAAATGATCCTTATTTTGTCTTAAAAGATTTTGAACCTTATCTTGAAACTCACGAACGAGTGGAGCAAACGTACCGTGATAAATTATCCTGGCTTCATAAGAGTGTAACGAATGTCGCTCACTCAGGAAAGTTTTCCAGCGACCGAACAATCCAAGATTATGCGACAGAGATCTGGAAGTTGAAAAAACAGGTTTGAATCAAATGGAAAATAACCTTATCAAACACTAGGCGTTCAGTGTACAGTTGCTTTTAGAACACTTTGGATTGAACGACTCTTATCCGATTACCGAGATATTTTGATCTATGGGGATGCGACGCAGTCGCATCCCCATAGATCTTTTTTTTCGATAATCGCATGGTGGTCGTTCATCCGTCGTTCTCCAAAGGTATAAGTACACGAAGTTCTAAAGCTTTTTGGGATGAAAGAATAGTTAGCTTCTTAGTTGGATAAAGGCAGTCAAAAATACAATTTTGGCTGCTTACTCCTTCTCTATGGTTTTTCTTTTTTATTTTAAGGAAATGTTAATTTCTACAGGATATCACGTAATAACAAGTGTGATTTTGCTGAAAGATAAGTAAGGAACGCATTGTAGAAAATGCAAACGTGCCCGAAATTGTATCTTCGGGCACTTATAACTTCTGTGAAAAGTAATCGATTCTTAATTTTTAAACAACTGCAGTTTTCACTTAAACGTTGTAGATACGCGACAGGCAACCCTCCTCTTCTCCTCAGTAAAACTGTCGTGATTAATTTAGCCGAAAGCGAGCAGAAAACGTACTAGTCCAAATGAAGAATTTTGCGCCTACCTTACAAGTAACTTATGCAATAAAAGTGGTTAATCAACAGATGTGAAAAAAGCTGACTCACAAGAGTTCAGCTTTTTTTATTGTGTGAAGAGGTAACCGACCGTATACAATCGTATCCAGAAAATGTGAATAAATAAATATTGAAAGACTATTGCGAAGTGGCGGAATTATAGTTACAATGTTAAGAATCAGATAAATGAAACTGCGTTTCAAATAATGAAACCATTGAGGGGTGTATTAATGGTTCGAACATTAATGGAAGTAGATAAATTACAAGTTGGTATTCAAGATGATGGAATAAAGACTGCGATTGTCAATGGAATTAGTTTTCAATTGAATGAAGGTGAGACGCTTGGAATCGTAGGTGAATCAGGTTGCGGAAAAAGTATGACAGCGCTTTCACTTATGGGATTGCTGCCACCGGGAGTTGAATGGCAAAGTGGGGATATCCATTTGAATGATCTTCATTTTAAAGACTTCAGTAAAAAGGACTGGCGTAAAGTTAGAGGGAAGAAAGTATCGATGATTTTCCAAGAACCGATGAGTTCCTTGAATCCGGTCTATACAGTCGGAAAGCAAATAATAGAAATGATTTTAAATCACGAAAATATCGATAAAAAGCAAGCGAGAGCCCGTGCGCTTGAAATGTTGCAATTAGTGGGAATACCGAGACCTGAACAAGTGCTGGATGAATATCCACACCAGTTGTCAGGTGGGATGCGTCAGCGTGTAATGATTGCGATTGCCATGTCTTGTAATCCGGAAATTTTAATTGCGGATGAACCTACGACCGCATTGGACGTTACGATTCAAGCACAGATTTTGGAACTGATGAAAAAACTGCAGCAACAGTTGAATATGTCAATTGTGCTAATTACACATGACTTGGGCGTTGTTGCTGAAATGTGTGACCGTGTCATCGTTATGTATGCGGGAGAAATTATAGAAGAGGCAAAAATTGTCGATTTATTTGATCAGCCGAAGCATCCCTATACGAAAGGGTTGCTTGCATCATTGCCTGATATTAATGAACAACAAGAATATCTATCTTCTATTCCAGGAATGGTGCCTGCACCAGGTAGTATGCCGAGTGGGTGTCGTTTTGCACCACGCTGCTCAATGGTCCATGAAAGATGTACACAAAGCCCACCGCTAATTGAAACTGAAAATAAAAACAAAGTGAGATGCTGGTTATATGATGAAGCAAAACTGGAGGTGATGACCAAATGATTGAACGGGAAGAACTACTCCGAGTTGAAAACTTGAAGAAATACTTCCCCATTAAAGGGGGAGTATTTGGCAACACGACGACACAACATGTAAAAGCGGTAGATGGAATTACATTCAACGTGAAGAAGGGTGAAACATTCGGAATTGTTGGTGAGTCGGGTTGTGGTAAAAGTACAGCTGGCCGAACAATCATGCGAATGATGGAACCGACAGAAGGGAAAATTTTTTTCCAAGGACAAGATATTACGAATATTAATAAAGATGAAATGCGAAAGTTGCGGAAAGATATCCAAATTGTTTTTCAAGATCCGTATGCATCATTAAATCCAAGAATGCGTGTCTATAAGATTATTGAAGAACCGTTAATCAATTTTGGTATAACGGATAAAGCAGAAAGGCATAGACGCGTGCTTGAAGTTGCTGACCAAGTCGGGTTATCACAGGCACAATTGAAAAGATTACCGCATGAATTTTCGGGTGGTCAGCGTCAACGAATTGGAATTGCACGTGCTTTAATTTCAAAACCAAAACTCATTATAGCGGATGAACCGGTTTCCGCATTGGACGTTTCTATCCAGTCACAAGTATTGAATCTTATGAAAGACTTACAAAAAGAATTTGGCTTGACTTATATTTTCATATCCCATGATTTAAGCGTCATTAAGCATTTTTGTGATCGTATTGGTGTTATGTATTTAGGTAAGATGGTGGAAGTTTCAGAGAAGAATAAGTTATACGACGATCCACTGCATCCTTATTCAAAAGCTTTGTTATCAGCGCTTCCTAGTCCGCACCCACTTCAGAAAAAAGAACGAATTATTTTAAGGGGGGATGTTCCGAGTCCAGCGAGTCCACCGAATGGCTGCACATTCCATCCAAGATGTTTTTCTTGTATGGAGGTCTGTAAAACGGTGAAGCCGGAACTTCAACTTATGGATGAAAATCATTCAGTTTCTTGTCATTTATACAAGACTGCCGAGGTAGAGCATGTATGAGTAAAACGATGGAAAAAGGGTTGCAATTGCTTGATTTATTTACAGAAGATCATCCCTACTGGCGGTTAGATGAAATTTCAGCTTATACAGAAATTCCGAAACCAACAGCACTAAGACTTTTGAGGACATTGGTAGAGGCAGGTTTCTTACAGCGGACACCTGTTGAAAGGAACGGCGCCATAATAGATGGTGACAGCTATTCGCTTGGTTTGAAGTTACTACAGCTAGGCGAACGTGTGGCAAGCGGTTTGGAAATAAGAAATATTGCACTTCCTTTTATGCGGCAATTGCAAATGCAGTTCAATGAGGCTGTTCAACTGATTACACGGGAAAATAATAATGGCGTTTACATTGAAAAAGTGGAAAGCACTCGGCCAGTTAGATTGTACACGCGTGTCGGCAGACATGCCCCGCTTTATGCAGGAGCATGCACGAGGACATTACTATCATTTTTGCCAGATGAAGAAATAGACGCGATATTATCAATGCCTCTTACGAATTATGCCAGCCAGACTCCAAAGTCGGCAGAAGAAGTATGGTCCTTGATTAAGCAAGTTAGAAGTGAAGGATACGCTTATAGTCTGTCGGAGCTTGAAGAAGGAACTGTTTCGATTGCAGTTCCAATATTTAATCGTCATGGCGAGGTAGAATACTCAATCAGTATTGCAGGGTTTCCTGTATCCCTGCCTAAAGAGAACGCGAATCACTTCTTACAATCTCTTTGGGAGGCAGCGGCAAATATATCGGAGAAAATAGGCTATACCGATCTGTATCCGTATAGAAATGCACTTAAAAAATCATAGTATGGGGGAGAAATTATGACGAAGAATAAAAATCTAGTTGTTTCATTGTTATTGGTAGTAATGCTTGTGTTAGCAGCTTGTTCAGGCGGCGGAAATGACAAAACAGAAGGAACTAAGAAAGAAGCAAATGGGAAGAATCCCGCGGCTGATCGCGGAAATGAAATAGTCGTTGGTATTAATAGCGATCCACAAAGTTGGGATCCTATCGATACGTTCTTGCTAGACTGGAGTACTGTTGCAATATCAGTATTCGAAGGACTAGTAGAAAGGGATCTTGATTTGGAGTTGCAACCGGGACTTGCAGAAAGCTGGGAATACTTAGATGACAGTACGCTAGAGTTCAAATTACGTCAAGGCGTTGTGTTTCATAATGGAGAACCATTCAATGCAGAAGCAGTGAAGTTTACGTTCGATCGTTTACTGGGTGAAGAGGGACAAAAAGGGCCTCAGTATTCAAACTATACCTCTATTGACTCTGTCGAAGTAAAAGATGAATACACAATTACAATGAAGTTGAATTCCCCAGATCCAGTTTTGCTTACCAAACTAGCCGGATATGGAGCAGTCATTGTACCACCAGGTTATGTGACAGAAGTTTCGGATGAAGAGTTTAATGATAAACCGGTAGGTACAGGTCCATTTAAAATGACAGGTTATAAGCGTGATCAAGAAGTAGTTCTGGAGAAAAATGAAGACTATTGGAAAGAAGGACTTCCAAAACTTGATAAAGTAACCTTCAAAATTATACCTGAAGCTTCTACACGACTTGCAGAACTGCAAACAGGAAAAATTGATATTATGAAACGTGTTGAAGTTGCGCAAACAAAAACAGTGAAAGACACAAACTTTTTAAAGCTTGAAGAAGTTGGAACACCGACTGTATTCTCTTTACGTTTTGATACAGCAAATGCACCTCTTGATAAAAAAGAAGTAAGACAAGCGATTAACTACGCAATTAACAAAGATGAAATTATTGAAGAAATTCTAGGTGGCTATGGTATTCCAATCAGTACGTATCAAAGTGAATTGTCATTTGGTAATAATCCAGATTTGAAACCGTATGCATATGACCCTGAAAAAGCAAAAGACATGTTAAAAGCAGCTGGAGTTGCTGAAGGAACAGAACTAGATGTATTCATTCCTGGGAATGATGGAAACTTTAAAGAAATCACACAGGCAGTTGCATTTTATCTGGAAGAAGTCGGATTGAAAATGAATATAAACAGTGTAGATAATACAACATTAATTTCAGATTTAATTCCAAACGGTAAAGCAGGCCATATGTACCGCCAAGGCTGGGGTGGTTGGACATTGGACTTCGATAATACAGCGTACTTAATGTACCACGAAGGCGAACAATGGAACCCATCTTTTAAAGATGAAAAAGTAGAAGAATTATTGGCTGCACAGCGAGCAACAGTTGACCAAGATGAGAGACATAAAATTTTCATGGAATTGACAACACTCTTGTATGATTTAGCACCTGAAGTGAACTTGTATCAAGCAGTAGATTTATATGCAGTAAACGAGCGTTTGGAAAACTTCCAACCACCGCATGAAGATCGTATGCGTCTTGAAGAAGTTACTGTCAAATAAGCTGGTTACCGCTAGGCAATAACCAATTCATATAGAGATAGTATGGTCCTCATACTATCTCTTTCTTTTAAAGAGGACGGAGGAAAGAAAATGATTGCATACCTTACCCGGAGGCTATTTCATACAGTTCTAGTCGTTTTAGCTATTTCCGTTATTATATTTTTCTCAATACGATTGACCGGGGATCCTGTGTCCGTCATGTTTTCAGCAGGTGAACCATCTAAAGAAGCGATAGCCGAAGTCAGAACTGCACTCGGATTGGATAAACCATTGTACGTGCAATATGGTATTTTTCTTAAAGGTATAGTCACATTGGACTTTGGTGAATCATTCCGAAGCGGCACACCGGTTATAGGATTAATCTTTGAAAGGCTTGGGGCTACACTAGTGTTAGCACTTGGTGGAATAATTGTTGCGGTTTTGATTGCGTTTCCAGTTGGAATAATATCGGCTGTTAAACGTGGAACACCTGTTGATTTCTTTGGAAGAATATTTTCATTAATAGGTATATCTTTCCCTAACTTTTGGCTTGGGATAATGTTGATTTTGATATTTGCTGTAAATTTAAAATGGTTGCCGTCTTCAGGATTCGATGGTCTTTCATCACTTATCCTGCCGTCAATTACACTCGGAATGATTTTATCGGGTATTTTGGCTAGATTAATCCGATCATCAATGTTGGAAGTGATGAATCAGCAATATATGTCAACTGCGAGGTCGAAAGGAATTAGTGAATGGTCCGTCATTATCAAACACGGATTCCGGAATGCTTTATTGCCGACAATTACATTTTTAGGGTTACAGTTCGGTTCATTACTTGGTGGAACGGTTATTGTTGAACAAGTATTTTCGTGGCCAGGCATCGGACGTTTAATCATTGATGCCATCAATCAACGAGATTATCCGGTCATTCAAGGTGGAGTGATTTTCCTTGCGATTATCATGGTTGTTGTTAATTTAATTGTAGATTTAAGTTATACATTGATAGACCCTCGGATTAAAGCTGGAAGAGGTGGCAAATCATGACAAAGTTGCAAATCGAAGAAGTTGAAACGCGTCCAGAGAAAACAATATTGCAACGTTTTTTCCGTTTTGTTAAGAAAAACCCTGCTGGCTTTGTTGGAATGATTCTAGTGTTTCTAGCGGTCGGTTCGGCACTATTCGCTCCGTGGATTGTATCGTTCGATCCGTCTAAAGCAAGTCTGACCTCTCGATTAGATCCTCCATTTTGGGCCGATCCTTCAGGAGAATCAACGTTTTTCCTTGGAGCTGATCAGCTTGGCCGGGATTTATTTAGCCGCATCATTTATGGTGCACGAATTTCATTGATGGTTGGATTTTTTGGGGTCTTAATATCCCTTGTTATCGGTACAATAATGGGGCTAATTTCAGGATTCTTTGGTAAATGGTTGGATGATTTAATTATGCGTGTTGCAGATATTCAACTCGCATTCCCATTCATTTTGTTTGCTATCGTAATTATGAGTGTTCTTGGGACGGGCGTTTGGAAGATTATTATTATTTTAGGAATAACATATTGGGTAGGTTTTGCTCGACTAATTAGGGGTCAAGTTATTTCGTTGAAAGAGCAGGAATTCGTTCATGCAGCAAAGGCAATTGGAGGAACAAACTTTACAATAATACGGAAACATATTTTACCGAACGTTATGTCCTCTATCTTAGTACTGGGAACAATGTATATTGCAGAGTTCATTTTACTCGAGGCATCGCTTACGTTTCTTGGTCTAGGTGTAGATCCAACGATTCCGTCATGGGGCGGTATGCTTGCAGATAGCCGAAACTACATAACATCGGCATGGTGGACATCCGTATTTCCAGGTATAGCAATTATGCTAACAGTGCTTGGCTTTAATTTACTTGGAGATTGGCTTCGCGATAAGTATGATCCGAATATGAAAATGTAGGGGATGAGCAAATGAGTCAGATTTCCGCACTATGGTCACTAGAGGGCATGCTTGTTGATAAAAATAGAGACGGCGTCGTGGATGGTATATCTTTGTTCATTGATTTACCCGAAGGCTTATTGCCAGAAGGACTTATCGATTTTTGCGCAAGAGCGGGGTTTGAAACAACAGCGCTGTCATTTACGTTTTTTGAAGAAGTTGGACAGAAAGTGACGATGTCATTTGAGCATTCAGAAGAAACGACAACGGCTACATTTTTGGATGGAAAACTGGTCTTAACCTTTAAAAATGAACAGGAACTGTCGTCATTGTTACGAGAGTTAGCATTTGGTGAGTTTGATTTAACGGATAAAAAGAACGAACATTTTTATACTGATGTTGAAAGCATAAGTGACATCTGGAGTTTCTCAGGTTTTGGTCAACATACAGAAGCCTCACCAACTAGGACACTTAGCTTACAAATCACAGTAGAAGAGCAGATGATGACAACATTATTGTTGAAAGAATTGTGTCATTTTGCGGCAAGAACTGCTTTACATAGCACTGAAATCCAACACGCTTTAACTGGACAGGATGGGGCACATATCCAGTTTACAGTTGCATCCGGAGAGCAATCAGTATTGACGTTGGAAGAAAAGAATCGAATTCGATTGGCGGGTACGAAAACAGATGTACCGAATGCCCTTCGCACATTGGCAGAAAGCAACCATTGGAGTGAGGGCGGTGCATTTGGTCACTGGGAGCAACACGTTATTGATGACAAGCCACAGTCCCCATTATTAATAGAAGAAAGTTGGTCGGATGAAGGGGAAATTGAACGTGTGATACGTGCAATGCGATCTTTAACAAACTTAGAGCATGCGGATGTTGAAGTGTATCTATCTGAGCCGTGTGAAATCCGTGAACAGCTGGCTGCACAATTGAAGTCGGATTATCCTGCAATGAACTCAATCCGAGTTAGATCGTCATTTAAAACGGGGTTTCATTGGATACAGGAAGAACTGATTTCGGAACTAACTGAGGACATCCGAGAACTGGTCATTGAAGTACAAAAAGAAGAGCGTGCACAAGCTTTGGAGTTACCAATACGTTGGATTCAAGAAATCTATCCGATTGATAGATACATCGAAGAAATAACGGCTATCCGTGCTGATGATGTTACATTTACCTTAAATAGCGAATTAGAAGGTACTTACGCCGTGTACGGTATGTTACAGAATAACGTAAAAAAACTACTTGGCAAGCTGCAAGTACCTGTATCGAAAATGAACTATGTTGATGGTGAACATGTTGTTTATCCATCAACAAGTGCGGTCCGTATCATTCGTCATGGTGAGGTAATTGAAGAACAAATCATCGAAACAGATCGGGCACAGTTTTACCGCTATTATACGGAAGAAATTTTACCGAAACTTCGAAAATCTGTTGAACTCTACAATGAAGGACAGGGCCATATACGTCCGTTATTTGATCGGATTGAACTTGACGTCTGGATGAGTGAAGAAGAACAGAAACTTCCAGTTGATGAAGAACGCATTTCATCACTTGAAGCATTACATGAGGATTTGTATTTTAATACGCTCGACTATTTTGCGCAAATGGGTATTGAAGTAGAAGGTAAACCGTTTAATGCACCCGGTGGCGTCCATCCCTATATGCATGTACGCATAGGGGAGAAACCGGAAGCGAGGATTCGTATCTATCAATGGGATGATAAACATACCGTAGATGTAACCACTTCCAGTGTCACATTTACTGCTGATGGTGCCTTTGACCAAGCGTCAATGAATGTGGATAACAAAGTGATTTGCAAGCGAATTGAACGATTTAATTTCCCGACTAAACATATTCACGAAGAGGTAAATATGTGGTTAAAAGAACAAAAAAGTTACAAGGTAGTTTATCCGGCTCATTCTTATAATGGACATGCCATTCCAGTCATCGAGTGTTATGAGCCGACAGGTGAAGTATTTGAATCCACATTGAAAATGACATTAATGAAAAAGACAATATTTATAGAAGCAGGCCATCATGCGAATGAAATTTCGAGTATACCTGCCATCTTGGAATTAGTAGACAATTTGGATCTTCAATTTAAAGATCTTTATAAGGAAATGAATGTTGTTGTAATACCATTGGCTAACCCGGATGGTTATGAACTGGTTAAAGAGTTAATGTATGAACACCCCGAATGGAAGCACCACGCAGCAAGGTATAATGCAGTCGGTTTAGAGTTTGCGCATATTCGTTTTCAAAAAACAATGTTTGGTGAAGCGAATGTTTACCCCGAAATTATGCGGAAATGGGCACCGGACATTATCGTTGATGATCACGGAATACCAGCACATGAATGGGTTCAACCTTTTGCAGGTTACAATAGTCCACCTAGATTTCCAGTATCCTATTTTCTCCCGAGCGCTAAGATTTACGGCATTGGCCGCACTTCTCCGGAGGTAAACCATTTACTGCACCAAAGGAATTTGGATAAAATCGTTAGCAATGTAAGTGGATTTATAAAAGATACCAAAATCGCAGTGGAGAATGACTATTGGCAACAACGTTTTATTAAATATGGAAATCAGTGGCTTCCTGAGATCTTCCCAATTGAAGAAACGGAAGGAATCCATTTCTATACAGAAACAACTGTGACACCAACGTATAAATCTGTTGGGATTATGCGTTATCCTGAATGGGTTGCGGCAGATATTATTTCAGAAGCAGCCGATGAAATCGTCAATGGAGAAGCGCTTTTGGACTGTATCAATGCGCATAAAGTTTTTGATTTGGCGATTATCGATACCTTATTCCAAGCGCAGGTGCAGATAGAAAGGACAGGTCTCAAAATGAGTCGTCAACGTCCTATCCAATTATAAGAAAGCAGGTCATCATGATGAAAACACTTTTACTTACAGGGTTTGAGCCCTTTTTAAAATTCACTGTTAATCCGACGATGAAAATCGTAGAAGAACTGCATGGCGAAGTGATCGGCAACTACAAAATTCACAGTGAAGTATTGACGGTAGACTTCCAATCATCCGGCGAGCAACTTCTTACGCATATTGAAGCGCTAAAACCAGATGCAGTGATTTCACTGGGGCTTGCGGGAGGCCGTTTTAAAATGACGCCTGAACGGATTGCGATTAATGTGAAAGACGGCGAGCCTGATAATAATGGTAATACGCCTGTTGATGAACAGATTCAAGCGCAAGGTGAAGCGGGATATATGTCAACACTGCCAGTTCGCGCAATGGTGAATCGACTACTAGAAGAAGGGCTGCCGGCTGAAGTTTCAAATACTGCAGGCACATATCTATGCAACAACGTCATGTATGAAGGACTGCATTATGCAGCAACACAACGCCCAACGTTGAAATCGGGTTTTCTTCATATACCTGCTTCACATGAATTGGCGATTGAACATGGCAAAATTCCAAGCTGGTCACATGAAGATTTGAAAAAAGGCGTCGCCGTATGCATCGAAGTGCTATCTACTGATGAATCCTAACAAGCAAATTATCCCCCGTGCAATGGTGATGAACGAACAAACAATACGTTTCGACTTTGGCCCGGAGACGAGCCGAGAAATCTATCACACAATCCAGCAATTTTGTCAGGTTGTTGAAAGTGACAGGAATCATTTACTTGAAGAGGTCGTACCGAGTAATAAAACGGTAACTGTTTTTTTTCGCAAAGAACTTGTGAACCCTAGTGTAATCATTGAACAATTACTGAAAAAGTGGGTGAACAGAACTGACAGTATATTGAGTGTAAACACGCGTACCATTGAAATACCAGTCTGTTATGACACCATGTTTAGTGAAGATATACCGCGGATTTGCAACCATACAGGGCTGACACGTGAAGAGGTAATCGCCATACATACAGGCACAAGTTATAAGGTGTATATGATTGGTTTTTTACCAGGATTTCCGTACCTCGGGGAATTGCCGGAGGTACTCCATGTCCCGCGTTTGAAAAAGCCACGATTAAGCGTACCTAAAGGGACCGTAGGAATTGGAGGCACGCAGACAGGTATTTACCCAATAGAGTCTCCTGGAGGTTGGAATATAATTGGGCGGACACCACTCGATCTATACTGTTTGAAACGCATTGAACCGTTTTTAATACGTGCCGGTGATCAATTGAAATTTCGTTCTATATCTCTTGAAACCTTTAATGAGATGAAAGAAGAGTTAGCGCGTGAACCTGAAATGATAATGCAGTTTGTAAAGGAGGGATTATAATGCGAATTGATCTAAATGCAGATGTCGGTGAAAGTTTTGGTCAATTTAAGGTTGGGGAAGATGAAGCCCTTTTCAGCTCGATAACATCTGCCAATGTTGCGTGCGGATTTCATGCCGGTGACTTTAATGTTATGCAGAAAACGGTAGAACAAGCGGCTAGACAAAAGGTTTCAATTGGCGCACATCCCGGATATCCTGATTTACAGGGATTTGGAAGAAGAGAGCTGATGATGTCCCCCCGTGAAATTTACAATGCAGTCGTCTATCAAATCGGTGCACTCAAACAATTTTGCGACATACAAGGTGTTACGTTGAACCATGTGAAGCCGCATGGTGCCCTTTATAATACTGCTTCGATTAACCGGACTGTTGCTGATGCAATTGCAGAAGCCGTTTATGATGCTGTACCGAATGCGTATTTATATGGGCTTTGTAATAGTGAGTTATTGCAGGCTGGGAATAAAATCGGCCTAAAAACGGCGGGTGAAGCATTTGCAGATCGCAGGTATACGACAGAAGGTACATTGTGCTCCAGGTTATTGCCGGAAGCTGTCCTCCATACATATGAAGAAATTGAAAAACAAGTGATGGATATTGTGTTAAACAAGCAGGTGCAAACAATAACTGGAGAAATGATTTCATTACAAGCAGATACAATTTGTTTCCATGGCGATGGACAGGGTGTGGCGTCCCATGCCCGTCAAATTCGTCGAGCGTTGGCGTCTATTAATGTTCGTGTTAGTGCACTAGGAGACGCGATATGATTCCGTTATTTCGGGTCGTCAAATCTGGCGTCTATGCTACGATACAGGACCAAGGTAGATTCGGTTTCCGGCGTTTCGGTATGCCAGTTGCTGGACCAATGGATAGAGAGGCATTCCAGTTAGGCCAAGATATTATTGGGAATGATGAAGGCACAAATGCGCTAGAACTTTTCTTAGGCGGCTTAATGATAGAGGTATTAACCGATCATAAAATTGTCATTGCAGGAGCAGATTTAGGTGCAATGATTGACGGAGAAACGCCAGCACCACTTTGGAAAACGTTTCAGATTTGGAAAGGGCAAACGATTTCATTTACTAAACCGATTAGCGGTGCGATTGCGTACATCATTCCGGATGGTGGGTATGCTGTTAAGGAGATTTTGGGTAGCAGTTCCAGTTATCCGAGGGGGTTAATTGGTGAGACCGTCAAAAAAGAGACTCTCCTTTATGCGAATTCATTAAAACAAAAGCGCTTGAACCGTGGTTTACTTGTTGATAAAATCCCGAATTATACTGAAGACATTACGATTGAATTGTTCAAAAGTCCGCATATGGACCTATTTGAAAAATCGAGTGTGAATACATTTCTAAACTCCAGCTATACGTATCGCGGGGGAGATCGAATGGGGTATTATTTCAACGGGCCCCCACTTGAGTTTATTGAGAGTGGAGACATTGTCAGCGAAGCGACTCAGTTTGGGACTGTGCAGGTCCCGACGAATGGTCAGCCAATTATTCTAATGGCAGATGCTCAAACGACGGGAGGATATGCGACAATCGGTACGGTTGCGAAAGCTGATTTGCCGAAAGTGGCCCAATTGAAAAACGGTGGTACCATTCGGTTTGTGTATCGAATGCATGATTTAGTGTAAATAAATAACCCTATAAAAAATCCTGTAAGAAGTGAAATAACTTCTTACAGGATTTTTTCAATTCATGTCTTGTTCTAAGCTTTTTGACCGAAATTGACGAATCAACACAAGTAACATGATTTCGACAATAAAGGACACAATCGCTAGTACGAGTATGATTGGCAACAAAGCCACTTCGGGTAAGATAAATATAAAAAGTGGAATAATTTGCGAGCTGACTGTCAGAATGATATAGAAACGCAACAAATGGTCCGTTTTCTTCTCAAGTGGTTGGAATGAGACTTCTTGTGTGATTTCTAGTAGCCCGCGCATAAGGTGATAGACGAATCCCAAGTGGATAAGCGTGATGACTGTAAACATGCCCATTAGCAAAAAAGTAGTTGTCGTCAGTTGCGGCTGTCCCACAAAAGTTACTTCGAATTGGTAGATTAACGGAACAGACACTACTGCGAGTAGTAATACATAAAGTTTAGCTTTCGAAAAGTGGTTCGAATAGGAGACTAATCCTGCTAAACCTAGGTAGATGAATAGATAACCAAGGAAATCAGGAAAGATATCGAAATGATTAATATGAAAATCTAGAAAAACGAGGAGTGTCCCCCAAAATATTTTATTTAGCGCAGATGCCACTCTTATCGCCCCTTTCTGTTTCTATTTATATTGAGCATAGATTACAGGTGAAAACAAAGCGAAGACATCCCCAAGCACCGAAGCGGACTTTAAGGGAATCTTTATCTCAGCTCATGTAGTCGTATTCATAATGAAATCAGGCTATTACTATCCTATAATACATTTTCAACATACTAAAGGATTTGTACTTACTACCAATTATCTTGCATTAAGGTGTTTTACTATTTATAATTATCTAATAATTATCAAGGGACATTAAAGGGGGCTTGGCGATGTTTATTGCAGAGAAACTGAAGATTATTTCCGAGGCATATCCAGAAAGAGTTATTACATCATTTAATGGAAAAGAACTTTCTTACGGGGAATTCTATCGTAAAGCTGAGAATCTAGCAGGGCATTTTCAAGATTTAGGTTATGTGAAAGATGACATTTTAGCATTTTGTCTCATGAATTCGGATTCCTTTTTAATAGGCTACTATGCATGCCAAATAGGCGGATTTACAGCGCTACCCATCAATACAAAGTTAACTGCACCGGAAATGAACTACATTTTAGCGCATTCAGAAGCGAAAGGACTCATTTATGATGAGCGGCTGGCATCTGTGTTTGATTTACTCGAAGGGAAATTACCCGCGTTACAACATAAAATGGTTACCAATCGTGAATTCGAAGCGATTATCGACGGTGAACGCCGTCATGCCGAACGACGAGAAGCATTAGATGCTGATACAGCGGTCGTCTTTTACACATCGGGAACAACCGGTCGGTCAAAAGGCGTTATGCTAACCAATAGAAACGTTGCTGCAATCGCTGAAATATGGAGTGAATCGATGGAAATGGATCAGGATGATCGTATGCATATTGTGGCTCCGCTTTTCCATTGTGCGGCAAGTCATGTATTTAGCATACCCGTCATTTACCAAGGTGGAATGGTCATCATTGAGGAAGCGTTTTCTCCAGAAGCAACAATTCGTACGATGGAGCAACAACGCGCGACGATATTCTTTGGCGTGCCGGCAATGTACAGTATTCTTCTGAATACGCCGTTGCTGGAAAAAGCGGATCTATCCAATTTGCGACTGCTCTGCTATGGAGCAGCGCCGATGCCTTATGAACTTGTGAAAAAAGTGAAAGCATTGTTCCCAGACGTCAACGTACAAAACTTGTATGGGCAGACGGAAAATTCACCGGGTGCGACGACGTTAAAAGATCAACATGCATTGTCAAAAATCGGTTCTGTAGGCGAACCATTGCCACAAACCGAAGTACAGGTAATGGATGAGTTTGGTAAACCGCTTCCGACGGGTCAGGTGGGTGAGATCGCTGTGAAAGGCCCTCAAGTGATGAAAGGCTATTTGAAAAATGAAGAAGAAACTGCACGAACGATAAAAGATGGCTGGATGTACAGTGGTGATCTCGGTCGTTTTGATGAAGACGGACTGCTTTATATTGTGGATCGTAAAAAGGATATGATCATCCGCGGGGGAGAAAACGTATATCCGGTAGAAGTGGAAGAAGTGTTATATGCCATTCCAGAGGTACTCGAGGCAGCAGTCGTTGGTATTCCTCATGAAATATACGGAGAGGTTGCGAAAGCCTACATCGTATTAAAAGAAGGGAATAAGCTTACTGAACAAGCAGTTATCGATTTTTGTAAAAGCCAGCTGGCATCCTTTAAAATACCAGCTGCTATCGAATTTCTCGATACACTCCCGCGGAATGCCAGCGGAAAAGTCTTGAAAACAATACTTAGAGACCCAGTCAACATATAATATGAAAAGCAGTTTGGACCCTAGTCGGCATCCAAACTGCTTTCTTCATTTTTTACACGAACGGCGATATCAGGTTTATCTGTGAACACACCATCTGCTCCAAGTTTTAAAAGTTTACGGATTGTTTTTTCGTCGTTGACGGTGAAAGGATGGACGTCCAATCCTTCTTTATGCATCGCGTCTATAAATTTCTTTGTCACTGAATCCACGTTCAAACCTACACCTGATGCATACTTTAGTAGCTGCCGTACTTTCTTTTTTGAAAGATGTGCTTCCTTGTCGAATGAATATAATTTGATAAGCGGAATAGATGGTTCCATGTCGAATATGTTCTTCAAACTATTTTCACTAAATGATTGAATGACTACTTTTGGTATACCATCATCACTTGAGAGAAGATTATTAGCTCGAAGTTGCCTTAGGAGTTCTTTTTCGATACCTGGATACTTATTGGGCGATTTCATTTCAATATAGTAATTGACCGAGTCACCGAAATGGAGAAAGATATCCTCTAATTCAACAATGCGCAATTGCTTATAAATAGGTGAAGCATACCGAGGGTTCGTTTCATTAAATTCCTCACCCGGCAAATAGAGTTGAAGTTCATTAAATGTCACATCAGCAACAGCTTGTTCAGTATCCTGAAACATTAAATAGGAGTCATGTAAGGCAACGAGTTTTCCGTCCTTTGTCATGTGTAAATCAAGTTCGATATAGTCTGAACCCATTTGCACAGCTAACTCATAGGCGGCTAACGTGTGAGGTGGTGCATATGCGGATGCACCGCGATGGGCGATGACAAGGAATTCATCATCGGGTAAAGACGCACGTTCAACAGTGGGCTTCGTAGAACCAGATGACAGTAAAAGCAATAGAAGCACCACCATTACTCTTTTCATCGCAATCACTCCTTATTTGAATGGCAAATGTAAATGTTTGTAAAGATTCAGTTAATAATGAAGGGAATAGCGCCTTTTTATCGAAAGGTATACCAGAGAGCTGAACTTATCGCCTTTTAAATTATTGAAAAATAATTGGTTTTTTTGATGGAAAGGGATTGAATTTATGAAAAAAGTGGAGCTTATTAATTTGTCAAAGTCATACGATAAACAAGTGGATGTTATCTCCAATATAAACGTAACCATTGAGCCTGGCGAGTTTTTTGTCCTTGTTGGTCCTTCCGGTTGTGGGAAAAGCACGATGCTCCGGATGATTGCGGGTCTTGAGAATATTACGAGTGGCACGCTTAAAATCGGTGATCAGGTTGCCAACCACTTATCACCCGATAAGCGTGACCTTTCAATGGTATTCCAAAACTATGCGCTTTATCCACATTTGACAGTTCAACAAAATATTACGTTTGGGCTCGATGTGAAAAAAGTGAAGAAAGCTGTACAGCGAGAACGGGCAACTGAAGTGGCGAAGATGTTGGGGCTCACCGATTACTTAAAAAGGAAGCCACGCGAACTATCAGGTGGTCAGCGGCAGCGAGTTGCGCTTGCCCGGGCAATTGTGAGTGAATCGCCGATTTGCCTGATGGATGAACCGTTATCTAATTTGGATGCGAAGTTGCGGGCTCATATGCGTACGGAAATCAGACGGATCCAGCGGAAACTAGGTATTACAATGATTTATGTGACGCATGACCAAGTTGAGGCAATGACGATGGGGGACCGTATTATGATCCTTCATGAAGGGAAGATCCAACAAGTCGGAAAACCGATTGATATTTACAACAATCCGGCCAATCCATTTGTCGCCACGTTCATCGGTTCACCACCAATGAATTTAGCATATTCCGATGTCGATAAAAAAGCTTCAGCAATCGTCATTGGAGATATACTGCGTTTGCCCGTACCGTCTGAGGAAGTTATTGGTATCCCTGAGTATCAACTTGTTGCGGGCATCCGACCGGAACATTTACGACCAGCCTTAAAAGATACGCCAGAAAAGGATAAGCTGTATGTTGTCGTAACGAACGTTGAGATTTTGGGCAATGAAACCGTATTTTCATTTAAATTGGGTACCAATGAATGGATGGCCAAATGGAGTGGACAATGGCATATCGACATTGGAGATTCAATTCCAATCCTTATTGACTACGGCGCATTCTGTCTCTTTGAAGCTAGAACTGGTGATTTAATCAAAAAGCCGACGGACCTTGGAAACTTCGTATTCGGCAAAGAGGTGCTTGTATGACTTCGCTTGAAAAGCCGGGAATCTGGAAAAAGACGACGAATGGCAGAACAGCGCTTCTTTATTTACTGCCATCGATAGTCCTTTTTTCAGTGTTTGTCTTTTATCCGATGTTTAGAACAATTTACTTAAGTTTTTTCTTAACAGACCAAAATGGAAACGCCGCGATATGGGTAGGTTTTGAAAACTATACGTATTTACTAGAGTCCACTGCATTTCTCAATAGTATGAAAGCAACCGGGTTGTTTGTCTTATACACAGTACCTATTGGCATCATCTTAGCGTTATTTTTTGCCTTGTTAGCGAATGAAAAACTGAAAGGGATAGGATTCTTTCGAACAGTATATTCGTCAACAATGGGAATTTCTGTTGCAGCGTCATCCGTGATTTGGTTATTCATGTTTAATCCTAGTATGGGGATGTTCAATCGGATGTTGAGCATGCTGAATTTGCCACAAATACAGTGGCTGCTTGATCCGGAGTGGGCACTTCTATCCGTCTCCATTTCGACGATTTGGATGAACATCGGCTTTTCGTTTCTCATATTACTCGGAGGGCTACAAAATATTGATGAACATCTCTATGAAAGTTCCAGGATTGATGGGGCAGGATACTTTTACCGATTGCGTCGAATTACACTTCCGATGTTGTCGCCAACACTATTTTTCATCATTACCATATCACTTATTAATGCGTTCCAATCGTTTGGACAGATTGATATTTTGACGCAAGGCGGTCCGTCGGCATCGACGAATCTAATTGTTTACTCCATTTACCGCGAAGCCTTTATCAATTACCAGTTTGGAACGGCGAGTGCACAGGCAGTCACATTGTTTATCATTATTCTGATTGTGACTATTCTTCAATTTAAACTAGGGGAAAGGAGGGTTCATTACCAATGACAACAAGCCTTCCTAAAAAGATTTGGATCTATTTCCTGCTAATTACTACGTCTTTTCTTGTATTCTTTCCAGTTATGTATGCGTTTTTGATTTCATTTATGACAGGACCCGAACTATTGCAGGGAAAGTTTCTACCACAGTCATTTAGTTTGGATAACTATATTAAAGTGTTTGATAGGTTGCCATTGTTGAATTACTTATTGAACAGTTTCATCGTTTCCGTAAGCGTGATGCTTGGGCAACTGGCGGTGTGTAGTCTTGCTGCTTATGCCTTCGTTTTCATCCAGTTCAAAGGGCGCGATTTCATCTTTTTCCTGTTCATATCGACAATGATGATCCCATGGGAAGCAACAATGATTCCAAATAAATTCACAATCCAAAAACTCGATTGGCTCAATACGTATCAAGGGCTGACGTTACCCTTTTTTGCACTGGCATTTGGGACATTCCTGCTACGGCAACATTTCAAGACAATTCCGAAAGAGTTGCACGAAGCCTCTCAAATTGCTGGTTTAAGTAAATTCGCCTTTTTCCGACGTGTGATTTTGCCTGTCTCAAAAACGAGTCTTGTCACGCTTGGTGCATATGGCTTTTTAACGACTTGGAATATGTATTTATGGCCGTTACTTATCACGACAAATACATCTGTGCGAACCGTTCAAATCGGTTTAAAGCAATTACAATCCCAAGAAACGGGAACTGAATGGGGGGTGGTTATGGCAGGTGTTATCGTAGTAATTATTCCGACATTATTATTGTTATTTATCGGGCAGAAGCAATTGCAGAAAGGTTTATCTCAAGGTGCTTTAAAATAATGATTACTATTATGACAAAGGGGTGCTCAGTAGGATGAAAATGTTGAAATTATCGTTCGTTTGGCTTCTTATTTTGAGTTTGGCCGTTCTCGCAGCGTGTACGAACAGTGATAGTAGTACAAAAGATGATGAGACCGAAACGTCCAAACCTGCTACTAGCGAAGGAACAGAAACGGAAGAAAGCGATGAAAAAGTGTCCATTGAATTTTGGCATGCAATGTCCGGTACAGGACAGGAGTCACTCGATTCAATCGTCAAAGGTTTTAATGACTCACAAGATAAGTATGAAGTGGTAGCCGAATTCCAAGGTACCTATGAAGAATCGCTGACAAAGTTACGTGGTGTCGGTGGGACAAAAGATGCTCCAGCTATTACGCAAGTATTCGAAGTCGGTACAAAATACATGATCGACAGCGGATATATTGAGCCAATGCAGAAGTTCATCGACAAAGATAATTATGATTTATCTCAGCTTGAAGAGAATATTTTAAATTACTATAAAGTTGACGGTGAGCTCTATTCGATGCCATTCAACTCATCGACGCCGGTAATGGTCTATAACAAAGATGCGTTCAAGGAAGCTGGACTTGACCCTGAAAAAGCACCCGAAACGTTTTCAGAAGTAATTGATGCGGCAGCAAAACTGAAAAAGGGTGAGATGTATGGATTCTCCATGTTGACGTATGGTTGGTTCTTTGAACAGCTTGTTGCAACGCAAGGCGGATTATATGTCGATGAAGACAATGGTCGTTCAGGTGACGCAACGGAAGCGCTCTTTAACGGGCCAGAAGGACTTAATGTCTTTAGCTTCTTGGATACTATGAACAAAGCTGGTACATTCGGTAACTTCGGAACGAACTGGGATGATATTCGCGCAGCATTCGCATCCGGAAAAGTTGCTATGTACATGGATTCATCAGCAGGAGTAGCAGGAGCCATTACCAATGCGCCATTTGACGTAGGTGTTGCCTATATTCCGCATGCGGATGAAGTGAAGCGAAACGGTGTTGTTATTGGCGGTGCTTCACTTTGGATGTCCAAAGGCATCGCTGAAAAAGACCAGGAAGCGGCATGGGAGTTCATGAAATACTTAACAACGCCAGAAGTGCAGGCACAATGGCATTTGGATACAGGCTATTTCGCCATTAACCCAAAAGCCTATGATGAAGAGAACGTAAAAGAGAAGTGGGCGGAATTCCCGCAGTACAAAGTAACGGTAGATCAGTTGCAAGACACGGTGCCGGGCCTCGCGACACAAGGAGCGCTCATTTCAGTCTTCCCGGAATCACGCCAGCAGATTGTCACTGCATTGGAAGATCTTTATCAAGGAAAGGACCCACAAGAAGTACTTGATAAAGCAGCTGAAGGAACAAACCGAGCAATGGAGATTGCCAATAAAACGAAGAAATAGAACTATAGATAATAAGCCCCTATTTGAACAAAATAAAATAGGGGCTTATTTCGTATTATTCTAAAAAATGAGTGTAATCAGTGCGAAATATTTCGGATTCCGTGATATGCTAGAAAGTGAGTTGGCTAGCTTACTAGAACAACTTTGTCATTCCGTGTATTCGCACGGAAATGAATACAAAATAAGGGAGATGGACGAATGTCTTTATTAAAAAAGACGGGGTTGTGGATTGTTATTTTGGCACTCACATTCAGTGGGTTATTGTTTACACCTCAAGCGAATGCAGCTACGAAAACGCAAGATGTGACCCGGGGTGAATATATCACAGCAATCGTTAAAGCACTTGAATTTGAATTAAGTGACGGCGAGACGCTCGAATTTACAGATGTAGATGCACAATTGGCACCTTACGTGGAAGCCGCACAGAAAATGGGCATCATCAAAGGAACTACTTCAACAACTTTCAAGCCGAGTCAAAAGCTGACACGTGAGCACGCATTTCTGATTGCGTCCCGGGCCATCAAGTCAGAAGAAGTTTTTTCTACTGATTTGCTTGATAAATTCAAAGACAAAAGTTCATTTAAGACAAACGAATTTGTGGAGCTTTCAAGAAGTGTCGGACTCGGGTTGTTACAAGGGTTTGAAGACGGCACGGCAAAACCTCAGAAGCTCGTAACAAAAGTACAAGTTACTAAAATTATTGATCGATTGTTACGTGCATATAATGTGGAACCGCCAACGAATTCAGTTTCACTGCGCATTTTAGGAACATCTGATTTGCATACGAACTTTGTTAACTATGATTATTATCAGGACAAAGTATCGAATGAAGTAGGACTTGCGAAAACAGCGGTCTTAATTGAAGAAGCGCGTGCAGAAAAGCCAAACAATCTCCTGTTTGATAACGGAGATTTAATCCAAGGAACGCCACTTGGTGGTTATAAAGTAACCGTAGACAAGCTTGAAAAAGGTGAACTTCATCCGGCACTGGCTGCCCTCGAGTCACTTAATTATGATGCAAGTACATTAGGCAATCATGAGTTCAACTATGGTTTGGATTATTTGGATTCGGTATTGGAGGAAGCGCCATTCCCGGTATTGAACGCCAATGTCTATGATGCAAAAACGAAGAATAATCGCTACACACCTTATGCTATTTTCGATAAAGAAGTTGTCGATGGGATAGGCGAAACGCATACGTTGAAAGTTGGCGTTATCGGTGTTGTTGCACCGGGAATCGTTCGTTGGGACCGTGCACTGCTTGACGGTAAAGTGACTGTAGAAGATGCAGCGAATACAGTTGAGAAATTCATCCCCGAGATGAAGGGGCAAGGCGCTGATATTATCGTGGTCTTGTCACACTCAGGAATGGGAGATGAAATCCATACTGTTGATGAAGATGATGTAACGTATCAAATTTCACAACTAGATGGTGTAGATGCAATTTTGACAGGTCATAACCATGCAGTATTCCCAGGTGATTTTGGGGATCTTAAAAATATTGATATGGAACAGGGAACAGTGAACGGAACACCTGTCGTGATGCCAGGTAAATTTGGTAGTCACTTGGGCGTAATTGATCTTGAACTAAAAAAATCAGGCGATCAATGGGCTGTTATCAAAGGCAAAGGTGCAGTGCGGGAAATTGATAAAAAATCAGATAAAGTTGTTCAAAAAGTAATCGATGCAGTAAAAGAAGCACATGAGGGAACAATCGAGTATGTGCGCAGTCCAGTAGGTAAAACTACGGCACCAATTAATAGTTACTTTGCTCTTGTGAAAGACGATCCTTCAATTCAAATTGTGACAAATGCACAAAAATGGTTCGTTGAAGATAAGATTAAGGGCACTGAATACGAGAAACTGCCTGTCCTATCATCGGGCGCCCCATTTAAAGCAGGTGGTCGTAATGGAGCAAACTATTACACTGAAATTCCAACAGGTGAAATTGCCATTAAAAACGTGGCAGACCTTTACGTATTCGACAATACAGTGTTCGCGCTTGTTATGACAGGCGCAGATGTTAAAGAATGGCTTGAAATGTCGGCAGGCCAATTTAACCAAATCGACCCGTCATCTAAAGAACAACAAAACTTAATTAACGAAGAGTTCCGTACGTATAACTTCGATGTTATCGATGGAGTCACATATGATTTTGACGTCACTCAACCTGCTAAATATGATTACGATGGAAAAACGATTAATGACTCAGCTAATCGAGTTGTCAATTTGCAGTATGATGGAAAACCGATTGATTCAAAACAAAAATTCCTCGTAGTGACGAATAACTATCGTGCAAGCGGAGATTTCCCAGGTGTACGCAATGCTACAGATTCAATCGATTACGCTTATGAAAATCGTCAGGCAATCATGGACTACATGATTGAAGTAGGTACAATTGACCCGTCTGCAGACAGCAACTGGGCATTCGCACCATTGAATGAAAGTATCAATGTTACATTTGAAACGTCTGGAAAAGCGAAAGAAATCATCCCACAAGGAAGCGGTATTGAATATCTGTCTCCAACTGAAGAAGGTTTCGCGAAATATTCATTGAAACAGAAATAATGTACTGAATGAAAACGTACAAAGGGGGAAAATTCCTTTGTACGTTTTTTATTGCCTAGGAAATTATCAAATTTCGTACTGGTGATAAGTTGTAACGTCGAGATTTACATCTGGTTCCCCAACCCGCAACCCCTGTATCCACGCGAATTCATGAATTTAGAACCCTTAAGGCCCCCAGAACTTTTCGGGTCTAGAAAGTCGCTCGCGCTTTTGTTAATTAACGAATGGTTGGCTGAGACGGATGCTGGGAAAACAATATAATTGCGAACGAAGACAACATATTTCACAAAGTAAACTACGTTCTGTAGCTAGTATATATGTATAATTCACTGTAACAAGTAGTGGTGTTAAATTAATCTGAAAAGATAGTAGGTCTATTATTCTAATTATTCCGAATTAGTATATAAGTAATGCTATTATCCGTCAATAGTTATATAATTTGAATAGGCTAAAAGATCGTGGGGGGAAATGATGAAATTTACTGTAGCGAAAAAATTATGGATGGGTTTTGCAACGATATTGACATTACTTGTAATTGTGGGGGGCCTGAGTTTATGGTCAACAATTCGGATTGGCTCAGATTATACTTTTTTATTGGATGATCGTGTAAAAAAAGTAGAATTGGTAGATGAATTCATCTTGAAACACAATCAAATCCAAGATGATGTGCGAGGGTTTATGCTTTTCAAAGACGATAAGCATTTGGAATCGCGGACGGAAAATGTTAACCGTTTCAACGAATTGTATCAAGAATTAACCGTCTTATTTAAGACTGGAAAACATAAAGCCTTACTGGAAGATCTTGAGGTAGCACGTACGAAATATTTAAACCTGCAAGATGAGATTGTACTGAATGTCCAAGAAGGAAAAGATCGTAAAGCGACGGAACTTGGACGAGCTTCGGCAAATGTGGGCGCTCTTGTTCTGGAAAATGCAAAAATCATCAAAGCGGATCAATTTGAGGAGCAAAAGAAAACTCGTGCTGAGTTGGAAAGCTTCATGATGGCTACAATTATCTTTGTAATTGGAATTATTATTTTTGCAACGCTTCTAGGTATTGTCATTTCAACATTCATCAGCCGGGGTATCGCGCGTCCTGTCCGTGTAGTAACGGATGGGTTGAATGAAATTGCATCAGGAAACTTAACAATTGATTTACTAAAAGTTAAAAACAAAGATGAAATTGGGGATATGGCGGCTGCATTCAACAAAATGGGGACAGATGTAGCAAATATGGTACGTAAAATCAATCTTTCTGCTACACAGTTAGCGGTTCAGTCAGAAGAATTGTCCGCAAGCTCAGAAGAAAGTTTAGCATCTTCTGAAATGGTTGCTAAAACTGCTGAGAATCAGTTAATGGGCAGTGAAAAGCAACAGAGAATTATTGAACAATCTAGTTCTTCCATGGAAGAACTATCATTAGGGGTTGCAGAAATTGCGAGTAATAATGAAGAGATGTTGCAATCAACGGAAACTGTATCAAAACTTGTTACTACGGGTTCAAGTGTAGTCGGGGAAGTATCAGTTCAAATGACAACAATTCATACGACAATCCAGGAATCTTCCGTAATCATGGAGGAAATGGCGCAGCATTCAAATGAAATACAGAAAATTACGACTCTCATCACCTCTATTGCTGAGCAGACGAACTTGCTTGCACTTAATGCGGCAATCGAAGCCGCGCGTGCAGGAGAATACGGCAAAGGCTTTGCAGTTGTAGCAGAGGAAGTCCGAAAACTGGCAGAACAATCGAAGACCTCTGCTACAGAAATCGGCACAATGGTAAGCATGATCCAAAACGCGTCCAAACGGGCAGTCACTTCCATTAACGCTGGCAGTGAGCGCGTAGATATCGGTATCGCTGCAACGGAACAGTCGCGTCTGGTCTTTGAAGAAATTCAAAACGCAGTCGGCGATGTTGCAACAAAAGTCGAGACAGTATCTGCTGCAATTGAAGAAATCCAGGCGATGGCAGAAGAAGTGAGCTATGGTGCTGGTGAAATCGCCCAGCTGAGTGGCGAGGCAGCTGCGTCTGCGGGGGATACAAGCGCAGCAACAGAAGAACAGTTGGCGGTCAATGAAGAGATTTCATCTAGCGCGCAAGCACTGGCAAAACTTGCCGAAGATCTCCAAATGGAAATGAAGCATTTTAGGGTGTGAATAACAACAAAGAGGCAAAGCGAACAACAAGTCTTCGAACATGTTGTTCGCTTTTTTTATATATCTTAGTTTCAAGTATCTTTTAACGGAGACTTTTTATTTAGAATAGTTTCAAATGAAGATGCGAAAGTCACGGTTATTTAATTATGTTTAAAAAACTAGTGCAATTAGAATGGTTTTTAATTGAAAAATAAATATAATTCACTAAAAATAAGTGATTCATTTAAACAATAGTTGAGAAAGTCTAAATGCCTATGGTCTATTTAATCATTTTCTTCGGCGACATAATAAAATATTTTTGACAATTTAATAGTGAAATGATAATTATAGAGTAGTTGGTTGGCTAAATATGGATAAAAAGGAAACTTGATTTACATAGGTAGGTTTTTGGGAGGTTAGACAAATTGTGAGGACGTTATTGTTTATAATAATAGACTGATTTATTTTTGTACTTGCTGGTTGCAGCGAGAAAGAAGCACAGTCTGAAAAGAATGAGAACAAGCTTCAATAGAAAAGGTCAATACATAACTGTTCCAAACAAATCAGTCAGTGCAATTCTTCCGTTCAAATTGGCTCACCGAAGGTAGTAACGAATACTTGTCCCTGAGAAATTCCAATGGCTTTGTTAGTAGGGGGAGATGGGAAGATGATCTTTCTACAAATAATGGCATGGTTTTATTAACTGAAAAAAGGAGAAATTAAATATGGAGTTTTCAACGGCAAAATGGACTGCAGGTATATTAGGTTTAATAAGCGTGATTACAATAGCGATATATTTCGTATTACAAGAGAAGGAGATTACAATTCCTGTGTTTTCTGCAAGTTTCATGACGATTGTTACTATCACGCTCCTTCCAGCAGTATTCTTGCTTGGCGCTATGATGATGGCTGAAGCGAAAAAAGAAGATAAGATATCGGGTAAGAGCCTTCAGCGGGCATTGGTTCTTATTGTAGGCTTACTTATTTTTAGGTTGCTGACCGGATACTTTTCATGAACTACATCCAGGAATAACTAGCTATTTCCCGTTCTTTTTGATGCGAATATAATGTCGTGGATGACTTCGGTAATTAGTGAGTTGTTTAGTTTTAGTTGATCTGAGAGGGTGTGAACAAATTTGGAGCATAGGTGCATTACTTGCGGTTTTCATAACATTACTCTTTTCAAATTTTTTAATACTATAAGAGGTGCTTCTCTTTACCTTAGTAAAGTGGAGCTACGTCAATATTCTAGTCACAAAAAAGTTAAGTCCGCTTAAGAATGGTATCCATTTATTGGCATGCCGAAAAAGTGTATAGGTAGGGAAAACTGGAAATCAAAATGCCTTTTCACTATTTCAGCTTGAAAGAAGGGCTTTTAGGGTATTAATAATACTATCGATAAAAAGGAGTGTTTTTAATGTCTGAAAAAAAGCAGCAAGATTTGAAAAAAGAAAATGACACTGGATTTACGGGAATGCCAGAAGGGAAGCCGTATCCAGACTTCGAACCAAAAACGAGTGAAAAACAGCAAGTTGAACAATTTAAGGATAGTGCAGAAAATGGTAAGAAAGATAAGTAATATAATTAATGAGACACTCCCCCAAAGTGTCTCATTTTTCTTTACCATAGTCTTTTAATTTCTACGAAACGCTATTCAGCGCTAACTTCCGGTCTATAATGAGTTAGATATATATGTTGAATTAAAGAATCCCATTGAATTTGCTGTGGTGCACCATAATGGGAGAGGTGTAATTCGGAGTGTGGATTGAAGAACGCTTGGCGCTTTGGGGATGCCTTTCGCCATAAGCCTGGATTAGCGCTTCGCATCCAGTCTTACGGCTTCGGCGACCCCTTTGCCGCGCCTGCGCTAGGTTGTTCATTATCGAGAGAAATGTAATTTCGAGATGTATATGCTGAGATTATAAGGTGATTACTTTTTGATACTACTTATTTTCAAGAAAGACGTGCTCCAACTTGCAGATTTCATCACAGATAATGAAAAGCTCTTTCACACATAGACCATCCAGCGCAGGCGCGTCTTCGTGGTATCGCGGGAGGCATCCACAAAGCGTCGAAGCGGTATTAGTGGGAATCCTAATTGATTCCAATTACAAGGGCTTTTTCAGTGGCCTCCCAAAATCCCTTGTAAAGCGTATACGCCGTATTCATTTGTTCAACATAGATAGTAGTGAAAATCTAAAATTAGCAAGACAGGGGATAGTTTAGTGAAAAGGAAAGTATTTGTGCTAATGATTATAATGTTTATTCTAAGCGGGTTTAGCCTACGTGATTATATGGGGGAGAAGTCCACTGAGATTACCGTACCTGCCGATTTTGCAGAACGTAGTATACCGGTCACGCTAGATATAAAGATTGATATGAAGACGGTAACCATTGGTATGATTGGCGATATTCTTCTTCATAATCCGCTCTATACTTACAATAATTATGATTTTGCATTTGCGGCCGTGAAAGACCGACTGACAGGTATTGATTTCTTGCTGGCTAACCAGGAGTCAATGCCTGGTGGTGTGGAGCTAGGACTATCTGGTTATCCGAGCTTTAACAGTCCAAAACATATTATCCGAGATTTGAAAAAGACCGGCGTTGACATGGTATCGATCGCGAATAATCATACAATTGACTTGAAAGAAGCAGGTCTGCGGAAAGCAATCAGCAATATTAAAGAGTATGGCATGCCCTATGTTGGCGCATATACATCTAGTGAAGACAAGGAGAAAGATCGAATTGTGGAAGTTGATGGCGTTCGGATTGGCGTTCTAAGCTATACGCACAACACGAATGGCAACCCAATTCCGCAAGGGAAAGAATATTTAGTCTCCGTCACTGAGCAGCAACAGATGCGCGAGGAAATTGTCCAACTTAGAAGCCTGGTGGACGTGTTGGTTGTTTCCATGCATTGGGGGACAGAATATCAATTAACAATATCGGAAGCGCAAGAGGAGTTTGCGGGGCTCATTGCTGATGCTGGTGCGGATATAATTTTCGGCCATCATCCACATGTGTTGCAAAAATACGATGAGGTAGAGAAAACGAAAGTGTTTTATTCACTTGGTAATTTTTATTCAGCGCAGCAGTTTGACTCGACGAATGTAGGTGGTATCGCAAGAGTTTCTGTGGATCATACGAAGTTCGCAGGGAAGCAATACATAGGAATAGGGGAGGCTGAATTTTTCCCTACTGCCGTGATAAGAGATAGCAACAGAAAGTACATTGTTGTTCCATTAAAAGATGCGGAATTGGATGGAATGTATAACGAGGGATGGGTCGAATCACAAGTAGGTCTTCCATCATTTTAATGAAAAGAAAAAGCGTTCTTGCACACTATGAGAAGTGTACAAGAACGCTTTTAGGCCAATAATTAAAAGACAGTATAATTTTTTGAACCTCGAGCAGTACCTAGACTTCAGGCGCTAACCCCTCCGAGGCTGAATGTCGCTTTTTTTATTCAGCCTTCTTCGCTTGTTTTACATTGTAAATGAAGTTCGAGACAATTTTCGCTGCATGTTCCCGTGATGTAGATTGACCAGGCATAAATTTACCGTCAGACCCAGTAGTGATTCCGAGTTCGTGAAGCATAGAGATAGCGTTCACTGCTTCCGAGCCATAGTTACCGAAATCTGCATATGGTGCTTTTGCAGCTGCTGTGTATTTTTTACCTGTGTAATTTTCATACGCGCGTTCTAGCATCAACGCGAATTGTGCACGCGTCACTTTTTCACTAGGCATGAACTTGCCGTTAACGCCTTTAATCAATCCATTTTCGTATGCTGCAACAATTTCCGCTTTTGTATCAGCAGCATAGTTTTCGATGTCGTTAAATGGTGCCGAACCATCAGCTTTCAGGTCAAGTGCGCGGACAATCCAAGAAGCAGCTTGTGCACGTGTCATTTCTTTTTCTGGACCATATGTCGCATCTGTACCTTTCAAAATTCCGCGGTAATAAAGATCTGATACGTAAGGATAAGCCCAGCTATCGTAGGCAACGTCACTATAAGGGACTTTTGCTAGGATACGGCCTTCTATTCCAGAGTTGATTGTGCCGATAGATTTCATATGATCAGCGAAATTTTCCCAGTCGGAGAAGCCTGGCTCACTGGCACGTCCATCTGCATATGCTTTTTTTAGAACTTCATAGTTGTCGCCACCTTGAGCAGTGAAGACGTTAGTTGTGATTTTATATGTTTTGTCAGCTTCTATTTCCTTGCCATCGATTGCCATTGAGATGACTCGATTGCCGATTTCAGCTGCGGGATTGAAAATCAGTTTCATTCCAGAAACGTGAAGGAAGCCACCATCCTCCTCTGGGTACTTCTCGACAGATCTTTCAAAAACAGATTTCAATTCTGCACCGCTTAGTTCCATCAATGCAAGTGTATTACCAAATGGCAGTACAGAAATTGCCTGACCGTATGTAATCGGACCTTGTGGAATTGAAGTCCGGATACCGCCGCCATTTTGGAATGCGATAACAGTCGAAGGATCGATTTCTTTCGCCTTAGCGAGCATACCGTCCGTGATGATATTCCCTAGATTGGTTTCACCTGCACGAACACCGCCAAGATCACGGAGACCGCTAAGGAATACGCCAGCCGTGGCGCCAGTTGGTTTTTCCATAGTCTCTTTTACTTTATCAGAAAAAGGTTTAATAAGTTCTGCTGCGCCTGCGTCAACTGCGGCATTTTCACCGCCGACAGCATGAAGGACACCGCTATAATCTTTAATGACACCTTTATCATCGAATGTGATGTCAAGTTGACCTAAGAATTTATTGTACTCATTCGCTTGAACGATAAGCACAGGTTCAGTATCCTTATTAACTACGAAAGGTTCGTCAAGTTTAACATGCGTGTGCCCCCCGACGATAATGTCGATACCTGGCACGTTTTTAGCAAGAAGAAGATCGTTGTCGACATTGTCAGAGTCATTATATCCTATATGAGTAAGCGCAATAATTTTGTTCACACCGGCTTTTTCAAATGCAGCAACCGCTTCTTTCGCTTCCACAATATAGTTCGTAAATATCACTTTTTCAGGGCTCGAAATGTCTTTTGTTTCTTCAGTCGTTAGTCCGAAAATACCGACTTTCTCACCATTCACTTCTTTAATAATTCCGTTATAGATTTTACCGTCTTCGGCTTTTGCTTCGACTGTTTTAGATTGAAGACCATCGAAAAGCGGGTCTGCCGAGAAATCAGTATTCGCACTAATGAATGGGAATTTCGCACCTTTGATGAAATCTACTAGCGCTTTGTGCCCTTCTGCAGAGGAGCCAAGGTCGAACTCGTGGTTGCCGAATGTCATGGCATCGTACCCAAGATAATTCATAACAGCGAGGTCAGCTTGTCCTTCAAATTCGTTGAAGTAAAGTGTTCCAGAAAAAACATCGCCTGCATCAAGCAGGACATTGTAAGGCTTTTCTTCACGAATTTTTTTGACGAGTGCTGCACGTTCCGCAGTCGTAGCAAGGTTTGCGTGCGTGTCATTCGTGTGGAGAACCGTCATCGAGAAGTCCCCAGTTGCAGCAACGGGTGTTTCGGCAGCCATGACAGGTGTAATAGCAATTGAGCTTAATAGAAGCATAGCTGCTGTAGCACTTTTAGAGTATTTAATAGACAAAGTACAACCCTCTTTTCCTTTTTTTATACTATTTTATCATCATATAAATATATGAACTAATGACGAAATAGTCTGTAATCCAATTGTACCATTAGGCTCAGTAATGGACAAAACAATTTTGTGTAAATTCACAAAAAAATACCGAAGAGAGTAGTTTCACTCTCTTCGGTATATATTATTATTGAGCTGAATAGTATTGTACTAGACCTTGATAGATTGATTCAGCATATATTTCCAGATAGGCATCACTCGTCAGCTTTTTAAAGTCATCTGCATTTGAGATGAAAGCAAGTTCGACGAGGACAGCTGCGATATTGTTGTTCTTAATGACATAAAAACGATTGTCTTTCACACCGCGGTTAACCATATTTGCTCTTTTAACAATATTATTTTGAATGTAAGTTGCTAAAGATTTACTTTCTACTGAGTTAGCATTCGAAGATGAGTCGAAGTACGTTTCAGTTCCTTTTGCTGATGTCGCGGCGGCTGAATTTACGTGAATCGATACAAATGTTTCGGCAAAATTTTTCTTGGCAAATTCAGTGCGTTGTTCAAGTGAAAGGAACGTGTCATTTGAACGTGTCATAATTACTTTTGCGCCTGCTTTTTTCAATTTTGCTTCTACAAGTTTACCAACTTTTAACGTGATGGTTTTTTCTGATACCTTATTTTTTGAAGCACCGGGATCATGTGCTCCGTGACCCGGGTCTAAGATGATGATGCGATTAGCAAGTGGATTGCCTTTTTGGTTGAGTAGTTTTAAATATGTTTTACTAACGAACCCTGTTTTAGAATTCACACGAATTTTTGCCCAGTTACCATCGAGTGATAGCACTTCAACTTTTTGCCCTAGTGTTAACGCAGCGATAACAGGGGAGCTAGTGCCAGCAGCTTGTCGCATGTTTAGGCTTTTCACCGTTACTTTTCCGATTAGGTCGCCAGTCACGCTGGGTTCTTCAGGAATTGTCGGTTTTTCAGGTGTAACAACATTGTCATCGGGTGTTTCCGTTCCAGCTTCTACAGTATATTTACCGTTGATATAGCCTTCACCGTCATCCAGAAGAATTAGTAACCAGTCTCCTGTTTTACCGACAACTTCAACGATATCTTTATTATTTAGCTGTGCAACGATATTCCCATTCACTGATGGAAGTGAGCGTACGTTCAGCGTTTCTCCACTTGTTGCCACTCTTGCAAAATACGTACTTGAAGTTTGATCTGGTAGTTTAACGGGTAAAGCATACTTATCATTCATTGCGCGAGCTAGGAATAGAGAGAACTGTGAACGAGTTAAGAAATCGTTAGGCAGGAACTTTCCAGCATCACCTTTTGTTACTCCAGCATAATAAAGTCCATTGATACGTTCAGCGTATTGATGACTCTTCATATCTGTAAGCATCATTGGTTTTTCAGTTGAAATCTTTTCTGAAAGATTGAAAGCAACCGCGAGTGCATTACCCATCTCGCCACGCTTTAAGTTTTCGTTTGGTTTGAAGCTTCCGTTAGATTCCGCTTTAAAATAGCCAAGTGAAACGGCGCGGCTTATATACTCATATTGCTCGGTACCAGGCTTAACGTCTTTGAACTGTAAAGACGGGGCAGGGATGTTCTGCTTTTTTGCAGCAATGACCAGCATTTTAGCGGCCTGGGCACGAGTTAAGTTATTACCCGGTTTAAATTTTGAAACCCCATTTTCTAAGTATCCTTTAATAATATCAAGATCAGCTATGTAATTGACCTGTTCATAGTATTCCTTATCAGTTGTTACGTCCGTGAATTGAGTTTTAGCGAAAGATTTTCCCGGGACCATGGAAACGAGTGTGAAAATCATCATTACCACTGCTGCCCACTTAATTGTTTTCATTGTGTCCTCCCTTGTATTACTAGAGTTGTAGATTCATTTTAACAGTGATGTCCAATTATTGCTATACTAATAAATAACTATAATTGAATTTTTATATAAAAAAACCGAATGTTCCTTTAAGTGGAACATCCGGTGAATGAGAAATTAATTAGTGAGACGATCAGTGAACTTCTTGAACTGACTTGCAGTAACTTTATCGCTTAGACCGTAATTACCATCACCATAACCGGTCGTAATTTCATTGTGATAAAGAATGTTAATATATTCACTTGCCCAATGATCTTTTGGAACATCTTTGAAGGAAGTAACTGTAGATCCTTTAAGATCAAATGCTTCTACAAGTACTTTAGCAAGTTGTGCACGTGTCATTTCACCACTAGGATCAAATTTGCCGTCATTTCCTGAGAAGATACCTGCATCTGATACTGCAATGATAGCATCAAGTTGTGGGTGATTTGTAGCTACGTCAGAAAAAGAAGATTTAGTGCTCGTTTTTTTCAAGCCGAGTTCATCGACAAGTGTTTGTGCAATTTCAGCACGAGAAGCGTATGTAACTGCTTTTTTAACTGCTGTTGGTACGTCAGCCGATGCGACGAGAGAACCTGGTGTGAAATCATTCACTCGTTTAGCGCCGATATAACGGCTACCCCAGTAGGCAGGGTCGTTTATGGAAGAAATCATGACACCCTTGCTTGTAGACGAATGGATGAATTGACCGGACCCAATGTAAATTCCATTATGTGAAACTCCACTGCCGCTTGTATTGAAGAATACAATGTCGCCTGTTTTTAACTCGCTTTTTGCAACAGATGTTCCCATAGCATACTGTTGGCTAGCCGTTCTAGGAATGGAAATTCCTTGTTGTTTAAATACATATTGCGTATATCCTGAGCAGTCGAAACCGGAAGTGGTTGTCCCTCCATATGAATAAGGTGTACCTATATATGATCGAGCTGTGTTTACGAGATTAGTTGCAGAATCTGCTGAAGCCATGGACGGGATGGACGTTGAAAATAGTATGCTTGCAAAAATTAATAATAAAAAACGTTTCATTCTTTTCTCAATTTCCCCTTTCGCACATATAATAGCGTGTGCTTTATCTTTCAACATCTTAGCATAGCTAAACCTTTAATTCGGTTACAGTTACATTACAATAGCATTACAAGGCTAGTATTATACTCATAAGTAGTCTTAAAACACCATTTGACGGGATTCTATTCTATCAAATGGTGTTTTTGTTGTGGTTAGTAAATAGTGTTGGATGCAGTATTGGCTGTCAAGAGGTCGAATATAAAATGATATGCTATAATTATTGAATCTAAATATAGGACTAGCTCGTTAGGTTATTGAAAGATGGGGTTGAGAAATGAAATGAGAAAAATAGTCGTATTCAGCAATATGTATCCGTCAATGCAACATCCAACATACGGTCTTTTTGTGAAAAATCAGGTTGGCCTTCTTCAGTCTGCTCGTCTTGATGTCGATGTGGTTGCTATTCAGAATCCTGGAAAAGGGAAAATACAGGCATTGAAAAAATACATGACATGGTTTTTCCGTTCTGTTTTATACATGATGAAAAATCGCAAGAAATTATCCTTAACACATGCGCATTATGCGTTTCCAACAGGAATCATTTCATTGATTGGGAAAAAGATGTTTGGTATTCCTTATGTTGTGACTGTTCATGGTGGAGATATCGATAAAATGGCTGCGAGGAGTCAGCGCATTGCTGATATGACAAAAAACATTTTACGACAAGCGGAATCGGTCATCGTTGTTGGCGACAAACTTCGGGAAGATGTGATAAATAACTTCGATGTTCCGGAAGCGAATGTTCATGTCATGAGTATGGGTGTCGATACATCCATTTTTAACTATGTAGCTAAAGTAGAGGCGAGGGAAAAACTATCTCTTCCTATAGAAGAGAAAATATTGATCTTTGTCGGAAATGTGATTCAAGCAAAAGGCCTTCTTGAACTTGTCGAAGCGTTTGATTCACTGAAAATGTCGTTTCCTGATAGTTCGTTGTACGTAATTGGTTCGCAGAAAGACGGTCAATTTGTCGAGGAGTTACGGTCGTTCATACGAGAAAAGGATGTTGAAGACATTCATTTCAAAGAACCTCTTGGTCAAGCGGATTTGGCACTATGGATGTCGGCGGCTGATGCGCTTGTACTTCCTTCCTATCATGAAGGGTTCGGATTGGTTGCGCTCGAAGCAATGTCGGCTGGAACGAAGGTTGTCGCAACGGACGTTGGAGGGCTTTCTTATTTGTTGAAAGACCGGGCAGGTATTTTGGTTGAACCGAAAAATCCGGATTCATTGGCGAAAGGTTTATGGAGTGCGCTCGATGAGAATTCTAATGTCATTGATGAAACAGTAGTGCAGGCAAAAATCGCACAACATTCATATGAGACGATTTTAGAGGACTTATTGTCGATTTATCGTTCAGCCGAGAAAGGTCAGGTTGATCATAGTGAGTAAAATGATGAAAATTATCGGCGGAGTTGCGATTATTAACATTGTTGCAAGGCTGTTTGGGTTTGCAAGGGAAATGGCGATTAGTAATCAATACGGTGCTTCGGCAACTGCGGATGCGATTATTACAGCCTATACTATCCCGAATTTCATTTACCTAGTGGTTGGAGGTGCGTTGACGACAGCGTTCATATCTGTCTACCATTCTACAAGGACGGATAAAGCATTGTTCGTGCGAAAATCATTTACGACGGTTCTTGTAGCAGCAGTTGCGATTACGGCCATATTGATGATCTTTACAGATTCTATCTTGCATTTGTTTTTCAAAGATATGACTGCTGAAAAATTTGCGCTGACGCGAACTCTTTACCTTTGGATGATGCCGTCTTCTATTATTCTGGTGTTATCGACATGGATGAGTGGAGTAATGAACGTAAACGGTAAATTTAACTTGTCCAGTTTAGCAGTCCTTCTATATAATGCGTCTTTTGTCGGAATCGCTGTTGTTCTAACAAGTTATTTTGGTCCTGAATCTTATGGGATTGGTGCACTGGTTGGTGCGTTATTAATGGGTGTGTTCTTATATGTAGGACTTCGAAAATCAAAACTCTATTCTTTGAAGCCTTCATTTGCCATGTCTGTTGATACGAAACGTTTATGGGTGATTGCATTGCCAATTTTGTTCGGTGGTGCATCACTACAATTTTATGCTGTTATTCACAGAATTGTAGCTGGCGAGTTTGGTGACGGGACAATTGCTGCGGTCAACTATGCCTCGAAATTAACTGGCTTTCCGCAAGCGATAATGATGACTGCCGTAACAACCGTAATCTATCCTCTCCTCAGTAAAAAAGAGGGTGAAGGGGATATGGATACAATCCGTGCCCTCTATAAAAAAGGGATGCTTTATTTAGTTGCTTTGCTTGTGCCGGCAACTATGATAGCTTACTTTTTTGCAGATCCAATTGTCCGTCTTGTCTTTGGATATGGAGAAATGACGGAGAAGGATATACTGCTAACGGTATCGCTTTTCCGTGTATTTACACTGTCGATGTTTTTCCTTGCTGCAAACACGTATATTACTCGATTCTATTACGCAAAAGCTAATTCGATGGTGCCTGTCATATTCAGTTTGATAAGTGTCTTTGCGATTAATCTCGGAGTTATTTATTTGATGATTGACTCGCACGGTGCTTCAGCAATTGCATACGGTACGGTCATTAGTGCCGCGGTGAACTTCGTGATGCTCGCTATTTATGCGAGAGTGAAATGGAAATTGTAATTTAATAGTGTGATGGAGTTGCCCTGGGATATTTGGGGCAACTTTTTTATTGGTTTTGAGAGAGCGATCGAGCATATATGCCGCAGAACCGATCATAACCGCGTGCTAACCGAGCATATATGTTGCTGCCCCGATCATATATTCCTCTAACCGAGCATATATGTTGTTGCCCCGATCATATATTCCGCTGACCGAGCATATATGTTGCTGCCCCGATCATATATTCCGCTACCGAGCATATATGTTGCTGCCCCGATCATATATTCCGCTGACCGAGCATATATGTTGCTGCCCCGATCATATATTCCGCTGACCGAGCATATATGTTGCTACCCCGATCATATATTCCGCCGACCAATCATATATATTGCTGCCCCGATCATAACGGAGTGCTAACCGAGCATATATAGCGTTGAACCAATCATACCGGTCTGTTAACCGATCATAACTATCTCCAGCACCCCCTTTATATTTTCTAGAAAATAGGTTATTCTGAAAGATGTGAAGTATTTAATAATATAACGGTGAGACATAGAATGATTGGAGTGTTTTAATTGGTAATCAAAGAGCAAATTGGAAAATGGTTTGAACATTTTCATGCCTATCCAGAAGTGAGTTGGAAAGAAGTAGAGACAACTGCAAAACTAGCAGAAATATTAACTGAAATGAATGTAAAACATCATACATTTGACGATGTAACGGGTGTTGTCGCGGAAATCGGTGAAGGCAATCGTATTATCGCGGTACGCGCCGACATTGACGCATTGTGGCAGGAAGTCGGGGGTGTCTATAAGGCGAATCATTCTTGTGGGCATGATGCGAATATATCCATGGTGTTAGGTGCGCTTAGTTATTTGCAACAGGAGGAACTGGGCAGCCGAATCCGATTTATTTTCCAACCAGCAGAAGAAAAGGGCAATGGTGCAAACTCGATGATTGAGCGAGGAGCGGTCGACGACGTTTCATATTTGTTTGGTGTGCATTTGCGTCCACAGGAAGAAATTCCATATGGAAAAGTGACACCGGCAATTCATCACGGGGCGGCTGTATTCCTTGAGGGCAAAATCATTGGCGACGATGCGCATGGTGCACGTCCTCAGCAAGGAAACAATGCACTCGATCCGTTATTTGCGATTGCCCAGTTTGTGAAAACAATCCATTTTTCACCTTACGAAGCGTACTCAGCAAAACTGACAAAAGTGCAGGCAGGCGGAGATAGTCTTAATATCATTCCGGGAACTGCAACGTTTGCAATCGATGCTAGAGCACAATCGAATGTGGTGTTGGGAGAGCTGAAGGAACGTATTTCCCGGGGAATCCAAGCAATTGGACAGATGCACGGCGTGGAAATTGAATTGGCATGGAGTGACTATACACCGGCTGCAGAAGTGTCTGAAGAAGCTACAACTGTTGCACGTGAAGCTATCTTGGCAACAGTTGGGGAAGAGGGATATGCATCTGACATTATTACATCGGGCAGTGATGATTTCCATTTCTATACGATTCATAATCCGAACTTAAAAGCCGCAATGATTGGCATCGGAGCAGATCTTAGTCCGGGGCTTCATCATCCAGATATGACGTTCAACAAAGAAGCGCTTGATATTGGAGCGCGTGTATTGGCGGAAACGTTAAAAAAAGCATCGTATTTGAATAACTAAAAAGACTTTCTTGCACTGTGCCAATTGCGGCAGTGTAAGAAGGTCTTTTTAGTTTGTAATATGTTAATAGTTCATAAAGATACTGGTAGTTAACTATATTAAAATAGTGTTGACTAATTAAAATAATAACCCTATTCTGACTATAGAGATAATTGTATACAGTCGACGGAAAGAGGAATTAGCTTATGACAAAAATTGAGATTAAGAAATCAACTTTAAAATCGCAAGTTTATGAGTATTTAAAAGAAGATATTATTCTCGGGCGCATTAAACCGGGGGAAAGGCTCATAGAAGAAAAAGTTGCTGAAGAACTGCAAGTGAGTCGAAGTCCAATTCGAGAAGCCGTTAGAATGCTCGAAAAAGATGGTCTGTTGTCTGTCAACAAATCAGGTGGAGTTACAGTTGTAGAACCTTCAATTGAAGATTTCAGATACTTGTATGAATGCAGGGTTGAGATGGAGTCACTCGCCGCCTATTACGCGGCAGAGAGGCGCTCATCGGAACAGTTAGAAGAAATCCGTATGAATATATTGAAAATGGAGAAAGTAACGTCCGATAATTCCTTGAAAAATGTGCATGATGTTAACGTCAGTTTTCATGAATCAATCGTCCGTGCAAGTGGTAACCCATTTCTTATCTCAATGACTTCGCAATTAAGAGGTGTGAACAGTTTTTATCGGAAAGCTATACTTGAATTCGATCCGAAGCGCGTGGTAGATGCAAGTGCGGAGCATCGACAAATTTACCAAGCAATTGTTGACCAAGATAACATAAGTGCTAGAAAACTGATGAAACAACATATTGAAGACGATTATACATTATTTATGAAGTCAGCTATGCAATAGTAGGAGGTTCAAAAAATGACTAGAAAACCATTAGATGGAATTAGAATTCTGGAATTAGGAAATATAGTTGCAGCACCATTTGCAGGGAAAATATTTGCAGAGTTTGGAGCGGAAGTAATTAAGGTGGAAGAACCAACGAATGGTGATCCACTTCGGAATTGGCGTGTTATGGATAAGGATACGTCAGTCTGGTGGTACGTCCAAGGTAGAAATAAAAAGTCAATCACTGTAAACATGCGAGAAAAACAGGGACAGGACATCGTGAAAACCCTTATCGGAAAAGTGGATGTAGTTCTCGAAAACTTCAAACCGGGTACGTTGGAAAAATGGGGACTTGGATTCGAGGAAATGCAGAAAATCAATCCTTCCATTATCCTTACACGTATTTCAGGATATGGGCAAACGGGACCATATAAAGAAAAGCCAGGGTTCGGTAGTGTCGCAGAAGCGATTGGAGGTCTCCGGTATTTGACGGGGTATCCGGAACTTCCACCGGTTCGTGTTGGCATCGCACTTGGTGATATGGTGGCTGGTTTGTATGCAGTTATAGGGACGCTAATGTCACTGCGGGCGAGGGATGAAGATTCTGAAAAGAAAGGGCAAGTTGTAGACGTAGCATTATATGAGTCTGTTTTTAGTTTACTTGAAGGGATTCTTCCGGAATACGATCTTACCGGACATGTTCGGGAGAGAACAGGCACTACGTTGCCAGGCATCGCGCCGTCCAATACGTATTTATGTGCTGATGGAAAACACGTAGTGATTGGCGGAAACGGAGATAAGATATTTAAGCGTCTCATGACTGCCATTGGAAGGGAAGACCTTGCCAACGATTCTAACTACGGATCCAATCAAGGACGTGCGGACGATGTAACGTTCATTGATGCGACAATCGAAGAATGGACGAAACAGCACTCGCTAAAAGAAGTGCAAAGAATACTGGATGAAGTGTCAGTGCCTGTAGGACCTATTTATGGAATCCAAGAAATTGTTGAGGATGAACATTATAAAGCTCGTGACATGTTGTGTGAAGTTGAGTTGCCGAATGGAGGAAAAGTTTTAGTACCTGGAATCGTACCGAAATTGTCTGGTACACCAGGTGGAATTGAGTGGAACGGACCAACTCTTGGGGAACACAACGAAGAGATATATACGGAATTCATGAAATTCTCTATTGAAGACTTTAAAAGACTAAAAGAGCAGGGAGTCGTTTAAATGCCGGATGTAACAATAATTGACGTCAGTCCGCGAGACGGTTTACAAAATGATCCGAAGTCTGTATCGACGGAGGAAAAAGCGACTCTTGTACAAATGCTGGTTGAATCCGGAGTTTCAAAAGTCGAAGTAACATCATTTGTTCGCCAAGAAAAAGTTCCGCAAATGGCCGATGCGTCTGCTGTCATAAAGGCAGTATCTTCATTTAAAGGATTAGAACCGATTGCACTTATACCGAATTTAAAAGGGTATGAGCGTGCACGAATCCATCAGCTTTCGGAGATTAACTGGGTGAGTTCCGCAACAGAGACATTCAATAACAAAAATATAGGCATGTCGATAGAGGACAATTTGGATCAGTTTAAGACTGTTGTTAAACAAGCAAAAAGTGATGGAGTAAAAACCTGTTTTTCTATTGCGGTCAGTTTCGGCTGTCCGTATGAAGGAGATGTCTCGGAAGAGCAGGTACTTGCCCTTGTCCAGGAGGCTAAAGAGGCAGGAGCGGATCGCATTGGTATTGCGGATACAATCGGTATCGCCACTCCGGATCAAGTAGAACGTTTAATGGGGAAAGTATTACAGATAGCAAGCGATACACCGGTTGCTATCCACTTGCATGATACAAGAGGGCTCGGTTCGGCCAATGCATACTCAGCTTATCAAGCGGGAATAAGAATATTTGAAACTGCTGCAAGCGGGATTGGTGGATGTCCGTTTGCGCCAGGGGCGGCGGGAAATTTGGCTACTGAGGATCTCGTGTACTTATTTGAAAGAATGAATATTGACACAGGCGTGGATTTTGAGAAATTGTTGGATGCTGCGGATTATGCCGCGAGTTTGTCTTCAAAAAAAACGTTGGGACGTATCAGACACGTTGAAAGAAAAAAGATAAGGGGATGAGAAGATGAAGAAGTGGATGTCAATCATGATTTATTCAATTATTACAGTGTTACTGTTATCGGCATGTAGTGAGTCCGGTAATGAAGCAAACGAAGTCGATGCGGCTACGAAAGGGGATGGATTCGAAGCTACGACAATCCGTCTTGCTTATAACTTGCCCCAGGATCACCATATTTCTATAGGGATTGAAAAGTTTGCAAAAGATGTAACTGAAAAATCGGATGGCAAAGTAGATGTGCAGGTATACCCGGCTGGCCAATTATTAAGTGATAAGGATATGAATCAGTCCTTATTGTCAGGCGGAGTCGAAATGGTCGTGAATTCCTCGACTTTATGGGCATCAACCGTTCCTGCAATGGGGATATTCGACGTTCCTTACGTCTTTAATGATTATTCGGCAGTAGGCGAAGCCGTGAACAGTGAATTTGGAGATAAGTTACGAGGTGCAATGGAAGAAAAAGGCGCGAAAGTGTTAATGTTTGCTGACTATGGTTACGTCCAGTTTGCAAATAATAAACGTCCATTAAAATCACCGGCTGACTTTAAAGGACTGAAAATTAGAAGTATTGGTGATTTGCCATCCGAACTGATAAAAGCTTATGGCGCATCTCCTGTGTTTATGGGTGGCGGAGAAGTGTACATGGCTCTTCAACGCGACACAGTTGACGGTGCAACATCAGGTACTACCGCAATGTTACAGCGTAAATATGATGAAGTAACAAAGTATTTGACAATTAATAATTACGCATACCTCGAATTCTTATTGGCAGTCAATAAAGATTATTGGGATAGTTTACCTGAAAAGACGCAAGCATTAATTGAAGAAACTGCAAAGGAAACTGAAGTTTGGATTCGTGAGCAAGCAGAAAAGGAAGATTCTAAATCAGCTAAAGCGCTAGAAGAGAAGGGGATGGAAGTCTACGTCGTTCCGGAAGAAGATTTGGCGGAATGGAAAGAAGCTGCAGACCCGGTACGGGAAGCATTCACGAAACACACGGGGGATCTGGGTAAAGAGTTGCTTGAAATGACAGATAAGAAATAAAAGTACTCTTATTTAAAGGAGGAAAGTGCTTGTGAAAAGGATTTACAACTTTTTTGATCATTTAATTAGATGGGGAGCGTATATTGCCGGGATTTTAATTCTTATTACGACGGTAATGACATTTTATGAAGTAATTTCACGATCGTTTTTTCATAAGCCGACCTCATGGGCAACAGAATTATCAATATATGGAATAATAGGAAGCTGTTTTTTGGGAAGTGCCTTTGCAGTTAGGACCTATTCTCATATAACAGTAGATTTATTGATTAACAATGTGAATGACCGCATGAAAACGGTTCTAGCATATATTTCAAACGCATTAGGATTAGTATTTAGCGTGATTTTTACATTGTATAGCTTTTTCCACGTTGCGAAAACATTCGAACTGGGAGTGACATCTGCATCCTTACTGCGTGTCCCTATGTACCTACCGGAGTTATTTCTCCCGGTAGGAGGGACGCTGCTATGTATTGCATTTATCATGCAAATTATTGATGGCGGCATACATAAAGGGGGGGAGAACATATGAGTTTCTTTTTTACTGGAGGAATGGGTATCCTTCTAGTGCTCGGTCTTCCCGTCGCATTCACCCTTGGATTATTAGCGGTAGCGGGCATGTTTTTCTTTAACGGAGGCACATTCGCTTTTATGCAAGTCCCTATAATCGCCTATAAGTCGTTGGATGACTTTACGCTAACAGCGCTTCCTATGTACGTATTAATGAGCCAAGTATTGGTGATTAGTGGTGTCGGGCGGGATTTATACGAAATGGCAAGTAGATGGTTCCGTCATTTTCCTGGAGGACTCGCAATTGCAACGCTCTTCTGTTGTACGATTTTTTCCGCGATATCCGGCTCAAGTGTCGCAACCGCGGTAACTGTAGGGTCCGTTGCGCTTCCTGAAATGGTGAGGAGAGGCTATAATAAGCGCCATGTATTAGGACTGCTTGCAGCAGGTGGAACACTAGGTATTTTGATTCCACCAAGTATTCCGATGATAATCTATGGATCAGTAACTGGTGAATCCGTTGGAAAACTTTTCATCGCGGGAATCATTCCGGGAATTATTTTAACGATAGCATTTATGATCTTTTCTGCCTATCAAACGAGACATATTAAAGATGTGCCTGCTACATGGGGGGAACGGCTTGAGGCATCGAGGAAAGCGATATGGGGACTATTGTTGCCTGTCGTCATTATCGGCGGAATTTATGCAGGTATTTTTACACCGACAGAAGCAGCCGCAGTGGGCGTCGTTTTCAGTTTCGCAATTGCTGCGTTTGTTTATAAAAATTTGACGATTAGTAACTTAAAAGAAATCATGTTAGCAACAGTAAAAACAAACACGATGATTTTATTTATCATAATCGGTGCTATGCTCTTAGGATTTATCCTAACGATTTTACAAATACCACAAACGATTGTGAGTTTTGCAACGTCTCAGGATATTAACCCGTGGATAATCTTTATTTTGATCAATATCGTTTTGTTGATTTTGGGAATGTTTCTCGAGACGGTTTCGATTCTTGTTATTACATTGCCGATTCTTTACCCAATCATCATTGCACTCGGTTTCGATCCAATCTGGTTTGCAATCATTATGGTGATTAATATGGAACTGGCATTGATATCTCCTCCAGTAGGGTTGAATCTGTTCGTTTTAAAAGGGTTGGATAAATCGAATACGATTAGTGAAATCGTTAAAGGCGTCATACCCTACGCTGTTATTATGCTAGTCTTCATGGTCGTCCTATCATTTTTCCCTGAAATTGCGACAGTACTCGTCAATAATGTAGAGTAGAAAATATAAGAAGAACCGTCATCTGAGCATTTATGTGCTTGGTTGACGTTTTTTTGTTGGCGATTTATCTGAATTTAAAGATTTGCACTCAAAGTCATATAAACCCATATATGGATTGATGACAATATGAATATTTCAAACGGCTGTTACGTAAAATGAACTTAGCAATCTACGGGTCTAACATCTAATTTGAAAAAGTCCACAAGTTAAATAGAAATTAAACAAGGAGGTTATAAGGTGAGGAAGAAAAAAGTACATGTATTATTTTTCTTGGCTATTGGAATGGTACTAGTCTTATCTGCATGCGGCGGGGGAAGTAAAAATATTGCCATAGGACCAGCGGCGAGTGAAACGAATAATGTGGCGAAGTTGATTCTGCAGGCATATGGGCTTGAAGATGGAGACTATAAGGCATACCAAGAAGGCTTTGGAGATGCAGCGGACGGTGTTCAAGATGGAAATATCGATGTTTCGATTGGTATTCTTGGGCTACCGGCTGCAAGTATTGAAAGCCTCCAAGCATCTGCAGGCGATGTAAAAATGCTTGGACTGTCGGATAAAGCGATTGAACATATTGAAAAGAATTCAGGTTATCGACGACTTACAATCCCAAAAGAAACGTATGATTTTCTTACGGAAGATATTGAAACTGTGACTGCATACGCGATTCTGATGGGGAGCACGGATACGATTGATGAGGAACTAGGATATGAGATTGCGAAAAGTATGATTGAGAATGCTAGCGAAAATACACATGCTCAAGCGCAACAAATGACATTGGAAAATGCACTGCGCGGGGCGGAAGGGCTTTTAATCCATCCGGGAGCGAAAAGATATTACGAAGAACAAGGGCTAACGGTTGAAAATGAAGTTGCGGAACTTACTGCTGATGCAACGAAGCGAAAGAAAGAATTTATACTTGGAACAGGTAGTCAGGGCGGAACATATTATCCTCTTGGTGGCGAGATGGCCAACCTCTGGAACAAATATATCGATGGCATGCATGTAACGAATACGGAAACGGGTGCTTCGGTGGAGAATTTATCCACGATCCGTGATGGACATATGGATCTTGGTATGTCTGTACATGTTCCGGCACTGCAAGCATTGAATGGGGAAGCTGAGTTTGAAGGGCACGAAGTTAAGAATGCGGCTTTCATTGGCCATATCTACCCTGAAGTTATTCAAATTGTCACAAGAGAAAAGACTAAAATCAAAAGTCTTGGTGATTTGAAATGAATTATAGAGCCGCATAATTAAATAGGAAGGGAGTACGCCAATTGAAAGCTACCCAGCAAAATGACGCACAAGAAATCCTAGAGAAGTATGATAAAGAAAATCAGTTTCGCACTCAAATTGGAAAATGGGCATGGGCCGTAACATTTCTTGGCGTTGCACTCACTGTTTTTCATCTATATACGGGCTATTTTGGTACGCTCCCTTCCCAAAAACAAGGGGCGGTACATCTTGGCACTGCTTTAGGGATTATTTATCTGCTCTATCCTGCAAAAAAGGAATGGAGAAATACGCATAAAAAAGTTCCATGGTACGATGTTACGCTAGCTTTTACTGCGATGTATGTGACCTACCATAAAATCATTTTCTTCGATTCGATATTGCAAAGTCGAGTTTCTGGCTATAGTACAATTGACATCATCATTTCCATTCTAGGGATCGCTTTGGTTCTAGAGGCGACAAGGAGGACAGTTGGTTTGCCGATTGTCATTGTAGCAGGTGTGGCTATTATCTATACGCTTGTAGGGAAGTATATCCCGACGCAGATTCTTTCTCATCCTGGATTTTCAATGGATCGGATAACGACAAATCTATGGTACAGAGAGAGTGGCATCTTCGGGACGCCCATACAGATTTCGGCAAAGTTCATTTATCTCTTTCTATTTTTCGGTGTTATTCTTGTTCATACACCAATTGGTAAGTTTTTTAATGACATCGCCTTCGCTTTAACTGGACGATTTACGGGCGGGACTGCCAAGGCTGCGGTTGTGGCAAGTGCGTTGCAAGGGACAGTTTCGGGCAGTTCAGTTGGAAATACAGTCGCCTCGGGATCATTCACGATTCCGATGATGAAAAAAGCTGGTTTCACACCGGAATTTGCAGGGGCCACAGAAGCTGCGGCTTCTACTGGTGGACAGATTATGCCGCCTATGATGGGGGCGGCGGCATTTATAATGATGGAATACTTAGGTGTTTCATACGCCACCATCATGTTAGCGGCAGTTGTTCCAGCGATCCTTTATTTCACGGGTATATTCATAGGAACACATTTCGAAGCGAAGAAATTAAAAATTATTGGATTGCCGAAATCCGAATTGCCTCGATTCAAGGATTTACTTATTAGAGACGGTTATATGCTGATTCCTCTTTTCGTTATTATCGGGACCATCATGTCAGGCTTCACGCCACAACGGGCAGCACTCTTTGGCATTTTATCTGCCTACCTTGTTTCGCTCGTCCGAAAGGATTCTAGGATGAATGTACGGCAAATCGTCAACGTCCTTGAACAGGGGGCAAGGGTTGCTTTGCCGGTTATCGCCGCGGTGGCGACTGCGGGAATAATAGCAGGAGTCGTCAGTATTACAGGACTTGGAGCGAAATTTGCTTCTGGCATTATCGCGTTATCAAGTGGTCACTTGATCCTTGCGCTCTTTTTCACGATGATTGCCTGTATCATACTTGGGATGGGGCTTCCAACAACTGCGAACTATGTTGTAACAGCAACAATTGCTGCACCTGCATTGATTAATGATTTCATGGTGGCTCCACTTGCTGCACATATGTTTGTGTTCTACTTTGGTATTGTTGCCGATATCACGCCGCCTGTTTGCCTAGCCGCCTATGCAGGGGCGGGAATAGCAAAAGCCAATCCGTTTAAAACAGGGGTTACTGCGGTGAAACTGGCGATTGCGGCATTCATCATTCCGTATATATTCATTTACAATCCGATGCTGGTTCTTGTAGATGTGGTCGTATGGAAATTGATTATTGGAGTTCTAGCCGCCGTTTTAGGAATGATTGGCGTAAGTAGTGCTGTCATTGGTTTTTTCATCCGTAACTCCAAAATTTGGGAGCGGCTTGTATTACTCGGTGCTGGGTTAATGTTAATAATTCCTGAATTTTTATCTAGCGGAATTGGACTCGTGTTGATTAGCATCATCTGGTTTATTCAGAGGAAAAGACCTGAGGAAGGGGGGAGTACAAAAGTGCTCGCTTAGTAGTGTGAATCTCAAAAAGAAGGCTACCCATAGCGGGGAGCCTTCTCTTTAGGTGTAGATAAATATGCTTTAGTTCACATGGAAAATGTTTTTCCAATTGTGTCATACAATTCGTGATAGCTTCGGTGAACGGGAAATTACGAGGCAACGCAAAATCATCGCTCCAATAAAACTTGTTAACACATTTTATACACTTTATACAAGGAATCTTACACCTTACTACATGAATACTCTGAAATTAATCTTTAATAGTCATTAAGAGTTATAAATTTTTATTAGCACCTTTGTCATAGAGCTCCTTAGTTGTTTGGGTCTGAAATTGTTTAATTCTTAGTTAGAGCCCTGTGATACCAAGGTAGTTATTATTAAGTTTTGTCAGGCTTTCTATCTTGACAGCTTGAAAACCGCATGACAATTTTATATTGAGTTTGCGATAGTCCCCTATCTTTTCAAAACTAGTTTAATTTTGCAATGACAAGAGACGCGTTTACGTTTGTTTGTGTGCCTCCTGCCAAAGTCTGAAGGGTAACTGCTGCGGCAGAAGAATGATTTCGAAGTGTAAGAACATCACCTGCTGCTACGGCAATTATAGCCTGACCGTCGTTTTGCTGGGTGCCTGCACCTGAACCGTAGACTGTACCCGCAACCGGCGCACCATTTAAAAATAGTGCGAATTGGTTGGGTTCTACACCCGACACGGAGAAAGTAACCAGGTAGTCTCCCGGTGTAGTAAATAAAACTTGTGAGGTTCCGGGGGCATGCGTAATTCCAGCCGTGATTATTCCATTTGTATCAAAAATAACATCAGCTTCTATAGCTACCGTCTGAGCACCTAGATTGTAAATATACCCGTATACGGATAATCCACCGGCTGCGCCAGTAGCGCCAGTAGCGCCAGTCGGCCCGATGTCTCCGGTAGCGCCGGTAGCGCCAGTAGGTCCGATGTCTCCGGTAGCGCCGGTAGCGCCAGTCGGCCCGATGTCTCCGGTAGCGCCGGTAGCCCCAGCAGGTCCGATGTCTCCGGTAGCGCCGGTAGCGCCAGCAGGTCCGATGTCTCCGGTAGCGCCGGTAGCGCCAGCAGGTCCGATGTCTCCGGTAGCGCCGGTAGCGCCAGCAGGTCCGATGTCTCCGGTAGCGCCGGTAGCCCCAGCAGGTCCGATGTCTCCGGTAGCTCCAGTAGCGCCGGTCGGTCCGATGTCTCCGGTAGCGCCGGTAGCCCCGATGTCTCCCGTAGCGCCGGTAGCTCCAGTCGGTCCGATGTCTCCGGTAGCGCCGGTAGCGCCAGTCGGTCCGATGTCTCCAGTAGCGCCAGTCGGTCCGATGTCCCCGGTAGCACCGTTAGCGCCAGTCGGTCCGATGTCTCCGGTAGCACCGTTAGCGCCAGTCGGTCCGATGTCTCCGGTAGCTCCAGTAGCTCCAGTAGCGCCAGTCGGTCCGATGTCCCCGGTAGCACCGATAGCGCCAGTCGGTCCGATGTCTCCGGTAGCTCCAGTAGCTCCAGTAGCGCCAGTCGGTCCGATGTCCCCGGTAGCACCGATAGCGCCAGTCGGTCCGATGTCTCCGGTAGCGCCGGTAGCCCCGATGTCTCCGGTAGCGCCGGTAGCCCCGATGTCTCCGGTAGCGCCGGTAGCCCCGATGTCTCCCGTAGCGCCGGTAGCGCCAGTCGGCCCGATGTCTCCGGTAGCTCCAGTAGCGCCGTTAGCCCCAGTCGGTCCGATGTCTCCGGTAGCGCCAGTAGCGCCGGTCGGTCCAATGTCTCCGGTAGCTCCAGTAGCGCCGGTCGGTCCAATGTCTCCGGTAGCACCGATAGCCCCAGTCGGCCCGATGTCTCCCGTAGCGCCGGTAGCGCCAGTCGGCCCGATGTCTCCGGTAGCACCCGTAGCGCCGGTAGCCCCAGCAGGTCCGATGTCTCCAGTAGCGCCGGTAGCACCGGTCGGTCCGATGTCCCCGGTAGCACCAGTAGCGCCGGTAGCCCCAGCAGGTCCGATGTCTCCGGTAGCCCCGATAGCCCCAGTCGGCCCGATGTCCCCGTTAGCACCCGTAGCGCCGGTAGCCCCAGCAGGTCCGATGTCTCCGGTAGCCCCGATAGCCCCAGTCGGCCCGATGTCCCCGTTAGCACCCGTAGCGCCGGTAGCCCCAGTCGGTCCGATGTCTCCGGTAGCTCCAGTAGCCCCAGTAGCCCCAGTCGGCCCGATGTCACCTTTGCAACATTTTCTACATTTTTTTTGACAAGAGCAACAATCGCTTTTGCATTTATAACATTCATGATTAATGTCGTTGTAAAATTTCATATTTTCACTGCCTTTCACTAACATTCTATTCGAGCTATGAATTTAGGGACGGGCGTCAAACTAAGTGTTTAAAATAGTTTTTAAACAATAAATTTGAATCGGGGAGTATCGCCCGTAATTGTTCAGAAGAAAAGACCTGAAGAGATAATCCCAAAATGCTCGCCGTTTAGAATCAATAAAAAAAGAGCTATAAACCATAATGGTTTTAGCTCTTTTTTCACATTATCCATTTCTATTTTTATTGGCCTCTTAAAATTTCTCCAAATAGAAAATGATCTTTATTATAGCGGATTTTCCCTATTTTCCCTTCTTCCGGACAAGTTGCGAGACCCGTTATCTCTGCTTTCATTTTGTCGCCACCGTCTTTTTGATACGTGACATGAACGGTAAAGTCATAATCCCGCGGTCTACCATCGACTGGTTCCACATTAATCTTGTCGACGGTGATTTGATAGCCGTTGTCGTCAGCCGGTGAATGTAAAGTTAGGAAGAGAACCTTGCCACTATATCCAAAATCAGTTAAATAAGGCCTGAAATTATCCTCCAGGTAAATCTCGAGTTCATTATCTTCTTCTGGAGCTGACACTAGGCCGTTTTGGTCTACAATTGTCATGTTACTTGGGTCGTTCTTCATTCGAATATACTCTTTATCGGGTGCATTAAATTCATGTTCAAGAACAGTTTGAATCGCAACAACATTTTTATCCACGGATTCAGTTTGAGAACAGCCCGTAACCAACGAACTAAGAAGAATAACAAAGAGAATGACTTCAATTTTCCGTCGGACGCTCTTTTTAACAAGGAATGAAGAATAGTTATTAATAAATCTAAGATTCATAATGATACCTCCCCTTTTTAACTTGTTCTTCGACGTTTAGCCAAAAGTTAAATATGAAACTACTACTACTACTACTACTACTACTACTACGACTTCGCATTGATAAAGTTTCGTTAATTGGGAAAATTTGTTTAATTATGTTAAATGATTAAACAAAAAAACATCGCCCAATGCGATGTTTTTGATTTGTGGATAGTTACATGAAAAAATTAGCCTTGCCAATTCGGTTATACAATCCGCTCTTTTTGAACAGGGGCAACTTTTCTTTGGGCAAGCGTTTGATAATAATTTGGATACCCGCTTTATCGGCATCGTCAAGTAGTGCATAGAGCGCTGCTTCACCTGTCGCATCGATAACGGATAGGTGTTCCAAATCGAGAATGATTTTCCTCGCGCCTGTTAGGAAAATTGCAGGATATTTGTCTTCGAATACTTTTGCGGTACCGAAGAAAATAGGGCCGTCCACGGTATATTTTGCTAATGAAGATGTATCGCTATCACTGAACTTAATGATTTCAACATCGGAAAGGCTCGCTTCTTTAATATCTAGTTTACCACTCATTTTACGTAAGAATGACAGGGCAGCAAGCAAAATCCCCACCTGAACGGCAATCGTTAAGTCGATGAAAATCGTCAAAAGGAACGTCGTTAATAAAACCAGTGAGTCCCCCGACCGGATCATTAAAATATGCGTGAATGATTTGCGTGCACTCATATTCCAGGCGACATACATAAGAATCGGCGCCATTGCAGCTAATGGAATGTAAGAGGCATACGGTGCGAAAAGGAGCAAAAAGGCAAGAACGAAAACACTTTGTACGACTCCTGATATTGGGCTGACTGCTCCAGACCGGATATTGGTAGCTGTCCGGGCAATGGCTCCTGTAGCAGGGATACCGCCGAATAATGGCGTAATCATATTGGCGATCCCTTGACCGAACAACTCACGTTTCGAATCATGCTTTTCACCGCTTTTCATACCATCTGCAACAACAGCAGATAACAATGATTCAATTGCACCGAGTGCGGCAATAATAAGGGCGGGCTGCCACAGGTTGACCAATTTCTCCAATGTAATTTGTGGAAAATGAAAATTCGGGAGTGTGTTGGGAATACCACCGAAGGCTGTTCCGATTGTTTCAACTTTACTCGGAAATAGAAAAATCGAAATGAGGGTCGGAATAAGTAGTGCAATAAGCAGTAATGGGACACGCGGCGCTATTTTAGGCAATATGAATAGTACGATGAGCCCGATTAAGGCGGTGACTATGCTGAAGACGTTCACCGTGTGAAACTGATTGACAAGATCAATCATGTTTTCGTGAAAAAACTCTTTTTTTTCTAAGCCGGTAATTCCAAAGAAATTGCCTAGTTGGCCTGTAAAGATAATGACCGCAATCCCCGTAGTAAAGCCTATGGTTACAGATCTTGGGACGAAATGAATTAGATTACTTACACCGAGAAAACTCATAATAACCAAGAAAATACCTGCTAGAAATCCGGCAATAAGAAGATCTTCATAGCCATATTGTAGAACAATTGCGAGCAATATCGGGATGAATGCTCCAGTGGGTCCCGCGATTTGAAAACGAGATCCGCCTAATAATGCAACGATAAGCCCAGCGATAATTGTTGTATAAAGTCCATATTCTGGTTTGACACCTGAAGCAATTGCAAAAGCCATCCCGAGCGGAATGGCTACAATACCAACAGTGATTCCTGCAATCAGATCTTTGCGGAATCCGGCTCCATTGTAATCAAGATATCGGTTATCCTTGAACATTCGATTCACTTCTTTCAGGATCTTAATACAAAAACTTCCTCTTTCTAGTGTATTCCTAAAATGCTGTAGTAACAAGGGTTTGAGATTCGTACAGATGTATTCAATGAAAAGAATGATGTGCAGAATTCAACATACTTACTAAATCAAATAGATTGCAAGTGGATCTAAAAGGGATTATTGTTTAGACGTTAAATTATATTGAAATGGAGTGGTCATAATGGGTAGATTACAAGATAAAGTTGCATTCGTAACAGGTGGCGCGTCAGGTATGGGCGAAATGATGGTCAAAATGTTTACTGCTGAAGGTGCTACTGTAATTGCAGCAGACATTAATGAAGCAGCACTGGAAGAAAAGTGGGGCAACAATGAAAAAGTTATGACTGTTAAATTGAATGTCACTTCCGATGAAGAGTGGAAAGCGGCCGTTGAAAAAGTGGTTGCTAAACTTGGGAAAATCGATATTTTAATTAACAATGCTGGTATTTCTACGGAAAAAGGAATGAATGAAATTACAATTGAAGACTGGCGCAGACTGTCGGATATCAATAGTTTCGGTCCATTCCTTGGTATGAAACATGTACTTCCTTATATGAAAGAAGCAACTAAAGGTTCAATCGTCAATATCTCTTCCTATACAGCACTTATCGGAATGGGATTGAACCCTTATTCTGCATCAAAAGGAGCAGTTCGCGCAATTTCACGAGCAGCTGCAGCGGACTTCGGACAATTTGGTGTACGTGTTAACACCATCTTCCCAGGAATCATTGAAACACCGATGACGAAAGGTCTTGAATCGTCAAAAGATGTAGTTACAGCACTTGTGAGAATGACACCACTTGCCCGTCTTGGAAAACCTGAAGACGTTGCAAACGCGGTTCTTTTCTTGGCATCAGACGAAGCTGCATACATTACAGGTGCAGAACTTGTTATTGATGGCGGATACTCTGCTAGATAACGTCCCTAATGAAGCTTATGTATATAGGAAATAAAACAGACCGTCATGGATTTAATCCGTGACGGTCTGTTTTTCGTTGTAGTAGGAAATTATAAAGTGCTTGGACAATGGAGAAACATCGGATGCTGAAATTCCGCGATTTTGGGGTGGATATATGATCGTGCGCGCGGCGCTTATGCTTGTTTAGCGAGATATATGATCGTTCGTGCGGTGCTTATGCTTGTTTTGCGAGATATATGATTGTTCGTGCTGTGCTTCTGCTTGTTTAGCGAGATATATGATCGTTCGTCCAGTGCTTATGCTTGTTTTGAGAGATATATGATCGTTTGCGCTGTGCTTATGCTTGGTTTGAGAGATATATGATTGTTTGCGCAGCGCTAATGCTTGTTTAGCGAGATATATGATCGTTCGCGCGGAGCTTCTGCTTGTTTAGCGAGATATATGATCGTTCGTGCGGTGCTTATGCTTGGTTTGCGAGATATATGATCGTTCGTGCAGCGCTTCTGCTTGTTTAGCGAGATATATGCTCGTTCGGCGTTTACATACAATAGGTCGCACCACGCTATTGTTCGCTGGTATAGTCTGAAAATATGCAGTTGTAAGACATCAGACGACATTAGCTGTTTTTTATCAACAAATCAAAATTATATCCGATGTAATATAAGGGAAAAGGTAAATGAAAGCGAGTGATAGGGATGAAATTAAAACTACTGATTGTTCTTACGACTACGACAGCTTTACTCATACTTACAGGCTGTGGCCTTGAGGAAAAAAATCCGCTTGATGGAAAAGTGAAAGTGGGTGTTATGCTTTCGGAAAATGGTCTTGGAGATCAGTCATTTTCAGATTTGGCATTCAAGGGTTTGACGAAGGCGCGGGATGAAGAGGATATTGTTGTCGAATACTTGGAACTTGCGGAAACAGGGACTTATGAAAAAGGATTTAGAGAACTTGTGGAAAGTGGTAATGATTTAGTGTTTGCGCTAGGGTTCACCGGTCAGCAGGAGTTGGAAAAGGTGGCTCTGGACTTTCCGGATCAAAAATTTGTTCTCGTTGATGCGGTTTCGGAAGCTGCGAATATCACATCGATTACATTTAAGGAAGACGAAGGAAGTATGCTTGCTGGAATTGTAGCGGCAACTGTTTCAAATTCACAGGTAATCGGTTTTATAGGTGGTATGGAGGTCCCAGTTATTCAACGGTTCGAGCAAGGGTTCATCCAAGGAGCAAAGTCGGTTAACCCTGATATTGTTATTCTCAATGAATATGCCAATAACTTTGATGACGATGGCTTAGGAGCAGAGATTGCTTCGAAGATGATTGACGACAAGGCGGATGTTCTTTACTCTGCTGCTGGTTTCACAGGAGTGGGCATGCTGAAAGAAGCTGAAAAAAGGGGTATTTACGCAATCGGTGTAGATAGTGATCAATACTTTTATGCAGAACAGGCCGTCATTACATCCATGATGAAAAATATTGATAGTGCGTTGTTTGATATCATCCTTTCCTATAAGGAGTCGGGAGCAATCCAATCCGGTCATGTCGAACTGGGGCTGGCGGAAAACGGAGTAGGTCTTGCTCCATTTCGAGTGCTAGAACTGACGGACGTTGAACAAGGTAAGTTAGATGCGCTCATTGAACAAGCCGCATCAGAACTGAAATGATAGGAGGGAAAGTTGAAATGACAATAAAGAAAAAAATAGTGATCAATTCACTTTTCATGCTTGGCCTATCAATTCTGATGATCGCGATTATTATTGTCAGAATGCTGGCGATTCAAAATACGAGTAATGATTACTTGAACGTGCTGTTAGCTGTTCATGACGTAAATGCAGAAACCAAAGCGTCAATGCAGAGTTTGAATACACTTGCTTATAACATGACGGACGCCAATAAAGACAATGTTCGTCAACAACTGGAGTCGACCGCTGAAAAATTCTCCGTTGCGGAAAGTCTTGTTAACGAGAAAGAGCCGCGGGCAATTCTTTTGAAGGCGCAAGAGAAATTTCATTTATTGAAAGAGCAAGCACTTACAGCTGTTGAGGAAAATAACTCCGCGGAAATCAATCGACAATCGCTTCGGAACGTGGGGATTGTCAATGATATTTATATGGTAGATCTCTATACATCCGCACACTATGATTATTTACAAGAAGCACTCATCGCTAAAATTAAAGGCATCATTACATTCGCAATAATAGGTAGCGTATTTGTCATAATGGGGACAATGGTAATCATTATCCGACTGGCAAACGCAATTACAAATCCACTTAAGAAGCTGGCGATGAACGCCGAAGAAATTGCAGCGGGCAATTTGGTCGTCGAGCCGATTCAGTATGATAAAAAAGATGAACTCGGGCAATTGAATCACTCATTTACATCCATGACCAATCATCTGCGGACATTATTGCAATCCATTGACGGGGCAAGCAAAAAAGTGGATGACTACACAAAAGAGCTAGAGGTAGAAAATCGTTATCTTACAGAAGCGAGCAACCAGGTGACATTATCGACGGAAGAGCTTGCAAAGGGAACCCAAAGTATCTCCGAGGACTTGCAACATTCCGTAGAGCTCATAGAGCAGATGAATGAGGAATTCGAATTTAATGTCGACCGGGCAAGAAATTCGGCTGATTCTGCAGCTATGGCTAACGAGGCAATTGTTGAAGGGCGTCGCGCCATCAATGAACAGCGGGAACTTATCGATAGCAATAATGTAGCATCGGAATCGATTAAAGATGCGACTGAGCAATTTACGCACTATGCAATAAGAATCGAAGATATGGCCAAGGCGGTTTCTAACATTGCTTCGCAGACAAACTTACTTGCGCTAAATGCTGCAATAGAAGCTGCGCGTGCGGGGGAAGCGGGGAAAGGATTTGCAGTAGTTGCATCGGAAGTAAGGAAACTAGCTGATGAATCAACAACCGCAACTGCACAGATATTCGATATGGTTAATCTAATCAAAGGCGGACTTGGCTCAATTTCTGAATCAGTTGGAAAAGGTGTTGAAATTGCCGAAGCGCAAGACGGCAATGTAACCCGAACACTCGATACATTTGCAAACATCGAAAATAGAATGGGGAATATTACGGAAGCGTTGACAGAGCTCGTTACAGGCGTGAATAATTCGAAACAGTTCAATGTTACGGTGCTTGAGAATACCGAAAATATTAGTGCGGTCGTGGAACAAACGGCGGCAGGTAGTGAGGAGATTTCCGCTTCAGCAGAAGAGCAACTAGAGTCTATCGGGAAAGTAGTGGACAAGGTGACAGCACTTCGCGAACTAACCGATGATTTGAACGCAACGATATCAAGATTCCGATTATAAAGTGAAAGACCGCGTGCCTAGTAGTTGGCGACGCGGTCTTTTACTTATTCGTTGATCAATTCATTTTCTTTTAATAAAATCTCATCATAGCCCATCTTATGAGCAAGTTGGGTAATATGGGGCTGTTCAAGACGAGCAGTGTGGAGAATAGCCACTTCTGAAAAAGCAATACGAGTCGGGCCGTCAAATAACAACTGTCCATTACTTACTATAATTGTTCGACCAAATGTTTCAGCGACAAAATCCATATCATGCAAAATACAAAGCACAAGTTTACCTTGCGCATGCAACTCATGGATAATTTCTTTTAGCATCGCCTTACCGCTTGCATCTTGCCCCATTGTCGGTTCATCGAAAATAACGATGTCTGTATCCATTGCAAGAATGGATGCAACAGCAATCATTTTTCGCTCGGCTAGACTTAAATCATATGGATTTTCTTCTGCTTTAGTTAATAGTCCAACGCGGTTAAGCATTTTCTCGGCATTCAAGCGTGCAACTTCAGGCGTTTGTCCAACATTGAGCGGACCGAACATTACTTCATCCAAGACATTATTTTTGAAAATCTGGTCATTTGGATTTTGGAAAATGAGTCCGATAGTGCCCGCAAGTTTTGCCGCGGTCGTGTCTATCGTATTCGTGCCATTTATGATGATTTCGCCAGCATTTGGCTTTAATAAAGCTTTCAATAATTTGACGAAAGTGGTTTTTCCTGCACCGTTTTGTCCAATAATGGCTGTAGGTTCACCACTTAACGTCACGCTAATTCCGCGCAAAATGGGGGTATCCTTGTTATAGCTGAACTGGAGATCTTTTACGGAGATTTCAGGACTAGCCATTTTTGTTGAAGTTGAGGATTCGGTGACTGCCCGTATATCCCCAATAGTAATTCCACTTACAGGCATTTCTTCGAGTGAAATCGGATAGAGGCCAGTCAACTCGTTTTTTAAATGAAGCGCTTTTGCGACTGAAGTATAAACAGGTGGTTCGACTCCGAAAGTCTGTAAATCATCACGTGAAAAGATTTCAGCAGGCGGTCCAGAATCTATCAATTTACCTTCGTGCATGAGAAAAATACGATCGGAATAGGCGGCAAGTTTCTCCATTTTCTGCTCAACCATTAGTATCGTCATACCTTCTCTCGACAGTTTTTCAACGATGCGGAAAACTTCCTCAGAACCTTGTGGATCGAGCTGTGATGTCGGTTCGTCAAGTATTAAAATATCCGGTTTCATGGCGATAACACTGGCGATTGCGACACGTTGCATTTGCCCGCCAGATAAGGAGAACGGATTTTTATCCCGTAATGCTTCGATATCGAGGAACTGCATACTTTCTTTAATACGCCTATGCATTTCGTCACGAGGGATGCCCAAGTTTTCGAGTCCGAAGGCGATTTCATCGTAAACCGTGAATTTTGCACCTGTCATTTGTGAAAAAGGATTTTCAAAAACGAGTCCAACTTTCGCTGTAATGTCGCTGATTTCATGTGCAAGCACGTCCATGTCGCCAATGAAAACATCCCCACCATACGCACCTTTGAAGAAATGGGGAACCAGGCCACTGAGTGCATAACATAGCGTCGTTTTTCCAGCGGTATTCATGCCGGCTATACCAATGAATTCTCCCTTTTTAACTGTGAATGAAATATCGTCAAGCGCGAAAGTATCGGTGTTCGGGTATTTATATTTTAGATTTTCGACGCGGATACTGTTCATAAGGCAACCCTCCAGACGATAGCGGCGATCAATAGGATGACAAGTATAATTTTCAAGATGAGACCGTATTTATAATGAAAGGATTCATTCAAAAATGTTTTTGTTCCTTTGGCATTGAAGCCGCGTATTTCAAGCGCAATAGACCTTTCACGCGTATCGTTTAATGAATTGAGAACAACTGGACCGAGAAGTGGGATAAATGACTTGATACGCGTAAGTAAATTCCCTTCTGTTTCCATTCCACGTGCCCGCTGAGCATCGGTAATTTTACTAGTCATTGCAATCATTTGCGGGATAATCTGTAAAACTGATAGAAAAACGTAGCCGATTTTAGGAGACATTCCCTTATTGATAAGTGATTCGACCAGGTCATCTGGTTTCGTCGTCAAAATGAGAATACCGAACGCACACACCATATTAATGATACGGAGGGTAAGTAGCAGTGCGAATGCGAATCCTTCCTTATAAATAGGAAGAGATCCAATTTCAAAAAGAAGTGTAGCACGGTCGGGATGGAAGAAACCTTGAACAATGATGATAGAAATAATCAACAGTAGGCTGACACCAATAACCGGCAAAATGTACGTGAATACTTTGCCTGCAAGTAGTAGAAGAAGCGTAAATGACAAGACACAGATGACGAATAAATGAGTCGGGAGGATATATGTCAATGCGATTGATATGAAGACGAATAAGAGCTTAGTAAGCGGATCGATGTTGTGGATGAACGAATCCTTATCTACATACAGTGTCATGTTTTTCACGGGAATCCTCCTAACAGTATAATCTAGTGTAAGCGGCCCGGTGAAGCAGGCCGCTTACGTAGTCCTTAAAGACGTTCTATTTCCGAACGGTTGTCGTACATATGCGTCAAATTTTTAGGCAATCCTTTGAAGAGAAGGAAACTGATTAGAACCGTCGCCATTTTATCAGGCACGTCAACGACAATACTGTCTGCGAATGATGCAAACCAAAGCGGCATGTCTTGTGCCATCATTGTTGCAAAAAGTGCATCACCCCATACATTCCCGGTTTGCCCACCCCAAAACATGATATTAAGCGGAGTTGAGACTGTGGCAGCGATTAAGCCGACGACAAGTCCGAGGACAAGTGCTTTTCCTACGTTTGCTATCCATCCTTTATAGGCCATGATTCCCACGACAAGACCGATGACTGCCGATGTAATTGCATAGACGAATGAAATCGGATCGGCAGTGAAGCCGTAAATAATATTGTTCACAATCCCTGCAATGGCACCGATAATCGGACCTGCTAGCATACTAGCAAGCACTGTGCCAATTGAATCGAGCCATAGCGGCAATTTAAGCAGACCAGCAAACAACTTTCCAAGGTAGTTGATGCCGATAGCTGCTGGAATAAGGACGAGTGCGGCAGTCGTGAAGTTAAGCGACCACATGCTGTTTTTCTTCATGAATTAGTTCCCCCTTTTTTTATCGTATGAGGCATATGCCCAGAACGACACAATGCATGATTGTGTGTCTTGACAGGTGTCAATTCAATTATAACTTACATTTGGCTTAGGGAATAGATAGAATTTTCGATGGGATGAAAAAAGTCGAAGATTGTACAAGAAGAAGGACGAACTGTACGGCAGAAATGTGGAACTTTACGACACTAACGCAATGTAAAAAAACAGCTTCCCCACTAATAGGAAAGCTGTTAACTATCAATTAAGCTGATTAAAACGTTTGAAGCCTGTGAATTTGTCTTTCCAGTAAACTGAATCAATTGAAGAAACTTCAACTTTTTGCGTAGCGGCATGGATGAATTTACCTTCACCTAAATAAATTCCAGCGTGCGAAATGCCACTACGGTATGTATTTGCGAAAAACACCAAATCGCCCGGTATAGGCTTGTCCACATTAAAAGAATTGGTATGCATACCAATTGTATCTAGTCTTGGTATAGTAAGTCCTGCCTCGTTAAATACATAATAAATGAACCCGCTGCAATCGAAGCCTTCTTTAGTTGCGCCAGCCCAAACATACGGTGTATCCAAAAGTGGAAGTGAAACTTCGACGGCATTAAGTAATACCTTTTTAGAGGGAAGATTCAACTCTTTTGGCTTCACAGTTGTTGCAACGGCATTCTTCCATGAGTTAGTGGAAGAAGTCTCCTTTAGTACAGTGGTAACTTTCGTATTTGCTGTTTTTACTGGGGGTGAACTGACTACTCCAGATTTTTGACCAACCGCATTTTTTGCAGAAACGGCCAATTTTTGATTGGTTTTAATCGAATCGGAAGCAAGACTGTTTAGACTTTTAAGTTCGTCCACAGTTAATTTATGCTTTGTAGCAATTTGCCATAGCGTGTCACCGGGCTTGACGGTGTATGATTCAGTTGCTGCATCCGCGCTCCCGACTGAGATAAACGCCGCTAGGGCAAACGCTGCCAGCACCGAAAAAGCTCTCTTTTGCATCTATTTTCCCCTCTCCACGACAAACAGTTCTATATATGTATTCTATCTGATTAATAGAACTAGAACAATAGACTGTTAAATTACATTTGTGTTACAGGTAGATTGCGAGAGTATTGCAGGAGGATCGTTATTACAATATTATATATGTCAAAATAAAAAAACTTATGTTGAATAAATGAATAGGGCATAGGTGCTTTACAATGGAATGAATTAGAAATCCTGCTAATACCTCTTCGGCGCTTTGTGGATGCCTCCCGCGATAAGCCAGAAAGGAAGACCACTTTCAGTCTTATCGCTCCGGCTACCACGAAGTCGCGCCTGCGCTGGATGGTCTATTTGAGAAAGCGTATTTCGTTTTCGGGGATGAAATCTACAACCTAGAGTGCTATAAATCGATCAAATGTGATCAACGAATGTCCCAATACATGAGGAATGAATTAGAATTCCTGCTAATACCGCTTCGGCGCTTTGTGGATGCCTCCCGCGATAAGCCAGAAAGAAGATCACTTTCGGTCTTATCGCTCCGGCTACCACGAAGTCGCGCCTGCGCTGGGTGGTCTATTTGAGAAAGCGCATTTCGTTTTCTGTGATGGAATCTGCAACCTAGAGTGCGTCTTTCTTGAATACAATTTGTATCAAATAGTAATCACCTTGTAATCTCGGGATATACATTTCAAAATTACATTTCTCCCAATAATGAACAACCTAGCGCAGGCACGGGGCAAGGCATCCCCGAGCGCCGTAGCGAATTCGGTGGGAAATCTTTATTTCAACATACGCAGTAGCAGAAAGTCACGTTAAAGACACCTTCTAAAAAAAGCCTGCCCAGCAAACAATCTTGACTGGGCAGGCAAATCTTATTTAGGTCCTTGATTATGATAATTTAAATCGATCGACGACTTCTTGCAGTTCTTGAGCAATTTTATTCATATGATTGGTCGATTCTGCGACGCGTTCAAGCTCGCCCTGTTGCGCGGCGGCTGAGGCGCTGACTTGTTCAGCTGAAGCAGCAGTTTCTTCCGAAATCGCGGAGACACTCTGAATTGCCAACATCGCTTGGTCTTTATGTTCCATCATATCGGCGAGTTTAGTGGCTAACTCGTCTATTGAACCACCCATCTGTTCAGCAAGTTCCGCATTGCGGGTAAAGGAAGATTCTGTACTTGATACAGATTCGTTTTGGCCTTCCATCAATTGAATATTCGCTGTAATAATAGAAACAGTCTGCTGTGACTCTAGTAATATTTCTTGAACCGTTTGTTGAATAACATCTGTTTCTAAGCGAGACTGCTCGGCAAGTTTTCGTACTTCCTCCGCTACGACAGCGAAGCCTTTTCCATGCTCACCAGCACGTGCAGCTTCAATACTAGCATTGAGTGCAAGCAAATTTGTTTGTGCAGTGATGCCGTGAATCGATGCAATAACCTGATTAATTTCCGCTATTTTAGTGGTCAGTGTTTCAATTTGTTGCTGTACCTTTTCATTCATATCATTCGTAGCTTCATTATGTTCGCGCAGTTTTTTTACTTCTGTCATTCCTTGTATAGTTGATTGACCTGTTTGTTTTGATAATACGTTCATGTTATTTGAAAGAATAGCGAGCGAGTCCATTTGGTCTGACAAATCTAAAATTCGGTGACTTGTTTCTTCCGTATCTTCCGACTGCTTAGAGGCCCCATGTGCAATTTCATCGGTTGCTAGAGATACTTCTTGACTAGATGCAACAATCTCCTCGAAAACATGGTGGACGTGATTGGAAGATTTGTTTAATTGAGTGGAAGAATCCCAAACTGTATGAATGGCGTCATTTGTTTTACGGAGCATATTGTTATATGCCATAGCTACAGCACCAATTTCATCTGGATGGATATGTTTTTCATCTATACTTCTCGTCAAGTCACCAGCTGCTGCTGTTTCGATTGACTCTCGTAAATAAGCAAGTGGTTTTAATTGTTTGAAAATGAACCACAAGGTAGCTGCAGACATTAAAACAACCATGACAATTGCAGAAATGATTGTTAGAAGTAAGATTGTGTTATATGTTTCTAGTATTTTTGACTTTGGAACAACCGTCTGTACAGACCATGTATCTTTAATATTGTCTAACAGCATCGGGGCGAACGAGTTAAAGGCCTCTTCATTTAGTTGCTTTGAATCAGCATATAAAGTCGATACTTCTCCTTTTCCAAGCGTGTTCTTAATTGTGCTCCAATCATAAGAGTCTTGCACATTTACCCCGTTCAACTCTTCGCTAATACTGTTGGCAGTTAAGTAACCGCCATCGGTAATAATGCTAGCATATCCACCATCCGGCTTGATTGTATTCACGAGTTCATTTAAAAAATCGATGGAAATATCTGTTGTAAGAACACCGAAAAAGGAACCTGAACTTGTAATTAGCGGTACGGAAATGGTGGTCATTAAGACGATTTCACCACCTGCACTGTACTCGTACGGTTCTGTCAAGACAGCTCGCTTTTCTTTTTTCGGTATTAAGTACCAATCTCCTTCGCCCTCTGTTTCATATTCGCTAAGAGCCTCCATAGTAATCTTGTCTCCATCCTTATACAAATAAGGAATAAAACGCTTCTCTGGATCTATTAAATCATTACTAACAGACTCTTCAATAGGAATAGATCCGCTTTCAAATATAGCAGCCATTCCAGAAGCATCAGTGTTGTTTTTTAAATTATTCTCTATGACAGTTATGGCTTCGTCCGCAGTTAAATTACCTTGTGCCTGCAGTGTTTCAAATATGTGTTTTGTTGTGTGGAGCATGTCATTCGTTTTCTTAAATCGGTCGCTCATTTTAGCAGCATATAGTTCAGTGTTATCAATTGCAGAACTCTCCGCGTCGTTGGTACTTTGATTATGCAAAATGGTACTTGTAACGACTGTATATGAGATAAATAATACTAAAAAGAGCGTAATAATAAGTGCTGAAAGTTTCCACGCAATGCTTTTCGATTTTTTCATATAAAAGTTGCACCTTCTTTCGAATTTTCTTTCATTTTACATCAATATACCTAATTCGACAATGGGCTCCCTTTATCTGAAGTGGGAAGTATTACTCATAGTTGGCTTCAAACGTACTCATTTCAATTAATTATGGGGAATCAAAAAACGACTCCCACATTTAATGAGAGCCGCTTTCTTCTATTAAAACGAATACTGTTTTAATAAACCTTCTAATTTTAACGCAAGACCAATATTTCCTTTAACTTTGAGTTTACCCATCATAAAGGCAGCGGTCGAATTCAAGTTGCCAGCAAGTAGTTTCTTGAAATCTTTCACACTCATAGTTAACGCACAATCAACTTCACCGGGATCTCCGGTAATTGTTACGGCTTTGCCATCTGCTAACGTTAAGCCATATAGACCGCCATCATCACCAGATAAATCGAATGAATAGGTCACAGTCATTCCTTTAATTGGACCTGGTTCCCCGTTCAATTTCTCGTCAATTTTAAGCCAAATAGTTGTCATTGTCATGTCATCAAAATTCATCGTCATTGGAAAACCCTCCATAATACTGAATGTTCATTCAGTATAGCTGAAATTGGAGGTAAAAGCATGAACTTTCTGAGAACTAAATCCGTTTCTTAAACAAGGGGCTTAGAACCACACCAATAAGTGCTCCGACAATCGCTGGTACAAGCCAACCAATCTGCTGTTCATAGAGTGGGAGATGGGCAAGTACATCATTGACAGGCTTAATGTCGATTCCGGCTCCTTTTAAGCCGTCAAAGATACTAACAAAAGCAGTTGCCAGTAGCGCCAGGATATAGACAATTGGCTTTCTACCAAACGATTTGTCGATGAATGACATAAGCATCAGAACAATTGCGAGTGGGTAGATTGTGAGCAAAACCGGTATTGAAATAGAAATAAGCTGTGTCAATCCAACGTTTGCAATAATTGCACTGAATCCCGCGAAAATGAAGACATATGTCTTGTATGAATTCCGTGGAAATACATGTTCGAAATACTGTGCACATGCTGAAACGAGACCAATCGATGTTGTCAGACAAGCAAAAATAATTGTCATTGCCAGAATCATCGTTCCGTATGGTCCGTATAAGACGGTAGATGCGAGTGCGAGAACCGCACCTCCGTTGTCTTGTATCCCGATAACATCGACGCTTGTCGCTCCAATATACCCGAGTGAAATGTAAACGAGCGCTAATCCAGTAGCTGCGACAACACCAGCGAAAACCATTGCTTTCATGACAGCACGGCTTTCTGTCACGCCTTCTGCTTTAAGCGCATTAATAACGACGATGCCGAATACAAGTGCCGCAATGACATCCATCGTTAAATACCCTTCAACAAAGCTACGGAAAAACGCATTGGTTGCAAATTCACCTTGGGCTTGTCCGATATCTCCCATTGGTGACAAAATACTCTTCACAGCAAGTGCCCCAATAACTAAAAATAGGACAGGAGTCAACACTTTCCCTATGCGATCGACAAGTTTCGCGGGATTTAGGGCGAGAGCGACCGTAATAGTAAAGAAGACGATCGTAAACAACGCAAGTGGCCAGTTTGAGCCAGAAATGCTATCAGGCAAAAATGGGACGACCCCAATTTCATATGAGACAGTAGCTGTTCGTGGAATGCCGAAAAATGGACCAATTGCCATATAGACAATCATCGTGAAAATAACTCCAAAATAAGGATTGACGCGACTTGCAATGGTTTCTAATCCGCCGCCTGCATTGGCAATCGCTAGAACTGCAATGAGAGGCAACCCGACTCCTGTGATTAGGAATCCAATCATCGCGATGAAAAGTTCATCCCCTGCCATTTGCCCAAGAAGCGGTGGGAAAATAATATTACCAGCACCGAGGAACAAAGCAAAGAGCATAAGCCCAATCACGAAATTTTTCTGTATAGACAAGTAAACTGCAACTCCTTGAAAGAATTATGTGAAAAACTCACCACCTTTCATTATAACCGAAAAGAGGAGCAATTGTCTAACAAATTCAATAGTTTGATGGTTAGAGAATGATTCAAATAGTAATTCGGGGAAAATAGTTCTATTTAACTATGATTCTACATAAAGCGCGCTATAATTATGATAATCGCTTCTTTTTCGACAAACTATGCACTATTTACAATTTTTAAGTGAAATTAATAATAATATAGAAATAGGGGATTCAGAAATGAAGGCGATAACGACCGGATATCGTTCGAAGTTGAAGCGATGAGAGGAACGGCAAATGTGTTATGCACACTTTCTGAAGCGTTGGAAACGTCTGTGAGCCGATTTGCAATCGAAGAACGTAAAGACTCATAATGAAAAAATAGTTTCTAATTCGGCTTGGAACCGTTTTGTTATGGGAAAACCCTCCTTTAATTATGCGTGAAATATGTGAATTCGCGATTAATTATAACCGAAGTCATAAAATGTTTACGACCTGGTCCTATACGTGTAAAATGAGGATTGGCAAGTATAATCAGGGGGTAATACAATGGAACAAGTGCAATTTATGCGTAATCTAATTATCGAAACACCATCAGTGCCGGGCAACTTCGCGAAAGTTGCGTTAGCTATCGGACAATTAAATGGAGATATTGGTGATATCCAAACTATAAAAGTAGGTACATTATCAACGATTCGTGATATTTCAATTCAATGTACAAGTGAAGAGCACTTGTTGCAAATTGTTGAAGCGGTTAATCAAATCGGCGACGGAATTAGTGTCCACGCTATAACGGATGATGTATTGCAAGCACATGAAGGCGGCAAGATTCATATGAAAGGCCGTATGGAAATTCGTTCTTTAGGTGATTTGCGACGTGTCTATACACCAGGCGTTGCGAACGTCTGTGAACTTATCAAGAATGATCCGGAACAGGCGAAATACTTTACTGGAATCTCAAACACGGTCGCAATTGTGACAGATGGCACAGCGATTCTGGGTCTTGGAAATATCGGACCTGTCGCGGGAATGCCTGTAATGGAAGGAAAAGCTGTGTTATTTGATCAATTCGCTGGGATAAGTGGTATTCCTATCTTGCTTAACACGAGTGATCCAGATGAAGTTGTAGAAACAATTAAACATATTCAGCAAGGGTTTGGTGGAATATTGTTGGAGGATATCGGATCTCCACACTGTTTCGAAATTGAAGAGCGGTTGAAAGCGGAGCTGTCGATTCCAGTTATGCACGATGATCAGCATGGTACAGCAGTTGTCACGTTGGCATCTGTAATTTCAGCTTGTCAACAGACAGATGTTTTGCTAACGGAAGCGGTTGTGGGCCAAATTGGTCTTGGTGCAGCTGGTCTAGCAATTAGCCGTATGCTTATGAAATATGGTGTGAAGGAAATGCGTGGTATTGACCGTAATGAAGTCGCACGTCAGAGGCTTGCTGATCATGGCGGCACAGTCATTGATTCACTTGAAGAATTGATGGCAACGTGTGACATTATCGTAGCCACAACGGGCGTTGCAGGACTTATCAAACCAGAAATGATACGAAAAGGGCAAATTATCTTGGCTTTGTCCAATCCAAACGCTGAAATTACCCCGGAAGACGCACTTGCAGCGGGCGCGGCATTTGCGGCAGATGGCCGTCTCGTTAATAATATCTTAGGCTTCCCAGGTATTTTCCGCGGTGCCCTAAATGCACATGCGAAGGAAATTACTTATCCGATGCTAATCGCAGCTGCACTTGCAATTGTCGACAGCACGAAACCGGGCGATCTTGTCCCACATCCACTCGATCCAAACGTCCATCTTAATGTAGCAGCTGCGGTTGAACGAGTTGCGAATAACTTATAATTGATAAAGGCCTCTTACCTGGGGAAATAAACCAGGTAAGAGGTTTTTTTTATGGAGCAGAGTAGATTATGGATTGCCTTGATGGTATTACTGGAAGTGTTCAACCAATGCGCTAAAGTGTGCAACAAATAGGGCGGTGTTCAACCAACCCGCTGAAGTGTGCAATCAATTCATCGGAGTGTCCAACCAACCTGTCGAAGTGTGCAACAAACACACCGAAGTGTCCAAGAAATAGGGTGGTGTCCAACCAACCCGCTGAAGTGTGCAATCAATTCATCGGAGTGTCCAACCAACCTGTCGAAGTGTGCAACCAAAGCGCTAAAGTGTCCAAGAAATAGGGTGGTGTCCAACCAACCCGCTGAAGTGTGCAACCAATTCAGTGGAGTGTCCAACCAACCCGCTGAAGTGTGCAACCAATTCAGTGGAGTGTCCAACCAACCCGCTGAAGTGTGCAACCAATTCAGTGGAGTGTCCAACCAACCCGCTGAAGTGTGCAACCAATTCATCGGAGTGTCCAACCAACCCGCTGTAGTGTGCAACCAATCCGCTAAAGTGTCCAACAAATAGGGCGGTGTCCAACCAACCCGCTGAAGTGTACAACCAATTCATCGGAGTATCCAACCAACCTGTCGAAGTGTGCAACCAACATACCGAAGTGTCCAACAAATAGGGCGGTGTCCAACCAACCCCCTCCAACCCATCAATTCTAACAAAATGAAAACAGCCCAGATTTCACGGACAATACCCGCAAATCAGAGCTGCTTCATAATGCAATTATCTACCAATCAGCCAATCAAATGGCGGCGAACCTGGAGGTGAGTGTTTCAGTATATCAATGACTGGAATTGTGTAAGCGAACAGGATCAATGCAATGGTAATCCCAACCCATAGATACCAGTTTTCAAGAATTTTAGGTGTAGGCTCTGCATCGTCTTCCTCTACGGCAATCGGATATTCTTGAACGCCGCGTGGTGCGAAGAATGTTAATTGGATGAAAATGTACACCATCAAGAGAATACCGATGAACAAAATCGTTCCTCCAACAGCTTGTGCAATCTGGTAATTGATCCATGTAGCGACTTGTTCGCCGCCTGCATATTCGGAGAAGCTTGAACGACGCGGTCCGCCAAGTAATCCTTGAATATGCATAGCACCTGACATAATTGTCATACCAATTGTCCAAATAAATGTTTGAATAATCCCGAGTCTATTCAACCTCGGAGTCAGTCGGCGGCCAGTTAAATGCGGTACAAGCCAATACGTAATCCCGAAAAATGTTAGAACGACTGTTGTTGCAGCAGTTAAATGGAAGTGACCTGTAATCCAAATTGTATTATGGACGAGCGCATTCATTTGGTGAGATGCGTTAACGATACCGCCCACGCCACCCGGAATGAATGCAGCCATACCGATGAATGGTGCTAGGAAACGTACATCTTTCCATGGAAGCTTTTTGAACCAACCAAATAAGCTCTTATAGCCTTTTCGTCGGCCTGTTGTTTCAAATGAAGCGAAAATCGAGAATGCTGTCATTAATGACGGAATAACAACCATGAATGTCAGCACAACTTGAATGAATTTCCAAGTAGGGTCAATACCCGGTTCTGTCAACTGGTGATGGAATCCGACCGGAATCGAGAACATTAGTAATAGAATGAAAGCCATTCTAGCAAGTGCATCACTGAATAATTTTCCGCCGATGATCTTTGGAATAACAACATACCACGCCATATAAGCTGGAAGTAACCAGAAATAAACGAGTGGATGTCCGAAATACCAAAATAACGTACGGCTTAGTAAAACATTGATTGTTTCAGCATAGCCAAGTGACCAAGGGATGAACAGCACTAGGACAGATGTTGCTACGCCGATTGTAGCGATGAACCACATAAGCATATTGATAATAACCATAAATGCAGGTAATGGTGATTTTTCACCTTTATGTGCTTTCTTCCATACGTAAAGCTGACGGAAGTTAACGAATGCAGCAATCCAGCTACCGATAATAACGAGTGCTAAACCGAAATAAAATGCTGGGTGAGCTCGTAGTGGTGCATAGAATGTGTATAATACTGAAGCTTCGCCTACAAGAATCGTAATTGCGGCCATGATGGTTCCAATCAGCATTACCCAGAAGGACAGCCATGCGACTTTCAACTGTTTATCCGAAATCCCAACCGTTTTCCCCATAAGTGAAAACTGGAAACCGATAATGAAAAAGGTTGTTAAGACGAGTCCAAGAATGACACCGTGAACAGTCAGGATTGTATAATAATCAATATTAAACGGTAATTTGAATTTCCCAGAGCGGACAAAAGTCTGCAATAAACCCATCAGACCTCCGACAAAAAGCGAGATATAGGTAACCCACATGAATGCCATATATAATCTGGATTCTTTTTTAGAAAGCGGTAATTGAACCTTAGTCATTATTCATACACCTCCACTGTTCCGTACATCTGGTGGTGACCGATGCCGCAGTATTCGTTGCAGACAATCGTGAATTCGCCTGCATTTTTCATGACAGTCTCGTAACGGCTAATGTGGCCAGGTTCAACCATCATGTTGACGTTTGTTCCAGCTACTTGGAAGCCATGGACAACATCTTTTGTTGTGATTTGATAAAGAACGGTGGAACCTTTTGGCACGCGAATCGTTTTAATAGCAGTACCTTCCGTGTCTTTACCGAAATCATAGTTGAACGCAGAAGCAACGATGTTGACGATATATTTGCCGTCAGCTACTTCACGAATGCCAAGATTTTCAGGCTTGAATGCGTCATGTGCTTCAACATTTTGTGGATCGATTGTTTCAATATGGCTCTGCGGATGCGTCCCTTTCCAGAAAGCAGCGAAGCCGATAATTAGTAGGAATAGGACGAGTGAAGCCATTCCGAAAACAAGCCATATCTTTTCATATTTGTGCAAATGCATAAGTAACCCTCCTGATATAAATATTATCTAGATAAAAATAGTGCATAAAACCCGAACCAAGATACTAGAATGACGGCACCCAACAGCATGACGGCTATGAAAGTACCTTTCAAACTATGTGTAGATTCATGCGTATTGGGTTGATGTTTCATTGAATTTCTTTTCCCCATTATTACACCTCCTATTTCCGGCGAAGTGGATTCGCTGTCATACCTTTATCATAGTCTTAAGGTTTAATATGGGAATTAGGGAAAACCCTATGCCTAAGGATATAAGGGAGGGTTTCACAAGTTGTTCACGCATTCTTCATATTTCCGTCAATTACCTATAATAAAGGTCTAGAGATGCATGTGAGAAAAGAAGATGGTATGTTAAGTTCGATTAAAGTTGACCAGACTGTTTAGGGAAATTACAATAAAGCGAGAGCAAAATCTTAATGGAAGTTGGTTGATCTATATGAAAAATCTAAAACTTATAAAAGTTGAAAGCCCTGAACAAGGCGCAGAACAAGTTTACGAAATCATTAAAAACGAAATTGAAAGTGGACGTCTAAACGTACTTGGGCTGGCAACAGGAAGTACAATGATTCCTGTTTACGATAAATGGGTTTCGTCAAATCTTGATTTCTCCAATATTGTCACTTTTAATTTGGATGAGTATATCGGAATACCTGAATCAAGCCCGAACAGCTACGCTTATTTTATGAGTGAGCATCTGTTTGATAAAAAAGAATTTAGAAAAACAAATATTCCGGATGGAATGGCTGAAGATTTGGTTGAAGAGTGTGCCGCTTATGAAGATCTTTTAGAAGAGTACCCACTCGACATCCAGCTACTTGGGGTAGGGGAGAATGGCCATATCGCATTCAACGAACCTGGACTTCCTTTTGATTCCGTTACACATGTAGCGCAATTGACGGAATCGACATTGGGTGTGAATAGCCAGTACTTTGAAAATGATGAAAAAATCCCTGAAACAGCTTTATCGATGGGAATTAGTTCGATATTAGGTGCGAAAAAACTTGTTTTACTAGCATTTGGTGAAAAGAAACGTGCAGCTATCGAGAAGTTGCTTGAAGGTAATGTAACGACTGAGTGGCCGATTACAAAATTAGTTGATCACAAAGATGTCATCGTCATTACGGATTTAGAAATTTAATAAGCTAAACAAAAAGGTGAGTGACTACGATTAGTAGCACTCACCTTTTTGTTATTATAGAAAGAAGGGGATTAGTGTCGATCATGATTCAATGTACTGAATATAGTTTGCATATCACCAAGCTGCCCATTTTTGGCAATTAGTGCATCACGTTTTTTTTGAGAGAAACCACGCTCTTTGTTGAATTTCCCAGTCGTTCGGTGTGGGTCTTCTGAATTATGAAAACGGCTATCTTCTTTCAGGGGTTCATAATCACCTGCTGCGTGATCGAGATATGGATTATGAATATAATTTTTTGCGGAATATTTCTTATCGGTTTTTTCGTTACCTAACCAACCATGGGCTTTTTCTTGTGCTTCAAGAAAAGACTCTTGCGTATTATCTGAAATGTCATCTTCGTGTTTCACTTCAAACGCCTCCCATTAAATTAGATGCTACTTTACTAAATTCCCGTTTTAAAAAACTATAAACCCCATAAAAAGACAATAATGTTTCGAAAGTCTCCTTTAATACAAGTAGTGTAATAGACTTGTTACACAATTGTAATGTAGGAGGCGTTTGAAGCGTGTTAAGGTTGTAACAGATCATTATTTCAGATAAATTAATCCTTTGGGGGAACAGATGAAACTTACATTCACATTCAAAAAGTCCATTACAATTATAGCTATGTCATTTCTACTACTCGTCGCACCTTTCGTTGGACAAGCCGAAGCTTCGTCAAAACCTGCTGCAATTTCAAAAACGGCAACAAGCCTAATTGGCGTCAAGTACAGTTACGGTGGTAACACGATGAGTGGGTTTGATTGTTCGGGGTACGTATCATATGTATTCAAGCAACATAATGTCCAAGTGTCGCGTACTGCTGCTAGTATGCATGCATCAGGAACTTCTGTTAGTAAAGCGAATTTAGAAACGGGTGACCTCGTATTCTTCAATACAGCAGGCAAACGAGTTTCACACGTTGGCATATACATAGGTGATGGTAAATTTGCGCACGCATCGACATCAAAAGGTGTACGCGTTGATAAGTTGAATGACCCTTATTATTGGGGTGAACGCTACGTAGGTGCAAAACGCATCTCAGGCGTGAATGCAGTTGCTTCAGCCAATTAAAACAAAACAGACAGCACTGAGTACCCTTAATAGGGAACTTGGTGCTGTTTTTCACTATATATGTTCAACATCAAGTCTGTTGATTAATTAAAATTTTCCAGTTACTAACTTGATCACCCCCTGGCTGCTACTTGTATAGTCGTGCTTTTGGATCGCTTTGGATTGAATGACTTCTATTACGATTACCGAGATGTTTGTCGCATCCCTACACATTTTTTCGGTAATCGTATGGTGGTCCTTCATCCGTCGCGCTCCAAAAGTATACGTACACAAAGTGATGAAGCTTTTTGAGACGAAAGAATAGCTGGCTTCTTACCAGGAGAAAAGCCTCCAAAGATGCAATTTTGGAGGCTGATGCTTTCTATATGGTTTTTTCTTTTTTAGTAAAGAACTGTCACTTTCTATAAGACATCACATGAATTAGATACATATTCTTTACTAAAAGTAAGCAAGGAACGCATTTTACAATGTGCTAGAGTGCCCGAAATTTCATCTTCGGGCGCTTACACTCTCCATAGAATATCATCTATTCATTTCTTCCAAAACAACTGCATTTTTCACTTGAATAGTGTAGGAACGCGACAGGCAACTATTCACAACAGGATTACTGAAAAAAGTTTGGCTAGAAGTGACGGAGTCACTTCTAGCCAAACTAGGACCTCTCAGTAAATCTGTCATGAATAGTTAGCCGAAAGCGGGCCGAAAATAGTCCAGTGAAAGTGGAGGTTATCAAGCCCCTCCCACCGGTATTTTATGCAAATAAATGGTTAATCAACAGTCGCGGTCCGATAAATATAGGCATTCCTTTGTTCAACATAGCAATAAAAAGGGCGGCACATCCGAATCAGAATGTAACTGATTTGAATGTGCCGCCTTTATCTTCAAGCCCTCCAGCGCTTTTCGGGGCTAAACAGGCGCTTGCGCTTTTGTTTACGTCTAGACTCCAGCGCCTAGCCCCTCGAGTCGCTTCAGTCTTGCTGATAAAGGCAAAAGGACGCCTTTATCAGTAAGCCCTCCAGCGCTTTTTGGAGCTGGACAGGCGCTTCCGCTTTTGTTTAAGCGTTTTGTTGTGGTACGCGAACTGTCCAGCGAGATAAGTCTGGCTCATCTTTTTGAATCATTTCTTTTGGATAGATGAACGTCCACGGTTTTGAAGTGTTTGCTTTTACAGAAAGTGGATCAAGGGCGAATGAACCGCTAGCTACTAGATCGCCAGATGCATCAATCAGTTCTAGTGGAAGCTTTTCGATATTGATTTGTTTCGAGTGACCATTACGGATAAATACAGATGCTGCGATACCGCCGTCATCCTGTTGTTTTACTTGGAATCCGCTAATATTTACTTCACGCGGTTTCAATTTTGGAAGTCCTTCGACAACTTTTGTAAGTCCATCCTTTTGTTCTGCCGTTAAACCGTCTTCCCATGTTTGCTCCAACTCTAGTTTGTGAGGCACCATCGATTGGACGTTAAATGCAAGTTTCCAGTTTTCTGTTGGTGGCTGTTCTGCAAAGATATTGTCTTTTGTGAAGACGAATACCCAAGGTCTTGCGCTTCGTGCCGGAATATCGCCGAGCTCTTTCAAATCGAATTCATCGGAAGCGAGTGTTTTACCTTCCTCATCAAGAAGCATCAGTTCGACTGATCCAACTGAAATCTGTTGGTCTAGTGAAGAACGGAAAAACGCTTTAACGAGCCAGCTACCATTAGCAGGTTCAACGTCGATGTCAATGCCTGAAAGGGAGATTTGGTTCGGTTTAAGTGGTTCTAGCTCATTCGAATGGAAGCGGAAAACATACTCTTGCTCCTGTGGTACATTCCATTCTGGGTGTAGGGATAGCGTAGTCTCGACCTCATCTGTATTTGTCGATGCGTTTAGGCCGTCAATAATTTCTTCGGAACCGATTGTGCTATCTGATCCTGTCTTTTCGGTTTTCTTGAAAAATGAGAAAAGCTTCATTGTTGTACCTCCTGTTGTTGTGTAATAACTTTCATAAAGCTAATAACTTCAGATGCGATGTTGCGGCGTAATTTTTGATAATGACGCCCGAATAATTCGAGTCCTTCACGCTGATAAATCCGCATTGGGTCCTCTTGTCCATATGAACGGAGTCCGATACCTTCTTTTAAGCGTGTCATAACTTCCAAGTGCTTGACCCACATCGTATCAATATGAGACAGCATTACTTGTGGAATCATCTGATTGATCTGTTCATCGTCTGAGAATGATTCGATGAAGTCGAGCAACTCAGTAAGTGGAGCATCATATAGTTTTAGAATGTCAGACGTCTTATCAAGCGTCCGCGGAATTACGACAGGTTCTAACAACAGGCTGTTCATTGTATGTTCAATTCGTTCGAAATCCCAATTGCTTGAAGTCTCTTCATCTGGGCAACTATCGAAAACAACAAATTCTACTGTCTCGGAAAGCATCGATTTTAATTGTTCAAGGATACCTTCGCGGTCTAGGACGTTATTACGAAGCCCATAGATGACTTCACGCTGATCGTTAATGACGTCGTCGAGTTTTAAGTTGTATTCGCGCATTGAATAGTGGGCACCTTCTACGATACGCTGTGTCCGTTCTGTCAGTTCATCTACTTCGGGATTCTGCACTAGACCGTCTTCATTTGTTGTTACTTTTTTGAGGAACTTCTCAAGCTCTTCTTTAGCAAAACGCTTGAACATATCATCTTCGAGAGAAAGGAAGAAGTGACTCTCACCATGGTCACCTTGTCTTCCGGAACGTCCCCGTAGCTGGTTGTCAATACGACGGCTTTCGTGCTTTTCTGTTCCAAGTACGAAAAGACCACCAATTTCTTCAACCTTTTCACCGAGCACGATATCAGTTCCACGTCCAGCCATGTTTGTCGCGACTGTGATTTGACCGAGTTGTCCTGCGAGGGAAATAAGGTCTACTTCCTGTTCGACACTTTTAGCGTTCAATAAGTTATAAGTAAGTTTGTATTCATCTAAATACGCTACTACTTTTTCAGATTGTAAAATGGATGTTGTGCCGACAAGGACGGGTTGTCCTTTTTCATGACGCTTAGCGACTTCTTTCGCCATCGCCTTATATTTCTGGTCAATTGTTTTATATACTTGGTCAGGTGAATCGATACGTGCGCGCGGACGATTTGTTGGAATTTGAACAACTTCCATACCATACACTTCATTGAATTCTTTCTCCTGTGTTTTAGCCGTACCAGTCATTCCGCACAGTTCTTTATACATACGGAAGTAGTTTTGGATTGTAATTTGTGCTTGTGCTTTATTTTCCTCAGTGATTGGTAGTCCTTCTTTTGCTTCAATTGCCTGGTGTAAGCCATCGGAAAGTGTGCGTCCTTCCATGATTCGACCCGTAAACATATCGACAAGTTCAATTTTTTCTTCTTTTACGATATAGTCAACATCACGTTCGAAGATGACATGTGCACGTAATGATTGAATCATATAATGATAAAGTGTTTGGTGCTCCAATTCATATAAATTGTCGATACCAAATGCTTTTTCTACTTTCTCGATTCCAATATCAGTAAGGGAAGTCGCTTTTGTTTCATCATCAAAGTCGAAATCGATCCCTTTTTTGAAGCGTTTTGCGAGACGTGCCGCAATGTGATGAAGATCCGCATCCGCTTGCATTTTACCGGCAACGATTAATGGTGTTTTTGCTTCATCAACAAGAATACTATCAACTTCATCGATAATTGCGAAATGGTAGGGACGTTGAACTTTTTGTGATACTTGGTGCGCCATATTATCACGCAAATAGTCGAAACCGAATTCCGTTCCCACTCCGTACGTAATATCCGCATTGTAAGCAGCTTGTTTTGCTGGACCTTGCATCATTGGGACATTCAACCCAACTGTAAGGCCAAGAAAACGATGGATTTGACCAATTTGTTCATAGTCACGCTTCGCAAGATAGTCATTCACGGTAATAACGTGAACTCCTTTTCCTTCAAGTGCGCGCACATATGATGGAAGGGAAGCGACTAGCGTTTTACCTTCACCTGTAGGCATTTCAGCGATATTACCTTCTGTTAGAACGAGTCCGCCGATAAGTTGAACATCGAAATGACGCATGCCAAGGATTCGCTTGGATGCTTCACGAACAACAGCAAAAGCATCTGGAATAATAGATTGGATCTTTTCTCCAGATTGGATTCTCTCCTTGAATATAGTAGTCATACTTGTTAGTTGTTCGTCTGACATTGGTTCGTATGTAGCTTCTAATTTATTTATTTGTTGGACAATCTTCCGATACTTTCGAAGTTGTCTTTCGTTCGTCTGATTTGAACGTTTGAATATTGATAGCATTGGATGAACGCTCCTTTTTTCCGATCCCTTTAAAGGACCCGTCCCCATTTTACCAAAAAGAATGGAAAATGACTACCTTGAGCTGAAATCTACATAATGTAAGGAAAGAAAAGGTGGGGGGATAGCTAGGGGAATGAAAGGGAAAGATAAGATAAACAAAATTGTAAGCACCCGCTACAAATGAATGCAGTTTGAGTACGCCGCTATCTGTGGCTATCCGAGCACTAGACGCGGGAATCTTGATGTGGAACATTCGCCTTGCGAAGGTTATCCAAAGTATATTATTCTAAACTGACCTAAACACAAGGAAACAATGATAATTAGAAAAGAGTTTTCTAGTAAAGTGCTTTACTTGTTTAAATATGCTATGATACTGTTGGTATGATAAATTAGCGATTTACTATAGGGAGGAAGGACATGTTATTCCTTGCAATGGCTGCTGCACTACTAGCTTCCATCTTACTTACTCCACTCGTCATTAAATTGGCATTCCGGATAGGAGCGGTCGATCGGCCGAATTACCGGAAAGTCCATGCGTCTGTTATGCCGCGAATCGGCGGTCTTGCGATATTTGGTGCTTTTCTAATTGGCTATGCGGTATTACTACCGAAAGATGAACACGCTGTTGGAATACTTATCGGTGCTGTTATCATCATTGTTATGGGCTTTCTCGATGATATGCTTGAAATTACCGCGAAAGCAAAACTTGCTGGTCAATTGGCTGCGGCTATTGTCGTTGTCGTATGGGGCGGTTTACAAATTGAAGTTATTAATTTACCGTTTATTGGGGAATTTGATTTTGGTTACTTAAGTATTCCAATTACAATTATTTGGATCATCGGCATTACAAATGCTATAAATCTTATAGATGGATTGGATGGACTTGCAGCAGGTGTTTCAACGATTGCACTCATTACAATTGCTGTTATGGCGATGATAATGGGGAATGTATTCGTAGTTGCAACAGCTTCGATTCTTGCGGCAAGCTCGCTTGGCTTCTTGTTTTACAATTTCCATCCGGCAAAAATCTTTATGGGAGACACCGGATCCTTGTTCCTGGGCTTTATGATTTCGGTTCTTGCATTATTAGGATTCAAGAACGTTGCTGTCGTTTCACTGATTATCCCAGTTATTATATTGGGTATTCCAATTTCTGACACGTTCTTCGCAATTGTTCGCCGTATACGCACGAAACAGCCTATTATGGCACCGGATAAATCACATTTACACCATTGCTTACTTCGTAGCGGTTTTTCACATAGGCAGACAGTCTTGGTCATTTATGCGCTTGCAATTCTGTTTGGGGTTGCAGCTGTATTGTTCTCGCAAGCGACAGTATGGGGAGCAATTCTGCTTATTGTAGTCATGCTTATCGCGATTGAACTGTTCGTTGAAGTAATCGGTCTTGCCGGTACAAACTATCGACCGTTGTTAAATCTTGTACGGATGATTGGTAAGTAACACAGCTGTTTGTACACTAGACAATAAGAAAAAATGGCCATGCACCTTTTCATTAAGGTAGCATGGCCATTTTTTATAGAATTATGTGTGGAAAGAAAAAAGAACCAGCTAACTTTCAGCCTGGTTCTTTTGGTATCATTCATTAAAACTATCTTCCAAAGCTTCTTCGGTTGAACCAGTTATGGTCGAACCACTGTCAGTCAGACTAGATGAGTCGGGGATGAGACCGAGATGTGCTTGCAATATGTTCTTCACTTCAGCTAAATAGGTTTCATCAAGTTTCCAGTAATAAATTCCCGTAGACATGTCGTCGTAACCCTTCAAACTTAGTGTATCGACTTGTGGCATACCGCCTTTTACATATTCCAAGAACGATTTCATTTCGTCAAACGTCATGTCGGTTTTCATGTTCTCGCCAACTGCCTCAATAACATCACCGTACTTCGTTATTGATTTTACTGAAGCGGCTTCTTTCATGATTGCCTGTAAGATCATTTGCTGACGTTTTCCGCGTTCGACGTCGGTATCGAGTTTACGTGTCCGTGCAAGCGCAAGGGCGTGTTTGCCGTCAAGATGTTGCAGACCTTTTTTCAAATGAATCGTATATTTATCATTTTCGTCTTTTTCAGTTCGGTTGTATGGAACCTCAACGTCGATTCCGTCAATTGCATCAACAACATCAATGAATGCATTGAAATTCATCCTCACATAGTAGTCGACAGGAATCTCAAACAATTCTTCAACTGTTTCGATTGTTGCACGTGTTCCGCCAAATGCATGGGCATGGGTGATTTTATCACGATATCCGACTTCAGGGATATAGGCGTATGAATCACGCGGAATACTGACCAATTTTACAGATTTACTCGCCGGATTCAATGTAGCGAGTAGAAGTGCATCCGAACGGCTGTTGTTATCTCCTTGGCTGCGCGCTTCACTGTCATCGACACCGATGAATAGAATTGAAACATTGTCGTTTGCTGGCTCGACTTTTACTTCGCGAATTTCGGATTTTGGTCGGTCAGGGACGGCTTCATACGCACTAACTGCCATGTTTTCTGCTTTTTTCTGAAGTGAAGCAGCATATGCCGCAACAACAATAAATAGGGACAAGGTGAGAAGAAGCACAACTTTTACGGCTAAGCGTTTCCCGGACGATTTGTTTCTTTTTTTATAGTCTTTTCTTTTCATTTTTTAGTTCCTCCAGAATCGACTATGTAAGTTTTTCATAGTTGATCATATAATTGACAAATATCGTCAAAAGGTAGAGATAGCATAACGGATCACAAGGTTTTGTGACATAAATACTCATGACCTTTTCTATTATACTATTTTTTTAGTTAGTTGTCGAACTCGAGAAATTCGCTAGAAGTCGACACAATTTCCGCCTGACCATTTGTTAATTCGGCCATCCAAGCAGTGAAAACATTCTCTTCTGTCACTGGAACGTATACGAATAAGTTGACGCCGTCCGCATAGGAAATTTCTTTTAGTGGATAAGCGGACTGCCTTATCTCATTTTCGACTTTTCCGAGCCATGTATAATCAATTGTTACTCTCATTAGATGATGAAGTTTTCTTACGACAGTACCCGTGGCTGTAATGCCCTCAGACGTCGCGCGGCCATACGCACGGATTAACCCACCGCCTCCAAGCTTGATACCCCCAAAATAGCGCGTCACAACGACGACAGTATCTTTTAACCCTTGTTTTTTTAAGACTTCGAGCATTGGCACGCCAGCCGTACCTGTTGGTTCACCATCATCATTCGCTTTTTGGATAGTATCGTGCTCGCCAATCATATATGCCGAACAGTTGTGGTTGGCATTATGATGCTTTTTCTTGATTTCTTGAATGAACTCTAGGGCTTCATCTTCCGTCTCTGCACGTGACACATAGGTGAGAAATCTAGATTTTTGGATGATCAATTCACTTTCACCGTAATCTTTAACTGTATAATAATCTGCTCGCATTTGCGGCACCCCCATCACTTGTAATACAATCTTAATATCCATTTGGTACTATGATGCTATACTATAATGAAGTGCATAAGGAAATCAGTATTCCTGTACCACTTCTTACTTAATAGTATATATGTAATTTTTCAGGCTGTAGGCGGGAGGGAACTTAATCTTGAGGGAAAATATAGTTGATATCCAAACGCTTGAAACAATCTTTAGTAGTATGGTCCGTGCTATGGATAACTCAAAGAACGATATCTTTATTATAAGCGAACAAAGCCGTCAAAGCTTTGTCGATATGAAAAAAGAGCTTGCAACGGTCAAAAGTGATATTTCCCAGGCAATAACCGAAGGCGACTATTTGGAGAACATGACTGGGCATTCACGCAAACGTCTCGCCGACGTCTCGAAGAACTTCATGAATTACTCAGAGGAACAAGTGAGAGAGGCTTACGAAGTTGCAAATGACTTACATGTCCGATTATCCATTAACCGGATGGAGGAGAAGCAGCTACGTGCACGTCGGGACGATTTAGACAGACGCCTCGTAGCGCTACTCGATACAATCGAACGGGCGGATCAGCTTGTTAATCAAGTGGCGACCGTTATTAACTATTTGACTTCTGATTTAAAAAATGTTGGTGAAGCACTTGAAAATGCAAGACACAAGCAGGATTTCAGCATCAGAATTATTCAGGCACAGGAAGAGGAGCGCAAAAGGCTTTCTCGTGACATTCATGACGGGCCAGCGCAAATGTTGGCGAATGTGATGATCCGTACTGGGTTGATTGAAAAAATCTTTGTAGAAAAAGGTCCTCAACCTGCATTGGGTGAATTAGCAGATCTCAAAGTGATGGTGAGGAATGCACTTTATGAAGTCCGGCGTATCATTTATGATCTTCGACCTATGGCACTTGACGATCTTGGCCTGATTCCGACATTGAGAAAGTATTTGTCGACAATCGAAGAATATGAAAAAAATGTTGAAATTCACTTTCAAAATAGTGGACAAGAGCAGCGTTTTCAAACGAATTTTGAAGTGTCGGTCTTCCGACTTGTACAAGAATCTGTATCAAATGCATTGAAACATGGAAAATCGAAGGACATTTGGGTGAAAACTGAATGGCTTCGCGATATAATGAATATTATCATTAAGGATAATGGACAAGGATTCAACCAGAATGAAGTGAAAGATAAGTCGTTCGGTTTAATTGGGATGCGGGAACGAATTGATTTATTAAAAGGCGATATGACAATCACTTCAACGCCTGGCAATGGTACGATGATCCATTTCCGGATCCCGCTTCGGAATGAAATAATTGACGGCTAGATATATGGGGAGGAAATGACTATGACTGTTACGAAAATATTAATTGTAGATGATCATCAATTATTCCGTGAAGGGGTAAAGAGAATTCTGGACTTTGAAGATTCTTTTGAAGTTGTTGCAGAAGGTGATGACGGTAGCGAAGTAAATGAACTTTATAGACAGTGCGAACCGGATGTTGTTCTTATGGACATTAACATGCCACGTATGAATGGTGTCGATGCGACCGAGAATCTTGTTAAAGAGTTTCCTAATGCGAAGGTAATTATGTTGTCGATTCATGATGACGAGTCATATGTATCGCATGCACTGAAAACGGGTGCGCTTGGCTATATGCTGAAAGAGATGGATGCAGATGCAATCGTTCAAGCGATTAAGGTCGTTGAAATGGGCGGTTCGTATCTTCACCCGAAAGTGACACATAACCTTGTTACGGAATTCCGCAGATTGAGTGAACGGGAGCATAAAGGGTCATTCCAGCAAAATGATATCCGCCGACCATTCCACCTACTTACAAAACGTGAGTGTGAAGTATTGCAACTGTTGACGGATGGGCAAAGTAACCGGACAATTGGAGAAACGTTATTCATTTCTGAAAAGACGGTTAAAAACCACGTTTCAAGTATTTTGCAAAAAATGGCTGTAAATGACCGGACACAAGCAGTTGTAACTGCTATTAAAAATGGTTGGGTTGAAGTGAAGTAATTCGGACTTTGTTGAAAAACAAGAAAGTAAAAGTTTTCCAACCTGGAATGATGTCTAGGCTCCAAACGCCAGCCCCTCGGAGGCCCACAGGATGTGGGGCACGTAGCCATTGCCGCAGGACGCGGCGTACTTAGGCTAGGTTCCTTGGAAGTCGTTTTGGGGGAGGGATTGAACTTCATCCCTCCTCCTGTGTGGGGGCTGAAGTACGCCTCCTCGTGCCTGCAAGGATGCAGGTATGCAGTCGTTGCGACAGGAAGTCGCGATTTTAGACTGCCTACCTTGTCTCTTATGCCTGTCGGGGCTTAACGGCGCCTTACGCTTTTCTTAAATAAAAGGAGAAAGGCCATCCAGTCGGAGCGGCCTTTTTACCTGTTCAGGAGGAAAGAAAATGAAAAAAATATTTGTTCCTATAAGTATGTCGGTTCTTTTACTACTTGGCGCGTGCAGTAGCGATGGAGAGAAGTCGACTGGAAGCGGCTCGGTCAATGATGGCGAGGCGGCGAATGAAAACGGTGCAATTGATCATGGTGTGGAAGACAAAAAAGTGGGTTTTAGCTTAGAGGGAGGAGTTATAGAAGAAGCTTCTGGTGTTCCGGCTGAGGAGAAAGAACAAATTTTAGCAGTATATAAGGTGTATATCGATACGCTGAATGAACAAGATATCGATGGCTATTTGAATACACTTTCTCCGGAAGACTATGATTTTGAGGAAGAACGTGCATTCATGGAAGAGCAATTTAGTGAATATGAGCTAAATCGCGAAATATCGAACGTAACGATTGTAAAGTATTCTGATAAGGAAGCCCAAGTCTTCTCGAATTTGAATACATCATATAAACAAGTATCTACTGGTCTTGTGACAAAACAAGATGGAAGACAAGTGACCGTATTTACGAAAAATGGTGACGATTGGAAAGCTGCGTCGGTGCATTACATCGGTGATGACGGGAAAGAGTAAATGTGGTTCATATGTAAGACTTTCAGCTGTAATAGCCGAAAGTCTTTTTTTGTTTCGTGGCTGTCGTACAGTCCCCTACAAAACCATATAACCTACAAAAAAATTGTAGGTTGTCTTATCAGTGATATGGGTATACAATAATAAGAACTAATGTTCTGTGTGAGGATGGGAGCAGTTAAAATGCATTTAATATCTGCAGAGGCATTGCCGCATTTTGAGAATATGATTTATTTGCCGATGCTTCTTATTATATTGGAAAAGGATCGAGATTCGTTTGAAAAAGGTCCATTCAAACTGAAAGGACCTTATGTCAAACTTGTCGATGAAGCAACAAGAGCTGCACGTGCTGAACTTAGGGAAACCACCATCTACTTACGTCGCCAGAATATGAAAGTCATACGCTACTTTCACTGAGTATATTTTCGTATACGGGGACAATAAGGACCACAGACGTTATTTGAACATCCGCCTACGTAATTGGACGAAGGAACTGTTAAACATTTACTTCGCCATGTTTGAAAGTTAAGTCAATCCTCATCCGGGAAGTCAAATTTATCGAATTTTGATGGCCTGTTCAATTGTCTTTGTTTTTTCAAAAAGTTTTTTTCGAGAAGTGCAGCGACTGCATATTGGCGATACATTGTTGTAGCTGAAATATCGAGCTTGAAGGAAAGACCATTTTCCAAGTAGAGAATACAGCCCATACCATCCGGTTCTATATTATCAATCGCACTATAGGAAACCCAGACATTCTCTTCTGAATTCGGAGACATTGTTGGTAGAAAGATATAAGGTACTCCGAAATCATGAGCTATAATTATAGGCATTTTATGGCGTTTTCCAATTGCTAGTTTTGCTGTATTTGTTGAATTTTGTAAAGAACCACCATAATAATGACAAGAATTTTTAACAATGTGAACGGGTTTTCGTGAAACGTTCAATTCACCGTTTCGTTCGATTACAAGCGTTGATAGTTTATTTCCTTGGACCACAGGTAGTAACAAAAATGTATTGAAAGAAACAATGTATTTCCCTAACCATTTCTTTTTAACCAATAAAATGCACCCCTTATAGTTTATTGTTGTTGCATAAGTCCTAGTATAAATTAGAAAATTTAAAATGCAACCATTTAATTAAACTATTTGAACTATTTTGTTTTTTAGTGCTATTATCACTCGTATTATGCAATTTACTAAAATGGAATTTGTTATTATTTTGAATGAGCAGGATTTTGTATCACGTCTGTTGAATATCCACTTTCTTACATGGAGAACCTGTAAGAAAAGCATACAAGTCTATATTTGCACTTGTACATTTCTAGTCACATCCCTTTCCGACTATCTGTCCGTCGCTTCCTTACGCAGTAGTCGTTCAGTACAAACCGATCCGATAACACCTGTACATAAGGCTTCTAGAGTTTTATCATAAAAGTAAACAGTGAATAAAATAATCACCTACTGGTCACATATGCGTCACGATAAATCTGTCGTGATTAGTTCGCCGAAAAGCGAACGGAAATGGTCCAGAGAAAATGGATTTTTCCAAGCCCTACTCACCAGTATTTCATATGAAAAAAAAAGGCCTTCTACTCCTATAATTAAGAGGGAAGACCTTTGTTTTATAAATTTTGGAAATCGATAGCTGCAGCGCCGAGTGTTTTTGCTGCGAGAAGCATCGCATTTTCATCGATGTCGAATTTTGGGTGATGATGTGGATATGGATTGTCAGGTTTTGCGCCAGTGAAGAAAAATGTACCGGGTACTTTTTCCAAATAATATGCAAAATCTTCGCCGCCCATTTGTGGTGTTGATTCCACGACTGATTCCACGCCAAGAATACCTTCCGCGACAGTCTTCAGAAATTCTGTTTCGGCTTTGTGATTGACAACAGCTGGATAGCCGCGTACATATTCGAAATCGATTGTACAGTCATTTGCAAGCGCAGTCCCGTCAACAACGCGTTTCATTTCGCGTTCCATCAAATGGCGAATGTCAGGGTTGAATGTCCGTACCGTACCGCCTAGTTTTGCTGAATCGGCTATGACATTAAATGCGTTTTGTGCAACGAATGAACCGATAGATAACACTGCCGAGTCGATTGGATCGACGCGACGGGAAACAAGTTGCTGTAAATTCATCACTAGCTGTGCGCCAATAACGATAGCGTCTTTCGTTTGATGCGGAGCCGCACCGTGACCGCCTGCGCCTTGGATTTTAATGTCGAAACGGTCAGCCGCTGCCATTACAGGACCGGTCAAATATTCGATTGTACCTAAAGGTGTCAAAGACCATAGATGCGTTCCAAAAATGACATCAACCCCATCAAGGCAACCGTCTTCAATCATGGAAATTGCACCGCCTGGAGCAAATTCTTCTGCGTGTTGGTGGATGAAAACATAGTCGCCAGCAAGGTCTTCATGCAGTTCATGAATGGCTTTTGCAAGCTGTAGGAGTGTAGCAGTGTGCCCATCGTGACCACAAGCATGCATGACGCCTGGAACAGTTGATTTATACGCTACATCCTTTTCATCTTGAATGGGTAGCGCGTCGAAATCTGCACGTAGTGCAACCGTCTTACCAGGTCTACCACCCGAAACCCTTGCAACGACACCATTGCCGCCAACCCCCTTACGTACTTCAATACCAAGGTCAGCGTAAAAATCATGTATGTACTGCGCAGTTTTTTCTTCCTTAAAAGATAATTCAGGATTCATGTGAAGGTGGCGGCGAATAACGACCATATCCTCATAAGCGCTATCGAGCTTTTCATACAATTGTTCTTTCAATGGACTGTTCCCCCTAAAAATTATCTAATTTGAATGTTGCTACTTCTATTATAGCAAACATTTGAGAGGGAACACTAAAACGCAACCCGTAGTTCGGGTCGCGCGTTTTATATCTTATCTTTCGTGGTATAAGTTGTTACATAAGGAGCGCTCGAGAAAATATGAAGCGAAGTATCGACGCCTGCTTCTGCATGATTTGAGGAGTGAGCCTTGTCGAAAGCAGATGAGTTTTCCCATCTTGTATAATGGGTGCTATCAGACCATTCTGTCAGAACGATATACGTGTCTGAATCGAGTGGGCGGAGCAAACGAAATGCGATGAATCCGAGTTCAGATTCAATAGCACCCGTAAGTTCTGTAAAGCGATGCTCAAAAACTGGACGTCCTTCATCCGTGACGGGAATATTGTTGAAAACGAAATAACCGTTATCTTGCAGTGTTCCCGAGGAGCTAATGACTTCGTAACGGCGTGGTGTTTGGAACACAGTTTTACCTACCGTTTCATGCAGTAAAAGAGAATTACCATGACCATGCATGGCAATCAAGCTTTCTGCCGCATATTTTTCTTTTAAACTTTCCATAAATTCAGGTGTACCCGATGTCATATAAATATTCATTTTCAAAAAAACCTCCTTGTAGTTCTTATTTATCTATTTTCCCCTATTTGAGAACTTAAAACAAACTTTGACAAAATGATGGCGAAAAAAGTAAGAAGTTAGCACAATTGTATGAATAACGGGGCTAAAAGCTATACTTTGCAAAGGGAAACGTCTATATTGAGTACGGATATGTAACACGGAAATAGTTAATTAAGAAAGTGGGAATAAACCAAATGACAAAATTCAATGATACACTTTTACGCGCTGCAAGAGGCGAGAAAATTGATCATACACCGGCTTGGTACATGAGGCAGGCAGGGCGTTCACAACCGGAATACCTAAAAATCAAGGAGAAATATTCTCTTGAAGAGATTACGCACCAACCTGAACTTTGCGCATATGTAACAAAGCTTCCAGTTGATCAGTATAATGTCGACGCGGCAATTCTTTACAAAGACATCGTTACACCACTTCCGGGAATTGGTATTGATGTGAAAATAAAAGCGGGCATTGGTCCAGTTATCTCAAATCCAATCCGTACAGTTCAAGATGTCCATAATCTTGGCGATCTATCACCACAAGATGATATTCCTTTCGTTCTTGAAACGATTAAAATATTGACGAAGGAACAATTGAATGTTCCGCTTATCGGCTTTGCGGGGGCACCATTTACGCTTGCGAGTTATATGATTGAAGGCGGTCCATCGAAAAGCTACAACTTGACGAAATCATTCATGGTATCTGAGCCGGAAGCATGGTTCGCATTGATGGACAAACTAGCAGATATGACGATTACGTATATTACTGCACAAGTTAATGCGGGTGCAAAAGCAATTCAAATCTTTGATTCGTGGGTAGGGGCATTAAATGTATCTGATTACCGAATCTTCATCAAACCAGTTATGACGCGTATTTTCACAGAGCTGCGTAAATTGAACGTTCCACTAATCACATTCGGTGTCGGCGCAAGCCACTTGGCAAACGAATGGCATGACTTGCCTGTAGACGTTGTTGGTCTCGACTGGCGCTTATCTGTAAAAGAAGCAGGAGAGCGCGGTCTAACGAAGCCGCTGCAAGGGAATCTTGACCCATCACTGCTACTTGCAGATTGGAGCATTATCGAAGAACGTGCGAAAGTAATCATCGAACAAGGCGTAGAGCATGGTAACCACATTTTCAACCTTGGTCATGGCGTGTTCCCTGATGTGAAACCAGCAACATTGAAAAGATTAACTGAATTTGTTCATGAATATAGTGCACAGCTGCGTAAATAACGTGCTGATCCAAACGAAGAGGTGAATGTTATGACAAAGAAACAAATGGGACTTTTAGTGATGGCTTATGGGACTCCGAATAAGGAAGAGGATATTGAATCGTATTATACGCATATCCGCCACGGTCGCCCGCCTGCACCCGAACAATTGGAGGACCTTCGCAATCGCTATGAGGCAATTGGCGGGATTTCTCCGCTTGCGCGAATTACTGAAGACCAAGCAAACGCGCTTTGCAACCGTCTGAATGAAGTGCAGGATAACATTGAATTCAAGGTCTATATTGGATTGAAACATATTGCACCATTTATTGAGGATGCGGTAGAAAAAATGCATGAAGACGGGATTACAGAAGCGGTCTCAATCGTACTGGCGCCGCATTTCTCGACGTTTTCTGTCAAGTCATACAATGGCCGCACGAAAGAAGAGGCTGACAAGCATGGTATCACAATTACTTCTGTCGAAAGTTGGTACAAACAGCCGAAGTTTATTGAATTCTGGACTGATCAAGTGCGCGGTACATTCGACAGCATGAGCGAAGAAGAGAGAGCGAAAGCATGTCTGATTGTTTCAGCGCATTCGTTGCCGGAAAAAATAATCGCGAATGGTGATCCATATCCAGATCAGTTGAAAGAAACAGCTGAATTGATTGCAAAAGCTGCTGGTGTGAAAAACTATGAACTAGGTTGGCAAAGTGCAGGGCAAACGCCTGAACCATGGCTTGGTCCCGACGTTCAAGATTTAACACGCGATTTGCATAATGAAAAAGGATATACAACATTTGTTTATACGCCAGTTGGATTTGTTTCCGACCATCTCGAAGTACTATTTGACAATGATTATGAGTGTAAAGTTGTGTGTGATGAAATCGGTGCATCCTACTACCGTCCGGCAATGCCGAACATCGACCCACTCTTCATCGATGCGATGGTGGATGCAGTATTTGAAAAGATGAAAGAAGCTTAATATGGTTGAAAGAAAGTGATGATGGACATGAGCGGACAAAACAAGAAAGTCGTTATTGTCGGCGGAGGGATTACGGGCCTCTCCGCGGCATTTTATATGCAGAAAGAAGCGCGTGAAAAAGGCTTACCTCTAGATGTCATACTTGTCGAGGCGTCAAATCGACTTGGTGGCAAAATCCAGACAGTCCGGCGTAACGGTTTTATCATCGAGCGTGGTCCGGATTCATTTCTTATACGGAAAAAAAGCATGGGAGTCCTTGCACAAGACCTTGGAATCGAAGGGGAGCTTGTGAAAAACGCGACAGGGCAAGCATACGTGCTTGTCGGTGGCGAGTTACATCCAATTCCAGGCGGTTCTGTTATGGGTATCCCAACAGAAATTGGTCCATTCTTGAAAACGGGACTGTTTTCGTTGTCAGGAAAATTGCGTGCAGCGGGCGATTTCGTCCTCCCACGCTCAAACATCAAAGGGGATCAGTCACTCGGTGGATTTTTCCGCAGACGTTTTGGCGGGGAAATTGTTGAGAACTTGATTGAACCGTTGTTATCTGGCGTTTACGCAGGCGATATTGACCACATGAGTTTGGAATCTACATTCCCGCAGTTCTACGCAGTGGAAAAGAAACATCGAAGTCTGATTCTCGGGATGAAAAAAACGACACCGAAACAACTACCGCAGAAAGACGGACATGGCGCTAAGAAAGAAGGCGTTTTCCACACGTTCCGTAACGGACTTGAAACAATTGTTGAAGCAATTGAACAACAACTTGAACCAGGTTCCGTCATGAAAGGTGTTCGGATCGATGCAATTGAGGCGCCAGGAATGGTCGGGGAAAAGACTATACTTGAAATGAATGACGGCCGTAAAATAGAAGCAGATGCAGTTATACTTACAACTGGGCATGAGATGGCGGGTCGCTTATTTGCTCCGCACGGATTATTGCAAGATTTAAGAGAAATACCAACAACGTCTGTTGCGACAGTGGCCCTTGCTTTTCCGGAGGAACATGTCGTACAGGACAAAGAAGGAACCGGTTTTCTTGTCTCAAGAAGCAGCGATTATTCAATCACGGCGTGCACGTGGACACACCGGAAATGGCCGACGACAACACCTGCTGGAAAAGTACTTATCCGGGCCTTCGTAGGTCGCGTAGGCGATGAAGCGATTGTTGATTTACCAGATGCTGAAATTGAGAAAATCGTTCTTGCTGATCTTGGCAGGGTTATGAATATAACAGGGAAACCGGATTTTACGGTTATTACCCGTTGGAAAAAAGACCGCCCGCAATACCGGGTTGGTCACAAACAGCGGATTGCAGCAGCCCGCGCAGAACTGGAATCGAAGTTCCCACAAGTAAAACTCGCCGGTGCCTCTTATAATGGAGTCGGATTACCCGATTGTATTGATCAGGGAAGAGCGGCAGTGAAAGAAGTATTGGAAGATTTATTTGACTGAAAAGATTCGCCCTCGGGTGGATTTTTTTTGTTGGAAAAAGGGTATAGAAGAAACATAGAAAGTTAACGAAAAGAGGAAGCAAAATGAAAAAGTATACATGGGGAATACTGTGTGCGGTGTTGTTATTAACGGGCTGTAGCAAAGGCGAGGCGGAAAACGGACCAATGCCAAGCGAAGATTTCCTCATTATCGCACATCGCGGCGCGTCAGCATACGTGCCGGAAAACACACTTGCTTCTTTTGATTTGGCAGAAGAACTTGCTGCCGACTATATTGAACTTGATATTCATCTGACCAAAGACGGCCAACTTGCGGTTATGCATGACGCGGATGTATCTGGTACAACCGAAGCTAATGGCAAAATCGGTGGATTGACACTTAGTGAGCTGAAGGAGTTATCCGTTAACTTTCGGCACAAGGATGAAGACAAGAAAGCTGTAAATGGCCCATCAGAAGAATATGCAGTTCCTACACTGGGTGAAGTATTCGGTCAATTTGGGGACAATATGAATTTCATCATTGAGTTGAAAGATCCAGAAGACTATCCTGGGATCGAAGAAAAACTGGTAGATACATTGAAGCAATACGACATGATTGGGTTTGATAAAGATAGACATCCTAAAGTAGCAATCCAGTCATTCAGTAAAAAAGGATTAAAACGCGTTTACGAATTAAATCAAGATATCCCGCTTCTAAAACTCATTTCATTTGATGATGATGAAGAGGCGAAATTGTCAAAAAAAGAATTGGATGAGCTTTTGACATATGCATCTGGACTGGGAGTTAGTTATAAAGCACTAACGGTCCCATTTATAAAGAAAATGCATGAAAAAGGACTATCCGTTTATGCGTATACTATTATTGATGCTGAAACTGCATTAAAAATGATGGCCATCGGTGCAAATGGCATTCACACAGATCGTCCCGACATACTAGACAAATAAAAAGGTATATCTTTCTACAATCAAAAAACAGCCGAAGGAGTCTCTACGGCTGTTTAAAAAAGATAAGTAAACGTTATTCACCTGGAGCAGCGCTTTTCTAATTCACAGGATATTGCAGTCGTCACATTTGTTGCCGTAGCATTCATGCTGCTCTTCGATTTCTTTCCCGCAAACCGTGCAAACTTTAGCGGGTAGATTTTTGAAAAACTCAATTACATTTTCAAGCATATTTTATTCTCCCCTTCCTTATTTGTATTAGTACTAGGCTTAATATTAACGTTGTGATAGTACAGTATATGCAAAAGGTTATACGGTATTGCAGGCATCGCATTTATTGCCGTAACACTCATGTTGTTCTTCGATTTCATTGCCGCATGACGTACAAACTTTAGCAGGTAGGTTCTTAAAAAACTCAATTACGTTTTCAATCATCGCTAACATCCCCTTTTTTGCTGTATTAGTGTTTGGTTTATTTTTTAATGTGTAATAGTACAGACTCTGCAAAAAAATTACAAGATGTTGCAGTTATCACATTTGTTACTGTAGCATTCATGTTGCTCGTCGATTTCACTCCCGCATGATGTACAAGTTTTAGCAGGTAGATTTTTGAAAAACTCGATGACATTCTCAATCATATTTTCATTCTCCCCTTCCTAATTTGTACTACAACTAAATCTGTTATTAGTAGTGTATTATAACAGTGTACTAGATGTCAACACATTTCACGATTTATTCTGAAAGTTGTAAGAGGGGGTCTTCTCTTCTTAAAGATGATAAAATGGGTGAGAAGCTATTAATGAGGAGCGATAAACTATGTATTTCATTGATAATAAAGGAATTACAGATCCGCATATCAACTTGGCGATAGAGGAATACGTCCTCAAGAATATGGATATCGACAAAGATTCGTTTTTGCTGTTCTATATTAACGAACCTTCTATCATCATCGGTAAAAATCAGAACACGATTGAAGAGATTGATACAGAATATGTGGAAGCAAATGGTATTCATGTTGTTAGACGATTGTCCGGCGGGGGAGCAGTCTACCACGATTTAGGCAACTTGAATTACAGTTTCCTAACAAAAGACGATGGCGAATCGTTCCGCAACTTCAAAAAGGTGACAGAGCCTGTCGTTCAGGCATTGGCAGAAATGGGTGTCAAAGCAGAGTTACTCGGCCGCAATGACATTCTTGTTGAGGGTCGTAAAGTTTCAGGGAACGCACAGTTTTCAACGAATGGTCGTATGTTTAGCCACGGAACACTGATGTTCGATACAGAAATAGAACGTGTTGTTTCAGCATTAAAAGTACGTAAAGATAAAATTGAATCAAAAGGGATTAAATCAATCCGTAGTCGTGTCGCGAATATTTCCGAATTCCTGAATGACTCAATGACAATTGAACAATTCCGAATGGAAATACTGAAATCGATTTTCGGCGGAGAAGAAAAAATCCAGTATCTAGAGTTGACTGATGAAGATTGGACGAATATCCATAAACTTTCTGCGGAGCGTTATGCAAACTGGGATTGGAATTACGGCAAATCACCGAAGTTTAATATGCAGCACTCACACAGATTCCCAGTGGGCGGCATCGATGTCCGTATCCAAGTGAAAAAAGGAATCATGGAAGACGTCAACATTTTCGGCGACTTTTTCGGTGTCGGAGAAGTGACAGTTATCGAGGAAAGCTTGAAAGGTATCCAGTATGAGAGACAGGCAATTAGCGAAGCGCTCGCACCAATTGACATTCCGACATATCTAGGTGGCATTACGAAAGAAGAGTTCCTTCAATTGATTTATTGATGAGATTAGAAGCCTGACGATATGTCGGGCTTTTTCTTTTTGGATTAAGTCATTTCAAAGTGTGATCGATCATATAAGCCGCCGCACCGTTCAAGCGATCATATAACCGTCGCACCGATCATAAGCCAAGCAAAGCGATCATATAGCTTGTCCTACCGATCATATAAACCGCCAAGCGATCATATAGCTTGTCCGCCCGATCATATAAGCAGGCAACCGATCATATAGCTTGTCGAACCGATCAAATCAGCCGCCAACCGATCATAAGCTTGTCCACCCGATCATAAGCCTGTCTAACCAATCAAATCAGCCGCCGAACCAATCATAAGCCTACCTAACCGATCATATAGCCTGTCCAACCAATCATATAACCCAGCCAACCAATCATAACCCCCACAAAAAACAACAACATTCCCAAAAACCTTCCAACCGCCGGGCCTGTTTTTACGCTATAATAAAGGGAAGTGTGAAAGGGGACTGACCTATGGAAAACCATCGTATATTCATAGTTGAAGATGATAAGAAAATCGCACAACTGTTAGCAGACACGCTCCGGAAATACCAATACGACGTTGCAATCGTCGAAGATTTTGACCAAGTTACTAAGGAAAGCCTCGCGTTTGATCCACATCTCATTTTGCTTGATATCAATCTGCCTTCTTATGACGGCTATTATTGGTGCCGTCAGCTTCGTCAACATACGACGTGTCCTATCTTATTTATTTCTGCACGTTCTGGCGACATGGATCAAGTATTTGCGCTAGAAAATGGTGGAGATGATTTCATCACGAAACCATTCCATTATGAAATCGTCCTTGCTAAGATAAGAAGCCATTTACGTAGAACATTTGGCGAATACGCTCCTAACCAATCAGAACGGACCGTGAAAATTGGTGCACTTCATTTATATATCGAACGGATGGAACTGCATATTCGTGAAAATAGTGTACCCCTTCAGAAAAAAGAATGCGTCATCCTTGAGTTGCTGATGGACGCGGCGCCGAAAGTTGTGTCGCGGGAAAAACTGCTTGAAGAACTCTGGGATGATCAGTCATTTGTTGATGAAAATACATTAAATGTCAATATGACTAGAGTGCGTAAGAAACTGGCTGATTATGATATTAAATCTTCAATCGAAACCGTGCGTGGCGCGGGATATCGCTTCTTATTAGCGCCGGAAGAATCATGAAAAAACTAAGCCTTTTTCTAAGAGAACATCTATCTTTCCTCACTTTTCAACTAATTCTTATATTGTTCATTATGTTGCTGTATTGGTTGGATGGTTTCCGCAATTTCAACACGGCTATCTATTCAATCAGTATGAGTATGTTGTTGACCAGCGGCTATTTATTAGGGAAGTTTATTATGAGGCGTTCATTTTACGACGCAATCACGCGTAAGCCAGAAAAGATGGAAGATGCACTGATCCGATTTGCACAAGCGCCAGAGCATCGGCAAACGACTGAATTTACACGTGAATTGTACCGACTGTATCAAAACGAAGTGCAACGCTTGTATGCAGCCCAACATCGGCAACTCCACTTTATGAACCAGTGGGTCCATCAGATGAAAACACCGATTTCCGTTATGGGACTTTTACTGCAGGAAAAAGATGACCTCGACCGTGACAGTATCACTGAAGAGGTTGAGAAAATACGGCGTGGGCTCGATTCGGTACTTGTCAATGCACGGCTCGAAACGTTTGAACAAGATATGCAGATCGAGCGCATTGATTTGAAAAAACTAGTACAAGAAATCGTGACGGAACATAAGCGGCTGTTCATCACCAATGGCGTATTCCCAGTTATTTCAATCGATGACAACTTCGTTGTTGCCACGGATGTGAAGTGGATGAAAATCGTCATCGGGCAGTTCATTACGAATGCGGTGAAATATACGTTCGACGAGGGAAAGAAAGTCCATTTAATAGCGTCTTGTACAGGGAATGGACTGAAATTGCAGATTCGAGATGAAGGGATTGGTATCCCATCTTCGGATTTGAAGCGAGTTACCAAGGCTTTCTTCACTGGTGAAAATGGTCGACTAACTGGCGAATCAACAGGAATGGGACTTTATATTGCATCAGAAGTATGCAATCGGTTAGGTCATCCACTGTCAATTGAATCTGAAAAAGGAATCGGGACAACGGTGACAGTACTATTTGAAAATGGAGAGGCAGGTGAGACGGGTGAATCGGAACACAATCGTGGAACTGACGGAAGTGACGAAAATTTATGAAGGAAAAGTGATGCACCGAGCGTTGAACCGTCTTGACTTTGAAGTGGAGGAAGGCGAGTTCGTCGCAGTCATGGGCCCTTCTGGAAGCGGAAAAACAACGTTGCTGAACTTGATTTCGACGATTACATTACCGACGTATGGACGCCTGATGATAAATGGAATAGAGCCAGAAGCGCTCAAGCAAAACGACCTAGCATTATTTAGACGACGCAATCTCGGCTTCGTTTTTCAAGATATTAATCTGCTTCAAATGCTGACGGTAGAAGAGAATCTCGTTTTACCGTTGACCCTTGATGGCTTATCAGTTCCTGAAATGGAAAGACGTATTGCAGAAACTGCAGCACGTCTTGATTTGACAGATATTCTGAAACGTAGGCCCGACGAATTATCGGGGGGACAAGCGCAACGAACGGCGATTGGGCGGGCACTTATTCATAAACCCAAAATCATTCTTGCTGATGAACCAACTGGTAATCTCGATTCGAAGTCCGCGAAAGATGTGCTCGAATTGCTAAGCCATATTAATAAAAGTGAAAAAACAACTGTCGTTATGGTGACGCATGATCCGATTGCCGCCAGTTATTGTGACCGTGTGCTATTCATCAAGGACGGCGAATTTTTCAATGAAATCTATAAAGATGAAAGACGTCAAACATTTTTCCAACGTATTTTGAACGTCTTGTCTCTTCTCGGGGGGAATGTCCATGACCTTTCGTCAATTCGCTTACCGTAATGTTATTCGAAATAGACGTGTTTACACTGCATTTTTCATGGCAAGCGTTTTCTCCGTTATGGTATTTTTCCTTTATTCCATGTTGTTGTTTCATCCATCCATAGAAAATCGGTTTGTTCAAGAAATTGCCATAATGGGTATGGGAATCGCAGAAATTATATTGTATATTTTCACTGTGTTTTTCCTGTTTTATTCGATGCGGGCATTTCTTCAGGCGAGGTCGAAGGAATTCGGCATTTTGCTGCATTTAGGGATGGCGAAGCGACAATTGAACCGCCTTATATTCATTGAGACGATGATTATAGGAACGGCATCTATTGTTGCAGGGACTATTCTTGGATTTATGTTTTCAAAATTCTTTTTTATGATTATACGGGAAATCGTTCTGTTGCCAGCTTTGCCCCTCTATTTATCATGGGAACCATTTGCACTGACAATTGGTGCTTTCATGAGTCTGTTTATAATCATTTCGTATGTGGCTCCGGTGTTCATTCGGACCGGTGAGGTGGCCGATCTCATACAAGGAGATGCAGGAAGTCGAGGGGCGTACGGCTATTCGAAAGCACGTGGCTATCTGGGATTACTGATTCTTGCATTGTCCTATATCCTGGCTGCATCGACAACGAATTCCGTCGTAACCGGCCTGATCTTTTTCTTGCCACCGCTTGCAACAATAGGGACTTTTTACTTTTTCACGGATTCCTTACCTTTGCTCCTTCATAAGCTTCGCAATCGAAAACGATTGTATTGGCATCATTTTTGGTTGCTGTCGATATCTGAAGGTGTCGTGCGGCTGCGTGAAAATGCGCGCATGTTTTTCATCGTGACAATCGTATCGACTGTAGCGTTCATGTCAGTTGGCATACTTGCATCGCTTACTTCTTTTGCTTCCCAGTACCATGAAATGCATCCGTTAGGTCTTGTTTACAAAAGCGAGTCTAACAATGAACTTGAAAGGAAGCATATCACACAGCTCGTCGACGAACTGAAGGCAGAGCAGATCGATTATTCACTTGTTCGGTTCCAGGTGTTGGAACAGACTTCGACGTTCACCAAGAACCCCGTTGCGATACTGAAGCTATCCAATGTGAATATACTTGCTCAGTCGTTTGGTTATCAAATTATTGACATGGAAAAGGGCGAAGCCGTTTTCTTACCACCTTCCGCTTCATCGTATGACCAGCTGAAGGATCGAACTGTGACAACGCTACTCAAAGAAAGTGATGTCCACGTTAAGATAGATGGGGCGTACCCTTATCATTTATTTTCTTCGTACTCGATTGCAATGAATGCGATCGTATTGAATGATGCGGATTATGAAGTGGTACTCGAAAAGGGATTAACACAGGGGGATAAGTCATTTTCCTACTATGCATTCCATGTCCCCGATTGGCAAAAAACACAGGAAATTGGCTTGTCCATCGATGCCAAGGTTTCGGAATCATTTCTTGCGGGGGGATCCGATGATTTACTATATTCATTTGAAAATCCGGGCTTGAATTATTCGGTCATCCGCACGACATTTTCACTGTTATTGTTCATCGGATTACTACTGGCGGCCGTATTTTTCCTGGCGGCAGGAAGTTTCATCTACTTCAGACTGTATACATCGCTCGAAAGTGATCGTAAACAGTTCGATGTTTTACGACGTATGGGAATCACGGATCGCGAGTTCAAGAAAATTGTCAATCGGCAATTAATCCCGCAGTTTTTCTTCCCATGGGGAGTTGCATTTGTTCATAGTTCATTTGCATTTCTGTCTTTACAAGTGATTTGGGATGCACTGGCGGAAATTTCAATTGTAAAAGAACTTGTTCTCGTTCTTGTCGGATTTACGCTAATGCAAATCTTTTATTTCTATTTAATCCGCTGGCGCTATCTTGCGCATATTAAAGCATCGGCTTGACAAGTCTGCATGATGCAAATCATACAACGGAGAGGGGTGAACTACATCCCTCTTTATTGGCGTATCCGCTTTTCGATTGTCTGGCTCCAGCGCCTAGGGGTTCGGAGGCTCACTGGATGTGAGTTATGCAACCATTGCCGCAGGAAGCGGCGAACTTAGGTTGCGCTCCCTAAGAGTCAGCCCAGCTATTCGACAAAAAACGCCGCATAGCCGGTCCGCCTTATGCCTGTCGCATCTGAGCGGCACCTTCCGCTTTTCATGTCTAGCTCCAGCGGCCAGATGCTCGGGTCACAAGTCATTTTGCTGTGGGGGCTGAGGTACGCCTCCTCGCAAACTGTCTTGTGCCTGTCGCGGGCCTGCAGGATGCAGGTCATGCAGCCATTGCCACAGGAAGTGGCGAACTTAGGCTGCGTTCCCCTAAACGGCCGCCTCCGCTTTTCGTGTCTAGCTCCAGGCGCCAAATGCTCGGGTCATAAGTCAGCCCAGCTATTCGGCAAAAAACGCCGCATAGCCGGTCCGCCTTATGCCTGTCGCATCTGAGCGGCGCCTTCCGCTTTTCTCGTCTTGATTTATCAGAACTTTTCTTATATAATGATTATAGTGGGAATGAATGATCATTCATTTAATCAAAAGGGGATGAACTTATGAATCTAGTTACGCGAGTACACGAAACTGCAATGACACAGCCTGAAAAAGCGGCTTATCACTTTATGGGGAAAGATACATCATATGCAGAATTCGATCAATCGGTATCCATGTTCGCATCTGCACTGCAAGACCTTGGCGTTGGCAAAGGGGATCACGTCGCATTTCTGCTAGGTAATACACCTCATTTCCTTATATCGCTTTACGCGACAATGCGAATTGGTGCAACAGCAATTCCGGTCAATCCAATTTACACGCCAGACGAAATTTCGTATATCATACATAACAGTGATGCGAAAGCAGTTATCGCGCTTGACCTTCTTTTGCCACTTGTTGAACAGGCTGCGGGCGCATTCCCAACTGTTGAGCATTATGTAATTTGCGAAACGGTTCCGGAAACACCAGAGAAAATCGCCGCACTTCCGGCTGCAGTGAAGTCGAAAGTCCGTTCATTCACACAACTCATTACTACAGGAAGACCTAATCAGGAACCCGTTGTTGTTGATGAAAATGAAACCGCTATCATTCTGTATACATCAGGCACGACGGGACAGCCAAAAGGCGCGATGCTGACACATGGTAACCTGTATTCAAACGCGCGTGATGTGGCGGATTACTTGGATTTCACGGAAGATGACCGTGTTGTAGCGACGCTGCCGGTATTCCATGTCTTCGCGCTTACAGTCGTTGTCAATGCACCACTAGTAAAAGGTGCAACGATTTTATTGCTACCGCGCTTTAGTCCAGCAGAAGTATTTAAAGTCGTGAAAGAACAGCAGGCTACTATTTTCGCGGCTGTGCCAACAATGTACAATTTCTTATACCAGTTCCCAGACGCTGATCCGAGCGATTTCAAATCTGTTCGAACTACAATTTCTGGGGGATCATCATTACCGGTCGCATTGCTGCATAATTTTGAAGAGAAATTCAATGTAAGGGTTTCTGAAGGATACGGCTTGTCTGAAGCATCACCCGTTACATGCTTTAATCCGACTGACCGCGAGCGTATTCCAGGTTCAATCGGAACGAATATCATCAATGTCGAAAATAAAGTCGTTGATGAATTGGGCAATGAAGTACTAGATGGGGAAGTCGGCGAATTAATCGTACGCGGACCGAACGTCATGAAAGGCTATTACAAAATGCCTGAAGAAACGGAGTCCGCTATCCGTAATGGCTGGTTGTACACGGGGGATATGGCGAAACGCGACGAAAATGGCTATTTCTACATCGTTGACCGTAAAAAGGATCTTGTTATCGTCGGAGGCTATAACGTTTATCCACGTGAAGTTGAAGAAGTATTATTCGCTCACCGTGACATCATTGAAGCGGCAGTCATTGGCTTACCTGATCCCGATTTCGGTGAAGAGGTCCATGCATTTGTTGTCTTAAAAGAGGGTGTCAAAGAGGACAAAGAAGCGTTGATCGCATACTGTGCGGCTCGTTTGGCGAAATATAAGGTACCAAAACAAATCGAGTTTTTAGATGAACTGCCGAAAAACACGACTGGTAAAATATTGAGACGGTCATTGAAAGACCAAGTGAAAATCTAACAAGATAGACCTCTCCGGGTTGTTGACGGGGAGGTCTTTTAGTGGTGAGTAAGGTGTGAAATAAAAAAGGGCTAGTCCCAGCAAGCCGCTCAATTGCGACTTACGGGGTAGCCCATAATCCTTTTAAAATCCGAAGTTACACCCGCAAGAACGGTGCTTGCGGTGGCAATGTTGATGATTAGAATTCCTACACTGGTCACAACCAGTATCAGGTCTCCAAACACGACTTACTCCGGTATGTCTGAATGTGATTGTACACGTATTTTGCGGTCTGTTTTCTGAACAGCATTGCGAATGACTGTGCTGTGGTTTGTGCGAACGACACCCACATCTGCAATCGTTACCATGTTTACCGACATTTTGGTTATTATTCATTGGAAAAGAAGACATACCCTTACCTCCTTTCATCTTTATTAAGAGAAAGAAAGTGGATAACTATTCTTTATATAAGAATCATATCGCTGTTATATATACGAAAAATAAAGAACTACATTGAATTCGCTACGGCTACCCCTCCCCCTTGTAAGGTAACTTCGCTCAGTTTATATAGATATTCACATATACAGTAACTAATCTTTCCCTCACCTTAAATTATGTGGCTGTCCCACAAATGACAGGGACAAACGTTTATAGTGTAAAAATAAATAACGTTGGAATGTAGACGATAACGAAAATCCCTCTCAATAGAAAGGGGTTTTCGTTACACTTCATTTAGTTGCAAGAATTGCTATGAATGCAAGTGCTAAGGTGATTAATTAGTAGCCGCCACAGCAAGGACGCCGCTTTTGGCAAGTCTGCTGTTTTTTACAACAAGGACGTCGCTTTTCGCAAGTCTGCTGTTTTTTGCAGCAAGGACGTTGCTTTTCGCAAGTTTGCCGTTTTTTACAGCAAGTGCGTCGTTTTTCGCAAGTCTGCTGTTTTTTACAGCAAGTGCGTCGTTTTACGCAAGTACGTTTCTTGTCGCAAGTATTGTGTTTCTTCGAGCTAGAACGTTTCTTGTCGCAAGAGCGTCGCTTGTTGCTTGGAAGTATTGGACCAAAGACTGTACGTTTCTTGTCGCAAGTATTATGTTTTTTCCAACAAGAACGGCGCTTACTGCTTGTGCAATGTCTGCTGCTTGTGCGGCGCTTACTGCTTGTGCAATGTCTGCTGCTTGTGCGGCGTTTACTACTTGTGCAATGTCTGCTGCTTGTACGGCGTTTACTGCTTGTGCAATGTCTGCTGCTTGAACAACGTTTACTGCTTGTGCAATGTTTGTTACTTGACGGCTCTTGGAACATAAAGTTGTCTAACCCCAAGCTTACCACCTTATTAATCGCTTTTTGAATGTCATCGTTACTTAAAAATTGAGACACGTTAAACCTCCTTTTTTTTTTTGTAGATAAAGAATGAAGACTTGCTCATATTCCATTTACGGATTGCCTCAAATCCTTACTCTCCACTTAATGTACGTTTACGTACACTAAGTGTCCGAGACAAACGCACACACTTCGAGAAATAATTAGAAGTGGGCGGGAAGTGAGTCAATTCTTAAAAGATAAGAAAGAAAACCTTTTAAACTTAGATGAGCTTCATAAGTCAAACCAGATAAGTGGAAAAATTCATAGTTTCACTGGAACCATGCCCTGCACTATATTTAGTACTTGTTATTTCTCCTTCTATTTGGTCGCTTGCCGGAATCATGTTGATCCTTGTTAGAAATTGTTTGATTTTGAGAAGTGTTTCTATATCTGTTAGCATTGTTCTGTTTATCACGAGGATCCTGAGACATTAAGTTATCTAACCCTAAGCGATCAGTTCTTTTCTTTACTTTTTGTATTTCATTATCAAAAAATAGCGACATGTCCGCCCTCCTTTTTCGCTTATTGGGAGAAAGTACCACGCAATCCTTCCTCTCTCCTTAAAGTACGCGGTTGTACCAAGAGGGTTAGAGACAAATGCTTGCACTTGAAAAATAATTACTATTATGTTGAACAAATGAATACGGCTTATGCGCTTTACAAGGGCTTTTGGGAAGCCACTGAAAAAGTCCCAATACTTGGAATGAAATAGAAATCCTACGAACATCGCTTCGGCGCTTTGTGGATGCCTCCCGCGATAAGCCGGAAAGAAGACCCCTTGGGAGGGATTGAACTGCATCCCTCCTTAGTCTTATCGCTTCGGCTAACACGAAGTCGCGCCTTCGCTGGATGGTCTATTTGAGAAAGTGCATTTCGTTATCGGGGATGAAATCTGCAACCTGGAGTGCTATAAATCGATCGAATGTGATCAACGAATGTCCCGATGCATGAGGAATAAATTAGAACTCCTACGAATATCGCTTCGACGCTTTGTGGACGCCTCACGCGATAAGCCAGAAAGAAGACCGCTTTCAGTCTTATCGCTCCGGCTACCACGAAGTCGCGCCTTCGCTAGATGGTCTATTTGAGAAAGCGCATTTCGTTATCGGGGATGAGATCTGCAACCTGGAGTGTGTCTTTCTTGACTATAATTAGCATCAAAAAGTAATCACATTATTATCTCGCCATATACATCTCAAAATCACAGTTCTCTCGATAATGAACACCCTAGCGCAGGCGCGGCAAAGGGGTCGCCGAAGCCGTAAGACTGGATGCGAAGCGCTAATCCAGGCTTGCGGTGAGAGGCATCCCCAAAGCGTCAAGTGTTCTACAATCCACACCCCGAATTACAACTCTTTCATTATCGAGAACCACAGCAGATTCAATGGGATTTTTTAATTCAACATATATGGTTAGAGTAACATCGAGCATTTGAATACATACGTATAGTATAAAAGTGAAGGGATAGAATTCACGTGGATATTGACATGGAAGTACCTGAGTATCAGCTTTTTATTCACCCTAACTTTGTAAGTGAGCTTCGGAAAGATGTTTGGATGGATGATCCAGTTTCCGCAAAGTTGACGATTAATAAAAAGAAATATGAGATTGATATTGTATATCGTGGTTCCCATATTCGGGAGTTACGAAAGAAATCATATCAGCTCTCATTTTACAAACCGAGCATATATAGAAAGGCGAAAGAATTTCATTTGAATGCGGAATTTAAAGATCCATCATTGTTGAGAAATAAATTGTCTTTTGATTTTTTTAATGAGATCGGCTGCTTATCACCTAACTCTCGTTTCGTTTTTGTGAAACTGAACGGGAAAAACGAGGGGATATATTTAGAAATAGAATCAGTGGATGAATTTTTTCTGGCGAATCGGCAGCTACCAGAAGGACCGATCTATTATGCGGTCGATGGGGATGCAAACTTTTCATTAATGAGTAATCTTGATAAAGAAGTAAAGAAATCACTCACGTTAGGCTATGAAAAAAAGTGTGTCACTGAGCAAGGTGATAATCAGTTACAAGAAATGATAGTTAACATCAACACCGTTCCAAGAGAAGAATTTGAGCATGAAATCGTAAAGTATGTGAACGTAGATAAGTATCTACGCTGGCTCGCCGGGGTTATTTTTACCCAAAACTTCGATGGATTTGTTCATAACTATGCACTTTATCGTAATGGGGAGACGGGTTTGTTTGAAGTTATCCCATGGGATTACGATGCGACATGGGGAAGAGATGTCAATGGTGAAAGCATGCGAGAAGACTATTTGAGAATCGAAGGATTTAATACATTAACCGCAAGGATTCTTGATGTGAAAACTTTTCGGATGCAATACAAGAACCTATTAGAAGAGATATTAAACAGCAAGTTTAATGTGGAGTATATGAAACCTAAAATACAAGCAATGCATAATTTAATAAGGCCATATGTTCTAAAGGATCCTTATGAAAAAGATAATATAGCCGTATTTGATCAAGAACCGGATTTCATATTGACCTATATTGAGGCTAGGGGAAACTATATAAGGAGCCAATTGGACACATTGGATTAGGCGGCAATACGAAAAACCCATTAATGGGAAGCTCTTAGATGGCAATGCTGAACAAGTCGTGAAACGTTTTGGGGGAAGAGGCATCAAAATTCGTCGATTCAACTGTGATGGTGAAGAAAGTCCGTTGCGGCGATGAAGAGGTAATTAGTATGGTGTGCTGGGAATCAGAGAGGAATTAGAATCAGTGGAGTAAATTTGATAGCAACATAAAAACAGCGGTGTCTTTTCATATGAAAAGCTGCCGCTGTTTTTGTGTGCGAATTACGAGTAGCGGTGATAACGGGGTTGATGCCGGTGATAATCGAAGCCATGGCGGTGATAACAGGCCCGATGGCGGTGATAAATGAACCCAAGGCGGTGATAACGATTCGTTAGATATACGATACAACAAAGTCAGTTATGAATTGGCATACTGCGTGGAGGAAATGGTGAATTGTTACTCATCATTTTTTGCTGGTACACGTGAAAGTTTTTATGGAGAATTAAAAACCTAAATTATATCTTCACCGAGGATATAACGCCAAATGACCGGCTATATAATTAACCCCTTTCCAACGCGGAGAGGGGTTAATTATTCATTATCTAAAATAATAATTAGAAATCTGATTGATAAATTCCTCTTCAAGCTCTCCTTTCTTTTTCACCAGTATATATGTCGAAACGGTCGGTAATTCGAATAGGTCAAAATGTGGCTGCATAAGTCTACCTTCAATCAGTTCACGCCGGACGATGGAATGAGGAAGGAATGAGATGCCTAATCCTTCCTGGATGAACCGTTTTGCAATGTGCGCCTGTGTGACTTTCATCGTCCGTATGCCAGGAATGCGTTTATTGAGAGTGAAAAGTAAGTCATCCCAATAGACGGGGTGATGATGCGTAAATAAGTAGTTTTTCTGTAGTTCTTCAGAAACGTCAATAGGTGGGCCGCTTTCCTCATCGTATGGATCCGTTGGTATGATGAATAAAATAGGATCTTTGTAAATCAGGATTGATTCAATGTTTTTGAACGTAGCATCGAGTGCTGAAATACCAAGATGCACATCACCATTGTCGACAAGTTGCTCAATCATTTCCGATTCTTCGATGCGAATAGATAGTTCGACTTCGGGATGATGCTCCATGAATGTCCGTAATAAATAAGGTAAGATCGTTTCGGCCATTAACGGTGAAATAGCGATTGTCCAATTGCGGCGATAGCCTTGCGAAAACGCATGCATCCGACTCACACTCGCGTCCGCGTCATTAGTAAGTCGAACAGCTTCAATATAAAAAAACTTCCCGGCATCGGACAAAGTGACGCGGTTGTTTAGTCTATCAAAAAGTTTGCTACCAAGTTGTTCCTCTAAAAGACGAATATGCACGGTTACGCTTGGTTGGGATAGCATCAATTTCTCGGAAGCTTTCCGAAAATTTAAGGTCTCAGCGGCGACAATAAATGTTTTGAGCCATTGAAAATCCATTAAGTGAACCTCCTTTTGATTAATAATACTAATTGATTTGATAAAAAACATTCAATTTAAGTAATTATACCTTCGCCTTATACTAAAGAAAAGAAGGAGGAATAATCATGTTTCAAAAAGGGTTGAAAGATGTTATTGCGGTACACACGAAAATCGCGTCGGTCGATGGAGAAAAAGGGGAATTGCGATATAGGGGTGTTTCTATAGGCGACCTCATAGCGACGCATTCATTTGAAGAAGTGGCTTATTTTATGTGGACTGGCGTATTGCCGGGAGAAAGTGAACTTTGTATATTGAATGAAAAACTGATTGCAGGAAGAGAACTCCCTCTACATGTTGTGAAGATTATTGATGCACTTCCTGCTGATATGCCACTGATGGATGCGATGCGAACGGCGATTTCCGCTTATGGACACTCTACGTTTAAGGATGAAATAATCGAGGATCAGGCGCTTGTTTTGACAGCGGCACTTCCAGTGATTATTGCGCGCCATTATCGAAATCAACATGGACAATCAATCGTTGAAGCGAATCCGACTTTATCGCACACAGCGAATTATTTGTGGATGCTAACAGGCGTTATCCCAAATGACGTACAAGTAGAGGCGCTCGAAACGTATTTGAAATTAACGATGGAACACGGATTGAACGCGTCGACTTTTGCAGCACGAGTCACCATTTCTACTGAATCGGATTTAGCATCTGCAATCACGTCGGCAATCGGAACGATGAAAGGTCCGTTACATGGAGGCGCGCCATCGGGTGTCATCGATTTGTTGGAGGAGATGGAAACGTTAGGAAATATCCGTCCAGTCATTGAGGCTAAAATGAAACGCGGGGAACGCATCATGGGGATCGGCCACCGAATTTATAAAACGGAAGATCCTCGGTCAGTTCTTTTGAGAGATAAATGCATCAGTATGTCGGGGGAAGATGACTGGTTGGACTTGGCGACAGCAGCTGAAAAAGAAATCATATCTTTGCTGGAAGAGTATAAGCCGGGCCGGAAATTGTATACGAACGTCGAATATTATGCCGCAGCTATCATGCGTTCAATCGAAATGCCGTCGGAACTGTTCACACCAACGTTTAGTGCAACAAGAATCGTCGGCTGGACAGCGCATGCGATTGAACAGTTAAGCGACAACACCATCTTCCGACCACAATCGGTGTTTGTAGGCGAAATGGTAGTTTTGGATGAGAGGTTTCATGTGGAGAGATAATTGTGTCGTGACATTTTGGTGTTGCCCTCACAGTTTTGAAGTTAGCCATGACAGTTTGACGACTTGACCTCACAGTTAGTCGGTTTGCCATGACAGTTCTGCGTTGTCCTTACAGTTTCGAAGTTAGCTGTGACAGTTAGACGATTTGCCCTCACAGTTAGTCGACTTGCCATGACAGTTCCGCGTTGTCCTCACAGTTTTGAAGTTAGCCGTGACAGTTAGAGAATTTGTCCTCACAGTTAGTCGACTTGCCATGACAGTTCCGCGTTGTCCTCACAGTTTTGAAGTTAGCCGTGACAGTTAGACGATTTGTCCTCACAGTTAGTCGACTTACCATGACAGTTCCGCGATGTCCTCACAGTTTCACGATTTGCCATGACAGTTTGATGACTTGCCCTTACAGTTAGTCAGCTTGCCATGACAGTCTCACGACTAGCCCCCATAGCTCGACACCAGATCTCCTTCGCCATACAAGGAGATCATTTTTTTATCCCCATGAAAAAAGGGAAACTGTTACGAATGTCGAAATAAGTAGATAGAGAAGAAATAAGGGGGAATTAGCAATGGAAAAACGTAAACTGGAAGTAGCTGACCTATTTAAATTACAGTCTGTGACGGATCCGCAATTAGCGCCGAATGGCAAGGAAGCGGTGTTTGTAAAAACGCATATTGATGAGGAAGACAATAAATATATAGCGAATTTATTTCACGTAGATCTGGAGTCGAACGAAGTGACGCAGTGGACGCATGGCAAAAGTACGATTTCATCACCTGAATGGTCTGCCGATGGGAAACAAATCGCCTTTTTATCGGACCGGGAAGAGAAGAACCAGTTGTTCATCCTACAGGCAAGAGGTGGGGAAGCACAGAAAGTAACCACATTTGAAAAAGGCGTTTCGGGTTTCCTTTGGTCGCCGTGCGGCAAGAAAATTTGGGTGGACGCAGTCGTGAAAGAAGGCAAGACGTTTACAGATAAAGAAGAAAAGGACGAAAAGAAAAAGCCGCAGCCGTACCGTGCCACGAAAATGAAATACCAAATGGACGGGGCAGGCTTGTTGCCACAAGACACGTACAAACAAATCGGCCTAGTCGACATCGAAACGGGAGAAGTAACGCAGTTCACTGAGGGGAATTTCCAGCATGGATTGCAAGCCATATCGCATGATGGCAAGAAATTAATTATCGGCGTCAACCGAAAGGATAATTTGGATTTCGAATTCCGTCAACCGCTAATTATTGTAGACGTTGAAACGAAAGAAGAAACGGTTCTTGTCGATGAAGAGGGCTATTTCGGCGGCGCCCAATTTTCCTTTGATGATCGCTATATCGCATACGTTGGTTCAGACCGGACATTCGAAAATGCGACACATAGCAGTTTGTACGTTTATGACACGGAAGACGGTATGCGCATGAATTTGACGGAAAGCATAGACGCACCGGTTGGGGATGCAGCAGTTGCGGATCATCAGCAAGGGGCGGATGCACCGTCTGCAGTTTGGACAAAGGATAACTATTTGTATTTTCAACTGTCGACAATGGGCGATATCCGTCTGTACTTTGCGTCACTCGAAGGGGAGTTATATCCCGCAACACCTGAAAATGAGCATGTATATGGCTATGATATTTCAGTCGACGGCGAGTTTGCGCTCGTTGCAGTCAGCAATGCCATTAATCCGGGAGAGCTATATAAACAGACAATCGCAACAGGCGAACGACAAGCCATCACTTCATTCAACGCAACGTATTTAGAGGAAGTTGAACTTGTTGAACCAGAAGCAATTGTCTATAAAGGGGCGACAAATTGGGACGTGCATGGTTGGTTAATGAAACCGGCGGGCTACGTTGAAGGGACTAATTATCCGCTAATCGTCGAAATTCACGGCGGTCCGCACGCAATGTATGCGAATACGTTTTTCCATGAGTTACAGCTATTGGCGGCGCAAGGATACGGGGTCCTCTACGTTAATCCACGCGGAAGCCATGGCTATAGCCAGGAATTCGTAGATGCAGTACGAGGAGATTACGGTGGCGGAGATTATGAAGATATTATGGCTGGCCTTGACTATGTTTGTAAAGAAAATAGCTGGATCGACACGAACCGACTTGGTGTAACAGGTGGGAGCTATGGCGGTTTCATGACGAACTGGATCGTTGGCCATTCTGATCGTTTCAAAGCAGCTGTCACGCAACGTTCGATTTCTAACTGGATCAGTTTCTTTGGCGTATCCGATATTGGTTACTACTTCAGCGATTGGCAAATCGGCGCTGACATGACCGACGTTGACAAGCTGTGGGAACATTCCCCGCTGAAATATGCGAAACACGTTGAGACTCCGCTGTTAATTTTACACTCGGAAAAAGATTTCCGTTGCCCGATTGAACAAGCAGAGCAGCTATACATCACCTTAAAAAGCATGGGGAAAGAAACGGAATTTGTCCGCTTCCCAGATGCAAATCATAACTTATCGCGCACGGGTACACCGAACCTGCGCATTGCAAGGTTGGACGAGATAACAGGCTGGTTCGCGAAATATCTATAATTGATTCGGAGGAATATGATTGAGTTATACAAATGAGGGCGTAACAATACGTCCGATCCAAGAACAAGATTTACACCGCATGTGGGAACTCAGTTTCAAAGATGAAAATCCTGAATGGAAAAAATGGGATGCACCTTATTATGAACATCAGCCAATGACGTACGAAGCGTTTCTGGAAAGGCGCGATAAAATCGTTGCACAGGACGATTATTGGGGCATCGAAGTGGATGGCGAATTGATCGGCATGGTTAGTTATTACTGGGAACATAAGCCGTCCCTTTGGCTGGAGATGGGGATTGTCATTTATGAACCACAGTATTGGAGCGGCGGCTACGGAACGAAAGCATTCACGATGTGGATTGATCATTTATTCAATGAAATGCCGTTGGTTCGTGTCGGCTATACGACGTGGTCAGGTAATGAGCGTATGATTAAAGTCGGCGGAAAACTGGGCATGACGATGGAAGCGCGGTTGCGGAAAGTGCGTTATTGGAACGGGACTTACTATGATTCGATTCGGATGGGTATTCTCCGCGAAGAATGGGAATCCCGACTTTCATGAGGTGGTCGAAGCTGAAACAGATGGCGGAGGGTTTGTTGTGTGAGTCACTGAAAGGTCGGGTACATTATCAGGCAATCATTCATCGAAAAAGTCATGACCAGACAAGCAGTTTTCGTGTGACATTAGATGGAAAAGAGATTGGCTGGGCATCGGATATTCCATACACGATGGAACTGAATCGACGCAGTGACGATTTACGGGACGAGCGACAATTAAATCCGTTTCCTTGGCACCTCCATTGGCGGGAATTAGAACAATCTGAAGACTATAAAGCCTATCATCGTGCATATGAGGATACTGAAAAGGAAATGATTGCAGACGAAGTTTTCCCAGCATGGGATGTGAAAGAACTATTATTCGATTACGTTCATATGCCGTTTGAAGAAGCGATTGTTCATGAGCATCCGTTTGTCAGAGCGATTAGCTTATTCGATAGGCGGTTTGGAAAGAGAAGGCTCGCAGAAATCGACTCTGAAAAGGAAAGCGGATTGGTCAAGGCATTTTACGAAATTCGTATAGAAGCAGATTCAAAAGAATAACTAGATAAGTTGAAATAAAGAAATCCATTGAACCGCTGAGGCCCCTTATTAAGACGCCTTCGCTTAATCTATACACCGGATTCAATACTTCAATTTATACAGGTAGCCATTCCGGAAACTCGGAATGGCTGTTTGTATGTCAGGATTTAGCTAGGGATTTGGGTGTAATGTGAGGGACTTATGATCGTTTACTGGGTTATATGATTGGTTGGGGAAAGGATATGATCGTTTACTGGGTTATATGATTGGTTGGGGAGGGGATATGATCGTTAATCGAGCTATATGATTGGTTGGGGAGAGGTTATGATCGTTTACTGGGTTATATGATTGGTCGGGGAGCGAGAGGGACTTATGATCGGTTACCGAGTTATATGATTGGTTGGGGAGGAGATATGATCGGTTACCGAGTTATATGATTGGTTGGGGAGGGGATATGATCGTTTATCGAGCTATATGATTGGTTGGGGAGGGGATATGATCGTTTATCGAGTTATATGATTGGTCGAGAAAGGATATGATCGTTAACCGAGCGATATGATTGGTTGGGGAGGGGATATGATCGTTTATCGAGTTATATGATTGGTCGGGGAAGGATATGATCGTTCCCCAAGTCATACAATCATTCCACAAAATAATGAGTGCTTACACACTTTACAAACGCAAATCCCTCGCATACAATAAAAGTGAGTACTCACTCACTATCGCGGAAGGGGTGTTAAGGATGGAACAACCAAAGACGTGTGTATCGATTCGCCACGTATCCAAAAGCTATAAGAAACACCATGTGTTAGAGGATATTAACTTAGATATTCTCGAAGGGGAAATTTTTGGTCTGCTCGGTCCATCTGGCGCAGGGAAAACGACGTTAGTTAAACAACTAACAGGCTTGGATACACCAACTTCAGGGGAAAGTTATTTATTTCAAACGAAAATGCCTTCATTAAAATTAATTACCAGCATTGGTTACATGGCGCAATCGGATGCGCTGTATGAAGATCTTTCAGCAAAAGAAAACTTGCAATTTTTCTCGTCCTTATATGGGCTGAAAGGTGAAAAACAAACACGTAGAATAACAGAAGTGATGGAGCTTGTTCAACTTTCAGGCGACCTGAAAAAGCTAGTTTCCAACTTCTCCGGTGGCATGAAACGCCGGCTTTCATTAGCAATCGCATTACTTCATGAACCAAAAATATTAATCCTCGATGAGCCGACTGTCGGCATTGATCCCGTTCTACGAAAAAGCATTTGGGAAGCCTTTTACAAATTAAAACAAAATGGAACGACAATCATTGTGACGACGCACGTAATGGATGAGGCCGATAAATGTGATCGACTTGGATTGATTCGCGGTGGCAGTCTAATTGCAGTTGGAACGCCTGATGAATTGAAAGAAATGACGAATTCAACAACGATTGAGGAAGCTTTCCTTTTTTACGGAGGTGCAAAAGAATGAGAGTTTTCGCATTGACACAACGAATTTTACGGCAAATAGTACGTGACAAACGGACAATGGGATTGCTTATTGTTGCGCCAATTCTAGTGTTGACGATGCTCCACCTGGTATTCAACGGAGGAGACTACACACCGAAAATAGGCTTCGTTGATGTCCCTGATGCAGTTATGGAACAGATGGATTTAGGCGGAGCAGATGTCACCACATACAGCGATGAAAAAAGCGCAAAAGCTGATTTATCCGAGCAAACGATTGATGGCTACTTAACACTTAAAAACAACGAGCCCACCGTCGTTCTTGAGGGAAGCGACCCGAGTGTTGCTGGTGCCACGATGAAATGGCTTCAACAAGCAATGCCGACTGGACAGGAAAACGCTAATAATCCCCAGTTGGAAATCGACTACTTACACGGTTCTAGAGACATGGGGACGTTTGATTATTTTGGGCCCGTTCTTCTCGGATTTTTCGTCTTCTTCTTTGTCTTTTTGATTGCAGGTGTATCGTTTTTACGAGAACGGACAACGGGGACGCTCGAACGTTTACTTGCAAGTCCATTACGAAAATGGGAAATCGTAATGGGTTATGTATTTGGCTTCGGTATATTCACGATGATTCAATCGACCATTATTGCTGCTTACGCGATTTATGTGCTCGGAATGATGATGGAAGGCGCATTCGGCTATGTATTACTGATTACTTTGCTGCTCGCTTTAACAGCGCTCACGCTCGGTATTTTACTATCTTCATTCGCCAAAAATGAACTCCAAATGATACAGTTCATCCCAATCATCGTTATCCCACAAATCTTCTTCTCTGGATTATTCAATTTGGATACCATCTCGAAGTGGCTGAGCTGGGTTGGCCCATTCACGCCTTTGTATTACGCGGCGGATGCATTACGCGATATAATGGTGAGAGGATATGGATGGGGCGCTATTTACATGGATATTTTAGCATTAGCAGGATTCTCTTTACTGTTTATCATAATAAACATCCTGGCTCTGCGAAAATACCGTAAAATCTAACAGAAATGATTGACGAAAAGGGAGTTCAGCATGACAAAAGAGGATCAAATGATCGAGGAAATGTTCAATCAAAAAGGTGATTTAACAGAGCGACAAAAGAAAATAGTAGCCGCAGCGATTGAATCATTCGCTGAAAAAGGCTATTCCGCCACGTCTACAAAGGAAATTGCCCAAAAAGCGGGAGTAGCCGAAGGGACGATTTTCAGACATTATAAAACGAAAAAAGAGTTACTGATGTCCATTGTCACACCGATGATGATCAAATTGATGGCTCCAATTATTATAAAGGATATCAATAAAGTACTGAATCATGACCATGAAACATTTGAAGACTTTGTAAGAGCGATGATCGATAATCGTAGAAAGTTCCTGAAAAGTAATCTTAAAATCATCAAAATCTTCATTCAGGAAATCCCTTTTCATCCAGAGTTAAAAGAGCAATTCATGGAGCATGTCGGCAGCAAAGTCTTTACACGACTTAGGCAAATTATTGAACATTACCAGGATAAAGGGCAAATTATCAAACTGCCCATCGATACCGTCCTTCGCTTAACAGGTTCGACAATCATCGGCTACTTTGTGACTCGATATGCTATATTACCTAATGCCGATTGGGATGACGAAGCGGAGGTCGACTTGACTATTCAGTTTTTGATGAAAGGATTGGCGCCGGAGGAGTGACATAGTGAGAGCATAATTTAATGCGTCATTGTCAACTAAGGACTTGGGCATAGCCAGATTTAAGTAGAGGTAAATAGATAAGGAATTCATTAGGTCATTTAGCCGAGGATAATCCATTACAGAAATGATATGATAAATGGGAAATGGTGGATGCGTTCGTGAAACATATCTATCAACAACTGGAGCGTGAGAAAATGGCACTTTACAATGTCATGGAAGAAATTGTTCGCGATGTATTGTTGCAATATAAAGACCAACTGCAACTGACGTGTCAATGTGAGCGATGCTTTAACGATATAATGGCAATCGCGCTTAATGAATTGCCTCCGCGCTATATTGCGAATGAGGAATATGGACCATACGTCAGGGCGGCACATGTAGCGGATCGGCAAGGTGCTACGAATATTATATTGATCGTTACGAAAGCGGCCACCTTTGTTTCAAATAATCCACGCTGCCCGGTGATGAATCCTGTTACTTCTAAAACAACTGTATAATACCCAAAAGCCTGTCGTACCTCTGAGGGGGACGACAGGCTTTTGATCGTTATACAAAAAATAAGAAAGGCTTCATATCGCACAAACACTCAGTACTTCCTTATTTCCCCTTAAAAACAGGCTTGCGCTTCTCAGAAAACGCATTCAACGCTTCAATACGGTCTTCAGTTGGAATCGTAAGTTCATAGGCTTTCCGTTCAATCGCAAGTCCGGTCTGCAAGTCCACATTCATGCCGTGTTTAATCGCGAATTTCGCCTGCTGTAAGGCAATTGGGCCATTCGCAAGGATTGAATCTGCAAAGTCAGCTGTCTCCTGAACAAGATTTTCCGGCGTTGTAATTTTCGTGAGGACACCATAGCTATGTGCTTCGGCCGCTGACATTCTGCGTGCTGTCAAAATAAGTTCAAGCGCTTTCGCTTCGCCAATTAAACGCGGAAGACGCTGCGTTCCACCCGCTCCTGGAATAATTGCAAGTCCCGTTTCCGTTAACCCCATGAGTGCAGTGTCAGCCGCAATCCGGAAATCGCAAGCCAGCGCAAGTTCCATGCCACCCCCGAAAGCAAAGCCGTTCATCATTGCAATCGTAGGTTGTGGCAAGTTCTCAATCGAAGAGAACACTTCTCCAATTTTATAAAGATTCCGCTTCACTTGCAGGTCTGTAAGTGTTTTTCTTTCTTTTAGATCAGCCCCAACGCTGAAGGCACGATCACCAGAACCCGTAAAAATAATGGCGCGGATATCTGGATTAATGCGAATCGACTCTGTGATTTGCCCCAGTTCAACCAACATATCGTAGTTAAATGCATTCATTGCTCCCGGACGATTGAGCGTCACGAAAGCGAGATTCCCCTTTTGTTCATAATGGATTGCTTCCATATAAAACCCCTCCTTGAATAAAACCTATTGATAATTAGAACATACCATTATTCATGGTGTGTTGCTATTTTAATTGATATATAAGCTGAACTATAAAATGAGTGAGGGCACCCCCTAGCGCCGTAGCGAATTTAATAGCATTCTTTAATTCGACATATATAGTGTTTTTTTATCATTATAATGGTAAAAGAATGATTTTTTGCTATACTACAAGAAATGGGGTGCTTAGTATGAATGAAATAAATACATTCGTTGGCAGACAGCCGATATTGGACCAAAACGGCGACATCTATGGCTACGAATTGCTCTATAGAAATAGTTATAAGAACTTTTTTCCAAATGTGAACCCTGAACAAGCGACAATTGGCTTACTCGTTAATACATTCCTGACAATAGGAATCGAGAAAGTGGCAGGGAACAGATTGTCATTCATCAATTTTACAGGAGAATTACTTGCTCAAGATATTTTTTCAAGCCTTGACCCTGAACAAGTCGTCATTGAAGTTTTGGAAAACGTTGAGATTACCCCCTCGCTCCTAACTAAAATGCGGTTGTTGAAAGAGACAGGCTTTAAAATAGCATTAGATGATTTTATCCTGCAGGAACAATATAGTATACATAGTGAATTGTTCGAAATTGTCGATTTCATAAAAGTAGATTACTTAAATACGACACCAGTCGAGCGAGAAGAAATCGAGAAGGTCATTAAACAGTATCCCGCTATCGTACTGCTTGCCGAAAAAATCGAAACAGAAGAACAATTCAAGGTGGCGAAAGCATCAGGTTACAAATTGTTTCAAGGCTATTTCTTCTCCAAACCAGAAATTGTCACGGGAATCGAAATCCCATCGAATGTCAGTCTTCATTTTCAAATAATCGAGCGTCTTCATACTGAACCACCAAATATCGATGAAATCACGGAGCTCATCATGCATGATATTTCACTGTCCTATAAATTGCTAAGGCTGATTAACACCCTTGCATTCGGAGTGCCGAAACGGATTAGTTCCATTAAACAAGCCATCGTTCTTATCGGATTGCGTGAAACGAAAAGGTGGGTACAAGTCCTTGCTTTGCGCGAACTCGGGGAAGGATCAGGGAATGGTCGCACACAAGCGCTTGCTGATTACTCGCTGACACGGGCAAAAATATGCGAACTACTCGCGAAACATGATGGCAAGAAAAATCCCGAAGAATATTTCTTTGCGGGCATGTTTTCACTAATTGACGTCATCATGAAGCGCGACTGGGATGCAATCTTACAACTCATTCCATTGTCTGACAAAGTAGCGCTTACTGTAAAAGGGGAGCGGACAGAAATCACGCCGTATCTTCAAATTGCTGAAGCCGTTGAGCGCTTTGACTGGCTACGTATCGAGCAACTGATCACGGAAATGGGAATCACACAAGCGGAATTGAGCAAATGTACGTTAGAAGCACACCGTTGGACACAGCGTTTGCAGTATTCGAATACAACTCCCTGATTTAAGTGTACGAAAGGTGGGGGGATTTACTTTACTGCTGTCACAACGTTTTTTTAAAAAAGTTAACGTTGCGGGCACTTAGTACGATAAATTGTATGACTATGCTGCAACACACACCGTAAAAGATATTTATCTAAAAGAGTAACCACCTACAATCCTGGCATGGAGAAGGCGGTTACTTTTTTTGTTGGTCGCGATTGCTTTGGATAGGAATAGACCAAATTGAAAACGTATATTCATTTATTAACAAAGCGAAGGCGCCTTTCAAGGGGTAGCCAACCGAACAACGAAGAGTTCGGTTTGTATAATTTCTGCGTTCTTTGCAGAAATTATACAGTTAATGCCAAGAGGCTATTCCATATAGGTTAAAGGATACCTCATCTGGCTTAGGGCGGGCACTGAAAAAGTACGATTTCCTTCAATGTCGTTGATTTCCGTTCCGAGCGGACGCTTTCCGCGGGCACGGCTTCAGCCTCCTCGTCACTGCGTTCCTGCGGTGTCTTCAGCTCGCGCTGTTCCCGCCGGAGTCGCCGCTCTTCACTACAATCAACTATTACGTACTATAAAAAAGAACTTTTTCAGTGGCTTCGGCTTAGGGCGGGAGGCATCCCCTAGCGCCGAAGCGCATTCAATGGGATTACATTATCTAAGCATTATACTTTCACTTCATTCCCACCACTCACACTTTCACATTCCCATTTCACCTCAAATTAGGTAGAATGGGGTTAGGAGCTGATTTAACATTGAAAACAGCAATTGTTACGGATAGCACGGCATATTTACCAGCAGCTTTAATGGAAGAATTGGATATTCATATGATTCCACTAGCAGTTACACTTAAGGGCATTATTTATGATGAAGAAATTGATATTCGTTCAACCGATTTTTACGATAAAGTACGCGGGGATGGACCGCTACCAAAGACCTCACAGCCGCCAATTGGCAGATTTATTGAACTGTTCGAGTCGTTAAAAGACACTTATGACGCAGTCATTTCCATCCATCTATCGAGTGGTATTAGCGGCACATATGCAGGTGCTCAACAAGCCGGTAAGATGGTGGAAGGCATCGAAGTAGTCACATTTGACTCCGAAATTTCATGTTATTTACAAGGATTTTACGTACTCCGCGCGGCAGAACTTGCCAAAGAAGGAGCGACACCAGAAGTAATCATGGCTGAGCTAGATGACATGAAAAAGACCATGCGCGCTTATTTCATGGTGGACGACCTCACACATCTGCAACGGGGCGGTAGACTTTCCGCTGCACAAGCGCTGATTGGCGGACTTCTTCAAGTGAAGCCAATCCTCCACTTTCAGGACAAAGTAATCGTTCCATATGAAAAAATCCGCACACGTAAAAAAGCGATGAGACGGATTGTGGACATGTTGGTGGAGGATGCAGCGGAAATGCCACTCGAGGCGGCAATCATTCATGCCAACCGACCAGAAGATGCCGAAGTATGGCACGCGGCACTTTCAGCACAGTTGCCAGACGTCAAATTCACCATCAGCCACTTTGGACCCGTCATCGGCACACATCTTGGGGAAGCATCAATGGGACTTGGTTGGGTGAAAAGAAGAACACCATAAAAAGGAACGCATTGGAGGTGTTGCAAATGACCATTACATTCGATCCGTCAGTCAGGGACTTCCTGGCTGGCCGTATTTGGCTTCGCTCGCACACCCCTTTTCCAACTGAAACAATCGACGCACACATCGCTTCCAAGTTTATCAAAACCATTCAAGGCATCCAATCAACCAAAGCATTTGCCAATCAAACACGCCACTTTTGCAACCGATGTGAAAACGACATACAAGCTCGCTTCACAACATTCGACTGCGCAAAATGCGAAGCTCCTTGCACCTATTGTAGGCATTGCCTAAAAATGGGGCGTGTGTCAACCTGTACTGAACTCATCGTCTGGAACGCAGAACCACCGACCTTTCTGACCGACCACATCATCGCTTGGCAAGGTACACTGACACCACGCCAGCAACAAGCATCAGACGAACTAACACTCAGTAACACAAAACGCATCCCGCATCTCATTCACGCCGTCTGTGGTTCTGGAAAAACAGAAATCCTGTTCGAACCAATCCATAAACTGATACTAGCAGGTAACCGCGTTTGCATCGCAGCACCCCGCGTCGACGTAATTCTTGAACTCGAACCACGCCTACGCGCAGCATTTCCGCAAACTGCAATCGAAGCGTTATACGGCGGTTCAAAATCAACAACAGAATCCTCACCCCAACTCATTCTCGCAACAACCCATCAGTTATACCGATTCCGTCACGCTTTCGATGCCATTTTTGTCGATGAAGCAGATGCTTTCCCCTATACAGCTGAGGAAACATTGAGACGAGCGGTTCGAAAGGCAGCGAAACCTGGAGCACCCGTCCATTTCGTCACGGCCACACCATCGGACAAACTCCTAGCAGACATCAAACGAACAGGACAAGTTTCAACGATCGACCGCCGATATCACGGCCACCCATTACCCGTTCCACGGTGTGAGACATTATGGAATTACACGAAACAGATCCAAAAAGGTAAACTACCCAAAAAGCTCGCCAACTGGACAGCAGAGCGACTAAAGCGGCAAGAACCGTTCCTCATCTTTTTCCATCACATAGGACTCATGGAACAAGCGGAACCGTTATTCCAACAGCTAGACGCACGTATTCACGCGGTCCATGCCTCGCACCCAGACCGAAAACAGCACGTCCAAGCACTGCGTGATAAAGAAGTTCCTGGCCTTCTCACGACAACAATTCTAGAACGCGGAATAACAATCCCAAATGTCCAAGTCGCCGTTGTCGGAGCAGAACAACTCATATTCAACAAAGGGGCGTTGATCCAAATCGGTGGCCGTGTCGGGCGTTCCGCGCAACATCCATCAGGTGATTTCGTACTCTTTCATCACGGCATCACCTACGCAATGGACGAAGCGAAAAACGAAATCATTCAGTTGAATAAAGGAAGTGTCCGCGCATGAACAGCTGCCTACTGTGTGAAACGCCGATTGCAGAAAAACCGTCCTGGAAAGCGCTACTCGCACTCGAAAAACAAACAGAAATTTGCCAAGACTGTTCAAAAAAGTTCCAACGTGCCGACATAAAAGAAGAAGAATCTTTTTTGGATCAAATCACTTCACTTTACACATACAACGAAGCAATGCGTGAATACCTGCACCAATATAAATTCCTTCAAGACGTCGCATTAGCAAGCGTCTTTGCGAATGAACTGCGTACCCTCTTAAAAGGAAAAGCAACAATCGTTCCAATACCGATGCATCCAGAAAAAAGAATGCAGCGGACATTCGCCCATGTCGATGAACTATTGAAAAGTGCACGTATACCTTTTACGCATCTACTTGAAAAAACAGGATTTGAAGCAATGGGCGAGAAATCGAAGGCTCAACGTCTTGCGATGGAACCTTTATTCAAGTTGGAACAGGGAACGGCAATTCAACCAGGCACGTACATACTAGTAGATGATATCTATACAACCGGTACTACGCTCCGTCATGCGGCTACTGTCTTAAAAGAGGCAGGTGCGACACGTATCGAAGCGGTTACACTGATTCGAGCTAAGCAATGAATTAATAGGAGATGAATAAGATGGCTGAACTACGAGACTGCCCGAAATGTGGCGATTTTTTTAACTATACGGGTCTACGTGACGTTTGCGCGAAGTGCGCTGTGAGCGAAGAAAAAATGTATGAAGAAGTTTACCGCTTCTTAAGAAGGCGTGAAAACAGGGCGGCAACAATTGAACGGATTGTTGAAGCGACAGGCGTAACGGAAACCCTACTTCACCAATGGGTGCGGAAAGGCCGACTTCAGCCTGCATTATTTCCGAACCTTGGTTACCCATGTGACAATTGCGGCAAGCTGACGAACACAGGGAAACTGTGCGTTAGTTGTACAGCGGACATTAAAAATGAGCTTAGAACGTTTGAGGCGGCGAAGGAATTCAGAGAAGCGGTCGACGCAAATGACAAAGCAACTTACCATGCAGATCGTAAATTAAAATAAAAATGAACCGGTAGTTTTCGGACTAACCGGTTTTTTCGTTCGAAAGGCCCTAAACGTTCACGAATTTATGCCGAAATAAAGAATAGAGCATAACGTAGTGCATAAGCTACTAACGAAAGGAGCGAGAACAAATGAAAATCCAAAAATTTAATGTACCTGCCGTCAACCCGTACAAAACAAACCAGTTAAAAGCGGAACAGACGGAACAGAAAGCGAAAATGAAAACCGATAAACTCGAAATTTCATCCGAAGCAAAAAAACTTTCGGAAACGTCCACATTTACAGTGGGGCGCAATGAGCGTGTCCAAGAACTAAAAGCGCAAGTCCAAGCGGGAACATACGAAGTCAATCCTGAACAGCTCGCCTCCAACTTGGTTAAGTACTTTAAACCGTAAAAACTGATTGAATGAAAGTAGGAGGAAAACATGTCTATCACAACCATCCTGACGTCACTTAACAACCTGGAAAAACTTCATAGAAGCTTGCTCCGGATCGCGTACGACAAGACGGCAGTTATCAAAAACGGGGACATGGAAGGACTCGATCAATTGTTGAAAGACGAGCAATCCCACTTGGCAGCTATCATCCAAATGGATGGCCTTAGACAACGGGATGTGGCGCAGTATTTGGCTGATCAAGGACGATCAGCATCACTCAATCCGACCGTCACTGACCTGCTCGACGTCGTACCGGAAGCGGACAACAAAAGCCTTGAGGAGGCGAGGGACCGTCTCCTGCATGCGATTCACGACTTGAAATGGCAAAATGATTTGAACCAGAAGCTGACCTACCAGTCCCTTCAGTTCGTGAATCTGTCGCTGGACATCGTCCGACCACGTTCGGAATCTGTTAACTACTCAAAAACCGAAATCAGCGGTCAAAAAATATCAAAAGAACAACCATCTTTTGATTCAAATGCCTGAGGGGGAAAATAATGTCTACATTTATGGGACTTGAAACAAGCAAACGCGGCTTGTTCACACAGCAATCCGCTCTGTATACAACAGGACACAACATCAGTAACGCCAACACACTCGGCTACTCACGCCAGCGTGTCAATATGGAAGCAACAGCAGGATTTCCAGGCGTCGGTCTAAGTGCCGGCACGATGCCCGGGTTCCTTGGAACAGGCGTCCAAGCGGGCTCTATTCAGCGCGTGCGCGACGGCTTCGTTGATCAGCAGTATAGACAGGAATCGAACAAACTTGGTTACTGGGATTCTCAAACAAAAGCGATTTCTCAAATGGAAGATGTCTTGAATGAACCTTCCGCATACGGACTTCAGAAATCACTCAGCGAATTTTGGCAGTCGCTGCAGGACCTTGCCGTCAACCCTGAAAACGGGGGTGCACGTGCGGTTGTCGTACAGCGTGGTCAAACAGTTGCCGATTCATTCAACCACATGCACAAATCATTGACAGAAATCCAGACAAACCTTGGAACAGAGATTGATATATCTGCAGGTCAAGTCAACTCCATCCTTAAACAGATTTCAGAGCTGAACGACCAAATACAAAAAGTCGAACCAAACGGCTATTTACCGAATGACTTGTACGATGCTCGGGATGCACTTGTGGATGAACTATCCGGCTACCTCCCGATTGAAACGAGCTATGAAAAATCGGGTGGACGGGCATCGGCAATTGCTGAAGGTTCGGTGACAGTGACATTGAAATTGAAAGACGGAACGAAAGTAGAACTTGTCAATCGCAGTGAACATGCAAAGTTGGAAACGAATCCATCTTCTCTTCACGACGTTTCAACGAATGAAAACAACGCAATTACAGGTTTGAAAATAACTCAACCCAATGGAACGACAGTAGATGCGGAACATTCAAATCTCCTTGATGTAGGAAAAGTGAAGTCACTGATGAACTCATACGGAACTGTAGATACAGATACAAATGGAATTCCAATTCCAGATACAACTAAAGGTCTTTACCCTAAAATGATCGCCGAGTTAAACAAAATGGCTGCAGCTTTCGGAGATCAGATGAATATCGTTCATACAAGTGGAACAGATATCAATGGAGTCAAAGGTGGTAATTTCTTTGATACAAAAGGTCCTGGTCCATTTACAGCCGGTAATATTTTTGTATCTGAAGCCCTCATGAAAGATTCTAATTTACTCGCGGCATCGGACTCTACAGGGGCTGAAGAGGGGAACGGTAAGAATGCAAAAAATCTTGCAAATGTTCAGTTTTCCACCTCCGCAACACTGGGAGGATCGACCCTCCAAACCTACTTCCAAGGTGTAATAGGCCAACTTGGTGTCGACGGCCAACAAGCCGAACGAATGACATTCAATTCGGCGACACTGCTTGGTGCAGTCGAACACAGACGTGCTTCCATTAGTTCCGTCTCACTAGACGAAGAAATGACAGACATGATCAGATTCCAACAAGCATACAACGCATCCGCACGTATGATTACCGTCGTCGACGAAACCCTCGACAAAATCATCAACGGCATGGGCCGAGTAGGAATGTAAGAAAGGAGCAATCATCTAAATGCGCGTAACACAATCGATGCTATCCAATAACATGCTCCGGAATCTTTCCACGAGCTACAATAAAATGGGCAAACTGCAAGACCAGCTCAATACAGGTAAAAAAGTGAACCGTCCATCAGACGATCCAGTCGTTGCCATGAAAGGTATGGCCTACAGGACACAAGTGGACAAAGTTGCCCAATACCAACGTAACCTAGGTGAAGTCAATAATTACCTTGATAGCTCAGACGATGCACTTGATAAAGTCGGACAAGCTATGCACCGCGCGAAAGAACTTGTTACAAGTGCCGCCACTGGAACAATGACACCATTAGATAAAGAAAAGGTGCAAAGTGAGCTCAATCAGTTGCGTGAGCAGATTCGAGACATGGCGAATACAAAAGTCGGAGATAAATATATTTTCAGTGGTACAAAAACCGCTTCTCCTCTTTATGATAAACAAGCAGGTGGATATCCGGATGTAGACCCAAATAATCCATCAGCATTTGAAAAAAGTGTCGATATTGAAGTTTTTGACGGCGTTACATTGAATGTAAATGCAAATGTGTTAAATCTCTTTAAAGAAATCGATGACATGTTTGGCGAATTCGCTAATCCCGATACAGACTTCAGCACTGCAATTGCGAAAGTCGACGCCAATATGGACAAGGTCCTAACAACACGTGCAGACATCGGCGCTCGCCAAAACCGAGTTGAAATGATGGGGAATCGCTTGGATTCTCAAGAAGCCTCTGCAAAAAAACAAATGAGCGAAAACGAAGACATCGATTACGAAAAAGTAATCACTGATATGCTCACACAAGAATCAATCCATCGTGCAGCACTTTCTGTAGGCTCACGTATTATCCAGCCATCACTTGTAGATTTCTTACGATAAGCACCCAATACAATCCATAAAATCCCTGAAAGCGTTTGGACAACCTCCAAACGCTTTCTTTAGAAGGTGACATATTGAATATCCCACAACTTCAAGTAACAACAACAAAAGCGCAATTAGGTTTGACTACCCAAAGACCTGTACAGGAAATTGAACAACCAGGTGCAACATTGGATATTCAACAACCACAAGCACAAATGACAATCAATACAACAAAGTCGAGGCTATCCATTGATACGACGGAAGCACGAGCAGATATGGACTTAATAAGTGCTGCTCGCCGTACAGAAGAAGTTGCTCAGTATGCCCGTTCTGAAGCTTTCAATGGAATCGCCCGCCGTGCACAAGACGGTGTTGAACTTATGATGATTGAAAACGGGGGGAATCCAATTCAATCATTTGCCGAAAGAGCACTGAGACAACCCTATAGCAGTCTAAGCATCAAATTTATCCCATCCTATGGTAGTGTCAAAGTTTCATTTGAACCCGGTAGTGTTGATATTAGAGTAGAGCCACAAAAAGTGATTAATAACAGTAATGCGAACAAACCAATCCATACATACACACCTGGAAAAGTAATGTCGGAATTGCTTCAAAAACCATCGATTCAAATTGATTGGAAAATATAAATAGCTTATCCGGTACCAAGAATACCCGGGTGCCTGGCATTGACACAATTCGCGTCCTACCGCGAATTGAGGCAGTGCCAGACTTCCCGCTAAGAAGGAGAAGAACTTATGAAAATCCAATCCACCATCCTTGGAGAAGTAGAAGCATTAGAATCCGAGATCCTCACATTTGAAAACGGATTACCAGGCTTCGAAAATGAAAAGGACTTTATAGTACTCTCAATAGAAGGCAACGAAGTATATCAGATTCTCCAGTCAATAAATTCAAAAGAAGTAGGCTTTGTAACAGCGAATCCCTACTTATTCATCAGTGACTATACGTTCGACTTGGATGAATCAACTGTAGAAGCCCTCAACATAGAATCAGAAGAGGATATTATTGTACTGACAATCGTTACAGTTAAAGAACCTTTTAACGCTTCAACCGTAAATTTAAAAGCACCCGTCATCATCAACACAAAGTCCAAAAAAGCAAAACAATGCATTTTGGAAAACGCGGACTATCCCATCAGATATTCCATCGATGCCAATATGCAGAAAGACATGGGGTGACGACATGCTCGTATTATCTCGAAAAAAAGGCGAATCCATTTGGCTGGGCGATCAAATTGAAATCACCGTCAGTGAAATAAAAGGCGACCAAGTCCGGATTGCCATCAACGCACCTAAAAACGTTACTATTTTACGTGGAGAATTAATAAAAGAAGTTTCCGAGTCCAACGCCGAAGCGGTAAAAATAGATGGTTTCATGGACTTTCTCAAAAACGAAAAAAAATAGAAGCCCGGGTGCCAGTTGCCGCCACCCATTTTAAAAAAAATAAACATTTCTATTAAACATTCTAAAAGTCAATCCGATAATAGTATTGTAGCGAGGAAAACGGGGTCCGGCCGGCTCGGTATCCTTGGTATAAAAAATGTGCTCACAAGGACGTGAGCAACATACATTCAAGGAGGAAATTATAATGAGAATTAATCACAACATCGCAGCACTTAACACACACCGTCAGTTGAACAGTGCAACAAACGCACAATCTAAATCAATGGAGAAATTATCTTCAGGTATGCGCATTAATAAAGCTGGGGACGATGCAGCTGGTCTTGCAATTTCTGAAAAAATGCGTGGACAGATTCGCGGGTTGGATCAGGCTTCTAAAAACTCCCAAGATGCAATTTCTTTAATTTCGACGGCTGAAGGTGCTCTTAACGAAACTACTGATATCCTTCAACGTATGCGTGAATTAGCAACGCAAGCATCAACTGATACTAATACAACTTCCGATCGTGGAGAAATCCAAAAAGAGATGGATTCTTTAACTTCTGAAATTAACCGTATTGGTAATACAACTGAGTTCAATACTCAAAAACTACTGAATGGTTCGAAAGATACAGCAACGATGGCAGCACCGGCAACGGCTGCAACACCAGCAACAGCTGGTGTATATACTTTAGCAGCAGCACCTGCAACAGATATAACAATTGATGGGAAAACATTTACTTATAATGCAACACCCTCAACGCCAGGTTCTTTTAGTGATAATGACGAGTTAATTGCTCTGATCGCAGCTGATTCAACTTTATCTGCTAAGTACACAGCAAGTACTAGTGGTGCGGATGTTGTTTTGACACAAAAAGCGGGTCAAGAAACGTCTACAGCTCCGACATCTACAGCTACTTTCACTGCAACTACACCTGGTGTAACAGCAGTTGCAGCTAAAGCTGCTGTTGAAGCTGGTACTGGTCTTCAATTCCAAATTGGTGCTAATGAAAACCAAAGTTTAACACTTGAAATTGCTGATATGCGTGCAGGCGCTCTAGGGTTAACAGGTACAGGAGCTGGTTTTACAGCTGGTACTAAGGTAAGTAATGGTACTGATTCTGCAGGAGTTGAATCCGGTCTTGATGTATCAAGTGCTGGTAATGCATCTGCTGCAATTACAAAAATTCAATCAGCTATTGATACAGTTTCAGCTGAACGTTCTAAACTTGGTGCTAACCAAAACCGTTTAGAACACACGATCAATAACCTTGGTACATCTTCTGAAAACTTAACTGCTGCGGAATCTCGTATCCGTGACGTTGATTATGCTTTAGCTGCTTAAGTAGTGACAAGCACAGTCGTCCTAGCTGGTAACGGCTAGTGAGTATTATCGGGTGAATTGCTGGAAACCCCTTAGAGCTTTTCTTGCCACAACGTAGTTGGAAACAACAAGCGTGACGGTTCGAAAAAAGAAAAGATTGGGCAATCAGCAGCGAAGCTCCTGTCTCGAAAGAGTGGAGAACGTTCAACGACTAGGATATACCATCTAACGCTTCGGCTATGATGATGAAATCCATAGGTGAAACAATGTCCATCAGCATTGCGAATCCGAAGCGCCCGACCCCTACTAAGAAATTAGAGGGTGAAGATATAGTCTAGTCATTTATGAAAGTAAATGTTTCGCACGATGGCGAAAGAAATGATGGAACAAACTAAGAATTCTATTCTTGCACAAGCTTCTCAGGCGATGCTCGCGCAAGCAAACCAGTTACCACAAGGAGTTCTACAGCTTCTTCGTTAATTTGGTTAACAAAACGCGGTCCGGGAAATTTCCGGACCGCGTTTTTTAGATATTGAAGCAATATTTAGTAAGTTGACTAATCGTCAGCCCAGTTCGCTGTCGAATACTCGCAAGTGTATACCTATGATTTTCATTAATGATAATCTGGTAACCTTTCACGTCTCCTCTGTTTGCTAATAACGGATTGAATATCAAAAAAATATTATGGATACACAGCTCCTTCTTAGAATCATCCAACAAAGTGTGTAGCTTATCCAGTTTTTCATTGATTTCAGTCGTAGGTTTCAATAATTTGAACTTTGTCGGCAAGTAAATTGTAGTTCGTTTTGCAATCGGTCGGAGAGATTGAACGGGCAAAGCTTTTCTGTTCATTGATTCATCCAACCAGGGTGAAACAAGGTGGAGGAAATAGATGATTTGAAACTGGTCATAGAGTAGAATCCGATTTTGTCCGTCTATAACAAAACGGAGGTTGAATCTTTCAAGAATTAATTGAATCAACCGGTTATTTTCCTGATTAGAAAAACTATCAGTCGATAAGATAATTTTATTAACAGTTCCGTTGACTATCTTTAAATGGCCATCATCCTGGTACCACCATGCCAATGCTCGTTCATCCAAATGCTTTTCAATATAGTCGAAAGGAAGGACCTTTCTCCCATTTGGATACCATTGCTTATACAAATTCGTAATCACTTCATCCGTCCGGGATTGCACGATATAGCTTTCAGAATAGCCCTTTTTGATTCGCAAATCCATCACTTTCCGATAGGTCGGGGGAGATAGAGGTATGAAGTTTTTCAAGTGATCATAGCAGTATTCTGCCCATCCAACGTCCTCTGTTCGATGCATAAACTGAAAGCGAGGTTTTCTACCGTCCTGCTTCGTAATGCAGCCGTCCCCCAACAACTTGCCACAGATGAAATTATGAAAACCTCCAGATTCAGTTATCACATTATCCACCTCCAAGGCTACAAACGTTTATTCCTATTATAACAAATATGGTTCAATATCTCATAATTGAGCCGATATAAAAGGTATGGAAATGCAATCAGTCATAAAAAAATATTGGAGGAACAACATAGGAACTTATTTTTGGACAGCAGCAAATTGAATTTGAAAAGACACGATCTTCGGATGAGGTAATCACAAAAATTAATGAATTACTTGCCGAGGGTTATTATTTCAGTCATTTCATCGCAGACGGAATTGAAATTTATGAAGATCACTTAGACTATTTGACTGTTAATCTTGGAAGAGTTAAAAAGCTTGAAGTAGTTGCAAAGATAGAAAAGGAATTCATGAATGATGTGCTTATTTCAGCAGAAGATTACCTGAAACGTGCTAAATCCGAGCCTGTAGTACTACACGAAGGATTTAGTAACAGCCCGACAACTTGAAACATGGGCAAGTTTCGATATGCTTCTAGAGGGAGCAGGGTGGCTGAATGACATGCTGTCGGTTGTAGGTCGTAGCAATGCGCGTCCCGCAATTGGGAGACGTATACTGAATTATTGGTTGGTATGCAAGGAGAGCTTGGCGAAGCCGTTGAAAAAGAGGATTATGTTCAAATCGGCAATATCCTTTAGGATCGACTGATTCTGAACTTTGATAAGTTGGAAGTTGAGATTGGGAAGACGATTGCTAGTGAGGGCATTCGGGTGGGGCTTAGCTGATTTGGTGTTTGCATACCACATTTTTTAGATACAATGCTGGTGGACAACAGTCACTAATTCCTAGGCATCGGGAATACACTTAGAAACTGAAAAGTTCCGAAGGGATTTCTCTCAATCGGACTTTTCTGTTTTGCTGTAAATTATTGTAGGAACCGTGTACTATTTTCCGGAAACTTTGTTTCAAGTATCTATTCAGAAAACAGACTACAATTGTATGACTGTGATTAGCTGGACGTTTCTTGGACGTTCAGTTTTTTTTATATGCTCTACACTATTTAAATAAAACTAATGATGGGGTGTATAGAATGCTAGTCTATTATTTGGCGAATCATGGCGAAAAGTTTAAACATCAAGATTTGAACTTAGACTTTGAATGGGAGATTCATTATGATACGGAACAAAAAGAATTAATTATAAATAAAAATGCAGATTATATTTCCGGCTTTTTTGGTGAACATATTGAAACAGTATCTGCTTTGATTGGGCCTAATGGGGCAGGTAAATCTTCATTGCTTGAATACATTCGGGATCGTTATTTTAAAGGACTTGCAATATCAGACTCATCTATATTGATAACAAAAAGTGAAAATACCTATCAGCTTATTTATAGTGCAGAACTGTTTCCTAAGGGTACTATAAAGATTAATGGAATAGTATATACAATTAAGAGTCAATGGACAAATATCACTTTAGATAATGGTCTGAAAATAAGTGCTAATTTTATTGAGAGCAAAGAAAAAGATATCCAATCGATAATAAAAGAGACACGATTGGCAAATGACCATGCAATGATTTGTTTCGATAACAATTGGAAGTATTCTATTCGTGAAAGAGAACTAGATCAAGAGGCAAGTAATAAAGGGTATGATTACTATGACTTCTCAGTAGGTAATACTTTAGACACTGTTTTACGCGATAAGTTTGTAATGCCTAGTAGGATAGCGAATCCGGAAGATGTATTTGATATTACATTTGATAATCGATTTGATTTGGACTATTTACATCGTGAGAAGATGAATGATATCTATGAGATTTTAAAATATTTAAAAGAAGAGAATAATAGGACATATTTAAAACGTTTTTTAATGATTCCGGAGCATATGTACATACTCTATGACTATATGGACTCAGATAAACGAGCTAATAACTTTTTGTATCATGATGAAAATATATTATTAAGATATGAAAAAAAAGAAGTTGCTTATTTAATTGAGCAAAAAATATACGACGAGCTTAGACAGAACGTGCAAGAGCGTATATCGTTAAGTGATACTATGAAACTTCGAACTGTCGAAAGTTATTTTACAGATATAGATTTGATGATTCCGTATAAAAAAATTCAATCTGCATTAAGAGAATCAGAATTGTACATAAAAAAACTAGATTCTTTGAATTTACTGAGAAAGCTATTTGAATTTCATCAGATAATTTTAACGACTATTGAAGATTATATACCAGCAGAAAATGAGTTACATATTGATAAAAAAGTTTTGAAAGATAGGGTAAAGAGACTAACTAGAGGTTATATAGAATTTATAAAATTTATTGATATAAATTTACTTCAGCAAACGTCTGTGGAGAGCCCCGAAAATATCACTTTTAAAAATGGAAATCCGGACGATGTCTTCAAACAGAAAGTTGAAATCCCTAAAATAAAAATGAATGATGAAGGCTTGAATTTTATGCTTGAGTTTTTAAAAAGGTATAAAGACATCGGAAGTCATAGTAATTTCTTGTATTTTAACTGGCATGATCTAAGTTCGGGTGAATCAAATTTACTGAAACTGCTCGCTGTGATTAACAATGCCATTCAAACAACAACTAAAAAGAACGTAATCATCTTATTAGATGAAGCAGAAACAACACTTCATCCAGAGTGGCAACGAAAATACATTCAAATTTTAACAAGTAATATTGAACGTATTGCAGTACAAAAGTCTAAGAAAATACAAATCATCATGACGACTCATTCACCCGTGATCACTTCGGATATACCACATTATGCAATCAACTATATAGTAAAAGAAAACGGAGAACACAAAATTAAGGCAGGTAAAGAGCGAACGCTTGGAAGTAACATCCATAGTCTATATTTAAATAACTTTTACCTAGAGTCAACAATGGGGCAGTTTGTAAAGGAAAAGATTGACAGGGTATTGAAGAAATTGAATGAACCAAATAAAACAATTACTTCGGTTGAATTAGAAGAAATCAATCAATTTACTAATCTAATAGGGGATCCGTTAATTAAAAAGGTACTGACTGAACTAACAGTAAAGAAAATACTACAAGATAAAAGCTTTGATGCAAAGTATCAAAACAACCTTAAAAATTTGAAAGTAATACAGGAATTTATTAATCAGCAAATTTTAAGTTTTGAACAGGAGCGAAATCAAGATGAATAAAGTCAATATACCTGGAGAAGTGTTAGCCTATATTAGAGAGCATCATTTATTGAGATATAAGAATAAAATAGTAAAAGAGATTGAAGCACAACATTCTAGAATAGATTGGAGTTATACAAATATAAAATTCGGCTTATTACTAACGTATTTAAAAAACAATATAGATAAATTACTTGGTGGAACACCAGAAGAATTATTAGAGATAGTCAATCATATTGAAGAATATTATTTTGTTGATTCGTCTAGAATTAATATATTAATAGAATTAAGAAAAAAACAAAAGGTTAAAAGGGGAGCTGAATTAGCAGTATTCATTCGTCAACACAATTTGGAATATTACTTAGGTAATGACAGCTTCAGTCTAATATACAAATTCAATTTTGCGATGAAAGAATTTGCACAGAAACAAAAGGTTGTTTTAAGTTCAACAGACGAACTCTCTTTTAATCAAGCACTAGAAGAAATATTTAATTACGAAGACTTTTATGAAGATGCCGTTTTAAGTAATAGTAATGTGTGGGGAGCTTACGAATACCTCCAAAAATTAGAGTGTAACATTTGTCCATATTGTGATCGACAATTTATTTATACATTTAATAAGAACAAGAAAAAAGTTCGGGCGGAGCTAGATCATTTCTACCCCAAATCAATTTATCCCTATTTAGCACTGTCCATTATGAATTTAGTTCCCAGTTGTCATCAATGTAACAGTTCATTTAAAGGGGCCAAGGATCCTATCGAATTAAATTTATTAAATCCATTTTCAGAAGGATTTAATAATAATCTATGTATAAAGATATTGGGGAAAGATGCCAATGTATTAATGGGGCTAAGTACAAACTTTGAAATTGACTTTAGTGTTGAAACATCAGATGTAGTTTTAGCAGATAGAATTAGGGGATCTATCCGTTTATTTGCGTTAAATGAAAACTATGTGGCTCATAAAATGTATGTTAAAGATTTAATTCGTAAATCATACATTTACGATGAATTAATGCTCGGGGACATTAAGAGTATTTTGGAAGACTCCTCTTATAGCATCGAGGAGCTTCGTAGAATTACTTTCCCAGAGGAAAATATCGACCAAAATAGTGGGAAGCATGTACTTACTAAGTTAAGTTATGATATTTTGAAAGCGTATAGACGGTGAAAAACTGAAATTGAAGCCCTGTCATTGTACTAAGTGCCAAATGATTAAAAAATCAGGTACCTGTGCATGGTGCTATTCTGATTATTTAATACAATTACATATTTATAAGGCGTGGATTAGGTATTTACTTTAATATCTAATCTTCTTTGTATTTTCATACAATTGGGTGAATTGTTCGTTGTTGTTTGTTACACAGGTACTGATTTTAAGGCTTATCTACCAATATTGGTATGCGAAAGTTGAGGTAGTAACATATAGCAACTTTGTTTAACATGCTGTATTATCAACTAAATTTAAGGTACCTGTGCGAAAAACTAATCTAACTATTCAAGACAATTACATAAAAATGCAAATTTTAATAGTTATTTATTAGCTTATCCAATACTACTTCTATAAGTATACAATTGGGTGGATTTTGTATTGAAGTTTGACGCACAGGTACCTTTTTTAAACAGATCATGTGCGGGTGAAGATATAGTCTGTTCTATAATCGAAAGCCAGCCAAACAATTACTAAATAGGATTCTACAACATCGAAGTCAATTTATAATGATTACTTGTCATAAAGGTACCAGTTTAATTGTAGATGACTTGACTGGTAGGAATATATGTTCTATAATACTGAATACACGAACTATTGTTCGTGATAAAAGTTTAATAGAGAAGGTAGGTGTTTAAATGGGGTCTTATTATGTAAACAAAAATGCACAATCGAACGGTGATCATGAAGTTCACGTAAGTACATGCAGTCATTTACCAATTGCTGAAAATCGTAATTACTTAGGTGTATTCTCAAACTGCAAAGACGCAGTTCTAGCAGCTAAGAAATTATTTGCTGCAGCTGATGGATGTTACAATTGTTCAAATCCATGTCATAAGCAATAACTTTATAAAATTTGAATATTGATCATATTCAATAGGATCAAATAGTAGTTGGATAGAAGAATAATTATAAGAACTTTATTCTATGAAAAGGTAACAAAGTAATAGTTAAAGTCATACTCCTACATTAAGCAAGTATAAAAACTCAATCCAAGAAAAACTCGGATTGAGTTTTTATACTTGCTTAGAATGGACGTAAGCTATAGGGAGCAAGCCCCGAAATATGAACCACTGGACTAGATAATCCAAAAGGAAAAGTATATGAGTCAGGGAGTTTAGTGATGGTTGCCTGTGCACCACACATTCCATCCAGCACCTTCCAATAGGCTGGGGGAGATAGAGGTATGAAGTTTTTCAAATGATCATAGCGGTATTCTGCCTATCCAACGTCCGCTGTCAGATGCATAAACTGATAGCGGGGTTTTCTTCCTTCCTGCTTAATGCAGCCCCCCAACCACTTGCCACAGATGTAATTATAAAACTCCTAGATTCAACCATTTATTTCTCCCTCTCCTTGGTTCCAAAGTTTTATTCTCATTGTAACAACTACCTATCCACAACTGTATTGGACATTGCAGGGGGTATTTGAAAAAACTTATGTCCTAATCCCTCAGCTTATCTGAACAATTGTATCGAGCTAAAACAGTCAACATATGGCTGTTTTTTTGTTTTGCGCTAATCCATTTAGTTGAGTAATCCCTATCATTAAGCATCCTTTAAATAATTCTCTATTAATACATTTAATTGAAAGAAAATAACCAATATTCAGTATTGACAACATATTATATAACAACATATAATATGTTGTGATAAATCAAAAAATAGGGAGGCTAAAAATGAGTGAGCGATAAGTGTTTTTTCATTCTATGAAATTAGTAAGGGAATAATTGTATTAGCTGATTGAACTATTAAACGAATGGAGGAATTACTGATGAAGCTAGGTTTAATCCCGAAACTATTGATAGGATTATTGCTTGGAATCGTTGTCGGGATTTATGCTCCTCAATGGTTGACGAGTATTACAGAAACAGGAAGAGTGATTTTGGGCAATTTGATTAAGTTTTTTATTCCGTTAATCATCTTTAGTTTCATAGCTGCTAGTATTGCACAATTAAAGGAAAGTGCAGGGAAGTTACTATCAGTGACGGTTGGCTTATCTTATATAGATACTGTCATCGCTTGTACCATAGCGGCTGTTACTTCATATATTGTCATTCCTGGATTTGTTAATGGGAGATCATTTTCGGAGACTACAGCTAAAGTAATTGGAGAGCCAATTGTAGAAATTGCTTTTCCTCCACTAATGGACATCATGTCGGCTTTAGTTTTAGCGATAGTGATTGGGTTGGCGGCAAGTTGGGGAAAATCGAGAATTATTGCAGACGTAGTTGATGAGTTAAAAGAGATTATTGATGTGGTAATTAGGAGATTCATGATTCCAATTATCCCAATTTTCATTTTTTGTATCTTTGTAGGGATCTCGGCAAAAGGGGAGCTTTCAGGTGCTATAGCAGTTTTTGGAAAGATGTTGTTGCTAATTATCATCTTACAACTTATCTGGTTGGTAATTGAATATACAGTTGCTGGTATTATTTCGAAATCCAATCCATTAACCGCGCTCAAATGCATGTTACCGGCTTATATTACTGCAATGGGTACGATGTCGAGTGCTGCAACTATGCCAATCTCTTTAAGACAGGCAAAGACTATTCCAGGGATGGATAAAAAAATTGCAGACTTTGTAATGCCATTATGTGCAAATATTCATTCTGCCGGTGCGGCACTTACACTAACGATTAGTGCAATTACAGTTTCCGTTTTAACACAAGGGGCGTTGCCACCGGTTAGTTTAATCATTGTATTTATCATCGTTTTGGGTATTGTTTTAACGGGAGCTGCAGGTGTCCCAGGTGGTTCGGTTTTAGCAACGCTTGGAATATTACAGTCTATCTTAGGTTTCGATGAAGTAGGCCTTGGATTAATGTTAGCACTATTTATGGTACAAGATACATTTGGTACAGCTACAAACATCACTGGAGACGGAGCGCTGGCGTTAATTGTTAACCGATTCTTCGGGAAAAAAGAGAACGAGGCAGAAGTTTTGGAGGGGAATTTACATGTCACTAGCGAGAGTAATTGATTTAAGAAGCGACACGGTTACTTTACCAAAGGCAGAAATGATTGAAGCAATCCGGAATGCGCCTTTAGGAGATTCTATTATGGGAGAAGATCCTACCGTCAACCAATTGGAAAAAAAGGCGGCTGAACTGTTAGGAATGGAAGCAGCATTATTGGTTACCTCGGGAACAATGGCTAACCAAATCACGTTGATGAGTCTCTGTAATCGGGGAGAAGAAGTGATTATGGGAGAAGATTCGCATATCTATACGCTAGAAGGTGCAGCCGCAGCTGTAGTAGCTCAAGTACAAATTCGTACGATTGAAGTCCTAGATGGAATTTACGATGCAAGCAAAATAGAGAGCCGTATTCAAATTGGAGATATTCAAAGACCGAAAACAAGTTTAATTTGTCTAGAGAATACGTATAACCTGAACAAGGGTCAAATTGTATCACTTGAAAATATGAAAGAGATAAGGGCGATTGCTAATAAACATTCCATTCCAGTCTATTTAGATGGTGCTCGTCTTTTCAACGCAGCTATTGAGTTAGGAGTTACCCCGGATGTAATATGCCGGGAAGTGGATGCTGTGCAATTTTGTTTAACGAAAGGGCTTGGGTGTCCAATCGGCTCGATTTTGGCGGGAACAAAAGAGTTTATCGAAACAGCAACAATTAACCGTCAAAGACTTGGTGGAGGAATGCGTCAAGCTGGAATAATTGCAGCACCTGCCATTTATGCATTAGATCATATGATCGATCGACTTTCAGAAGATCATAAAAAAGCAAAGCTATTAGCTGCAAGTCTTTCAACAGTAGATGGGATTAAAATTCAAGCAGAAGACGTACAAACTAACATCGTTTCACCTGTAATTTCACACGAAGAGTGGGATTCAAAACTTTTGATTGATTTTTTAGCTACTAAAGGAATTAAAGTGAAGAATATTGGAGGAAAACAGGTACGGATGGTTGTACATTATCAAATTACGGATGAAGATATTCAATTGGTTGTAAGCGCTTTCGAAGAGTTTTCTTCAAGCGTTCAAATAAAAACTACAGTTCACTGAATGAACAATAAAATATGCCCTTTTCAAGTAAATTGTGAAAAGGGCTATTTGAATATAAAATGAGGGAAATGGAAAATATACGATATACTAATATGGCAATAGAAAAAATCAGATTTATCCTGTTGGTTTTTTCTATTAGAAAATTTGTTGGAGTTGGTACTATTGACTGTATCTAGAGATAATCCAATTGCCATGTATCTTCAGATAGCAAACGTGTTAAAACAGGAAATCTTGAGTGGGAAAATAAAGCCTGGCGAGAAAATTGGATCTGAGCGTGAGTTGGAAGAACGATTTCAAGTTAGTAAAATAACGATTCGCAAGGCTGTTGAGATTTTGGGAAAAGAAGGCCTTGTACTTACGAGTCAAGGGAAAGGTACATTTGTAAAACCGAAAAAGGTAGAACAAACGTTAGATCAGTTGCAAAGCCTTTCAGATATTATCAAGAATAGTGGTTACCATCCTCAAGTAAAAATAACAAAACTTGAAATGGTATCTACACTAAATATTTTTTTGCAAGAAAAAGATAGTGAAATCGATTCCCATTGTCTTTATATCGAGCGGCTCCATACCGTCGAGGAATTACCAATAGCTTTTGCTCAAGTATACATACCCTACAATCTTGGAGAAAAATTAACAAAGAATGAATTGGAAAACAATACGATCTATGAATTACTCGAAAATAAGCTAGGTATTACTCTGGGAGAAGCTATTCAATCGATTGAAGCATGCCCAGCGAGCGAAGCGTTAGGGAAAGCGTTGGATGTACCTGAAGGTTCGCCTCTTTTAAAAGCAGAGAGACTGACCTATAGCACTCAGAACAAGCTCATCGAAAAAATCACTTTTTATTATCGGTTTGATGAATATGCATTTAAAATCAAATTGAACCGTGCCAATCTAATCCCGATGTGGCCGCCAATCCTTGATAAATGAGGTGATAGGTGCACCACACAATTCAAATACAATCCTGAGTTGATCCTTCCATGAAAGTTTTATGTTTGCTGAAATAAACATGAAACTTTCGTGCATAGGCACCACACACACAATTACATATTTATAAGGCGTGGATTAGGTATTTACTTTAATATCTAATCTTCTTTGTATTTTCATACAATTGGGTGAATTGTCCGTTATTGTTTGTTAATAGGTACCGTTTAATTTGCCCAGCTATATCAAGGCTTATCTGCCAATTTTGGTATGCGAAAGTTGAGGTAGTAACATATAGCAACTTTGTTTAACATGCTGTATTATCAATTTAAAAGGAGGGATTGTTTTGGTATCATCGAAAGACGTCGCAAAACATGCAGGCGTTTCCCAAACGACTGTTTCACGTGTATTAAACACTCCGGCATCTGTAAAAAAAAACACCCTCGATAAAGTTATGAAAGCGATCAACGATTTACATTACGTACCAAATGGACATGCACGTTCACTTGTTCAAAATAGAACCGGTACGATTGCTCTTATATCAGGGCCACTACATAACCCTTTTTTTGTTGATACAACATCAGCCATCGTCAACTATGCTACTAAAATGGGTTATCGTGTGAACGTACAATTCGTAAATGACCAAAAATTACCTGAAGCCTATGCAACTGCTATCGAACATAAAGTAGACGGCGTAATTTTATCTTGTATATTAATCGACGATCCGATATTTGAAAAGCTTAAACGAATGGATATTCCTTTCATTACATATAATCGAAAGCACAAAAATAATGAGTGTTTTGTAGAAATTGATAATTTCGAAGCAGGCTATTTATCGGCAAAACATATGATTGAAAAAGGTCATACAGCCATCGCATGGGTTGGCGGAACATTAAATGTTAGCACATTCAACAACCGTTATCTGGGATTCCTTCAAGCGATGAAAGATTATAAATTACCGTTACCTACACAATATATTTTCAATACAGACACTTCCAAACAAGATATTACACGTGCTTTTCATGAATTAATGCAGTTGGAACAGCGTCCTACTGCCATTTGTGCTGGTGCAGATTCACTTGCACTATATTTAATCGACGATGCGATTCGAGAAAAATTAACTGTACCAGATGACATAAGCATTATTGGAATTGACAATGTAGATTTGAGCAGTTACGGGTTAATCCAGCTAACTACTGTCGGTAGCATTTCTGAGCAAAATCTTGGTTATTTGGCAATTCAGAAGTTAATTGAAATGATTGAAAATAAAAAAAAGAGTTGCATACAGATTACGGAATCTGTTAAAGTGTTTGATAGAACTACAACTCAGAAAATTTAAAACAAATTTTTATAGGTTTGTTTTAAATTTTCACCCAAAATGAATACGTAACCATTTTGTAATATATTTTTTTATTTTAAATGGTTACGTATTCATATATCAAGTTTTTTTAGTTTTGTAAGGGGTGTATTTATTAGCAGGGGGGAGAAATAAGTTTATGAAATGGAAAGACCGGAAATATGGGGAAGAATCGCCGTACATACCAGCAGGACCTTTTAAAATTCGCTTACCTTTTATCCATTATCGTTTTGAGTGGCCAGACTATATTCAAGGACTACTTATGTGTGCAGTCGATTTGTCAGCAATACCACTATTAGTATCTTTACTTGGAATGCCGTTTGAAGTAGCTTTAGCAATTGTAATTTTAAACGGGCTTTTCTATTTGACTCACCATTTACTAGGTGACCCAGTTGTGCCAGGCTGGATTACACCAGCTATTCCGTTAATTATACTGTACTGTCAGCAGTTCCCTGAAGGACCCGAACGAGTTCACTCGTTAATCGCTTTCCAGATGACACTTGGATTACTCTCGATATTCCTTGGTGCAACAGGCTTAGCAACAAAAGTAGTTCAATTAATCCCTTCTGCCATGAAAGCGGGCATTATCCTAGGTGCAGGTTTAGCAGCTGTTATTTCTGTATTTCAAATCGGAGGTAAATTCGACGAATTTCCATGGACAATTACAATTGCAATAGGAATCGGTTTCTACCTTTTATTTTCAAAACATTTTGCTACATTCCAAAAACGTAATCCATTCTTGGGCATAATAGCTAAATTAGGTATCTTCCCAGTTATAATTATCGCAGTTGTAATTGCACCATTATTTGGTGAAGCACCATGGCCAACTATTCAATGGGGCTTCTCATCTCCGGACTTCATTACCCTATGGAGTGAATACACAATATTTGGTTTAGGTTTACCCCCACTAATGATGTTCGTTACTGGATTGCCAACGGTTTTGGCAGCTTACATCGTGCTATTCGGTGATGTATTACAAAGTAAAGCATTAATTGCCGATGGTGCAGCAGCGCGTCCTGATGAAAAAGTTGAGTATCTGCCAAGTCGAGCACACTTAATTTTCGGTTTGCGTAACAGTTTCATGAGTATTTTAGGTCCAGACGTTACAATGTCTGGTCCGAACTGGACGGCAATGCAAGTAGTCATGATTGAGCGTTATAAAAAAGGACGTAAAGCAATGGATTCGTTCTTCGGAGGTATCGGATCATTCCGTTGGGGTACGAATACAGGTTTAGCCTTACTACCAATCGTTAGCTTAGTACAACCAATTTTAGGTGTTGCTTTAGCGTTAACTATGTTAATTCAAGGTTACGTAAGTGTGAAAGTTGGTGTACTTGAAGCGCGCAGCCAAACAGATTTAGGTATTGCAGGCATTATCGCTGCTGTTCTTTGCATCAAAGGTGCTACATGGGCATTTGCTGTGGGTATATTGCTTTGCTTATTAATTTACGGTAAAAATTTCTTCAAAGGAGAAGTTGACAATACATTTTCCAAAGATCAACAATCAGATACAGAAAAAGCACAATAAGAAAGGATGATTCGATGAACAAGCAATATTATGTAAATGGTGAATGGAAGTCTTCAGAAAAAATTGCGGAACTAAAGTCGCCACACACAAAAGAAGTCATTGCATACATTCCACAAGCGACTCGTGAAGAGGTAGAACAAGTGATCAAGGTGGCTGACGCTGCAAAAAAACAAATGGCAGAACTCACTGCCTATGAGCGTGCGGCCATTTTGGAGCATATCGCTCAATTACTTGCCGACAATCGTCAAAAAGCAGCTGAATTAATTTCGTTAGAAGCTGCAAAACCGATTAAGTATGCATTAGGTGAAATTGACCGCACAATTGAAACATATAAATTTGCAGCAGAGGAAGCAAAACGTTTGACTGGCGAAATGATTCCGATGGACGCCGCGAAAAACGGAGCAAATCGCTTTGGATACACAATTGAACAGCCGATAGGAGTAATCGGGGCTATTACACCTTTCAACTTTCCACAAAATTTAGTTGCACATAAAGTAGGTCCTGCAATTGCAGCTGGTAACACAATTGTTTTGAAGCCAGCATCACAAACTCCCCTTTCAGCACTGTTTTTAGCTGAATTGGTTGACCAAACAGCTTTACCTAAAGGTGCCTTCAATGTCATTACAGGTAGTGGTAAAACGGTTGGTGATGCTTTAGTTGAAAGCGACAAAGTGAAAATGATTACGTTCACTGGTAGTCCTGTTGTTGGCATCGGAATTCGCAATAAGGCAGGTTTGAAAAAAGTTGCACTTGAGTTAGGGTCAAACGCTGGGTTAATTATCGACAAAGGTGTTGATTTATCTCAAATTGTACCTAAATGTGTCATGGGTGCCTTCTCAAACCAAGGTCAAGTTTGTATTTCCCTGCAGCGTACGTATGTAATGGATGAATTATTTGAGGAATTTATCAAACAATTTACTGAAACGACAAAGCAACTTGTTATTGGAAGCCCATTCGATGAATCGACGGATATTTCTGCAATGATTAATCCTAGTGAGCAAGAGCGTGCTATGAATTGGGTGGAAGAAGCAGTTCAAAACGGGGCTAAAATTGTAACAGGAGGCACAACTGAAAATGGGGTTTTCATGCCAACAATTCTGACGAATGTATCGTCCACTTCTAAAGTTTCTTGCCAGGAAGTATTTGCACCAATCGTCGTAGTTAATCGTATTTCATCCGTTGAAGAAGGTATCGCAGCGATTAATGATTCAAACTACGGTCTTCAAGCAGGTATATTTACGAATGATATCCAAACAGCTTTCCATGCTTCTAAACAATTAGAAGTTGGCGGTGTCATGATTAATGATATTCCAACATACCGAGTGGACCATATGCCATACGGTGGAGTGAAAGAAAGTGGTACTGGTAAAGAAGGCTTAAAATACGCAATTTGTGAAATGACAGAAACAAAATTAGTAGTTTGGAATCACAATTAAGGAGTGAACAGCATGTCTGAAAAAATTACATTCACACCAATTAGTTATACCGGCTGGGATTCACTATCTCACCTAATAGAAGAAGTAAATCGCTTTAACGTGAAAAAAATTCTTGTAATTACAGATCCATTTTTAAAAGATATCGGATTAACTAATAAAGTCGTAGAACCTCTAGAATACGCTGGCTACTCAACTGAAGTTTATACAGACGTCGTACCCGAACCACCGTTAGCAATTGGTGAAAAGCTAGTTGCATACACGCGTGATAACGAATTTGATATGGTTATCGGCATTGGTGGCGGTAGTGCATTAGATTTAACAAAGCTCGCAGGTGTATTAGCATCGCATGAAGGTAACGTGGCTGATTATTTAAATTTAACTGGTACAAAACAAATTACAAAAAAAGGGCTTCCTACAATCTTAATCCCGACTACTTCAGGTACAGGCTCAGAAGTAACGAATATTTCTGTATTATCACTGGAGACAACAAAAGACGTTGTAACACACGATTACTTATTAGCAGATGTGGCAATCGTAGATCCTGCTTTAACCATCTCTTTACCACCAAAAGTAACCGCTGCTACGGGTGTCGATGCACTAACTCATGCAGTGGAAGCTTATATCTCGAAAAATGCGAGCCCTATTTCTGATGCACTTGCTTTACAAGCAGTTCGCTTAATCAGTAATGCTATCCGTACTGCAGTATCGAACGGTGAAGACAAACAAGCTCGCACGGATATGAGCTACGGAAGCTATCTTGCTGGTCTTGCATTCTTCAATGCAGGAGTTGCCGGCGTTCATGCATTAGCTTATCCGATTGGTGGTCAATTCCACATCGCACATGGAGACTCAAACGCCGTATTACTTCCGTATGTAATGGGTTATATTCGCCAAAGCTGTGAAAAACGTATGAAAGATATTTACGATGCTATGGGCTTTAGCTCTGCCAATATTTCACAAGAAGAAGCTTCTTATAAATGTGTTGCAGAATTAAAACGTTTAGTAGAAGACGTGAACATTCCATCCACATTAAAAGGCTTTAATGTTACAGAAGAAGCACTAGAGAGCCTAACAAATGACGCGATTGAGCAAAAACGTATTTTAGCGCGTAGCCCAATGCCTTTAGGAAAAGACGATATTTACACAATTTATAAAGCAGCTTTTGACGGGATTATTGTTGAAAAAAAATAACTTTATAAAAAGGAATAACTCATCTGAGCGGTCAACGCGAGGATGGGTTATTTTTTATGCTGAAATGAAAGCCTCGATTGTTCCAAATAGTTCTCGTGAAAGGGCGAAAATACTTCAGCCAATGTGGATCATCCAGCTAATTCTTAGCCTTCCTGTCAATGACTTTTTTTCAATCCGCTACTGTGTACCCTTCACTAAAATACCCTTTCACCAATTGTGCAGTCGTCTCCGAAAACGCTTTAAATTGCTTGCAAGCTAAGGCATTCAAATAATCAATGACAGACACAACGTCGAGATCGTTCTCGACAAGTTCTTTTTTAATACTTTTATTCTTTTAGGTTATTGCACTTCCTCTTTAGATGATTTTGCCGCCGTCGATGGCGCATGTTGCACCACCTGATATTTCAGCTTTGTATGAACTTTTAATTGTTTTCTGGAGTGCAGGCAGCACCCCCACAATAATTTCAACGATAGTAAAACCCTTCAACGGCTATATCATAATCCATAAAAGCCTCGCTGAATAAAGCCTTGCCGATGAGTTCGCGCAAAACACCCGAATAATAGCCGGGCAGATTCCGGATTTTTTTCTGTTTAGTTGTTTGAACCGCAATACGAAGGGCATGCATGGCTAATTGCTCGAACAGTTCTCCTTTGTCTTCGTGAATACTAAATTGAAGCATTTGCAGGGACTGTTTCCGGTAGACGCCGTAAAAATTACGTGCTAATTTACTTTCTCCGATTGTTGAAGAAAGAAGAGATTTCATTTTACCGAAAAGTGTAGTAGGCAGAATTTCCGGAGGAGACGTTCTTTTAAGGTCTTTAGGTTTTATCGCTTTAGAAAGAAAAGCTTCAGTTTGCGGTTTAGCGGGTTCCACCTTACTGCCAAGAGGCTTTTCAGTACTCTCTGGGGTGTTCAATTTCGACTGGTCATTAGTAGGTTTAATGACGTAAATATTAGCGCCTAGACCGCTCATGACTGGGCGGATATAGTGAATACGTTCGATAATTTCAAGCTTTTCTAATTTGCGAATGGCGCGGCGTACAGTTGCATTGGATTTCTTAATGGCCTTTTCGATTGTTTCGTGTTTCAAGTGTGCAGCGCCATATTTAACAGAGTAGCGACGGATCATATCAAGAACAGCCCGCTCTGTTTGATTCATGTCGTTCCAGTTCGTGAGTACGTGTTGCCTTGTTGCTGCGTCTAAATCGTGTTTGTTTGTGAAGTGTGCGTATTCCGTTAGGTAAGTTGTCATAAAGAATATCCCCTTTATTCTTTATATAGAAGGGAATTGAGGTTTAGGGGACAACAATGTGAAAAAAATTTCGTTAGACAATTCGGGGGAACGACAATTGCTTAGAAAAGAAGGCAATCCTTTGAAACTAGCGAACTGTACCCCGAATCACGGACACTTTGAAAAAAGTTCCCCGATTCGGGATTTTTGTATGGTAAGCGTCAAATATTCGTCATTGTGTATGACACAACGCTAGTGGTGTTGCACAGACACTGATTTTTAATATACAGAAAGCTTTTCTTGCTTTTATTATTTACCTGATATATACTTAAATTAACGGTTTGGTAATTGTTAATTGAGTAGAAGGTTTTTGATTTTTAAGCAAAGGAGATGAAATCAGATGTCCAAATTTAAAACTGAAGAAGATGCACTACAAAATTATGATTCAAGTCAGTACAGAACGCCAGATGGCTATACAAGTGATATTGCGATATTTACGTTAATCCCAAATGAGGAATCGACTGTTGGAAGTGAATCGACCTCTCATCACTCATTAGCTTTGATGTTGATTAAGCGGGCAGTGTTCGATGCAGAAGGTGAACCTAACATCGAAGGCGGAAAGTGGGCTTTACCAGGAGGGTTTATCCATCCAGAAGAAACAGCTTACGAAGCGGCTAAGCGGGAACTAAAAGAAGAAACAGCTGTAGACGGCATTCACATTGAACACTATGGTGTGTATGACAAATTAGGTAGAGATAAACGCGGATGGATATTATCTAATGCTCATTACGCAATTGTTCCTGAAGAAAACATTAAAAGTAGGGAAGCTGCTGATGATGCAGACGATGTTCAATTATTCACGATAGATGAATTCTTTGCGTTAGATTTGGCTTTTGACCATTACCAAGTGATTAAAGATGCATTGGAAGCCGTTCGAAAAGATGTGTTTCAAACAACGGTGGTTAAAAACTTTTTAACAGAAGAATTCAAGTTGGAAGATTTACGCCAGGTGTTGCTTGCGATTATTAATGATCCTGTTGTGAATAGTAAGCCTGCGTTCTTTAGGAAAGCACCAAATCTGCCTTTCATCGTAGAAGCGTTAGACAACAATCAAGTTCCTAAAACAGCAGATCCGACAAGCACTACGAAACGGCCATCAAAATTATACCGATTTGTAGATGTAGACATTACCCCTTCGATTTGGCGCTAAATTTATGATTCAATGAAATATGGATGCCTCCTGTTACAGGCAGTCAGGTGTCCATAATCTATCGTAAATCAAAGAAACGGTAGTGATTATTATTTTTCGGCATAACAATTAACAAATGTGCAATTGTTAATATAATTTAAACTAAAGGAGTGTGTTGAAAATGATGAAAACTAAATTTGAGGAAATCGTTGATGTTTCAAGAATCGGAATTGAGAATGCGAAGGGATTCAATGAATTAATGGTTCTTGCGAATGCGGAGAAAATTACACCTTCAAGAGAAGATGTTGAAAAAGTGTTGTTTATGGGGATTGATTTTCAAAATGACTTTATGGAAAACGGAGAATTAGGTGTCCCAAATTCCCATAAGGATGTTGAACGGGTAACTAAGTTCCTTTATCAAAACCTAGATAAGGTGACGACGATTGCCTTGTCGTTAGATACACATGAATTGCATCAACTATTCCATCCGAGTTGGTGGGTAGATGGAGAAGGAAATCATCCTGTTCCATTTACAGTCATCACAAGAGAAGATGTTGAACAAGGAAAATGGATGGCTGTAGAACAACAACAAGAAAGCTTGGCATACATTATTCAGTTGGAGCGTTTAGGGAAAAAACAATTGGTGATATGGCCTTATCATTGCATTGAAGGGACATATGGCGCAGCCTTAGAAGGTCAGTTTTCGAATATGGTTCACTATCATTCCGTGATACGGCAGTCCAACATACAAAAGATTGTGAAAGGGCAAGATCCATTAAGTGAAATGTACGGAATCATTAAACCGGAGTATGCTAAAACAGACGGAACAAATTATGCGTTTCTTCATTCCCTACTCGCTTACGATAAAATTGTTATCGCTGGGGAAGCAAAATCTCACTGTGTATTGGAATCCGTTCGGCAGATCGTCGAGTACTACGGTGACAAGCATGAATTGCCATCAAAGATTTATTTGTTGGATGACTGCATGAGTCCCATCCCTGGATTTGAAAAATCAACAGAACATGCACTTAAAGAACTTCAAAAGAAGTATGGCATTCATATTGTAAATTCAACCGAATTCATGTTGTGAAGACGAACAAAAAACGGCTGTTTGTACAATAAAAGAAGCGGCACTATTATAGAGGAGGAAAAGTAAATGACTAAAAAATATCAAGATGATGGGCTAGCACTACACACGGATTTGTACCAAATTAACATGGCGGAAACGTATTGGGAAGATAATATGCATAACAAACGAGCAGTGTTTGAACTCTATTTCCGCAAGTTGCCTTTTGAAACGGGTTACGGTATTTTTGCAGGATTGGAACGAATCATTGAATTTATTCAAGAGTATCGTTTTACGGATAGTGATCTTGCTTATTTACGTGAAGAATTGGGTTATGAAGAAGACTTCCTGGCCTATTTGCAAACGGTGCGCTTTAATGGAACGATTCGAGCAATGAAAGAGGGGGAATTGGTTTTCGCGAATGAACCGATTCTACAAGTCGAAACAAGCTTGGCAGAGGCTCAGTTGATAGAGACAGCTCTCTTGAATATTGTAAATTACCAAACACTCATTGCGACGAAAGCAGCACGTATCAAACAAGTGGTGGGAGAACAAACGGTAATGGAATTTGGAACGAGACGTGCACATGAGTTTGATGCGGCAGTTTGGGGAACAAGGGCGGCGTATATTGCAGGATTTTCCGCAACGAGTAATGTGAGAGCCGGTAAGATGTTTGGCATCCCTGTGGCTGGAACGCACGCACATTCTATGGTTCAAGCGTATAAAGATGAATACAAAGCATTTCATAAATACGCTCGCCGACATAAAGAATGTACGTTTTTAGTGGATACCTATGATACGTTGCGGTCTGGTGTACCGATCGCTATTCAAGTAGCGAAGGAACTGGGAGATAGCATTAATTTTAATGCGATTCGTTTAGATAGTGGCGACTTGGCTTATTTATCAAAAGAAGCTCGAAAAATGTTGGATAAAGCGGGATTTAGAAAAACGAAAATCGTTGCTTCAAACGACTTAGATGAAAAAACCATTATGAACTTGAAGGCACAAGGAGCAAAAATTGATGCGTGGGGTGTCGGAACAAAAGTGATTACCGCATTTGACCAACCAGCTCTGGGTGCTGTTTATAAATTGGTGGCGATTGAGGATGATAACGGGAAGATGGTTGACACAATTAAAATATCTGGGAATCCAGAGAAAGTAACAACACCTGGATTGAAAAGAGTGTATCGTATTGTGAATAAGGTGAATAATCGTGCTGAAGGTGATTATATTGCTATGATGGATGAGAATCCGCAAGCGGAAGAAAAATTAAAAATGTTTCACCCGACTCATACGTTTATCTCGAAGTTTGTGACGAACTTTGAAGCAATCGAATTACATCAGGACATTTTTGTAGAGGGAGAGCTTGTGTATGTGTCCCCAACTATACAGGAAATTCAAGCGTTTGCTAAAAATAATTTAAACCTCCTGTGGGATGAATATAAGCGTACCTTGAATCCAGAACAGTATCCTGTGGATTTAAGTCAGAAATGTTGGGATAATAAAATGAGAAATATTCGTGAGGAACAAGAAAAAGTACAGAAGCTAAATAGCTAATGAAGAAATACAAAACTTACACGTTGGAGGAATGACTTATGATGCAAAAGACAGAAAAACTAAAAGCACATCTTCAAGAGCTAAATCCTGGGAAAGACATCAAGAAAATGTTTGAAAAAGGCATGAAAATAGGTATTTACGGTTCATCTTTCGACCCTGTGACCAACGTTCATTTGTGGACAGCCTCAACAGTCGCACATCGTAAAAAATTGGACTATGTTATATTTCTCCCTTCATCGAACAAACGGTTAGATAAACAAGTGCAAACGCAAAACAAGCATCGAGTGGAAATGCTAAAGTTAGCAATTGACAATAATCCTAAATTCATCTTGGATGATTACGAACTAGAAGTATTACCAGGTGATCACTATACGTATTACACAATGGAGTATTTCAAAGAAACGTTCCCAGATGCAGATTTTTATTTCATCATGGGTGCTGATTTGCTGGTGGATATCGGCAAAGGAGAATGGCGATTGGCGGAAGAGTTAATTAGTCGAAATAAATTTATCGTGATGGCTAGAAATGGGATTGACATTCTGAGCACGATTTCGAAATCACCTATTCTACGTAATCATGATGATGGTAGATTCCAATTGTTAGATAAAGGATTAGCGATGGAAATAAGTTCGACATATATTCGACAGGAATTTGAAATGGGGGGAGAACCGCAGTATTTATTGCCAGGCTCCTGCTATGAATACATTAAAAAAAATGATCTTTATCAAAAAGTCGTCCACTGAAAAATTGGGGAGGGTGAGGACAAGATCCAATCTTCTTTGCACTTTTACGCAATAGGTGGAATCATTCGTCATTTTAACTCGAATAGACATCGTATTCATACCACGGCCATGTTAAACTAAGAACAGCAGTTGCATAAAGCAGATGGGTGGTTGACACTCCCTTTTTAAAAATGAAAGGCAGACTAAGATCGCCGCGTCCTGCGGCAACGTCTGCATGACCCACGTCGTGTGGGCCCGTGTTATAGATGATGGTAACTTTTGAAGCTATGAATATGCTGTTTCAATTCGGTATATTCCTTGCTGCAGCATTAACAGCCGTTGTAGCGATAATAGTGGCTATAGTTATCACAAATCAAAAAAAAGTAACCGCCCATTACCTTTCCAGAGGATAATCGTGGGGGTTACTTCTTTTTAACACACTCTTATTTGTTACCTTTGGTCAACCGCTCTCAAGCGGTGTGTGACTGTGATTAGCTGGACGTTTCTCAGACGTTCAGCTTTTCTAATTATAGGGCGATTATATCATATTCATACGTGAAACATCTACAAAAGTCTATCATTTCATTTATTAAAGAAGGATTAACCCCATTAAATCTAATTCACTTTTTTACGGTTCTTTTAAGCGGTGTGAAATTTCAAAACTTAATTGTTTCTGTCTCCATACGATTTTCGCCTGAATGAGTGTATCAGCTGCTGGTGCAACTGGAAGAAGAGAAGATATTGATATAAACCAGTGTTTTATCGCAAGTAGTAAAAAAAGAATAAGGTTATCTAGAGAATCAAGGAAACAAATAATTCGCCAATTAAATTGCCGAAAGAAGCGGGTAATAACTATTGAAGTGAAAGCACAACTTGTTTTTTTGTAGTAGCCTCGAACGCGATACTGATAAATCAGCTGTGCAAATGAAATTTGTAAAACCACCCACTGTCAACATACATCTAGCCCTATAAGGATACTAAGAAGTCGTTAACTAGGAGGAAACAACATGGATCAAGACCAACAAGAACAGAAGCAACACCTTGAACAACAGCTTCAATGGACTAAGGAACGGGTTTGTATCTTGGATGAGATGAATGTAAAGCTTCATGAAATGAAAAGGATAGCAGAGTACGCTGTAGAACATACACTTTCAGCAATTGAAATTGAGAGGTTGAATGGTGAACTGGATACATTGAAGAATGAATTCAGTTCTCTGGAAAAACAGCTATACCCTATACTTCACTAGGAGATCAGCTCATTTCTGTGGAAGTATAAAAATGAGTACGCTGTGCACCGCACAAGTGCGAGTTTCCAAGTTCAAACGTAATTCGGAAAACAAATATGTGATGATAAAATCCGTCAAACGCGCCAATCCTCAAACGGATCATGCTGAGGTGAATATGTAGTTTATTCTTTGAATGAAAGATATAGCGGCAAAGCCAACCAACAATCACGAGGCCTACTTCATCTTCTACGCTAATCAGAATAACAAAACACGGCCCGGAAATACCAGACCGCGTTTTGATTAAAGAAACCTGAAAAAATGCTAGTACACCACTTATTAATTAAATCACTGTGCACTCAAAACCAACGCTTTACTTTCTTTCTCAAATATACCTGTCAAATGTTCAAGGACCGTTAAATAAACGAGTCCGTTACCTTCAAGCTTTGGCGACAACCCTAGTGGAACGGTCCTTTTAATTAGCTGGGCGTAGAGCTCTGGTTCTGAAAGTTCTCGGCCGAAACTGTTGTTGACGAACCCTTTGATGAGGGCAAGCGCTCCGGAAACATGGGGGGCAGCCATTGACGTTCCACTTAATGTTGCAAATTTCCCGTTTAAATAAGTAGAGAGGATCTTTTCACCTGGAGCAACTAAATCGATTTCATTATGAGAGTTGGTAAAATCAGAAGGGCGACGTTCAAGATTTATGGCCCCTACACTAATGACTTCGTTATAATAGCCTGGGAAGGCGAATTCGTCTGTTGAATCGTCGCCGTCACCTTCGTTCCCAGCCGCACAAACTACGAGTATATTATTAGTTACGGCTTTTTGAATCGCTTCATGAAGTTCAGGCAAATCAGTTGGTCCGCCTAGTGACATAGAAATAATATCCACTTTCTGTTCAATAGCATAATTAATACCGTTGATAATCCAACCATATTGCCCTGAGCCTTTTCTATTCAATACCTTTACGATCAGCAAACTCGCTTCAGGAGCTACTCCAACTACGCCTATATCGTTCTGTTGTGCAGCAATCGTTCCGGCAACGTGAGTACCATGACCATTGTAATCGAGGTAAATATCAGGATTGCTTCCATCATCGTCCGTAAAGTTCCGACCGCCTATAATCTGTTCTTGTAAATCGGGGTGTGTACGATCGCATCCTGTATCCAGGATCGCTACCGTGATTCCTTTTCCTTTTGTTTCCTTCCAAATTGCGGGTGCTTGAATTAATGCCACACCCGGTGGAACTTCATTGGCCTCATTCACTTGGAAAACCACTTCATATGGGATTACATGTGCAAAATTATCCACTATATACCTCCTCGTATGATTAGAAATCTAGTTAAAAAGAGATTTCACCAGTATTTAGTCACAGTGGCAGTAAAGATAGTAAACTATTTGTTTCTATTAGTAGTGCTTGCTACATACTATAATGAAACGGAACGTACTTAGTGAGTTGTAGTAGATCCTATATGCGTAACCGTAATCTAGGATTAATAACTAAGTACGAAGAAATCTAGATTAGGCTATTAATCTAGCGAAAAGTATTGCACTTCCGATAGCAATTCATCATAATATAGAAAATGAGACATAGAATAAAAAAGGACTGGGCGTTTAATCACTCAGTCCTACACTAGTAACCTGTAAGACAAAATCATGGTCGACGTTGCGCATCGTACGATGGTGTAATGGGTTGGGCAGAAAAAGTATTTTGCCGAGAAGAAAGAAGTAATTGTCCACACGTCTGCCGATGGGGGGCGATTACTCCTTTCTTGATAAGAAAAAGATAACTGACAACGACACCGACATAAAAGCAATCCATCCACCAGATAGTGTCATGAGTAAACTTAGTATTTCGTATGTTGTCATTGGTTTTCACCTCCTTTCAATTGGAAGTGCTCAACAATCGGTTATGCATTCTCCGTAAATGAACTGAAATCTAGATGCAATTTCTGTAGGGATAAAAAGTTATATGATTAGCCCTACTATTATGTATATGTACAGTCAGTATGTATATGCTTAATTTTTACAAGAAATGACGGAAATTTTCTGGGGACTAGCCTTCATACTTTGTGAAGGGAAGATTTACCGCGTTTTTTGATAGCTACCAAAATTTCAGTTATATCATTTGAGCGACATAAAGAAAATCACCGCTTTATTATGTAATACCTTTACACTAAGTAAACTTGCTTCCGTAAATGAGTATTAAATATCCATTAAAAACCAAGGATAATTTTAGGTTACCCTCTTGTGCATTATATCACGGACTGATTATTCAGTCTAATCAATAATGAATAGATTAAATAATCGATTCGGAAGTCTTATAAAAGAGGAATTCTCTTTAGCGCATAATCACTAGTGCGGCTGAGATAATAAGAGGGATTTTTCCGTTAGTAGTACATGTTACATATCATGAGTGAATGTTTCTTAACTATTAAGTTGTAGCAAGTCCTAAATACGCATGCTACTGAAAAATAATTGTGTTAAGTTTAATCACTAATCAATGTCTACATATGAAGGTATTTAGGTCAACAAATGCATGTAGGACTGAGTTATTGCGCTCCATCTGGTAATCTATTATATATTTACCAGATATACAAAGAAAGAAGTGTTTGAACATTCAGTCCTATAATGGTAGAATAGGAGATGTACTAATGGTCGATATTGCATATCGTTCGACTGTGTAAATAGTTGGATAGAAAATGCCATTTGACCGAGAAGAAAGAGTAATTGTCCACACGTCTGCCGATGGGGGGGCAGTTACTTCTTTCTTGTTAAGAACACAAATTATGAAATGAAGATCCAGCTCATATAGGATAGAAAAATGAAAAACGTATTGGACAGAAAAATGTCCAATACGTTTTTTTGAATTACTTAAACCTTAAATCGATTAATCCCCTTTATCACTCTTAAGAACCGGATAAAAGCAATGAAAACAGGTTCCGAATGGCTAAAGTAATATAGTGGATTATTATTGGTTTAAAAATTTCTTGAAAACCACTGATAAAGTAACTTTTAAAAAAATGCACTTAGTGTTAGAATAATCACAACTATTAGAATGTGTTCATTTGGACTTGTGAATACATGTATAAATTTAGCGTAGGCGCCTTACCAGGGAGAGTCGAATCAGATTCAAAATAAATCTTCACTTCAATTTGTATAGCTTGATTTACTAATTTAGGGAGGGTAAACATGTCTATTAAACGACTGGATAAGTTTCAAAGTCTCCATGTGGATCTTGTAGATTTGCACCAACAACAAGCATTAAAGCGTTACATCGCTCGTTCTAGTGAACGTGAACGAATTGCTAGTGAACTGCAAACTAAAAATCCTTTTGAAGTAGATACGCCTGAGCGAGTCGCAACTCGTAAAGCGATTATTGATCCACGTGATGGACTTGCTATAGAACGTATTATTGGGCGAGATGATTTATTTCCTGTTTCTTATCTTGAAGCAGGACAACAAGCAGCCACTCCTGTTTGTAGAATCGAGATTCGTGATCGTTTAGGCAGAGTTCTCGGACATGCTACAGGATTTCTTGTCTCACCTTCCTTATTGCTTACAAATAATCATGTTTTGGAGAATTACAATTCGGCTCAGTTCAGTGTCGCACAATTTAACTATGAAGTTGATCTTGACTTAAATGAAAGGCCGATGAAAAGCTTCCGTTTTACACCTGAACGTTTCTTTATAACGGATAAGAAGCTTGATTTTACATTAGTGGCGATAGAGGAAGTGTCAGCTGATGGTACAAAAGTAAGTGATTTTGGGTTCTTGCCACTCATCTCGCAAACGGGAAAAGGGTTGGTTGGCGAATGTGTATCAATTATTCAACATCCTTCGGGCGCCCCCAAAGCTGTAGCAATCAGAGAAAATCAGATTATGGATGTATTTGAGGATTATATTCACTACTCAACTGATACCATGCCCGGATCATCCGGTTCACCAGTCTATAATGACGAATGGATCGTAATCTCTCTCCACCATGCAGGCGTTCCAGATCCAAAGAACCGAACCGAATTTATCGCCAATGAAGGGATTCGTATAAGCAGTATTGTCCAGTTTGTCGCGGAGCAAGGCAGCAGCTTGAGTAATGATCAAAAGTTGTTATTGTATGACATCGTGAAGGGGTGGGATGTTCCCGATTATACCCCTGAAGAGATGGAAGTCGAGAAGTTAAGCGATTCATGGTATGAATCATCGAGGGGGTATGACACTCAATTTCTTGGTGTTGATTATGAAGTCCCACATCCGATATTCCCGTCTGATCTTGAACAGGATATTGCCCAGTTAAAAGACGGGAGTAATGTGCTCCATTATACGCATTTTTCAATTGTCATGAGCAAGTCACGCCGTTTAGCCTATTATACGGTGGTGAATATTGACGGCAATCAATTGATGAAGATTGGTCGTAAGGACAAATGGTATCTAGATTCCCGCATTAAAACAGAATACCAGTGCGGCCCTGAATTATATAAAAATAATTCGCTTGATAGGGGGCATCTTGTCCGCCGGCTAGATCCTGTTTGGGGAGATTCAGCAAAAAAGGCAAATGAGGATACGTTCCATTTTACAAATTGTGCTCCTCAGGAGAGTAAGCTGAATCAAAAAAGCTGGCTGGATCTGGAGAATTATATTTTGCACAATGCCGAAAACTTAAATCTTAAAGTGACAGTGTTTACTGGGCCGGTTTTTCGGATGGATGACATTATTTACAGGGGAGTTCAGATACCAGCAGAGTTTTGGAAAATAGCTGTCATTGTAAAGAAAGATGGAAATCTATCTGCAACCGCTTATTTGCAAACTCAAAAGAATCTGATTGAGGATTTGGAATTTGTTTATGGTGAATATAAAACATATCAAGTACCCATTTCAAAAATTGAAGTGATTACGGGTCTTGATTATGAAGAATTACGTAATTTTGATCCGCTCAATCAATTAGAATCGACAATAGGATATGTCATTGATGCAGCGGAGGATATAAAACTCTGAGCTTATTTATAAAAGTCCGCTGGGAAATTAGTGAAAATGAAAACCACTTAGGAAAAAGTATCCTAAGTGGTTTTCCAATACTTATACCTTAAACCGATTAACCGCCAAACTCAATTCCTCACTCAACTCCGTCAGCGTTTCTGCTGCATCAGTTACAGATTGAATCGGTATAAGTTGAGTAAGACTACCAACTGCGAGTTTGCAGGCATTTTACGAAATATGAACTGTATTGACATCAATCCAATCCTAGTTGTAGTCATGAGAAAGTTTTGTTTTGGGACAAAACAATCAATGAATTACTCTGCTATGATTTATTCGTTAATCATTCGGATCACTTAACTTATCCCTTTCATAAAGGATCTAGTGGTGCCAGGCATCTTGGTATGTGCATCTTGCTCGTAGAGGCTCCATGTCAAAAACAACATGGAGTCTGCAATACACGTTGCAAAACTATGTATGAATCTTTTGCAATTCTCCGTTCTTCATTTCCACAAAATACAAGTACCTCATCAAATGTAGAAAAAAGTAAGTAGAGATTTTCGTGGATCTTATCGAGAAGACTGTGCGGAAGGCAATATAAACAAAAAGCATGACAGACATGGAGCAGATTATCCTGCATTCCGGCTAAAGTTGCGTGTACAGATTTTACCGGCATCATTCATAACCCAAATAATACAAGTGAAAACCCGCTTTGGACACTTTGTCCAAAGCGGGTTTTATGGCTACTAAAACTTTAAACGATTAACTTCCATACTCCACTGGAATGGAATTAATATTATAAATTATCTGATAAACACTTGTGTGCTCGGAAAGGTCGTGGTAAGATATATTTAGTTTAACAAAGAGAACCTGGTTTTGTATAGAAAACCAAAGTAATTTATTTTTAATCTAGAGGTGATAAGGTATATGGAAAAAAAGTATTGGGTTCCATCTATAGAAAGAACAGACATGGTTTTAAAAAAGATAGGTCAGTCACCAAATCAATTACGATTGATAGACTTATCAAGAGAGTTGGAAATAAATAAAAGTTCCTTGTTTTCTCTGTTGAATACCTTAGAAAATTTAAAATGGATAACAAAGGAAGGTGATACGTATAATCTTGGTCCTGCTCTCGGAGCACTAAGTGCGGCGTATTTAAACCAGTTCAATATACTTCAATCGTTCCATAAAGAGGCGGGATTTTCAGTTGCGGTTATTAATGAACATATTCAACTAGGAATCTTGGAAGAAGAAGATGTGATTTATCTTGGGAAAATGGAAGGGGACTCAAGAGTTCGACTTGTTACCAATCCTGGAATGCGTTTTCCAGCTTACGCATCTTCAATCGGAAAAATACAATTAATTGGACATACAAAAGAAGAATTGCAGAAAAGATTTGAATCCAGTGATTGGGAACAAAAAACACCAAACACAATATCATCTCTTGATGAACTTTACGAAAATGTACAACTTGCCAAACACAATGGATATGCAATTGAGAATGAAGAAGCATCACTTGGATTCCATTGCGTAGCTGCCCCTATTTATAATTATGAAAATAAAATCATTGCTGGTGTCAGTTTTACAATGATGAAAAGCAGTTGGGAAACGAAAAAAGATGCAGCAAAAGATGAAATACTAAATCTAGCATTGCGATTATCCCAGATTGCAGGGTATTCTGGCCATAAAAAACAGGCTGTCAATATAGAAATGGAATAATCCATATTGAAAATAATAATTCTAAAGGAGCTAACTAATTATGCAAACGCTATCAAAAGAAAAAGTATTCAACAATCTGATTAACAACGAATGGGTGGAGTCATCTTCACGGAAAACAATTAAAAGCATTAGCCCGTTAAATAAAGAAAATGTAGTAGGCTACGTTCAGAACTCAAACAAAGAAGACTTAGAGAAAACAGTCGTTGCAGCACATGAAGCGAAAAAGGCTTGGAGGAAAATTGGTCAAGCAGCAAGGGGACAATATTTGTTTAAAGTTGCAAATATTCTTGAGGAAAACATAGATGATATTGCTCAAACAATGACTAGGGAAATGGGTAAAACACTTCCGGAAGCAAAAGGAGAAACCGCACGAGGTGTTGCAATTCTTCGCTACTATGCTGGAGAAGGAATGAGGAAAGAGGGAGATGTAATTCCATCTTCCGACAAAGACGCTCTTATGTTTACAAAACGAACGCCACTTGGAGTTGTTGGTATCATTACGCCGTGGAACTTCCCAGTAGCAATTCCGATTTGGAAAGTTGCACCTGCACTTGTTTATGGTAATACAGTTGTGTTTAAGCCTGCAACCGAAGCTGCTGTTACGGCTGCGAAAGTAGTAGATTGCTTCGTTAAAGCAGGACTACCGGCTGGAGTACTGAACTTCATCACAGGTTCAGGATCCGTAATTGGCCAGGATTTGATTGAACATCCTCTTCTGGACGCGATTACATTTACTGGTTCTGAAAACGTAGGTGAAGGTGTAGCGAAATCAGCGGCAGCCCGCGGCATTAAATTTCAATTGGAAATGGGTGGTAAAAACCCGGTTATTGTTACAAAAGACGCTGATATTGATGCAGCAGTAGAAGCGGTGATTAGCGGAGCTTTCCGGTCATCCGGCCAAAAATGTACAGCCTCAAGCCGCGTAATTGTAGATGAGCAAGTTTACGATAGTTTCGTAGATAAGTTGGTCACAGAAACAAAAAAAATCACTGTGGGCGATGCGCTAAAAGAAGGAATTTGGATGGGCCCATCTGCTAGCGAAAGTCAGTTTAATACAGTGAAAAATTATATTGAAATCGGAAAAGAAGAAGGAGCTTCCCTATTAGTTGGCGGAGAGGTGTTGACGGGTGAAGAGTTTGACAAAGGATTTTATATTACGCCAGCGATTTTCGGAGATGTGCAATCAGAAATGAGAATTGCTCAAGAAGAAATTTTCGGCCCTGTTATTGCATTGCTACGTGCAACAGACTTAGAAAACGCAATTGACATCGCCAATGATACAAAGTACGGATTGAGCGCTTCAATCTTCACAACTAATATAGGTTCTATCCTTGAGTTCATTGATGAGATTGAGGTAGGACTGGTTCGCATCAATGCAGAAAGCGCAGGAGTGGAACTTCAAGCACCTTTTGGCGGGATGAAAGCATCGAGTACTGGATCTCGCGAGCAAGGACAATCAGCAATAGAATTCTATACAGCTATTAAAACAGTTTTCATCAAATCTTAATCACCAAAATACCAGGAATGGTTAAAGGAAAGGAAGCAAAGTGAGATGAAGTTTCGTGGAATTATCCCTCCAGTGGTCACCTTGTTTGATGAAGCTGGAGAACTTGATATAGATTTGAATCGAAGATACGTAGAGGAACTGCTTAAACATAGTATTCATGGTGTTTTGTTGACAGGCAGTTCGGGTGAATTTACTTCTTTAACGATGGCTGAACGAAAATTATATGTAAGTGAAATGATTAATAGTATTAACAAGCGTGTTCCTGTATTGGTGGGAATAGGCCATACCGCGCTTAAAGATGTACTGGAATTATGTTCACATGCTGAAGCGAACGGGGCTGACGGAGTACTTGCGGTCAACCCTTATTATTGGAAACTATCCGAAGAGCAGTTATATAACTATTATTCAACCATCGCTGAAAGTACAAAGTTGCCTATTATTCTATATAACATACCTAGCCTAACAGGTCAGTCGCTGTCTGTTGAATTAGTCAAAAGGCTCGCTTTGAATTACTTGAATATTTGCGGTATTAAAGCGACTGTAAGTGAGCTTGGTCAAATTCGAGAAATGATTTTACAAGTAAAAGCAGTGAGGGAGGAATTTAGGGTCTTTTCTGCATTTGATGAACATTTATTACCCGCATTAATGATTGGGTCAGCAGGCAGTATTAATGGAAGTAGCGTTTTCGCACCCGAGGTTTCGGTCAGTTTGTATGAAGCCTACCAAAAAGGAAATCTCGCCGGAGCTGAAATTGAACATAAAAAACTTTCCGAGTTAATGGAGATTTACACGATTGGCCCAGCCTCTTTCACGCCGATGAAAGAAGCTGTTCATCAAAGATGGTTTACAGAAAAGGCAGGACATCGGGCACCATTTGATGTATTTTCTGCTGAGTTATCAGAACAGGTTTCATCTTTATTAAAAATAATTGAAAAGAAAGAAGGAATGAAATTATGAAAGAATCTCGCGAACTATTAGAAAGACTAGGGTACCCTTCAACAGATTGTAAAGAGCTTCCTACATCAACGAAAACGTTTCCAGACGGCGCTCAATATCGTATTGAAATTCCGAGTGTTGAAGGACCGGTTGCTTTAAAAGCAGCATTGGCTGAAATTGATAAACGTGGTTTAACTGTTCACAGAGTGTCCCAAGGAAGTGGAATTATGCTTCAAACGGATGAAGAAATTAAGGAAATGTGTGAGCTTACTGCGGATAGGGGAATGGAACTTAGCTTATTCGTAGGGCCACGTGGAACATGGGATATCAGTGCACAGCCCTTGACAAGTGGCGGCCAGTCTATTGCCTTGCGCCATGAAGGAGCAGATCAATTAGTTTACGCAATGGAGGACTTAAAAAGAGGCGCTGAACTAGGTTTGCGTGGTGCATTAGTCGCGGATGAAGGTCTGCTTATGCTGACAAAAGAAATGAAAAAAGCAGGACAATTGCCTGAAGACTTTGTAGTGAAGGCATCTGTTCAAATGGGCTCAGCAAACCCCGTTTCAGTCAAGCTAATGCAAGATCTCGGCGCAGATACATACAACGTTCCAACTGCGCTTACGCTAGCCAAACTTGCATCTATCCGTCAATCCATCGATATTCCAATCGACTTATATGTTGAGGTGCCGGATAACTTAGGTGGCTTCCTTCGCTACTATGAAATTCCGGAAATCATTCGTGTTTTGGCTCCGGTCTATATTAAATTCGGACTTCGTAATCATCCAGATGTGTATCCTTCAGGAAAACAGTGGGAGAAAACAAATGTAGAACTAGCTCAAGAACGTGTACGCCGAACGGCACTAGGTGTGCAAATGATTGAACGTTATTATCCGGAAGCAAAAACATCAAAACTCGGAGCTGAAGGACTGGGTATACCAGTGAAAGTAGACAATCTAGTAACAACATAAGGCCTTTATAATACTTGAGATTTGCAAAAAAATAGCTTAGCTCAAGTATTTTTATTTCGGAGGATGATTACAGACGGGGGGAAGCCGCATGAAGTTTATGACTTTTCGTTATCAATCAACAATACGACTTGGTGTTTTACAAGAGGATAGTGTCTTGGATTTAAAAGCATTACATGAGTTGTATAGCGAGGAAGATTCTACGTTTCTTATTGATATGGAACAGCTGATTAAGATGAATGAAACGGCACTTCCTTATGTTCAAGAACTTCTTGAATTCTATAATAGTAACGAAGAAAATATTACAAGTATTTCGTATAAATTATCAGAAATAGAAATTTCAGCACCAGTTTCAACGCCTGAAAAGATTATTTGTGTCGGGTTAAATTACATGGATCATTGTTTAGAAACAGGACTAGAGCCTCCGGCATCACCAGTGATTTTCTCGAAATATCCGAATGCGATTATTGGTGAAAATGATGCAATCGAAATTCCTGTTAATTCTTCTCAGGTCGATTTTGAAGCAGAACTTGTAGTTGTAATTGGTAAAGAAGCAAAGAGGGTTACTGAAGAAGCTGCTGAAGAATATATTTTTGGTTATACAATTATGAATGATGTCAGCGCTAGGGATCACCAATTTTCCGATGGCCAATGGGTACGGGGGAAAACTGCGGATACATTTGCACCGATAGGTCCGATTATTGTGACAAAGGATGAAGTGGGAGATCCTCATATTTTGGGTATCTCTTTAACGTTGAACGATGAAGTGATGCAACAATCAAATACAAAAAATTTGATTTTCAGGATACCGTATATCCTATCCTATTTGTCACAATCGATCACGTTAAAACCAGGGGATTTAATTGCGACAGGGACTCCTCCTGGCGTAGGAATGGGAAGAGAGCCGAAAGTTTGGCTGAAGGACGGAGACCAGTTATCTATTTTCATTGAAAACATTGGAACGCTTACAAATTCCGTTATCAAATCTGTACCGCTTGAAAGTAAGCGAAAAGAAAGTATATCTTCGTCTTGAGGTAACTGAAGACTTGGTTAACTATTTACGGGAGCTGTGAAAGCGGTTACATTTTTCGCTGAAAAAATAAAATTGGGGGATGAAACATGAAAATTAAAAAGGCAATCGATAAAGTTCCTGGGGGTCTAATGGTTGTTCCATTATTGGCAGGTGCGTTTTTAAATACGATAGATCAACTTCATATTCCATTTATCATGAATATGTTAAAAAGTCTTGGCGTCTCGGCCACAGATGCCGGGTATTATGAATTCTTCAAAATCGGAGGCTTTTCACAAGCGTTATTTAAAGATGGCGCTTTAACATTATGTGCGCTATTCCTATTTTGTGCCGGGAGTCAAATGAACCTTCGTGTAGGAGGGGCAGCACTAAAAAAAGGTGTTATTTTAACATCTTCAAAGTATGCTGCAGGTGTGATCGTCGGGATTACTTGGGGTCTGCTATCTGACCCGGTCAATGGCTTCCTTGGATTATCTACATTGGCAATTATCGCAGCAATGACTAATGGGAATGGCGGTATGTTCGCTGCATTAACAGGACAATATGGAAATCGTTCCGACGTAGGTGCAACAGCCGTTCTTTCACTTAATGATGGGCCATTCTTCACCTTGATGGCACTTGGCATGATGGGGGCCAATTTCCCATTGATTGCTTTCATCGCAGTTCTCTTACCAATATTGCTTGGAATGCTACTTGGGAATTTGGATGAAGATATTCGAGAGTTTTTATCTACCGGTGAATCATTGGTAATTCCGTTCTTTGCCTTTGCGTTAGGTGCAGGAATGAATCTATCCGTCTTCTTTAATCCGGAAGTGTTGGGTGCCGGTGTTGCACTAGCATTAATGACTGTTATCCTTTCTGGTGGCGCAATGGCACTGGCATTTAAAATTTTCCGCGAGAAAAGTGTCATTGCACCTTGGGCTGAAGCATCTACGGCAGGAAATGCGGTTGCTACGCCTGCTGCAATTGCTGCAGCGGCTACCGTAGCTGCAGGATCTGGATTAATGAGTACGGCAGACGCACTTGTTTATCAAAATCTTGCAACCGTTGCCACTGCTCAAATCTCGATTGCCGCAATTTCTACCTCATTACTTGTTCCTGTTGCCGTAATTCTTGCGGATAAATATCAAAGGCGAAAAGGTATTGATGGAAGAGTAGAATCTGCCGTGCTTAAGGAGAAAAGGGTAAAAGATACCGTGCCAGTCGTAGAAGACTTACAAGGATAATCTAAACGAAGTGATTAAGGAATACCTACTAATGAAGGGGGAGATAAACAGATGGGATATACATTTGAAGGTTATTTAAGAAAAGATGGAACTGTCGGTACGAGAAATTATATCGGTGTTGTCAGCTCAGTTGTGTGCTCAAGTGTCATTGCTAAAGAAATTTCGGACCGCTTCCCTAAAGCGATTCCGATTGTCCATGCAAATGGTTGTGCACAGCTCGGTGATGATTTCCAATTGACGAAAAACATGTTGGTCGGAGTCGCTTCGAATCCGAATCTTCACTCTGCACTTCTTGTTGGATTGGGGTGTGAAACGAACCAAGTAAGCGGTTTGCTTCACAGCATTCCCAAATCGAAGCCTGTAAAAGGAATTGGAATTCAGCAAATGGCTGGAGGAGAGAATACCCTAAATAGGGGCGTTGAAATAGTAGGGAAATGGTCGAATGAAGTTGCTGAAGAAAAAAGGGAACAACTACCGCTATCCAATTTGATTGTAGGGATTGTAACCGTAGATACAGATAAAGATACGTTAAGAAAAGTCACACCTGTCGTTGGCGGACTCATCGATCTATTAATACAGAACGATGCAACGGTTGTTATGGGACTTTCAGAAACGTTAGAGCCGGCAGGATTGCTATTAGCTGAACGAACCAATCATGAAGAAGTGGCAAACAGATTAAGAAAGTTAGGCCAAGGCGTAGAACGGAAGCAGTGGAAAGAAATTAAGAAAGAACATAGTATTGTTTTAGGATTTACTGAAGAAGAAAAAAACTTTGCTATTTTAGAGTCAGAATTAACAGGGGCGAACCCGATAAATAGCTTGCTTGATTATAATGAAAAGCCGCAAAGCAAAGGGCTCCATTTATCATCGGCCACAACTAATATAGTTGAGACATTCTCAACTATGGTATCAAGCGGTTGTAATATTGTACTAGTTGTCAGCAGCAGAGGAATCCTGACGGGTTCAATTGCGTTACCATGTATGACGATATCCCCGGAGAGCACAAATGGCGCATTCGATGAACTGACGGATTATATTGTTACGGAAGAAAGTACGAATATACAAGTGGAGAAATTAATGAAAGAACTTATCGCTTTTAGTTCAGGAAAACAAACAAGTCTTGAGAAATTCGAATTAGGAGAGTTCTCTATTCCACATATAGGAACTACCTTTTAATAATAAAAAAGGGGGAATGAAAATGAAATATAATGGACTGAAACTAAATGTAAGTGATAATGTAGCTGTTGCGCTAACGAATATTAAAGCTGGTGAACTGCTTTCTATACAAGGTGTAGATGAAAAGCTGAAAGTGGAAAATGCTATTGCATATGGACATAAAGTAGCAACTGCTTATATAGGACTTGAAGAGAAAATTATTAAATATGGAGAATGTATGGGGATGTCAACAGAAGAAATTCATCCAGGCCACCATGTACATGTTTTTAATGTTCGTGGTCTAAATGAGAAAGAACGGTTATCTTCGTTGAAAGAACATGCTGTTTCCGTTTAAAACGGTTCTTGGTTGATACATTAAAGTTTGAATAGGAAGGTGTAGTCGATGAAAACATTCGAAGGATATCGCAGACCCAATGGAAGTATAGGTGTCAGGAATCATGTTATTGTCATTAACACTGTTGGTGAGCTGGCGGGCTTCACAAAGAAAATGGCGCAGCTAGTCCCCGGTGTCATCCCAGTCGTGCATCAAAGTGGAGAAGCTCAATTTAAGGAAGACTATGAACAGACGATTCGGACATTAAAAGGGACGGCAGGGCATCCAAATGTAAGTGGCGCTTTATTTTTGGGGATGGGTGAAGACAAACTTGCACAAGAGATCGAAGAACTTTTAAAAGATGAGAATCATCATGTCCATGTAGTTTATTTTAATAAAGACAAACCAATTACTATGGTCCTTAAAGAAGGCAAAGAATGGTTAGAAAAAGCAATGGATAGAAGTAAAGCTGAGACAAAAGTAACTGCAGATGTTACAGAGTTAATTATCGGACTAGAATGTGGTGGATCAGATGCCTGGTCAGGTGTTACTGCAAATCCGGCAATTGGTGCTTGTTCAGATTCCATAGTAAAAGACGGCGGGACAAGTATTTTAGCAGAAACAACGGAAGCGATTGGAGCAGAGCATATACTTGCCCAACGAGCAGTTAACCCGGAAGTAGGAAAGAAGTTCCTTAAAATAGTGAGAGAATATGAGGAGCGCATAAGAGACACGGGTGAAGATATCAGATCTGCAAATCCGACGCCAGGCAATATGGCAGGTGGGTTAACAACATTAGAAGAAAAATCATTGGGATGTATTAAAAAGGGCGGTAATTCGACTTTAATGGAAGTTATTGATTATGCTGAAGCGCCATCAGAAAAAGGTTTCATCTTCATGGACACGCCTGGTTATGATGTAGAATCGGTAGCTGGTCTCGCGGCTGGTGGGGCACAAATTGTTTTGTTCTCTACAGGTAAAGGTTCTCCGACAGGATCGCCAATCGTACCTGTAATAAAAATTGGAACGAATCAAAGATTGTATGAAATTATGTCCGAACATATTGATGTGAATGCCGGTAAAATAATCGAAGGTTTAAACACAATCGAAGAAGTCGGTGAAGAAATTTATGGGAAAGTGATGTCAACTGCGAATGGCTCCATCACGGCTTCTGAAAAACATAAAAATCAAGAGTTTGCAATTTGGAGATTAGCAGAAACCAAATAATACAAGTGAAAAAACCGCTTAGGATAATCTGTCCTAAGTAGTTTTTTAGTACTTAAAGTTAAACCAATTAACTGCTTGACTCAATTCCTCATTCCACGCTGTCAACGTCTCCGCATAAGATTGGACTATGCGAAGTTACTGCCCTCGTCTTTATATGCTGCAACTTTCTGGAGTTCTTTCTAATCTAAAAGAACTAACATCAAAAATCGGAGCTGAAGGACTAGGTATTCTAGTGAAAGTTGACAACTTAGTAATGACATAAACTCTTTATATGTTTGTAATTATTGAAAAAGTATCACCTCAATACATTTAACTTTAAAGAAAATGTTACAAACGAAATAGCATTTGTTTAAATTTGTTCTTAATAAAATCGAAAAAAAGTAATGTTGATATGAGTAAACCAAGCATGAAATGTCTTGGAATAAGCATGGAAATTGAAAATGAGTGATTTTTTAATAACAGATTTATACCTTTTATCGTCAAGCTTATCATCGGAGAAAGTTTATATCTTATTTCGTGGTAGGAAAAATATACATCAACCTAGGAAAAAGAGGTATTGACAATTCAGTCTATTCTAACTAGAATAAAAATTGTTAACAGTTAACAAAGTGGAGTTGAGAAAAATGAGTAATATTGATTTAGTTAGTATCAATAAGGAAAAAACAGGTGAAAAGGTTTTGGTGATTTTAAGGGAAAAGATTATGTTAGGGCATTTAAAATCTGGATTTCACTTAAAAGAAACGATTTTGTCAAAAGAACTAGGCGTCAGTAGAGGTCCTATCAGGGAGGCGATAACACAACTTGAAAGTGAAGGCCTTGTCTCCACACATTCAAATGGAAGAACGACTGTGGAGGGTTTTTCAATTAAAGATCTTGAAAACTTATACAATACAAGAATTAATCTTGAAACGTATGCAATTTCGCAGCTCACTTCAAAGGATATTGAAAATGGAAAAGCCGACCTATATCGATGTCTTGAATTGATGGAGGAAGGTCATGAAAAAGGGGAGCGTGATGTTGAAGCAGACTTACTATTTCATGAATTACTTATAAAAAGCACTGGGAATAAAACATTAATACAATTATGGAAGTCGTTGCAAGGAATAGTGAAAACGCTAATAAATGTAACTTCAGATTATGCTGGGCATCAAAAAGAAATTATTGAAGAACATATATTGGTAGTGAAATCTCTTGAGATGGGAGAATTTAAGAAAGCACAAGATCTCTTAGAATATCACCTTAAAGGTGCATTGGAGTTTTATAAAAAAGCAGCCATATTGTTACGAGAGGATGAAAATGAAAAGTGAATACTAAAACAAATGTAGGCATCATAGGTTCTGGTAATATAGGGACGGATTTAATGTATAAACTACTTAGAAGTGAAACACTTAAGCCAGTGGTGATGATTGGCGTAGATCCGGAATCAAAGGGACTAGCCTTGGCCCGAGAAAATGGATTAAAAACCTTTGATAATGGAATAAAAGGTTTTGAAGAAAACTCGAGTATGGCTGTTATTCTATTTGACGCAACATCGGCAAAAGCCCATTATAAACACGCTGAAATATTGAAGAGCTTAGAAAAGAAAGTAATCGATTTAACACCGGCAGCAATTGGCCCATTTTATGTCCCTTCTGTTAGCTCAAATGAAGAATCAATCGAACAGTATGACAATGTGAATATGGTTACATGCGGTGGGCAAGCTACTGTGCCAATTATGAAAGCGATTTCAAACGTTGTACCTGTGGAGTATGGAGAAATTGTTTCCACTGCGGCTAGTAAAGGCGCAGGACCAGGAACTAGACAGAATATCGATGAATTTACGAAAACAACAGCACTCGCTTTGGAAAAAGTCGGGGGAGCGAAGAAAGCAAAAGCTATTATTATATTAAATCCAGCTAATCCACCAATTCTAATGAGAAATTCAATTTTCGCCAAAATTGCGGATGGTTACGAGAATAAAGAAAGTGAAATTATCGATTCTATATTAAAGGTAGTGGAAGTCGTTCAGGGGTATGTACCAGGTTATCGCTTAATCTCAGCTCCAGAAATTAAAGACGGTATAGTAAAGGTTTTTGTAGAGGTTGAGGGACTTGGAGATTACCTACCTAAATACGCTGGCAATCTGGATATAATCACATCTGCGGCTGTGCGAACAGGGGAACTAATGGCTACATCAATGGCTAAAAAGGAGAATGTTTGATGAGTGAAAAAATTATAATCAATGATGTAACACTTCGCGATGGAATGCATGCTATTTCTCATCAGTACAGTATAGAGCAGATTGCTCAACTAACTGAAATAATCGATGATGCTGGTGCTGACATTATTGAAGTGACACATGGTGATGGTCTTGGTGGAAGTTCGATTCAGTATGGATTCTCTAAGGTATCAGAATCGGAAATGATTTCAACAGCTGTTGCAACTGCTAAAAATGCGAAAATTGGGGTTCTACTAGTTCCTGGAATCGGGACAATCGATCAATTGAAAAACGCAAATGATTTAGGTGCTTCGGTTGTTAGGGTTGCTACACACTGCACAGAGGCGGATGTATCGGAACAACATATAAAAGCTGCTAGATCATTGAATATGGATACAGTAGGTTTTCTAATGATGGCTCATAGGACTACGCCGGAAAATCTTCTTGAAGAAGCGAAAAAGATGGAAGCTTACGGAGCACAAACCATTTACGTTGTAGACTCCGCAGGGGCTTTGACTATGGATGGAGTGCGCCAAAGAGTGTCATTATTTAAAGAGAATTTGGGCGTCTCCGTAGGTTTCCATGCACATAATAATCTATCTCTTGGCGTTGCGAATTCAATAGTAGCAATCGAGGAAGGCGCCATGCGAATAGATGCGAGTCTCGCGGGTATGGGGGCGGGGGCAGGAAATGCGGCACTTGAACAATTGATAGCAGTCATGAACAAGTTAGAAATCCCACATAATCTAGACTTATATAAGGCAATGGATGCTGCGGAAAATATTATGAAACCTATGATGCCACGACCAATTCAGATTGACAGACTCAGTCTAACACTTGGTTATACTGGCGTGTACTCATCATTCCTGTTATTTGCAGAACGTGCTGGAAAAGAATATGGGGTAGATGCTAGGGATATTTTGACTAGGTTAGCAGAACTCGAAGCAGTTGGTGGTCAAGAAGATTGGATTATAACGGTAGCACAAGAATTAGCCTTAGCCAAGAATAAATAAGAAATGGAAGTGTTGACTTATGAAGAAAAATAAGATGTTATTCTTTATGCTTTTGACATTAACTGTAATTATGGCAGCATGCTCTGAAGTAGATTCGAAAACAGAATCAGAAGGTACTAAAACTTCAGATGACAAAGGGTTTCTTATCAAAGTTGGACACGCGGCATCTCAAGATCACTTCGCACAAGATTCAATAGAGAAATTCAAAGAAATTGTTGAAGAAAATAGTGATGGGAAAATTAAAGTGGAAATTTATCCGAATGGTCAACTTGGCGGGGAACGAGAAATGATTGAGGCTATCCAACTTGGTAATTTAACAATGACTTTTCCATCATCTGCTCCGTTAGTATCTTTTTCAAAGAGTATGGCACTTTGGGACCTACCGTATCTTTTCAAGGATCATGAAACTGCATATAAAGTTTTAGACGGTGAAGTAGGACAGGAAATTCTTGATTCGCTTTCTGATAAAGGAATTAAAGGACTTGTATATTGGGAAAATGGTTTCCGCCATTTAACAAATAATAAAAGACCGATTGAAAGTGTCAGCGATATGAAGGGCATTAAAATACGTACGTTAGAAAGCCCAATGCAAATTGGCGCATGGTCTGCAACTGGTGCTAACGCAACTCCAATTGCATTTACTGAACTGTATGCTGCATTACAGCAAAAAACAGTCGATGCTCAAGAAACACCACTTTCACTTATGTACGCGATGAAGTTTTTTGAAGTTCAGAATAATTTAACACTTACTGGACATCTTTATTCTCCATGGCCTGTAATCATAAGCCAAAAGTTTTACGATGGGCTCCCTGAAGACTTGCAGAATGTTGTTATGGATGCAGCTATTGAAACGCGTGATTACAATAGACAACTTTCTTTAGAAGATGAGGCGAAATCACTGGATCTATTGAAAGCAGAAGGAATGGCAGTAGTAGAGTTAACGGAGGAGCATAAAAAAGAATTTCAAGATGCAATGAGAACAGTTTATGGTGACGTTAAAGCTGAAGTTGGAGAAGAAATTTACGATAAGTTAATGAAAGAAGTAGGCATGTAAAAAAACTTTATTTATTAAAATGGAGCATTGAGATATGCTCCTTTTTAATAAATTTTATTGGGGGGAGTTAAATGTCTATAATAAAAAAAATAGACGACTCATTTGAAAAGATTATTATTTCTCTATTTATGATTACAATGTCTATTTTTATTTTTGTACAAGTAATTTCAAGGTATGTTTTTGGGGATTCTGTCACTTGGACGGAGGAAGCTTCGCGCTATTTGTTTATTTGGTTAATATTTCTAACTATTGGAATAGGATTTAAGGAAAACAAGCATATTAGCATCGATATTATATTAGATTTATGTCCACCTATCGTCCAAAAAGTAATGAAGCAAATTGTATATTTATTGGTGTTTAGTCTATCAGTTTTTTTTGTATATGAAGGATATATTCTTGTACAACAAATGATGATTTTTGGACAGACCTCGGCGAACATGCAAATACCAATGTGGTTTGTGTATTTAGCTCTTCCCGTAGGCTTTCTTTTGACAACAATTCGACTTTTACAAGTCTCCATTAACTTATGGACGAACCAAAGCGAGGTGCAAGACTGATGTCACCAGCAATATTTCTTTTCATCTGTTTAATTGTACTGCTGCTATTATCTGTGCCTGTAGGATTTGCTCTGATTATATCGAGCGTCCTAACGATTCTTTTGACTGAAATAGATTTACCGTTCAATTTGATTACTCAGGTTTTACTTACTGCTAATGATTCATTTCCGTTAATGGCAATTCCATTTTTTATATTGGCGGGAGATATAATGGGGAAAGGCGGTATTTCTACCCGGCTATTTAAAGTGGCAAATGCATTTGTTGGCCATTTCACGGGAGGATTTGCAATCGCAACCATTTTAACTGCTATGTTTTTTGCTGCAATTTCAGGGTCAGGACCTGCTACTGTGGCAGCAATCGGTTCAATTATGATTCCGGAAATGGTGAAAAAAGGTTATGACAAACCATTTGCTACGGCTCTTGTTGCGGCGGCAGGGACGATTGGGATTGTTATCCCACCAAGTATACCGATGGTCATCTATGGAGTGACTGCTAATGTATCTATTGGTGATATGTTTTTAGCAGGGATTGTTCCGGGAATATTAATGGGTGTTGGATTAATCATTTGGGCAGTACTTTATGCGAAAAAACATAAATTCGGAAAATCATCAAAGACAAGTTGGAAAGAACGTCTACAAGCAATTAATGAGGGTAAATGGGCCCTATTAATGCCAGTCGTAATCCTAGGCGGTATTTATGGAAGTATATTTACACCCACTGAAGCAGCTGTAGTCGCTGTAATTTATGGCTTTATATTAAGCATGTTTGTATACCGTGAAATGAATATCAAAGACTTCTTTAAGGTTACTATTTCTTCTTCATTAACGACAGGAACCATTATGATTATTGTTGCCGCGGCAGCAATATTTGGTAGAATACTTACTTTGGAACAAATTCCAAATCAAATTGCACAAGTGGTTACTTCAATATCGGATAACCCATTGGTGTTTTTATTAATTATTAATTTATTGTTTTTATTAATAGGGACATTTATGGAAACAATCGCGGCAATTATTATTATGACACCAATCTTATTCCCACTGGCTATGGGGTTAGGCATTGACCCAATCCATTTTGGAATAATAATGATTGTCAACTTAAGCCTTGGATTTATAACGCCTCCTCTTGGACTAAATCTATACGTGGCATCAGGCATTTCGAATTTAAAAATCGAGCAAATTGTCAAGAAAATCATACCGGCTTTTATAACACTTATAGTCGTTTTGTTGATAATCACGTATGTGCCATGGATTTCTTTAATGTTCTTAAAATAAACACTAGAATGGAGTAGATACAATGGGGAAACCATTTAAGATTACGCTTATTGATCATGAGTGGGATGATTTAGAAATCGAGCAGGAATGGATACAAAAACGAACGAAAAATGATGCTCCGATTGAATTCCAAGTATTGCAATCACGAAATAAAGAGCACATCATTGATGCTATTAAAGATTCAGATGCTCTATTAGTGATGTACGCAGATATTGACGAGGAGATTCAAAAAGCCGCTTTAAAAGCAAAGATAATTTCTCGTTATGGGATTGGCGTTAATATGATTGATGTAGATTCTGCATCCCGGCTTGGAATAATGGTGGCTAATGTGAATGATTATTGTGTTGATGAAGTTTCAGATCATGCACTTTCATTTATTTTATCAAGTGCCCGTAGATTATTTACATATCATGAGCAAACAAAGAAAGGGGATTGGGATTTTAAAAAAGCTACTATCCCTCTGCGAGCCTCCAATGCCGTAGTTGGATTGGTTGGATTCGGGAAAATACCTGCCAGACTTGCTGAAAAACTAAATGCAATCGGATATCAAGTTATCGCATACGATCCATTTATCGACAAAGCAACAATGGAAAAAGCAGACGTTGAGAAAGTTGATTTATCAGAACTGCTTACTAGTAGCGATTTTATTTCAGTACACGTTCCTTTGATCGAGAAAACTCGACATTTAATTTCTACTAACGAGTTTAATTTAATGAAAGAAACTGCTTTTTTAATAAACACTGCCAGGGGACCAATCATTGATGAGGAAGCCCTTATCGTTGCATTAAAGGATGGCCAGATTAGTGGTTGTGCTTTAGATGTTACCGAAACTGAGCCGCTTCCACACGATCACATTCTTAGGCAGCTAGACCAAGTCATATTAACGCCTCATGCAGCATGGTATTCGGATAAAGCTTTTATAGAAATTAGGGAAAAAGCAATTTTGAATATATTAGATGTATATGATGGAAAAGAACCAAAATATCTAGTGAATAAAAAAATATTTGCTTAAAAGATATTCAATTTTGATTAGCTGTGTTCTTATTTCAAATTCATCTGGAACCATTTATATCAAGTACTTGGATAGTGAAAATGACTAAATTAAAAATGAGGTTATTACATGATAATTTCAAATCGATTAAAGAATTTACCACCGCACTTTTTTGCATCACTTGTTCAAAGCGTTGAAGAAGCTCTTTCCGAAGGGCGAGATGTTATTAATTTAGGGCGAGGTAACCCCGATCAACCGACACCTCCCCATATTGTAAAAGCACTTCAAGAAGCAGTTGAAGATCCTTCAACACATGGATATTCCCCATTCAGAGGGACCCCAAAGTTAAAACAAGCAATTGCGGATTTTTATGAAAGAGAATTCAATGTTGTAATTGACCCTAAAACAGAAGTCGCAGTTATGTTTGGAACAAAACCTGGATTAGTTGAGTTACCACTTGCTATTATGAACGAAGGTGAATTACTATTGCTTCCGGATCCGGGATATCCCGATTATTTATCAAGCGTTAGCTTGGCAAATATTAAATACGACTTAATGCCATTACTCGCGGAAAATGATTTTTTACCGAATTATAACGCCCTTTCGAATGAACAAAAAAAGCAAGCAAAACTAATGTATTTAAACTATCCAAATAACCCGACGAGTGCATCTGCCAACATTCCATTTTTTGAAGAGACAATTGCACTGGCAAAGGCTAATGATATTACGGTTTTGCACGACTTTGCCTATGGAGGAATTGGTTTTGACGGTGTAAAGCCTGTCAGTTTCTTACAAGCGAAAGGTGCAAAAGACGTCGGAATTGAATTGTACACATTGTCAAAAACGTATAATATGGCGGGATGGCGGGTCGGTTTTGCTGTCGGAAATGCAGAAATCATTGAAGCCATCAACTTATTGCAAGACCATCTATTCATTGATATTTTTCCGGCAGTTCAGCACGCAGCCTCAGTTGCATTATCGAGTAGTCAGGAATGTGTGGATGAGCTCGTTTCACTATACGAAGGCCGCAGGAATGTCCTAATGGCTGAATGCAAACGAATCGGTTGGGATGTCGTTTCTCCGACAGCTTCTTTCTTCGCTTGGCTTTCTGTTCCGGTGGGGTATACAAGTGAATCGTTCGCCAAACTACTACTGGACAAAGCAGATATAGCCGTAGCACCGGGTCATGCGTTCGGACAGTTTGGAGAAGGGTATATACGTGTTGGACTATTAGTAGATGAAAATCGAATCGTCGAAGCTATTTCAAGGATTGAGAAACTCGGCATATTTTCATAATGTATGCTCAAGAAATATGGCTATGGATTTATTAGAAATAGATATTGAAAAATTAAGGGAGCAAAACCACATAGGTTTTGCTCCCTTAATTTTCTTTCGTTCTGTTATTCTGGTACTATTTCTTTGTGGTTAACGGTTAAGAAGTCTTATGGTTATTATTCCATGATATTGGTAGTGAAACCAGTCAAAATAGGGTGTTAGATCGCAATCCTATTATTTCTGAGGTTTTTTTCTCGTCTGTGAAAGGAAATATTTGAATGTTGAAGACTATAGATTCCCCGACAGGTTTGTCAATCGTACCATCACGGCTTCCGAAAAACATAAAAAACAAGAGTTCGCAATTTGGAGATTAACTGAAACTAAATAATACAAGCAAAAACCGCTTGGGACAAATTGTCCTAAGCGGTTTTCAAAACTGAAAGTCTTACACCTTAAACCGATTAACCGCCAAACTCAATTCCTCACTCAACTCCGTCAATGTCTCTGCGGCATCTGTTACAGATTGAATCGCGCGAAGTTGTTCGTCTGTTGAAGCACTTACTTCTTCGCAAGCAGCAGCTGTTTCTTGTGAAGTTGCTGCCATCGTTTGGATTGTTACAGCAACATTGTCTTTATGAGTCGCTACTTTCTGTATTTCTTCGTACACTGCGTCGATGGAGTCTTGCATGTCGGACATCAATGTTGAAATTTCTCCGAAAGTGATTTCCGTGTCGTTTACAACTGTGCCTTGGCGATGGAAGTTCTCGCGTGTTTCGTTCATTTGCTCCGAGACGAGTCTGGATTCTGTTTGAAGTTCCTGGACTGTCACTTTTACTTCTTCTGTGGAGCGGGCAGATTGCTCTGCAAGTTTTCGTACTTCATCCGCGACAACTGCGAATCCTTTCCCATGTTCGCCTGCCCGTGCTGCCTCGATGCTTGCATTTAATGCAAGTAGATTCGTTTGTGCTGAAATTTGGGTGATTGTTTCCATGACCCCGCCGATTGCATTCACTTTACCTTCAAGTGTACCGATAACTTCGGACATCGCCTGCAAATTGGTTTCCCAGTCATTGAAGGACAGTTTCAGTTCTTGCATTTGACCTTGACCACTTGTATTCATTTCACCAGCTTTGGTTGCGATGTCAGACATGACACCGGCTTTCGTTGTGATTTCGTTAATTTGTTGGCCAAGTAGATACGCTTTTTCCGTCACGATTTCTGCATCTTCCGCAGATTTTGAAGCGCCATATGCAATCTCAGTTACAGCGTTTGCAACTTCTTCGCCCGATGCATTCGTCTCCTCTGCAACTGCACTCAAACTATCGGAGCTTGCTTTGACATTCGATGCGGAGCCGTTAACGACAGTAATAATAGCATTCATGTTTTCAATCATAGTATTGAAGTTAGCACCTAGTTCGCCGATTTCGTCTTTTGTCTTAATGTCAGAACGGACGGTCAAGTCACCTTTTGAAACGGAATCCATCAAAGATTTCAAAATTCCAAGGGGCTTGATTGTACGGCTGATCATGAAGTAGAGGACGACGAAGAATAATAGCAGTGTCGCAATTGCTACAACCATCATCGAGTTTCTGAGATTGATTGCGATTTCGTTAATATCTTTTTTGAGATAAATCGCTGAGATTTTCCAATCGAAATCGGGAATGGATGAGAATACATTCACTCTATCGCTGCCTTCGTGTGTGTAATGGATGGCCCCTTCATCTAAACCTCCTATGAACATTTCTTCTATATATGGGAGGTTCATCAGATTTTCACCGCTTAACGATGGATGAACCATTGCAGTTCCAGTGGCATCAAATAGAACCGGATAGCCATTGTAGCCAATATCACTTTCGGAAATAGATTCGGCCAACGAAGCCAATTGAATATCCAGTCCAAGAACACCGATAAGTTTTCCGTTTTTCAGAACAGCCTTCATGGCACTGATGACATACTCGCCTGTCGCACGATCGATATGCGGTTCCGTCCAGTAGACGGTATCAGGATTTTTTGCCGCTTCTTGATACCACTCAAAGCTGGTTGGGTCATAATCGTTTCCAAGGTCAGCATGCGGAACGAGGGTCATGTGTTTTGATGGAAGTGCTAAGTAGATTTGCGAAGCTTCATCGTATAAATTTTGAAACTCCTTAAATTCTGTCTGTAATGTAGCACTGCTTTTTTCAATGTCATCACCGACATTGGTATAATCCGTTAAGGCTTTGGAATATGACATTTGGATTAAGCCTTTTTTATATTGCTCTAAAAAGTTCGTAATCGAAGCACCCATCTCGTCGACGAGTACAACACTCTGATCGATGAGGTTTTTCTCTGTTTTATATTGTACTTGCAAACTGGAAATTACGGTCATTGCCGTCACGCCAATGAGGAAAAGAACCATCACTGTTACTATAATTTTTGTTTTTATTGATTTGAACATAGCGCACCTTCGCTTTCTCTATCTGTCTAGTTGAATTGACTCACAAAGTAATCTTCGGTCTAATTACTTATTTGTTTAGAGATAGATAAATTAAACAATAAGTGATAATAATCATTCTATATTTATCGTTTTAAAATCAATATAAAGAGCGCTTAGGATCATTAATAGACCCTAGGCGCTCTTGAAGTTTTATCAACTATTAATATGGAAACGTTGTCTAAAGTGGTGATTCAATTCTTAACCTTAATCTGATTAACTACCTGACTCAATTCCTTACTTAACTTTGTCAGCATTTCTGTCGCATCTGTTACGGACTGAATCGCGCGAAGTTGTTCGTCTGTTGAAGCACTTACTTTATCACAGGCTGCTGTTTCTGGTGTCGTTGTCGCCATTGTTTGGATTGAGTATAACGCTTAGTTACTCTATAATTAAGTTTGAAGTACAGAATTATTTGACTTAGAATAGGTGGAATAGTATATGACAACTAATCATGATTTTATGAATTACTGGTTATCCATAGACTCAATACAAAATAAAGTGAAGAAAGAATTGGAAAACGTTCTGCAGGCTGAGTACAGTCTATCGCTAAAAGAATTCTACGTGCTTTATTATCTTTCCATGGCGCCTGACAAGAAATTGAGATTACAGCAATTGCAAGAGATGATTGGATTGAGTCAGAGTGCACTTTCCAGATTAGTGGGGAAGATGGAAGCGAAGAACTGCGGTGCGTTAGAAAAGCATGATTGTACAGATGACCGTAGAGGTACCTATACGCATCTTACAAACCTAGGTGAGCAGAAGCTACAAAAAAGTCTAGTCTCTTTCCGTGAAATACTTAGATTGCACCTCTCTGCTATTGATGTTGAAGGATTGATAAAACAATTAGTAGAAAAGCTATAAACTGCCATGTTCTATCGAAGTGCTCAATAGAAGCACTTTGATTTGACAAGGAGAATAGATAGCACTAATATATATGTATGTGTAATGCATATATATTTTAACAAGGGAGTTTTTGCAATGAAAGATTTGTTTAGTCCATACAAAATAAAGAATTTGGAGTTAAAAAACCGGGTTGTCATGCCACCGATGTGTCAATATTCCGTTGACCAGAAAGATGGCATTGCCAATGACTGGCATTATCTGCACTATGTCAACAGAGCAATCGGTGGAGCGGGTTTTATCGTGATTGAAATGACGGATGTAGAGCCTGATGGAAGAATTTCGGATTATGATTTGGGTTTATGGTCTGACGATCAAATCCCTGCGTTGGCGAAGATAGTGGAAGCTTGTCATCGCTATGGAGCTAAGGTTGGGATTCAGATTGCACATGCTGGTCGTAAAGCAGAAGATGCAGCTGTGCCTGTTGCGCCTTCTGCAATCGCATTCGACGAGAAGTCTAAAACACCAAGAGCGCTTTCAACAGATGAAGTAAAAGAGATGGTGGAGAAGTTCCGTAAAGCAGTAAGACGCGCGGTTGAGGCTGGATTTGATTCAATCGAAATCCACGGCGCTCATGGTTACTTAATCCATCAATTCCATTCTCCACTTACCAACAAAAGGGAAGATGAATACGGACAGGATCTAACCAAGTTTGGCCGCGAAGTCATTCTAGCAGCTAAAGCGGAAATGCCTGCCGATATGCCACTATTGATGCGTATCTCTGCAAAGGAATATGTAGAAGGTGGTTATGGAATAAACGAAAGTATTGCGTTCGCTCGCGTTTATCAGGAAGCTGGAGTGGATATGTTTGACGTCTCTTCTGGTGGAGAGGGTCAAATCGCAGCTTGGGGGAGACCAGGAACACATGTAGCTTACCAAGTACCGTTAGCTAGACAAATCAAAGAAGCGCTTCAGATACCAGTCATGGCTGTCGGTAGATTGGATGATCCAAATCTAGCCAATGCAATCATAGGGAATGAAGAAGCAGACCTTATTGCTGTTGGAAGAGGTATGCTGAGAAATCCTTATTGGACATTGGAAGCTGCTAAGCAATTGAGAAAAGAAACTGCAGTGCCGACACAGTACTTAGCAGGATTCTAATGATTTTCATGTTGTCTTGTTGCCTCGTCTAAATCGTGTTTGTTTGTGAAGTGTGCATATTCGGATAGATAAGTTGTCGTTAAAAGTAACCCCTTTTATTCTTTATATAGAAGGGGAATGGGGTTTAGGATACATTTTTGTGAATTTTTTTTGCGAGCGACGCTATAACATAAATAAAAATTGCTTACGACAAAATGTCGTAAGCAATTTTTTAAATTCACACCTTAAATCGATTAACCGCCAAACTCAATTTCTCACTTAACTCCGTCAACGTCTCCGCTGCATCAGTTACAGATTGAATCGCACGAAGCTGTTCGTCTGTTGAAGCACTGACTTCTTCGCATGCCGCGGCAGTTTCTTGTGAAGTTGCTGCCATTGTTTGGATAGTTTCAGCAACGTCGTCTTTGTGTGTTGCGACTTTCTGAATTTCTTCATACACTGCATCGATTGAATCTTGCATATCAGACATCAATGTTGAAATTTCTCCGAAAGTGATTTCAGTGTCATGTACGACGGTACCTTGACGTTGGAAGTTTTCGCGTGTTTCGTTCATTTGTTGAGAGACGAGTCTTGATTCCGTTTGGAGTTCCTGGACTGTCACTTTTACTTCTTCCGTTGAACGGGCAGATTGTTCTGCGAGTTTCCTTACTTCATCCGCAACGACTGCGAATCCTTTGCCGTGTTCACCTGCACGGGCTGCCTCGATGCTTGCATTTAATGCAAGAAGATTCGTTTGCGATGAAATCTGGGTAATCGTTTCCATGACTCCGCCGATCGCATTTACTTTACCTTCAAGTGTACCGATCACTTCGGACATGGACTGTAAATTGGTTTCCCAGTCATTGAAAGACAGTTTCAGCTCTTGCATTTGACCTTGACCACTGGTATTCATTTCGCCGGCTTTTGTTGCGATGTCAGACATGACGACGGCTTTCGTTGTGATTTCATTAATTTGTTGGCCAAGTAGGTAGGCTTTTTCCGTAACGATTTCAGCATCTTCAGCAGATTTTGAAGCGCCATACGCAATTTCAGTTACTGCGTGAGCAACTTCTTCCCCTGATGCATTCGTTTCTTCCGCAACTGCGCTTAAACTTTCGGAACTTGCCCGGACGTTCGCAGCAGAACCGTTGACGACAGTAATAATAGCGTTCATGTTGTCAATCATTATATTAAAGTTATCGCCAAGTTCACCTATTTCATCATTCGTTTTAACGTCGGAACGAACTGTCAAATCACCTTCTGAAACAGAATCCATTAGTGATTTTAACTTTACAATCGGTTTGATGGTCCGACTGATTACGAAGTAGAGTACGACAAAAATAACTAGAAGTGTGGCAAGTGCAACAAGTAACATCGAGTTACGTAAGTCGCTTGCAATCTTGTTAATATTTTTTTCATCATAGATAGCGCCAATCTTCCATCCGAAATTCGGAATTGTGGAATATACATTAACTTTAGAGATACCTTCGTATTCATAGTCAATCGAGCCTTGTTCGTTCCCATCTTTGTACATTTCTGCGATGAAAGGCAGGTTCATGAGATTTTCCCCTTGTAATGTAGGGTGTACAATTGCTGTCCCTTCAGTATCAAATACGACAGGGTAGCCTTTATAGCCAACCTCACTGGATGAAATTTTCTCACTCAGTGTCATGAGTTGTAAATCGATTCCTACCACTCCAATGAGTTTACCACCCGCATTTACAGCTATTGAAGCGGTGATTACATAATCTCCTGTTGCTTTGTCGATATATGGGGTGGACCACTGAACTTCACTAGGATGTGCGGCAGCGTTTGTGTACCAGTCACGTGTAGTGGGATCGTAATCAGGACCAAGATTTTCATACGGAAAATTAATATGGTGATCGGAATTCGAAAAATAAACAATTATTGCATCACTGTATAAATCTAAGAATCCAGAGAGCTCCTTATTAAGAGTGTCAAGAAACTCTTTCGGTTCTGCACTTTCTTCAAGAGCAAAGTCCGTAATTGAACTAGAAGTAGACAATTGTGCGAGACCTTTCCCATATTGTCCAAGGAGGTTCTCAATTGCAAAACCCATTTCATTAATGAGCGCGCCGTTTGAACTAACAACATTCTCTTCTGTTCTATTTTTTGCCTGCGTACTACTGATGGCGGTCATGATGGAGATACCGATAAGAAATAGCACCATTACCGTCATAATTATTTTTGTTCGGATTGATTTGAACATTTATCTTGCACCTTCGCTTTCTCTTACATTAAATGAACTACTTTATATTCTTCGGCAATTATTCTTGTTTATTTAGATAGTAGATGAAATAAATAAGAGAGAATAGTAGTGTTGAACTATTTTGATTCAAACGAGCAAACATGACTTTGGCGGAAACCAATACTTTTTATTGCCAATTTGCTTAACTTCCTTATGGGTTTGCCGATATAAATCATATTGAATGTTGTTAAGTACAGGGAGGTTTGGCGAATGGTAAGTCGTATGGATGGCGGAGCCGTAGTGAATCAAGTGAATGTATTAGCAGAAAAAATGGCACCGGACAGGGAAGTCTCGGTGGTGCAAGTGCAAGCGATTCAGGAGAAAGTGCAGCAGAAAGCCGGCAATGAACAACAGTTGCCGGCTGACAAGGCAAAGCAAATGACTGACAGCATGAACACGTTTTTAGAAAGTGCGAATACACAATTGCGATTCAAGTTCCATGAGAAGCTCAACGAGTACTATGTAACAATCGTTGATTCAACCACGGACGAAGTCATACGTGAAATCCCGTCCAAAAAACTTTTGGACATCCATGCGGCAATGCGCGAATTTGTCGGCTTGCTTGTCGATCGGAAAATTTAAGGAAGGCGTGAGATAATATGCGAATTAGTGGACTAGCTTCAGGTTTGGATACGGAGAAAATGGTAACGGATTTAATGAACGCACACCGTATACCTCTCGATAAAATCACACAGAAAAAACAATACTTAGAATGGCAGTTGGACGATTACCGCACGACGAACCGCCAACTGTTTGATTTTAGTAAAAAGACGTTTGACACAATGATTCTTTCGACTTCATTTTCAGCTAAGACGGTGAATATTTCTTCACCGAATGATGTAGCGATTAGGAATATGGGGTCTACTAGTGATTTTTCGGGGACTATTAAGGTTGAGCAATTGGCGAAAAACGCTACTTTGCAAAGCGGTAAGAGTATTAAGTTTGTTGAGCATGAAACGGGAGATCCGAAAGTAAAAGTAATGCAATCAGTAAACACCACACTTGCGGATTTAAAAATTGAGGGAAAGGATATTACTATTAGTGCGCCTGGAAAAGACGGTAAAATGCAGAGTCATAAAATAGAAATTGACGAAAAAGAAACATTGAAATCTCTACTTGATAAAATTAATAAAGATACAGACGTGAATGCATTTTACGATTCACATTCGGGAAAAATTGCAATGACTGCTAAGAATAGCGGGGCTGGAAATATTGAAGTTACCGGAGAATTAGGCGAGTCACTAGGATTGACCGACAAAACTATTCTTTATAAAGGTCAATTAAAGACCTCCACATTAGAAAACGAAGGAATAAATGCAACAACAATACAGATTAATATTCCTGGAAATGACACTAAAACCTTAACTTTTAGTTCAATAAATACATTGGGACATATTGTTAAAAAGATAAATAATGAGGCTGGAGAAGATATATTTCAGATTTCAGATACCGGAGAAATTACGAGGATTGCTAAAGGTGGAAAAGAAGGGAATATTACAATTAGCGGTGACTTAGGTGAAGCTTTAGGGTTGAATAGTACTGCAACTGCAACCGCTGGTCAAAACGCAAAATTCACATTGAATGGACTTGAAACAGAGCGTTCCTCCAACACATTCCAAGTTAATGGTTTTGAATTTACATTAAAGCAGGAGTCTGTATCGGGCGCACCACCTGTAACATTCAGTTCCGCACCAGACACCGATAAAATCTTCGACTCCGTCACTAAGTTCGTCGACGAATACAACAAGCTTATCGAAGATTTAAACAAACAAATCCGTGAACCAAAATATCGTGATTTCCAGCCACTTTCAGCTGCGCAGAAGAAAGATATGACGGATAAAGATATCGAAATGTGGGAAGAAAAAGCGAAAAGTGGTACGCTTCGTAACGACTCCACTATTTCCAGTATGCTGACGCAAATGAGGACAGCCCTTATGGGGACTGTAGGCAGCGATACATTAAAAAGTCTAGGTATTACAACGTCTAAAGACTACTTAGCTAATGGTAAGCTTGTCATAAATGAAGAAGAATTGAAAAAAGCGATTAGTGATGATCCGAATAAAGTTCATGAAATGTTCTCGAAAGATGGAGCTACTGTGGCTGAACAAGGATTTGCACGTAAACTCCGAACTATAGTTGATAAAACTCAAACGTCAATCGCTCAGCGTGCGGGAAAAGTGGGCGATGTAAACGATACGTTTTCACTCGGACGCTCACTGAAAGAAATGAATAACCAGATTGAACGGTTCGAAGACCGATTGAAAATGATGGAAACCCGCTACTGGAAACAGTTCTCCGCAATGGAGACGGCAATCAATCGCGCCAACTCACAGTCGGCTAGTCTTATGAATGCATTTAGTAACAATTAACAACAGCAGTAGTGAACTAAAGGAGACAGATAAAATATGGCTATCAACAACCCTTATGCAACCTATCAAAACAACTCTGTAAATACATCAACGCCAGGCGAGCTGACACTTATGCTCTACAATGGCTGTTTGAAATTCATCCTACAAGCAAAAAGAGCGATGAATGACAATAATATTGAAGAAAAGAACAAGGCCGTCCAAAAAGCACAAGCAATCATTTCTGAGCTCATGTTGACGCTCGATAAGTCGTACCCAGTTTCACAAAATATGCTTGTCCTCTATGAGTTTGCAAACAGCAGACTGATTGACGGCAATATTAAAAACGACAGTGCCCTGTTCGATGAAGCGTCAGCAATTATTACGGAGTTCCGCGATACCTGGAAGCAGGTTATTCAGATTAACCGGCAGAAACAGTACGCGAACGTAGATGAAATATGATTCGGCCTGCGCTGATAGCGTGGCGTGATGTGACGGGAAAATTAGTGAGGTTGTCGCAAGAAACAGCGGTAGATAAGCGGGATGAGACGATTGCGGGCATCGAAGCACTTCTCGATGATCGTGATAAGTTGCAACCGCATATTGCCGCCCCGTTCACGCCCGAAGAAGAAGTGTTTGGCAGAAGTCTTGTCGAAACAGAAGCGGATGTCCAAAAGAAACTTGCTCAATTTACACAACTGATTCGTACAGACATCGTGGAATCACAAGCGAAGAAAGACAATATGAAAAACTACGTCAATCCTTACAGCAATGTAGCGCGAGATGGTACATTTTACGATACGAAGCAATAACTACTACCCGGTTGGAGATTAATTCTCTGACTGGTTTTTTTATTGAATAATTAGTTAATTATGCCCGTATGAATGATGGTTCATTAATGGTACATTTTACATAGAACAATTAATGGGGAATTTAGTGTAGGGAAAATTGAGGTCAAAGGGGAAATAGATGATGAATATTACTCAATTAAAGCGGGAAGATTGGCTTCGGAAAAACTCGATTATGATGATTGGATTTGCACTTGCTGCAGGGCTGGGTTTACTAGCCCAACTCATACAGCGCTCGCCGATAACTATTCATTTGTCTGTTGCCATACCTTTTGCACTCGCGATTCTATTCTATTTTCTAAGTAAAAAAGTTGAGGTATTGTCACTTCTTCTGCCTTATCTATTACTCATCATGAATTTTGCAATTGCGATGAATGTCATCTTTTTTTCAGAAGCAAATCTTGGGACAATTGGGATCATCATCCTTATATTGGTGATTGGTTCAATTCATGGCAAGATGGCCATTATGGCGTTTAGTTTTGCACTGAGTTTCATTGGCATGATAATAAATAATCAATTTTTCATTGCTCCAGAACTCGTTGGAGGAAGCGGGACAAATCTATTACTACTTCATTTCCTAGCAGGGATTGTCTTATTCTTGCTTGTCCGTCAAAATGGGCGGATGTTCATGCATGTGGAGGAACTTGTCGAACTAACTGAACTTAAGGTGCGCGAAGAAGGAGCACTTGCTGAAAAGCTTGACGAGGCGGTTGGAAAGATTACATCGAACCTTGCGTATCTTCGTTCAAATACGGAGACATCTGCCACATCGCAGCTTGAAATGCTTGCGGCTGTTAATGAAGTAAGTGTCGGCAGTCAACATCAGGCGGATCATATTTCAGATATCGCGGAAAATGCGGAACACACTTACGAATCGGTTCAAGTCATTGCAGAAGGCTTAGGTCAGGTCGTGATTCAGGCGAATGAAGCAGGTCGTAAAGCGGAAAATGGAACTATGAAAATTGCACAATTAAAAGAAAGCATTGACTCTTTCACCACTTTTTTTACTGATTTAAATGAAACGTTTGGTATATTATCACGTAAAATTGACGAAACGAACCTTTTCGCAAGTGCCATTAAAGCCATCACGGAACAGACAAATTTACTTGCGCTAAACGCTTCGATTGAAGCTGCGCGTGCTGGAGAACAAGGAAAAGGGTTTGCGGTAGTTGCGGAAGAAATTCGGAAATTGGCAGGACTTACAAGAGAGACCTTAACTAAAATTGACGCAAACTTGATAGAAGTGAACAATTATAATGAAATAGCCGTTAAAAAACTTGGAGATGGATTGGAGCAAGTGACGATGCAAACTGCAGTAGCAGACGAAACTAGTGCGTCCTTTATAGATTTGTTTGAAACGATGACGAAGTTGCAGAAGGTATTATCGATTTTCATCCAAGACTTCGGCAAAATTACGGAAGACAGTGCATTAATTCAGGAACGGACGATGGATTTTGCGGCGATTGTCGAGCAAAGTACCGCGGCTGTGGAAGAATTGAATGCTACGTTGACCGAACTGACTGAAGAACAACAACAAATCGCCACGTATATCAATGAAACACATGAGGAAGCAGTTCGGATAAGAAACTAATGCGATGTTGCCCCGTATTTTGGAGTTATTCGCCGGTCGTGTATTGTATACGATTGGTTAGGGTGATATATGCTCGGTTGTGTGCTGTTTATGATTGATTAGGAAGATATATGCTCGGTTGTGCGTTGTATATGATTGGTTAGGAAGATATATGATCGGTTGTGGGTTGTGTATGATTGGTTAACGTGAAATATGCTCGGTTTTCCGTTGTATATGATTAGTAGGGATGATAAATGAGGTTGTGCATTGGTTATGATTGGTAAGCGTGATATATGATCGGTTGTGCGTTGTATATGCTTGGTTAGGAAGATATATGCTCGGACGTGCGTTGGTTATGATTGATTAGGGTGATATATGCTCGGTTGTGCGTTGCTTATGATTGGTTAGGAAGATATATGCTCGGTCGTGCGTTGCTTATGATTGGTTGGCGTGATATATGCTCGGTCGTGCGGGGTTTATGCTTGGTTGGGATGATATATGATCGATTGTGCGTTGTTTATGCTTGGTTGGGATGATATATGATCGGTTGTGCGTTGTATATGCTTGGTAAGGAAGATATATGCTCGGTCGTGCGTTGTATATGATCGGTAAGCGTGTTATATGCTCGGTCATGCATTGCTTATGATCGGCTTACAGTAATATGTTGGATAATTCAATCAACTGCAAGTAAAATAGGTATATAGATAGGAACTTCTAAGGGGGATTATGAATGCACACTGTGGATACCATGCGGCAGAAGGAATTTTCGAATAAGAACTTCATTCTATTTGTGACACTTGGTGGTTCTAGTTTCATCGGCTTGATTTTTTATTTTGTTACGGGGCAAGGTATGCTGAAGACAGTGAGTATGGCGATACCGGTTGTTGTTACGCTATTGTTTTATGCATTGGCGAAAAAAGTCAGTATTTTTGAGAACATGTTTCCATGGATTGTTCTTGGGGTGACGGGATTTGCCGCGATATTGAATGGGGTTATAGGGGAACCGTCTGTTGCGACAGCTGGAATCGCCTTTTTCATAGCAGGTATTGCAAGTGTTCATTTATCCATGCGGATTATGACCTATGGTTTTGCGCTGTCCCTTGCTGTTCTGGTCGTATTTTTAATGAACTATCCGTATCAAGAGCAAATTGCAGCGAGCAAAGGAAGTTTGGCGCTTGTGCTGATCTTGATGTCAGTGGGGCTGTTCATCCAAATAAAGCAGACGAAAAAGCTGGAAATGCAAGTCGATTTGTTCACGACTGAGCAGGCAGCACACACGCTTTTAGAAGAGAGCAAGCATCGTTCGTTGAATGAAGGGATTGAACAGGTTGCAGCTGATTTGACGGCGATTGGTGAGACGGCTGGACGACATTTGGAAGCACAGAAGGAACTGTTGACAATTATGGATGGCGTTTCAGCAAGTGTTGAACAGGAAGCATTTCAAATTGCGAACATCGCAAAAAATGCACAACGCACGCAAGATGATGTAGCTGATATGCATAAGGAAACGCATCTTATGAATGAAGACACAGCTAGTCTTCGCGCTGAATCTGCAGACATGGTGGAAGTCATGCAAAACTTGCGTACAGGTATGCAAGAAGTGGAAGTCTATCTCACTGATTTAAACGGATCATTTGATGCGCTTACTGAGAATATCGAGAAGACGAATGCGCTTGCCAAGTCGATTGAGACGATTACTGGACAAACGAATCTTCTTGCATTGAACGCGTCGATTGAAGCGGCTCGTGCGGGAGAGCACGGCAAAGGGTTTGCGGTTGTCGCGGATGAAATCAGGAAACTTGCTGGATTAACGGCGGTGACATTGGTTGAAATAAATGGCAATTTGGAAAACGTCAACACGATGAATGATCGCTCGCGTGCCAATTTGACGAACAGTACAGGAAAACTTGTTACACAGGCAGCATTGTCGGTGGACGCTGAAATGAAAATCGGACTCATGCACAACACATTGAGTGACCTTCACCGGAAGTTTGGCATGTTTGACGACAAGATGGCTTCAATTACAAAGGAAACGACGGACATCGGGCGTATGACAAGCTTATTTGCTGACTTACTGACCGAATCGAGTGCATCACTGGAAGAAGTGAACGCTACGATTCATGGAACGGTTGTAGACAATGAGCAGATTGTGACGACGCTGGACGGGACAATGCGAAGAACGGCAAGCTTGGCTGAAGTTCGTTGAAAGTTAAGTAGTCTGCTATAATGAGAGAAACAAATCTTGGTGCGTTAGAACGGAGTGGAGAAGATGCTTTATAAACGGACTGAATATTTTAGGTATACATTTGGGGAACCGCTTGTAGCTGAATTCCGGATTGTCGTTGAAAATGGAGCGGATATAGAATCGAGCCCGGGCGAATGTCATTTCTTAGACATCAGTCCAGGTGGTGCAAAGCTTTTTGCGAAGTTCGATATTCCTCTTGAACGTGAATCTGTCCGCTTGCATATCAAATTCACACTTTATGAAAAATTAATCGACCTGCAAGGCGTAATTGTGTGGAAGAAGCCATATAGTGGGGGATACATGTACGGTTATGATTTTGATGAAAACGTAGAAATTGAACATTTAATCGTCGAAGAGCTTAAACTTCGCAGACGCTCTGAAAGTGCATTGGGTAGCGCTATAAAGGACGAAAAAAAGTGATTTTTGTACGTATTCGTCACAAATCGACAATATATTTAATTTTCTAAATGTTTTTAGAAGGACTTTATGGGGAATGTGTAGAAGTGTACTGTATAGGTTAACTTAAAGGAGGAGTTCATATGTTAGATTTTAATATTCGCGGTGAAAATATCGAGGTAACTCCGGCAATTCGTGAACATGTCGAGAAGAAATTGCAAAAAATCGAAAGATACTTCGATGAAAATGCGAACGCAACTGCACATGTGAATTTGAAAGTTTACAATGATAAGCAAACTAAAGTGGAAGTAACAATTCCTATGAAAAACTTAACACTTCGTGCAGAGGAACGTCATAACGATTTATATGCAGCTATCGACTTGATTGTTGACAAGTTAGAGCGTCAAATTCGAAAATATAAAACAAAAGTAAACCGTAAGTTCCGTGAACGTGAAGGCGTTGCAGCATTCTTCGCATCAGTCAATAAAAGCGAAGAGAAAAACAGTGATGCAAATGGGGAAGAAGATCAGGCATTTGCGATCGTCCGAACTAAGAATTTTGATCTAAAACCGATGGACCAAGAAGAAGCAATTCTTCAAATGAACATGCTTGGCCACGATTTCTTCGTCTTCACAGATTCCGATTCTGATGGAACAAACATCGTTTATAAACGTAGCGATGGTAAATATGGCTTAATTGAAACAAGCTGAATAGATAATTGAGTTTGGAAGACCCCTAAGCGGGAATACTGCTTAGGGGTCTTATTTTGATTTCCAATAGTGGGGGACGAGCGGAAAAACCTATTATACCCGCGTATTATGGTCCTCCCATCACGCAATACAAAATTTCCTTAATGTGTTTTGGCTAGACCATTTGCACCGTGCAATTCACAGTGTTAAAATGAAGGGTGAACCTAATGAGGATGTGACCTAAATGCTTAGCGTATTGAATAAAATGTTTGATATGAATAAACGAGATTTGAAGCGTCTTGACAAGATTGCGGACAAGGTCGAAGCGCTTGCAACACAAATGGAACAGCTTACGGACGAACAACTGACAGCAAAAACAACTGAATTCAAAGAACGTTTCTTAAAAGGAGAAACGCTTGATGATCTTCAGGCTGAGGCTTTTGCAGTCGTTCGCGAAGCGTCGAAACGTGTTCTTGGCATGTATCCATTCCGTGTGCAAATTATTGGGGCTGCTGCTTTACACGAGGGCAATATCGCGGAGATGAAAACCGGTGAAGGGAAGACGTTGACGTCAACGCTTTCGGTTTATTTGAACGCACTTGCGGGTCAAGGCGTACACGTTGTAACCGTGAACGAATACCTTGCAAGTCGTGATGCGACGGAAATGGCGCTGCTTTATGAGTTTCTCGGATTCTCAGTTGGTCTGAACTTAAATAGTTTATCGAAAGAAGAGAAACGGGAAGCGTACAGTGCGGATATCACGTATAGCACGAACAACGAACTCGGTTTCGATTACTTACGTGATAACATGGTGCTTTATAATGAACATAAAGTGCAGCGTCCGCTGTTCTACGCAGTTATAGATGAGGTTGACTCGATCTTAATTGACGAAGCGCGTACACCACTAATCATTTCAGGGCAAGCTGCGAAAGCGGCAGAATTGTATCGCTTGGCAAATAAATTTACACAATCACTCAAAAAAGAAGAAGATTATTCATATGATGAGTCGACGAAAGGTGTCGTCTTGACAGAAAGTGGTATCGAGAAATCGGAAGCTGCATTCAGTATTGATAACTTATTCGATTTGGAACATACGACACTTAACCATGCGATTAACCAATCGTTGAAAGCACATGCGAGTATGCATATTGATGTCGATTATGTTGTTCAAGAAGGCGAAGTCGTCATTGTCGATTCATTTACAGGACGTCTTATGAAAGGTCGTCGCTACAGTGATGGACTTCACCAAGCGATTGAAGCAAAAGAAGGCCTAGAAGTTCAGAATGAAACGATGACTCTTGCAACAATTACATTCCAAAACTACTTCCGTATGTATGACAAACTGTCTGGTATGACTGGGACAGCGAAAACGGAAGAAGAAGAATTCCGTAATATTTACAACATGAACGTCATTGCTATACCGACGAATCGTCCGCTAATCCGTGATGACCGTGCAGATCTTATTTATTCTTCAATGGAAGGTAAATACCAGGCAGTTGCGGAGGACATCAAAGAACGGAATGACAAAGGGCAACCAGTTCTTGTTGGTACAGTTGCGATTGAAACGTCTGAGATTATTTCTAAGCATTTGACAAAATACGGTGTGAAGCATAATGTTTTAAATGCGAAAAACCACAGTCGTGAAGCGGAAATCATTTTGGAAGCCGGTCACAAAGGTGCTGTTACAATTGCGACGAATATGGCGGGCCGTGGTACGGATATTAAACTTGAAGAAGGCGTGCAGGAACTTGGCGGTCTAGCGGTTCTTGGTACAGAACGACATGAGTCGCGTCGAATTGACAACCAGCTACGTGGACGTTCTGGTCGTCAAGGGGATCCGGGTGTGACGCAGTTCTATTTATCGCTTGAAGATGAATTAATGCGCCGTTTCGGTTCGGACCAAATGAAGTCGATGATGACGAAACTTGGTATGGACGACACGACGCCAATTCAGTCGAAAATGGTATCGCGTTCGGTTGAATCTGCTCAGAAACGGGTAGAGGGAAATAACTTTGATGCACGGAAACGTTTGCTGCAGTATGATGATGTATTACGCCTGCAGCGTGAAATCATCTACAAAGAACGGAATGAAATTCTAGAGTCAGAAAACATTCGTGGCGTACTAGAGAAAATGCTGTCGAATGTAATTGCAAATGCTGTGGCAATTCATACGACGGAAGAAAAAGAAAGCGATTGGAATCTAAAAGGACTCGAAGATTTCTTGGGCGCAAATATACTCCCGGACGGTCGTATAACAACTGTGGCTATGGAAGAGAAATCGGTTGAGGAATTGACGTCGTTGATCCAAGAAGCTGTTACTGAACGGTACGATGAGAAGGAAGAGGAAATGTCGGAAGAGCGCATGCGCGAATTCGAAAAAGTCGTCTTGCTTCGTGCCATTGACTCGAAATGGACAGATCATATTGACGCGATGGATCAATTGCGTCACGGTATCCATTTACGTGCATATGGTCAAACTGATCCGCTTCGTGAGTATCAGGCGGAAGGATTTGCAATGTTTGAGGAAATGGTCGCATCGATTGAAGCCGATTCAGCGAAATATGTGATGAAAGCAGAAATTCGCAACAACCTTGAACGTGAAGAAGTTGTTAAAGCACAGGCCGTTAATCCGAAAGAGGATGGCGAGCAAGTGCGTAAGAAACCAGTGCGTCGCGCAGTAAACATCGGTCGTAACGATCCATGCCCATGCGGCAGCGGGAAGAAATATAAAAACTGCCACGGTAATGCATAAGTTACCGGGCAACCCAAATTCAGGAGGAAACTATTATGATGGAATTATCCGATGTACGCAACGAGCTCGACAAATCAGCTAAGAAATTAGCGGACTTTAGGGGGTCTCTTTGACTTAGAAAACAAAGAGGCACGAATTCAAGAGTTAGATGAAGCAATGCTGGAGCCAGGTTTCTGGGATAGCCAGGAAGGTGCACAAAAAGTAATCTCCGAGTCGAATGCGTTGAAAGACGTTGTCGGCGAGTACACGGAGTTGACTGATGAGCAGGAAAACCTTGAAATGACGCTTGAACTATTACGCGAGGAAAACGATGCAGAGATGCAAGAAGATCTTGGCGTAGAGTTGAAGGGATTCAAGAAGAAGCTCGATGAATTCGAACTGCAAATGCTACTCAGTGATGAATTTGATGCGAATAGTGCGGTTCTTGAACTTCATTCGGGTGCAGGCGGTACGGAATCCCAGGACTGGGCTTCTATGTTGCTTCGCATGTACACACGTTGGGCTGAACATCGCGGCTTCAAAGTCGAAACACTCGACTACCAAGCCGGAGACGAAGCTGGCGTGAAATCCGTAACATTGGCAATTAAAGGCCATAACGCATATGGTTATTTAAAAGCAGAAAAAGGCGTTCATCGCCTCGTTCGGATTTCTCCGTTTGACTCATCAGGCCGACGCCATACGTCATTCTCTTCAATAGAAGTAATGCCGGAGTTTGAAGGCGAAGTTGACATTGACCTTAAAATGGAAGATGTTAAAATCGATACGTACCGTTCAAGCGGTGCGGGTGGACAGCACGTCAATACGACAGATTCAGCAGTCCGTATGACGCATCTTCCAACTGGCGCAATTGTTACATGTCAGACAGAACGTTCACAAATTAAAAACCGTGATCGCGCAATCAATTTATTGAAAGCGAAGATTTACCAGATCAGAGTCGAAGAAGAAGAAGCACGTCTTCTTGAAATTCGGGGAGATCAAAAAGAAATCGGTTGGGGAAGCCAGATCCGTTCATACGTTTTCCACCCGTATTCCATGGTAAAAGATCACCGGACGAGTGCAGAAACAGGCAACGTCAGTGCAGTAATGGACGGCGATATCGACCTGTTCATCAATGCTTACTTACGTTCACGTATATCTTAATAAAATGAAATGAAAAGGAGTGCACTTCGGTGCGCTTTTTCATTTGCCCGCATCTTTAATGAAAAAAATGGATAGTCCTATAAAGAGGTTTTGGAAGCATGGATTATGTGTATATTAACTAATACAGACGTAATTTTAATGTTATTAGTCGTTTGGCACGTCTAATAATGGAGTTCACAAAGTTGAGACAAACTGTAGTGGAGGTTGAGAAGACGCTATTTGTCGACGGTTTGATGAATTTAGGGTAATCCCTAGGTGATTTTAATGCACGTTGTTTTGGTATACTTAGGTAGGCAGTACAATAATTCATAAATGGAGGTAAGAAAATGAAAACTAAGTTTTTAGCAATTATGTTGGGAGCTGTTCTTGTCCTTGGGGCATGTGGCGGCGACAAAGCAAAAGAAGAAGATAAGGGTACAACAGGTACTGGTACTGAAACAGCATCAGTAGACGTTGAAAAAGTGGTTAGCACGAGCTGTATCGCTTGTCACGGTGGTAACCTTGAACTTAAAGGTGGCGTAGGTCCCGATCTATCAAAAGTTGGTGACCATATGTCCGAAACAGAAATCCATGACGTAATCATCAACGGCCGCGGCAGTATGCCACCTGGTCTTATCAAAGGTGAAGAAGCAGACGCAGTTGCAAAATGGCTTGCTGAGAAAAAATAATTTTTACAATGAAACCGCAACTGGGCGATATGCCTGGTGCGGTTTTTTTGTTTATTGGCGGGATGGGTGGGGTTTGGTAGTAGAGTATGGCGGCTTGCCGTGACAGTTCTGCGGTTAGCCCTCACAGTTAGCAGGAATACCCTGACAGTTTGGCGTTGCCCTTAGAGTATGTCGACTTGCCGTGACAATTTGGCAGTAAGCCCTCAGAGTTAGCAGGAAAGCCATGACAGTTAGACGTTCCCCTTAGAGTATGTCGGCTTGCCATGACAGTTCTGCGGTAAGTCCTAACAGTTAGCAGATTAGCCATGACAGTTTTGTGTTGCCCTTAGAGTATGTCGGCTTGCCATGACAGTTCTGCGGTAAGTCCTAACAGTTAGCAGATTAGCCATGACAGTTTTGTGTTGCCCTTAGAGTATGTCGGCTTGCCGTGACAGTTCGACAGTAAGCCCTCACAGTTAGCAGAAAAGCCATGACAGTTTGGCGTTGCCCTTAGAGTATGTCGAAATGCCGTGACAGTTCGACAGTAAGCCCTCACAGTTAGCAGAAATACCCTGACAGTTAGACATAGCTCCCGCATTTCCCTCACAGTTCAACGGAACTCTTCATCATTTGATAAAACCATCCGCTAGTTCAAATATTATTGTCAAAAAAAAGAGGAGTTACCTCCTAAAGGTCGAATACAAACAAGTGAGTTAGACTTTTGGTCTACTAGTTTTATTGTATAATAGTACTACGTTCTATGTTTATCGACGTTATATTCAAGTTTTAATTGAAACACAACTGTAATACTTAGAAAGGTGAATCATGTTATAATGGGGCTGTTGGAAAAAAAGAGAGACAAAAATATTCAGGTGGTTTTAGAATGATTGTGATGAAAAATGTCTACAAAAAGTATCCAAACGGTGTCGTAGCAGCAAATGGCATTAACATCGAAATCGACCGGGGAGAATTTGTTTACGTGGTCGGTCCGAGTGGTGCAGGTAAATCGACATTTATTAAAATGATGTATCGTGAAGAAAGACCAACAAGTGGAGAAATTCTTATTAATGGTATAAATCTTGCAACATTGCGTAACAAACGTGTACCCCAATTGCGCAGGCAGATTGGTGTCGTTTTTCAGGACTTTAAATTATTACCTAAATTGAATGTTTACGAGAATGTGGCGTTTGCGCTCGAAGTCATTGAAGCACCGCCAGCAGAAATACGAAAAAAAGTGAACGATGTTCTTGCGCTTGTCGGACTTACGCAAAAAGCGCGAATGTTCCCGAACGAATTATCAGGTGGAGAAGAGCAACGTGTTTCCATCGCGAGGTCAATCGTCAATGTACCGAAAGTTGTCATTGCAGATGAACCGACAGGAAATCTTGACCCTGAAACATCATGGGAGATCATGAGGATCTTCGAACAGATTAATGCTCGTGGAACGACGATTGTCATGGCCACCCATAATAGGGAGATTGTTAACGCTATAAAACACCGTGTTATCGCAATAGAAGGCGGACTCATTACCCGTGACGAATACGGAGGTGAGTACTATGAAGGCTAGAACACTCGGTCGGCATGTACGCGAAAGCTTCAAAAGTATTCGCCGTAACAGCTGGATGACATTTGCGTCAGTCAGTGCTGTTACTGTCACCCTCCTGCTTGTCGGTGTATTCATCGTGATTATGATGAATTTTAATCATCTCGCGCAAAGTATCGAGAATGACGTGGAAATTAAAGTGGTTGCGGATCCAGCTGCAGATAAGTTGATAATTAAAGAGCTGGTAGAAAAAGTTCGTTCGACAGATGGCGTTCTCGAAGTGGTCTATTCGTCGAGAGATGCTGAGCTAGACAAGATGATTAAATCATTTGGTGACGAACTTAGTTTATATAAACAGAGTAATCCGCTTGGCGATGCACTTTATGTAAAAGCGAAGGATCCACAACAGACTGCTACTATTGCTAAGAAAATTGATACATACGACTATACATATGAGGTCGTGTATGGCGAAGAAAAAGTGGAGAAACTCTTCAATGTACTTAACCTGAGCCGGAATATCGGTATTGTTTTGATATTGGCACTGTTATTCACGGCGATGTTCCTTATTTCGAACACGATCCGAATAACTATCGTTGCTAGAAGAACTGAAATTGAAATTATGAAATTAGTCGGAGCGACGAATAACTTCGTGCGTATTCCGTTTTTGTTGGAAGGAATGTGGCTTGGCATTTTGGGGGCATTAGCTCCAATGCTCATCATTTCTATATCCTATTACAAACTATTCGAGCTTTTGGAACCGAAGCTACAAGGAGAATTGTTCCAATTACTAAACACGACACCATTTATAATCCAACTGAACGGACTGATTCTGTTTATGGGGATCTTTATTGGTATTTGGGGCAGCTTTATGTCTGTGCGTAAATTTCTTAAAGTGTAAGTAATAGATAGAGTGTGAGAGGGGAACTGGGAAGTTGAATAGATATAAAAAGCTGTTGTCAGGTACAATTGCAATCGTTTTCCTGTCCACTATTATTAGTGGAGCGGGAGTTTTAGCGAGTCCTTTGGATGACCTGAAAAAAGAACAGAAATTACTTGATAAGAAGAAAAGCGAATTGAATACGGGAATTAGTAAAAAGAATACTGAAATTAAAAGCAAAAAAACGACTATCGAAAAAATTACAGATCAAATTTTAGCACTTAACGCTAAAATAAACGAATCCAATGAACAGATTAACCGTGTTATCGGACAAATAAATAAAACAACCGAAGAAATTGATGCGTTACGCATTTCAATTGCTGATCTTGAAAAGAAAATTGAAGAGCGTGACGTGGTATTGCGTGAACGTGTTCGTGCTATGCAAGTAAAAGGCGGACAAGTTAGCTATCTTGACGTTCTTCTCGGAGCCAATAGTTTTGCAGATTTCATAGACCGTTTTTCGGCTGTCAATTCTTTAATGGATGCAGATCGAAGTATTATGGAGCAACAAGCGAGTGATATTGCGCAGCTTGAAGAAGAAAAAGCACTTGTCGAGTCAAAACTTGCCAAGCAGGAAGCCGCTAAAAAAGAACTTCAAAACTTGAGAGCATCTCTTTTAGCACAGAAAAGTGATAAGAATAAGTTAATCGATAAACTAGAAGCAGAACAACAGAAATTAGCCAACGAAAAAGAAAAGCTAGAAGTTGATTTGCATGAAACTTATGAAGTTAGTAAGGATGTTGAAAAGAAAATTATAACAGAACAAAAACGTATTGCTGAAATTGCGCGTCAAGCTGAAATTGCACGTAAAGCAGCGGCAGCTCAAGCCGCGAAAGACAGACAAAATAGTAGTGGTAGTGGGGGTTCATCTTCTTATCTTCCACCCGTCTCAAATGGGACATGGACGAAACCTGCTTCCGGAACTTACACGTCGTCATTCGGTTGGAGAACGCATCCAATTTACGGCACTCAAAGGCAGCACCGTGGAGCCGACATTGCGAATAGCACTGGAACATCTGTTGTATCGGCGGGTGACGGTGTTGTTTCCCACGCCGGACCAATGGGAACTTACGGCAATGTAATCATGGTGACACATTCAATTGATGGGCAGATTTTCACAACAGTTTATGCACATTTGTCCAGCATTAATACAAGCGCTGGTCAGCAAGTTGCGAAAGGCCAGTTCATCGGGAAGATTGGAACCACAGGCGCATCGACCGGGCCTCACCTCCATTTTGAAATGCATATCGGAAACTGGTCTGCATCTGGACCAAGTGCCGTGAATCCATTACGTTATGTATCATTCTAACTAATTGTGTCCGCCTCAAGACTGAGGCGGATTTTTTTTGTTTCTTTCAACTAGAATGATGGCTTTCGATGCTATTTTTGGATACGATTATGGTATTAGGTGTTGAAGGGGGCAAATGCGAATGCCAGTCACTTCATTTTTCACGATAGGAAGCCTTAGTATTCCCTCGTCTTGGATTGCCCTCATGGTAGCATTTGTTGTTGCATATAGTGCAGTTCGGTTCCGATATGGGAAGAAGCAGGCGGAAATGATAGGAGATGCGTTCTTTTACTTGGTGATTGTTTGGAAATTGAGTATAGTCCTCACTGATTTCAATTCGGTTCTTCGGTCACCACTTGCGATTGTTTATTTCCACGGTGGGGCAGTCGGTTTTTACTTGGGGCTGCTATTTATTGCCGGGAAGACCTTATGGGACATGAAGAAGGGGCGGCTTGATGCTAATGGATTTCGGGCACTTTTTACGGGTGTAGTTTTAGTTCAAGTTGTGTATCAGGTGATAATGGTTTTATTGAATGAAGGCGAAATGATTGCGCAAGTAGTAACGGTAGTTGTATTTGGGTTATTCGCGGTATTTTTCTGGATGAATAGTGGGAAAGCGGATAATTGGCCGGTTCAACTTGCACTTGTGTTTATGGCGGTTCATGTTTTTGTGGCTGCCGTCCAACCAGATGAATTTATGCAGACACCGCTTATTACGACTGTAGTCATGGGATTGTTTTTTGTGATTGTGTTTATGCGAAAGTTAGATTGGAGGGATATCTATGAATAAGAAAACACTCGGATTCATCATAGCTGTACTGCTTATCGGATCGATGGTGGTCATTATGGTGAAATCGAATTTGGATAAACCAAAACCAATTGATGAATTTCTGATTGGTGCCGACTTTAGTGCATTAGACGATGAGCCTGGTTTGGAAAAAGGTTCGGTTCCGCCTGACTTTGAACTGTCTACGTTGTCTGGTGATGTGGTGAAGTTATCGGATTTGAAGGGCAAAAAAGTAATTTTAAATTTCTGGGCTTCGTGGTGTGGTCCATGTAAGGCGGAAATGCCGCATATGCAGAAATACTATAAGAAATATAAGGATACCGATAATGTGGAAATTATTGCGGTCAATTTGACGACGGAGGAAAGGCGGGGCCTTAAGGGCGTTGAGGAATTCATCAAACTCTATGGATTAACGTTCCCAATTCCGCTGGATAAAGAAGGTACCGTTATCGATGATTACCGGATTATCCCAATTCCGACAACGTTTATGATTGGCACGGACGGTAAGATCAGTCAGAAAATCGTTGGGCCGATGGATGAAAAAGCATTGAGGAGCCTTGTTAAGAATTTAGATTGAAGAAAGCCGGTTTTCTGCTGTCGTAATGTTCCTTTTTCGTTCATATAGTGGACGGAGGAGGGGACATTGCATTATGCAGAGAAGCCGGTTTATTTTATTCGTCATACTGGCCGCTTTGGCGACGGTCGTCTTTCTTCTGTTGGATGGTTGTGCAGGAGAAGGCAGTGCTAAGAAGGAAGAGGGGACGCTAAGTGCGTCGTTTCCGGTAATCGATGAAGCGTTCAACGTCATCAAGAAACAAGGCGTATACCCAGTGGATAAGGACAGGTTGATTGAAGGGGCGCTGCGCGGAATGGCGGATGTCATCGGCGATCCGTATTCGACGTATCTGTCGCAGGAAGAGGCGGCCGCCCATAAGGAATCGCTGGCAGGAGAGCGAATCGGGATCGGCGCTGAAATTACGCGCTCGAATGGGAAATACATCATTGTGGCTCCGGTGAAAGGGTCTCCAGCTGAAAAAGCGGGTTTGCAGCCGTATGACGAAATCGTTCGTATTGACGACGAGCGAATTGAAGGGGAATCACTGCAAGACGTTGTACAGCGAATCCGCGGTAAGAAAGGGACAACGGTTTCCATGACGATTTTCAGGCCTGATTTGGATAAGCATATCGAAGTGTCGGTCGTGAGGGACAGTATTCCTGTAAAAACTGTATCCACTGAAATGATTGAAGAGCGTGGACAGAAGATCGGTTACATATCGATTACGATGTTCGGCAATGAGAGCCGCAAAGAGTGGCTGGATGGAACAAACAAGCTCATTAAGGACGGGGCACAGTCACTGATAATCGATGTGCGCGGCAACCCCGGCGGTTACCTGCATACTGTTGGCGGTATCGTGGGCAGTTTAGTGAAGAAAGATACGACTTTTGCCTATATGCAAGATGCGGCTGGAACGCTGGAACCGCTCGTTACGGAAAAGACCGACAAGTTTCCATATGATGAAAAGCTGCAAAAAATGCCGATTGTTTTACTGCAGGATAAAGGCAGTGCCTCCGCAAGTGAAGTGATGAGCGCTGCATTGAAAGATTTAAAAAGAGGCTACATCATTGGTGCAACGAGTTTCGGAAAAGGAACGGTTCAAGAAACATTGGACTTGTCAAACGGTGGAGAGATGAAGTTGTCAACTCATAAATGGCTCACACCAAAAGAAAAGTGGATTCACGGAAAAGGTGTGAAAGAAGACCTTGAAGTTGTTCAAAGTGAATTGTTTGGCGAGCATATCCGACTCGTCACAGAAGTCTATACGGAAGGCGATTATCACGACGATATCGCTTATGGCCAGAAGTTGCTGACGGGCCTAGGATATAGTGTCGCTCGAAACGACGGATTTTTTGATGAATCAACTTCCCGTGCAGTTAATGCTTTTCGAGAAGATGCTGAAGTAGAAGTAGGGGCAACCATGGATCGATTATTTTTCTCAACTGTAAAACTTAAAGTGGAAGAATTCCGAAACGACCGTAAAAATGACGATCAGCTGCAAATGGCAATTGGCTATATCCATCATATAGTAGCTGGAAAGTAAAAGTTGACTCCCGACGTAACGATGTCGGGAGTATTTTGGTTTTATTTGTTTTATTGGATGAGATGGACGGCAGGCGGCCATGACTTCGCGTGGGATAGCCATGACCTCAAGGAGACTAGCCATGACAAAGTTCGGTTTTGCCCTTACTAACACGTGCAGCCATGACTTCGCGTGGGATGGCCGTGACTTCAAGGGGAAGAGCCATGACGAAGTCGATATTTGCCCTTACTAACTTTTGCGGCCATGACTTCGCGTGGGATTGCCGTGACTTCAAGGAGACTAGCCATGACAAAGTCGGTATTTGCCCTTACTAACTTTGTCGGCCATGACTTCGCGGGGGATAGCCGTGACTTCAAGGGGAAGAGCCATGACTATCGCCTACACCACCCCAAAACTATAAGCGGTTTTTCCCATTTAATGAATAATTCAATACCGTTTCACATAGAGCAGGATTCTTTTGTTACAATGTAGAAACATGATAGTGTAAACGAAGATTGGATGGTGACGGTTCGTGTCCGAGAAAACGATGTTTGACATAGTAGAAGCGGTTGCGCTGTTTTTCCTGAATCCATTATTCATAGCGGTTCTTTTTACAGCAGTTGGAGTTGGGTATTTCCGTGTGAAAAAAGAGCGTCGGAGTTTTAAAGTCCGATTGTTGCCGGGGTTAACAGAATTGAAGCGGCTTTTGGCTGAGTCATGGCCCTATGCGCTCGTACTCTCCGTTTTGATTTCCGGGGCAGGTTTGCTAGCAGATCCGGGTTGGCTTGTGCTATTTTCTGCGTCAGCACTTATTGCACTGCTGACATTCTATTATAAAGTGACTTCACCGATTTATTTTGCGTCTGCGGCTTTTTTCGCTCTTTATTTCATAGAAAAATATATGGGGAATTTCTCGTTTCGTGGTTGGACGCCAGGGCAGGCGGATTTACTTGGCGATCTTACGGTAACGATTCCAGTCATCGCTGGGTTATTCTTAATTGTTGAAGGACTTCTTATTCGACGTCATACGATCCGGTATGCGTCGCCGTCCTTGATGCATACAAACCGTGGACTGCGTGCTGCAGCCTTCAAGACGAAGCGGCTATGGCTGTTGCCGGTTGTATTTCTGGTGCCAGGGGATATGATTTCGGCTTTCGTACCATATTGGCCGCAATTCACATTTGGAGAGAGTGCATTCAGTTTTGTTCCGGTTCCTGTTATAATCGGATTTTCACAAGTGGCTCGCTCGCTGTATCCAGATATTTTATTCCCAAAAATTGGCCGCGCTATCGTTTGGACAGGCGGTATTGTCGTTATCGTAGGGCTTGCTGCATTATGGCTTCCGATTTTAGGATGGGTAGCTTTACTACTAGGGGTAGTGTGTCGCGCCGCCATTTCCATTACGGCTTCGGTACGTGACAGGCAAGGTGGGTTCGCTGTTGCGCCGCGTCCAGCGGGGGTTGTCATCGCGGGCGTTGTACCAGGATCTCCTGGAGAAAAAATGGGGCTTCTGCCGGGTGAATACATTTGTGCTGTAAATGGTCTTCAGGTAAGTAACGAGAAAGAACTATATGATGCGATTCAGCTTAATGCTGCACATTGTCGCTTGCAAGTGATTGATCGTAACGGGGAAGTTCGGCTTATGCAACAGGTTATTTATCGACATGACCACCATCGCCTAGGACTTCTCGTCGTTCGGTAAACATCGAGTGAACGATTACTCTGGAAGGAATGTTGAAAATGGATTCATTCGATACTAAACTGTTACTTGCCTTGCTTTTGCCGGGATTACTTGTTATTTTATTCACCCGTGTGACATTTCACCACGTCGTCGGCCTTATTTTGACGGTTGCTTTGATTGCAGCTTCGGTATACGCCGGTTATACGCATAACTGGCTACTCTACGGGGCAGATGCGCTATCGCTCACGGTCGGGTTTTGGTATGCGACACGTATGATGAAGATTGCAAGGCAGCATGAACAAGAGGATTAACGAATGGAGCCGCTCGCTGTTAAAGGAGCGGTTTTGTTGTGGGATGAAATAGTGGGGCAAATAGAGTGTTGGACCGAGCATATCCGTCGTGAACCGATCAAAACACATGGCGACCCGAGCATATCCGTCGCGAGCCGATCATAAGACATGGCGACCCGAGCATATCCGCCGTGAATCGATCATAACCCGCGACTAACCGATCATATCCACCGCGAACCGATCATAACCCGCCGCCAACCAACCAATCATCCTAAAACAAAAAAAGACCGCACCCAAGCGGCCCCCCATCCTCACATAAACAAACTATAAACAGCCAGCACAGCAATCGTGCCAAGAACAACGGACATTACCCCGCCGCCAAAAATGGCGATTAAAAACGCGGCACCGGCTCCAAGCACCCCAAACAATATATTCCCTTCCTGTACAAATAAAATTGCTGGAAAGATGAGCGCACCTAGGACGGCATAAGGAATGTTGCGCAAGACACCTGACACAACCGGCGGCAGCTCTTTACCGTCTAAAACAGTCAGCGGAATCATACGCGGAATGTATGTCACAAGCGCCATACCAAGAAGCATCCACCAATAACTTGGCCCCATTAAACTTCCTCCTCTCGTTTGAACATTGTTTCAGTCGTTTTCCCGCGCCGTGAATAAACAATCTCTACTAGAATAGAAGATGCAAGTGTTGCGACAAGAATGGACCAGCCCGTCGACAAGGCCTCTGTTACGTACAGGACGCAATGGATGACCGCCGCAAGTGCAGCGAGCATGACAACTTTGCGGTTGCCCTTCATCGAAGGAACAAGTAATCCGATGAACATTGCGTAGAGGGCAATCGACATTGCGGCTTGTAAAAACTGGGGTAGATTAGCGCCGATAATATGTCCTATGACAGTGAAGATGACCCAACTGCCATAGGCAATCAGCGATACGCCGAATGCGAATGCGGTAGAAATCTTTCCTTTCTTCCCTGTTGCGAGTACTGTAAATGATTCGTCTGTAATGCCGAACGCATAGATCGCTTTGACCCATTTTCGAGCGGGCTGCATCTTTTCATTGAGCGAAGCCGTCATAAGAAAATGTCGAATATTGACGACGAATGTATTCATGACAATCAACAGCGGGTCGATACCTAATGTAATTAGGCTGAGTGACATGTATTGTGCGGCACCGGCGTAAACGAATATACTCATCGCAGTAGCTTCTATAATAGACAAGCCGGCAGTTTTAGCGAGCAGTCCAAATGTAAGTGCCACGGGGAAATATCCGATTGCAATGCTCGTCCCTGCTTTTAGACCAGCTGAGAATTGGTTATTCTTCATTGTATTCACATCTTCCCAAAGTATATTTAAGCGATTATACTATACTTCAGGGTTTAAATGTTCATATTTAAAGGAAAACTCTAAATACGGGGTATTTTTATGTAATCAAAAAGTAGAAAGCCTGACGAAAAAAGTTTTTGAATTGAGGTTGTTACTAATGAATGAGTGGATGAATCCTGATAAAATAATCGAATTAGCACAACACTATAAATCACTTGGGCCGTTTCTTGGGCTATTACTGCCATTTATCGAGTCATTTCTACCGTTTCTTCCGCTCTTTGCATTTGTTCTGGCGAATGCAGGCGCTTACGGTCTTTGGTATGGATTCCTTCTGTCATGGGCGGGAACTGTTGTGGGTTCTTATGCTGTATTTTTGATCATACGAAAATATGGACGCAATCGGTTACTTAATTTCTTGACAAAAAGCGCACGTATCCAAAAATTAATCAAGTGGGTGGAGAGAAACGGTTTCGGACCCTTATTTTTATTCCTATGTTTCCCGTTTACACCGTCCGCACTCGTCAATCTTGTTGCAGGTTTATCTGATATGAAGAAAAAGAATTATCTAATCACATTGATGGCTGGAAAGTTTGTCATGATTTTCATGATTAGTTATATCGGCTATGACATAAAAGCGTTATTCACGAATCCAAAGCGAACTGCGGCTGTCGTAGTCGGTATCTTTTTACTATGGCTCGTGGGTAAATATTTTGAGCGCAGGCTGAATTCAAAAGTGGAGGCCGATTTCCGTGCATCTGCCACCCAGCGTAATGATAAGTAATCGTACCCTATTATGTGAAATGGTTCCTGTCATCCCTAACTTTCTGTACAATGGAAAGTAAGGATGACAGGTTTTTATTATTGGAACAAATTACATATAGCCAAATAGCAAGGGAGGAAACCTTATGTCACTACGTTTCATAACCGGTAGATCGGGCGCTGGAAAGACGACGTTCATTGAGCGGGAAATGGCTGCTGAACTGGAACGAGATCCAATGGGAGCGCCTGTTATTGTCATTGTGCCTGACCAGATGTCGTTTTCGATGGAGCATAGCTTGTCCGTTAATTTCGGATTAAAAGGGATTATCCGTGCACAAGTATTGACGTTCAAGCGGTTGGCGTGGCGTGTATTGCAGGAAACTGGCGGCATTACGCGTAAGGAAATAGATGGTTTCGGGTACAGGATGCTTGTACGAAGCGTTTTAGAAGACAATCGGGACCAGTTCAAATTGTTCCGACAAGCGGCTAATAAACGTGGATTCACGGAACAAATTGGGGACTTGCTGAAGGAGTTTAGTCGCTATTGCCTCGACCATCAAACGATGAGCAATCTCCATGATGCACTAGCTTCAACAGGTGCACCACGCACATTGCTCGACAAAGCGGAAGACTTGTCATTATTGCTGACAAAAATTGAAGAAAAGCTGGGTACAACTTATGTCGATAGTGAAGGACACTTGGCTCTACTTGCTTCACAAATTGCCCATTCAGACCTGTTAAAAGGGGCAGATATTTATATCGACGGTTTTGAAAATTTCACGACGCGGGAATATGAAATAGTCACGGAACTGATGAAACACGCCAATCGACTGACAGTTGTGTTGCCGATGGAAGGCGCTCTCACAGGGTTTGCGGACCATGAATTATTTTTCAATCCCGTAAGGACCTCCCTCAAATTGCGTGAACTGGCACGTGCTGAATCGGTGGAAGTAGAGGAAGATGTCCATTTGGCGAATTCGCCACGTTATCAAAATGAAGACTTAAAACATTTTGAAGCGGAATTCGACCACTATCCTGCGAAGCAACAACCGTCAGCTGGCAATGTGGTCTTGATTGAAGCAGCGGACCGTCGTGCGGAAATCCACTCAGTGGCGCGTACAATCCGTGAGTTAATGATTGCAGGCAAGCGTTACAAAGACGTTTCAATTTTGTACAGGCAGCCTGAAAAATATGATGAATTGATTGAGACCATTTTTCCACATTATGATATTCCGGTGTTCATCAGCCAGAAGAAACCGATGTTGCATCATCCGCTTATCGAGTTTTCACGTTCGGTGTTAGAAGCGGTGACAACGGGTTGGTCATATGAATCGGTGTTCCGCGCAGTAAAAACAGATCTCTTTTTCCCACACCGAGAAACCAAGTTATTATGGCGTGATCGAGCAGATAGACTCGAAAACTATGTTCTGGCACATGGGATTTACGGACAGCGTTGGTTCGATGACAGCCGTTGGCGCGTGAAAAAATACCGCGGTCTTGAATTGCATTCAAATGTGCAAACCGACGAAGAAATCGCGATGGAGCAAGAACTGCATGTGATTCGTGATGAAATTCGGGATCCGCTTACTGATTTTGAAAAACGTTTGAAACGGTCAAAAACGGGACGTGATGTCGCGGAAGCGCTGTTTTTATTCATGGAAAACTTAAATGTCTATGATAAAATCATCGATCTGCGTGCGGAAGAAGAGCGTGCAGGACGATTACTTGGCGCAACGGAACATGAACAAGCTTGGAACGGCTGGATTAATGTACTAGATCAGTTCGTCCTTATGTTCGGCGATAAAAAAATGGATGCTGTAGAAGCAGCACGGATTTTGGATGAAGGATTTGATTCACTCGAATTTGCTCGCATTCCGCCGTCGCTCGACCAAGTGACGGTGTCGACTGTCGAAGTTTCAAGCTTAATGGAAATTGACGCTGTATTTGTCCTTGGGGTGAACGATGGCGTCATGCCGAAGCGGGTTGACAATGAAGGGCTTCTGTCAGATGCCGACCGTGAATGGTTCTCGGAAATCGGCTTTGAACTAGCTCCAACGTCGAAGATGAAATTGATGGATGAAACGTATATGGCCTATCGTGCATTTACGGCACCGCGCGAAAAATTATATGTGTCGTATCCAGTTGCAGACGAGGAAGGGAAAGCACTTATTCCGTCGTTGTATATTACGAGAATTGCACAAATGCTGCCAGGAACTGAAACTAAAATAGCGGTAACGGATCCATCCGAATTGTCGCTAGAAGCCAATCAATTCGATTACATTAGCCACCCGCGTTCGGCACTTCCTTATGTATCAATGAAGTTGAAAGAGGCGGAACAGTCGGGTGTGTTGGAACGTGAATGGCGTGCAGTGATGGCGTATTACGACGAGGATCCGTATTGGTCGTCTGTCATCAGTCATATCATCCGCCCGATGAACGCGAAAAATGGGGTGGAACGACTGCGTCCAGAAATAACGGAAGGGCTATACGGGGAATCATTTGTTTCCAGTGTGTCACGGATTGAATCCTATTACAGCTGTCCGTTCCAACATTACGCCTTGTTTGGACTTGGTTTGCGCGAACGGACAGAATTTACGCTGGAAGCACCGGCTATCGGGGATTTATTTCACGCGGCTTTAAAATGGGTGTCCGATGAAACAATGCGCCTCGATAAGTCGTGGGCAGAGCTGACGCGCGAAGAATGTTGGAAGCTTGCGAGAGCAGCGGTGGAAGATATTTCACCTTACTTCTTTAATCGAATACTATTATCAACGAATCGTTATGTTTATATTAAACGCAAGCTCATGCATATTATTCAGCGAACAATTTATTCACTGAGTACACAGGCGAAATCGACGGTATTCAAACCTGTTGCCATTGAGGCAGGATTTGGACCTGGCGAAGAATTGCCGGCGCTTGAAATTCCATTGCGCCGTGGTGATTCGATGAAACTGCGTGGCCGGATTGACCGTGTCGATGCGACCGAAATTGGCGGCAAAAACTATGTCCGTGTTGTCGATTACAAATCATCCGCCAAAAGCCTTGATTTAACGGAAGTCTATTACGGTTTATCCTTACAAATGATGACCTATCTTGACGTAGCGCTAGAAAACGCAGACGAATGGCTCGGCATACATGCGGATCCAGCGGGAATTTTGTATATGCATATTCATAACCCGATGATCCGCTCCGGTTCCGAATTAACACCTGCACTCCTTGAAGCGGAAATCGCGAAATCCTATAAGATGAGAGGCTATTTGCTCGATAATCAGGAAGTTGTCATCGGCATGGATGCTGATATTGGCAGATCCTCTTCAATCGTGCCAGCCTCGATTAAAACGGATGGAACATTTGCGAAAACATCGAAAGTATTGTCATCCGATGATTTGCAGATGATGCGGTCGTTTGTCAGAACGCGCCATCAAAAAGCCGGAGATGCCATGCTTGCGGGCGATACCCGCGTCTATCCCTATAAATTAAAAAATAAAATGCCATGCGAGTTTTGTTCGTATCGATCCGTTTGTCAGTTCGATCAAACGGATCCCTCAGCAGAGCATCGGTCTTATGCCGAAATGGACCCAGAATTGTCTCTCGATAAAATGCGTAAGGAGGTGGGGGATGATGCACATACCCGTGAAACCTGAGGGACTAACATTTACTGACGCCCAGTGGAAAGCAATTTGGGCGACAGGGAAAGATATTCTCGTTTCCGCTGCCGCTGGTTCGGGGAAAACGAAAGTGTTAATCACACGAATGATTGAAAAAGTACTGGATGAAAATAATCCAATCGATGTCGATGAACTGCTCGTTGTGACATTTACCAATGCCTCTGCTGCAGAGATGCGACACAGGATGGCGGAAGCGTTGGAAGAAGCGATTGCTGCAAGGCCGGAATCTGTCCACTTGCGCAGGCAGTTGAATTTATTGAACAAAGCACAGATTTCTACACTGCACTCATTTTGTATGAATGTCGTTCGACAATATGCTTATTTAATCGATATCGACCCGGGATTCCGGATTGCGGATAGTACGGAAGCGGCGCTTTTAAGTGACGATACAATTGGGGCTGTACTTGAGGATGCCTATAGTGCGGAAAATCCGGAAGCAATGTACCGGCTGGCAGATAGTTTTACGTCTGACCGCAATGATCAGTCCATCGAAACACTGATTGATCGTTTGTATGATTATTCCCGCGTTCACCCGGTACCCGAACAATGGCTGCGTGAAATTCCCATGCAATATGAGATTAGTGACCAAGCTTCTATCGATGATCTTGAATTTATCGAACCGCTGAAAACGGCCATTCTCCATACGCTTGAAGAAGCGGCGGCGTTAACTGGCGATATGCGAAATATTGCGCTGATGGTGGACGGGCCGGAACCACTTGCTGCTACGGCTGAAGCAGATTTGATGTGGATTAATGAAGCAATTCGACGCATCACGGATGGTACATGGGAAGAGATGTACGCATTTTTTGGCTCTCTCAAATGGGCAAAGGCGGGGACAATCCGCAAAGATTCGTGTGATGAAGAACTTGCAAAACGAGCGAAAGCGCTGCGTGATGCGGTGAAGAAAATTATTAATACGTTGAAAGAATCTTATTTCACGAGAACACCAGCCCGTTTATTAGATGAAATTCGCTTGATGGCGCCGACCATGCATACGCTCATTGACTTAGTGATCGACTTCGGAAGGCGTTTCGAACAAGTGAAAATTGACCGAGGGATTGTCGATTTCTCGGATTTAGAGCATTATGCGCTACGGATTTTATCGAATGTTCAAGATGGAGAACTGGTGCCTTCTGATATCGCAGTTGACTACAAAAATCGCTTTTCAGAAGTTCTTGTCGATGAGTACCAGGATGTCAATATGTTGCAGGAGACGATTATCCAGCTCGTTAAGCGCGGAGAGGAAGAGGATGGCAATCTGTTCATGGTTGGCGATGTAAAACAGTCAATTTACCGCTTCCGTCTTGCTGAACCGATGCTGTTTCTTGGAAAATACAATCGATTTACGGCAACGGATGGCCATCAAGGCTTGAAAATCGATTTGAATGCCAACTTCAGAAGTCGTAAAGAAGTGCTCGATGCGACAAATTTCGTCTTTTCACAAGTGATGGGCGCGCGTGTCGGAGAAATCGAATACGATGATGCGGCGGCGTTGAAATATGGCGCTAACTATCCTGAAAAAGCCGTAACAGCTGGTTTGACGTTGCTCTATGAAGAAGAGGAAGATGAGCAGGAGTTAGACGATGCAACGGAATTAGCAGGCCAAAGCTTGAAGAGTTCGCAGGCGGAAGCACGATTTATGATTAAGAAAATTCGTGAACTGATCGCATCTGGCGCTGAAGTAACTGATGCATTTAGCGATAAAAAGCGTCCACTTGAATATAGAGATATTGTTATTTTGATGCGTTCAATGACATGGTCAGGTGAAATCGCAGAGGAATTTAAACTAGCGGAAATTCCAATCTATGCTGAACTAAAACGCGGTTATTTCGATGCGTTAGAAGTGATGATTATGTTGAATACATTGCGTGTCATAGATAATCCCTATCAGGATATTCCACTTGCATCCGTCCTCCGTGCTCCGTTTATCGGCATGACGGAAAATGAGTTGGCACAAATTCGTCTTGCCGGAAAAAGCGAGCCGTTCTTTGAAGCGTTGAAGCGTTTCGTTACAACAGGCGGAGCAGGTGTTGCAGCAGCAACGCAGGAAAAATTGCAACGGTTTTTCAATCAGTTCGAGGATTGGCGTAACTTGGCACGACGCGGTTCGTTGTCCGAATTGATATGGCAAGTCTATTCCGATACACATTACTACGAAATGGTCGGTGCAATGGCAAATGGTAAACAGCGCCAGGCCAATCTACGTGCGCTGCATGATCGGGCAATCGATTATGAAAAAACGTCGTTCCGTGGGCTGTTCCGTTTTCTACGTTTCGTTGACCGTATGCGAAAACGGGGCGATGATCTCGGTGCCGCACGTTCGCTTACTGAAAAGGAAAACGTTGTCCGTATCATGACCGTCCATTCATCAAAAGGACTGGAGTTTCCTTTCGTTTTCATCGCAGGGGCAGGTCGGAAATTCAATAAGATGGATTTCAATGAACCGTATTTGTTCGATCAGCATTTTGGTCTGGCAGTGAAAGCGATTGATCCGGACAACCGGATTACCTATACATCATTGCCGTTTCTTGCAATGAAGGAAAAGAAAGAACTTGAAATGCGTGCGGAAGAAATGCGTGTGTTATACGTTGCTATGACACGGGCGAAAGAACATCTTGAGATTATTGCTTCTGTAAAAGATATTGAAAAGTCGATTGTCAAATGGCAAGATGCCCAGCTGATCGGCCCTGACCTGATGTTGCCTGAGTATACGAGGTCACGTGCAAACGGTTATTTAGACTGGATTGGTCCAGCAGTCGCGAGACATCCGGCATTTGCGAAATTCGGAAGTATCCCGGGAGGTCAGTCTGTAATCGATGCCTCAGTTTGGCAGATAGATGCGCTGCCTGTTTCGGCATTATTTAGTAAGCTTGGAGATAGCGATGAGGAACCAGTGAAATCATTGGATGTCGTTCCAATTGAAGAAGTCGACGCAGGGATGTTGTTGGAAGTGAAACGCAGGTTTGACGCGACATATCCGCATCTTTCATCGGTGACAAAACGGTCTAAGCAGACGGTCAGTGAGTTGAAACGGCTGTCGATTCTAGAACAACAGGCGGACGATGATTTGTTTGTGTCTACGAATGCGGATGTCAGTACGGCATATCTCCATAATCGACCAGCCTTTATGCAATCACGGGCACTATCTGCAGCGGAAGTCGGGACGGCGATGCATACGATTATGCAGCATATCGATATCCAGAAAGAAAGTAGTGTTACTGACGTTGAGAAGTTGCTAACAGATTTGACGGTTCGCCAGTTGCTGACTACAGAAGAAGCGATTGCAGTCGATGCCAATACGGTTGCACATTTTTTCAAAACGTCGATTGCGAAACGGCTTATGAAAGCTGAGAAAGTAGAGCGCGAATTGCCGTTTACGTACGCTTATGATGATAACGACGGGGATTACCAAATCTTGCAAGGAATCGCGGATTGTTTATTCGAAGAGCAAGATGGTTGGGTCCTGCTAGATTATAAAACTGACCGAGTCAGCGGACGCTTTGGTTCGGATGAAGAAGTCGACGAAGAAATGCAGGTCCGGTATGGCATCCAGTTGAACTTGTACAAGAAAGCGATTGAAGAAATTGTGGGAATCGACATTAAAGAGATGGTCCTTTATTTATTTGACGGACAGAGGACTATAAATATTCAGGGGGAATAAAATTGAAATTAACACCAACAACGCTTGGAAATCGTATTGAGGCGCTCGATATGCTGCGCGGGTTTGCATTACTCGGGATATTCATCGCGAATATGCTCGTATTCCATTCACCGTATTTGTATATGGATCCGTATTCATGGTTTAGTGCATCGAGTGATATGGCGGTCTTTAAATGGGTTGATATCTTCGTGGAAGCGAGTTTTTACCCGATTTTCGCCATGCTGTTCGGTTATGGTTTAAATATGCAATATGAAAAATCAATGGCAAATAAGATGTCATTTGCGCCAGTCATGGCACGTCGTATGGGCGTTTTGCTCGTCTTCGGTTTACTTCATGTATTGTTCATCTGGATGGGTGACATTTTGTTTACGTACGCGTTAATGGGCTTTATGATGATTGCGTGTGTTAGGATTCCGAAGAAGTGGATGTTACCGATTGCTGCTTTCGTCTATATTGTGCCTTCGGGAATCATTTATGGAATCACTTATTTTCTCAATAAATTGGATTCGAATGCAATAATGGAAGGCTACGCAGATATTCATCAAATTGAACGCTCGCTTGAAGCGTATGCCTACGGTAGTTATGGCGAAATCTTTAGCTTCCGTTTTACTGAATGGCTAACTTTGGGATTGACGAGTTCGTTACTAGGTATCTTCGTCGTATTGCCACTCATTATGATTGGGGCAGGGTTGTCTAAATGGAAAGTAATTGAGCGCGCCGCGGAATTGAAAGTGGGCATCGCAGTCGTGACTGTTGTTTCACTTGCTGCGGGCATATGGATGAAAGCTATACCACATACTAGTGGTCCTTCAATGGATGCACTTGTATTGCAAGAGCAATTCGGCGGTCCTGTTTTAGCAATTGGTTATATAGGTTTGTTGCTCTTACTCTATCAACTACCATTTTTCCGCGCGATATTCCGTCCTATTTCAAAAGTAGGTAGGATGTCGTTGACGACGTATATTACGCAATCGATTGTGGCGACACTTATTTTTTACGCCTACGGTTTTGGCATGTATGGCAAAGTAGACTTGGCAACGGGAGTGGGTATTGCAGTTGGTGTGTTCATCATTCAAGTTCTAATTGCTGAACTTTGGCTGTCGAAATTCCGCATGGGTCCATTAGAGTGGTTGTGGCGCAAAGGAACATACGGAAAGAATTTGCCGAATAAAGAGGAAAAGGATCGGCCTTTGTCGTAGTAATCAGAATAAGGGTTTTACTAATGAAGGGATGGGCTGACAGATGAAATTATTATCGTTCCGTTACGAAGGCAGGACGTTATTTGGACCTAAAGTGAAGAAGGAAGATGCAGTATGGGATATGTTAGCGATTGCAGAAGCATTTGAGGATACTGATTTTCCACAAACAATCACGGAAGGTATTGCATCTGGTCTGGATTTCGTTGAAAAAGTACGGAAACTTGCTGAACAGGCGCGGTCGGATGAGAATTCGGACCGATTCAAATATGCATTCACTGCTATAGAATGGCTTTCGCCAATTCCGAGAACGCCTAAAAATATCCTATGCGTAGGCAAAAACTACGCTGACCATGCGGCGGAAATGGGCGCAGATGCACCACCTGAAAAGTTGATGATTTTCACGAAATCACCAACCGCTATTGCAGCGGATGAACAAGACGTTTCAGTCCATGCCGATGTGACGGATAGCCTTGATTATGAAGGGGAACTTGCGGTTGTCATTAGCAAGGGAGGACGTAATATCCCGAAACAATTGGCCTATGATTATATTTTCGGTTACACCATTGCAAACGATGTGACGGCGCGTGACGTGCAAGCGGCACATGGCCAGTTCTTCTTAGGAAAAAGTCTCGATGGATCGTGTCCAATGGGACCTTATATTGTGACGAAAAATGAAATACCGAATCCACATAATTTATCAGTTGTGACAAAAGTGAACGATGAAGTGAGACAAAATGGCAATACAGCGTCGATGATTTTCAAAATCGACGAACTGATTGCTGAAATATCACGTTATGTGACACTTGAACCAGGCGATGTCATTTTGACTGGTACACCTGCTGGCGTCGGTAAAGGCATGACACCTCCGACATTTTTAAAACAAGGCGATACTGTAAAAGTGTCCATTGAAAGCATCGGAACTCTCGTAAATAAGTTTGTTTGAGCAGTTTCCCTTTTGCGAATTAGTCAATTGTGATACGATTATTTAGTATTACTAATTAAATGAGGTGACTAATTTGGACGTATTAACAAACGCTACACATCTTCATATTTTCACATGGGTTGTTGGAATTATCTTATTCCTCGTTGCTGCAAGTATGGACACAGAGTCAAAAGGCAGAAAGATTCTTCATATGATTGCACGTCTATTCTACGTGCTGATTGTAATTACAGGCGCGGCGCTATTCTTTGAATATTCATCGCTTGATGGCGCGTTGTATGGCGTCAAATTCTTATTGGGTCTTCTAACAATTGGTATGATGGAGATGGTACTCGTCCGTTCTGCGAAGAATAAGAGTGTCAAAGTAGTATGGATCCTATTTTTCGTCTTCGTATTGGCGACGATGTTCCTAGGATTTAAATTGCCATTTGGCATTACTTGGTTCGCTTAATCTTTACGGGAATGATTACTGAAAATGCGTTGTTTACGCAAACGGGGGATGGAGATGGGATCTAGTATCGGACCGATATTACTTGTCGTTGTTTTGATGTTAATGGCGTTCTTTGCTGTTTCCGTCATCCTGTTTTCCCGCAAAAAGCGGTCATCTACTGATGACGATGAACTGTTTGATGAATGAGACACCTGCTGGCGATTGTGCTGGCGGGTGTTTTTTATTGTTTTGAGACCAGACATAAAAGATAACACATGTGTTGATTAACCAAACAACTAGTAAATAACTTAATCAAACACTAGGCGCTTCGTGTGCAGTATATTTGGATTGCTTTGGATTGAACTACCTCTATACGATTACCGAGATGTCTTGATGTGTAGGGATGCGACTTCGTCGCATCCCTACACATTTTTTCGGTAATCGTATGGTGCTTATTCATCCGTCGCGCTCCAAATGCATTAGTACACAAAGGAGGCCACTGAAAAAGTCCAATTTCCTTCAATCCCGTTGATTTCCGTTCCGAGCGGACGCTTTCCGCGGGCACGGCTTCAGCCTCCTCGTCACTGCGTTCCTGCGGGGTCTTCAGCTCGCGCTGTTCCCGCTGGAGTCGCCGCTCTCCACTACAATCAACTATTTCTTACTATAAAAAGAACTTTTTCAGTGGCCTCACACAAAGTGCAAAAGCTTTTTTGTACGAAAGAATAGAGGGGCATCTACCTAGTTGAAACTTTCTTTAGGGTTTTCTCTTTTTTTACTAGTAAAGAAGTGTTACTTTCTACAAACTATCACATGATTACATACATAATATTTTCTAGAAGTAAGCAAGGAACGCATTGTACAAAGTGCAAGAGTGCCCGAAATTGCATCTACGGGCACTTACAATCTCTATAAAAAGTCATCTATTTTTTTCATTCAAACATAACTGCATTTTTCACTTGAACATTGAAGGTACGCGATAGGCAACTATTCACAACAGAATGACCGAAAAAAGTGTGGCTAGAAGTGACTCCGTCACTTCTAGCCACACATGCCTCTCGGAAAATGTGTCGTGATTATTTCGCCGAAAGCGAACCGCAAATGACCCAGTAAAAATGGATATTAACCATTTACCTGCTTTATACGCAAGTAAATGGTTAATAAAACAGACGTGAAAAGTTAATAATGTATAAGCTTATTCAATTTAGGTTGCTGTCTAGACTTCAGGTGCCAGCCCCTGGTCCCACACGAAGTGGGGCATGCAGTCGGTGCGACAGGACGTCGCGACTTTAGACTGCCTTCCTTTAAATTCAGTCTTGTTGAAAAGGCAAAGGGCGCCTTTATCATCAAGCCTTTCGACGTACAGGACGTACTAGTGCCGACGTTGCCACAGGACGTGGCGAATTTAGTCGGCCAGCGCTTTTCGGGGCTAAACGGCACCTTGCGCTTTTCCTTATTCACAATATCGACCTATTTCATTGGGAAGGATGAGGTTTTTGGCGTAAACAATGGCGACATGTGGCGGCGTTTGGTAAAATGACGAGTGACAGCTCGTATTGAGGAGGCAATTTTGTGAAAGCGAATAAATGGTTTGGACTTATTGCAACTTTTCTATTACTGGTATCTACCCTATCTCCAGCAGGGGTGTTTGCAGAAACGGAAAGAACAATAGAGGATGAAAGTATATATGATTTGCTTGTGGACCGGTTTAATAACGCCGATGGCAAGAACGACTTTGACGTAAATACGAAAGATTTGACGGCATTCAGTGGAGGAGACTTCACAGGTGTCGCTACGAGACTTGAGCATATTGTCCGAATGGGCTTCACGCTTATTTCACTTGGACCCGTCTTTGAAACGGAAACGTATGATGGAAGTAAAGTGCTTGATTATGCGAAACTTGACCCGCATTTTGGGACTTCAGAAGAATTTAGCAAGATGATTAAAGCAATTCATAAGCAGGATATGTCCGTGATTGCTGACTTTCCACTTGCGGGAGTGAGTTCGAATCATGTTTGGGCAAAAGAGGGAACTGTCAAAGCACTTCCTATTGCTGACGGAACAATCGATTGGGATACTTCGGATGCAGCAACACAAAAAGCATTGAAGGAAGCCATCGTTGATTTCATTGAAACGTATAAGTTGGATGGAATCCGTTTAACGAAGATTGATAAAATCGATACGGCGTTTTTGAATGAAATCATTCAAGCTGTAAAAACGGTTAAACCAAAAGCATATGTACTGACGAATGAAGAAAGTGACGCTGACTTCGATTCTGCTCCGAATAACGAAAAAATGAACGCAATGAGAAATTCATTCGTTAAATATGACGTAGATTCTTCACCGCTATCGATAGTGTCAAATGCAACCGAAAAAGAATTAATCCAGTTCGATGAATTAACAGGACCACGTTTTACATACGATATCGTGGAAGCAAGAATGTTCCCGCCGACACGGTGGAAGCTAGCCATTACGGCACTATTTTCAATGCCAGGCGTACCGATTATGCCTTATGGTACCGAAATTGCGGTAAATGGAGAATCTGCTCCTGAAAGTCATCAGATCATGAATTTCAAGATCGATGAGGAGTTAATTGACCATATCGGTGACCTTAACCAGTTGCGCAACCAATCAGAAGCTTTCCGTAACGGTGACTTTGAGATGTTACACAATGAGAATGGATTTACAGTGTATAAGCTTTCAAATGATAAAGAGACATGGATTGTTGCACTTAATAATACGACTGAGACAGCCAATGTAGAAATTCCGAAAGAAGTAATCGGGGACAATAAAAAATTACGTGGTCTACTTGATGGTGATTCGGTAAGGGAAGGTAAGGATGGAATTTACCGCGTCGTACTAGAACGTGAAGTTGCAGAGATTTATATCGCTGATGAAGACAAAGGATTCAATACGCCTTATCTAATCGCATCAATTTTAATCTATGTCCTGTTCTTTGGATTCCTATTCATGGCTTGGAGAAAAGGACGTCAAGGCAGAAAAGATAGAAAAGCTGAAACGAAGGCGAAGTAAGACAGAAAACACCAGATCGGCAAAGTTGCCGATCTGGTGTTTTTTGATGTCTAGCTTCAGTCTTGCCGAAAAGGCAAAGAGCGCCTTTGTCGTCAAGCCTTCCAGCGCTTTTCGGGGCTAAACGGCGCCTTACGCTTTTCTTGTTATCGCGCTTTATAACCAATCATATTTACGGGATCTTTCGGCGATGAATAGGGTGGGGAGTAGCCGAGTTCAAGGGCTGCAAGGTCATCGACAGTCATTTTGCCCATGATTGCAGTTGCAATGACGTCAATTCGTTTGTCGACTCCTTTGTCACCGACCGCTTGTGCACCCAAGATGAGCCGGGATTGTTCATCATAATGAACACGCAGTAAAATACGCCCATGGTCAGGGTAATAGCCTGCATTCGTTCGGCCTTCATAGACTGCCGTGCCAAACTTGATACCTTCATCTGTTAAACTTTTCGCCGAATGGCCAGTCATAGCTGCAGTCAGCGCAAACAATTTTGTAATCGTCGTGCCGAGAAGCCCATTCATTTCGATTGGATTGCCGGCAAGATGGCGTGCGACGATGACTGATTGCCTATGCGCTGGCCAAGCGAGTTTCACGTTTTTCGGTTTACCGGTGAACCAGTCTTTGCATTCTGCCGCGTCACCAATTGCATAAATGTCAGGATCATTTGTCTGCATATAGCTGTTGACGACGATCCCTTTCGTCGGCCCGATATGTAAATCAGCTTCAATCGCGAGTTGCGTATCAAGATCGATTCCTATACTGGACGCGATAAAGTCAACGTCAAAGTTCACACCATTTTTCATAATCAAGCGCTTGCCTTCAATGCGTTCGATGGCATCTTCAAAGTAAAAGTCTACCTTATTATCTTTCATTTCCTTGCCAAGTACTTGTGAAATTTCAGGATCCATTAATGTCATGACGCGTTCATTGCGATCAATAAGCGCCGTTTGTAATCCTCTATGGATGAAGTTCTCAATAAGTTCAATCCCGATGAATCCGCCTCCAATAACAGCGCACGACTTCGGTTTTTCACGCTCTATATAGTCGATGATTTCTTCCATATCCCCAAAGCTCTTCAGCGTAAATAATGGCAAATCACCGAGACCTTTTAAGTCAGGTATACGGGCGATTCCGCCGGGCGATAAAATAAGTTTGTCGTAGGATTCTGTAAAGACATGATCTGTTTCCATATTACGTACTTCAACCGTTTTCTGTTCCCGATTAATGGCCAGTACATCATGCCCTAACTTGACGGTTATATCTCGTTGCTCGCTGAACTTTTCGGGAGACGAGCCGACTAGCTGCCATTTATCTTCGATTAATCCTCCGATGACATATGGCATACCGCATGTCCCATAGCCAAGTACCGGATCACGTCCAAATAATATGATTTCAGAATCTGGAACTGCGCGTCTAATTTGTGCGGCGACAGTGGAACCACCCGCGATTGCACCGACAATGAGTACTTTCATCAACAAATCCTCCTTTAAATCAAATTCGCCTTGGCGTATTTGCGTCCAGATTTAAGTAATGAAGTTAGCCAAAGAACGTCGCATCCTTGCGACAATGGCCAACTGACCTGCATCACGCAGGCCCGAGCTTGCTCAATTAACTTCCTTCAAAATCTGTGACATCCGCGGGCCTACAGAAGGTAGGTCATGCAACCGTTGCCGCAGGACGCGGCGGACTTAGGTTGCCTTCCTTCATTCAACAGAAGGGGAAGACTTCTGTTGAGTGAAGTTACTGATTAAATTTATTCAGGAAAAAGACGCCTACTGTACCAGGACCAACATGTGCACCGATAACAGATCCAATCATATGGATTTCGAAACTTTTTGGATGAAATAACTCTTCTATTATGGCTTTTAATTCGAGTGCTATTCCTTCGTCGTCGCTATGGCAAATTGCAATTGTCTGTTCAGCTAAATTATCGCCGCGCTCCGCCATAAGATCAGCCATACGGCGCAATACTTTTTTGCGGCCACGGTGCTTTTCGATAGGAACGAGTTTGCCGTTTTCGACATGGAGTAATGGCTTAATGTTGAGCAGCCCGCCGATGAATGCACTCGTTTTAGATACGCGACCGCCGCGTGCCATATAATCAAGGTCTTGCACGGTGAAGAGGTGCTCCATATGTGCCGCCATGTATCGGATTTTACGCTCAATCGTTCGAACATCGTCTTCTCCCGCATCGCGTAGCCGAACTGCTTCTTTTACAAGAAGACCGTAACCAAGCGAAGCGCATCTTGAATCGATAATAATAAGGTTCATTTTTGGATTCGTTTCTTTTGCTTGGTCTCCGGTCATGATTGCGGTGTCGAATGTACCGGATAACTCTGAAGAAAAAGCGATGTAAATCCCACTTTCACCTGATGATGCGAGTTCCTTCCACTTTCGAAGGAACAGTTCAGGTGATACTTGTGATGTTTTAGGTTGCTTGCCGTTGCGAATTGCTTGGTAGACTTCTTTTGAATCGATCGTCATTATATCGTCGTACTCTTTGTCATCGATGAGGACGCGTAATGGGAAGAGCGTTACATCGTTGTCTTCGAAAAATGACTTTGGTAAATCACTGGCACTGTCCGCAAATATTTTCATATAGACCCCTCCGTTGGATAATTGTAGTTATTCCAAGTGTAACCTTTCGCGGAGCACTCGTGCAATGCCATCCTCATTATTCGTGTCTGTCACTTCATTCGCAATTGATTTCAATCTGTCAATTCCATTTCCCATTGCCACTCCGATGCCGGCATAGTCTATCATTTCAAGGTCGTTGTCTTCGTCACCAAAAGCAATAATTCGATCTTTTGGAATATCCATCCACTTCGAGACGTGTGAAAGTCCGACAGCCTTATTCAAGCCATGCCGAACGATTTCAATGACTTTCCACGGTGCTCCCCATTGACGATGATCAATGACTTCCGCGTGTACATCACCAAGATGGCGTCTGATTGCATCAACTTTATCGTCAGGTGCATGGATCAGTAAACTTGTAGGATCGACTTGCAAAAATTCACGAATGTCTCCCTGCGTTATTTTAGGCTCACCAAATCCAAAAATGTCGAGCAGTTTTTCATCGTGATGGTGCATGTATACATCATCCATCACTTCTGCAACAATATTATGGAATGTAAATTGCTGCATAGCATCAATGACATCTTTCACCACGGGAAGAGAGATTGTTTCATGGATTGTTTTCCAAGAACGATTATCAGGATGGTGAACGAACGCACCGTTGAAGTTGACAATCGGTGTTTTAAGCCCGAGTTGACGGTAATACACTTCGCTTGCTCGGTATGGCCTTCCGGTCGCAATCATAATGTGATGACCTTTTTCTTCTGCTTTTTTCAGTGTTAGCTTGGTTTTATCTGAAATTACTTTTTCGTCTGTAAGTAATGTCCCATCAAGATCGAGGACGATTAAATGTGGCTTCAAAAAAACGCCTCCTTCTATAAATAGTCTATCGCTAACATATGAATCAAGTCAAAAAATCCAGTCATGAAATCGTGCCTTTTGTTTTTTTAGAAAAACTTTGGTACGCTCAAGTGAAAAGGAAAAGGTGTGATTTCAATGAATGTTACTGAAGAGTTATGGGGCGATATCCCCTTATTACATATAGTTGAGGATGAGCTTAAAGACAAACAAGTTCCAGTCGTTATTTTTATTCATGGATTCATGAGTGCTAAAGAACATAATTTGCATTATGCCTATAATATGGCGAAGAAAGGCATCCGAGTTCTCTTACCTGACGCGCATCTACACGGTGCTCGGGAAGATAATCTTGATGAAGTCCAACTGAGTCTACGTTTTTGGGAAATCGTTTTGACGTCAATTGAAGAAGTGAGTGTCATTCGTGAAGAGCTAGTGCAACGCGGACTTCTTACTACAGGTAAAATTGGTTTAGGAGGCACATCGATGGGCGGAATTACGACGCTCGGCTGTCTTGCTGTCTATGATTGGGTCGATGCTGCCGCTGTTATGATGGGAGCTCCAGGCTTTGTCCAGTTAGCGAAAGCACAAATGTCTGAGTTCGAACGTCGCGGTTTTACATTGCCTGTTACTGAAGATGAAAAGAAGAAATTACTCGCCACATTATCTACGTTTGATTTAACGAAACATCCATCGGCATTGAACAATAGACCTGTCTACTTTTGGCATGGTAAGCAGGATGCGGTTGTGCCATACGAACCGACACACAACTTCTATCAGGCCATCAAGAAGGAGTATGCTACTGAACCGGAGCGAATTGAATTTGTTTCAAGCGCTACCTCGGGGCATGCCGTTTCTAGAGCCGGAATGCTTCAGGCGGCTGATTGGCTTGCCTGCCATTTGAAATGAACAGCCGAACTCTGCTATGATGAAGCTAGTAAAAACAAGGAATGAGGGATGAAGATGAGCCAGGATATGAAAGATAGCATGATGGGGGCACTTGAAAACGTTATTGACCCGGAACTTGGAGTCGATATCGTCAACTTAGGTCTAGTTTATGATGTAGAGCTGGACGAAGAAGGCACGTCAAAAGTGACAATGACACTAACATCGATGGGTTGTCCAATGGGACCACAAATCGTTGCTAACGTAACACAAGAACTGATGGAACTTCCAGAAGTGAAAAACGTAGATGTTAATATCATTTGGAGTCCACCATGGTCAAGAGATAATATGTCTCGTTATGCTAAAATAGCGTTAGGCGTAAGATAATAGAAAATAGTAAAGCCGTGTGACTTAGAGATAAGTCGCGCGGTTTTTTTGTTGGTTTCACGGGTAAATCTTCACAACAGATTATCCTTACGTACAGGTACTTTCGGATCGCTGTGGACTGAACGATTACTATACAATTATCGGAATATCTTGCTGAGTAGGGATGCGACAATGTCGCATCCCTACTCATTTTTTCGTTAATCGTATGGCGGTAGTTCGTCCGTAGCTCTCCAAAAATACCGGTACACCAAGTGCCAAAGCTTTCGGGAATGAATGAATAGCCACTTTGCTATCCAATAAAGGAGCAGCCAAAGATGCAATTTTGGCTGCTTACTCCTTCTTTATAGTATTTCCTTTTCAAATTTAAGGCAGGGTTATTTTCTATCTAGCGGCACACTGTTACTTGTCTGATCCTTGCTAAAATAAGCAAAGAGGGCTTTATTAAAAGTAGTGAAGTGCCCGAAATTTCATCTTCGGGCTCTTGCAACCTCTCTAGAAAGCTAGTTATTCTTTCATCTTCCAAAGTAGTTGCATTTGTCACTTGAACAATGTAGGTATGCGACGGACAGATAGTCGCAACAGGATGACCGAAAAAAATGTGGCTGGAAGTGACGAAGTCATTTCCAATCAAATTGAACCCGTGGTAATAGTATTGTGATTATTTCGTCCAAAGCAAGCCGGAAATGTACACGTGCAAATACAGACTTGTATGCTTTTCTATCAGGTGCTTCATCTGAAAAAGTGGTTCATCAACAGACATTATATTTCTCACTTAAAAAGGAATATCGAAATAATGTCGAATGGTATAGATATGAGAAAGAATTCCAATAAGGGAGAGTGTTCAAATGTCGATAAAAACTGCGGATGTATGTGATGATTTTTCAAACGAATTGCAAGTGTGTTCAACGGTATTTAAATCGTATGGCAAAAGCAAAAGATTTTCTGGCCCAATTGCTACTGTGAAAGTATTTGAGGATAACGTTCTAGTGAAAGAAGCACTGCAAACTATTCCGGAAGGTAGTGTTCTTGTTGTCGATGGCGGAGGTTCAAAAAGATGTGCGTTAATGGGCGGCAATTTAGGTGTTATCGCCGAAACCCGTAAACTCGCAGGGGTTATTATCTACGGATGTGTTCGCGATACAGCAGAATTAATCGAACAAAATATTGGTGTGCTGGCAATAGGCAGTCATCCGTTGAAGAGTACAAAAGAGGGAAAAGGGGAACAGGACAGTAAACTGCTTTTCGGAGATGTAGAGTGGAATCCCAATCACTTTGTCTATGCGGACGAAGACGGCGTAGTGGTAGCCACTCGTAATTTGTACAGCTAATGACAAACCCTAAGATGTTTCTTTGTAGGGGTCTTTTGTTATCTTTAATCGTCGTGCAAATCGCTTTACTTTCAATCAAATTCATCTTATAATTTAATTAATCAAAGATAGTCAAAGTCAGACGTTGACTTATAGAAAGGCGGATGTATATGCGAATGGACGGACAGCAAGAAGACCAGCGTACACCTCTAGAACAATTTGGACGGAATCTCGTTGAAGAAGTTAAAAAAGGGAAAATGGATCCCGTTATTGGTCGTGATGAGGAAATACGTAACGTCATTCGGATTTTATCAAGAAAGACTAAAAATAATCCTGTTTTAATCGGGGAACCGGGTGTCGGCAAGACGGCAATCGTTGAAGGACTTGCGCAACGAATTGTGAAGGGCGATGTGCCAGAAGGATTGAAAGATCGCCAAATTTTTGAACTTGATATGAGTTCACTTATCGCGGGTGCAAAATACCGTGGTGAATTTGAAGAGCGTTTAAAAGGCGTACTGAAACAGGTGAAAGATAGTGCAGGGGAGATCATTCTATTCATTGATGAAATCCATACAATTGTCGGCGCGGGGAAAACAGAAGGCGCAATGGACGCTGGCAACATGCTGAAACCAATGCTAGCACGCGGTGAATTATACTGTATCGGAGCAACGACACTTGACGAGTACCGGTTATATATCGAAAAAGATCCTGCGCTTGAACGCCGTTTCCAGCAAGTACTCGTGCGTGAACCGTCCGTCGAGGATACAGTGTCGATTTTACGGGGATTGAAAGAACGCTATGAACTTCACCATGGTGTGCGCATCCATGACCGTGCAATTGTTGCTGCGGCAACATTATCAGACCGCTATTTGACAGAGCGTTTCTTGCCGGATAAAGCAATTGACTTAATAGATGAAGCGAGCGCGATGATACGGACTGAAATCGACTCAATGCCATCCGAATTGGATGCGGTGACACGCCGGATTATGCAGCTTGAAATTGAAGAGCAAGCGTTACGCAAAGAAAAGGATGCGGTCAGTAAAAATCGTCTTGAAGTACTTCGTGATGAACTGACAGAGCTGAAAGAATCGTCTGCAGGCATGCGGGAGCAATGGGATTCTGAAAAAGAAACATTGCGTGGAATCCAGGATAAGCGAGAAAAGCTAGACCGTTTCCGACGTGAACTAGAAGAAGCTGAAAATCGGTTTGATTTGAATAAAGCTGCAGAACTCACTTATGGAAAAATCCCGAATCTAGAGGAGGAGTTGCATGAACTTGAAGCCGCGCTTGTAGAGGGGCAGGAAAATCGACTGCTCCGTGAAGAAGTGACGGAAGAAGAAATTGCGACAATTGTCGCGCGTTGGACGGGTATTCCGGTAACGAAACTTGTTGAAGGTGAACGTGAAAAACTACTTCGTCTGCGTGAAACACTTGAAGAGCGTGTAATTGGGCAGGATGATGCTGTACAACTTGTGACGGAAGCCGTGTGGCGCGCACGTGCGGGCATTAAAGATCCAGATAAACCAATTGGTTCATTCCTATTTTTGGGACCAACTGGGGTCGGTAAGACAGAGCTGGCGAAAACGCTCGCTGCGACATTGTTTGATTCGGAAGATCATTTCATCCGCATCGACATGTCGGAATATATGGAGAAGCATAGTATATCACGGCTTGTTGGTGCACCTCCAGGCTACATCGGTTACGAAGAAGGTGGTCAATTGACGGAAGCAGTACGACGCAATCCGTATTCAGTGGTGCTGTTAGATGAAATCGAGAAAGCGCATCCGGATGTCGCAAACATCTTATTGCAAGTATTAGATGACGGCCGAATTACCGATAGCCAAGGCAGACTCGTCAACTTTACCAATACTGTCGTCATTATGACCTCGAATATCGGCTCTGCCTACTTGCTTCATGGGCTAGACGATACAGAAAACCATGCAGCAGAAGATCTAGTCATGGCCGAATTAAAAAATCATTTCAAACCAGAGTTATTAAATCGAATGGATGACATCATTATTTTCCATTCACTGACAGGTGATTCATTCCGCAAGATTGCACGGAAAATGATTGAAGACCTAGTTAAACGATTACGTGGACAGGAAATCATTATGGAATATAGTGAAGATGTGCTCGATTGGATTGTCAATGAAGGAACAGATGCCGATTTCGGAGCTCGTCCATTGAAACGCTTTATCCAACGACATGTTGAAACGATGGTTGCAAAAGAAATTATTAAAGGTGATCTTAAACTAAATGATAAACTCGTTCTAGCTATGGAAGACGGGAAATTAGTTATTCAAACAGATTAAAACAGAAAAAGCCGCAGGAAGTTTGAACTTCCTGCGGCTTTTTCTATAGTATCCAATCACGTCTATTGATTAACCATTTTCTTACATGAAGAGCAGGTAAGAAAGGTTTAAAAAACACCATTTTCACTGGATCACTTCCGATCCGCTTTCGGAGAATTATTCACGACAACCTTACCGAGGGGCAAGTGTGGCTAGAAACGACTTCGTCATTCCTAGCCACACCCTTTTCAGTAACCCTGTTGCGAATCGTTTCCTATCGCGTTCCTACAACGGTAAAGTGAAAAATACAACTGCTTTAGAATAAAAGAATAGATGACTTTTTATACATGTTGTAAGTGCCCGAAGATACAATTTCCGGCATCCTAGTACTTTGAACAATGTGTTCCTTGCTTACCTTTAGTAAAGGGTATGCATCTTATCATGCGATGGACTATAAGAAAGTGACTCTTTCTTAACTAAAAAAGACAAGACTATGGAGAAGGTTTCAGCCGCCAAAATTGTATCTTTGGCGGCTATTATCTAGATAAGAAGCCCCGCTATTCTTTCGTCCCGAAAAATTTTAGTACTTTGTGTACTTAGGAATTTGGAGCGCGACGGATGAATAAGCACCATACGATTACCGAAAAAATGTGTAGGGGTGCGTCAAAGTCGCATCCCTACACATCAAGACATCTCGGTAATCGTATAGAGGTCATTCAATTCAAAGCAATCCAAACAACCTGTACACGAAGCGCCTAGTGTTTAATTCAGTTATTTACTGGTTGTTTTTGGTTAATCAACATATGTAGTATCCAATATAAAAACCATCCCCAGCGAGGGAGATGGTTTTTTGTTGATTAATGATCTGCAATTTCGCCTTCTGGGAAAGATTCAGCCAGTAAGATAACGATTACAGAAACGACAAGCGAAACATATACGCCTGGCATGAAGTCAAATGGCAAGTTAGCAATTGCTCCAGAAACATAGTTCAACATAGTGATTAAACAGAAAGACCAGAAAAATGTCATTACGTATTTCATTGAATTCACCTCTACATTACTATTTCATATTTAATCATATCACAGTGGTTACATTGGAGAAACTAATTTCCATGCAAACGGAACTTTATTTGGCGAAAAAGTGTCAACAGGTTGAAAAGTGAGCCCGTTTCTTTTATGATTAAGAGCAGGTACTAATAATAGATGATAAAGAACGGGGGATGCGGAATGACTGCTGGATTTATCGGCATGGGTAAATACGTACCATCACACGTTTTGACGAACGCGGACCTAGAAAAGCGTTTGGATACATCGGATGAATGGATTCGTACAATGACAGGCATCGAAGAAAGACGCATCGCAGACGATTCAACGGATACGTCTCATATGGCATATAACGCTGCAGTGGAAGCGATCAACAACGCAGGGATCAAACCAGAAGAGATCGGACTTATTCTTGTAGCTACAGTCACACCTGATCGACCTTTTCCTTCAGTGTCGACAATGCTTCAACAACAGCTCGGCGCAACGAATGCGGCGGCTATGGACATTTCAGCGGCTTGTGCAGGGTTCATGTATGGCGTCGTAACGGCGAAACAGTTCGTCGAATCTGGCACATATGATTATGTCCTAGTTGTCGGAGTTGAAAAATTATCTAAAATTACCAATTGGGAAGACCGCAATACCGCCATTCTTTTCGGAGATGGAGCGGGTGCAGCTATTATAGGAAAAGTAAGTGAAGGACGGGGAATCCTGTCATTCGAACTCGGTGCAGACGGTAGCGGTGGCAAACACCTTTATCAGGATGAAAAACTTGTTATGAATGGCCGTGAAGTATTCAAATTCGCAGTCCGTCAGATGGGCGAATCCGCAGAAAGCGTTATTAGAAAAGCGGGTCTAATGAAGGAAGACGTCGATTTCCTTATTCCGCACCAAGCGAATATACGAATTATGGAATCTTCTCGTGAACGACTAGGTTTACCAGTAGAAAAAATGTCCAAGACAATCCATAAATATGGCAATACATCTGCCGCGTCCATTCCAATTTCACTTGTCGATGATCTAGCTGAAGGCAGAGTGAAAGATGATGACGTTATTGTCATGGTTGGATTCGGCGGAGGTCTCACTTGGGGCGCAATATGCATTAAGTGGGGAAAATAAAAAAGTACACATGTTTTGTAGTGTATGAAAAGTGACAAGAAGCGTCAGTCTTTATAGAATAGAAGGGAAGTTTTCACATATGGGAATAAAACGTGTAGTAGTAACAGGTATAGGGGCAATTTCTCCAGTCGGGAATTCAGCGGAGGAGTCTTGGAAAGCGGTCTTGGAAGGGAAATCTGGAATCGGACCACTAACAAGACTTGACAGTGATAAGTTTCCTGTAAAAGTGGCAGCAGAAGTGAAAGATTTTGATATAGAACAATATATCTCTCGGAAAGACGCGCGTAAAATGGATCGATTCACGCATTACGCACTTGCGGCATCGATTATGGCAATGAAAGATGCAAATCTTGAACTTGAAGGAGATTTAGCTCTTCGCACGGGTGTCTGGATTGGTTCAGGCATCGGTGGTATGGAAACGCATGAGCAACAGTTTCTAACGTTCCAAGAGAAAGGCTATCGACGTGTTAGCCCGTTTTTCGTACCAATGATGATTCCCGATATGGCAGCGGGCCAAGTATCGATTTATCACGGAGCAAAAGGCATTAACTCTTGTACCGTAACAGCTTGTGCATCAGGAACGAACTCGATAGGAGATGCATTTGAAGTTATTCGCCGCGGTGATGCTGACGTTATGATTACTGGCGGAGCAGAAGCGCCAATCACAACAATGGCAGTTGCTGGTTTTTGTGCGAATACAGCATTGTCGTTAAACCCCGACCCTGCAACCGCATCACGTCCATTTGATAAAGAACGTGACGGTTTTGTAATTGGAGAAGGAGCTGGTATCTTAATCCTTGAAGAGTACGAGCATGCAATTGCACGCGGTGCGAAAATTTACGCTGAACTAACCGGCTATGGTGCAACAGGTGATGCGCACCATATTACGGCTCCAGCTCCTGGGGGCGAAGGTGGCGCACGCGCGATGCAACAGGCGATTGAGCAAAGTGGTATCAGTCCAGATGAAATCGATTATATTAATGCTCATGGAACGAGCACGCCATATAACGACCAATTCGAAACAATGGCAGCGAAAACAGTTTTCGGCGAACACGCTTATAAACTCACGATGAGCTCAACAAAATCAATGACAGGCCATTTGCTCGGCGCAGCAGGCGGATTGGAAGCAATCTTCACGGTGAAGGCATTGCAAGAAGGAATCCTGCCACCGACAATGAATTTTGTGAATCCAGATCCTGAGTGTGATCTCGACTATGTAACTGAAGGTGCGCGCAAAGCGGACATTACGTACGCTATGAGCAACTCACTCGGTTTCGGCGGACATAACGCATCACTCGTATTCAAAAAAGTATAAGTTTAAGTTAGCAGGACGTTCCAGTTTACTGGGGCGTCTTTTTGTTTATGTAGTTTTGGGCTTGTTCAGAAAGATTCGCGGCTTGCCCTGATAGTTTGGCGATTAGCCCTTACAGTATGGAAGTTTGCCCTCAGAGTTTAGTGATGCGCTCCCAGTTTCTTGGCTTGCCCTGACAGTTTGGCGATTTGTCCTTACAGTATGGAAGTTTGCCCTCAGATTTTCGCGATGCCATCACAGTTTCTTGGATTGCCCTGACAGTTTGATGATTTGCCCTCACAGTGCGGAAGTTTGTACTCAGAGTTTTGCGATGCGCTCCCAGTTTCGGGGATTGCCCTGACAGTTTGGTAATTAGCCCTCACAGTACCGAAGTTTGTCCTCAGAGTTCCGCAATGCGCCAACCCACCCCGACACATTCAAAGTACTATCTTTTCAAATTAAATGGCCCCCTTCGTCTAAAAGGGGGCCATGCTGTCATATAATCAAAGAAAATCAAAAGGACGATGCTAATGACACGCATATTTTTATTTCTAATTAGTTATGGGCTAATTGTTGTTACTGTTTCACAAATAATATTTTATTTTAATTACAGATCATTCGGTTACGACTGGTATCAAATCATTTATTTTATAATACATACGGCAGATTTTGCGTTATTCGTCGTAGCAACAATCATGATTATTCTTACCGTCTACGTCCGAGTCCCATCGCGACTTCCATCTTCCCGAGAGTGACAGCTGCAATCGCATTTGCTTTCACTGCGCCTTCATCCAAAATTTCATCTAGGACAGGCGAATCCAAAAGTTCGTAGTATCTCTCTTGGATAGGTGATAGATGGTTGATGACGGCTTCGGCTACGCCAGCTTTAAATGCGCCATATCCAAGTCCATCATATTTCACAACAAGATCTTCAATTGAAACATCACTTAACGCTGATTCAATTGTCAATAGATTCGATACACCTGGTTTATTTTCAACGTCGTATTTCACGATGCCTTCAGAATCTGTTACTGCGCTTTTAATCTTTTTCTCGATTTCTTTGGGTGTATCAAGTAGCGAGATAGTCCCTTTTTTATTAGGATCAGATTTACTCATTTTCTTTAACGGATCTTGGAGTGACTTAATGCGTGCACCATTCTTTGGAATTCTGACTTCTGGAATCGTCAAGATACCGCCGAACCTTTTATTGAACCGCTCTGCTAGATCACGCGTCAATTCAAGATGCTGCTTTTGGTCATCGCCAACCGGGACGATATTAGTGTTATATAGAAGGATGTCAGCAGCCATAAGTGGTGGATATGTCAGAAGCGCCGAAGAAACGCCCTCTTTCCCATCTGATTTATCTTTGAACTGCGTCATACGCTCAAGTTCACCGATATAAGCAATACATTGCATCATCCAGCCTGCTTGCGCGTGTGCAGGGACTTCTGATTGGATAAACAATACCGCTTTCTCTGGATCGATTCCACTTGCAATATAGATTGCAGCAAGAGAACGGATTGTTTTTGCCAATTCCACTGGATCTTGCTGAACTGTGATAGCATGCTGATCGACAATACAAAATAGGCATTGATAGTCGTTTTGTAACTCTGTAAATTGACGGAAGGCACCGATGTAGTTGCCAAGTGTTACTGTTCCTGTCGGCTGTACGCCTGAAAAAATGGTTTTCATTTTGAAAAACTCCTCCTGTTTGATGGATAAAATAAATTGTTAAGGCTACCTAATATGATGAAAAAGCTCCGATGGAAGGCGGCTTAAGTTCGCCACGATGGAAGACAACCAAAGTTCGCCGATAACGGAAGGTAGTCTAAGAACGCGACGTCCTGTCGCACCGACTACATGATCAGCATCCTGCTGACCCCGGCAATGGTTACACACCTACATACTGTAGACGCAAAAAAACATCAGCCGTCCCCGTAAAAAAAGGGACGACTGATGTTTGATCAACCGTGGTACCACCCGAATTGCCCGAAGGCCACTCTGATTCCCATAACGCGGGGGACGTGACGAGCTTCTTTAGGGCTAATTCAAAAAGTCCATATACTTTGAATTAGCTCAAAAGGTTCGCTTATCAAGCTCGGGATCCCATTCTTTCGGTTCAATCTACCTGTTTGCACCACCCACAGGCTCTCTGAAAGACTGATACTGAAATACTTTTTTCCGTCATTGCCATTCGCTCTAAATGTTTCTAATAATTATAAATCTTACACTGGAAAAATGCAATAGGCTTGCTCCTTAAATATAAAAAATAAGGAGCGCGATTCCCATCATAATAAGAATGAGTGTACCGCTTCCGAGCATTGGACTTACGTTTCCTGAAAAAACTTCTGAAGGCTTCCGCATCGCCATAACATCATCCATCCGACGTTTAGGTGTAACTACTTTTCTCATGCTAACGGTAAATACATCGAAAAATCCGGTTGAAAAAACGAAAGAGACCAGACCAAGAAATGTTAGTACGCCACCAACGATGAAAGATGCGTTTATATAAGAGAGTAAAGTGAGCTCTTTAAAATAGAGTAGAATAAGCAGAATAATTATTACATGTGCAATCAGAATATTCCTAACTATTTTCTTCATATTTCCACCCCGTTCCAAAGTAATAGTAAAGTATTGGTAAGAAAAAATCAATATAACAGAAGTATATCAATAAAAAAAATGAATTAATTTATCGTTGTAAGCGTTGTCAATGCAGGCTTTGTCTATATAACACTGTTCTATTACACTAGAAAATTTCAAAAAGGTATGTACAACTGTGAGAATCATTGTATAATATAAATGTACCTAGTTTTCAGACAATTTTGAGGAGGTCATCGATTTGAAAAACCACAAATTTATGTGGCTAATTAGTATCATGCTTGTACTTAGCGTGTTCTTAGCAGCGTGCGGCGACAAAGAAGAAGCAGGCACTACTGAACCGGTAAAAGACAAAGAAGAGGACAAAGGAACTACAGAAGAACCAGCTAATGAAGAAGTGGCGCAAGTTCTGAATCTGATTGAAACAGCAGAGATTCCTTCTATTGACTCATCAATTTCAGAAGATGCTGTAGGTTTCAACGTACTGAACAACATTATGGAAGGACTTTACCGTCTTGACCAAGACAGTCTTCCAGTACCTGCTATGGCAGATGGAGAACCTGAAATCAGTGAAGATGGATTGACATACACATTCAAAATCCGTGATGCACAATGGTCTGATGGAACACCTGTAACTGCGCATGACTTTGTATATGCTTGGCAGCGCGCAGTCGATCCGGATACTGGTTCACCTTACGGACCATATTTGATGGCAGGCATGATTAAAAACGCAACTGAAATCGGTGAAGGAACTGCAGAAATTGCAGATCTTGGAATTAAAGCAGAAGACGATAAAACACTTATCGTTGAACTTGAACGTCCAGTTGCTTACTTCCTATCACTTATGTCTTTTGGTACATTCTACCCACTTAACGAAGAATTCGTAACTGCTCAGGGTGATAAATATGCAACTAACTCTGAAGCAATGATCTATAACGGTCCATTCTCATTAACTGATTGGGATGGTACTGGTAACTGGAAATATGTTAAAAATGACAAGTATTGGGATGCTGATACTGTAAAACTTGAAGAAATCATTGTTGACGTCGTTAAAGAAACTGCAACAGGTGTAAAATTATATGAACAAGGCAAGAAAGACCGTGTACTACTTTCTGCTGAATATGCAATGCAATTTGCTGATGATCCAAATATCATCAATGAGCTTGAAACATCTGTATTCTACTTTAAACTAAACCAAGAACGTAACGGTAAAGCTACACCACTTGCAAATGCTGACATTCGTAAAGCATTCGCAAGAGCCTTCAACAAAGAAGAGTTAGCAGATGCAATACTTGCTAATGGTTCTATTGCTGCTAACTTCCTAGTTGCAGATGACTTTACTTTTGATGCGGATGGAAAAGATTTCCGTGATTACAGCGGTGAATTCTCTGCATATAACGTTGAAGAAGCACAAGAATATTGGAAAAAAGGTCTGGCAGCACTTGGAACAGACAAAGTGGAAATTGAAATTCTCGGTGGCGACACTGAAAACGCTAAAAAACAACAAGAATGGTTCAAATCGGAATTTGAAAGAAACCTTCCAGGTTTGACAATCAAACTGAAAGAAGTTCCTTTTGCTGTTCGTCTTGAACTTGATGATACAAGTGATTATGATGTTCAATCAGCAGGATGGGGCCCTGACTTCCAGGATCCAATCTCGTTCATGGAATTGTTCGTAACGGGAAGTCCACAAAACAAAATGAATTACTCTAACCCAGAGTATGACAAACTTATTGAATCTACAAAAACTACAATTGCAACTGATCCAGTAGCTCGTTTTGAAGCATTTGCAAAAGCTGAAAAAATTCTTCTTGAAGATGATGCAGGTCTTGTACCTCAGTATCAACGCGGAAGAATGGTTCTTATGAACCCTGCTGTAAAAGGTCTTGCTACACATCCATTCGGTGGCGACTATAGCTACAAATGGACGTATATGGAAGCTGCAGAAAAGTAAGAAGTATAACTTGTTAGCTTAAAATCTTATAGAAAAGAGAGTATATGGGCATTTATGACCATGTACTCTCTTTTTCACTGAGGTTAAACTAACTAAAAATTCGTTGTATTATTTGCTAGAATTAATAGTTTTTTAATTAAATTCATCTATGAAATATAGGAGGTGCGAAAATGGCAAAGTATATCACTAAACGTGTGATTTATATGTTCCTATCACTATTCTTGATAGCATCGTTTACATTTGTTCTAATGAAACTGCTTCCAGGGTCCCCGTTAGCTTCCGCAGCAAAATTATCCGTTGAGCAAAGGGAAGTCGTTTATGAGAAGTATGGATTGAACGATCCGATTCCCGTACAGTACGCCCGCTATATGGGGAACCTTGCAAAAGGTGACTTTGGTGTATCGTTTCAATATAAAAATGCAGATGTCACAACACTTATTGTGAAAAAACTGAAATACTCGGCGATTTTAGGATCTCAGGCACTTATTTTCGGGACCTTAATCGGAATTATTCTCGGAATGATTGCCGCGTTGAAACAAAATACAGTTTGGGATTATGGTAGTACCATTATCGCAATTCTCGGTATCTCCATACCGTCCTTTGTTTTTGCAGTATTGCTGCAATATGTCTTTGCAGTATGGCTTGGAGTGCTACCAGTTGGCCTGTGGGAAGGTTGGAAGTCTAGTATACTACCTTCAATCGCACTTGCGATGGGACCTATTGCTATCGCGGCAAGATTCATCCGAACAGAAATGATAGAAGTATTAAGCTCAGACTATATTTTGCTAGCAAAAGCGAAAGGTGCAAATTGGTTTGAAATCGCTTTCAAACACGCATTCCGTAATGCGCTTATTCCGCTAATCACAGTCCTTGGACCAGTTGCAGCAGGACTATTAACAGGATCACTTGTAGTTGAGCAGATTTTCGCAATCCCAGGTATAGGTGAACAGTTCGTTAAATCAATTAACTCGAACGACTTCGCTGTCATCATGGGTACAACAATGTTCTTCTCGGTATTCCTAATTGTGATTATATTAATAGTGGATATTCTTTATGGGGTCATTGATCCGCGTATCCGTTTGTCTGGAGGTTCCAAGTAATGACTACTAACATGAAGAAACTACCAAAAGATTCGTTTGAGCGGATTACAATCGATAGCTCGCATGCCGAAAAAATTTCGAAACCGAGTTTGAGTTTCTGGCAGGATGCTTGGCTTCGGATCCGTAAAAACAAAGCGGCTATCGTCAGTATGTTCATTCTTGTGTTTATTGTATTTATGGCATTTGCAGGTCCTTTCATGGTTGAACATGATCCAGAGGATGTAAAAGTTGCGCATGCAAGCTTACCGCCTAAAATTCCAGGGCTTGAAAAATTAGGTATTTTTGATGGCGAAGGTAAACTGGGTTCTAAAACAGTTAATCTGTATGAGTTAAAGAAAGTAGAAGTTAACTACTGGTTCGGAACGGACAGCTTAGGACGCGATTTGTTTTCACGTCTCTGGAAAGGAACGCAAATCTCACTGTTAATCGCATTCGTAGCCGCTATCATTGATGTTGTGATAGGCGTCATCTACGGCGGAATTTCCGGTTATTACGGAGGTCGAACCGATGATGTCATGCAACGAATTGTCGAAGTGCTAATTGGAGTTCCGACACTGGTCATCGTTATTCTTATGATTATGATCATGGATCCGGGCATATTGTCCATTATCATAGCCATATCGATAACAGGATGGATTGGAATGTCCCGTATTGTACGCGGACAAGTTCTTAAATACAAAACACAGGAATTCGTCTTGGCAGCTAAAACCTTAGGTGCAAGCGATACACGAATTATCAGCAAGCACTTACTGCCGAATATCATGGCGATTATTGTCATAAATATGATGTTCACAATTCCTACAGCAATTTTCTTTGAGGCATTTTTAAGCTTTATAGGACTTGGCCTTCAAGCGCCGAATGCTTCTCTTGGAACACTTATTAATGATGGTTATAAATTCATTGAGTATCAGCCACATATTTTGTTCTTCCCGGCGGTTGTCATAAGTTTACTTATGATTGCGTTCAACTTAATTGGGGATGGACTACGTGATGCACTTGATCCGAAAATGAAAGATTAAAGGAGGAAAGTGAAATGGAGAAAATTGTTGAAGTGAAAAACCTGGAGCTTTCCTTCCATACATTTGCAGGAGAAGTGAAAGCGATTCAAGGGGTTAATTTTGAAGTATTTAAAGGGGAGACGCTCGCTATAGTTGGTGAGTCAGGTTCAGGTAAATCGGTAACGACGAAATCGATTATGCGGCTCCTTCCGAAGTCTAGTACCGAGTACAAAAATGGTGAGATTTTATTCGGAGGAAGAGACCTTCTGAAGATTTCTGAAAAAGAAATGCAAAAAGTAAGAGGAAAAGACATTTCGATGATTTTCCAAGATCCGATGACTTCACTTAATCCGACAATGACGATTGGTAACCAGATTATGGAGCCACTGCTAAAACACCAAAAACTTAGTAAAACCGAAGCTCGGAAAAAGTCTATTGAATTGTTGACTCTGGTTGGGATGCCTAAGCCAGAAATGCGATTGAAACAATACCCTCACCAATTTTCTGGTGGACAGCGTCAACGTATCGTCATTGCTGTTGCCTTGGCATGTAATCCAAAGCTTCTCATTGCGGATGAGCCGACGACAGCCTTGGATGTTACAATTCAAGCGCAAATCTTAGAATTGATGAAAGACTTGCAAAAGAAAATTGATACGGCAATCATTTTCATCACACATGATCTTGGAGTCGTAGCAAACGTTGCAGACCGTGTTGCGGTCATGTACGGCGGCCGAATCGTCGAGGTGGGAACGGTTGATGAAGTCTTTTATAATCCGCAGCATCCGTATACGTGGGGGCTTCTAAGTTCAATGCCGTCACTGGATACATCTGAAGAGAAACTATATGCGATTCCAGGCACGCCACCCGATTTGTTGGATCCTCCGAAAGGAGATGCATTTGCACTGCGTAGTGAGTATGCGATGAAGATTGATTTGGAACAAGTTCCGCCACTCTTTAAAGTAAGTGAAACACATTATGCAGCGACGTGGCTACTCCATCCGGATGCACCTCAAGTGGATCCGCCGGTAGCGGTCATAGAGCGAATGAAGAGATTCCCTGGTAGCCGGTATTATGAAGGCAATGCAGGAGGTGTTCGATAATGGCTGAAAAATTACTTGAAATCAAAAACTTGAAACAGTATTTCAATGTGGGAACAAAGAATGAAGTGCGTGCTGTTGACGATATAACATTCGACATCTATAAAGGCGAAACGCTTGGTATTGTTGGTGAATCTGGTTGCGGTAAATCAACAACCGGTCGTACAATCATCCGTCTTTACGATGCGACAGGCGGGGAAGTCATTTATGATGGCGTCGATGTCCATGCGAAAAAATCGAAAAAAGAACTAAAAGCGTTCAACCGGAAAATGCAGATGATTTTCCAAGATCCATATGCATCATTAAATCCGCGTATGAAAGTGCTTGATATCATCGCTGAAGGCCTCGATATTCATGGTCTTGTTAAGAATACGAAAGAACGTACTGCACGTGTTCATGAGCTCCTTGAGACGGTAGGATTGAACCGTGAGCATGCTAATCGTTATCCGCATGAATTCTCTGGTGGTCAACGTCAGCGTCTTGGAATTGCACGTGCGCTTGCTGTAGAACCAGAATTCATTATCGCAGATGAACCGATTTCAGCTTTGGACGTATCTATTCAAGCGCAAGTCGTCAACTTGTTGAAAGAGCTTCAAGAAGAAAGAGGACTGACATATCTATTCATCGCACATGACTTGTCGATGGTGAAATATATCTCAGATCGAATTGGAGTTATGCATTTCGGTAAACTTGTCGAAATTGGACCAGCCGAAACGATCTATACGGCGCCTTTACATCCTTATACGCAATCGCTATTATCTGCGATTCCGTTGCCAGATCCAGCTTATGAGCGTAGCCGTGTACGAAAAAGCTACGATTCAACATCACATAAGTATCTTCAGGATGAAGAAGTAATCATGCGTGAAGTGACACCAGGGCATTTTGTCCTTTGCTCACAGCGCGAATTCGATTCTTTTGCAAAGTAAGTTTAAATAGAAGCAACTGGGCTGGTTTTCGATAAGAGAACCAGTCCTTTTGCGTGTTTGAATATAGATAATAGTAAGTATGCGGTGAAATTCATGGATTCAGGTAATAGGAATTCCCTAAATGTTAATTACAAACCAAAATAGATAAAGAATTTCAGTGGTGAGCCTTATGTTTCTGAATTTTTTTAAATTAATATGAAACCTTTGCCCGTATTTAGACGTACTATATAATGTAGACACTAAATTATTTTCAATTAGCAGCTACCCAAATGAGAAAGTTTTTTATTTGACAAAGCAGATGTTTAATTAATTCTTGCATCGGGTATAACAGTAGAGAGAACATGCACATACTGATGAAAGTCGCTTATGTTGCGGAACTGTGACAATAGTGTATGGGATAGCGAATAATTTTTAAAAAGTGTATTCATCGGTAATGAAAATGTGTATAATAGGGATTAGAAGCAGGCAGTTTAAAATAATTCTAATCTAAACGTAAAAATATAAATCAAAACATTCGAGCCGACTGAAAGGGAGTGTCAGCATATGATGGTCACATTATTTACTTCACCTAGCTGTACATCATGCAGAAAAGCGAAAGCATGGTTAGAGGAACACGAGATTCCGTATACTGAACGTAACATTTTTTCGGAACCATTGAATATTGATGAAATAAAAGAAATACTTCGTATGACTGAAGATGGAACAGATGAAATTATTTCAACTCGTTCGAAAATATTCCAAAAATTAAACGTTGATGTGGAAAGCCTTCCATTACAACGCCTATATGAGTTAATCCAAGAACATCCGGGTCTTTTAAGAAGACCAATTATTCTTGATGAGAAAAGACTTCAAGTGGGATACAATGAAGATGAAATTCGTCGATTCCTACCTAGAAAAGTAAGAGCCTATCAGCTGCTTGAAGCGCGGCGCATGGTAAACTAATCCGTAAAATAGTGTGAAGCTGATAGGGGTTGACATTGCAAAATGCCGTACACCTATCGGCTTTTTGTGTTTCTCTTGCTTTCCGGGTGGATGTTCTCTACAATGCTATTACTATCAAAATTATACGTCCTAAGGCGGAACCCTTTCAAAACGTAGAGGACGGTCATATAGTAAGTATAAGCATTGCAGGATTTTTTCACACATCGAAGGGAACCGGACAAATCCTGTTCCATAGGAAGGGAGAGAAAAGGGATGGAAATAGAGCGTATTAATGAAAATACAGTTAAGTTTTTTCTTTCATATATTGATATCGAAGAGCGTGGCTTTACTCGTGAGGAAGTTTGGTATAATCGCGACAAGAGCGAGGAACTCTTCTGGGAGATGATGGACGAAGTCAGTGACGAGTCTGAGTTTGAAGTCGAGGGGCCATTATGGATTCAAGTACATGCGATGAGCGGCGGCATTGAAGTGACGGTCACACGTGCGCAAATGTCTGAGGATGGTGAACCACTTGAATCACCATTCACTAACGATGATCCAAGAAAACTGTTCCAGCATGGCAAAATGTATGACGACGATGATGATGATGATACTATGCCAGGTATAGGGGATGCAGCATTTGAATGGCTTGACAATATGTTTGTCTTTAGCGAATTTGATGATCTTATTCCTCTAGCAGGGAAGATGAAAGATTATGAAGTGAAGACATCTCTATATTCGTTTGAAAATAACTTTTATTTACACTTGTTATATGACGATGAAATTATGGATGATTCTCGCAAGACAGATCTGTTTAGCGTACTTTCAGAATTCGGTCAACCGTCAAACATGACGATTCATCGAATTGAAGAGTACGGCAAACTTATCATGGACTCAGATGTTTTCGTGACAATAGAGCGATACTTTGGGGCAAAATAAAGGACAGTAGAAACAGCTATCTTAAATGGTAGCTGTTTTTTTACTTGCTTTAGTATCTGAATATTTGTATTATTAATGCAGGGAGGAGCTGAATATTATTCTCACAGCAAAAACAGAGGAAGGAAAACTTGTTGTTCTTACACCGGAATTAGAAAGAGAACGGTTGCGCAAATGGCGAAAGTTGCGATCATTCTTTTGCCCACAATGTAATTTTCCGGTTCAGTTGAAAGTTGGAGATATTATCATCCCACATTTCGCACATTTGAAGGATTCTACCTGTCTTACTTTATTCTCTGAAGGTGAATCTTACAGCCATCTTCAAGGTAAGCAACAATTGTATGCTTTTTTTCAAAAACATGCCGAGCTTGTCGAACTTGAACCATTTTTAAGAATGTTATCTCAAAGACCTGATATCCTGATAACGACACAATCTGAATTGATAGCCGTTGAATTCCAGTGCAGTACGATTCCCATTACTGACGTAGAGGCTAGATCCGCAGGTTATCGTAGTATAGATATGAAACCCATCTGGATTTTGCATACCCCAGCAAAATTTAGTTCATTACCTGTAGGTGTCGGTACATTCGATTTTTCAAGATTCCACGAAAGCTTCTTGACACATACATCCCCTGAAGGCTATTTCTTACTCACATATAACCCCCAAACGGAACGATTCCATTATTTTACGAGTCTTATTCATGTCGCAGGTAAGCGCTATATTGGTATCCATCGTACTTTGCCATTATCGATGCAGATATTTCCATTTGCTCGGCCAAAAACCCCGACAGAGCAAGAAATTTACCGTTATGTAACCCTTTATTTATCCATACGCAATCAATTTATTCAATCCCGTATTTTATTGAATAAAAGGGGGGTGAACAATCCTTTTCTAAGAATGTGCTATGAACTGCGAGTGATACCAACGAATCTTCCAAAATGGATTGGATTACCCGTCCTTTTCAGTGAGTCATTCCGCGAGCATGACTGTGAATGGCAATTAGCATTCCTTTATTATTTGAGAAGAAAGGGGATTAGTGTTAGAACTATATCCCGCAGTCAGGTTAGAAAATATGTCTCTCTGTTAGAAGAGCCATCGGAAGCAAAGGGAAAAGCGTGCATAGCATACCGCGATTTCCTTATTTCCGCGACTGTAGATTCTTGTCAAAACAGAACAGTTATTGACGAAGAAAAAATAATTCAACTAATTTCAGAAAGATTGCTTGCAAAGCGTTATGAAAATTGAGAAAATAGGATTGATTCGTTTCCCGAAGTAATGGGAGAAGGGGGATAAGTGACGATGGCTGAAACTAAGAACAAAGTATTAACTCGTGGTGAAGTAAAGGTAGAGGAGACTTGGCGTCTCGAAGACATATTTGCAACTGATGAAGCATGGGAAAAAGAATTCGCTGAAGTTGAGGAATTCTCCGGTAAAGCAGATTCTTACAAAGGGACACTTTCGGGTGGTGGAGATGCGCTTTACACTGCATTGACATACCGTGACACCCTCTCTGAAAGACTGCGCAGGCTTTACACGTATGCGCATTTGAAGACTGACCAGGATACGACAAACAGCTTCTATCAGGCGATGGATAGCCGTGTAAAATCACTTTACGTGAAAGTAGCAACTGCATTATCATTCTTCTTGCCAGAGCTTCTGGCTATTGATGAAACAGAATTGAACAAGCTGGTTACTGAGCATGAGGGACTAGCTCTTTATAAACAAGAATTCGAAGAAGTCAACACGCAGCGGCCACATGTGCTGCCTGCTGAACAAGAAGCTTTGCTTGCACAACTATCAGAAGTCACGGGCAATTCTTCAGAAACATTCAGTATGTTGAACAATGCTGATTTAACTTTCCCAATGGTGAAAGATGAAAAAGGTGAAGAAGTAGAATTATCACATGGCCGTTATGTAGGGTTTTTGGAAAGTGATGATCCGCGTGTTCGCGAGGATGCGTTCAAAGCAATGTATTCGAAATACAGCGAATTCCAAAATACTTTCGCATCCACGCTTTCAGGTAATGTAAAAGGCGATAACGTTAATGCACGTATCCGCAATTATTCATCTGCGCGCGAGGCTGCAATGTCAAATAATCATATCCCTGAACAGGTTTATGAAAATCTTGTTTCAACAATCAATAAAAACGTCCACTTGCTACAGCGCTATGTCGCGCTCCGTAAAAAAGTGTTCGGATTGGAAGAACTTCATATGTGGGATATGTATGCACCGCTTGTGAAAGATGCAGGCATGGAAGTTCCATATGACGAAGCTAAACAAACGATGCTTGATAGTTTCCACCCACTAGGTGAAGAGTATGTATCGATCGTAAAAGAGGGTCTTGAGAATCGTTGGGTAGACGTCCGTGAAAACAAAGGGAAGCGTTCAGGAGCTTATTCTTCAGGCGCCTATGGAACAAATCCATATGTCTTAATGAACTGGCAAGATAACGTCAGTAACTTGTTCACACTCGCGCATGAATTCGGCCATAGTGTTCATAGTTATTATTCACGGAAAAGCCAGCCATTCGTCTATAGCGGTTATTCCATTTTCGTAGCTGAAGTCGCGTCAACTGTGAATGAGGCTATTTTGAATGATCATCTTTTGAAAACGATTGATGATGAACAGAAACGAATTTATTTGCTGAATTATTGGCTTGACGGCTTCCGTGGTACTGTTTTCCGTCAAACCATGTTTGCTGAGTTCGAACACCTTATTCATCAGCTTGATCAGCAAGGTGTCGCGCTGACTGCTGAAAAATTGACAGAAGAGTACTATGCACTCAATAAGAAATATTTCGGTGAAGATCTAGTCGTCGACGAGGAAATAGGCTTGGAATGGGCAAGAATTCCACATTTCTACTATAACTATTATGTTTATCAGTATGCAACAGGTTATAGTGCAGCAGTCGCACTAAGCAATCAAATCTTGACAGAAGGAGAGCCGGCAGTTGAACGCTATGTGAATAACTTCTTGAAAGCCGGTTCTTCCGATTACCCAATCGAAGTACTGAAAAAAGCAGGCGTCGACATGACAAGTGCTGCTCCAATCGAAGAAGCATGCCGCGTCTTCGAAGAAAAGTTGAACGAACTTGAATCACTTCTTTTGAAAAAATAAATTAAATTGACCTAGCAAAAAGCCTTATCCGCCATATTTCTGGTCGAGATAGGGCTTTTTCTTCTATACATATTACTATATAAATATAAAGTAAGGCGTATTGGTGAAATCATCATTGTGACAGTCATGTGAAAATCATTGTGAATTCTTGATGCTACTATTATTTTGTGATAAGGTAAGGATGTGAAATAAATCACATACCAAACATACACCCCTTTTGTTTGAACGTGAACATTTCTCCCATTCCCTTTGAATAAGAGCATTCCCTCCCCCCCAGGAGCGAATGCTCTTTTCTTTTGGTTTAACGGGGGAAAGCTGTGTGACGATTGTCATGGAAAAGTGCGGAACTGTAATGTCAAGTTGTGAAACTGTAAGGGGAACTGTGCGAACTGTGATGACAACGCGTGAAACTGTGAGTGCATCCGCCGACTGTCATGGCAAGTTGCGAAACTGTAAGGGGAAGCGAGTGAACTGTGATGACAACGCGTGAAACTGTGAGTGCATCCGCCGACTGTCATGGCAAGTTGCGAAACTGTAAGGGGAAGCGTGCGAACTGTGATGGCAACACATGAAACTGTGAGTGCATCCGCCGACTGTCATGGCAAGTTGCGAAACTGTAAGGGGAAGCGTGCGAACAGTGATGGCAATGCGTGAAACTGTAAGTGCAATTCGTAACTGCCATTTCCAATGAGATAAAGGAAAGGTTAATAATAAAGCTATTGTCATATCTTCAACTATTCTGTATAATTAAATAGAATTATCAGATTAGTTGAAGGGGAGTGGAATCAAATACGCATTATTATTAATAGGAGTCAACCTGATTTGCTAGAGGGAATACCTCGTCTGATAGCCCGGTTACACCCTGACCATCGGAAATTACAGTTCTTAAAGGACTCTCTTTACCGAATAAGTGCTGGATATTCAGGTGAGTGTAATGTGGATACGTATATCGAGCGCACTCAAATAACCCATTTGACAAAGATATTTACCGATGTACATTTGCGAATTTCCCCGACATTCACATTTCAGATTGATACTTTGATTATTACGGAGCGCTATGTCTTAATTGTTGAAGTGAAAAATCTCAAAGATACAGTCCGTTTTGTGCAAAATCCCCCACATCTTGAGCAAATCTTTGAAACAGGTACAGAAGCAATCCTCGACTGCCCGATTCATCAAATTGAATCAAATAAATCGAATCTTGATGAATGGTTCCGTCAGCGTGGAATACATTTGAAGACATCTGGATTACTTGTTCTGGCTAACCAGAAGACAAAGGTGAAAGATGCACCTTCCGACTTTCCTATTATTTATAAGAAGCAAATCCCTTTCTATCTACAAAAACTACAGCCAGCTGAGACAATTCTTTCAACTGCACAAATACATGATTTAGCAAGAGAAATTCATGCTGAAAAGCAACACTTCAATCCATTTCCGTTATGTGCATACTATAATATCGATCACAGGGAGTTAAAGACAGGTTTGTTGTGCCGATATTGCAATAGGCAACTTCAGCGAGAAAATCGTGAGAAGTGGTCTTGTGAGCTTTGTGGGAAGAATACTGTTAACCCTTACAGCGATGGAATTAAAGATTGGTTCATGCTTGTTAAAAATTCAATTACAAACGAGGAATGCCGGAGTTTTTTAAAATTAAAAGGATCAAATGCAGCTCGTTACATTTTATCAAAATCGGGTCTTGTGAAAAAAGGAAGGTCCAAGGCGACGTTTTATATTTCGAGCAATAGAAAACAGAGATAATTCTGTGTTGGGTAGAGCCTTTCATAATAAGAAAGGCTCTTTTAATTGGAGTTTTAGGAAACTGTCATGGCAAGTTGCGAAACTGTAAGGGGAAGCGAGAGAACTGTGATGGCAACGCATGAAACTGTGAGTGCACCGGACAACTGTGATGGCAAGTTACAAAACTGTAAGGGGAAGTGTGTGAACTGTGATGGCAACGCGTGAAACTGTGAGTGCACCGGACAACTGTGATGGCAAGTTACAAAACTGTAAGGGGAAGTGTGCGAACTGTGATGGCAACGCATGAAACTGTGACTGAACCGTAAAACTGTCATGGCAAGTTGTGGAACTGTAAGGGGAAACGTGCAAACTGTCATGGCAAAACGCACAAAACTGTAAGTGCAAACTACTGAACTATCATGGCTACATATACAACCCAAACCCGCTCAACAAAAAAAGCCACCTCACTCCCCGGAATCTCCAGGCAATGAAGTAGCTCACTTAATTCATATCATTTTTTTACGCCATAATGTCATGTCCTGGAAATGAATCCGTTCGACATGCTGTTGGAGAAGGCGTTTCTTGAGTTCGCGTTCTGCAGATTTTTCCGTGATGTTGTAGATACTAGCAATCTCTGTTGTGGAGAGTGTATCGAAACGTTGGAACAAATCCTCAAGTGGAGGGGGGATGTCCGGCAGAATCGGTCCGCCGACTAACTCTTCTAAAATTTGTTCGTAGACATCGTAGTCGTATAAGCCACTCACTTTTAATCCTTCATCTTCAATGTTTTCATTGAAAAAGACGAAAGTAGGTGCTTTGTCGACTTCCATTTCTTTGGCCATGTACAAATCGACTTGTAAAGAGCGCAAGACGTTTTTTGAAGAAAAGTCTCGGATAAATTCGTCTACATCAAGATTTAACTTTTTTGCGATTTCGACGAGTACGGAAAAAGACGATACATTCCTTGACTTCAAAAATGAATATTCAAGCATTTTTGATAAATATCGAAAACCGGCACGTTTGCCTTGAAACTCTGCAGTTTTAACAGCAATACTTGGGAAAGCTGGATGTGTTTTTTCACAAGCCAGCTCATCCTCATCTTTATGCAGACATTGAAGATTCATTTTAGGCAATGATGTGCGTAATGCAATGCGCAGTGTGAAATAGCGATCATATTCAACTTGTAATTTTCGGAGTAAAGGCGGGAGCGACGAACAATCTCCGCATAAAGGATCGATGAAAACATATAGCTCGATTGGCCTTATGCATGCGGAAGTACTGATTGGGTTCTCCAGTAATGTTTGTCGATTCACGTTTTCTCCTCCCCAGCCCTGTTCACCATATGATTGGCGGTCAAGACGAGGCGCTTATAATAGATATCACGTATATTTCCTTCAAGTTCGACTTCGTCCATTGCTTCTGCCATGCACGCTAGCCATGCTTCCGCTTGAACTGGTGTAATTGGGAATGGCATATGACGAGCTTTCATCATCGGATGACCATGTTCTTCAGTATATAAATTGGGACCACCTAAATATTGTGTTTGAAATTGTTTTTGTTTGCGTACTGTTTCTGTCAGGTCATCTGGGAAAATCGGATATAGGTCCGGGTGTACGGCCACTTTAGCGTAAAACAGGTCGATGAGTTCCGACAACTTTGTAGCACCGATCTCCTCATAAGGGATCAAAGGTTTTCGCATCATTATGTCAATCTCCTTTGCTCTGACTGTATTGATATTCTATCAACCCTGCACTCTTTTCACAAATAAAGCGCTCCGTTTATGAAACAGTAGGTTAGATTATCAATCTTATGCATTGAAATAGCCGAGCACTTTTTTTACGTATTGCTGTGTCTCTTTGAATGGGGGAATCCCATCATGTTTTTTTACGTTTCCGGGACCTGCATTATAAGCAGCAAGGGCAAGCTCGATATTACCGCCAAACTGATTAAGCATTTGTCTTAAGTATTTGGCTCCGCCCATCACGTTCTGGACAGGGTCGAAACTATCTTTTACGCCTAGGAACTTTGCCGTTCCGGGCATTAGCTGCATAAGGCCTTGTGCACCCGCGTGGCTGACAACACCGTTGTTGAAGTTCGATTCTTGTTTGATAACGGCAGAAATCAGTTTATCGGGCAAGTTATATTTGTTTGCAGCTTGGCTAATAATATCGCGATAGCTGTCATCCCCAATGGATGTATTTTTCATGGGAACAGCTGAACTTTGTTGCGCCGCGGAAAGGATAGCGCTGAGAGATGATGGTTCAAACACACCATTTTTTCCGTCATAGCGCAAGCTTTCTATAGTATTGAGGTTTCCGAGTAGTGTAGATGAAACGGAAGATAAGGAATCCGTTATGGATGTGCCGCCTAACATCTCCTCTAATAGTGTGTTAAAGAGGGATGGGGATGTGTTATTTTGTTCAGTTTGTGTCTGAACAGCTCCGAGAGACTGGAGTGTATTTATTTCCATTAATGTACGAATTGTGTGCGTATCCATCATGATCTGTCCCTTCTGACGTTAAGCTGTTCGCTCGCGAAATAATAACTTAACATTAGTATACCAATTTATGTGGGGAAACGCATTTTCTAGACTGCAAGGCCGCGCAGCATATGATAGAATAAACGTAATGACGCATGAAGGGAAGAAGAAATTGTGAACATTAAAAATCGAATTGATAGTGGACTTCGAAATGATGAACAAATCCTCTTTTTAGTAGCAGAACAAGCAGAAAAGCCTCAAGGTATACCAGCTGGAAAGATGATAACAGATTCAGACAACTTGTCGTTTGTTTATCTTTTAGAAGTAGAAGCAGGGTACGAGCATCTTCATTTAACACAGGCTGTATGGCCACTTATGGTCGATGTATTGACGACGAATTTAGATCCGGTGCTTTCGTGGAAGGATGAAATAATTCCGCTTCCTGGATTCAAAGATGAACTGACAATGCTTATTTTTAATATTGAGGGTAATGATAATTACGGGGAAGCATTCTCCTCGGCAGTCGAGCAAGCATTCAGCTCGATACTTCAACATATGGAATAACAGCTGGGAGGGGTCCGGATGAGGCAGTGGAATCAATTTCTTGAACCTTATAAACAAGCAGTAGATGAACTGAAAGTGAAATTGAAGGGCTTGCGAGCTCAGTATGAATTGGAAGACGTACATACGCCCGTTGAATTCGTGACGGGCAGGGTGAAGCCGCTCGCGAGTATCTATGACAAAACACTTGAAAAAGGGATTCCATTCGAACCATCGGCAGAACTTGCCGCTGAACTGCCTGATATTGCGGGCCTTCGTCTGATGTGCCAGTTTGTCGATGATATTAGTACTGTTGTAGAAACGTTACGACAGCGGAATGACCTCGAAGTGATTGAAGAGCGCGACTATATCGCACATAATAAACCAAGTGGATACAGGTCTTATCACTTAATTATCAAATACCCTGTTCAGACGATTCATGGGGAGCAGACGATTTTTGCCGAGATTCAAATCCGTACGTTAGCAATGAATTTCTGGGCGTCGATTGAACACTCATTGAATTATAAATACGAAGGCGAAATGCCGGATGAAATCAGGCATCGTCTAGAACGAGCAGCGGAAGCAGCCTTCCAGCTAGATGAAGAAATGTCGCAGATTCGTAATGAAATTCAGGATGCGCAACAATATTTCAGTGCATTCAAAGAAACGGCGACAAGACGCTATGGAGAGGCGAACGGGAAAGGAGGAGGGAAATTATGAAATTTGCAATACAGACACGAAACGATGCATTGTCGAACAAACTTATGGATGAAGCAAAGGAATATTTGACAGATTTCGGGCTTTTTTTCGATGAAGAAGAACCGGACATCGTTTTGTCAATTGGAGGAGATGGTACTTTACTCCACGCTTTTCATAAGTATAAGTACCGATTGAAAGATACAGCGTTTGTCGGAATTCATACAGGCCATCTAGGGTTTTACGCAGACTGGAAGCCGGCTGAAATTGAAAAGCTTGTCATTTCTATTGCTCGTAAAGAATTCGAAGTTTTCGAATACCCACTTCTTGATGTGAAGATTAACTACCGAAACGATAAGGATAGCGCATTGTACCTTGCACTGAATGAGTCGACGGTGAAATCTCCTGATGTGACGCTCGTCATGGATGTTGAACTGAATGGCAACCATTTTGAACGTTTTCGTGGCGACGGGTTATGTATGTCAACGCCTTCTGGGTCTACTGCATACAATAAGGCATTGGGCGGAGCAATTATTCATCCTTCTCTACCGTCCATGCAATTGACAGAAATGGCATCTATTAACAATCGGGTGTTCCGTACAGTTGGCGCACCACTAGTGCTACCCGCGCATCATAAATGTGCACTAACACCTGTAAAAGGACCAGATTTCATGGTAACAGTCGACCATTTGCAACTTCTACATAAAGATGTGAAGTCGATTGAATATCAAGTTTCAAAAGAAAAAGTACGTTTCGGAAGGTTCAGGCCGTTTCCATTTTGGAGACGTGTGCATGATTCATTCATTGACAGCGATGTCTAAGGGGGATGAGCTGGATCGCAGGTTTCGCCTCGTATTTCAGGTGGATGAAGGCGGTATACTGCTACGCGAATTCTTGCACGCAAAAGGGATATCTAAAAGAACGTTAACTGCGACTAAATATGATGGCGGAGATATCCGCGTGAATGGCTTTGAACGCAATGTGCGACATCCGTTGCAGTCAGGTGATGAAGTACTTATTATTTTTCCATCAGAAGAGCCAAGCCCAGGTTTACTTCCAGAGACAGGTGATTTAACAATTGTCTATGAAGATGAAGCGCTAATTATTGTCGATAAGCCAGCAGGGCAAAGTACTATCCCGTCACGAGATCACCCCAATGGAACGATGGCGAATGCCGTTGCCGGAAAGTTTGCTAAGGAAAGACTTCCAGCCACAGTACATGTCGTCACGCGTCTTGACAAGGATACATCGGGTCTAATTTGTATTGCAAAAAACCGGCATATTCATCATCTGCTTAGTGAACAGATGACAAATTCCGGTTTTCATCGACAGTATATCGCCCTGGTTGAAGGACATGTTGAAAGGGACCAATTCAGCATTGTACAACCAATTGGTAGAAAAGATGGTAGCATTATCGAACGAATTGTGCGTGAAGATGGCCAATTCGCTCGGACAGATGTAGAAGTACTGGGTCGTTCGGACATAAAAGGTCAACAGTTAACAAAAATTGCACTAACCCTTTATACGGGCAGGACGCATCAAATACGTGTCCATATGAGGTGGGCAGGCCATCCGCTACATGGTGATGATTTATATGGCGGCTCCCATGGGTTGATTGGTCGGCAGGCTTTACACTGTGCAATGATTGGGTTTTTGCATCCACTTACAAGTGAAAAAGTTGAGTTTAGATGCGATATTCCGTTAGATATAAAGCGTCTAACCAACACTGATATCAAACAAACACAGTAAATTTCTCTGGCACAAATGGTTGTAAAGAAGGAACTGATACAATTTCCATTTCGGGATAGCGAAGGGCTGTAAGTTTACCGCCGAATACGCAACCTGTATCAACATTCGCAGAGTTATTTACAAAGCGTACTTCCTTTACAGGCGTATGACCATAGACTATGAAGGGAGTACCTTTGTAGTGCTTAGCCCAATCACGTCTTAGAGGTCTACCATCGGGTAACTTTTGGCCTGTGATATCTCCATAGAGAACGAATACCCGTATTTTTTCCGAATAGGGTGCACCAATCATTTCTTCACGGATGCCTGCGTGTGCAATGATAAGATTACCTTCATTAAGGGTATGGTATAACGGTAGAGCTTCGTAAAATTGACGGTATCTAGTCAAGAAGTGTTTACGCGCATCACTTGATAATGCATCGAGTTCAGCTACTGTTGTTTCAAGACCATGTGTGGGTTGAACCTGGTTACCTTTGGAGAAGCGATACAACTTATTGCAATGATTTCCCGGGGAATAATAAAGTGTATGCTCATCTTGGATTTTGAAAAGAAGATTCAACATTTTAATCGACTGAGGCCCTCTATCCATCGTATCTCCGACAAATACCAGACTTCTGCCATCGGGATGTAGGGGGATACCTGTAATCATCTCGTATCCTAATTGGTCAATCAAATGCATGAATTCATCATAACAACCGTGAATATCACCGACAATATCGTACTTCATATTTTCATCACCCTTTTTCACAATATGTATTCGTATATAATACCCTTATTCACTTTATTAATCCACGATAGAAGTAGAAAGGAAGGTGTAGCTGTGAACATAAAAGAAGAGCATAAAGAAGAAATTATTTTCGATGAAGAGAAGTTGAAAGAGACACTTATCCAGCACAACATTAAATCTTTCCGAAATGAGTACCTACGCCTTCATCCGTATGACAGAGCGATATTTTACGAGAAAATCGAACCGGAACTCCGGGAAATCATCTATCAATACTTATCACCAAAAGAACTTGCGGAAATATTTGAGACGAGTGAAATTAGCGACGATGAATACAAACAGTTCCTTCAGGAGATGGACACGACGTATGCAGCAGACATGATTTCGTTCATGTTTGTCGATAACGCGGTAGATGTCCTGAATGAACTCGACAAATCACAAGTTGTCAGCTATTTGACGCTAATGAATAAAGAAGCCGCTGCTGAGATCAAAGCATTACTTCATTATGAAGAATATACGGCCGGGTCGATCATGACAACGGAATTTGTTACAATTCCACAGAATTCGACAGTCCGTTCTGCGATGACAATTTTGCGCAATGAAGCACCGAAGGCAGAAACAATTTATTATATATTTGTCGTTGACGATAATAATCGCCTGACAGGTGTTATATCGCTACGCGATTTGATCATTGCACATGAAGATACACTGATTAGTTCTATAATGAGTGAACGAGTCGTAAGTGTTCTCGTTTCAGAAGATCAGGAAGATGTTGCCAAGATGATCAAGGACTATAATTTCCTTGCCGTCCCGGTTGTCGACTTCCAACAGCATATACTTGGGATTATTACAGTCGATGATATTATCGATGTACTCGATGAAGAAGCATCAGATGACTACTCCAAACTTGCTGGGGTTTCCAATATGGATACATTCGATAAAAACTCATTCTCAGCTATGAAAAAAAGACTTCCATGGTTGCTTATTTTATTAGTACTCGGAATGCTTACTGCTAATTTAATAGACTTATTTACAGAAACAATTTCGAAAGTGGCACTTCTAGCTGCGTTCATTCCTCTTATTGCGGGTACTGCAGGGAATAGTGGAACGCAAGCACTTGCTGTCGCAGTGCGCGGTATTGCGACAGGAGATGTTGAGGACGAAAGTAAATTCAAGCTACTTATCCGTGAAGCCGGAACAGGATTGATGACAGGTTTTATCTGTGCACTATTTGTAGTTGGTCTAATTTACGTGTGGAAGAATGAATTCGTAATTGGTCTATTAGTAGGTGCTGCCATTTTTGTCTCAATTTTTGTCGCAACGATTTCAGGATCATTCATCCCATTGCTTATGCATAAGTTGAAAATCGACCCTGCAGTTGCGTCCGGTCCTTTCATCACAACATTAAATGATGTTATTAGCGTTATTATTTATCTTGGTCTTGCAACGGTTTTCATCAGTGATCTTTAGATCACTGGTGAAAACCTTTTTTATTTGGGTGGATGTCTAGACTCCAGACGCCAGCCCCATGGGTCATAAGACGGTTTGCTGTAGGGGCTCTGTAGTTACGCATCCTCGTGCCTGCAAGGATACAGGTAAGTAGTCGCTGCGACAGGACGTCGCGAATTTAGACTACCTTCCTTTTCCTCTATGCTTGTCGGGGCTAATCAGCGTCATGGGCTTTTTTTATGAACATCCGTAAAATGGGCGCATATACTGTGTTAAAAAGGATGTGCTTAACATTTATCAAAATAAACCGTTATTGTTTGTTGACGGGCCACCAGTCTTTATTAAAGTTGCGATTATAGTGGAGGAGAGCACGTCAGTATTTTTACTTAACAATGAAGAGGAATCGGTGGTGGAAAATGAGGAACAGTTAAGTGTTACCGAAGTCGTGCCAGTGAATCCGGGCATTCAACGTAAAATTATTTACTTAAGTAATTCGTTCCGTCGCCAAGCTTATCAGCCACTTCAATTTGTTCTAGAGGAAGAAACACTAGCTGGAAAGATTGAGAAAATTGAAGAAGAAACAGTATGGATTGATCTGGAAGGTGATAATCATGAAATAGTAGCCGTGGAAATGGGGAAGATTGAAGAAGTATTATGGCGTGGTAAGCCGTTTGATGAAATTAAATAAGAAAACAGAGGTGCCTTTAACTTAAGGACTGAAGCGACTCAAGGGGCTATGAGATGGAGTCTAGACACTGCTGCATGTGAAAAACCTATACTTTCTTATTATTGTAAAATGGCAGGATGGGGAATCTCTCCGTCCTGCTTTTTTACAATGATGAAGAAAAATTAAAACAACCCAACAGATTGAAACTGTTGGGTTGTTTGGGCATTGCAGGGTATTAATTAATCTACGTCGCAAAAGTCGATAAACGTATCTTTGATACATTGGATTCCACAGAAACAAGTCAAGTCTACTGTGATGCATGAATCTGTCGCACCAAACCTTGTAACTTTACAAAGTTCTTCGAGATCTAGCTTACCGTTTTTAATAATGTCCACAGGATTATTGTTACTGTCTAACGGTGCTAGTACTTGCAATGTTGCGCAGCAGCCGTCAAAGACGTTTTGGACTCTGAAAAAAGTAGAGAAGCAATTGTGTAGGTAATGTCTTCGGCTTTCCGGACGGAACATTGCTTTGAACGGATCACCATTCTTCGTCAATAGCATGAAAACGCGTGTATTAACACGGTTACGTGCAGGGCTGGATATGCTACCAAGCGGAGCCATGAAACAATCTGTTTCACATTCTACACAGTCATCGTCTGTTCCAGCATCCTGTAAACGTTTGATAAACCTGACAACCTCACATACACAGTCATCTTGGTGCTTTCTTTCATTATCTTCTTCATTTCTTCCACATCCCATTAATTCCACCTCCATTTCTCAATTCTTTATACTTTATGCGGCAAAGTTCATAGTGTTAGGGCGCTTAGGTGAATAATGAATAAAGTTTAGTATGAAAAGGCATACTGTATAAAAATGGAGGGGACGCGTATCCGTAAATTTAGCCTTGTGGTTTTCGCAGTTGTCTTACTATCCGGCTGTTCAGGAAGCGGATTCCGGATTGACAACAATTCCAGTGAGGATCATGCGAAAGCCGAAGAAGTATTGATAAATGACAAACGTCTCACATCAGCGGTCACTGTTTTTCATGAAAATGACTTGCTAACTGGCGTTACGCTTACAACTTTTTCGCGCTTCAAAAAAGAAAAGATTGAAAAGGAGCTCAAGAAAAAATTAGAAAATAGCTATCCAGAGTTGGACGTTACCGTTTCAGCAGACAGTAAAATATGGATGGAAACGAACAAGCTCATTGATTTGGATGACAAAAAGGATCAGGGAAAAAAGATTGAAAAATTGAAATCGCTTATAAAGGAAGAGACATGATGGACGAAAAAAAATATGCGAAGTTAGAGAAAGAGATTTCCCCTAAAACACCATTGATGCGGAATATGATTTTTGCATTTCTGACGGGAGGCACAATTTGTTTAGTAGGACAATTCGTGTCGCTATTTTATATGACCTATTTTGATTTCACGGAACGGACGGCCAGTAACCCGACTGTCGCAACAATGATATTTTTTGCGATGCTGTTAACGGGTTTTGGATTGTATAAGAAAATTGCCCAATTTGGAGGAGCGGGGAGTGCGGTTCCAATTACAGGTTTCGGCAATGCTGTCATTTCTGCTGCAATTGAACACAAGACGGAAGGGTATGTTCTTGGAGTTGGCGGCAACATGTTCAAACTAGCGGGTTCAGTCATTCTCTTCGGTGTTTTTTCGGCATTTGTTGTTGCACTCATTAAGACGATACTTGTGAAATTTGGTGTCGTATCATGGTAGCGCGCGGCCTGCTGACATTCAAAACGACCCCATCCATTGTGGCAACAGGTGTTACAGTTGGACCTTTGGAAAAGAAAAGTCTATTCGTCGATAAATTTGATAAAGTTTACGAGGATGAGCGCTGTGAAATGAAAACAAATGAGCATGGTCATGCAAAAATGATGGAAGATGCATGCATGATTGCGTTAAGTAAAGTGGATTCTGTACCAAGCGACGCCGATTTCCTGTTAATTGGCGATCTTATTAACCAGATGACACCCTCAAATTTTGCGGCTACAACGGTTGGAATTCCCTATATTGGCCTATTTTCAGCTTGTGCAACGTCAGTATCTTCGCTTTTAATGGCTGCATTGCTGACAGAAACGGGCATGTCGACTTGCGCTATTGCTGGAGCATCTAGTCAGCATAATGCAGTTGAAAGACAATTCCGCTATCCGAATGAGTACGGTTCACAAAAGCCTGAGACATCTCAATGGACTGTCACAGCGGCGGGGGTAGCAGCTGTCGCACCTTATAAAAAAGGGTTTCCTTCTATAGAGTGTGGAACAATCGGATGCGCAATAGATCTCGGAATGACAGATCCACTGAATATGGGGGCGGCGATGGCACCGGCAGCGGCAGATACGCTTACCCGCCATTTAAAAGGTCACAATAAAGACGTGAAAGACTATGATGTGATCATGACAGGAGATCTTGGGAAAACTGGTTTTGAGTTATACAAAAAACTTGCGAGCAATCAAGGAATTGACGTGACTAAAAATTTCCGGGATGCAGGTAAAGAATTTTACGGTGCTGACGCATCATTTTTATCCGGGGCAAGTGGTGCAGGTTGTTCTGCCTCCGTTTTCTTCGCGGAAATAATTGATAAAATGAGCACGGGTGAATATAAACGGGTCCTTCTAATTGCGACGGGCGCGCTATTATCTCCGTTATCATTTCAACAAGGTGATACGATTCCGTGCATTGCGCATGCAATCGAATTAACAATGAAATGAGTGTGGATTATGGTTTCGATTTTCATTACAGCATTTATTGTAGGTGGTCTCATTTGCGTTGTGGGGCAGCTGTTGTTTGACGTAGCAAAACTGACACCGGCACATACATTGTGCATTTTGGTTGTTGCAGGTTCAGTGTTGGACGGGGTGGGTCTGTATGAGCCGTTTATCGATTTTGCTGGAGCGGGGGCAACGATACCAATTACTTCTTTCGGTAATGCCCTAACCCATGGTGCAATGGCAGAAGCCGAAAAACATGGACTGATTGGTGTTATGACAGGCATGTTTGAAGTGACTAGTTCAGGAATTAGTTCAGCGATCCTATTTGGATTCATTGCATCTGTTATTTTTAAATCGAAAGGAAAGGTTTAATAGTCATGCGCCCTCTTCCTTCTTCTCGTGTCTGCATAGGATACGAAGAAAGGAAGGGGGTATTATTATGTTTGGAGGATGTAATTCTTTCGGTGGCGGCGGATACGGCGGCGGAGGTTGTGGCGGTTATGAAAATGAAAAAGGCGGCGGTTCAACATTTTGCCTGATTGTGGTTCTATTCATCTTGCTTATCATTGTAGGCCGCACTTTTTGCGTATAAAAAGGGGGAGATAACAGATGAATGATTCATTTTTCCGGAAAATCGAATCAAAAACAGGCGTCCCGATGGAAGAAGTTTTTGCACTTGCAAATGCAATTCAATATGCAGATTTCAGTGATGAACGGCAAGTGAGGAAAATTATACGGAAAGTCGGAAGGCTCGCCAAAAAAGAAGTACCTCAACAGACGGAAGATGAGCTTGTTAATTCTATCGTCAAGAATGGCAAAGCGGTTAATATTAGTGATATTCAAGATATGCTTGGCCGACAATAAAATAAATTAATAAAAAAGCAGAATAATAGGTTTAATAATACTAACTTCTGGATATAGTAATAGTACTAGCAAAAATGGAGGTGTTAACGATGGGTTATATTTTACCAATTCAACCAATCCAATCTCAAATATATGCAAATCGATTGAGTATGGAAGCTTATAATTTTGCTTATATTGATCGGGTGAACAAAGTTAAGTTAAATTCAGACTTTTTGGATGAATTTAAAGAGTCCTCGCATCAAGAACGAGAAAGGGAGGAAGAGGAGGAAAAACCCATTGTAGCAGCACCTTTGGCATATCAAGGATTTGTCCGTCCCAATCCAGTTAATCTATCACCGGTGATCGCCAGAGTAGTAGGGAAAGGTATCGCGATAAATGCTTATGTCTAACTGATAATAAGAAAAAGGTTCGCATTGCTGTTATAAAGCAATGCGAACCTTTTTTATTTTAAAAAAGAAAGAATAAGTTTTTCTACTTAGGTAGGTGTCTAGCTCCAGGTGCCAACCGCTAGGAGGCCCACTGGATGTGGGGTCACGTAGCCATTGCCGCAGGACACGGCGTACTTAGGCTTTTCATATCATCCTTTTTTCCATTGCGCGATGCGGGATATCCGCATCCATAAATTCGGGTGAAGTAATGACATAGCCTAATTTTTCATAGAAAGGGACAGCATATGATTGTGCATTTAAAATAATCTTGTTCATACCCGTTGTTTTAGCATGTTCTTCAAGTGCATGCATGATAAGGTTTCCGAGATGTTTCCCGCGAAATTCCCCTAAAATGCAGACACGTTCAACTTTTCCGATTCCGTCGTTGATTTCCCTGATTCGGCCTGCGCCGATTGGAGATTCTGATGAATAGACGACGAAATGTGATGCAGTTTTATCGAAATGATCTAGTTCAAGGTCAAGTGGCACACCTTGTTCTTCCACGAACACTTTTCTTCTGACAGAAAATGCATCTTCTTGTTCAAGGTCAGAAGTTGCGAATCTTACTTCAAACAATTTTCAGTTATCCTCGTCAAGGCGGAATGTTTCATATACCGTCCATGAGCCGTCTTCAAGTTGATAAGTAAGGTGCAAACGATCAATTGTTTCAGTATGATCGACACCAATCATTTTCAGTTGACCAATGATATCATCGTGTTCGCCAGAAGAAAGTTTTTGAGCAATCGTCACGTGGGGAACGAATGCAAACTCAGGTTTTTCACCGAAGAAATCGTTGTTCAGGTCTTTATGCAAAGCAGCTAATTCATCGTTAAGGGTAGCCTTAAAATAAATTGTATTTGTGATAGGAGCGAATGTGCCCACTTTTGACACGTTTAATTCAAATGGAGTGTGTTTTTTAGTTACTTCTTTAATTGCCTTTGCAACTTCTTCAATTTCTTGATCGTTCGCTTCGAATACACCTTTAACCGTCAAATGCGGCGTGATTTGTGCATAATGTGGATCATATCTCTTTCTGTAAGCGTTTGCCAAGTCCTGAAGTTTCTTTGATGGGAAAGCAACGACACCGTATTTCATAATAAAAACCTCCTAGAATAATTGTTTTAGCTTTATAAATTTGATTATAGCAGAATACTTGAAAATATGTCCGTTTTGTCTGAATTAGTGACCAAAAACCATTTGAATGGCGCGGCGGACATCGGGTTGCCAATGCTTCCAGGTATGGTCTCCATTGAATTCATCATAGAAATAAGGGAAGCCTTTTCTTTCAAGTAATTCGTTTAATGTTCTGTTTGGCGTAAGGAAGTCTTGAACACCATCAACTTGCGTATTTACTTGGGTTTCTTCCTTTCCAATTACATGATAAATGGAGAATCGGGAAGGATCTTGTGAAGCTTCCACTTTTTCAAGCACAAAATCATTGACATAAGGGGAATGCAGAATCACTTTCCCGAATATATTGGGATACTTCGATGCAGTTAGAAGAGAAATCGTCGCCGCTAAGGAATCGCCGATAAGAGCCCTGCCTGCCCCAATCTGATATGTTGGATAATTGTCGTCGATATACGGAACAAGTTCATGAGCAAGGAAGCGGGTGTAGGCTTCACGTCGGTCCCCATCGGGATGATACATGCGCCTGCGTTCTTTGACACTCTTATAAGGAACACCAACTACAATGACGTTTTCAATTTCTTCGGCATCAATTAATTCGTCAACGACCCGTCCTATACGGCCGAACTGAAAATAATCTTTCCCATCAGATGCAATCAGCACTGAATATTTATAGAGAGGTGAAAAGTTGTGGGGCAAATGAATGAGCAACTGCATTTCCTCATCAAGTGCTTTACTGTAAATTGATATATCTTCTATTTTTCCGTATTTCACTCTGGTTGCCTCCTCAAATTGCGTGTATATTGAAATTGTATCATATCGTTAAGGTCAGGTATAATAGTTGTGTTCTGTTTATATACTAACTATAAAAGGGGTTGGCAGGAATGCATGATGATACAAAAATTGTACATTCAAAAGTTGTGACTGAAGCAACGAAAGCGGCTTTGAAACGGCGCGGTGTGACGTTGGAAGCAATCGCTGAAATCGTCTATGAACTACAATATCCGTATAATAATGGTCTTACAATGGCCCACTGCATTGAATCTATCGAAGGTGTCCTTCGAAAACGGGAACTTCAGCATGCGATCCTTGTGGGAATTGAATTAGATGAACTGGCAGAACAGGGAAAACTGTCCGCCCCATTACAACAAATCGTTGAGTCTGACGAAGGTCTATTCGGGGTTGATGAAACAATAGCACTGGGTGCCGTGTTTACATATGGTTCCATTGCAGTAACAACATTTGGTCATCTCGATAAAAATAAAATGGGCATCATTAACGAACTAGACACGAAAAAAGGTCAAGCTATTCATACATTTTTAGATGATCTCGTTGCCAGTGTTGCTGCTTGTGCAGCTTCAAGAATCGCACATAGAACTCGCGATCTTCAAGAAGCGGGCGAAACGTTTGAAGATATTACACCTGAGGAAACGATGCCTGAAACGAAAGTGAAAGGTGCACAAATTTAGTGAATAACTGCAAACACCTGAAAGGATTCTCCCTTTTAGGTGTTTTTTGAATTTGGTGAATAGTGTGTTAGAAAGCGCGTGTAAACGCTTGCAAAAAACTGATTAATTTTAAAGTTTATTGACAAAATAGAGAGACTTCATGGTAAGATGTATTTTAGGATTATGGAGAATTATTACACTTAAGGGGATGAAGGAATGAAGAAAAAGCGATTGCGATTGTTTACATTTATTATGATGATTGCATTACTAGTTCTATCAGCATGTAACTCAGGAGATACAGGGACATCGGAGAAAGATTCAGATGCTGGTAAAAGTAAAGAAGATTATAAGTTTCTAAGTATTTTAACTGGAGGAACACAAGGGACTTATTATCCACTCGGGGGATCTTTCGCAGATTATATTTCAGAAGCGACTGGTATTAAAACAACAGCAGAAGTATCACAAGCATCTGCTGCGAATATGACATCACTTCAAGACGGTGATGCTGACATTGCATTCGTTCAAACAGATATTGCTTACTACGCATCTAAAGGTGAGCTTATGTTTGATGGCGATGTAATTGATAATGTTTCAGCTATTGGTGCATTATACCCTGAAACGGTTCAATTGATTACACTTGAAAAGAACGGTATTAAAACATATGAAGATTTGAAAGGGAAGAAAGTTTCCGTTGGTGCACCAGGTTCTGGAACGTATGCGAACGCGGAACAATTGCTAGAAATACATGGACTAACAATGGATGATATAAAGCCACAAAGTCTAGATTTTGGTGAATCACAAGAAAGTCTACAAGCGGGTCAAATTGATGCTGCATTCATCACAGCTGGTACACCTACGGGAGCGGTTGAAGGCTTGAACGCAGTTGCGTCAGTATTTGTTGTTCCAGTTGAAGATGCAAAAGCAGACGAATTGATCAAAAAGTATCCTTACTACGCTAAAGAAATGATTCCTTCAGGCACATATGGAATGGCAAATGAAACACCAGCAGTTTCCGTTGGGGCGATGCTTGTTATCCAAAATGAAGTTCCTGAAGAATTAGGCTATGAAATTACAAAAGCAATTTACGACAATGCGTCTAAATTGCAACATGCAAAAGGGAAATTGATACAAGCTGAAAAAGGTCTTGATGGAATCGGAATTCCGGTTCACCCAGGTGCACAGAAATACTTTGATGAAGTAATCAAAAAATAAGATGTAATGTTAGCGGGGCGGTGAAGCGTTGTTAAGCTTTAGCCGTCCCATTTTTGAAATTAATCTAATGAATTAGAAACGGAAGGAAGAGGCGAGATGTGTCACAAAAAAGCCGTTCCGTTTATTACTTTTTTCATTTGTTCAGTTGCTATTCTTTTTTTTATTCCAATAAAACCAGCGTTTACGTTTACTGAACATCGTGTGGAAAACCCTGACGTCTATTATGTCCCTTTAAAAAATACTAACAGCTTTCAAATCAGATACGTTCACTCCATTCATTTGACAGATGTCATTGAATTCTATGAAGTGACTGCTGATCGAAAAATACGTCTGTTATCGATGCAGTACGAGGATCTTGCAATTGGTTTGCCTGGCTATGCAGAAGAAGGAGAAATCCTAACTGTGCAGGATGGGGTGTATACGCTTACATATGATGATAATGTTATAGATTCATTTGTCATGCTGGTTGGAGATGTAGATGCAGAATTAGCTTTTCGATACTTAAGAAACGAACTAAATTTAAAGAAACAGTTGATAAGGGGAAAATCGTACACATTTCGTGTTGTGAACCTATCCTTCTATCAAATGCTGAAAGGAGTTCATATGAATGGGAAAAAAAACAAAGCGGAACGATGAGCTAGAGCTGGAAACGCAAACAGAAGAGTTTAAAATGTTGTCAGAAGAAGAACAACTGGAAATACTTCAAAAATATGACCCCGAATCGAATACACGTGATGTTACAGGCATATTTAAGAAAATTGTATTTTTTGGTTTACTAGCGTTTTCCATATTTCAATTATATACAGCAATTGGAACTCCTTTTACGGCGTACATTCAACGTTCAATTCACTTAGGATTTGCATTATCTTTAATTTTCATCCTGTTTCCGGCTAGGAAAAAAAGTAAGAGAGAACGAAATAAGGTACCATTTTACGATATGATTTTGGCGCTTCTGGCTATAGGGGTCGGACTTTATTGGCCGCTTCTAATCGGAGATCTTGTGTTACGTGTTGGTCGTGTATCAATACTTGATATAATCGTTGGGGTCCTAGCCATCCTCTTAACGATGGAGGCCGCGAGACGAGCGGTTGGTATGCCGATTACAATTATTTCGGCTGTTTTTTTAGTCTATGCATTTTTCGGACCATATTTCCCAGGATTCCTTGCACACCGTGGACAAGATCTGAAAAGTGTTGTTCAATTGATGTTTTTCACGACAGATGGAATTTTAGGTACGCCAATTAGTGTATCTTCCACATTCATTTTCGTGTTCCTGTTATTCGGAGCATTCCTTGTCAAAACGGGGGTCGGAGCTTATTTCAACGATCTTGCGGTTGTATTGGCGGGCCGTTTAGTCGGTGGACCGGCTAAGGTTGCCATCTTCTCAAGTGCTTTACAAGGTACAATTTCGGGAAGTTCGGTTGCCAACGTTGTTGGATCGGGTTCGTATACAATTCCGATGATGAAAAAACTTGGTTATAAAAAGGAATTTGCTGGCGGCGTTGAAGCGGCAGCTTCGACGGGCGGGCAAATTATGCCACCGATTATGGGAGCAGCCGCATTCCTTATGGTTGAATTCATAGGCGGCGTTACCTATTGGCAAATTGCAAAAGCCGCAGCGATTCCAGCACTCCTTTATTTCACTGGAGTTTGGATTATGACACACTTTGAAGCAAAGCGTGTCGGTCTAAAAGGAATGACGGAAGACCAAATTCCTGACCGTAAAAAGACATTAAAGAAAATATATTTACTCTTACCGATTATCGGTATTATCGTCTTTTTATTAATTGGTATTCCTACGATGAAAGCAGCATTGTTGGGAATCGTCTTAACGATTATTGTCAGCTCATTCGATAAGTCAACGCGTCTTGGATTTAAAGATATGATTGAAGCATTGGTTGATGGTGCGCGTACAGCGCTTGGTGTCGCGGCAGCGACAGCATGTGCCGGTATTATCGTAGGGGTTGTTGTGAAGACAGGTTTAGGCCTAAGTCTTGCGACTGGATTGATTTCAGCTGCAGGTGGAAACATCTTCCTCACACTGTTCTTTACAATGCTTGCTGCAATTGTTTTGGGCATGGGTTCACCGACAACAGCGAACTATGTCATAACGTCAACAATCGCTGCTCCTGCGATTATCACGCTTCTTATGCTTGATAACCCAGGCGCAACTGTTCCAATTGTTGTGGCTGTGTCCGCACATCTATTTGTATTCTATTTTGGTATTATCGCAGACATCACACCACCTGTTGCCCTTGCAGCATTCGCTGCAGCTGGTATCTCAGGCGGAGATCCTATTAAAACAGGTGTCGTTTCTGCGAAGCTCGCTGTTGCGGCATTTATCATACCGTACATGTTTGTATTCAATCCTGCGATGCTCATGATGGGAGCCTCTGTCCCAGAGATTTTATGGGTCGTTTTCACTGCCATTATTGGGATGATTGCGATTGGTGCAGGAATGATTGGCTTCTGGTATCGAAAATGTAATTGGATTGAGCGCCTGTTCGCTTTAGCGACAGGGATGCTTCTCATATACCCAGAAACTATTACTGACATTATCGGACTGGTTCTGTTCGCGGCAATGGTCGCACTCCAGTGGATGACACGGGAGAAAGAAGACGATAGCAAGGAAGTCACAGTAGCTTAATAGAATATGGAGATCCCTTTGCTATGAGTTTTCATATGCGAAGGGATTTTTAGTTTGGGGAATAGTCGCTTGATCATATCTCGTGGCTGACCGACCATATTATATCTGAACGTATTTAAAATCACCTCACCATTTATTACTCACTGTTCGAATATCTGTAACAATTTTAGAAGAGAGGGGAGGATGAAGTCTTATGAAGTATATAACAATGAAGGGATGGATATTGTCGTTAGTAGCCTTATTACAATTTGGTGCACTTGTTTGTGTATCATAACAATAAGAGTTGATGATTTAAATTGAATTGAACTAATCGGTACGCCGTATGCATCGACAGCCGCACGTGTAGAGTAGGAAGGGGAATTTGGAGGATAACCTCAAAAGCTTACCTGTCTGTATAAAGAAGGAATTATCGGATTCTATGTCGAATTAATAATAAAGGAGGTAGTTACTGTGGTTGAAATTTCAAATGGTATTGCAAAAAGAGAAATGAAAAGCAAAATGAATCAGTTGTTCGAGGACGAAAAGAATGGTCACCTTCATGTATTGTATAAGTATAATGGGATTGAAAATTACATTATACAGGTTTTGAGTTATGTACAAGATGGTATTGCAGCGGGAGATTACGTGATTCTCATTGAGAATTCTCGTCTTTATCCTATTATTCGCAAAGAACTAAGTACACGTTTAACGAAAGATCAAATGGAATTCATACACTATGTAAATAGCCTCGAATTCTATTGGTCAAGTGGCAGTTATCATCCACCTTCAATCGCTGATTACTTCAGTAAGACAATTCAGCCCTATGTTGAAAATAAAATCTCTTTCCGAGCATGGGCACATGTCGAGTGGGCTACAATGGAAGAGCCACTGCATCTTATAAAAGATTTAGAGGTAATAGTAGACGAAGCTGTAAATCTGCTGTCGTTTCCATTAATTTGTGCATACGAAGGAAATAAAATGCCCGACTACCTCAAAACGAGTTTGATGGAAACACATCCCTATGTTCTACTGGAAGATGATTTTATCGTCTCGGAAGAATACCAGCCATCGAATGTAGTAAAATGATATTTATTATTTAACAAACAGGCGCGTTCGTATTAGTTTAACAGCAGGAAATCATTTATTGACGGTTGTTTTTGAACAGAAGGCTTGTAAAATTAAAGGCGACCTATCGTTAATCATTAGACGGGTCATCTTTTTTTATTTAAAAAAATAACCAATAAAAACTTGTCATTCGATGATTACTAATAATAAAAAACACAACCCAATAAAGGGTTGTGTTACTCTGTAACCCCTTATGCACAAGGGGTTAACGATAATCCCGACTGGAATCAATCCAGTCCTCTCCATGTCGATTTTGTATCCCCTAGATTATCAAGGGGTAGAACGTACTTTATCATACTGTGGACATTTAGTTGGTCGATTTTAGTTTGCCAATAGGCAATCGCATTTCAAATACTGATGATTGCCAGATCGAAATCCTTCCTCGTAAAGGGTTGCATCTGGACTTTGCTAGTCAGGTTCCTATTTAACTTTCTTTTTTTCCCTTGTCCTCACTAAATAATATGCATTAATCCAGGAAGCAATTGGTACAATCAGTGCGATACCAATACCTGCACTAAATATTGTAATCATTTCACTACCGAAAATCTTTGAATTTACGATTTCCCCTATAGAATAAGATAAGTCTTTAAACCACAAAAGCAATGCCATATAACCCCCAAAAAAGGCAAAAAACAACGTATTTGTATTTGACCCTAGAATATCCTTTCCAATGTTTATCCCAGATTTGAATAAGTCTCTTCTACTAATGGTTGGATGTTGGTTAAATATCTCAAGCATAGGGGAAGTAATCGAAATGGCTACGTCCGTAATAGCTCCGATTGTACTCATAATAATGACTGATGCTGCAATTTTAACAAAATCCACACCAATATAAAGAGAAAATATGGTCAGTTCATCGATTTCTTCTTCGCCAAACCCTTGAATCATCGTTAATTTCGTCACTTGATTGATAAAAATCAATAAAATGACAATTGTGATGGCAGTAGAAAGGAATGCAGTTTTTGTTTTACTGTTCACTTTATTGATGAAAAAAAGGTTAATACAACTAATGATCGTGCACCCAATAATCGTCAGGATAATTGGGTTTGCATTCGGATCTGCCATGATCAATGTGATAAGAAGGATGACACCAAAGTTTAAGAATAAGGAAATGAAGGACCGTGCTCCTTTTTTTCCGCCAATGACGATCATCAATATAAACAAAATGGCTGCTAGCCACACCAATACATTCATAATTTATGCCTCTTTCGATTCACAAAGAAGATAGAAGTGTATAAACCAATCGGAATTGCCAGTACAATCCCAATGCCACCTGCCAACGCTCGCGCTAATTCCAAAGAAAGGTTCATAGAAAGGGCAAATGACAGTGAAGTGTGGTTTTTTATATATAAAATAAGGACTGGAATGGATCCGCTAATGTACGCAAAGAACAAAATGTTAGTCATGGTACCCATAATGTCTTTTCCAATTTCTAAACCGGATTTCTTCAATGCTTTTGTCGATATATGATTGTCTTTCTCGTAAAGCCCGAAGATAGAGGAAGACATTGTAATGGCAACATCCATCACTGCACCTAAAGAACCGACGAAGAGACCAGCCATGAATACCATTTCATAAGGGCGTGTCAGAAAGCTCATCTCCTCATATCGTAACCCGCTTCCTGCAGTGATCCATATGACCAGATAAGCAATCAGTAAGGAGAAAAATGTTCCTAAAAGTGTTGCGACAATCGCAGCATATGCTTTTTCGTTAAAACCGTTCACGAGTAACAAAGAGGTGACGGTAAATAAAATAACGGTTATCCCGCATATCCAAAGTAAACTGATAGATGAATTGTTTACATAAACATCTAGTGCAAAAGATAATAAGAGGGCATTGACTGCTAAACTGACGATCGAAAAAAATCCTTGTTTTTTCCCAATTAGAAGTAAAACAAATATAAATACCCACATGATCATAACAATGTATTTATCACGTTTAATATCTTTTATACTTCCGGTTAAATCGCCTGATGCCTTTGTTTGCTCATCAATTGAAACAAATAAATCGTTTCCTACACGATATGCATGGTCATAAGCACCAGAAGTTGAATACTCGTTCGTTATATGGATTTGTTGTCCTTTTTCTTGTCCATTTTTAACCTCGGCGATGATTTGCTGTGTGAACAACTGGTCGCGATTGTTATGCATATCAACAACTTGAACTGAATCTTCGAGATTGGTCTCGATAATTTTAGCAATTGGTCGATCGTAAAAAGAATAATTGTATTGAACAAACAGTATAGAACCAACAAAACAAACTGCTATAATGCTGTACAAAACAATATTTTTGAGTAGCAATTTTTTTAATTTGTTTATGACAACATTCAAAGAAAAACCTCCGACTAATAGTTAGTGTCTATCGCATATAACAAAAGTATGCGGACAATTGTATAGTGAGAAATAAAAGTAAAGTGTTATGAAACAAAAAAGTACATAACGTTAAACTTAAATTTCAACAAAAAAGACTTGCCTGTCTCCCGAAATTTCTCTGCTTTAGTGTGTAGAATCAAATGCAGTGGAGGTCGAAAGGAATGCTGAAGATGTCTGAAGTCAATTGTATCAAATTAATGAGGAATCAAAAATCATTAACTACCAATAAAATCAAAAAACGTTAGGAATTAATTGGAGAACGGCAAAATAAGATAAAGACGCAGAACAAATCCCTGCTGAGAATGAAAGAAAAAGTTCAGGGATGCGGCGTATTCAATCACTTGCCAGAAAAGAATCAGGAAAATCATTTACTCGGGATGAAAATGATATTCAATTAGTTAATTGGGTTCCGAAAAAAATGAAGAGACTGTATTCACTAATGAAATAGAACTATTATTGCAATGTATCTTAAGTCAAAGGGGATTAAGTTTTAAGGGTTTGAGGTTAGGTCTATTATTTACTGTTTTACGTGCTTAAAAAAGACGCTATTATAGCAAATAATTGGTTGCTTTTAAATCCTGTTGGTGGCTATATTCTAGGAGCGATATTGCTAGGAGAACCTATATAAAAATCTCTATAATTGGAACAATACCGGTTTTATTCGGCCTAAATTTGTCAGAGGATTTTAGTGTAAAACCTTCTACAGCAGTAGTTACACAAGTTGCTAAAATGAGTAGTGAGTAATACAAGATGTAGTCTGAAAAATAGTATTGTACCAACGGTCAGTTTAGTTCAATAATGAATGGATGTTATACTTTAAAAGAATTATAAAAATTCGATGTTCTGTTATTTAATTAAATTCTGAGAATATGTTAGTGAGGTATTCAAAATAATGATGAAAATAGTACCCCCTAAGCCTTTTTTCTATAAAGGTGGAGAGAGAGCCGTTTTACTATTACATTCTTTTACAAGCAATACGATTGATATGAAAAAGTTAGGGAGGTATTTGCAAAAGAACAATTATTCTTGCTATGCACCATTATACAGTGGACATGGTTTAACAGCAGAAGAATCTCTCACACATAGACCGTCAGATTGGTGGCAAGATGTACTAAACGGTTACAAGTTGTTGAAGGACAAAGGTTTTGAAAAAATAGCTGTGATTGGTCTTTCTCTTGGTGGTGTGTTTGCATTAAAAGTTGGTCAAGAGTTGGAGATAAATGGTGTTGTGACAATGTCAGTTCCAATACATAGGGAAGCTACTTTTCTACAAAAACGTGTCTTTCATTATGCAAAAGGATACAAACAACTGGAAGGAAAAAATGAAGAACAAATAAATGTAGAAATGAAACGTCTTCAAAATATTTCTATCGATTCATTAGTTGAGTTCCAACAGCTAATTGATATAACGATGGATAAATTAGCACTTTTAACATCACCAATTCGCATATTATATGGTGAGTTAGATGAGCCATTGTATAAAGAAAGTGCAGAGGTAATTTTTCAAAGCGTTGCGACGGATCAAAAAACAATGAAGGGGTATCCGAACTCTAAACAATTAATGACATTAGGCACGGATATAAATGACGTGAACAAAGATATACTTACATTTTTAAATGAATTAACTTGGTAGTTTTAATGAATCTTCAACTAACAATAGCTTTACTTCAAGAAGGAGTAAAGCTGTTTCCTTATTCAACTCCCCCAATTACAAAAAAACAATAAAAAAAAGACCTCCAAGCACAAGGCCTGAACGTCTTTTTTTATGGAAAAACCTTTGTTCCTAAAGGTTTTCTTCGGGTTTGGCACCCAATGGTCCCGACTGGGCTCGAACCAGCGACCCCTACCTTGTCGATTTTGTATCCCTTAGTTAAACTGGTTAAGCTGAATTAGTTGAGGTTAAATAAGTTTGATTTAATAAGGTTTTAGTGAACAGGTAAATTAATTCAGTAAAATAAGTTTGGTACAGGAAATTAATTATGCGGACAAATTGCGGACAAGAAAGTAAGCAGGTGGTCTGTATTACTTTTTTGAATAAATCTTTATACTACAACAGTTTTCTTATTAGAAAATGTTACTCGTAATCCGAGTAGGGAATGATATTTCACATTACCAAATATGTTTAGACATTACGGGAATGTCGTAACTTAGAAAAACGGATTCACATGCTAATCATGGGCAATTCACTGGGGACGAAATGCTGACTATCAATGAGATGTTAAAATCACGGCCAGAAAATATCTTCCCCCCCACTATGAATTACCAGGGAGGGTTTTCGTCTGCTTCTTGTTGAGGTCAATCTGCATAATTAATCATGTAGACAGGACTGCTGTTCACCAGAAAGACCGTTAGTTCAACGATGTATATATACATGCATAAAGAAAGCAAAGGACTATAGGAGGGAAACTGAGGCGTTGGAAGGGGTGGCCTGTCTGGGTCAACTGCCGAGAAGGGGTGTTATGTCAACTGGTTGTGCATGCGGGATACACCCACGTTCCGAGAGGGTGTAGATCACGGTGCATCTATGTCTTTACTAATGACTCTCTTAAAAAGGATTTAATAATACCACCAGACTTTACCATACACGTGAGTGCGTTTTTTTCTTTTATTGTAATTAACTTTTTGCGTTTGAATCCGTCAAAGGCTCAATATTAAACTGATAATCAATCTTAATGTCCATCTTCTCGAAAAGTTCAATCCATTTTTTTTCATCCATTGGTTTTGAGAATGGTTTTAATGTATGAATGCCTAGCTGTAATGGATCCACATTCAATTCTTGCATCTTTTTTACTAGTTCTTGTGTTTGTTTTTCAAGATTGGATTGGATATCTTTTTTTAAATCTTCTAAATCCTTTGGGTCAAATAATTGCTTTTCTCCCCGGTATTCTTCAATTCTTGAGTCTATATTCACTGTATAGGTCATTGTAGACAAGCTTTTATTGATATCCACTTTCGTTTTAGACCTAACATGACCTAGAACAACTTCTAATTCTGGGATCGGTAAAACTGCTAAGTAGTGATCGTTGTTTAACAGCTGGAAGATACGATCATCAAAAGTTGTTATTATTTCAACTAGTTTATCATTTTGAAACAGGGCTGTACCTTCATAGCTGATAGCGTCATTTTCTATTTTGAATACAGGTAAGAAAGGATCTGAATAAGGAGTATATAACAGATTTTTAAATTCATGTAGATTAACGACACATAATTCTCCCTGATTTTTTTCCTCATAGTGCTTCAGCATTCGGTAAAAAGAGTAATCAAGATTTTCTTGTATGTCCAATTGATTTTCCAAGTATTCTTCAAAATTTCCTTTTACGATAACTAAATAGATTCTCAAAGAAATATCCGGATCAGTCAATAACACATTAATAATGGACATAATCCCCTCTTTTCCGAGGTCTTCATTAATTATCAGCATTCGCATTTGCCCAGATTTCATTTCCTGGTAGAAGTTTAAATTAAAATTCTTTAATCCCTCCTTTATTAATCTAACTTCTTTCGTCATTACACTCTTTTTTTCTTTGCTTAGAGGAGGCAAAATCGTACTGATTTTTATTTTACCTTCATCCCCTTTACTAAGTGATAAAAATGTGACTGGAGCAAGCTCTTCAATAATGTTATTTTCAGTAAAAGGGGCACATCCAATTAACCATAATGCCATAAATATGATTGACAATTTTTTAGCCATCTTCTTTAGTAGTCTCATGTTTATTAACCCCCTTTATCTTCATCACTACGATAATAATAATTGGAGCCACTAAGTAACTTAAGCTTCCTGCTAAAATTTGAAGATTAAGTAAAATGACCTGCTTTTCACCTGACTTCCATATCCATTCATTCACAAGTATCATTCCAATGAAAATAAGGAATACACTGTATAAAAAGCCACCTCGACTGGATGGTTTCTCCATTTTCCCAAAAGCAATTTTAGATGCTGCATAAAACATCAGTAGAAAAATAGACACAGCAAAAACGATATTAAATAATTCTAAGGAAACCATGACCATATCAATACGTTCAATTATTGGATTTTGAAAATAACGTGCCATATTGACAATTGGGAATTGATTTTTGCTTAAATAATTGGAACCGAAATATAATAAGGATGCTATATATAAGAATACATACTCTATAACGGTTAAAGCATTGCCATAGGACAGATAGCGAAATGTCTTATTATTTGTTTTAAACCACGGTCCCAAAAATACTAGAAATTCAGGGCCTGAAAATGAAGACAAAATTAAAAATATTCCTCTCCAGGAATCTCTATTCCATTCCATTGGAATAATCGGATACAAGTCACTAAGTTGAGCTATTGGTGGAAGGAAGAAAAAAGCGAAGAAAAAGAACATCCAAAATGTACACAAAAATGAAATCACTACGAAACGAATGGTTTTTTCAACACCCTTCCCTGCGACATACCAACAAGACAATAGAATAAAAAAGATAATCCAATTTGAATCTGTAGATGGAAACATAAATATTTGAACGATTTCTGAGAATCCTAACATGACTACAAAAAGTTTAAGCAAGATAAAGAACAAACCGATGAAGGAGAGGATACGCACAATTTTTTTTCCGAACAATTGGACAAATCCGTTGTATCCTTTGCTCGAAAACCCGGTGGAAAACCATTTGGATAAAAGAAGAAGGTTAAGTTGAGACAATAATCCGACCGCAAGAATCACCCAAATCATATACGGATGGATCAAAAACCTTGGCATAATCAAAAAAAAGTAAAGCATTTGGAGGCGATTTACCATCAACATGACATAGAGCCCATTATAGGTTTCATTTTTATTAAATAATTGAAGGGCTTCCATTAGGTCATCTCCTAGTTTGATATCTCTTCATCTTCAGCGGTTTAAGATGTTGTGGACGCTCCTTCATTTTGACTAAAGGCCCTCGAATGAATAGGTCAATCCAATCTTTTCCATAGAAAGGGGCAACAGGGGATAAATATGGCTGCTTGAGTGAAGACAAGCCATTAAGGTGGGCTAAAATGATAATCATTCCCAGAACAATCCCCACTATCCCAAGAAACGAAGAAAATACAAGAAGAATGAATTGAATCAATGAATTCGCCTTTGTCATAAGGTAATTGGGACCAAGAAAGGATCCAATAGTTGAAATCCCTACCATGACAATTAACACCTTACTTGCAAAACCAGCCTCAACTGCTGCTTGACCAATTACAATGCCCCCAATAACCCCAAGCGTTTGACCTGTTTTTGTTGGCATCCGTAAACTTGCTTCTTTTATAATTTCAATAAAAATTAACATGATAAATGCTTCCCAAAAAGGAGTGAACGGAAGCTTGCTCCTTGACTCCACTAAGACCAAAAGTGTTTGTAAAGGAATCATTTGATAATGATGAGTTGTTAATGCCACGTAGAATGGAATCAATGTGATAGACAGAATAAAACTTACATATCGGAGGATGCGCAAAAAACTGGCAACTACCCATCGATTAATATAATCCTCTGGTGATTGGAACAAATGAAAAAATGTAATTGGAGCAACGAGAGCAAAAGGTGTATTATCTACCAGAATCGTAATTTTTCCTATTCCCAGAGAATAAGCAACAACATCAGGCCGGTCAGTTTGCTGAAACTGAGGAAAAATACTGTCTTGATGGTCCTCCATGAATACCGCAACTTGAGAAGAATCAAAGAAGAGATCATAATTAATTTCCGAAATCTTCTTTTTGACGGTTGAAACAAATTCTGGATTGGTCAGCCCTTCTATGTACAATAAGACCACATTTGTCTCACTTAAAGAACCAACGGTGAACTTCTCTGTTTTCAGATCATGTGTTGGAAGACGTCTACGAATGAGCGTAATATTTTGTTCTAGCTGTTCACTGAAGCTGTCTTTTGCTCCTAAAAGGATGGTTTCAGTATCGGATGGTTCAATTGCACGTCCAAGTGGATTTTTTAAAGGGATAGCGAACCAAAGGTTTGACGAAGAGTCAAATAACAAGACTGATCCTTTAAACAGCTGCTTTTTTGCCTCTTTAAAAGTGGAAATGGAGTTTATTGTTGAGTGAACATTGCATTCCTGAATGGATTGTTTGGAACAGTTAGATAAAGGTTTTACAATGCTTTCATTTAATCTTTCTTGGTCAATCAGGGTTCTTACGTAGATAAGATCAACATTTTGATTTTCAGAAATGTTGATTTCCACAAATTCCGCATCATCCATTTGAACGAGGGCTTTTTTTAGAGCCTCTACTGATAATTCTGATTCTGCGTTTGATTGAGGAACAGGCTTATTTTCATTTGATTGTTTTTTCCAAAACATTTACATCCCTCACCTCTGTGTGTAAAAAAGCATTGGTAAATTCTATTGTTAGCTTTTTAAGTTTAAAATATACCAAACTATATTAATAAGTAGCTGAGGCACAACCTTAACCCTAACCTCAAGATAACCAAAGGCGATCCATAAACAAATGAAGGACAGAAGAAATTTGCTCACTTTCTCAAGCAAGATTCACTCCCTTATGTACCCATAAATTTGAAAAAGAATGAGTGTTTCATCATCTAAAAGGATAATCGCATAAAAAAAACAGCCATCTCTAAAAGTTAGATGGCCGCTTTACAGGGCAGTTTTTCTTATGGAGTAAGAAGTTGAATACTTCCTCAATCGGGTATTATGTAAACTAAGTAAGCATAAAAAATGTATGCTATTTATAATTAAAAATTATTCAACAGGGGTATTTTAAAGCAATAAATCGTCTTTTTATATAATAAAACCAACTTTGGCGTATACTATGTATGAAGCAGATGCTTTGATCAGAGCGGTGGGCCTGATCATCCCGCGTGAGGGACATAAAAGATTTCACGATCCGTCCAGTTATGGGATATCTTCCGTAATCGACCACCATTAAACTTTTCATTTCAGAATGGCCTTGGGCAGCTTTGCTCAAGGTCATTTTTTTTAGGAGATTATAGATAAATTGCTAGATTGCTTACTTCAGAGGAACTTAAAAAAGTACAACGAAAACCTATCGAATCTGAATTGTCACTTAAAAGTCTTCAATTATTTTATAAAGAACACTTAATGCATAAAATATTTGTATTTGAACTGGATGAACCTTCACAACCTATTATTAAATTGATATTCGAGGCAGATAATTTTAGTCATTTTATAGGTTTCCAACATATTTTTGAAAATGAACAAAATGCTTCCGATTATCAGGGGTATGACGGGTACTGTAAAATCGAGAACTCTGAAGTCACAATGGATACATTTAAAGAACCAAGAATTAAAGATAAGTATAAATAAAATCGGGAAAGAATTTTATACTTCCCTTTTATTTATCAATTGATAACAAATCCAACAGTAATATTATTCAATCCTGAAAATAGCAAAAAAGATGGCATACTAAACGGCTCACGAAAGACGTAATCAATGCAATAGAGCTTTATATAAACGAATACGGTCTTAGAGCAGACGATTACTTTGTAGGGAGAGTATATAAGAATGGACGCTATGAGAGCACAGCTATTAGTGAAATAGGTTATTGTAAAGCTCTGCAGCGGTGGACCGGGGGACTTACCGGATACAATTTCAGGAAAAGCCAAGTGGTGGCCATGCACGCAGCAGGTGCAGATTTACCAACTATCGCGCAACAAACAGGACATAAATCATTGGAAACTTTAGTTCAGCATTATCTAACTGTGTCTGAGACAACCTTGGATAAATATTTGTAGGTATAGAAGAAAAATTAATTTGGGTATTATAAAAACCTCTTTTACCATTCTCGGTAAAGGAGGTTATAGGAGCTTCTTCTATTATAATGTGCTAGATGTTTCTTCTTCGAGTGCTTTCACTAATTTATAAAAACTAGTTTTCTTAACCCCAGCTTCCTGCATTGCTTGCACTGCTGTTAATTCTTTAGCTCTCCATTTTCTGTAAACCTCTTTAAACTCTTCTGAAAGCAGAACTTTAGGTCTTCCAAACTGAACCCCATTTTGCAACGCCAAATCAATTCCTTCACGCTGCCGTTTCCGGATACGTTCTCGTTCCTCTTCAGCCATCCAGGAAAGGATTTGCAAAACCAAGTCCGCAATAAATGACCCCATACTATCTTTGTATTGCGTCGTATCGAGTAACGGCATATCCATTACAACAATATCAGCTTCGATGTTTTTCGTAAGGTCATTCCATTCCTGTAGGATTTCTTCTTTGTTCCGACCAAACCGATCCAACGAATGGATATACAATATGTCGCCTTTTCGGATAATCCGTTTGAGCAATTGATAGTTTACACGTTCAAAGTTCTTTCCACTTTGCTTATCCAAATAGATATCGCGTTCATTAATATCTAATTTTTTGATAGCTTCCAATTGCCGACCTTCATTTTGATCTTTACTGCTGACGCGTATGTAACCAAATTTACGTTGCTCCATAATTCACCTCGAAAAAAGATTCTTTTCCCTTATTATACCTGAAAATCGTTCGCAAAAGTGTATTATAATTTATGAACGTTCGTAAAGTTTTTTAATACATTTATGAACAATGTTTCTGTTGTTTTTGAGTCCTTTTTAAACTGTTCGTAAAAGTGTACTTATGCGAACGCTTTTTTTTAGTAATACAACTTTTTATGTAATGGTAAGATTTGTATATGATTATGCGATTGAAAAATGATAAGGTAAATTTTTATGGATGAAACGGAAAAAGACAGAGTTAGAAGATTATTAACTTCAATTACCCATGTTCAAAATAGTCTCTTAAGAGAAAGAATACTTCAGGAGTTATAGGTAGAGAAGGAACTTACCAAAGGGTTTCTTCTTTTCTTTTAGTAACAGATAAAAGTAATAATAATTTCAAATAAATTATTCGTGAATGAATGAGTACCCTATAAAAATTACATACCTAGCTTTCTACCTTGTTTATTTCACTCCGAGTGAGTTGTTCGAAAGCCTTGTATTTCCTCGTCATTTCCCGCTTAAAATCGGTCTCTTATGCGGTGGCCGCCTTCAGCGTACTTCATAAATGATAAAGAATCTCCTCATTTTCATTATCGATACTTGCCTTTGTCGGTTAAGCTTAGCAAATCGTGGATATTAAAATCGTGTAAGCAAAATAACAACAAGAATCATTTTGCCTTGGAAAATTTATATATATTTTTTGAAAAGTTGTAACGGAATTTGCGGTCAAGGTATTAATACTAAGAACAGTGAGAGTGAGGGCCGTCATGAATAAGCTTGAAGATGAATATGAAGAGATCCAACCGAAAATATATGCGTTTTTTTATGCCAAGACAGGAAATCGGGCGACCTCTCAGGATCTCTGTCACGATACCTTTTATGAAGCGTGTAAAAATATTGCATCTTTTAATGGCCATTCCACCTTGTCGACGTGGATGTTCTCAATTGCCAACAACTTATTAAAAAAGTATTACCGCAAAAATAAATATCAACAGAGCTTAATGGAAAAGCTCGCAATAATTCCGGAAGCTGAAATACAGTCAATAGAAGAGTTAACGGAAGTCAATGAAGATACAAAAATGCTGTTGCACCATATCTCGAAAATGGAGGATGCTGCGAGGGAAATTGTATTACTGCGCATATACGGCGAGCTGAGTTTTGCAGAAATCGGCGTGTTGATCGGTAAATCGGAAAACTACGCACGCGTAACTTTTCACCGGTTGAAATTAAGAATTCAAAAAGCGATGGAGGTGACTTTATGAATAAAGAATGTGCCATTGTACAAGATTTATTGCCTTTATATGAAGAAGAGTTATTGCAGGAGGAAACCAAACGATTTGTTGAAGAGCATCTGCAAAGCTGCCCAAAATGCTGCCATATCGCAGAACAGTCACAAATTCCGCTGCCTGTACAAGTAAAGCCGGGGAGTTCTTCTAAAAAAATGATCCGGAAAATAACCGTGCGTTTGACAACGATACAGATTTTCTTTGTGGCCATTGCCTTTATATTAGCAATGAGCACCACCATTATGAATGACAACAAGACCTTTATCCTGACCTATGCCATTTTAGGGGCCGTCACCTACCTGTTTTATCGTTCGGTCCTCGTTGCTGTATTGCTCGCTGGTGTACCGAACTTCATTTGGAATTGCCTGCTATATATGACAGATTGGTTCGGCGAATTTTATGCTGAAAGTTTTTCTGAAGCTCTTCAATTATCGTTGTTTTCCTTAATTGTCCACCTGCTGTTTACATTTATCGGAATCGTCATCGGCTTTTGTATTCTTAAAATAATGGAGGAAAATTAATCATGAAAAAGAAAATAATATACAGTGTAATTGCAATTTTATTAATTGCCGCCGTCGTGTTCGCTTACATACAAATGAGCGGAAATCCAATTGAGAAAAACAGGGCAAAAGAGAGCCTGGAAGCGTTTTTAGAACAAACTTATCCGGACATGGACTATGAGATCAAGCGGTCGGCAGAGTATGGATGGATCGATGGCACTTTTCGTTTTAAAGTAGTGGAAAAGGAACCGATAGGAGTTGAAACCACCTATATGTTCGATGTCTCCGCTTTCGAACCGTACGAAATTCTTGGCGATACAATCCACGTATCCAAAATCGACAAAGCGGCCTCAAAAAAAATAAATGCAGAGGCGGAGCAATATATTCTAGCGCTTCTACAGAAAAGAGTTCCAGAAATCAATGGAGTGTCCACAGATGTAGAAGTATACAGCAACGAAGTCGCGGAATGGACGCCCCAGCTGAAAACACCAAAGCCCATGCTCATTATGACGGAAATTGAAAAAGGCGACTTGACCAAAGAGCAAATGCTGCAGCAGAGCAAGGCGATCCAACAGCAGTTGAACGGCGAATCCATTGATTATTATATGGCTGAAGTCGGATACCACAGCATTGTAGACGGGGAAGAAATTTATGATTATGTGAGTTTTACGCCAAAACAAGAACTGACGATAGATGATGTGAATTAAAAATGAAGATACTTTATACAGTTTTATTTTGAATAGTTGAGAAAGAAAGATTTTCCGCTTCGGAGCAAAACCAATAAAAAAGAGCCTTTGAGGATCTTGAATAAAAATAAACCAGCAAGGTTGTATGCTACATCACTTTGGTAGACATTACACCCGATATTTCCCACTTATCTATGAAACTCTTCTCGTTTCCATTCGTATATGTATCATTAAGAAAAAATAGAAAAGAGGGAATATTAATGAAATCCATTACGAAAAAACGTACAAAAGCGATTCTGATTGACCTTGCAATTTCAAAGGCTGTAACAGCATGTGTTGAGTATTTCTTGCGGAAAAAGGTAAAAAATGAAGCTTTTCATGCTCTAGTGACACCAACTCTCGTCGTCATGTGGTCATTGGAATATGCACAGCTGCGTAAATATGGTCAGACAATCGGTTATAAAACAATGGGACTAACCCTAGAAAATCAAGATGGCTCAGAACTAACATCTAATCAAATCATTAAACGGTTGGCTTATCGAGATACTTTGAGTACGCTTGATTACTTAAAAAATCGGCAAGCGTTTGAAGTACAAGATGGGGCAATTCTTCCTCATGACCAGGTTTCGGGTACGGTTGTTAGAGAGGTTTAACATGAAGTAAAAGGATGGTTTACAAGAGCAGGGCACCTAAGGAATTTCAATTCACATCGAAATCCCGATTGTTAAACTAAAGCACCCATTATTTTGAGTGAGATTATTCAGAACACTTTATGTTAATACCCAATTATTAATGTTACGATAAATTATGGAAATATATTTAGGAGGATTATCATGAGAAAAGTATTATCTATTTTGTTGACATTCGTATTATTGCTTTCACTAGCTCCGCAGACGAAGGCTAACAATGTTGGTTTTAAAGACGTGCCTAAAAGCCATCCGAATTACACAGAAATTATGTATCTACTGGAAAAGGGGGTTATTGAGCCTGCTGAAAAGTTTGGGGTTAATCAAAAAGTCACACGAGAAGAAGTTGCAATAACGGTTGCTAAGGCAATTGGACTTGATGGAAAGAAAACCAAAACGAAGTTTAAAGACGTACCGGAGAGTAGGCATTCTTCGGGTTATATTAATTCAGCAGTCAGGGCTGGAATTATTAATGGATATCCAGACGGTACATTTAAACCGACACAACAAGTAACAAGAGGTCATATGGCAGCCTTTATAGCAAATGCCTTTAAATTGACCAATCAAGCAGATATAAAATTTAAAGATGTTCCTAAAGGATCAACTTCATATGTTGCTGTCAGGAAGTTAGCAGCAGCCAATATAACCTCGGGCTATCCGGATGGTACATTTAAACCGAATGAGGGTCTATCTAGAGCACATATATCTGCATTTCTTGCGAGAGCGATGAATCCGGCTTTTCGCCGTGCTTCAGAGTCGTACTATGGTGAGTGGATTATTAATCAAGTTCAAGCTTATGGAGTAGGTACTTATAGTAGTGAGGATGCAGAAAGTTTATTAGGGAAAAGTTTAACTTTTACAGCTAATAAAGCAAGTTGTTTTGGAGATAAACCTTCAGATATAGTAAAGGTGGCTACCAATCCTATTTACACCGAAACGATTATTCCAGCAAGTGATTTCGTAGAAAAACATCGTATCCCATTTGATCTTTTAGGTCTTAAAGCACCTATTACAGAAATTAATGTTTCAGATTCAAAAGGCCATGTTTCTACATTCTTCATAAAAGATGATAATACATTAATTATATCCGGTGGTGGCACATATTTTGAGCTTATTAGGAAAGTCTCAAAGAATAAGTAGGTAATGTGGTAGATTCTAAGAACAAAACAATTACAATAAATTAGGTAGAACTGTTTTTCTCAACAGATGAAAAGAGACTCAATGAGATAGGCATGAAAAGTGAAGATTTAACAACAGGTTTTTATATTTATAACGAAGATGAAATTCTAGCTTATGATGATGCTATGCCTATGACACACTGCGAAGCAGTCGGAATCATGGCAATTTGGAATGAAGAGTTATGTGCAGAGTGTATGTGGCAACACAAGAGTTGTTGGTGGGTTTAATTAAAAATAGCTCGGTTCCTATTTTGAACTGAACCCCAAATGGTAGACACTTTAAAAAAGTGACACCATTTGGGGTTTTTTCTGTCTAAAAGCTTAGGTATACTGAAGATAAATATCCTGACAGGAGTGTTTTCAATGAGTAAAATACTTTTTAATGAACACCAGCGTAGATTATTAGAAGCGAATCCTAATATGAACTCAGTTTCAGATCGCTCTATCCAATATAAACCTGAATTTAAAGTATTAGCTGTCAAAGAGAATCAGAGCGGAAAAGGAAGTCCTGGTCGTCCATCAACTGAAGGATTATCTCCTGAGAAAAAACTTGAAAAAGCTGAAGCACGTATTAAATATCTTGAAGCCGAGGTCGAATTGTTAAAAAAGCTCGAGGAACTAGAGAGGTAGGTGAAAAAATAATACTAACATCAGCCGAAAAATATCAGGTGATTAATGAAGTGATTCGTAAATTTCAATTAAAGAGGTGCACAGCTCACCTATGTAAAGTCGCAAAAGTACATAGAAGTGGCTACTATGCATGGCTCGAAAAAACTGAGGTCCATGCTATACGTGAGGAAAATGATTATCAAGACTACCTTTTACTTAAATGTGTTTATGATGCGTGGTTTCCAAAATGGCGTATGCCCATGAGTTTATAGAGGATTTCAAGGATAAGTATAATACACAAGTAGGGGATAGGGGAATAAAACTTTCCGGTGGACAACGTCAAAGGATTGGTATAGCACGCGTTTTACTTAGGGATCCAGAAATTTTATTACTAGATGAAGCTACTTCGAATCTTGATACAAAGTCAGAAGCTGTTGTTCAATACGCATTAAATAATTTGATGGAAAGTAGGACAACACTAATAATTGCACATCGACTATCAACAATTCTTAATTCAGATAAAATCATAGTTATTGAAAATGGACAAGTTACTGGCTCAGGTACACACGTAGAGTTAATTGAAAAACATCCTCTGTATAAGGAACTTGCAGCTCAACAACAGTTAATACCTGAGTTATCCAAAATTTAATTTCCAAATACGTAGTTTAACTTTTTGGAGTCACATCACTTTAGCAGGTGGTCGTTTAAAGAGGTTTCTAAAAAAAATTGGAAAGAAAAAACAATTTTTTCTATTATTATCGATAAAGTGAGTCAGACTCCCGCAAATGACTATAAAGCTGAATGAAATATGGATTGTATTTTTGTTTTTTGACAACATCATTTTTGAGAGGCTTCCTATTTGAACTGTGGCACTTTTTTGAAATTCACTACCTAGTGAACATAATGAACTTTTGGCTATAAAAGTATTGACAATACGATATGCTACGAGAGAGGGGCAATATGATGAAAAGGTTTATGTTAATCGCTGTGGTTTTCCTCATCTTAACTGGATGTAAACAAAATGTAGTTGTCGAAAATCAAAACATGGAAGATGTATACTTTACGCAAGAAAAATACTTTCCAACAAACGAGTGGAGGAAATCCACTCCTGAAGCTCAAGGAATGGACACGGAAAAGTTGATGGATTTTTTTAATGAGGTCAATGAAAAAGCAACTGGAACTAATAGTGTAATCCTTACTAGAAATGGTTATATTGTTGCTGAAAAATATAGTGAGGGATACACACCTGAAATAAAGCAGCGAATCTATTCAGCTACTAAAAGTATAACCTCAGCTCTCATCGGCATTGCAGTAGATCAGGGGATCCTCAAATTGGAAGAGCGTGTCGTGGATATCTTCTCGGAGAAAGATATTCAGAACCTAGACAGTGATAAAAATCAAATTACTGTTAAGGATTTGTTGTCCATGCGATCTGGACTTGAGTATGATAATAGTAATGATAGTGGTAGCGATGATGTAATGATTTGGGAAGTGAAAGATCCAGTGTCATTTCTTTTAAATAAACCAATGAGAGTTTCACCTGATACTCAATACCATTATAGTTCTGGAGATTCTTTTTTATTGACAGCAATCCTTCAGAAAAAGTCAGGCATGAAAACAGTAGAGTTCGCAGATACATATCTTTTTGAACCGCTTAACATACAAAATAGAGAATTTGTAGAGAGAGATAATATCGCAGTAGGCGGCAATGGGCTAATAATGACACCACGTGACATGGCGAAAATAGGTTTTTTATATTTAAATGAAGGTAAATGGGATGGGGAAACACTTATATCCGAGCAATGGATTGAAGAATCAACCAAAAAGTCATCAGAAGATCGATTTATTTATTTTAGAGGAAGTCATTATGGTTATCAGTGGGTTATTGATGAAATAGAGGGTCATTATGTTTACTCTGCTCAGGGGGGATACGGACAATATATATATGTTATCCCTGATTTAGAGATTGTTGCAGTATTTACATCGGGATATGATGCACCTGAAACTAACAATAAATTAAAAGACAGTGTAAAGTTCATTGTGAATGCGGCTGTATCAGAAGAGGCTCTTGCATCAAATAATGAAAAATACAATTCACTTGAGTCGATAAAGTTGGAAAATAGAGTGAAGGATGAGAGAGAGAAACAATCTATGCCCCCTAAGGACATAAAAAAAATTGATGAGCAAAGCTATGTCTTCGATTCCAATGAATTAGGGTGGAAAGAGCTACGTCTATCATTTAAAGGTAAAAATGAAGCTGCGTTAAAAGTATGGCTATATGATGGCATTGAGGAGGATTTATCAATTGCTTTAGGTGATACCCCTTTAATTAGCCAAACTACCTTTGGGGTAATTTCGGTAAGTAGACAGTGGAAAGATGAAAATACACTCATCTTATATATAGATCATCTGGAATATTTGTATAATTACTCCATTGAAATTCGTTTTGAGGATAATTACGAGTTAATTGAGGTGAAGGAAATATGGGAGGATGTTGAATACAACAGTTTTGAAGGAAAAAAGAAATAATTAGGTATAAGTGTGTGCTGCGAAATTATAATACACACAATTGCGGTGGTTATGTGAAGGTTCACAGTTTATAGTTGCTGAAATATCTAGGTTGCTTTGGATAGCGATAACATCAGCTGAAGTCATGAGTAGCAATCGGTTTTCCATCAGTGATAGGTCGAATTGATAGTCATAGAGTGGATGTGCCTTCAAATAGCTATGGATCTCCTCACAAAGCGACTCTGCTCCTGGCTTATCACGCCGATTAATCACATCTTGGAAATGTTCGCGAAACTGTATAAATTGTTCAGGAGACGAGTGTGCAGTTACACTTTCTAACGATATATTCAACCTTTGCAGTAACTGTTGCAGAACCGCATCACTTGGCATTGTCACTCCATGTTCGATTTTACTCAAGTGAGAAATAGAACAAATATTATTTGCCAGATTCTCTTGCTTCATGTTTTGCTTCAGCCATTCCGTTCGAATGAGTTGTCCAATGTCCAATTTTTTATCCAATTCAGGATGAATGGCAAGAACTTGTGGGTGGCCTATACCAAAATCAAGACTTAGTGATTTGTACGAATACGGGAACCATGCAAGATCCGCGAAATGTAATCCGAGCCATGAAGCGCATTGTAAAAGAGGCTAAAGTGACAGCGATCCGCTTTCATGATATGCGGCACACGCATGCTTCCATCTTGATAGCGGAAGGAGTCGACGTTGTTAAAATAGCGGCTCGACTTGGACATACAAATCCCAAAATTACGTTAGAATTTTATGCCCATCTATTACCTAAATCACATAGTGACGTTGCAGATATTTTCCACAATGCGATTCGAAAACATACGGATGACCTGCAATAAAAGCTGCGGACAAATGGCGGACATTAGGTAAAAATCCGTAGAAAAAAAGACCTCCAAGCACAAGGCCTGAACGTCTTTTTTATGGAAAAACCTTTGTTCCTAAAGGTTTTCTTCGGGTTTGGCACCCAATGGTCCCGACTGGGCTCGAACCAGCGACCCCTACCTTGTCGAGGTAGTGCTCTCCCAGCTGAGCTACGGAACCGGGAATTAAATTGTGTTTCTGCTTACTGCACATTTATTATTATAGCGGGTCTGTAATAGAAGTCAACACCTTTAGGAAAAGTTTTTTAAAAAAGAGTATAATAGACACTAGAATGCTGTAAAAAAAGGGGGTGTTTCTTATCGACGTTCAATTTTCATTGCCTTATGTCTATGATTTCGATCGGGCAATTATTCGGTTGGCAGGGGACCCGGTGAATTCTGTGGATTTGCAAAGCCGCATAGTGCGCATCCCTATGGAAGAGGGAAATAATATCACGTTGCAAAGTACAGGCACGAAACAACTACCTGCATTTATAGTGGGAAATGCAATTGATGATAGTCAAATTGAAACGGTTAAATCAATCTTTCATTTTGATAAACCGTTGGATGCAATCGGGTTACATTTTGCGGGAACAGATCTTGGGCCGCTATTTCTTGAGTATGAAGGAACCCCGCTTGTTAAAAGTTTTTCATTATATGGAACACTAATGAAAAGCATCATTCACCAGCAACTCAATTTGTCGTTCTCACATACGTTGACGCAACGTTTTGTAGAATCATTTGGGGAGATGGTCGATGACGTCTGGCGTTATCCATCCCCTGAGCGTATTGCGTCGCTTGACGTCTCAGTACTTCGAGACCTGCAGTTTAGCACGCGTAAGGCTGAATATGTCATTGGCTTGTCGCAATCGATTGCAGAGGGGACGCTTGACCTTGAGCAGTTCAGGAAAATGGATGACGATGAAGTAACTTCAAAACTTGTTGCTTACCGTGGTGTAGGACCTTGGACTGCGCAAGGTTTCCTAATGTCTGGGCTCGGACGTCCAAATTTATTCCCACTGGCGGATATTGGTTTGCAAAACGCATTGAAGCAGGTGTGGAAGATGGATCGTAAGCCCACGCAAGATGAAATGCTTGCCCGTTTTCCAGAGTGGTCACCGTACCTAAGTTATGCAGCACATTATCTGTGGCACAGTATTGAGTGACGTATATAGGGAACTAAACAACGCTTGCCTAGAACTGCACAACATAAGCCTAAAACTAAACAACACACACTCGAAAGATCAACTCACCATTCGTACACATAAAAAAACAGCTTTCCCATTTTAAATACATGGAAAGGCTGTTTTTATGGTCCGTTGGAAATTGGTATCGTTGACAAGTTAGTTACAATAATTATCAGTGTGTAGGCACCTGTAGTTGCTTCTCTTCATCAAAATAAAGGAAATTTTCTTCTTCAAGTTCTACAAGACGTTCTTTATTAATCCCCAATGAAAGATTTCCTTCAAAGATCGTTTCCCACCAAGTATCAGTTGTTGTCATGTCCATTTCCTCCTTTAAATTCTTTGTTATTTGAACATTCTATTCCCTTCAATGCTATAATACAAAACGTCAAAGGGTGAAAAGGAATCGTTAGACCTATCCTTTTTCCTTTCATACAATTATTCGTGAAAAGGGGTTATTTCTATGAAGAAAACTACATTTGCCCTCGTTGGTACAGGTATTGTTGGCGAGCGAATCATCAATCAATTACGCAATAACGAATCTGCAACAATTATTGCCTTGTTTGATGAAAATGATGAACGACTTTCTGAAATGGCGGATACATACGGATTATTTGCGGCATCCTCTTATGAGGAGGTTTTGGCGATGAAACCTGACTGGATCTATATTGGAACTCCACCCGTATCGCATGCTGCGCTGAGTACGGCAGCGATTTCAAAAGGCTTGAATGTGCTTTGTGAAAAACCACTTGCACACGATGTGACAGATGGATTAGTTATGGCTTCGGCTGCAGAGAACAGTAAAATTCAAACGGCAATGCATTTTCCGCTCATGTATAGTTCGTCCGTTCGTCATATGATGAAACTTGTTAATGAAGGTGAAATTGGTCAAATCATTCGAATTGAACTACAAACTTATTTCCCGCATTGGCCACGTTTATGGCAACAAAATCCGTGGATCGCTTCGCGAAAACAAGGCGGCTTTACACGAGAAGTATTCCCGCATTACCTTCAACTTATGTACAGGATGTTTGGTCAACTTGCGATTACTTCCCACCAAACCGTTTATCCTGAAGATGAAACGCTTGCGGAAACGAGTGTCCTTACAATCGGAAAAACCGCGGATGACATTCCGGTCTTCTTGAATGGTGTTTCGGGAATCGGTCAACAAGAAGAACTGTCCTATACAGTATATGGAGATGAAGGTGTTCTGAAACTGCGCAATTGGTCGGAACTTAGCATGGCACAAAAAGACAGTCCTTTTGAGATATTGACTTCCTTCGATACAGTGAAAACGCTTACGGATGAGTGCATTGCGGCAGCTAACGGTGAAACTGCGCTACTTGTGTCGTTTGATGAAGGACTTGAAATACAAAAATTGATTGATCACCTTTTGACCTGATAAAGGAATAAAGTGCTAACTTTTGCATCCCGCAACAATTCTAACTATGATTGAAGGTATAAAGGGATGGAGGGAATAAGTTGAACTTTACTGCACAAGACGTGGAATCGATGATTGCTTCCCAACACGCATATTATTTTTCAGGCCAAACAAGGAGTTTTGCATTCCGTAAAGAAATGCTTTTGACATTGAAAGACGCAATTGTTGCGAATGAAGCTGAAATTACGGAAGCGTTACATAAAGATCTGCGTAAAAGTCCTTTCGAGTCTTATGTGACGGAAATCGGTTTCGTCCTTTCAAGCATTTCTTACATGATTAAGCATCTTGAAGGCTGGATGGAGGATGAGACGGTGAAGACACCTGTTCATCTACAACCTGCGAAAAGTTTCATTGTTCGTGAACCATACGGATCCGTATTAATCATTGGTCCATTTAACTATCCGTTTCAACTTGTGATGGAACCGCTTGTTGGAGCGATTGCAGGTGGAAATTGCGCAATTGTCAAACCGTCCGAGGTAGCTGCCCACACGGCACATATTATTAAAAAAATAGTGAAAGAAACATTCTCGCCAGACTATATCCGAGTCGTAGAAGGGGAGCGTGAAGAAACTTCCGCACTCATCCACGCTTCCTTCGATTATATATTTTTCACAGGCAGTGTAGCAGTTGGGAAAGTTATTATGAAGGCAGCAGCTGAACGGCTGACACCAATTACGCTTGAACTTGGCGGGAAAAGTCCTGCACTTGTAGACCAGTCTGCCAATATTAAAAAAGCAGCTGAACGCATTGTCTGGGGGAAATTTGTTAATACAGGACAGACATGTGTCGCGCCGGATTATATACTTGTTCATGATTCTGTCAAAGAGAAACTTGTCAAAGAAATGCTTACTGCAATCCGTAAATTTTACGGGAAAGATGTTTCAAAAAGTCCGGACTACGGTAGAATTATCAGTGACAAACATTTCAATCGTCTAGTTGACATCATCAATAAAGACTGTGCACATGTGATAAGTGGTGGTGGTTCTGACCGCTCAGATTTATTCATTGAACCGACAGTGCTTGATACTATTTCATGGAATAGTGCTTCAATGGAAGAGGAGATATTCGGTCCAATCCTACCGGTTATGACGTATGAGAATCTCGGTGAAGCGATTCAAAGTATTCGTAAATTGCCAAAACCGCTCGCGGCGTATATGTTTACTGAAAACGGGCAAGCCGCGGATTATTTCATTGAAAACGTGCAGTTTGGCGGGGGATGTATTAACGATACAATTGCGCATGTTGGTAACGTTAATTTACCGTTTGGTGGAGTCGGTTCATCAGGTATGAGTGCATACCATGGAAAAGCAAGTTTCGATACGTTCACACATGCAAAATCCATGATGAAAAAAAGTACGTCCATTCCAATGACACTTGCATTTCCGCCATACGGCAATAAATTAAAAATAGTAAAACCGCTCATCCGTTAATGGGTGGCGGTTTTCTTTTCGTTTAAACTAGTGGAAGTATAATCGTTGTTTCGGTTCCATGATTTATTTTGCTGGTCACGGTTATCGTTCCGCCTTGATCGACGATGATTTTTTTTGTAATTAGCATGCCAAGGCCGGTACCTTCTGCTTTAGTCGTGTAAAATGGTTCAAATAGATTATCAATTGTTTCGGTATTCATCCCGGGACCGTTATCGCGGATGAAGATAGTAACTCTTTCGTCTTGGAATTTGACAACGATAGTGATTATGCCGTTTTTTACAAGCGCTTCACACGAATTTTTAAATAAGTTAATGAAGACTTGTTTCATACCATCTTCATTACCTCTAATGATTGCATTATTTTTAGGAATCTGAACATCGCAAAAAATTGACCGATTACTAAATTCCGTTTCGAATATCGATACTACATCTAGAAGTGACTTTTCAATGTAGAAATCAGTGAATTTTTTTAAATTCGGTTTTGATAGGACGAGAAACTCGCTGACTATCAAATCAATACGGTTTATTTCTGTATACATAATTTCGGTGTATGCGCGATATGGATTAGCGGGATCGTTGTTCATCATCTGTACGAATCCTGAAATGGATGTCATAGGATTACGTACTTCGTGGGCGACGCTTGCTGCAATCTCACCGATTACTTTTAGTTTTTCTGTATCGATTTTTAGTTGTTCAGCTTGTAGCTTAAGTGTAATGTCGCGTGCAATGAATGACGTGGCGACTAACTTTTTTTCAGAATCGTAGATAGGGGCTAATGTCAGTTCAGCATCAAACACGGTACCATCTTTCCTCATCTCTTTGGTTAGCAGAAAATGATAACTTTCCCCGTTCAATAATTTTTTTGTCCTCTCTGCAATCGTTGCATCCTCGGACAAAGGGAAGAGTCGTGGAGAACGTCCCATGCATTCCTCGCGCTTCCAGCCGTATGTTTTTTCAAATGCGGGATTCATTGCGACAATGTTCTGATCTAAGTCGAACACAACAATTGCGTCTTCCGTATGCTCAAAAAAGAGATCGAGATAGCTTTCTCTGGATGTAAGTAAAACATCCAACTTCTTGTTTTCCTTGAAGATATTGTTCCATTCCGGTGTGATTCTGAAAGTGTACAGTACGCAAAGGAACACCGCCAAGCTGAAAATGAAAGCTATATTGGGGAGTAATTGAGTTTCATCCACTGATTTATAAATTGGACTGAATAAGTAAAATAAAACAAACACTTCTATACCCGTGATGGCCATAATCAGTATGTTTAACCAAGTGATATTGTAGATTGCCACTAAGGCGATAGGGAAGATAAGATAAAATAAGTGTACTAAATCAGGATTTACTAAGTTTGAAATAAGTATATATAAAAAGTACCCAATTATTAGGGGAATTCGAAAAGTAAGAGAATTCATCCCCGATTTATAAAGGACAAACAGTACAGTAACGATGAACAATCCGATAAAGCCTGAAATCATTGCGCTATGAAAATCTAAAAGAAGTGACGTGAAAATATGTACGGTGACGCTAGAGGCAAAAAAAAGTATAATAAACATATTGCGTGAATGGACGATTGTCGAATCTTTCATTGGGCACCTCACAACATTACTTTATACTTATCATACATGATTCGACATTGGGATTGAATTACATATTTCGACGCGAGAGAGAGGAGAAATAGAAATGACTACAACATTTGATGAAAAACGTATTGTTAAACTGCTAAAAAGGCTTGTAGAAACACCAAGTCCGTCAGGTTATACGGAAAAAGTGATGAAGTTAATAGCAAAGGAACTTGACGAAATTGGGGTAACACATAAGAAAACAAACAAAGGGGCAATCATTGCAACGATTGAAGGAGTGGATTCAACGCGACATCGTCTGCTTACAGCGCATACCGATACACTTGGGGCGATGGTGAAAGAAGTGAAAAGCAATGGTCGCCTGAAGTTGACAATGATTGGTGGTTTCAATTGGAACGCGGTTGAAGGAGAATACTGCCTCATTCATACGGCGTCAGGGAAAGAAGTCCGAGGAACAATTCTTATGCATCAGACTACAGTTCATGTTTATAAAAACGCAGGGACTGCAGAACGAAGCGTGGAAAATATCGAAGTGCGTATTGACGAGAAAGTAACTGATGCAGCTGGAACACGTGCACTAGGTATTGAAGTGGGCGATTTTGTATCCTTTGATCCTCGTTTTGAAGCGACGGACAGCGGTTTCATTAAGTCACGTCATCTTGATGATAAAGCGAGTACTGCGCTGTTGCTTGAACTGATTCGTTCATTGAAAGAAGAAGGAGTCAAACTTCCGCATACGACGCATTTCTATATTTCAAACAATGAAGAAATCGGTTATGGTGGTAACTCTAATATTCCAGTTGAGACTGTTGAGTATATCGCAGTCGATATGGGAGCGATTGGTGACGGGCAAACTTCGGACGAATATACAGTGTCGATTTGTGCGAAAGATTCAAGCGGGCCATATCATTATGCGTTAACACAACATTTGACGGGCCTTTGCAAAGAAGGGTACATTCCGTTCAAACTTGATATTTACCCGTTTTACGGTTCAGACGCATCTGCTGCAATTCGAGCGGGCTTTGACGTGAAACATGCATTATTTGGTCCAGGCATCGAATCATCACATGCATTGGAACGGACACATATCGATTCGCTAAAAGCATCAGCACAACTGCTTCACGCATATGTAACTTCAGCAATGATGGACTGAACGGAGGGGTTTAATGGAAACGGAAAAGTTACTTTCAATGTTACCTGTCAAACGGGTAGCAGGAGTGGTTCCGCTGACTGTGACGGATATCGCGATTGATTCGCGCGCGGTCAATGCAGGAGGAATTTTCGTCTGTATCGAAGGATTTACGGTAGATGGCCATAATTACGTTGGGAAAGCCGTGGACAATGGAGCAAGGGTGATTGTTGCTTCGAAGCAAGTCGATGTCGATTTGGATAAAGTCGCGGTTGTTATGGTTGAAAATACGTCACGGGCTATCAGCTTGTTGGCATCCCGTTTTTACGATTATCCATCGAAGCGGATGACAATGATTGGGGTAACGGGTACGAACGGCAAGACGAGTGTCAGTGGCATCATCCAAGCGATTCTTCAGCGGGCGGGTGAGAAATCTGCCGTTACTGGAACAATCGGTTTCGATTTGGATGGAACCCTTTATGAGACTGAGAACACGACGGCTGATGTATTGACGACACAAGGGATGATTGCCCGTGCAGCGGATGAAGGATGTACAACAATGACGATGGAAGTATCGTCACATGGTCTAGTGGAAGGTCGTTTGGCTGGTACGGAATTTGACATCGCTGTTTTTACAAATCTAACGCATGATCATCTCGATTACCATGGGACAATGGACAATTATGGTCAGGCGAAAGGATTGTTGTTTTCTCAGCTAGGACAAGACTTGGAAAAGCGTAAATTTGCCGTTGTCAATGCAGACGATGAATGGAGCAACAAGCTACTGGAAATGACTTCTTATCCAGTTTTGACATACGGTATCCAAAATGAAGCCGTTTTTCGTGGATCGGATATTGAGCTACGGGCAAATGGTACGACATTCAGGCTTACTGCGCCCGATGGTGAATTCCGAGTTGACATGAGCCTCATTGGTGAATTCAGTGTCTATAATGCGCTCGCGGTCATCGCTACTTTGTATGCCAAAGGAATGATGACTGAAGATGTTATTAACTATCTAGGGAAGATTTCAGCCGTTAAAGGGCGTATGGAACAAGTACCGACAGAATTGCCGATTACAATGTATGTCGATTATGCGCATTCACCTGATGCTATTGAAAAAGCGATTGATGCAGTTCTTCCTTATAAGAAGGAAGGAAGTCGTCTAATATTCGTCATTGGTACGGGTGGCAACCGTGATCGGATAAAACGTCCGATTATGGCAGATAAAGCATCCGTTGCAGATTATGTAATCTTAACGACGGACGATCCGCGGGACGAGCCGTATGAATCGATACTTGCAGAGTTGGAAGCGGGTATGAAGCATAATCAGTATGCATGTATTGGTGACCGACCGGAAGCAGTGCGCCATGCGATAGCGGTTGCAGAGCGTGATGACATTATCATTTTCGCTGGTAAAGGGCATGAGGATTATCAAATTATCGGCTCTACGAAATACCCACACTCAGACGCGGAGATTGCGCTGGTAGAGGCAGAGAAGAAATTTGGTACAGGATTAGTTGGAAAATGAGTAGAGAGAGTTGTCCTGATTTTGGGATAGCTCTTTTTTATGTGGAATGGATGACATCGTGGTTTTGCTGTTGTTGAAGAGTTTTGGGAATCTGACGTTCAGTTTTACCTGTGCTTCACTAATTCCGATAAAAAATTGTTGAAATCATCCTCCAATGTGTCTATGCTAAGGAAAGCAGAGCAGAAGGAGACAATATACAATGGACAAACCAATACATGAAGAAATTGCATCCCGCCGGACGTTTGCAATTATTTCTCACCCGGATGCCGGGAAAACGACAATCACAGAAAAACTACTCTATTTCGGTGGTGCAATCCGCGATGCCGGAACAGTAAAAGGTAAGAAATCAGGGAAATTCGCAACTTCTGACTGGATGGAAATTGAGAAGCAACGTGGAATTTCGGTAACATCATCCGTCATGCAATTCGATTACGATGGTAAGCGCGTTAACATCTTGGATACACCGGGACACGAAGATTTCAGTGAAGACACATATCGTACACTTATGGCCGTCGATGCGGCTGTCATGATGGTCGATTCAGCAAAAGGAATCGAGCCACAGACGATAAAATTATTCAAAGTATGCCGTATGCGTGGGATTCCAATCTTCACGTTCATTAATAAAATGGACCGTCAAGGGAAAGAACCGCTTGAACTGATGGAAGAATTGGAAGAAGTGCTTGGTATCCAGTCTTACGCGATGAACTGGCCAATTGGAATGGGTAAAGAGTTCCTTGGTATTTACGATCGTTTTAACAACCGTGTTGAACAGGTACGGGTTGACGATGACAAGCGTTTTCTTGCGATCAATGAAGACGGAGGGCTTGCAGAACCACATCCAATGATGGAAACATCATATTATAAGCAAGCACTTGAAGACGTTCTACTTCTTAACGAAGCAGGCAATGATTTTGATGAAGAGAAAATAGCAATAGGTGAACTGACACCTGTATTTTTCGGCAGTGCATTGACAAACTTTGGTGTGCAGACATTTTTGGAAACGTTTTTACAGTTTTCACCACCACCACAACCACGAATAACAAAAGATAAAACAGAAATCGATCCGTATTCGGAAGAGTTTTCAGGTTTTATCTTCAAAATTCAAGCGAATATGAATCCGATGCACCGTGATAGAATCGCATTCGTTCGTATTGTTTCAGGTGCATTCGAACGTGGAATGACTGTAACGGTTCCGCGTATTTCCAGGACATTCAAACTGACACAGACAACGCAGTTCCTTGCGGATGATCGTGAAATAGTGGAGGAAGCGGTAGCTGGTGATATTATTGGACTTCACGATACAGGTAACTACCAAATCGGGGATACAGTAATCGGTGGTAAATCAAACTTCCTATTCGATGCGTTACCACAGTTTACACCGGAACTCTTTGTTCGGGTAACAGCGAAAAACGTTATGAAGTCTAAACATTTCCATAAAGGAATTCTTCAGCTTGTGCAAGAGGGAGCAATTCAATATTACCGGACGCTCCATACTGAGGAAGTACTTTTAGGTGCAGTTGGTCAACTTCAATTTGAAGTGTTCGAGCACCGAATGAAGAATGAGTATAACGTCGAAGTGCGCATGGAGCACGTCGGTTCGAAAGTTGCGCGCTGGATTGTCAACGAAGGTGACGTCAAAGAATCGATGGCAGGGCAACGAGCAATGCTTGTAAAAGATCGCCACGACAAACGTGTATTCTTATTTGAAAACGATTTTGCAATGCGTTGGTTCCATGATAAGTATCCGGAAATCGAATTATATAGCCAATTATAATTTAAAAACCCGGCAAGACGGTCTATCCGTCCTGTCGGGTTTTCTTATCATTTACGAACAGTTGAAGGATATTAATTAAGTCCGTTACCAAAGCTTTAGGCGCTCCCGTTTGAAGTCGACACCATGTTTCATTATGATTAATGGAGTGAAGCTTTTTTAAAAGATAAGAAAATACCGATTTTTTCTACTTTGGTCGTTGTCTAGACTCCAGGCGCCAACCACTCGGAGGCTTACAGGATGTGAGTTACGCAGCGGGGAGGGATTGAACTACATACCTCCTTGTTGCGACAGGACGTCGCGTTCTTAGACTGACTTCCTTTATCACTTATGCCTGTCGGGGCTAGGCGGCGCCTTCCGCTTTTCCAATAAAGAAAGGAACGTGTCCATGAAAATTAGTGATTTTTCTATAAAAAGGCCCGTATTTACGATTGTCATTATGTTTCTTATCATCATTTTAGGGGCGGTATCATTCTTTCGTATTCCAGTGACGCTAATACCAGAATTGAACCCGCCGATTGCTGTCGTTGTGACAAGTTATCCAGGTGCATCTCCGGCAGAAGTGAGCGAGAAAATAACAAAACCACTCGAAGCGAGTCTTTCGACTGCGCCTGGATTGAAATCAATGCAATCCACCTCGCAGGAGGGCGCCAATTTCATCTTACTTATGTTTGACTGGTCAACGAAAATCGATGATGTCCAGCTCGATATTATGCAAAGGGTAGATCAAATTCCAGTCCCAGAAGGTGCCACAAAACCACGTTTTATGAAATTTGATCCGTCCCAGTTCCCGGTTATTCAATTGTCACTGCGTGCAACTGCGGATGATACAGATATCCGGAAAATTGCGGATCAGCTAGAAACTGAATTACGCCGGACGAAAGGCGTAGCAAGTGTTTCCGTTTCGGGTCAATTGATAGAAGAAGTACAAATCATTATGGATCAGAACAAACTCGTAGCGAATGGCCTTGAACAAGCCGATATCGTCAAGATGATTCAAGCAAACAATGTGTCTATGCCTGGTGAACCAATTAAAACGGTGGATGGCAAGCAACTTACAACCCGTATTGTCAGTACATTAACGACCATCTCCGACATTCGGAGTATCGCGATTGGTGCGAATCCGTTAAATGGCGCTACAGTAACAATTGCAGATGTGGCGGATGTTGCACTTGTCGAAGCAGAGTCTGCCACAGAAACGCGTGCAAATGACCAGCAGGCTGTTCTGATGTCCGTGTTGCAAGAATCTGGTGCAAATACAGCGGATGTGTCGACCGCCTTCAAAGAGGCTCTTGACAATCTGTTGGAAAAAGAAGAATTCAAAGGTGTCGAGTCAGATATTTTATTTGACCAAGGGGATTATGTAAAACTCGCCATAGGAAATATTGGACAGTCGCTTATTTTAGGCGGTATTTTCGCAATGCTTGTATTGTTCTTCTTCCTGCGTGGCATAAAAAGTCCAATTATTATTGGTATTGCCATTCCATATTCGGTCATTGTGACATTTGTTCTCATGTATTTTGCTGATTTCTCGCTTAATATTATGACTCTTGGTGCGCTTGCGCTTGGTATAGGGATGCTAGTTGATAACTCGATTGTCGTCATTGAAAATATTGAACGACATCTTGCTATGGGGAAGGATCCGCAAATTGCAGCCTCTGAAGGTTCGAAGGAAATTGGCGGTGCCATTATTGCGTCAACGTTAACAACGCTTGCCGTTTTTGTCCCAGTTATTTTCATCAGCGGATTAATCGGGCAGATTTTCACGGAATTTGCCTTGACAATTTCCTTTAGTTTATTCGCATCACTCGTTGTTGCATTGACGGTTGTACCCATGATGGCGAGCCGTATGCTAAAGAAACCGACGAAAAATATAGCAGCTAGGAGACGCCGCTCAAAAGGATTGAATAACTTTGAAAGATCGGTGAAGTGGGCACTGAAACATCGTTCTGTTGTCCTGTTAACTACACTAATTGTGCTGGTGTTAAGTAGTTTTGCTTTAACTAAGGTCGGAACCGAATTCTTGCCAGCGACTGATGAGGGATTTGTCAGCATTACAGTGAAGTTACCAAACGGTTCATCTTCAGATGCGACAGATGAAGTAGTAAAACGAATTGAAGCGCAATTGAAAGATGAGCATGATGTGGAAGTATACGTTAGTCTTGTTGGTGGAACGCAACAGGATATCGCGCAAGGTACATCTAAAGCTAATATTGCAGAAATATCCGTCAAACTTGTACCGCTTGCGGAAAGGGAACGCTCGATCTTTAAATTCGTAGATGATGTGCAACCCAAAGTATTGAAAACTGTAGGTGACGCTGCCAAAATAGGCTTCGTGATGCAGACAGCAGCGGGTTCAAGTCCGAATACGTTGACATTCTCATTGAAGGATACAGACGAAGAACGTCTGAACGAAGCAGTTACAAACTTGAACAATGAACTGGTCGAACTTGATTCCGTAACGGAAGTGACAAATAATCTTCAAAATACTGTTCAAGAAATCCAAATTGAAGTGGACCGCCAAAAAGCATCTAACAATGGACTGGCGCCTTATCAAATTGCACAAACAGTAAACAGTGTGACTCGTGGTTCATTAGCCACACAGATTATCGGAAAAAACGACGAAGTGTTCGGTGTCTATGTGAAATACGATAAGAAGTTCCGTAACAGTATGGACCAGTTGAAAAAATTGGAACTCCGTACTCCAACAGGTACATTTGTGAGACTTGGGGAAGTTGCTAAAATTGAAATTGCGGAAGGACCCGTTTCTATCCAACGAGTCGATCAAGCACACTCGGTAACATTTACTATGAAGTATGAATCGTTTCAATCACTTGGTGATATGACGGCTAAAGTGAATGATACAATTGATAGGCTTAAGTTGCCGGAAGAAATTGACCTAACATTTGGCGGTGACAGAGAGTTATTCGAAAGTGCGATTGATGATATGGTCATGGCGATACTACTAGCCGTTGTACTTGTCTACATTGTCATGGCGGCACAGTTCGAATCATTTAAATACCCATTTGTCATTATGTTCTCTGTGCCCCTTATGATCATTGGAGTAGGGCTAGGCCTCTTCCTGACAAGTACGCCAATCAGTGTCACAGCAATAATCGGGATTCTCGTCCTCGTTGGTATCGTGGTCAACAACGGGATTGTCCTGGTTGATTATATTAATCAGCGAAAAGAAGCGGGACTCAGCTCATATGATGCTATTATTGCCTCGGCCAGGGATCGTTTACGTCCGATCCTAATGACTGCACTGACGACTATTCTTGGCTTATTACCTCTTGCGCTGGGTATTGGTGAAGGAACCGAGATGAATCAGCCGATGGGAATTGCAGTTATCGGTGGATTACTTAGTTCGACCTTGTTCACGTTGTATATTGTACCAATCATTTATAGCTTATTTGATCGACAGACGAGAAAACGTGCAGTCGAAAGTAAATAACCGTAGAGCCTCCCTTTATTGGGAGGTTCTTTTAATTGTTGAGTTTTTCATGACGGTAATAAACTCAAAGTTAACAATCATAACACATGTGTTGATTAACCAAAAACAACCAGTAAATAACTTAATCAAACAGCAGGCGCTTCGTGTACAGTATATTTGGATTGCTTGGATTGAACGACCTCTATACGATTACCGAGATGTCTTTATGTGTAGGAATGCGACTTCGTCGCATCACTACACATTTTTTCGGTAATCGTATGGTGCTTATTCATCCGTCGCTATCCAAATGGATACGTACACAAAGTGCTAAAGCTTTTCGGGACGAAAAAATAGCGGGGCTGCTTATCTGGATAATAGCCGCCAAAGATGCAATTTTGGCGGCTGAAGTCTTCTCCATAGTCTTGTCTTTTTTAGTTAAGGAAGAGTCACTTTCTTAAAGTTCATCGCATGATATGACGCGTACACTTTACTCAAAGTAAGCAAGAACACATTGTACAACGTGCAAGAGTGCCCGAAATTGTATCTTCGGGCACTTATAACCTTATAAAAGTCATCTATTCTTTTTTTCTAAAACAGCTGTATTTTTCACTTGAACGTTGTAGGAACGCCACAGGCAACTAGTCGTAACAGGATTACTGAAAAGAGTGTGGGTAGGAATGACGAAGTCATTTCTACCCACACTTGCCCCTCGGTAAAGTTGTCATGAATAGTTCGCCAAAAGCGGACTGGAAATGATCCGGTGAAACGGTGTTCTTCAAGCATTTCTTACCTGCTCTTTATGCAAGAAAATGGTTAATCAACAGACGTGCAATCATAACTATTCTAAGGGAACCAGTCGGGCAGTAAACAGAATATTCTTCTAACAGTCTAATTCAAATGTTATACTACAAAATAAGGGGGGGATTATATGCGAACTCATTTCTTTACCGGCTTTCCTGGATTTATTGCTACGCAATTGATAAAAGAATTGGTACGTGTTGGAGAAGTGAGGAAGGTTTACGTAGTCGTTCAATCTAGCCAAGCTGGTCTCGCAAAGGAAAAAGCTACTTCTATTATGAGAGAAATGAATGTTACTTTTCCGTTTGAAATTCTGGTCGGGGATATTACGCAATCAGGACTTGGGATGGCGCAGCAGACGATTAAAGATTTGCACGAGGAAAAGTTAACTGTGTGGCATCTCGCCGCCATATATGATCTCGCGGTAAAAGCTGAAATTGCTCGGGAGGTAAATGTTGAGGGGACGAGACAAGTGATTGAATTTGTCCGGACTCATTCTTCTATTGAGCGGTTCGTGTATTTTAGTACAGCGTATGTTGCAGGAAAACGAGAGGGTAAGTTGCTTGAAACTGAGCTGATTCGTCCGACTTCTTTTAAAAATCATTATGAAGAAACCAAATTTGAAGCGGAACTACTTGTGGAAGAACTGAAGAAGGAGGCAGCCGTGACTATTATCCGACCTGGAATTGTACGAGGCCACTCGAAAACTGGGGAGACGATTAAGTTTGACGGGCCATATTTCTTTATGAATATGATCGATAAATTGCGATGGATGCCAATTATTCCTTACGTGGGGAAAACGCAGGCATGCATAAATGTTGTGCCGATTGATTATATAATCGAGGCTTCAGTGTATTTATCCAATCACATAGGAGCTACTGGTAAAACGGTTCACTTAACAGATCCTACACCGCACCCGATTGAAGAGATTTACTGCGCAATGGTCGTTGAATTGACCGGCAAAAAGCCTAAAGGCAGATTGCCGCGGCTTCTTGCGGAAAGAGGTCTTTCCTCAATCCGCTTACAGCGTAGACTTGGCGTGGAGGCAGAAACACTGGATTATATGATGTGGGATGCCACTTTCGATACGACAGTTGCAGAGGAGCTACTGCAAGGAAGCGATATACACTGTGCTGATTTCCTAGCCTCGATTCCATCCATGACAGCATTTTATGAAAAGAATAAGAAAAATAGCGATTATCATATAAAAATCGGGTAATAATATTTACTTTTTGACCAACTATGGTATAATCAAACAAAAGAACCCGAACTTAATAACTTTTGACTTTATGTCAAGGGGGAGTAGCTATAGGGAAACCTATTTCATAGTCGTCAATACATGGCTTTTGCCATCGGTTATGATAGCTGGATTTTTGCAAAACTAAAATTCCGACTTAGCGAGACCTTTGCCTTTTATTAGGTGAGGGTCTCTTTTATTTTGCAAAAAAATAGGGGGAATCGATTTGGAAGCAATATTATTGGAATACGCATGGGTACTCGTTGTACTTATCGTGCTAGAAGGATTACTGGCAGCAGATAATGCCGTTGTTATGGCGGTCATGGTCAAGCATTTACCGCGTGAACAGCAAAGGAAAGCACTTTTTTACGGTTTATTAGGAGCGTTTGTCTTCCGCTTTGCAGCTTTGTTCATGATCACGTTCCTAGTGAATATTTGGCAAATTCAAGCGCTCGGAGCAATCTACTTATTGTTCATTTCCATTAAGAATATTATGGATCAGCGAAAAGGTGAGGATACACATCCTGATGCTAAAAAACGTAAGCAGTCTGGTTTTTGGATGACTGTTGTGAAAGTCGAACTTGCGGATATCGCATTTGCGCTCGATTCGATGTTGGCGGCGGTTGCACTTGCTGTAACGTTGCCTAAGCTTGGTAACTTCGATATAGGTGGCATTAACGGTGGACAATTCATCGTCATGTTATTGGGTGGTATTATTGGCTTAGTGATCATGCGATTTGCTGCACGTCAATTCGTTGTTCTTCTGCAAAAGTTTCCTACCTTGGAAACAGCAGCATTTCTTATTGTTGGATGGGTCGGTGTCAAATTGGCTGTGCTTACACTGTCACATCCAGGCTTGGGAATCCTCGATGAAAGCTTCCCGCATTCAACTTTATGGCAAGTGACATTCTGGGTTGTCCTTGTTGGAATAGCACTAAGTGGCTACTTGGCGGGGGTTAGAAATAACAAAAAGAAAGCATAATATGAAAAGCAACCATGTGATTGCATGGTTGCTTTTCTATTTTTATCAAATTCGTCCTTTCCTTTTTCATGCGACTTCTCTAAAATAGGTACGACACCATATTATTGGTGAAAGGAACGGTGAACTGGTTGAAATTCAATCGTGAGAATTTACGCAGGTTCACACCTGCACAAGTTATAGTGTTTTATTATTTTCTGGCCATCGCCTTTTCATTACTACTGATGAATTTGCCTGGAGTATACTTGCCTGGAGTAAAGATAAGTTTCATTGACAGCTTGTTTACAGCCGTAAGTGCCGTAAGTGTTACTGGACTGGCGCCCATCAGCATCGGAAGTACTTATTCGGTTTTTGGCATTTGTATGCTTATGCTTGTTTTGCAAATTGGTGGAATTGGAATTATGTCGATAGGGACATTTTTTTGGCTCCTCGTTAAGAAGCGGATTGGTTTACGAGAAAGGCAACTAATCATGGTCGAACATAATCAATATAACCTTGCAGGACTTGTTCATCTAATCAAGGAAATTATTAAAATAATATTATTAATTGAAATCATCGGTGGGCTTATATTTACAGCTTATATTATGCGGTTTTATGATACATTTAGCGAAGCACTTCTTAACGGGATGTTCATGTCTGTATCTGCGACAACGAACGCGGGCTTTGCTATTAAAGGAACGTCACTCGCGCAGTATTTCAATGATTATTTCGTTCAGACATTAACGATGATTCTAATTATCCTCGGTGCCATCGGTTTTCCGGTTCTTATCGAAGTGAAAAGTTATTTTTCAAAAAAAGTGCCTCATTTTCGTTTTTCTTTATTCACAAAAATAACGACAGCGACGTTTGGATTTTTACTCGTTTTCGGGGCAGTTATGATTTTCATTTTGGAATCTATGCATTCGTTCAAAGGGATGGCATGGCATGAGAAACTATTTACGGCGTTATTCCATTCAGTGTCATCCAGATCAGGAGGACTAACAACGTATGATGTGACGAAATTTAGCGAAGCGACGGACATTTTCATCAGTTCACTGATGTTTATAGGTGCATCGCCAAGTTCGGTAGGCGGCGGAATTCGGACGACGACATTCGCGATTGCAGTGCTGTTTCTTATAAACTTTGCTCGCGGTAATCAAGTCATTAATGTCTTTAAAAGGCAAATAAAACTGATAGATGTGTTCCGTTCTTATGCTGTCATTATTTTGGCGTTGGTGATGGTTATGACCGCACTCCTTATTCTACTTATTACAGAACCCGGTGTGCCGGTCATTGCACTGCTGTTTGAAATAACGTCAGCTTTCGGGACATGTGGTATGTCACTTGGTATCACATCGGATCTTTCTGTAACTGGGAAAGTGATTATTATGTTACTAATGTTCATTGGACGGGTCGGGCTTATTTCGTTCCTCTTTACATTAGGAGGAAAAACAAAGAAATTGAAATATCATTACCCGAAAGAAAGGGTTATTATTGGTTAATAAAAAGGCTGTCCCAAGTTTAAATTGGGACAGCCTTTTTCAAAAGATAAGAAAGTATATTTTTTGACTTAGAATAGTGTCTAGACTCCAGCGCCTAGCCCCTCGAGTCGCTTCAGTCCTGAAGTTAAAGGCAAAGTACGCCTTTATCTTCAGGCCCTCCAGCGCTTTTCGGGTCTACCAGTCGCTTGCGCTTTTCTTATTGTCTAGCTCCAGGCGCCAGCCGCTCGGGTCATAAGCAATCCAGCTATGCGGCAACGACTGCATGTCGCGATCTTAGACTGCCTTCCCTTAGATCGACTTATGCCTGTCGCGTCTAGAAGGCGCCTTGCGCTTTTCCTGATTGTTCTAGGAACATAAAGAACGGGGTATCATCATGTCTGAAGACGGTGATAAGATAGCCAGCAGCCTTTTGTACAATACCAATTTCTACATCTTCAGGTTGAACAGCAATCGGTGTGATGAACGTTTGCTTACGGATATTTCGGTTATTCAAACGTAAAGAACTGAAACGTTCTCCTAATAAAGTTGGGTTTTCGAGCAATGCCTGTTCGATAGTAGAGCGTTCTTCAACTGGCATATCCTCAATCCACCAAACTTTGCGCGGTTGGAACTTATGGTGTGCAAGGTAATCAATTTTTAGTAGACTGCGTGTGATATCCATATCGGCACGTCCATCTTTCATTAGGAAGTCATTCAAGCGTATGAATAAGTCTTCCAACTGATGTCCGATTCTGGACCAACCTTGATTCTCCCAGTAGGAGCCGAATTGTTGGAAGAAATCGAATGGCGTTTCAAAGACTTCTGATACAAGATATTCCACCGTTCGCGGTAATCGGTTGTCGTTCCAATACTTTTCTAGAACATCCTCGGTCTGTTTGATTCGCAGGATATCATCAAACGTCAATACGTTATTTGAAAATATTTCATAAGGTGCTTCGTCGATAAACTGATAGCCATATTGTTCGGCTTGTATACGTAAGCCAGTTCCACGGAGTAACTTAAGGAAGCCTAGCTGCATCTCTTCTGGCCTCATTGCAAAAACCTCATTGAATGTTTTTCGGAAAGAATTATAATCTTCTTCGGGTAGGCCAGCAATCAAGTCCAAATGTTGGTCAATCTTCCCACCTTCTTTCACCATCATTACGGTACGGGAAAGTTTTTCGAAATTTTGGCGGCGCTGGACTAATTCATTTGTTAAATCGTTTGTTGATTGAACTCCAATTTCAAATCTGAATAGTCCTGCTGGCGCATTATCATTTAGAAATTGGATGACTTCAGGACGCATAATATCTCCCGTTATTTCAAACTGGAACACAGTGCCTGATACATGTTCATCAATCAAGAATTGGAACATTTCCATCGCATAGCTTCTGCTAATATTGAATGTGCGATCGACAAACTTGATTGTTTTTGCACCGTTGGCCATCAAATACCGGATATCCTCCTTAATGGCATCCCGGTTGAAATAGCGGACGCCTACTTCGATAGAGGATAGACAGAATTGACAGGAAAAAGGACAGCCGCGGCTTGTTTCAATATAGGTCACTCTTTTGCCCAGCTCGGGTATGTCCTCTGCAAATTGGAAAGGGGAAGGAAGTTCCCGTAAATCTAGTTTTGGCCCAGGCGCCGTAATCTTCAGTTGTTCCCTTTCTCTATAGGCAATCCCTTGGACAGCCGCTATGTCTTCCTTCCCCGCATAGACGTCAAGTAGATGTTTAAATGTTCGTTCTCCTTCTCCGATCACAATGACATCAATTTCGGGTACACGTTCTAACCAGTAATCGTAATCGTATGTTACTTCGGGGCCACCGGCGATAATTTTCACGTCAGGTTTTACTTTTTTTAGCATACGCATCACTTTTATTGTTTCTTCAATGTTCCAAATATATAAACTAAAACCGACAACATTCGGCATTTTTTGATATAAATCTGATACAATATTCATGGTCGGATCTTTAATTGTGTACTCTGCAATGACCGGACTGTACTCTGGCATTGCATAAGTTTTTAAGCAGCGAATGGCTAAATTTGTATGGATATATTTTGCGTTTAATGTTGATAGTACAATGTTCATAGCTCTAACCCTTTTCTCTCTAACGTTATTATCAAGTCAAGCATTCATCTTATTTAGGTAAAAAGGACCATTCCTATCACACCGTAAATATGGAATAATTTGAATAAGCTTATTATTGTATGAATTTAATCTTTCTGCATGAATCAGTGTTATTTTTCATATTGTTTAAAAATGGGATGTGGAGGAATACACTTGAAATATAAAAATATAAAGGTAATGAAGCATATCACTTTTCTACTGGATGATACAATCAGACCCGGTGCCGTTTTTGATCTTGACGGCAGTCTTTTACATGTAAATAATTCATTTTGCGAAGAATTTGTCAATGATGGAGAAGAAAATATTAAAGAATTTTTCATTAATCCTACTGTTAATCATTGGGACAATGTCTTTAGTAATCTTGGGGAAACTGAGAATAAAACGTTCGAAGTGCATATTCGGCTGTTTGGAAATAGAGTAGAAATTGTTAAGATGCATCTTGAGTATTTTGATGATGTTCAACAGGTGATTGCACTATTTGATGTTCCACAAAGTATTGTGGACAAGTCGGATAAAACCTATATACACGCTTTTCGTAATTCAGATAGCTTCATGGTTGTTATTGATCGTGATGGGATAATCTACGATGTCAATGATTTGCATACTTCCTTTTTTAACTTGCCGAAAGACTATTTTATTGGCAAAACAGTGGGAGCAATCGTTAAATTGTTTCCGGACAACTCTGAGTTAATATTTAATTATTTTAAAGACGTAAATCTGTATGGATTTGCTGAAATAACAACCAAGTATATAAGAAATGTGAATGATGTTAATTACTATCAGATAACAACACTATACGATAGCGAGTCACAAACGTACTTGGTAAGAATGAATGATCGAACAGAAGAAATGGCCATGGAAAAGCGTTTGGCCCATTCAAACTCATTATCGACGATTGGTGAACTGGCAGCAAGTATAGCGCATGAAATTAGAAATCCCATGACTACTTTGAAAGGGTTTGTCCAATTACTTAAGATTTCCGCAACTGCGGATACGATGAAATACCTTTCCGTTATTGATGAAGAAATCGATAGGATGGAGGCTATATTAAGCGAAATGCTTATCCTATCAAAGCCTGGATTGAATGAAAAAACGACATTCTCCTTGGGGGTGCTGGTTGCAGATATGATTCAGGTTGTCTATCCGAAAGCCTTGATGGATGGAATCACTATTACACAAAAAGAAAATATACTTAAAGATTCATTGATTGTCGGTGATTCTGATAAAATTAAACAAGTTCTTCTCAATCTGTTCAAAAATGCAATGGAAGCAATGACTCCTGGAGGGAATCTTTCAATTTTTGTAAATTTGGACAGCCCTGGAAAAGTTATTTTGGGGGTTTCAGATACCGGTAAAGGAATGGATAAACGTCAATTAAAGCAAGTCTTTTTGCCATTCTTCACCACCAAGTCAGACGGGTCGGGACTCGGATTACCATTTGTTTTGAAAAACATAGAAGAACATGGTGGAACGGTTATAGTTGAGAGTGAAGTCGGCATTGGAACAACCTTCATCGTAACATTTCCATCGGCATTGGGGCATGCCACGATGAAAGATACAGCTGAAAAAAGAGTGCTCTCTCTGTAAGTAAAGGTACGAAACGTCTTCTTGGTTTTTTGACATGAAGACGTGTTTGCCGTTATAATGAGGGCGACTATTGAGCGTAATTATAGAAGGGGCACTGCATTATGACAAAAGATACAGAACGGGCACTGAAATTATTTATTGTTCTTTCAAGGGCGAGTAAGGTGATTTTGGAGGAAGCGCATAAAACGAGTGAAAAGCATGGGCTTAATCCAACTGAATTCGCCGTTCTTGAATTGCTTCACCACAGGGGGAGACAGCCCATCCAGAAGATTGGGCAGAAAATCTTACTTCGAAGTGGTTCGATGACTTACGTTGTCGATAAGCTTGAAAAAAGAGGGTTATTGGAACGCGTCTTTTGTGAAGAAGATAAGCGGGTGACATATATGTCGATTACTCAGGACGGCGTCAATTTAATGACATCTATCTTCCCGGAGCATGCGAATAATATCGAATCTATCATGTCCTCCCTTTCCACTGAAGAACAAGACCAGGCAATTGAATTAGTACGGAAATTGGGGCTTTCGGTAAAGAACTTATCGTAAAACGCAGTAACTCGTCATACGAGTGCTGCGTTTTTTTAGTGCGTAGTAATATATATAATACTTTACCTTTGCATGTTGAATTAAAGAATCCCATTGAATGTACTGTGGACCTCAATAATGCAAGAGCTGTTATTCGGGTTGTGGATTGTAGATCGCTTGGCGCTTTGGGGATTCCTCTCATCGTTAGCCTAGATTAGCGCTTCGCGTCCAGTCTTACGGCTTCGGCGACCCCTTTGCCGCGCCTGCGCTAGGTTATTCATTATCAAGAGAAAAGTGATTTTGAGATGTATATGGCGAGATTGTAAGGTGATTACTAGTTGAACCTATATAAATTGAAATAAAGAATTCCATTGAACCGCTATGGCGCTAGGGGATGCCTCCCGCATAAGCCAGATGAGGTATTCTTTAACCTATCGGGAACAACCTCTTGACATTAACTGTATAATTTCTGCAAAGAACACAGAAATTATACAAACCGAACTCTTCGTTGTTCGGTTGGCTACCCCTGTTAAGGCGCCTTCGCTTAGTATATATACCGGATTCAACATATATAATCATAGTCAAGAAATCCGCAATCCAGGTTGCAGATTTCATCCCAGGTAATGAAATGCTCTTTCTGGCTTATCGCGGGAGGCATCCACAAAGCGTCGAAGCGGTATTGGTAGCAGCTCTGTTTCATTCCAAGTATCGAGACTTTTTCAGTGACTTCCCAAAAGCCCTTGTAAGCGCCTACGACGTATTCATTTGTTCAACATATATATGAATTGCCTTTGAAAGGCGATTCCCCTCCGCTGAGACTCGAACGCTTTTGTTACAATTAAAAAGAGCCAAACGGATGGTTATCCATTTGACTCTTGATAGTCGTCCATTATTTAGGAACTATTGTTTCAGCCATACGAAGGAATTGCTCGAAATATTCTTCTTTTGGAGAATCGTAGATTGTAAGTTTAACCACCATATTGTCACGTTCGAAAATAATTCCCGTAATAGATGCAGTTTCAGCTTTTATGGCCAGAACTTTTGCATTTTCAATGCCTTCAGCTGTAGGGATTGACTTCTCATCTAGTACTTCAATTGGCGCGCTACCATCCCCTGATGCTTCAAGTACAGCAATCATGTTTTCGGCTAAGTAGTCATATGTGCCGTCTTCCTTAGCTACCGTCTCGATGCGCATAAACACTGCTTCATTGTCTGCTGAAATTAGGCTGTCCTTACCGGGTTCTTCGCTTGATAATGAAAAGTCAGGCAGTACAGAAATAGCGTAACTTTGTTCATCGCTTTCCTTCAGGTCTGCATTTTTCATTATGTCCTCTTGAACCTCATCAACCTCATCAACTTCTGTATCCGGTTCCTTGCCTTCAGTGACTGTTTCTTTGTCTACGTTTTCAACCACATCCGCTGATCCATTTGTACTTTCTGGTTCCTTGTCGGTACTTGTACCACAAGCGGTAAGTAATAAAGTGGTCGCGATTGCTGCGTATAAAAGACTCCATCTGCTTTTCATCGTAAACCCCTCCTTGGTTAAATTTGACGTCTGAGACGCCGTAATGTTTCATTATATATAAGTTGAATAAATGAATACCTATATAAACTGAGTGAAGGCGCCTTACAAGCGATAGCCTGTTGCCGTAGCCAATTCAATGGGATTCTTTATTACAACAGATATAGAACTTAGTTTATTGAATCTTTTATAGTGTGCCTTAAAATTAGTATAACGTAAAGTCTTTTCTATTGCTGACCATTTGAAGTTGTCGGAATATGTCGTAAGTTAAACCACTTATTATGAGAGTATTCCTGTATAATAAAAGTTAGCTATGTGTTAATCCATGGAGGGATTATCTTGGAGTGGACTTTAGAAGAAGAAATTGAATTATTACGCGAAGAGATGATGAAAGCAGCGACTGAAAAAGGACTGACTGCTGCTGAAACGATAGAATTCAGCAGAAGGCTTGATAATCTCATGGATCAATACGCAGGGCTAAAAAAAGGCTGATAACGAAGTAATAGGGTATTGCTCCTATTACTATCTTTGAAGAAGGAAGCCACTTATAGAATTGCTCAAAAAAACAAGGGAAAATATTTTGCGAACAATGTTTAATAATCAAGAAAAGAGGGGAAATTAAGATAGAACACAGCAACATTCTCATTTCCCCCTTTTGAGGGCGGATCCCTATCACGGGGTTCCGTCCTCCTTTTTTTGATCAAAAATAGAAATGAATGATGGAAAAATACAAATACTTTGGTAGGATAAAAGATAATACGATTTTCAACCTCATTCAGCTGGGGCTAAGCCCTGCCGGATGAAGGCAATTTAAGTACGCCGATGTGCATTTGATAAAGGGGGAATTGAAATGGAAGTCAAAAAGATCGCATTTCTTGGGACAGGTGTTATGGGTGTAAGCGTCGTTAACCATCTTTTAGACAGTAATTATGAAGTGGCCATATATACACGCACAAAAGAAAAGGCAAGGTCTCTAATAGATGCAGGTGCTGTTTGGATGGATACAGTTGCTGCAGCGGTGAAGGATGCGGAATTAGTTTTCACGATGCTAGGTTATCCGGGGGATGTCGAAGAAGTTTACTTTGGAGAGGGTGGTATTTTCTCAACTGGTAAGGCAGGTCAGATTCTCATTGATATGACGACTTCTAGCCCAGCACTGGCGATACGTATTGCGAATGCTGGTGCTAAGTTGCAGATGGCGACAATTGACGCACCCGTTTCTGGGGGAGACATTGGCGCGAAGAATGGGACGTTGTCAATTATGTGTGGCGGGGAAGAAGAAGTATTCAATGCCATTACACCGGTTTTAGCGGTTTTTGGAAAACAAATTGTTTATCAGGGTCTGGCAGGCTCCGGGCAGCATGCAAAAATGTGCAATCAAATTGCCATCGCGACGAATATGATTGGGGTTTGCGAAGCGCTGGTCTATGCTGAAAAAGCAGGGTTGGATCCTGAAACTGTGCTGAAGTCTATATCGACAGGTGCGGCAGGCTCATGGTCATTGTCGAATTTGGCACCGCGAATGTTAGACGGGGATTTTGAACCTGGATTTTATGTTAAGCATTTCATGAAAGATATAAACATCGCGCTGGCAGAAGCTGAAGCGATGAATCTATCACTTCCAGGTCTGCAACTTGCAAGTGAAATGTATAAGAAACTTGTTGAAAAAGGATTTAGCGACCAAGGGACACAAGTCCTATATAAAAGTTATTAATAAAGCTAAATAATTATAGAAATAAGCCGAAAATAGAAGTAAGTGTTCAATTAAATTAATTAAGTGCTATATATGTTGACCAGGTGAATACTAAGTAAACCGAGCGAAGGCACCTTACGAAGGGTAGCCGAAGTGGATTCAATGGGATATCTATATACTATTATTAACATCTAGGAGCTGAGTAGGTGAATACAATCAAATCGGATGTAGTAACATATGAAGTCTTTGAATTTGTAGAGTTTCAAGTAGGAAATAGTAATTTTGGACTAGGCATTCAGCATGTACGTGAAATTATTCAACCCGTTCCGGTTACTGTATTACCGCATTCACACCCGTATATTGAGGGAATCATACAATTACGAGGAGAAGTACTTCCTGTCATCGATTTGAAGAAAGTAACAGGAAATGCAACTAATAATAATAGTGATGAATCCAAATATATCGTCGCTGAATTCGACGGGACAACAGTGGTCTTAGATGTGACGGCTGTTACCCAAATCCAGCGTATCAATTTTACGGATATTGAACCTGCTTCCGATATGTATACGGGAAATAAAGTACCTGTTTCGGGAGTTATCAAGCGTGATAACGGAATGATCCTTCTCGTTGATTTTGAAAAAGTAATCGCGGAGCAAATTAAGTAATAGAAGAAAAAACGGGCTATTCCCGCTGGTAGCCAGCAGGAATAGCCCGTTTTTAAAAAATAAGAAAGTATAAGTTTTTCACCAAGAGCAGCGGTACTCGAGCGACTTTCTTATTGTCTAGACTCCAGCGCCTAGCCCCTCGAGTCGCTTCAGTCCTTAAGTTAAAGGCAAAGTGCGCCTTTATCTTAAGGCCCTCCAGCGCTTGTCGGGTCTACCAAGGCGCTTGCGCTTTTCTATTTACCATCCAAATAAGATGAACGGAAGTTTTGTGAATCCTGAATGCTATGAATAGACTTTTTTGGTAGTGTTTTTTTCTTCTCGGGTATTATCGGGTGGGTGGGCCCCACATATTTAGAGAGAAGCTCGCGCGCAGTTTTCAAGCTCATCCGTTCTTGAGGGTTGCGAGAAGCTGGATCTTGTTGTCCGAGGTGTGGAAGAGTATTAAAGTCTTCTTTTTCTGGGATTGTATGAAAGAGGAATTCGTCACATCGGACGAGGACCGTGGAGTGTTGCTTGCTGAATTTTGGATTGTCGACAAAATGCAATCCGATTTTTTCGGCAATGCCCGAACTAAGCAACTTGTCTATCGCCATCTTTTTTAAGGCGTAAAGTTGTCTATTGTCAGGAGCTGTTTTGGCATGTCGATTTACCGTGTAGATGGCAATTGCCAATTGACGGATGGAATGCTTGTTTTTCAAAATTGGCCTCCTTCATTGGCAGATTGAATGGTTACATATATTTCATATAATACCAAGAATGAAAGAATTGTACAACTTCAGATCTAAAAGGTAGTGAAAACACTGATTCTTCCGAAGATGCATTATGCTGATATAATAATTATATTTATTTATTCGATACATACTTTTTCGATATAAGTACAATCTATTTATGATTAACTATAAAGTACTCGGGCGATTGATTCATATTTACCTGGATTAATCGATAAAAGTTTGGATAAATGCATAACAAACGGAGGCACACATGAGAAACGTTAAGATTAAAGACCGTTTAGAAAAAATTGTAGAATCATATATTTTGAACCACTCCTTTAAGATGACCATATTTGTTGAGAAAAATGAGCAAGGTAAATTTGATGTGCTTTACGCTAACTCATTGGCGACAAAATACTTTTCGACTGAAATCGAACAATCGGCTGCTTGTTTTTTTGGTGATTTATGGATTCCCATTAAGCGCAGGATGCGGAAATTACAAAATCAATCTGATTTTACAACTGAAATCCAATCGATACGAGGTGGGGCAGGCGTATTATTCGAATTGGATTTTCAACGTCATACCGAAGAGTTTGAACGAGAAATTATCATCATTGAATTGCGTGAACGGCTAGATACCGTAACTGTAAGGAAGTCGCAGTCGGAGTTACAACATAAATATAATTCCGTCATTGAACATAATCTTGACCCAATCATAACCATCGATCAAAACTTTAAAATTATTTACGCGAATCGAGCCGTTCATTTAGGTTTCGGCTATCGATTCAAAGAACTCTCTGGCCGTTCAATTTTGAATCTTTCCGGGGAGGATAACATAAAAGCATTTAAGCTCTTCTTGTCCCGGGCACTTGCAGGGGAATCCATTGAGATGGAAGATTCAACTATTTTTCATAAAAAAGGATATTTATTACCCGCGTATTTGAAGGCAATTCCCGTCTTGATTGATGGAGAGGTAGAAGAAGTTCAACTAATTGTACGGGATACATCTATTCATCAGAAAAATAATGAAAAACTTCTATTCCTGTCATATCATGATCATTTGACGGGTTTGTGGAATCGTCAGGCGATGAAAGAACACTTTACGGAGGATTCTCTAAACGCCTTGCGAAGAGAAACAAGACTGTCTTTCGTTCATTTAGGACTTGATCGATTCAAATTAATAAATGAATCACTTGGCCATAATGGTGCGGACGAAATATTAAAAATGGTTGCGGAACGATTAAAAATAATCTGTCCTGCATCCGCCAGGTTGTATCGTAATGGCAGCGATGAATTTATCGTCTCATTGCAAAATCATTCTGTGCTGAAGACAGAGAAGTTTGCACAACAGTTATTGAATGATTTTGGAAAACCATTTTATCATAATCATCAGGAGTATTTCATTTCTGCATCCATCGGAATTGCTGTTTATCCTGAAGATGGAAAAACACTTGAGAATCTACTAAGGAAGTCGGAACAAGCGCTAACCTTTGTGAAAGATCGTGGCCGCTCGCATTATCGTTTCTATCAAGAAGCGATGAATTCTACCTTCCCGGATGAAGCACTGATGGAATCGCATTTACGCAGGGCGATTGAGTTAAATGAATTGACGATTCACTATCAACCGCAAGTCGATTTGAAAACCGGGCATATTAGTAGTTTCGAAGCGCTTCTTAGATGGAATAATGGAAAATTTGGGTTTGTATCACCGGCGCAATTCATCCCCATTGCTGAAGATTCAGGGCTTATTCATGGAATTGGTGATTGGGTATTAAACCAAGTATGTAAACAGTTGAAAGAGTGGCAGGATAAGCAGTTCAAAGCTGTTAGGATAGCTGTGAATATATCGCCAAAGCAATTTAGAATGGAAAACTTTGTCGATAAATTGAAAGAGAAGATTTCTTACTACGACATCTTACCGTCTTCCCTTGAAGTGGAAATTACGGAGGGAGCATTGACGATAATAGATGAAACTTTAGCAACATTAAATGAACTAAAGAAAATCGGGATTTTCATCTCCGTCGATGATTTTGGAACGGGTTATTCATCACTTAGTTATTTGAAGCAATATCCAATCGATATCATTAAAATCGATCGTTCATTTATAAAAGATATTGAATTTGATGTGAAAAACAAAGCAATAGCGAAGACAATTATTAATCTAGCCCACAGTCTTGGGATGGAAGTAATTGCTGAAGGTGTAGAGAAGGATTTACAAGCTATGATTCTACTTGAAGCTAAATGCCAGAAGGCGCAAGGCTTTTTGTACAGTAAGGCAGTTCCTGTAGAGGAAATTGTAGAAAAGTATTTATGAAGTCAAGTCTCTTGATTAACCATTTTATTATATGAAGCGCCTGTAGGAAATGCATACAAGTTTACACACATGTACATTTCCGGCTCGCTTTGGACGAAATGATCACACCACATTCTTTGAGGAGGAATTGCTATTCATTCCTCCTTGGTCATCCTGTTACGACGATCTATCCGCCGCGTACCTACAGTGTTCAAGTGGAAAATGCAACTATATATTCGGCACTGCTTATTTGGGGTTAACTAGGTGGTGCGCCTCGCCTATAACGGACAAGTCTAGCGACAAAGCGGTGTTAGAAGAACAATCCATTTGTTTAGTGCCGACTATACACTTTGGAAAAATAAAGGAATATCACCTTTAATAAAGCCTTCTATACTTATTTTAGCAAAGACTTTACACAGCAAGAAATCCCGATAATTGTATAGTATTTGTTCGGTCCAAAGCGATCCGATGGTATCTGTACATAGAACGTCTAATGAATAGTAAGTAGTCATATTTGGGTTTACTTTGGTTAATTAAAACATGTGTTATTAAATAATCGTATAAACGGACAACTGAAAAAGTTCGGTGTCCGTTTTTCGTTGTGAGGTTACTTTTGTTCTCGTAACGAACTTGATAACATGTTACAATTATGAGTGAATATTCATTCATTATAAGAGGGGGAATTGTTGTGTTTGAGGGAAAAGTCATAATTGTAACAGGTGGATCGAATGGGATGGGGAAATACATGGCGAAGAAATTTGCCGATGAAGGTGCACAAGTCGTAATTACGGGTAGAGATATAGATAGGTTAAATGTGGCTCAAGAAGAAATTGGGGATCATGCACATCCATTCCAGATGGATGTGAGGAATGTTGAATCAGTTGCAGCGTTAGTCGCTTTCACGGATGAAAAGTTTGGCCGAATTGATGGATTAGTAAATAATGCGGCTGGAAATTTCATCGTTAAAGCAGAAGATTTATCACCAAACGGCTGGAAGTCTGTTATCGATATTGTACTAAATGGCACATTTTATTGCTCCAGCGCAGTTGGAAAGTACTGGATTGAGAAAGGTCAAAAAGGATCGATATTGAATATGCTTGCAACGTATGCATGGGATGCAGGCGCGGGTGTCATTCATTCCGCGGCAGCTAAAGCAGGTGTTATGTCGTTAACTCGAACTTTAGCAGTTGAATGGGGAAGTCAATATGGAATCCGTGTGAATGGTATTGCGCCGGGTCCGATTGAACGTACAGGCGGCGCAGAAAAGTTATGGGAGTCTAATGAAGCAGCTAAGCGCACACTTGAATCGATTCCTTTGGGTCGTCTTGGGAAGCCGGAAGAGATTGCAGAACTGGCGGCATTCATTATGTCAGATAAGGCGTCCTACATGAATGGAGAAATTGTGACGCTCGACGGCGGACAATGGCTTAATAAATCCCCGTTTTAAGGATAAATGTTGTCGTTTTGCACATCCTACTCTCAAAAGGAGAGATAAGTTTGGATGTATGGACAGTTCCATTTATTATCGTTGTTTTGGTCATTTGTATAATCAGCTTTATCGCCGTAAAGAAATGGAACAAGGTGACCGTTGTTGTTGATGGACAGGATGATCAGATTTCGGGTCCGATTGAAGAGCACCCATTTACATTGAATCCGATTATTTGGATTGTCCTTGTAGCTGTATTTTTCATTGGAATTGTCATTTTTTATTACGCTGCCTCTTCTTAACAGAAGGGGTTTTCTTTTTCATTTTCAAGGATAGAAAGTCCTTCTTATGATATGATAGATATGTAGTTTTAAGGTGAAAAGCATAGCTACAGAAGGAGTAGATTTACATGATTTCTATAAACAATAGGGATTTTCTTTTCACACCGATAGCGGATTTTATCATTTCGTCTGAAAAAGTTGCGCATGTTCAGGTTGGAAATAATGCAGAGCACGCCCTCCTTGTACTAACAAAAACAGGTTATTCAGCTATACCGGTCCTTGATGCGAAATATCGTTTAAAAGGGTTGCTCAGTATGGGGATGATTACTGATTCTATTTTGGGACTTGAACGTATTGAATATGAACGTCTTGACGATTTAAAAGTTGATGAAATTATGCAAACTGATTTGCCATCCATAAAAACGACGGATCGATTCCAAAAAGGGCTCGATTTATTAATTGACCATACATTTCTTTGTGTGACGGAAGAAGACGGCACATTTGCAGGCATATTAACACGAAGAGTAATAATGAAACAATTTAAAAGATATATTTACTCGGTTGAATAATTGTTTTGGTTAAATTGTGGGCTCCTAAATGGGGCCCTTTTCTGTTTAAAGGAGAATCTAGACTGTGAAAAATAATAAAATTACGAATCGCCCACTTGTGCTCATTTCTGTCATGTTGGCAATGTTTGTTGGTGCGGTGGAAGCGACGATTGTGACTACAGCAATGCCCTCAATTGCTTCGGACCTTGGTGGTTTTTCAAGATATAGTTGGATTTTTTCTTCTTATTTACTGATGAGTACAGTTACTGTACTCATTTATGGGAAATTGGCGGACTTATTTGGCCGAAAACCAATTTTGTTTATTGGATTGACGATATTTCTTATTGGGTCTATATTATGTGGTTTTGCAGTTTCGATGGAGCAGTTAATTGTATTTAGGTTACTTCAAGGCCTCGGTGCGGGTGCCGTAATGCCAATTGCTACTACGATTGTAGGCGATATATATACGACGGAAGAACGGGCGAAAGTCCAAGGGTATTTATCTAGTGTATGGGGAATTTCAGCTGTATCAGGTCCCGTTATTGGTGGGCTGATTGTTCACTATATGAATTGGAAGTTTGTTTTCTGGGTGAATGTGCCGCTTGGAATACTTGCAATGGTCGGTATCTATCTGTTTCTACATGAACCAAAGCGGGAGAAAAAGGTTTCGATTGATTATAAAGGTGCCTTCCTACTTACGTTATCGTTATCCACTATTTTATACTGGCTTGTTGAAGGTGGTCAGGCATTCGGTCGCTTGTCGTTTTACAGTATCACCCTCGTTATTGTAGGACTCGGGTCGTTAGCGTTATTTGTTAGGGTCGAACGACAAGCAATAGATCCAGTAATGCCATTTGCATTGTGGAAAACCCCCGTTATATTGTATGCGAATCTTGTTTCGTTAACGACAGGGGTCATATTGATTGGAGTTTCCTCTTATTTGCCGACATTCGTTACAGGTGTTATGGAACAGCCGGCGATAATTGCTGGATTCACCCTGACAGCAATGTCTATCGGATGGCCGATTGCATCCTCTGTTGCAGGTCATTTGTTAATCCGCTACGGTACGTTTCATGTATCTTTTGCAGGTGGGTTATCACTCATATTTGGAACAACCTTATTTGTCATGATGGACGCTGGGTCAGGACCTTGGTGGGCTGCGATTGCAAGCTTTTTTGTGGGCGTTGGCATGGGACTGACAAGTACATCGTTCACCGTCACAATCCAAGGGGCGGTTCCAAGAGAGAAGCGAGGATCAGCGACGGCTGCCAATATGTTCATGCGGAATTTCGGGAATACGGTAGGGGCGGCATTATTTGGCGCGATTTTAAATGGCATGTTAATGGCCCGGTTCAAAAAGGATGATTTGAATTATAGTTTAGATGATGTCAATTTACTTCTGACGGATGAAATGAGAAAAACGATACCTGCAACAAAAGTACAGCTGTTACAAAATGCGCTCGATGGCTCGTTGCAATGGGTGTATATTACTGTAGCCATTTTTGCTGTTATCAGCTTGCTCTTTATATTAAAAATTCCACGTGGAAAGGGGTATTTGAATGACAACGACAGAACTTGAAATCATTAAAGCATTAGCAGAAGAAGGGAATATGCGAAAAGCTGCAGAGCGACTTTTTTTATCGCAACCGGCACTTTCTCAGCGGCTACAATCAATTGAAAAGGAATGGGGAACGTTATTGTTCATCCGCTCGCAGAAAGGTCTTGAGCCGACGCCAGCGGGAGAATTGATCATCGGCTATGCACGTGAAGCGATTATAAAACGTGAAGAAACGTTTGAAATGATTGCATCGATGGCGGACAAAGTGCACGGCACATTGAAAATTGCATGTGCATCCATCGTAGGGCAGACGTGGTTGCCTCAAGTATTGAAAGAGTATGTTGAAATGTATCCAGATGCCAAAATATCGCTGATAACGGGATGGAGTTCAGAAATTGTCAAAGCACTATATGAAGGAGAAGCTCATGTTGGAATTGTTCGGGGCCAGGTAGATTGGAAGAGTAAAAAAACGTATTTATTCCGAGACCATCTCTATTTAGTAGACCGTGAAATTACGTCAATCGAAGAATTGAAAGATACGACTCGTCCATTTATTCAATTCAAGAGTGACTCGAATTACCATATGGAAATTCAGCGTTGGTGGCAGCGTCATTTCGACCAAAATCCGGGGCGTCAAATTACAGTCGATCAGATTGAGACTTGTAAGCAACTGGCGTTAAATGGGATTGGTTATGCGATATTACCGTCAATTACGTTGACCGGTGATGAAGATGTCAATAAAATGCCGCTTTTGAACAATGAAGAAGAATTTGAGTTGACCCGAGATACATGGTTAATCGGCTATGAATCTTCGTTTGCACTAAAACAAGTGGATGCATTTACACAAATTGTCCAAAGTCATGCTGAAAGATTACAAAAAGATTACAATTATTGAGAAATAAAGGAACTTTAGGTTGTCTCGTTCGTACTAATAGATGAGAACAATTAGTCTACTGATAGATTTCTATTCAGCATGACAGGAGGAAATTAGTATGTGGAAAAAGTTCGGGGTAGTGTTGGTTTTGTTTGTTGGAATGATTGTCTTCATTCCAGCTGTCAATGCTCTTGCAGCTCCAAATCTGAAAGTGAGTGTTTCGGCAGGCATCGACGGTAAAGCAAAGGAAGGAAAAGGTGCTCCAGTAGTAATTGTGATTGAGAACAGTGGAACTGCATTTAGCGGGGATCTTGTAATCGACGTTCCGAGTTACTTTACGACAGGAAGTGGGGAAGCTATCCCTGTTGATATCGGTGCAGGGGAGACCAAAACGATTTCGCTTGTCATCCCGAGTATGACTGATATGAACAATATGTATGGGGGAATGTCGAACACGAAAACAATTTACCTATACGAGGGCGGATGGGAAAAAGGGAAAGAAGTTGTACATAAAGGAGCACAAACATTAACGACGACCATGTTTTACGATGATTCGAAATTCATCGTAACGTTTACGGATAATCCGGATCGTCTTGGCGCTTTGAAAACTAGCCGAATTTTGAATGCTTCTACTAGCCAAATCATTAGTGCGTCGAAAATGGGTGAACCAAATTTCCCGGAAGAAGCGGCAGGATGGGGAGCGGCTGATTTTATCATCATCGATGAGTATCCGCTTGCCGATTTATCTGAAAAGAAACAGAATGCGTTGATAGGATGGGTTCGTTCAGGAGGCATCTTAGTAATCGGAGGTTCTGATAACGTGAAAGCGGAGACGGGTGTCTTTTCAGATCATTTGCCTTTGACGTTGAAAGCAAGTTCTAAAGCGAATCCTGAAGTTTTGAATAAGTGGGCGGGAACAAAAGGATTTGAAGGCACAATCCCTTCCTATTTAACAGCATTAAATCCGGGTGCATCGTCTCTACTTGAAGATGAAGGAAATGTCCTCGTTGCCTATTCCAAGTTGGGCAGGGGGCAAATCGTCCAAACGGCTTTTTCAGTCGGCGATGACCCAATTGCTAAAATGGTTGGAATGCCGGCGTTCTGGGGGACATTATTCGATGTGACGGGACATTCAAATCAATGGGGACAGAATCCTTATGACAGTCCGAATAATGCAATTGTCCATACGGTAGCTAGCACCAATGAATTGTTTCCTTCATTCAAAGTATCTACGCCATTAATTTTTGGAATAATTATATTTTATATTATTCTTATTATACCAGTGCTTTACTTTATCCTTAAACGGAAAGACAAACGAGAATATGCGTGGTGGATTATTCCATCCATTGCGATACTGGCGTCCATTGCCATATTTGCATACGGAGCGAAAGATCGAATTGGAAGAGCACAAATTCAACATTCCGCAATATTAAATGTTGAACAGGATGGTAGTTTGACAGGGTATTATGTGGAGTCAATCCTAACCAATAAAGCTGGGAACTTTACATTTACTGCACCTGTTGAAACAACGCTTGGTGCTTCGTTGCCAAATAATGATCCTTTCAGGTCTTCTCAAGCGACTATCCATAAACAAGCAATTGTTGAAAAGGACGCAGCAGGTACGACAATGCATCTTCGAAATATTGGCTATTGGAATGTAGGGACAGTGTACGGAGAAACCAGGATCGAAAAGCAAGGGAATTACGAAATCCAATTAAATGTAACGGATAAAAAATTGACGGGTTCAGTGACAAATGGATTTCCGTTTGCATTGAAGGATGTATCGATTTGGTCGGGAACAAAACTGATTCCAATCGGTGATCTTGGACCGGGGGAAACTGCCCAAGTGGATGAAACGCTAAAAACCTCTACGTTGCTTCCGAGAAAATCGATGTTCAATTCGTATATGAATCCTACACCAGTCAATATGGATGATTTAACGAAGATGAGGAAAGATAGCGTTCTCTCATTTGCCGGTGATTATATGAACAAGACTTCGAGTCCAGCCGTAATTGGTTATACAGATACACAGATTGTTCCTATTGAACTTCTTAAAGTAAAACCTTCAGTGTCAGCATTGACGATGCTCGTTCAAACAGCAATGGTAGACGTGACGTTGACTGATGTGTTTACAGTTGAACCAGAGATGATGGAGATGTCGATGCTGTCAGAGGATGGACAGTTTCAGCCTGATTCACAGGGATATGGTACGGATGAATATTACTTTAATGAGGCCGTGTACAATCAAACATGGCAATTACCAGCAGGGTTAATCGGAAAGAACATGAAATGGACATCGCTGGAACTATCGAAAATACAAAAAAAACTATATGATGTCAGCATATTAAATGTGCGATCGGGTCAATACGAGCAGTCAGAGTCTGGGAAATTGGTGAAGACGGAAAATGTAAACAACTATATAACGCCTGATGGAAAAATTGTTGTCCGAATCATTTTTCATGATGAAAAGAATGGTAATCAAGGCCGTGCTCCTATGCTGAAGCTGAATGGGGAGGTGTCGCAATGATAGAGATAAAAGGACTTACAAAGAAGTACGGCCAATTCAAAGCGCTTGATAATTTGAATTTGACGTTGAGTGAAGGAACAGTTTTTGGGTTTGTTGGTGCGAACGGCGCTGGGAAATCGACGACATTCCTCATTCTTGCGACCTTATTACAACCGACTGCGGGGGACGTTTTCATCGACGGAGTGAATATCCGGAAGAATCCGGAGGCAGTTCGTAAAATGATTGGCTATATGCCTGACTTTTTTGGTGTCTACGATCAGCTAAAGGCGGACGAGTACCTGGACTTTTACGGTGCGAGCTATGGCATTCCTGAAGCGGAGCGGCAAAAGCTTATTCCGCAATTGTTGGAACTCGTCAACCTGTCACATAAGCGTCATGCGTACGTAGATCTTTTGTCGCGGGGGATGAAGCAGCGGCTTTGCTTGGCGCGCAGTCTTATCCATGATCCTAAAGTGCTTATTCTTGACGAACCTGCATCTGGACTGGATCCGCGTGCACGTGTTGAGATGAGAGACATTCTAAAAACATTGAAAAAGATGGGCAAGACGATTTTAATTTCATCACATATTTTGCCTGAACTGGCGGAAATGTGTGATGAAATTGGGGTAATTGATAATGGTCGTCTCATCGCACACGGCTCTGTTGCCGAAATTCAAGATAAGCTGCGCGGAGAAAGAGTTATTACAGTCCGTTTGGCTGGATCGCTCGATAGCACAATCGCATTTTTCGAAGAAGATCCGTACGTGTCAAATATCGAACAGTTGGATGCTAATGATGGCGTCAGATTTTCATATAAAGGGACGGAAGAAGACCAGGTCCAATTGTTGAAGCAAGCGATCACGAATAATGTTCCAATCCTTTCATTCATGGAGCACGTGACCAATCTGGAGGATGTGTTCATGGAAATTACGAAAGGAGCCGATTAATATGAAGATGAATTTCAATAATCCGGTTCTCTTTAAAGAATTGAAACTAAGGTTCCGCTCACCAAAAAGTTTCGTTGGTATCCTATTCTACTTGATAGCAATGTGTATTTTTGTTTTTGGTTTCATCTTTGCGACAATGACGATGTCAGGGACGTCTTATTTCAGACCTAGTGAAAGTTTCATCTTGTTTGGGTTGTTAGCATTTATCCAACTAGGACTTGTGTTATTCATCACTCCGGGTTTGACGGCTGGAGCAATTAGTTCGGAAAGGGAAAAACAAACGCTGTCAATTTTATTGACGACATCACAAAGTTCATTTCAAATTATTTCAGGAAAGTTGTCGTCATCAATCGCATTCCTGTTGCTGCTCATTGTGGCGGGATTACCGGTCTATAGTTTAGTATTCCTATTCGGCGGTATCTCTCCATTGGACTTTGTTAAAGTGTTCTTTTTCTTATTTGTAACGCTTCTTGCAATCGGCAGTGTAGGTGTTATGTTCTCCACGCTTATTCGCCGGACGATTGTTTCGATGATTGCAACGTATGGAACAATGCTGTTTCTATCGGTCGTCACTGGGTTCATATTCTTGATTGTTATGCAAATGATAGAGTTCAATCACATGGGAACAGGTACGCCGCCAACTTCAATGCTTGGGCATATTCTGGCGTCAATTAATCCTGCAATCCTCTTCGCATCATTCCTTTCGACAGGAATGGGGGATAGCATTTCGGAAATGACGCAAGTGAAATTTCCGATTTGGATAGGCTATCTTATTTTCTATTTGTCACTAACGGTTATTTCACTATTTATTTCAGTAAAGAAATTGCGTGTTAATATGAAACGTTCAAAATAATAGGGAGGTGGGCGAATGGAAAAGAAATCAGTATTAAAGAAATATGTGCTGGCTACTCTGTACCGGCTACGTTTTGAAAAAGCCATCTATACGGTGCAGACTGGAATGTTTGCTGCCGCCCTTTTCGCGGTCCTTTTAGTTGTCGCTTCTCGACTATTTGTCCTTCCTTATTATGGACGTATCGCGCTTATCGGTGCAGTATTGCTACTCATTGCGACAATCGTTTTCATTATCTACAAAAGATATAACAACGCTGAAGCGGTAAGGCAGCTTGATGAATTTATGCCAGATAATCTTCTTATAACAGCGATGGATATCAAGGTCAATGAAACTCATCTTGCTCCTGCTATTATCATTGCAGCCGAGTCGAAAGTGGCGGTTGCTTTTGAGCAATTTAAAAAAAGGGAGAAACGGTATGTAAATCCAAAGATGCTAGGTGGATTCATTATTATATCTGCTTGTCTTGCCCTATTAATCACGTTTCCCTCTGAAGCGCAGTTAGAAGCGGGAGCGATTGAACAGGAAAAAAAGATTATTGAAGAGATGCAAAAAGATGTGCAGGAATTGATTAAAAAAGAAGAATTACCCGAAGTGAAAAAGGAATTGCAGGAACTCGCTGAAAAGCTTTTGGAAGCGGAAACGTCGGAAGAAGCGTTGAAAGAACTTGTTAAGAAACAGAAGGAATTACGATTAAAAGAACAGCGTCTAGCAGACAAAAAAGAGTTAGCTAAGACATCTGGTGATCCAACCAAATCGTTAAGCGAGGCGGAAGAAAAAGAACTTAGTGAGCTTATGGAACTTACGGATAAACTTGCGCAAAATGCAGGTGAAGCACATAGTGCGTTGAATGAAATCGGTAAAGCACCTGCATTACCCGCCCTTGCAAGCTCAGGGAGTAGCTCTTCAGCAACAGAGGGTGATACTAAAACTGGGACATCAGAAGGTGAAGGCCAAGGGGAAGGTCAAGGCGAAAGTGAAAGTGAAGGCGAGGGCGAAGGGGAAGGTCAAGGTCAAGGCCAAGGTCAAGGTCAAGGTCAAGGTCAAGGTCAAGGTCAAGGTCAAGGTCAAGGTCAAGGTCAAGGTCAAGGTCAAGGTCAAGGTCAAGGTCAAGGTCAAGGTCAAGGTCAAGGTCAAGGTCAAGGTCAAGGTCAAGGCCAAGGTCAAGGTCAAGGTCAAGGTCAAGGCCAAGGTCAAGGTCAAGGTCAAGGCCAAGGTCAAGGTCAAGGACAGGGCCAAGGAGGAACCGGTGCTGGCCAAGGTTCGGGAGGAAGGAGTCTTCTTTCAATCCCGAATGACCGTGTAGGGGAAAAAGGGAATTCGTCCGTTGTTGGAGGGGACCTTGGTGAAGGGAGTTTCATCGAGGAGCGAGAAACAGAAGGTCCAGTTGAAAAAGGAACAATTCGACCTTATAAAGAAGTTGTTGGAGATTATAAAGATTCTTACCTGAAGAGTACGGATAAGATGAAGTTGCCGCCAGATTTGCAGCACATCCTCTCTGATTACTTTTCCTCAATCGAATGAAGACAGAATGGGAGTGTACGTATGCCATTTACACCAGAGCAGTTTGAAGAAATGAGTGGGAAACTAGGATTAGTTAAAGAGGAAATCGGTAAATTCATCGTCGGACAACAGGAAGCGGTCGAGTTTTCTATCTATTCGATTTTGGCAGATGGGCACGCACTATTGGAAGGGTTGCCCGGACTTGGGAAGACAATGCTAATTAGAACGATTTCAGAAGTGCTCGATTTGTCATTTTCACGGATTCAATTTACGCCTGATTTAATGCCGGCCGATATAACGGGGACAAGCATTTTGGAACGAAATGAAGAAGGAATGCAGCGCTTCGCTTTTAAAGAAGGTCCGATTTTTAGCCAGATGGTATTGGCGGATGAAATTAACCGAGCTACTCCGAAAACACAAAGTGCCTTGCTTGAAGCGATGGGCGAAAAAACGGTGACGGTACTTGGAGAGACGAGACAAATGGCACGTCCGTTTTTCGTTCTTGCAACGCAGAATCCGATTGAGATGGAAGGAACTTATCCATTGCCGGAAGCACAGATGGACCGTTTTCTTTGTAAAATAATTTTACCGTATCCAGCGAAATCAGAACTGAAGGAAATTATTCTGCGTACAACGGGACCGCGACTTATCGAAATTCAAAAAGTAATGGATGCGGAAGAAATCGTAATGGCGCAAGAAATGGTCAAAGAAGTTGTTATTGCGGATGAAATGATTAATTACGCGGTCGATTTGGTTTCAGCAACCCACAACAACAACAACAACAACAACGGTTCAACCGATGACTGGGCAAAATATGTTCAGTACGGAAGCGGACCAAGGGGACTTCAGTCAATTATTAGACTCGCCAAAGCGCGTGCGCTTGTGTCAGGTCGTTATCATGTATCCATTGCGGATATTAAAACAGTTGCTAAACCTGCGTTACGTCATCGTATTCTCATCAATTATGAAGGGGAAGCAGAGGGCATTGACGTTGACGGACTGATCGTTAAATTGCTTGAAGAAGTACGTCAAGGAGCATCGGTGCAATGAACGGTGAACTGTTTCCTAATGGGTTAGCGAAAAGGCTTGGTGCATTGTCAATTGTTTCTCGGTCGGGCCGTCTAGGACATCATAAAGGGACGCATCGTTCAAGGAAGACCGGTTCTTCCCTTGATTTCTCTGATTTCAGGGAATACCATCCCGGTGATGATTTGCGCCATATCGACTGGAATGTCTATGCACGAACGGACAAGCCTTACATTAAGCAGTTTCTTGATGAACAAGAGATGCGTATCCATATTTTACTCGATCCGACGAAGTCAATGGGGGCAGATGGAAAGTGGAATTATGCCCGTCAGCTGGCAATTGCGCTCGGGCAATTAGCGCTTAAAAGTGGAGATACACTATCGTTTTCCACGTGGACTGATGAGCAGGATACCTTTTTTAGAAAGAAAGGCGCTGCGCATCGTGCTTCAGTGACGAAATTCATTTCAGCGATTGAGGATCCGGGATCAACAGAAAATTTCACGGACCGAGCACTTGCGTCTATTCCAAAAGCAGTAACGGTGTTGTTCATCCTGACAGATGGACTTGAAGAGGTCGAAAAGTGGGAACATCTTTTCCGCCGTCTGCCAGGAATTTGCGGTGACGTACGTGTTGTAACGATTCATTCGAAAGTGGAAGAAGCTCCAAATTACGAGGGGGATATTCGATTTGTCGACATCGAGAGTGGTGACGGCATCGAAGTGACTATGACGAGGCGTACGGTTCAAGATTACCTGGAAAAGAAATCGGTACATGAAGCACAAATGATAGCGCTTGCCCGCAAATTCGGTATTCAACTTATTCGTGCAGAAGTTGCTGAAGGGGTCATGGAAACCGTAACTAAAAAAATGCGCCATGCAGGATGGGTGCGATAGATGGAGGCGGCTAAGTGGGATTTGATAAGTTAGTGAATGGTTGGACGGTGGTTTTTCCTTTGGCCGTCCTTCTCTATTACTTTTTCCGAAAACGCTACGAAACGACAACGATATCATCGACATTGTTCTGGGAACAATCGATGCGGGAAACAAGGGTGTCTCCTTACTTGAAAAACTTGCAGCGGAATGCCTTGTTTTATCTGCAAATGGCGGCACTTCTGCTAATAGTATTTATTTTACTAGGGCCTTATCTTACTAAAGAAGAGGCGGTCGGTGGTCATACTATTCTTATTGTGGACACGTCTGCGACTATGCTAGCTAGCAATGAAGGAACTTCACTATTTGCGCGAAATCAGGAAGCAATGAAGGAACTAGTCGCGAGTCGTCCGGGAGAACCAATCACAATTATGACGACTGGGAAAGAGCCCATTGTCGTCATACGGGAGGAAACAGACGGCGAAGCAATCATGACCGCTATCGATAAATTAACCGTTACATACGAACACGAATATATGGAACGGGCCATTGAGTTTGCAAAGTCAATCACTACAACAGGTGCTGCTATTCATATTTATACGGATTCGCTAGATCAAGCAACTTTTTCTGAAGGAGAAAGTGCCATCGCGTGGACGATTCATGGGGATGAAAATCCTAAAATCAATGTCTCCATCGATAAATTCGGAGCGGTCAAGACACCTGAAGGAACGGAAGCTATTATAAGAATTACCAATGATTCAGATGATACTCAAATCGGAGCCGTACATATTAAAGATTTACTAACCGGTAACTTATTGATAGCTGAAACTTTTTCTATTGAAGGCGAGGAAGAAGTACTTTTATCGTTCAAGGAATTACCCGAAAGTAAATTATTACGTGCCGAAATCGTTGTAGAGGACGATTATGAAGTCGATAATACGGCCTACATATTGTTAGGTAATGAGACGGGGGAGGCTGTTGTCGACGGGCACTTGCATGAGTTGGTCAAGAGAGCATTTGAAGCTGTCGGATTAACCGTTACGACCGGTTCCACGACTGAAATGCTTGCTGCGCAGGAAGAGTCCATTATCGTGACAAATGATGTTTCATTCCTGAAAAAAGGAACGAAGCCGGTGATAATTGTCGGAAGGAACGATAAATCCACTGAACCAGTTGCAGGCGCTGTACAAAACACCTCAGATCCATTGTTTACGGTTGCAAATATTAGTGACGTCTACGTAAGTGCCTTGTATCCGTCGTTTAAATCGTATACGACAATCGCGACTGTGGGCGATAAGCCGTTCATCCAAAAATCGAAGCGCGGCGACATTGTCATACTTGCAGATATTGAGCTGACTGATTGGCCACTTCATCCGTCCTTCCCACTATTTGTTTGGAGTACAGTTGAATTGTTGCGTTCTGAAACGGATTCTTTAGGGTTATTTGTACCGAATGAGCGCAAAGCGGTTCTTTCGGGTAGAACAGAGAATGGACTGGAAATCTACACGATAGATGATGAATATGTCACAACAATTACGGATGGTTCGAGTTTCATCGCGCCAACACGTCCAGGTATTTATAAAGCATTGGACGGAGGAGTAGAAAAGATGTTTGCTGTTCAGCTTGAGAAATCTGAAAAAGAGCTTGTACAGGGTTCATCGTACCAAATCGGGCATTCTGAAAATGTGAAAGGGAATGAAGAAGGGAAAAATAGGATTGGCTGGCTATTCCTCGTGCCACTTTTGCTTCTTCTACTTATTGAATGGGAGGTGCAAAGAAGACGTGGATATCCGAATTGATCAGCCTGTATGGCTTTTATTGTTCATTCCAATTGCGCTTTATATGGGGTATACATGGAAATCATCGGGCATGCGGCTTATTGGAAAAGGAACCATTCTATTTGTTCTAAGATGTACTGCGATTGCTGCTCTCATCTTTGCACTGGCAACTCCTTTTATAACGCTGCGAGCTGATAAAGAACAAATATTGTTTGTTGTAGACCGCTCTGTTTCAATTGAAAGTGCCGGAAATTCAGCGGATAAATGGATTGCAGAAAGTCTGAAAGGCCGTCAAGTGAATCAGTCAGTGGGTATGTATTCATTCGCAGAGACGTTCCGAACAGATTCACAGTTGACAGATGCAGACGTAGAGCTTCCGATAATTGGGCAGATGGAATCAAGAGATGCAACCGATATTGCGAAAGCGATTGACCTTGCTGCAGCAGTGGCTAAAAATGATAGTGCGACACGGATCGTATTACTGTCTGATGGTTTGGAAACAGTGGGCAAGGTTGAAGAATTATTGCCTAAATATAGTGAAGGCCGTATGATCATTGACACTGTTTTACTTGAACGACCAGGAAGTGCGGACGCTTCGATCTCGATTTTTGATACGCCTCTGACTGCTTACGAAGGCGAGAAGCAGTTGCTACAAGTTGAAGTGGAATCATCTACTCGAACTACTGGTGAACTGCTCATTTATCAAAATGATAAGGAAATCATCAAAGAGCCGGTGAAACTTGAGCCAGGTAAGAACACTTTTTCATTTCGGACATCGGCAACTGGAGGCGGGTTGCTGAAATACGAAGCTAAACTCCTTGTATCGGATGACAGCTTTTTAGAAAACAACCGAATGCTGTCCGTCACAATGATGGAACGTTCCCCGAGTGTGCTCGTTGTTCAGACGAGCCGTAATCCATCAGCAATCCCAGCACTGCTGGATAAAAACGTGATGAGCGTAGATGTTGTTGATGCGGAACAATTACCAGAAACGCTGTCGGGTTATTTAGGCTACGGTGCTATCATTTTTGATAATGTGCCAGGGCACGTCGTTGGTGAGGATAAGATGACGGTCATTGAACAGGCTGTGAAAAACTTTGGTACAGGTTTCATGATGGTCGGAGGGGACGAAAGTTTCGGGCTTGGCGGATACTTCAAGTCTCCGATTGAACGGCTTCTTCCAGTTGAGATGGAAGTGAAAGGAAAAGAATCGCTTCCTTCGCTCGGGCTAATGATTGTTATGGACAGATCGGGAAGTATGTCCGGTTCGAAAATCATCTTGGCAAGAGAAGCAGCTGCCCGATCGGTAGAGCTTCTCCGTGATGATGACACGTTTGGTTTTACTGCATTTGATGATCAAGTATGGGAAGTCATTCCAATCGGTAAGCTAGAAGATAAGAAGGACGCAGTCGAACAAATCCTTTCCGTTCCGGCAGGCGGGGGGACGGATATTTTTCCGGGCATGCAAAAAGCCTATGATGATCTTGCGGATTTGAAGCTACAAAGAAAACATATTATTTTGATGACAGATGGCCAATCACCGATGCCTTCGGATTACGAAGAAGTGATTGCGGAAGGTAGAAAAAATAACATTACGATGTCGACGGTTGCTATCGGTTCAGATGCCGACTGGTCGCTTTTAGAAGATCTTGCGGAGAATGGTGGCGGACGGTTTTACGATGTCGTCGATGAGTCGACAGTACCGGCAATACTGGCCCGAGAAACGTCGATGATGACGCGAACATATATCGAGGATAATCCATTTTATATGACGCTAGGCGGTGTTCCTGAATGGTCGTCTTTGTTTAGAGAAGGGGTTCCGCAAATGAATGCCTATATTGCAACGACAGCGAAAACTACAGCGACGATTGCAGGGATTAGCCATAAAGAAGACCCAGTCATTGCTGAATGGATGTATGGACTCGGAAGGACTGTTGCATTCACATCTGACTCAACAGGGAAGTGGACGGGTGATTTAGCAAGATGGGACGGTTACCCAGAGTTTTGGAATACTGCAGTGGCACGATTGCTGCCGTCATATGAAGAAGTCCCTTACATCATCACCCATGAACGAGGTGGCACCTATACGGTAACAGATAGTTCTCGTAAGGCGGCATTCCTCGACATAGCCGTCGTGGATGAAGCAGGACAAGAAGTACCATTCACCTCAGAGCCACTTGCTCCCGGTAAAGTACGGGTAACTGTAGATGCCAAACCGGGTCTTGTATTTTTCGGTGTATCGGATGATAAAGGTGGATTGTTCGAAGCTGGCCTTTCAGTACCGTATAGCGATGAATATAAACCGGCAGTACCGAACGCAGCACTGATGACTAAAATTGCCGAACGGACAGGCGGAAAAGTGTTAGAAGAACCGACAGAGGCATTCCGTGATCACCCCTTTAAAAGTGGTGAAAAGATACGGATTGCAGAATGGCTAATCTTAGTAGCGATGATTTTGTTCTTTATCGATATTACGTTGCGTCGTTTCGGTATGTTCAAAGGGCTTACGAAGAAACCTCTAGTACGCGAACCAGTTGTCAAGGAGACATCGACAGCAGGGGAGAGTATTGCTGAATTATTGAAGGCGAAGAAGAAACGATGATTTGAAAGATTCCAAACCTGTAGAGGCTGTTATCTGCAAAGATTTTTACCGGTGGCGGTCATAATCTAAGTCATGCCGGTCATAACAAGTCTCATGGCGGTCATAACTGCATCCATGGCGAGCATAACAAGCTGCATGGCGGTTATAACGTAAAGGCCGGTTATTGTTACATGAAGAAGCCCCATCACACTGGAATCTTTCAAGTGTGATGGGGCTTCTTTCATATGTTTATAGACCTGTAAGTAAATCTCCGTTTCGTTTTGCCCAATAGGATGCAATGACAAAACAGACCAGTAGGATGACTGTACCGATAATATATGGGTAAATAATATTGATATCAAACAGGATACCCGCAAGTGCAGGTCCAACCATGTTACCTAGAGACATGTATGCAGTCATCATACCAGCTGCAAAACCTTGTTCTTCGCCCGCCAGCTTCGAAATAAGTGTGTTAACGGCAGGTCGAAGGAGAGATGTAGCAGTGAAGAAAATCGTTGCTACGAAAAGAATCATAAAGAAAGAATTGACGAATACAATGCCAATCATTGCAAAAGCCGCGATGATAAGATTGACTTGAATGACGCGCATTTCCCCAAATCGATTGAACAGTTTGTTGATGACAAATGTCTGAGCGATGACTCCGACAAATCCTCCAACTGTAATGATGACGGCGATTTGGGCAGGTGTATAGCCGTATTTATGGTCTACATAAAGTGAAATTGTAGATTGGAAATTAGCCAAACCGAATGAAAAGACAAACATGACAATTAGCATGACGAAGTAAGGGGTTGTAGTTGAGCGCTTCATCTGCATGACAAGATTTTCCCTCTTTTTTTCAATTCCAGGATTGTCTGCACTACGAGGCGCCGGATTTGGTAAAGCAAAAATGGAAATAACCGCTGCCGTTAAGGCTGCTGCTGTCGCGATGTAAAAAGGGAATTGTAAGCTAACTTTTGCAAGGAATCCGCCGATTGCAGGTCCAATCATGAATCCTAGCGACATGGAAGCACCGAGAAGGCCCATTCCTCTGCCTCGCTGTTCGTATGTTGTGATATCAGCAACAAATGCCATCATAGGCGGTATGAGGAATGCAGAGCCAAGGCCAGAAAAGAATCGTGAGGCATACAGCATCCATAATTGGGTTGAGGTTCCGAATGCAAGTTGCGATAGACCAAAAATAATCAATCCTATAATAATCAGCTTTTTCCGTCCGTGCTTATCAGATAGATCGCCGGCAATCGGAGAAAAGATAAATTGTGAAAATGAGAACATGGCAACTAGAAAACCAAGAGCTTGACCAGCAACGCCAAACGTGCCCAGGTATTCAGGCATAATTGGGATTATAAGACCGATGCCTGCCATGGCGATGAACATATTGAACATTAAAACGTATAAGGCAAAATTATTAGATTTGACTGCCATAATTATCCCAACTTTCCAAACTGTTTCGTGTCACTAAAGTATAATACCATAAATCGCATGGGAATAGCTTTTAATGAGACTTCTGTACAGAAAGTAAAGACGCCCTTCGTGTGTATGAAGGGCGTCTTTATCATATCTATATAGGTTGAAATAAAGAAACCCATTGAATTAGCTACGGCGCTAGGGGATGCCTTCCGCCATAAGCTAGCCTAGTTATGCGGAAAAGAACGCCGCTGGGCCTGCAGGGTGTAGGTCATGCAACTAGGAGGGATTGTGAACTACATCCCTCCTAGTTGCGACAGGGCGTCGCGAACTTAGACTGCCTTCCTCATTTCGTTACATTGTCTAGTCTCAGGCGGCCAGATGCTCGGGTCATAAGCCAGCCTGGCTATGCGGAAAAGAACGCCGCTCCGCCATTCTGTCTTATGCCTGTCGCATCTAAACGGCCGCATCGACATTTCGTTACTTCATATCCATTTTGAATTCCAGGAACAATTCATTATAATGGCCCAGCATTTCAAGACCGAGATTTCTATATACTTCAAGATGATCACGTGTTTCTTCATCGGGATAGAAACGTTCATCTTCTGTCACTTCAGCATCCATCAGGTCGAGAGCTGCCAAATTTGGTGTGGAATAGCCGACGTAATCGGCATTTTGTGCGGCAACTTCGGCATCGAGCATGAAGTTGATAAACGCATGTGCACCATCGATATTTCGTGAAGTTCGGGGAATAACCATATTATCGAACCAAAGATTGGAGCCTTCTTCAGGGACGATATAATCGATATCCTCGTTCTCATACATCATATCGGCGGCTTGGCCGGACCAAGTAAGTGAGATAGCAGCTTCTCCATTAATCATCAGTTGTGTCACTTCATCCCCGATGACGGCTTTGATATTAGGGCTAAGTGTTTTTAACTTATCTGTCGCTTCACGCAATTCGTCCATATCGGTAGAGTTCAATGAATAACCTAATGAGTTTAGCCCCATTCCGATTGTTTCACGCGCGCTATCGACAAGAATAACTTGCTGTGTAAGAGTGGGGTTCCATAAATCATCCCATTCTTCAAATGTCTGTCCCTCTAAAAGTGAAGAATTGTATGCAATGCCGACCGTCCCCCAAAAGTAGGGTAGCGAATAGTTATTGTCAGGATCGAAAGGTAAATCGAGAAAATAGGAATCGATATTTTTGATGTTTGGAATCTTACTGTAGTCGAGTGGCAACAGTAAATCTTTTTCCTTCATCATTTCAATCATATATTCAGAAGGCATTGTAATGTCGTAGGATGTTCCACCCTGTTCAATTTTCCCCATCATTCCTTCATTTGAATCAAACGTTTCGTACGTAACCTTAATGCCTGTTTCTTTCTCGAACTGTTTAAGTAAATCGGGGTCGATGTATTCGCCCCAGTTATACACAGTAATGGAATCCTTGCTGGCACTTCCTCCGCTTTCATTTAACTTGCTATTGATGAGTAGTAAAATAGCGGAAATAATAATAATCACTACCGCACCACGTAAAATATCTTTCATTTTTTCACCCCCGAAAGCGGTGTTTTGGTTTTGCGGCTAACAGCGTAATAGCCTAAAACAAGTACAACCGTCACTAAGAAAATAAGTCCCGATAATGCATTGATTGTCAACGTAATACCAGCGCGTGCCATTGAATAGATTTCAACAGACAGCGTGGAGAATCCGTTTCCAGTGACGAAGAATGTTACGGCAAAATCATCGAGAGAATACGTCAATGCGAGGAAGAATCCTGCAAGTATTCCCGGTTTAATAAATGGAATAATAACGCGTGTCAAGACATCGCGTTTTGAAGCCCCAAGATCGAGTGCGGCATCGATTAGCGTTGGACTCATTTCCTGTAGCTTAGGCAGTACCATAATGACAACGATCGGGATACTGAATGCGATATGCGAAATAAGTACGGAAGCGAATCCAAGCTTGACGCCAATCATTGTGAATAAAATAAGGAAAGATGCACCGATGATAACGTCCGGGCTGACAATCAAGATGTTATTGAGTGACAACACGGCATTGCGCATCGCTTTATTGCGCATGAAAACAATAGACAATGCACCGAGCACACCGATTGCAGTAGAAACGAGTGCAGACAATAACGCGACGACAATTGTATTGATTAAAATGACAATCAGCCGAGTATCTTCAAAAACTGCAGAGTAGTGTTCAAGCGTAAACGACTCAAAATTAGACATGTTGCCGCCTGAATTGAACGAGTAAAAAATCAAGTAGAAGATCGGAGCATATAAAATAATGAATACGACTACCAAATAGATTTTAGGAAGCTTACTTAACTTTTCCATTGATTGTCGTCCCCCTATCGCTACTGCTCGTAATCAACATGATGATAAACATAAATAAAATTAGGAATACGGCGATGGTTGAACCCATTCCCCAGTTTTGCGTGACAAGAAACTGTTGTTCAATTGCGGTTCCAAGTGTAATGACTTTGTTACCTGCAATCAGTCGAGTAATCATGAACAGCGATAGGGCAGGGATGAAAACAACTTGAATTCCCGATTTAACACCGTTTAATGTTAAAGGCCATATGACACGCCTGAATGTCGTCCATGAATTAGCACCTAGATCACGTGACGCGTCGATAAGCGCCGGATTTAGTTTATCAAGTGAATTGAAAATCGGTAAGATCATGAACGGGATGAAAATATAAACGGATACGAAAACGAAACTAAAATCAGTGAATAGAATTTGCTGACTGCCAATACCAACCGTTTCTAACAATGCATTTATTGGACCATAAAGTCCGAAAAGGCCAATGAAAGCATATGTTTTTAGAAGAAGATTAATCCAAGATGGAATAATAATGAGCAAAAGCCAAAGTTGCTTATGCTTCGTTTTCGTCAGGAAATAAGCAGTTGGATAGGCAAACAGTAACGTGAACAATGTAATGAGAAACGCATACCAGAATGAACTGATAGTCAGTTTCAAATAGACAGAAGAGAAAAAGTTTATATAGTTGTCAAAAGTGAAATGACCTGCTAAGTCAAAAAATGAATAGTAAATGATAAGTGCAATCGGCGCTATGACAAAAAGTAGAATCCAAGCTGTATACGGAATCGTGTACAACGGGCGTAGTGGTTTATTGTTCATTATCCGCTACCCCGTATGCCTCAAGTCTTGCATCGAATTCCTCTTCAGATTCGTTTAAGCGCATGACATGAATGTCTTCCGGATCAAAATCAAGTCCGACCGTTACACCGACTTCCGCTTTTTTAGTTGAATGCACAAGCCATTCATTGCCATCAGCATCATAAGTAGAAAGCTCATAGTGAACGCCGCGGAATAATTGTGTATCTACTGTCACGTTCAATTTCCCTTTATCGACAGTTGTGAGTTCCAAATCTTCCGGACGAATGACGATATCAACTTTCTCATTTGGATTTAACCCTTTGTCTACACATTCAAATGTCTTACCAGTAAATTGAACTACAAAATCTTCAATCATCATGCCTGGAACGATATTAGATTCGCCAATGAAATCAGCGACAAACCGGTTGATAGGTTCATCATAAATATCGAGTGGAGTTCCTGATTGTTGAATTTCTCCTGCATCCAAGACAAAAATTTCATCGGACATCGCGAGTGCTTCTTCTTGGTCATGTGTAACGAATACGAAAGTTTTACCTAATCGTTGCTGTAATTCCCGGAGTTCGTATTGCATTTCAGAACGCAGTTTCAAATCGAGTGCTGATAGCGGTTCGTCGAGTAATATAACTTCTGGGTCGTTGATGATTGCACGTGCGATGGCGACACGTTGACGTTGCCCACCGGACATTTCTGCGATTTCCCGATTTTCATAGCCTTCCAAGTTGACGAATTTCAGTGCTTCAATAACGCGACGTTTGACTTCGACTTGTTTCACTTTCTTAATACGTAGCCCAAATGCAACATTTTCAAAAACATTCAAATGCGGAAACAACGCATAATCTTGAAAAACCGTGTTTACTTGTCGTTCATTGGCAGGTACGTTGTTGATCTTTTTCCCATTGAAGAAAATTGTCCCATCCGTGGGTTCGATAAAACCTGCGATGAGACGAAGAATTGTCGTTTTGCCGCAACCTGATGGACCAAGTAATGTGTAAAACTTTCCACGTTCCATTTCAAAGGAAACACTGTTCAATACAGTTGTATCGTGGTTATATTTTTTTGTAACATTTTCGAATCGAATAATTGGCTGAGTCGTCATGCTGACACTCCTTTTCTTTATAAGTAAGATTCTGTCGCGACGAGCAGTATTTCGCTCGTTCCGTTAGATGCATTTGATAAACAGTGATGCTCGGATGCATCATAGTAGACTGCATCTCCTTTTGAAGCGATGTGTTGTGTATTCCCAATGATCACGGCGACTTTTCCTTTCAAAACATATATAAATGTTTCTGCAAGAGATGGCTCGAATTTTTTAAATTCGCCCTGTGCGTGAAATGTGATGTGGACAGGTTCCATATCATTCTCATTTGATCTGGGCACTAACCACCGAATACTATATTTCATTTCATCATCGCTGTAGATCGTCTGATTATCAGTCGAGTAGACAACTTGTACATTTTTCTTGGGTTCGTCAAAAAAGTCTTTAGGTGTCGTTCCTAACACTTCTAATAATGCAAAAAGCGTTTCAATCGAAGGGGAATTCAAATTTCGTTCCAACTGTGAAATATGCCCTTTCGTTAAATCAGTCCGTTCTCCAAGTTCTTCCTGAGTGAGCCCCTTTTTTAAGCGTAGGCTTTTAATCCTGCTTCCAATCTCCATGGACATCCCCCTAATCGTAATGGAGTTTAGTAATACTATACTTGAAGTTTACTGAAAACCCTTCTAATTATACAAAATATCAAGCGAAAATCAAGGGTTACTTTAATATAACTCAGCAGAAGTATCTCGCTTCTATAAATGACATGATTGATAATACATGTGTTGGTTAATCAAACAAACTTAAATAAACACAATGGAGGGCACTGAAAAAGTACGATTTCCTTCAATCCCGTTGATTTCCGTTCCGAGCGGACTCTTTCCGCGGGCACGGCTTCAGCCTCCTCGTCACTGCGTTCCTGCGGGGTCTTCAGCTCGCGCTGTTCCCGCTGGAGTTGCCGCTCTTCACTACAATCAACTAGTTCTTACTATCAAAAAAGAACTTTTTCAGTGGCTTCACATAAAGCGCTAAAGTTTTTGGGAACGAGTAAATAACCAGTTACTTATCCATCAAAGGGCAGCCAAAGATGCAATTTTGGCTGCTTACTCCTTCTTTATAGCATTTCCTTTTCGAATGTAAGGCAGTGTCACTTTCTATATAGCGTCACACTGTTACTTGTATGATCTTTGCTAAAATAAGCAAAGAGACTTTATTAAAAGCGATGGAGTGCCCGAAATTTTATCTTCGGGCACTTGCAACCTTTATAGAAAGGTAGTTATTCTTTAATCTTCCAAAGTAGTTGCATTTTTCACTTGAACATTGTGGTTGCGCGGCGGCCACATCTAACCCGCGGTAAAGGTATTGTGATCATTTCGTCCAAAGCGAGTCGGAAATGTACACGTGTAAATGTGAATTTTTATGCTTTTCTGAAAGATGATTCATGTGAGAAAATGGTTAATCAACAAACTTGGATTGATAATAAATAAAACCGGATTAGCCTCCTGTTAAGAAAAGAGGGTCCGGTCATTATTTCATACGGGAATTTGATTTCTTTCGGCGCAGTTTACTCATCATCATTTTGCCAAATGTAGTAACAACTAAATAAGCAGAAAGACCAATGCCACTCAGTGCAGTGACAAGTGAGATCCATTCAAAAAACGTGTAGCTGGAAAATTGCCTCCAGCCAAAAGGGGATTCCCAGTCTTCAATTACGAGATTCATACCATAAATTCCTGAAATGACGGTGAAAATAGTGAGAATGAAAAGAAGCATGTTCATCTTGTCGGAAGCTTGATTTTCTTGGCTTTTGTACAGTTCGTGCAAAGTTGTATTCACTTCTTTGTAAAGACAATCAATATTGAATGCTTGTCGGAACATAAGCGAGAGCTCTTTTCCTTCCGAACGTGTACTTACTTCCTGAGAATAATAGCCGGCTGAAAATAGCGTGATGAACTTAATCAGTGATTTTACATACTCCTCATCTTTTTCCCATTCGATTTGACTATATTCGAAAGACATTCGAAGTAACATTATCTTATAAAAGTAATGGAGAAGAAAGTTATAATAATGAGTACCCATGTATTGTGAAAGTTCCCTGCTCATATCCTTAGGAAGGCAGTTTGTAACAGTTACAAATGCATGCTCAGTTGTAACTGTATACGTGTTTGGGGCCCATCTATCATGAAGTGACTGATTCAGAGAACGCTGAATATAGTTTGGATTATTAGCGGATATGAATAGCTGGCCATTAGGTAATCTACCGTCCAAAGCACCCATTCGATACAATTGATCATCTGTGATGAGAGAATCTTGCTGGCAGAAAAGGAAAGCGGTTGTATACATCCTCTCATCTTCAAAGTAAGGCAGAGAGCCGGAATAGCCGTTCGACTTATCATCATGCAATATGAATTTTTCCAAAAAAGGACATAGATATTCAAAAAGTAGATGTCGAATAGATAAGTGATTTCCATTTTCGGGGCAGATAATTACCATCCCTTGTTCCTCTACTAACTGAGGTTCGACTGCTCTGAAATGATGCATGAAATCAAGAACGTCTGCTAGTTCATGGTCCTGGTTATCTAATTGAACTTTGACAGTTAAAAAAGCAATGTCGAAAGGGCCGAGTATTATATCGACGCTTTGGATAACGAAAGACATATTTATAGTTCTAAGTTTGTATTCAAAGCGTTTCATGATAGACTTTGTAAATCTGTGAAATCCATTTTCGTCTAACGAAGTGGGAAAGAGTTTGTCTTCGATATAGGGTAGAAAATACTGTTTAAGTTCTTTGCCAGTAACAGAGATTTCATCTTCGTTAACGCTACCTTCACTTAAAGACTTGTCTATCTGAAAAAAAGCGTAGTCATTTGCCTTAAGTGTTAGCGCAAGGTCATCCTTTCCCATACTGTCATATCTTATAGGAAGAGTAAATGACATATGCGAATGATGAATATCCAGTTTATTAATTGGAATTGTTAACTGCATTTTCACTCATCCTTCATCAATTGAAATTTTGGCTTTTCATGGTACAATATAGCGAATAAAGGAGGGCTTTGATTGGGAAAAAAGAAAGTAATTTATTTGGACCCGGATGACCGTAAATGGACAATGGAAGACCTCGGACTTAGTTGGGAATCGATTGGTAATCTGTTGGAAGATAAAAAAGAAATCGAAGGCATCTTTCTTATGAAAAATGGAAAGATCCGCAATATAGTAGAACTGCCCAATCACTGCAAAATCTGCCTTGATCCATTAGATTATAATGACGAACACGATTCCATATTTTGCCCATCGTGCGACGAATGGCGTGAGAGCTCTTGTAGTGATCCAACTTGTGAATATTGCCTAGCACGGCCTGCGAAACCGTCTAATTGTAAATAACACTTACAACTCTTTTCCCTCAATTGGGAGAAGAGTAAACATAATGACTGTATATACGTCATGGAATTGCCACATATTGAATAGGGCGCTGTTTGGACAAGGCGCTCCGTTTGAAATAGGGCGATTTTTTTGTTAGTCTTGATAAGGATTGTGCAGGCGGTTGTCCTGGCACAAAAGAATTAGTGGAGGGGTTATTTAATGATTAACCGTATGGTAGGTAAGCAAGCACCAGATTTCGCATTGGATGCGGTACTAGCAGATAAGTCTTTTGGAAAAGTAAGCCTTCAAGAAAATATGAAAAACGATAAATGGACAGTATTATTCTTTTATCCAATGGACTTCACATTCGTGTGTCCAACGGAAATTACAGCAATGTCTGATCGTTATGATGAATTCGAAGATTTGGATACAGAAATTATCGGTCTATCTACGGATACAATCCACACGCACCTTGCGTGGATCAACACAGACCGTAAAGATAATGGCTTAGAGCAGTTGAAATATCCACTAGCAGCAGATACTAACCACCAAGTTTCACGCGACTATGGTGTGTTGATTGAAGAAGAAGGTATCGCACTACGCGGCCTGTTCATCATCAACCCTGAAGGTGAACTTCAATACCAAACAGTATTCCACAACAATATTGGCCGTGATGTTGACGAAACATTGCGTGTGCTTCAAGCTCTTCAAACTGGCGGACTTTGCCCGGCTAACTGGAGACCTGGTCAGAAGACACTATAAGTAACAGTTGAATTTTTACCAAATGAAGTCCCCGTGCATATATTAGCAGTGGGGATTTTTTTGAAAAACGAAGGAGGAAAAAGCATGAAACTACGTGATCAATTACCTGAACTTACAGGTGCAACAGCATGGTTGAATGGAGAAAGAACAAAAGAGGAATTGGTCGGTGAAAAACCAACTCTAATCCATTTCTGGTCTGTTAGCTGTCACTTATGTAAGGAAGCAATGCCTGAAGTCAATGAATTTAGAGACAAATACAAAGAAGATTTAAACGTCATCGCAGTTCATATGCCACGTTCTGAAGACGATTTAGATCTAGTTGAAATCAAATCAGTAGCAGCTGAACACGACATTACTCAACCGATTTTTGTCGATAGTGAAGCGACACTAACGGATAAATTCGATAACCAATATGTTCCGGCTTATTATGTGTTTGATAAAGACGGCCAGTTACGTCACTTCCAAGCAGGCGGCGGGGGCATGAAAATGCTTGAAAAGCGCGTTAACCGCGTACTAGATGAAATGAAAAAAGAGTAAAGAATCAGCCCGATTGCGCATTCGCGACATCGGGCATTTTTAATTGTTTAGGAAATAGTAAAACCACGTACTGTTGTAGATAAGTTGTATTATAGAGATTTTACATCTAGGCCCAAGACCCACACGATGTTGGTCATGCAGTGGGGAGGGATTGAATAGCATCTCTTCCTTATTGCGACAGGATGTACTAGTGAGGACGTCGCCACAGGACGTGGCGCCTTTAGACGATAGATGGATATTTGAGCGTGCTAATTCAGTGTGATACACTAATCGAATCCAGTAAGTGGATAGGGGAGGGTGCTCTATGAAAAAGGAATTTGCGGTAATTGGCTTGGGTCGTTTTGGTGGGAGTATTGTAAGAGAACTAATTGAGCTCGATGCTGATGTTATGGCTATCGATATTTCATCAGAAAGAGTGGATGAGTATGCTCACATTGCTACACAAGCTGTAGCGGCCGATACGACTGATGAGTCTGTTCTCAGGTCAATAGGCATCCGCAACTTCGAACATGTAGTCGTTGCAATTGGAGAAAATATCCAAGCAAGTATTTTGACAACACTTATGTTGAAGGAAATTGGTGTGAAAAAAATAACAGTGAAAGCTCAAAATGATTCCCATGAAAAAGTGTTGCGTAAAATTGGGGCAGACCAGGTAGTACACCCTGAACGCGATATGGGGATTAGAATTGCGAACAATATGGTATCGAATAATATACTCGATTATCTTGAACTGTCAGATGAGTATTCCATTGCGGAAATAAAGGCGAATGATAAACTCGTTGGATCAACATTAATAGATTTGGACATTAGGGCCAAATATGGTGTCAATATTGTTGCCATCAAACGAGGTAAGCATATACTTGTATCTCCTCAAGCAATTGAAAAAATCCGACTTGAAGATATCCTGATTGTCATTGGATCGGATGAGGAAATCCATAAGTTTGAAAAGAAAGCACTGCATTAATGAATCACGTCTGTTGATTAATCATTTACTTGCATGAAATACTGGTGAGTAGGGCTTGAAGACCTTCATTTTCACTGCACTATTTTCGGCCCGCTTTCGACTAACTATTCATGATAGATTTACTGAGGGGTCCGAGTGTGGTAGAAGTGACTTCGTCACTTCTACCACACTCTTTTCAGTAATACTATTGGGAATAGTTGCCTGTCGCGTACCTACAATGTTCAAGTGAAAAATGCAGTCGTTTGGAAGAAAAGAATAGATTATATTCTATGGAGAGTGTCAGTGCCCGGAGATGCAATTTCGGGCACTCTATTACGTTGTACAATGCGTTCCTTGCTTACTTTTAGCAAAGAGTATGCATGTAATCATGTGAACCTTTATAGAAAGTATCAGCCGCCAAAATTGCATCTTTGGCGGCTTTTATCCAGCTAAGAAGCACAAGCTATTCTTTCGTCCCAAAAAGCTTCAGCAATACGTGTACTTATCCATTTGGAGCGCGACGGATGAAGGACCACCATACGATTACCGAAAAGACTGTGTAGGGATGCGACAAAGTCGCATCCCTACACAGTCAGACATCCCGTTAATTGTTTAGAAGTCATTCAATCCAAAGCAATCGGAAAATGCAACTATACACGTAGCGCCCAGTAGGTAATCATGTTATTCACTAGTTACTATTAGGTTTATCAACAGATGTGTTAATGAATAAAAAAACCGTAAACGCTTATAGGCGTTTACGGTTTTTAGCTTTGTTAAACTTCCATGATAACAGGAAGCACCATTGGTTTACGTTTCGTTTTATCGTATAAATACGGTCCGAGAACATCAATGATTTCACTTTTCAATGCATCGAAATCTGAGGGCGAGCTTGCAAGCTTGCGCTGCATCTGTTTGGATAACATCTGTTGTGCTTCGTGAATCATTGCACCAGATTCACGCATATAAACGAATCCACGAGAAATGATATCTGGTCCTGAAACGACACGATTGCGTTTTAGATCTACAGTTGCTACAACAATTACAAGACCATCTTCAGACAAAATTCTGCGATCACGCAGAACGACGCTGCCGATATCCCCGATTCCGCTTCCGTCAATATAGACATCACCAGAAGGAATCCGACCAGCAAGGTGCGCTTCATCTTGTGTAAGAGCGAGTACATCGCCATTCCCCATGATGAATGTGTTCTCTCGAGGAACATCACAAGAGACAGCAAGATCAGTATGGATTTTCAACATTCTATACTCACCGTGAATCGGCATGAAGAATTTTGGTTTGATCAATCTGATCATCAATTTTTGTTCTTCCTGCGAACCGTGACCGGAAGTATGGATATTATTTAAAGAACCATGGAGCACATCAGCACCTGCACGGAATAGTGCATTAATAGCTTTATTGATGCTAAGTGTATTGCCTGGAATCGGTGAAGACGAGAAAATTACCGTATCGCCAGGATGGATTTGAACTTGTCTATGCGTACCGTTTGCAATACGAGAAAGTGCAGCCATCGGTTCACCTTGACTACCTGTACAAAGAATTAATACTTTGTTGGCCGGCAGCTTATTCAATGATTGGGTATCGACAAATAATTCTTTCGGTGCATCGATGTAACCAAGTTCTCGACCGATTGTAATGGCATTGTCCATACTGCGGCCAAATACCGCAATTTTACGACCCAATACCTGGGCAGACTCAATTACTTGTTGCAGTCTATGAATATTTGATGCGAATGTCGCGAATATAATACGGCCTTCAACTTTTCTGAAAATCTCATTCAAGCTGTCGCCGACTTTTCGTTCAGACATTGTGAAGTTAGGGATTTCAGCATTTGTACTATCTGATAACAGACAAAGTACGCCTTCGCTACCGATTTTCGCCATCTTCGTCAAGTTTGCTGGTTCCCCAACTGGTGTGAAGTCGAATTTGAAGTCACCCGTGTGAACAATATTACCGGAAGGTGTTTTAACTACAACACCGAATGCATCTGGAATACTATGTGTAGTCCGGAAAAATGATACCGCTGTCTTACGAAACTTGAAAACGTCATCTTCACCAAAAGGAATCAACTTCGTAGTCCGTAACAGACCATGCTCTTCTAGTTTGTTACGCAAAAGTCCAAGTGCAAGTTTTCCGCCATATACTGGCACGTTAATTTTACGAAGAAGATAAGGAATACCACCAATATGATCCTCATGGCCATGTGTAATGAATAGGCCTTTAATCTTGTCCACATTACGTTCAAGGTATGTGTAATCTGGAATGACATAGTCGATACCGAGTAATGCGTCATCAGGGAACTTAATACCAGCATCAATTAGAATAATTTCGTCTTGAAATTGTACACCATATGTGTTTTTACCGATTTCACCTAGTCCGCCTAAAGCGAAAACGGCAGTTTCATTGTTTTTGATAGATTTCATACTTAAACCTCTTCAAGCTCGAAATAGGGTGCAGCCTGTTCGTATTCAAGATGAACACCTTCAAGAAGTTGGATAAATTCGATGTTAAAAGCACGATCTTTCAACTTCGCACGGACTGACCTTTCCGAGTCCGCCTCGATGTACATGCTTTTCGTATTTTCACGGACTGGTATTTGAAGCAAGTTATCTTGATAATAGATTTTATAAATCATCGTTTGCTCTCCTTTTTACGTTCGTTTGAACTGATTCTCTTTATATTAGCATGACACCTCTTTAAAATAAAGAAAAGCCCACCAATTTGATGGCGGACTTAACATAATTAAGCGATAGTTTTTTTTCCGAGTATGCCATTTAGCCGTTTCAACCATTTTCGTTTTAGGCGTTTGTACATGGCGACATCACTCCTCGAAATCATTATACTATATTCAGAACATTGTGTCAAGCGGGATTTTCGGCATAGCCGAAATATCCATCCGTTATTTAAAAGCGTAGTCGAAAGATCCAAGTAATCACCAGTAACATGGGGGGAGGGGGTTGTATCAGCTACTGCCCTTCAAATTGAGACAGTAGCTGGTACCACACACTTGGCACCATACTACAAACTGAACAAACTCTAGGAGCATGTAGGATATAAAGATTCCGTTCAACTTCGCTCTGTTTACACAGAAAACATTTCAATCGCGAACAAGTGGGGTGGCACCGGGAATATCCTTAAAAGGTACTTCTTTATCAATATGGTCATAGAACATGACACCATTCAAGTGATCAAGTTCGTGTTGAAAAGCAATAGCGGCAAGTCCTTTCAATCTTTTTTTGAATTCATGGCCATCGGGATCATAGGCTTTAATTGTAATCCGTGCATAACGAGGTACATATCCTTCTACATCGCGATCTACTGACAGGCAGCCTTCACCTGAAGGAAGATAGGTTTTTTCGATAGAGTGACTGACGATTTTTGGATTAACAGCAATAAAACTAATTGCTTGTTGAACATCATCTGTAATATGGAGTGCAAATATTCTTTTCGATTTATCCAATTGTGGTGCGGCTAGGCCGATTCCAGGGCGGAGGTCGAACTTTTCACTCAGTTCGGAATCTTGACTATTTATAACGTACCCCATCAAATCCTCGCAAAGTTTCCGGTCAACATCGGACAATGGGAAACTTAATTCTTCGGCTCGTTTGCGGAGAGCAGGGTGTCCTTCCCTAACAATATGTTCCATTAAAATCATCGTGCAATCTTCCTTTCGGTTTTACTCTATTCAATAGTATAAACGAATGTGAATAGGGGTGGAAGAAATTGAACGCGAAGTTGAATAGTGAAATATAAAACGTTATAGTGTAGAGGGAAATTGGAGGTCGGCAATTTTGAAGAAATCTATCATTGGATACATATTAGCGGTAACTTTGGTGCTCTCAGGGTGTAGTTCTGACTCGACGATTAAAACGCAACTGTCAGCTACTATAACAAAGATGAATAATGCCGAACAAGCATATAAGGATGCGCAAGCTGAATTGACGGAGCTTGAAAAATCGGAACAGGAATTATTCAATCAGACGATGGAGTTGACGCACCAACAGTTAGGTGAGCTGAAAATAAAGGTAGCTGAGCTTGAAGAATTGCTGGGACAACGACTTACTCATATAGAAGGAGAAGAAAAGTCCATAAGTAAAGCAAGCAAATCCGTGGACGAACTCGATGCAATCATTGAACAAACAGATGGAACTGTTGAAAAAAGTATAGAAGAACTGAAAGAAGCTGTAACTAACCGATATGAGCTCCATTCAGCCTTTGTTGTTGAATATAAAAAACTTACCAGTCTTCAAGAGGAGTTATACGGAATGCTTGTTGCTGAGGAAGTTGAACTAAAGGAACTTAAGGATAAGGTCGGCGAAGTGAATGAACAGAATGAGTTAGTCCATACAGCAGTTATCTCTTTTAATGATGCGACGGTCAAAGTGAATGTGTTAAAGGACGACACTTTCTCTAATTTACAGAAAGAAGAATAAGCAGTAGTGAGGCAGTAGAGTTAATTCTATGCTTTTTTCTATAAATATAAAGTACGGGAAAATGGTATTCTATTATAATACAGACGTCTTATTGTGCTAATACAGTTTGGTAATGACAATCAATTCTAATAGCTATTATCTGCAAAGGTACATGCGATTACTATGTTTGACCATTCAGTTCTGATTAGATATACTGTGAAGGGAATAGATTGTACCAATCAATACACTAATGGTTCATAATACAGTTATAAAGGAGAGTTGCCGAAATGGCTGCCAAAAAAGACAAGCAGTTCGATCCGGTGGAAACACTTCACGCGATTGAAGAAAAGTTTGAAATGTTCCAGATCTTGAACGAAGAAGGCGAAATCGTTAATAAGGATGCAGATCCGAATTTATCCGATGAAGAACTCATTGAGTTAATGACTCGTATGGTATATACACGTATTTTGGATCAACGTTCAATTTCGTTGAACCGTCAAGGACGTCTAGGATTCTATGCACCGACAGCGGGGCAGGAAGCTTCACAACTTGCTTCACAATTTGCACTTGAGAAAGAGGATTTCATCCTTCCAGGTTATCGTGACGTTCCACAAATGTTATTCCACGGATTACCGTTATCAACGGCATTTTTATGGTCACGCGGCCATTTCCAAGGTGGTAATATTCCAGAAGGCGTCAACGTATTCCCGCCACAAATCATTATCGGTGCACAATATATTCAAGCAGCAGGCATTGCACTTGGCTTCCAAAAACGAGGAACGAAAGCAGTTGCTATGACATACACAGGTGACGGTGGTACATCGCAGGGTGACTTCTATGAAGGGATTAACTTTGCAGGAGCATATCGTTCTCCAGCAATCTTCATCATTCAGAATAACCAATTTGCTATTTCGACTCCACGTGACATGCAAACAGCTGCAAAAACGCTTGCACAAAAAGGTATTGCAGCAGGTATACCAAGTGTTCTTGTTGACGGTATGGACCCTCTTGCGGTGTATGCGGTTACACGTGACGCACGCGAGCGCGCAATCAATGGCGATGGACCAACACTAATCGAGGCGCTTTGCTACCGCTACGGGCCACATACTATGGCAGGAGACGATCCTACGCGTTACCGTACTTCAGAAACAGACAGCGAGTGGGAAAAACGCGATCCGTTAATCCGTTTCCGTACATACCTAGAAGCAAAAGGTATCTGGAATGAAGAACAAGAAAACGTAGTAATTGAACGCGCTAAAGAAGAAATTAAAGAAGCAATCAAAATAGCTGATGCAGCTCCTAAACAAAAAGTAAGCGATTTTATCAACATCATGTACAAAGGCGACCTGCCATACAACTTGCAGGAACAGCTAGCCATTTACACAGAGAAGGAGTCGAAGTAACCGATGGCACAAATGACGATGATTCAAGCAATAACTGATGCTCTACGTACGGAGCTGAAAAATGATGAAAACGTCCTCGTCTTCGGTGAAGACGTTGGAAATAACGGAGGAGTCTTCCGTGCAACTGAAGGCTTGCAAAAAGAATTTGGCGAAGTGCGTGTATTCGATACACCGCTTGCAGAATCTGGTATTGGTGGACTAGCAATCGGGTTGGCATTCACAGGCTACCGTCCAGTTATGGAAATTCAGTTCTTTGGTTTCCTTTATGAAGTAATTGACTCAGTTAGTGGTCAACTTGCGCGCATGAGTTTCCGTAGTGCAGGTCGTTTCAATGCACCTGTTACAATCCGCTCACCATTCGGAGGCGGCGTAGCAACACCTGAGATGCACGCTGATAGCCTTGAAGGTCTCGTAGCTTCACAGCCTGGTTTGAAAGTAGTTATCCCTTCAACTCCATATGACGCGAAAGGGTTACTGATTTCTGCAATCCGCGACGACAATCCGGTCATCTTCCTTGAACATATGAAACTGTACCGTTCATTCAGACAAGAAGTTCCTGAAGAAGAGTACACGATTCCACTTGGGAAAGCGGATGTGAAACGTGAAGGGAAAGACCTTTCAATTATCACGTACGGCGCAATGGTTCACGAAAGCTTGAAAGCGGCTGAAGAGCTTGAAAAAGAAGGCTTCTCTGTAGAAGTTATCGACTTGCGTACAATTCAACCAATGGATATCGAAACAATCATTGCATCTGTTGAAAAAACAAACCGTGCAATCGTTGTACAAGAAGCGCAGAAACAAGCAGGAATCGCTGCGAATATCGTAGCTGAAATTACAGAACGCGCAATTCTAAGCCTTGAAGCACCTGTTCTTCGCGTAACTGCACCGGATACTATTTATCCATTTGCGCAAGGTGAAAATGCTTGGCTTCCGAATGCGAAAGATATTATTGAAACAGCTAAAAAAGTATTGACGTTCTAAAAAGGTATCAATTAAGAAAGGGTGAATCACGTGGCATTTGAATTCCGTTTACCAGATATCGGAGAAGGAATCCATGAAGGTGAAGTCGTAAAATGGTTCGTCGCTAAAGGCGATAAGATCAATGAAGATGACATACTTCTTGAAATCCAAAACGATAAAGCAGTTGTGGAAATTCCATCACCGGTTACGGGTACTGTTGAAGAAATACTCGTTTCCGAAGGAACAGTTTCAGTCGTAGGGGATGTATTGATTCGCTTCGATGCACCTGGTTATGAAAATGTGAAATCTGAAGAGGATGACAACGCAGAAACTGAAGCACAAGTTCAAGCAACAGCTGAAGCGAGTCAACCGATTGAAAAAGAAGAGGCGCCTAAGGAAGAAGCAACTACAACAGTAGCTGCCCCGACTGCAAGTGTGCAAGCACAAACAGACGTCGATCCGAATCGCCGCATTATTGCAATGCCTTCCGTGCGTAAATTTGCGCGTGAGCAAGGTGTCGAAATTCAGCAAGTTGCAGGATCAGGCAAAAACGGCCGCATCTTGAAAGAAGATATCGAGTCATTCAAGAATGGTGGACAAACAAAAGCGGCAACTCCGGCAGTGGCGGATCAAGATGGTCAAGCTGAAAGCGTTGCACAAGAAACTTCGGCTCCGGCTCCAGTTCATCTTGAAGGCGATTTCCCTGAAACACGCGAAAAAATGTCTGGAATCCGAAAAGCAATTGCAAAAGCGATGGTCAATTCAAAACACACTGCTCCGCATGTTACGTTGCTTGACGAAGTGGATGTTACCGAACTCGTTGCACATCGCAAAAAGTTCAAAGACATTGCTGCAGAAAAAGATATCAAACTGACGTATTTGCCTTATGTCGTAAAAGCACTTGTGTCGACATTGCGTGAATTCCCAGCGTTCAATAGCTCACTCGATGATGCTACACAAGAAATTGTTCAGAAGCATTATTACAATATTGGTATCGCTGCGGACACTGACCGCGGACTTCTTGTTCCGGTTATCAAGCATGCAGACCGTAAATCAATCTTCGCAATTTCTGATGAAATCAATAGCCTTGCCGTAAAAGCACGCGATGGTAAATTATCACCTGCTGAAATGAAGGGTGCTTCTTGTTCCATCACGAATATTGGGTCTGCAGGAGGACAATGGTTTACACCTATCATTAATCATCCTGAGGTTGCAATTCTTGGAATTGGTCGTATCGCAGAAAAGCCAGTTGTGAAAAATGGTGAAATTGTAGCGGCACCTATGTTAGCATTGTCATTGGTATTCGATCACCGGATGATCGACGGCGCTACTGCACAACACGCGCTGAATCACCTTAAGAGATTGCTCGCAAATCCGGAACTTTTATTAATGGAGGCGTAAACAATGGTAGTAGGAGACTTTCCAATCGAAGTAGATACACTTGTCGTAGGTTCTGGACCGGGAGGATATGTCGCAGCAATCCGTGCGGCACAATTGGGCCAAAAAGTAATCGTTGTTGAAAAAGGCGATATTGGTGGCGTGTGCTTGAACGTAGGATGTATTCCTTCTAAAGCGCTAATTGCTGTTGGACATCGTTATGCCAATGCAAAAAATTCCGATTCAATGGGAATTACAGCAACAGAAGTGAAACTAGATTTCACTAAAGCGCAAGCGTTCAAAGATAGCGTAGTCAGCAAGTTGACTGGCGGAGTTGCAGGACTTCTTAAAGGCAACAAGGTTGATTATGTTCAAGGTGAAGCTTATTTCGTCGATAGCAACACAGTACGTGTGATGGACGAAAGTTCTGCGCAAACATATAAATTCAAAAATGCAATCATTGCAACGGGTTCACGTCCGATTGAAATCCCGACATTCAAATTTACGAAACGCGTCATCAATTCAACAGGTGCTTTGAGTCTTACAGAATTACCGGGTAAACTTGTCGTTATCGGTGGCGGTTATATCGGTACTGAGCTAGGATCTTCATATGCAAATCTTGGATCTGAAGTAACGATTATTGAAGGCGGCAATGACATTCTTGCAGGTTTTGAAAAACAAATGACACAAATCGTTAAAAAAGGCTTGAAGAAAAAAGGCGTCGAAGTTGTTGTTAAAGCGTCTGCAAAAGGCGTTGAAGAGACAGCTACTGGCGTTACAGTTACATACGAAGTAGGCGGAGAAGAGAAGAAAGTCGAAGCTGATTACGTACTTGTTACTGTAGGTCGTCGTCCAAATACGGATGAAATCGGATTAGAAGAGATGGGCATCAAGTTCCTTGAGCGTGGTCTTATCGAAGTCGACAAACAATGCCGTACAAGCATTCCAAATATCTATGCAATCGGTGATATCGTTCCAGGTCTTCAGCTTGCACACAAAGCTTCTTATGAAGCTAAAATTGCAGCAGAAGCAATTTCAGGCGAGAAGTCTGAAGTTGACTACTTGGCGATTCCTGCCGTTTGTTTCACTGATCCTGAACTTGCAGCTGTTGGCTTGAACGAGCAACAGGCAAAAGAAGAAGGTTATGAAACAGTAGTAGGGAAATTCCCGTTTGCAGCTAATGGACGTGCACTTGCACTTGATGCTTCTGAAGGTTTCGTCAAACTTGTATCACGTAAAGAAGACGGGCTTCTACTTGGAGCGCAAATTGTGGGTGAAAGTGCATCAGATATGATCGCTGAACTTGCTCTTGCAATCGAAGCAGGAATGACACTTGAAGATGTTGCAATGACAATTCATGCTCACCCAACATTGAGTGAAATTTCAATGGAAGCGGCTGAAGTCGCTTTGGGTAAACCAATTCATATGATTACGAAATAATTTTCTAGAGTCAGTGATTAAGACCGTCTATGAGGTAGCAAGATATCCTCGTAGATGGTTTTTTTAGTTTGAATCGGACTATGAAACAGGTATGTGGATCCGTGTGACCTAGCTTTTTCTGCCTTTTGTTTGCAGGTTTAGTAGATGGGGATGAAGAAGAGTGTCAGTGGAGTAACGGGGGAGGCATTCAAATGGAATGGAAAACAAAAATAACGGAACTGCTCGATATCAATTATCCAATCATTCAAGGGGGACTCGCTTACTTGGCTTATGCCCAACTTGCTGCTGCCGTCTCGGAAGCAGGTGGACTTGGACAAATTACGGCAATGAGTTTGGATTCAGCAGATGCACTGCGCGTTGAAATTAAAAAAGTAAAAACGCTGACTGATAAACCGTTCGGCGTGAACTTTGCGATTGGACAACATGGACGTCCATATGCCCATATGGTGGAAGCTGCACTGGAGGAAGGCGTTACAGTAATGTCGGTAACGGGTGGGAATCCCGCGCCATTTTTTGCCCAACTTCAAAATACCAACGTTAAAAAGCTTGTGCTAGTTGCTGCAAAAAGGCAGGCTCAGAAAGCGGAATCACTCGGAGCTGATGCAGTTATGGTTGTTGGACAAGAAGGTGGGGGACATCTTGGGCGTGACGATATCGGAACGATGGTACTTGTTCCACAAGTTGTCGATGCTGTTTCAATCCCAGTTATTGCATCCGGTGGTATCGGGGATGGTCGCGGTTGGATGGCCGCTCAGGCATTAGGCGCCGAGGGGATTGAGATGGGAACAAGATTCATTGCGACGAGAGAGTGTGTCCATGCATCTCAAGCTTATATCAATCTACTTCTTGCAAGTAGTGAAACCGATACGACTGTTATTAAAAGAACACTAGGAGCACCCGCTCGAGCCTTAGCGGGAAGTTGGACGAAGAGAATAATTGACATGGAAGCTAAAAATGCTGATTATGAAGCGATGAAAGATTTAATCAGTGGCGAAGCGAATCGCCGTTTTATTCATGATGGAGATGCCAATAATGGTTATGGATGGGCGGGTCAGGTTGCTGGGCTTATTAACGATGTACCATCCGTTGCAGAATTAGTTGAGCGTATGGTGAATGAGGCGGAAACAATTCGTAAAAGATGGAACTAAAGAGAGTAAAGGGAGCGAATTAGCATGGATTATAATTATCCAATTAGGCATGATTGGTCGACCACAGAAATTATCGCAGTAGCGGCATTTTATGAGGCGGTTGAAAAAGCATATGAATCAGGAATTGCAGGAGAAAAACTGATGGAGGCATATCGGGGATTCAAAAAAGTGGTTCCTTCCATGGCGGAAGAAAAAACATTGTGCAAGGAATTTGAGGAAGCGAGCGGTTACGTCTGTTACCGTGTTGTTCAAATGGCGAAAGATACAAGTGGTGAAGAAATAATAAAAGGAATGCCCTCGCGTTAAGCGGGAGCATTCCTTTTATCTAAAGCTAAGAAGTATAAGGTTTTCACCTGGAGCAGTATCTAGACTCCAGCGCCTAGCCCCTGGGCACACACGACGTGGGTCATGCAGTGGGGAGGGATTGAAACTGCATCCCTCCTTGTTGCGACAGGATGTCGCGATCCTAAGCTGCCTTCCCCTGTCGCATCAGGCCTTAAGTTAAAGGCAAAGAGCGCCTTTCTCTTAAGGCCTTCCAGCGCTTGTGGGTCTACCAAGGCGCTTACGCTTTTATTGTTTATTAATGACTACATCATAAACAGGTAGCAGTTGGTCAAAAGTCTCTTCTGCAAATGCCATGAATTCTTCGGTGGAAAGTTTAACGGCGTCTTCACTTGGTAAATGCCGACCGACAAGGAACTCCGCTTTTTTGACAGTTTGTAACCGCTCTAAAAGTTGTTCGAGTCCAACGTCCCCCGCTTGTTCGATAGTTGTAGCTTCGGGTTTCATATGATCACCAGAAACGATATAAGTACCAGGGAGGCTAGTTAAAACATCCAATTTGCTATCTAGACGCTCGGCAATCCCTTTTTTATCTGAATTCTCATAAATTACCGCTAAAATAATGAATAAATGTGACCCCCATAAGCCAATCTGAAAGTGAGGCAATGCTTTGTAGCCCCGTTTAGCAGGTGCGAAGGCGACCCAACTGTCATTTGGTGGATTTACTGTCCGTCTTGCGTGTTTTGCGACATGTGGAAAAAACTCATCAGTCCCATGTGCTGAAAGGCGGTCCGCAAAATGCATACCTAGAGTTCCAAACTTGGGTTGGATTCGATTTTGCAATGCTTCCATCCGCTTTTCTAGCCCTTCAATTGAAAATACATCAAAATCATCTTTTTCCCAAAAAAGACCAACCATTTTCATTACCCCCAATTACATTTACACGTTTATCATAACAGAAAAAGGGGAACAATCTTTAGTAACAAGGCTTATAACTAGAGCGAACTCTGGTCGTAGCATATTTTAAGTATAACTAACGGAAAATTTGGACTATATACTGAAAAAGGGGTGTCAACTATGAAACAAGTCGTCCATGTTATTCGCAAAGCCGATGTAGAGAAAGAATATGTGAAGCTACTTAACCTAGAACTCGATTATGAACTTGCAACACTTTTCGATGCTGTGCAAGAAGATGATGCAAAGCAAAAAATGAAAAGCAAGCATAGGCTTATGGAAATTCACCGTGAGCTGGAGATACTTAATGGCTTCGCATGATTCTGATTGTCGGACCAGAAAAGGCATCCATACACATCCTTTAGAAACAGGGATAGTGTAATGGGATGCCTTTTTCGATATAGTGTACTATAGATAGTCGTTTGGAAGGGGTGGCTTTATGAAGTGGGGAATTATTGATCGTTATGCAAAGTCGTTGATAAAAGAAGCGGGTCATAAAATTCGCGTGTCTTTTTTCAATCAAATCGATATCGATACAAAATCGAGTGCGAATGACCTTGTGACAAATATTGATAAAGAAATCGAACAATTCTTCATCAGCAGGATTAAAAGAGATTTTCCTGACCATAAGATTCTCGGTGAAGAAGGATTTGGCGATGTCGTTCAGACGCTTGATGGGGTCGTTTGGATGCTTGACCCAATTGACGGAACGATGAATTTCATCCACCAAAAACGGAACTTTGCCATCTCTCTCGGAATATATGCAGAAGGCGTCGGTATGCTTGGTTATATTTATGATGTAATGCGCGATGATTTTTATCATGCTGCTAAAGATGAAGGGGCTTATTTCAATGATGAACGGCTACCGCAATTGGAGATTACACCACTAGAAGAAGCCGTTATTGGTATTAATGCCAGTTGGGTGGCTCCGAATCACTTCGTTGACAACGAAAAAATTATTGAACTGATTAGAACGTGTAGAGGGACAAGATCATATGGCTCGGCAGCGCTCGAGTTGGCGTATGTCTCTTCAGGTAGGTTGGATGCATACATGTCTATGAGGCTGTCGCCATGGGATGTTGCTGGGGGCATTGTTATTGCGCAGGAGGTCGGTGCAGTTGCAACAAACATGAAAGGGGATTTCCCGCACCTTCTTGGGCAGGATACATTTATAGTCGCGAGGCCTGGATTGCATCAAGATATTGTGACAAACTATATTGACCTAAAACAATAAAAAAAGGACGTTACAGGCATCGAATACTACGATTACCATGAAACGTCACATTTGAAAAGAATGTTATTAAAGTAGGCCTTGTTCTCTATATTTCTTTTTTGTTTTAAATCCGTTACCCATAATTAGAATCAATGCAACGATGGCTACAATCGCAATCGTGGGGCTGCTCATACCGACTGCAACGCCGATTGCACACATTGAAGCGATAGCGGCAATGGAGTAAAAAACGAAAATCCATTTGATGTTTTTCAAAAAAATACCTCCATCTACAATTAAATGTTTTCGAATTATCTTTACATGTGCTATAATAACACAGTTAATCAACCGAAAAAAGAATAATGGAGTGAAATCATGACTAAACTTAGAAGTGACTTACGTAACATAGCAATTATCGCCCACGTCGACCACGGAAAAACGACGCTTGTCGATCAACTTTTAAAACAATCGGGAATCTTCCGTTCTAACGAACAAGTAGATGATCGTGCAATGGACTCAAATGAAATTGAACGTGAACGCGGAATTACGATTCTTGCAAAGAATACAGCAATTGAATATAAAGATACAAAAATCAACATTTTGGATACACCAGGTCACGCAGATTTCGGCGGAGAAGTGGAACGTATCTTGAAAATGGTAGATGGTGTAATTCTTGTTGTCGACTCATACGAAGGGTGTATGCCACAAACGCGTTTCGTACTGAAAAAAGCGCTTGAGCAGAACTTGAAACCAATCGTTGTCGTTAATAAAATTGACCGTGAATTTGCACGCCCGGAAGAAGTAGTTGATGAAGTTCTTGAATTATTCATCGAACTTGATGCGAATGATGAACAACTTGAATTCCCAGTTATTTATGCATCAGGATTCAACGGTACTGCAAGCTTATCACCAGACGTTTCAACACAAGAAGAAACGTTGCGTGTACTATATGACGCAATTCTAGAACATATCCCTGCTCCAATCGATAATAGAGACGAGCCTTTACAGTTCCAAGTATCACTTCTTGATTACAGCGATTATGTTGGCCGTATCGGTATCGGACGGATTTTCCGTGGAACGATGCAAGTCGGACAGTCGGTTGCCGTTATAAAACGTGATGGTACTGTCAAAAACTATCGTGTTACGAAAATGTCTGGATTCCTTGGTTTGAAACGCGTTGATATCCAAGAAGCTTTCGCAGGAGATCTTGTTGCGGTATCTGGAATGGAGAACATTGACGTTAGTGAAACAATTTGTCCGGCAGATCATCTGGAAGCACTTCCAGAGTTGTTCATTGACGAACCAACGTTACAAATGACATTCCTTGTAAACAATAGCCCGTTTGCAGGTAAAGAAGGTAAATGGGTAACGTCAAGAAAAATTGACGAACGCCTTCAATCACAATTGCAAACAGATGTATCTCTTCGTGTAGATCCAACTGATTCGCCTGATGCATGGACTGTTTCAGGACGCGGAGAGCTTCACCTTTCTATTCTTATTGAAAACATGCGCCGTGAAGGATTTGAATTGCAAGTTTCGAAACCAACAGTAATCGTGAAAGAAGTAGATGGTGTTCGTTGTGAGCCTATCGAACGTTTACAAATTGATATTCCTGAAGAGCATACAGGCTCTATTATCGAGTCGATTGGTGAGCGTAAAGGCGAAATGCTTGATATGATCAACAATGGTAATGGACAAGTTCGTCTAATATTCAATGTACCTGCGCGTGGATTGATTGGTTATTCAACTGAATTCCTTACATTGACAAGAGGTTACGGAATTATGAACCATACGTTTGATTCTTACCAGCCAATGGCAAAAGGTAAAGTCGGCGGCCGCAGAAACGGTGTTCTTGTTTCAATGGAGAACGGTACAGCTACGCCTTACAGCATCATGCAGCTAGAAGACCGCGGTATTATGTTCGTTGGTGCTGGAACTGAAATCTATGCTGGGATGGTTGTTGGTGAAAATACGCGCGAAAGCGATTTGACAATCAACTTAACAAAAGCTAAACAAGCGACAAACGTACGTTCAGCTTCTAAAGACCAAACAGTTACAACTAAAAAACCACGTATTATGTCGCTTGAAGAAGCGTTACAATATCTGGGTGATGACGAGTATTGTGAAGTGACGCCAGTATCGATCAGACTTCGTAAGAAGATACTTGATAAAAACGAACGCGAACGTGTTCAGAAAAAGAAATAATCGCTGTTTAAACATAAGTGATCTTAGTAAAAGAAAGCATCTTGAGTGCCTTACCTCATACAGGTCTAGTCGACTGATAGGTCAGGTGCGGCTTTCTGAGGTCCTTTAACAGTGACGGGATTATTACTATTCCGACCTATAGAAAAGCTTTACAGAAGGGAATGTGTTGAATGAGTGCTAGTGTTGGCGATACAGAGTTCGTATTCGGAAAGATGTCGGGTATTGCACGCTTTATATACGAAGTGATGCCTTCCTATACGGCTGCCGGTTATGTACTTTTTGCCCTCGTCTTCCTCATGTCGGCAATTGTTTATAAACTGGGATTTGCTAGAAAACTGAGGCCTTTACAGACTTTGCTGATCTATGCCTTCTTGTTTATCGGCTGTCTAATTTTGACGTTTCTTGGCTTTTTCCTCCCGATCGTGGAGGCTCTCATCGTGGCGGCTCTTATTTTAATTATCTACCGAGTGCGCAGGATGAATGAGTATAAAGAGAAAAAAGAAGACTCCATCATCTGATGGAGTCTTCTTTTTTAGAATATAAGAAAGTCACGTCTGTTGATTAACTATCTATTTGTATCAAATACTGGTGAGTAGGGCTTAGGGAAATCCATTTTCATTGGATCATTTCCGGTTCGCTTTCGGCTGAATAATCACGACACCTTTACCGAGGGACCCTAGTGTGGCTAGAAGTGAATCCGTCACTTCTAGCCACACTTTTTTCAGTAATTCTGTTGCGAATAGTTGCCTGTCGCGTTCCTACAAAGTTCAAGTGAAAAATGTAGCTGCTTTGAAAGAAAAGAATAGATGACTTTCTATATAGAGTGTAGGTGCCCGAAGATACAATTACGGGCACTCTTGCCCGTCGTACAACGCGTTCCTTACTTACTTTTAGCAAAGATTATTCATGTAATCATGTGATGCCTTATAGAAAGTGACACTTCTTTAAAATAAAAAAGAAAGAACCATAGAGAAAGCATCAGCCGCCAAAATTGTATCTTTGGCGGCCTTTATCCAGATAAGAAGCTAGCTATTCTTTTGTCCCAAAAAGCTTCAGCACTACGTGTACTTATGCATTTGGAGCGCGACGGATGAAGGACACTCATACGATTACCGAAAAAATGTGTAGGAATGCGACGAAGTCGCATCCCTACACATTAAGATATCTCGGTACTGGTATAGGAGTTGTTCAATCCAAAGCAACTGTACTCGGGACGCCTAGTATTTGATTAAGTTGTTTTGTGGTTAACTTTGGTTAATCAACACATGTGTAAGAATGTATAAGTTTTCGACACGGAACAGTGTCTAGGCTTCAGGCGCCTTACGCTTTTCTCAGAAATCTTTTTCGATTGACTGGGAACTTCGGTAGAAAATGAAATTCCCAGTTGCGATTCGTGCAATCGTTTTTTCGGCAATCCGATTATTACATTCCTGACACATATACGTATGGATAGGGCGATTCCGGAGTGTTTTTGCTAGTGGCAAATCGTCTGGAAGTTGCCCGACGTTGTCACAGATGACACATTTTACACGCATTGGAAATCCTCCTTCAGTCAACTCGGATCGCAATGACGTTGCGAATCGGATTATCATTGTTCGAACCGTCTTTGAAGACAACATGCACGGGCCCGCCCTCAAGTAGCGGCTTACCCTCGTCGCTGAATTTGAAAATGATATCATCGACTTTCGTAAGTGGGAATGAGTGACTTTCGCCGTCTGATGTTTCAAATGCTAATGTTCGTGCATTTTCGGCAGGCTCCGCGATTTTTAAAAAGTGACGCAATTGGATGCCGTATGTTCCAGTAAGGACTTTTCGTTTTTCAAACTTTTTTTCTGTTTCCAGGGTAGGCGGGAACGTTGCGCCTTCCATTATTTCACGGGACCAATGTTTCCCCATAGCTCTTTTATATTCTTCTAGTTCATCTTTTTCGATGTGACTTTCTGTAAAGTACGTTTTCAAATCAACGCGACGATCATCGAAAATCCACACGGTCGGGTCAAGTGTGATGACATGACGTACATTTCCTTTAATCGGAATTATTGATTCCAAATGAATATCCCCCTACTTGAATTAAATTATCTTTTGTTTCTAGTATAACGCTTTGATGTCTCAAGGAAAAGCTTTTGCTTTTCGATGGCTTAGGAAACTAGAGAATTTTGTCCTATAGATAAGTTGTAACATAAAGATAATACTACCTAACATCAGTCCATAGCGACTCTGGCAATAAGAAGGGCTGAAGAGGCGGCATTTTTTGTTTGAGAAGGATATAGGTTATGTACTGTTGCTACAGGGAGTGGCGCATTTAGGCTTCGTTCATCTGTTACAAGCACTTGTATTTTTGTTTTGTAAAACGCCAAAGGGAAAACGCTTGCTTTTTCCTGTTCTGAAAGATACAATTTATTGATAATAACCATTAAGAAATAAAAGTTTGATGGGGGCGTCCTCATGGATATAGAATTGCAGGAAACGAATAAGGAAACGTATCAGGAAAAGGCATTGAAGCAACTTCAAGCTGATGCTGATAAGATTGGTCAACTTATAAAAGTACAGATGGACCATTTGACGATGCCGCAGTGCCCACTCTATGAAGAAGTGTTGGATACACAAATGTATGGCTTGTCTCGTGAAATTGACTTTGCTGTAAAGCTAGGTTTGATTGACCGTCCGAAAGGCAATGAAATTCTTTCTTTACTTGAGAAAGAAATGACAGTGTTGCATGAAGTATATACGAGAAAATAAGCCGAAAACTCAAACTGACATAATGGTTTGAGTTTTTTGTTTAATGAAAAAGAGGTAACCCTATGAAAACATATACTAAAAAGCTATTCCGCTATTTTGATTTCCCACTGTTTTTTGTCTACCTGTTACTTTGTCTGTTCGGACTTGTCATGATATACAGTTCAAGTATGGTTGTAGCGGTAGGTAGGTATGATCTTCCGGCAGATTCTTTTTATCAAAAACAGTTGTTAAATTTAAAACTTGCCATTCCCGCTTTCTTTTTGGCGGCTTTTTTTCCGTACAAGAATTATAAACGGAAAAAATTGATGATTTTTGCTGTAATAGGTATGCTATTTCTGTTGTTTCTGGTCCATTTCGTTGGTACAGGTGATCATGTTGGAGCCACTAGTTGGATAAAAACGCCTTTTGGTAATCTACAACCCTCAGAAGTTGCGAAATTGGTCTTAATTGTCTATTTTTCAGGAGTTTTTGCAAAAAAATATGAGTCTGGCACAATCGATAATATTAACCAGTCAATATTACCGCCCGTGGTCATTTTAGTATTAGCAGTGGGTTCTATTATGCTCGAGACTGATATCGGAGGCTCGTTCATTATAATCATCACAGCACTTTCGGTCCTAGCAGCAAGCGGTATTAAAAAAAGAACCTTTATGAAAATTAGCGGGATAATTTCTGTGGGTCTTGTCTTTGCTGCGCTTGTCCTTTATTTCAAATGGGAATCGATTATGACCCCAGGTAGGGCTGGCCGTATACTATCATTCCTGAACCCATTCGATTATATCCAAGGGTCTGGCTATCAGATTGCGAACGGCTATATTGCCATTGGTTCTGGAGGTTTGCAAGGGAGAGGTCTTGGTAACTCTATTCAAAAAATGGGCTACTTACCAGAGCCGCAAACAGATGTCATTATGGCGGTGATTTCAGAAGAATTAGGCCTTCTTGGTGCTATTATCGTAATAGGGGGACTCGGTTTCATCGTCTTAAGGGCTTTATCTATTGCGCTTCAGGCAAAAGATCCCCATGCGCGCATGCTTGCGGCGGGAATTGGAAGTATGATAGGAATTCAAACATTCGTTAATTTGGGTGGCCTGACGGGGTTGATACCGCTTACAGGAGTTACTTTGCCGTTTATTAGCTATGGCGGTACATCTGTTATTCTGTTATCTTTAGCTTTAGGAATATTAACGAATGTCTCAATGTTCGTAAAATATGAAAAAAACAATTAGAAAAGGAAGTGCCTTGTGATGGAACAGATTAAGAAAATTCTTGTAGCCAACCGTGGAGAAATAGCAATACGAGTTTTTCGCGCTTGTACCGAATTGAATATACCGACGGTGGGTATTTATTCAGCGGAAGATAGTGGGTCATTCCATCGTTACAAGGCAGATGAGTCTTATCTAGTCGGAGAAGGTAAGAAGCCGATTGATGCTTATCTCGATATCGAAGGGATTATCGCGATAGCGAAAGATTGTGGCGCGAATGCGATCCATCCTGGTTATGGATTTCTTGCTGAAAACACAGAATTTGCAAGGCGTTTAGAAGAAGAAGGAATTATTTTCATCGGCCCAAGTTCAAAGCAACTGGATATGTTTGGGGATAAAGTAAAAGCACGTGAGCAGGCTGTTAAAGCGGGAATTCCAGTGATTCCAGGTAGTGACGGTCCGGTTTCTACAGTCGGAGAAGTCGCAATGTTTGGCGAATCGAATGGTTATCCTGTCATCATTAAAGCATCTCTTGGTGGTGGAGGACGCGGAATGAGGATTGTGAATTCTGCGGAAGAAGTCAACGAGGCTTTTGAACGTGCGCGGTCAGAAGCGAAATCTGCATTCGGATCTGATGAAGTGTATGTCGAGAAATACATCGATAAACCAAAACATATCGAGGTACAAATACTTGGAGATACATATGGAAATGTCATTCATCTATTCGAGCGGGATTGCTCAATTCAGCGTCGCCATCAGAAAGTCGTCGAAATAGCACCCTCGATTTCACTTGAAGACGGATTACGGGAAGCAATTTGCGATGCGGCAGTAAAGGTGATGCGAAATGTTAATTATAAAAATGCGGGAACCGTAGAATTTCTCGTATCGGATGGCCGATTTTATTTCATCGAGGTAAATCCGCGTATTCAAGTTGAGCATACAATTACTGAAATGGTGACGGGTATCGATATCGTCCACGCGCAAATTCATATTGCAGACGGGAAAAACCTTCACGCTACTGAAACAGGCATACCAACACAAGACAAGATTCCGTTATTCGGATATGCAATCCAATCCCGTGTGACAACGGAGGATCCATTGAATGATTTCATGCCGGATACTGGTAAATTATCGGTTTACCGATCGGGTGGAGGATTCGGTGTTCGTCTTGACGCGGGGAACGGTTTCCAAGGGGCTATCATCACGCCGTACTATGATTCATTACTTGTTAAAGTATCTACATGGGGTATGACTTTCCGTGAAGCTGCTTCCAAAATGGACAGGAATTTACAGGAATTCCGGATTCGTGGCATCAAAACAAATATCCCGTTTCTTGAGAATGTTGTGAAGCACAAAAACTTCTTAACAGGTAACTATAATACGAGTTTTATTGATTCAACACCTGAATTATTCCTGTTCCCGAACCGCAAAGACCGTGGGACGAAAATGTTGAATTATATTGGTAATGTGACTGTTAATGGATTCCCGGGAATCGGTAAACAATCTAAGCCGGTTCTACATCCTGTAAGAAAACCGATAATTGACCTTCTTACACCGCCAAAACCGGGTACAAAACAAATTTTGGATGAACGTGGTGCTGAAGGGCTTATCAAATGGATTAAAGAGCAAGACGATGTACTTTTGACAGATACAACATTCCGCGATGCACATCAATCATTGTTGGCTACACGGGTGCGTACTTCCGATATGACGTCAATTGCGGCTGAATCGGCAAGACTGATGCCTGACCTGTTTTCTTATGAAATGTGGGGCGGAGCAACATTCGATGTTGCTTATAGGTTCCTGAAAGAAGATCCTTGGGACAGGCTGTTAAAACTGCGAGAACAAATTCCAAATGTACTTTTCCAAATGCTATTCCGCGGCGCAAATGCCGTAGGTTATACAAATTATCCTGACAATGTCATCCGTGAGTTTGTTAAAAAGTCAGCGGATGCTGGGATTGATGTCTTCCGTATTTTCGACAGCTTGAACTGGATTAAAGGCATGGAAGTTGCAATTGATGCAACACGGGATGCGGGGAAAGTTGCCGAAGCGGCAATTTGTTATACAGGAGATATTCTTGACGATTCCCGAGCGAAATATACGGTTAATTATTATAAAGAGATGGCAAAAGATCTTGAATCAGCTGGAGCCCACATTCTTGCTATCAAAGATATGGCAGGTCTTTTAAAACCGGAGGCGGCTTATCGACTAGTTTCTGAATTGAAAGCAACAGTGGACATTCCAATTCACCTACATTCGCATGATACGAGTGGAAACGGTATCTATATGTATGCCAAAGCGATTGAGGCTGGCGTAGACATCGTTGACACGGCTTTAGGATCAATGGCAGGTCTAACTTCACAACCGTCGGCAAGTTCGCTACACTACGCGCTGCAAGGCGGTAAACGCAATGTACGTGCAAACGTGAAATCACTTGAAGACTTATCGTACTACTGGGAAGATGTTCGGAAGTATTATCAGCACTTTGAAAGTGGCATGATGAGTCCGCATTCGGAAATCTATGTACATGAAATGCCTGGTGGCCAGTATTCAAACTTACAGCAACAAGCGAAAGCGGTAGGTCTAGGTGAGCGCTGGGAAGAAGTGAAGAGCATGTATTCTCGCGTTAATCTGTTATTCGGAGATGTTGTGAAAGTGACACCTTCATCGAAGGTTGTTGGCGATATGGCCTTGTTTATGGTACAGAACGAACTTGACGAAAAGTCAGTCCTTGTACGCGGAAAGTCCATCGACTTCCCGGAATCAGTTATTGAGTTTTTCGAAGGATATATCGGCCAACCATATGGTGGATTCCCAGAAGAACTTCAAAAAATCATTTTAAAAGAACGCCAAGCGATTACTGTACGTCCTGGAGAACTATTGGAAGATGTCAATTTTGAAAAGCTACGGGATGAATTGAATGTGAAATTGGAACGTCCAGTTACTAGCCATGAAGTACTTTCTTATGCCCTTTATCCGAAAGTTTTCGAAGAATATTCGCAAACGAATAAGCAGTTCGGTGATGTATCTGTTATTGATACACCTGAATTCCTATATGGGATGCGTCTCGGCGAGGAAATCGAAGTAGAGATTGAAAAAGGGAAAACGTTGATTGTTAAGCTAGTGTCGATTAGCGAACCGCAATCGGATGCAACAAGAGTCATCTATTTCGAATTGAACGGACAGCCGCGTGAAGTGATTATTGAAGATATGAGTGTAGAGTCCGTCGCAGTTAGGAAACAAAAAGCGGATACCTCAAATGCTGCGCATATTGCTGCTACTATGCCGGGAACTGTTTTGAAAGTTGCAGTCTCAAAGGGAGCGAAAGTGAAAAGAGGAGAACATTTGCTCATCACAGAAGCTATGAAAATGGAGACAACGATACAAGCACCTTTCGATGGTATAGTAAAAGAAATATATGTGGCTGCAGGAGAATCGATAGCTACAGGTGATTTGCTCGTTGAACTGGAGCACTAACATAAAAACAAGAGCACTCGAATTATATTCGGGTGCTCTTGTTTTTTTTGTTAATAAGTTGGGTAGACAAGTAGTAAGGACTGGCCAAGGGCTGGTCCTTACTACTCATTTTGATAGTTTACTTCTTGATACAAGTAGAATCATGTACGTTAACAAACCGAATAACAACGTGATGAATAATGAATGAAGCAAAGCAATATAAAGGTTTAGTCTAGTCAAAACAACCAACATTCCTGTTGTTGCCTGGAGTGCGACAAGTATAAATGCGATACTCCAGCCCCAATAGATGACGCGTTGATTTTTGTAATGACGAAGTGCATGGATCATGATGATTAATAACCAGACGAAAATAAATGCCGCGGCAGTACGGTGACCCATCTGAACCCACTCGAACATGTTACGCGGAAGGGCGAATGCCGCGTTCTGGCATAGTGGCCAGTCCAGGCAGGCAAGACCAGACTCTGTATGACGGACGAGTGCTCCAGTATAAACTACAAAGTAAGAGTAAACGGATACGCCAATTGTATGCCATTTCAACCGTTTACCTATTTGTAACTTATCTGCATCAAACTTTCGATCCACTTCAAATATGAGAAGGGTTAATAGAAGGACTGATGCAAAGCTTAAAAGAGAAATACCAAAATGAAGCGCGAGTATGAAATCACCTTGACCCCATAATACTTGAGCGGCACCAATCAATGCCTGTAATATAAGGAAGAATACGGCCGCGATTGCTAAGAATTTTGTTTCCCTTATATGTCCGATTGATTTCCATGACCAGACAGCTAATATGACAATCAAGATTCCCACAGACCCAGTTACCAGCCGATGTGAAAATTCAATAAGTACTTCTGCGGTAATCTCATCGGGAATAAGTTGCCCGTTACATCCTGGCCAATGTCTGCCGCAGCCCATGCCGCTATCGGTTTTTGTAACAAGCGCCCCTCCAAGTAAGATTAAAAGCATGCCTATTGTCGATGCGACTGCGAACCATTTTAAATATCTATTAGATTTCAAAAAAATGACACCTACTTTTTTATTGATGACCATTGTATAAAAGGTCCCTGCTTTTTTGATGATAACGAAAAATAAGTAAAAAGACAACGAAGATTGGCTGAAAATGCCTCAGTAATGGACCTTTTCACAAATTGTTCATAAAGAAGACGCTTTAACTTCACAAAAGACCCATCGAAATGATTTACTATAGAGGGTGTTGAGTAATAAATGTGTCGATATTTCAAGGAATTCGGTAGAAATTTTGTATATGTATAGAAATACTACCCGAATTTCGCTATAGTTAACTGTAGCGGTTAACGCTCACAACTTTGGAAGGAGGGGTAACTTGTCAAACGGTCATACAATTTCCACACCTGTCGAATCGAATGTAGTGACGGTGTCTCTTTATAAGGACTTCCTTGCGCTCATTAAAATCGGCATTGTTAATTCGAACATGATCACAACTTTTACGGGACTATTTCTTGCTTTTCAGTTCACTGGTAAAAACTTTCTACATAATATAGATTTGCTTGTCTATGCTCTTCTCGGATCGGGATTGATAATTGCTGGATCTGCGGCACTGAACAACTTGATTGATCGTGATATTGATCCAGTCATGACGAGAACAAAGTCCAGACCAACAGTTACCGGGCGATTCAAGGCACCGGCTGTATTGACACTTGCGCTGACTTTCATCGTAGTAGGCGAAGTGCTATTGTTTTCTGCTTCTATAGCAGCTGGTCTTTGGGGACTTGCAGGTATCTTCAGTTATGTTGTACTCTATTCGATGTGGTCGAAACGTAGGCACGTAGCTAATACAGTAGTTGGAAGTGTTTCGGGAGCAATTCCGCCTTTAATCGGATGGGCTGCGGTTGAACCAGCACTTGGTGCAGGTGCCTTGGCGCTATTCCTGATTATGTTTGTTTGGCAACCGCCGCATTTTTATGCGCTGGCGATGCGTCGGACAGACGAATACCGTGCAGCAAATATTCCAATGCTACCTGTTGTAAAAGGTTTTGCAAGAACGAAGAAATCGATGTTGGTATGGGTACTGTTTTTATTTCCATTGCCGTTTCTACTTACTGAGCTAGGGGTAGGCTTCTTAGTACTTGCGAGCGCATTGAATATAGGGTGGCTGTATTTAGCACTTAAAGGATTTAAAGCGAAAGATGATATAAAATGGGCAACGGGTATGTTCATCTATTCATTGAATTACATGACGATCCTTTTTGTGGCCATGATTATCTTCTCGATATTCATCTAACATATTGGAATTCTTTCTTTGCATAGGAATTCATATAAAGAGGTCAGCAGTCCTCACAAGAAGAAAAACATTTTTTTAGAAAGAGAGGTATCATTAAGCGATGATGAAAGGACTCAAAAAGTGGCGTCTTTTTTCTTTATTAGCAGCTCTTACCGTGTTTCTAGCGGGGTGTGGTCAGGAAGGGCTATCCACACTTCTTCCGGCTGGTCAAGTCGGGAAAGATCAATTCAAATTGCTGATGTTATCATCAGGAATCATGTTACTGGTTATTCTAGTAGTAGTGATTATTTATGTAGTTGCAATTGTTCGTTTCAGACGCTCGAAACTGGGTGAGGACTTTGTTCCTAAAGAAGTTGAAGGAAGCCATACATTAGAACTTGTATGGACGATTATTCCTGTTCTCCTTGTTTTACTTCTAGCGGTCCCTACAGTTTATTACACATATAAACTAAGCGATGTCAGTGCGATGAATGAAGTCAATGAGGATGGCGAGTCAGAAAATCTGGTCGTAGATGTTACGGCTAAGTTATACTGGTGGGAATTTGAATATCCTAATCTCGGAATTGTTACAGCGCAAGAACTTGTTGTACCAACTGGAGAAAAAGTATATTTCAACCTCCTTGCGGCAGATGTTAAGCACTCCTTCTGGATTCCGGCAATCGGAGGAAAACTCGATACAAACGTTGAAAACGTAAACAAATTTTATTTAACGTTTGATAAAGAATCGAAAGATGTGCAAGACGGAGTGTTTTACGGGAAGTGTGCGGAGCTTTGTGGTCCATCACACGCACTTATGGATTTCAAAGTAAAATCATTACCCCGTGCTGAATTCGATAAATGGGTTACAGCAATGCAAGCAACTGGTGAAGAAACAACAGATGTTGCTGCAGCTGGTCAAGGTGAAGAATTATTCCAACAAAGTTGTATTGCATGTCATGCGACATCTGCAGTCGGTGAAGGCGGAGATAAGGCTGGACCAAACCTAGCGTCATTTGGTGACCGTAATCGTGTTGCTGGATTTATGGATCACACGCAAGAGGATTTGGTTGAGTGGATTTCAGACACTCAGAAACAAAAGCCAGGAAACTTGATGCCGTCATTCGGTGAACAACTTTCTAACGAGGAAATAAATTCAATTGCTGAGTACCTCATGGGACTTTCAGTAGAAAAATAACTATTAACGTGAATTTGAAGAGGAGGTAAACAAATTGAGTTCAGTTGCTCAAAAAAGAGGTTTTGGCGCAACGCTATGGGATTGGCTTACAACAGTTGACCATAAGAAGATCGGTATCCTTTATCTCCTAGGTGGAGGATTCTTCTTCATAGTCGGCGGTATAGAAGCAATGATCATTCGTTTGCAACTTTTAACGCCAAACAACGATCTCGTCAGTGCAGGAATATTTAACCAAATTATTACGATGCACGGAACGACGATGATTTTCTTGGCGGCCATGCCTATATTAATTGGATTTATGAACGCCATTATGCCACTCCAAATTGGAGCGCGTGATGTAGCATTCCCATTTCTTAACTCACTAGGTTTTTGGATGTTCTTCTTCGGTGGAGTATTCTTAAACGTATCATGGTTCTTTGGTCAAGTTCCTGATGCAGGTTGGACATCTTACGCATCACTTGCAATGGCATCTGAAGGACATGGTGTTGATTTTTATGCAATAGGACTTCAAATAGCCGGTGGTGGTACATTATTAGGGGGGATTAACTTCCTCGTAACGATTATCAATATGCGTGCACCAGGGATGACGTATATGCGTATGCCATTATTCACATGGACTACGTTCGTTGCGTCAGCTATGATTCTGTTCGCATTCCCACCACTTACAGTAGGACTTTTCCTTCTGACATTTGAAAGAATGTTTGGTGCTAACTTCTTCGATCCTGTGATGGGTGGTAATACCATTATATGGGAGCATATATTCTGGATATTTGGTCACCCTGAAGTATATATTCTGATTTTACCGGCATTCGGTATTTTCTCGGAGATCTTTACAATATTCTCTCGAAAAAGACTATTTGGTTATTCAGCGATGGTATTTGCTACCGTCCTTATTGGATTCCTAGGCTTCATGGTTTGGGCTCACCATATGTTTACAGTTGGTCTTGGGCCAACAGCAAACGCGATCTTCTCTGTAGCGACAATGGCTATTGCCATACCTACTGGAGTTAAGATATTTAACTGGTTGCTAACCATATGGGGCGGAAGTATTAAAGTAACAACACCAATGCTTTGGGCGTTGAGCTTCATCCCAACGTTTGTTATGGGTGGAGTTACGGGTGTTATGCTAGGTACTGCACCACTTGATTACCAATTGCATGACACATACTTTGTTGTTGCTCACTTCCACTATGTAATCGTTGGTGGTACTGTATTCGGTATACTTGCGGGTACTCATCTATATTGGCCGAAGATGTTCGGTACAATGCTAAATGAAGCACTTGGTAAAGTTACATTTTGGTTCTTCTTTATCGGTTTCCATTTAACATTCCTAATTCAACACTGGTTAGGTTTCTGGGGAATGCCGCGTCGTGTATTTACATACATGAATGGTCAAGGTTGGAACTCAGCAAACTTAATTAGTTCTGTAGGTGCACTATTAATGGCTATTGGGATTACGATTATGGTTTATAACATTATCGTAACTTCAATTAAAAACGTACGTGTAGCAAATGACCCTTGGGGTGACGGGCGTACGCTAGAATGGGCGATTGAATCTCCACCGCCATTCTATAACTTTGCGCAGACTCCACTTGTACGTGGTCTTGATACAGTGTACATCGAAAAAATGGAAGGTAATCTGTCGGGAATTACTCCGGCTGAACCTGTTCAAGATATCCATATGCCGAACGGTTCTTTCATTCCATTCATGTTAAGTTTAGGTCTGTTCATTGCAGGATTTGGAGCAATGTTCCGTACTGAGGAATCATGGGGAATGGCAGTTCTAGTAATTGGTCTTATATGGACTTTCGCTTCTATGGCAATGCGTTCATTGAAAGACGATCTTGGCTTCTATGTTAAGAAAGAAGACATCTTAAGAGATATGAAACGTAAAGGGGGACAAAAATAATGGATTTGAATAAAAAATTCACCCCTGAGACGTGGCCTGATCATCCGGAAAAAGCAACGTTAGAGGCAAAGAATAAATTTGTTGGATTCTGGCTGTTCCTTGGCGGAGAGACAATCTTGTTCGCAACGCTTTTTGCGACCTATCTTGCTTTAAAGAACAAAGGACCAAGTGGATTTGAATTTTCGACACAAGGGCTTTTTGAATTACCGCTTGTCTTCGTCATGACGTTGCTTTTATTAACTTCATCTTTGACGAGTGTATACGCGATGTATCATTTGAAAAACTACGATTTCAAGAAAATGCAGCTATGGCTTGTCATTACTGCATTCCTTGGGCTTGGTTTCCTTGCGCTCGAAGTGTATGAGTTTGTACACTATATACATTTAGGCTTTACATTTGATAACAGTGCATTTAGTTCTGCATTCTATACGCTTGTTGGTACGCACGGTTTCCACGTAGCGATCGGACTTGTCTGGCTTACGCTACTCATCTTCCGTAACTCCAAGCGCGGACTGAACTTGTATAACGCGCCTAAGTACTATACATTCTCGTTATACTGGCACTTTATCGATGTTGTTTGGGTATTCATCTTCACTGTAGTCTACTTGATGGGAGTGATAGGTTAATATGTCTGACGTTCAAGTTTATAAAAAGTCACCAGCTGAATTTAACTTAGGTCAAAGACGCGCACGTAAGTCAATGCGCGGTCAGATTATGATGTTCTCGCTTATGATTTTCTTAACGATTATGTCATTTTCAATGGTTATGGCTTATCAAGCTGACGTAGCTGGATTTTCTAAGTATTTGATTATCCCAACGCTTCTGCTTTTTGCAGCTGTGCAAGTTGGCTTACAGTTGTATTACTTCATGCACATGAATGAAAAAGGACATGGTATTCCACAAATGTTCATGTATACGGGAGCCATTTTTGGATTCATTGTTGTGTTAACGTTTGTAGCAATTGTTTGGTGGTAATATCAATAGACAAGAAAGCCTATGGAAGATTTTATTCTCCATAGGCTTTTTCTTTTTTTAAAAGCTTAGAAAGTATAAGTTTTTCAACATGGAACAGTGTCTAGCTCCAACCGCCAGGAGGCCCTCAGAAAGTGGCGCACTTAGGCTGCGTTTCCTCCTAGATCATAAGCCGTTCATTCCTCCTTGGTAGCTTCTTGACTACCTCCTCGTTGGCCAAAGTGAGGAGATAGTCAAGAAGCCGTTTAAGACAACACGGGGAGCTCTTAGACTGCCTTCCTTTTCATATCTGCCTGTCAGGGCTGGACGGCGCCTTGCACTTTTCTTATCAATTGTCATAGTTCGTACATTGAGTTACACCGCTATTAGTTTTATAATAAAGAAAGACTTTAAAAAAGGGAGCGATGGCAATGCCTTTAAGTATATTTGGATTCCGAGCTTTGTGGAGTCCGTGGTTCTTACTAATTATCATACTTGGTATGGCCTTATATTTATTATTGACGACTAAAATGCGTCATCGATTTCAGGATACGTATCCCGTTACAAGAAAACAAATAATCTTATTCATGTCCGGGATGGTTATACTTTATGTTGTCAAAGGTTCACCTGTAGATTTACTTGGACATATCTTATTTTCAATTCACATGGTTCAAATGGCGGTTCTATTGCTTGTGGTTGCTCCATTAATCATGATGGGGATTCCTAACTGGATGTGGAAAAAAGTTTTTGATATTGGGATTCTTGACCGCATAATAACTTTCTTTACTAAACCGATTCTCAGTCTATTGGTATTCTGTGGTATGTTTTCCGTTTACCATATTCCACTTATTTTAGATAATGTGAAATTAAGTGCTCCATTGCACACAATTTTTACTATCACGTTATTTGTTGCGGCGGTGTTTTTCTGGTGGCCAATCATTAATACGCTGAAGGGACAGCCGAAGCTTCATGGCTTGAAAAAAATAGGTTATATTATTTTAAGTGCAATATTGATCACTCCTGCATGTTCCCTTATCATTTTCGTAGATGTACCTGTTTATGAAACATATAAATCTGGCGAATCTTGGTTACGGGCAATGGCGCTTTGTGTGCCCGCAAGTACACTTTCAGGATTAGCGGGCTTAGGCATTTCAGGTCCTGAATTATTTACCAATATGCCTACATTAGTTGATCAGCAACTTGGTGGAATTATTATGAAAGTGTTCCAAGAAATCATTTATGTTGGTGTCCTAGGTAGTATTTTTATTAAATGGCATAGAGAAGAGCAGGACAATGCAGAAGAAATTACTGCCAACGCGTTATTGGAACGTCAAAAAATGACGTTATATAGATAATAGGCTATAAGTTGAAAATCTTAATACTTATATAAACAGCGAAGGCACCTTTTAAGGGGAGCCTTCTGTCGCCAACAGATTCAATGGGATTATTTAATTCAACATATACAGATATAGGGAAACTTTACAAATCGGGGGAATAATGAATGAATCTGCCCTTTCTACCTACAATAAGTACGTTTTTTATTGTTTTATCAGCAGTGCTAGTTGCAATAGGATGGAACTTAATTCGTAAAAGGAAAATTGAAGCGCATAAGAAAACGATGCTGGCAGCCGCGGTATCAGCAATTCTTTTTTTAATCATTTACGTTTCGAGAACTATATTGGTTGGTAATACGTCGTTTGGCGGTCCGGAGAATTTGAAAATCTATTATACGATTTTCCTTATTTTCCACATAATACTTGCGACAACAGGAGCAGTATTTGGTGTGGTGACGATTAATGCAGGATTGAAGAATAATTTGGTCAGACATCGGAAGCTTGGTCCAATCACGAGTGTTATTTGGTTCTTCACAGCAATAACAGGTGTTGCTGTTTATTTACTTCTTTATGTTTTTTATAAGGGTGGGGAAGTAACGTCAATGTTTAAAGCAATTCTTGGTTTTTAACGAACAAAACGCTTTCACGAATATGTGAAAGCGTTTTTGTTTAAATCCTGAAATTGATTTTGAAGATTCCGGCTTCACGGGCTGTTGTAAAGAGGATGACAGCTAATGGTCCAATAAATAATCCGAGGAAGCCGAATAGCTTCAGTCCTAGAAACATAGCGATTAGTGTGGGGAGCGGTGATAAGCCGATTTGAGATCCCATCACTTTAGGTTCGATTGTACTTCGTATGATGAGTAAGATTGCTGCCAAAATCGCAAGTTTCGTTCCTGTTGCGATATCGCCGCTGATGAACTGATAAAGTGACCAGGGCGCAAGGACAATAACTGATCCGAGGATGGGGATTAGATCGATAATCCAAATTGTGAGGGACATGATGAGTGCATATTTAGGTGTAATTAAAAACAGTCCGACAAAAGCAACTCCAAGAATAATAAAACTGACAATAAACTGTGCTTTCATAAAACCGAAAAAAGCAGAATTTAGTTTAGCGATTATGAACCGTGCTTTTTCTGCCGTAGAAGTAGTCAAGTGTCTAAATAACATTTTCTTTAATTCAGGTAATTCGAGCATAAATAAGAAAAGTACGATGATATAAACACTCAAGTTGACAAGGAAATTTGGAACTTCAGTCATTAGAGCCATAATCTTATCGTAACTGAGTAAACCCAGAATTGATTCTTGAATAGATTCGAATATGTTTTTGAATTCTTTCTGTATTGCAGTGACAACATCTTTTGGCATTCCAGATGTAAATTGGAATAATTTGCTTTGCGCATCAATCCAGACGCCGGATAGCGAATTGAAATAGTCAGGTGCTACCTTTGTGAAATGTATGATTTTACCCACTAACTGAGTGACTGCATAATAGAAGAACAAAGCTAAAATAACTAGGATAAAAATGAACACTGAAATGACCGACGTTTTTCGACTCCATTTAAACTTTTTTTCGGTAAGTCTAACGATTGGGTCAATCAGTAAAGCCGTAAGAAGTGCAAAAATGATTGGTATTGATATCGGAATGATAAAGATGAAAGTTATAGTAATAAAAATTATAATGAGTATGATACTAATGTTTCGTGTTGTAAGCCATTTTGCCAATGGTTATTCCCCCAAACTATTCACTCTTTCAATTATAGCCAAAATATGGGCAATTGATTAGTCGGGAAAAGTAAAAGGGTAAATAAACATAAAAAAACCAGAGAACATTGAGTTCTCCGGCGGTTATTACATAGTTATTTTTTAAGATTATAAGGCTGTAGTGCTTCGCTTACTGCTTTTAGTGTTGCAACACAGTCTTTGACAAGGCTTTCAGGGAAATGTTCCCCTTCGCCGTATTCAACGCCATGTGGATAGTAATGCTTGCCGACAACTGGTTTTTTAAGGATCATAGTCGCTTGGCGTGTATCAACATCGCCATCAGTTGTATAACTGAATACGCGCAAATAAAACGTGCCTTCTTTGATCATATATTTCTTATCAAATGTTGCGCGTTCGTAGTCCCATTGACCTGCGCGGACAAGGTCGTGTTTTAACATGATTTCATCAAGTATTGATAAGTCAGTAACAATATTTTCAATGCCTGTATCTTCAATATACATAGTTTATATCCTCCTTATATATCGTTGAGCCAATTCCCTATACCTATTTATAATAGAACAAATCACCAGCAGTTGCAATGACAACATTGTGTCAACAAACGTATGATTTAATAAATAAGATAATACTTAACATTTTTCACAGATAGACGAAGTATAATGAAAGAAGAAATCATTTAGTAGTATTATCCTTATAAGAACTGACTAAACTTTATACTCAAGAAAGTAGGTCGAAAAATGAAAGCACTTTGGAAAATAATAATTCTACTCATCATCGTCCTATTGATATTTTATATTATGGATGATCGAGTGAAAGAAAATAAACCGCTTGAGTCGCCTGTGAAACATGGGACGGCGATCCCAGTGCCTGGAAGTGGGGATGGTTTACCGCTACCGCAAGCTGCACGGCCTGAATCGGGCCTGTCCCTGTTTGTCGGTAAGAGTGTAGACAGTCTATTTGAGCAGTTGGGTAAGCCAGATCGAATTGAACCCTCAGACTATGGTTACGATTGGTGGATATACGATAAAGATCAACAGTTAATGGTAGGCGTTTGGGAAGGGAAAGTAAATCAAGTTTATACTGCGGATTTATCCTCCGATATTGAGCCTTTTGAGATTGGGCAGGATGTGAAAGACATCTATCGATTTACGATTGTTGAGTCAGAAGTGGCTGTACAAATTGGAGAAAGTATCTATACATTTACATTGAACGGGGATGATGTGAATAATAGGCTGCTTATTGAATATGAGAATGTCTATGCGCAGCTTTATATCGACGGTGTGGATGGGGAATTGGAAGCGATACGTTTTATTGATCCAATTACACTAATTTTGCACCAGCCCTATGACATGGCTTATATGGGGGAAATCGTTAGTGCGGATCGTCCATCGTCAACAATGCAGATGGAAGTAGATCGTGCAATGGAGCGTCAAATCTTCAGTTTAACTAATATTTATCGGAAAAACCATGGATTGAATGAACTTTTGAGTGATTACGATCTTGCTGTTGTAGCACGAAAACATAGTGAGGATATGGCGCTTGAAAATTACTTTTCCCATGAATCTCCTGTGACCGGTAATCTTGCGGATAGGTTAAAAGAGGCAGAAATTGAACATCGTAAAGCACGGGAAAATATTGCTTTCAACTATGTGGATGCAATTGAGGCAGTCCATGGTTGGCTTAATTCTCCCGCGCACCGTGATGTCTTGCTTGAAAAGGAAGTCACACATCTAGGGACAGGTGCATATGGAAAATATTATACACAGGTTATGATTCGTGAGCTTGCAGAAGAAAAAAGGCAGCAATGAAGTTCATTGCTGCTCAAGGAATAATCCAAGTTCCTGTCTCCGTACTGGCGACACCTCTTATATAAAGAGGTGTCGCCGTTTTTTTTGCATGTAATGCAGCCCGTTTTTGAATGATTGGCCTTTCACAATCTAGAAGTGGTATGAAATCGTCCAACTTCAGCAGGTCCAGTTTACGGGGGTTCTCCACTTTGCGCGGATCATGAGTCATAACGCCAGGTACATCTTTAAAAAACTCTACATGGGACGCTTGGAGTGCTCCTGCAAGCGCGATTGCAGACAAGTCGCTGCCACCTCTCCCAAGTGTCATGACATGCCCGTTGTTGTCGATCCCTTGAAAGCCTGGAATAATAATACAACGGGTTTGTTTAAGGTTTTCAGCAATGGACGCAGGGTCGATGTGGTCAATCGTAGCATCTCCAAATTCTCCAACAGTCATTATACCAGCCTTAATGCCATGCAGGACAATGTTGGGGACACCTGCTCGTGTTAGTTCGGCTGATATAACTGCGGCAGCAATGAGTTCGCCACAGGACACTGCAAGGTCGCTTGCGGCTGCTGAAGATGAAAAAGCATCCGTAAGCTGAAGAAGGCTGTCCGTCGAATAAGGATCGCCGTAGCGACCAATAGCAGATACGACAACAACGACATCGCCAAACTCATTTAGTCCATCTTTTATATGGTTAATGCAATTCAATCTCATTTCTTCATTTTTCATTGCTACTCCACCGAATTTCTGGATGATCATAAGGCTCCCAACTTTCTTCGTGACGTTCATTGAGTTCTTTTCATACGATAAAGTATGTTCGCTCTCAATATATTCATTTTCACAGAAAAATGTTCGGGAAGGGGAGAGTGGTGCTGTTTTTAACGGAGCTTATAAAAGACTGGCCTTGTACAGTCAATGGCGGGGAACTCAGGACTGTTGTCACGGGAATAACCGAAGATTCTTCACGGGTAAAGAAAGGATGCGTGTTTGTAGCCAGAAAAGGTAATCAAAGCGATGGCGTGAAGTATATTAAAAAAGCAATTGAACAAGGTGCTGCAGCTATTGTTATTGATAGAACAAATTTGACAGAAATACCAGCTGATGTTGTTGTCATTACGGTTTCGGATTGCACAAAGTTCATGTCTCATGCAAGTGCGCAATTAGTTGGTAATCCTGCCAAAAGAATGAAAATGATTGCGGTGACTGGAACAAATGGAAAAACGACAGTTACACATTTCATCGGTCAGTTATTAAGCAAATTTGGAAATCGGGTGGCTGTTATCGGTACGACAGGCATTTTTATCGATGGCGTTAAGATTGATTATGAATGCCCCAAAATGACAACATTACCCGCGGAATACCTCCATCCTTTATTAAAGAAATGTGTTGATGAAAATGTTAGTCATATTGTTCTTGAAGCATCATCACTTGGATTGTCTTCGAATCGTTTAGATCATTGTGATATCGACATTGGAATACTATTGAATATTGGGACTGATCATTACGAAGAACATGGTGGAAAGTTTGCTTATATAAATGCGAAAAAGCGTTTAATTCAAATGGCGAAAACATTCATTGTTAACAATGAGGATAAAGAATGTGTGAAAATGGTTCAAAATGCAACTGTTCCACTGGTTTATTTTGGGACGAATTCGTCAGCAGACGTCCAAGTCCCAGAACTAAAAATGAATCCTGATATACTGGGTCATTATAATCGGATGAATACATTAGCAGCAATTAGTGCACTTCTTGTCCTTGGCTATTACTTAGATGATATTTTGCTGCACTGCGAACTGTTACAGCTTCCAGAAGGTAGATTGCAGCAACTTGAGCGGGATGGTGTAAAAGTTTACGTAGATTATGCTCATACGCCAGATGCGCTTGAAGCGGTACTGCAAACGCTATCCAATTCGTGTTATGGGAGATTGATTACAGTCTTTGGGTGCGGCGGCCAACGAGATAAAGGAAAAAGGGCTGAGATGGGTGAACTCGCTGTCCTGTACTCTTCAATTGTCATTGTTACATCAGATAATCCAAGAAATGAAGATCCTAAAGCAATTATTTCGGATATTATGGAGGGTTTCGGAGGTGAGTGTTCGGCGATTGAAGCCGAACTAGATCGGAAATATGCAATACGAAAAGCGATTTTTTGCGCGGCGCCGGGTGATATCGTCCTAATTGCTGGAAAAGGTCATGAAAAATCGCAGCACACGGCTGATGGTCTGATACCATTTTCTGATCTCGAAGAAGCAGCACGTGCTCTTTCAGAAAAAACGTTTTTGGATATTAAAGAAATAAATATGGAATAGATGCAAGTTTACCATCTCTTCTGTTATGATAAATGGATGATTGGAGGGGATCATTCTATGATGACAGACGAATGGATCACCATCATTGAAGACGCAGAAGACTTAACGGCAATGTTGCTCTCTTCTGAAGCGGTAGCTGAATACCGCAAAGCCCATGATGATGTCTATTCAGACAATGAACTTGTGAAGTCAATTCAAGAGTTCACGGCAATGAAGGAACGTTATGAAGAAGTTCAACGATTCGGAAGATACCATCCGGATCATAATATAGTAATGAAAAGCATCCGCGTACAAAAACGTGAGCTTGATATGAACGAACGGGTTGCGGCTCTTCGATTGGCTGAGAATGACGTTCAATTTATATTTGACGAAATTGGTTCAATCATCGCTAAATCGGTTTCGGATGAAGTAAAAGTTCCGGCTGGCAGTGCATTCTTTTCCGACTCATCTTGCGGAGGAAGTTGCGGCACCGGCGGAGGCTGTTCGTGTTCGGCTTAAACAAGAAAAGCGGAAGGCGCCGTCCAGCCCCGAAAGGCATAAGACGGTTTGCGAGGAGGCGTACTTCAGCCCCACAGCAAAACGACTTATGACCCGAGGGGTTGGCGCCTGGAGTCTAGACATAAAAAAACAGGTTGCATCCATGTCGGAAAGTCGACATGGATGCAACCTGTTTTTTGTTTAATCACCTATGTTTTCTTGGACAATTTTCATCGCGACAGTCGGTCTGTCTGTGATGAAACCTGCTGCTCCAACATGTAAAAGTTTAACGAACGACTCTTTATCATTCACACCTTCAAAATAAACTGGAATATTAATTTGGGTAAGAAACTTCATGAAACTTTCAGTACCGAGAGAAAATACGCCCAGTTTTTCTGGAATTCTGAACAAGTCTGCACGTGGACTATAAAGATGACCGAACATGCTTGTAAAAGAGGCGTATGCTCTTTTTACTTCGTTATCACCCGCACCGGTTGCAACTTTGTTTTGTGCGTACAAGTTAAATCTGTCGGTCTGTTCATCATATGAGCTTGTTACTGCGACACAGTCTTCAGCACCCAGCTCTTCAAGAAGTCTCCAAAGTTTGGAAGGAATCAAGCTACCTTCGTATGTATCAGGAGAATCTTTTAGATTAATAACAATTAGCATATGCGGAAACTTCTGTATTAGTTCACGAAGGGTAATAATTTCTACGTTTTTTCCACGGTAAGAATGATTTCCATCCTCATCTTCAAATTGATAACCTGCATCAGCCATTTTCAATTCGCTAAGGGTATAGTCGGCAATTCTTCCAGAGAAATCTGTTGTTCGATCTGCAAATTCATCGTGAAAAACAATGATTTCCTCGTCTTTTGTTAACCGGATATCGACTGCAAAACCATGTACGCCAAGCTTGGCCGATTTTGAAAATGCGGCCAATGTATTCTCAGGAGCCTCTGCTAGTCCACCTCGGTGGGCAAGAATGACTGGATTATCGAAATCGAGTGCTTTTTTACCTTCACGTGGTACCGGTTTTGCGACAACTTTGGAAGCTGCCCACGCGGCAACGCCTGCCGCACCTACTGTGAGGACCACATTTGTTTTTCTACCCATTTAGTTTAGATGCCTCCTTAAGAATCAGCTCTATTTTTCCCATTATAGGGCAAAATATTGACGTTGTCAGCAATATTCAGTGTCCAGATTCAGGCGTCTTCCGCCTTCCTTCTTGAATATAAAGGCAAAGAGCGCCTTATATTCAAGTCCTCCAGCAGGGTGGGATTGAACTGCATCCCACCTACTTGTCGCATCTAGCGGGCGCCTTCCGCTTTTCTTATTGTCCAGCTTCAGGCGTCAGCCCCTCGAGTCGCTTCAGTCCCCAGGATAAAGGCAAAGAACGCCTTTTTCCTGTGGCCCTCCAGCGCTTGTCGGGGCTACACGACGCCTTCTGCATTTCTTATTGTCCAGCTTCAGGCGTCAGCCCCTCGAGTCGCTTCAGTCCCCAGGATAAAGGCAAAGAATGCCTTTTTCCTGTGGCCCTCCAGCGCTTATCGGGGCTACACGACGCCTTCGTCTTTTCTTATTGTCCAGCTTCAGGCGTCAGCCCCTCGAGTCGCTTCAGTCCCCAGGATAAAGGCAAAGAACGCCTTTTTCCTGTGGCCCTCCAGCGCTTGTCAGGGCTACACGACGCCTTCTGCATTTCTATTGTTGCAGGGCTTTTCAGTCCTATGGTATTGTATGGGTTAGGAAAAGAGGGGAAATCTATGATCGATCGTCAAGGTATTATTGTCTATCTTCATCATTTAAAACAAGCAAAGTCATTTCGAAAATACGGTCATGTCCATTATATATCACGCACAATGAAGTATGTTGTCCTTTATTGCAATATGGAAGATGTCGATACGGTCATGGGGAAAATAGAACGTCTTCCATCTGTAAAAAAGGTTTTGCCGTCCTACCGCCCATTTGTGAAAACGGAATACGAAAATGCCAAACCGGATAAAGCGAAAGAATATGATTATAAAACCGGGTTATAAGAACTATCTTAATGGAGGGAGCAGCTTGTTGATACGCAGAATACCAATTGTGTATTGATAAAACAACTCAGTTTCCGCAAATACTGAAGAGTTTTTCAACTCGATAACTGCTGGCGTGCTCCCAACTTTCACTGCTGTTTCCTCAAAAAGTAGCCTTCTTTTTGATTTGATGGTATTCTGCTGGATAATTCCTTCCCGGCAAATGTAAATAGGCATGAACTTACCGTCATTTGCAGGTTCGAAGGCTGCCGCGAGTGACAGTGCATGACCTGAAGGTGTTTCTGAGGATAAGATGAACGTCCTATGCAGGCGGTCGCTATTCGACTTGATTAATTCGCATAGTTCATAAACATCTCCATATCCTTCGCCAAGCTCTATGAATCGTTGATTTAATATCATACATAACACTACCTTTCTAAATACGTAAATCTAGACTTATCATACCATTGTGAGCGCCAAGGTGCATTCATCAATTCGTCCTAGGGGGTATAGGATTTGAAATTTATCGTAAGGACTATGTTTCTTTTACTGATTGTGAACGGTCTTCTAATTTATATGCATTATTATCAAGCGGTAGGCGCAGACAGTAAAGAGCCTAGCGTTGTAAAGTTCACCCAAGAGATTGAAGTGGTAAATCGTCCCGGTGCTCTTCATATCCGCCAGCATTTCAGTGGCTTATTGGACATGCGGTATGAAATTGTTTGGCCAAAAGCCAGCACCAATCGTTCTTGTTATCTTGCGGACGCAACATCCTGCAATCGAATGGATGAGAATTCTATCGCTTTTCTTGAAGGGGAGAATGGACGACAATCCATTTCGTATGAAATACCCAAAAAAGGACCACTAAAACAAACAGCTCTATTCAACGAACCGTTCGCTACACTACATGCTTCTTCTGCCTCGTACACATTATTCCATATGACTGATGAAACAGGGGTTGGTGGATTATGGGTAAATGGTTTGGAGCGAGTGGGTACTAAAAAAATGACGAACATCAATTATTCATTATTCCGTGGCAAGGGAGAAGTCAAGGAACTTTATTGGCAGCGGAATAATTTGCCTGTGCTCTATGCTGGGGATAGGCTCTCGGTATTTGGGGAAAGCGGCAATACTGAGCAACTTGGGGAAGTGGATAACGTACTTAAAGCAATTGATGCCAATCATTCAACGATTGTAATTGATGATACACGTCAGGCTGTTAATGCTACCCGGTTTATCGTTTCAAAAAATGCGGATGTGGATAAGGTATCGGTTCGATTGCTAAGGGAAAGTATGTATGCACGTTTTACAATACCCGAAAACGAACGCATGACGGCCGAACTGGTAGCTTCGATTCTAGGAGAAACGCCAACAGGACTCGGGAAATCACGTAAAGCTTATCAAGTCCTTACTGAATCAATTACAGTAGAGGAACTTGGGAAATTCAAAAAAGTGTTGAATAATATGACAGGGCAAGAGCTTAATGCATCTGTTTTGGACGCGATAGCCGGAGAGATAACAGGCTTTAAGACATCTTACTTTACGAAAAATATTCATGATGATACAACTGCTCATCCGTTTCTTATCGAAGATCCACGGGAAATCAAATTTGATGGCACTAGCACTACAGATATTCGAATTCTATTGAAGGATGGAAAGACCCTGTATCCAGCGAAGAGAATTTTAAACCTTGCGGGCTATACCATCAAGACGAATGCGCGGTCCATTTACATTGAAAATGGCATCAGGAAATTTAGATTTCCTAGGAAAGAACTATTCTATGTCTATAATGAACAAAAATACGATGTTGTAACTATGCCATTCGAAGTACTGGAAGGTGATTTATATTTTGAAGAGAGTTGGTTTAAACGGTTGTTCCTATTAAGTGTCGAGAAAACGGCAGATACGATTGATATCATCAGAATGTCAACACTGGCAGAGGAGGGCGACAAGTGAGAGTTGTTGCAGGAACTAGAAAAGGTATTCCCTTGAAATCTTTACAGGGGACGGATACACGCCCGACATCGGATAAAGTGAAAGAGTCCGTATTCAATATAATCGGGCCTTACTTTGATGGTGGAATTGCCGTAGAATTGTTTGGGGGCAGCGGATCTCTTTCCCTTGAAGCTTTATCAAGAGGAATCGATGAGGCATTCCTATTTGAAAAAAATGTGAAAGCGTGTGCGATTATTAAAGCGAACGCGGAAAAATGCCGATTTACGGAAGAATTACATATCAAGCGTGCGGATGCTAGAAATGCGGTTAAAGTTTTGCAAGCGGAACGGAAGAAAGCAAAACTTCTTTTTATCGATCCCCCGTATGCGGAAACAGCATTTTATAATTTGGCACTTGAATTTGTAGAAGCAGACCTTCTGACTGAAAACGCTGTCATCGTTTGTGAGCATGAAAAGCAATTGGAATTACCAGAAGCGTACGGCAGTTATTATAAGATAAAAAGTTCAGTGTATGGAAATAGCGCTGTATCTATTTATGAGAAATGAGGTTTCAATAATGTCGAAAATTGCAGTTGTACCCGGAAGTTTTGACCCGTTAACGAATGGGCATCTAGATATTATCAAGAGAGCAGCGAGGGTTTTCGGTGACGTCAGAGTTGCTGTGATGAATAACTCCTCAAAAAACTCACTGTTTACTGTCGAAGAGCGTATGGCGCTTATTGAAGAGGTGACGTCTGTGTTTCCGAATGTGAAAGTGGAGTCGTCTTCTGGATTGCTCGTTGATTATGCCAAGAGTGTAGGGGCATCTGTAATTGTTCGCGGATTGCGTGCCGTTTCCGATTTTGAGTATGAAATGCAAATTACGTCTATGAACAGGTTTCTCGATGAGAGTATCGAGACATTTTTCATCATGACGAACAATCAGTATTCGTTCCTCAGTTCGAGTATTGTCAAAGAAGTGGCAAAGTACAGCGGTGAAATCTCAGGACTTGTGCCAATGCAAGTTGAAGAGGCGTTGAAAAAGAAATATCAAACTCGATGATTGTTAAATGGTTATGATGAAATTAAACTTTCATCATAACCATTTTATATTAATAAATAAGGTAGAAGATTACCGGAACGACAATGATGCTCCAAATTCGTCCGATTACGTAAGGGGTCATCGAGATTTTGCAGGTCTTTGCGATGACAAAAACTTGCATATGGATACTCAATCCGTTCATGGAAATGATTGCAGCGATAAGAAAAGGGAAAAACGGCAAGCCGTAAAAGTGATCTGTTGCTGATTGAACACCTGATGTCATTTCGAAAATGGCTAAGGCAATTGTTTTCGAAATCCCCATCTCCACAGTGAATGCCGAAGTGAAAACTGTTGACAGCACGGTTCCGAGAGAGGAAAAGAAAATGACCGTGGTTGCGACAAGAATAATGATTGTCGAACTTTCCTTGATAGCGTCTAGAAGTGGCACCCCTTTTACTTTCTTTTGAGGTTGTGAAAGAGGTGTTTCTATTTCGCTTTCGCGGTGCAGAAAAGCTACTGCAAGTAAAAAGAATAAAATATTCGCGATGTGGATGGCCGCAAGTAACTTCCACCCTGAACTTACATTTCCGAATAGTTCTGTTCCAACGAAGCCGATGATAAACATCGGCCCGGGTGCATGGCATGCAGCTAGAAGTAGGCCGCTTTGCTTCTGAGATAATTCACCGTTTTTCATCATTTCGGTCACTGTTACGGCACCGACCGGGAATCCGCCAAATGATCCGAGTACATATGCTTTCAAAAAACGCCTCCACTTCGGTACTTTCTGTGTACGATTGGGCATTTTTAAAAGCCATTGTGTCAATATGATATAGGGCAGTAAATAAGGAAGCAGTGCATGGATAAATAACTGTGCGCCCGCTTCGGCTCCGGCATGTGCAACGCTTGGCTGTAAAATGAACAGAATGATAAGTCCCCAAACGACTGAAAGATTTATCATATGATAAAGGCGTGCATGTATTCCGTTGACCACGCACTCGGCTCCTTTCGATTTCCAAGCATGACGAAAAAATTAGGTATAAATCTTTTGTCAGTCTTTTTTTGGTGCTACACTTATATATATGTAAAGAAAGTACAGGCTATTAACGGAGGTGGTCCTAAAATGAGAAAGAAACGATTCAGTATGATAGGTGTTTTGCTTGTTATCATAGCCATTTTGTTCATTTACCCGCTCGATTCTTATATATCGCAGCCAGGAGGAGCTTATGACTTGGATCCACTCGTTGAAGTGGTAGGCGGAGATAACAACGATATTGGGACATTCAGTCTTATGACGATTTCCGTTTCAAAAGCGACACCAGCTTCTTATGTTTTATCGAAATTCACCGATAAGAAGAAGCTTCTCCCTGCTGAAAATGTAAGAAGAGATGGAGAAAATGACAAGGAATATAATATCCGGCAGAAGAAACTCATGACTGGTTCACAGTTCAATGCAATTACAGTTGCATTTGAAAAAGCGGGTATTCCTGTTGATATCCAGTATGATGGTGTATTTGTCATGATGGTCCTCGAAGGAGGCGCGGCCGACGGTATCTTGGAACTTGGAGACAAGATTCGTGTGGTTGACGGTGTGGAGTTGAAAGAATCAGGACAATTCTTTACGCTTATTGGAGATAAGAAATTGGGTGATGAAGTAAAGATTTCGTTGGATAGGGATGACAAGAAGCTCGATGTAACACTTGTCTTGAAAGAGATACCTGATAGTGATGGACGGGCAGGACTTGGCGTACGTTTTGAAGAGGATCGAACACTCACGACTGATCCAGAAGTCGATTTCAAAACATCGAATATAGGTGGACCATCTGCGGGTCTGATGTTCACGCTTGAAATTATGAACCAGTTGCTTGATGAAGACCTCACAAAAGGATATAACATTGCTGGAACTGGAGAAATGTTGGAGGATGGAACCGTCGGAAGAATTGGGGGCGCGGACTTTAAAGTGATTGCTGCTTCCCGCCAAGACGTGGAAATATTCTTCGCACCAGCAGATGATTTACCTGATGAAGTAAGGGCGGCAAATCCTGGAATACTGACTAATTACGAAGAAGCTGTAATGATGGCAGAGAAAATCGGCACAAAAATGAAAATCGTGCCGGTGGAAACTGTAGATGATGCACTTGATTATTTAGCGACGTTGGAAAAGAAGTAAGTTGTTTGGTGTGGTCTTTTCTATGCAGTTTGTGGTGCCAGTAACTGCCATGTAAATTTAGCGAAGGCGCCTTACAGGGGTAGCCGAAGCCATCCCCGAGCACCGAAGCGGAGTTGAACGGAATCTTTATCTCAAACTAACATCTTCACTGAATGATAATTGGGTGTGTATTGTAATCAACACCGATTCGGGAACTAGAAGTGCCGTTTCCGATACCGAGTGCGTACATATCCGCTGCGTGGATATCGAAATCAAGTGAAGGATTTGAAAAGGCGGCTGCTTTGCTAATTAGAGGAAGCTTCAGCCTTTTTTTATGTTCATTCAAATATAATCTTCCGGCAGATGTCATTCCAAGTAATCGTAGATAGGAAGGAGTTTTCATACTGCTCCGTATATCGTACGTAAACCCGGTAAATATATGAGTAAGCATGCGCTGAAGTCGGGTCCAAGTGTACCTTTTGGATTTCACGTCCTTCATGAAGCCTTCAAATGTGCCGTTATCGGCTGCCGCGCGGTACAACAGATTCTCAATTCCTTCCGTTACGTCTGCAATCATCGCAAGTCGTTTTGGTCCTTCCCGTAAAATTGTGAAACGGAGCTGGGGATAGAAAGTCGGCCAGTTTCCAAAAGATTGATTTTCCGCTTGCCAATCGTGTAGAAGTTCGAGTGCTGTATCTGGCATGAAGTCTGTAATCGTTCCGAGCGTCTCTGATTCAAAAAAGGATTTTCTGATGCCGGTTGCACTTGCAATTGGGTTACCTGCTACAGCGTCGTCATGGTACTGGGCGACAATGCGCGGGATTGTGACGGCTTTCATTTCGGAGTCAATATTCCTAGCAGCTTCCATATAATGAAAACCTAAAATGTTGTTCGGTTTCGAGAGATCAGCAAGTGGTCCTTCGATTGTTGAGGAATTGGCGGCCATGGTGTAAGCCTCATTCAACGCTTTAGGATAACTGAGTCCCCGGCTGACAGCATCTTTCACAGTTTGTTCATAATTGTCGCCGGCTTGTTGGAGAAGAAGAAGACTTCTTTCGAAAGAGTTAACTTCACCATCTTCGCTACCGAAGCAGAAAGCACTGCACTGAGCAGCGTCCAGTAGCTGAATAGCACCTCTGGCGAAGGATGGGGCATTAGATGTCGCGAATGCATAAGGAAGCTCCAAAACGATGTCCACACCGTTTTTCAAGGCCATGTTCGCCCGGGACCATTTATCAACAAATGCAGGTTCCCCCCGTTGTAGGAAATTACCGCTCATGACGGCAATTACAACATCCGTGCCAGTTGTTATTTTTGCTTGTATCGCGTGATAAAGATGCCCGTTGTGAAACGGGTTATATTCGACGATAATTCCTGAAGCTTTCAAATTCGACACTCCTTTGCTACAATGAATATTAATTATACCTATGCGGCTGACGAAGTGACAAGAAAATATCTTGACATCCCTTTTCGCCCATTATATAATCAACATTGTTGTCTTGAGGTGATAGACATGAAATGGTCAATCCATCAATTGCAGAGATACAGACAAGGTGCGATGCCGCTTGACGAAGCTGTCGACCTTGAATCCGTGAAAAAACGGAATCCGGAAATCCGGAATATTACGCCTGTCCGAGTGACCGGAAGTTGTACAATCAGCTCCAAGAAATTGATATGCCGATTCCGGCTCGAAGGTACGTTGACATTACCCTGTTCACGAACATGGGAAGACGTCGAATTACCATTCGTAATCGAAGCTGACGAACAGTTCAGCTGGGATGAAGAAGTTCTCGCATCAGATGATGAAATTCATCCTGTTGTAGGTGAGGTAGTCGATCCGACCCCTGTATTTGAGGAGCTCGTCCTCCTTGAAGTGCCGCTTCAAATTTTTAGCGAAAATGCTGATGATATGCAAGAGGCTGAAGGAAAAGGCTGGTCATACGCGACTGACGAGGTGTACAATGCCAGGCTCCGTAAGGAACTGGAAACGAAAGTGGATCCTAGACTTGCCGATTTGGCAAAGTTCTTTGAATCCAAGGACGAATAGGCGAACGTAAGGAGGTGCCCCAGATGGCTGTACCAAAAAGAAGAACATCCAAAACAGTTAAAAACAAGCGCCGTACGCATTATAAATTGCAAGTACCGGGAATGACTACTTGTACTAACTGTGGCGAAATCAAATTGGCTCACCGCATTTGTAAATCATGCGGTCATTACAAAGGAAAAGAAGTTGTAGGCGAATAAGTAAGATTTGCCTATGAAGGCTACCGTGAGACCATGGCTCACGGTGGCCTTTTTTCTATACCCAAGAAAAGCGGAAGCGGCCGCTTAGATGCGACAGGCATAAGACGGATCGGCGAAGCGGCGTGTCCTTTGCCGCGCAGCCGGGCCGGCTTATGACCCGAGCATCTGGCCGCTGTAGCTGGACAACAAGAAAAGCGGAAGGCGTCGTTTAGCCCCGACAAGCGCTGGAAGTCCACAGGAAAAAGGCGCTCTTTGCCTTTTCCTGTGGACTGAAGCGACTCGAGGGGCTGACGCCTGCAGCTAGACAGTAAGAAAAGCTGCAGGCACCCCGGAGTGCCGAAGCGTATTTGAAGGAAATCTTTATTCAAATTATACACACAATGGGGGGAATGGACATGTCTTACACAATTGCTATCGAAAATGGAATTGCTACTTTTACAATTGACCGTCCTGAAATGCGCAACGCCATTAACTATACGGTTATGGATGGCCTCGAACAATTTCTAAATCGTATTGAAAATAATGAAGAAGTCGCATATGCCGTCATTACGGGTGCGGGAGATCGGGCATTCTGTTCGGGTGGAGATTTATCTGAATTCCATGCCTTACGTACGGCCGATGAGGCATATCCAATGCTAAGCAGAATGGCGGGCCTATTATACCGGGTTGCTACGCTACCGATGCCTGTCATTGCGCTCATCAATGGTGCTGCCGTAGGTGGTGGTTGTGAAATTGCTACTGCTTGTGATTACAGGGTCATGTCATCCACAGCAAAGGCTGGTTTCATTCAAGGGACACTTGCTATTACTACGGGTTGGGGCGGTGCTACGCTGCTATTTGAAAAAGATGGCAAGCATGACCGTGTGTTGCGCCTACTGTCTGAAGCTGGGGTGCATACGGCTGATGAAATGTTTGAAGCGGGTTGGGCAACTGAAACTTATGAGGGCACTGCTGAAAACGGGCTTCAACGGTTTCTTGCCAAAATGTCCGCGCATCATCCGGCTGTCCATCGAGCGTATAAAACGATTGCTATTCGGAAATGGACAGCTGATTTTATTCGTGACCGAATGATTGAAGAGTCGCGTCAATGTTCAATTCTTTGGGGAAGTGATGCACACCATGAAGAAGTGGCGCAGTTTTTATCGAAAAAATAAATTGTTTCAAAGACCGCTGTACATGTCCTATGCATGTGCAACGGTTTTTTTAATTGAATTAAATAAGTTAAGTATTGTCCCTTAGTTATAAGGCGTTTTTTGCTTTGATTGGGACCGTCCATCTTGTTATGACCGGCATGGGGCCAGTTATGCTCGCCTTGGGTACGATTATGACCGGCATGAGCCCTATTATGCTTGGCATCAGCCGTATTATGACCGCCACGACTTTTTAATCGCACAAAACCATTTTGAAGTTAAAACTTCCGGAAATTGACTAGTTGAAATGGCATGAAAAGATGTTTTTTTCAGACAAAGGTTGAAATCGCTTTCATTCATCGTATAAACTAGAGAGGGATGGAGAAATACACATCAAATTGTTTGGGGGATTAATATGGATAAAATACTGATTGCGAATCGTGGGGAAATCGCTCTTAGAATCATAAAGACTTGTAAACGTCTAGGTATTGCCACTGTCGCTGTCTATTCTGAAGCAGACGCAGACATGCCGTTCGTGAAAGAAGCGGACGAGGCGTTCTTGCTAGGACCTGCACAAGTTCAACAATCCTATTTAAAAGCGGATGATATAATCGAAATTGCGGTTCGTGCGGGAGTAGATGGCATTCATCCGGGGTACGGGCTTCTTTCTGAAAATGCAGAATTTGTACGTAAAGTACAAGCTGCGGGAATCCAATTCATAGGGCCTGATGCAGATACAATTGATAAGATGGGTGACAAAATCGGTTCACGTGTAACGATGAAAGCGGCAGGGGTGCCGGTCGTACATGGAACTGATGAAGGAATTACTTCTTTGGAAGATGCCGTGCGTGCAGCAGTTGAGATCGGTTATCCGATCATGCTGAAAGCGAGTGCTGGCGGCGGTGGGATCGGTATGATTCGTTGTGAAGATGAGCAAGCGCTCAGTCAACAATTCCAATCCGTAAAGAATCGAGCGAAAGCATATTTTGGGGATGATGTTGTTTTCCTTGAAAAATTCATAACGAATGCCCGTCATATCGAGGTGCAGATTTTCGGAGACAACTTCGGAAATGTTGTCCATTTGTTTGAACGTAATTGTTCGGTACAACGACGTAACCAAAAAGTGATTGAGGAATCACCTTCACCACACTTGCCGGAAGAAGCGCGCCATCGTCTTTATAAAGCGGCAGTCGATGCAGCAAAAGCGGTTTCTTATAAAAATGCAGGAACGGTCGAATTTATTGTCGATGAAAATAATGAACACTACTTTTTGGAAATGAATACTAGACTTCAAGTTGAACATCCGGTGACTGAAGAAGTGACTGGGTTTGACCTTGTCGAATGGCAACTTGAAATTGCGAACGGCAATAAGCTTCCTGTGATAGACCAAACGAGCATCAAGTCGACAGGCCATGCAATTGAATTCCGTATTTACGCGGAAGATCCGGTTAAATTCTTGCCATCACCGGGGACAATTAATAAACTTGATTGGGGAGATACTACGGGAATCCGTATTGACTCAGGATATGTTGAGGGTGGGAAAGTGACGCCTTTCTATGATCCACTCATCTCAAAAGTAATTGTCCACGCAACAACTCGGGAAGAAGCGATTCAAAAATCGGCAGCTTTCCTTTCAAAAGTAGAAATAGAAGGTTTGAAAACGAATATACCGCTATTCAATAATTTTCTGAAATCTGAGGAATTCCTTACAGGTGACTATTCGACAGCGGTTTTAACCACATGGAGCGCAAAACAAAAGGAGGAAACAATAAAATGACAGCATTAAAAGCAACGATGGCAGGTACAGTGTTTACAGTGAACGCAGCGATAGGGGAAGAAGTAACAGCGGGACAAGTTATCATCGTACTCGAATCGATGAAAATGGAAATTCCGGTTGAAGCGGAATCGGCTGGAAAAGTAGCAACAATTAATGTACAAGTCGGCGATTTCGTTAACGAAGAAGACGTTCTAGCTACAATCGAAATCTAGAAAAGCGTAAGCGCCTTGGTAGGCGCTGGAGTCTAGACATAGAAAAGCGTAAGCGCCTTGGTAGACCCGAAAAGCGCTGGAAGGCCTAAAGTTAAAGGCGCTTTTTGCCTTTAACTTTAGGACTGAAGCGACTCGAGGGGCTAGGCGCTTCAGTCTAGACACATAGAAAAGTGGAGGCGGCCTTCAATGAACACAGCCTAAATTCGCCACATCGTGTGGCGACGGCTGCGTGACCTACATCCTGTAGGCCCGCGACAGGCATAAGACGGAACGGCGAAGCTCGCGTAGTTGGGCTGGCTTATGACCCGAGCATCTGGCCGCTGGAGCTAGACATAAGGGAATGCGGGAAAATGGTTGATGAAAGGGGTTTTATAAATGACTAAAATAACACAACAGACGGCTTACAATGAAAAACTTGAAGCGAAATTGCAAGGGATTTTTGCAGGGGGCCATCCAAAATATCACGAAAAGTTGAAAGAGCAGAACAAACTTTTCGTCCGAGATCGATTGGAACTTCTTTTCGATGACGGGGAATATACAGAAGACGGTAGGTTTGCCAATTGTGAAGCAGGGGATTTACCGGCGGATGGTGTCGTTACGGCGATGGGGAAAGTGAACGGCCAGACGGTTTGTGTGATGGCGAATGATTCAACGGTGAAGGCAGGGTCATGGGGAGCCCGTACGGTTGAGAAGATTATTCGTATTCAGGAAATTGCAGAGAAGAACCGTGTACCAATGCTATATCTTGTCGATTCAGCGGGAGCTCGTATTACAGATCAGCTTGACATGTTCCCAAACCGTCGCGGTGCAGGGAAGATATTCCACAATCAAGTGAGGTTATCGGGTTTCATCCCGCAAATTTGTGTTCTATTCGGTCCTTCCGCTGCAGGTGGTGCGTACATACCCGCATTTTGCGATATCGTTATTATGGTAGAGGGCAATGCGTCGATGTATTTAGGTTCACCGCGTATGGCCGAAAAAGTAATCGGTGAAAAAGTAACACTGGAAGAAATGGGCGGTGCCCGCATGCATTGTTCAGTGAGTGGTTGCGGCGATGTCCTTGCGGCGAATGAAGAAGAAGCGATTGCGGAAGCGCGTCGTTATCTAGCATATTTCCCTGCGAACTTTACAGAAAAACCCGCTTTAAAAGAAACGGTGGAGGCGAAAGTAGGCCGAACGCTTGAAGCAATCATTCCGGAAAACCAAAACGCGCCATTTGATATGTATGAAGCGATTGACGCATTAATTGATGAGGGCAGTTACTTTGACGTTAAGAAATTATTTGCCGGTGAAATTATTACAGGTTTGGCTAGAATCGAAGGACAACCGGTTGGTATCATTGCCAATCAACCGAAAGTAAAAGGTGGAGTTTTGTTTGTGGATTCTGCAGACAAAGCAACGAAATTCATTAATCTTTGTGATGCATTCTCTATTCCTCTGTTATTCCTTGCCGACGTTCCGGGCTTTATGATTGGAACGAAAGTTGAGCGTGCAGGAATTATTCGCCACGGCGCGAAATTAATTATGGCGATGAGTTCAGCGACTGTTCCGAAAATATCAGTTATTGTCCGGAAAGCTTATGGAGCTGGACTGTATGCGATGGCAGGTCCAGCGTTTGAGCCGGATGTCTGTATCGCGTTACCGACTGCTCAAATTGCGGTTATGGGACCTGAAGCAGCAGTAAATGCAGTCTATTCGAATAAAATCGAAGCGATTGAAGATCCAAAAGAGCGGATTGCGTTTGTTCAGGAAAAACATAAGGAATACAAAGAAGAAATTGATATTTATAAGATGGCATCTGAACTGATTATTGATGAAATTGTAGCACCATCAAGCTTAAGAGGTGTGCTTGCGGATAGATATCGTTTCTACAGTACAAAAGATGTTCCACAACCACCAAGAAAACATCCAGTTTATCCTGTATAATCGAGTATAGAACAAAAAAGGTCCACTGAAGTTCAGGTGGGCCTTTTCAATTAAAGAAAAATAAGTGTACGATTTTTGATACGGAACAGTGTCTAGCTCCAGGCGCCACCCCCTTGGGTCATAAATCGTTTTGCTGTGGTGGCTGAAGTGCGCCTCCTCGCAAACCATCTTATGCCTGTCGGGGCTGAACGGCGCTTTGCGCTTTTCATTTGAAAGGAGGGATAACGTATGGAGGTAATCATTGCTGGTGCAGGCTCAATTGGACTACTGCTTGGGTCATTTTTGTCCGAGGCTGGAATAGACGTGACGTTCTACGTGAGAAGAGAAGAGCAAGCTGAACTAATTCGAGCAAAAGGAATTCAACGCATTAATCAAGACAATACTACAGACGTATTGCGTGTGCATGCGACGACGGATATCCGAAATCTATCGGCTACCGCGCTTTGGGTTGTGGCGGTCAAATATGCAGGTCTCCGTGATCTCCTTTCAGAAATGCAGGAAACACATATAATCAATCCTGTCCTGTTCGTCCAGAATGGAATCGGGCATTTGGAATTGGTGAAAAGTTGTGAATTACCGCATGTTGCATTTGCGACTGTCGAGCATGGAGCGCGCCGGATAGATGACCGTACTGTCTCACATAATGGGGTTGGGATGGTAACAATTGCAACTGCCCACGGTGACGACAGCCTATTCGATTTAATTGGACAGGTACATTCGGACATATTTCCAATAAGGCGTCATTCAGATGCGGAACAGATCCTTCTGCGAAAAGTACTGATTAATTGCATGATTAATCCATTGACAGCCATTCTCAAGGTGGAGAATGGTGAGTTGCTTACAAACGATTATTGCCTCACACTTTTCAATGCCTTGTATGAAGAACTGCTAGATGCGTTTCCAGAAATGCAGTCGATCCTCTCGTACGAAGACGTAGCGGATGTCTGTAGAAAAACTGCACGCAATCGCTCGTCGATGCTAGTGGATCGTTTGGCTGGCCGACCGATGGAAATCGAGACGATTGTTACTGCTGTAATTCGAAAAGCAAATGGACGTAACAAGTCGTTACCGTTTCTGGCGACATATGAACAGATGCTGTTTGCCGTTGAGTGGAAAGGGGCGAAGCTATGAATGAAGTGGTTGCTGCTTTTCTAGGGATGATCATTTTGTTTCCGTTCATTGTGACGATTGCCTTCATGGTTGTTATGCGGAAGATGGGTAAAGCTCCAGCATCCATCCTTGGGCTTGCCGCGGACGTCACGACTCCGTTGCTATTTATAGCGGTCTATGTCGTATCACAAGCGATATTTGGACAAGGAATATGGGTTTACATAATAGGGATTGCAATCATCATTGCGATTGTCTATGCCTTCATTGAGCGCAGCAAAGTGAAGGAATTCCAAATTGCTCGGCTCTTGCGAAAAACATGGCGATTTTACTTTCTCGTTTTATTGGCCGCCTATGTCATTCTTTTCATTACCGGTATGGTAATGAAGATCGTCGAATATGTAAGATAGGTATCGGTGTTTATTGTGTAAGCGTATATTTTTCAATCCTGTAGCTTGAAATGTTATACTCTGTTCATACCGATAGTTACAAAGGGGCATGAATAATGGAATTAGAATCATTAGCATTACAAGAAAAAAATAAAGTGATGCAATCGTACAATAACGATAAAGAATTTCTACATACTTTTTTTGATTATGAAAATGAAGAAAGCTCTTATCCCGCTAGGCTAAAGGAACTCGCAGGTCGTACGTTTGAAAGGCGTCAGCTTGCAGAAACAATCCGTTCATTCATGGAACCCTTTGGAATATCAGCGAATGCTAATACGCATATTGAAGAACTTGCGGAAAATGCAGTTGCCGTAGTTGGAGGACAGCAAGCGGGTATTTTAACGGGACCCTTATACTCTGTTCACAAAGCAATATCAGTTATCTTACTTGCGAAAAGGCAAAGGGAGAAACTTGGTGTGCCTGTTGTTCCAGTGTTTTGGGTCGCAGGTGAGGATCATGACTTGAATGAAATTAATCACGTCTATACGGAAATGGAAGGCCGCGCAACGAAACATCAATACCGTGGGAACTTCATACTGAAGCTGATGGCATCCGATGCGCAGTATGACAAACAGGTGATGGAATCGTTAGTGAAAGACATTTTTGGCAAATTTGGTGAAACGGCATATACAAAAGACTTGTTGGATGAAGTCCTTAGTGCGGTGGAGCAGGAAAAGTCGTTTACACAGTTTTTCGTTAGGCTCATGAACGGTCTTTTCAAAGAAGAAGGTCTATTGTTCATAGATTCAGCATCCAAACAGTTACGGGAGCTAGAAAAATCCTATTTTGTTCATCTAATTGAAGAATCTGAGCAGCTTGCTGAAGTCATTTCGAAAAAAGAAGAATTGTTTGCAGAAAAAGGTTTTGGTTCTCCGATGGGTGCTGAATTGGATGCGGCGAATCTCTTCTACATTCATGACACGGGTCGAGTTCTTCTTTCAAGAAAAGATGGTTTTTTCGTCAATGAAAGCTCAGGCCTCCGGTTTTCGAAAGCCGAGATGCTTAGAATCGCTCAAGAAGAACCTTGGCTATTGAGTAATAATGTCGCGACAAGACCGCTGATGCAAGACATGGTCTTCCCGGTACTTGCATTCGTTGGAGGGCCTGGAGAAATTGCTTATTGGGCAGTCTTGAAAGAGGCGTTCCATCATCTAGATATGAAAATGCCGATTATTGTACCGAGAATGTCCATGACATTGGTAACACCACAAGTGAAGCATGCATTAGACGAAAAAAACTTCACGTTTGATGATGTCATGTCGGGAGCGGTATTTACTGCGCGGGAGCAATTCGCTAGTGGGTTACAGGATGAACGTTTCGATTCGGTTGTGGATGAAACGGAGAAGATATTGGGTCAGCAGTATGAAAAAATTGCTGTATTTACTGAGCAACAAGGACCTATGATGCAAGAATTGCTCGAAAAAAATCTTCGTTTCCATACAAAGCAGTTGGATTATCTTAAAGGAAAAGCGGTAGAAGCAGTATTGTTGAAGCATGACGCTGAACTTCGCACATTTGGCATACTGGAAGGGGAATTGTTTCCAGAAGGTGTGTTGCAAGAACGACTTTACACTCCGTACACTTATTTGAATAGTTATGGACCAACCCTTATCCGGGATATTTTAGGATTACCATTTGTAATGGACGGGACCCACAAAATCATCTATTTATAAGTGGTGAACTAGAAAGACACTCTTGCAAGCACAGTTCGTGCTGCGAGGGTGTCTTTCTTTATATTCAGAAAAATCTCACTGAAACAAGTACTATTGACACATTTTCACGTTAAAAGAGCATAAATGTTAGGAAACAGGTGGAGGAATGTGGGGGGATGTGGTACATTAACTTCATATAGTGGGGTGAAGAGTATGTTCATGGGCGAATATCAGCATACTGTCGATATGAAAGGTCGCTTGATTGTTCCTTCGAAATTTCGGGAACATTTAGGTGAGGGCTTTGTATTGACTCGCGGCCTGGACAATTGTCTCTTCGGTTACCCGATGGATGAATGGAAGCGTCTCGAGGAAAAGCTTAAGGCTTTACCCGTGACGAAAAAAGATGCTCGTGCATTTGCAAGATTTTTCTTTTCTGGGGCAACGGAGGTTGAACTGGACAAGCAAGGTCGCATCAATATTCCGGCATCATTACTCCAATATGCAAAGGTTGAAAAAGATTGTGTCGTAATTGGAGTTTCAGGCCGTATTGAAATCTGGTCTAAAGCATTGTGGGATGCCTATTATGATGAATCTGAACAATCGTTCAATGAAATTGCAGAAAACATTATTGACTTTGATTTTTAAACAAAATGAATTTTTGAAAGTGGGCGGTTCCGATTTTTAACCATACAACAGTTTTACTTTATGAAGCCGTCGAAGGCCTAAATATAAAAAATGATGGCATCTATGTCGATTGCACTTTAGGTGGAGCCGGTCACAGTATAGAAATAGCTAAGAAATTATCGCCAGAGGGCAGACTTATCTGCTTTGATCAAGATATAACGGCGATTGAAGTTGCAAAAGAGAGATTGAAGGATTATCTCCCTCAAGTAACGTTTGTCCATTCGAATTTCAGAAACATGAAATCTGAATTGGAGAAAATAGGGATTTCTGCAGTAGATGGTATTCTTTATGACTTAGGTGTTTCATCACCACAGCTTGATACAGCTGAACGAGGATTTAGCTATAATTTGGATGCGCCACTTGACATGCGCATGGATACGGATGCGCTATTAACCGCACATGATGTTGTGAATGACTGGCCGTATGAAGATTTGGTACGCATCTTTTTCCGTTATGGCGAAGAAAAGTTCTCGAAAAGAGTTGCGCGTAAAGTTGAAGAAGCAAGACAGCAATCTCCAATCGAAACCACTGCTGAACTTGCTGAACTGATCAAGCTAAGCATCCCAGCGGCAACAAGACGGACGGGCGGGCATCCCGCGAAAAGAGTATTCCAAGCAATTCGAATCGCTGTGAACGATGAACTTGGTGCAGCTGAGGACTCTTTAACGGATGCGATTACATTGCTTAATCCTGGAGGACGTATTAGCGTCATTACATTCCATTCATTAGAGGACAGGCTATGTAAAACGATATTTAAAGAAGCATCCTCTTTACCGGATCTTCCACCGAACTTGCCAGTAATACCGGAAGGCATGGAGCCTATATTGAAGCTAGTGACTCGAAAACCAATTGTTCCCGGTGAAAAAGAGATAGAAGAGAATAAGCGGGCAAGATCCGCTAAACTCAGAATCGTTGAAAAGAAGTGAAAGGGGAAATGTGTGAATGGCATTAGAACAAAGAAAATTCCAGACGTCAGCTATACGTGAACTTGAAACACCAGTAGTTCCAAGAAAACAGCCTCAAATACGACCTTCTCGAAAAGTCTTTTCTGCCGGGGAGAAATTCCTGTTCGTGCTGTTTGCAACAATCCTTGTCCTATTCTCAACAATGATTTTACATACACAAGCACAAATTAATGATACAAACAGGGAAGTGCAGTTGCTTGGAAAGGATGTTTCAGAAACAACAAAACAAAATATGGAATTGTCCATCCAAGTGAAAGAAAAGTCTACATATGATCGGATATGGAAGAAAGCGAAGGAACTTGGCCTGAATCCAAACGAGAACAACGTAAAGGTTGTGCCTGGACAATGAAAAAAAAGTTTCGATTCCAATGGGGAGCCTTTCTGATGTTTTTGGTATACGGAGGGCTCTTTTTCCTTTTGTTTGGAAGAATATTATTCATTCAAGCAACAGGACAAGCGGAAGGAAAAGTGATGGCGACGCTTGCAGAGTCGAAATACGCAAGAGAATCGGTATTGAAAGCGGATCGGGGGACGATTGTCGATCGTAACGGAGAGCTAATCGCTTCCGATACGTTGAGTTACCGGCTCATTGCCGTATTGAGTAAAGATGCAAGCAAAGGCTCGAAAAAACCGTTGCATATCACTGATATTGAAAAAACTGCAGAAGTACTTGCCGAATATTTACCACTTGAAAAAGATGCAATTGTATCTCGCCTGACAAATGTGAAAGCAGAAACATATCAAGTGGAATTCGGGAAGGCTGGCCGTGATATTAATCACGAAACGGTTATGGCGATTAAAAAGCAGAAACTACCTGGACTCCTTTTCATTGAAGACCAAACAAGATATTATCCGAATGGCGTTTTTGCATCGTATTTAATTGGCTTTGCGATGAAAGAAGAAGATAGTGAAAGAAATGTAACTACTGTTGGGAAAATGGGTTTGGAGAAAACCTATAATAAAGAGTTAAATGGCACTGACGGCAAAGTAGATTTCAAATCAGATGGCTTCGGTTTCATGTTACCGAAAGCAGAAGAAGCAATTGTCGCTGCCAAAGACGGTTATGAAATTCAGTTGACTCTCGACAAGACTATTCAAAACTTCATGGAAGATGCAATGAATCGTGTTGAAAGCGAATATTCACCCAAAAAAATACTCGCTGTAGTAGCGGATCCAAAAACGGGCAAAATATTAGCAATGAGTCAGCGTCCTGCATTTCACCCATCTACCCGTGAAGGGCTTACGGAGAACTGGTTGAATCAGGCTGTAGAAACGACAATCGAACCGGGCTCTACGACTAAAATGTTTACAGTTGCTGCGGCGATTGAAGAAAAAAAGTGGGTTCCAACCGACTTCTTTAAATCGGGACAGTATACACTTTATGATCGAACAATACGCGACCATAATATTACAGGCTGGGGCTACATTTCATTCCTTGAAGGTTTCCAAAGGTCTTCGAACGTCTCGATGGCTTATTTACTGGAACGGATGGGTGATAAAACATATATTGAGTATTTACGGAAGTTTGGATTTGGAGAAAAGACTGGAATTGATTTACCGAACGAAGCACCAGGAAGAATTTTAGATACGTATCCAATCGAAAGATTGACAACTGCTTTTGGCCAAGGATCAACGGTCACACTAATGCAGATGATGCAAGCAGCAACAGCAATCGCTAATGAAGGTGTCATGATGAAACCTTATGTGATCGATAAAATTACCGATCCGAATACGGGGAAAATCATAAAAGATCAGAAGCCGGAGGAACAAGGAAGACCAGTTTCAGCCAAAACAGCAAAAGAAGTAAGGGAATTACTTGCTTCGACAGTTACCTCTAAGTATGGAACCGGTAAAAAATTTGCTCTTAATGGCTATACAGTAGGCGGTAAAACAGGTACTGCCGAAATTCCGAATCCATCGGGTAATGGCTATTTAGCTGGACACGGAAATTATTTGTACTCATTTCTCGGTATGGCACCTGCAGAAGATCCCCAGTTACTAACATATGTGATTGTCCAGCAACCGAAGCTGAAAGCAGGAGAAATCGGTTCTGATCCGGTTTCGAAACTGTTCACCTCTATTATGGATAACAGTTTGCGCTATATGAATATCGTCCCCAGTGGAGAAGACATAGTTGAGCCAACTGTCATTCGTGACTACACAGGGAAAGATTCGGCCGATGCAATTGTAAAATTGCAAGAAGACGGCTTTGTCCCTGAAATCATTGGTGAGGGTGGGGAAATCGATATACAATATCCATATGCCGGTACGAAACTCGTAGAAGGCTCGGTCGTCCTATTGCATACAAAAGGTGTAACCGCATTGCCTGACTTTACTGGATGGTCGAAAAAAATGGTGCTTTCGTATAAAATGTTATCTGGGCTTGATTTACGGCTTAACGGAGATGGCTATGTAACTGAGCAAAGCCTGTCAAAAGGGTCTGTAATCGGGCTAGAAGAGCCAGTTGTCATTAAGTTGCAGTCGCCATCAGAAATCTATAAACCCGTAGAGGAAGACACCCAGGAAGAGGACGTTGTAGGTGGCTAACGAATAGCCGTCCATGTCACATCATACGTTGATAGAAAAACGAGAGGTGTGTAACCGCTGCGGACGTTTATACAATTGCAATCTAAAAAAAGGTTACGAGCAGTATTTGTCATATTTCTAATCTGTCTAGGGATGGTCGTTGCAAAGTTATTCCATGTACAAATCATTGACCATGAATTGCTGAAAGGTCGCGCGGAAGCGAACTGGGATCGTGAAATCCCATTCGGTGGAGTACGCGGGGATATTGTTGATCGAAATGGTGATTTGATTGTCGGCAATAGATTGGCGCCGACACTTTATTTCATGCCATCTCAAAATCGAGAAGTGAAAAGTGCAGCGACTGCGCTTGCAAGTATTCTAAATGTAGATGCAGCCAAGCTAGAAGAGAAAATGGCAAAAAGAGAAGTTATGGTTAAAATAGCGCCTGAAGGAAAAAATATTACCAAAGAGCAGGCGGATGAAATAGCCCTCCTGCAAATAGATGGATTATATACAGGCGTTGATTTCGCAAGGCATTATCCGAACGGAGAGCTACTATCAAGATTGGTAGGTTTTACGGGTTATGATGGTAATGGATTGGCAGGCATTGAATACGCATACGATGAAATTCTAAAAGGAACGGGCGATAGGATTCGTTTATATACGGATGCTAAAGGAATTCCGCTTCCGCATGTGGACGACGGTTTTAAAACCGGGGACAAAGGTGCGTCTGTTGAGTTGACAATCGATTTACGTATGCAGGAGATTGTTGAGCGTGAAATGTTGCAGGCGATGGAAAAGTATGATGCCACTCAAGCACTGGCGATTGTCATGAACCCTAAAACAGGCGAATTGCTGTCGATTGCCTCCGCACCGACTTTTCACCCTGCGGAATATCAAAACGTAGACCCAAGCATTTACAATCGTAACTTACCTGTTTGGATGACTTTCGAGCCGGGTTCGACATTCAAAATTCTAACGCTTGCCGCGGGACTTGAAGAAAAGGTCATTGATCTTCATAAAGAGCATTTTTATGATCCAGGTTATGTAATGATTGGAAAAGCTAGATTACGTTGTTGGAAAAGAGAAGGACATAAGGATCAGACTTTTCTCGAAGTCGTTGAAAATTCATGCAACCCGGGATTTGTTGAAATCGGGCAGCGATTAGGGCCGAAAAAGTTAAGCAAATATATCAAGGACTTCGGTTTTGGAGAATCAACAGGATCAGGAATTGCAGGCGAATCAAAAGGGATTCTTTTTTCTGAAAAAAACTTTGGACCTGTCGAACAAGCGACAACCGCATTTGGTCAAGGGATTTCAGTGACACCGATTCAGCAAGTTCAAGCAGTTGCAGCAGCGATAAATGGCGGTTATCTTTATCGTCCGTATATCGTGAAGGAAATTACAGATGATAAGGGAAAGACACTTCAATCATTTGGTCCGGAAATGCAGCGACAGGTAATCAGTGAGGAAACATCTAAGCAAGTAAGGGAAGCGCTAGAATCGGTTGTTGCAAATGGTTCGGGCCGTAATGCGTTTACAGATGGACTGCGTGTTGGCGGAAAGACTGGTACCGCACAAAAGGTTGTCGATGGTGTTTATAAAGACGGTGATTATATCGTTTCGTTTATCGGGTTTGCACCAGCAGATGATCCCGAGTTACTCGTCTATATTGCAATTGATAGTCCGAAAAACTCCATTCAGTTCGGAGGCGTCATAGCAGCGCCTATAGTAGGTCGAATCATTGAAGAAATTGCCCCGCTAGCTGGCATTACGAGTAGGGAAGGGCAAATTGAAAAAGAATATAGATGGGGCGATTCATTAACACATCGGGTCCCGGATCTGACAGGAATGACAAAAGGGAAAATCACTAGCCAATTGTATACGTATCGTATCGAATGGCACGGTTCCGGGGAACAAGTGAAATACCAGTTACCTGTAGCTGAAACATTAATCACGGTTGATGATGTTATTCACGTTTACACTGAATAACCATTTAAATGCAAAGTCTGGTACAGCGCAAATAAGTTGCTGCATCAGAAGTTAGAAGGAGAAAAATATTATGACACTTGTCACTACATTGACGGCCATTGTGGTCGCGTTTATCATTTCAACATTATTGGGATTTGTTATTATTCCAGCCCTTAGGAGATTGAAGTTTGGGCAGAGTATCCGTGAGGAAGGTCCCAAAGCCCATCAGAAAAAGGCAGGTACACCTACGATGGGCGGGCTTATTTTCATCGGTTCAATTATCATTTCGACGCTTGCCCTTTCGTACATATATGACGTGCTGACGACACAGACGATTGTCTTGTTACTCGTTCTTGTAGGTTTTGGCATCATCGGTTTTCTAGATGATTTTATAATCGTCGTCTTGAAAAGGAATCTTGGGCTGACATCTATTCAAAAGCTGATTGGCCAAATTATCGTTGCGGTTGCTGCATTCTTCCTTTTGAAGTTAGGACCGTTCGATACTGCGGTACAAATTCCTTTCACAGAATTTGAAATTGAGCTTGGTGTATTCTATGTTGCATTCCTCGTTTTTTGGCTTGTCGGATTTTCCAATGCAGTAAATCTATCTGATGGATTGGATGGACTTGTTGCGGGGACATCATCTATCGCTTTTGCCGCATTTGGAGTTCATGCTCTTATATACGGACAACATGATATTGCTGTCTTTGCCTTTGTAGTTACAGGAGCAATGCTTGGTTTTTTAGTTTTCAATGTCAAGCCTGCAAAAGTTTTCATGGGGGATACAGGATCCTTAGCACTAGGTGGGGCACTCGCGATGATTTCGGTTTTGATTAAACAAGAATTCCTACTTGTCATCATTGGAATTGTTTATGTCATTGAAACGCTTTCTGTTATTATCCAAGTCATTAGTTTCAAAACGACGGGTAAACGGGTATTTAAAATGAGTCCGATTCACCATCATTTTGAATTATCGGGTTGGTCCGAGTGGAAAATTGTTATTGTTTTTTGGGGAGTCGCGTTTTTGGCGGCAATAGTCCCTGTCTTGTTGGAGGTGTTGTAAGTGAAAAATGCCAATCAGTTTAACGGAATGAAAATACTTGTTCTGGGTCTGGCGAAGAGTGGCTGCGCTGCATCATCGCTATTACATGCATCTGGTGCTCATGTAACGGTTAATGATGCATCACCTGAAGCAGGTAATGAAGAAGCGGCAGAGCTTCGCTCGAAAGGTATCCGTGTTATATGTGGTGGTCATCCTGCTGATATTCTTGACGCTGGATATGACATCGTTGTGAAAAATCCAGGCATCCCCTACAGTAATTCAGTTATTGTGGAAGCAATCGGCAAAGGAATTCCGGTGTGGACAGAAATTGAACTTGCTTCTAGGATAAGTGAAGCACCAATTGTAGGGATTACAGGATCGAACGGTAAAACAACAACAACAACGTTGCTGTACCATATGCTTAATATTGGCAATAAGCACCCACTAATCGCGGGAAATATTGGGACGGTCTCTTGTACTGTTGCCGAAAAAGCTACGCAAGACAACATCATCGTCCTTGAGGCCTCGTCCTTTCAACTAATGGGGATCGATACGTTCCAACCTAAAATAGCCATTTGGACGAATTTGTATGATGCACATCTCGATTATCATGGAACTTCTGAAGCGTACGCGGTGGCAAAATATGGCATCACAAAAAATCAAACAGCAGAAGATTACTTTATATATAACGATGATCAGCCGAAACTTCGAAAGTATGCTGCTCGTTCATCTGCTGTGAAAGTTCCTTTTTCTTTGACTGGAATGAAAGAAAACGGTATATCGGCTGATGATGAGCAAATATACTGGAATGGGAAACCTTATGTATTGCGATCCGTCATAAAGTTGCCGGGACAACATAATCTTGAAAACATTCTTGCTGCAACTGCGGCAGCAATTCTTTTAGGTTGTGACAAAAAAGCAATTGAGAGCGTGTTAAGTTCCTTTACTGGTGTTCGGCACCGGATGCAATTCGTTAAGGAATTACAAGGCCGGAAGTTTTACAATGACTCAAAAGCAACGAATACGCTAGCTACGAAAAGTGCATTAGCTGCGTTTGATGTACCGACTATTCTAATTGCTGGTGGATTGGATCGAGGCCAGTCATTTGAAGAGTTGCGCCCCTACATGAGTGATGTAAAAGCAGTCGTCGCTGTGGGAGAAACAGCCGGGAAGTTTGCGGAATTTGCAGCGTCATGCGGTATCGAAATCATTATGATGGCAGAAGATGTACAGGACGCTGTGCGAAAAGCTTATCCGCTTACTGTAGCGGGAGATATTATCCTGCTTTCACCCGCCTGTGCCAGTTGGGATCAGTACCCAAGTTTCGAAGCCAGGGGCGATCAGTTTATAGAAGCGGTTATGGAACTATAAGTCTCACCGGTGTTCGTTAAATACGGTATATAAACTAGCGTAGGCGCCTTACAGGGGGAGTCGAAGCAATAAGACTGCCAGTGATTTTCGGTCCGGCTTATTGTGGGAGGCATCCCCTAGCGCCAAGCGTTGTTGGTAGGATTCTTTATTTCAACATATCTATATAGTCATTTAGTTGATTCAGCAAATTTGCGGAAGGATGCGTTCACTGGAAGCTAAGTTAAAAACGTCATTTATCGTTTCTGCCGTAGCGCTATCATTCATCGGATTGGCTTTTGTCCATTCCGCCGGTTCGTATTGGGGGGCGGTGCATTATGCCGACTCCTCTCCGTTTATCGTGAAACAAGCAATTTATATGGCGGTGTCAATCGGCATTGCACTTGTAATTATGAAAAGCCCTCTGACATCGAGTCCGAAAACATGGACATTTGTATATTGGATGACAATCTTGTTACTCGTTGCTGTCCTTATTCCGGGGGTTGGCGCAATGCGGAACGGATCACAAAGCTGGATTGCACTTGGCCCGTTCAGTATTCAACCAGCCGAGTTCGTCAAAGTTGCACTTATTGGGAAACTGGCGTGCAGCTTGGACAAAATTCAAGGAAAAGGTATTTTTCAGTTTAGCCACTTTGGACTGATTCTGCTACCTGCTGCTCTTATCATGTTGCAACCCGATCTTGGTTCCGCTGTTATTATGATTGTCTCTGCGTTCGTTATTCTATTCATTGCAGGATACCCACTAAAATTTTTCGCATTTCTTGGTTTTGCTGGAATAGGTGCTTTTGTTGCATTAATTGCCGCGGCGCCTTACAGATTGGATCGCATCAAATCGTATATCGACCCATGGAGTGATCCTCTTGGTAAGGGCTTCCAAGGAATTCAGTCGTTGTTTGCGATTGCGCCCGGAGGGTTGGTTGGTCATGGTTACGGCAATAGCCGTCAGAAGTATCTCTATTTGCCCGAACCACAAAATGACTTTATTTTTTCGATTATCGCGGAAGAATCAGGATTCATTGGGGCGACGTTGGTATTGTTGCTGTTTACCGTTTTATTGGCATCAACTTTCGGAATCGCAATCAGAACGAAAGGACGATATGCATTTCTGATGGTTGCAGGCATGGGTTCAATGATCATTTTTCAAACATTTTTGAATGTCGGCGTGGTATCAGGGCTTTTGCCTGTAACGGGCGTCACATTGCCTTTTATAAGCTATGGCGGCTCATCTTTGATGACGACGTGGATAGCGGCAGGGACCATCATGCATTTTACAGTGGGCAAAAAAACGAGTTGATAGAGGAGGGGCAAAATGGACAAAGTCATTGACATCGAAGAGCGAATTCCATCCTTGCGGGAAAAGCGTCGCAGAAAAACGAATAAAAAATTCCTGTTCATGTTGACTGTGTTTGTTGTTGCACTCCTAGCTATCCTTTATTTTCAATCACCACTTAGTAAGCTAGAGACGATTAAGGTTAGTGGTGCCGTTCTACATGAGCAGGCATTTTATGAAGAAAAAAGTGGTTTAACAATAGACAACTCTCTTTGGAGCTTCAGTACCGGTGACATCGAAGAATCTATGGAGAAAATTGAAGGCGTACAAAAGGTATCGGTGTCACGGGAATGGTTTAGGAATATTGAAATCGTAATTACCGAATGGAAGACGATTGCCTACCTTGAAGACGGGGGACAATATAGTTTACTGTTAGAAAGTGGGGAAACGTTCCCAACCGGGATGTTGTTGCCTGAGGCTGAATCGCCTGTCTTAAATAATTTCAAAAATCCTGATACACTGAAGCGGATAACAGCACAGTTGCTGAAACTGGACGACACTGTCTATCACCTGATTTCAGAAATTATTGTTACAGGGGATGAAAAGGATTCGGATAGTATTACGGTCTATATGGACGATGGATTCGAGGTCCGCGCATTCATCTCAACGTTCGCTGAAAAAATGGCTTATTATCCAGATGTAACAGCCCAATTGAATAGTTATGAAAAAGGTGTAATAGATATGGAAGTTGGAACGTTTTTCACTCCTTTTAGTAAGGTATACGGGTTAGTAGAGGAGGAGGAAGAGCCGATTGATGAAGAAGGTGAATGATGCATACAAAAAGAGGGGAAGAAGTATTCTTTTTTCAGTTGTCTTTCTTGTGCTGGGTTTCATCCTCGCGTTTTCATATCGAACCCTCGGCATAAACCAGGAGAACGATAGTACTCAATCGCCTGCATTTAACAAGGAAGAGGATTACCGAGAAGGACTAATCAGTCAGCAGGAACGAAATAAGGAACTGACCGATGAAATCGCCGCCAAGCAGGAAGAGATACGTGAGTATGAACGTTCTTTCTCCATGGGGGAGAAGGATCATGCCAGTCTCGTTGATGAGGCGAAAAATCTTCGCTTGCTGCTTGGTGCAATCCCTGCTATTGGACAAGGTCTCAAAGTTACTTTGAAAGATGCCGATTATGATCCTGTTGAACAGAACCCGAATGATTATATTGTTCATGAAAGTCATATACTTCGGGTCGTCAATGAATTAAGGATTTCAGGAGCGCAAGGATTAGCGATAAATGGACAACGAATTACATCAAACTCTTATATAAAATGCACAGGACCAGTCATTACGGTTGATGGAAGAACTTATCCGGCGCCATTTGTTATAGAGGCGATTGGTGATATGGACGTTCTTTCTTCAGCCTTACATTTAAAAGGTGGTGTGATCGACAGCCTGATCAGGGATAATATCGTGGTCACTACAGAACAATCAAAGGATATTAGGCTGTCGGCTTTGCGCAATGAGAGTTGAGTATTGGTGTAGGGGGTTGGACGGGTGAGAAAAACAATACATTGGAGATTCACGCTGATCTTGCTCCTTGTCGGGTTTATGACTGCCATCCAATTCAATTCGATGAAAAACCCAGAAGAACGAGATACGAGGGACATTTGGGCAATCCGTCAAGACCTGGCAAGTGAAAAGCAGTTCCACTCTGAATTGCTTTCTGAAATTCGGGAGTTGGACAAGACGATACTCACATACAAATCGTTAAATATAGAAAACACTGGGAGGGCGCTAACCCAAACAGTGGACAAGCTCTATCGGCAAGCGGGTGTTACTGACGTTGAAGGACCGGGCATTATTATCAAAGTTCGGCCAGCTGCTGAAAGTGTGGCCATCGGTGTACCAATCACCGGAATATCTCCAGATCTACTCACTCGTTTTGTCAATGAGTTGAATCGTTTTAAAGGCCTCATTTTTGAAATTGATGGCAAACGATATACGATACTGAGCTCCATCAGAGATATTAATGGAATGACCACTGTGAATGGGTTGAATGTTTCAACACCGCCCTTTTCCATGAAAATCATTTCTCCGACCTTTGCAGACAGTGAAAAAGTATACAATTATTTAGTAGCCTCGGCGATTCACGATGACTTTTATCTGGATGATTTAATCCTTGAAGTTGGAAAACCAGAAATGGCGGTGGAAATCCGCGGTTATCCAGAAAGGCTGGAAAATCAGTTTTTAGAGGAATTGCCGAAAGGGGAATGACTTATGTGGTTACCATTACTTGGTCTTGTACTCGGAATTTCGATGGGTCTATTATCAGACATTCAAATTCCACAGGTATATGAAAATTACTTATCAATTGCTGTACTGGCTGCCCTTGATACGCTATTCGGGGGCATCAGGGCTCATTTACAGCAAGTATACGATGATAAGGTGTTTGTATCTGGATTCTTCTTTAACATAGTACTGGCGGCCGCACTGGCATTTTTAGGAGTGCATCTAGGAGTCGATTTATATCTTGCGGCAATTTTTGCATTCGGTGTAAGGTTATTCCAAAATATCGCCGTTATTAGAAGGATTTTGCTTGTTAAATGGGCAGAGCGAGGGAAAGTTACCAACACAAATGCACATTAATGAAGGGGTTTGAATAAGAGATGTCGAAAATATTTAGACAATGCACTCCCAATGCAATAGAATGGGAGTTAAGAGTTGATTTGGGAGGTGCCAGTAATTGAGCCAATCAGAATTATATGTATCACTTGATATAGGTTCTTCGTCAGTTAAGGTGTTAGTAGGTGAAGTGGATGGCGGATCCTTGCACGTTATCGGAGTTGGCAATGTTCAATCTGCGGGAATTCGGAAAGGGACAATCATCGATATTGATGCAACTGTCCAATCTATCCGAAAAGCGGTTGACCAGGCCGAAAGAATGATAGGGATGCAAATCCGTGAAGTCATTCTGGGCATTCCTGCAAATGGCGTTTCGTTACAGGACGTCAAAGGAGTTGTTGCAGTTAACTCGGAAAATCGTGAAATTACTGATGACGACCTCGATCGGGTTATGAAATCAGCGCAGGTCATGTCAGTTCCACCTGATCGGGAAATCGTTAACATCATTCCGAAACAATTTATTGTTGACGATTATGATGAAATAACGGATCCAAGGGGAATGATCGGTGTCCGGCTTGAAATGGACGGAACGCTTATTACTACATCAAAAACACTTATTCATAATATACTACGCTGCGTGGAACGAGCAGGTCTTGTAATCCAAGAAATCTACTTGCAACCGCTTGCTGCCGGTACGTTTGCTCTGACGAATGATGAAAAGAATCACGGCAGTGCATTTATTGATATCGGTGGTGGTTCTACCACAGTCTCCATTTTTGGCGAAAACCGATTCATGGCGACAGCAGTCATACCAGTTGGCGGGGATCATATTACAAAAGATCTTTCAATTATTTTGAAAACGCCAACTGAACAGGCAAGAAAAATTAAGCATCAGTATGGACATGCTTTCTCAGATGATGCATCGGATGATGAATTGTTTGAAGTACCTGTCATTGGTGCTGATTCAAAAGATCAGTACAGCCAAAGATACATATCGGAAATTATCGGTGTTCGGCTTGAAGAACTTTTTGATCTCGTTCTGGAAGAGCTGTACCGCATGGGCGTACATGATTTACCAGGTGGAGTCGTATTGACCGGTGGTATAACGAAGATGGATGGTATCCTACAATTAGCAAGACATGTGTTGAAAACAAGGGTCCGTATTCATACACCAGAGTATATCGGGGTAAGAGAACCGATGTATGCAACTGCGGTAGGACTTATTCGCTATGCACATATGCAAGATTCTTATTTTGGTCATGTCCCTGAGTCAGCGACAGTTTCGGCTTCTGATAATCATACGCCGGCTCCGGTCAACAAGAAAAAGTCAGTAGACCGGAACAAAGAAAAGAAACCTGGTATTTTAGATAAAGCAAAGAAAGTCTTTGACAATTTCTTCGAATGATTTAATGAAAAACTGTATGAAATGGACTAGGAGGAGAGACGATGCTAGAATTCGATACGAATGTTGACGCGTTAGCAGTCATCAAAGTAATTGGTGTAGGCGGTGGCGGTAATAATGCTGTAAATAGAATGATTGAACATGGTGTGCAAGGCGTGGAATTTATAGCAGTTAATACAGATGCACAGGCATTAAACCTTTCGACTGCTGAAGTGAAATTACAAATTGGTGGCAAATTGACACGCGGACTTGGGGCAGGTGCGAATCCGGAAGTTGGTAAAAAAGCTGCCGAAGAAAGCAGAGAACAAATCGAAGAAGCATTGCGCGGATCTGATATGGTGTTCGTTACTGCAGGTATGGGCGGTGGAACAGGTACTGGGGCTGCTCCAGTCATCGCACAAATTGCGAAAGATTTGGGTGCTCTGACTGTTGGTGTTGTTACTAGGCCGTTCACTTTTGAAGGACGAAAACGCCAGACACAGGCAATCGGCGGTATAACATCTATGAAAGAATCTGTGGATACACTAATCGTCATACCAAATGATAAATTGCTTGAAATTGTAGATAAAAATACGCCAATGCTCGAAGCTTTCCGTGAAGCCGATAATGTACTACGTCAAGGGGTTCAAGGTATTTCCGACTTGATCGCTGTACCTGGACTTATCAACTTAGACTTTGCAGACGTTAAGACAATCATGTCCAATAAAGGCTCTGCTCTTATGGGAATCGGGATGTCTACGGGAGAAAATCGTGCGGCTGAAGCGGCGAAAAAAGCCATTTCAAGCCCACTACTCGAAACGTCAATCGACGGTGCAAAAGGTGTACTTATGAATATCACAGGCGGTTCAAACTTGAGCCTATTCGAAGTACAGGAAGCTGCAGATATCGTTGCTTCAGCTTCAGATGAAGATGTGAATATGATTTTCGGTTCTGTCATCAATGACAACTTGAAGGATGAAATTATCGTAACAGTCATTGCAACAGGCTTCAGCGAAGAGCAGCTTACCGTATCTCGTCCTGCAAGAAGCCCGGGCTTCGGTGCAAGTCGTACACAACCGCCAACGCGTGAGCAGCAACCGCCAACTCAACAGCCACCAACACGTGAGCGTAGCAGAGAGGAAGCGCCACAGTTCCAACAACCGGAACCAACACGCCAACCTCAAGGTAATCAACAAGATGACACGCTCGATATTCCGACGTTTTTACGCAATCGTCGTCGTTAATAATGATGTAAGACCAAAAGCTTTCCAAAAAGTGCAACCGCGCTTTCTGGAAAGCTTTTTTTACGTTTAGTTAGCTATGAAGTGGATTAGGTGATGTCTGATTATTGTTGGCATGCTGCCCGATCATATAACGGGCTAAGTGATCAAAAAGCATGACTGACCGATCATATAACGGGCCAAGCAATCAAAAAGCGTGGCCGACCGATCATATAACAGGTCAAGCAATCAAAAAGTATGGCCGACCGATCATATAACAGGCCAAGCGATCAAAAAGCATGTCTGCTCGATCATATAACGGGCCAACCAATCAAAAAGCATGATTGACCGATCATATAACAGGCCAAGCAATCAAAAAGCATGTTGACCGATCATATAACAGGCCAAGCAATCAAAAAAAATGCTAACCAATCATATAACGAGCCAAGCAATCATAAAGCATGCTGCCCGATCATATTACGAGCGAACCGATCAAAAAGCATGTCTAGCCGATCATATAACGTGCCAACCAATCAAAAAGCATGTCTAACCAATCATATAACGGGCCAACCAATCATATACCCCGACCAACCGATCATATTGCTTCATTCAACTAACTAAAACGCTCGATATCTAAAATCGAATCCTGTCGATTTCTTTTTTTTGTCTGCCCCTAGTTCCGACAAACATTTTACTCCATAGGTGCTATCGTTGTTGTCAGGGAGGGCGGCTTATGTATGGGGAACTCATTGTAGGAGTGAATATGCTATTCAATTATGCAATTCTTTCATTCGCCAACAAAGTAGGAAACGTACAAGCCGCCCGCGGACGATTATTGTTCGCCTCTTTTGCGGGTGCGATGCCTGTCGTTATTTTTCCATCATCGGTGAGTGTTTTGGTTTTATCTTTTATTTGCATGACTGTTTGCGCTTTTGGAAAGGCTTTTGAGCTGTGGAAAAAATCTGCGACAATGGTTTTGATAGGGGCGGTATTTGCTGGTGGTTTACTAACGGCTTTTCAATATCGCATCCATATGTCCAGTTCAGCGTTTACAGTTCTTGCCTATGCAGTTGTCGCATACATTTCTCTTTATTTCATGAGGAAAAAATGGCTTGATGTCAGAACTGCACGCCATGTTTCCGAGCTTCGTGCTTCTTCAGTTCTCTCTATTTGGGGTGCTGAAGTAGAGGTTGATGTATTCGTCGATTCGGGTAACGGTTGCACGGAGCCATTGTCTGGTTCTCCAGTCCATTTTGTTTCGTTAAAGGTGCTGGAAAAGCATATACCGGAAGATTTGATGAAGCCTTTGCTTGCTTGGAATCCTCAAGGAACACCTTCAATGTCGGAGTTTCCTGAGGGCTATCACAAACAAATAAGGCTGATTCGGTTAGTAACGGTGCAAGGACAGTCTTGGGCAGTTGGTTTTCGATTCAAGCAATGGGTTTTAGGAGAAGGGAACGTGCTGCAACCTGGTTATATTGTAGTGACAAAGAATGATCGTCGTTATCCGGACGGTGCGGGAGCAATCTTGCATGTATCCGCAATGGAGTCATTAAACGGGGAGAGGGGAACTGCTTATGCTGTATAAATTTAGAAAATGGATGTCGATAATCACTAGCTTTTTTAAAAGGAAAAGCGGCACATACTATATCGGAGGTCATGAGTCCCTTCCAAAGCCGTTGACCCGGGAAGAAGAAGCAATAACAATCCAAGCATTTATGGAAGGCGATATGAACGCGCGTGACAGACTAATTGAAAAAAACCTTCGTCTTGTTGTTTACATTGCACGTCGTTTTGATAACACAAATACACATATTGAAGATCTTATCAGTATAGGTGCAATCGGACTTATAAAGGCAATCGAAACTTTTAAGACCGACAAAAACATCAAGTTAGCCACATATGCATCCCGCTGTATTGAAAATGAGATTCTGATGCATCTTCGAAAAACAAACAAAACACGATCTGAGATTTCTTTTGATGAACCGTTAAATTCAGATGCGGACGGTAATGAATTACTATTATCGGATATTCTTGGCACAGATGAGCATATTATCATTGATGATGTCGAAAGAAAAATCGAGCGCCAGCATATGATTGAAGCAATTACGAGTCTCGATGAACGAGAGCGTTATATTATGGAATGCCGTTTCGGTTTGACGGGACAAGAGGAAATGACACAGAAAGAAGTAGCAGAACTGCTTGGGATTTCTCAATCCTATATTTCACGGCTCGAAAAAAAAATCATCTCGGAACTGCGTGAAAGCTTGAATCATCCGATTGCATAATGGGTGAAATTGGCGATGCGAATTTCCGCATATTCTGGACGACTGCGGACAGACTATCTTGTACAGTCATCTACAGAATGCGGAGGAAAAGCTAATGGTGCGTACAAGAGTTGAAATTTGTGGAATCGATACGTCCGAATTGCCGTTACTCACAAACGACGTGATGAAAGCAACGTTTATCAGGTTACAGAGCGGAGATCATGCAGCAAGGGAAGAGCTCGTCATTGGCAATTTGCGTCTCGTCCTAAGTCTGGTCCAAAGATTCGCATACAGGGGGGAACAAGCGGATGATTTATTTCAAGTCGGATGTATCGGCTTGCTTAAATCAATTGACAACTTCGATTTGAAACATAATGTCAGATTTTCAACATACGCAGTCCCGATGATTATTGGAGAAATTAAAAGACATCTACGTGATCATCATTCAATACGAGTATCAAGATCACTTCGAGATACCGCTTATAAGGCAATAAGAGCGAAAGAGCAGTTCATTAATGATAATCAAAGAGAACCGAGAATATCGGATTTGTCTGAAGCAACAGGTATACCCGCCGATGATATTCTCTTTGCCCTTGATGCAATTCAAGATCCAATGTCCCTTCATGAGCCTATGAACGGTGACGGCGGTGATCCAGTATTTATGATGGATCAAATACAGGACAAAACGGTTTCAGAAGAACGGTGGCTGACGTATGTATCTGTTAAAGAAACTGTATCTAGTATGGATGAAAGACAACAATCAATTCTTTCAAAACGTTTTTATTTGGGACAAACGCAGACCGAAATCGCTAAGGAACTAGGCATTTCACAAGCCCAGATTTCCCGATTGGAGAAGAGTGCAGTTCAAACCATTCGGGAAGGGATGGAACAATAATGATAAATGTAACGCAATGTGCTAACTGCATTGCGTTTTTTCTCGTGCCTATGTGCATATATTCATTGTAAGGAGGGATTTTATGAGGTTTTCAGAAATACAAAAAAAAGAAGTTATCGACGCTACTAAGGGAACGTTCCTTGGATTCGTCCAGGATGCAACAATTGACACTGTAACTGGAAAAGTTGAATCCTTGCACGTAGGTGGTGGAGAACGGAACAGTTTTTTTGATACAAAAGACAAGGATACGAAAAAGGTCAATCTTAAAGAGATTACAACAATCGGTAAAGATATTGTGCTTGTGGGCAAAAAGAATGCAGAAAAATGATTCATTATTGATATGTTCAGCCTAGGTTGGTACAATGAAGTGAAAGATTGAGGAAAAGTAGTGATTATAATGGGAAATCTACAGCAACGAATACAAAAAATCGAACAAGATATACAAGCAACTTGTGACCGCGTAGGTCGAAACAGATCTGAAATTACGGTCGTTGCTGTTACGAAGGAAGTTTCGACAGCAAGAACATCTGCGGTGCTGGAAGAAAACATCCGACATCTTGGCGAAAATCGACCTGAAGGCCTACTAGGGAAACAGGAAACGATACAAAGTGGTGCCATCTGGCATTTCATCGGTAATGTTCAAAGCAGAAAAGTGAAAGAAATCATCAATCGAATTGACTATTTACATTCTGTTGATCGAATGAGTTTGGTTAAGGAAATTCATAAGCGTTCCAATCATGTTGTTGATTGTTTCATTCAAGTGAATGTTTCCGGTGAATCAAGTAAATCAGGTGTAACACCAGCTGAACTTGATAGCTTTATTGAAGATGTGGCGGCTTATGATAAAATTCGAATTATAGGTTTAATGACAATGGCTCCTTTCACAAAGAATATGGATGAGATTCGTTCCGTATTCCGCTCGTTAAGGGAACTTCGAGACGGCATCTCGGCAAAAAAATTGCCACATGCACCTTGTACTCAATTGTCCATGGGAATGTCAAATGATTTCATTATCGCTATTGAAGAAGGTGCAACTCATGTAAGAATCGGGACTGCACTTGTCGGAGCAGAAAGCGAGGGAGACGTATGAGCATTAAAAACAAGTTTGAGAAATGGTTTTACCTAGACGACGAAGAAAAAGAAGTACAAGAACAGCCACGCCGGGAAGAACAGCGTCCTGCGCAGGAGCAGCCACGCAGCAGAGCACCAATGAGGAAGCAAGTAGCAGGCGAACCACAACAGTCAGCAACGGTTGTCAGCTTGCAAAGTGTCCAGAAGTCTTCCAAAGTTATTCTTATTGAGCCCCGTGTCTATGCTGAGGCGCAAGACATTTCTGAGCACTTGAAAAATAAGCGTGCAGTTGTTGTGAATTTACAGCGAATTGAGCGTGATCAAGGAATTCGAATTGTCGATTTCCTAAGCGGTACTGTTTATGCGCTTGGAGGAGACATCCAGCGAATTGGCACTGATATTTTCCTTTGCGTGCCGGAGAATGTGGAAGTTGCTGGTGCAATCTCCGATTATTTTGAACGATAGAAATTGAATGAGGTGTACCAACAGAATGGAAAATATTTTAGGGTTAATTTATAAAGGAATAACAGGAGCAATATCGATTTACTCAATACTTCTTATTATCTATATACTAATGTCATGGATACCTGCTTCTCGTGAGACTAAGTTTGGTATAATACTTGGAAAGATTACCGAACCTTATTTAGGGTTTTTCAGAAAATTCATTCCACCTCTTGGAATGATTGACATTTCACCAATCGTTGGTATATTTGCGTTGAGGTTTATCTCTGATGGCGTTACAGCAATATTTTTGATGTTGTTATAAAATGATCACGTCGTCCTCACTTATGTGAGGATTTTTCTATAAGGAGCCGGAGAAATGGAAACTATACTGCAGCATTTCAGAAAAGATGAACAGCCTTTCATCGAAATGGCGATTGGCTGGATACGTGAAGTGGAAGATACCTATTCACCAAAACTAACAGGATTCTTGGATCCTAGGCAGCAGCGCATTGTAGAATCTCTTGCGGGCAGTTCGATGCTATTGGTCGGATTGTACGGAGCTTTTCTGGAAGCGGAAAGACGAAGAGTTCTTATCTATCCAGATTATTATGTACCAGAACCAGTCGATTATCGAATAGCTATTTTTGATGTGAAGTATGCTTCTAAGTTTTTGAAACTTGATCACAAGGACATCCTGGGCTCGATGATGTCATTAGGCATCGACCGTTCGAAATTTGGGGACATCCGAGTGGTTGATGATCAAGTCCAGTTTGCGGTCGCAGATGAGTTAAAGGATTATATGACGGCTAATTTTTTATCGATTGGGAAAGCGAAAGTGACAGTTGAAGAAAGTAATCGTCCCGAAGACTGGATTGTCACGACAGATACATGGACAGAAGAAATGCATATCGTTAGTTCATTACGACTCGATGTAGTCACTGCGGCATTAGTCACTATTCCACGTCAAAAAGCGGCGACGCTTGTGCACGGGGAAAAAGTGAAAGTGAATTGGGCTGTTAGGGATCAGCCTGCATTCGAACTTCAAGAGTCAGATATGATATCAATTAGAGGTTCTGGCCGTTTTAAAGTGATCGCAATTGAAGGAAGAACGCGTAAAGATAAGATTCGTCTCATTGTTGGGAAATTAGAATGACTTGTCAGATAATAGTTTGAAAAAGAACTGTTATCTGATGCCTTAACATGTATAATAGAGAATGAATAAGTTAAAGGGGAGATGCTTTAAATGGCTTTATCACCACTTGATATACATAATAAAGAATTTGCCAATAAGTTTCGTGGATATGATGAAGATGAAGTAAATGAGTTTTTGGAACAAATCATGAAAGATTTTGAAAATATACTTGAAGAAAACAAAACATTGAAAAGCAATTTGAAACAATCAGAAGAACAGGTCTCCCATTTTAACTCAATCGAGCAAACGCTACAAAAATCGATTCTTATCGCTCAGGAAGCTGCGGAAGACGTTCGTCGCAACTCTATGAAGGAATCGAAATTGATTGTCAAGGAAGCAGAAAAAAATGCGGATCGAATTGTCAATGAGGCACTTTCTCGCGCGCGTAGAATTTCTGTGGAAATTGAAGATCTTAAGAAACAGTCGAAGGTTTTCCGTACACGTTTCAAAATGCTCATTGAAGCGCAACTTGATCTGATTCAGTCAGATGATTGGGACGTTTTACTTGAGTACGAAATCGATGCGGAACGTTTAGAAATGGCAGCCGACCTGGATTCATAAGGAAACTTGACTTTAGTCTTAATTCACACATATACTTATAGGCATATATTTAGAACAGGCGTTGAAAGAGAAAGTACCTTCCAAATCTGAGAATAGCGAGCCGGGGGCGGTGGAAGCCCGGTCAACGGATTGGAAATGAAAATCACTCTCGAGCTGGATTGCGGAATAATTTACGTGATCCCGGAAACACCCCGTTATGGTGTCTGAGTGGTAGCAAATTCGTTTGCTACAAGTAGGGTGGTAACGCGAGAATAATTCTTCGTCCCTTTTTAGGGGTGGGGATTTTTTTATTTTTGCCTGTGCCTTGTGTCTACAGGATGTAGGTATGGGGTCTTAGCCACAGGACGTGGCGAAGGCTGCGATCCTTTTGCGCTTTTCTATTTTAAAGGAGGAAAAAACATGGAGTACAAAGATACATTACTTATGCCGAAAACAGAATTCCCGATGAGAGGTAACTTACCTAACAAAGAGCCATTACTGCAAGAAAAATGGGCAGAGATGGACATTTATAAAAAAGTACAGGAACGAACTGCGGGTCGCCCGTTCTTCGTATTACACGATGGTCCTCCATATGCGAATGGTGATCTTCATATGGGTCACGCCATGAACAAAGTATTGAAAGATATGATTGTCCGCCACAAATCAATGACAGGTTTCCACGCGCCATACGTTCCAGGCTGGGATACACATGGACTGCCGATTGAACAGGCATTAGTGAACAAAGGCGTAAAAAGAAAAGAAATGTCAGTAGCAGAATTCCGTAAAATGTGTGAGGAATATGCGCTTGGCCAGATTGACAATCAGCGTAGCCAGTTCAAACGGATTGGTGTACGTGGCGATTGGGATAATCCATATATCACGCTAAAACCAGCTTTTGAGGCGCGTCAAATTCAAGTGTTTGGTGAAATGGCTAAAAAAGGATATATCTATAAAGGATTGAAACCAGTTTATTGGTCACCATCAAGTGAATCTGCACTTGCTGAGGCGGAAATCGAGTACCAGGATAAGAAATCACCATCTATCTATGTTAGTTTCCCTGTGAAAGATGGACTTGGCGTAATTGATGAAGATGTTAACTTCTTAATCTGGACGACAACTCCATGGACGATTCCTGCAAACCTTGGGATTTCTGTCCATCCGGAATTTGAATACGTTATTGTTAAAGCGGGAGAAGAGAAATTCCTTATCGCTAAAGATTTACTTACGTTTGTCGCAGAAGAACTTGGCTGGGAAGACCATGTTGTTGAGCGTGAACTGAAAGGTTCTGAACTCGACCGTGTTGTTGCGAAGCACCCATTGTATGACCGCGATTCGCTTGTTATGCTCGGTGATCATGTTACAGCCGAAGCGGGTACTGGATGTGTCCATACAGCTCCAGGCCACGGGGAAGATGACTTCTACGTGTCTAAATCATATGGTATTGATGCTCTTTCTCCTATCGATGATCGCGGTGTTATGACTGATGAAGCGCCAGGCTTCGAAGGTCTGTTTTATGAAGATGCAAATAAAGCAGTTACAGAGGCACTCGACAAAGTGGGCGCGCTTAAGAAATTATCATTCATCACCCACTCGTATCCACATGATTGGCGCACGAAAAAACCGGTTATTTACCGCGCGACTGCACAATGGTTCGCTTCAATTGAGTCGTTCCGTACGGAATTACTTGATGCTATCAAAAAGACGAAATTCACACCTTCATGGGGCGAAACAAGATTGTATAACATGGTTCGCGACCGTGGTGACTGGTGTATTTCACGTCAACGTGTATGGGGTGTTCCAATTCCAGTGTTTTACGCTGAAAACGGTGAACCAATCATTACAGATGAAACAATTGCCAACGTTTCGGAATTGTTCCGTGAAAACGGATCGAATGTCTGGTTCGAACGAGAAGCAAAAGATTTACTGCCAGAAGGTTTCACCCACGAAGGCAGTCCGAACGGAGAGTTTACAAAAGAGACGGACATCATGGACGTTTGGTTCGATTCAGGCTCAACACACCAAGGTGTGCTAGTAGAACGGGATGATCTCGTTTACCCGGCGGACCTGTATCTTGAAGGATCTGACCAATACCGTGGATGGTTTAACTCATCACTCACGACAAGTGTTGCCATCAATGGCCATGCACCATATAAAGGCTTGCTAAGCCATGGTTTCACTCTTGACGGAGAAGGACGTAAAATGAGTAAATCAATCGGGAACGTAATCATTCCCGCAAAAGTAATGAACCAGCTTGGTGCAGACATTCTTCGCCTGTGGGTATCATCTGTTGATTACACAGCGGATGTACGGGTTTCTGATTCTAACTTCAAGCAAGTTTCTGAAGTATATAGAAAAATTCGTAACACACTGCGTTTCCTACACGGCAATACATCAGATTTCAATCCGGCTACAGATGCTGTGGCATTTGAAAATCTGCGTACAGTAGACAAATTTGTCTATGTGAGACTACAGGATTTGATCAAAGAAGTGCGTGAAGCTTATGAAAACTACGAATTCGCTGGTGTTTATCATGCAGTGAATAACTTCTGTACAGGTGAATTGAGCTCGTTCTACCTAGATATCGCCAAAGACGTTGTCTACATCGAAGGTGCAGATCATCCACATCGTCGTGCGATGCAAACAGTGATGTATGAAACGCTGATTGCGCTGTTGAAATTGTTAACACCTATTGTGCCGCATACGACAGATGAAATGTGGGCATTTATCGAGCACAAGACCGAAGAAAGTATTCAGCTGACAGATATGCCAGAAGCACAAGATCTTGGACAAGAAGCACAGGCATTGCGTGAGCGTTTCGCAACATTGATGCTTGTTCGTGACGATGTTTTGAAGGCACTGGAAGAAGCGCGTAATAGTAAAATTATCGGGAAATCGCTTGAAGCGAAAGTAACGGTTGCTGTCCCTGAAAAACTGGCAGATGTATTCGCAGCGGATGATATTGACTTCGCACAATTCTTTATCGTATCGAAGTTTGCTGAAGGAGATATCGCTAACATGCCGGAAGGTACTTTGAAACTGGATGCTGTAAGTGTTCTTGTTGAAAATGCAGATGGCGAAAAATGTGAGCGTTGCTGGACGATTTCTGAAACAATCGGCTCAGACGAAACACACCCTACTCTATGTACACGTTGTGCAGAAGTTGTAAAAGTGCATTATTCGTAAAATCATCAAACTGTAAGCCGCTGCTGCTGTCTTTATATAAGACTGGTTGCAGCGGTTTTTTAAAAGGTAAGAAAGCATAAGTTTTTTTACATGGATCGGTGTCTAGACTCCAGACGCCAGCCCCTGGGCCCCCACGAAGGGGGTCATGCAGTCTTTGCGACAGGAAGTCGCGACTTTAGACTGCCTTCCTTTCGCTTCATTCTTGCTGAAAAGGCATAGTACGCCTTTATCATCAAGACTTCCAGCGCTTGTCGGGGCTAAACGGCGCCTTGCGCTTTTCTTATATTACTCATTTAGCGTTGAAACGCGCTCATATAGGTGTCGATGTGGTAAAATGGAACGTAATCTGTCGGACGGGGGTATTTGGATTGTTCATTTATTACGGATTAGCGGCATTCGTCATTATTTTGGATCAGTTTACGAAATGGCTAGTCGTTAAAAACATGGAGCTCGGCGAAAAAATTAGCATTGCAGATCCTTATTTAGGGCTTCTTTCTCATCGCAACAAGGGAGCCGCTTGGGGTATGCTTGAAGGACAAATGTGGTTATTTTATATTGTCACAGTTGCCGTTGCAATTGGTATTATTTATTTCTTCCATAAAGAAGCGAAAGGGCAACCGCTCTTTGGATTCAGTTTAATGTTTCTTCTTGGTGGTGCGATTGGTAATTTTATCGATCGTCTGTGGCGCAAGGAAGTTGTCGATTTTGTCGATGTCACAATCCCGGTTATCAACTACGATTTTCCAATCTTTAATGTTGCAGATGCAGCGTTAACGGTCGGTGTGATTATGATCATCATTCATATTATTATGGATGAAAAAAAGAACAAGAAAAAGGTGTCGTAATGGAAAAAATAGAAATTGAAATAACTGAAGAACACAAAGGAAGCCGAATAGACAAAGCTTTGTCTGCAGTCAATCCTGAATGGTCACGTACGCAAATTCAATCATGGCTGAAAGACAGCCTTGTTCTAGTAAGCGGAATTCAAGTGAAACCTAATTATAAAGTAAGACTGGGAGATATAGTGACGGTGGAAGAACCTGAACTGGAAGTGCTTGACATGGTTGCTGAGGAATTAAATCTCGATATCGTCTATGAAGATAAGGACGTACTCGTTGTCAATAAAGCGCGTGGCATGGTTGTTCATCCTGCGCCAGGTCATCCATCAGGAACGGTCGTAAATGGTCTTATGCACCACTGCACGGACCTTTCAGGTATTAACGGAGTGGTGCGCCCAGGGATTGTCCATCGTATTGATAAAGATACGTCAGGGCTTTTGATGGTCGCGAAAAATGATAAGGCACATGTATCGTTAGTAGACCAGCTTGTGAACAGGTCAGTAACGCGTGTTTATACTGCACTTGTCCATGGCCATATACCACATGATAATGGAACAATTGACGCGCCAATCGGCCGTGATCAACGGGAACGACAAAATATGGCTATCGTTGATAAAGGAAGGCATGCGGTAACGCACTTCAAAGTAATCGAACGGTTCGGGGATTATACGCTTGTCGAATGCAGATTAGAAACAGGCAGAACGCATCAAATTCGGGTGCATATGAAATATATTGGTTATCCACTTGTTGGAGATCCGAAATATGGACCGAAAAAAACACTTCAATTTAATGGACAAGTATTGCATGCAGGTACGCTCGGTTTTGATCATCCCGTAACAGGTGAGTACTTGGAATTCAACAGTCCTCTACCTGAAGACTTTAAAGACTTGGTTGATGAAGTTAGGAAAAGCGTTGACAAAACAGAAGAGTAAATTGTATACTGAACGAAGCAATTGAATAGCGATACCTTTAACATCAGTCCAGAGAGGCTGGGAAGGTTGCACGGAAGTACAGTCAAACTGCTGCGCGCAGTTTCTATGTACATTTATTTCTGCACGTATACCCTCCCGCCATCCTAGGCCGGGAGGGTTTTTTATGTCTAGCAACAGGCGCCAGACTCTCGGGTCATAAGTCAGACCAGCTACACGGCAAAGAACGCCGCTTCGCCGATCCGTCTTATGCCTGTCGCGGGCCTACAGGATGTAGGTCACGCAGACGTTGCCACACGATGTGGCGAACTTAGGCTGTGTTCACTTGACGGCGCCTTACGCTTTTCATATAGGAGAATATCCAAGCCAATCGGCTCCTGGAAGGCATTTGACCGAAAGACAGAAGTAAACAAGGAAATGGAGGATGTTGAAATGACGGAAAAAGCAAATATTCTAGATGAACAGGCAATTGGCAGGGCGGTTACCCGAATTGCACACGAAATAATTGAACGCAACAAAGGAATTGACGCTTGTATTCTTGTCGGCATCAAAACACGCGGTGCTTTCTTAGCGAAAAGACTTGCTGAAAAGATTGAACTTATCGAAGGAAAACCGATTAAAGCCGGTGAACTTGATATCACACTATATAGGGATGACCTCACGTTGAAACATAGTAACAATGAACCGCTTGTTCAGCAGGTAGACATCAAGCATGACGTGACAGATATGAAAGTAATTTTGGTAGACGACGTTCTCTATACAGGTAGAACAGTTCGGGCAGCGATGGATGCAGTTATGGACCTTGGAAGACCAGCATCAATCCAACTAGCAGTACTTGTTGACCGTGGTCACCGTGAATTGCCAATACGACCAGACTTCGTCGGTAAAAACATCCCAACTTCAAGTGATGAGCGAGTCGTCGTGAGTGTAGAAGAAACAGATGGCAAAGATAGCGTGTCGATTCATTCTAAATAGTAGCGAAGGTGCCTTATAAGGGGATTCTTTATCTCAACATAATATGAATACAAAATAAAGTAATCCGCACGGGGGTATTGGCAATGGATGAAAAAGTGTTAGATGTGCATGAAAAACCGGCACCAGCTAGGTGGATTATCCTTAGTTTACAACATATGTTTGCCATGTTTGGAGCAACAATATTAGTACCTCAGCTCGTCGGATTAAGTCCGGCAATCGCCCTTCTGACAAGTGGTATTGCAACAATCGTCTTTATCCTTGTTACACGATTCCAAGTGCCGGCGTACTTAGGCTCATCTTTCGCCTTCATTATCCCGATACAAGTCGCAACTCAAACGGGTGGAATTGGCAGTGCGATGATAGGAAGCATGTTTGTGGCACTTGTCTACGGAATTATTTCATTGCTCATTTGGAAAACGGGCTACAATTGGATCATGAAAGTTTTGCCACCGATTGTTGTAGCGCCTGTCATCATCGTAATTGGACTGGCACTTTCACCAACTGCAATCAGCATGGCAAGTACCATCCAAGTTGGAGATGAAAAGGTATATAACCTGCTTCATTTCTCGGCTGCACTTGTTACGCTAGCAGCTGCTATCATCTGCCTCATGTTTTTCAAGGGAATCATTAGCTTAATGCCAATCCTAATCGGCATCATCGTCGGTTACATTTACTCGGCTTTCATCGGGATCTTAGATTTTACAAAAGTTATGGAAGCAAAGTGGTTTGAATTTCCGGAAATGTTAATTCCAGGTGTGGATTATGATTTCGTCATTACACCTACACTGCTCTTTCTTATGGTGCCAATAGCAATTGTCACAATATCGGAGCATATCGGCCATCAACTTGTCCTTGGACGAATCGTTGGAAGAGATTACATAAAAAATCCAGGATTGAACCGCTCATTACTAGGTGATGGACTTGGAACACTCATAAGTGGTCTTGTAGGAGGTCCACCTAAAACGACATACGGTGAAAATATCGGTGTTCTTGCGCTTACTCGAGTTTACAGTGTCTATGTCATTTTAGGAGCTGCTGTTTTCGCCATAGCCTTCTCCTTCTTAGGAAAAGTGATGGCATTGATTGCGACGATTCCGACGGCAGTGCTCGGCGGGGTTTCAATTCTCTTGTTCGGAATTATTGCTTCATCTGGCTTGCGCATGCTCGTGGATCACAAAATTGATTTTGGCAGCCAGCGTAATCTTGTCATCGCCTCAGTCATTCTAGTCATTGGAATCGGGGGGGCGAGCATCGAATTTAGTGATACTTTCCAAATTGAAGGAATGGCCCTAGCGGCAATTATCGGTGTGATACTCAACTTGGTCCTGCCGGGGAGAACAAATGAAAGTCTAGTTGACGAAAAAGAATAGAAAACCTTTTAACACTGTTCCGAGAGTCAGGGAAAGGTTCGTTTGACACCCATTCTGCACAATAAGTGTAGGGTTTGGATTGTCATACCTAACGAGCCTTTCCGTTTATCGGGAAGGCTCGTTTTTCAATATGTCTAGGCTTCAGCACCCAGGCCATTAAGCTTTTCAATAAAAGGAGGACAAACCAGATGCAGCATCTTGTTTCGATGAAACACCTGACTGAAGAAGAAATTATGGCAATCCTTGATCGTGCTGATACATTCAAAAAACGTGGAGTCCGAGAATTGCCCGGGAAATATAGTGTCAGTAACTTATTTTTTGAACCGAGTACACGAACGAAAATGAGTTTTGAAATGGCACAACGGAAACTCGGACTTGATGTATTACCATTCGAATCCAGCTTCTCTAGTACATTAAAAGGAGAAACGCTTTATGACACAGTCAAAACGCTCGAAGCAATAGGTGTCGATGCACTTGTTATCCGTCATCCCGAAGATGGTTACTATGAGCAGTTGATTGGTAGAACGTCAGTTTCTATCATTAATGGAGGAGACGGTTCAGGTCAGCATCCGACTCAATCACTGCTGGATTTATTCACAATTAAAGAAGAGTTTGGTTCATTTCAAGGATTGAACGTACTGATTACAGGGGATATCACACATAGCCGAGTTGCACGGTCCAATGCCGATGCTCTGACGAAGCTTGGCGCAAACGTGACATTCCTTTGCCCGGCTGAATGGGCAGGCGAATTCAACAGTGTGGATTCGTGGGATGAAGTGATTAAAAACAGTGATGTGGTTATGCTGCTACGGGTTCAACATGAAAGACACGAGGCAGAAATAAACTTTGCTGGTGAAAGATATCATGAAAGATACGGCCTGACAGAAGCCCGCGAGCAGCTAATGAAAGAAAATGCAATCATCATGCATCCCGGACCATTTAACCGAGGTGTGGAAATAGCAGATACCTTAATCGAATGTCCGAAATCACGGATTTTCAAACAAATGGAAAATGGTGTATACATACGGATGGCCGTATTAGAAGCAGTATTGAAAGGGAGGAATTGACATGCAGAAACTTATTCAAGGGGTTCAGATGCTAAACGGTGACGGGGAACTTGTCACAGCAGATGTAAAAGTAACGGGTGATAAAATTACGGAAATCGGTAAGCAGTTACCAGTAGAACACGCTGAAGTAATCGACGGCAAAGGACTTTTACTAGCACCCGGCTTCATAGATGTCCACGTGCATCTTCGTGAACCGGGCGGAGAGCATAAAGAGACAATCGAAAGCGGAACATTGGCAGCAGCAAAAGGCGGTTACACAACTATCTGTGCAATGCCAAATACACGGCCTGTACCGGATACAAAAGAAAATCTGACATTTGTCAATGACTTAATCGCACAGAAGTCCTTAATCCGTGTCCTTCCATACGCATCTATTACAATTCGGGAAGCCGGTAAAGAACGGACGAATCTCGCAGAACTAAAAGAACACGGAGCTTTCGCATTTACGGATGATGGTGTTGGTATACAACAGGCCGGAATGATGTACGAAGCGATGCAGGAAGCAGCTAAAATCGGTATGCCGATTGTTGCACACTGTGAAGATAATACGCTTATCTACGGTGGTGCTATGCATGAAGGCAAACGTAATAAGGAACTGGAACTTCCAGGAATTCCTTCTATAGCAGAATCGGTCCATATCGCTCGGGATATTTTATTAGCTGAAGCGGCAGGCGCTCATTATCATGTTTGCCACGTCAGCACGAAAGAGTCGGTTCGAGTAATCCGTGACGCGAAGAAAGCGGGGGTCCATGTGACTGCTGAAGTAAGTCCGCATCATCTTCTACTGTCGGAAGATGATATTCCAGGCGATGATGCCGATTGGAAAATGAATCCGCCACTTCGCGGAACAGAAGATCTCGCAGCACTACGCGAAGGATTGCTCGACGGCACACTGGATTTCATAGCAACAGATCACGCACCGCATACTGCGGAAGAGAAGGCAGTCGGTTTTGCAAAAGCACCATTCGGCATTACTGGTTTTGAAACAGCGTTCCCACTCCTTTATACGAACTTTGTTAAAAAAGGAACATGGACATTGCAGCAGCTCATCGATTGGATGACGAAAAAACCAGCGGATGTATTCGGCTTACCATACGGTAAAATTGAAGTTGGAGGCACTGCGGATTTAGTATTACTTGATTTGAACAAAGAAGCAAAAATAGATCGCACAACATTTGTATCTAAAGGTAAGAACACACCATTTGACGGTTTGACATGCACAGGATGGCCAGTTAAAACGATTTTCGGTGGAAAAGTAGTTTGGGAGGATGGACAATGATGAAAAAAAGAATGCTTATTTTAGAAGACGGCACAATTTTTGAAGGAATCGCTTTTGGTTCCGACGAGGCTTCAATCGGTGAAACAGTATTCACAACTGGGATGACGGGCTATCAGGAAACCATTTCCAATCCTTCGGGAGCTGGACAAATCATTGTGATGACCTACCCGCTTATCGGTAACTATGGCATTAACCGAGACGATTACGAATCAATTGAACCAGCAGCAAGCGGCTTAGTCGTTCGTGAACTAGCGGACGAGCCATCGAACTTCCGAAGCGGCATGACGCTTTGCGAACTGTTGACGATGAAGGGCATTCCTGGAATTCAAGGAATCGATACACGTAAACTAACACGGTTGCTACGCGACAAAGGGGCACTAAAAGGGATTTTGACTGCTGCAGGAGAAGAAGTAAACGTGCAAGAAACGGTTGCGCATGTCGCTTCTTACGTCTTACCGACAGATCTTGTTGCACGCGTTTCGACACAAAAACCTTATCCAAGTCCAGGTCGCGGAGAGCGAATCATCCTTATCGACTATGGTATGAAACATGGTATTTTACGTGAATTAAATGAGAGAGATTGTGATGTTATCGTCGTTCCATATAATACAACAACGAAAGAAATTCTTTCTTTATCACCAGATGGCATTGTGTTGTCAAATGGACCGGGCAATCCGATGGATGTTGAAGGTACAGTTGAAGTGATTAAAGAGTTGCTAGGAAAAGCCCCAATGTTCGGGATAGGGCTTGGCCATCAGCTGTTTGCCCTTGCTTGTGGAGCACGCACAGTGAAATTGAAAAATAGTCATATGGGTGGCAATCATCCCGTAAAAGATTTGGCTACAGGTAGGACGGAATTAACTTCACAATGCCATGGCTACTCAGTAGATGAAGAATCACTTGCAGGTACAAATCTTGAAGTGACACACAAAGCACTTAATGACGGCTCAGTTGAAGGTGTGAAAAGCACGAAATACGAAGCTTTTTCTGTACAGTTTCATCCGGAAGCATCACCAGGACCAGAAGATTCGAAACATCTGTTTGACCGATTCATGGATATAATGAAAACAAGCAGCCGAGAGGGGAATTTCAATGCCTAAACGTACAGATATTGAAACTATATTAGTTATCGGGTCAGGCCCGATTGTCATTGGCCAGGCGGCAGAGTTCGACTATGCCGGAACACAAGCGTGTCTTTCGTTGAGAGAAGAAGGCTATCGCGTCATTCTCATTAACTCCAACCCAGCAACCATTATGACGGATACGGAAATTGCAGACAAAGTATACATTGAACCACTTACACTCGAGTTTATTAGCCGCATTATACGAAAAGAGCGCCCGGATGCACTCCTTCCTACACTGGGTGGTCAAACGGGTCTGAACATGGCGATTGAACTGCACGAATCAGGTATTTTGGATGAACTTGGCGTCGAAATTCTTGGAACAAAGCTCAATGCAATTCACCAAGCGGAAGACCGTGACCTATTTCGCACGCTGATGAATGAACTAGGTGAACCTGTTCCAGATAGCGATATTATCCACAACCTTGAAGAGGCCTATACACTTGTCGAAAGAATTGGTTACCCAGTTATCGTTCGTCCTGCATTTACAATGGGTGGAACTGGCGGAGGAATTTGCTATAACGATAAAGACCTTGATGAAATCGTCACAGGTGGCTTGAAATACAGCCCCGTCACGCAATGTCTGTTAGAAAAGTCGATTGCTGGCTACAAGGAAATTGAATATGAAGTGATACGAGATTCGGCGGACAACGCAATTATAGTTTGTAATATGGAAAACGTTGATGCTGTTGGAATCCATACGGGTGATTCAATAGTCGCTGCCCCATGTCAAACGATGACAGACCGAGAAAATCAGATGCTGAGGAATGTGTCATTGAAAATTGTTCGTGCACTGAAAATCGAAGGCGGATGTAATGTCCAACTTGCGCTCGATCCATACAGCTTTAACTATTACATCATTGAAGTGAATCCACGTGTGAGCCGGTCGTCTGCACTTGCATCGAAAGCGACGGGATATCCAATTGCAAAAATCGCTGCAAAAATAGCGGTCGGACTCACGCTCGATGAAATGATGAACCCGGTCACTGGTACAACATATGCTTGTTTCGAACCGACACTCGATTACATTGTGACGAAAATCCCGCGCTGGCCATTTGATAAATTCGAATCTGCTAAACGGAACTTGGGTACACAAATGAAAGCGACAGGCGAAGTAATGGCAATCGGTCGTACATTTGAAGAGTCCATTTTGAAAGCAGTTCGCTCACTTGAAACAGGACAATTTGGCTTATCGTTGAAAAATGGTTCGACAATGACAGACGAATGGATTGAAAAACGTATCCGTCGTGCAGGCGATGAGCGTTTGTTCTTCATAGGCGAAGCATTCCGTAGAGGCGCGACAGTTGAGACGATTCATGAATGGAGTCAAATCGATGCCTTTTTCTTACGCAAGTTCCAGAAAATCGTTCAGTTTGAACTAGTCTTAAAAGCGAATCCGTTTGACTATGAAACGTTACGCACTGCAAAACGTATGGGCTTCTCTGACGTAACAGTTGCAGAACTATGGAGTACAGATGAGCGTGTGATTTACGATTGGCGAAAAGAGCATGGCCTTATTCCAGTCTATAAAAAGGTGGATACATGTGCAGGCGAATTTGAATCGGATACACCGTACTTTTACGGCACGTATGAAGATGAAAATGAATCCATTAAAACAGAGAAGAAAAGTGTTATCGTTCTAGGTTCTGGCCCGATTCGTATCGGACAGGGCGTCGAGTTCGACTATGCGACGGTCCACTCTGTATGGGCAATTCAAGAAGCTGGTTACGAAGCGATCATCATCAACAACAACCCTGAAACGGTGTCAACAGACTTCTCGATTTCGGACAAATTATACTTTGAACCTCTGACAATCGAAGATGTTATGCACATTGTTGACCTAGAACAGCCTGAAGGCGTTATCGTTCAATTCGGTGGACAAACAGCCATCAACCTAGCGGCTGGCCTCGAAGCGCGCGGCGTGAAAATTTTAGGAACATCTCTAGAAGATATTGACCGTGCGGAAAACCGTAATAAGTTTGAAAGTGCATTGCGTGAAATCGGAATTCCTCAGCCTTTAGGAAAAACAGCTGTTTCAGTACCAGAAGCTGTCGCGATTGCCAATGAAATCGGTTATCCTGTACTCGTTAGACCTTCTTATGTACTTGGTGGACGTGCGATGGAAATTGTCTACCATGAAGAAGAACTTCTTTATTACATGGAGCACGCAGTTGAAGCAAGCCCAGATCATCCTATACTTGTCGATCGCTACCTGACAGGAACTGAAATCGAAGTCGATGGCATATGCGATGGAGAAAATGTATTGATCCCAGGCATTATGGAACATATTGAACGTGCAGGCGTTCACTCGGGTGACTCGATTGCCGTGTTCCCTCCACAAAATTTATCGGCTTCTCAGATGGAAACAATCGCTGATTATACGACACGCCTTGCAAAAGGACTTGGAATTGTAGGTCTTCTCAATATCCAGTTCGTCATTTCAGAAGGGCAAGTCTACGTCATCGAAGTAAATCCACGATCAAGTCGTACGGTACCATTCTTAAGTAAAATCACGAACATTCCGATGGCAAACATAGCGACAAAAGCCATTCTAGGTCAATCAATTATCGAACAAGGGTATAAAAATGGACTTGCTCAGGCTCCATCAGGCGTCTACGTTAAAGTACCAGTCTTCTCATTTGCGAAATTGCGTCGAGTAGATATAACGCTTGGACCTGAAATGAAATCGACAGGAGAAGTAATGGGGAAAGATACTACGCTCGAAAAAGCATTGTATAAAGGCCTTGTTGCAGCGGGTATGGAAATAAAAGAATACGGTTCTGTGATAATGACTGTTTCTGACAAAGATAAAGAAGAGATGGTCAGCATCGCTAAACGCTTTACAGCTATTGGTTACCGCATTTTAGCGACTGGAGGCACGGCTTCTGTTCTAGAGGACGCAGGTATCCGCGTGAAGACAATCGGTAAAATTGGTTCTGAAGGGCCAACGCTTCTGGATGTTATTCAAAAAGGGGAAGCACAAATTGTTATCAATACACTGACAAAAGGAAAACAACCTGAACGTGACGGCTTTAGAATCCGCCGCGAATCAGTTGAAAATGGCATTCCTTGCTTCACTTCCCTTGATACGGCAGATGCAATGCTACGCGTTATCGAATCAATGACATTCCAAACTGAGGAAATGGGGAAAGCGGAGGAAACTATATGATCATACAAGATCGAATGACGGTTACTTCACAACGGCAAATTGCCCAAAATATTTTTGAAATGAAGTTAAACGGTAAGTTGGTCGGGGAAATTACTTCCCCAGGCCAGTTTGTCCATATTCGTGTGTCAGACTCGTTTGAACCACTATTAAGACGTCCAATTTCAATCGCTTCGATTGATCAAGAGGCTGGCGAAATGACCATTATTTATCGCGCGGAAGGTCGGGGGACTACCATCCTTTCACAGAAACGTGCTGGCGATGAAGTTGATGTCCTTGGTCCGCTAGGGAATGGTTTTCCTGTTGAAGAAACGTCGCAGGGAGAAACGGCCATTTTAATTGGCGGAGGAATTGGTGTACCACCATTGTATGAGCTGTCGAAGCAAATGACGGCGAAGGGCGTGAAATGCACGCATGTCTTAGGATTCCAATCAAAGGATGTCGTGTTTTACGAAGAAGAATTTAGTAAACTCGGCGAAACACATATCGTAACTGTTGACGGTTCACAAGGAACGGCAGGCTTCGTGACTACTGTCATGGCGGAACTTGGCAATGACTTTGCAACGTATTACAGCTGCGGTCCAATGCCGATGCTTGAAGCGATTGAAAAAATGTATGCAGGGAAAAAAGGCTTTCTGTCATTCGAACAACGGATGGGCTGCGGTATTGGCGCTTGTTTCGCATGTGTTTGTCAAACAACGGAAGGATCGGAAAAAGCCTATATTAAAGTATGCTCAGATGGTCCAGTATTCCCGGCAGGGGTGGTGGCAATATGAATAGGCTATCGATTGAATTACCAGGTTTATCATTAAAAAATCCAATTATGCCTGCGTCCGGCTGTTTCGGATTCGGTAAAGAATATGGTCAACTGTATGATTTGTCACTGCTTGGCGCCATTATGATCAAAGCCACAACACTTGAAACGAGGCTCGGCAATCCGACACCGCGTGTTGCAGAAACGGCATCCGGTATGCTAAATGCAATTGGCCTGCAAAATCCGGGTCTAAAAGGCGTATTGGAAGGCGAGTTGCCTTGGCTTGAACAGTTTGATGTGCCAATTATTGCAAACGTTGCGGGTACTGAAACAGCTGACTACGTGGAAGTGGCGAAAGCCGTATCTCAAGCACCAAATGTTAAAGCGCTTGAGCTGAATATCTCTTGTCCGAACGTCAAAGCGGGAGGCATTACTTTTGGAACAGATCCTGAAATCGCCAAAGAGCTGACGAGAGCGGTAAAAGAAGTGTCTTCAGTTCCGGTGTATGTCAAACTATCTCCAAATGTCACTGACATCGTGGAAATTGCGCAGGCGGTTGAAGCAGGCGGAGCAGATGGCATTACGATGATCAACACACTGATTGGTATGCGTCTTGATCAGAAAACAGGGCGACCCGTTATTGCGAACGGCACAGGCGGTTTGTCTGGTCCGGCTGTTAAACCAGTTGCGATTCGGATGGTCTATGAAGTAAGTAAAGCGGTCAATATTCCGATTATTGGAATGGGTGGGGTGACAGAAACGGCTGACATTATCGACTTTATGTCTGCAGGTGCAAGTGCTGTAGCGGTAGGAACAGCGAACTTCGTCAATCCATTTATTTGTCCGCAAATCATTGAACAATTGCCAGCTAAGTTGGACGAGCTTGGCATTCATCATATTTCTGAACTGATAGGGAGGAGTCACCGTCTATGAAAACATCCCCGATTATAGCACTCGATTTTGATTCAGCTGAAAAGACATTCGACTTCCTGCGTGCTTTTGATGGAGACGTCAATGTCAAAGTGGGCATGCAACTTTATTATAAAGCAGGGCCCGCGATTGTGGCTCGGTTAAAAGAACAAGGTTATGATGTATTCCTAGATTTGAAATTGCATGATATTCCAAACACAGTGAAATCAGCGATGGAAGTGCTTGCGGGATTCGGTGTTGACCTTGTGAATGTTCATGCAGCTGGAGGAAAGACAATGATGGAGGCGGCTCTTGAAGGATTGGATAAAGGGACACCAACCGGATTATCACGGCCGTCACTCATCGGTGTTACACAACTGACGTCTACAGACGACCGTCAAGTTCGTGAAGAGCAGTTGATCGGTGTTGGACTACAAGAATCTGTCCTTCATTATGCTAAGCTGACGAAAGAAGCAGGTCTTGATGGTGTTGTTTGTTCTGTCCATGAAGCGACTGCGATTGCAGATATTTGCGGAAAACCCTTCTTCAAAGTGACACCTGGTATACGCCTTGCAGATGGCGGAGCACATGATCAGAAACGGATTGCAACACCTGAAGAAGCACGTCTTGCAGGATCGACACATATCGTAGTCGGACGAGCAATTACAGGGGCAACGGATCCGCGAGCAGCATACGAACACATACTTGCACTTTGGAAGGGGACGGAATAACAATGGTGAAAAAAGAAGTTGCTGAAATCCTGTTACATGTTGGTGCAGTTGAATTAAGTCCAGAAGAACCGTTTACATGGGCATCAGGCATTGAGTCCCCAATCTACTGCGATAACCGATTGACGATGTCAGATCCGGTTGGACGGAAAAAGATTGCGGAAGGCCTAGCAGGATTGATTCGTGAAAATTATCCTGAAACAACTGTCATAGCTGGTACGGCTACAGCTGGAATCCCTCACGCAGCTTGGGTTGCGGACATTCTTGGATTACCGATGGTGTATATCCGTTCGAAAGCGAAAGAACATGGCCGAAGCCGTCAAATCGAAGGGAAAGTTGATGTCGCAGATAAAGCGGTAATTATCGAAGATTTGATCTCAACGGGCGGTAGTAGCTTGAATGCGGCAGAAGCACTGCGTTCTGAAGGAATTGACGTGACTGGTATTGTTTCTATCTTTACATATGAACTGCAAAGTGCAGATGAAACATTCGCGTCTGCAGGACTGACTTACAAAAGCCTGACTGATTTCGGTGCACTTGCTGAAGTCGCACAAGAAAAAGGGGCTATCAATGAAGAGTCAATGGCTAGTTTACTTGAGTGGCACGGGAAATTGAAGGCTGGTTTGTTGAAATAAAGTACGAAAGGGCAAGCGTCTGTTATAAATGAATGCTGCCTAAATGCGGCACTTCCTGTGACAACAAGGAGGGGTGAAGTACAATCCCTCCCCATTGCATGACCCATATCCTGTCGACCCCGAGCCTCTAGGCGCTGGCGTTTGGATGTGAAATCTCTATGTTGCAGTTTACTCACAATGCATGATTAAATAGTTTCCTAAGCCAACAAAAAAGTTATTCCACGGTGAAATCCATGTGGAATAGCTTTTTTTAATTATCGTACCCATTAACATTTAACGCGATTAGAACAGCTTGTCGCGAATAGCGCAAACTACAGAAATCATTTATATTTGTTACGGATGAGGAGATTTTGATGTTTAGCAGCTAGTATTGTGTAGGTTGGAGGTGCATGACTTACTAAGGCTCCAAAATCCTTCCCTATTTAGGTGGAAAGGATTTTGTCTTTATCTGAATTGGCAAAAAGTTTAAAGTTGGGTTAGTAAAGAATTATTGATTCAAGACCCTCTCCGGAGTCGGATCAAACGAAATTATTTTGTGTCTGGTTAGAGAGCTATAAAGTCTTGCACTGTGGAAACCCTTTAAAAGAAGCGATTCCTCGTCTAGACTTCAGCGCTTTTATTTCATTGTCGGTTTCTGTATTAGAAAAACCTAAATGCTCCGGAGATACAGAAGAAACCCGAACAACTATAGGGTGGTGTTGGGATTGCTTAACATAAGAGCGTTTCGGTTATTGGTGAAGCTTCTAGAAACTAGTGGTTCTGTCTATCTAAAGGATTTGTCAGAAGAATTTAATGTGAGTACACGAATGATTAAATATGACCTAGAAGATGTGAAAGGTTGGCTCAATACCCGGGAGATAGAGTTATTTTCACAGTCAAATAAAGGGATTTGGATTGATTGTAGTGAGGAAAAACGATTGGCCATCATCCATACCCTGCCGGAAATTGAGCGAAATGATGTCTATCTGAATCAGGAGGCTAGAGTAGGGAAAATGATTTTATATATGCTGGTGAACACTGACTACATAACTGCATCTACTTTTTCCGAGCGGCTTGATGTAAGTAGAAATACATCTTTGAATGATATTAAACAAATAGATGAATTGCTTCAACCTTGGAAAATAGAATTAGAAAGAAAGCACGGAACGGGTTATAAATTAATAGGAGACGAACTATCGCTAAGGTTGCTGTTTGAGCATTTGATCCATGCTGATTTGACAAATAATGAAATCTATAAAATTATGAGTGGTGTAACCTGTCGAGATTTATTAATTGAAGGACCTATGCTATTTGCCGACATACTTCCTTTGTATAAAGTCGTTGAGAAGCAGATGGCTCGGTTATTTGCTTCTCAACCTAAACACGTACTTCATGAATCAGATGTACTAAGGATTTTGTTTAGAATGACAATCTCGATTACTCGAATGAACGCTGGATTTACGATGAAAGACTATCGGATTATAAAGAAAGCTGATTATCCTAATTTAACGGTTCAGCTAATGGAGAAGGTGTATGAACAAATGCAGTATCCTTTGTTTGAAGAGGAATACCGCTATATTACAGGAGATAGGGATAACGCGCTCAATCAAATCGACATCGTCAAGGTCACAAAAGAAATAATCCAATATGTCAGTGATATACAAGGGATTCATTATCATAAGGATCCAAAACTATATAATAATCTTTTTGCTCACCTTTCTCTACGTTTTCAAAAAGGGGAAATCAATTTCACAGAAATTAATCCATTCACCAAAGAATTAAAGAAAAACTATTCAGTTCTATTCTCAACTATCAGAAAAGCGTGCCAAATATACCTTGCGCCTCTAAAAATTTCAGTGCCGGATTCGTTTGTATCGTTAATCGTGCTCCATTTCATTGTCTCTTTTGAAAAGAAGTTTAATCAAAAAGGTAAAATTCGTACTTTATATGTATGTTCTACTGGAAGAGGCGTGGCGCGTCTTATTAAAAATCGAGTCGAAAGAGAAATTTATGATATTGAAATCGTTAAAAATTGTTCGATTATGGAAGTGGATGAAATTTGCATCCAGCAAAAAGTCGATTTGATTATTAGTGTCTTTCCAATTGAAACTGATCTTCCATTAGTAATTGTGGATCCGCTGCCAAGTAAAAGGGATATCGAAACCATCAAACGTAAGGTGCAGGAGTTACTGCGTTATAAAAACTTTCAATTTAATAACTTGTTGGAAAGTACCGAGGAAACAATCGGTAGTCAAGATACTGAATTCATCAGTCAAGAAATAATCTTAAAGGGTTTTGAGATTAATCAAGAAATCCAGTTAGCTTTTACCGATGAAATAGGAGCTACCAAGAAGCAGGCACTCATGCTGCATATTTTTTTAATGGTTCATCGCTTTTATTTCGATAAACAATACGACAATTATTCAAGTTCTAGCAATCATTCTTATGACAAAGAGGATATTCAAAAGATCAAAGAAATTTTAGATGTGCATGATTTGCAAACACACAAAGCTGAAATCATTGCAATCCTGCATTATTTAAAATAGCTGGGGGTGTTTTTGTGCCAGAAGAAATCATCATAAAAAATGGTTATCTCATTGATCCGCAACAAGACACGATCGAAATAAAGGAAATTGCAGTACGAAATGGATTACTCGTGGAGCCACAACATAATAGTTCTGCAAATGTAACATATATCAATGCAGAAGGATGCTATGTTTCACCAGGCTTCATCGATATGCATGTTCATATCTTTACTGGACACACCGAACTTGGGATCGATGCTGATCTAGTGGGCATTGAGCAAGGCGTTACAACAGTAGTCGATGCAGGTAGTGCCGGATATTCAGATTATGCGGCTTTTAAGGAGAAGGTGGTTGAACCGAGTCAAACGAAGGTTCTTTCATTCCTTAATATTGCGAGAAAGGGCTTAACTAGCGGTCTTGCTGAACTTGCAAATATGGAAGATTTAATGAGTATAGAAGAAGCAGAAGAAATTTTTAAAAAGGAACCAAGCATTGTTGGATTGAAGGCAAGAATGAGTGGGAGTGTTGTTAAAAATAGTGGAATTAAACCTCTTCAACATGCGCGTATGCTAGCGGACCGTTTAAGTGTTCCAATCATGGTCCACATTGGGAACCCACCTCCCCATTTACAAGACATTTTCCCTCTCTTAAGTAAAGGAGACATCGTGACACATGCATTTCATGGAAAAAAACATGGGATTATGAATGCAGAAGGTGAACTAATTCCAGAAGCGTTGGATGCTTTAAAGAGGGGCGTATTATTCGATGTCGGACATGGTACCTCTAGCTTTAGCTATGAAACTATGATGAAATTCAGAGAGCAATATGACGATTCGTTTACGACCAGTACCGATATATATATTAAAAACTATCAAAGCCCTGTTTGTAGCTTGATGACTACGATGACCAAGCTATTGGAACTTGGAATCCCTTTAATTGAAGTAGTGAAGTCGGTCACATTGGGAGCAGCAAATGCACTTGGGGCAAGTGATATAGGTACGCTAGCACTAGGAACCAAAGCCGATATTACGATTTTCAAGATTATTAAACAACGAACGATCTTAATAGATTCAGAGGGAGTAGAACTAGAAGCAAAGCAAATACTTAAACCATATATGGTATTGAGAAATGGGAAGGTAGTGTACCATGATGAATCAACAAATTCCAAAAGAGCGCGAGATAATCAATAAAAGCGGGAATTCAGAATTATGTATAGAAGTATTAACTTATTCAAAAAAAGTTTTAACGACTAAAAAAATTATTATGACAGAAACGCAGTGGCTTTCATTTGTTTCACACATTTCCGGTATGGTTTATCGCTCAATAAATATGGAAGCGATTCCAGCGCTTGAAAAAGAAATATTTAGTGAGGTTACACAAGATTCCATTGGAATGGCAAGTGACATTTGCAAACAACTTAGCAATTTGCATGATGATGAAAAGTATCTTTTATCAATCCACTTTGAATCTGCAAAATTAAATTGAAAATAGGGGGAATAAGTTATGAGTGAAATTATTGTTGTGATTGGCGATCGTTTAGGAAAAGGGCAAAATGTAGGAAAAGGCGTGGAGGCAGCAGGGGGCAAGGCAATCGTTATCAGTGGAGTGGCTGCCGATATGAAACTGGGCGATATGATGAATGAAGTGAAGGCGGATATGGGTATCTCTTTTTGTGGTAGTGGGGGAGCAGGGGCTATTACGGCGCAGTCAAAATATGGATATTCAGCACGCTATGGCATGCGTTCCGTTGAAGAAGGACTAACAGCATTAAGAGAGGGAAAGACAGTTCTTGGTTTTGGCTTTAATGATTCGGAAGAATTGGGAAGAAGACTTACAGAAGAATTCATAAAACTAAGGAGCTGATTTCATGAAAAAAATTATTGAAACAAAGGTCCGTATTGAGGGCAAAGGGGATTCGAAAGAAAGGGCACTGAATACGGCACTAGGGAATATTCAGAAAAAAGTAATGAAAGACTATAAGGGAAATATGATTATTCGGATTGAGCCTGTAAATGTTGATGTAGTAGAAGCGATGGAAACGTCGTATGTTGAGCGCTTTTTATTCGTTTTTGCACCACGCAAAAGAAGTAAATACAGGGTTGTGCTAGATGTAGATGTGGAATTATTCCTGTTGGATGTAGAAGAAATTCGATTTGAAACAGTTGAACAAGGAAACAGTTTGAAGGGTCAAATCATGGGTAATAATTTCTTGAAATAAAGGGGGATAAACTATGGAATTACTTACGATTATTTTTAAGTCTATCATCATTGGAGGATTTGTAGGTTTCGGCGTAGGCGCCGGTGCGGCTCGGATGTTTCACGCTCCCAAATCACAAGGAATGGGCGCATTTCGAACGTTGGGAGAGTTAAATGCTTGTGCAGGGGACGCAGCATCACACTTTTCATTCGGTTTAGGATTCTTCTTTAATGCATGGGCATCTTCTGTAGGCGCTGGTGCATTCACGCAAGACGTCGACCATCGGATTATTCCAAACTGGGCGGCAGCTGTGTTAATGAGAAAAGGAAAACGTCCAGAAGATACACTGCATAATCCAAAGAAAATGGCAATTGCAGGAGCAATTATCGGGGTACTTGTTGTAACATTCTTGAATTCGACGGCCTCTGCAATTCCAGAGTCATTGCAAGCAATTGCGTTAAAAGTATTGGTTCCAGCAGCAAATTTGCTCATCAATCCTGTCATGCCGGTTATCTTCTGGTTGGCAGCTTTGGATTCTGGTAAGCGATCGGGAATCTGGGGAACGATTTTCGGCGGAGCTGCACATATGGTCATGGGAAATGCCGTGCCTGGTGTCGTGCTGGGAATTTTAATCGGAAAAGGCGTAGATGACGGTGGTTGGAATAAAGTTACAAAGACACTTATGGTTTCTGTAATTTTATTGTTTATATTTAGTGGGTTTTTCCGTGGATTCGATATTCAGTTCCTTCAAGGATTTAATCTTGAAGCGCCTGAATGGTTAATCAATCTACACAAACTAATTGGATATGAGGTGAAGTAAGTGGGGGATAACAATGAAATTAATATGAAAAGTTTTTGGTATGCCGATTGGTCATTTCCGATTTTTGTAGCCCTATTGTCATCCGGAGTATTTGCGGGCACCCATATGTACTACGTTTATAAAATTGGGGCGTTTAATGATGTTGCGATTGTTGCGATGCTTGAAGTAGGAATGCAAGGTGGTGGCTATGGTGTAGCGGCAGCATTTGGGGCAAGTTTTCTATTTGCACGCATTTTGGAGGGTTCGCTTGTTGGGATTTTAGATATAGGTGGTGCAATTCAAACGGGACTTGGAATTGGTGTACCTGCATTACTTCTGGCTTCCGGAATTACCGCACCAATTGAAAATTTTGGGCTAGCTTTACTTACTGGCGCTATTTTAGGGCTTGCAATCGGGTATGTTGTCATTATGGTTCGTAAACTTACAGTAGGGCAATCTAACTCCACTTTTGGAGCAGATGTCATGATGGGAGCGGGGAATGCTTCAGGAAGATTCTTAGGACCATTGATTATCATTTCCGCTGCATCTGCATCTATTCCAATTGGTGTTGGTGCCGTTGTTGGAGCAGCAATTTTTTACGCGGGAAAGAAGCCTATTGTAGGCGGAGCAATTTTAGGAGCAATGCTTTTAGGGGCATTTTTCCCAATACCATTAGACTGAGGTGAACAAGATGAGTGTTTTTAGGCGATTAGGATTAAAACAAGTTATTAATGCAAGCGGAAAAATGACAGCTCTTGGTGCATCAGCCGTAAGTGAGGAAGTTGCGCAAACACTTAAAGAAGCCTCTCAAGATTATGTAGACATTGATGAAATCATGGAGCTTACAGGGACTGTTATTGCTGAAGTAACAGGTGCTGAGGATGGCTGTCCGACGAGCGGTGCAGCGGCTGGGATTGCGATTAGTACTGCAGCCGTTATCGCGGGTAAAAATCTGACACATATTGAAAGACTACCAAATTCAGATGGGTTGAAAAACCAAGTCATCGTTCAAAAAGGACAGCAAATTCATTTTGGGGCCAGCATTGCACAAATGATCAGTTTGGGCGGCGGGCAGGTGGTTGAAGTCGGTCAAGCAAACAAAGTGGAAGCACAGCATATTGAGGAAGCAATCAATGAAAATACTGCTGCACTGATGTACATTAAATCTCATCATGCTATTCAAAAAGGGATGCAACCAATTGAAACTATGATAGAAATTGCGAAGAAGCATCACATTCCATTTATTATCGATGCTGCAGCTGAAGAGGATTTCAAACTATATATTGCGATGGGTGCAGACATCGTGATATATAGTGGTGGTAAAGCATTGGAAGGGCCAACATCAGGATTCATTTGTGGTAGAAAAGAATTAATGGAAGCATGCCGGAAGCAATATAAAGGAATTGGTCGTCCGATGAAAATTGGAAAAGAAGGAATGGCCGGTTTGATCGTAGCACTTAAGCAATATGCCGATAAAGCTACAGATGTAGAGGGGCAGCTTAGTAGAATGAAGAAACTCTGTAATGATTTAAATGGTGTTTCTGGATTGACATGCTCAGTCAAACAGGATGAAGCAGGCAGGGATATTTACCGTGCAACTATTGAAGTGGATAGTAAAGAAGCGGGCATGGATGCAGAGGATTTGCTACACGCACTCGAGTCAGGAAATCCGGCTATTTTTTTACGCCATCATTATGTGAACATCGGAATATTATCTGTCGATCCAAGACCCTTGCTTAAAGGGCAAGAAGATATCATAGCAAAAACAATCAAACGAGTTCTAGCTCAAGGAGTGGAATAATGACATTTAAACATCAAGTCTTTTTTAACGTGCTAGCCAAGGATTTGAACAATGCGCTGGAGCTTGTGGAAATTGCGAAGGATCGTGTACTAGTCGGAGTCATGGTCAAGAACTTCCCGACAGAAGAGGCTGCTATCGAATTAGTAAAAGAATTCAAGGACAATAATATTCTCGTTTCAGTGGGGTTAGGTGCAGGTGATCCTAATATGTGGAGAAAAGTTGCGAATGTATCTGTGGCAACTTTACCAGATCATATTAACCAAGTATTCCCGGCATCGGGTTATACGCTTGGAAGAATGGAACAAACTACAGAAAATGTTCCCGTGATAAACTCTTTGGTGGAACCAACTGGCATGCCTGGTCAAGTGTATATTTCCACAGGCCCAGCAAGTTCGGCCTACCGAGAGAAGGTATCATGTGAACTTGTGGCAGCTATGATTGCTGAGCTCGGGATTCCTTCTATCAAATTATATCCAATCGAAGGTGAAAAGGGTCTTGAGGAATTAGCAGCAATGACGCAAGCAGCAGTAAAAGCGGGCATTAAAATCATTGAACCAACAGGTGGTATTACGTTAGACAACGTCCATGTAATCGTACAAACATGTCTGGACAATGGTGCAGAAACCGTAATTCCACATTTATACACATCTATAATCGATAAAGAAACTGGCGATACCAAACCTTCTGCGATGAAGCAATTGATTGAGATGACTTGGTGACAATGCCGGCATCAATCCGAGTCTCTCTACTAGACTGGTCGAGAACACTGAAGAAGCAATCAGGAAATTATTTGATTGACATGGAGAATTAAGAGTTGGATTAATGAAATGAAAAACAGCTATTCCACGTTGGTGAAATCCAAGTGGAATAGCTGTTTTGCTAGTAACCTATATAAGAATATGCAAAAAATTTTAGACTATATATATTGAATTAAAGAATCCCACTAAATTTACTGTGGCGCTCAATAAGGAGAGAGTATTAATTCGGGGGGTGGATTGTAGAACGCTTAGCGCTTTGGGAATGCCTTACAGCTTCGACGACCCCTTTTCCGCGCCTGCGCTAGGTTGTTCATTATCGAGAGAAATGTGATTTTGAGATGTATATGCAGAGATTATAATGTGATTACTTTTTGATACTAATTCTATTCAAGAAAGACACACTCTAGGCTGCAGATTTCATCGTAGATAATGAAAAGCTCTTTCTCACATAGACAATCTAGCGCAGGCGCGTCTTCGTGGTAGCCGGAGCGATAAGAACAAGGAGGGATACAGTTCAATCCCTCCCAAGTGGTCTTCTTTCTGGCTTATCGCGGGAGGCATCCACAAAGCGTCGAAGCGGTATTAGTGGGAATCCTAATTTATCCCAATTACAAGGGCTTTTTCAGTGGCCTTTCAAAATCCCTTGTAAAGCGCATACGCCGTATTCATTTGTTCAACATATATGGATTTGTTAATTGCTCCAATCGTTTGGTCAATCGCTCACGCCAATCGTGTGCCAATTCTTGAACGTCCAACACTTTTTTGATGCCTTCAATATCCTTTGGATGATGAAAATAAATCTGGTTCGCAAAAAGGATGGACACTTGTTTTGGATGAGATTCTACTAATGTAATTGTCGAATCTTTTCGTACAGAGCCTTCTTCTAAAACACGACATAAATAACCTGTGAACCCGGTTTCCACCATTCTTTTAAGAAGGGGAGGCATATCGGTTCTCTTTGTAATCGTGCTACATGGAATTCTGCCTTGCGTTATTTGAATAACAGCATCTCCGAGACGAAAAATGTCACCAATATGAACGTTTTGCTCCAACATATTGGTGACTGTTATATTCTCCCCGAAAGCCGAACTTGGTAGGGGCTTGTTAAACTCCTGTTCCCAGAGCGAATAATGCTCATGCGGATAGACACAAACTGCGCGGTCAAGCCCCCCATGATGTCGAAGGTCTGCTACACCATCTCCTCTAAAGCCATCTTTTGTTAAAAAGACCTCCTCAATCGTTTCTTTGCAGATGCCAGTATCCATTTCTTTATCAGTACCATATTTCATTTTTTTCGGTAATCCGATTGATAAGTTTTTTAATTCAGCACTAAAAGTTGTCATTTAGGTATATACCTACTTTCTACAAGGAGTGAAAACAAGTTTAATTGCCCATCTATTCTACAATCAAACCACAGCAAAAATCAGTTGTCAAAACATTTTATGAAAACAGCCCATCGCTAAAAGCAATGGGCTGTTTTTCTGGAATTATTTCTTTAAATCATCAATGGAATTGATATCTTCCATATAGGTTGGTACAGCTAGTCCCTGTTTGACGTTCACCATATTAATACCAACATCTTCGAATTTACCATCAAATTTATCTAGATAGGTTTTGTGGGTGATAGGTAACCAAGCAGCGAATGTTGCATCTGCACTTCCATCAGCGATAGCTGAGAACATTGGACCTGGTTCTACCATCGATAATTCGACTTTATAACCCTTATCTTCAAGAACAAGTTTCATCATATTATGACTTGCGATTTCACTATCCCAGGGCGCATAGACGAGCTTGAGGGTATCTCCATCCACGTTAGCCACGCCATCTGTCCACTCTGCTACTTTGTCTTGATTGTCGTCAATCCATGTTTGGGCTGCTTCTTCAGGCTTTACCCCATCTTCAATCGCGACCATAATTTCGCTCATATCCTCTATGTCCCAGTTGAAGCGTTGGAAAATCGTGTAAGCTTCAGGGAAGTCATCTTTCATTCCCATTCGAGTAATTGAATGAATTTCTTCAGAATCACCATAGACTAGTTTAGGATCCTCTAAATATTTTAAGTCGAATTTTAGAAACATCCAGTGCGGACTCCAAGCTGTTATGATAATTGGTTCTTCTTTATCATAAGCTCTTTTCAAAGCAGCTGTCATCGCGGCACCAGAGCCCGAAGTGAGATTCCAATCTGTCAGATCATATTCTTTAAGTGCTCTCGCCGTTAATTCCATATGTCCTGAACCGGGATCAATCCCTGTAATTGTGTGGTCAACAGAGTCACCGGCCGTTGTTTTTGTTCCTGATGTTTGCTCATCGTCGTTTTTTGCATCATCACTGTTGCATGCTGCAAGTCCGAATGCCAAAAGTGCAGCTGTTCCAAATCCAGTTATCTTTTTTAAAAGTGTCATGTTCTTAGTTCCTCCTCAATTTTTCCGATTATCCGGATTAAAAATGAATAGGGCATAAATAAGCACAATGGATATATGTATGAATAGCCAGAAGTGGGGGGCGTTACGCCCTCATTAAAGAAGAATGACAGAGAAAGCAATTCTTTATAAAAGCATAGGATAAAGAATTCGCTAGTATATGGGGAATTTTACTAGAGTCTGATGATGTTTGCTTCATTCAATTTAATTACTGTCATATAAGCCCGCATTTCATGTCCGATAAATCTATAACTCCTCTCATATCAGGCAGTTTATACTGCTTTGTAATAGGTCTATTTATAGTAAGTGATAACCCTCCCCGAAAAATAGAAATATGTATAGACCGCAGATAAACGTAAGTGCTGACCTTCCCTAATGATCTGGATTGTTTATCATCAGCCATTTAGTACCCAAATTAAGTGTAACATAGTTTTGTGTACACTTTTTTGAAGATTGCCTTTCTGAGGTTGAAGAATAGGTGCGAAAGGAAATGGATAGGCTGAGTTTTTAGAATGAAAGGAGAATATTAACGGAAGAATGATGTGGCCATTAGAGAACTAGAGCGCTTACGCATTTCAGGAGGTTTATGGCATGAAAGAATTCAAAATAACTTACTTTTTTGATGAAGAGCATTATATCAGAAGGTTTATTTATATGGAGTCCCAAGAAAGAGCAGAAGAACTAATCCAAAGCGAGCGAGATCGCTACATTTCGTTCCGGGATAGCAGAGGGATTTACCACGAGTTGAATACCCGCGATGTTCGAGTGATTCAACTGTCTGATTACAACCGAATCGATAAAAGTAAAAAAGCACCAGAGTAAATTGGTGGGAGTTCTTATGGGGGATTACCCCAGAAAAAATATGTGTTGATTAACCAAAGTTAGCCTGAAATGTACAAGTGCAAATTTAGATTGGTATGTTTTTCTTACAGGTGCTTCGTGTAAGAAAATGGTTAATCAATAGTCGTGCCGAAAAGTAGTCGTCTATAATATAAAAGATGCTATTCCGTGATGGATGTCACCATCGTGGAATAGCATCTTTTACATAGGTCTATAACTAAGACATCATCTGGATTAATTAAAAGCATTGTTCTATTTTGATAGCAAGTCTTGGCAATTCAAGACTTACTTATACGTATATTATTTGCGTTTATATCTTTCGCAAGTAGGACAATATTAATTAAGGATTTAGTACGTTGGTTGAATTCTCGTCTATGAATTTTCTTTTCTTTATGTAATTTTTCTAATACATAATAAATAGAGGAGACATTTTTCAGAATAGAATCTTCTAATTTATCTTCATTTAATAACGTCTGGAAATCCTTTAAAGTCGTTTGAAACGACTTTGATTGGTCGGACGAAATTTTTGAAATGACTAACTCAATGTCAAGTGTAGAATCTAAATTGGTCATCCTATCAGAACAACACCTCTCTGAAATGTGTAACGATTTTTGTATTCAATGAAAACTAGTATAAAGTAACTTCTTTTACAGTTATCTTTGAACATAGGACAATGGAATATGTTACAGTTGGTAATATAATTTGCTTTACTTTCTATTCGTTCTTTCAGGATTACTTAAAGTTATATCTTTACCGAAATAAATATACTTCGAGGGCATTTGAAATACTTCTTCTAGCTTCAACATATGATTAAACGAGATGGCAGAAGAATCTTTTTCCCACTCTTCGTATGTAGTTAGGCTGACTCCTATTCTTTCGGCGAGATCAATAGAATTCATCCCATATTTCAATCGTAAAGAATGAAGTGTTTGGATGAGGTAAAATGGCACTCCATTTTCAGATATCACATAATTCACCCCTTATTCACATAATTATATATTACTAAAAGTGATATAACAAGAGAACTTGCATGGGGATAGTTACCACATGCTTTTTTTGTATTAAAACAGATTACTTCCGAAATGATGTACAATCAGTATGAGAAGTAAATGGAGGTTCTATTCATGACCAATCTGGTACAAGGCTTATTTTCCAGACGTTTGAAGCGATTGAGGGAAAGAAATAAAATAACGATGGTGGAACTTGCCGAAGCGATTGGGATGAGCCAAGCAACAATCTCAGAATGGGAAAAGGGAAATAAATTTCCAAGGGCTGGGGCTTTACAACAATTGGCGCATTACTTTGATGTCCCAATGGAATATTTCTTTAAAGAAAACGCTTATCCTATTGCAGAGACGGTAAATATTCCGTGCTTACCAAGCATTTCGGCAGGTGTTCTCTCACTTACAGATGGTATCGAATGTGATGAGATTGAATTTATAAAGCTACCTGTCAGTTTCTTAGGGGAGCACTCGAAAGACGAAGATCTAATAGCATTTAAAGTAAATGGAGAAAGTATGAATTTGTTATTTCCTGATGGGTCTCCCATCGTTGCTTTACAAATTGGACGAGATAAACTGGAAAATGGTGATATAGCCGTTTACTGTTTTGGGAATGAATATGCCGTCAGGCGCTATAGAAGAATTGAACAGCAACAAGTGATTGTATTGAGTCCGGAATCAACAAATAAAAGCTTTCATGATTGTATAGTCCCTTTCAAAGCGGAGAGTGGCTTAGAGATAATTGCTAAAATAATTTGGTATGGTGTATCCGTTTAGTGTGGATGCAATTTTTTAAAAGAATACTAGAAAAGTGCTAGAGACTAGAAAATACATAATGTTGAAAAACGTATACTTACTTAATTTGGGTATAATAAAAAGTTGAAATAACTTTCTTGAAACAAAAAAATGCTATTCCACAATTATGATATCCATGTGGAATAGCATTTTATATTAGAGGGGCATCTACCTGGATAAAAGCCGCCAAAGATACAATTTTGGCGGCTGAAACATTCTTTAGGGTTTCTCTTTTTACTAGTAAAGAAGTGCCGCTTTCTATAAGGTATCACATGATTACATGCATACTCTTTGCTAAAGGTAAGCAAGGAATGCATTGTACATAGTACAAGAGTGCCCGAGATTGCATCTTCGGGCACTTACAATTTCTATAGAAAGTCATCTATTCATTTCATTTAAACCTAACTGCATTTTTCACTTGAACATTGTAGGGACGCGACAGGCAACTATTCCCAATAGGATTACCGAAAAAAGTGTGGCTAGAAGTGACGGATTGTCGTGATTAGTTCGCCGAAATCGAACCGAAAATGATCCAGTGAAAACGGGTTTTCCAAAGCCTTACTCACCCGTATTTCATGTGAATAAATGGATAATCAACAGAAGTCTGCTGGATTTTAAGCAAGAGGTGCCGTTAGAAGTTATTTTCGTAGTTTCATAACAATATCCTCATCTGGCGTAACTAATATAGTCCTTTGTTCAAAATAAATAACAAATCCAGGCTTAGATCCGTTCGGCTTTTTCACATGCCTGACTTCTGTGTAGTCAACAGGTACTGCTGATGATCCGCGGGCTTTGCTGAAATAAGCAGAAAGGATAGCCGCTTCACGAATTGTCTCTTCGTCTGGATCCGCCTCGTGTATGACAACGTGTGATCCAGGGATATCCTTAGTATGGAGCCAAGTTTGTTCCCGGGATGCAATTTTAAATGTTAAATAGTCATTTTGCTTATTGTTCTTGCCCACTGAAATTTTCACACCAGTAGATGATACATATGTTTCAGGTACTGGTTTTTTCGGTTTCAGTTTCTTTTTCGACTTGCGGGCCTTCAGAAAACCAAGTTCCGCCAACTCTTCACGTATTTCTGCGATGTCTATAGGGGATGCTTGTAACACTTGCTGTTTAATCATTTCAAAGTAGGCGATATCTTCTGCCGTTTTTTCAAGCTGTTCAGCAATCATGATAAGTGCTGTTTTCGCTTTGGAATACCTAGAATAAAACCGTTGCGCGTTATCAATTGGTGATTTTCTAGGATCAAGCGGTATGGTTACAGTTGTCCCTTCCTCGTAATAGTTGGCGACAATTGCTTCCGTTGCACCTTTTTCAATGGCATAACTATTGGCAGTAAGTAATTCTCCATAAAGTTGGAATGTATCTAGCTTTCCAGCGGCTTCTCTTTCTTTTACGAGTTTCTTCACTTTCAAATTCAGTTTAGCAACTTCATTGTCGAGCCAACGCTCTAAGTCCGCGGCTTGTGACTTCACACGTTCTCTTTCAGCACGAGCGAAATACACTTTATCCAGCAAATCACCCAGCGTCTTGTATTCCGCAATCGTCTTATCGGAATGTGTTAGCGCTGTCGCTGAAAATACGGTTTTTGTACCAATTTCCGAAATATTTGGTGTGCTAGCTATTCCTTTGAATGATCCAAGGAGTGATGTGAAAACGATGAATTTATTCGCTTCTGGAGCATTTTTTAAGCGGTATAATAATTCCTCCGCATTAACTGGTGAAAAGCCTGAAAATCGTTGGACGACTTCACGGGCACTTTCTAACTCTGGTAGCAACCCGTTAAATTGTTCTTCAGTTACCGCAAATGGATTTGTTTTATCCTGCGGAGGAGCTGGTATGAATGGTTGACCCGGTAATATTGTTCGGTAACTATTTACCGATGGTGGCAAGTGTTTCATACTATCAACGATGATGTCGCGGTCGGGATCTACAAGCAGCAAGTTACTGTGCCTGCCCATGATTTCGACATACAATCGTCTGTTAATATCATCACCAATTTCATTTTTCGCCTTCACGTCAATCGTGATAATCCTATCCGTCCCGAATTGGCCGATGGAAGTAATCGACCCACCTTCTAAGTGTTTACGAAGAACCATGCAAAACATAGGCGGTTCAGAAGGATTTGTAATCGCTTCTTCTGTCAACTGAATACGTGAATACGCCGAGTGAATTGAAATAAGTAGTTTTTGATTTTTACCGTCTGCACGGATTAGAAATACGACTTCTTGTGCGTTCGGCTGATGGATTTTGGAGATACGTCCATTTTTCAAGACTTGTAGCTCCTGCACCATAGCCGTTGTGAATAAACCATCAAATGCCATTAGGATTCCTCTTTCAAATCGTTTTTCCCTATTTTAGCACTACAACAAGCATATATGGTATAATATGAACAGATTGTTTCGATCGATAACGATCGGAGCCGGCATGATTGTGCTGAAGCTCCACTGTAAAATTAGATTAGATAAGAAGAGGGATTGCATGTACAAACAACGTGGGCTTCTAATTGTTCTATCTGGACCTTCGGGTGTGGGCAAAGGGACGGTTCGAAAAGAGCTTTTTACACAACCTGATACGAATTATGAATACTCGATTTCAATGACGACGAGAAGTCCACGCGAAGGTGAAGTGGATGGCTCCGATTATTTTTTCAAATCGCGGGCTGAATTCGAACAGTTGGTTGAAGAAGATAGACTTCTTGAATATGCTGAATACGTAGGCAATTATTACGGTACTCCGCTTGATTATGTTAATGCAACGCTTGACGCTGGGAGAGACGTATTCCTCGAAATCGAGGTTGTCGGAGCGGCACAAGTGCGTGCCAAAGTTCCAGACGGATTATTCATTTTCCTTGCACCGCCAAGTTTATCTGAACTCGAAGACAGACTTGTAGGAAGAGGTACTGAAGAAGCGGATGTCATTGCAACACGTATTTTGAAAGCGCGTGAAGAACTTGAAATGATGAACTTGTACGATTATGTCGTAGAAAACGACGAAGTGACAAACGCTTGCGATCGCATCAATGCCATTGTCACTGCCGAACATTGCCGCAGAGAACGTGTAGAAAAAATCTATCTAGGTATGCTGAAAGGGGAATAATCAATGTTAACTCCATCAATCGATTCTCTAAAAGAAAAAATCGACTCGAAATACACACTTGTAACACTCGCTTCAAAACGTGCGCGTCAAATGCAAGAAGAGGGCAATAAGCTTCTTACTTCTTATGTCTCTAACAAGAATGTCGGTAAAGCACTTGAAGAAGTGGCAGCCGGTGTACTTTCTAAAAAGAAATCGGACGATTCAATCGTCTACGAAGACGAAGTTTAATAAGTCCAGCTATCTTTGTACTTAATAGACAGTGGGATTTTCGATTCGAAATGGTGTCTAGGCTTCAGTCGCCAGACGCTCGGGACATAAGTCAGCCCAGCTACGCGGCAAATTACGCCGCTTCGCCGGTCCGTCTTATGCCTGTCGCATCTAACCGGCTCCTTACGCTTTTCATATCATAATAAATAAACGTGATACTCCCTTAGAAACGAGTTTTTCTTTGGGAGTTTGTCATTTTAGAAGGGATGAGATCATGTTGTTGAATAAAAAAATCCTCCTTTGTGTAACTGGCGGAATCGCGGTCTATAAAGCTGTTGCACTTGTAAGTAAGTTGTCTCAGGCAGGAGCGGACGTAAAGGTCATAATGACTGAATCGGCAAAGGAATTTGTCACACCACTTACATTTCAGGCGATGTCACGAAACGATGTTTTTTTCGATACGTTCGATGAAAAAAAATCCCGTGTGATTGCACATATTGATTTGGCAGATTGGGCTGATCTTGTCGTAGTTGCTCCAGCCACAGCAAATGTAATTGGTAAACTCGCGAATGGGATTGCTGACGATATGGTAACGACTACACTCTTAGCTACTCAGGCTGAGGTCTGGATTGCACCTGCAATGAATGTCCATATGTATGAGAATAAAGCAGTTATACGAAATATTACTACGCTGCACGAAGATGGCTATAAATTCATCGAGCCCTCTGAAGGCTTTTTGGCATGCGGTTATGTAGGAAAAGGTCGATTGGAAGAACCCGAAAAGATTGTAGAACTGATAACAGAACGGTTCACAACGTCCAAATATCTTCCGCTTTCAGGAAAGAAAGTTGTGATCACGGCAGGTCCAACACGTGAACGGATTGATCCGGTACGATATGTATCGAATTTTTCAAGTGGCAAGATGGGCTATGCGATGGCAGAAGCAGCAGTTAAACTCGGCGCTGAGACTGTCCTTATTTCGGGACCTGTTGGATTGGACAAGCCAGCGGGAGTAACAGTCATTGATATTGAAAGTGCGGCAGAGATGTTTGAAGCCGTCCGAACACAATTCGATGATGCGGCAATCGTTATCAAAGCAGCTGCTGTAGCGGATTATCGCCCGAGAGAGATTCAGCCCCAAAAGATGAAGAAACAAGTAGGGGACTCTGTTATTGAACTTGAACGAACAACTGATATCTTGAAAACAATCGGTTCAATGAAAACGAAACAAATCCTTGTTGGCTTTGCTGCTGAAACTGAAAATGCAGTAGGTTATGGCATAGGCAAACTAGAAAGTAAAAACCTTGATTATATTATCGTCAACGACGTGACTGATCCGGATGCTGGATTCGGGAAGGATACAAACGTTGTCACACTTCTTTCGAAAAACGGATCACATATGCCATTCCGAGCAATGCCGAAAAAAGAACTCGCCATTCTATTGCTGGAAACAATTATTAAAGAAGAAAGTGATCAACTAAATGATCGCTGAAGTCATTGTAGATGTAGCGGCTTATCCAATCGACAGGCCGTTTGATTACCTCGTTCCAGAAGCATTGGAATCTGTGATTGAGCCTGGAACCAGAGTGAAAGTTCCGTTTGGACCCAGGAAAGTGCTTGGTTACGTAACAATGTTGAAGGACGAAAGTGAGCTTGCACTCGGCAAAATTAAACCGATTGATGAACTTATTGATTTGGATCCGGTCATTTCTAGTGAACTGCTCGAATTATCGCGCTGGCTCGCGGTTGAGACGTTGTCATATGAAATTGATGCCCTCCAAGTGATGTTACCTGCTGCGATGCGTGCAAAATATGAAAAGTTCATCATTGTCGAAGAACCGGAACGAATTGAAGACGCTGATTTTAAAGCTTTTCTTGCGGGCAGGAAACGGATTCAGTTGAAAGAAGTAGATTCAGCAGAATTGATGAAAATGTTAAAAAAGTATGTTTCAGAAGGAATTGTCACGGTCGATACGGCCGTAGGGCAGCAAACTGCTGTGAAAAAAGTACGGATGATTCGAATGGCAGATGAGGTAACACTGCAAACTTTGCTTGACTCTATTCACTCCAATGCGAAAAAACAAGCTGAATTACTTCGCTGGATGTTGGAGCATGCAGGGAAAACGATCAGTGCAAAACAACTGATGGAACAGTCGGGAATTCAACCGGCTGTGCTGAAAACTGTCATTGAAAGAGGAGCAGCCTTCGAAGAACTTGCTGAAGTGTACCGTGAACCTGATGCGCCTCAATTGAAAGATACAGCGATACCCGAAGTCTTGACAGACGAACAGCAAATTGCACTTGATCATATAGCAATATCCGAAGACAATCAAAAGGCAGAAACATTCCTACTTCATGGCGTTACAGGAAGTGGAAAAACAGAAGTGTATTTACGTGCCATTAAACGCGTTTTGGATAAAGGCAAAGAAGCAATCGTCCTTGTCCCAGAGATATCATTAACCCCGCAAATGACGTCGCGCTTCAAAGAGCGTTTTGGTTCGCTCGTTGCAGTTATGCACAGCGCCTTGTCTGCCGGTGAGAAATACGATGAATGGCGGAAGATAAAACGGGGGGAAGTAAAAGTCGTCATTGGTGCAAGGTCGGCGATATTTGCCCCGTTTGAAAATATTGGTATTATCATTCTCGATGAAGAGCATGAATCGACGTACAAGCAAGATGATACACCGCGCTATCATGCAAGGGACGTTGCGATTAAACGCGCGGAGTATTACAATTGTCCTGTTATTTTAGGAAGTGCAACGCCGTCACTGGAATCATATGCACGTGCATCAAAAGGTGTATATACCATGCTTACACTAACGAAACGACCAAAAGATCAGGCCCTGCCAACAGTAACAGTCGTTGATATGCGAGAGGAATTGAAAACCGGAAATCGTTCGATGTTTTCATTGCCGCTTGCGGAAGCGGTCCGTATCCGATTGGAAAAAAGAGAGCAAATCGTGCTGTTTCTGAATAAGCGAGGCTTTTCATCTTTTGTACTCTGCCGGGATTGCGGTACTGTCGTTGAATGCCCAAATTGTGATATTTCGTTGACCTATCATCGTGCACACGAACAGTTAAAATGCCATTATTGCGGTCATGAAGAACGAGTGCCGCTCGTTTGTCCGGAATGTAAAAGTGAACATATCCGGTTTTTCGGAACAGGGACCCAAAAAGCGCAAGAAGAAATTGCGAAACTGTTTCCTACAGCACGTGTCCTTCGAATGGATGTCGATACAACGAGGCAAAAAGGTTCACACGAGCGGCTTCTTAGACAGTTCAGTGAAGGACAGGCGGATATCCTACTAGGGACGCAAATGATTGCGAAAGGGCTAGATTTCCCGAATATTACACTTGTCGGTGTGCTTGCCGCAGATACAACACTCCATTTAGCTGATTTCCGTGCCGCTGAAAAAACCTTTCAACTAATGACGCAAGTAAGTGGACGAGCTGGACGTCACGAATTGCCTGGAGAGGTTTTCATCCAGACTTATTCCCCTGAACATTACGCAATCGAATTAGCGAAAGCACAGCATTATGAGCCTTTTTATACGATGGAAATGGCGGCCAGAAGACAATATGGCTATCCCCCCTTCTATTTCGTCACGCTTGTTCAGTTTACGCACGAGGATTTATTGAAAGTAGCTGACTTTGCAGAAAAGGGAGCACGCTACTTAAAACAGAACTTATCTGCAGGCACAGTCGTCATCGGACCAACTGCTTCCGCTATCAGTCGAGTGAACAATAGATATCGCTACCAATGTTTGATAAAATACAAAAAAGAGCCGAAGTTGACAGAAACGCTGCAGCAGCTCATTAAGTATTACCGGACGGACTGGATTAAATCAGGACTGATAATGACCGTTGATGTAGAACCGGCGTCAATATACTAAACAAAAGCGCTGGAGTCTGGACGTGAAATATCCATGTCAGCCCCCAATCCTCAGTACAAGGTTAAATTACATCTTAGATAACAAGACAGAAAAGAGGAATAGATTTGGCAATACGTGAAATTGTGAAGCATCCGGCTCCGGTTCTTCAACAACAATGTAAAGAAGTAGTGAAATTTGATAAGAAGCTTTCAAAACTGCTAGATGATATGTACGACACAATGGTGGCGGCGGATGGCATAGGAATCGCTGCACCACAAATTGGCGAAGCAGTGCGTGTCGCGATTGTCGATATGGGCGAAGGGCAAGACGTTATTGAGATGGTCAATCCTGTTGTAACAGCAACCGGAGGATCCGAAATAGAAGTAGAAGGTTGTCTAAGTTTTCCGGATTTATTCGGCGAAGTAGAAAGACCATTTTTCGTACGCATTGAAGCGCAAGAACGCAATGGCGCACTTTATGAATTAGAAGCAGAAGATTATGAAGCACGTGCGATTCTTCATGAAATCGATCATTTAAATGGCGTATTATTTGATTCGAAAATCATTCGTGTTGTTGATCCGTCTGAATTAGAAGAAACAGAAGAAGCAGAGATAGTAGGGGAAAGCGGTGGGGGTGAGCTGAAATGACGAAGATTGTCTTTATGGGAACACCAGAGTTTTCGGTATCTGTCCTCACAATGCTCTTTGATGAAGGGCATACTATCGTGGCAGTTGTCACTCAGCCGGACAGACCAGTCGGGCGAAAGAGGGTCTTAACACCACCTCCAGTAAAAGTTGAAGCACTACGGCTTGGACTGCCGATTATTCAACCTGAAAAACTGAGAGGTTCTGCTGAACTTGAGGAAATTATTGCGCTTAAACCAGATTTAATCGTGACTGCAGCATTTGGCCAGATTTTACCGAAGGAACTGCTAGAAGTCCCTCGGCTCGGTTGCATTAATGTACACGCATCCTTACTACCTAAATATCGCGGTGGTGCGCCGATTCACCAGGCAATCATGGATGGCGAAACAGAAACGGGCGTCACAATCATGTATATGGTCGAAAAACTTGATGCAGGCGATATTATTTCACAAGTGATTGTGCCTATTTCTGATACGGATCACACAGGAAGTATGTTCACTGCGTTATCTGTGGCAGGGACGGCACTACTGAAAGAGACATTGCCTTCTATTTTAAACGAAACAAATAAACAAACAGTTCAAGACGAATCACTCGTGACGTTCGCGCGTAACATCTCCCGTGAACAAGAACGGATTGACTGGTCTAAAGGTGGAAAGGCAATCTACGATAAAATCCGTGGACTTCATCCTTGGCCAGTTGCATACACCGCATTCCAAGGTGAAAACGTCAAGATTTGGTGGAGTGAGAAAATCCATACAACTGACAGTGCGTTACCAGGAACGATTATTGCAATCGATAGTGATCGTATTATTGTAAAAGCGGGCGATGACATCGCTGTTGCACTTACGGATCTTCAACCAGCCGGGAAAAAACGGATGCCGGCGGGTGAATTTATTCGCGGAACCGGATCTAAATGGAGTAAGGGGGACCGTTTTGAATGAATATAAATACTAGACCGAAAAAGAAAATATGGAATGGCAACGTCCGAGACGCTGCTCTTTCAATATTGATGGAAATAAATGATCATCAAGCTTATAGCAATCTATTGCTGCATAGAACAATTGAAAAGTATGGTATAGAAACGAAAGATCGTGGCTTGTTAACGGAATTGACGTATGGCACACTTCAACACCGCATGACACTCGATTATTATCTTGAGCCGTTTGTCCGTGGTAAATTGGATGGCTGGGTTCGAGAGCTTCTTCGGTTATCGTTATATCAAATCGTTTATTTAACAAAAATCCCACCGCATGCTGTTGTTCACGAAGCAGTTGAAATTGCGAAAAGACGCGGTCATAAACGGATAGCACCAACTGTAAATGGTATTCTTCGCTCCGTGTTGCGTAAAGGTGTCCGTTCACTTGATGAAATGCAAGATGGTACGTTGAAAACTTCTATCGAAACGAGTCATCCGGAATGGTTGATTAAGCGTTGGAATGAACAATTTGGTGAAGAAGACGCGGCCATTATGGCACATGAAAATAATCATCCAGCAGCGATGACAATTCGTGTCAATACAGCAAAAACAACGCCAGACGAAGTCATTGCTTTACTCGAATCAGAAGGTGTTGAAGTAAGAAAAGGCGAAGTTGTACCGGAGTGCATCATTTCAGATAGTGGCAATCCTGCAAATACGCAAGCCTATAAAAAAGGACTTATCACTATTCAAGACGAAAGTTCGATGCTACCTGTTCTTGCTCTTGATTTATCGCCAGGTATGAAAGTACTCGATATGTGTGCGGCACCTGGTGGGAAAACAACCCACATCGCTGAAAAAATGAACGATAAAGGTGAAGTTTTTGCACATGATTTACATGAACATAAACTGAAACTTATTGAAGCAAATGCGACTCGCCTTGGCTTAACGTCAATCAAAGCATTGAGTGGAGACAGCAGGAAATTGACTGAGCTATACGAGTTGTCCTCATTCGATCGTATTCTTGTCGACGCACCTTGTAGCGGTCTTGGTGTCATCCGTAGAAAGCCTGAAATTAAGTACAATAAAACACAAGCTGATTTCGATGCGTTGACGTCGATACAATCAGACCTTCTAGATACTGCTCGTGAATTGATTAAATCTGACGGGGTTATTGTCTATAGTACGTGTACAGTGGAGTATGCCGAAAACCAGGGAATGGTTGAACGATTCCTTGTGCGTCATACGGATATGGAGAAAATCCCTTTACCGCAACTAACTGGAAACGAGAAATTGGCGATTGAAGATAACACGCTTCAAGTACTTCCGCAACACTTTGGCAGCGATGGCTTTTTTGTTGCTGCTTTCCGGAAAAAAAGTAAGTGAGCTAAGAATTCGAGGCAAAAGGTGGGATGGACGTTGCAATTTGAAGTCTTGACGGATATCGGCAAGAAACGAACGGTCAACGAAGACAGTGCGGCTGTATACACACTTCCAAAGGGCGTTATGCTTGCCGTGATAGCGGACGGTATGGGTGGCCACCTTGGGGGGGATTACGCGAGTTCGACAGCAGTCAGAGTAATTGGCGAGCAATTCATGAAACTTGATAGTTCGACGTTTGAAGCAGAAGATAAGTTGGCGCAGTGGCTGCAGGAAGCGGTCATTCTCGCAAATGACATACTTTACAAACATGCAAACGAAAATGAAGCGTATAAGGGAATGGGAACGACGCTTGAAGTAGCTCTCATTCGTGGACGTTCTTGTCTTATTTCGCATACTGGTGATAGCCGTGTCTACGCAATCGATGGGAAAGGTGTGCGGCAAGTAACACGAGACCATTCCTACGTAAATGCACTTCTTGACAGTGGGGAAATTACCTTGGAAGAGGCAGCAGTTCATCCACAACGAAACTGGATTATGAAAGCAGTTGGTTCTGAAAAAACGATTGTACCCGATCTTTATTCGCTTGAGTTAGAAGAGGGCATGTATATGCTTATTTGTACAGACGGTCTGAGCAATAAAGTAAGTCAACAATCGATGAGTGAAATAGTTCTATCAAACGCTACGTTGCATGAAAAGACGGAAGAACTTGTGGATTTAGCGAACAAGATGGGCGGGGAAGACAATATCTCCGTAATTCTAATCGACTCGACTGAAGTGGAGGCGACTAATCCATGATTGGATCAAGAATAGGTGGACGTTATGAAATTGTAAGGAATATTGGTGACGGCGGCATGTCAAAAGTATATCTAGCACATGACGTCATCCTGGACCGCGATGTTGCCATTAAGGTTCTTAATTATGATTTTGCGAATGAAGAGGCATTGAAAAGAAGGTTTAAACGAGAAGCACTTTCCGCAACGAGTCTGACGCACCCGCACATTGTTGATATATTCGATGTGGGCGAAGAGGGTGAACTGCATTACCTGGTGATGGAATATATCGAAGGACAAACCTTGAAGAAGTTTATCCAAGATAATGGGGCCTTGACGCCTAAGCAAGCTTTGCCGATTATGCAACAGATTGTATCTGCAATTGCGAATGCTCATCATAATGGAATCGTCCATCGTGATGTTAAACCGCAGAATATTTTAATGGATTCGGATGAGAATGTTAAAATTACTGATTTTGGTATCGCGATGGCACTTAGTGCAACAGCACATACAAAAACGAATTCAGTCATTGGGACGGTTCACTACTTGTCACCCGAACAAGCACGTGGCGGAATGGCGACAAAAAAGTCTGATATCTATTCATTAGGCATCGTACTTTACGAATTACTGTCAGGTGAATTGCCATTTACAGCGGATACTGCAGTTGCGATTGCATTGAAGCATTTACAAGAAGAGACGCCCTCAGTAAGAATGGTATTCCCTTCAATTCCACAAAGTTTAGAAAATGTTATTTTGAAGGCGACTATGAAAGATGCTACATATCGATATGATTCAGCAGATGAAATGTATGATGATTTGCTAACTGTACTGTCACCCGAACGGGCAAATGAGAAGAGATTCGCAATTGTGTTCGATGATGACCGCACGCGCGCGATACCAATCGTTAGTGAAACTACAAAATTTGATAGCGTTGAAGCGACTAAGAAGATCGAACCAGTAACAATTGAACAATCCCCGCCGCCAACACCACCGAAAAAACGCAAGAAATGGCCATTCATTGTTGGTGGAATTGCTGGCATTGCAATCCTGATACTTTTGTTGTCCCTTATTCCAGGTATATTTGGCCCTAAAAAGGCTGTTATTCCGACTGTGGCTGGAATGGAAGAAACGGAGGCTAGGGATGTGCTCTCTAGCACAGGCTTTAATACGGTTGTAACTGAGGAACAGCAATCCGATGATGTTGATGAAGGGGAAGCCATTAAAACGATACCCGAGGCAGGGAAGAAACGGGGTGTTGACTCCGAGATCACCTTGTATATTAGTACCGGTAAAGAAAAAAGCACCTTAGCCGATTATATTGGCGAAAATGCCGATAAAGTTATGGCTTCTTTAGCCGATACACTTTTTAAGTCGATTGATTCTATAGAAGAGTTTTCTGATAAACCAGAGGGTACAATCATTGGACAAGAACCAGATTCAGGGGAAGTAATTCTCAGTGAAACCGATTTACTGTTTACTGTTAGTAAAGGCCAAGAAAAGCAAATTCTTGACGATCTAAGAGGATATGACAAGGACCGGCTGGAAGATTATGAAGAGTCATCAGGTTTAACTATAAATACAGTGAGAGAAGATTATTCTTCAACAGTGCCTAAAGGTAGTGTCATTTCGCAAACACCAAATGGGAAAACAGAAATTGTAAAAGGTGGGAAAGTCGAAGTCGTCGTATCAAAAGGTCCAGAGAAAAAACCCGATAAGTTCGTTGTCAAAAAGGTGACAATTGAGTATGTACCTGAAGTGATTGAGCCTAGCCCTAGTCCTAGCGATGAAGATGGTGACGAAGGTGATGGAGAGGATGATGGAGACAACTCGGGAGTAGTGGAACAGCCTGCTCCAGTCCCACAACTTATTAAAATTTACATTCAAGACAAAAATAATAAGATAACGGATGTTTTTGATGAGTTTTCAATCACAGAAACGACGGAAAGATCAATTTCATTTAACTTGGAAGAAGGACAGACTGGGTCATATAAGGTTACGCGCGATTCAAAACCTATCATTGCAGAATTGGTCAATTAGAGTGACTCTAATTAGAAGGGGTGAAAGAATGCCAGAAGGACAAATCAGAAAAGCAATCAGCGGGTATTATTATGTAGAAAATGACGGAGAAATCATTCAATGTCGAGGACGTGGAGTATTTAGAAACCGTGGTATTCATCCGCTGGTTGGAGATTTCGTGACCTATGTACGTGTTGAAGATAATGATGCAACAGTCACTGAAGTCCATGAGCGGTTCAATGAACTTGTCCGTCCGCCAATCTCGAATGTTCACCAGGCGTTGCTTGTATTCTCCATAGTGGAACCGGCATTCAGCCTTTATCTATTAGACAGGTTTTTGGTTGTCGTCGAATCGTTCGACGTAAAACCAATTATCTGCCTAACGAAAAAGGATCTTGCGAATGCTGATGAACTGAAAATGGTAGCTGAATCAGCGGCGTATTATAAGAAAATCGGTTATGATGTTATAGAGACTTTTATTGACGATCCTCAACTGACTGACTTATTGAAACCTTATTTTGAAGGCAAGACTACAGTTCTTGCCGGGCAATCAGGTGTTGGTAAATCAACGTTGTTGAACACGGTATTGCCTGTGCTTGAATTGAAAACAGGGGTAATATCAGAAGCGCTTGGACGCGGAAAACATACAACGCGACATGTTGAGTTGCTTGAGATATCAGGTGGTCTTGTCGCGGATACCCCAGGCTTCAGCTCTCTCGAATTCGATCATATCGAAAAAGAAGAATTGTCTCATTACTTTGTAGATATGGATGAAGTTGCGCCAAACTGTAGATTCAGAGGTTGCTTGCACTTGAAAGAACCAAAGTGTGCAGTAAAAGAGTTGGTAGAGACTGGAGAAATTCCACGTCATCGCTATGATCACTACTTGCAGTTCATGCAAGAAATACTTGACCGAAAGCCGAGGTATGAAAAACATGATTAAAATTGCACCTTCAATTTTAGCAGCAGACTTTTCAAAGCTTGCCGAAGAAGTAAAAGAAGTGGAAGCAGCGGGCGCTGCACTAATCCATATCGATGTCATGGACGGACATTTCGTTCCGAACATTACAATGGGAGCGATTGTTGTTGAGGCACTTCGACCAGTAACGAAGTTGCCGCTGGATGTCCATTTAATGATTGAAAATCCAAACCTGTATATTGAACAATTTGCAAAAGCCGGAGCTGATTATATTACGGTTCATGTAGAGGCATGCCCTCATTTGCACGGCACATTGCAACTGATTAAGTCTCACGGGGTGAAATCGGGCGTTGTTTTGAATCCGCATACACCGATTGAAACGATTCTTCATGTTCTAGATGAAATTGACTTAGTCCTAATCATGACAATCAATCCCGGATTCGGTGGCCAGAAGTTTCTTCATTCAGTCGTTCCGAAAGTGAAACAGCTAGCCGATATTATTCGTGAGCGAGGACTTCCGATTGAAATTGAAATCGATGGCGGCATTAATGAAGAAACGATTATCCCGTGTGTGGAAGCGGGTGCTACAATCTTAGTTGCAGGATCAGCTATCTACAATGCACCTGATCGTGCAGAAGCTTTACGCCGGATAAAAGCTGCTGGTGAAGGTGCGCTAAGAAAATGAAGTATGCAGTCGTTTGTGCGGGCGGGCCCGATTCAGAAATAGCTGACTTGACGGAATTTCATCATAAAGATACGGTGTTCATCGGAGCGGATAGAGGTGCACTTCACTTGTTGCAAAGAGGTATTGTTCCTCTTGAAGCAGTGGGGGATTTTGATTCGGTTTCGAAAAGTGAATACGATGAGATAGCCGCCGCAGTCCGCATAATAGGACGATTTCGTTCGGAAAAAAATGAGACTGATACGGAACTTGCAGTAGATCGTGCTCTTTCCTACGGGCCAGAGTGTGTCATTTTGACGGGAGTTACAGGAGGGAGGCTGGATCATATGGAATCAGCCCTTCATCTTCTGTACCGGCTTCAAATAGCTCATAACGATACGTCATTCTCGATTCGTAATGGGACGAATGAACTTTTTATACTTACACCTGGAAGTTATCAAGTGACGTCGGATGATCGTTTTAAATACATATCATTTTTTTCATTCAATGGGGTAGTTAGTGGACTTACACTTACCGGTTTCAAATTCGAAATGGTAGATGCTACGCTCGAAACTGGCATGACGTTATTTACAAGTAATGAACTGGCTGAAGAAGTCTGTACTATATCGTTCCATGAGGGCATATGCTTAATGGTAAGGAGTTCAGATTCCTGAAAGGAGTGGGGAATTGCGAGTTTATACTTTCACAATGCCGAAATTTGTGAGTGGAGTTGTAAGGAAGTGTATGGTTGTTTTCCAGAAGGATGATTCACCGAAAGCTACTGCGAGCAACACCAAGAATAAAAAAAGGAAAAAAGAAAAAACGTCGGGCTGAAGAAATTCAGCCCGGCGTTTTATTTTCTTTAAAGTTTAAATACCAAGGCGCTTAAACTTTAATTACAGTCCTTTACACACGTTGAACTTTACCTGATTTAAGGGCTCTAGCAGAGACCCATACACGTTTAGGTTTACCGTTAACGAGAATTCGGACTTTTTGAAGGTTCGCACCCCATGAACGACGAGTTGCGTTCATTGCGTGGGAGCGTGCATTGCCTGTACGGGCTTTGCGTCCTGTAATAACACATTCTTTAGACATAATAGTACCTCCTTGCGAATGTTGATTAAGTGATTTACTTCTTTATTCGCATACCATAATAATGTATCATATGCGTAAACGTGTTGCAACCTTTTTTGTGACATCTTTCAAGGTAAAAGCCTTTACACGTTTAAAAGTCATAGAATCGCTTTCTTTTATTATTATAACAGGTATAGTACAATGGGGTTAGTGAAAAAGGATCCAGGGGGTATTACACATGTCAATCGAAGTAAAGAATGAATACGGCAAAATCGATATTACGAATGACGTCATTACCCAAGTGGTTGGTGAGGCGGCTATCGAGTGTTATGGGATTGTCGGAATGGCTTCAAGGCATCAGATAAGAGATGGCCTTACTGAAATCCTAGGGAAAGAAAATTTCACGCGGGGAGTCATCGTTCGTAATCTTGGCGATGATACGCATATCGATATGTATATCATTGTTGGATATGGTACTAAAATTTCAGAAGTCGCCTACCAAGTACAATCAAAAGTGAAGTATACATTGAAAAAGACAGTCGGCATGACTGTGAAATCTGTTAATATTTTTGTCCAGGGAGTCCGAGTGACGAACCTGTAAGAGGAGGAAATAATTTCTATGAAGACCATAGATGGTTTGAAATTTGCGGAAATGATAAAGTTGGGTGCACATCATCTTTATCAAAATGCCGATTATGTCGATTCACTAAATGTTTTTCCGGTACCTGATGGTGATACAGGTACGAATATGAATTTATCGATGACTTCAGGAGCGAAGGAAACTGAAGAAAATGCGGTTGCCCATATCGGTCAAACTGCACAAGCGTTATCGAAAGGATTGCTGATGGGCGCGCGCGGTAATTCCGGCGTTATTCTTTCACAGTTATTCCGTGGTTTCGGGAAAGCGATTGAAAATGAAGCGACTGTCAATGGAGGACAATTTGCAGGTGCCTTGAAGTATGGCGTTGAAACGGCCTATAAAGCGGTTATGAAACCTGTTGAAGGAACAATTTTAACCGTCGCAAAAGATGCCTCTACTATCGGAGTAGAAAAAGCTGCGACTACAGATGACATTATTGAAGTAATGGAAGCTATAGTGAAAGAAGCACAAGCATCACTTGAGCGGACACCGGATTTATTAGCTGTATTGAAGGAAGTTGGAGTTGTTGATAGTGGTGGACAAGGTCTCGTTTATGTATACGAAGGCTTCTTGGCATGCTTAAAAGGTGAAGAACTACCAGCAAGAACTATCGTCGATTCCATGGACGACTTAGTGAGTGCGGAACATCATCGCAGCGTCCAAGGGTTCATGAATACGGCAGACATTGAATTCGGATATTGCACGGAATTCATGGTGAAGTTCGAGGATGATAAACTGCAAACGAGTCCATACGATGAATCCGAATTCCGCCAAGGATTGAGTCAATTCGGTGATTCTTTACTTGTTATTTCTGATGATGAAGTTGCGAAAGTACATATCCATACAGAAGAACCGGGTGACGCACTTAGTTACGGGCAGAAATTCGGTTCCCTTATTAAAATTAAAATTGAAAATATGCGTCAGCAGCATCTCGAAATCGTCGGAGAAAATTATTCGGTACAAAATGCGGCGAAAAAAGAAGTTGTAAAACATCCATACGCGGTCGTAACAGTTGCTATGGGAGCAGGTATTTCTGAATTACTGAAAAGCGTAGGTGCCTCTGCCATTATTGAAGGCGGGCAGACGATGAATCCATCGACAGAAGATATTGTCAAGGCAATTGAGGCAGTCGGTGCTGAACGAGTGCTCATTTTACCTAACAACAAAAACATCATTATGGCAGCACAGCAAGCGGCCGATGTGATCGGTATTGAAGCAGCTGTCGTTCCTACAAAAACAGTACCCGAAGGACTTGCTGCTATACTTGCATTCAATCCGGAAGCGGAAGTGAGTGTAAACGTCGCAGCGATGACAGAGGCTGCATCGTTCGTGAAAACGGGACAAGTTACACATGCAGTAAGAGATACATCGATTGACGGGGTGGAAATTACAAAAGACGACTTCATGGGTATTTCAGGTGGTAAGATTATTACATCTGCGCCTTCACTTGAAAATGTCATGCAAACACTATTGAACTCGATCATTGATGAAGATGATGAAATTGTTACAATTATTTATGGTGAAGACATTAGCGAGAAAGATGCTTCTGCAATCGTAAGTTATGTAGAGGATAACTTTGATCACGCAGAAGTTGAACTTTATAACGGAAAACAACCATTGTATCCCTATATCATTTCAGTTGAATAAACTAGTAACGAGCAGTGCGCCTGTAAAAAGCCGCACTGCTTTTTACTTGCGTCGACAAGGAACAACATCTTTTGTCTTTAAAGCAAAACTCATGTAAAATGAATAACAGTACGTGCTTATTAAGAGGGGGTAGCGTTTATGAAATTCAGATCAGTTTTCGATATAATTGGACCAGTTATGATAGGGCCATCATCTTCACATACTGCCGGCGCTGCAAGAATCGGCCGTGTCGCACGAACACTGTTTGGCAGACAGCCGGAATGGGCTCGGGTTCATCTTTATGGTTCTTTTGCAGAAACGTATAAAGGACACGGTACGGATGTAGCAATTATTGGTGGATTATTAGATTATGATACATTCGATGAGCGTATAAAGTCTGCGTTTGCTGATGCAGAGAAACTTGGATTGACTTTTGAATTTATTCCTGAAGAGGAAGAGGCGGTACATCCGAACACGGCCCGTCTTGTAATTGGGGACAGTGAGGGCGTTATGGAGCTGACTGGAATTTCTATAGGTGGCGGAACGATGGAAGTTGTTGAACTTAACGGATTCCCGCTTAGATTATCGGGGCATTACCCCGCACTTCTCATCGTTCATAATGACCGTTCAGGTGTTATTGCAAGCGTTTCCAACGCAATTGCAAAACTAAATATAAATATTGCACATATGGAAGTTGACCGAAAAGAAAAAGGGGATATGGCCCTTATGGTGATTGAAGTTGATCAAATGATCGACGCAGCACTGATAAATGAGTTGGAATCATTGCCGAATGTAACGCAAGTTTCGACATTGGCAAACTAAAGAACTGTAAAATAGGAGGCAAACATAGATGGACGTTTTATTTAGTAACGTTAAAGAGCTTGTTGCACTTGCAGAGTCGCAGAACAAGCCTATTTCAGAAATCATGATTGAACAAGAAATTCTTATAACAAAACGTACAAGAGAAGAAATCATCGCGCAGATGGACAATAACTTAACGGTGATGGAAAAGGCGGTAGAAAGAGGATTGCAGGGTGTGCATTCAGCATCCGGTCTTACGGGTGGCGATGCGGTTCTTATTCAAAAATATATGGCATCAGGCAAATCTCTTTGCGGCGATGTGGTTATGGATGCTGTCAGTAAGGCAGTCGCTACGAATGAAGTAAACGCAGCAATGGGGACGATTTGTGCAACGCCAACAGCGGGTGCAGCAGGAATCGTACCTGGTACTTTGTTTGCGGTGAAAAATAAATTGAATCCTACACGGGAACAAATGATTAATTATTTATTTACGTCTGGTGCTTTCGGGTTTGTCGTTGCGAATAATGCATCGATATCAGGCGCAGCAGGTGGATGCCAGGCGGAAACAGGTTCAGCAGGTTCAATGGCAGCCGCTGCAATTGTTGAAATGGCGGGCGGGACTCCACAACAAAGTGCAGAAGCATTTTCTATCGTTATGAAGAATATGTTAGGTCTTGTCTGTGATCCGGTTGCTGGACTTGTTGAAGTACCATGTGTGAAACGGAATGCAATGGGAGCGGCAAAGGCACTCGTTGGAGCAGATATGGCACTAGCAGGCGTCGTTAGCCGTATTCCTACAGATGAAGTAATTGAAGCGATGCATAAAATAGGTAAGTCAATGCCTTCAGCGTTACGGGAAACAGCTAAAGGCGGATTGGCTGCTACGCCAACCGGAAAAGCGCTTGAAGCGAAGATATTTGGTAAGGATAAGGTAGATAGTGACACTGTCAATTCATGATTCTGTCACGACGATAAAAGGAGTCGGAAAAGCGGCCGGCGAACAGCTTGAGGCACTTGGAGTTTCAACGCTTCAAGACCTCTTCATGACGTTCCCGTACCGTCATGAAGACTTCAGGTTAAAAGATTTGACTGAAACCCCGCATAATGAACGAGTCACAATTGAAGGAAGGGTCGAAAGTCAGCCTTCCATTCTTTTCTTGGGGAAAAATAGATCCCGTTTACAAATCCGTCTTCTTGCCGGAAGGCATCTTGTGAAGGCGGTTTTTTTCAATCAACATTACTTAAAAGAGCGTTTGTCACTTGGGACGATTGTCACAGTTACTGGGAAATGGGATCGGGGCAGGCAAGTAATCAATGTAAGCAACTTCAAGGACGGCCCAAAAACAGATCAAGCTGATTTTGAGCCGGTATACAGTTTGAAAGGTGTTATGCATCAGAAGACATTTCGGCGCTTCATGCGAAGTGCATTGGATGCAGCTGTCGGTCAGCACGCAGAATCACTACCCGCTGATATTCGTGAAATGTATCGATTGCCAGCCATCGGAAATGGACTTGAGATGATTCATTTTCCAACAAGCCCTGCTGATGTGAAACATGCGAGAAGACGTTTTGTCTATGAGGAACTGCTCATGTTCCAGCTGAAGATGCTGGGCATGAAGAAAGCACGAAAAGAAGCGGAGAAAGGTGTAGCTATCGACTATGACCTTGCCAAAGTGAAGACTTTCATCGCAGCATTGCCATTTGAATTGACAGGGGCTCAAAAGCGGGTTGTCAATGAATTATGTGGGGAACTAAAAAGTCCGACTAGGATGAACCGTCTCCTTCAGGGAGATGTTGGTTCCGGAAAGACAGTCGTAGCGGCAATCGCTTTGTATGCTGCTATCACGGCAGGATTTCAGGGGGCCCTTATGGCACCTACAGAAATCCTTGCCGAACAGCACGCATCTACGCTTGCAGAATGGCTTGAACCGCACGGCATTACAGTTGCTTTCCTCGCTGGATCTACAAAGGCGAAGGCGAGAAGAGATTTGCTTGAAAAACTTGAATCAGGTGAAGTGGATTTGCTTATCGGCACGCACGCCCTCATTCAACCTGATGTCATCTTTAAAAATCCTGGGTTGGTTATTACGGATGAACAGCATCGTTTCGGTGTCGAACAACGGCGCGTTTTACGGGATAAAGGATTGAATCCTGATGTTCTATTCATGACTGCAACTCCGATTCCACGAACGCTTGCTATTACTGCTTTTGGTGAAATGGATGTCTCCATACTCGATGAGTTGCCGGCTGGCCGAAAACTTATTGAAACACATTGGTTGAAAGAGGATTCCCTTCTTCCAGTTTTACGGAAGATGGAAAATGAATTAAGTGCCGGACGTCAGGCATATGTTATTTGTCCATTAATCGAGGAATCCGACAAATTAGATGTCCAAAATGCAGTGGATGTCCATAGTCAGCTTTCGACTCATTTTAGTGGTAAATACACAGTCGGTCTCATGCATGGCCGTCTTCATTCGGACGATAAAGATGCCATCATGCGCGATTTCAGTGAAGGTAAAATCGATGTTCTAGTGTCGACGACTGTCGTTGAAGTCGGAGTCAACGTACCAAATGCGACGTTCATGCTTATTTACGACGCGACGCGCTTTGGACTTGCTCAACTCCATCAGCTGAGGGGGCGAGTAGGTCGGGGCGCCGAGCAATCCTATTGCGTTCTGCTTGCTGATCCCAAAACCGAAGAGGGAAAAGAGCGGATGCAAACGATGACAGAAACGAATGATGGATTTGTTTTAGCAGAAAAGGACCTCGAACTAAGAGGTGCCGGCGATTTCTTTGGGAAAAAGCAAAGCGGTATGCCTGAGTTTAAAGTAGCAGATCCCGTCCACGATTATAGGGCGCTCGAAACGGCAAGGAAAGACGCGGAACAACTATTAGAGTCGCTTCACTTTTGGGAAGATCAGGAATACGGCATGCTGAGATCGCATCTTGAAGAGTCGGGTGCTCTTAGTGGCGATAGGATTGATTGAGGGTCTACAGGATGTCGGTCATGCGGCTGGGAGGGTGAACTAAACTAGCATCCCACCTAATTGCCGCACGATGCGGCGAACTTAGGCTGCGTTCCTTAAAAACGGTCGTCTCCTCATTTCTGTGCTGTCCAGCTTCATGCGCTTTTCGGGGTTAAACAGGCGCTTCCGCATTTCAGTGCTGTCTAGCTTCGACTCCCAGATGCTCGGGTCATAAGCCGCTTCGGCTGTGCGGCAAAGGGCGCCGCTCCGCCAAATCGTCTTATGCCTGTCGCATCTAAACGGTCGTCTCCGCATTTCTGTGCTTGCTTTCTTTTTTCTATTTTTATATACTGCTATTAGTACCAAGTGCTAATCCGGAAGGTGAACCGATTGAGAATGCCTAAAAAGGAAAGGCAACGACTGCTTGGAAAGTTGCTTGAAGAAAATCCATTCCTGACAGATGAAGAATTGTCGGAACATTTTACTGTAAGTGTCCAGACGATACGTTTGGACAGGCTAGAGCGCGGAATTCCCGAACTGCGGGAACGTTTGAAAACGGTTGCGTCTCGAACGATGAAAGAGGAAGTGAAGTCTCTTCACTCCGATGAAGTCTTTGGGGATATCATCGATATGGAACTCGATAAGAGGGCGCTGTCGATATTTGATGTGACTGAAGATCATGTCTTCCAGCGTAACGGAATTGCGCGTGGACATCATCTGTTTGCCCAGGCAAACTCACTTGCTGTTGCAGTTATGAATGATGATCTTGCTTTGACTGTGAAGTCGACCATTGACTTTTTGAAACCGGTGAGTGCTGGCGATAGAGTTGTTGCACGTGCAGAAGTGAAGAAAGAAAGTCTGGGAGAAAAGCGGACATTAGTCATGGTCGCATCGACGGTCAATGACGAAACGGTATTCACTGGCGAATTTCACATGTACCGGACGACTGATAGGAAGCAGGGGGAATTAAAATGATCATAGCTGTAGATGGAATGGGCGGAGATCATGCGCCTGGTGAAATTATTGCCGGTGCGCTTAAAAGTCTCGCTGAGTTCGAAGATATAAACATACATATTTATGGTGATGAACAGGCGATGGCACCTTTCTTGAAGGAGCATGCCCGCCTAAAAGTGATTCACTGTACAGAGAAAATTGAACCAGACGATGAGCCGGTTCGTGCTATCCGCCGGAAAAAAGATGCGTCAATGGTAAGGATGGCTCAAGCTGTTAAAGATGGCGAAGCTTCAGCTTGCGTCTCTGCTGGTAATACAGGTGCTTTAATGGCGGCAGGTCTATTCATCGTAGGTAGGATTGATGGTATTGAGAGACCTGCCTTAGCACCTACACTTCCGACGATCGATGGAAAAGGATTTGTCATGCTGGACCTTGGTGCAAATTCGGATGCGAAACCATCTCATCTTGAACAATATGCGGTTATGGGAAGTATCTACGCCACAAAGGTGCGGGGGCTTGAAAATCCACGCGTCGGCTTATTAAATATCGGAACCGAAGAAGGAAAAGGGAATGAATTGACAAAGGCTGCTTTTGACTTGCTTTCGAAAGCGCCCATTAATTTTATCGGCAACGTTGAGTCGCGTGATCTATTGACTGGCGTGGCGGACGTCGTCATTACAGATGGCTTCACGGGTAATATGGTTCTGAAAACGCTGGAAGGGACTGCATCTGCTTTCTTCTCTATGTTGAAAGAAGTGTATAGCGCTTCATTGAAGTCAAAACTGTCTGCAGCACTTGTGAAAGACGATTTGCGTGGACTGAAAAACAAAATGGATTACACAGAGTATGGTGGGGCGGGTTTATTTGGTTTGAATTCGCCTGTTATAAAAGCACATGGTTCTTCAAATGCGAATGCTATATTGAACGCCGTTCGGCAAGCGAGAACAATGGTGGAATATGATGTTTGTGGAACAATTCGTGAAACGATAAGAAAGGTGGAAAATTGATGACAAAGATTGCATTCATTTTCCCGGGACAAGGTTCACAATCGGCTGGAATGGGAAAAGAGTTCGCGGAAACGCATGACAAAAGTAAGCAATTCTTAGAACAGGCAGACCGTGTACTTGATTTTCAACTTAGTCAATTAATTCTAGAAGGACCTCAAGATGAACTGACGCTGACATACAATGCGCAGCCAGCACTACTTACCGTCGGATCGATGATTGCTTCGCGATTGATAGACGAAGGCGTTACGCCAGACTTTACGGCAGGACATAGTCTTGGGGAATATACGGCACTCGTTGCCTCGGGTGTAATGTCATTTGAAGACGGAGTGTCAGTCGTTCATAAGCGAGGCTTGTACATGAATGAAGCGGTGCCTGCTGGTGAAGGGGCAATGGCGGCAATTCTTGGACTTGATGGGCAGAAGTTAAAAGAAGTAACAGATGCTATTACAGCAGATGGTTTCGCTGTACAACCGGCCAACTTGAATTGTCCGGGACAAATCGTTATTTCCGGTACGAAAGCAGGCGTCGAGAAAGCGTGTGTCCAATTGAAAGAAGCGGGCGCGAAAAGAGCGATTCCGCTGGATGTAAGCGGACCGTTTCACTCTTCACTTATGCAACCGGCGGCAGAAAAACTGCGGGCTGCACTTGATGAGGTCGAGATGAAGGATGCATCCATTCCAGTTGTTGCTAATGTGAATGCTTCGGTCGTTACTGATCGTGTGGATATAAAAGGCTTCCTCGTCGAACAACTTTATTCCCCGGTACTTTGGGAAGATTCCGTACGTACATTGCTTGACCTTGGAGTTACTCATTTCATCGAATGTGGTCCAGGAAAAGTACTAAGTGGCCTCGTTAAAAAGATTGACCGGAGTGTAACGGTGTTCCCAGTCTATGATGAAGAGACATTGCAAACGGTAATCGAAGCTTCGAAAGGGTGGTCGTAATGGGTAGATTTGATGGGAAATCCGCAATTGTCACGGGAGCATCACGTGGAATTGGCCGTGAAATAGTACTACTTCTTGCTAAAGAAGGCGCACGAGTTGCTGTCAACTACAGCGGAAGTAAGGATAAAGCGGATGACGTCGTTAAGTTGATTACAGAATCCGGTGGAGAAGCGTTCGCTATTCAGGCAGACGTATCCGATGCTGACGGTGTTAAAATCATGGTTGATAAAACTTTGGAAATGTTTGGATCTATTGATATCCTTGTCAATAATGCAGGTATTACGAGAGACAATTTGCTCATGCGTATGAAAGAAGACGAATGGGACGATGTCATTAATATCAATTTAAAAGGTGTTTTTCTTTGTACAAAAGGCGTCACTCGCCAAATGATGAGACAACGTGCAGGAAGAATCGTCAACGTTGCATCGATTGTCGGTGTTTCTGGAAATCCTGGACAAGCAAACTATGTAGCAGCAAAAGCTGGCGTCATCGGTTTTACAAAGACGGCGGCAAAAGAACTCGCTTCACGCAACATTAATGTAAACGCAGTAGCGCCTGGTTTCATTACGACGGATATGACGGATGCATTGAGCGAAGAAGTGAAGAATCAAATGCTATCGGTTATTCCGCTAGGTAAACTTGGCAGACCTGAAGATGTCGCACGTACTGTTCTGTTCTTATTATCGGAGGATGCAGTCTATATTACGGGTCAAACGATTCATGTTGATGGTGGTATGGTAATGTAATAGAGGTGTTAAAGCGCTTTGGTGTCTGCTCTAGCGCCTATGCTTTTCTTATTGTCCAGTTCCAGCGCCTAGAGGCTCGGGTCATAAGTCGGTCCAGCTATGTAGCAAAGAACGCTGCTCCGCTGGCCCGTCTTATGCCTGTCGCCTCTGACCAGGCGCTTCCACTTTTCTTGAGAGGAGGTGACAAATTTGTCAACAGTACTTGAACGTGTAACTAAAGTAATTGTCGACCGCCTTGGCGTCGATGAAAGTGAAGTTAAAATGGAAGCTTCTTTCCGTGATGATCTAGGCGCCGATTCATTGGACGTCGTAGAATTAGTAATGGAATTAGAAGATGAGTTCGAAATGGAAATTTCCGATGATGAAGCTGAAAAGATTGCAACTGTCGGTGACGCAGTTTCGCATATCGAAACGAAAGTGAACTAATTGCTATTCTGATTGAGACTCTTTCATCCTTTCTACTTGAAAGGATTGAAAGCGTCTCTTTTCGGGTTTATAGCAAACTTTTTTTGCACTGTGGCGTTGAAAAGGGTAAAATTATAAACATTATGTACCGAAAGGCAGAATCGATGATGACCCATACAAACAACTTCAAAGGAAAAAAAACAATTGCGCTTTTACCCGTAGCGATTCGAAACAAATTCGATGACTTACAAAATGAATTGGACGTCCATTTCAAAAACAAATCACTACTGTATAATGCATTTACACATTCATCTTATGTGAATGAGCATCGGAGAAAAAATTTCACGGATAATGAGAGATTGGAATTTTTAGGTGACGCGGTTCTTGAGTTAGGTGTGTCCCGATTCCTTTATTCGACAGAGCCTAATATGACTGAAGGGGAACTTACGAAACTAAGGGCTGCGATTGTTTGCGAACCGTCCCTTGTGAAGTTTTCTAACGAACTTGGGTTAGGTCGCTTTATCCTGCTTGGGAAAGGGGAGGAGCAGACGGGTGGACGAATGCGCCCTGCATTACTCGCTGACGTATTTGAGGCGTTTATAGGCGCTCTGTACATAGATCAAGGGATGGAGGCGGTTATCCCATTCCTTGAAAAAGTCGTCTTCCCTAAAATTAGTGTCGGTGCTTTTTCGCATGTGATGGATTATAAAAGCCGTCTTCAGGAAATCGTTCAACAGACGAATAATGGTCAATTGCAGTATGAAATCGTTGAAGAGAAAGGTCCTGCTCATGCGAAAAGTTTCGTAACTGTCGTGCGACTTGGCGATGAACAACTTGGAACTGGTCTCGGTAAATCAAAAAAAGAGGCCGAGCAAGAAGCAGCCCGCCATGCAATTCAAGATTTAAAGAGTCGGCAGGCTGAAGGAGAGAATTAATCGTGTTTTTGAAAAGACTTGAAATTATGGGATTCAAATCATTCGCTGAACGGATTGCGATTGATTTTGTCCCTGGTGTTACAGCTGTAGTTGGTCCAAATGGAAGTGGAAAAAGTAATATTACAGATGCTATTCGTTGGGTTCTTGGCGAACAATCGGCGAAATCGCTCCGTGGTTCTAAAATGGAAGATGTCATCTTTGCGGGGAGTGATTCACGTAAATCACTTAATTTTGCAGAGGTGACGCTTATTCTTGATAATAGTAAAGGTCTTTTTCCACTCGACTATACGGAAGTAAGTGTCAGCAGGCGCGTTTTCCGATCAGGGGAGAGCGCTTATCTATTAAACGGCCAACAGTGCCGGCTGAAAGATATCAATGATGTGTTCATGGATTCTGGACTTGGGAAAGAAGCATTTTCAATGATTTCTCAAGGGCGCGTAGATGAAATTTTAAATAGCCGCCCTGAAGACAGACGAAGCATTTTTGACGAAGCGGCGGGAGTTCTGAAGTACAGAACGAGGAAAAAGAAAGCGGAGCACAAATTATTTGAGACGGAAGACAATCTTGACCGTGTGCTTGATATTTTAAAAGAGCTTGAATCGAGAATTGAGCCGTTACGGAATAGTGCAGAAGCTGCTAAAAAACATAAAGTGCTTTCGGAAGAGACGCGTGAAGCGGATGTGTCTCTGCTGACCTTTGACGCGGGAAATCTCCGCAATGAAATTTTGAAAAGATCGCAAGAAGCCGAAAAGTTTCAGGAGAAGAAGATTTTACTTGAGGCTGAATCAAGGAAAGCTGAAGAAGCGTCCGAATTTGCGAAGAAAGAACTTGCGAAAATGGACGAACAATTGGATGCGTTACAAAAAAAACTTGTAGTCACAAGTGCAGAGACAGAAAAGTGGGAAGGAAGACGTCTTTTATCACTTGAAAAACGTCGCAATGCTGACCAGTTAATTGAAAGGTCTCGATTTGAACTTGCTAATACCGAAACTGAGTTGGCAACACTTTCAGAAAAACTTGGTGCGGCCCGTGAAAAGCAGCAACAGTCAGAAATAGAATACGAAAAAACAAAAGTTGAGATGGATGGTATTTCTCACATACTGAAACGCTCTGTCAAAGAGACGGAAAAAGAAATAGATGAATTGAAATCAGCTTATATTGACAGGTTGAACGAGGAAGCGACGATCCGCAACGACTTGAAGCACGCGGAAGAGCGTCTTCAAGGGGAGCAGTCTTCATCCGAAAAAATTATACTTCAGACATCTATTTTGCAGGAACGCTATGAAAAACTTACACAGGAAAAATCTGTGAAAGCGAATTCGTTGACTGTCTTGAAACGGAAATTGAAGGAATCGGATTCGGCCTATCGTGAATTGTCAAAGGCGTTGCGTAAGACTGAAGATGAACTCGCTTCACAGCAGGAACTCATGCAAAAGGCACTTAACAAGCAACATGAAATGCATGGTAGAGTTCGTGCACTTGAAAGTATGGAAGCGGATTTCTCAGGTTTCTATTCAGGTGTAAAAGAGATTCTTGTTGCGAAAAAGTCAGGAAAACTAGCCGGAATTGACGGTGCAGTCGCAGAACTTATTTCCGTTGAAAAAGAGTATATAAAAGCGGTGGAAACAGCGCTTGGCGGTGCGATGCAACATATTGTGACGGCAACTGAACCGGAAGCGAGAAAAGCAATCGGCTACTTAAAAGCGAAGAACGCTGGAAGGGCAACATTCCTGCCGAGAGATGTGATGAAATCCCGGAAAATTCAACCAGCAGCATTGCGCTCGGTTGAACTGCATCCCGAATACATCGGAACTGCCGATCGTCTTGTACAGACTGATGCTACATATGCACTTATCACTGAAAACTTACTTGGTAATACGATTGTCGCAAAAACGCTCGTAGGGGCATCCGCCATTGCGGGGATACTCGGCTATCGTTTCCGTGTCGTGACGCTTGACGGGGATGTTGTGAATGCTGGTGGTTCACTTACAGGTGGTGGAGTCAAAGGACAGGCATCCGTCTTCACAAGAAAAGCTGAACTCGAAACGTTACAGCTGCAACTAACTCGTATGGCTGATTCAATTGAGTCCGCTACTAAGAAAATAGGCGACACGAAAATGGGCGTTGCCAAGCAGATATACGAAGTGGATCAGTTACGTAAACTAACGGACAGTCTGCAAATTGAAATTGCAGCAGCGGAATCTGGCATTCGTGAAACTGACATCGCCATTAAGTCGGTGGAATCAGAGATAGCATCGACTGAGATGGGAAGACGCGGTGTCGAGAATACTGGATCGGAATTGTTAGAAAAGAAAGCAGCATTACATCAAAATCATAAACGCGTGAAAAGTGAGCTAGAAGCAATTCAATCCAAAGTGGAGTCGCTTGAACGTCTAGCTACTAATCGGAGGAACGAAGAGGCTACATTAACAAGTCGATACAATGAGCTTCGAGAGTGCATAGCTGTTTTGCGTGAACAGAAAGCACATCTGCAAGTGACAATCGACGAAATGGAAGATGCTTCTGCTCAAGCCAAAGTTAAATTGACTGCCTTGCGTGATGAAATGCAGTATTTCACTGGTAATGAAAATGGTGGAGAGTTGAGCGCGGAACAAATCGCAATGGAGATTGAAAGGGCATCTGCTGACAAGAAATTAATCGAGAAATCGATTATGACAGACAGGGAAATCCGCACAAAGCTTGCAAATTTACTTGAAGAGAAAAGTGCAACGCTTCAAAAACTTCGAGCTAGTACGGGAGAAACAATCTCTGCATTGAATGCGGTCTCTATCGTGCTATCACGTCTCGAAGTGAAATATGAAGCGGTCACGCAGCAGCTTCTAACTGAATATGGATTGTTTGCGGATGGAATTATTGCGGACGATTTTGATGAAGTGAAGACCAGAGAAAAAGTTGAATCTTTAAAACGTCAACTGGCAGTTTTGGGACCCGTTAATCCCGGAGCTATTGTGGAGTTTGAAGAAGTATCTGAACGTCATCTCTTTTTGGATGAACAGCGTAATGATTTATTAGAAGCGAAAACGACACTTCACGAAGCGATGAGTGAGATGGACGCTGAAATGACAACGCGTTTTTTGACGACATTCAATGCTGTCCAGAACCGCTTCCGACATGTGTTTAAGGAAATGTTTGGGGGCGGTGAGGCGGATTTGATACTTACGCAACCTGACAATTTACTTGAAACTGGTGTGGAAATTGTCGCACGTCCGCCAGGGAAAAAGCTGCAAAGTTTAAGCCTTTTATCAGGTGGAGAACGTGCGTTAACTGCGATTTCGTTGTTATTTTCAATCATCGAAGTACGACCAGTACCTTTTTGTATTCTTGATGAAGTCGAAGCCGCGCTCGACGAAGCGAATGTCATACGCTACAGTAAATACCTGAAGAAGTTTTCGGAGAAGACACAATTCATCGTTATTACACATCGGAAGGGTACGATGGAAGGTGCGGATGTGCTCTATGGAATCACGATGCAGGAATCAGGCGTGTCCAGGGTTATTTCGGTTAAAATTTCCGAGGTGCCGGAAGAAGCAATCATGTAAAGGAGTGACTATAATTGTCTTTTTTTAAGAAACTCAAGGAAAAAATCACGGGTACAAACGAAGCAGTAACAGAGAAATTTAAAGATGGTTTATCAAAAACGCGAGATCAGTTCACATCCAAAGTGAATGATCTTGTTGCGCGTTTCAGAGTAATTGACGAAGAATTCTTTGAGGAATTGGAAGAGCTACTGTTACAGGCCGATGTCGGTTTTGAAACAGTCATGGAGCTCATCGATTTACTTAAAGTTGAAGTACAGCGAAAAAATATTAAAGATACAGCGGGCATTCAATCAGTTATTTCTGAAAAACTGGTTGAAATCTACCAAGCTGGCGAAGAACTCGACAACGAACTGCGTATTCAAGAAGACGGTCTAACTGTTATCTTAATGGTAGGCGTTAATGGCGTTGGAAAAACGACGACAATTGGGAAGTTGGCAGCGCGACTTATGGCAGAAGGCAAGACGGTTATGCTTGCGGCTGGCGACACATTCCGTGCTGGTGCTATCGATCAACTTGTCGTCTGGGGTGAACGTGCTGGAGTAGAAGTAATCCGTCAATCGGAAGGGTCTGACCCTGCTGCAGTCATGTACGACGCAATCCGTGCTGCAAAAAACCGCAAAGTGGACGTTCTTATTTGTGATACCGCGGGAAGGCTTCAAAATAAAGTGAATCTGATGAATGAACTTCAAAAAGTGCACCGGGTTATCAGTAAAGAAGTAGAAGGCGCACCGCATGAAGTACTCTTAGCGCTCGATGCAACAACGGGGCAAAACGCATTGATCCAAGCGGAGACATTCAAAGAAGCGACGAATGTTACAGGCATCGTCTTGACGAAGCTTGATGGCACAGCAAAAGGCGGCATCGTACTTGCTATTAGGAAAAAGTTAAATATCCCAGTTAAATTCGTTGGACTCGGTGAAGGTGTGGATGATCTACAACCGTTTGATCCAGAAAAGTATGTCTACGGCCTATTTGCGGATGGACTTGAACAAGAAGATAATGTCTAGGCGTTTGCGTTTTTCCACACAGACAAGTAAAATGACTTGACAGTACGAGGTTGTCATACTATGATGACTTAGGAAGAACATAGCGGGGAGGCAAAGCGTATGACGCTTGCAAAAACGACACGCATTAACTTCCTCTTTGATTTTTATCAGTCACTTTTGACTGATAAACAAAGACTTTATATGCAACTTTACTATTTAGAAGATCTTTCACTCGGTGAGATTGCTGGTGAATACGGCGTATCGCGTCAGGCTGTCTATGACAATGTTCGCCGGACGGAAGCGATGCTCGAAGATTATGAAATGAAGTTGAATTTATTTTCAGAATTCCAGAAGCGAGCAGAAATTGTAGATTATCTTGAGCAGCTCATAACCGATACAGATAAAAAATCGGAAACAATCAAAGAATTGTTAAGTGCGTTAAGAAATCATGAGTAGGAGGCTCTGTGCATGGCATTTGAAGGATTAGCCCAGCGCCTGCAAGGGACGCTACAGAAAATTAGGGGCAAAGGTAAGATTGACGAAGCTGATGTCAAGGAAATGATGCGTGAAGTACGTTTTGCGCTTATTGAAGCCGATGTTAACTTGAAAGTTGTCAAAGAGTTTGTCAAAACAGTAAGTGAACGTGCAGTCGGACATGACGTCATGAAGAGTCTAACTCCCGGTCAACAGGTTGTTAAAATTGTTAAAGATGAACTAACGAATCTGATGGGCGGCGAGCAGAACCCAATCCAGTTTGCACGAAAATCACCTACTGTCATTATGATGGTCGGTCTGCAAGGTGCGGGTAAAACGACAACCACGGGGAAACTGGCAAGCGTACTTCGCAAACGGCACAATAAAAAGCCGCTACTTGTCGCGGCAGACGTTTACAGACCCGCTGCGATTCAGCAGTTAGAAACACTCGGTAAGCAGTTAACAATGCCTGTGTTCGCACTGGGAACTGACATTTCACCTGTTGAAATTGTACGCCAGGCGCTTGCAGAGGCGGAGAAAGAACATCATGATGTCGTGATCATTGATACAGCTGGAAGGCTACATGTTGACGAAGTACTGATGCAGGAACTGAAGGATATTCGGGACCTTAGTACACCGGACGAAGTATTCCTTGTCGTTGATGCAATGACTGGGCAGGATGCTGTAAATGTCGCTAAAAGTTTCGATGATACTGTCGGAATAACAGGCGTTATCCTGACTAAACTTGACGGGGATACTCGAGGCGGAGCGGCGCTTTCTATCCGAGCTGTTACAGACAAACCGATTAAGTTTGTCGGGATGGGCGAGAAGATGGATGCACTGGAACCGTTTCATCCGGAACGTATGGCATCCCGAATTCTTGGTATGGGCGATGTCATGTCACTTATTGAAAAAGCACAGGAGAATGTCGATGAAGAGAAGTCGAAGGAACTTGAAGAGAAGTTCCGGACGCAATCATTTACGCTCGATGACTTCCTTGATCAGCTTCAGCAAGTCAAGAAGATGGGGCCACTCGACGAAATTTTGAAAATGATGCCCGGTGCCAATAAAATCAAAGGTCTCGAAAATGCTAAAGTTGACGAAGGCCAAATGGGGCGCGTTGAAGCGGTAATCCAATCGATGACTACGGCGGAGCGCAATACACCTGAGATCATCAATGCAAATCGTCGCAAGCGAATTGCAAAAGGGTCAGGAACAACCATTCAAGATGTCAATCGGCTATTAAAGCAATTCGAAGACATGAAAAAAATGGTTAAACAAATGACCGGCATGCAACAAAAAGGTAAAAAGAAGATGAAAATGCCTGGATTGGATTCGTTTTTTAAATAAAATCCCGGATTTTTGAAAGAAATTCAAGGTGTTAAGAAAAAACACTTTACAAACAACAGAAAGCTTGATAATATACTATCTTGTGTGAAACTATTCGGAGGTGCAAGTAAAAATGTCAGTAAAAATTCGTCTTAAACGTATGGGAGCAAAGAAAACTCCTTTCTATCGTATTGTAGTAGCAGATTCACGTTCACCACGTGATGGTCGTCAAATCGAAACGGTTGGTACTTACAACCCGCTTACAAAACCAGCTGAAGTAAAAATCAATGAAGAGCTAGCTCTTAAATGGCTTCAAGAGGGTGCGAAACCATCTGATACTGTCCGTAACCTGTTTTCCGACAAAGGCATCATGGAAAAATACCATAACGCTAAACTCGGTAAGTAATCAGGAGGGGTGTACATGAAGCAGCTGATTGAGACAATCGTTAAACCGTTAGTCGATTATCCAGAGGATGTTCGGATTGCAATGGATGAACATGATAATCGTGTCATCTATAAACTATCCGTAAATCCCGAAGATATGGGAAAAGTTATCGGAAAGCAGGGACGTGTTGCGAAAGCGATACGCACCATTGTTTATTCAGCAGCAGGCAGTCACCACGGCAAGAAGGTTTATATCGATATTATAGATTGATACAGAAAAGGAGGGAGCCTATGTTCCTTCCTTTTTTGTCTATTTAAGTTGAACACATGAATGCCTATATTAACTGAGCGTAGGCGCCTCAATGGGGTAGCCGTAGCCATTAGCCTGGTAGCGAAGCTGCTTGGCTTATGGCGGGAGGCATCCCCGAGCGCCGTAGCGGATTCAATGGAATTCTTTATTTCGGCATATATAAGTTATTATTATTTAAAATAAAGGAAGGTGTGATTTTTATGCAATGGTTTAACGTTGGTACAATTGTTAATACGCACGGTATCCGTGGAGAAGTCCGCGTTATCTCGCGTACTCATTTCCCGGAAGAACGCTATACGGTCGGAAACAAGCTTGCCTTGTTCATGCCGGACAGCAAGACACCTATTTACTTAACTGTAGCAAGTCATCGTCAGCACAAGACCTTTGACTTGTTAACATTTGAAAATCATCCAAATCTTAACGATGTTGAAAAGTATCGCAACGGTATTTTCATGATACCGGAAAACCAACTTGGCGATTTGGACGAAAACGAATTCTACTACCACGAAATCGTTGGTTGTACAGTGTTCACGACTGAAGGTATCGAACTAGGTGAAGTGACTGAAATTCTTGAAACCGGTGCGAATGATGTGTGGACGGTAACGCCTGAAAAAGGTAAGCCTCACTACATTCCTTATATCGAAGACATCGTTAAAGAAGTCGATATAGCTGGTAAGAAAATCATCATTGATCCGATGGAAGGACTTCTTTCATGATGAAAATCGATGTCCTTTCACTGTTTCCGGAAATGTTCGAAGGTGTTCTTCATTCCTCGATCATGAAAAAGGCGCAGGCGAACGGTGCAGTCACATTTGGTGTCACCGATTTTCGTGATTATTCTACAAGCAAGCATCGTAAAGTTGACGATTATCCTTATGGCGGAGGCGCGGGTATGGTCCTTAAACCTGAACCGCTCTTTGCAGCAGTCGAAGCTATATCTGAAGGGCTTGAAAAACCCCCGCGTGTCATTCTGATGTGTCCTCAGGGAGAAACATTTACACAGAAGATAGCGGAAGAGCTTTCTTCTGAAGAACATGTCGTGTTCATATGCGGCCATTATGAGGGCTATGACGAGCGTATACGCCAGTATCTTGTCACGGACGAGTTATCCATTGGCGACTTCGTCCTAACGGGTGGAGAGATCGCTGCAATGGCTGTGATTGACAGTGTTGTCCGGTTGTTGCCGAATGTCCTTGGCAATGCTGATTCACCTGTGCTCGATTCATTTTCGACAGGATTGCTTGAACATCCGCAATACACACGCCCATCTAATTTTAATGGGATGGAAGTACCGGATGTATTGTTATCCGGCAATCATGCAGAAATCGATAAATGGCGTGAACAGCAGTCATTGCTCCGGACGTTCGAACGCAGAAAAGATTTGCTGAAAGATGCACCGCTTACTGAGCATCAACGCAAGTTCCTTCATCAATTAAAGCGAGAAAACAAATAAGTAGATGACCTTGCAACGACTTGTGATTTGTGGTACTATCTACTATGTGCTTCTATGTAAGTACATACTGACAGATGTTCCGCTGCAAAGGCAAGAAGTGTAAGAGCACCTGAGGATAGGGAGAGATTAACTATGCAACAAATTATTGCAGCAATCACAAAAGATCAGCTTCGTTCTGATCATCCAGCTTTCCGTGCAGGAGATACAGTTCGTTTGCACGTGAAAATCGTAGAGGGAACGCGCGAGCGTATTCAGCTATTTGAAGGAATTGTTATATCACGTCGTGGAGGCGGAATCAGTGAATCATTCACGGTTCGTAAAATCTCCAACGGTGTAGGTGTTGAGCGTACATTCCCTGTACACACACCAAAAATCACACTACTTGAAGTAATTCGTCGTGGTAAAGTACGTCGTGCGAAATTGTACTACCTTCGCAGTCTGCGCGGAAAAGCTGCACGTATCAAAGAACTTCGATAAAAAATGCAGGAGGCCCACAAACGGCCTCCTTTCTTTTTGCCTCAAAAATAAATAGACTGTACAATAAGAACAGTAGTAAGCAGGAGGCCTTGCCAATGAATGATGAAAAGAAGAAGAAAAACGAAACATGGGAATGGGTCAAGGCGCTTTTAATCGCATTCGGCCTTGCAGCAATCATCCGAGTTTTCCTCTTTACACCGATCGTTGTCGATGGTGTTTCGATGATGCCAACACTTGAGAATGGCGATCGAATGATTGTTAATAAAATTGGTTATACAATTGGAGAACCAAAACGGTTTGATGTCGTTGTGTTTCATGCACCTGAAGAGAAAGATTACATAAAAAGGGTAATTGGACTTCCTGGCGACGAAGTAGAATACCGGGATGACGTTTTATACGTCAATGGAAAACCGTTCGAAGAGCCTTATCTCGATCAATACAAATCGGAAGTGGCAGACAGTCCGCTGACTGAAGATTTCACACTTGAAGAGAAAATCCAAAGCACGACAGTCCCGGCAGATCATGTGTTTGTCATGGGGGATAACAGAAGAAAGAGTAAAGACTCCAGGCATATTGGAGCTGTTGCCATCGATGAAATCATTGGTAGTACAAAAGTCGTTTTCTGGCCGATTAAAGATTTTGGAATTATTAACTGACGGGAGGAACTAACAACATGACAATTCAATGGTTTCCCGGACATATGGCGAAAGCTCGCCGAGAAGTAACCGAAAAACTGAAGCTTGTTGACATCGTTTTTGAATTAATCGATGCTAGGCTTCCACTATCTTCTAGAAATCCGATGATTGACGAAGTCATTCATCAAAAACCAAGACTTCTTATACTGAACAAGATGGACCTTGCGGATGAAACGGAAACAGCACGCTGGATCCGTTATTTTGAAGCGCAAGGAATGCGTGCAGTTGCCATCAATTCATTTGAAGGAAGAGGGCTTCAGACTGTTATAAAAGCTGCGAAAGAGATTTTGGAGCCGAAGTTGGAAAGAATGCGTTCAAGAGGCATTCGTCCGGGCGCCATGCGTGCGATGATAGTGGGGATTCCGAACGTTGGAAAATCGACACTTATTAACAGACTTGCCAAGAAAAATATCGCGAAAACAGGTAATACGCCTGGCGTTACAAAAGCTCAACAGTGGATTAAATATGAAAAAGAGCTTGAACTTTTAGACACGCCAGGTATTCTTTGGCCTAAATTCGAGGATAAAGAAGTTGGCTTTAAGCTTGCACTGACAGGCGCTATTAAGGATAAAATTGTAAATATGGAAGACTTGGCAGTGTATGGCCTTCGTTTCCTCGAGGCGAATTATCCAGCTCGGCTGACAGACAGATATGGATTAACAACCGTCGGCGACGAAATCCTTCCGATTTTTGAAAAGATTGGTTCACTTCGTAAAGTGTATGCTGTCGGTGGAGAAGTTGATTATGACAAAGTGGCAGAGTTGGTTGTCCGTGATATTCGTAATGAATACCTTGGTAAACTGACATTTGACTTCACATCACAACAATCACAAAATGACTAGGCCGATGCCGGCACGGAATTAATTCCGCGGCAATCGGCCTTTTCTTTTATGGGAGTCGAAAAGTGACAAAGATAGCCGATATACTAATAAAGAGATGGATCGATAAGTCGACTGTTACTGGAGAGTGATCAGATTGAAAACGATAAAGGAAATTACGGAACGGCTGACACATGTTAAAGAACCGGAGTCTTGGATGGAAGTGCTGGCGCAGGATTCAAGAACAGGCGTGCAAAATGCACTTAGTCGCTGGAAGCGCCAGTATGAAAAGCGGAAAGCCATAGAACATAATCATATGCTGAAAGAAGCGTTTGATAGGTCTTATGCGCCGTTTGAAGGTGCGTTGATCGCTGGGGTAGATGAGGCGGGGAGAGGACCGTTAGCGGGTCCTGTGGTCACCGCAGCGGTTATTCTGCCACGCGAAACGCCGGAACTTATTGGACTGGATGATTCAAAGGCTATATCAAAGGCAGAACGAGAACGGCTTGCAGAACAGATAAAAAGCGTCGCTATTGCTTATTCAGCGCATATCCAATCAGCCCATATGATTGATGATATGAATATTTACGCCGCAACAAGGGATTCGATGGAACAGGCGGTAGAGGGACTTACTGTCAATCCTGATTTCGTAATCGTGGATGCCATGAAACTCGCTGTAAACTGTCCTACAGAATCAGTCATTAAAGGTGATGCGTTGAGTTTAGCTGTGGCGGCTGCATCGATTATTGCAAAAACAACGAGAGATGCCATTATGGATAATTTACATAACGACTTTCCTATGTATAATTTCAAGAAAAACGCGGGATATGGGACTGGGGAACATGTTCTAGCGCTTCAAACACATGGACCGTGTGAACATCACCGTACAACTTTTGAACCTGTTAAATCAATGTTGGACGGAGGGAGGAAGAACCGATGAATTTTCCTGCTGCGGCAGTATCGGCAAGTCAGGCGGCGGGCGCAGTCCCAAATAGGCCGCTTGTCTTGAATGAAGGTCAAATGGTCCATGGGCAGATTAAGCAGCTTTTTCCCGGCCAAATGGCTGAAGTCCAAATTGGTGGACAAAAGGTATTCGCTAAATTGGAAATTCCGATGAGAGCGGGTGACTCCTACTACTTTCAAGTAAATGCAGTTAAGCCAGAATTGCAGCTGAAGATCATTTCAGGGCCCCTTCAAGCTACAGAAGGGCAGGCGCGGCAACTCGGCGGATTAATGGATGCAATGCAATTGCCAAAGACGCCAGAAATGCAAGCATTGTTGGCATTCGTCATGAAGAATAAAATTCCGATGACGCGGGATAGTTTGCTGGAGGCGGAAACGTTATTAAAAGGCGTACCGCCAGCCGCGCGCAATGAAGCACTCGCGTCACTTCAGAAGATGATTGAGCTGAAATTGCCGCTTACTGAGAATATCTTTCGGTCACTTTTAGGAGTCGAAACAAAAGAAGGGTTGCATAGTGTTTTGACTTCGTTGCGAAATGCGTTGGCCCTGGATAACACGGTTACGTCGCAGGTCAAAGATGCGATTTTATCTGCGCTAGAGAAGATGGCCAAGCCGTTTGCCCAGGTGACAGGAGGAGCGCTACTAGGTCAATCTATCCTCACGTTATTGGATCGTTCCGCGCCTGGAGAAGACCGTTTTGCTACCCTGCAAATGTTGAAAAGTGCGGGTGTTTTACCGGAACGGACATCTCTTGCAAACTTGCCGCAAGTGCTCGCTTCATTGATTTCAGGAGAAGGCGTTGCACGACCAAGTAATGCCTTAACTGCATCGCAATCAGTCCTGGCAGGACCGCAGGACGTTCCCGTCACAACTATGAATAGACAGGCTGCCATTCAGCCTCAAGCGCCTTTAGCGTCAACACCGATTGTGCAGCAGGTGCTGACAATGCTCAAGCAGATTGGAGAAGCTCCGCCAGCTCAACAGAAAGTCCCGTTGGAAAACTTGAAAACGTTAATTTCATCCGATCCGGGGACAACTGCACAGCAGAAAACGGTGCTCACGGCAATGATTGATCGTGCCGTAAATGCACAACCAATTGCACAATCGCCAACGAAGTTTGTTCAGGAATTCAGTCAGGCATATACGCGGATAACGGCAGAAAATGCAGCCGTAACCCCTTTCCAAACTAGTACCTTAGCGGAGGGGCATAAAGAACAATTACTCACCCTACTCGGTCAGCAAGGGACTGAGAAGTTAGCGGTACTACTGCAAAGGGCGGAACGATCTGATAACCCAGCTATCCAGAAAACGGTGCAGGCAGCAGAAGTCGCCGTTGCTTCGATGATTGATGGAAAAGCGTTGAAAGATGCGCTACAAACGGTCATGCGTTCATTCGGGCTCAATTATGAGGCGGGGTTACTCGGAAAAGAACCTGATTTCGGACGTCTTGCGGAAATGTTGAAACCGCAGCTACTGGCTCTGATGCATGATCCATCTGTCTCGGTGGCTCTCCGTGATGCTGCAGAAACAGTCGTCACGAGGATGAATGGGCAGTTACTCCACTCGGGGGAAAACGGTGTGCAACATCAACTGATTATGCAAGTTCCACTTGAGTTTTTTGGCAAGCGTATCGATGCGACATTGCAGTGGAATGGACAAATGCAAAAAGATGGAAAAATAGATGCTGACTATGCACGAATTCTTTTTTATCTCGAACTCGACTCTATTAACAAGACGATTATCGATATGCAAGTCCAGAATAGGGTCGTAATGGTGACCGTCTTTAATGCAGACGAGACGCTTAAGTCGATTGGAGGAGGGCCTCTTCAGGAGAGATTGAAAGAGGGACTCGATTCGACGGGCTATAAATTGTCAGGGGTATTCTTTAAGAATTTTATCGAGGAAGAAAAAAACACGCAGAAACAGAAGAAAACAATGAAAATTGATGGGCAAGGAGTTGACTTCCGCATATGACAGAAGAACGTCATACTCGAAAAGAGGCGGTCGCCCTTTCGTATGAACCGTTTTCGGCAGGTGCTCCAAAAGTAGTCGCGAAAGGGAAAGGGAAAATCGCCGAAAATATATTGGAAAAAGCAAAGGCGAATAATATTCCCATTCAGGAAGATCCAAGCCTCGTTGAAATTTTAGGGCAACTAAACGTTAACGAATCAATTCCAGAGGAATTGTACAAAGCGGTATCCGAAGTATTTGCCTACATTTATCAGATTGACCGCGAACATGGAGCAAAACGAAAAATGAAAGTTTGAAATAGATTCGACAAATTTCTACATTTGGAATTCAATTGTGGACATTGTTTGACATGTTTACTACAATGGATAAGGCAGTAAATTAAATAGCTTAGAAGTACGAATGGAGGATGTAAGATGAATATCCATGAATATCAAGGCAAACAGCTACTAAGAGAATATGGTGTAGCAGTTTCTAACGGTCTTGTTGCTTTCTCTCCTGAGGAAGCAGTAAAAGCTGCAAAGGAACTAGGTACAGACATTATCGTAGTTAAAGCACAAATCCACGCGGGTGGACGTGGGAAAGCGGGCGGCGTTAAGATTGCAAAAAATCTTGATGAAGTTCGTGCTTATGCTAAAGAATTGATTGGTAAGACACTTGTGACTCACCAAACAGGCCCAGAAGGTAAAGAGATCAAACGTCTTCTTATCGAAGAAGGTTCTGATATCAAAAAAGAATACTATCTTGGACTTGTCCTTGACAGTGCAACAGACCGTGTAACACTTATGGGTTCTGAAGAAGGCGGAATGGACATCGAGGAAGTTGCGGAAGCAACACCTGAAAAGATTTTCAAAGAAGTCATCGACCCAGTTGCTGGTTTGACTGGATTCCAAGCACGCCGCATGGCATATAACATGAACATCCCTACGCACCTTGTAAACAAAGCAGCGAAATTCATGCTTGGACTTTACCAAGTGTTCGTAGAAAAAGACGCATCTATTGTTGAAATCAACCCACTAGTTGTAACAGCTGGTGACGATGTACTCGCTCTTGACGCGAAATTCAACTTTGATGACAGTGCACTATACCGTCATAAAGATATCCAAGCACTTCGCGACTATGATGAAGAAGATCCAAAAGAAATCGAAGCTTCAAAATTTGACCTAAGCTATATTTCTCTTGACGGAAACGTTGGTTGTATGGTAAACGGTGCAGGTCTGGCAATGGCTACAATGGATACGATTAACTACTTCGGTGGTTCACCTGCTAACTTCCTTGACGTTGGTGGTAGTGCAACGGCTGAAAAAGTTACAGAAGCGTTCAAAATCATCCTTTCTGATCCAAATGTCAAAGGGATTTTCGTCAACATTTTCGGTGGTATTATGAAGTGTGACGTTATTGCTGAAGGTGTTATTGCTGCATCTAAAGAAGTAGGTCTACAAGTACCACTTGTTGTTCGTTTAGAAGGTACAAACGTCGACTTAGGTAAAGCACTTTTGAATGAATCAGGTTTGAACATCATCGCTGCTGATACGATGGCAGACGGTGCTAAAAAGATTGTAGAACTAGTAGGTTAAGAAAGGCAGGGACAAACGATGAGTATTTTTATTAACAAAGATACAAAAGTTATCGTACAAGGAATTACAGGTGCTACAGCACTTTTCCATACAGAACAAATGCTAGAGTACGGAACGAAAATTGTTGGCGGAGTTACACCTGGTAAAGGTGGAACTGAAGCGGCGGGTGTTCCTGTTTTCAACACAGTTGAAGAAGCTGTAAAAGCAACAGGCGCAAACGTATCAGTTATTTATGTTCCAGCTCCATTTGCTGCAGATGCTATCCTTGAAGCAGTAGAAGCAGAACTTGACATGACAATCTGTATTACAGAACATATTCCAGTACTTGATATGGTCAAAGTTAAGCGCTACATGGAAGGCAAGAAAACACGTCTTGTCGGTCCAAACTGTCCGGGTGTTATCACTGCAGACGAATGTAAAATCGGCATCATGCCTGGCTACATTAATACAAAAGGTCATGTAGGCGTTGTTTCACGTTCAGGTACACTGACGTATGAAGCGGTTCTTCAATTGACGAACGCTGGAATCGGACAGTCAACTTCTGTTGGTATCGGCGGAGACCCAGTTAATGGAACAAACTTCATCGATGTACTAAAAGAATTCAACGAAGATCCTGAGACATATGCAGTAGTTATGATCGGTGAAATCGGTGGAACTGGTGAAGAAGAAGCAGCTGCGTGGATTCAAGCGAACATGACGAAGCCTGTTGTTGGCTTTATCGGTGGTCAAACAGCTCCTGAAGGAAAACGTATGGGCCATGCTGGTGCCATCATTTCCGGCGGTAAAGGAACAGCTGCTGAGAAAATCAAAGCACTTAACGCTGCAGGCGTTGAAGTTGCGGACACGCCATCTGTTATCGGCGAAACATTAATTAAAGTAATTAAAGAAAAAGGTCTATACGAAAAGTGTAAAACACATTAATATGAAAGATGCAGCGTGCTAGTTTATGCGCTGCATCTTTTTTTACTTTAAAAGGAGGGATTCGATGGTACTGACAGATGCCGAAAGGCGATTACTAGCGCTCCACTATGTATTTCCGGTGCCTTTGAACAGATTAAACAGACTTTACGAGATAGACCCCAATCTCGAAAAGTTATATGTTTACAAGGCGGTTGAACTTGCTCATATCCTAAACATCTCTGTGTCAAAAGCGATTCAATTGAAAGACAGTCTAGACCGTAACGCAGACACCCCCTACGAAGCGTTATATGAGCGGAATGCAATCACCCCAATCCCGTTCACCAATCCCTTATATCCTGACCAGTTACACGTACTTATTGATCCTCCGGCAGTTCTCTATGCAAAAGGGGACCACACATTACTCGCGAAACAATTTAAAGTGGCTATTATTGGAGCTCGGAAAGCAACTGTTTATTCACAAGAAGTGATGTCGCTTATTGTACCTCCACTTGTAGAAAATGGAGCTATTATCGTATCGGGATTAGCAACGGGAGCCGACACGATGGCGCATATAGCAGCACTTAAATACGGCGGTAAAACAATTGCAGTACTTGGGCATGGATTTTTCCATCTTTACCCGAAAGAGAATCGTGCACTCGCCGAAAGAATAGCACTAAATCATCTTCTAATTACAGAATACCCACCATATGTAAACCCGGAACGTTGGACTTTTCCGATGCGCAATCGTATCATAAGCGGGTTGTCAGATGCGGTCGTTGTCACCGAATCGGCAGATAAAAGTGGAACGATGAGTACGGTCGAACATGCACTTGATCACGGGAAAGATATCTATGCAGTTCCCGGGCCAGTCACATCATTGTTATCAGCTGGTCCAAATAGGTTGATAGATGAAGGTGCAAGACCGGTATGGAACGGGTTCCAAATCGTCGAATCACTCGTTTTCAATGGATGAATAAAACTCTTTTTCATTGAAAAGGTTGCTTTAATCTTAAAACTGGTATACATTTTGCAACAGATATTCTTTTGGGTTAAAGTTCAAAAGGAAGGACAAAAAAAGCCGAGGAGTAATTAAGAAGCGTAGCCTTCGAGCACCGCAGCGTATGTTGTTTATATGTGAGGAGCGGAAGAGCAAGCTGACAAGAACGCAGCCTAAGATCGCCACGTCCTGTGGCAACAGCCGCGTGACCCGCTTCGAGCGGCCCTTCGACAGCTATTAATGAACTTCTGTTAAAGACTCCGCGTCCTGCGGCAACACAGAAGTCAGCATGTCCTGTGCAAGTCCGGACTTTTTGAACTACCTCTTTTGATGAATAAATACAAAACCTCTTTAAGGAGGCATACACTTAATGGCAGACTACCTAGTAATTGTGGAATCGCCCGCAAAGGCAAAAACGATTGAACGCTATCTCGGAAAAAAATATAAAGTGCGTGCATCACTCGGGCATTTACGTGATCTTCCACGAAGTCAGATGGGCGTAGATACCGAAAATGATTTCGAACCGAAATACATTACGATTCGCGGCAAAGGCCCGATTCTTCAAGACTTGAAAAAAGAAGCTAAAAAAGCTAAAAAAATCTTTCTCGCAGCTGACCCCGACAGAGAAGGGGAAGCGATTGCATGGCATTTGGCAAACCAGCTTGGCGTAGATATCGAATCAGATTGTCGAGTTGTTTTCAATGAAATAACAAAAGAAGCAATTAAAGAATCATTTAAGAATCCACGTCCAATCGATATGGATCGTGTCGATGCTCAACAAGCTCGCCGCATTTTAGATCGACTTGTAGGCTACAACATCAGCCCTATACTTTGGAAAAAAGTGAAAAAAGGGTTATCCGCTGGCCGGGTTCAATCCGTCGCACTTCGCATGATTATCGACAGAGAAAATGAAATCAATGCATTCGTTCCTGAAGAATACTGGAGCATCTCCGGTCAATTCGAAAAAGACGATACAACATTCGAAGCGGATTTCTTCGGCGATTCGAAGAAAAAAGTAAAACTTACAGACAAACAACAGGTCGATGAAATCTTAAGCCGGTTAAGCGGAGATACATTCGATATTGCGAATGTGGTTAAAAAAGAGCGCAAACGAAATCCAGCATTGCCGTTCACGACTTCATCTTTGCAACAGGAAGCGGCACGAAAGCTAAACTTCCGAGCGAAAAAAACAATGATGCTTGCCCAACAGCTTTATGAAGGGATCAACCTTGGTAAAGAAGGTCAAGTTGGTCTAATTACGTACATGAGAACTGATTCGACTCGAATTGCCGATAGCGCAAAAGAGGAAGCAAGATCATTCATCGAAACAATGTATGGGCAAGAATTTGTAGCGACATCAAAGCCAGCAGCTAAAAGCAGTACCGCAAAAACGCAGGACGCACACGAGGCGGTACGCCCGACATCTGTTATGCGACCACCTGCAGCTATGAAAACAGTATTGTCACGGGATCAACTACGGCTTTATAAACTCATATGGGAACGACTCGTCGCCAGTCAAATGGCGCCAGCGGTACTCGATACGGTTGCGGTCGATCTTGTGAATGGTGATGTTCGCTTCAGGGCGAATGGTTCGCAAGTTAAATTCCAAGGGTTCATGAAAGTGTATGTTGAAGGTGATGATGATAAAGAAGAGGAGAAAGACCGTATCCTCCCGCCGCTTGAAGAAGGCGAACAAGTGAAGTTTAGTGAAATCGATCCCAAACAGCACTTTACCCAGCCACCACCGAGGTTTTCGGAAGCGAGATTGGTCAAGACGCTTGAGGAGCAGGGAATAGGTCGTCCATCAACATACGCACCGACGCTCGACACAATCCAAAAACGAGGCTATGTCGTCCTCGATGCGAAAAGATTCCTTCCGACAGAACTTGGCGGTATTGTTCACCAGGCCGTAGATCAATACTTCCCTAATATTATCGACCTTGAGTTTACAGCTCAAATGGAAAAAGAACTTGATAATGTGGAGCATGGTCTGATTAAATGGAAGAAGGTTATTGATAACTTCTATGGCGATTTTGAGAAGCATGTGCAAATCGCAGATGCAGAGATGGAAAAAATAGAAATCAAAGATGAACCAGCTGGCGAAGACTGTGAGAAATGCGGTTCTCCTATGGTCTATAAATTGGGTCGATACGGCAAGTTTATGGCTTGTTCCGATTTTCCGGATTGCCGCAATACGAAAGCTATTATCAAACCAATCGGTGTGACTTGTCCAACATGTAAAGAAGGACAAGTCGTCGAACGGAAAAGTAAGACAAAACGTATATTTTATGGCTGTGACAGATATCCGGAATGTGAATACGTTTCATGGGATAAGCCGATTACAAGACCATGTCCGAAATGCGAAAGCACGCTAGTTGAAAAGAAACTGAAAAAAGGTGTACAGATTCAATGTACAGAATGTGACTATAAAGAAGATACGCAGTAAAAAAGAAAAGCGGAGGGCGCCGCCTAGATGCGGCAGGCATAAGGCGGTTTGGCGAAGTGGCGTACTTTGCCGCGCAGCCGAAACGACTTATGACCCGAGCATCTGGCGCCCGGAGTCTGGACAATGAGAAAAGCGGAAGCGCCTGGTCAGGGGCGACAGGCATAAGACGGACCGGCGACGCGGCGTACTTTGCCGCATAGCTGGGCTGGCTTATGACCCCCTAGCCCCTAGGCGCTGGAGTCTGGACAATAGAGAAAAGCGGAAGCGCCTGTTTAGCCCCGAAAAGCGCTGGAAGGCTTGTGATAAAGGCGTACTTTGCCTTTATCAGCAAGACTTAAGCGACTTAAGGGGCTAGGCGCTGAAGCCAAGACAACAAGAACATTAGAGAGAAGGTGACGGGATGACACTCATCGTAAATGTGATAGGTGCAGGCCTCGCTGGGAGTGAGGCTGCATGGCAAATTGCTAGCCGTGGAGTGAACGTACGTTTATATGAAATGCGACCGGTAAAACAGACGCCTGCGCACCATACAGACAAATTTGCTGAGCTCGTGTGCAGTAACTCGTTGCGCGCGAACAATTTGACGAATGCAGTTGGAATTATCAAAGAAGAAATGAGGATGCTCGACTCTCTCATTATTCGAGCAGCTGACGCTTGTGCGGTTCCTGCTGGAGGGGCATTGGCAGTCGACCGCCACGAGTTCGCTGGCCATGTTACCGACACGATTCGAAACCATCCGCTTATCGAAATTATAAATGAAGAAGTGACGGAACTACCGGAAGGCATTACGATTATTGCGACGGGTCCGCTGACATCACCGGCACTTGCTGAACAAATTCGTAAACTGACAGGCGAGGAATATTTATATTTCTATGATGCTGCAGCACCAATTATAGAAAAAGACTCCATCGATATGGACAAAGTCTATTTAAAATCTCGTTATGATAAAGGCGAAGCAGCCTATTTAAACTGCCCAATGAATGAGGAAGAATTTGAACGATTCTATAATGCGCTTGTGGCGGCAGAAATTGTACCCCTTAAAGAGTTCGAAAAAGAAATCTACTTCGAAGGATGTATGCCGGTGGAAGTGGTTGCCCAGCGCGGAGCACAGACTTTGTTATTCGGCGCACTTAAACCAGTTGGACTTGAACATCCGGTAACAGGAAAACTTGCAAAAGCAGTCATTCAGCTTCGTCAAGATGATGCTGCTGGTACTCTATTCAACATCGTAGGGTTTCAAACGCATATGAAATGGGGCGCGCAAAAGGAAGTAATCAGGCTTATCCCGGGTCTTGAAAACGTTGAAATCGTCCGCTATGGTGTCATGCATCGTAACACATTTATTAACTCACCACGTGTGCTCGATGCGACTTATCAGTTAAAGGCAAACTCCAATGTATTTTTCGCAGGACAGATGACTGGTGTAGAAGGGTATGTTGAATCGGCAGGTTCGGGCTTGATAGCCGGCATTAACGCCGCCAATCTGGCACTTGGTAAAGAATTAATCCTTTTCCCGCACGAAACAGCACTCGGGAGCATGGCGCGATATGTCACTGAAGCCAATCCGCAGAACTTCCAGCCCATGAATATCAATTTTGGTCTTTTCCCGGAACTTGGTAAACGCGTTAGGACCAAATTGGAACGTGCTGAGAAGCATGCAGAACGTGCACTTAAAGCGATTAGTGAGTTTCAGTTAGTATCACTATCTTGAATAATTTGATATTAAAAGGAGAAGGCTAGGGATGTATTCCAAGCCTTCTCCTTTTAATTGTCTAAATTACGTTGGCCATGAATACCTATATAAACTAAGCGAAGGTGCCTTACAAAGAATTATTCATTTCAATTTATATTGGAAATTATAAAATCTAGTACGCTGGATAAGTTACGAATAAGAGAATTGACGTCTAGATTACAGTGCTTTTGCTCTGTATATGAACAAATTGTGTCAGGAACATGAACAAATTGAAAGAGGTCAGACTTCTTGGCTATTGATAGTTGCCGTAGGATCAACATGTATTGTATAGTGAATCGTGGATGACTTTTGAATTTCTGGATTAGTCGCTTTCTTTCGGCTATTAGTCAACTCGCTTTACTATGACGTTTCGTAAATAATGTGTTATTATTCAAATGACTCGAAATACTTTAATAACTTAAAGGCTTTTTATTCAGGGAGGATGAAGTGTATGACAGTACAACCTTCTATCATCCGTGATGAATACATTTCGTACGTACGCTTAGAAAAGAACTATTCATATCACACAGTATCAGAGTATGAAAAAGATGTTGATGCATTTCTGTCGTTCCTGGAAGTCGAAGGAATTACAGATTTGAACGATGTGACTTACCCTGAAGCAAGACTTTATGCTACTGAACTGTATGACTTGGGTTTATCGAGAGCATCGATTTCTAGAAAAATATCTTCTATCCGTTCCTTTTTTAAATTTTCAAATGACAGGTATGACATTAGTGATAGCGCATTTCGTTCTCTCCATCACCCGAAGAAGGAAGAAAGACTTCCGGCTTTTTTTTATGAAGAGGAAATGGAGTCCTTATTTTCATCTTGTGAGGGGGAAGATAGAAAGTCTTTGCGTGATTATGCACTCCTTGAATTACTCTACGCAACCGGCATGCGGGTCAGCGAGCTGACTGCTGTCAAAACGCATGATATCGATGATCACCTTGGCATTGTTTTGGTAATGGGAAAAGGACGTAAGGAACGATATGTACCATTCGGTAGTTTTGCGCAATCTGCACTGGATGCTTATCGTGAGAAAAGTAGACTGAATTTGATGAAACAGAAAGAGCACGACATGCTGTTCGTCAATTTGCGGGGAGACCCCCTGACTGATCGAGGTGTGCGCCATATCTTAAGCATGATGATGGAACGCGCATCACTTCACTCTAAAATCTATCCACATATGATTCGCCACTCTTTTGCCACCCACCTTTTGGCGGGGGGCGCCGACATGAGAACCGTTCAGGAGCTACTTGGACACAGTCACTTATCTTCAACGCAAGTGTATACACATATAACAAAAGAGCATTTAAGGAAAACATATATGAATACGCATCCGCGAGCATAGGAGGATGATCTGATGGAATTCCATGCAACGACAATCTTTGCCATTCGCCATGAAGGGTCTTGTGCCATGTCAGGCGATGGGCAAGTGACGGTAGGAAATGCAGTCGTCATGAAACATACGGCAAAAAAAGTCCGCCGAATTTTTGGTGGTAAAGTACTGGCAGGTTTTGCTGGATCGGTAGCGGACGCTTTTACGCTATTCGAATTGTTCGAAGCCAAACTGACAGAGTACAATGGCAACCTTCAAAGGGCTTCTGTTGAACTTGCGAAAGAATGGCGTGGTGACCGGATTCTACGGAAACTTGAGGCGATGCTCCTTGTAATGGATAACGAGCGTTTGTTACTCGTGTCTGGAACAGGAGAAGTAATTGAACCGGATGATGGTGTTTTGGCAATCGGTTCAGGTGGCCATTACGCACTTGCGGCTGGCCGGGCTTTGAAAAAGTACAGTGGGCATTCGCTCACTGCAGCAGAAATTGCCCAAGCGGCACTAGAGACGGCTGCAGAAATATGCGTTTTCACAAATGATCATATTATTGTGGAGGTACTCGAATGATAAAGAGACAAGAGCTGACACCCAAGGAATTGACTGCACATCTCGATAGATATATTATCGGTCAAGACAAAGCCAAGCGTGCAGTGGCTGTAGCCATTCGTAACAGGTACAGAAGAAGTCTGCTTTCTGATGACGAGAAAAGTGAAATCATACCGAAAAACATACTTATGATTGGCCCGACAGGTGTCGGGAAAACTGAAATCGCGAGAAGAATCGCTAAGCTAGTAAATGCTCCATTCCTTAAAGTAGAAGCGACGAAGTTTACAGAAGTAGGTTATGTAGGCCGTGATGTCGAGTCGATGATAAGAGATTTAACAGAAGCGGGCGTTCGAATTGTTCGGGAAGAGCAGCGTGAAGCTGTGAAAGGGCATGCGGTTATTCTTGCAGAAGAACGACTAATCGAATTACTTGTTCCTGAAAAAAAGAAAATGGGCGGTATGCAAAACCCGTTTGAAATGTTGTTTGGCCAAAAAGCAGAGCAGGAAGAACCTGATTATGCAGAAGTAGCCGAAGTGAAGCGTAAACGCTCTGAGATTGCGACAAGCCTCAAAGCGGGGGAACTTGAAGAACAAATGGTCACTGTAGAAGTTACTGCACAGCAGCCATCTATGTTTGACGCTTTACAAGGGTCGGGTATGGAACAGATGGGTGCGAATATGCAAGACGCATTTTCTTCTCTTATGCCGAAAAAGACAGTCAAGCGCAAAATGAAAGTAAAGGATGCCCGCATCGCACTTGAAGCGGAAGAGGCTGACAAGCTGATTGATCATGATGAAATCTCAAGACGAGCAATCGAGCTTACAGAGCAGTCAGGTATCATCTTCATTGATGAAATGGACAAAATTGCTAGTCGGGGCGGAAGTGGTTCGTCAGCAGATGTTTCACGGGAAGGCGTTCAGCGGGATATATTACCAATCGTTGAAGGCTCGACTGTTTCGACTAAGTACGGTACAGTAAAGACCGATTTCATTTTGTTTATTGCGGCAGGGGCGTTCCATATGTCAAAACCCTCCGATATTATTCCGGAACTGCAAGGACGCTTTCCAATTCGGGTCGAACTTGAAAAGCTGACGAAGAATGACTTTGAACGTATTTTAAAAGAGCCTGATTTTTCTCTTATCCGTCAATATGAAAAATTGCTCAATACGGAAAATGTTGTTTTGGATTTTACTGACGAAGCAATTAGCCGACTTGCTGAAATTGCATTTGAAGTGAATGATGATACGGAGAATATCGGTGCAAGGCGTCTACATACTATCTTGGAGAAATTACTCGAAGAACTATCGTATGAAGCGGCTGATATCGGACCGGCAACGATTAAAATAACACCCGCGTATGTCGATGAAAAGCTGAAAGATATCGCGAAAAATAAAGATTTATCACATTTTATACTTTAATTGAAACGTTTTAGTTTATTTAATGATTAAAAACCTTTAGAATATTCACTAAACGCTAAGCAACTATTATGAGGAGGAAAAAAACAAATGAATTTATTATCAAAAACACGTGAAATTAACGCAATGCTACAAGAATCGGCAGGAAAACCTGTAAACTTTAAGGAAATGGCTGAGAAGCTTAGTTCTGTTATCGACTGTAATGCATTTATCGTAAGCAGAAAAGGGAAATTACTTGGTTTAGAAATACACCACCAAATCGAAAACGAACGCATGAAGCAAATGTTCGTTGATCGTAAATTCCCTGAGGAATATACAAATCGTTTGTTTGAAGTAAGAGAAACATCTTCAAATCTGGATGTATACAGTTCACACACAGTCTTTCCAGTTGAAAATCGTGAACTCTTCAAAGACGGCTTAACAACAATTGTTCCAATCGTTGGTGGCGGTGAACGTCTTGGTACACTAATCTTGGCTAGACTTAAAGAAGATTTCCAGGATGATGATTTGATCCTTGCGGAATACGGTGCGACTGTTGTCGGGATGGAAATTTTACGTGAGAAATCAGAGAAAATTGAAATCGAAGCACGTAGTAAAGCAGTTGTTCAAATGGCTATCAATTCCCTTTCTTATAGTGAACACGAAGCGATTGAGCACATTTTCCATGAGCTTGATGGTAATGAAGGTCTACTAGTCGCATCTAAAATTGCAGACCGTGTAGGTATTACACGTTCTGTAATCGTAAATGCACTTCGTAAACTAGAAAGTGCTGGCGTTATCGAATCTCGTTCCCTAGGAATGAAAGGGACATATATCAAGGTCCTTAATAATAAATTCCTTGAAGAACTTGAAAAACAAAAATCATAAGTATGTATTAGGTATAAAGGCACTTCTTCCGGATTTGGGGAGAAGTGCTTTTTTGTTCTTAATATAAATCGAAATAAAAAGAATAAACTGACACTTGGAGGGTATGTATAAGAGTAATGGATAAATGAAGGCTTTGGAACTAAGTATTCTATTTATATAATTAATCTACTATAAAAAAGGTTGTTTTGAACTAATAGATATTACCCTTCTAATATAGACAAGAATCAACAAAATCCGCTACAATAGAAGTATGTGTTAAGAGTAATAGATTAGTACTGGGGAATGAATACTATTTGATTCACCAATAGAGGGAACAAGAGGTGGTAACAATGAATTTGTTTGGATCGACGATAACGCAATTGGAGCGCGGATTGGATTATTCTGCAACAAAAGGGAAAGCGATTTCGCAAAATATAGCAAATGTCGACACGCCGAATTATAAAGCGAAAAATGTCAGCTTTAAAGATGTTTTTGCAAACGTTCAAGCGAATTCGTTGGAAGCTTATAAAACAGACGAGCGGCATATCAATTTCAAGCCTAATACGGCGCATTCAGGTGTTTTTAATTACTCAAATCTTCGTTATCGACAAGATGGAAATGGCGTAGATATGGATAAGGAACAGGCTGATCTTGCGGCTAACCAAATTTACTATAACGCAGTTGTCGACCGTATTAACGGAAAGTTCAATACGTTACAAAATGTAATTAAAGGAGGTCGTTGACGTTGACGATATTCCATAGCTTGAATACGTCTGCATCTGCATTGACAGCGCAACGCATGCGGATGGATGTCATTTCGTCCAATATGGCGAACATCGATACAACGCGGGGGAAAATGGTAGACGGTGAATGGCAACCCTATCGCCGTAAATCAGTTACATTTCAACCGCGTGAAGGGCAATTCTCATCGATGCTAAATGCCTCGATGGGTAAATCAATAAAAGGGTCGGCAGGATATGGCGTTACGGTTTCTAGGATTAAAGAAGATACCGAAACGCCATTTAAACTTGTCTTTGATCCGTCTCATCCCGATGCGAATGACGAAGGATATGTTTCGATGCCAAATGTTGATCCGCTGCGGGAAATGATTGACCTGATGTCCGCTACACGTTCTTATGAAGCAAACGTAACAGTGATTAATGCTAATAAATCAATGCTTATGAAAGCTCTTGAAATCGGCAAATAATGAAACTGGAAGGATGTTACCTTAATGGCTATACAGTCTATTTTTAATCCTGTGCAATCGGCAGGAGTACTTAAGATGGAAAATCAAATGAAACCAACTCCAACACCATATGAAGCGCAACAAAGTTTCGGAACCTTTTTAAAAGATGCGATTCAAGAAGTTAATAATAAACAATCAGATTCAGATATGATGACGGAAAAGTTAGTGCGTGGTGGCGATGTCGAACTTCATGATGTCATGATTACAGCACAAAAGGCGTCGATTGCGTTAAATGCAACGATGGAAGTTCGAAATAAAGTAATTGAAGCGTATCAAGAAGTCATCCGGATGCCTGTTTGAGTGTACGCGACATATAAGTTGTCCATTATTGAATTACGCAAGTTGACCGGGGGATTACAATGAATGAAAGATTGACGAAAATCAAGACGGATCTACAAACGTTTTGGTCGAGTCGTACAAAAATACAAAAAGGTACTTATATCGGATCCACTATCGCCGTTATTTTAATCGCTGCTTTCTTGACGTTCTTTCTATCAAGGACGGAATATGTGCCACTCTATTCGGAGGTGTCTCGGGCGGAAATCGGACGCATTAAAGAACAGCTTGATGCTCAAGGGGTTAAAAATAAAGTTGCACCAGGTGGGACATCGATACTAGTGCCGCGGGACAGCGTAGACTCTTTATTGGTGTCCCTTGCGGCAGAAGGTTTTCCAAACTCAGGAATGATTGATTACTCGTTCTTTGCAGAAAATGCAGGATTTGGAACGACGGACAATGAGTTCAATATGATTAAACTTGCTTCGATGCAAACTGAACTTGCGAACCTGATTAAAGGTATCGAAGGTGTAAAAGATGCAAAAGTAATGGTCACATTGCCAACAGAGAGTGTTTTTTTGAATGAGAGTACGCAACAGGCAAGTGCATCAATCATGTTGAAAACTGATGCGGGACACCAATTCACTGAACCACAGATTACTGCACTTTATAATCTAATATCGAAAAGTATACCGAATCTGTCGACTGATGATATTGTCATCATGAATCAGTACTCCGAGTATTTTGATTTGAAAGCTACAGATAATGCGTACGGACCTAGCATTACGGATCAAATGACGCTTAAAAAAACAATCGAACGTGATTTGCAACGCCAAGTACAGATGATGCTTGGAACAATGATGGGACAAGATAAAATTGTGGTCTCAGTCACAACTGATATTGACTTCCAACTTGAAAACAGGGAAGAGAATCTTGTACAGCCCGTCGACGAGGAGAGTATGGAAGGCATTGCACTTAGCGTACAGCGTCTTACTGAATCGTTTACAGGAAATGGGCCAGTTGCGGGTGGAACTCCTGCAGGAGAGGACCCTACAGATAATGGAACAGGCTACGTGGAAGGGTCCTTTTCAAACGGCGATTATGAAAAAATCGAAGAAACGGTTAACAATGAAGTGAACCGCATTCGTAAAGAAATTGTTGAAAGCCCTTATAAGATTCGTGATATCGGAATCCAAGTAATGGTTGAACCACCAACAGCAGATGATCCAACATCAATGCCACCGGGAATGCAAGATGATGTCCAGCGCATATTGGAAACAATCATTCGTACATCTATCGACAAAGAGGCTGCTGGTGCGCTGACGATGGCGGAATTGAATGACAAGATTGCTGTTTCCGTACAGCCTTTTAATGGGAAAACAGTTGACTTGTCTACACCGAAGTCCGCAATCCCATGGTGGATTTACGTGATTGGTGGGGTCCTACTTCTTATTATCGGTATTCTAGTGTTTATGTCCATTAGGAATCGCCGAAAAGCGGAAGAAATGGAAGAAGAATTGATTATGGAAGAACAGCTTGCAACATTTGACGTAGATGACATTAATAATGAACTTGAAACAGAAGGAACTGTCCGTAGGAAACAACTCGAGAAGATGGCAAAAGAGAAACCAGAAGAGTTTGCCAAACTATTGCGTACATGGATAGCCGAGGAATGACGGAGGGATGAACTGTGGTTAAGAAAGAAAAAGGGATGACAGGAAAACAAAAAGCAGCACTTCTGCTCATATCCCTCGGTCCGGAAGTGTCAGCAGCAATTTATAAGCACTTGAATGAAGACGAAATTGAGCGCCTAACGCTTGAAATTTCAGGTGTCAAAAAAGTTGAGGCAACCGTGAAAGAAGAAATTATCGAAGAGTTTCATCACATAGCACTTGCTCAGGATTATATCTCGCAAGGCGGTATAGGCTACGCGAAAACTGTACTTGAAAAAGCACTTGGTAAAGATCATGCGCAAGCAATTATCAACCGCTTAACATCTTCATTACAAGTGCGACCTTTCGATTTTGCTAGACGTGCTGATCCATCACAAATTTTGAATTTTATTCAAAACGAGCATCCGCAAACAATTGCGCTTATCTTGTCTTACTTAGAGGCAGAACAGGCTGGACTGATTTTATCGGCATTGCCACAGGAGATGCAGGCGGATATCGCGAGAAGAATTGCGACGATGGACTCAACTTCACCAGAGGTCATCAGTGAAATCGAAGCGGTACTTGAGAGAAAACTATCTTCAACCGTAACGCAAGATTACACGGAAACTGGCGGCGTCGATGCAGTCGTCGAAGTGCTTAATGGAGTCGACAGGACAACAGAGAAAACGATTCTTGATGCACTTGAAATTCAAGATCCCGAACTTGCAGAAGAAATTCGAAAACGCATGTTTGTCTTCGAGGATATTGTTACATTGGATAACCGTTCGATTCAACGCATTATCCGCGACTGTGAAAATGAAGATTTAATCCTCTCGCTGAAGGTTTCTAGCGAAGAAGTGAAAGAAGTCTTGTTCAGGAATATGTCCCAACGGATGGCGGAATCATTCCAAGAAGAGATCGAAGTCATGGGACCTGTTCGATTGAAAGATGTCGAAGATGCTCAATCTCGTATTGTGAGCACGATTCGCAGACTGGAAGAAACAGGTGAAATCATAATCGCTCGTGGTGGAGGAGATGACATCATTGTCTAACGTATTTCGTTCATTCAATACGATATTGGAGGATGGAGAAACGAAAGAAATCTCCATTCGGAGCCTTTACGTTTCGCAAGAAGTCGACGCGGAAGTGAGTTTGTCCTTAGAATCCATACTTGTTGAACGGGACCGCTTGTTGAAAGAAGCCAACACGATAAATGAGCAGGAAAAAGAGGCAATTGAACAACTGAGACAAACTGCCACTGAAGATATCTTATCGATGCAAGCAGCCTGGCAGAACGAAAAAACTGTACTTCAACAACAAGCATATGATGAAGGGTTTCAAGTCGGTTACGAAGAGGGGCGTAATAAGTCATTATCGGATATGGCAGCTTCTATTAGTACTGCAAATGAAACGACGGTGTTATCCTATGAAAATGCGCGTCAATATCTTGTGAGCCAAGAACGCATCATTCTCGATCTTGCAATGCTTTCTACAGAGCGGATTATTGGACAAGCACTTCAAGATGATAAGGAAGTTTATTTATCGGTTGTAAAAAGAGCCTTAAAAGAAACGCGTGAAATGAAAGAGATTAAGTTGTATGTTTCTCTAGATTACTTCGAACTTGTATCCGATAATCGTTCTGAATTGGCATCGATTTTCCCGCCGAATGTGCCATTCCTTATTTTTGCAAATGATGATTTTGAATCAAACGAGTGCTATATCGAAACAAATCATGGGCGGATTGTTGTCAGCATTGACGAACAGTTGAATGAACTAAGGGAGAAACTCATCGGTATCATGGAAAGTGGTGATTGACGATGAAAAAAGCAGAGGACTTAATTGCGGTCATTCCAAATATAAAGACTTTTAAAAAGCTTGGACGCGTTGTCCGCGTTGTTGGTTTGATGATTGAGTCACAAGGACCTGAAAGTTCAATCGGTGATGTCTGCCATATCCATTTAAATAATACAGGCAAGGCCGACTCGATTATTAAAGCAGAAGTTGTCGGATTTAAGGAAGAAATCGTCATTCTGATGCCTTACACAAATATCCGTGATATTTCTAGCGGTTGCCTTGTTGAAAGTTTGGGGAAACCGCTTGAAATCAAAGTAGGTATGAATTTAGTAGGGAAAGTGCTTGATTCGATGGGGAACCCAATCGATAACAGCATCCTTCCGAGAGGGTTGACGACTGTTCGGACAGAACAAGACCCTCCTAATGCCCTTACCCGTCCGCCAATCAGCGAAAAGCTTGCGGTGGGTGTCAAGGCGATTGATGGTATGTTGACAGTTGGAAAAGGTCAGCGTGTCGGAATTTTCGCGGGATCTGGTGTTGGAAAAAGTACGTTGCTTGGTATGATTGCTCGTAATACGACAGCCGATTTGAATGTCATAGCACTAATAGGCGAGCGTGGCCGTGAAGTCCGCGAATTCATCGAACGTGATCTTGGACCTGAAGGCATGAGTAGGTCGATTGTTGTTGCTACAACATCGGACCAACCTGCGCTTATGCGTATTAAAGGAGCGTTTACCGCAACAGCAATCGCTGAGTATTACAGAGACAAAGGGATGAACGTCATGCTTATGATGGACTCAGTAACACGGGTAGCGATGGCGCAGCGGGAAATAGGACTCGCTGTCGGAGAACCACCTGCTACGCGCGGTTATACCCCTTCTGTCTTTGCTATCTTGCCAAAATTGCTGGAACGTACGGGCACCAATGAGAATGGATCCATTACGGCATTCTATACAGTACTTGTAGATGGCGATGATATGAATGAGCCAATTGCTGATGCAGTTCGAGGAATCCTGGACGGTCACATTGTACTCGATCGGACACTTGCGAACAAAGGACAATATCCTGCAATCAACGTATTGAAAAGCGTTAGCCGGCTTATGAACCATATTGCGGATCCAGAGCATGTCAAAGCAGCAGAAAGATTGCGCGAACTTTATTACACCTACAATAAATCCGAAGATCTGATTAATATCGGAGCCTATAAACGTGGGACATCTAAAGAAATTGATCAAGCAATTGAATTCGAACCACTTATTACAAACTTTTTAAAACAAGGTTTCAAAGATAATATTTCAATTGAGGACAGTATAGCTGAGCTCGTGGCACTCGGTGCGGGAGGCGGGAACGTATGAAGCCTTATAATTACCGTTTTGATAAAGTACTGACTTTCCGTGAACAAGAAAAAACCGAAACTGAAGTGGAATTTAAAGGGTCAGTCGAGGCATTCGAAACAGTTGCCACTAAATTGTATGACTTGCTGAAAAAGAAAGAAGATACGCTCACCGAACAACAGGTCAAGATGGCGGTCGGTTTTTCGGTTAATGAAATTCATTACTATGCTCGATTCATTAGTAGCTTAGAGAAAAGAATAGCAGTAGTACAACAGCAAGTCGTGCAGGCTCGCTCGAAAATGAATTGGTACGAGAATAAGCTGTTGGAAAAGACGCTTGAAGTTCGAAAGTTTGAAAAGATGAAAGAAAAAGATCGTGAACATCATCGAGCTGAAATGGAACAGCTAGAAGCGATTCAGCTCGATGAATTGTCGACGTTGAAGTTCCGCAGAAGAGAAAATAGGTGATAATGTGGTGAAAAAGACTAAACAAACAGAACGAGTACCAAAGGTAGAACAAGAGGGGAAAAGTAGTGCCTTTCAAAAAATGTTACTTTGGGTACTAATTCCATTGTTATTCACAACGGCACTCGTTCTAATCATTGCGAAATTCGCAGATGTCAACGTATTCGACAAGGCGAAAGAGTTGACTGGTAATTTACCGTTCATCACTGAAAAGAAAGAAGAAGATCCTATAGCAGGTGATTTGGTCCTCGAAGAGAGGGTCGTGACGATGCAGGCGGAAATTCAAGAGAAAGAAGCCCAACTATTCAAGGTTCAGCAGGATCTCGATAAATCAGCTACTGAAAATGAAAAATTGCTAATTGAACAAGAGAAACTCCTTGACGAAATTGCGGTGCTAGTGCGCGATAAAGACGACTCCAAACGGAAATTTAGTGATATCGTAACGACATTTGAGCAAATGTCTGCAAAATCTTCAGCACCTGTCATTACGAAAATGAGCGATGCTGAAGCAATACGAATTTTGACGAACTTGAAATCGGATACACTTGCTTCGATTCTGGAAAAAATGTCGCCGGAAGATGCGGCGAAATATACGACGATGATGACCAAGTAATTGGGACTTTATACAGCTGCTTTTGAAGGGAGGTGAATAAGTGAACATCGCATCATTACAAGCAATGGTTGGGATGAACGTGCAGACTTCGTCGAATAATGTTCAGTCAGGTCAGCAAGCAACAAATTCATTTGGATCGGTTTTCAGCAGTATCGCTGGAAATGTCCAATTAGCTGTCGCTCCTGTACAGGAACTGACTGTCAGCGGGATAACCGATGAATCGATAATGGCAATTTTTAATGCAACTTCTATTGAAGAGCTTGGGACTGCTATTAAAGACCTAACAGATGGCGAAAGTAAACTAGATTCAATTTCTAATCTAGGTAATCTAGAAGAGCTTGCAAGTCTACTCAATCTTGAACCGAAACAACTGATTGAAAGCTTGATTCAACTATTAGAACAAGCAGGTCTTGACGAAGAGGAATTGTCAGCAGTAGCCAATACGAATGACTTTTGGACGGTATTGAACGCCATTGATAAAGTGGCTCCACAGTTTTTCGCTCAATTGACAGATGCGCTTGAAGGGAAAGGCGAAATATCGAAACAACAGGCAATCGAATTATTGACGTTGCTTAAAACAGCAGAACTTACCGCGCCGAAAATCGATTTGCTTTTGAAGCAGGAACAGCAAGTATTTACACTACAAGGCTATCTTGCAACAACAGGTGAACGTTTCGAAAATGTCCTTAATTCTAGCAGTTCAGCAAAGAATGGCATGGTACAATTGATAGAGTCGAAAAACATAGTCCGATTTGTCGTTCCAGTAGATGCCGCTCGAACTTTGACAGATGATGGAACTATGGAAAAAGGTTCAGAATCATCGCCTAGCACGGTGAGTACCAAAGATGCATCGCAACAAGTTGTAAGTAGTGCATTAGGCACTGTTGTAGCAACTAAAGGTGAACTTACACTTACTGAAGTGGAAAATCGTACGAATGCACGAAATGAAGCCTTGATTAAAGAAATGCAAACTATTTTCAAACGTGCGAATTTCGGTCAAGCGGACGGAACGAACCGCCTTCTCATTAAACTTTATCCTGAACATCTGGGACAAATTCGAATTGAATTGCTACAGGTAAATGGCATCATGACAGCACGGATTCTTGCATCCACTGCACTCGGTAAAGATATGTTAGAAAGTCAGTTGCATCAGCTAAGAAGCGCTTTCCTTCAACAAAATCTGCAAGTAGAACGAATCGACGTTTCTCAAACATTGCAAGATACAACCAAAAACGATCGCGACCAAGCGTTTAATCAGCACTTTAGAAAAGAAGGACAAGAAACAGAAGAGCAACATGAACAAAACGATGAAGAAGAAATGACGTTTCAGGAGTATATGATTGATTTGGGGGTATAACGAATGGCAATTGAAGGACAAAAAGCGATTTCAGGAACGGATTATTTAGTCAATAAAAAGCGGGATGAGCGTAAAACTGGCGATGGAGTTATGGGTAAAGATGATTTCATGAAGTTACTCATCGCCCAATTACAAAACCAGGACCCGACAAATCCGATGAAAGATAATGAGTTTATCGCACAAATGGCTCAATTCTCGGCACTTGAACAGACGATGAACTTATCGAAGTCCTTTGAAAAGTTCGCGGAAGCACAAGGTCAATCACAACTCATTCAGTACAACAGTTTTGCCGGTAAAGAAGTCCGTTGGCATGAACTAAGAGTTGATGATAAAGGTAATTCGGTTGTAGGTGAAGATGGAAAACCTATCGTAGATGAAGGGACCAATCGTATTGTGTCCGTCAAGTATGACAATGGTTCTGTCAAATTCATTATGGATGACGGCAAAGAATTGACACCAGGTAATATTTCAGAAGTAATGTCTGGTTCAAGTGGAACGAACAGCCTTGTTGAAGCGAGCATGCTAATCGGCAAGAAAGTCGGCTATATGGACGGTGAAGAAGAGAAGATAGGTATAGTCGCTTCGGTTTCCAATAAAGATGGAAAACTGCAATATATCTTAGAAGACGGTACCCGCATTGACGGTAAAAACTTTACATCGATAAGCAAATAACAAAGAACGGAGCGATTGTATGGACAAACTAAACCTCCATCGTATTCCATCACAGCCGCTTATTCGTCAAGGACAGGCACTGGCATCAACACCAAGCCCAAAGCAATCGTTTCTCGAACATCTGAACAAAGCGGTGCAGCCTGCTGAACTTAAAATAAGCAAACACGCATCAGAGCGTTTGGCAGAACGAAACATCCAGATATCGGATGCTGAGTGGGCACATGTTACTGAGAAGGTGAACGAGGCAAAGTTAAAGGGAATTAAAGAATCGCTCGTTTTGATGGACCAGGCAGCACTTATCGTAAGTGCAAAGAACTCTATAGTCATTACAGCGATGGATCGCATAGAAGCGAGAGATCAATTATTTACGAACATCGACGGCACAATTGTGCTTAGTTAAAATTCGGCAGGACCTTTATGGATGCCAATAACCGCTGACTGATAGATGCGGTTACGCTTTTTAAAATCGAAAGGGGAAAAATATAAATGTTACGTTCAATGTACTCAGGAATTTCAGGTCTACGAAACTTCCAAACAAAACTAGATGTAATTGGTAACAATATTGCTAACGTTAATACGTATGGATTTAAAAAAGGTAGAACGATTTTTAAAGATTTGATTTCCCAGACGGTTGCAGGGGCTTCCGGACCAGGAACGACACGGGGAGGAGTTAATCCAAAGCAGGTTGGACTTGGCTCGCAAATTGCTGCGATTGATACCATTCATTCAGCTGGATCTACTCAATTTACAGGAAATACATTGGATTTAGCTTTAGCGGGAGATGGTTTTTTCCAAGTGGGTCAAAAAACGGCTGGAGGTATTGATAATATTCAATATACAAGAGCAGGAAATTTTTATATGGACGAAAATGGAACATTAGTTAACTCGGATGGGCTTTATGTTGTTGGAATTCCTAGTATTAATGGTGCTGATGCGGTAGTTACTCCTTCCGGAAATCCACTATCTGTTCCAACTACGAATTTAGGGACGATTACTATTCCTACAACTGCACAAAGTATGAGCGTTGGGCAGGATGGAAAAGTAACATATGTGGATGACGCAGGTGTTCTTAAATATGCTGGAACTCTAATTTTAGCTAAATTCCCTAATCCAGGTGGATTGAACAAAAGTGGTGGAAATAATTTCAATAGTTCACCAAACTCCGGAACAGCAATTTTAAACACATCCACTACATCAGGTATTGGAACAATCAACTCCGGTTTTCTAGAAATGTCTAACGTTGACCTTGCTGAAGAATTCACTGAGTTGATTGTCGCACAACGTGGTTTCCAAGCAAACACGCGGATTATCACAACATCCGATGAAATCCTACAAGAACTTGTTAACTTGAAACGATAACTAATCACAACACAGGTAATCTAACATAGCTTCACTAGAAAAGGAGGGTCGGGCCGGCTCTGTGCCCGGCCCCTTACATATGATACGAGTTACGCGTCTAAATAAAACCGAATTTACATTGAACGCGCTGTACATAGAGAAAGTCGAGTCATTTCCTGATACGACGATTACTCTTACGACAGGAACGAAATATGTTGTCCTTGATTCGGCTGTCGAGGTGAATAGCCGTATTATCAAGTTTTATAAGGCGGTCCAGTTATTATCAAATCCGCATATTTGGAGTGAAGAAGATGAAGAATAAAGTGCTGTCGGTATCTCTTATTATACTAGTTTGTATCACACTTATCGGCGCAGTTATACTCATTCTCGTTATGCAGCTGAATAAAGGTGATGAAGTAAAAGAGCCAACAATTGATGAGATTATCGAATCATCAGTTGATATAGAAGAAATTACGACAAACCTTGGCAATCAACAATTTGTACGACTCACTTTGAAAATCCAGACAGATAATAAGTTGGCTGGAGAAGAACTTGCAAAAAGGGACTTCCAAGTGAAAAATATTGTTATCCAAGAACTTTCCGAGATGACGTCGAAAGACCTTGAAGGGAAAGCGGGAAAAAAGGCATTTGAGGATGCCTTGAAAGCACATCTCAACCCACTAATGCAAAATGGGGAAGTTCAAAAAGTCTATATCGTATCTTACATTATTCAATAACTAGTCAAGTTGAACAAATGAATACCCATATTACTATATAAACTGGGCGAGAGGCACCCCCTAGCGCCGCAACGGATTCAATTGAATTCACCTATATAGTCAAGTAGTTACACTAGAGTCTGATAGCGGGAGGTGACCATATAATGGCCGGGGATATATTATCCCAAAGTGAGATCGACGCATTATTATCTGCGATTTCAACAGGGGAAATGTCTGCAGAAGACATGAAAAAAGAAGATGAGACACGGAAAGTAAAAGTCTATGATTTTAAACGTGCCCTTCGATTTTCTAAAGATCAGATTCGCAGTTTAACGAGAATTCATGAGAACTTTGCAAGACTATTAACAACGTATTTTTCAGCACAACTACGAACGTATGTCCAAATTAGTGTTGCATCGGTTGATCAGATTCCGTTCGAGGAATTTATACGTTCAATACCGAATATGACCTTAATTAATATTTTTGAAGTTCCACCGTTAGACGGTAATATCCTGATGGAAGTAAATCCGAATATTGCTTATACGATGCTCGATCGAATGATGGGTGGGGTTGGAGAAAGTCCGGGAAAAGTCGATAATCTGACTGAGATTGAATTGAAGATTATGACAAACTTATTTGAACGTTCATTTGACAATTTACGCGAGGCATGGTCAGGAATTATTGATATCGACCCATTCCTAACAGAGATTGAAGTCAATCCTCAATTCCTTCAAATGATATCGCCGAATGAAACGGTCGTCGTTATCTCTTTCAATATTATCATCGGAGAATCTAGTGGAATGATCAATATCTGTATTCCACACGTCGTTCTTGAACCAATCGTTCCGAACTTATCGGTACGTTATTGGATGCAGACCAACAAGAAAGAGCCTACGACAGAGCAAAGTATGGTTATTGAAAAACGTTTAAAACAAGCTCCTTTGTCTGTTATCGCGGAACTTGGCAATGCAGAGATGACAATTGAGGATTTCCTCTACCTTCAAGCGGGGGATGTCGTAAAGCTAGACCGTAAAATTGATGATCCACTCGTTATAAACATTGGTGGTATTCCTAAATTCACGGCACAGCCGGGGCAATTGAAAAATAAGATGGCTGTTCAGATAATAGATACAAAGATCGGAGGGGATGAAGATGATGAGTGATAATATCCTTTCGCAGGAAGAAATTGAAGCATTACTTCGTGGGGAGCCTTTGTCGACCGATGAGCCTAAGGACTCCACCACTCAGGGAATAATTACTGCAGATTATTTAGACGATATGGAAAAAGATGCACTTGGTGAAATTGGTAATATCTCTTTCGGTAGTTCTGCAACAGCATTATCTGCATTGCTCGGACAGAAAGTTGAAATAACGACGCCGACTATATCAGTTGTGGATAAAGAAGCTTTAGAAGTAGAATTCATTCATCCATATGTGGCCATTAAGGTAGACTATACAGTGGGTCTTAGCGGTATGAACTTACTTGTTATAAAACAAAGCGATGCAGCGATCATTGCGGATCTTATGTTAGGCGGCAATGGTTTAAATCCAAATACAGACCTTGGTGAAATCCATTTGAGTGCGGTCCAAGAGGCGATGAATCAAATGATGGGTTCTGCGGCGACTTCGATGTCGACTTTGTTCAATAAAAAAGTCGACATTTCACCGCCAACAATTGACTTGATGGACGTTCTTGAAGACCAAGGACGGGATCTTATTCCCGAAGATGATTTAATGATTAAAGTATCGTTTGCACTTAAAGTAGGCGATCTGATTGATTCAAACATTATGCAATTAGTTCCACTAGGATTTGGGAAGAAATTAGTTGCCTCTCTCATGGGTGGTGATGCAGAAGAGGAAACTGCGGCAGTTGCCGAGATGACTCGACCAACAGAACAGCAATCCACTCCTATCCAACAGCCAGCACATCAACAACAAGTGCAGCAGCAGTCGTACGAACAAAATGGTTATGACCATGGTAAGCAGCAACCGGCTTATGACACACAATACGGACAGCCAGCACCGCAACAGCAGATGCAAATGCGTCCGCAACAACCGCAGGTACAAGTACAGCAGGCACAGTTTGCCAACTTTGAAAGTCCATCTTTAAATAAGTCAGAGTCCAATAACTTGAACATGCTCCTTGATATACCTTTACAAGTAACGGTCGAACTTGGCAGAACAAAGCGTTCGGTTAAGGAGATTTTGGAAATGTCGAGCGGTTCCATTATTGAATTGGACAAACTTGCGGGAGAACCGGTTGATATATTAGTAAACAACCGCCATATCGCAAAAGGGGAAGTTGTCGTTATCGACGAAAACTTCGGGGTACGAATCACAGATATTCTAAGCCAAGCTGAACGTTTAAATAATTTAAGATAATTTAACGGGGGTAATGATAATGAGTAGACGTATATTAATAGTAGACGATGCAGCTTTCATGCGAATGATGATAAAAGATATTTTGACAAAAAACAATTTCGAAGTGGTTGGTGAAGCAGCAGACGGTGTACAAGCTATTGAAAAGTATTTCGATTTAAAACCTGATCTAGTCACAATGGACATTACTATGCCTGAAATGGATGGTATTGCAGCTTTAAAAGCAATAAAAGAAAAAGACCCCGCGGCAAAAATCATCATGTGTTCAGCAATGGGGCAGCAGGCAATGGTAATCGATGCGATTCAAGCTGGTGCAAAAGACTTTATCGTCAAACCATTCCAGGCAGATCGTGTTGTTGAAGCAATCGAAAAAGCATTAGGATAATCGAAGGATGAAATTAACGATTGTACAAAAATTCTTGTCAGCTTTTATTCTACTTATCTTCCTAGTAACTCAATTGCCATACGTCTCCGTTCACGCAGACACCAACACTGATCCGAATAAACCGGTGTCCGAACTATTTAACAAAGAACCGGAAAAGGGTACCAGTACGGACACCGATGAGGACGCTATAACACCGCCCGCTGAAGATCTCACTACGGACAAGGCGGGTGTCGGTTCCTCAGCGGGGGACTACATAAAAACGTTATTCGCTTTAGTGTTCGTCCTTGGATTATTATTTGGTCTATTGAAATTCGTTAATCGGAAAAATAAGCTCTACGATAAAAATCGACTTATGAAAAACATGGGTGGTATTTCGCTCGGACAGCATAAATCGATTCAACTGGTCGTCATAGGCGAATCCTATTACCTTATCGGGGTCGGAGACGATATCCGATTGTTAAAAGAAATTACGGATCCCGATGAAATTGACAAACTAGTTGAATTCTACGCGGGTGATAATAGTACGGAGATAGTATCCGGGATGCTTAATCGGATTCTTGCTAAAGTAGCGGGTAAATCGAAAAGTGACTCGAATGTGAAAACGGAAGAATCACCCGATTTCAGTACTGTTTTTCAATCAAGGATTGAGGAGATGAAAGAAGAGAGAAAACGGCATATCAGCCGGTTGACAGAAAAGGAGCGCAACCGCGATGAATGATATTGCTCAGTTTTTTTCAGACAGTGATCCGTCAAATGTATCGACATCTATCAAAATGATGCTACTTTTGACTGTATTGTCCTTAGCGCCAGCTATTCTAATTTTAATGACTTCTTTTGCAAGAATTGTCATCGTTCTGTCATTCGTCAGAACGGCACTTGCAACGCAACAAATGCCTCCAAACCAAGTAATTGTTGGACTAGCACTGTTCCTGACGTTTTTCATCATGGCTCCAACGTTTCAGCAAGTGAATGATCAGGCTCTTACTCCGCTATTTGCGGACGAGATTTCGCTTGAAGAAGCTTATGAAAAGGGAAGTATCCCACTTAAAGAATTTATGAGTAAGCATACTCGGCAGAAGGATTTGGAGTTATTCCTTCGCTACAATAAAGCGGATCGACCTGAATCACTTGAAGACATTTCACTGACAATGTTAGTTCCTGCGTTTGCTTTGAGTGAAATTAAAACTGCATTCCAAATGGGTTTTATGATCTTCATACCATTTTTAGTTATCGATATGATTGTAGCGAGTATCCTTATGTCGATGGGGATGATGATGTTACCACCAGTCATGATCTCGTTACCGTTTAAAATATTGCTATTCGTCCTTGTTGACGGATGGTATCTCATTATCAAATCATTGTTGCAAAGTTTTTAGGAGGGGTTTTGAATGACACAGGAATTAGTCATAGAGATAGCTGAGCGTGCAATCTGGATCATTCTTTTAACTTCAGGCCCACTCCTTATTCTTGCACTAGTGTCGGGACTTGCCGTCAGTATATTTCAGGCAACAACACAGATTCAAGAACAGACACTAGCGTTCGTGCCAAAGATTGTTGCTGTTCTAGTAGGGATTGTCATTTTCGGTCCATGGATGCTAGCAAGGGTTACAACGTTTTCAGCGGATATCTTTGAGAATCTTGGACGGTATATCGGGTGATTAAATGGAAGAACTAGTCCCTTCATTAGCTGCATACTTACTTATCCTGACTCGAGTTACTGCATTTTTTGTTACACTGCCACTATTTTCTTATCGTGCAATACCGTCTACTCAGCGTATCATATTTGGTGCTTTGCTTGCGTGGGCGATGGTCTATACAGTGGACATGCCTGTACTGGAGATTAATGGTGCGTATCTATTGTTAGTCGTGAAAGAGGCAATGACAGGATTATTCATTGGAATCATCGCGTTCATCGTTATGTCTGCCATTCAAATCGCTGGCGGTTTTATCGATTTTCAAATGGGATTTGCAATTGCGAACGTTATTGATCCGCAAACTGGAGCGCAATCTCCACTTCTTGGTCAATTTTTTAACTCGTTGGCCATTCTATTATTACTGGCGTTAAACGGCCATCATATGCTCTTGGATGGTATTTTTTATAGCTACCAATTCATCCCGGCAGATCAACTTTGGCCGGCCTTTGGTCAAGAGGGAATGGTTGATTTTGTCATTCGGACTTTTGCAACCTCGTTTGCAATCGCCTTTCAAATGTCGATTCCAATCGTCGCAACATTATTCCTCGTCGATTTAGCACTTGGAATCACTGCAAGAGCAGTGCCACAATTAAATATTTTCGTTGTAGGTTTCCCAATCAAGATTGGGGTTAGTTTCATCGTTCTGTTCATTATGATGGGTGTAATGGTTCAAATGATGAAGAAATTATTTGAAGTAATGATTATTAGTATGAGGGACTTGATGTTAATTCTTGGAGGTGGCTAGTATGATGTTGCGGCTAGATCTGCAATTCTTCGCAGGGGAAAAGACCGAAAAAGCCACTCCTAAAAAACGTCAAGATTCTCGAAAAAAAGGCCAGGTTTTAAAAAGCCAGGATGTTACAAGTGCAATCCTGCTACTTGCCGTGTTCCTTTTCCTGTTTTTTGCCGCAGGATTTATGAGGGACCGCTTTTTCGTGTTTTTCCATCAGGCATTCACTGAATATATACCTATATCTAATCTAGATGAGGATCAGGCAATGCTCATTTATGGAGATGTCTTAATCCAAATGGCATTTCTTTTATTACCCGTCATGCTCATTGCGGTAGTTGCAGGGGTGGCAGGGAATCTATTTCAGTTCGGTTTGCTTCTTACAGCTGAACCATTGAAAATGGATTTGAAGAAAATAGATCCAATTAAAGGACTTAAGCGAATTTTTTCAATCCGTGCCATTATTGAATTAATGAAGTCGGTACTAAAAATTTCATTTATCGGAACAACTACAACACTTATCCTCATGTCGAATATCGATAAAGTACTAGGACTGGCATTTAAAAGCCCCTGGGACATATTAACGACGGTCGGGCAACTTGCCGCATTGATGGGAATAACGGCAGCATTTGTTTTGTTATTCATATCAATTCTTGACTTTATGTATCAAAAATATGACTATGAAAAAAATCTCCGAATGTCCAAACAGGATATTAAGGATGAATATAAAAACTCTGAAGGCGATCCCCTTATAAAATCTAAGATCAAGCAGCGCCAACGCGAAATGTCGATGCGACGTATGATGCAGGAAGTGCCCAATGCAGATGTCGTCATCACTAATCCGACCCATTATGCAATTGCACTGAAGTATAAGGATGGGGATATGGATGCGCCCATTGTTGTTGCAAAAGGTGTTGACTTCGTCGCTCAAAAGATTAAATTGATTGCCACTGAAAACAACATTGTCATGGTAGAAAACAGGCCACTTGCCAGAGCGCTCTATGACGATGTTGAAATTGGAGGAAGGATTCCTGAAGAGTTCTTCAAAGCAATAGCTGAAATACTCGCGTATGTATACAGAATTCAACGTAAAATTTGATTTGGGCAATAAGGAAGGATGTAGTTCAATTCCTCCCCTCTGTTGACAAAAGCCTCGGACGTACAGGACGCAAATACACTGAGGCGTATTTGATTAAATAATAGAAAGTAGGGATGACATGCAATTCAGAGATATAGGAGTACTCGCCTCGGTAATCATGATCGTTGCGATGCTTGTCATCCCGCTTCCACCATGGCTTTTAAGTTTCTTGATAATTATAAATATTACACTTGGACTTTTAGTTCTTTTAACTGCCATGAACATGCAGGAAGCGTTACAGTTTTCAATTTTTCCTACCTTATTACTTTTGCTTACACTTTTCCGTTTGGGCCTTAACGTTTCAACGACGCGGGCAATCTTGTCAAACGGAGATGCGGGTGGAGTTGTTGAAACGTTCGGTACCTTTGTTACGGGAGGGAATATCGTTGTCGGTCTCGTTATCTTCGTAATTCTTGTCATTATTCAGTTTATCGTCATTACAAAAGGTGCGGAAAGGGTTTCTGAAGTAGCAGCCCGTTTCACGCTCGATGCAATGCCAGGAAAACAGATGAGTATCGATGCTGACTTGAATGCCGGTATGATTTCTGAAACAGAAGCACGTACAAGACGTGAAAAAGTCAGTAATGAAGCCGACTTTTACGGAGCAATGGATGGGGCAACAAAGTTCGTTAAAGGAGACGCAATTGCCGGTATTATTATCGTTATTATCAACTTACTTGTTGGGATGATAATAGGGGTAGCTCAAATGGGTCTGCCATTCGCAGAAGCTGCGATCCTCTTCTCACAATTGACGGTCGGTGACGGTATCGTTTCACAAATACCAGCCCTCCTTATCTCAACTGCAACAGGTATTGTTGTTACACGTGCCGCGTCTAAAGGGAATTTGGGGTCTGATATTACAAATCAGCTTCTTGGACAGCCCAAACTTCTTTATGTCGCAGCTGTAACAGTGTTGTTACTTGGTCTTGCTACTCCTATTAATGACATATTTACACTTCCGATTGCAATTACACTTGCCGTCGCGGCCTATATAATGTCTAAGAAGGAAGTAGAAGATCCTAAGGAACTGTTGGAGATGGAAGAAGATGTTGAAACGGAAGGTCTTAAAAGTCCAGAAAATGTCGTCAATCTACTTAATGTAGATCCAATCGAATTCGAGTTTGGCTATGGGCTCATCCCGCTAGTTGACGCGACGCAGGGGGGGGATTTACTCGACCGTGTCGTCATGATTCGTAGGCAGCTTGCAATTGAGCTGGGTCTTGTTATTCCGGTTGTTCGTATTAGGGATAATATCCAGTTACAACCAAATGAGTATAGAATTAAGATTAAGGGAAGTGAATTAGCAAGAGGGGAATTACTTCTCGATCACTACCTAGCGATGAGCCCGGGTGGAGATGATTCGATTGAAGGGATTGAAACAATCGAGCCATCATTCGGACTTCCTGCCAAATGGATAACGGAAGATGTTAAAGAAGATGCAGAGATTCTCGGTTATACGGTTGTTGACCCGCCGAGTGTTGTTTCAACGCATTTGACAGAAGTCATTCGTGCGAATGCTGCGGATTTGATTGGCCGTCAAGAAACAAAACAACTTGTCGATCATGTGCGTGAAACATTCCCGATTCTTGTCGACGAGCTCACACCTACGCCGTTATCGATTGGTGAAATTCAAAAAGTACTTGCGAAGTTGTTGAACGAACATGTTTCGGTACGGAACTTGCCAATCATCTTTGAAACACTTGCGGATTATTCGAAATATACATCAGATGTTGACGTCTTAACAGAGTATGCTAGACAGGCTCTTGCAAGGCAAATTACAAATCAGTATGCATCGGCTGGGCAATCGCTTAAAGTGTTAACCGTCTCTGGCAAAGTTGAAAAAATGATTGCAGATAGTATCCAGCAAACGGAACAAGGTAATTATTTATCACTCGACCCACAACATTCCCAGGAAATCCTCGAGTCGATTGCTGGTGAAGTAGAACGTGTCGCATTGATGGATCAATCGCCGGTCGTTCTCTGTACGCCAGCAATCCGCATGTATTTGAGGCAAATAACGGAACGATACTTCCCTCAAATTCCAGTATTATCTTACAATGAACTTGAAGCTTCAATTGAAGTCCAAAGTGTTGGGGTGGTGGATATCTGATGAAAATGAAAAAATATACAGCGGAAACAATGGTAGAAGCCATGAAAAAAGTTCGAATGGACTTTGGGGATGATGCACTCATCCTTAGTTCAAATGTCGTTAAATCTAAAGGGTTTCTAGGACTGTTTAAAAAGAAATCTGTGGAAGTTGTTGCGGGTTTTGATGAACCGGTTTCGAAAATAGAAGAAATTGTTCTTCCACCTACTTCATTGCACGTTGAAAGAGGTGACGATACGTCCGCAGCATTAAAAAAAGAAATGAGCGAAATGAAAAAGATGTTGAAGGATATGCAGCAAGCCGCTACTCATTCCCGTTTTCCGGATGAAGTGAAACCGTTACTTACTCATCTAGAAAAACAGGGATTGTCCACAAATATTATCACTGAGTTGGGTGAGGATCTTTACGATAGGATGAAAGCGGAGAAAAAAGATTTCACAAATGAAGAACAACTACTCATCGTAAAACAACTTCTTGAACGGCAAATCGGTGAATTGCCGTTCGGGGGCATTTCTTTCAATAAAAAGTTCATTAATGTTCTTGGGCCAACAGGGGTTGGAAAGACCACAACTATTGCCAAAATTGCTGCAAGGGCACTTCTTGAAAAGAAGAAGAAGATCGGTTTTATCACCACTGACACGTACCGAATTGCAGCAATTGAACAGCTACGTACATATGCGAACTTGTTACAAGTTCCTGTAGAGATTGCATATAACAGCAAGGATTTCGAACAAGCAATCGAAAAATTGGCTGACCGTGACCTGATATTTATTGATACGGCAGGTCGAAATTACAAAGAGGCTAAATTCGTAGAAGATTTGACACGATTAATCGATTTTTCGCTTGATATGGAATCGTATCTTGTTCTTTCAATGACGTCTAAAGAGGAAGACATGCGAGCAATTATTGAACAGTTCAAGTCATTTTCGGTTGAAAAGTTCATCTTCACGAAAATGGATGAAACCGGTTCAATTGGTCCGATGTTTAATCTTATGAAGGACTATGGTATTGGAACCGCCTATTACACGGATGGTCAGGAAGTGCCGGAAGATATTACCGAGGCAGATAGTACGAAACTGATTTCATTGTTAGTAAAGGGTGCTCATGATGCGTGATCAGGCGGAAACACTTAGGCTCAAGATGCTGAAGTCCCAAGGTAAACTGTCAAAATCGATTGCCATTGTCAGTGGTAAAGGGGGTGTTGGGAAATCGAATTTCTCAACAAATTTCGCCCATGCGCTTTTAGCTAAAGGTAAAAAAGTAATTATCATTGATATGGACATTGGAATGGGCAACATCCACATTCTTCTTGGTATGGCACCGCGGAATAGTTTGACAGACTATTTACTTAATAAGGTAGAAATTGATGAAGTGGTAAATGAAGCGCCGGGAGGTTTGTCGTTCATTTCTGGGGGTTCTGGGCTGGATATGGTGATGGAATGGTCAGCAGCTATGTTCGATAGGCTAATCCAAGCGTTTGAATATTTACAACAAAAATATGATTTTATCTTGTTTGATATGGGAGCGGGGGCAACGCAACGTTCAATCGAATTGATTGTCGCTGTCGATGAAATTATTGTCATTTCGACAACTGAACCAACATCCATCACGGATGCCTATTCCATGATGAAATTTATTTGTTTGCAAGATCCCGATAAGGTATTCAGCATCGTCAGTAACCGTGTTTCAAAGGGGGATGATGGCAATGATGCTGTAACGAGACTTCAATATGCTATGCGTAAGTTCTTAGGAAAAGAGACTAAGATTCTTGGCTTCCTACCTGAAGATCCTGTAGTTCATAAGGCTGTACTTGCACAGGAGCCATTTTTACTGCTATATCCCAAAGCTCCTATATCCCAAAGAATGATGGCAATTGCAGAGTCGTTTGTTAGTCCCAGTTCTGAAGAGGGGTTCAAACAAGGAGAAGGATTCCTCGGTAAAATGAGAAGTATATTTGCGAAAGGGCGTGGATGATTTGAATACAGGCAATCGTAAGAAAGTGTTGGTTGTGGATGATTCGGCATTTATGCGTAAGCTTATATCTGACTTCCTGTCGGGTCATCCGGAAATTGAAGTAATAGGAACTGCACGCAATGGTAAAGAGGCCGTCGAAAAAGTAGAAACTTTGAAGCCGGACGTTGTGACCATGGATATTGAAATGCCAATTATGGATGGTCTCGAAGCGTTAAAAGAAATTATGTCGCGCAATCCATTGCCGATTGTCATGTTGTCGAGCACAACAAAAATTGGGGCGGAGAACACCATGCTCGCTATGGAATACGGTGCAGTTGACTTCGTTGCGAAACCGGGTGGGGCAATATCCTTGAATCTTCACGAAGTGAAGGAAGAAATTCTAGGAAAAGTCATTGCCGCTTCAGAGGTACGGCTGGCTACGCTGACAAGAAAAATTACGGGGCGACGTTTGACACAGGTGATTAGTTCAAACCCAGTTACTAAACCGGTTGGAAAAGTTGCTGAAATACCTACCTTTATCCCTAGTCGGAGTCAGTTAACGAATGTGTCCAAAAATAAGATTCCCAAAACAGGCAAAACATTTGTTATAATAGGCACATCGACAGGGGGACCTAGGGCACTGCAAGAAGTGCTGACGGGTATACCCGCATTAATCGGTGTTCCAATTCTAGTTGTTCAACATATGCCTCCAGGTTTTACAAAATCCCTTGCAGATAGACTGGACGGTCTTTGTGATATTCATGTAAAAGAAGCAGAAGATGGCGAGTTGCTTGAAAATGGTACAGCCTATATTGCACCGGGTGGCAAACATCTTAAAATGATGAAAAAAGGCATGTTCTATTATGTTCGGCTAGATGCAGTGGATCCTCCACGTGCGGGACATCGCCCATCCGTTGATGTTCTGTTGGAGTCAGCTGCCGAGAATACAGAGTTGAACTTTTTGACCGTTATCATGACAGGCATGGGGTATGACGGGAAAAACGGTATGGAAGTGTTACGAAAAAATGGTAAAACAATTACTATTGCAGAATCGGCAAAGACATCAGTCGTATATGGCATGCCAAAAGCAATAAAAGAAGCTGGTTTTGCCGATGAGGTCGTTGACTTACACGATATTTCAGAATCGATTATTGGCATTATAAAGTCTTGAAGGAGGCGTCACGATGGATACAAATCAATACTTGGAAATGTTTATAGATGAGAGTAAGGAGCATCTACAAGCATGCAACGAACATCTGTTGGAACTTGAGAAAAACCCGCTAGATCTTGCCATTGTAAATGAAGTATTCCGGTCCGCTCATACGTTGAAAGGGATGTCGGCAACAATGGGATATGAAGACATCGCCGATCTTACACATATGATGGAAAATGTATTGGACGCAATCCGTAATTCGAAAATTCGTGTTACAGCTGAAATTTTGGATGTCGTTTTTCAAGCTGTCGATTACCTTGAAGAGATGGTGATGGATATCGCCTCAGGCGGGACCGGTAAGAAGGATGTAACCAAACTTGTTGAATCATTGAACAGGATTGAAGTTGGTGGAGCGGTGGTAGCTGAAACTGCAGCAGCTGTTGTACTAGAAGATAAAGTTAGCCATGAAGATTCACTTCGTTATGATGGGTACGAAATGACTGTCCTTAGTCAATCATTTGAGCAAGGATTTAGCGCATTTGAAATTAATGTGAAACTACGAGACGATTGTTTATTGAAAGCAGCAAGAGTGTATATGGTATTTGAAATACTGGAAAAATCCGGTGAAATCATTAAATCAGAGCCCAAAGTAGAACGGCTAGAAAATGAAGACTTTAACGAAACGTTTACAGTGGCGCTTATTACAAAAGAAGATGCGGATGTTTTGAAAGCCAAAGTATTAAAAGTGTCCGAAATTGAAAGCGTGACTGTCATACCTGTTACAACTGATTACTTGATGCGTGATACAGATGAAGAGTCCGCTAAAGAGTCAGAATCGATTACGCCTACTACTATAGATGCAGATGCTAAAAAAGGGAAACGCAACTCAGGCGTACAATCCGGTAATAAAACAATTCGTGTGAATATTGATAGACTCGATGTTCTCATGAATCTTTTCGAAGAGCTGATCATTGATCGGGGAAGACTTCAATCAATTGCAAGTGAAATCCATAACCCAGAATTGAATGAAACGGTCGAACGGATTACACGTGTATCTGGTGACTTGCAAAACATCATCTTGAACATGCGCATGATACCGGTTGAGACTGTATTCAATCGTTTCCCTAAAATGGTCAGGCAGTTGGCACGTGATCTTAACAAGAAAGTTGAACTCGAAATCATAGGAGCTGAAACTGAACTTGATCGAACAGTTATTGACGAAATCGGGGATCCGCTTGTTCACTTGATTCGTAATGCACTGGATCATGGTATCGAAAGTCCGGCTGAGCGTGTTGCCAAAGGGAAGCCTGAAGAAGGTACTGTAACTTTACGTGCTTATCATTCAGGTAATCATGTATTTATAGAGCTTGAAGACGATGGAGCCGGTGTCAATCGTGAACGTGTACTTGCAAAAGCAATTAAAAGTGGCATTGTAACAAAAGAGACAGCTGAAACACTGACGGACCGTCAAGTAGCTGAACTCATTCTGGCATCTGGATTCTCGACAGCTGAAAAAATTTCGGATGTATCTGGACGCGGTGTAGGGTTAGATGTCGTGAAAAATACCATTGAATCGCTCGGCGGGTTTATGTCAATTGAATCGAAAGAAGGACAAGGTTCCTTATTCCAAGTTCAACTTCCATTAACCTTATCAATCATTTCCGTTATGCTAGTAGAATTGAAAAAAGAAGTGTTTGCAATTCCTTTGTCATCAATCATTGAGACGGCTATCATTCAGACTTCTGAAATTATGAATGCGCATAACCAACAAGTTATCGATTTCCGTGGCAATATCATACCACTATTAAATTTGACGGAAATTTTCGAAATACCAGAACAAAATGGTGAGTTGGATGGCTATCAGTCTGTAGTTATTGTCCGTAAAGGCGAAAGATTAGCGGGACTGGTTGTCGATTCATTCATTGGGCAACAGGAAATTGTGTTGAAATCGCTTGGTAATTATTTGCAAAGTGTATTCGCGATATCCGGTGCAACGATTCTTGGAAATGGACAAGTTGCACTCATTGTCGATTGCAACGCATTGATTAAATAAGCGGGGGTGAAAAATATGACTGATAAACTCAATCAAAAAGAAATGAAAGTAATTGTTTTTCAATTGTTAGATATGGAATATGCCATCAGTGTCGATATCGTTCAGTCAATCGAAAAAGTGCTTTCGATTACCCGGGTTCCCAAAACGCCAGCTTATGTTAAAGGAGTTATTAACCTTAGAGGGATCGTTACGCCAATTGTCGACTTACGTGAGCGGTTTGGTCTCGCATCAAAAGAGATGGATGATAGTACAAGAATAATAATTGTCACTTTAGATGAATATGATGTAGGGCTGATTGTAGATGCTGCGAATGATGTACTCGACATTCCAGTTAATGCAATCGAACCACAACCAGAAGTCGTCGGTACTATAGAGTCAGACTTCATATCCGGCGTCGCTAAAGTGGAAAAACATCTTCTTGTTATGCTGAATCTAGATAAAGTTCTTGAGCCCGTGAAGCGGGTGGCATCAGATGAATTCTGATAATAAAATTACGGACATGCATCTTGATGTCTTGAAAGAAGTGGGGAATATTGGAGCGGCACACGCGGCAACTTCATTGTCACAACTGCTTAACCGTAAAATTGATATGCATGTTCCGAATGTCAAACTAGTGTCATTTGATGAGATGTTTGACCTTGCCGGTGGTGCTGAAACAATAGTAGCTGGAATCTTCCTCCGGATTGAGGGAGATTTGTCCGGCAGTATGTTTTTTGTACTACCCGTGGAATCAGCAAATCACTTCATTAGAAGATTAATTGAGGACGAGACATTCGATTTTGCCTCTCCTAATCTTCTTGAAATAGGAGTTTCCGCCATGCAAGAACTTGGCAATATTCTTTCAGGTTCATATTTGTCCGCACTGTCCGATTTTACGGGCTTGAAAATTTATCCTACAGTACCTTCGTTAAGTGTCGACATGGTTGGTGCAATCGTCAGTTTCGGGCTTATTGAAATCTCTCATTATAGCGATGAAGTCATCGTTATTGACACGCAGATTCGTGAGGAAGGTGAGGAAGGAATTTCAAGTGTAAACGGTCACTTTTTCCTGCTTCCGGACCCCCCATCTTACGTTACTATTTTCCGTTCACTAGGTGTAATGTGAGATGATGATTTTGAAAGAGGTAATTCGGGTAGGAATCGCGGATATGAATATCGTCAAGGAACCGATGACAATTAGAACTTCAGGTCTGGGTTCATGTGTCGGAATTGTACTCTACGATGAGCGTAAAAAGATTGCGGGAATGGTACATATCATGCTTCCGGATTCCAGTCTTGGTAAATCGGATCGCATTAATGTCGCTAAGTTTGCGGATACCGGCATTTACGCGTTGATGGAATTGCTCAAGGCGGAAGGTGTCAGACCGATGGCTTTGAAGGCGAAAATTGCGGGTGGTTCACAAATGTTTCAATTCGGTTCAAGCGACACGATTCGCATTGGTCCGCGAAACGTTGAAGCCGTTAAACAAGAATTGAAACGATTGTCTATCCCAATTATTGCTGAAGACACAGGGGGCTCGAGCGGCCGTACAATTGAATTTAATCCTAGAGAATCAATGCTTAACATCCGAACAGTAAATTTAGGAACGAAGGAAATTTGAAGATAGAGCGGATGAATTCTTCCGCTGGATAATTAAGCATGGTGGCTGATTAGTTCAGTCGCCTTTTTTGCACCGAGAAACTATAAATCTCTTGGTCTATGGATAACCAGTGGAAAGTGCTAGTTTACGTCCAGTCCCCAGCGTCTAGAGGGCCGGTTCATAAAACACCTTTGAACAGGCACTTGCGCATTTTTTCTGTTTCTTTGCTATAATATGAGTAACTATGACGGAATCACCATGGAAAGTGAGGGATTCGATGTCGAAACAGGATTTGATGGAGGAAGCCGTATGTTGGGACCTGTGGATTCGTAATCGTGATCCCGAAGCAGGAGACATACTTGTCCGTAAGTACACGCCGCTTGTCAGCTATCATGTGCAACGGATTAGCTCTGGATTGCCCCGTAACGTTTCTCGTGACGACATAATGAGTCTAGGACTTCACGGTCTATTTGATGCGTTGACGAAATTCGATCCAGGCAGGGATTTAAAATTTGATACGTATGCATCTTTTCGTATCCGTGGCACCATTATCGATGGCTTGCGGAAAGAAGATTGGTTACCGCGTTCTTCTAGGGAAAAATCCAAAAAACAAGAAGAAGAAATTATGAAGCTTGAGCAAAAGCTGCAACGTCATGCTACACCAGAAGAAATTGCTGAGCACATGGGAATAAGTGTAGATCAGGTATATCAGACTGTCCATGAACATTATTTTTCAAACGTCCTTTCTATTGATGAGAAAGTCAATGACGATGACGATGAAGGACAAAAGTCGTTTATCATAAAGGATGAAGGTACAAAGACTCCTGAGCAGAAGACTATGATGACTGAATTGATTGGTGACTTGATTACTAAAATCAATGAACTAAATAAAAATGAACAGCTTGTATTGAGCTTTTTTTATACAGAAGAAATGACTCTTACAGAAATCGGTGAGATTTTAGGTTTATCTACGTCGCGTATTTCTCAAATTCACTCGAAAGCGCTATTCAAACTTCGCAAATTATTAGCAACTGAAATTGTTGATGGAGGGATCTTATGAGTTTGAAGGGGATTGAACTGCAAATTGCGATACCCAAGACCTTCGATGCGGGAAAAATCGCAGAACAAAAGCACCAACAAACCCAATTAAACTTAGATCATGCCAATTCACTTATGGAACGGCAAGCGTTAAAAGGCAAAGAAACTGTCTTGGAATCGGAAGAGGCAGCGAAGGCGGCGGCAGACGGACATCGACAGGAACATAATCAAGGAGAGTTGCAAAACGGAGACCACCAACAAAATGAAGAGGAAAAGAAGACGATACACCCCTATAAAGGTGCGTTTGTTGACTTTACAGGCTAATGACGATGATAACGATTTTTTTAGTGTTTCTATTCATCATACAAATAATAAGTTTTTACTTCCTAGCTTTGCTTTACACTAAAGTTACGAAGTTTGATGATCTCGAAAAAAAACAGCGCAAGCTTATGACTGAAATGGATAATTCGATTGTCGCATACTTGTCGGAGTTGAAAGACGAGAATGAGCGCTTAATTGAACAGCTTACAGTCCATGCTCAACAACCTGACTTCAAAAAAACAACTGTAAGTGCTTCACAAGAACCTGCGGCTTCTGAAGAAGTTCGGCCCGTAATACGTGCCAGCATACCTAAAATGCCAGTTAATCTTGCTCTCAAGTCTTATAAGTCAGCAGGACAGGCCACTGAGGAGTCTAAGGCGCCAGTTGAAGCCGAGGATGCAAGAACACAGGTAATTAGACTGTACGACGCGGGGCAGTCCATAGAAGAAATTGCTAAGCAACTAGGCAAAGGGCGTACAGAGATAGAGTTAATCTTGAAATTCAGATGAAGTATATATGTTAAACAAATGAATACCTATATAAACTAAACGAAGGTGCCTTACAAGGGCAGTCGACATGAATTTAATAGGATTCTTCAATATAAACTATGAAGGTTGCAATAAAGATAATCATATGGTATATTATCGAATGGTAATACTACACACGTGGACGGACGTCAGGAATGGTGCCGAGAGGTCGTTTTGGCGGATGAGGTGCACGGAGGGAATTAAACCAAAACAGGAGGAATACAAAATGTCAGTTATCTCAATGAAACAACTGCTTGAAGCCGGAGTACACTTCGGTCACCAAACACGCCGCTGGAACCCGAAAATGAAGAAATTCATCTTCGTGGAACGTAACGGAATCTACATCATCGATCTACAAAAAACGGTGAAAAAACTTGAAGAAGCTTACGCATTCATGCGTCAAGTTGGTGCTGATGGCGGTAAAGTTCTATTCGTCGGTACTAAAAAACAAGCACAAGATGCAATTAAAGAAGAAGCTGAACGCGCTGGAATGTATTATATTAACCAACGCTGGCTTGGTGGAACACTTACAAACTTTGGCACAATCCAAAAACGTGTTGCACGTATGAAACAAATCGAGAAAATGGAAGAAGACGGTACATTTGACGTACTTCCTAAAAAAGAAGTTGGACAACTTAAGAAACAACACGAACGTCTTGTGAAATTCCTTGGCGGAATCCGTGATATGAAAGCAATTCCGGATGTTATGTTCGTTGTTGACCCACGCAAAGAACGCATCGCGGTTGCTGAAGCAATCAAATTGAACATTCCACTAGTTGGAATCGTTGACACGAACTGTGATCCAGACGAAATTGACTACATCATTCCTGCGAATGATGATGCGATTCGCGCAGTACGTCTATTGACTAGCAAAATGGCTGATGCTTTGCTTGAATCAAGACAAGGCGAAGACGAAGAAGCGACTCAAGAAGAAACTGTAGCTGCAGAGTAAATCCAGTAAATGAAAAGACGATAAGCGGCTTATACCCTTATCGTCTTTTTTCGGAATTGATGGCATAAATAGGAGGAATGGAAAAAATGAAAATTACAGCGCAAATGGTTAAGGAATTACGGGAAAAAACAGGTACAGGTATGATGGACTGTAAAAAAGCGTTAACAGAAACAAACGGTGACATGGAAGCGGCAATTGATTTCCTACGTGAAAAAGGTCTTTCTAGTTCTGCTAAGAAAGCGGATCGTATTGCTGCAGACGGTACAACGTATATTCATGTTGACGGTAACGAAGCAATTATTCTTGAAGTGAACGCAGAAACTGATTTCGTAGCTAAAAATGAAGGTTTCCAAACACTTGTAAACGATCTTGCTGTACACCTTCTTGCTACAAAGCCTGCTACAGTCGAAGAGGCAGTTGCATCTACATTGCCAAACGGATTGTCAGTAGCGGATCATATTTCAAACACTGTTGCTAAAATTGGTGAGAAAATTACACTTCGTCGTTATGAAATTCGTACGAAAACAGATAACGATGCTTTCGGACCGTATTTGCACATGGGTGGACGAATCAGTGTTCTTACTATTGTTGAAGGTTCAACAGATTCAGATGCAGCAAAAGACGTTGCAATGCACATTGCAGCATTGAATCCGAAATACGTTTCACGTGACCAAGTTTCTGCTGAAGAAGTTGAGCACGAACGTAAAATCCTTACAGAACAAGCGCTTAACGAAGGTAAACCAGAAAACATCGTTGCGAAAATGGTTGAAGGCCGTATCGGTAAATACTTCGAAGATATTTGTGTACTTGATCAGGCATTTGTTAAAAATTCCGATCAAAAAGTTGGCGATTTCGTGAAATCAACTGGCGGTACATTGAAAGAATTTATCCGTTATGCAGTTGGTGAAGGTATTGAAAAACCTGAAGATAACTTCGCAGATGAAGTTATGAGCCAAGTTAAAGGTAACTGAGCCGTTATAGACTAACAAATGGGGAACACATGCGTGTGTTCCCCATTTTTCAAGAGCTAAGAAAGTATAAGTTTTTCAACATGGAACAGTGTCTAGCTCCAGGCGCCTAGGAGATTGGGGCATAAGCCAGTCCGGCTATGTGTGCAAAGAACGCCACGTCACCGGCCCATCTTATGCATGTCGTGGGCCTCTACAGGCTGCGTTCATTTATAATAGGCGCTTGTGCTTTTCTTAAGAAAAAAGAATAGATGGAGGATACAAATGAGCAATCCAAAATATAAACGTATCGTCTTGAAATTAAGCGGAGAAGCACTTGCTGGTGATCAAGGTTTCGGTCTATCGCCAGAAGTTATTAAAAACGTTGCAATACAAGTGAAAGAAGTTGTTGACCTAGATGTCGAAGTTGCCGTTGTTGTCGGAGGCGGAAATATTTGGCGCGGTAAAGTTGGCAGTGAAATGGGAATGGATCGTGCGACAGCAGATTACATGGGCATGCTCGCTACGGTTATGAATTCCCTTGCTCTACAAGATTCACTTGAGAAAATTGGCGTTGAAACTCGTGTCTCTTCTTCAATAGAAATGAGACAAGTTGCGGAACCATACATACGCCGCAAAGCAATCCGCCATCTTGAAAAGAAACGTGTCGTCATTTTTGCAGCAGGTACGGGGAATCCGTATTTCTCAACTGATACGACAGCAGCGCTCCGCGCAGCTGAAATTGAAGCGGACGTCATTCTTATGGCGAAAAACAATGTGGACGGCGTTTATTCAGCTGACCCGGCTAAAGATAAGAATGCAGTTAAATACTTAGAACTATCGTTTTTGGATGTCATTAACCAAGGGCTTGAAGTAATGGATTCAACGGCTTCAACTCTATGTATGGACAACGATATCCCACTCGTAGTATTCTCTATTATGGAAAATGGAAATATTAAGAGAGCCGTCCTAGGTGAATCGATCGGGACGGTCGTCAGGAGGAATTTATAATGGCTAACGAAGTAATGGATCAAGCGAAAGATCGTATGGAAAAAGCAATTGGTGGATATACGAGAGAACTAGCTTCTATTCGTGCAGGACGTGCAAGTGCTGCAATGCTGGACAGATTAACTGTTGAGTATTACGGTGCTCCTACTCCAATATCACAGATGGCTGGTATTTCAGTACCTGAGGCACGTCTGCTTGTCATTCAACCCTATGACAAGACAATACTTGCTGATATTGAAAAGGCAATCATGAAATCGGATATCGGAATTACACCTTCTAATGATGGTAGCGTTATCCGCCTTGCTGTTCCAGCATTGACAGAAGATCGCCGAAAAGAACTTGTGAAATCTGTGAAAAAAGAAGCAGAGGAAGCAAAAATAGCGATACGTAATGTTCGTCGTGATGCGAATGAAGATTTCAAGAAACTTGAAAAAAGTAGTTCAATTACTGAGGATGAACTACACCGTTATGGTGAAGAAATCCAAAAGTTGACGGATTCACAAATCGTGAGAATCGATGAAATTGCAAAAGATAAAGAAAACGAAATCATGGAAATCTGATAGAAGAACTTTCTATATTCCGAGACGTCCTTATTTCAGGACGTCTTTTTCTTTGCTTAGGAAATTATAAAGTTCTTGGCTTGTGGATAATTCGTGAAAGGTGCTATTCCACGTCGAGACACCAACGCCCCTGAACAGGCGTTTCCGCATTTGTTCTTTATGAACAGCAATAAAAAATGAAATTAACCGTCTAATTTGTTACGATAGAGTATGTACTTGCTCTGATAGTAGCTGAGTGGAGGAAACGATATGCTGGAAAAAATATTTGGGAAAAAAACTGTGGTGGCAGCTAGTTCAATTTCGGACCGAATGACAACTGTTAAAAGCAAGCATATCCCTGCCCACGTGGCGATTATTATGGATGGCAACGGCAGATGGGCGAAACGGCGTAATTTACCAAGAATTGCAGGTCATCATGAAGGGATGAAAAAGGTTCGTGTAATAACACGTATTGCAAATGACCTTGGTGTAAAAGTACTTACACTTTACGCCTTCTCAACGGAAAATTGGAAACGACCGAAACTAGAAATAGATTTCTTGATGAAACTTCCAGGAGAGTTTCTTAGTACCTACCTCCCCGAACTAATTGAGCAAAACGTGAAGGTTGAAATGATTGGAAACTTTGATATGTTGCCTGAACATACGAAAAAAGCAATTAGTAAAGCAATTGAAGAAACAAAGCACAATGACGGTTTAACATTGAACTTTGCCATGAATTACGGCAGCAGGCTTGAACTTGTCGAATCTGTCAAAGAAATTGTGGCACTGGTAGCGGACGGTTCAATTAATCCTGAAGATATTGATGAGTCACTCATTGGATCCCATTTAATGACCGCTCATTTACCGGAACCAGATTTACTGATCCGCACAAGCGGCGAAGTTAGGTTGTCCAATTTCATGCTATGGCAGCTCGCATATGCCGAGCTTTCTTTTACAGACGTGTTGTGGCCAGATTTTGATGAAATATGCATGCTGAATGCGATTGAAGAATTCCAATTGCGAAATAGACGTTTTGGTAGTGTAGAAGGGAATGGAGACGTTTGAAACAGAGGATACTAACGGCAATCGTTGCGCTTATCTTTTTCGTTCCACTAGTTGTAATAGGTGGGTTGCCCTTCACGATTGCAGTTTATGCAATTGCAACAATTGGGTTATATGAACTTTTACGGATGAGGGACATTCAATTAATTTCAATTGAAGGCATTTTGACTTGGGTTGCGCTTGCAATATTACTTATGCCTGCCAATTGGAGCAGCACCGTCTTCGAAATGGTTGGTTATACAAAAATCGAAATGACATTTGCTATTGTCCTTATGCTATTGATTTATACAGTTGTTGTTAAAAATCGATTTACGTTCGATCATGCAGCTTTTTCTGTTTTGGGTGTGTTGTATGTCGGAATTGGGTTTTATTATTTGATTGAAACGAGAATATTCGGAATCGAATATGTCGTATATGCTTTGATGGTAATTTGGGTTACGGATTCCGGTGCCTATTTCACAGGTAGAAAAATAGGTAAGCGTAAATTGTGGCCGGAGATCTCCCCGAACAAGACAGTGGAAGGTTTTGTAGGCGGTGTATTGTCAGCTGTTGTTTTTGCTTGCATCTTCCAAATCTACTTCCCTATTGCTTCTACATATATCATACTTATTGTTGTGACGATTATTGCATCGATTGTCGGGCAATTGGGCGACCTTGTCGAATCGGCACTAAAAAGGCATTATGAAGTGAAGGATTCAGGAAAGCTCCTGCCAGGTCATGGTGGGATTCTAGACAGGTTCGATAGTCTCCTTTTTGTACTGCCATTACTTCATTTTCTACACTTTGTAGGATAAGGGAAAGGGTGTCTACATGACGAAGAAAATAAGTCTACTAGGGGCTACAGGCTCCATCGGTATACAGACACTGGATATCATTGGTTCCAACCCCGATAAATTTAAGCTCGTATCTTTTTCAGCTGGTTTGAATATCGATAGTGTAAGGGAAATTGCTTCAGCGTATCATCCACAAATGATATCTGTAATAAGATGTGAAGATGCCGAAATGCTGAAAACGGAATTTCCCGCTATCGAATTTGTTTACGGAGATGAAGGCCTTGTTGAAGTTGCGGCACGTACGGGTGCTGATATATTGCTTAATGCCGTCATCGGCAGTGTTGGACTTAAACCAACACTTGAAGCAATCCGCGCTGGGATAACTATTGCTATTGCCAATAAGGAAACACTTGTCGCAGCAGGAGAAATCGTTATGAGCGAAGCCCGTAAATACGGTGTTCCGATTTTACCCGTGGATAGTGAGCATTCAGCACTTTTCCAAGCGTTGAACGGTGAAGATCCGAAACGTATTTCTAGGCTCATTTTGACGGCTTCAGGCGGAAGTTTCAGGGATCTTACCCGGGCAGAACTTTCAAACGTGACGCTTGAACAAGCTCTTGCGCATCCTAATTGGTCAATGGGCAATAAATTAACAATCGACTCGGCTACCATGTTGAACAAGGGGCTTGAAGTGATTGAGGCACATCATCTTTTTGCAATGCCTTATGAAAAAATTGATTGTTTGCTTCATAAGGAAAGTATCATCCATTCGATGATCGAGTTCGAAGACACAAGTGTCATGGCGCAACTTGGTTCACCAGATATGCGCGTACCTATCCAATATGCTTTGACCTATCCAGATCGGATTCCGATGCAAAACGCGAAACCGCTTCGTCTCGAAGAAATTGGAATGTTGCATTTCGAGAAAATGGATCTAGTTCGTTTTAAGGCGTTGGGACTTGCATATGCTGCTGGTAAAGAAGGTGGTACAATGCCAGCTGCCATGAATGCTGCAAATGAAGTGGCTGTAGCGTTGTTTATGAATGGTCGTATTCCATTTGTGCAAATTGAAGACATCATTGAACGGGTAATGGAGGCGCATCGAACAATTCTAACTCCGAGTCTTGAAGCAATTTTGGAAACAGATTCGCTTACTCGAAAAATGGTGTATGCTATGGTAGAATGAGTTTTTTAGAAACGGCCAAAGAGGTCAGTGAAGGTGGTTTTTCATGGAAACCGTTATTTCGTTTATAATCGTATTCGGTACTTTGGTCTTTTTTCATGAACTAGGACATTTCTTGTTTGCGAAAAAGGCTGGAATCATGGTGCGTGAATTCGCAATAGGATTCGGCCCTAAAATTATTGGTATTCAAAAAGGTGAAACGTTATATACAGTTAGACTTCTGCCGCTTGGTGGTTATGTCCGGATGGCAGGGGAAGACTTTGATACGGTTGCATTACAGGCTGGTTATCGTGTAGGTCTATTAATTAATGCTGCGAATGAAGTTGAAAAGATTTACTTGAACCGCAATGTTGCGAATCCTGACGTTCTATTCCTTGAAACCGAGTCATCTGATTTGGAAAAGGAACTATTCATCGAAGGCTATGATGAAGAAGGGCAGCTTGTCCGTTACAATGTATCTAGAAAAGCGGTTATCTATGAGAAGGGGCAGAAAACACTTATTGCCCCGTATGATCGCCAATTCGAATCGAAGTCTCTCGGCGGCCGAGCAATGACTATCTTTGCAGGTCCATTGTTTAACTTTATTCTGGCGTTTTTCATATTCCTTACGATCGGACTGTTACAAGGTGTACCGACATATGAACCCGTTATTACAAACGTGGTTAGCGGTGATCCTGCACAGGTTGCTGGTATGAAAGATGGAGACTTCGTTAAAGTGGTCGATGGCAAACCCATCGAAACATGGCAGGAGTTTGCTGAAATCATTCAAAATAGTCCCGGTATACTGCTCCAGCTTGAAGTGGATCGTAACGGTGATTCGGTGATGATGGATGTTGTACCAAAGACACTTGAAGAAAAAGGTAAAGAATACGGCCAGATTGGCGTGAAGTATACAAGCCCAGTAGTGAAAGGTCCGTTAAAAGCAGTTCAGTATGGGGTAGAAGAAACAATTGTATGGTTTAAAAGAATTGCCGAATTACTCGGAATGCTCGTAACAGGTCAATTGTCATTCGACGCCTTATCAGGTCCTGTAGGTATTTACCAAGCTACTGGGGAAGTGGCGCAGCACGGTATATATAGTCTCATGAACTGGGCGGCAATTTTAAGCATTAACCTGGGGATTATGAACTTGTTGCCATTGCCAGCACTTGACGGCGGAAGGTTATTATTCTTCCTGTTTGAAGCAATTCGTGGTAAGCCAATCGCCAAACAAAAAGAAGGAATGGTCCATTTTGTAGGGATTGTTCTGCTGATGTTACTTATGCTTATAGTAACCTGGAATGATATACAGCGCTTTTTCTTTTAAAGAAAAGCGCAAGGCGCCGTTTAGCCCCGACAAGCGCTGTAGGGCCAGTCGGAAAAGGCGTCCTTTGCCTTTATCGACTGGCTCGAAGCGACTCGAGGGGTTGGCGCCTGAAGTCTAGACAAGAAAAGCGCAAGGCGCCGTTTAGCCCCGACAAGCGCTGTAGGGCCAGTCGGAAAAGGCGTCCTTTGCCTTTATCGACTGGCTCGAAGCGACTCGAGGGGTTGGCGCCTGAAGTCTAGACAAGAAAAGCGCAAGGCGCCGTTTAGCCCCGACAAGCGCTGTAGGGCCAGTCGGAAAAGGCGTCCTTTGCCTTTATCGACTGGCTCGAAGCGACTCGAGGGGCTGGCGCCTGGAGTCTAGACAAGAAAAGCGCAAGGCGCCGTTTAACCCCGACAAGCGCTGTAGGGCCTGTCGGCAAAGGTGTCCTTTGCCTTTATCGACAGGACCGATGCAACTTGGCTTAGGTCGGCACGTATCTCTGAGCGCCGTAGCGAATTAAATGGGATTCTTTATATTGACCTATATACCAAGGAATTCCAAAAACAATACTTAAGGTGGGAACATAGATGAAACAATCGCGAACATTCATACCTACGATGCGTGAAGTACCTTCTGATGCCGATGTAAAATCACATCAATTACTTTTACGCGCAGGTTTTATCCGACAAAATACAAGTGGAATTTATTCATTCCTACCTTTGGGAAAGAAAGTACTTCAAAAAGTCGAGACAATTATCCGTGAAGAGATGGAAGCAATCGAAGCTGTAGAAGTATTTATGCCTGCTATGCAACAAGCGGAACTGTGGCAGGAAACTGGCAGATGGTACTCATATGGTCCTGAGCTATTCAGAATGACTGATCGGCATAAAAGGGAATTCGCCCTCGGTGCGACTCATGAAGAAGTAATTACTTCACTTGTTCGCGATGAAGTGAAATCTTATAAGAAGCTACCACTGACAATGTTCCAAATACAGACGAAGTTCAGGGATGAACAGCGTCCACGTTTCGGACTTCTGCGAGGACGCGAATTCATCATGAAAGATGCGTATTCCTTCCATGCGACGGAAGAAAGTCTTGATGAGAAATACCAGGAAATGATGCAAGCCTATACGAATATCTTTACAAGGCTTGGGCTTGATTTCCGTGCAGTTATGGCAGACGGTGGATCAATCGGTGGTACAGATACACATGAATTCATGGCGCTGTCTGACATTGGTGAAGATACAATTGCATATAGTGATTCTTCTTCTTATGCAGCTAACATTGAAATGGCTGAAGTGAATGTCAACTATGAAAAACTGGATGAAGCATTGCGGGAAGTAGAAAAAGTCGCAACGCCTGATCAAAAAACAATCAGCGAAGTTGCTTCATACCTGAATGTCGATGCAACTCGTCTTATTAAGACACTTATCTTCAAAGCAGATGATGAGCTAATCGCAGTCCTTTGTCGTGGAGATCATGAAATCAATGATATTAAGTTGAAAAATGTACTTGGTGCCTCAGAAGTTGAGTTCGCAGCTGAAGGTGATGTTACTGAGCTTCTTTCTTGTGGGGTTGGTTCAATCGGGCCAGTTAAACTTCCTCTTGATCTTAAAGTGATTGCAGATCACTCAGTCGCATCAATCGTCAACGGTGTATGCGGAGCAAACGAAGACGGTTTCCATTTGACAAATGTCAATCCAGAACGTGATTTTGCTGTGGATCGCTATGAAGATCTTCGTTTCATCCTCGAAGGAGACGCGTCTCCGGATGGCAAGGGTACCATTAAGTTTGCCAAAGGAATTGAACTTGGACATATATTCAAATTAGGTACGACATATAGTGAACCGATGGGCGGAACATTCCTTGATGAAAACGGCAGATCGAAACCGTACATCATGGGCTGTTATGGCATTGGCGTATCACGTATACTTGCAGCTGTCGCGGAACAGTTCAATGATGAGTACGGATTGAAATGGCCGAAGAAGATTGCGCCATTTGATGTCCATCTAATTGCCGTAAATCTTAAAGATGAAAGTCAGAAAGAATTGGCTGACGAATTATATAGTGTTCTAAAATCTTACAGATATGATGTCCTGTATGATGATCGTCCTGAACGTGCAGGCGTTAAATTCGCAGATTCAGATTTAATTGGTCTACCGATTCGCATTACAATCGGGAAAAGAGCTTCAGAAGGAATTGTCGAAATCAAATTCAGACAAACCGGGGAAACTGCTGAATGGCAAAAAGAAGAACTAACTGAAAAGTTACAAGCATTTTTCACAGCTGAATAACTATTGAGAAGGGAAGGCCGCATGTCGGTACTTCCCTTCTTTTTCGAAAGATTAAGAAAGAATGTGTTTTTTGACCTAGAACAGTGTCTAGCTCCAGGCGCCAGCCGCTCGGTCATAAGCAATCCAGCTATGTGGCAAAGAGCGCCACGTCCCTGGATCGACTTATGCCTGTCGCGTCCAGACGGCGCCTTGCGCTTTTCTTACTGATGAAGGATTGGAGAGGCTTATGGACGCTATAAATAAACTATATATCTTGCTGCAACAAATCGAGATGACAGATGATCAATATGTCATTCACTTTGAACATGCGGAACTTAACCGTGTGAACATTCACCGAAAATCAAGAGTGTGGCAATTTAATTTAACGCTCGACAAGCCATTACCAGTAGATGTCTATACAGTGTTTTCGCAACGTATCAATAAAACATTTGCGGCAATTGCGAGGGTTAAGCTTCATATTACATCCAGAAACCAGGAAGTAGATGGGCAATTACTAACGGATTATTGGCCATTTATCATCGAAGAGTTGAGTGATATGTCTCCGCCAATCAGAGAACTTCTTATTGGACAAAAGCCGGTCATGACGGGTGGTAAAATGACGCTTTCTTGTACGAATGATTTGGAACTACAAATGATGAAAGGCAAATATGCTGGACTCATCACGGATGTGTATACATCATTCGGATTTCCGCGGCCTGTCGTCGATTTCAAATTGACAGATGAAGATAGCGGAGCGGAAGCTGCCCGTGAAGCATTTATGGCGCAACGGCTAGCGGAAGAGGAAGCGTATGGTAAAAAAGCGCTTGAAGATTTAAAACTAAGGGAAACATCCCAGAAAGAAAGTGGCACTGTATCTGGACCATTCCGTCTCGGAACGCCAATTAAACCAGATGAGCCTATGCTCGAAATTCAGCAAATTCAGGACGAAGAACGTCGCGTGACAATAGAAGGCTATGTGTTTGATACGGATGTTCGTGAACTGCGGAGTGGACGCTCACTGTTGACGATTAAAGTAACAGATTACACGGATTCAATTCTTGTTAAAATGTTCTCGCGTGATAACGAAGATGCGGAAATGATGAAGGCGCTGAAAAAAGGGACATGGATTCGAGCCCGCGGCGGTATCCAAAACGATACGTTCGTACGGGATCTTATTATGATGGCTCAAGACGTTATGGAAGTGTCTCCTATTATCAGACAAGACAAGGCGCCGAAGGACCGAAAACGGATTGAACTGCATGCACACACGACGATGAGTCAGATGGATGCCGTTGTATCTGCATCTGCACTTGTTGAACAAGCGGCGAAATGGGGACACCCCGCAATCGCAATTACAGATCACGCGAACGTTCAATCATTTCCAGAGGCGTATAACGCTGGGAAAAAACATGGTGTGAAAGTCATTTTCGGACTAGAAGCAAATCTAGTTGATGACGGAGTGCCTATCGTTTTTGATGAACAGCATAGAAAGCTTGAAGATGATTCATTTGTTGTATTTGACGTTGAGACGACAGGGCTTTCAGCAGTGTATGACAGAATCATCGAGCTGGCTGCAGTCAGAGTGAAAAATGGTGAGATTATTGAGACGTTCGAAAGATTCTCAAATCCGCATCATCCGCTATCATCGACAACGACCAGATTGACGGGAATTACCGACGAAATGGTAAAAAATGCACCGGAAATTGAGGATGTCACGAAAGATTTCGTCGAATTTATTGGCGATTCGATTCTTGTTGCTCATAATGCGAAATTCGATATGGGCTTCTTTTATCAAGCATGTAAAAAGGCGGACTTGGAAGCCGCGGCCTATCCGGTTATCGATACGCTCGAACTGGCCCGCTTCTTGTACCCAGAAATGGGTAATCACAGGCTTGGTACGTTAGCGAAAAAGTTCGGAATCGAACTGACTCAGGCTCACCGAGCAATCTATGATACCGAAGCGACTGCACATCTGTTCCTTCGTTTGTTAAAAGATGCGGAAAGCAAAGGCATCGAATACTTGGATGACTTTAACCGCCATATTGGTGAAGGTGACGTCTACAAACGGTCCCGTCCATCGCATTGTACACTTTTAGCGGTGGATGATGAAGGATTGAAAAACCTGTTCAAACTTGTTTCGTACTCACATATGGATTATTTCTACCGTATTCCGCGTATTCCGCGTTCATTGCTAGTTAAATACCGTAAAGGGCTGCTTGTTGGCTCTGGTTGTGATAAAGGTGAAGTGTTCGAGGGGCTTATGCAGAAACCGATGGAAGAAGTAGAGGAAATTGCGAAGTTTTATGATTACCTTGAAGTCCATCCCAAACCAGTTTATTCGCATTTGCTTGAACTTGAATTGATTCGCGATGAGTGGAATATGGAAGACATAATGCGGAAACTAATCAAGCTTGGAAAAAAGGTTGGTTTACCCGTTTGTGCAACTGGAAATGTCCATTACATTGATGAAACGGATGCAACATTCCGCCAAGTACTTGTCAGATCACAAGGTGGAGCCAATCCGATGAACAGGCATTCGCTACCGGCGGTCCAATTCCGGACGACGGATGAGATGCTGGAAGAGTTTGCGTTTCTAGGTCAAGAAGTCGCGGAAGAAATAGTCATCGACAACCCGCATGCAATTTTAGAAAGAATCGGTAACGTAAAGCCAATCAAAGATGATCTTTATACCCCTACAATCGAAGGTGCGGATGAAGAAGTACGTGAACTGACGTATTCAATGGCGCACGGAATCTATGGTGAGCAATTGCCGGAAATCATCGAAGCACGTATTGAAAAAGAACTAAAATCGATTATTGGTCACGGCTTTGCGGTTATCTACCTTATTTCGCATAAACTCGTGAAGAAATCGCTAGATGAAGGGTATCTGGTTGGGTCTCGGGGGTCTGTCGGTTCGTCGCTTGTTGCTACGATGATGGAAATCACCGAAGTAAATCCAATGCCGCCACATTATATTTGTCCGACCTGTAAGGTAGCCGAGTTTTTCGATGATGGATCTGTCAGTTCTGGCTACGATCTTCCAGACAAAATGTGCCCAACATGCGAAACGCCATTCAAAAAAGATGGTCAGGATATCCCGTTTGAAACTTTCCTTGGATTTAATGGGGATAAAGTTCCCGATATTGACCTCAACTTCAGTGGTGATTATCAAGCACATGCTCATAATTATACGAAGGAACTGTTCGGTGAAGATTTTGTTTATCGTGCAGGGACGATTGGAACAGTCGCTGAGAAGACCGCCTATGGCTATGTACGCGGCTATATGAATGATAATAATTTGAACTTCCGTGGCGCTGAAATTGATCGACTGGTACAAGGTTGTTCAGGCGTTAAAAGGAATACGGGGCAGCATCCCGGTGGAATTATCGTTGTTCCGGATGATATGGATATATTCGATTTTACACCCATTCAGTTTCCGGCGAATGATTTGAATTCGAGTTGGAAGACGACTCATTTTGACTTCCATTCCATTGACAATAACTTGTTGAAACTCGATATTCTTGGTCATGATGATCCGACAATGATTAAAATGTTGCAGGATTTATCCGGCATTGATCCACTTACGATTCCACCGGATGATAAAGGCGTCATGGAATTATTCAGCGGTACAACTTCGCTTGGCGTCACTCCGGAGCAAATCGGTTGTAAGACGGGTACGCTTGGTGTGCCTGAGTTTGGGACAAGATTCGTACGGCAGATGCTTGAAGAAACGAAGCCATCGACGTTTTCGGAACTGATTCAAATTTCCGGATTGTCTCATGGTACGGACGTTTGGCTCGGCAACGCCCAGGAATTGATTCAGAACAAAACTTGCGAATTGAAAGACGTTATTGGTTGTCGTGATGATATTATGGTGTACCTGATCTATCAAGGGCTAGATCCGTCGATGGCCTTTCAGATTATGGAATTTGTCCGTAAAGGCCGCGGGTTGACACCGGAGTTTGAAGCGGAAATGAAAGCTCAAAGCGTACCTAACTGGTACATTGAATCTTGTAAAAAGATTAAATACATGTTCCCGAAAGCACACGCAGCTGCCTATGTATTGATGGCGCTACGCATCGCATACTTCAAAGTGCATCATCCAATTCTGTACTATGCAACATACTTCACAATACGGGCAACGGACTTCGATCTACTGACGATGACGAAGGGGTCTGCGTCGGTTAGAGCGCAAGTTAAAGAGATTAATGCAAAAGGGCTTGATGCAACGCCGAAAGAAAAGAGCTTGCTCACGGTACTTGAAATTGCGCTGGAAATGTGGGAGCGCGGTATTTCATTGGCAAGACCAGATTTGTATAAATCCGACGCAACAACATTCCTTATTGAAGGCGATACACTGATTCCGCCATTTAATTCAGTTCCTTCTCTTGGAACGAACGTTGCGAATTCAATTGTTGAAGCAAGGAAAGACGGAGAATTTCTTTCGAAAGAAGATTTCCAACAGCGCGGCCGTGTTTCGAAGACAATTGTCGAGTATATGGACGCATTAGGTTGTTTGGAAGGTATGCCTGATGCGAATCAGCTGTCCCTCTTCTAGGATTTTTGCTGGGTTTTTCGAAATACAATATGTAGCGTTGTTTAACATCTATTGTATAATCCCCGCAAAGGAAGCTGGAATTATGCAAACAAACCGAACTCTTCTTGTTCGGTTTGTTTGCACCAGCAAATATCGTATGGTATGATGGGAACAACTTTTGTAATAGTCTTGCGCAAAAAGAGTGGGATTTCCCGCTCTTTTCTGTTGTTCTGTACTGTTTTTTAATTTTATTTGGTAGAAGTTCAGGCTTTCATCAAATAAAGTTAGAGCCTCCGGCGGATGCCACAGATTTTGTAGTGAATTAAATCTACCTAATCTTGGCGCAAATACGCCGAGGCGTATTTGATTAATATTTCGGGAGGGCTAAGATGAGTAATATTACGGAAGAAGTCGCAAAAATCGCCGGTCCAATTGTAGAGGAACTAGAATTGGAACTTGTCGATGTAGAGTTCGTTAAAGAAGGAAGAGACTGGTTTTTACGGGTCTATATTGATACACCTAACGGAAGCATCGATATTGATCAGTGCTCTCAAGTTAGTGAAAAGTTGAGTGAAGAGCTTGACCGTACTGATCCAATTCCGCAAAACTACTTTCTTGAAGTGTCTTCACCAGGCGCAGAGCGTCCGTTGAAGAAGGAAGAAGATTTTCAAAAAGCGATTGGACAGTTCGTATTCATTAAAACGTACGAAGCCATTAAAGATATGAAAGAGTTCGAAGGTTATTTATTGGCATATGGTCCTGAAGGCGCTGAAGTTGAAATGCGCATTAAGACTAGAAAAATAAAAGTTGTAATCGAACTGGATAAAATCGCACTTGCCCGTTTGGCAATCGACTTTTCCGCATAATTGAATAGTAGGAGTGATTAACATGAGTAGTGATCTACTCGATGCATTGACAGCCTTAGAAAAGCAAAAAGGTATTTCTAGGGACGTATTAGTGGAAGCAATCGAAGCGGCACTTGTAACCGCATATAAACGCAATTTTAATCAGGCACAAAATGTGCGCGTTGACTTGAACCTTGATAAAGGAACAATGAAAGTTTATTCAAGAAAAGACGTTGTCGAAGAAGTCGAAGATGAGCGTCTACAAATCAGTCTTGAAGATGCACATAAAATCAACCCATCTTATGAACTTGAAGATGTTGTTGAAGAAGAAGTGACGCCACGCGACTTTGGTCGTGTTGCAGCACAAACTGCGAAGCAAGTTGTTACGCAGCGTGTGAGGGAAGCGGAACGTGGCATCATCTATGAAGAGTACGTCGATAGGGAAGATGATATCGTCAACGGTATTGTTGAACGCCTTGACGCACGAAATTTGTATGTTGGTCTTGGGAAAGTCGAAGCTGTTTTACCAGTAGGGGAACAGATCCCGACAGAAAAGTATCAACCCCATGATCGTATCAAAGTCTATATTACAAAAGTTGAACGTACATCACGTGGTCCGCAAGTGTTCGTATCAAGAACACATCCAGGACTTCTTCGCAGACTGTTTGAAGTTGAGGTTCCTGAAATCTTTGAAGGTATCGTTGAAATCAAATCGATTGCACGAGAAGCGGGAGATCGTTCTAAAATTTCAGTTCATACGAATAATGATGCAGTAGATCCGGTTGGTTCATGTGTAGGCGCAAGAGGTGCACGGGTTCAATCGATTTCAAATGAACTAAATGGCGAGAAAATCGATATCGTCGAATGGTCAGAGGATCCAGCTATATTCGTAGCAAATGCACTGAGTCCTTCAAAAGTAATTGACGTTCAGGTAAATGAAGAAGATCGATCGACAACGGTTGTTGTACCTGACTATCAATTGTCACTTGCTATCGGGAAACGTGGTCAAAACGCTAGACTTGCTGCCAAGATGACTGGTTGGAAAATCGACATTAAGAGCGAAACGGATGCACGCGAACTTGGGATTTATCCGTCAGCCACTAGTGCGTTAATCATAGAACAAGTCCAGTTGGATGGGGACGCGAACGAAAGCGACCCGTACTTCGTTGAAGATGAAGTAACAGAAGACGTTGGAACTGAAACAATCGATCTGTATACGGATACGGAAAACGAAGACTGAGAGGAAAGGTTGAGCACACATGACAAACATGAAAAAAATTCCTTTGCGTAAATGTGCGGCGACAGGCAATATGTTTCCCAAAAAGGAAATGATTCGCATCGTCCGCCCGAAAGAAGGGGAAGTTTCAGTCGATCTCACTGGCAAGAAATCAGGCCGCGGGACATATGTGTCAAAATCCGAAGAAGCAGTTGAATCCGCGCGCCGTAACAGATCGATTGAAAGTCAACTTGGAACGGCCGTACCTGAACAGGTATTTGAGGATCTTCTCCACGCGATCCGCCGGGAGGCATTAAAATGACAGATCCGAAAAAGATTTATCAAATGCTTGGCATGGCGGCGCGGGCAAGAATGCTTATTATGGGTGAAGATTTGGTTGTTCGGGAAATTCGTGCCGGCAAAGCACGTCTTGTAATTATTTCAGAAGACGCATCTAAAAATACATTGAAGAAATTAACTGATAAAAGTGCATTTTACAACGTTGAGAAGCATGTTTTCGGGACTCGAGAAGAGCTTGGACATGCAGTTGGAAAAGAGTCGCGAGTGGTGCTTGCGCTAACGGACAGCGGTTTTGCTAAAAAGGTGTCCGGGCTACTCAACGAATATAACCGGGGGTGGACTAATGACGAAAATACGAGTACACGAATACGCGAAACAAGTGAATCGGACGAGTAAAGAAGTTATTGATGAGCTTGGAAAGATAAATGTAAGTGTTACAAATCATATGTCGACATTAGATAATGATTCGATTACAAAGCTGAATAGTAAATTCAGTGGCAATGTCACTAAACCAAGTGCGCCAAAAGTAGAAACGAAGGGTGCTGAACAAAAAATGGCTCCAAAACCATCACAAGGTTCGACAGGCGGCAATCGCCCAGCGCAAGGCTCAACAGGCGGCAATCGCCCATCACAAGGCTCAACAGGCGGCAATCGCCCATCACAAAGCTCAACAGGCGGCAACCGTCCATCACAAAGCTCAACAGGTGGCAACCGCCCATCACAAAGCTCAACAGGTGGCAATCGCCCATCACAAAGCTCAACAGGTGGCAACCGTCCAGCACAAAGTTCAACAGGTGGCAACCGTCCATCACAAAGCTCAACAGGTGGCAATCGCCCATCACAAAGCTCAACAGGTGGCAACCGTCCAGCACAAAGTTCAACAGGCGGCAACCGTCCAGCGCAAAGCTCAACGGGTAGCAATCGCCCAGCGCAAGGTTCAACAGGTGGCAACCGTCCAGCACAAGGCGCACCAAGTGGACAAGGCGGACGCCCAGGTGGCGGAGGTCCAAGTCGTCCAGGTGGCGGTCGCGGTGGACGTCCACCGGCACGTGGTATAAACCAAGGGCGTAGAAGATATCGTCCAGCGAACCCGATTCCAAAAGTGGAAAAACCGTTACCGGAAAAAATCACTTTCTACGAATCACTGTCAGTTGCTGAACTAGCGAACAAACTAGGCCGGGAACCGTCTGGAATCATCAAAAAACTCTTCATGCTTGGTATCATGGCTACAATCAACCAAGAATTGGACAAAGATGCGATTGAACTCATCTGCGCAGATTATGAAGTTGAAGTAGAAGAAGAAATTCGTATCGATGTAACTGATCTTGAAACGTACTTTGAGGAGCATGAAGAAACAGCTATTGCTTCAATTGAACGTCCTCCAGTCGTTACAATCATGGGGCATGTTGACCACGGTAAAACGACACTTCTAGACTCGATTCGTAATACGAAAGTTACACAAGGCGAAGCGGGCGGTATCACACAGCATATTGGTGCCTACCAAATCGAAGAAAAGGGCAAGAAAATAACATTCCTTGATACACCAGGTCACGCGGCGTTCACAACGATGCGTGCACGCGGTGCGAAAGTGACTGATATTACGATTCTTGTTGTAGCAGCGGATGATGGTGTTATGCCACAAACAATCGAAGCAATCAACCATGCGAAAGCGGCTGAAGTTCCGATTATCGTTGCAGTGAATAAGATGGATAAGCCTTCTGCAAATCCAGACCGTGTTATGCAAGAATTAACAGACCAAGGACTTGTTGCTGAAGCATGGGGCGGAGATGCAATTTTCGTACCAATCTCAGCATTAAAAGGCGAAGGAATTGACCAGTTGATTGAAATGGTTCTTCTTGTTGCCGAAGTCGCTGAACTAAAAGCTGATCCAAACATCCGCGCACGCGGAAGTGTTATTGAAGCTTCTCTTGATAAAGGTCGCGGTGCTGTTGCAACGCTTCTTGTACAAGACGGAACGCTTCGTGTAGGTGATCCAATCGTAGTTGGTAACACATATGGTCGTGTACGTGCGATGGTAAGTGACATTGGACGCCGCGTGAAAGAAGCTGGCCCATCTACACCGATTGAAATTACTGGGTTAAGCGATGTACCTCAAGCTGGAGATCGTTTTGTTGTCTTTGAAGACGAGAAAACAGCACGCCAAATCGGGGAAACTAGAGCTGGTGAAGCGCTGCAAGATCAACGCGTTGAGAAAACACGTGTAACACTTGATAACTTGTTTGATCATATGAAACAAGGCGAAATCAAAGAATTGAACTTAATCGTAAAAGCAGACGTACAAGGTACGGTTGAAGCGATGGCATCTTCTCTTATGAAAATTGAAGTTGAAGGCGTCAACGTTAAAATCATCCACACAGGTGCTGGCGCGATTAATGAATCTGATATTTCACTTGCTGCTGCATCAAATGCTATCGTTATTGGATTCAACGTTCGTCCAGATGTCAACGCGAAACGCGCGGCTGAAGAAGAAGGCGTTGAAATCAGACAACACCGTGTCATCTATAAAGTGATTGAAGAAATCGAATTGGCAATGAAGGGTATGCTTGACCCTGAATACGAAGAAAAAGTTATCGGCCAAGTTGAAGTACGCGAAACAATTAAAGTGTCTAAAATCGGAACGATTGCGGGAAGCTATGTGACGAGCGGTAAGATTACTCGTGATTCAAGCGTTCGTATCGTTCGCGACAACATCGTCATCTTCGAAGGCGAAATAGATACATTGAAACGCTTTAAAGACGATGCAAAAGAAGTAGCAAAAGGCTATGAATGTGGAATTACAATCAAAAACTTTGACGATATACATGTAGACGACGTTATCGAAGCCTTCATCATGGAAGAAATTAAACGAGTATGATTGTCTATGCGGAATGTTCATTCTTCATTCCGGAGGCGGCTTCATTGAAAGAGAAGCGGTCTGTTTTAAAACGGATGACGGACAGAGTCAAAAATGACTATAATGTCTCCATCTCAGAACTAGATCATCAGGATCTGTGGCAACGAACAACAATCGCTCTTGTTGCTGTTGCCTCATCAAAAGATGCAGCTGAGCGTGAGGTGAGGCGGGCAATCCGACTATTGGAGTCAAATCCAGAATGGGAATTGTCCAACTTAACGCTCGACTATTATTAAAACGGGATTGGGGTGACCATCCATGACAATGCGTGCTAATCGTGTTGCAGAGCAGATGAAAAAAGAGCTTGGTGAAATCATCGGTCAAAAAATTAAAGATCCACGAATCGGTTTTGTTACAGTAACTGATGTCGAGGTGACTGGTGATCTTCAACATGCAACGATTTACATTTCTGTTCTTGGAAAAGATTCGGAAAAAAAGGATACGCTAAGAGGGCTGAATCAGGCGAAAGGATATATTCGTACTGAAATCGGCCAACGAATCAGGCTTCGGATAACACCTGAACTTAAGTTCGAATACGATACTTCCGTTGCATACGGAACTCGAATCGAATCACTTCTTAAACAGGTGAAAAACGAAGACAATGAAGTAGAAAAAGAGTAGGGTGCCGCTAAGATGCGACGGGCATAAAGCGGGCCAGCGTCGCGGGGTACTATCCGCAGAGCTGGACTGATTTATGACCCTAGCATCTGGTACCTGGAGACTAACCAGTAACAAAAAGGAGGAAGTCGGTGTCCACAAGGACTTTCCGGCTTCCTCCTTTTTACATATAGTAAGAATTGTGAAGGTGGTGGCGTGTATGAATGGAATACTTCCCCTGTGGAAGGAAAAAGGAATGACTTCGCATGATTGTGTATTCAAGTTGCGGAAGATTCTCGGTACGAAAAAAGTGGGACATACCGGTACACTTGATCCAAGCGTAGAGGGCGTATTGCCGATTTGTCTAGGACAGGCAACAAAGGTCGCTGAATATATAACAGATTCTGGCAAAGAATATATTGCGGTTGTATCCATTGGGACTGCAACTGAAACGGAAGATGCGGATGGAGCAGTCGTAGCTTCGGATTTATCACCGAAACATATCACTCGAACGGAAATTGAAGCAGCGCTCGCCAAATTGACAGGCGAAATCGTCCAAATTCCACCGATGTATTCTGCTGTAAAAGTGAATGGTAAAAAGTTATATGAATATGCTCGAAAAGGCATTGAAGTTGAAAGGCCTGAACGGAAAGTGTTCATTCGTGAAATCGAATTGTTGGATCCTGTACAATGGTATGAAGGTGAAACAGTTTCATTCCGCATCCGAGTTGCTTGCGGCAAAGGAACGTACATCCGCACGCTTGCAGTCCAAATAGGGGAGCTACTGGGTTTCCCGGCGCATATGGCCGCATTAGTCCGTACATCGTCAGGAACGTACGTGCAGGACGATTGCCGTACATTGGATGAAGTGAGGGCTCTTCAAGAAGAAGGGCAAATAGCCTCGATACTTCGTCCGCTTGAAGATGCACTAAGTGATTTTACTGCGATTGAAATCCCTGAGGAGCTTCTGGAGAAAGTAGAAAATGGACAAGTGTTGCCGGAGCATCCACTGCTGGACACGGAAGAGGCACTCGTGTTTATGAATGAAGGCAAGGCACTTGCAGTATACAGGAAGCATCCTACCAAGCTTGGTCTTATGAAGCCTGAAAAGATGTTTCCATTGAACAGGTAAGGGGCGATACTAATGGACATCTACAAATTGCATTATCCAGAAACAATTACGATTGACGATGATGCGAATTACTCCCTTGCGATTGGTTTCTTTGACGGCTTGCATAGAGGTCATCAGACAGTGATCAACGAAGCGAAAAGAAAGGCCGAAGAACTAGGTATCCGCTCGGCTGTTATGACATTCGATCCGCATCCCTCTCATTTATTTGGTGATGGTGAAAATAAGGTAGGTTATATTACGCAGTATAAGGAAAAAGCTAGGCTACTTAGTGCAATGGGGATCGATGCTTTGTTCATCGTAACGTTTGACTGGGCACTTGCTTCGCTTTCGCCTAAGCAATTCGTGGATATTTTCTTGAAGGAACTACATGTTTTGCATGTTACTGCAGGGTTTGATTTTACATTCGGTTCGAAGGGCGCGGGCACCATGGAGCAGATGGCTGCTTTGTCAGACGGGGCATTCGGTACAACTGTTATTGAAAAAGTAACAGATAATGAGCAAAAGATTTCCTCAACACGGATTCGTGAGCTTTTGTCTAAAGGTAATGTTGAAGAGACAGAATTGCTTCTTGGCAGACCTTTCCGGACAGTGGGTATAGTCGTTGACGGCGAGAAAAGAGGAAGGCTGCTCGGATTCCCCACTGCCAACGTTATGCCAGAGAAAAGTACAGTGTTGCCTGCAAATGGCGTCTATGCAGTGCGTTTTACTGTGGATGAACAAACATATGAAGGTGTGTGTAATGTTGGCGTTAAACCGACGTTCCATGATCCAAGTGATAGACAGGCCGTCGTAGAAGTGCATGTACTCGATTTTACCGGAGATCTCTATGGTAAAGAAGCATTTGTAGACTGGGTGGGACATATCCGTCCTGAGCAAAAATTCGGTTCCATTGATCTGCTTGTCGAACAGATCGCCAAAGACAAAAAAAGCGCACAAGAGATTCTAGCAGTACGAGGATGATTGTTGCATTTCCAAAATAGGCGTGGTACTATAAATACGTGCCAATGTGCACAAACCATTCCTTGGCATCGCGAATCACCAACGCTTGCTCGGGAACCGGGGATATCTTACTATATGGAGGTGAAGAAGATGGCTATCACACAAGAACGTAAAAATGAATTGATCAGTGAATACAAAATTCATGATACTGATACTGGATCAGCAGATGTACAAATCGCTGTCCTTACAGAAGAGATCAATAACCTGACAGAACATTTCCGTCTTCATAAGAAAGACAACCACTCACGTCGTGGTCTTTACAAAATGATCGGAACTCGTAAAAGACTTTTGAGATACTTACGAGACAATGAAGTTCAGCGTTACCGTGATCTTATTGCTAAACTCGGCCTTCGCCGTTAATAAGATGACTATCGAAAGTGGGCCTCGTGCCCGCTTTTTTTTGTGCGTATTTTTAATTGCGTTTAACTTGTTATGACTGCCATGGGCCCTATTATGCTCGCCATGGGCGCGGTTATGACCGGCATGAGGCCTGTTATGCTCGCCATGGCTTCGATTATGACCGGCACTAGCCCTATTATGCTCGCCATGAACTTACTCGTAAAAAACCATGTCAATGCCTTTACTTTGAACATAAAGCACTACGACATGCTTATGCATTCACAGTGGTGTTGTATTAGTAGGTGGCAGTCTCCCGCCCTAAGACTGGCGGCGAGGCAGATTGCAGGAATTCTTTATGTCCTTTACTTCCGTGTTTCATTTCCTACAAAAAAGTCCATAACACCACTAATTTCGCCCATTCTATACTAGAAACCACAATAAAGTGGTATACTGTACAAATGTGCCATGATGACGGTTAATGATGATAAAAACTTGTGTTCACTGAGCGCTATCACTTACACTACTACTAAGTACATACACGTATACAGTCGAGGCTGGGATATGGAGAGGGGTTCAATTATGACCGAGAAAAAAGTTTATACACTAGATTGGGCAGGACGACCGTTGACAATTGAAACGGGACAACTTGCTAAACAGGCTAACGGAGCAGTACTTGTACGCTACGGGGAAACAACAGTACTTTCAACTGCAACATCTTCTAAAAATTCACGAGGATTAGATTTCTTCCCTCTTACAGTGAATTATGAAGAACGCATGTATGCTGTTGGGAAAATTCCAGGTGGCTTCATTAAACGTGAAGGACGTCCATCAGAAAAAGCGGTCTTAACGAGCCGACTAATCGACCGTCCAATCCGTCCTTTATTCGCAGACGGGTTCCGCAATGATGTACAAGTTATTTCACTTGTTATGTCAGTTGATCAAGATTGTTCATCTGAAATGGCAGCAATGCTCGGTTCTTCACTTGCATTGTCGATTTCTGACATTCCTTTCGAAGGACCAATCGCTGGTATTCAAATTGGATTAATCGACGGGAAATTCATCGTTAACCCAACACCGGCACAATTGGAGAAGAGTGAACTTGACCTTGTTGTCGCTGGTACGAAAGATGCGATCAACATGGTTGAAGCAGGCGCACAAGAAGTTGCGGAAGATATCATTCTTGAAGCAATTATGTTCGGACACGGTGAAATCATTAAACTGATTGAATTCCAAGAAAAAATCATTGCTGAAGTCGGCAAAGCGAAAACGGAAGTTGCACTATTCACATTGGATGAAACAATTATGTCCGATATTAAAAATAGCTGTGAAACCGATCTTGTTAATGCAATCCAAACTGTTGAGAAGCATGCGCGTGAAGATGCTATCAATGCAGTGAAAAACGAAGTAATCGAACGCTACAAAGAAAACGAAGCGGACGATGCGACGATGAAACAAGTAAAAGGCGTTTTGGATTATATGGTTAAAGAAGAAGTACGTCGCCTTATTACGGATGAAAAAATCCGTCCTGATGGCCGTGGCCTTGACGAAATTCGTCCACTTGCATCTGAAGTAGGCATCTTGCCACGTACGCACGGTTCAGGTCTCTTTACTCGCGGACAAACGCAAGCGCTTAGTGTTTGTACACTTGGAGCCCTTGGTGAAGTACAAATCATCGATGGTCTTGGTCTTGAAGAAACAAAACGTTTCATGCACCATTATAACTTCCCGAACTTCAGTGTTGGTGAAACGGGTCCAATCCGTGGACCAGGACGTCGTGAAATTGGGCACGGTGCACTTGGGGAACGCGCATTATCAGCGGTTATCCCGAATGATACTGATTTCCCGTACACAATTCGTCTAGTAGCTGAAGTACTCGAGTCAAACGGTTCATCTTCACAAGCATCGATCTGTGCGTCAACAATGGCCATGTTAGATGCGGGTGTTCCACTTAAAGCTCCAGTTGCGGGTATCGCAATGGGTCTTGTGAAAAAAGGGGACAACTACTCTGTTCTTTCCGATATTCAAGGGATGGAAGATCATCTTGGCGATATGGACTTCAAAGTAGCAGGAACTGACAAAGGAATCACTGCGCTTCAAATGGATATTAAAATCGATGGTCTTTCACGTGAAATCTTGGAAGAAGCATTGACACAAGCAAAAGTAGGTCGCTTGAAAATTTTAAACCATATGATCACAGCAATTTCAGGACCGCGTGAAGAGCTTTCAGAATATGCTCCGAAAATTATCGTTATCAAAATCAATCCAGACAAGATTCGTGACGTAATTGGGCCAGGCGGAAAAGTCATCAACAAGATCATCGAAGAGACGAATGTTAAAATCGATACTGAACAAGATGGTACGATTTATATCTCTTCTCCAAACAATGAAATGAATACCAAAGCGAAAGCGATGATTGAGAATATCGTTCGCGAAGCAAAAGTTGGCGAATACTATATGGCGAAAGTGAAACGCATTGAGAAATTCGGTGCCTTCCTTGAACTATTCCCAGGTAAAGACGGACTGCTCCACGTTTCTGAAATTGCAGAAGAGCGGACTAAAGTGGTTGAAGATGTCTTGAAAATGGGCGATGAAATGTTCGTAAAAGTAACTGAAGTTGATAACCAAGGACGCGTTAACTTGTCTAGAAAAATTGTCATTCTTGAAGAAAAAGAAGCAGCTGAAAAAGCGAATAGCTGAATCGACATACAGCACTAGAATGGAAAGCCCCTCTTCAAGTGAAGATGAGGGGCTTTTTCTTCATTGTCCAGTCTCTAGCGACCACACGCTCGGGTCATAAGTCAATCGGGAGGGATTGAACTGCATCCCTCCTTGGTGTCGCAGGACGCGGCGACTTTAGACTGCCTTCCTCTTGTGGTGAACTTAAGCTGAGTTCTCTAACTCGGTCCGCTTGCGCTTTTCTTCATCCATCAAATATACTATAAAAATAGAATAGAGTTTAAAAGGGGGATTCCAAGAATGATAGAAACACATGTATGCCGAAATGGCGTCAGAATCGTCCATGAAAAAATGCCGCATGTACGCTCGGTTGCATTAGGGATATGGGTAGGTGCAGGTTCAGGAGATGAGATGGAATCAGAAGCTGGAATCGCTCATTTTATTGAACATATGCTCTTTAAAGGAACGCCATCACGAAGTGCGCGCACGATAGCAGAGGAATTTGATCGGATTGGCGGAGACGTTAACGCCTTCACATCGAAAGAGATGACTTGTTATTACACGACGGTACTCGGACACCAGGCACCTCGCGCGCTATCCATCTTAACGGATATGTTTTTCAATTCGACGTTTGATGAAGCAGAAATTGAGAAAGAAAAGTCGATTGTCCTTGATGAAATTGCAGCAGTCGAAGATGCACCGGATGATGATGTAGACGAACGGTTATGGAGCGTTATGTTTCCAGAACAACCGATTGGTAAACCAGTTCTCGGTGATGAATCGACAATCAATACGTTCAACCGCAAAATGATAGATGACTTCATGGGTCGCACGTATACGCCTGATCAAGTTGTTATTTCAGTAGCTGGCAACTATGACAATCGATTAATACAGCTGATTGAAGTTCAATTCGGTTCATTCAAAAAGGACGAGAAGATTGAACAGTCGACACAAGTAGCTTTACCTGAATTCCACGGCGGTATTACGCTGAAAGAAAAAGATATTGAACAAGCCCATATCTGTATTGGCTTTACAGGGCTTACTGTAGACGATAAACGAATTCCAGAGTTAATTGTGTTGGATAGTATAATAGGCGGCTCGATGTCCTCGCGACTATTTCAGGAAGTCCGTGAAGAACGTGGTTTGGCCTACTCAATTCATTCCTATTTCTCCGCGTATAAAACGACGGGTGCATTCATGATATACGGTGGAACTTCCCCAGAGAATCTCAGAGAATTGTCCGATACGATTGATGAAGTAATTCAATCGATATTGACGGCAGGCGTTACAGAAAACGAATTGCATAATGCGAAAGAGCAGTTAAAAGGCGGGTTCCTGCTAGGTCTTGAAAGTTCAGAAGCAAGGATGCACCGCAACGGTAAAAATGAACTCATTTTAGAGGAGCATAAATCAGTCGATGAAGTTGTAGCTCTTATCGATAATATCGAATTAAATCAGGTCTATAGAATGGCAAACGACATCTTTAGTGGGCAACGGGCAACATCCATCATCGCCCCAAAGGATGTTCTAAAAGAATTTAATAGATGATTGCTAGCGTTAGTCAGTTTTCCCGTGCTCATCTCATATGATGGATGGAGACGAAGGAAAGGGGAATGACGATGCTACTTTCAGAACTTGCTCAGAAGGAGCTTATTCAAGTTGAGGACGGGGTCCGCTATGGTTATTTGGCGGATACCGACCTTATTTTTAACGGGAGAACAGGGGATATTATCGGATTTGAAATAAAGAAGAAGTTCGGTCGATTTTCATTCAAGAACCGTCAAGAACCTTCGGATGAATTCATACCTTGGCACGAAATTGTCTTGATTGGAGAACATCGTATTCTATTCGGAAAAACGCATAGTATGGATGAGTTGGCTAGCGATGAAAGATAATAACTGGCTCTTCATAGGGACGGACAGCAGATTGGCGGCTTGCAGCGACATCATGTTTGAAAGAGGATTTGCCACTCAACACATTGGAACCGATCATTATTCGGATGACCTTGGTGAAGTGATTGCGAACTATTCGCCAAGGCAAATTGTTTTCCCGATTTTACAAATGAAAAACGAAATTCCTCCTTTATTGCTAGAAGAGGGAACGGAACTCTATACAGGAGTCGCCTCGGAACCATGGCTGAAGCCTCTAAGAGAGGCAGGATTGTCACTCCATTGCTATCTAAAAGAAGAGCAATTCATCTGGCAAAATGCGAAGCTGACTGCCGAGGGATTCATCCATGAATACTATGCGCGCACAAAACGGTGCATTTCAGGGACTCCTTTCTCCGTGGCGGGCTTCGGCAAGGTTGGTAAGGCGACAGCACATGCATTGGCATCTTTAGGGGCTGTTGTGACTGTCGTTGCTAGGTCTGAAGCTCAGATTGGTGAAGCTTGTTATCACGGATATAAGACGGAGCAGTTAACGGACGATTGGGCAATGAAAGAGGGAATGCTGATTAACACGATTCCCGCAAAATGGCTTGTGGCTACTGAGAACCCCAGACTGCACATTTATGACCTTGCGTCAGCCCCGGGCTGCCTAAAGGCGCAACTTTCATCTGAATACTATACAGTACTCCTCGGATTACCGGGAAAACACTTTCCTGTAGATGCAGCAATCGCTTTGGCGGATGCGCTCGAGAGAATGTATAGAAGATGAAAGGGGAACACGATGCTAAAGGGAAAGAGGATAGGCCTTGGGATTACGGCGTCACATTGTACGTATGAGGAAATTATACCAGTCATTGATGCGCTAAAAGACGCGGGAGCAACCGTTGTGCCCGTTATCACTCACTCTGTTTTGACAGCCGCAACGCGTTTCGGAACTGGGGAAGAATGGATTGCACGAATTGAAGCCGCAACGGGTGAAAAAGTTATCTCTACAATTGTAGGAGCTGAACCATTCGGACCGAAAACTCCTGTCGATTGTATGGTTATCGCACCGATGACTGGGAATTCCATGAGCAGATTTGCTAACGCGGCAACAGATTCACCTGTCTTAATGGCTGCAAAAGCTACGTTACGGAATGAAAGTCCAGTACTTATAGGTATTTCAACAAACGATGCACTTGGCTTAAACGCAATGAACCTCATGAAGCTACTCAATATGAAAAATGTGTTTTTCATCCCTTTTGGGCAAGATGATCCAGTAAAAAAACCAAATTCACTTATCTCCGATTTCACGCTTATGGTACCTGCTACAGCTGCAGCTCTTGAAAAAAGACAACTTCAACCGTTATTAATTATTCATGACAAAAAATAAAAATACAGAGCAGAATAATCGGATATATGATATAATTCCTCCAATGAACTGCTAACGATGTAAGGGACAGAAGTATTTATGTTAATCATGCTGTTTTTTGTAGCAATTTGGAAAACAGTATAAAAAATGCATGTCCTGATTATTTATGCATCCGTATAAGCTGAAAGGGAGATAGAGATGAAAAAGGTTAATGTTGCAATAGTCGGTGCTACGGGAGCTGTGGGTACAAAAATTCTTGAAAAATTACTTGAACGTAATTTTCCAGTCCAATCAATTAAGCTGCTAGCCTCTAAGCGATCTGCAGGTGCAGAAATTACGGCAGGTGGCCATAAATATATTGTTGAAGAAACGGTTCCAGAATCATTCGAAGGCATTGACATCGCATTTTTCAGTGCGGGCGGATCTATTTCAGAAAAGTTTGCACATGAAGCAGTAAAAAGAGGAGCGGTCGTCATTGATAATACGAGCGCATTCCGGATGATTGAAGACATTCCGTTAGTTGTTCCTGAAGTGAACGCGGGAGCTTTAAGCGGACATACAGGAATCATTGCCAACCCAAACTGTTCGACGATTCAAATGGTGACTGCGCTGCAACCGATTCGTGAGAAGTTTGGATTGGATCGAATTATTGTTTCAACGTATCAGGCAGTATCAGGTGCCGGATCTGAAGCAATTGAAGAGTTGGAAAGTCAAAGTTTGCAGTTTGAAAACCGCTCGAAAATAGAAGCAGCTATTTTACCATCTGCTTCAGCAGAACGGCATTATCCAATCGCATTCAATGCGATTCCTCAAATTGATGCCTTCGATGCTTCAGGATATACACTTGAAGAGCTCAAAATGATGAATGAAACCAAAAAAATATTTGGTGATCAGAAATTGTCCGTGTCAGCGACATGTGTACGTCTACCTGTCGTAACAGGGCATTCTGAGTCGGTTTATATTGAAATTGGTAAAGAGGGAGTTTCTGTAGAAGAACTTCACGCTCTACTTGAAAATGCACCAGGCGTCGTCGTCCAAGACGATCCATCTAAACAATTGTATCCGATGCCATTATTTGCAGAAGGAAAAGACGAAGTGTTTGTGGGCCGTATAAGAAAAGACCCAGAACACCCGGCTGGATTCCATCTGTGGATTGTATCGGACAATCTCCTAAAAGGGGCGGCACTTAATTCGGTGCAAATCGCAGAAACTCTGCTTAACTAATAAAACAAAGTAAAGGGCTGATAACAATGGAGCTTGGACGCGTATCGACTGCAATGGTCACCCCTTTTTCATCAACGGGAGACATTGACTACGACAAAACTGCCAAACTGATTGAACACCTGATTGCGAATGGGAGTGATTCATTGGTCGTATGTGGTACGACTGGTGAATCTCCTACGCTTTCCGTAGAAGAGAAGGAAGCACTTTTTACGTTCACGATAAAAGAAGTAAACAAGCGCATACCAGTCATCGCGGGGACTGGTACGTTTTCTACAAAGGAAACCGTCAAGCTTACACGGATGGCGGAACGGGTTGGGGCTGACGGTATTATGCTCGTTGCACCTTACTACAACAAACCTGATCAAAAAGGAATGTACGCCCACTTCGCGCATGTCGCGGGTGAAACTAGCCTACCGGTGATGTTGTATAATATTCCGGGGCGCTCAGCTGTCAACATGCTTCCTGAAACGCTCATCGCTTTATCGAAAATAACAAATATCCGAGCAGTAAAAGAAGCGAGTGGAAACCTGGAGCAGATGGTGGACATTATTTCAGGGACGGATGAGGGATTTTCAGTTTATAGCGGGGACGACTCATTGGCATTACCGACCTTGGCGATAGGTGGAAAAGGTATCGTGTCGGTCGCTTCTCACGTTGCAGGCAATGAAATGCAGCAGATGATTGCTGCATTCAAAGATGGGCGAACAGAACAAGCTGGGGCGATGCATAGAGCGTTGCTACCTTTATTCCGTGCAATTTTTACCGCTCCCAACCCAGTGATGGTGAAATACGCGCTAGAAAAACTGGGTGTTGAAACTGGGGGAGTTAGATTGCCGTTGATAGCGCTCGAAGGCAATGATGAACCCTTTGATAACGTCTGGAAAAACTATAGAAAAAACCTTCATATTTTCAATTAATCGGAGCCGGTATCAATTACCGGCTTTTTTTGTTTGTACAGATAGCTTCAGTCCCGTATAATGAAATATAGTCGTTATGGACGGGAATTATTAATAGGAGGAAACAAAGTGACAAAAACAAAAAATGAACTAATTAGAATCATTCCACTCGGTGGAGTTGGAGAAATCGGGAAAGCAATGTACGTGGTCGAAGTTGATGACGAACTGTTCATCGTTGACGCGGGGCTTATGTTCCCTGAAGGAGAAATGCTTGGAATTGACATCGTCATTCCAGATATAAGTTATATTGAAGAAAACAAAGACCGCGTAAAAGGGATTTTCCTGACGCACGGTCACGAAGATGCAATCGGCTCGATTTCCTATCTTCTGCAAAAAGTACAAGCACCTGTCTATGGTTCTAAATTGACAATCGCATTGGCGAAAGAACATTTGAAAGAAATGCCGGCACCCTCGAACGTTAAGTTTTTTGAAGTGACGAACAAAAGCCGAATGAATTTTAAAGGTACGTACGTAACATTCTTCCATACGACACACAGCATACCAGATTCACTCGGAATCGTATTCCATACAAGTGAAGGGGCAATTGTCCATACCGGAGAATTCAAATTCGATCAGTCTGCTAAAGGGAAGTACCGTCCCGACATTGCGAAAATGGCGGCACTTGGTGAAGAAGGTGTCTTCATCCTAATGTCGGATTCTTCCGAAGCAGAGCGTCCCGGTTATACGACATCTGAGTCGGTTATCGAAAAAAGTCTATCTAAAACGTTCCACGGAGCAGAAGGTAGAATTCTTGTCGCGCTTTATGCGTCGAATTTTATCCGTATTCAGCAAGTATTCGATACGGCATTGGAAACAGGTAAAAAAGTGGCAGTCGTTGGGAAGAGTCTAGAAAGTTACTTCGAAGTCGGCATGAAACTCGGTTATTTAACGATTGAAGATGACATTGTCATCCCAGTCAAAGAAATCGAGAAGTATGATGATGATAGAGTTGTTATTATCGTGACAGGTAACCAAGGCGAGCCGCTTGATGCGCTTGAGAAAATTGTACGTAAACAGCATAGAGACTTACGTATCAAAGAAACAGATACAGTTCTTATTACGTTTACACCATCTCCTGGGATGGAAGTTTCGATGTTCCAGACAATGAATGATCTTGCAAAAGCTGGTGCAAATGTTCTTACTTCAAGTAAGAATGTCCACGTTTCAGGGCATGGTAGTTCGGAAGATTTGAAATTGATGCTGAACTTAATGCAACCTAGCTATTTCGTTCCAATCCAAGGCGAGTATCGGATGCTTATTGCGCATTCCAAACTTGCACAGGAGACAGGACTTCAGAAATCACAAATATTTATTGCAGATAAAGGCGACATTGTCGAATATAAAAACAATAAAATGCGCATGAGTGGACGAGTTCAAGCAGGTAATATTCTGATTGACGGAATTGGGGTAGGGGACGTTGGAAATATCGTACTCCGTGATCGTAAACTACTTTCACAGGATGGGATCTTTACAGTTGTTGTCACACTAAACCGTAAACAGAAACGCATCGCTGCAGGACCGGAAATCGTCTCTCGTGGATTCGTCTATGTACGTGAATCCGAAGAGCTTCTTGAAGAGTCTGCAAATCTTGTCAGAAAAATTGTTGAGAAGTATGTGAATAAAGAGACGTTCGAATGGACAAACATTAAACAAGAGATACGCGATACACTTAGTTCGTATCTGTATCAGCAAACGAAAAGAAGACCAATGATTATTCCTATAATAATGGAATACTAATACAACAACTATATTTATTGAACATATGAATACTTTCACACCTGTATAAACTGAGCAAAGGTGCCTTACAAGGCATCACTGAGCGCGGAAACGGGTAGAAGGAAATCTTTATTTCAGAGTATATAGAATCGATAATAATGCTACAAAGGGTTTCCTTGCCGTCTGACCGGCGGGAAACCCTTTTTTTGAAAAGGAGGTACCATAAATACATGGCTAGAAAATCAAGTAAGAAGAAAAAGAAATCAACCGCGCAGAAAAAGAAGTCATCCGATTTACATCCGTTGATCTATGAAGTGATGGGCTTGGTGATGATTGGTCTTGCCATCATCATTATATTTGAATTTGGAATTGCTGGGAGAGGCCTCTCTTCTTTGTCTAGATTTATTTTCGGTAACTGGCATGTTGCGATCCCACTCTTACTCATTGTTCAGGCACTTATGTTCATGATAAAACAGAAGGTAGGCGGTTGGAGAAACCGTGTTGTAGGAGGATGTTTATTCATCCTGGCAAGTTTTGTTCTGTTTAGTCATGTCCATTTGTTCAAGGAACTGTATGAAAGCCGTGTTCTTATGTCGAATTCGGCGCTTAAAGAAACATGGAAAGTGCTTATCACAAATGATGGCATCACATCGAGGAGTGGAGCGCTCGGGGGAGGAATGACGGGGGCAATTCTATTTGCCATGTTCTACTCGTTGTTTGACTCGGCTGGGGCAACAGTTGCAGGTATTTTATTGTTTTTAATCGGTATTGTTCTCTTAACGGGCAAAGCGCTTGTTCCATATGCAGCCGAACATTTCCCGAAACTACTTAAATCGATGAAAGATTCAATTCCAAAAAAAGGATCAGTAGTTAAAAAATCTTCGAGCGAATCAAGAACGACTCGCTCGAAGAGAAAAGCTAATACAGCTGATGAACAAGCTGTGCAAAATCTACCTCCGCACCAACCGGAAATCGAAGAGGTTGTATCACAACCAATCATTTCGGCCTTTAGTGAAAGGAGAGATAAGCCTGTTGAGGACGAGCAGGCGGCAGTTGTAGAAGAAGGGCAACTACAAGAACAACAGGAAGTTGCCGTAGAAGTCAATGCTTACACAGGTGTCACAGGAGAAGAGGAGAATGAATCTTACATCTTGCCTCCACCGTCATTACTGAAACAAACGCCCATTATCGATCAATCGGAAGAGTACAATTCGATTCAGGCGAATGCGCAAAAACTTGAACGAACTTTCCTTAGTTTCGGCGTGAAAGCGAAGGTTACTGAGGTGCATCTTGGACCGGCTGTCACGAAGTATGAAGTGTTACCGGATACGGGCGTCAAAGTAAGCCGTATCGTGAGCCTCGCTGACGACATAGCACTTGCACTAGCAGCAAGTGGAATTCGTATCGAAGCCCCGATTCCAGGGAAGTCTGCAATCGGTATCGAAGTCCCAAACAGTTCGGTTGCTGTTGTCAGTCTGAGGGAAGTCATTGAAGCAAAAGAGAATAATCGTCCTGATTCAAAATTAATGATTTCACTAGGGCGTGACGTAACAGGACAGGCGATGCTGGCAGAATTGAATAAGATGCCGCACGTTCTGATTGCCGGTTCAACAGGTAGTGGTAAAAGTGTATGTATCAACGGCATTATTGTCAGTATCTTAATGCGTGCAAAACCGCATGAAGTGAAAATGATGATGATCGATCCTAAAATGGTTGAGCTCAATGTCTATAACGGTGTTCCACACTTGCTTGCCCCGGTCGTCACGGATCCACGGAAAGCATCTCAAGCACTGAAGAAAGTTGTTTCTGAGATGGAAAGACGTTACGAATTGTTTTCTCACACAGGAACTAGAAATATTGAAGGATACAATGAACATATCGAAGTCTGGAACGAAGAGAATGAGGAAAAGCATCCACGCATGCCGTACATCGTCGTTATTGTGGATGAGCTCGCGGACCTCATGATGGTCGCCTCCAGCGATGTGGAAGATTCAATCACACGGCTCGCACAAATGGCCCGTGCTGCTGGGATTCACTTGATTATTGCGACACAACGACCGAGTGTTGACGTTATAACGGGCATCATAAAAGCGAACATCCCATCTAGGATTGCATTTGCAGTGTCATCGTCAATCGATTCAAGAACAATTTTGGATGGCGGCGGTGCGGAAAAACTACTTGGTAGGGGGGACATGCTGTTCCTTCCGGCGGGTGTCGCAAAACCGGTCCGGATTCAAGGGGCGTTCGTGACGGATGCAGAAGTTGAGGCAGTTGTCGATTTTGTTATTGAGCAGCAGAAAGCTCAATATCAAGAAGAAATGATTCCAACAGAAATAGAAGAAGTAGCACCACATGAAGAAACGGATGACTATTACGATGAAGCAGTTCAACTTGTGACGGACATGCAGACAGCTTCCGTCTCCTTATTGCAGCGTCGTTTCAGGGTCGGCTATTCGAGAGCCGCACGCATTGTAGATCAGATGGAGATGCGGGGGATTGTAGGACCACCTGAAGGCAGTAAACCGCGTCAAGTGCTAATGAGTAAGGACGAAACGGATATTTAATCCTGAAAAGAATGGCAGAATAGGTATATTTGAGCACATCAAAAGAACACATTGATAATATTTTTCGAAGTATTGTTTATTTTATATGACGAAAGTGATATAGTATGGATGATTAGTAGTGACGTTTAACATCAGAGGTCTGACCTCGTTGAGGGGGAGATGTAATGATGGTAAAGGCGGACCAAAGGCATCTATATGTCCAGGTGATTGAACGTCTGAAAAAGGACATTGAATCGGGAATATTCAAAGAGAATGAGCGGTTCCCTTCGGAATTTGAACTCGCTCGTACGTTGGGTGTCAGCCGTGCAACACTCCGTGAAGCACTTCGTGTATTAGAGGAGGATAAAGTCATTGTCCGTAAACATGGTGTTGGAACATTCGTTAAACCAAAACCATTGTTTTCATCTGGCATTGAAAACTTAACCAGTGTTTCTTCTATGATTCGTGATGCGGGGATGGAGCCAGGAACGATTTTTATGGACGTTTTAGAGACGATACCATGTGATGAAAGTATCGCAAAGTTCGGATGTAGTGAAGATGAGCGTCTAGTTACAATTAAAAGAGTAAGGACTGCGGACGGCGACCCGGTCGTCTATTGTATTGATAAGGTTCTTTCAAAAAATCTTTCGTCTGGAACGGACGAGTTATTGAATAATTCCCTATTCGACGCAATCGAAAAGTCAGGTACAATCCGTATTGTTCAAGCTGTGGCGCACATTGAACCTGTTGGATACGATGATGAAGCATCGTCCATCCTGAGGTGTGGGATTGACGTTCCACTCCTTGTCCTCCGGCAACATCATTACAGTGAGGAAGGCGAAATGGTCCTCTACTCGAAAAATTATTTTCGAGCTGATAAATTCAGCTTCCACGTAGTACGCAAAAGGGTATAAGACGTTAATACGTCCTACTAATATGAAGAAAACAAGGGGGTTCCAACAATGGGCAAACGTAAATTTGGTTTAGCTTTATCGATGGTTCTAGCTGCAGGCACACTACTTGGTGCATGCGGAACGGATAAAGCGAAAGACAAAGAAGGTTCTACAAACGGTTCGAAAGAAGATACTTTTTCAATCGCAATGGTAACTGATACAGGCGGTGTTGACGACAAATCGTTCAACCAATCTGCTTGGGCAGGAATTAAAGAATACGGCAAAGAGAATAACTATACAAAAGGCGATGGCGGTTTTGATTATTTACAATCAAAAGAAGACGCTGAATACCTACCAAACTTAAACAAACTAGTTCAACGTGATTTTGATCTAATCTATGGAATTGGTTTCCTTTTGAAAGAGTCAATCGAGGAAGTTGCAACACAACGTCCTGACAACAATTTCGCACTTGTTGACGAGGTTTCTGACCTTCCAAACGTAGCAAGTCTTATGTTCAAAGAGCAAGAAGGCGCATTCCTTGCGGGTGTTGCAGCTGCTCGTATGACGAAATCCGATAAAATCGGTTTTGTCGGCGGTATGGAAATTCCCGTTATCGAACGTTTTGAAGCTGGATTCATTGCAGGTGTTGCTGCAGTGAAACCTGAAATAAAAGTGGATGTACAGTATACAGGCGACTTTGCAAAAGCTGAACTTGGTAAAGCAACAGCAAACCGTATGTACTCTTCAGGCGTAGATATTATTTTCCACGCTGCCGGCGGTTCTGGTAATGGTGTATTCTCTGAAGCTAAAGAACGTAAAAAAGCAGATCCAGATGCATATGTATGGGTAATCGGCGTTGACTCTGACCAATACGATGAAGGTAAAGTAGGCGACGATAACATTACATTGACTTCAATGCTTAAACGTGTTGACATTGCAGTTAAAAACACGGCGGATCTAGCTGCTAAAGGCGAATTCCCTGGCGGTGAAGTAACAACTTTCGGTCTTGCTGACAACGGTATTGCACTTGCTGATTCGCACGGAGCAATTCCACAAGATGTATTAGACGAAGTTGAAAAATTCACTAAGCAAATTGCCGACGGTGAAATCGAAGTTCCAGAATTCAGAGCTAAAAAATAATAAAAGAAATAAGCAATCATGAAGGCCGATTTATTTCGGTCTCCATGATTCTCCTTTAAATTACTAGAAGAAAAGATGCCGTTCGAGGTTTCTTTTCTTCTGTTAATTTAACTTCATTCAGCAATTTTTTTGTACTGAAAGCGAAGTGTCAGCAACAGAAGTCTCCCACTTCTATAAATGGTGAGATGAATGCAAACGAAGCCTACAATTCAGTGGGGGTTCAAACCCCTGCTGAATTGTAACCCAAAGCCTCCGGCGGATGTCACAGATTTTGTAGAGAGTTAAAAGCTCAATTCAAAATCTTGACGCAATCACACCGAGGCGTGATTGATTCTTACATACGCAGACGCGAGGGAGTGGACCCAGTGGAATATGTTATTGAAATGTTGAATATTCGAAAAGAGTTCGGTAATTTTGTTGCGAACGACGATATTACGCTTCAGCTTGAAAAAGGTGAAATCCATGCTTTATTAGGCGAGAACGGAGCAGGGAAATCTACGTTAATGAATGTGCTGTTTGGGCTTTACCAGCCTGAAGGTGGAGAAATTCGGGTACGAGGAACAGCGACGGCTATTACAGATCCGAACGTCGCGAACAGATTGGGGATCGGAATGGTTCACCAACATTTCATGCTTGTTGAAAATCTAACTGTCACTGAAAATATTATTCTGGGTAATGAACCGAAAAAAATGGGCATGATCAACGTTAAAGACGCTGCAAAAAAAGTGGCCGAGATTTCGCAATTATATGGACTTGATGTAGATCCTTATGCAAAAATCGAAGATATATCGGTCGGTATGCAACAGCGGGTAGAAATTTTGAAAACGCTTTATCGTGGAGCAGAAATTCTTATTTTCGATGAACCGACTGCATCTTTGACACCGCAAGAAATCACGGAATTAATTTCAATTATGAAGAAACTGATTGAAGAAGGAAAATCGATTATCATCATCACACACAAACTTCAGGAAATAATGGATGTCTCCGATCGGGTGACGGTTATCCGCAAAGGTAAAGGGATTGGAACAGTTATTACTTCAGAAACAAATCCGGAAGAGCTAGCAACATTGATGGTAGGACGTCAAGTAACATTTAAAACGGAAAAAGGGCCGTCCTATCCGGCCGAAGAAGTTCTCCATGTAGAAAACCTAGTTGTTGAAGATTATCGCGGTATACCGAAAGTGAAAGGGTTAAATCTATCCGTTCGTAAAGGTGAAATCGTAGGAATCGCGGGAATTGACGGCAATGGACAGTCAGAATTGATTGAGGCAATCGCGGGTCTTCGTAAAGTGAAAAGTGGAAAAATTTTCATAGATTCAAAGGATGTAACTGGGAAAAAGCCACGTGAAATAACAGAATCCGGTCTCGGTCATATTCCGCAAGACCGCCATAAGCATGGCCTTGTTCTCGATTTCACTGTTGGCTATAATGTGGCGTTGCAAACGTATTACAAAGAACCTTTATCCAAAAAAGGCATTATGAATTATAAACTCGTATCTAAGAAAGCAAAAGAAATCATCGACATGTTTGACGTGCGGACACAAGGTGAGCATGAGTTAGTCCGTTCGCTTTCAGGCGGTAATCAGCAAAAACTTATTATTGGACGAGAAGTAGATCGTAACCCGGAATTACTGATTGCAGCACTTCCAACACGTGGTCTTGATGTTGGTGCAATTGAATTCATTCATAAAAAGTTAATTGAACAACGTGATAATGGAAAAGCAGTTCTTCTCATTTCATTTGAACTAGATGAGGTCATGAACGTTTCTGACCGAATTGCAGTTATTTATGACGGAGAAATCGTTGATACAGTTATTCCAACGGAAACAACAGAGCAGCAACTCGGCCTTCTTATGGCAGGACACTCCAGGGACAAGGGCGCTGTTACGCTGAAAGAAGGTGATGATAACCATGTCGAATAGGTTTGTAAATATACTGGTACCCATCATCTCGATTATTTTGGGATTGTTAGTGGGAGCAGCCGTAATGTGGTTCAGCGGATACGATCCGGTTGCTGGCTATATCGCGTTATGGAAAGGGATCTTCGGGGATATGTATTCTATCGGAGAAACAATCAGGCAAATAAGCCCTTATATACTAGCGGGTCTTGCGGTTGCATTTGCATTCCGTTCAGGGCTTTTCAATATTGGGGTAGAAGGACAATTGATTGTTGGTTGGTTTGCAGCGGCATATGTCGGTATGGCATTTGAATTACCGAAATTTATCCACTTACCACTTGCCCTTATTGCAGCAGCATTAGCAGGAGCACTATGGGGACTGATTCCAGGTATTTTAAAAGCAACGCTTCATGTACACGAAGTTATTGTTACAATAATGATGAACTACATCGCACTTCATACAGTAAATGCGTTAATAAAAGCGGTTTCTGAAGGTGGATATAAGACAGAAAAAATCCACCAGACGGCATCGTTACGTTCAGAATTCTTATCTAATCTAACTGACTTCTCTACATTGCACTACGGAATCTTTGTCGCACTGGCGATGGTTGCAGTTATGTGGTTCATTTTGGAGAAAACGAAAACTGGATATGAGCTAAAATCGGTCGGATTTAACGACCATGCTTCTCAATATGCGGGAATGAATGTGAAAAAGAACATTATTCTTTCAATGGTTGTTTCTGGCGCTTTTGCAGGGCTTGGAGGAGCGATGGAAGCTCTTGGGACATTTGGTAATATGGTGACGCGTAGTGCATTCACAGGTATTGGGTTTGACGGGATTGCAGTTGCACTATTAGGTGCTAATACGCCAATAGGTGTTATCTTCGGGGCATCCTTGTTTGGTTCGTTAAAATACGGAGCCGGAAATATGCCGAATGAGGCAGGGGTGCCAGTTGAAATTGTTTCAATTGTAATTGCACTTATCATATTCTTTGTTGCATCGGGCTATATCATCCGTGTTCTTCTTAGCAAGATGAAAAAGAAAAAGGAGGCAAAATGATATGAGTTTTCTTGAGATAATTTATTTCATCATTCCGTTAACCATTTCATACGCTGCCCCTCTTATTTTCACTGCAATCGGAGGCGTGTTCTCGGAACGTGCAGGTGTAGTTAACATTGGGCTTGAAGGACTCATGGTAATGGGTGCTTTTATCGGTATTATATTCAATCTAACTTATGCCGATACATTTGGTTCTTGGACACCATGGCTTGCCTTACTTGTAGCAATGGTTGTTTCCGCAATCTTCTCCATTATGCACGCGGTCGCATCGATTACATTCCGTGCTGACCAAGTAGTATCAGGGGTTGCCATTAACATGCTAGGGATTGCTATTGCTTTGTTCTCTGTAAAAATGATTTTTGACAAAGGACAGACGGATTTCATCCAACAAAGCATTCCGCGTTTCAACGTTCCAATTTTACATGACATTCCGGTTATCGGACCAATGTTTTTCACTGGGATTTATGGTTCATCGATATTGGCAATTGGCCTTGCTTTTTTAGCTTGGTTCATCATTTATAAAACACCATTTGGTCTTCGTCTAAGGTCGGTTGGGGAACACCCGATGGCTGCTGATACAATGGGCATCAACGTAACTAAAATTCGCTATATTGCGGTTATCATTTCAGGTGGTCTTGCTGGTATTGGTGGCGCTATCTATTCTCAAACAATGACGAATGATTTCAGTCATGCGACAATTAACGGACAAGGATTCATGGCACTTGCTGCAATGATCTTTGGTAAATGGCATCCGATTGGTGCAATGGGAGCTGCATTGTTCTTTGGTTTCGCACAAGCACTTGCTATCAGTTCATCAAGCATATCGTACTTGGAAAATGTTCCGGCTGTTTATTTCCACATTTTGCCGTATGCATTAACCATTCTTGCGCTAGCAGGATTCATTGGAAGAGCAAATGCACCAAAAGCGAGTGGACAACCGTATATCAAAGGAAATCGTTAAAAAGTGAAAATGCCCCGATAGTCTGTTACGTTGGACTTAGGGGCATTTTTGGGCCTTCAGCATACGATATTTCATATAAGTTACGATGCATCCGCTAGTTTATTTGCATCTTTTGACTTATGGAATGTATAGTGAAGTGAGGATTCCGCATATTAACTAAAACAGAGGTGTTTATATGTTCAAAAAAGTTGAGCTACAAGAGGGCGTCACATTATATATCCGCAAGTCAGAACAGTTCAAAACTGTCAATTTCTCGGTCAAGTGGAAAACGGCTCTTGATGAAAAGAAATCGGCTCCTCGCGCAGTATTGGCGAATATTTTAGAAGAATCTAACGGTCGATACAGGTCACAAACTGAGTTCCGCAATGCGTTAGATGAATTATACGGAACAGTATTGTACACAGATGCTGGAAAACGTGGAGAAACGCATATCGTGTCTCTATCAGCTGAATGTGTAAATGACGAATATCTATCTGAAGGTGGCGTGCTTGAAGAAGTACTAAGCTTGATCAAAACAGTCATTTTTGACCCGAATGTCGTGGACGGACAGTTCGATGAAACAGTTGTTAACCGTGAAAAAAGGTCAGTGAAAGAGCGAATTCGTTCGCTTTACGATGACAAGACACGTTATGCTCAAAAGCGTATGCTTGAATTATTACGTCCCGATAGCGCCGCATCTGCACCGTCATATGGAACGGAAGAGGATGTAGATGCACTTACATCTGCAGACCTATTTGCAGCATACGAAAGTATGCTAAACGAAGATGAAATTGATATCTACGTTGTCGGTGACATTGACGAAGATGAAATGACAGAAAAAATCAGGTCACTATTAACATTCAATAGCCGTAAAGTGCATGAACGTCAAACTGCTACACAACAAACGGCGACTCAAGAAAGGGAAGTCCGTCATGTTCGCGAAAAACAAGACATGAAACAAGGAAAACTCCATTTAGGCTTCACCACTCCAGTTACATTCCGTCACCCTGATTATGCGAAAATGCAAATGACAAACGGAGTTTTCGGCGGTTTTGCGCATAGTAAGCTTTTCATTAACGTCCGTGAAAAAGAAAGCATGGCGTATTACGCATCTAGTTCCTATTCTTCGCATTATGGACTTCTCTATGTAATGGCGGGAATTGATGCTGAACTGGAAGAAAAAGCCGTAAAACTTATTAGTGAACAACTTACTGCACTTCAACAAGGTGAAATTACAGACCTTGAAATGGAACAGACAAAAGCCTTACTTGCTAACGGTATTAAAAGTGCGTTTGATTCTGCAAGAGGACAGATTGAAGTATTTGATCAATACAAAGAGCTGGATGAAAATTTCACAGCAGATACAATCATTGCAGGCTGGGAATCCGTTACAAAAGACGATGTTAAAAATATGGCATCTGAAATTAAACTAGAAATCGTCTATCTGTTATCGGGCAAGGAGGCTAATTAATGATGAAGAATATTCACTTCGATAATTTACAGGAAACATTATATAATGAAAAACTCGACAATGGTTTGGACGTCTATATTTTACCGAAACGTGGATTTTCGAAAACATTCGTGACGTTCACGACTAAATATGGTTCAATCGACCGGACATTTATCCCGCGTGGAAAAACAGAGGAAGTGACAGTTCCTGATGGCATTGCCCATTTCCTAGAGCATAAAATGTTCGAAAAAGAAGATGGGGACGTATTCCAAAAGTTTAGTGTGCACGGTGCATCTGCCAATGCGTTTACATCATTCACACGAACTGCTTATTTGTTCTCTGCTACGGATAAATTATATGACAATACTGAAATTCTTCTTGATTTTGTACAGGAGCCGTACTTCACGGAAAAGACTGTTGATAAAGAGAAGGGTATTATTGCCCAGGAAATAACGATGTATGATGATCAGCCGGATTGGCGTCTCTATTTCGGTACGATCGAAAACCTGTTTCATGAACATCCCGTGAAAATTGATATCGCTGGTACGGTCGCATCGATTCAAGATATCACGGCGGACTATTTGTATGAATGCTATGAAACGTTCTATCATCCGTCCAACATGGTGCTTTTCGTTGTAGGTGCTGTTGATCCGGAAGAGATGATGGCATTCATCAAGAAAAATCAAGATGCAAAAACATTCGATGATCCTGCAGAAATTGTACGTAGTTTCCCTACTGAAAAGGATACCGCAGCAATCACTGAGCGGAAGCTTGCAATGGACGTATCGAAGCCGAAATTGAATATTGGTATGAAATGTACTAATACAGATATTGATGGAGAAGAGATGCTCATTCAGGAACTTTCAGCGGGTCTAGTTCTGGATATCCTGTTTGGCAGATCATCCGAATTCTATACAGAAACGTATAATGATGGACTTATTGATGAGTCGTTTTCTTATGATTTTACAATGGAGAATGGCTTCGGTTTCGCAATGATTGGTTCTGATACAGACCAGCCGGAACAACTCGAAAAAGCAATCCGAACAACTGTGAAAAACACCGTTGAAACATGGCCAATCACGGACTTGGAACTTAATCGAATGAGGAAAAAGAAAATTGGTCAATTCATGCGTTCTTTGAATTCTCCGGAGTTTATCGCCAACCAGTTTACTCGCTATACGTTTAACAACATGAATTTGTTCGATGTTGTTCCAACACTTGAGAAATTAACGCTCGAAAACTTGAAAGATGCATTCCAAACGTTTTCGGATGAAAGCGGTTATACGGTCTATTCAATTGTTCCAGCTGATAAGGCAGAATGACGGAACAGAAATACTGCGTTGTACTTGGTGCATCAGGTGGAATAGGCGATGCGATTAGTCGAACATTAGCGGCTGCAGGCTGGTCGCTATTCCTTCATTACAATGAAAATGCTGCACATGCTACTCTTTTGAAGCAGGAACTGAGTATGACCTATCCGCAATTGAGTTTTAAAACAGTCCAAGCAGATTTCAGTGCACAAGATGGAGCAGAATTACTCGTCCAACAAGTTCGTACTATTAGTGCTGTTGTTGTTGCAAATGGGCAATCGATGATGAAACTGTTGACGGAAACAAGCACTGAAGACATGGATGCACTATGGAAAGTCCATGTACAAAACCCCGCACGATTTATAAGTCTGGTATCTCCACAATTACGCAAGTTTGAGCAATCGTACGTTGTCATGATTGGCTCGATATGGGGTAATACGGGGGCGGCAGGAGAAGTGATGTACTCCGCTGTGAAGGGGGCGCAACACGCATTTGTGAAAGCATACGCGAAAGAAGCCGCCTTTTCAGGAATACGCGTCAACGCTGTGGCACCTGGGTGGATAGAAACGCGAATGAATAGTGACATACCATTAGATGAACGACAGATGGTTATCGATGAAATACCACTTATGAGTTCCGGGACACCAGCACATGTCGCTGAAGCAGTTAATTTCCTGTTAAGCGGCAAGGCGGATTATATGACAGGTGAAATTATGAAAGTGAACGGCGGCTGGTATATTTAACTTAATTCAGTTTAAGCCTCCGGTGATAGCACGAATTTTGAAGTGCGTGGAAAGGCAACAAGGGGGGATGTAGTTCAATCCCTCCCCGTAGCATACCTGCATCATGGAGGCATGCAAGCGCAATTCAAAATTTGTACGCAATGTAATTGATTGGGGAAGGGGATTAAAACAATCCCCTTTTTCCTTTTCATAATGCATTTAATCAGCTATCATAGAACTATATTACTTCTTGTGCGTCATATAGTAGTGCGTGTTCAAAAAAAAGGACAAAGGAGTGTGTGTCTGATGGGTGAATGGTATCTTGAATATGAAATTCAGGTTAACCGGCCTGGCCTTCTGGGTGATATTTCGTCGTTGCTCGGAATGTTGCGCGTGAACATTGTTACAATTAATGGTGTTGATGGCGGACATCGTGGAATGCTGCTACGAACTGACAACGACGACCAGATAGCGCGTTTTGAACAAATCGCCGAGACGATGGAAACGATTCATGTAATAAAAATCCGTGAGCCAAAGTTGCGCGATATTCTAGCGGTCAGGCACGGACGTTATATACAGCGTGATGCAGACGAAAGGAAAACGTTCCGTTTCCTTCGAAATGACCTTGGGATTCTTGTTGATTTCATGGCTGAAATATTCAAACAGGAAGGCCATAAATTGATTGGTGTTCGCGGGATGCCACGAGTAGGGAAGACGGAATCAGTCGTAGCGGCAAGTGTTTGTGCTAATAAAAAGTGGATATTCCTTTCGTCGACGATGATTAAGCAAACGTTGCGGAAAAACTTAGCGGGCGATGAGTTTTCAAAAGATAATATTTTCATCTTGGACGGTATCGTTACGCGTAAGGCGGAGGACGAACGTCACATGCAACTTGTCAGGGAAATGATGCGAATGCCCTCTATAAAAGTTGTGGAGCATCCGGATATGTTTGTTCAGCATTCGGAATACAGTATTGAAGACTTTGATTATATTATTGAATTAAGAACAGAACCAGATCAAGAAATTACATATGAAATGATGGAAAAAAACCATATGATGTCCGACCATGGAATAACGGATGGATCGGGTTTATTCAACTTCTGATAGGCAGGTGTTTTTGGTGACCGGATTAGGTGATCGTCTCAAGCAGGCGAGAATGGCTAAAGGATTTACATTGGATGATTTACAGTCAATAACGAAAATACAGAAACGGTACCTCTCCGGTATCGAAAATGAAGATTACAGCATGATGCCTGGATCTTTTTATGTACGGGCATTCATCAAACAATATGCAGAGGCAGTAGGTCTAGATTCTGATGAAATGCTATCTATGTATAAAAATACGTCTCCTGAAGTGCCATCCGAGGAAGAGGCGGGTCAGCGTGCTTCGTCGACATTGACACGTAAAAGAGGTTTAAGAAATAATGATCAGTTAAATGAAATGATGCCGAAAATCATCGTCGCTTTATTTATTATCGTTATCGTGGTTGTTATTTGGACTCTCTATCAAGGGTCATCTGGCAAGAAAGATGATGTGAATGGCGTCGAAACGAATCAACCGGTAATAATGGAAAATAGTAAACCAACTCCTCCTAAGAAAGACACGGAAAAAGTAGAAGAAAAGCCTGTGGAGGAAGAGGTAGAACCGGAAAAACCGGAACAGACTTTAGCTTTTGAAAGCGCAAGCGGAGAAACATCAGTGTACGGACTAACTGGAGCAGAATCGTTCAAACTTGAAATCCGTTTAACCGGGGGATCTTGGATTGGTGTAAAAGATAATTCCGGAAAAGAATGGATGACACCTGCACGTATTATGGTAGCAGGGGAATCGATTGAATTTGATGTGACGGCTACCGAATCTGTACGAATCCGTGTTGGGCGTCCTAAGTCTACAGAAATATATGTCAACGGTGTGTTACTTGAATACGGTGTGCCACCACAGGATACTGTTCCACAAAATATTATGATTGAATACAAGAAAGAGTAATAGTCATCTACTTTAGATGACTATTTTCTTTGAAAGGAAAGGTGTATTTTATGAATTTGCCAAACAAAATAACCGTATCACGCGTTCTGCTCATTCCAGTTTTTATGGTTTTCATGCTAGTTGATTTTAAATTGGGCACTATAACTATCGCTGGTACAGAAATGATGAAAGAACATTTAATCGGTGGACTTATTTTTATTATTGCATCTATAACAGATTGGCTTGATGGGTATATCGCTCGGAAAAATAATCTTGTTACCAATATGGGGAAATTTTTGGATCCGCTGGCGGACAAATTGCTTGTTTCTGCTGCTTTGATCATACTTGTTGAACTTGGAATAGCACCGTCATGGATTGTCATCATTATTATTAGCCGGGAATTCGCTGTGACGGGTCTTAGGCTTATCCTTGCAGGCGGCGGGGAAGTCGTAGCGGCCAACCAGCTCGGGAAAATTAAAACGGTGGCACAAATCTTAGCCATTACTTCGCTGTTGTTGAATAATATATTTTTCGAGTCGATTGGTGTACCATTCGGTGTCATCATGCTTTACATCGCGCTCTTCTTTACAATTTGGTCAGGTTTCGATTACTTCTATAAAAACAGACGTGTACTGGTTGATTCAATGTAAGGGGATGAGTAGCTATGAAGGCAGAAATTATTGCAATTGGCTCAGAGTTATTACTTGGACAAATTACGAATACGAACGCTAAATTCATTTCATTAAAACTCGCAGAAATTGGTATCGATGTTCATTATCAGACGGTTGTGGGCGACAACCCGGATCGTTTGGATGAAGTGATTGAAATTGCAATGAAACGTGCAGATATTCTAATCTTTACAGGCGGACTTGGACCGACGAAAGATGACATGACAAAAGAAACCATCGTGAAACATATCGGTACAACATTAGTCAGCGATGACGAGGCACTTCTTTATATTCAGCAATATTTCGAACGTAGCGGTAGGGTTATGACGGAGAATAATAAGAAACAGGCACTAGTGTTTAAAGGCGCTAAAGTCTTAGCAAACCGAAAAGGAATGGCACCCGGAATGGCTGTTGAAAAGGATGAAGTACGCTATATCCTTCTCCCAGGTCCACCGCATGAAATGGAGCCGATGTTTACGGATGAGGCGATTCCTTATTTGTTAGGTGTTACTGGCAAACAGGAAGTTATCACATCGCGAGTTCTGAAGTTTTACGGTATTGGGGAGGCGGAGCTTGAACACCGGATTCAATCTATTTTGGAAAAACAAACGAATCCGACAGTTGCTCCGCTGGCAACAGCTGACGCGGTCACATTGCGCCTCACTGCAAAAGCAAAAACGACCGATGCAGCGTTGAAGCTGATTGCGCCTATAGAAGAGGAGATACGTTTACTAGTTGGAGACTACATCTACGGAACTGATGATGATACATTGGCATCCAAAGCTGCAGAACTTCTCATTCGAAACGGTTGGACAATAGCTGCTGCGGAAAGTCTGACGGCAGGTCTATTTATGGCAGAACTGGCCGGTGAACCAGGGATTAGTTCGTCACTAGAAGGTGGCATTGTCGTCTACAATGAGAAATCGAAAGTAGAACAACTTGGTATTGAGCAGTCCCTACTTGCGGAGTATGGTGTCGTCAGTGCAGAATGCGCGGCTGCCCTTGCGGAAAACGTGAAACGAACGTTCAAATCGGATATTGGAATTGGTTTAACAGGTGCGGCTGGCCCAGATCCACATGATGGGAAGCCAGTCGGCACTGTGTGGATTGGTATCGCTTCTACGAATGCAGAGACAGAGACATTTAAGTTGTTACTATCGGGTTCAAGAAACGCAAACCGTCTCAGAGCAGCAAGATTTGCGCTCTATTATCTGATTAAACACCTAACTACAAAAGAAGGCCAAAGTTAAGATTTAAGCCGTTTTCTCAATTAAAAATGTTAAACACCCAGGTATTCTCACTTATATATTTAATTCGAGAAAATTAATCGAATAAATGTTCGCTTTTTGATTGAGTATTTCTCATTAAAGGAGTATACTAGAGGTAGTAAGAAAAACAGAAACATTACCTTGAGGGAGGAAATAAATTGAGCGATCGTAAAGCCGCCTTAGAAATGGCGTTAAAACAAATAGAAAAGCAGTTTGGTAAAGGATCTATTATGAAACTGGGTGAAAAAACAAACCTGGAAGTTGAAACTTCTTCTACGGGCTCCCTTGCTCTTGATGCTGCACTCGGCATAGGCGGATATCCACGCGGCCGTGTCATTGAAATATACGGACCTGAAAGTTCTGGTAAAACGACTGTTGCCCTTCATGCCATTGCAGAAGTACAAGCAGCTGGAGGAACTGCTGCATTCATCGATGCTGAACATGCGCTCGATCCGATTTATGCGCGTAAGTTAGGCGTTAATATCGATGAATTATTACTTTCTCAGCCTGACACGGGAGAGCAAGCGCTTGAAATCGCTGAAGCGCTTGTACGAAGCGGGGCAGTTGATATTTTTGTCGTGGACTCCGTTGCTGCGCTTGTACCTAAAGCAGAGATTGAAGGCGAGATGGGAGATTCGCATATCGGGTTACAAGCCCGTCTTATGTCACAAGCATTGCGTAAACTTTCCGGCGCCATTAATAAGTCAAACACAATCGCGATATTCATTAACCAAATCCGTGAAAAAGTCGGCGTTATGTTCGGAAGCCCTGAAGTAACTCCAGGCGGGCGCGCATTGAAATTCTACTCTTCAGTACGCCTAGATGTAAGACGTGGAGAAGCGATTAAACAAGGCAATGACATAGTGGGAAATAAAACACGAATCCGCGTTGTGAAAAATAAAGTTGCACCTCCGTTTAAAACAGCGGAAGTTGATATTATGTACGGAGAAGGAATTTCCCGAGAAGGAGAAATTATCGACCTTGGTGCCGAAGCCGAAGTTGTCCAGAAGAGTGGATCTTGGTATTCCTATGAAGGAGAACGACTCGGACAGGGACGAGAGAATTCGAAACAATTCTTGAAAGAAAACCCGGATATCCGTTCGGAAATCGCCAACAAAATTCGTGAATCATATGGACTTGCAAGCTCAAACTATGTGATTGGTGCTCATGAAGTAGACGAAGACGAAGAGTTGGAACTGCTACTTGGTGAAGAATAAGTTAGACAAAAAGCCGATTCGTCCTCTTAGTAGGGCGTGATCGGTTTTTATATATTCTCCGAAAAAACTATTATTATTCCAAGAATAATGTGTCTCAAAGACCTGTGTATCCTTGACATGTCAAATTTACATAGATACAATTAGAATTGTATAATTTCATTCCATTGAAATGAATTTGGCAGTATGTTGTACGTCGATATATGAGCCGACTGAAAATGAAAAGAATAGCAAGAGGAGGTGACCTGGATGTCATTAGGATTGATTATCTCCGCTTTGCTCGGTCTGCTCGTTGGTGCCGTTGTTACCTATTTCTTTAATAAGAAAGTGAACGATTCAAAAGTGAGTGGTGCCAAATTTACGGCAGAACAAATCGTCGAAGAGGCGAAGCGTGAAGCGGATGCTCTTAAAAAAGAGGCACTACTAGAAGCGAAGGATGAAACTCACAAACTGAGAATTGAAGCGGAATCAGAGATCCGTGAACGAAGGGCGGAACTGCAAAAACAAGAAAGCCGTCTTTTGCAACGGGAAGAAAATCATGACCGTAAAGATGAAGCTCTCAATAAAAGAGACGCAGGTCTGGAGCGCAAAGAAGAAGCGCTTACCGGAAGACAACAGCATATCGAACAGATGGAACAAAAAGCGGAAGAACTTGTTTCGGTTCAGAAAACTGAACTTGAAAAGATATCATCACTGACACGTGATGAGGCGAAAAGGCTCATCCTTAGTGAAGTGGAGAAAGAACTTGCTACAGATATCGCTGTAATGACAAAAGAGTCAGAGCAACGAGCAAAAGAGGAATCGGATAAAAAATCGCGTGAAATCCTTTCCATCGCTTTACAACGTTTTGCAGCAGACCACGTTGCTGAAACGACTGTGTCGGTAGTTAATCTACCGAACGATGAAATGAAGGGCCGTATTATCGGTCGTGAAGGACGTAATATCCGAACACTCGAAACGTTGACAGGAATTGACCTAATAATCGACGATACTCCAGAAGCGGTCATCTTGTCAGGCTTTGATCCGGTACGTCGGGAAACTGCACGACTTGCATTAGAGAAACTTGTACAAGATGGACGAATTCACCCAGCACGCATTGAAGAGATGGTTGATAAATCGAGACGTGAAGTGGATGAACTCATCCGCGAAACTGGAGAACAGACAACTTTCGATATTGGCATTCATAATCTACACCCAGATCTTATTAAAATCATCGGAAGATTGCGTTTCCGCACAAGTTATGGCCAAAACGTCTTGAAGCATTCAACAGAAGTTGCTTATCTAGCAGGTTTATTGGCGGCAGAACTTGGAGAAGATGTTACGCTTGCACGACGTGCTGGACTCCTTCATGATATCGGAAAAGCGATTGACCATGAAGTAGAAGGAAGTCACGTTGAAATTGGTGTTGAACTTGCAACGAAATACAAAGAACATCCTGTTGTTATTAACAGTATCGCATCCCATCATGGGGATACTGAAGCGACATCAGTCATTGCCGTATTGGTTGCAGCAGCAGATGCATTATCCGCTGCAAGACCAGGAGCGCGCAGTGAAACGCTTGAAAATTATATCCGCAGACTGAAAAAACTTGAAGAGATTTCTGAATCGTACGACGGTGTGGAGAAATCATTTGCCATCCAGGCAGGACGCGAAGTTCGAATTATTGTCCGCCCAGACCAAATCGATGATATAACAGCCCATCGTCTAGCACGAGATATCCGGAAACGGATTGAAGAAGAGCTCGATTATCCAGGACATATTAAAGTAACGGTCATCCGTGAGACACGGGCGGTCGAATACGCAAAATAAAGAAAAGGGGGTTTCCGTGCATTTCGGTCCGGGAGCCTCTTTTTCTATTGGGAGAGATTATTTTATGAGAGTATTATTTATAGGTGATATTGTAGGATCGCTAGGACGAGATATGGTATTTGACTATTTACCACGACTCAAAAGGAAGTATAACCCTGATGTTATTATTGCGAACGGGGAAAATGCAGCAGCCGGGAGAGGAATCACAAAAGCGATATTCGATGACCTGCTCCGTGCTGGAGTAGATGTTGTAACAATGGGTAATCATACATGGGACCAAAAAGAGATTTACGATTTTATCGATGATACAGATTACCTTATCCGTCCTGCGAACTTTTCAGATGAAGCACCTGGTAAAGGGATGACGACAATTTCACGTAATGGTGTGACATTATCTATCATCAATTTGCATGGCCGGACATTTTTACCTCCGCACGGCGATCCGTTTGAAAAGGCAGAGGAATTGGTAGCGGAAGCAAGAGAGATTTCTCCGCTTGTCTTCGTTGATTTCCACGCCGAAGCGACAAGTGAAAAAATCGCAATGGGTTGGCATCTTGATGGGAAGGCATCTGTTGTTGTAGGAACGCATACGCATGTCCAAACAGCGGATGACCGCATTCTGCCAGGTGGAACAGCCTATTTAACTGACGCCGGCATGACGGGCCCTTACGATGAAATCCTGGGTATGAAAAAAGAAGACGTCATCTATCGTTTCCGTACGAATTTACCAGTTCGTTTTGAAGTTCCTAAATCAGGACGTACCCAATTGAACGGACTTTTTGCAGTATTAGATGATGAAACAGGAAAAGCTATCAGAGTTGAACGTGTTGCCATCAATGCTGACCGTACATTCAAAGGCTGACATGCGTCTAAACATCACCTCCGAATCATAGGATGGTTTATGGAGATTTCCGATCCATAGACACCGAAAAATAAGGAGGAATCATGTTGAACCCATTGAAAGTATCATCTCGCTCGAATCCGAATTCTGTTGCAGGAGCACTCGTTGCAGTTATCCGGGACCAGGGATACGCAGAAATGCAGGCAGTAGGTGCTGGTGCCTTAAATCAGGCAATAAAGGCAATTGCAATTGCACGTGGATTCGTCGCTCCAAGTGGCGGAGATCTCATCTGTGCACCCGCTTTCACTGATATCGAGATTAACGGTGAAGGACGTACGGCATTGAAATTACTTGTTGAAAAACGACAGCGTAATATGTAAATTAGAAAGAGTCAGGACCACAGGATAAGTTAATTTCCTGTGGTCTTTTAGTTGTATCACGAGAGAAAGTTCTTTTTTGAAGATAAGACTAAGTTTTTAGCTTTGAATGGTGTCTAGGCTTCAGGCGCCAGACGCTCGGAGGCTAACAGGATGTGAGTCACCCAGCTATGCGGCAAAGAACGCCGCTTCGCCGTTCCGTCTTATGCCTGTCGCGTCTAAAACGGCGCCTTCCGCTTTTCATAACTGTGACAAACAACCGACAAAGCTTTGACTTCTTGTACAGGTGGTCAACAATTAAGTATAATGTAATCATACGTTAAAATTCCCAAGGCTTTGTATGAAAGGGGACAAGTTAAATGAACGAGGAACAGCGATTGAATGAAGGACTAGTGAAGCCGAAACTAGCAAAAACTGCTGACAAGGACTATAGCCGCTATTTTCAGACAGCCTACGCACCGCCTTCTTTGAAAGACGCTAAAAAACGTGGCAAAGAAGAAATCGCTTACTACGATAACTTTGAAATTGACGAGCGTTTCCGTGAAATGGGGGCGAATCGGAAGTTTTATATACGGACATATGGTTGCCAAATGAATGAACATGACACAGAAGTGATTGCTGGTATTTTAATAGGCCTTGGATATGAACCGACAGACACCGTTGAGGATGCGAATGTCGTGTTGCTCAATACATGTGCCATTCGTGAAAATGCCGAAAACAAAGTGTTTGGGGAGCTAGGTCATTTACAATCGTTGAAAAGAAGAAATCCTGACGTCTTAATCGGCGTATGTGGTTGTATGTCGCAAGAAGAATCAGTTGTTAATAAAATTCTTAAAAAGTATGATCAGGTTGATATGATTTTCGGAACACATAACATCCACAGGTTACCCCATATTTTAAATGAGGCCTATTTATCAAAAGAAATGGTCATAGAAGTGTGGTCAAAAGAAGGTGATATTATTGAGAACCTTCCAAAAGTCCGTCACGGAAACATTAAGGCTTGGGTCAACATTATGTATGGCTGCGACAAGTTTTGTACGTATTGCATCGTGCCATACACGAGGGGCAAGGAACGAAGCAGACGTCCGCAAGATATTATCCAGGAAGTACGGCAGTTAGCGGCAGAGGGCTATAAGGAAATTACGTTGCTTGGTCAGAACGTTAACGCGTACGGAAAAGATTTTGACGAGACGAGTTATCGTTTTGGCGATTTAATGGATGATTTAAGCAAAATCGACATACCGAGAATCCGTTTCACAACTAGCCATCCCCGTGATTTCGATGACCATCTAATCGAAGTGCTGGCGAAGGGTGGCAATCTAGTCGATCATATTCACCTTCCCGTTCAATCGGGTTCCAGCGATATTTTGAAAATTATGGCGCGAAAATATTCACGTGAACATTATCTTGAGCTCGTGGGGAAAATTAAGAAAGCGATACCGAACGTTACATTAACGACGGATATTATCGTTGGATTCCCGAATGAAACGGACGAGCAATTCGAAGAGACAGTATCCTTGTACAGGGAAGTTGGTTTCGATATTGCTTACACGTACATTTATTCGCCACGGGATGGCACGCCGGCTGCAAAAATGGCTGATAATATTCCGATGGACGTGAAAAAAGAGCGTTTACAGCGATTAAATAAAGTCGTCAATGAATTATCCGCAGAAGCGATGAAACCTTACAAAGGTAAAATCGTTGAGGTACTTGTTGAAGGCGAAAGTAAGCGTAATCCGGAAGTTCTCGCTGGATATACGGAGAAGAGCAAACTCGTCAATTTCAAAGCACCCCAATCTGTAATTGGTAAAATAGTTAATGTGAAAATAATAGAGGCCAAAACATGGTCACTCGACGGTGAGTTTATCGGCGTAGTAGAAAAGGAAAAGGTGATGTCATAATGGAAAAGTTATATTCGAAAGATGAAATTATCGCAAAAGCACGCGAGATCGCAGTAATGATTGCGAACACAGAACAAGTGGAGTTTTTCAAGCGGGCAGAAGAGCAAATTAATGAAAATCAAAAAATCCGTGAAAACATTGCAAGTCTAAAATCATTGCAAAAGCAGGCAGTCAATTTCCAACAGTACGGAAAAGAAAGAGCGTTGGGTATCATTGAAGGTAAAATCGAAAAAATCCAAGGTGATATTGACGAAGTTCCTATTGTTCAGGAATTTAAACAATCACAAGGCGAAGTGAATGATTTACTTCAACTTGTATCGAACACAATCGCAAACACTGTCACAGATGAAATCATCAAAGCGACAGATGGCGATGTAAGACGTGGTGAAACGGGTTCTTATATAAAAAATACGACATATGAAAAACTATAAGTAAGTATACCAATCGGTGGGAAAATATTTCCTGCCGATTTTTCTCACTCTCTGGGCTTCTGTTGCATAAGATGGATTGAAGCGAATGGAGGAGGAATCGAACTGAAAAATTTACGTCAGATCGTGACGAAGACGGTTATTGCCAAGGGGAAGAAGCGGACTGAGACGACTGTGACACTGAAGCCGCCAAATAGTCCGACGAGTATACTCGGATGTTGGGTCATCAACCATACACATCAGGCGAAAAAGGTCGGTAAATTCATCGAAGTTACCGGTAAGTTCGACGTCAATGTTTGGTATTCCCATCAAGAACATTCAAAGACATCTGTGTTTACAGAGTCAATTCCTTACAAGGACCGGATTCGTTTGCATTATCGAGACGAACCGACATCTGGGCATGAAGAAGTCATCGTTGATGTTATCCAGCATCCGAACTGTACAGAAGCGGTTATTTCGGAATGTGGTGAGAAGTTCTGTATTACGATCGAACGAGAATTGATGGCAGAAGTTGTTGGCGAAACAAAAGTCTGTATTACGGTCCATCCACAAAGTTTTGAAGAGGAATGGTCATTCCGTGATGAATCATCATCACATGATCATGACCACAGTCCAGGACATGAGCAAGCGCAAGTGCGGGGCAGTGATCAAGGGCATAGTCAGAAACAAGGTAGAGAATCATCGTCATTTTGAGAGCCGGCAAACACTACCGGCTTTTTTTCTTTTTGATGGATTTCGTAGGTGTGCAGGTACGCACCCTTCATAGCCGAAGTTTATGATGATAAATGTGTAGTTGAGATTAGAATCGTGAAGTTGCCATTAGAAATGCAAAGTTGAGATTAGAGCGGTGAAGTTGCGGTTAAAATCGAAAAGTTGCAATTAGAACGGTGGAGTTGCAGTTAGAATCGAAAAGTTGCAATTTGAATTACGAAGTTGCAATTACACAAATACCGGACTCTTCGTTGTCCGGTATTTGCTTAGATTTTTGAAGACCGTAAAAATCACGCAGAACTTGGGCTCTTCGTTGCCCAAGTTTGTTATAATAATAAAAAATAGAATTTGTAGCGAGGTTAAAAAATGACAACACACACACCAATGATCCAACAATATTTAAAAGTGAAATCGGAACATAAAGATGCCTTTCTGTTTTTTAGATTAGGCGATTTCTATGAACTGTTTTTCACGGATGCGGAAGAAGCATCTCAAATTCTTGAAATTACATTAACCAGTCGGGATTCTGGGAGTCGAGATCGGATTCCGATGTGCGGTGTACCCTATCATGCGGCTGCAGGTTATATAGAAACGCTCGTACGTAAAGGGCATAAAGTGGCTATTTGTGAGCAGACGGAAGATCCAAAAGAAGCGAAAGGCATCGTCAAAAGGGAAGTCGTTAAAATCATTACCCCTGGTACGATGACTGAAGGAAAAACAATTGATGCGAACACGAATCATTTCATCGGATCGGCTGACATTATTGATGGCAATAAGTATGCACTCGCTTATCTTGACCTAGCAACTGGTGAAGGTAAAGTGGAGTCTGTGGAAGGCGACGAGCGGACGCTGATTGCCGAAATTGAGGCACTGGGTATGAAAGAAGTCGTTGTCGATGAAGGACTGCATCTCGCTCTCAGTGATAGCATGGCGAAACGCAGTATTGTATTGTCCATCGAGTATGGCGAGGAACAGTTCGAAATGGAGAATCTTTTTGGTGCAATTCCGAACGAGGTCAAGGAAGCATGTAGCATGCTTGTATCTTATGTTAGGCGCACACAGAAAACGGCACTCGATCATATACGTCCATTCGAATTTATCCAGAAACAAACGAAACTATCCATTGATGCCAATTCAATGCGTAATCTGGAACTCATCCAATCAATTCGCAATGGTAGCAAGGATGGCACGCTTTACTGGTTGCTTGACGAGACTGTTACAGCGATGGGCGCCCGTAAATTAAAAATGTGGATTCATCAGCCATTAGCTGAGAAAAGAGCCATTGAAAATCGACTGGATGCAGTAACTGAACTTATTGAAGAGTTTTTTCTGCGGGATGAATTGAAGACAAGCCTAAAAGAAGTATACGATTTAGAGAGACTCGCTGGGCGAATTTCAATGGGAAGTGCGAGTGGAAGGGATCTTGCACAACTTCGTAACTCACTCCGTCGTGTCCCAAACATCAAAAAAGCACTTCATGAATCAGAAAGACCGTTACTAAATCAGTTTTCCGAACGAATTGACGGTTGCGAAGAAGCGCTACACATTCTTGAACTAGCAATTGCTGAAAATCCGCCACTATCCGTTAAAGAAGGCGGCATCATCAAGGATGGCTACGATGAAAAACTTGACCAATACCGTGATGCTTCAAAAAATGGTAAGGCGTGGCTTGCAGAACTTGAACGCGAGGAACGCGAGCGGACAGGCATTAAATCGTTAAAAATAGGATACAACAGAATATTCGGCTATTATATAGAGATTACGAAATCCAATATCCACCTTGCCGATTTGGAACGATATGAAAGAAAGCAGACGCTTGCGAATGCTGAACGTTACATAACTCCTGAGCTAAAAGAGAAGGAAGATCTTATCCTCAATGCGGAAGCGGGAGGACTAGAGCTAGAGTATCAGTTATTCAGTAAGGTTCGGGATTCCATGAAAACACATATTAGGCATATTCAGCATCTTGCAAGTGTCTTAAGCGAACTGGATGTCCTTCTTTCATTCGCAGCGGTTTCGGAAAAGCGTAACTACGTAAAACCAGTATTTCACGATGGAAAAGCATTGGAAATCAAGAACGGGCGTCATCCGGTCGTTGAAAAGATGATTGACCATTCTCTTTATGTTCCTAATAACTGCAAATTGACTGATGAAGCGAATATGTTGCTTATCACGGGACCAAATATGTCCGGTAAAAGTACATACATGCGGCAAGTAGCGCTCATTGTCGTGATGGCGCAGATTGGCTGCTACGTACCTTGCGATCAGGCGTCACTTCCTGTTACCGATCAAATATTCACAAGAATTGGTGCAGCGGATGACCTAGCTTCAGGACAAAGTACGTTTATGATGGAAATGATGGAATCTCAATTCGCAATCGCAAATGCAACTGCACAAAGTCTTCTCCTTTTTGATGAAATCGGACGCGGTACTTCAACATATGATGGTATGGCATTAGCGCAGGCGATGATGGAACATATTCACAATGAAATTGGAGCGAATACACTGTTTTCTACCCATTATCATGAGCTGACCAATTTAGATAATGAACTATCTCGACTTGAAAATGTTCATGTCGCTGCAATGGAACAGGATGGAAAAGTCGTCTTTCTCCATAAAGTGATGGCGGGGCCGGCTGATAAAAGTTACGGAATTTACGTTGCGGATCTTGCAGGTCTACCCGAATCGCTTCTCAACCGAGCAAAAACATTACTCACTACATTTGAAAATGTGGAAAAACGAACGGTTCATGAAGATGAACCAACGCAATTGAACTTTTTTGATATTCAACACGATGAGCAGGTTACCTTGTCGGCAGAAGAGCAAGATGTGCTGACTAATCTGAACGATGCTGATCTACTTAATATGACACCGTTCCAGGCACTGCAATACATCCATGAATTGAAAGAAAAGCTCAGACCTAAGAAAGGGTGAGACCGATAGACATCATCAAAGTGATGGACGATACGCTGTCCAATAAAATCGCTGCGGGCGAAGTCGTCGAACGTCCTGCTTCCATCGTGAAAGAGCTCGTTGAAAATGCGATTGATGCAGAAAGTACTGTGATTGAAATTGGACTTGAGGAAGCCGGTCTACTGACAATTCGTGTAACAGATAACGGCAATGGCATGTCTAAAAAAGATGCTGTTCAAGCGTTTGAGCGGCATGCAACAAGTAAGATATCAAATGACCATGATTTATTCCGAATTCGTACGCTTGGGTTCCGGGGAGAAGCACTTGCGAGTATTGCATCCGTGTCCAAGATAATTATGTGGACTTCTGACGGAGAAACAGAAGGCACAGAAGTCCAAATTGACGGAGGTCGACTTGTCAAACATGATAATGCGGCATTCCGCAAAGGAACGGACATTACTGTTTCTCAATTGTTTTTCAATACGCCTGCACGACTAAAATATATGAAAACAATTCAAACAGAACTGGGCCATACAATCGATCTCGTCAATCGACTTGCACTAAGCCATCCTACAATCGCGTTTAAACTCTCGCATTACAGTCAAGTACTATTGCAGACAGCGGGAAGCGGAGATCAACGCCGTGTGCTTTCAGATATTTACGGTATAGCTGTCGCCCGTAAAATGGTGAGCTTCGCGGGCGAGAATGCGGATTACAAAGTTTCGGGTCATGTAACATTGCCCGAAATGACACGTGCGTCAAGAAACTATATGACGTTAATCGTCAATGGCAGATGGGTGAAGAGCAATGCAATCAATCATGCAATTCTAGATGCATTCCATACGTATTTGCCGATTGGACGCTCTCCAATCTCGGTTATCAACGTTGAAGGGGATCCCTATTTGACAGACGTCAATGTGCATCCTTCCAAACAACATATCCGCATGAGTAAAGAGGGCGAGTTACTGGCGCTCATTAAAGAATCTATCCAGAAGGCTATTCGGAAAAACACAATCGTTCCTGACGCTATAAAAAAAGAACCTGCCAAGAAAAATCAATCTGAACAAGTAAATATGTGGAATCAATTCCGAACAGAAAGGCCAACAACAGTGGCAGCACCGTCAGTACCGTCAATGCAACCACTAGAAAAACCAACGTACGATTCTTATGATCTTCCTGAAAATGATCCCGTTGAACAAACGCCTTGGATGGTCAATGAACCGCAGATTTCCCTAGAAGAAGTTGAACAACAAGAAGTAGATAAAAAATTCCCTGCTCTAGCGCCAGTAGGGCAGGTTCATGGTACCTATATTGTTGCGCAAAATGAAGACGGTTTCTTCATGATTGACCAGCATGCAGCCCAAGAACGAATAAAGTATGAGTTTTTTAGGGATAAATTGAGTGAGACGGATAATGAAGAACGTCAAATGTTACTAATTCCTCTTATGTTCCATTACTCAGCAGACGAGAAAACGAAAATTGAGGAAAACATGAGTATGTTGCAGGAAGTCGGTATCTTCCTAGAGGAGTTTGGACCTTCTTCCTATGCGGTAAAAGAATATCCATCTTGGTTTCCAACAGGAGAAGAGACGGTTATCATCGAAGATATTATTGAGCAAGTGTTGACTACACGAAAAATTGATATCGGTAAATTGCGTGAAGAAGCAGCCATTATGATGAGTTGTAAACGCTCCATCAAAGCAAATCACCATTTGACACTAGCAGATATGGAAAGGCTGTTGAATGATCTATCTGCAGTCGACAATCCATTTACTTGTCCACATGGCAGGCCAGTGCTTATCCATTTCACGACGTATGAACTGGAAAAAATGTTCAAAAGAGTGATGTAGGCAGCAGATTGAGGAAGTATATATTCGTACTCCTTGTTTAATCGTGCTGAATGCGTGTACACGTGGATTGTTTGAGTCGCTAGCCAAGGATTCGGAACTTAGCGACAGAGACCTCTTACCGCTCTACAGAGGTGATTCGCCGTATTAAATGTTGCGGAAACGTGACTGGAACGAGATATTCCCTATCAAAATGTTCATATTTATTGAGACAAAAGCGAAGGACGGTGCATTCCAATGAGAGAAGCGACACTTGAAATGTCAGATGGTTTTTTAATTCATGCCATCGTGATGAAACCAGAAGGTAATCCGGTTGGACATATCCATCTTCTTCACGGCATGTCCGAACATATTGGCAGATATGTAGAATTTGCATACTATCTCGTGGAGAAAGGATATATCGTATCTGGTCACGACCACCGGGGACATGGCAAGACGGCTAAAATGAACGGAATGAAAGGGCATTTTGCCGATGAGGACGGCTTTGACCACGTTGTTCAAGATGCTTTCGAAGTCATTTCGAAACTCCGGGAGCAGTATCCATCCCCGCGTTTCGTTCTGTTCGGTCATAGTATGGGATCGTTCGTCGCACGGAGATATGTCCAACTCCACGGCAGTGAAGTTGACCAGGCAATATTTTCAGGGACAGGCGGAGACCCTGGTGCAAGCCGCTTCGCAGGGCAGGCAGTTGCTTATCTGCACGGCAAGAAAAACGGTTTTGATCAGCCAGATAATTTCCTAAACAAACTCGTTTTTGGTGGTTTCAATAAGTCGGTTCATCAACCGAAAACGCCATTTGACTGGCTTTCTACCGATACTGAAGCTGTTGAGAAATATTTGATTGACCCCGCTTGTGGAGTAGTCCCAACCACACGTTTTTTTGCGGATTTATTCAAAGGACTTGGAGAAATCCATGACATAGATGAAATAAATAAAATCCCTAAAAAACTTCCTATTATCCTTTTTTCAGGGAGTGAAGATCCGGTAGGTGACAGTGGAAAAGGGGTTTGGAGTGTAGCAAAGCAATACAATAAGGCGGGCCTAGAAGATGTTACGGTACTTTTGTTTGAAGGTGGCAGGCATGAAATGCTCCATGAAAAGAACCGTCAACACGTATTCAAAACCGTTTATGACTGGATTGAAAAAAATGAGCAAATATCCTGAAGTAATCGCAATCGTCGGACCAACAGCATCTGGAAAGACGTCGTTAAGTATTGAACTTGCCAAAATAATTGGCGGGGAAGTCATTAATGGTGATGCGATGCAAGTATACAAAGGGCTTGATATTGGGACAGCCAAAATCACAGAAGAAGAGATGAATGGCATCCCGCATCATTTATTCGATGTAAAAGAACCGAATGAACCTTTTTCTGTTGCAGAGTACCAAACGGATGTACGAAAGTGGATAAAAGATATACAGGGCCGTGGAAAAACGCCAATCATCGTAGGGGGGACCGGATTATACATTCAATCCGTACTGTTCGATTTCCGTTTTACAGAAGAAGCGGCGGATCTAGAAGTAAGGAAACGCTTGGAGCAGGAACTTGCTGAAAAAGGGGCCGCATATCTGTATGAAAAACTGGTTGAGCTTGACCCGGTGAGTGCTGAAAAAATTCACCCGAATAATCATCGCCGGCTTGTTCGAGCGCTTGAAATCATTGAAGTTACAGGTAAAACAAAGGAAGATCATGAAGACGACGCAGGACACGCATCTCTTTATGACCATCTCATTGTTGGTCTTGAAATGGACCGGGATGTGCTCTATGAACGGATTGGTCTCCGTGTCGACATAATGATGGAGAAAGGTCTTCTAGAGGAAGCGAAACGATTATGGGATGAAGAAATTCGTGGCGTACAATCTGTACAAGCGATTGGCTATAAAGAACTTCATCAATATATCGAAGAGAAGTTGTTACTAGACGACGCTGTTGAATTAATTAAAAAAAATACGCGTAACTACGCAAAACGGCAAATGACCTATTTCCGCAACAAACTGGCCATCAGCTGGGTCGATGCAGAATTGGGAACTACTGAAATTGTAAATAGAATTTTGGCAATCTTGAAGGGTTTCGATAATCCGGGTCGAATAAAGTAAGTGGAGCACTAGAAATATAGCTATGACAACTGGAGGATTCGGCGTATGAAACAGGTTAACATGCAAGAAACGTTTTTAAACTCGTTACGAAAGAATAATACATTTGTAACGGTATTCTTACTGAATGGATTTCAATTGAAAGGACTTATTAAATCGTATGACAATTATACCGTCTTGCTTGAGTCGGACGGCAAGCAACAACTAATATATAAACATGCGATCTCCACATATGTCCCAACGAAACCGGTAATTTTAAAAGACGAAACGGAATAACCAAAAGCGGAAGCGCCTGTTCAGAGGCGGCAGACATAAGACGTGCCGACGAAGCGGCGTTTTTTGCCGCATAGTTGGACCGACTTATGACCGAGCCTCTAGGCGCTGGAGTCTAGACGTAACCAAAAGCGAAAGCGCCTGTAACAAATGAATGTAGCTTAAGTGCGCCACTTCCTGTGGCAACAGCTACATGACCAGCATCCTGTGGGCCCGCGGCAGACATAAGACGTGCCGACGAAGCGGCGTTCTTTGCCGCATAGTTGGACCGACTTATGACCGAGCCTCTAGGCGCTGAAGTCTAGACGTAACCAAAAGCGGAACAGGGAGTAAAATCCCCGTTCCGCTTTTGGTTTTAATGAATTTTTCCATTTGGCAATTTCCATTGGAAAACAAGCGAGAAAATACGTAGACCGGCTGTCATCACAAGTAACGCATAAAGTGCCAGATCACTCTTAAATAGCCCGAGGCCGACTATAAGACCGGCGAGTGCAGCCCACACTGCGTAGATGTCCCGTTTGAAGACGAGTGGCTTCCTTCCTGCGAGCAAGTCACGGATGACACCACCACCTGCTCCCGTTAGAACTGCTGCAACCATAACTGCATAAATTGACATGTTCAGTGATATGGCAAGCATGGCGCCTTGAATGGCGAATGCAGCCAATCCGATTGCATCAAAGTAATTACCCCATCTATTCCAATGGGAAAGAAGATACCTAGAGAAAAAGAAAATAATGGTTATCAAAATACTTGCCACAAAAAATAAGAATTGCTGATCCCATAATACAGAGACAGGCACACCAATTAAGACATTACGAACTGCACCACCGCCGAAAGCAGTGACCATACCCAATATATAAACACCAAAGATGTCATATTCCTCTTCCATTGCAACAATTGCGCCTGAAATGGCGAATGCCGCGGTGCCGATAAAGCTAAAAACATCCCAAGCCACTTCATTTCCCCCATTCAATATACCATTAAGAATTCTAACAGATAACAATTAATAATCAATGACGAAAACCTTGTAAACGTTGACCTCTACGGACAGACTGATAAGATAATGAAGTGACTATTTAATGAAATGAGGAATACCAATTATGTTTACAGAACAAGACGACCTTTTATTTGAGAATGCGGAAGCGATCGAAGAGAAACTTGCACCATTTTTCAAAGGTATCGAAAAAACTGCCTTTTACAATCAACGGAAAGTACTCGCTGCGTTCCGTAAAAATACGGTGAGCGATTTTCACCTGACTGGTTCAACAGGTTACGGCTATGATGACGCGGGCCGAGATGTATTGGAACAAGTATACGCTGACGTTTTTGGAGCAGAAGATTGCCTAGTACGCAATCAAATTATATCTGGAACACATGCTATTTCAATCAGTCTTTTCGGAATCCTGCGACCAGGTGATGAGCTCCTTTATATTACAGGGAAACCTTATGATACATTGGACTCCATTGTTTCTGGAAAAGGGAAAGACACGGGTTCACTGCATGATTATGGCATCACCTATAAACATATCGATTTGAATGAAGATGGTACAGTCGATTTTGAAGAAGTAGCTAAAAACATTCACAGTAAGACGAAAATGATTGGTATCCAGCGGTCAAAAGGCTATTCAGACCGTCCATCTTTCATGGTGGATGAAATTGGTGAAATGGTTCGTAAAGCGAAGGCCATCAATCCTGACCTCGTTGTGTTTGTCGACAACTGTTATGGCGAATTTGTCGAGGAACAAGAGCCGATTCAAGTCGGTGTTGACTTAATGGCAGGTTCACTGATCAAAAATCCAGGTGGAGGTCTCGCAAGAACGGGTGGTTATATCGCTGGGCGTGCAGACCTAGTTGAAAAGTGTGCATACCGGATGACTTCACCAGGTCTAGGGGCAGAAGCCGGGGCATCGCTGGATACGCTGCGGGAAATGTACCAAGGATTTTTCCTAGCGCCGCATGTTGTCAGTCAAGCCGTAAAAGGAGCGCTTTTCACCGCAGCACTTCTAGAAAGTTTCGGACTCAACACATCGCCGCATTACACAGAAAAAAGAACCGATCTAATTCAGTCGGTATCCTTTGAAAATGCCGATCAAATGATTGCGTTCTGTCGGTCAATTCAAGAAAACTCGCCTATCAATGCGCACTACGCCCCTGAGCCGTCGTATATGCCCGGCTACACCGACGATGTCATCATGGCGGCAGGGACATTCATCCAAGGCTCCAGCATCGAACTGACGGCAGACGGCCCCATCAGACCGCCCTATACGGCGTATGTCCAAGGTGGCTTGACGTACGAGCATGTAAAAGTAGCCGTGCTATCTTCAATCGGTAAACTAGTTAAGGAAAACTTAATCGGGAATTAAATTAAACGAACTGACACGGCAATCAGCGAAACTGTGAGGGCAAAGCGGAAAACTGTAATGGCAACGCCGAACTGTCACGGCAATCAGTGAAACTGTGAGGGCAAAGCGGAAAACTGTAATGGCAACGCCGAACTGTCACGGCAATCAGCGAAACTGTGAGGGCAAAGCGGAAAACTGTGAGGGCAACGCCGAACTGTAATGCCAATCAGCGAAACTGTGAGGGCAAAGAGGAAAACTGTAATGGCAACGCCGAACTGTCATGGCAATCAGTGAAACTGTGAGGGCAAAGCCGAAAACTGTAATGGCAACGCCGAACTGTCACGGCAATCAGTGAAACTGTGAGGGCAAGGCGGAAAACTGTAATGGCAACGCCGAACTGTCACGGCAATCAGCGAAACTGTGAGGGCAAGACGGTAAACTGTCACGGCAAAGCCGAAAACTGTCACCTCAACGCTACAAATAAAAAGGGCTGTTTCCTTCAATCGAAGGAAACAGCCCTTTTGCATACTTAGAATTAATGAATCATACGATAAACGCCAACTACCTTACCTAGAATTGATACGTTATCAAGGATGATTGGATCCATTGAAGCATTCTCAGGTTGCAGACGGAAATAATCTTTTTCTTTAAAGAAACGTTTCACTGTAGCTTCATCGTATTCGGTCATTGCCACGACAATCTCGCCGTTATTTGCTGTCTGTTGTTGTTTAACGACAACATAGTCGCCATTCAAAATTCCGGCCTCAATCATACTGTTACCAACTATTTCAAGCATGAACAGATTGTCTTCCGATGTACCAAAAGATTCAGGTAGTGGGAAGTACTCTTCTATATTTTCAATAGCTGTAATTGGAAGACCAGCCGTAACTTTACCGACAAGAGGTACGTGAAGAACGCCGGGTTTCAACGTTTCTAAGCCTTCTGGATCGAGTACTTCAATTGCTCTCGGTTTTGTCGGGTCTCTTCTAATGAAACCTTTGCTTTCCAATCGCGCTAAATGCCCGTGAACAGTCGAACTTGATGCCAAACCGACAGCCTCGCCAATTTCTCTCACGGATGGTGGATAACCTTTTTTCTTCACTTCAGATTTAATGAAAGACAAAATATCTTCCTGCCTTTTTGAAATTTTTTGCATCCTATTCACCTCTCACCTTATATTCTGCTAATTTCCGAAAGTCGTAAAATAAATTCCCGACAATCTAGTCTTTTCGATAGATTCATTATATCAGTCTCTTGTATAAATGGCAAACACAGGTTCGAATAAGTGTTGACAAACTCATTTTCCTTTTCTATAATGAGAACAAGCATTCCGAACAAGTATTCGCAAGGGGGAGTAATGATGACTTTTATTAAAAGAAATAGCTATGTTGTACTTATTATCGTTTTATGTATGGTTTTTGCAATTATAGGTGTAAGTAAATACGAGAAGGAACAAATGGTCACGAAAATAACAATTACTGAAGGGGATACGCTTTGGGGTCTCGCTTATCTTCACTCGGATAATATGTCTACAGATAAATGGATCAAAGAAGTGATAAAATTGAATGACCTATCATCTGCTACAATAAAAAGAGGCGAGGATCTACTTTTGCCTGCTGTACGGACTGTGGGGGAAAACAATACACAACTGGCGGGTGTTAATCGATGACAGGGCACTATAAAAGATGTGTCATCTATTGCCGGGTGAGCACTGAGAAAGAAACGCAGGAAATGTCACTGGTGAGGCAAGAAGAGGAGCTTGTGGACTTGGCAACTGAACTCGGTCTCGAACATGTCGCGACATTTATGGATAAGCATAGCGGTTTTGACATTGACCGTGAGGGGCTTCTAAGTCTGCTGGATTACATCCGTGACGAGGAAGTCGATGCAATCCTAATTCAAGACGAAACAAGACTTGGACGTGGAAATGCAAGGATGGCAGTTTTACATCTATTGGCAAAAACGGACACGGCGATTTATTCACATAATGATAGCGGACCTATAGCACTAAATGAAATGGATACAATGTTACTTGAGATTTTAGCTATCGTCGAAGAGTACCAGCGCAAACTACATAACGCCAAAATCAAAAGGGGCATGAAACGCGCAGTAAGGGAGGGCTATCGACCCGAGCGTAACTTGAAAAATAGGGGTAACGTGGACGGTCGTGAACGGATTGAAGTGCCGATAGCTGAAATCGTTTCATTGAGGGACAAAGGACTAACCTATGAAGAAATTACTGGTGTCTTGAAAGGACTGGGGCATGATATTAGTAAAGCGACCGTGCATCGCAGGTATAAAGAATATGAGGTGGAGCAGGAAGGCTGATTTATTGCACTTTCTGCTCTTTTTGTATACGTTTGTAGTCATAAACTATAATGGAGGAAATAATATGCTATCAGCTGATAAAATGAAACGAATTAATGAACTATCAAAAAAATCGAAGACGGCAGGTCTGTCGGTCGAAGAAGCCAAAGAACAGACACAACTGCGAAAAGAATATCTAGAGACATTTCGTTCATCAATGCGCAATACAATTGAGAATGTCAAAGTTCTTGATACTGAAGGCAATGATGTGACACCTGATAAGGTGAAAGACGCCCGTGGCGGAAAATATCTAAACTGAGCTTTGCATTAACTGCACGAATTGTCTAAACTAAGATATGTAGATAATTACATATGACGGGAAGGATGTACACAATGACTAAACAAATTGATCAGCTAGCCATTAACACAATCCGTACGCTCTCTATTGACGCAATCGAAAAAGCGAATTCTGGACACCCAGGTTTACCAATGGGGGCTGCTCCAATGGCCTATACGCTTTGGACGAAGCATATGCAACACAACCCTTCAAATCCACAGTGGTTTAACCGTGACCGTTTCGTTCTCTCGGCAGGACACGGCTCAATGCTTTTATACAGTCTTCTTCATCTTGGTGGTTATGGACTTCCGATGGATGAAATCAAGAACTTCAGACAATGGAACTCTAAAACACCGGGACATCCCGAATACGGTCATACAGTCGGTGTCGAAGCAACAACTGGCCCACTTGGACAAGGTATTGGTATGGCAGTCGGAATGGCAATGGCAGAACAACACCTTGCTGCAACGTACAATCAACCAAGTTTTGACGTTGTCGACCACTACACATATGCTCTATGCGGTGATGGCGATCTCATGGAAGGCGTTGCTGCTGAAGCAATTTCACTTGCAGGTCACTTGCAGTTAAATAAACTGATTGTCCTATATGATAGCAATGATATTTCACTAGACGGCGAGCTTGACATGTCTTTCTCTGAAAATATTCGTAAGCGCTTTGAATCATATGGTTGGAATTACATCCGTGTTGAAGACGGTAACGACATTGGCCTCGTTTCATCAGCTATCGAAGAAGCTAAAGGCAATGTCGGAGGTCCGACAATGATCGAAGTTAAAACGGTCATCGGATACGGATCACCAAACAGATCTGGAAAATCAGATGCGCATGGTATGCCACTTGGTGAAGATGAAATGAAATTGACAAAAGAATATTATAAATGGACGTTCGAAGAAGATTTCCATGTACCTGAAGGCGTCTATGAAACATTCCAAGAATCTGCCGAGAAATTGGGCGTGCAAAAAGAACAGGAATGGAACGAACTTTTTGAAAAATACGAAACGACACATGCGGATCTTGCGAAGCAATTGAAAGATGCAATCGAGCGTAAACTACCTGAAGGCTTCGAAAAATCTTTGCCGACGTATGAAGCGGGTTCATCCCACGCGACACGTTCTGCATCTGGTGACGCTATCAATGCGATTGCTAAACAGCTTCCTTCGTTCTTTGGTGGAAGTGCGGACCTTGCAGGTTCTAACAAGACGACAATTAAGGGAGCAGGAGATTTCCTTGCTACCGATTATTCCGGCCGTAATATTTGGTTCGGTGTTCGTGAGTTTGCAATGGGAACAGCGTTAAACGGAATGACTTTGCACGGCGGATTACATGTATTCGGTGGGACGTTCTTCGTGTTCAGTGACTACGTACGTCCCGCTATCCGACTTTCATCTCTGATGGGTATCCCTGTCACATACGTATTTACACACGACAGCGTAGCTGTTGGTGAAGACGGTCCTACACATGAGCCAGTTGAACAACTTGCTGCGCTTCGTGCGATGCCTGGATTGTCAGTTATTCGTCCGGCTGACGCTAACGAAACTGCAGCTGCTTGGAATATTGCAGTGTCGTCGAAGAACTCGCCAACTGCACTAGTATTGTCTCGTCAAAACTTGACTGTCCTGCCGAAGTCAGCTGAACTTGCGATGGAAGGCGTCAAAAAAGGAGCTTACATCGTATCCCCTGCAAGCAAAAAACAAGCGGACGCAATTTTAATTGCAACCGGTTCTGAAGTTAGCTTAGCGGTATCTTCACAGGCGAAACTATTAGCTGAAGGAATCGATGTTACTGTTGTTTCAATGCCTTCGTGGGACCTGTTTGAGAAACAAGACGATGCATACAAACAAAGCGTATTGCCGAAAGACGTAAAAAAACGTCTTGGTATCGAAATGGGTGTTTCATTAGGGTGGCATAAATATGTTGGTGACGAAGGAGCAATCATTGCGATTGACACTTTCGGAGCAAGTGCACCTGGAGATACTGTCATCAAAGAATTTGGCTTCACAGAGGACAATGTTCTTGCAACTGTGAAAATGTTAATCAACAACTAAAAATAAATGAAACAGTCCCGATCGCCGAAGAAACTCTGGCAATCGGGACTGTTTTTCAAGACTACTTGACAGAATTTTTAGTTATCCATCTTTTCCGACAATAATAGTGCAGTTCTATTCCGCAATATGACAACCTTTTTATATCAAACCATGTAGGATTATCTCTAGGGGGTGGCGATATTGCGATCATACGGAATTTATAAAGTGAAAGAAATGTACCAGCCATTCGTCATTGGACGTGAACGGCTGTTGTATGACCTATTAAAAGAAGATGAGCAGAATAATGATTGTATGCCTGAAGTCCATTACTTATGTGACAGGCTTGAAGAGAAAATGATTGATGAGGCTATCATTGCAAACCTTGGCGAAGGATTTACGTCGATTGAATCCCGAAATGGGGAATACAAACTGACGCATCCCGTCAAAGGATCCATTCTTATTTCGTTATCATCGTATTCGCTTAATGTCTTTTGCGACGGATCCCGCATGCTCGATTTAGATTTGTTTGTTGCCTTATCTGGGGCGGCAGATCGCTTCTTCGCTGTTATGGATGGGCACGGGGAATGGGGATGGCTGAAACCGGTCAAAACGACTGATTTTCGTTCATATGAAGAAGCCGCATATCTTTGACATGATATTTAAAGGATAGGGACAAAAAGGACCCAAATCTCAAAAATAGGGTCTATTTTGTCTGTTTAAATAGTGTGAAGTAAGAAATGCTATTATGCGATGATTAGAATATTTAATTGTGGTCCATTGCTATTCACTAGTGCAATGTTGTATAATCCATCATGGTAGAGTAAAATCGAATAACTGAAGTAGAGGAGGTATAGCGGATGACTACAGTATGGTGGATCGTTTTGATCATCGTCGCGCTATTAGCAGGTGTGGCCCTCGGATTTTTCATTGCACGTCAATATATGATGAAATATTTGAAAGATAACCCACCGATTAATGAAGACATGTTACGTATGATGATGATGCAAATGGGACAAAAACCCTCACAGAAAAAAATCAATCAAATGATGAACCAAATGAACAAAGTAAGTGACAAAAAAGATAAAAAGGTTAAAAAGTAATTACGTAATACCTGTTATTAATGGGGATGTAAAGGATTAGTGAAAAGGAAAGCCTGCAAATTTTTATACATAGGTTAATCTTTCACCTGAAATTTACTCGGATTACTTAAACTTTCTACCGATCACTTAATAAGCCATTTTTTCTGTTGAACGCTTGACAGGAAAGATGGTTTTTTGTTGTATAGGAATATATTGATTTCCTACTGAGGATAAGTAAACGCTCGGGGATATGATCGGTCGAGTGAAGTTTATGCTTGGTAGGCGTGGTATATGATCGGTCGAGTGAAGTTTATGCTTGGTAGGCGTGGTATATGATTGGTCGTATGTCGTTATTGCTCGGTTGGTATGGTATATGATCGGTCGTGAGTAGTTAATGCTCGGTTGGCGTGGTATATGTTGGTCGTGTGTCGTTTATGCTCGGTTGGCGTGGTATATGATTGGTCGTGTGTCGTTAATGCTCGGTCGGCGTGGGATATGATTGGTCGTGAGTAGTTAATGCTTGGTTGGCGTGGGATATGATTGGTCGTGTGCCGTTAATGCTTGGTTGGTGTGGGATATGATCGGTGGTGTGTCGTTAATGCTCGGTCGTGAGTAGTTTATGCTCGGTTGGCGTGGTATATGTTGGTCGTGTGTCGTTTATGCTCGGTAGGCGTGGGATATGATCGGTCGTGTGCCGTTAATGCTCGGTTGGCATAAGATATGATTGGCTGTGGATAGTTAATGATCGGTTCGCATAGGATATGATTGATAGCGGGGCATTTATGATCGGTAGCAAAGTATTTACGCTTGGTCCCGCAAAAAAAAGTTATACAAAAACCCCGAATTTCGGGTCTTTTTTCAAAGTGTCCGAAATTCGGGGTACAGTTCAATGGTTCATAACTTGTTTATTTCTTCAATCTCTAAATTTAAACCGTCCTAGAAATTCCTGTACTGTTTTTTCGTATTGCACAGGATTATCATTGAACGATTTGGCGTGGGCACCTTTTTTAAAAAGTTTCAACATTTTGTCGCCTTGCTTTGCTTCGTACAATTCCTCTGTCATATAGGGAAGGATGAAATCGTCTTCCAAACTGTGGATGAACAGAACCGGTTTAGTAATGTTTCTGACGACTTCTCGCGGAGAGACAAGGTTCAGGGTGTAGCCATCGCGCATTTTAAGAAAGACGTTGGCAACACGTAGAGCCATTGATGATCGTATAGGTGTATTTGTCCGTAAAATATGAAGAATCTGCTCGGAGAAATCAGAAAACGGACAATCGACGATATGAAAATTTGCTTCATCCTTAAAGGTTCCCGCATATAATATCGTCGTTGCAGCACCCATTGATTCACCGTGGATGCCGAGCAATGCTCGCTTTCCAATTCGTTCCCGTACCGCACGGACAATTACCTGTAAATCAATCTTTTCATAATATCCAAAACTTGTCGTCCTTCCTCCTGAATCACCATGTCGTCGATGATCATAGATGACAGAATTAAATCCAAGACGTTCAAAAAGACGGGCATATTTCATTGAATTGATTTTATTTTCCGTTACGCCGTGACAAATGATTACCGTTCTAGCCGTTTCAAGTGGTTTCAGAAAGACCGCTTTCAATAAATAACCGTTTGGTGACTCAATCCACATATTGTCTTTGCGCACTGTTTCATACCAATGTTCATCGAACCGTTTCGAAATAATTTCACGTTCTAAAATAAAGTTGGAATCCTTCAACTTCAAAAACATCAGTCTATTCGTTGCGAGAAATCCGAAAATGCTCAGTAACGCTGTAACAATGCTAGAGATCACACCGGTTATATAAAGAACGCGCCGTTTCAACCCACTCAACTCCCTTTACAGTTGATCGTTCTCAAACAATCTGTACATTCCTGTGTCAATTGGCCGTGACACATGCGGCGCAATCACTTGGACTGCTTGACAAACTTTTTTTACATCGACACCGGTTTCGATGCCGAGCGTATCGAGCATGTTGACAACATCTTCAGTCGCAACATTGCCTGTTGCACCAGGTGCGAATGGACAGCCACCCAAGCCGCCTGCAGACGTATCAAAACGGTTGATACCTGCTTGTAGCGCAGCAAAAATATTTGCTATCGCCATTTTGCGTGTATCGTGGAAATGAGCTGTCAACAGTACGTCTGGAAATTCCTCTTTCAATGTCTTGAACAACTCATAACTTTCACGGGGATTCGCCTTCCCAATCGTATCGGCGACACTAAGTTCGTTCGCACCCATGGCGACAAATCGTTTACAAAGTGCGACGACATCCTCTATCTCTATCTTCCCTTCATACGGACAATAAAACGCAGTTGAAATACAAGCCCGTATAAAAACGTCATTTATTTTTAATTTCGCAAAGACGGGCTGAAGCGCATCGATGCTTTCAGCGGTTGTTCGGTTAATGTTTTTTTTGTTAAATGTATTGCTCACCCCAACGAACACGGCAATACTGGTCGCACCAGCTTCAATTGCAAGCTCAGCACCTTTGTCATTCGGTGCAAGGACGAATTGCCTGCCGACCTTTTTTGACTTTTCTACAATCGTTTTTGCATCCGCCATTTGCGGCACCCATTTCGGTGATACAAACGAAGTTAGCTCCATTTCTTGAATGCCTGCCCCTTGTAAAGCCTCAATAAATGCTAGCTTATCATTTTCATTGACATGTTTCTTTTCGTTTTGTAGCCCATCGCGTGGACCAACCTCGATTATTGTGACGTTGTTTGGTAAAATGAACATATCATCCCTCCTCTAGTATATTGTAATGAAGGGATGCATATACAGGCAACTTAAATAAGGGAATGGGGGAAAAGAAATGTCGAAAGAAGTCGTAATCATCAGTGCGGTTCGTTCTGCTATCGGATCGTTCCTTGGTTCATTGAAAGATATACCGGCAACAGATCTTGGGGCGACAGTTATTAAAGAGGCATTGAAACGTGCAGGGGTGGCACCAGAGAGCGTTGACGAAGTAATCATGGGGAATGTCCTGCAGGCTGGATTAGGTCAAAATCCGGCGCGACAAGCGGCAATGAAAGCGGGACTACCTGAAACCGTTCCTGCTCTGACAATTAATAAAGTTTGTGGCTCTGGATTGAAAGCTGTGCATCTTGCACGTCAAGCAATTATTGCAGGAGATGCGGATATTATTGTCGCAGGCGGTATGGAAAACATGAGCCAAGCCCCATACATAATGAAAAATGGCCGAGAAGGCTTTAAAATGGGGGACCAAAAAATTATCGACAGTATGATTTCAGATGGACTTTGGTGTGCATTCAATGATTATCATATGGGCATCACAGCAGAAAATCTTTGTGATCGATATTCAATTACCCGTGAAGAGCAAGATACATTTTCGGCAGCATCACAACAAAAAGCGGCGGCAGCAATTGAAGCCGGAACTTTCGCAGAAGAAATCGTTGCGATTGAAATCCCGCAGCGAAAAGGCGATCCTATCCTTTTCGATCAAGACGAATACGTCAAAGCCGGAACAACTGCAGACAAGCTCGGTAAACTGCGACCGGCATTCAAAAAAGATGGCAGTGTAACAGCCGGAAATGCTTCAGGTATTAACGACGGTGCAGCAGCATTCGTTATTATGTCGAAAGAAAAAGCAGACGAGCTTGGCTTGACGCCACTAGCAACAATCGTAGCGAATGGTAATGCGGGCGTCGATCCTTCAGTTATGGGTCTGGGTCCTGTGGAAGCCGTTAAAAAAGCACTCACTAAAGCCAATATGCAACTATCCGAAATTGATTTGATTGAAGCGAACGAAGCATTTGCAGCCCAGTCAATCGCGGTCGGAAAAGAACTTGAATTTGACGCATCAAAACTTAATGTTAATGGCGGCGCAATAGCACTTGGCCATCCAATCGGGGCTAGTGGGGCACGCATCCTAGTTACACTTCTTCACGAGATGAAACGTCGTGATGTGAAATCCGGACTTGCTACGCTATGCATAGGTGGGGGACAGGGAGTCGCAACGATTGTTACACGATCATGAACGAGAGTAGGTGAAAAGAATGGCGAAAAAACGTAAACAAACTGCACCTCAGCCGAAAAAAAGAGACAATGAAGGATCGGTATTTTCCGATGCACTTGATGATGATATTCTTGAAAAATTGAAAGCGGCAAAAAAGGCATTGTCAGCTGCTGAAGAGACGAAAGAAGAGGAACGTCAAGAGCAAATTCGCCTTGAACGCAAAGAACGTGAGAAAAATAAAAGTTTTGGAGAACTGCTCCAAGAGTTCGGAGATACTGGATCGAAGTTTTAATTGGTAGCACCGGCTGCAATTTGGCTGGTGCTTTTTTGGGAGTGTCTTGTTCCCGTACTATCCAACGAGAGCGGTAGAGTGCCCAACCATTTAGCTGAACTATCCAACAAACGCGGTGGTTTCCAACCATTAAGCTGAAGTGTTCAACGAACGTGGTAGAGTGTCCAACCATTATGTTGAAGAGTCCAACGAACGCGGTAGAGTGTCCAACCATTACGCCGAACTAGTCCAACAAACGTGGTGGTTTCTAACCATTAAGCTGAAGTGTCCAACCATTATCCCGAAGTGTCCAACGAACGTAGTGGTTTCCAACCATTAAGCTGAAGTATCCAACGAACGCGTTAAAGTGTCCAACCATTACATCGAACCGTCCAACAAACAAAAACGCTGCCCCTTGGGTTACGGGACAAGCGTTAGATTCATTTCTTTGCCATTTGCTCTTGCGCCATTCTCACCATTTCTTTCACCATATTGCCACCAATCGAGCCGCCGATTTTCCCCGCCTGTTCCGACGTTAGTTTTCCGTTATAGCCCTTCGATAGTGGAATGCCGAGTTCCTCCGCAATTTCGAATTTCACGTTATTGGGTGCAGATTTATCCACGTCGTAGCCTTGGGCTTGCATGACGTCCGCTTTCAGCTGATCTAACGCTTGTCGTGCACCAGGTACCAAAATCCTATTTTTGCTAGCCATTTTATCTCCTCCAGTAAGCTGTAGTGTCCCCAAAATACAGGAAAACACACTGCAAATCGAATTCAGTACGCTCTTTCGCAAGTAAACAAATTTTACTTCTTTCATTTATCAATAAATTGGTTGATAATAATCGTACACAAACAGTGTGGTGGGACATAAAAGGAGAAATTAATGTTGTCTATAACTAAACTTAAAAATAGTATCGGAACTACTGGTGTCACTTACGTTGTAATTGCTTTATTGACCGCGATTGCTAGCGAGATTAAAGTGATTCCTTTCAACGGGGAGAATTTCCGTTTCGGATTAGGAAGTATTACGTTCTTTTTACTCATTCTTATTCGTCCTTCTATTCCATTGATTCGAACGGGTCTTATCACGGGGATCACGGTGGTTTGTTTCCGATTAATTGGCGATTTTACGACTGAGACTATTTCATTTTGGGCAAGTTTACAAAATCACCTGCCTGCATTTTTGTATTATGTGCTATTTGCAATCGGATTTAGCATTATTAAAATTGAACCATACAAAGCGTTTCCATTACTTTTGGGCGCATGGGCTCTCCTTTTTGAATTTATCGGAAATAGCGCGGAGCATCTTATGCGCTATTTATTGTCAATGCATGTGGATTTAGGTTTTCGTGAATGGGCATTAATAGCTGGGACGGCTTTGTTTCGCAGTTTTTTTGTAGTGGGACTTTATAGCATGATCACGGTATCGGAACAAAAGAAACAGATGCAAGAAATGCTTGGCGTGGGTGCAGACTTATATGCGGAAAGTCTTTATCTACAAAAGTCATTGGACCATATTGAGCAAATCACGGCAGCGAGTCATGAGTTGTATCGGAAATTAAAAAAGGAAAATCTTCAAGAGTTAAGCGTGCAAGCATTGCTTATCACGCAAGAAATACACGAAGTGAAAAAAGACACGCAGCGGATTCTTTCTGGGATTTCCAGTATATCTACAGAAAAAAGAAATGATGTCCTCTTACTTTCGGAAGTGCTAAGCTTGGTTGTTACCGCAAATGATAAATATAGTATTTTGCTTAGGAAAAAAATCGCTTTTCAACTATCGCTTTCAGTTGATTTCGAGACGACTCAACAAATCCCGTTGCTCGCACTATTGAATAACCTTACCGCAAACGCTGTTGAATCCATTGAGCAGAAAGGCGAAATTACAGTAACGGTATACGAAGAAGCGGCATACACCCATTTCATACTAAAAGACACGGGAATAGGGATTTTAGAAGAGGATTTACCAATTATTTTTGAAGCGGGTTATACGACGAAATTTAACAATCATGGCGTTGCCGCAACGGGAATCGGCTTGTCTCATGTGCAACACATAATACAAACGCTTGAAGGTCAAATTCAAGTAGAGTCTTTGGATGAAGAGACGATTTTTCAAATCCGAATTCCAACGAAGAACATTAGAAAGTGAGATGAATCAAGTTGCGCTATTTTATTATAGATGACGATACGGCCAGTCGGAAAATGTTGGCGAAAATAATTACGGAAGGTGAATTAGGTGTTGTCATTGGTGAGGCGGAAAGCGGAGTCAAATCACTCTCACTTGTCCATTCAACAAACCCAGATTTTGTCTTGATCGATTTATTAATGCCTGAGCTTGATGGAATCGAAACGATGGAACATTTAAGAACACTGGGATTCCAAGGCCAATTCATTATGATTTCTCAAATTGTAAATAAGGAAATGGTAGGGGAAGCTTATGAAAAAGGTGTTGAGTTCTTTATACATAAACCAATTAATCGTGTTGAAGTGCAGAGCATCCTAAGGAAAATGTCAGAACAGTTCCGGCTGAAAAATTCGTTAATGTCTATTCGAGAATCATTAGCTCATATCGGTTCAACTGGAGTTTTACCGAAGAGGAAGAGCGTAAAAGAAATTGTTTATTCATTGTTAAATGAGTTAGGTATTATCAGCGAACCAGGTAGTGAGGATATGGTTTTGATGATGGAGTTTTTAATGAATCGTAAAGAGTCGAGCACTCAATTTCCTTCATTGAAAGATCTTTATGAGGCTGTAGCTAGTTCAAATACAACAGAGAACAAGGATATAAAGAAAGAAAGTAAGTCGATTGAACAACGAATCCGGAGAACGATCCTGACAGCAGTCACGAATTTGGCTTCATTAGGGTCAATCGATTATATGAATCCGAAGTTTGAATATTATGCGCCTCGCTATTTTGAATTTGAGGAAATACGGCGACGGATGAAAGAAATTGATCAAAACAGTAATGAATCAACGAAAGTGAAAATAAATATAAAGAAATTCCTTCAAGTGATGTACTTTGATACGGTTGAAAAACACAATCAATCTTAACGTACAAAACTAAGTTCATTAGGAAGAATACTGTAGTTATTACATTACGAAGAAGGTTTTAACTAATCTATTAAAACAAAATGTCGGATTTTGTCGGATTTTACAATGCCCACATATAATTGCTTACAAGTTCTAAAAAACGAATTCGTAAGCGTTTTCATATTTTGAAAAGAGGTGGGTACATGAAAAAATTTAAATTTACATTGGCGTATCAAATTTTACTAGGTTTAATATTAGGAATTACAGTCGGAGCAGTTTTCTTTGGCAACCCTGCAGTTGAAAAGTATCTGCAACCCATAGGGGACATGTTTATCCGGATGATTAAAATGATTGTTGTTCCCATTATTATTTCAACTTTAATCGTTGGGGTTGCGGGTACAGGGGATTTGAAAAAATTAGGTAAACTCGGTGGTAAAACACTCCTTTACTTTGAAATTGTTACAACAGTTGCGATTATTGTTGGTTTGTTAGCAGCAAATCTATTTAAACCAGGTGTCGGTTTGGATATCTCTACAATGGAAAAAGGGGATATTTCACAATACGTACAAACAACTGAAGAAGTATCGAATAATGGCATTATGGATATTATCGTGAACATTGTTCCGAGCAATATTATCCAGTCGATGGCTGAGGGTGACATGCTCGCAATTATTTTCTTCTCTGTCCTATTTGGTTTAGGTGTTGCGGCAATTGGTAAGAGAGGGGAGCCAATACTTGCCTTCTTCCAGGGAACCGCAGATGCGATGTTCTGGGTAACGAATCTTATTATGAAATTTGCCCCATTTGGTGTGTTTGCATTAATCGGTGTAACGGTTTCAAAATTTGGACTAGAATCCTTAATTCCGCTCGGGAAATTACTCGTTCTGGTGTACGCAGTTATGGCGTTCTTTGTAATAGTGGTACTAGGAGCTATTGCTAAAATGTGCGGGACAAGCGTTTTCCACCTTATCAAAGTCTTGAAAGATGAGCTATTGTTGGCTTATTCCACATCAAGTTCGGAAACGGTATTACCAAAAGTGATGGAGAAAATGGAGAAATTCGGATGTCCGAAAGACATTGTTTCCTTTGTCATCCCAACAGGCTATTCCTTTAACTTGGATGGCTCTACACTTTATCAAGCACTTGCAGCGATCTTCATTGCACAAATGTATGGAATTGAATTAAGTATTATGCAACAAATTACGTTGATGGTCGTGTTAATGGTTACTTCTAAAGGGATTGCGGGTGTACCTGGCGTTTCCTTCGTTGTACTACTCGCGACGCTTGGAACTGTGGGAATTCCGCTTGAAGGACTTGCCTTCATCGCTGGGATTGACAGAATTCTAGATATGGCAAGAACAGTTGTCAATGTAATCGGTAACTCATTGGCAGTCGTTGTAATGTCCAAGTGGGAAGGCCGATTTGATGGCGGTATGGAAAAAGAATACATGGCGACAATTGGTAAACCTAGCGTAAGCCAATAAGAAATCGTCAATACCAAACACTATAGTACATAAAAAAGCATGGCCCTCAAACTAAGAGGACCATGCTTTTTTTCCATTCCCCAATAAAGGGGGTGCACTCGGAAAATTTGATAGTTTTTTCAATCATACAAACTGTTCTTTCTGACGAATAATCATGTAACTCTCGTCAGCGCAGTTTGATAGGGCTGACTCAATTAGCCATTTCGGCGATGCAGTCGCAAGATGGTTGGTACGCGATCTGCTTTTTGAAGTCAGTCTTCAAGTTGCACTTCCACAAAAAACGTAACGCTTACTGCTTAGTAAACACATAGAGATTGGAACCTAATCACTCGGTTCTTGAAAAGTGTACCTCTCGCCAGCAAAGCAAATTTTCCGCCAAGGCTGTGCAATTCATCGTCAGAATCGCCTGTAGGTTACTCGTCTACTAAGGGTCATCCTCCGGTAGTTCCGCCTTGTAATCTACCTATACCCGGGTGAAATTAAGATAAACCACTTTAAACAGAAAACTTTTTTACGACTATATGTTGAATAAATGAATACCTAATATAAACTGAACGAATCTATAGATAGCATTCTCTAAAAAACACTTGAAAATTAGGAGTAAGAAAGAGAGTTTTTAGATTTCATAAACTAATGCTTGATTATGTAAGCCTTTTCATTGTATAATTTACTAAACCGATTTAGTAAACCGTTTTATTGAATTAATTATAGAACTAATAGCAGCTCGAATTGGCATAAAGGAGGAATTATGTGTCTTCAAATTTTAGTATTCTAACACTTGGTGATGGCCTTATTACGATGAATCCGGCAGATACTGGTCCTTTACGATTTGTAACAAATTTTTCTCGTAAAGTGGGCGGGGCAGAATTGAATTTTGCAATTGGATGCTCTCGTCTTGGTCTTAAGTCAAAATGGGTGAGCCGTTTAGGAAATGACGAGTTTGGACGGGTCATTTACAATTTCGCGCGTGGTGAAGGCATCGATGTGACGAATGTCGAACTCATGGATGGGTATCCTACCTCGCTAAACTTTAAAGAAATTCAAGAAGACGGTTCGGGCAAGACGTTTTATTATCGTCATCAGTCTCCTATGCTTACAATGGAGCCAAAAGATATTACGAAAGACATGTTTGAAGGAGTTGATGTGATTCATCTCACCGGCGTGTTTTTATCGATAAATCCAAAAAATATTGAAATCGTGAAACAAGTTCTTGAAATTGCAAAAGAAGCAGGAATTCCAGTCTCATTTGATCCGAATCTACGGTTGAAAATGTGGACGATTGAAGAAGCAAGAGCGACGTTTATGCAAATATTCCCGTATGTAGATATTCTCTTGACAGGACTCGATGAAATCGAACTAATTCTTGAAGATTCTTCAGATGAAGCACTAATTGACTGTGCAAAGCGTTTCCAAATAAATCAGTTCGTGATAAAAGATGGTGCAAACGGTTCAAGAGTTCTCACGGATGGTACTTGGTATGAAAAAGAAGCATTTAAAGTCAATCCTGTGGACACAGTTGGTGCAGGTGATGGATACGATGCAGGTTATATCTACGCATATTTGAATGGGTTTTCTCCGCAAGAAAGACTTGAATTGGCAAATGGCGTCGGAGCTCTTGTTACAACTGTATCCGGGGACAATGAAGGACTTCCTTACTTAGAAGAAGTATTGCCCTTCATCCGACAAGAAAAAGGTATCGAAAGGTGAGGTGGACAAGATGAAAGCTGTTCAAGTCAGGAAAGCGTATGACCTTGTCATCAATGAAGTCGAACAACCGAAACTAGTTTCTACTACGGATGTACTGGTGAAAACGAAGCGCGTAGGGATTTGTGGATCGGATATGCATATCTACCACGGAACAAATCCGCTGGCGACATTGCCGCGCGTGGTCGGGCATGAAGTAACGGGCGAAGTGGTGGAAACGGGAGTGGATGTCACAACGCTTAAAGTCGGAGACCATGTCGTCGTAGAACCGATTAGTTACTGCGGCGAATGTTACGCATGCCGCAAAGGACGTCCGAATGTCTGTGAACAGCTATCGGTGTTCGGCGTGCATGAAGACGGCGGGATGAGAGAGTATTTCGTTCTTCCTGAAAAGCAACTCCACGCAGTCGATTCGACGCTTGATTGGAACGAAGCTGTTATGGCGGAGCCTTACACAATCGGCGCTCAAGCGACATGGAGAGGTCAAGTCGGGAAAGGTGATACTGTTCTTATCCAAGGAGCAGGACCGATCGGAATCTGTATCTTGAAATTCGCCAAACTACAAGGTGCATCTGTTATGATGACCGATTTAAGCGAAGAACGTTTGGCATTCGCACGGGAAAACGGAGCGGATAGGATAGTTCAAGTAGGGTCGGAAGATGTGAAAGAATGCGTGAAAGAGTGGACGCAAGGCGAGGGAGCAAACGTCGTCATTGATGCAGTGTGTCTGCCGATGACATTCGAACTGGGGATTGACGTTGTTTCACCAGCTGGAACGGTTGTTGTCCTTGGTTTCGATGAAAGACCGGCTCAAATTCCACAGTTATTAATAACAAAAAAAGAAATAACCATTGTTGGCTCAAGATTGCAAACGAACCAAATGCCAAGAGTTGTTGAATTGTTAAACACAGGGAAACTTCGCCACGATGGATTAATCACACATACATTTGCACTTGCTGATGTGCAAGAAGCATTTACATTTGTGGAGAATAATCCAGATAAAGTTCGCAAAGCTGTTATTGTATTCGACTAAGGGAGGCTAACAATCATGTCAAAGTTTGAAACTCATGCACAAATAGCGGAATCTAAAGTTGTTGCGGTCATTCGCGGAAGTGATGCAGAGGAAGCCATCCAGTTGTCAAAAGCAGCTGCTGAAGGTGGTATTCGAGCAATCGAATTGACGTATACGACGCCAAACGTTCAAAAAGTGTTCGAAGAGTTGCAATATGAGGACATCCTTTTAGGGGCAGGAACAGTTTTAGACCCCGAAACCGCACGTCATGCCATTTTGGCTGGTGCGAAGTTCGTCGTAAGTCCTCATTTCAATAAAGACGTTGCACGTATTTGCAACCGTTACGGCATTCCGTATTTCCCGGGTTGTATGACGATTCGTGAAATGGTGGAAGCGCTTGAATCAGGTTGTGACGTATTGAAACTGTTCCCTGCAAACGACTTTAAGCCGTCATTCATTAAGTCAGTGAACGGGCCATTACCGCAAGTGAAGATTATGCCAACAGGTGGTATCAATCTGGACAATATAAATGATTGGCTTGCTGCGGGTGCAGTTGCTGTTGGAATCGGTAGTGATTTAAATAAAGCATACAAAACGGGTGGGTACGAAGCAGTAGTGGAACTGAGTAAACAATATATAAACAAAATTTCACAATAAAAGGAGTGGCATAATGAATATTACATTTCGTTGGTATGGAAGAGACAATGACACTGTCACACTCGACCACATAAAGCAGATCCCTGGCACAAAAGGTATCGTATGGGCATTGCACCAAGTGCCTGCCGGAGAAGTTTGGAAAAAAGAAGCCATTAAAGAAGAAGTCGATTACATTAAATCATTCGGTTTCCATGCGGATGTTGTTGAAAGTGTAAACGTTCATGAAGCTATCAAAATTGGCAATGAAGATCGTGCTAAATACATTGAAAATTATAAAGAGACAATCCGTAATCTTTCAGAGTTCGGTGTTAAAGTTATCTGTTACAACTTCATGCCAATATTTGACTGGACACGTACGGAAATGTTCCATCCGCTAGAAGACGGATCTACGGCGTTATTTTATGAAAAGGCAAAAGTGGACGGCCTTGATCCGAAAGAGTTAATTCGTACCGTAAGTGAAGCTTCAGATCTGACGCTTCCAGGTTGGGAACCGGAGAAATTGGATAAGATTACAGATCTTTTCGAAGCATACAAACAAGTGGACGAAGAGCAACTTTGGGCAAATCTTGAGATTTTCTTAAAAGAGATCTTACCTGTTGCAGAAGCTTGCGGCATAAAAATGGCGATTCACCCGGATGATCCACCTTGGTCGATTTTCGGTCTGCCACGCATTATGACAGGTCCAGAAAGTTACGAAAGACTGATTGCTATTTCTGACTCCGAGTCAAATGCATTTACAATGTGTACGGGCTCAATGGGCGCAAATCCGGAGAATGATATGGTTCAAGTCGCGAAGAAATACGCTTCACGTGCTCCATTCTCGCATATCCGTAATGTGAAAATTTATGATAACGGTGATTTCGTAGAAACATCTCATTATACGCAAGATGGCTCAATTGACGTAAAAGGTGTCGTCGAAGAACTAAATAGGCAGAACTACGATGGATACGTCAGACCTGACCATGGTCGCCATATCTGGGGAGAAGTTTGCCGACCAGGTTACGGATTGTATGACCGTGCTTTAGGCATCATGTATTTATTAGGATTATGGGACGCATATGAAACGAAAAAAGCGAATGGTGAATCATGATTCCAATTCATAACAACCTAAATGGACGGGTAGCCGTCATAACAGGTGGCAGTGGTGTTTTATGTTCAGAAATGGCGCGTGAATTAGCGCGCCAAGGTGTTAAAGTGGTAATTCTAAACCGCGACGCTGAAAAAGGTCAGAAAATCGTTGACAGCATTAAAGAAGCTGGAGGTACAGCCATTGCATTAGCGGCGGATGTGCTGGATAGAGCATCATTGGAGCGTGCACGGGTTGAAACCGTTAAACAATTCGGCCAAGTAGATTTGCTCATTAACGGAGCAGGTGGCAATCATGCTGATGCGATAACCGATCCGGAGATCTATGATGAACAAGAAGAGGGTAAAACTTTTTTCGATTTGGATGAAAACGGTTTTTCTGAAGTGTTTTCTACAAACTTTACCGGTACTTTTTTGGCAACACAAGTATTCGGAAAAGAACTATTAAAATCAGAAACACCTTCTATATTGAATCTCTCATCAATGAGTTCATATACGCCATTGACGAAAGTACCAGCGTACAGTGCAGCAAAAGCATCTATCAATAATTTTACGATGTGGCTAGCTGTTCACTTCGCGGAAACAGGGATGAGAGTAAATGCGATTGCTCCTGGTTTTTTCCTAACAACTCAAAATCGTGGTCTGCTGCTCAATGAAGACGGTAGCCATACTGCACGGTCAACTAAAATTATTGCAGCTACACCGATGAAACGATTTGGTAAACCTGAAGATTTACTTGGTGCAATGCTGTTTCTTGTTGATGAATCGTGTTCTGGTTTTGTTACAGGAACAACAATTCAAGTAGATGGAGGCTTCATGGCTTACTCCGGTGTATAATGGTGTAAAGTTAGATAATGGAGTTGGATCATTTGAAGAACATAACAATCGCGGATGTAGCAAAATTAGCAGGGGTATCTAAAAGTACAGTTTCTCAATTTTTAAATAAACGATATGAGTATATGAGTGAGCTTACACGAGAACGAATTGAATTGGCAGTCGAAGAATTGGATTATCGTCCAAACATAGTAGCGCGCAGTTTAACGCAGAAGTCTACTTTTACCGTCGGTGTCATTGTCGCAAATATACTTCATTCGTTCTCTACTCATATTATCCGGGCGATTGAAAACAAGTTTTATGAACATGGTTTTCATATAATTGTCTGTAATGCGGATGATGAACCGGAAAAAGAAAAGGAATATATCGAGATGCTCATGGCGAAACAAGTGGATGGGATTATCATATTTCCAACAGGTGGGAATATCGACTTATACAAAAGAATGAAAAAATCTGGTTTTCCACTTGTTTTTATGGACAGGACAATCGCGGATCTCGGGATTGAAACTGTTCTTCTCGATAACGATAAAGCGGCAGAATTGGCTGTTAACCATTTCACTGAAAGCGGTTACAGCAAAATCGCCATTGTTACTACTTCGATTATTAGAAATATTAGTCCACGAATTGAACGTATTCAAGGATATAAAAGAGCGTTAGAGAGTCATCAGTTGAATGTTAACGCAGACTATGTGAAGACGGCTGACTCGGATGCCATATCATCGGTCCTTGATGAATTGTTCGAGCTTGTTGCTCCACCAGAGGCCATATTGGCGGGGAATGACTTCGTGCTAATGGAAGTGTTGAAGTATATAAAAAATCATAACTTAATAATCCCAGCAGATGTAGCTGTTATCGGTATTGATGACGTGCCATTTGCTAGTTTTTATACACCCTCAATTACGACCATTTCACAGCCGATGATTGAAATGGCTAATCTAGCTGTTAAATTACTCATGAAGCAAATGAATGAAAAAGAACACGGGGAACCTGAGGTATATCGTTTACAACCAACGTTAATTGCAAGAGGATCTTGTTGAGGCAGTCTGCCGAAAGGTTATTACCGTTGCTAGTTATGATAAAACAGGTTAGTACATAAAATCACAATTGGTAGCATCAATTGCTGTATATCAAAGAAATAGAGATGAACTCTAGAATAGTAGCGAACATCTTTTAAAACTATACCAACACTGTAGTTAACAGGGGGAGAAAGTTATGCCATTAGTAATTGTCGCTTTAGGGATTATTGTTTTACTCATATTAATCATGAAATTTAATATAAATACATTTATTTCATTAGTGGTTGTTTCATTCTTAATCGCTTTAGCTTTAGGTATGCCAATAAATGAGATTGTTAAATCAATTGAAACTGGCATGGGGGGAACGTTAGGTAGTATCGCATTAGTCTTTGGGTTAGGAGCGATTCTTGGTAAGCTAATCGCCGATTCTGGTGGTGCTCAACGTATTGCAATGACGTTGATTGAAAAATTCGGATTGAAGTATATCCAATGGGCTGTTGTAGTGGCCTCATTTATACTAGGGATTGCATTGTTCTTTGAAGTAGGTCTAGTATTATTAATTCCAATCGTTTATCAAATTTCTAAGCAAATAAAAGTACCATTTTTATACTTAGGACTTCCAATGTCGGCCGCGTTATCAGCTACACATGCATTTTTACCGCCACATCCAGGTCCTACAGTTATTGCCAATGAATTCGGCGCAAACGTAGGATTGGTATTGCTTTACGGTTTCCTAATCGCAATTCCAATCGTCATTATCGCGGGTCCTATATTCACAAAGTTCGCGAAAAAATTTGTACCAAAAGCTTTTGATAAAGATAGTACAAGCGGTAGTATTGCTTCGATAGGTGAAACAAAACAATTTAAACTAGAAGATACACCAGGATTTGGTATCAGTGCTTTCACGGCATTATTTCCGGTTATTTTAATGGCTTTCTCAACAATCGTCAAATTGTCTAGAGACGCAAATGATACGGAAAACGTGTTTTTTGACCTAGTTACAATGATTGGATCTCCAACAACTGTTATGTTGCTGTCTGTATTACTGGCAATCTATACAATGGGTATCGCACGGAAGATTCCAATGAAACAGCTTATGGAATCAGCAGAAAACGCAGTCAGAGCTATCGGGATGATGTTACTAATTCTTGGTGCAGGTGGCGCACTTAAGCAAGTATTGATCAATGGTGGAGTTGGCGATTATGTCGCTGTCCTTTTTGAAGGTAGTGCAATATCACCGTTAATTTTAGCTTGGCTGATTGCTGCTGTTATAAGAGTTGCACAGGGATCGGCAACGGTTGCGGCATTAACGACAGCTGGACTCGTCATTCCAATGATGGCAGGTACAGATGTCAATTTAGAATTAATGGTATTAGCAACAGGTGCAGGTAGTATCATTGCTTCACACGTTAACGATACTGGTTTCTGGATTGTTAAAGAGTCCTTTGGCTTAACGATGAAAGAAACATTCGCAACTTGGACTGTGCTAGAAACTGTTATTTCAGTGAGTGGTCTCGGTTTCGTTTTACTTCTAAGCTTATTTGTTTAATAGGGGTATGAAATTAGTAAGAATATAAAAAGAGGAACTGTCCGGAAGGCTGGATGTCATTCAGCTTTTGCGGGCAGTTTTTTTGCAGGTAGTGATAGTTCCATAAACAAGAAAAAAGCATGATCCTTATACAAAGGGGATCATGCTTTTTCCATACCCCGATAAAAAGGGGGTGCGCTCGGAAAATTTGATAGTTTTTTAATCACACAAACTGTTCTTTCTGACGAATAATCATGTAACTCTCGTCAGTGCAGTTTGATAGGGCTGACTCAATTAGCCATTCCGGCCATGCAGTCGCAAGATGGTTGGTACGCGATCTGCCCTTTTGAAATCAGTCTTCAAGTTGCACTTTCACAAAAAACGTAACGCTTACTGCTTGGTTAACACATTAGAATTGGAACCTGATAACACGGTTCTTAAAAAAGTGTACCTATCGTCAGCAAAGCAAATTTTCCGCCAAGGCTGTGCAGTTCATCGTCGGAATCACTTGTAGGTTACTCGTCTACTAAGGTTCATCCTTCGGTAGTTTCGCCTTGTAGTCTATGGATACCCGTGTTGCATTAAGTTAAACCATTTTGAGGAAAAACATTTAAACTTGCAAAGTTATAGTAAGTGTACCGATCTTTGAAAAACCATTCGAGTAAAAAGATTCAAGATCTACATTCTAAATGGGGATTTCTATGATTTGGTATTCGGGGAGAGGATGGTGACTAAAGAGTGAAAATTAATATGCGTTTATCGTAAAGATAGTGATTGTCATGCGGTTTGCACTTATGGTTGCTGTGTAGAAACAATCGTGACTATCACGACTACTTGCCAGCACAGCTACCGTTTCTTAGGTATTCATACGGAAAATATTTAGTCAGATTCATGCAGTTAAGATTTTTCTTTTGATTTAAATGAGTAAAAAGAATAACCCGATTTCAATTAACCGGGAGATGTGGATTTTTTCACCTACTTACACTTGTTCTTTTTTATCAAACGTCTCCAAGAACTGTTGAACGTTACCATAGGTTTTCAAGTTCTTTGTATTTATGCCTAGCTCTACAGTGGTCATGGCTAATTGCGGTCTTACACCTGTAATAACAGTCTCAATTCCGAGCAACTTTAAGATATCGATTATTTGAAAAACATGTTGAGCGACATAGGTATCAATCGCATGAATTCCTGAAAAATCAATTACCAACAACTCGATATTTAACTTTGTTACTTTCGGAATTACGGTATTTGTAATGTAAGCCGATCTTTCTTCACTAAAGTCACCAATTAGGGGCAAAATTGCAATACCATCTCTAATTGGAACAATGGGTGCAGCTAGTTGCAAAATTTCTTTTTCAATTGCTTTAATTACTTTTTGATTACTTTCATTAAACTTTTTCGTAGTGTTACGAATTGCATCGTCAAAAACAAATGTAATTTTCTCGTAAAGTTTAGCTACTCCTTCTGTATCATATTGCTCCAGTAGCCCCTTTTTTTGAATTTCTTGCATAAGAGACAGGCGAAAAGTACTTATTATTTCGATAGTATCTTTAAGTAAAGTACCATCTTTGTAATAGTAGTTATCGATGTCATATTCTAAATTCATATCCTCTATTTCTTCATTACTTGAAAGAAGTGTTTTTGAAAACTCGCTTATTAAAACTGTCAATAGCTCTTTGTGTTTTGCAATTTGCTCTTCTGTCAAATGTAAATGCAATTTAGCTATAGCTTGTTTTAAACACTTGTCCGTGAGAGCTAATTTCTCTGTCTCCATGTAAACTCCAACTGATTGCATTATTTGTCCATTCCTCTCTCATTTCGGGTAGCCACTTATAGAAGTTTCCCTGTGTTATGCTAACTTTTTATATTTCAGTAGGGAAGGAAATGACAACTCTATTCCTAGTATTTGGTGTTGTTTAACGAATACCCTTTTCAGGATAAACGTAACTTAGTAAATAGAGGTTTCATAATTATTCCAACCTCTCCATTTTACCACAATAAACACTTGTCAGGATAATTCAGTGTGACAGACACCGAAATAGTAGCTACCAAAATGCTAATCCAAAGCATATAAGGATGAGAAGTTCGATGACTACTGAACAATTGACAGCAAAAGACCGTTTGCTAGAAGTGCTATTATTAAGTTTGGGACAACATAGTTGAAGAATTACATGTAACAGATTTATATATATTTCGTCTGATTGAAAAGTAGGTTATTTAGAGGAGGCAACATGGATGGGAGATTATGCACTTGAACGATTCTTACTGGGAGTTATTTTGTTCGTATTGTTCCTAATTGCTATCTTTTTAAGAAAGCGTGGCAGAATAGTAATTTCCTTATTATTCATTGCCATATTGATTGGTTACTGGGTGTTTTATGGTATTCGAGAACAAGTCTTACAGAACAGGTATGAAGAATCTATTGAAATAGTTGACACTTACCTTCAGGATAAATATCCGAATGAAACATGGACAATTGATACAATTGTAGAAGAAGGAAGAAAAATAAGACCTACAAAGGTGAAAGTGATTTTTGATAATGAACAAAATGTTGACTATATTTATAAAGTTTACGAAAAGAATCGAGTCATTTTATATGAATACGGTCACCCCGAAAACATGGATACTACTAATTTCATGCATGATGAAACGCATAATAATTAGAGATAACAGGTCGGATGTTATATCAATTTAATTTGCATTCCGCAAACATTAACGTTCAACATTAGAATTAATGTATTCCGGATCTCGCTCTGTTAGATGATTTCTCCATCTTCTAAGTGGCAGTTTAATTGAAGATGCGTAAAAAAATTCTATAACCTTTATTGTAGTAGAAAAAGCATTAATTAAGGGGGAGAAGATGAGTAAATTTAGAGGGATAATCTTAGAAGGCTATTCGAATGCTGGAAAGACTTCTGTTTTGAAATCGCTGAAAAAACTTCAGGCATGTGATGATGCCGAACGCAGTGTTGTCATTCTTAGTGAGCATTATTCGCAAATATTACACAAAGTAGATGGTGAATTAAAGTGGTTGGGTCGTGAGGAACACTTACAACTCTTAACAGAAAGAGTTATGATGTTGAAAAAGTTAAATGATTGGTCAAGAGAAATTGGACAATCATCCGAGCGTTCAAAAGGTTTATTCTTTATATTAGAAAGGTTTCATTTAAATCATCGAGTAGCATTCTCGCATACTATTTTAGATGAAATTAAGCAATTAGAAGTCGAGTTGTTTGAAATGGGAGCAAGATGTGCCTTACTAACTGTATCCCCAGAGAACATAGAACAAAGAATAAGTAGTAGGAATCCCAATGAATGGGTAGGGAAACCTGAAGAAGAAATGAAAATGGCTTGTGATTTATTATTAGAACAACAACAAGAGTATAGAAATCAAGCTGTAAACTCAATCATTCCTACAATTGAAATAAATACCGATAAAAAAGATTGGGAGTCCTACGCAAAACAGGTTTACTTCGTGAACTAACTGGGTGCGAATCCTAAGTCTTAGATATGACTTTTACCGTTTGGATTAACAATCCTAATTCAACTATAAGGGGCTTTAGTAAAAAACGGACAGCAAAATCCCCTCTCGTGTAAATTATAATACGTTGTCATCGGAATAGAGATTGTACTGTGCGATTGTATTATAAATGCAAGCGGCAAATAGCCCCACCTTACTATAGATGGGGGGCTTGTTGTATCATTTTGATACATATTAAAGACAATACACGTAATAGGTAATGTCGCTGACTAATGCATCAATTTGTCCAAGGCTTTACGTCTGTCGGATACGCATCGGATGCATTCCATTTTCATTCGCATTCTCCGCGATACTGTAGATAATTGCGCTCTCCCTAATACCTTGCGGTGTATTGGAGAAAAGAAAATGCCATCTGTCTGAGTATCGCAGAACCGCCAAAAGTAACGGTTTCGATCTCTACGAATACCTGAAGAAACTTTTACAGATATAAGCGGTATATAGTAAATGTGTTTTCGAATTAAGTACGCTAATTCTTTTAAATTCGGGCTTACATCATTTTAGCTCATTGCCGCTTCTTCGTTTTCTTATTATTATGTCTCTCTGCCGGTGTCAAGGGTTTGTTTGCAAGTTCATGATCAAACTCCCTTGATAAATTCTTCTTAGCCGCTTGCTCATCACTAACGTTACCACTTAAATTGTTCTTCGGGCTGTTACTCACTATAAACACCTCCATGATTTTAGTTTGCCACTTGGTGTCCATTGTATGCATTTTCATTAAATCTTACGGTCATTGTTTTGCAAATGATTATCTCTTCGAATGCAGTTACTTAGAATAGCGTTAACAGGTAAAACCTCCAATCCTGATCAAACTAAGCGCAAGATACGGGATTTATTTTTAATTAGAAATAGAAAATGGTCTACCGGTTTTTAAATAAGATTGCATTATAGTTGAAGAGAAATTTATTTTACAAATAGACATATGAGAACGTACATTCGTGTTATGATTTATTGATACTACTAACAAAGGAGGATAATCGTGAAATTAAAAAACATTAAAATTCAAGAACGGATGAAACATTATAATGTGCAAGGTTTAAGTATCACATTGCTTGAGGGCGATGAAATTAGTGGAACAGAAAATTATGGCTTATTAGAAGTGGAAAGCAATAGAAAAGCAAATGAAGATTCTATTTTTAGTGCGTGTTCAATTAGTAAGTTCTTAACAGGAATACTTGTAATGAAGCTAGTAGAAGACGGGCTTCTAAATTTAGATGATGATGTGAATGAAAATCTTAAAAAGTGGAAAGCACCGGAAAATGACTTTACTAAAAATAAAAAAGTGACATTGAGGAACTTACTAAGTCATCAATCTGGAATTAAAGACCCTGAAGGTAGTTTTCCTGAACTGAACTCGAAAATAGCTGTTCCTTCGATGGTTGAATTATTAGAGGGGAAAACACTTTATTGTAAAACTCCAATTGACGTCAAGTGTGAACCAGAAAGTGAATTCCATTATTCGGATGCCGGTTTCTGTATTATTCAACAACTTATAGAAGATGTTGCGAAAAAACCGTTTCATCAAGTTATGAAAGAGCAAATATTTAAACCATTAGGTATGGAAAATAGCCATTTCAATAAAACAGTATTGGAAGTGGATAGGCAAAATTTTTCTTGTGGTCACAATAAAAACGGTGAATTAGTAGATGGGAAATATCCTATATATCCTTATCCAGCAGCTTCTGGATTATGGACAACTTCTATGGATTTAGCTGAATTAGTTCTTGAGTTAATGAAGGCTGTAAAAGGTGAAAGCAAGGTTGGCATTTCGGAAAGTTTAGCAATAGAAATGATATCCCCACAAAGAGGTAAAAGTTGGACTGGATTAGGTGTGTTTCTTGAAGGCTCTGAAAAAGAACTAGAAATTACATCACTTGGTTGGGGAGTGGGTTTTCAATGTATGATGGTGGCCTTTCCCTATTTAGGGAAAGGGGCGGTCATAATGACGAATACAGAATTGGGTGTTCATCAACTCGAAGGTATTATTGGAGAAATATATAAGTCTCTTTTGTCTTAAAAAGCGTTAAGATAGTAGAAAATATACAGATAGCCTTAGCAAATCCAACTCATATATCTGAAGTTGTGTAGTTCATCAACGGAAATTTAGACCACAATAATAGTCCGATTTATTCTGAAGGTTTTTTGTCCTAATTGAATTAGATAAGCCATAAGAGGAAAGGTTATGATAGTAGAGACAGTAGAAGGTCAAGTAGTACGGATTTGTCGGTTTAGCACGGTTCTGAGAGGGGGAGGAACACGATCTACCGCAAGAGAGGTTAATTCTTTCTTCAGAAAGATAAACACCTTGTTTGAAGAAAAAGGAATAATTGGAACGCACATTTTTAATAGGCTAAAATTATGCGTTCCAATTATTTTATATAAGTAGCCATGATTTAGATTCGTTATTGTCAGTTTTTCATTTTAATAATAATTATATAGTAAGTATAACTTTACCTTGAGCGTGACCTTCCAGGAAGTATCTGAATGCTTCAGATACTTCGCTTAACTTATACCGTTTATCAATTATTGGTTTTACTTTTCCAGTCTCAAGTAATTCTTTTACATACATTAGATCATTTTGGTTTGCTCTCTGTAAAAGGTTACTTATTTTCTTACTTCCAGTCATTGAAATAAAAGGTCCAAAAACTAAAGATCGAAACATTTGGGATTCGGCTCCACCTACGTGAACAAAATTCCCATTTGGTTTTAATACACGTTTATAAGCTGAAATGGAATTAGACCCGTTAACACCAAGAATCAAATCATAACGCTCCTTTGTTTGGGTGAAATCCACTTTTGTATAATCAATGATTTGGTCTGCACCTATTGAACGCACTATTTCTACATTTCTTGTACTGCATACACCTGTTACTTCAGCCCCGAATGATTTGGCTATTTGTACCGCGAAAGTACCGACGCCTCCAGATGCGCCATAAATTAATACCTTCTGTCCTGCCTTAATCATTCCTTTATCACGTAGTCCCTGTAAGGCTGTCACACTTCCCATAGGTGAGGCAGCAGCTTGCTCGAAGGAGATGTTGGTTGGCTTTAAAGCTATAGCAAATTCCTGGACAGACACATATTCAGCAAAACCACCCCAGCCACTACTAGAGAGGTCACCGAATACCTCATCACCTGGTTGAAACTGCTTAACATTCTTGCCAACAGCTTCAACTACACCCGCTATGTCACCTCCCGGTATAGCGTATTTCGGTCTCAGTAGCCCGAAAGCAAAGCGAGCTAAGAACGGTTTGCCTTTCAAAAGAACCAAGTTACCAAAGTTCAAGGATGCTGCATGAACTTTTACCAGTACTTCATTCTCTAAAGGCAAAGGCTTTTCTATCTCTTTTAATTCAAGTACGTCAGGTGATCCATATTTGTGACAAACGATAGCTTTCATAAAACTCCCCCTAATTTCCTTAGATTTATTTGTATTACAAAGATATAAATGACCCAAAACGAGAGATAGTAAAGTGTTATTATTAATATGGAATTACAAGTTGAAAGATACTGAAATATTTTAGGTTGGAAGTATTTTGAATAATGGATAGTGAAATGTGTGTGGAGATTACACTTTAACTAACGGGCCATTTTGCAGGTTAGTATGATTAAGCATGAAACAAACCGACTAGGATTCCGTCTAATCCTAAAAGGGGGTGGGAACGATGAGAAGATTATTTATCGTTGTTTCTATAATTTTGATTTTCGGACTATTTGGCTGTGTAACAAATAACAACAATGAAGAAAATGTAAGTGGTAAACCGAAAATCGCCAATGAGTCTAAACAGGTGGATGATTTCAAAGTATCAATAAATGTTGAAAAAGACCTTAATGTATATGCCACAATTACTTATATAGGAGAAGCAGCCGAAAAAGATATATATCATGGTGGAAGTATTTTTTTCTTTAATGTTTATCAACAAAATGGTAGTTTTGAATATTTTGGTGCTATGAATCAACCATTATTAACAACAACACTGATTCGAAATGAGCCTCACAGAGTAAAATTTAAAGGGATAGAAAAACTTGAATTAAAGACGGGTACTTATGAATTTGAAGCTATCGCTAATATATCCTTGGATTCTGATGATGTATTAGGAACAAAAATTGAAATTCCTGTTTCTAAAATTGAGGAAGTTAAATAATTCCTTCTTCAACTAACAAGTGCTTTACTTGAAAATCGTTGAGCGACTTAGACGATTCTATTTTCTTGTTGAACTAAAGTAGCATGTTTATTTCAATAAAGTTACATTATGCTAAAATACAAGCGTTATATATTAGGTTTTGAAAGAAAGGAAAAACAGATGAAAAAGAAAATTTTATTTTTTGGAATTGGATTTTTATTTTTATTCGCAGGTGCGTTTGAGGTTACGAAATTAAGAACATTTCAATTACTTGGAGAGTTAACATACCAAGTTGAAACGGAAAAAAGGTCGTTGCTTTAACATTTGATGACGGTCCGACAAAGAACGTGGATCAAATTCTGCCTTTGTTAGATAAATACAAGTCAACAGTGAAAAACGAATTCTTTGCGTTGTAATTCAGAGGGAGATCTTTTAAACCTATTGGATTTCCATTTCGTTTAGATAGCCTATTTATCAGCATTGTCTAATCCACCATCCATGGATGAGTCTCACTCTTCGATCTTTCCTTATGAAAAATCCTTTTTATATTGGACGGCCATGTAAATTCCACTAGCTAAAAATGCCAATGTATATTTGAACAAGAAAAAGATGTTCCACATATATTCTTTTGGGAAAATTATGTCACATAGAACAATTACCAAGAGCATATAGTAACAGCTTTTCAAAAAGATTTTATTTGTCCGTTCGTCGTCTTGCCCAATCTTCTTATAACATACATAGGTAAAAATCGCACTACCCATAAGCAGTAAAAAACCAACTCCAATGAGAATATTCCAATTTCCCGTAGATTGTTCAGCCCAGGACTTTAAAGGGGAAAAAATCGCATTAGAGATATCTGTAGATTTAATTGTCAATTTAATCACTTCCTTTCAGATAAGTAAAAATATCGTTTACATCAACACTAAAAAAATCGGCAATTCGAAAAGCCAACAGCATAGTCGGAAGATAATTTCCTTTTTCCATCACGAAGATGGTTTGTTTGGAAACACCGACTTTCTCAGCTAATTCTTGCTGAGACATTCTGGCAAGTACACGATATTCATAAACCTTGTTAGATATCGAATCCCCAAAATCTTTCTTCATGACCATCACCTCTTGAATTGAATTATAAACTCGATTTTAATAAAAGTAAAGTAAACTTATACAAAATAGTTCAATACCTTTATTTTTGCTTGGATTACTTTGATTTAACAATAGCCAGACTGTAGAAAGTACCTGACGAAATTCATGATTCCGTCAGGTTCACATATCGATCTGGTGTAATTTATGGTTTTTTGGTGGTGCATTTTATGATATTTAGTGGTTCAAAAAACGTTTAGAGTGGTGCAATCATACTATCGAATAAATTAATGCCTATGAAACTTTCACTATATTTTTTTTATAAGTACTCAGAAGTGTAAAACGTTTGTCTTTGAGCTCTTCAACTTGTGGTGATACCTGATATCGAATGCGACAATGACACTATTGATATCGAATTGGAGTTAGTTTAGTGTTGGATGGTAGGTATGCGTTGCCAAAAGTTTGTGTTAAATTATTTGGCAATAAAGTAGAAGGTGGTATTAGATTGAGTAGAATGGAACGTAGGAATAAACAAGCACGATTAAGCAGAAGTAAAGAATGGTTTAAATCGAAAAAACTCATCAGTAGACTAGTAGTTGTCTTCATAGGTATTATCTTTTTTGGTCTATTGGCATTTACGATTTTAATAACGTTTAGCGATGTTAGTAAATTGGACATCGTTGAACCAAGACCTACATACATTTACGATATAAATGGCGAGGTAGCTAGTAAAGTGTCTAACTCGAAAATAGAAGGAGTGAGTTTGGATCAAATTCCAACAGAACTCATCGAAGCTTTCGTCGCTACAGAAGACCAACATTTTTATAAGCATAACGGAATTAATTACTTCGGTATTACTAAAGCATTCATGAAAAATCTAGTTAAAGGTGAAGTGGTTGCTGGTGGTAGTACAATTACTCAACAACTCTCGAAAAATGTATTTCTAACATCAGAAACTACTTATACGCGTAAATTCAAAGAACTTATATTCACAAAGAAGATAGAACGAACATACTCAAAAGATGAAATTATGGAACGCTATCTAAATCTAATCTATTTTGGGGAAGGCGCATGGGGCATTCAGAGAGCAGCACATGTCTATTTTGGTAAAGATGTGAGTGAACTAACATTAAACGAATCAGCTACACTAGCTGGACTAGTCAAAGCTCCGTCTAACTTATCGCCCTATAAAAACATGGAAAAAGCGCTTGACCGAAGAAATATCGTGCTGTCGTTAATGAAGAGCGAAGGCTACATCAGTCAGCAGGATTTGGATAAAAACCTTGATCAACCGATCGTATTAACGGATAAAGAGACGATAGATTATAAAGGGAAATATCCGTATTATGTGGACTATCTTATCGAGGAAGCAGTAAATATGTACGGTTTGACTGAGAATGAAGTGTTGTCTGGGGGACTTCACATTTATACCGAACTTAATCCTGTTATTCAGGACGCTACGGAAGAGGTCTATCAAAATGAAGACAATTTTCCAGATAGTAAGCCCGATCAACTTATTCAAAGTGGGTCCGTATTTCTTAATCCTAAAACGGGTGGGATTAGCGCGTTAGTTGGAGGAAGAGGAGACTATACGTACAAACGTTTTAATAATGCGACAAATTTAGTAAGGCAACCCGGATCAGCGTTAAAACCGCTTGCTGTTTACACTGCTGCATTGGAGCAGGGGTATGACTTTGACGATATGCTAGTTGATGAACCAATCAATATAGATGGCTACCAACCACAAAACATTGATAAACGATACCGTGGACAAGTGACACTCTATGATGCACTAATTAACTCTTATAACATACCTCCAGTTTGGCTATTAAATGAAATCGGAATTGAAAAAGGTTTTAGTACAGTTGAACGGTTTGGTATTCCTTTAGAAAAAGAAGATCATAATCTCGGGCTAGCATTGGGTGGCTTGCACCAAGGAACGTCACCCTTGTTAATGGCCCAGGCTTTTTCCGCATTTCCTAACGATGGAGTAATGATGCAAGCTCATGCTATATCAGAAATAAAGGATGCAGAAGGAAAAATAATTGGTAAGTGGAGTGACAAGTCTTCGCAGGTTACAGAACCGGAAGTTGCTCAAAAGATGACGTATATGCTAAAAGGTGTTGTGGATAACGGAACAGCTAGAAATGCACAGATACCCGGAATAGACGTAGCTGGAAAAACCGGTACTACACAACTACCTTTCCCTGGTGTAGCTGGTTCAAAAGATCACTGGTTTGTTGGATATACGCCAGATCTCGTTGGTGCGACTTGGTTAGGCTATGATAAAACGGATCAAGCCCATTACTTGACGGCAACAAGTGGTGTCACGGTGACAATAATCTTTCAACAAATAGTATCTAAATCCATAAGTGAATTGCCTAACAAGGAATTTAATTTACCATTGGTTGAAAAGAAGAAAAAGAAACAAAGTAAAAGGAAAGAAAACGGGCAGAAGAAAGATAAAGAAAACAAAAAGGATAAAGAGGATAAGAAAGATAAGGGGAAGGACAGAGATAAAGAACATAAAAAGGATATGGAGGACAAAAGAAACAAGGACAAAGATAAAGACAAAGATAAAGACAAAGACAAAGACAAAGACAAAGACAAAGACAAAGACAAAGACAAAGACAGAGACAGAGACAGAGGTAGAGACAAAAAGGATAAAGATAATGAGTGAGACATGATTATTTGAATGTATGAACTGTTTGACTTCTTGTTTAGGGGAATATTGCATCAAAAAAAAATTCTATGATTAAAGAAACAAAGGTAGCGAGTTGCTTGAAAAAATCTCGTTCGATGCAGGAATGGAAGTGTACACAAGGCGTCAACTTGTCCGTGGGATATGGCGAGGAACACACTGAGCGAAGAGTATCTGGATATAGATGCTTTTTACCAGGTGACGAAGTTGTTGGAGGCTATTTTTAGTCGACAAAGAGCTTCGGAATATTGTATGGCAGAGTATGGGCTAGATGATAAAACCTAATCAAGGACCCAGCTGTATCAAGTTGAACGGATAACAATCATTAAAGGGGAGATGCATTATGCACGTTATTGATAAGTTATTGAAAGAATAAAACTTGTCCATAAAAAAGAAGATCTATTGAAAATCACAGCTTCATCTATTGGAATGGTTAAAGAACTAGTAGACGAGGCGGATATTCCAATAGGGCATTCTAAATTTGGTGGTTTACCCGATTTACCTGCTCACTTTTCATTTCCCAAATACCATAATGGATATCTATCATTTTTAGCACAATTGAATCTAAGAGAAGCTAGCCCTTTTGATAAGGAAAACCTACTTCCGAAAACAGGAATTCTCTATTTCTTTTATGATGTAGTAGATCAACCTTGGGGATTTGATAAAGAAGATAAGAATTGTTTCAAAGTTCTTTATTTCGATGGAGATGTAAAAGAGTTAACACGCACACCATATCCCGAAAAGACAGAAGATTATTTCCAATTGCCTGTATTTAAAGCAATGTTTAATGAATTATTATCCTTTCCGGAAGAGTTTTCGGGGATAGTATTGAACGAAGAGGAATTAGATAACTACTTTGATTTCAGAGGGAGTATGATGCAACAAGTAGAAAGGTACAGTGGATCAATTGCTTCTCCAATGCACTATATGTTTGGAGAACCTTTTGCCATACAGAATAACGTGTTTGAAGAAATTATTTATTATGATAACGATGAGAAAATAGATTGGAACTCGAAGGAAATCAAACAGAAACGTAATGAAATGGTTTTATTGTTTCAAATGGATAGTGATGATGATATAGATGTCATGTGGGGCGATGTTGGGATTCTTTACTTTTGTATCGATAAAAACGACCTTCAGAGTAAACAGTTTGATAAAGCGAAGTTTACTCTTCAATGTCATTGAGTAGAGGGCACTACCCTTCACATAATATCAAAGTAAAAAGGATTGCCTAGTATCCTGTCTTGAACTGAGCCTCGAATAGTGGACACTTTAAAAAAAGTGACCCATTCGAGGTTTTCTGTTTTAAATTTTCGGATACGCTTTTTCAGTCAAAACATCCATGTGGACGCCAGACACTAACGTTCATACTTCCTTTCTCAAAAAGTAAACAAAGCCAGTTCCTAAAAAAAGCACAAAACTCCCCAAAATTACGGTGAATAACGTGATAGGAGAAACATTTAATGCACCAAAACTTTCAACTGAATTGGACATCATCATCTCAAATGGTTGTGCCCATGGATAGTATGGAGCGAACCTTTCTGAGTTGACAATCAACATATTCGGTATCGTAAAAATCACATTGACTGCAAGTGGTGCGGCGAAGCTCGACCATGCAACAGATACAAACATTTGTAAAGCGATTAACGGTAAGCAGGCAATCCATCCTCCGATGACACTTGTGGAAATGGTGCCCCAAGGAATGTCAGCCGGGAATCCTTTTATCCATCCTATGAGGAAAAGACCCATAATAAATAAGATTTGTGTGGCCGCAATTAGAAGGCTAACAATAAGGATTTTCACGAGATACACATTTTTTCTAGAAACCGGAAGTGAAAGAAGTTGCTTCCACCCACCTCCAACATGCTCATATCGACAAACAAAACTTGAAAAGATCCCAGTTAATAACGGTAAAAAAAGAATGGCGTGACTAATTGTCATCATACCAAGCGTTGCGGTCCATTGGTGTTGTTTGAAATCTGGAATTTCACTTAATTCACTCAGCCCAAGCAACAACGATAAAATCGGACTCACGAAAATGAGCATCCATATCGAGGATTTTCGTAACTTTAGAAACTCAGATTGAAATAATTTCCCCATTTATTTCACGTCCTTTCGATTAAAATCTAGGAGACTTATGAAATAAAGTAGAATCCCTGTTCCAAGGCCAGCAAAAACCGAGTACATTGGTTTTTCCCATTCATTCATTAACAACGGCCATTTCCATGGAACCCAGTCGGCAAAGTTCATTGAATACATAGAGATGATTGCACCGAGAATTCCAAATGTTAATGGAATGGCTTGATTTTTCAATGTAATCGCCAACCAAATTTGCAAGATGATAAAAGGTAAAGCAGCAAGACATGGAAAGAAACACATTTTGAGTAAATAGAGATAAGGTATATCCGTGCCGAATTTTAATGCAATGCCAAGTACAATCGTACCAACCGCTAAGAAGAAACAAGAAATCAAGAGGAGAAAAATGGACAGAAGCACTTTACCTGTAAATACTTGAGTTTTTGAAATGGGCAATGCCAAGAGTTGCTTCCAAGCATTTGTCTGATGCTCAATATTGGCAATCATTGATGTCAATATCGTTAAGCCGATGAGAATCGTGATGATAGATAACATAGAAACCTCACCAATGAGCCCCACCCATAAATCATCCTTGTAAACTTCTGTGAGCCAATCATACCGTATTCCAAAATTGACGGCTTCCAGGCCAATGACCCCCATTGGTCCAAGAAGTACGAGAAATAGGATCATTTTTCGCTTGATTTTAAGAAACTCAGAGGCCATTATCCGCGTCATCACAAACTGCCCTCCTGTCCGGTTAATTCTAAAAAGATTTCTTCCAATGATTTTTTCTCTTCTTCTACTCTGTAAATTGAATAATCGTTTTGAACGAGGGATTTCACAATTTTAGCGACTTTTTCATCTGAACCATTTTCAATTGAAAGTTGATTGTGAACGAGATCCGTAGTATACCCATGTGTCAATAATGTCTTCCAAGCGGATTCCGCGTCATTTACTGTTAACTTAATCTTGCTCGTAGACTGCTCTCTTAGTTTCGAAATGGAATCTTGAAAAATCATTTGGCCATTTGAAATAATGCCTACTTGTGTCGCCATTTGGTCGATTTCTGAAAGTAAGTGGCTCGATAGGACAATCGTAATCCCGTGATCCTTTGGCATACTTTTAATAAGTTCACGAATCTCAATAATTCCCGATGGATCCAGTCCGTTCGTTGGCTCGTCCAAAATGAGCAGTTCAGGATTCCCAAGTAAAGCAGTCGCAATGCCAAGCCGTTGCTTCATGCCTAAAGAGAACCCTTTTACAGGTCGTTTCGCATCCTTTGTCAGACGGACGATTGAAAGGACTTCATCAATTCTAGATTTTGGCACGTCCAATAACAGGCGCACCGTTTCTAAATTTTCACGGGCGGATAAATGCCCATAATAAGAAGGATATTCGACCAGTGATCCAACCTTTTTTAAGATGGAGAGTTTTTCTTTTTTAACATCCTTGCCGAAAATATGGATTGATCCTTTTGTCGGTCGAGCAAGCCCGAGAAGCATTCGAATGGTCGTCGTTTTTCCGGCACCATTCGGCCCTAAAAAACCATAAATCTCACCCTTTTTCACTTTCAAATCTACATCATTAACAACTCTTGTCGAGCCAAACTTTTTCGTCAGCTTCTTCGTTTCAATAATAAAATCATTCATTTCTCTCACCTCATTTACAGCTTACCGTGTGAAGGTTAAAGTGAGGGGGTGATCAAGTTTAAATTTCGTTTAAAATGAAGAAGAATATTTTGATAAGCTAATTCATGATTATACAAATACTTTTAAATGGAGGTAACCAATGAAGATAGATAGGTTACTAACAATGACCATGATGTTGATTAATCGTAAAAAAGTAAAAGCGCAAGAATTTGCTGAGTTCTTTAATGTGTCTGTTCGTACTGTTTATAGGGATATTGATACACTCAGCAATGCAGGAATTCCCGTTATTAGTTATCAAGGTGCAAATGGTGGAATTGGTCTGCTTGAAGGCTACAGAATAGATAAGCAAATTCTTACGGAGGAAGAGATCACATCCATCTCGATTGCTTTAAAAAGCATACTTACTTCCCATGAAGACCTTTCCGCTAAAGCGGTATTAGAAAAATTAGAAGGACTTGCGGAAAAGAAGGGACAGCAAGCTTTCGACTATCTATTCGTAGATGACAGTCCGTGGGGGCAAAACGCTCGTTTGAAAGAAAAGGTAACATTGCTAAAAAACGCGATTACGACAACAATTTGTGTCCGTTTTTCTTATTCAAGTAGTGAGGGGAACGTCACATTTCGCTCCATAGAGCCACATACGCTCATCCAAAAAGGGAGGATTTGGTATGTGTATGGATATTGCCTTCTCAGGAACACGTTCCGACTATTTAAGTTAGCGAGGATAAAGGATCTTGAGATGTGTAATACATCTTTTATTCGTAAAGAAGTGAATAATGATGAACTTCCCTGGGATAAGGCATGGTATGCACCGAGCAAGGTGGTCACGTTAAGAATGGCATTTCATCCAGACTATCGCTTAAAAATTGAAGAGCTATTTGGTTTGGATTCGATAGAGTCCAATCTATCCATTGTGAAGATAGAAATACCAGAAGATGAATGGTTATACGGTTTTATCTTAAGTTTTGCTGATAAAGTGGAGGTGCTTGAGCCTGCTCATATAAGAGAAAAGATTCAACAAAAGGTAAGACACATCATTGATGTATACGAAAAAACAATTAAACCAATATGACATACTGCTGTCAAGTTTAGGTTGATATAGTTGAAACAAACCTAAAAAGGCGGGGAGAAAAAGATGATGAATCCAGTAATAAAAAAGAAAGACCGGTTTACTATTATAGGTATTTCAGTAAAGACGACAAACGCTAATGAAATGACAGCAGGTGCGAAAATTGCGGGATTATGGGAACGGTATTATGGACAAAAATTATTTAATGAGATTCCCAATCCTATCAATACATTTGTAACTTATGGCCTGTATTCAGACTATATAGATGGTGTGAATGGAGAATATAGTATAACTGCTGGATTAGAAGTAAGTGACCATAGCGAGATTCAAGAAGATTATGTTGTTAAAACAATACCAGCTGCAACATATCTGGTATTTACGTCTGAAGAAGGACCGATTTCAGAAATCGTAATTAAACTATGGCAAGATATTTGGAACTGGTTTGAACAAGAGGAAGTGGAGCGGACGTATACGGGTGATTTTGAGGTATATGATGAAAGATGCCAGAACCCACAAAATGCACAGGTGGACATTTACATAGCCATTAAAGCATAAAAAAATTTAAAAAGCTTGTAACCTTTCCAAACAATAAGGAAATGGATACAAGCTTTATTTCATTTTAAATCTGTTGAATAGTCATAATTGTACCGTGTTCGCTTGTTTCAATATTCCAGTCCAACTGCATGTCTTTTAGCATAAGTGAAACGATAGAGAGTCCTATCCCAAGACCTTTCTGGCTCGAATTACCCTTCATTCCAGGCCCGTGATCTTCAATCACAATTGTTTCATTTTCAATTCGAACCGCTACAAACTGTCCGCTTTTCGCGTGACGGTAAATATTTTGAAACAGGTTATCCAAAACACGGTGGACCCACTGAGGATCGACATCCCACATCAACCGTTTATCCGGAATCGTTAACTCAATATCAAACTGAAGATTTTCAAAGGTAGGATACCATGCCGCAAATGAATTTCGAACGAGTCGAACCATATCTACATTTTCTGGATAGTACGGATACTTTCCCGTTGACAACAAGGTGTACGAAAGTAGATTTTCAATAAGCTCGCCCATATAACCTACTTTATCATCAATGAAGTCTAGAGACTCCTGTCCTTTTGTACTGAGTGGTTCTTTCTTTAATCGATAAGCGTGTCCACGTATTGTTGTAAGGGGTGTACGTAAATCATGCGATAGATTCGCAATGAGTTCTTTTCTAAGTTCTTCTTCCTCAATCTCACGCATTCTACTCATTTCTAGTTCTTGAACCATTCGATTAAAGGAGTGTTCAAGGCGGCCGATTTCATCTTGCTTGGACACTTCAATAGTCGGTGGAATACCATTCGCTTCAGGCGTTGCCATTACTTCTTGCAAATGAAGTAGTCTTTTTCGAATCCGATAAAAAAAGAGCGTAGAAATTAATATAAATAGAGCAAATATAAACAAAAGAGCCACTGGGAAAAAATAATTGTATTTTGCTCTTAATTTGTCATTTGGACTCACCATATCCGGACGTGGGATTTGTAACACCATAAAGCCTTCTTGTTGTTCATGCCCAATAAAGGCGACAATGGTAAATGGATCGACTGTGTATCCACGATTTTTTTTCATGAAATGAATGGCATCCAATGCTGTCCATGTGTCGGGTACAGCAATCGATTCAGGAAACTTATCTTTTGTCTGCCCTCTATCATCAACCCAATACATAGATGCTTCTTGATAAACATTTTTTAATTGTGATAATCTTTGATGGATTTGCTGTTCAGAAGCACCTGATAAACCTTTGGCTGTTTCAATCCACATTTCTTCTAAATCCGTTCCATTATAGTATCGAACTGAAGACTCAGCTTGTTCGATACTATTATAATAAATAATTGATAAAACAGGCATGGAAAAAGGGAGTATCATCATCGCAACCAAAATGATTAACAAATACTGCGCCAATAATGACTTTCGCAGTTTTTTCATTGTTTCACCCTATAGCCGAGGCCACGAATTGTTTCGATAATTTTAGGCGAACTTGGCTCTTTCTCAATCTTTTCTCTCAAGTAGCGGATATGGACCATCAAGGTCTTATCCCCTTCAAGATAAAATTCTCCCCATACAGCCTCGTAAAGCTGTTCTTTTGTCAAAATTTGATTTGGATGTTCCAATAAATACATGAAAATTTGACGCTGTTTGGCCGTCAACAAAACTTCTTCACCGTTATCTTTTAAAATTCGGTTTTCCATTATGTTAACCGTTAAATGACCAATCTGAATCTCTTCAGGTAACGTCCGTCGATTCCTTCTTAGTAACACTTCAATTCTTGCAGCAAGCTCTTCAGGATGAAACGGTTTCGTCACATAATCATCTGCGAACTGTAGCCCCTGTAACTTATCATCCACAGCGGTCCGAGCCGACAACATCAGAATTGGAATCTCTGGATGATTGCTTTTCAACCGCTGCCCTACGGTAAACCCATCTAGCCCAGGAAGCATCACATCTAAAATGACTAAGTCCGTATCAGCAAACGCTTCTTCCGATCCCTCCCCGGAAGTAAGCCAGCGTACCAAATAACCACGCTGCTCCAAGTCCTCTTTAACAATGCTACCAATTTCTATATCATCTTCAATATATAATATTACCTTCACAAACATTCCCCACCTTTATCAATGTAAGAGGTCCGAAAAACTTTCTAATGTGACTACTCATCTTTACTATATCCTATCATAATGGGATTCTCGTCTATGTATAAAGTATTGGATTTTCCGAGGTTATCGATAGCCTTCAAATCGACGGATTGTTCCAGGGGGGTAATCATTTGAGCGGTTGAAGGAGAAGCAAAGGATGGAAGTAACTGTATGAGGGCAGTCGTGAAAGTTTAACAATTTCATAAAGCCGAAAATACCAGGATGAGATGTTGGTGTTTTTTTTCATGCAATCGGTGTGGTTCGCGCTACCTTAATTAACTTTAATAAAGGGCGAATAGTATATGTGGTATCTGAAAAGGGAATACATCAAATGTAAACTAATCAAAAAAGTAATTAATTGAACATTCATACGTGTTGAGTTAGTAACTGTGGTAAAATTATGTTAATTAATAAAGTTACTATTGAACTATGACGATTGACTTAAATATATTGAAAGTGGGAATTATTAGCTGATAGTTCTTGAGAAAAGGGGCAGATTAAATTGATTATCTATAACGAACCATCGTCTCGTTTTTTAGAACATATTCTAGATAATGAAATTGGTTATGTACTACAGAATAACGTATAGAACCTCATGAATAAATCCATATCAGCAAGTGAATTAAGATCGTGGGAAAATTCGCTTCCACAAATGGCTAGAGTTCTAAGGGATGCAAATGTTAAAGACGACACACATATATTACTCGAGTACAAGTTGCCACCGACCGAAAAAAGAATTGACTTTCTAATAGCAGGTCATGACAAAAGGGACAGAAAAATGCGGTCATTGTGGAATTAAAGCAATGGCAGAAAGCAAAGGTAGAAAAAGGCGATGGCATTGTAAGAACCTTCTTAGGCGGTAGAGAGCGGGAAACTGTTCATCCGTCCTATCAAGCACGCTCCTATAAAAGATATCTCCAAAGCTTCAATGATGCACTCTATCTGGATTCAACAATAAATCTTACATCCTGTGCTTATTTGCATAATTATATTCCAGCAAGAATTAATGAACCACTACTTGATCCGCGCTATTTGAATTACATAGAAGATACACCAATTTACTTTCAGTTTAACGATCGTGAATTGGCAGCGAAACTAAAAAATGATGTATCAGAAGGTGAGGGCTTTGAAATTGTCAAAAGCATCGAAGAAGGTAAAATTCGTCCTTCAAAAAAACTAGTCGAAACAGTGAGTTCTCTATTTCAGTGGAATGAGGAATTCATACTATTGGATGAACAAAAAGTAGCCTATGAAAAAGTGGTTACATTATATGAGGAAGTCAAAAGTGCTTCAGAGGCTAAGCATACAATTCTAATCAAGGGCGGCCCAGGAACGGGGAAATCAGTTGTGAAGGTATCAAAGCGTTTATAGTCTACATAGCCACGGTCGAAGACATACATGGCTTCCTTATCATCGACAAGAACTTCAAGTTGCCCGCGGTCATGTTCCTTGGCATTTGTCATAACCTTCTTATCGGGATAGTGTGAACCATCTTCGTTGAATACGAGGCGTAGATGTAGTTTATCGCCCGACTTGGTTTTTCGAAATTCTGCCCATTTAAAATGATTCAAGTTCAATGGAATCGTTGTGGAATCAATAATTTTCAAAATCATTTTTGTCTTTGGCAGTTGATAACGCGCATTCAATTGACCGACAAGGTCTAGAAACAGACTTGAGAGAATAGCTGGGTCAACTTCATTATTTTTTCTAGATAATTGAGAAACACTGATCGAAGAAAAGCCCAAAGTATTTTGCAAGTTCTCGTCAGCAAGCGCAGCCTCCATGGCGTGAAAGCTTTCTTGCCCGCTTAAATGAGAATAAAGCATCAATAACACGAAAGATTGCGTCGTTAATTTTTTCGTATAATGATCCTGTCTGTGTAAATCGACAGATTTTCTAAGCTTATCAAAATTAATGGGTCCAACCCATTTACCAAATGAAGTTTTTAGTGTATTCTTGTCCATGCATAGGTCCTTTTTATTGGATTTGGACAGGAACTACCTGTACAGACCATTATAAAGGACTTTTTCTTTTGGGTTCATTATATTTTTGAAGATTTGGGTAACTTTTATTTTTCGGTTTCAATTAATGCAACACTAGTTATATTGAGTATATAATTTTTATTAGGAGTTGGATTATATGTTATTTCAAACCTCTTTGAATAAACTTGTGAATATAGATCTTGACGGACTTCCTTTTTTTCGAAAATCGACAATATGTATGGAAATAATAATATATCAAGATAACAAGTGTTCGAAATTCTTATTTATTGAATCTTTAAGCAAAAAAGAAATGTTATTAATGAGTCATTGTTTGAAAAATGATGAAATCACACCTGTTAATATTAACGAAATAAATGGTGTTTATGAATATCTTTTATCGATAATTACAAAGCTAGACGAGGAAGATAAAGAGAAGTTTTCGGATATTTGTCAGTTACTAAATTCTATTATGGATGATATGCCACCATTGGATAATGGAAACAAAATTATTAACAATGGCCCACTATATATATTAGTATCAAAAGATATTAATAATGCTGAAAAATATTCTTATGAACTAGAGTTCATAAAAGGAGAATTTATACAACCCGAAAAATTCCATTCATTTAATTATAGAAATAATGATGTGGAAGGAACTATTGAAATAAGTGAAGAAAATCTGCATTTATCCAAAATGAGATTGCTTCAAGAGTTTAAAATTTATATTAATGATTCATTCCAAAAAAATCATATTTCTACAAATATATTGTTAGAAATGAGAAAGAAAAATAGTAACTTTATATTTAAATTTTCAAGTGCTATGTATTATTTAAAGACAGCAATCCAGCCCTTTATGGAATCAAGAATTAGAGAGCCACTAGAGTTACTTAACTTTATTTTAGCTAAAAGCTCAATTGATTACAGTATCGAAGGTTTTAAGGGAAGAAATCGAACTTTCCAATGTATAGTTCCCCTCAATAATTTGAAAGTCGCTAACAGTGTTGGACTTGGCAATGTTGAAATAGTTAATAAATCTTATATAACTGGAATAGATGATTTGAAGATGCACTTGGAGAAACAAAATGTTATTTTTGATTCTTATGCTAAAGTTTTAGTTGAAGGTCTTAATTTTTGGGAAGCCACAAATTTAGCTGTAAATCAAATTGAAAAAGCCATAGATTCAATTTATCATTTAAAAAATCATGATTCTTTATTCTTTGATAAACAAGTTGAAAATTTATCTTGGAATAGAAAAAACTATGGTCCTGTAGTAAGTTCAGATAAATTAATATTTATCCAAGATATTGTATCAAATGAATTTATGATAACCAGCCTTGATTTAATTAGACAACCAACGTTTTTGGACCTTGATAATCGGTTTGAAATATTATTAGAAAAGTTGGAGTGGTACGAAAAACTTCTAATAATGGATATGGAAGAAGAATCAAAATCGAATGTTAAAACACTTTTTATCGCATTAAGGTATTTAAGGAAAAGCTGGGACATTCCTAATTTGGAGGATAAACTAATATTTACTAGTATTGCGTTGGAGTTTTTACTTGAAGATGAAAAACCTCAGGAATTACTGGGGAGGACTTTGAGAAGACGTTTTGTTAATGAGGCAATGGAACAATTTAAAGAAATTTATTTAGAAGCGGATGCAGAACCAAAAGCTATTAAAGTAAAACAAATAATAGCAGGCTCTTTGTCAAACCCACCATTGATGGAAAACCTAAGACACTTGGTCGCAAGATTGTTAATACCTTTGACTGAAGTAGATATTGAGTACATCGAAACTATTAGAAGTCAACGAAATGATTTGGTTCATGGAAGATCAATCCCTGACATTGATTTAAAAAAGATAGAATATGTAAATACAATAATTGGTATTTTATTGTTTTTCAAGATGCAAGAAAGGGCGGAATAATAATAATGAACGTACCAGAATGTGCATATCAGGTAGGGAAAATATTCAAAAAAACAATAGTAGGAAAACGCTATTTGGAATTGTTGGAAACATTAAAAGAGGAGATTTCGGAAGATTCGTTAAGTGGTTTTATGAGTACTCTAAATGGATATCAGATTTCAGGATTTGGAAATCATTTTTTTAGTGTTGTTAATTCTTATGAATTGATGAAAGAGAACTTAGACAATGAATACTGGGGGAGAGTGGCTAGAGAAATCCTTGACAGTAAAACCATGGAAGAGCTCGTTGTGCTTAGCAGAAATTTAGGTGACAGTCTGGAAAAGTTAACTTTAGAGCTATTACAAAGTAAAATAGTGAAAACATTTGGAGATATAGATACCCCGCCTAAATTAAAAAGAATATTGCAGGACCTACAGGTGCAAATTCAAAGAACTGGTTTTATCGAATGGTGTATTTTGAATCAAAGCAACTTCCAAAACCATTTGAGCGTATATGAGAGTGAAAGAGGGAAATTACCATTTGATAAAAAAAATAAAGAACTCAGAAATAGATTGGCCTTAAACCAAGATGAAATAAACTTTTTGGAGAAACAAGAACTTTTGATAAGCATGATGAGTTTTACTAAACAGCTTATATTTGATACACATATAGAAAGCTTAAGCGATTTTAATATGGATTCAATTTATAGAATTCGTGTTAAAGATAATAAAGGATTGGGGCATGCTGTATTTAAAACAAACTCTTTTCGAGGGCAAGGAGAAAGTTTTATATTCAAGCTAATTGATTTAAATGAAGTGAAATTCGGAATTATTAATTCCACAACCACCTCTTTTAAGCAAGGTGATGAATATATCAATACAATAGTACAAGCAATTATTTTTCCAACTAATGACACGAACTTTTTCAGAGATAATAATTGAAGAAAAGAGTGATGGCTGCCTGTGCACCACACAATTCAAACACAATTACGTTTTTTTATCCATGAAAAGTCAAAAAGCCATTGCCTGTGCATGATACTATTCTGAATTGCGTTGATGTTGTACGGTGTAAAGTACACAGGCGGCATGTAAGAAGAAATATTGAAAAATAGATAGAGGAGTTGAGTGAGTTGGTTGATAAAGAAACCCAAGTACAGATTCTGCTTTATGGGAATGCATTAGTCTTTGCTTGTGAAACATTAGGTGTGAAAGATATGAGGACTCGTAAATATTCCGAAGTTTTTACAGTAAGTTATGAAGAAGTATATGAATATATTTCTATCCATGGCCTCCCACAAAGTGAGTCAACAAGCAAAGATACGCTAGTTGAAGGCTTCCATTATTTTAAGGAAGAAGGAAAATGGTATACCTTTTTTAAGGAAAGAGGCCATATCTCTTACGAAAAGAATTTTGATGATGAGGAGCTTGGAAAAAGATATATTGTCACTACCTTGCTGCAATTAAAAGGAACAGGTCTGTATTAAAGGGTAGTCTAACAGAAAAAACAGTTAGGAAGAGTGGTGCTACTATAGCGTTACTTTTCTTTTTTTCTAAGTGTCCTTTTACGAGTAGTTGTACTATAAAAAACGTAGATGCAGTTTACTGATGGAACATCTGCTGTTATGTGAAATTTTATAGTGAAAGGAAAAAAGTTTTACAGTCAAGACAGTGCAAGTAAAAGGTTGAGATGAAACGAGAAGTTTATAGTGTTTGAAATAGGTAGCATATATTTTTGAAAACATAAGGAAACGCACTGAAACATCCCAGTGCGTTGATTATTCATCTATTTAACTTCTGCAAAACCTTGGCTTTCTAGTAGTTCAACAGATTTTTTCATGCTAACGCCTTTTTCTTTAGGGTCTTCGCTAAAGGACATTCCCGGTAGGTTCTCGACATCTTCGAAATTGACGACCTCATAATCTATCGCTAAAGTTTCAACTGCTTTTGAATCATCATATTCTAGTTTATGCGTCAATCCATCGATATTTTGAAATTGTTCAATCATAGGAGCAAAAAGTTCTTTTGCTTCATCTTTTGATGCAAGACCAACTAAGTCATATTGAATAATATTTTCAGTTGTTTGCATGGTAACTTTATCTCCTTTAGCTGTGTAGATCATTGTGGTCATAATACCATCATGCTCTAACTCAAATGTTCTGGTTGCTTCCTTATCACCGCTACATGCTGTTAAAAATATAACGAGACCTACAATCGATATAATTCCTATTAATTTTTTCATTAGTCCACTCCTGTTAAATCATATTTCGACATTATAAATTTATGGAAACCATTATTAACCATACTACAATGTTGATAATTAAGAAAGATATTGAATTATCAACAAAGCAGAGAGCCAATTGACTAGCTATTTCGGGGTGTAATTTATGCAAAGCAAAGTAAATCAAAACTGAACGGCTAATAAATGATCGGGCTTTCCCTTTTTTAGAGCAATAGTCTAACCTAGATTGTACGACGTCCTAATTCCTTCTGGACCATTTTAAGCATGGCCAACCGGAGCTTGCGCTCGTAAGGGTCAGTCTCAGATTCCGGCTTGGCGAGATAATCCTCATTGTACTTGATTTCGAGGTAGAGGATGTCTGTTGTCTCCATGACGGTGTGGCGTTTGGACTTCTCCACCTCTGCCTCGATTTTTCCCGCCTCATACTCCGCAGGGTCTCGATGGGCAATCTCCGAAAGAATGACCATAATCGATCTGGTGTCCGGTGACTTTTCGTTGTTTAGCAGCGTTAGCTGTTCATACAACTTCTTGTTGGTGAACTTTTTGACCCTTGCTTCCCTGTACCTCATAAATAAATTCACAATTGCTCCCCTTCAGACCAAATTAACTTATTTTAACATTTAATAAGTGCTTTTTAAACTGAAATCCACTTGTATAATGCAAAATAGCGCGCGTTAGTGATGGTTGCCTGTGCACCACACAATTCAAACATAATTCTGAGTCGTTCTATCCATGAAACCTTCATGTTTGCTGAAATAAACATTAAAGTTTTTGCACCATACAATAACCCGCACAATCATTTCAGCGATAGAAAAATCCCTCAACTGGCACGTCATAATCCATAAAAGCCTCGCTGAATAAAGCCTTACCGATGAGTTCGCGCAAGACGCCTGAATAATAGCCGGGCAGATTCCGGATTTTTTTCTGTTTGGTTGTTTGAACCGCAATACGAAGGGCATGCATGGCCAATTGCTCGAAAAGCTCCCCCTTGTCTTCGTGAATGCTGAACTTTAGCATTTGCAGGGACTGTTTCCGGTAGACGCCGTAAAAATTGCGTGCTAATTTACTTTCTCCGATTGTTGAAGAAAGAAGAGATTTCATCTTGCCGAAAAGTGTAGTAGGCACAACTTCCGTAGGAGACGTTCTTTTAAGGTCTTTAGGTTTTATCGCTTTAGAAAGAAAAGCTTCGGTTTGTAGATTAGCGGGTTCAAACTTACTGCTAGAAGGTTTTTCGTCATTCTCTGGGGTGTTCAATTTCGACTGGTCATTAGTAGGTTTAATGACGTAAATGTTAGCGCCTAGACCGCTCATAACGGGGCGGATATAGTGAATGCGTTCGATGATTTCGAGCTTTACTAATTTGCGGATGGCGCGTCGAACAGTTGCATTTGATTTCTTGATAGCCTTTTCGATGGTTTCGTGTTTCAAGTGGGCAGCGCCGTATTTAACGGAGTAACGACGAATCATATCGAGAACAGCCCGCTCTGTTTGGTTCATATCGTTCCAGTGCGTAAGTACATGTTGTCTTGTTGCCGCGTCTAGATCGTGTTTGTTTGTGAAGTATGCGTATTCAGATAGGTAAGTTGTCATAAAGAATATCCCCTTTATTCTTTATATAGAAGAAAAGTGGGGGAAAGGGGACATCTTTGTGAAAAAAGTTTTTAATTCGGCAATTCGGAAAAACGACTATTGCTTTTATGATGGCTGTCTGTGAACCACACAATTCAAACATAATTCCGATTGTTGTAATAAACATGAAAGTTTCGTGCACCTAACAATAAAGTAGGGGGGGACTTCTGGGTGATGGACAAATTAAAGACTGTATCGTCCCATATTCCAAAAGGCATTGACGCTGAAATTACTTTTGAAGAACGTACCCGGAAACTGGACGAAGCGATTTGACTTGGGTATTCCTATGGTTGACACAGGTACTTATTTTTATGGAACTATTTTCATATTATATGGTATTGTTGTAATAGTCGGAAAAGTGGGCACGTTGACGTGTGTGCGACAACTGAGTGATGAACTTGGGGGGATATTATGAATGCAGACAATAGTATTATAACGGGATTTTATGAGGGCATTTTGATTACACTCAAGATGCTTATTACATCAACTGCATTTCCAGTTGTCGTCATATTCATGATCTTGTGGATTATACTGCAGCGGAAAATGCCGGTTATTAAAGGGAAGTATGGGGAGTGGGTTGTAAAGACTAAGCTTCGGAGATTAGGGGATGCATACACTGTCTTCCATGATGTTTATATTCCGAATGGTGAGCGGGGACTGACGCAAGTAGATCATATTGTGACCTCAGTGTATGGCGTGTTTGTCATCGAAACAAAACATTACAGCGGTTGGATTTTTGGTGATGAATTTAAACCCTATTGGACACAAGTTATTTATAAACGGAAAACAAAAATGTACAATCCAATCCGGCAAAATTATGGCCATGTTCAAGCTTTACTTACCTACATAGGACAAGAAGGAATGCAGGATGTCTGTTCCATCATCGCATTTTCATCTAACTCTACTTTTAAATTCAATAAGGGTTTCACCTCAGCACATGTCATACAGTTCCCTGATCTTCTAACGACAATCAGCCAGTACAAGGAGCAGCACATTAGTGAGGATACCGTGAAGGGGATCAATGAAAAGCTCGCGGAACTTTTGGCTCTATATAAAAATGACAGGAAACTATTCAAGGCTGAGCACATGCAATCGATTCGAAAAGCGAAAGATGCCAAGCAGACGGCACGTTCACATACAAGCCGTGCGAAAAAGATGTCCAAGACTGATGCCTCACTATTATATACTGCTTGTCCGAAGTGTAATGGGCAGTTGACCTTGAAGACAGGTAGATACGGAAAATTTTACGGTTGCAGTAATTATCCTGATTGTCGGAATACAGAAAGTGTGAATCTGGATCAGCATCGGCGGAGTGTTTGATTTTAGTATAATTAATCGAATGTGTGAATTGTTCGTCTTTTTTTGACACAGTGTACCTCTTTTAATGGCTGGGGGATGGATGTTTAGAACTACATATGAATGATTAAGGCCATGGTATTCAGAAATGGATGCTAGGGTTTTTGAAAATTTGTAATAGACGCTGGCACACCTGGTTAATTGCATAAAATGTAACCTGAAATCCGATACTAGCTATCATCGACGGGCTTCCTATTGAATTGTTATAAATACACTGCGCATAGGAACCGTCACAATATTGGTAGACCAGAAAAGGGTGACATCATGCCAATCATCAGACATGAAATTTCAATCCACGCTCCCATCCAAGTTTGTTTCGATCTTGCAAGAACTGTTGAAGTTCATGCGGGGAAAACGTTGCTGACGAAACAAATAGCTATTGAAGGAATTACGTTTGGATTGATGGAGCGTGGCGATTTCGTTACTTGGGAGACGACCCATTTAGGGATGAAACAGAAATTAACGTCTCAAGTCATTGAAATGGTGAAGCTGTACAGATTCACCGATTCCATGGTTCGTGGTGCCTTTCAATCTTTTACACATACACATGAATTCATTGAAAGGGTCACAGAAACGAGCATGATAGATACTTTCTCATATAAATCCCCTTTTGGCATTTTAGGAAAAGCAGCTAATCATTTGTTTTTGGAAAAGTATATGAGCCATTTTATTGCCCGCCATGCCCAAAAGGTAAAAAGAATTGCTGAAGCGACGAAATACTAATAGATATTAATTTTAGGTATCGATTCAGTAAATACAACTCAATTCAATTCAATACCTATGCGATTTTTCTTTACTTTTATTATTATTACTTTAACATTTGAATTGTTTGTCTTTTTGTCTTGCATAGGTACTTCTTTTGCGTTATATTTTTTAACCGATACGGAATAAGTGCTGTCACCTATTCATACTTTCCTTTCAATGGGACAAACCTCACTTCATCCAACACTGTGGTATGGATTTCTCCATCTTCATATTTTTCCAAGAGCAAGAGTTCCTGTAGGAGGGGTGTTCCTACTGGGATGATCATTTTCCCTCCGATACCTAGTTGGTCTATGAGTTCGCGTGGCACCTGGGTAGCAGCGGCGGTCACCATAATCCGGTTGTAAGGAGCGTGTTCTTCCCAACCGGTGCTACCGTCATCAAGCTTGAAATGGATGTTGGAGAAACCGGCCATTTCTAATCTTGCTTTTGCCCGTTCATGCAAGGCAGCAATTCGTTCGATTGAATAAACGGAGTTCGAGAAGGCGGCGAGTAGGGCGGTCTGGAAGCCGGAACCCGTTCCGATTTCCAGCACTTTTGAATAAGGCTGCAAATCGAGGGCCAATGTCATTTCGAGTACGAGGGAAGGCTGGGAAATGGTTTGTTCATGCCCAATCGGAATTGCTTCGTCCATATAGGCGAATTCCTTGTGCACATCCATGAAAAAGCTACGGTCCAGTTTTTGAAAATAGGTAATTATGTCTTGGTTTTGATTGGTCATTGTCCATGCTCCTTCGTTTAATAGTTACTAACATTGCACATTAATCATTACCGATAATGAGTATATGTAAACAACGGTAAGCGGACGGTACCTATAAATACATAGATCGAGGTGAAATATGAACATTTCGATGGATTATGGGCAACTTTATGGTTCTGGAATTAAACTAGGAAAATGGGAAGAAACGCACCCATCATTTACATGATTTTAGGTACGTTGTGCAAGAAGCTATCATGAATGTTTAAACTTTTATGATGTTTCTAAAGCGACTGACCGCATATTAAGTGGATTGCATGCGTACTTCAAAACAATTGGAAAAGGATATTTGGCTATTTTATAGAATACCAATAATATGCTGATCAAGAAGTGATATCAGGAAAGGATGTTAAAATCATGAAACCACATAAAGACCAAGCAGTGGACTTTCTACATCTTATCGTCTCTGGAAAGATTGACGAAGCCTATAAAAAATACGTAAGCCCAGATTTCCGCCATCATAATCCATATTTCCCGGGGGATGCGGATTCGCTTAAGCAAGCGATGGAAGAGAATGACGGTATCAGCCCAAACAAAACGCTCGAAGTGAAGCAGACGATTGAAGAGGGAGAAAACGTGATGGTTTATTCCCACATCAAACAGAAGGTGGAGGACCTAGGGGCAGCGGTTGTCCATATTTTCAGTTTTCATGAAGGCAAGATTGTTGAAATGTGGGATGTTGGCCAACCGGTGCCGGAAGATTCACCAAACGAGAATGGGATGTTTTGATGGCCTCGTTATTCAACATCCAGCCGGAAACCGCCTCTCGATATTGAACCTGTACTTGTTGGCGTAGGTGCTTTTTGGATTTATGCGTTTCTGGCTATTCAGCCTTAAGCAATGGTGAAAATATTCTCACACGTTATCATCGAATACATCAGCGAACTGATTTTTGGAACTAGAGGGGGAACACCATATGTCGATTGGAACAGAATATTTACGAGTTGTTCGAGAGCGGTTCATCGGGTTAAAGGGGCAAGGTGAAAAAACATTCGACCAGTTGAATGAGGATGATTTTCATTGGACGTCAAACGACGATTCAAACAGCATCGCGATTCTTATTCTGCATTTAAGTGGAAATATGGTTTCGAGGTGGACGGATTTTCTGACGACGGACGGTGAAAAGCCGGACCGTAATCGTGATGGGGAATTCGAAACGAAAAGATTGTTAAAAGCGCAGCTGATGGATCATTGGGAACATGGCTGGCGCGTTTTTTTTGATGCGCTGGAAAGCTTGCATGAGCAAGACTTGGAAAAGAATATTCATATTCGCGGGCAGGCACATTCCGTCATAGATGCGATTGAGCGGCAAATGGCGCATTATGCTATCCATATTGGACAAGTCATGTTCATTGGAAAACAGATTAAAGGAGAGCAGTGGAAGAGTCTAAGCATTCCGAAGGGCGAATCTGACGCGTACTTGGCAAGGATGCTGAAGGGGAAATGAAAGTATAGGCGGACTACTGAGATATGATGCCTTACAGAAATGCAGGGTGTTTTTCTCATGTTATTGCTGTGAGTAAATACAAATAGTTTATGAGTATCTATAATTAATGGAATAGTGTGATTGTATTCTTTGTAGTGTGAAAATAATGTCGGAGGGGTAAATGGTGTATAAGATTGTGACTCTTACAGTTGAAAGAAACAACCCAGAACTGTACATACCCACTTTTTAGAGTAATTACTTACAGATGAAGTTTGTAGGTTTAGTGAAAAGATTGGAAGATTGAGTCCAACCCAATTTGAGATGAAAAACATCCTTGAATGAAAGATTCTAAGATGAAACTACAAGAGAAAAAGCAATTGATAATGTTCTGGCACTACAAATAAGCTGCAACAGATAAAGAGTAACATCAATAACTTTGTTTATGAAATTACTATTGTAATGCTCGACCAGATAAATAATTTGAGAGTCACAGATGGTGAAATTGAAGATGTACTCAACATGGAAAAAGGTTGTAGGGTTGTTGGAGAGGTTCTTTACTACTTGAATCTTGACTGGACAAATAAAAACTTTAAATATGAACAAGATCATCTACATCCAGATAATAGGTTTAGCGAAGGGAAGCCAGTATCTGTTAGTATGGAAGATTGGAGAATCTGGCGAGGCCTACGTAATCGACTACCTAATCTACATTTCTGTTTTAACGGGGAAGGAACCGATGGACCCTGTTATAAAATGAATTTTAGCCCAGTGGTGGTACCTGTATATTGAGCTAAAAACAACAAACACCGCTAGAGTTATCCTAGCGGTGTTTGTTATATTAAGTAAATTGTGGTGATGAAATTATATCGTTAATAATATTTTTGCGATAAACATTAATGAGTAAATAAAAAAATACTGTTACATAGCACCACTATCTACTAATATTTGCTCAATCTCTTTAAACCCTTTTTTTCGTGCATGTTGTAGAGGGGTGACATTATTTTTATCAGGAATAGTTACATCTGCTCCGTTATCTATAAGTAATTGTACAGTTTCCTGTTGTACTTGGTTTCCATTATTTAAAATGATTGCTTCCATTAAGGCTGTCCAACCGAGATTAATTACATGATTAACATCAATATCAGTCGAAGTAAGAAGTTCCTTGATAACATCGAGATATCCATGTTCGGAGGCAGGGATGAGAGCAGTTCCTCCATATCGGTTGGTAATAGTGGGGTCAGCACCGGCCTCGATTGTTAACTTTAGAATGTCCAAGTACCCCTCTGCGCCAGCATACAAGAAAGGATTGTTTTTCATGTCATCTTGGATATTGACGTCTGCACCGGCTTTAATTAAGGTTTTTGCCGTGACGACGTCATTATTATACGTAGCTAACATAGTGGCAGTACGACTGTTTTCATCCTGTACGTTTATATTTGCCCCTTTAGTAATCAGTCTACTTACGCTATTTGTATCTTTAAGTTCAACCGCATTAAGTAATTCTAGGTTCAATGTATTTTCCTCCCTTTTCTGTTCGGTAGGTATACCTTTCCCACCTGTAACGCAACCTTGTAAAATAAGAATACTTCCAGCCAACATAATCAACCACTTCTTCATAAAGTGCTCCTTTTTTAATTTCAATTACCTGCACGTGGAGCTACTCAGATCATTCGCTACAATTACATAATAATAGAATGAAGATCGGACAAATTGGCGAATGTCTGGTTTTATTGTATGGTCATTCACGTGTGTTAATTATTTGTCTTTGTGTCAAGCACAGATGCCCTCCACTTACTTATTCTTATGAAGAACACCCACTACACGAGCTACAACTACTCCCGGAGTCAGAGCTCCCTCCATCCGAAGGTGCACTTGGCATAGCTCCGGCGTCTGTTCCCACTTCAAACGAATTCACATTGGTGACAATCTCGTTCCATTCTTCTTTATAATCGAAGTCGGTTGCAAAGCCTGGTGATCCGTCTGCGAAAGCACCGGTCACTTTTTTCTTCTTCACTTGAACTGTTTCATACTCATAAAAGGCGAATAGTGAGGCACCATACCAATAGCCGTCTTTTCGTTTAACACGCTTTCCATTTGACTTCATCACTTGTTGTCGTGCGAATTTGAGAAAGGTAGCCAATGTATGTGTCGAGGCGGCATCGGATGAGTGACGCCCAAACGACTCAATGATTCCTTTTGGATCATTCACTATAAGCTCTATCCATTTTGCATGTTCTTTCTTTTTTTGCGCGAATTTCCCCCATAGATGCGAGCGGGAAGTAACGTTGAAAAAAGAAAGATATAACACGTCGAACCAAGCGCGTTCATTTGGAAGAAGTGTTGGTGTTTCATGAGGGTGATGTTCAATCTGTTCACCAATGAAATCTAAACAGAATTGATTATACAGCTGCTCTTCTTCTAAAAAGAAGTGCCAAATATCGTCTACCTTTTTGGAAAACATCGGAAGTCTTTTTGAGATACCTGCTAACAAAAGAAATTTCTTTAGTTCATACCACTGTTCTCGCAGTTCGGCATCTGTTAGCGTACGATTTCTATTCTTTACACGCACATTTACAGTTTTCTCAATCTTCCTTGACCAGGCGCGATTGAATTGTCTGAAAAGTTGTTTGGTCTCTTTGTCTGCCCATGGCGGAGCAGTCAATTTCTTTGAATAGGAATATGGTTGACCCTTCATTATCAAAAAAAGGTTTGGACATACAAATACAAGAAAAACTCCTACAAATATCAAGTATGGTTCCATTTACTTTTCCCCCTTACGTAATGCTGATCTATTGTGTAAGAAGTGATTATAGAGTATTTAGATTTATAGTAATTTTACCATAAAATGCATTTGTTTGTTTATTCGGGTGTGTTAATTGTTGGTCTTTGTAACTGACACAGGTACCATGGCAAGTTGCTATCAAGAATCTAAATCAATGCCAAAACGTTGTGCAATCAATGTTTTGGCATTTCATATTTTTAATAGATAATAAAATTAAGATTGATTCATGAGATTAATTTGCTCTGCGATATACGCTGAATCCAGGTATAGGCCATCTTTTAACCACCATATAATGACACCAATAATAGAGGCAGCTTTAATATCTGTATCTACAATGATTTTTCTTCCACTAATTTTAGATTGATTTCTGCGGGTTACTATTAAATCTTTCATCAACAAAAGTAAATGTTTTTCAACTTGTTCAAACTGTACTAAAGCAAGTATGTAACTTCTTTGATCAAGAAGATAATCCAATAGCTGTATTAAGTGCTCTTTTCGATTCCTACCAAAAATGGAAGTTAAGTTTTCTATTTTGTCAGTTAGCACTTGTAAAATATCACTTACCAAATGTTCCTTCAACTCATTGATATTTTGATAGTGTAAATAAAAGGTGGTCCGGTTCAAATTCGCTCTCTTTGTTAATTTTTGGATAGAAATTTGGTGTAGTAAGTGACCTTCTTGTAAAAGTGTTAGTAGGGCTTCCTTAAGCATTTCCTGTGTACGTATGGGACGAGAACCTTCTTTAAAAGTCATTTAAATTATTCCTTTTTTATAGGCTATGTTAAAGTTAGTGGTTGATTTTGAATAAATTGTCCTCTTTTGTAATATTCTGACTGTATATCTTACAAAAGGGGCAATTTAAATGACTTTAACAAACATAATAAGTAATATTTCTTCTCTAAATGATAAGGACAAAGAATACATTTTACATTATCTAACTCGTCATTTCTCGCCCTCATCCTCACAACAAGGTGCTTTAATTGGTGAATTGAGAGAAAGGAAGTTTTCACACGGTTTTCATTGCCGGCATTGTGGAAGTACATCAGTGGTTCGTTACGGGAAGCGAGACGGTCGCCAACGTTATAAGTGCAAAGACTGTCATAAATTAAGTTGTGATTTAACCAATTCCCCTATGTATCGTTCGAAAAAGGCACACAAATGGATTCCATTTATTGAATGTATGTTGAATGGTCAATCACTTCGTGAAACAGCTTCTCAAATTGGCATCACTCATGTAACTGCTTTTTACTGGAGGCATAAAGTGTTGTCTGCTCTTGCAAAAGAAAGTATCGGTATATTTGAAGGAATAGTAGAGGTAGATGAAACATACTTCTTAGAAAGTTATAAAGGACGAAGAGTTATTCCGAATCGCAAACCAAGAAAACGTGGCGGTTCTGCTACCAAAAGAGGTATTTCTAATGAACAAGTCTGTGTATTAGTAGCTAGAGACCGAAACAAAACAACCCTTTCAAAACGAGTCGGTTCAGGTAGAATTCTAATGGAACAAATTGATAACGCCCTTACATCGCATTTTAAGAATGATACGGTGCTTATTTCCGATGCTCACAATTCTTACAAATCTTACACATCTACTAACGATGTGGAACACATCATCATAAACGCTAGTAAGAAAGAATATGTAAAGAAGGGCATATACCACCTCAATAATATTAATAATTACCATTCCCGTTTAAAGAAATGGATAAGTCGCTTCAATGGTGTTTCTACGAAGTATTTACAACTGTATTTAGTGTGGTTTCAATTCCTCGACAATAGAAAAATGGAAAGTGATTTGAGCAAGAAAAAGCAAATGCTTATCTTGGCAAGTGTTCATGGAACTTGGGAAACCGCAGATAAGTTGAGACTGAGAAACTTTGCATTCTAAATGGAATGATAAAGCACATAAAAAAGAGCCTGAAAAATATATCCAAACTCTCGGTATTTTGGTGTCTGTTTTTTTGCTAAAGCCTCGACAGTTGAATCAGGATTGTTAATCCATATAGTAAAAATTATCATATCAATGATTTGGCTTCGGATTTTTATTAAAATATTTTATCTTTATATTTACTTTTACTGACTATTTCCTCTGCATTCGTTTTTGTCCATTCCAATATTGAACTATCTGGGTTGTTTTCAATGAAGCTTTCATTGATTTGATAACCTATTTTGTAATTCGACCATAGTGGAATATCTTTAGCTGGGTAACCATAAACAAACCGATTGTAAATTTTATAATCAGTAGAATTACCATTTATACGTAATTCATCTAAAACCCTAGCTGCTACATCCTCTGGTAGAGTTTGTATCCACGGAGGACTTATCTCAGGATAGAGAGTAGTAGCAAAAGAATCTGCTTTCCCTTCTGTAATTATTGAATCTAATACGCTATTTACACTTTGTTCGCCGTTTAAAGTCATATTGACGGTATGGTGATATTCGTGAGCCATGGCATATTTAATAACTTCTTTTGATGCAGTAGGGTCAATCATTAGTAAAACGTTATCACCAAAATAAGCAAAGCCTCCCACTCCATTCAGACTATACGTCGTCCACCCGTTTTCAGGATTAACTGGAAATAGATAAATTGATGTATTTGAACCCGATGATAATAGCCCAGCTGATTCCAATATTGCTTCTTCAATCCATTGATTGATTTTTTCTTGTTTTTTAAGTAGCTCATTTGTATTTTTTTTCAGTTGTTCTACTTGAGAAGTTGGTCTAAGAGGGTCATTCTTTGTTACTCCTAACTGTAAATAATGAAGAGAGGATTTATCTTTAAATGGTTCCAAAACATGCTCTGTATAGATAGCATTTTTATCAAGTTCAGGTTTCTCACTAATTATTCTTGCGTATTCCAACACTTCATCAAAAAATGATATAATCTTAAATTCCTGTCCTTTATATGAAAAATAGTAAGTGGTTTCAATAGGAGTATTGTCATCATCCACTTTTTCATGTTCCTCTTCTTGTATTCCTTTGTTTTGTTCTTTAACTTCTGTACAACCAGATATAAAAATAACCATTAACAACAAAATTGAAAAGTTTATCAAACGTCTCATTCTAATCCCCCATGTCCTTTTTTAGATAGATGTAGAAAAGGAAGGTTTTTTTATTTATATACATGAAACTCTTCTTTCACTAAACCGCTCCGTTAGTGGCAATACTTTTATTCACAATCTTTAGATTTATTTTAACATAAATATCCAATTGAGGTTAAACATTTTTTAATTATGTGAAGTGTGTTCTTCATTCCGTTTTAAGATTAATCAACCCTTCCCTTTAACATAGCCTTTTTATATTTAATTTTCTGCTAATCGACAAAAATGACCTGATTGTATATGGGTTTTTTTCTTCTTCTGCTATGCTGTTTTTTAGACAATTCGTCGATAACAGGTACTATATGGGGAGGGATTTTATATGCAAAATGAAATATCGAGTAGAACTAAAAAATTGCTACTTATCATCATGATAACAGGAACCTTTTTTTCTACATTAAATCAAACATTGTTAAACGTTGCATTTAGTGATTTAATGGTTGTTTTTGATGTGAATGCTGCAACGATTCAATGGTTAGCCACAGGCTTTATGCTTGTAAACGGTGTGTTAGTACCCATTACAGCTTACTTAATGAAACGTTTTTCAACACGTCAGTTATTTATCAGCTCATTGTTATTTTACTAATCGGCTCTATTGTCGCAGCATGTGCGAATAATTTTGGTGTACTATTAACAGGTAGAATGGTTCAAGCTGTGGGTGCTGGTATTATCATTCCGTTAATGATGACTGTCATTGTATATTTATACCCTCCGGAAAAACGTGGCACAATTATGGGGAATGTTGGCTTCGCCATTATTTTTGCACCAGCAATTGCACCAACAATAGCAGGATTTATTTTAGAGTATTTATCTTGGCGATGGTTATTTATCATCATGATTCCTTTCGTAACATTGATTATTATTATAGCAAGTAAGTATTTAGTTAATGTTGCTGAAACGTCGTCAAAAGAAAAGCTCGACATAGTCAGTGTGATTTACTCAACTGTTGGCTTTGGATTCGTTCTATTTGGCTTTAGCAGTGCAGGCAGCCGAGGGTGGGATGATTTAATCGTTATTACATCAATTGTCGGAGGTTTGCTTGTAACGATATTGTTCTGTCATCGACAAATAAAGGCTACTGAACCTTTATTGAATTTAAATGTCTTCAAATTTAAAATATTTACGATGACGACAGTAGTTAATATTGCGATTACAATTTTAATGTATGCCGATTTAATATTACTGCCGATTTATTTGCAGGATGGACGAGGGTTTACAGCACTTGAAGCAGGATTGTTATTATTTCCGGGAGCTATTATCAATGCAACGCATTCCCCAGTAGCAGGTAAGCTATTCGATAAATATGGGGCAAAACCTTTATTCATTTTAGGAACGGGTTTAATTGCGATATCGATGTATGCAGTTATTGAATTATCTCCAGAAACAACAACAGCATATATTTTAGTTCGTACAATTTTATTACGTATTGGTTTGGCGTTTATTACGATGCCGTTAAACACAGCTGCTTTAAATGCATTACCAAGAGAATTAGCCTCTCATGGATCGGCGATTAATAACACAATTCGCCAACTAGCTGGAGCAATTGGTACAGCAGTTATCATGACGATTTATTCTATTCAATTATTGAATGTTTCTTTAGAATCTACGACAGGTTATAGTAGTGCGGCGAGTAACACGTACTTCTATATGTTTGTTATCTCTATAATAGTGTTCATTATCACATGGTTCACGCCGAAAAAGACAAGTTAAAGTGAATTTTAGGTACCTGTTTTGAATTGTATTTTAGAAAAATAGAAGCACGCCATCTATGCTGTCAGCAAAACAGCGAGATGGCGTGCTTCTGTTGTACGTTTTAAAATTTCTTTTTGAAGTACGGTGTTTTTTTCAGTGCGATACATACTGGAATCGCGATAAGTAAACCTACAACGTTTTGGATGATGTCTCCAGGAATTGATGCCATAGGAGCAATCCAGCTTTTGAACATAATCGCTTGCCCGATATAGTACACTGCAATCATCACGGGCATTGAAACAACTGCTCCCAAAATGTTTAACCCCATATTGTCGCCTCTATGGCCATTAGACCAAGCGATTTTCCCGACAATTAAGCCTTGTAATGCGCGGGAGATAATTGTCGTTGGTGCCCAAATTGCCCAGCCACCTAAGATATCGAATAAGCCCATTCCGATTGCTCCAGCAAGTGCCCCTTTTTTAGGACCGAATAAAATCGCTGCCATGAAAAGCATAGATGTCCCTAAGTGAATCAGTCCACCTTGCCCGAATGGTAACTTAATATTAATCAATGTTGCGGTGAAAATAAGTGCTGCTAAAATTGCGGTAATGACTAAATCAAATGTTTTCGTTCGTGGTTTTATATAGGCTTGTTTTTGTATATTTTGCATCTGCATCTTCCTCACTTTAATGAATATTTTGGTTGCTTTAACTTTAGCAAAGAGCTGACTGTTGTTAAAGTGTCAATTTCATTGAAGTGTAAAGGGTCAGATTGTTTTGTCTGTAAATTAATAGTTTTTGGTGCATTTTCGCCTCTGCATTATTATGATACGATGAAGAGAGTACAAGTAGGATTAGTTAGGTGGCGAATGTGATTAAAAAAGTTGCTGTAATTCAGGATATGTCATCTTTTGGGAAGTGCTCGTTAACGGCTGCAATTCCTGTGCTATCAGTGATGGGTGTACAGGCAGTTCCATTGCCAACTGCGATTTTAACGGCGCAGACTGGGTATCCAAGCTTTTATTGTGAGGATTTAACGTCAAAAATGGACTATTTTGTGGAGGAATGGAGAAAGCTTGGTGCAACCTTTGATGGCATACATACAGGCTTTGTGACAGGAAAAGAGCAAATTGATAACATATTTCAGTTTTTACACGTGTTTCATTCGAGTGAAACGAAGCTGCTTGTCGATCCGGTAATGGGCGATACGGGCGAGGTATATAAAATGTTTACAGGCGAGTTACTTGATCGTATGAAGGATTTAGTGAAGTCCGCTGACATTATTACGCCAAATATTACAGAGTGTTGCTTGCTTACAGGGTTGTCGTATGAGAAGCTACAGAACTATCAAAATGAGTCAGATTATATTCAGGTGCTAGAGGAGGCGGGCCATCAGCTACAGCATGAAACAGGGGCGAACGTCATAATTACTGGTTTGAATCCGCCGCCAGCAGATGCGAACAAACGCTATGTAGGCAATATGTATATCGATGCAAATCGCTCATTTTATAGTATCCGTGACTATAATGGTGAGAGTTATTCGGGAACTGGTGATTTGTTTGCATCGGTCATAATGGGTGGAATGATGCGTGGACAGGACATAGTGGAGTCCATGAAGCTTGCGGAGGCATTTTTAGCCGCTGCGATTGAAGCTACGTCAAAAGAGCAAGTTCCGAACGAGGCAGGCGTGAATTTCGAACAATTTTTGCGAATGTTGCTTTAGGTGGTTGACAGTTAACTGGAAATTACGACCGATGTTCGGAGTCGTTTCTAAATTGAAAGTGTGACTGTCATCTATCATGACCTACAATATGGTTTAACAATACGTACAAGAGCAGTATACTTCCTTTGGAATAGGGAGGTATACTGCTTTTTGCGTAATAAAGAGCTTTATTCCACACATCATTAATTTAAAGTATCCGGTTCTGAAACTATTCGAAATTCAACGAGAACCTGCTACCCATTATCGCTAAGCCTTAGGTCTTAGAAAAGGATAATACTAAGGTTCAATGTGGAATATATTCCTATTTTATACAATAGAGATGCAACTAAAACGATGGAAGGGAGCATATACTTTCAAGTCTGATTTTTTGAATTACTTTAGTTTTTAGGAGGAGACTTTCTATGTCGATATTTACCAAATGGGCTTTTGGTAACAGGGCCGCTGTAGCTGCATTAACCATTTTAATAATAGTGATAGGCGTCGTCAGTTATTTTAGACTACCTATGGAGTTTTTACCATCTGCCGATAATCCGCAAGTCACTATTATTTCCATGGGTCAGGGAACTGACTCCAAAACAATGGAATCCGAAGTAACCATCCCGATTGAAAGAGCAATTACAGGATTAAATGGTAAAACCTCAGTCTACTCTACAACTGGAGATGGATTTTCAAAAGTGGATCTGTTCTTCGAGGCAGGAACTGATATGAAACAAGCCAAACAGGACGTACAAGAAGCGTTAAGTAATGTAGCTTTGCCTCTCTATCTCTCCAAGCCGACAATCTCACAGCTAAATACTTCTATGATTCCAATTGCTAACATTGCCGTCAGCTTTAATGAAGGTTTGACTACCGAAAATCTGGATTTTGCACGTGAAAAACTTCCATCTCTCTATCAAGAAATTAAAGGGGTTTCCAAAGTAGATGTCTATGGGATTACAGATTCCATCATTTCAGTCAAGATTGATGATGGAAAATTAGCTGAAAATCAGATTTCTCTTCAAGCGGTTATGGGGATTCTTCAAGGTCAAAATACTGCTGTAGCTGTCGGTGAAAAGATGATCGATGGAAAAACAAGTAATATTAAAGTAATAGGTGATTTAACAAGCATCGAAAAATTGAAAGGTTTAACGATTACACCCGATTTAACGCTTGCGGATATTGCAACGGTTGAAGAAACAAAAGATGCGAATTTCATTAGCCGTTTCAACGGTAAGGATAGCTTAGATATTAGCATCACAAAGGATAGTCAATCCAATGCAGTGACTATTAGCAAAGAAATTGAAAAAGTAACAAAGGAAATCAATGAAAAGTATAATCAGCAAGAATCTGTTATTTATATATCCTCTGCTGATTTGGTAGAAAATTCTGTTCACACGATGATAAAAGAAGTACTCCTTGGCGCACTATTTGCAGCGATTGTCATTATGCTCTTCCTACGAAATATCCGTTCTACCTTTATTACCATTGTATCGATTCCTTTATCCCTTTGCTTCACACTATTTCTACTGTCATGGTCTGGGGTGACATTGAATATTTTAACACTTGGCGGTGTCGCTGTTGCAGTTGGGCGTCTAGTTGACGACAGTATTGTCGTCATCGAAAATATTTTTCGCAAAATGCAAACAGAGAAATTCTCCGTCCAAATGATTATTGATGCAACGAAACAAGTAGGAGTCGCTATTACTGCTTCTACATTAACAACAGTAGCCGTATTCTTACCGATGAGCTTATTAAATGGGGGCCTTCAAGAATTCCTTTTACCATTCGCTTTAACGGTTACCTATTCTTTGCTCGCATCTCTGCTCGTCGCTTTGACGGTTGTTCCGTTAATGAGTGCGGGATTATTGAAGAATACAAAGTTGCCTGAATATAAGCCTGCCGTTCGTTTTCCGAAAATGGTTACATGGTCCTTAAACCATAAATGGATTGTCTTCTCGATTTCCATCTTCCTTTTCATCGGATCCATCGCTACTTACTTTGTCATCCCAAAAGGTGCAGTTGATAGCTCCTCTGCAGACTATGTCTTGACCACGCTAAGTTACCCGAATGATACACCAATTGAAAAAGTAAAGGAAAAAACAATGGAACTGGAGTCATCTATTCAAAAAATGGATGAAGTAAAACATGTGTTTTCACAGGTAGGTTCTCCAGCTGAAGCGGCACAATATGGCTGGGTTGGATCACAGACTGAAGCAACGTTCAGTATTTTATTAGAAGATAAAAATGATACAGAACACATCGTAAAAGAAATGGAAAAGAAAAAAGATCAATATCCTGATGCCCTCTTAGAAGTAACTACCTCTTCCTTTATGATGGGAGGAGCAAGTACGAATATTATCATTGATGTAGTAGGTGATAATTTAGCAGATTTAGAAGATGTGGCAACTACTATAAAAGAAAAAGTACAGATCCTTGAAGGCGTAGAGGAAGTTACGACCAATCAAGATGAAAAGAAAACAGTATACTCCCTCGTTGTAGACCCAACAAAAGGAAACACCGAACAAATTGCACAACAGTTAGGAGTGATGTTAAATAAGACACCAATTGGAACGATTAGTTTAGATGATAAACAAAAAACTGTATTTCTAGAACCTCTCCTAGATACAAAAACACCTGAAGACATAGAAAATATACCAGTCATGACTGATACGGGTCTTGTCCCTGTATCATCCATTGCTAAGTTACAAAGTGAAGAGCGTTCAACTAACCAGTTCCATAAAGATGGGGATGCCTACCTCCGAGTAACAGCTTCAGTTGATCCAGCAAAGCTATCGGAAATTTCGAAGGCAGTAAATCTAGAAATTTCCGGCGATAACAATGACAAAAAAGGCATAGATCTTCCGGAGAATGTCGATGTTCTAGTTGGAGGATCAAGTAGCCAACAAGCAGATGATTTTACAGATTTATTTCTCATTATGCTTGTTTCCATCGGGATTGTATTTTTAATAATGGTTATCACATTTAAGTCAATCAAAGCGCCAATCGCTATTCTTTGCTCTCTACCACTAGCTGCAATAGGAGCCATTTTAGGAATTCTTATCAGTGGAATACCAGTTGATATCACGGCACTTCTAGGAGCATTAATGCTAATTGGTATCGTCGTAACAAATGCGATTGTACTTTTAGACCGAGTAAAACAAAATGAACAAAAAATGATTATTCGTGATGCGCTTGTTGAAGCAACCGCAACAAGGATGAGACCGATTTTCATGACTGCGATTGCAACTATCTGTGCGATGCTTCCACTTTTAGTGAAACAAGCAGAATCAGGAAGTTTAGTATCACAAAGTCTCGCGATTGTTGTTATCGGTGGATTAGCCATGGCGACCCTGCTAACTCTGATTGTTATCCCTTGTATATATGAATTGCTTTATTTTAGAAAGTCTAAGAAACAGCGAATTAGTCAGGCTGCTGAACAAGATATTTCTATATAATAAAAAACCAGACCTAAGCTTAAATGCTATTGGTCTGGTTATTATTGTTCGTTCTTGCTTCTTATTAAATTTTAGGTACTATGCGTGACACTATTCAGCGTATACAATACAATTGTATAATAATACAAAATAAATCAATACCTTTGCGTTCTCTACATATCTGAAATAGTAAGGAGACATGCTAAAAATGAATCAATCAAAGTCCGTTTTGGGTATTTCTCTACCACTTCCAAATGGAACAATCATTAAGAATAGAATTTTTAAATCTGCCATGAGTGAAGCGTTGGGAACGGTTTATCAAAATCCAACTGAATCATTGGTTACTTTATATAAAACCTGGGCTGAGGGGGGTGCGGGTATTGTCATGACAGGTAACGTTATGATAGATCGAAATGCTTTAGGAGAGCCGAATAACGTTGCTTTGGAAGATGAACGTGATTTAAAGATGTTAATGAAGTGGGCGAAAGCGGGAACTGAAAATGGGACTCACCTTTGGATGCAGCTTAATCATCCAGGGAAGCAGTCACCAAAAATGATTTCAAAAGAACCTGTAGCACCAAGTGCAGTTCCTCTTACAGGAGGTTTAAAACGATTCTTTAACCAACCACGTGCTCTTCAGGTGTCTGAAATTGAAGACTTGATTAACCGATTTGGAGAAGCAGCAAGAATTGCGAAAAAAGCAGGCTTTACAGGTGTTCAAATCCATGCAGCACACGGATACCTTTTCAACCAGTTTTTATCCCCTTACCACAATCAGCGAACAGATGAATGGGGAGGAACCTTAGCAAATCGAATGAGGTTTTTGGAAGAATCGTATAAAGAAATCCGGAAACAAGTCGGGAGATCATTTCCAATCGGTATTAAACTTAACTCAGCTGATTTTCAAAAGGGTGGATTCACTGAAGACGAGTCCATGGAAGTTCTTCAGAAAATGTCCGAATTAGGGATTGATCTCATTGAAATTTCTGGGGGGAATTACGAGAATCCGATAATGATGGGTGTAGATGTAAAAGAAACTACAAAAAAAAGAGAAGCGTATTTTATAGACTATGCAAAAAAGGCTCAGGCATTAATCACTACTCCAATAGTAGTCACAGGCGGCTTTCGTACTCAAAAAGGCATGGAAGAAGCTATTGCGAACGGAGAAATTGATATGGTTGGAATTGCAAGACCTTTTGCCTTAGTGCCGGACTTGGCAAATAGAATCTTTAATGGCAGTTATGAAACCGTTCATGCAAAACCAATCCGAACGGGGATTAAACGAATAGACAAGAGTGCTTCCTTGTTAGAAATTGGTTGGTATGAACAGCAGTTAGCAAGAATGGGGAAATCTAAATCTCCAAACCCTGACCATAATGTCTGGATATCTTTAATACAAAATCTTCTAGGGAATGGTCGTAGTGTCTTCTTTAGAAGAAGAGCATAGACGATACCGTTATGGTGTGTAGTTCTTTATTTTTTTGTATAATTATTCAAAAGTGTAAGTAGTTCGTCTTTGTATCTGATACCCCTTTTTAGAGCAGGACCATTTGCTGTTTTAACATATATCTGTTATTCTAAGAAAGAGTTATTTTTGTTCGTTTTCAGATTGAGAAAAGATTTTGTTTTTCGTCTAAGTATTTGAGCAAGGGTAGTAACACATTGTGTGGATATCCGCACTAGGAGGCAACAATTATGGAACAAGGTACAGTTAAGTGGTTTAATGCAGAAAAAGGTTTTGGATTCATCGAGCGTGAAGCAGGAGAGGACGTATTCGTACATTTCTCAGCAATCCAAAGCGAAGGTTTCAAATCTTTAGACGAAGGTCAAAGTGTAACGTTTGAAATTGAACAAGGACAACGTGGCCTACAAGCTACAAACGTTCAAAAAGCTTAATAATAGCTAGAAAAAGACCCTACAAGTAGGGTCTTTTTTTATTTGCTTAAATTAATTTTTGGTACCCTGCTATGATGAGCGGCATTTGATTCAACTATTGTTTTTAGAAAAGAATTTTCGAGATCGCTTACAAAACTTAGAGGAATTTTCAGCCTATTCGGTTGCTGTCTGGAGAAGTATTTATGATCGTTTTCCAGAGGATGAGATTTTGAATGATCTTCTGGCAAAGCTAAAAGAACAGAGTCAGGTCTTCAAATCCCTATGGGAAAAACATCATATCGAGCAAAAGAAGGTTAGTTTTATTTCTATAGGAGATGATCAAGGCCAAATCAAACAATACCGAATTCACTCTTCCTTACGAGTAGACGAAGATGAAGATTTGAATTGGTGTATGTATATTCCTCTTTCATAAACTTTTATAATTTAACCTAATATGTTCCTGTTCTTTCTTAGAAACAAACTATCTCCTTTGAACATGCAATGCACGATGATTTTACTTGAAAAAATGTTGCATTCAATAGGCTGTTTCGTAAGGCTAAAATCAGATTTTCGTATGGATAGGGAAGGTTTAGAAAACTTCTTCAAAATACAAGATCGAACAGTTCTGTGTGTTTGCTCGTATTCATAATATGAATTTCGAAAATGCATTTCAGTAGTATATTTTAAAAAAAGAACAGACATCTGTGGATGTCTGTTCTTTTTTGTATAATTACTTGAATGTGTAAATTTTATTCTTTGTGTCTGACACAGGCACCTCTTTTATTCGTTAATAGAAATGATTTTGTCGCATGAATAAATAATAGATGATCTGTATAGCATCCTGCACTGACACTCATTTTTTTATTTTCCCAATAGGTGTGCTTGGTTTAGGGGCGGGATTATAGTCCTGCTCATATAAACCTGAATATGTCTGATACCGTATAAATAGATGCTCAAAAATCACTTTCATTACGGCATACGCTGGAATACCAAGAATCACTCCAGGAATACCGAATAATTTCCCAGCCGTCAGCAAGACTACAATAATGGTTACTGGATGTATTTTCAAATTACTGCCTAAAATTAATGGTTGTATTAGCCGTCCTTCAAGAGTTTGTTCAATGGCAAAAACGATTATTACTTTAACAAGCATCCCAGGTGAAGACACTAATGCGATGATTAAGATTGGAATAATTGCCAGAAAAGAACCTAAATAGGGCACTAAATTTAATACACCAGCTAATATTGCTAGTAACACTGCATATTCAAGACCGATAATTGCAAACCCAATCCAGAACATTAATGCAACAAAAAAAGCTACCAATAACTGGCCGCGGATATATTGACTAATTTGCGTATTGATTTCTTTTAATAAGTTATACGTACTTAATCGCAACTTCGTCGGAATAAGTTTCATTGTATAGTAAGGTAAATTTCGACCATCTTTTAATAGAAAGAACAAAATAATTGGCATCGTAATAAGGGCAATTACAATATTAGTCATTGTTCCTAGCACACTACCAATTCCGGAAAAGGTTGAATTCACGACACTGTTTGCCTGCTCAGAAATAGATTTTATAATGCTTTGATTTACATCGGTCAATTGAACCTGTAATTGGGAAAATATATTACTTCTCAATAAATTATCGAATTGAGCAATGACCTTGTCCCAATAATTCGGCCAGTTTTCAATTAGACTCATTGTCTGCTCACGTATGATTGGAATTAGAATGATAATCCCCCACACAACCAAGCCAATAATAATCATAAAGACAATCGCGATTCCAGCAATACGTGGGATTTTCTTTTTTTCCATCCAATCAATCAAAGGATTTACCAAATAAAATAAAATACCCGCCATTAAAATGGGTAAACCAATCACACTGAAAAATCCTTTGATTGGATTAAATAAATACGTGATTTTAGAAAATACAAGGAGATTTAGCAAAACCAATAATGAGACCAATAAAATTGTTACAACTTTATTATTTAAAAACCATTTCCAAAACCAAGTAGCTGCACTTTTAACACTAACTTTGTCTTTTTCTTGCTCCATGTTCCATGCCTCCTACTTCACAATGACTGTTTACCACATTGTACCATGACCGTCTCCCACTACGATGGAAATACAAAACTTCTGCATCTTTCTTAGCCTGCGCCTTATTGAACTGAACACGGATGACTTAGCAAATTTACTTGGTCGTACGACTTAGTTTTTGGTGCCTATTCAGTAAAAAAACACAATTTTATTATAATATAAAGTAAATCAACACCTATACGGTTTGTCTTTACTTTTAGTGTGATTGCTTAAAAGTGTTTAGTGATTGTTATATAGGTAACAATCACTAAACACTCTTTAAATCAGGTTACTGCAATATCTGTGTCATCTAAATCAGTTTGTTCAAATGATTTTTTCGAAGACAGAATCCCTTTCTATTATAATTCCCACTTATTTGTAATATTTATACATTAATAGATTGCATTCAATTTCGTACTAAAACCCAGTCACTCCTGCTCTTTATATTACAAATAAATCAATGAGGTGAATAGTGTCACGCGATTGATATCTCCTGCACACAATTCTGTAACGGCTATGATATCTGCGGGTGTTATGCTAATGCAGGTTAGTGAAAGGGAGGAAATTCATCACATGAAAAAACACATCATTGCACTAGCGGCACTAGCAACATTATCAGTAGGGGCGGCGGGTCAAGCATCTGCATCTAGCGTCCATACGGTAGAATCGGGAGAGACATTATGGTCTATTTCACAAGAGGCTAATGTAAGCGTAGAAGAATTACAAACTTTGAACGGATTAAATTCTACTCGTATCTATCCGTCACAAAAACTAAAAGTGGAAGATAAGATGGAAGTACACGTAGTTGTGAAAGGTGATACTCTTTTCGAAATCGCGAAAAATAACAACCTCTCAGTGGATGAATTAAAGAATAAGAATGGTATTTCAAGTGATATCATCCGCCCAGGAGAAAAATTAGTAGTAGAAGGGTCAAAAACAGCTTCAGCAAATTCATCTACTAACAATGTTACAAGGAAAGCTGTTGCTTCAGCAACTAATGAAATGACAGTTTCAGCAACAGCGTATACCGCTTATTGTGAAGGATGCTCGGGTGTAACGGCATCGGGTATTGACTTGCGTTCAAATCCTGACAAAAAGGTCATTGCGGTTGACCCTACAATAATCCCGCTAGGAACACGCGTGTGGGTTGAAGGGTACGGAGAAGCCATTGCGGGAGATACTGGCAGTTCTATTAAGGGGAAAAGAATTGATGTCTTTATGGAAAATGAGCAAGACGCACTAAATTGGGGACGTAAAACGGTTACGATTAAAGTTCTAGATTGATACTATTACCGATTACTGGTAGTTAGAAGTTTTACTGAAATTGTAAAGAAAAGAATGCAACTCAGCCTTGTACGTAAAAAGGGCTGAGTTTTTTGCGTATCTTCAAATACCTGCGGGCGATGGGCTAAACAAATGACAAACGGACTTATTTATCAAGAAATACAAAAGCTAATTCAAATGAGGGATTAACCTATGAAGTATCCTCATCTTTGCGTGCAGTCACCCGGCTTCAGCATAGATTCTCCCATCCCTAAAAAACTTTTGAAACTTTTTCTGAAAACCTACGTCTGTACGTTGCTTAATAGACAGTGGAGGTAAAGGAATGAGGAAGATTTCCAGTAAATTGTCGTTTGTTGTTTGCTTGATTGTATTTATAATGAGTATTGGTGAGATATGGATTTTGGTTGAATCGCAAGGAAGAGTGTTTGCGCAGGGTAAGGAAGCGGAGCGGTTTGTCACGAAGCGGGTATTTGAACGGGTGTTGACAGTGCAGGAGCGTCAGCCGATTTACATGAAAGGGGCGGCCTTGACGCAGATTGGCGAGTTGGAGGCGGATCAGCCCGTTGCTATCACAGGTGAGGATGAGGCATATTATGAGCTTCGATTGGGAAATATGACAGCCTTTGTCCGTAAGGGGCAGGCGATGGTTGAAAAAAAGAGGCTTTCGACAGTTGTACATACGGAGCGGTTGGCTGCGGTTCATACGCTGCAAAAAACGGCAGTTTACGAGGATGCTGATTTGCAGAGCAGCGTTATACTGGAGTTGGAAGAAGGGTTTCGCTATCCGATTGTACGGGAGGAAGAGGATTGGTATATCCTTACAATAGGAGAGCGACCAGGATATATTTCTAAGCAGTCCGTTGCAATGGATGCGGGACTACCAGTGCTTGTATACCATCAGGTTTTGCCTCGCGAGTCGATGAGAACGATGGATAGTACGATTTCATTGGAAGCATTTGAGCAGCAGATGGGGTACTTGGCGGATCATCATTTCGAGACGCTGACGGCACATCAGCTGTATGATTATTTGGAAGGGCGCCTTGTTGTACCGAGCAAAGCAGTGCTCATTACATTCGATGATGGGTTATTGTCAACGAAGGAGTATGCATATCCCGTTTTGAAGCAATACGGGTTTCGTGCGCTTCAGCACATTATTTCCTCACGTACGGATCGGGCGCAGGGAGCGCAGCTGTTTGATGCGGAAGGTCCGCTGCAGTTTTTTACTGCTGCAGATTTAGAAGAGCTGGCGGATGTTTTCCAGTTCGAAGCACATACATATGAATTGCATTCACTTAATAAGGTTTCAGGTGAAGGTATTGCGTTAGATCGTTCAAAAGAAGAGATTCTTTTGGATTTACGGCAAAATATTGAGCAAGTGCCGGCAGCGGTTTCATTAGCCTATCCGTATGGGCATTATACTGAGGATTTCATCGCGGCGGCTAAAGAGGCAGGGGTGCTGATTGGCTTTACGACGACCGAAGGGTATGCAAATAGGAAGACTTCAAATTATGAAGTATGCCGATATGGAATAACAGAAAAAAAGTCGTTTGAGCAATTTGTTGCGTATGTGGAGGGGGATATGACGTGGCCGTAGAAGAGGGCGAGGGTTTGTAAATGAGTACTATTGATCAAATAATCGATGAGCATTCGCGTTATTTAGTGCGTATCGCTTATTTATATGTGAAGAATTGGTCGACTGCGGAGGATGTTGTACAAGAAGTATTTATTACGTATTTTCAAAAGAGTGACCAGTTTCGCAATGAGGCATCCTTGAAGACCTATTTAACGAAAATGACAGCCAATCGTGCAAAAGATTATTTGCGCTCGTGGAAGCATAAAAAAGATGTACTGTTCGATACAATCTTTGTTTCGGCAAAAGGCGCAGAAGAAGTAGTGTTGGAGCAAGAGCGGCTGGCAACACTTGAAAAAAATCTTTTCCTGCTTCCGTTAAAATACCGCGAGCCTTTAATATTATTTTATTATGACGAGCAATCTATAGCGGAAATAGCAAACTATCTGCAGCTGAATGAAAATACCGTAAAAACACGGCTGCGAAGGGCAAAGCAGCAGCTAAAGGAATTTTTTGAGGAAGAGGACGGGGAGGTAGAGAGCAATTGAGCGATTTTAAAAGTAAGCTCGATCAAATGATGGGCGATACATCGAAGCAGGAAAGGCGGATAAAGCAGCGTGTACATGAACGTGTACGGCCACCGGTTAAAAAGTTTTCTTGGCAAGTGCTATTTGTCTCTGCGGCGATACCTGTAGTTGCACTGTTTTTTATACTCACAATCGACCCTCTGAATTTTCTTTCTTCAAATAAGGGACCAGGTGTCCCATATGATCCACTGGATGACTTGGCGCAAATCTCGGCACTGCAGAAGAAGAATCAACTGTCATCAGTTGATTATGAGGAATTTGCGTCACTTCCGAATTTTGATCAAGTCGACGGTCTATATTATGTGGATAAAGAAAAATTTTCATTAACAGGGAGTTCGGATGCATTCCATACGGTCATTGAGCGCAAAGCGAATTTATTCGATGAGGTTGTCTATGAGGCGGGCGACATTGTACGCACGATGACAAATACGACTAGCCATTTACCGACATATATGGATGCCTACTACGAGGTGATTGCGGTCCCGGGAGATCGTGTCGTGCTGAAAAACGGCCAGTTGAAGATAAACGGCAAACCGTTGCCATCTGAAATTAGGGATCGTTATGAAAAACAGGGAATCGCGATTGTAGGAGGTTACGACCAGCTGTTGAATGCGCGCGAATATTTATTAGTGAACCATTTTCCAGCAAGTAAAACGGTGCAGGGGGCAGCGATTACCCCAGTGCATAAAATTTATGGAGAAGTTGTAGGCATAGCAACGGAAGAGCGTACCCATTCGATGTATATGGATTATTTATCCGGACAGCTTACTGGTGAATATACACCGGAGCAATATTTTGATTTGTATTTGTATGACGAACTGTTGGGCTTCGGCAATTTGCCGGAAACGCCTGCGTTTACACAAATTAGCCGGTTAGGTGAACTTTTTTTAGAGGCATCTTATCGGAAAACGGCTCCTGTTTCTGAGAATGAGCTTGAAATCCACTACCAATATGAGCGAGAAGGGCTAGCGGAGCGGGTGTTTACAATGAAGCAGGATGCAGGCTCAGATCGTTGGGTGATAGCAGAATAGCAAAGGAGGGGTATGGGAACCCCGCCATAATTTTTTTCGGAAAACCAGGTTGGCAGCTGTCCAGAAGAAGTAGCCGTCAACCAACCGCTCACTATATAGAGACACCAACCTGGTTTTCCATCAGCTAGTTTGAAAAACATTGGTAATAGCGAATAGTTTCTTCTATATCAAAAACTACTACTAGAATAGAAAGGAAGAATGCGAGTGAGGAAGAAACTTATTATGGTACTCGGCGCACTATTGCTCGCTTGCGGTCTGCCTTTATCCGGCACGTTTGCAGCAAGCACAGAGCGATTTTCAGACGTACCATCATCAAAACATTTTGCAGAAGCAGTCTATAATTTGGCGGAACGCAATATTATCGGATGCTATCCGGACGGCACATTCAAACCCGGAAACTCTATCACAAGAGGACAGGCGGCCGCAATCATCGCGAAGATGATCAAGTTGGACACCTCTAAAGTGAAAGATCCAGGGTTTAAAGATGTCCCGAAAGCGAACGGCTACTACAAAGCCATTGCAGCTATGGCGGAAAAAAGCATCATCAGCGGCTATGGGGATGGACGTTATGGTCCGAACGATCCAATTACACGTGGACAGATGGCTTCGATTCTCGTTAAAGCGTTCGATTTGCCGCGTTATGACTTCACGTCGTATAAAAGTCCATTCGAAGATGTGAAACGTGGGACAGGTCATGATCCGAATATTTTGACCATCTACAGACTTGGCATTACTACAGGAAAATCTGCTGACAGGTTCAGCCCGAATGAGTCCATTACAAGAGGACAAGCGGCTAAAATGCTGAAGGCGACCGAGGAAGCGAAGGCGCCGATTGTTACGGTGCGGGCAAGCGACTACAAGTGGGAACAGTTTAAAATGTTCGATTCCAATCATAAGGATACCGGTTTGTTCCATGCAGTGGTAGGAAGCGATAAACCCAATAGCCGTACGGCGGATAAGATCCACTTAGTCCCGCTACAAGAAGGGACGGGTACATTTAGTGTCGCTTTAGTGTATTCGGGAAATCCGGATAAGAAATACTACCAAAAGTATTATGTGCATATCAAAGAAGTCGATGGCGAGCTGAAGTTGACATTGGAAGAGACCGAAGATTTTTTAACTACACCAGCTATAATCAGTGTTAAAGAACAAGTCCAGAACGTTTCGCTCTCCACGATGGATGGAAAGAAGCTGTCTGACAACGTGAAGTTCAGCAAATGTCTCTCGAACAGTCCCTCTGATTGCTACGATGCTGAAGAGGTCAATCAGGATGGCAAGTATAATAATATCCGTATCGGAATCGATAAACCGGGTCGGTATATCGCCACTGTCCGTTTTGCTGATGGAGAAGAAGTACGGTATGGCATGGTGGTGGAAAGTTCCGCTCCGAGTTTTTATTTCAGCATGCGGATATTAGAGGAAAAGACGTCCGCGACATTGAATTTGGGAGCAGATGGGGAGATAGGAAGACATGTACTACCAAAAGATGCCGAGCAGATTGCCGTGGTCACAAGAGATCCAGAAAGTAACTTGTTCCGCGCTGATGCCAAGAAAGCAGGTTCATTCTCCATTAAGTTCCCGGACAATACCGACAATTATTTCCTAGGCATCAATGTGTATGTAGAGCAATTAGGCCCTATTATGAATATTGGTATGTACAAGGATGTCTACGTGGACCACTGATGGAAGGAGTATAAATGAATTTAGGGTACCAGCATCCATCACAATTTCGAACTGTATTAGACACTGGTACCGCTTTTTATATGGAGATACCATAGTGGTTTTCCAACCACTCAACAGTATGGATTTAAGGTGCCTGTGGAATGAATCATTTCTTTCCGCAGGCACCTTATTAAAAAATAGGAGGTTCTATCATTTTGAAAAGTAAACTGACTGCCGTATTGACGGCTCTACTGCTCATTTTCGCTGCGATCCCATTTCAAGCACAGGCTGCCACTCAGTTTTCCGACGTGGGTAAGCATTGGGCGAAAAATGAAATCATGTATTTATCCGACCGAAATATTATCGGCGGCTATCCGGATGGCACATTCAAGCCGAATGAGCCAATCACCCGGTCGCAAGCCGCATCGATGCTCATCAAGGCATTAAAAATGCCACTAGCGGAAAATACCTCCGTCGCATTCAAAGACGTATCCAAAAAATCACCGTATTATCAGATCCTGGCGACGGTGAATGAAAAAGGAATTCTCCGCGGCGACAATGGCTACATGCGTCCTGGTGAAAAAACATCTCGCGCGCAAATGGCCGCGATCCTGCGTCGCGCGTTCGACATGCCGCTCGACAAGCAAGCAACATTTATTGACGTCACACCGTCACACTGGGCCTATCAAGACATCAACGGAATCGCAAAACAGCGTGTCGCGGGCGGATCGAACGGCAAATATATGCCATCAGACTCTGTCACGCGTGCACAGTTTTCGGCATTTTTAGTCCGTGCCATGGATGATAAGATGAAGCTCAGTAGCTATCGTTCATATGTCAGCACGAAAGGGAAAACCGTTGAAAAGGATGGCTTTACCTATTTCATTGATTTGGATGAGGTTGGGTATTCTGAACTTATCAAAAAAAATATGGCAACCGACAAACGTGAAGTGTTATTAAAGTCCAAAGACGTACCGATAAGCAGTTGGGATTATTCCAGTGCTTTATACTTATTTTCAGATACCCGATTTATTGTCTATAACGAAGAGATTTTCATCCCATACTATAGCGGCGGATTTCATGAAGCGGATGAATTACCATTCGCTTACGCTGTGATGAAGATGAAGATTGATGGACAAGATTTGGTGAAAATGAAAGAGCCGAGCCAGATGAGTAATATGTTTGTTTGGAATGACCGGATCTTCTACACAGATATGGGTCCACGCGCGATTGGTCCGGATGATTTTAAGGACAGTACGCTAGTGTTTTATTCCACAGCGATGGATGGCAGCAGCGAAAAGAGGAAGGAATTTACTTTTGACGCACGTGCAACATTTGACCTTTTTGATGTCCATAGAAATCGCGAAGCGGGCGGAGAATTCCTCTCCGTGCTGCAAGACCACTCCACGATGTATTATTTCAATAAAAAAGGCGTCTTCAAGTACAGTTTACTGGATAAAAAAACAATCAAGTTGTCGAATATCCTTGGGAAACGGATGGAAGTGACGGATACGCAGTTGATTGTGACAGACACGAAAGGGAAGAAACATTCGTTGAAGAAATGATAAAAAGACTTCACTATTTTTAGATAACTGTGCGCGAAACTATTTAGGGAATAGAATACAATTCTATAATAATGCAAAGTAAATCAACACCTATGCGATTTTTCTTTAATTTTTGCATAATTACTTGCATGTGTAAATTACTCGTCTTTTTGTCTGACACAGGTACCTCTTTAATATTCGGAAAACCAGGTGTTATTTGTCCAGAAAAAGAAGCCGTCAACCAACCGCTTACTATATAAAGACACAAATCTGGTTTTCCATTCACTCAATTTTAGGTACCCGTGCGCAGAGCTATTCAGTAAAGACAACTCAATTCTATAATAATACAAAGTAAATCAATACCTATTCGGTTATTCTCGATTCTTTGTAAAATTACATGGGAATGTGAATTGTTTGTCTTTCTGTCTGACATGAGTACCTCTTTTACTATATTAATAAATTCCAGAGGAGTTGATAAAATGTTCATCCAAAAGGTAAAGTTGACTGTGGTGGCACTTGCAATTGCAGGCAGTTTGTTAGTCTCGCAGGCTAGTGCGGAAATTTCAAGCGATTTTTCGGATGTGCCGACTACCAAACATTATGCGAGTGCGGTTTATGAACTTGCAAATCGAAACATCATAAGTGGGTACGAGGATGGTACATTCAAGCCTGCCGCATCCATCACACGCGGACAGGCAGCTGCCATTATCGCGAAGCTGTTGAAGTATGATACGAAGAATGTCAAAGACCCTAAATTCAAGGATGTGGCGTCGTCTCAGTGGAGTTATGGTGCAATTGCAGCACTTGCCAATGCAGACGTTATTAATGGCTACGGGGATGGACGATTCGGACCGAATGATTCGATTACTCGGGCGCAAATGGCTTCCATTCTTGTAAAAGCTTTTGGTTTTCCTCCCTATTACTACAGTAGTAGTGAAAATCCATTCACGGATACCCAACGTTTGGCCAGTCACCAAACGACTATTAACATTCTGTACAAAATGGGGATCACATCAGGGACCACTCCAACAACATTCAGCCCCAATGCACCGATTTCAAGAGCACAGGCTGCAGTACTCATTACAAAAGCGGAGAAAGTGAAAGCGTCAATCGTTACGCTTAAAGCAGCTGACTATGGCTGGAATTCCATCTATTCATACTCGAGCTACCATGACCAAGACAACATCATTCATACGGTTGCAAGTGATAAGTTCAACTGGGAAGAAATTCAACTTGTTCCTATGCGTGAAGGTACTACCACGCTTTCTATGACGGGAAGTACAAGGGATCCTATAACAGGTGTGGATTCGCATGACGACTATAGGAAGTATTATGTACATGTGACGAAAGAAGACGAACAATTAAAAATTACATTGGAAGAGTCAGAAGACATCCTTACGACTGAAGTTCTCTTAAGCTCATCGGGAGAACAGGTGAAAAATATTTCACTTGCCACGATGGAAGGTGAAACAATCCAACAGGAAGTTAAGTTAAAATCTTGTGATTACCATCCTCTCCACGCCGCTCCCGAGTGTTTTTCAATAGATGATCCGGGAGAATATATCGCGACAGTCCAATACGCTAGTGGAAAGAAAGCTCGCCATGCGGTTGCTGCATCCGTCTATAAGCCATCCTTTTATTTATCTGTCCATAAGCTTGAAGAAAAACCAACTTTCACAATCGATCTTGGTGGTACGGCCGATCAATTTGGAGAATATGTTATGCCAAAAGGTGGCGAAAAGATTGCCATCATTTCGAGGGATAAAAACTCCAACAGATTCCACATCACCGGTGTATCGGAAGGCAAACTGCAAATCGTTTTCCCTAACAGCAAAGCCGCTGTTGATCGATTTGACATACAAGTCCGCAAACTGGGGTCTATTATAAATGTAAATGCTTCCAAACAAAATGAAGATTACTAATATTGAACCACCGAAACCCCTTAGCCTATGTAAATTGGTTAAGGGGTTTTAGATTTTAGGTACCTATTCAGTAAAGAAATACAAGTATTTCTAAATAATACAAAATAAATCAACATCCATGCAGTTTTTCTTTACTTTGTGCATAATTACTTGAAAATGTGAAGTGTTCGTCATTGTGTCTGACACGGAGCTACCTCTTTAAAGCCAGTTGGTGTTAAAGTTGATTCAGGAAGTGATTCCAGCGATTAAGATGTATAATGCTAGAGCTGCATGGGTGGTTGCTAACAGAATATATACGAAACAGTCTTTGATGTTAGCGAAATGAAATGATGTCCGAATGCCGGGATGAATTGATTCAGATGAGTATTATAATGTGGGAGAATGGTTCAATAATTTAACGAATCTGGTCCCGAGGCAATTATATAATGTATTAGTACTGGGTACCTTTTAATAGAGGCTTAGAAAACACTATGAATTGGAGGAATAATAATGAGTATTTTTGACGGCATAATGGGGAATGTATCTGAAATTGAAGTGAGCAAAGTAGAGAAGGAAATGAAGGATTTACTAGCACTTACTGAAAAGGTAGAGCATGCATATAAACTGATTAGAGATCTGTTGATATTTACGGATAAACGTCTAATTCTTGTAGATAAACAGGGCGTCACAGGAAAGAAAGTTGAGTATCATTCCATTCCGTACAAAAGTATTGTACATTTCTCGATAGAAACTGCAGGAACGTTTGATCTGGAGGCTGAACTGAAAATCTGGCTATCGGGGAGTTCTGTACCAATTCAAAAGAAATTCAATAAATCCTTGAATGTTTATAAAGTACAAAGCGTGCTAGCAGAATATGTTTTGAAATGAACTTGATAATGTGGACCTATCCAATGTATACAATTAAGCGTTTAGTATCATTCCTTAACTTCCATCTGTCTGGCTTATTGCGGGAGGCATCCCAAAGCGCCGAGCATTGTTGAGTGGATTCTTTATGTCAACATGTAACTGTACAAATTTGTTGCAAAGGTCTGTACTTCTACATTGCATTACACAACTGGCAAATACATTTGGCGTGGCGTGGTAAATCCCTTGGAGTGGACTGGTAAATAAGATGTCACAAGTGGCCGTAATCAACGATTGCCTTTAATATTGGACTTCTATTCCAGACGGTAGATCAACACTAGGATGAATATAAAATTAAAGCATTGTTTTCGAGGAAGGGTGAGCTTATTGAACAGGGGGAAAAAAGCGACAATTATTTTTCTCGTAATTATGATCTTGTTCTTCGTTAATTTAAATACCGATTTATTTCGCAGTATTATCTCCGGAAATATAGAGTCTATCACTTCTATATTAGGAGATAATAAAGCTTTCACTTTGTTCATTACCTTCATGATTATGTTGGTTCATAATACATTTCCTGTAATACCACTTTTCCTTGTCATTTTGATAAATAATACTCTTTTTGGTTTTCAATTAGGTATCGTGTGGAGCATATTAACGAGCATTCTCTGTGCGATAATTGTATTTCTAAGTATTCGATATGTCCTTCAAGATTTTGTACTAAAAAAAGTTAATTTGTCCAATATTAGTAAAGTAGAACAGAGTGGACTATGGTATGTATTTGGGGCAAGAATATTTCCTTTTGCTCCTACAAGTATCATTAACGGTGTTTCAGGTGTTAGTACCATTCGACTTTCATATTTTATTATCGCAACAGCATTAGGAAATATTACTATATTCTTTGTTTATACTCTTATTCAGGCAGGATTGCTTTCACAAGGTTTCAATGAATATGTGACTGGAATCATTATTCTTTCAGGATTCATTGTATATTACTATTTTAAAAAAGTTACTTTGCGAAAAAAGAACTAAAAAACAATTTGATTAAACCATAAAATAGGGATTCATAGTTCAAATTTAAAATGTTAAGTCAGTAGCGAGAAATCAGACAGTGATATGTTGTCTGATTTTTTTAATCTTGTTATTTAACGATTAGATCATGTAACTAGTTAATCAGTTTGTTTCGTTGATTGACAACAAATTATCATCAATTTTGTATAAAACTACCAATCAGAGATGAAGCATCGCTATTAAGCAAACGGGCGCGTTACTCCAACAAGGAGAATAGTAGATAAAGGAATTGGCGAATTTAGTGATTCGGAAGCGTTTCGTGCGATGTTAACAGTTGCGCTTATGTTACCATTGTAGGGAACAATCCGAAATATGGTTTGGATAGACAGCTTCGGGTTCAAGTTCAACTTTTGTCCTAGGACTAGCTGCTAGTACTGAGCTGCATAATAGACAGCTTTGAAGTGAAATCCAATTTTAAGTAGAGAAAATGTCAGACTTACTAGGGCATTTGAATTCAAATGAGTAGAAAAAGGGGCGGTTTTTATGAAATACGACTTTGACAAAGTAGTTGAGCGTTCGAACACTGCATCTGTGAAATGGGATGCAACAGAGGAATTGTTCGGTGAAAAAGAGTTGCTTCCGCTTTGGGTTGCGGATATGGATTTTAAAGTTCCAGATGAAGTAGTCAAAGCAATCCAGTCCCAAGCAGAACACGGTATTTTTGGATATACGACGAGGAAGCCAAGCTACTATGAAGCTATAATCGATTGGATGAAAGACCACCATAATTGGGTAATAGAAAAAGAGTGGATTTGTCATAGTCCAGGGGTCGTTACCGCTTTAAATTTAATTGTCCAAGCTTTTAGTGAGCCAGGTGACAAAATCATTGTTCAACCGCCCGTATATTATCCATTCATGAAAGCGATTCATAATCATGATCGGCAGGTCATATATAATCCACTTCTGTTCAATGAAGGTAAATTTGAGATGGACTTTGAAGATCTGATTTCAAAAATAGATTCTTCGGTTAAAATGATTCTCCTTTGTAATCCACAAAATCCTGGTGGCCGTGTTTGGACGGAATCAGAACTTAAACGGCTCGGTGACATCTGTCTGGAACGTGGAGTCCTTGTTGTATCCGATGAAATTCATCAGGATCTTGTATTCAAACCTGGAAAACACATTCCATTTTCGGCTATTTCAGAACAGTTTGCTGACAATAGCATCATTTGTACGGCACCAAGTAAAACATTCAATCTTGCTGGTTTACAAACATCGAATATCATAATTTCCAATAAAGCGCTACGAGAGAAGTTTGTAATGGAAGGCGATAAATACGCTGTTACAATGTCGAACTCATTTGGTGCTCTTGCCACAGAGGCCGCGTATAATTACGGTGGACAATGGCTGGAGGAAGTTCTTGACTATGTTGAAGGAAATTTGCACTTCATTACGAAGTATTTCAAATCCAATTTACCCGTATTAAAAGTATTACCATTAGAAGCGACTTATCTGGCTTGGATTGATTGTCGGGAATTGGGACTCACGCCCGAAGAGTTGGAAAAACTGTTCCTCTCTAAAGCAAAAGTCGCTTTAAATCAAGGGTATGTCTTTGGCCCTGGAGGCGAAGGATTTGTCCGTATGAACCTTGCTTGCTCTCGCTCAACAGTAGAGAAAGCAGCTCAACAAATGAAAGAAGCGATCATTCAATTGCGGTTATAAATCCTGACTAAAATAAATATCAGGTACCTATGCATGGAACAATTCTGGTAATCCACTATAATTACATGTTTATTAGGCACGGGCTAGGTATTTTTTTCAATATCTAGTGTCATATAAATTCTTATGTAATTGTATGAATTGTTCGTTGTTATTTGTTGCATAGGTACCGATTTTTATTTAAAGAGAACGGGAACTGATCAAATATGCTTAATCTCGTTAAACTCCATTCTACTCCTCTTCTTTATGACTCACTTCTAACAAAGTCAATTTAAACTTTCCGATTTGATCTTTTACGTACAAATTTGTAATGGAAGTAGAATAATTATGAATCGTTCCTCTAAAAAGTAAGTCTTGCTCAGGAATATTCACGTCAAAAGTTCCATTGTAAAGTAAAGTTGTAATGTCATGGTAATCATCACTTGTTACGTTAAATTCAACTGAAACTTTATATAATCCATTTACTTTTTCGTCTTCATAACTACATAAATGAATTACTTTGTCATTTAAAATAATTTTACTCGTCAAGAGAATCACTCCTATTTCAATTTCTAGGTATTGACTTGAAAAGTCAATGATACACTAGACATTATTGTTTTGTAAGCACGCATACTTTCGGTATACACAATTTAGACTTGTTGCGGTTGCCCAGCTTCATACGATACTAATCCCAAATGTTGAAACTCTGTTTGGGCATGAGGATTCATTGGGGAAATCAAAGACATTCAAGCAAGTTTCTTGAAAGTCAAAAAAGGTCAGTGTACAATAAATTCATAGATCAAATATAGTCAAAGCCAAGCGGGATAGATAAATGAAGATAAAGGGAGGAAACGAATATGCAGTGTCAACATTGTGGTAAAAACGAAGCGACGATGAGTTTAAGATTTCAAGTGAATCAGCAAGGTATGCACATCAATATGTGTCTTACGTGCTTTCAAGAAATCCAAGGTCAATTACAGGCAGGCAAGATGCCGTCATTTAGTGACAATGCGAATCACTTTTCCAAAGCAAACGGTGGCCAACAGGCAAAAACTCAAACAAAGCAAACAGAAGAAGGTCACGGCAACGGTTTGTTAGACCAACTTGGTAAAAATATATCAGACGAAGCAAGAAAAGGACTGATTGACCCGGTCATCGGACGTGATCAAGAAGTGAGACGTGTCATCGAAACGCTAAATAGAAGAAATAAAAACAACCCAGTGCTAATAGGTGAGCCTGGAGTTGGTAAAACAGCAATCGCCGAGGGGCTCGCAGTAAAAATCCTCGAAGGCGATGTACCGATGAAACTACTGAATAAAGAAGTGTACTTATTAGACGTTGCTTCACTTGTTACCAATACGGGCATTCGTGGTCAGTTTGAAGAGCGGATGAAACAACTAATTGAAGAACTTCAAGCACGAACAGATGTAATTTTATTCATCGATGAAATTCACTTGCTCGTTGGTGCAGGTTCAACAGAAGGATCGCAAATGGATGCCGGCAATATTTTGAAGCCAGCCTTAGCACGGGGGGGCTTGCAACTCATTGGGGCAACGACATTGAAAGAATATCGTCAAATCGAAAAAGATGCTGCACTTGAACGTCGGTTCCAACCGATTATCGTCAAGGAACCATCTGCAGAAGATACGATTAAAATCTTAAACGGGTTAAAAGGACGTTACGAAAATTTCCATGAAGTACGCTATACAGATGAAGCGGTGCAAGCTTTTGTTACCTTATCACAACGCTATATTCAAGATCGTTTTTTACCGGACAAAGCGATTGACTTGATGGATGAAGTCGGGTCACGTTTAAACCTTACACATGTCACCACTAATTCAGATTTAGATTCAATTGGTATGCGTCTCGGCGAAATCATTCAAGAAAAAGAACAAGCAGCAGAAGTGGAAGACTATGAAAAAGCGGCAAATTTACGTTTTGAGGAAATTCAATTACGTAAACAATTGGAAGAAGCGAAACAGAGTGGGGAAGCGGAAAAAATAGAAGTTTCTGTTGCAGATATTGAGTTAATTGTCGAAGAGAAAACAGGAATTCCTGTGACAAAACTACAAGCAGCAGAACAAGTGAAAATGAAAGGTCTTCAGGAAAATCTCAGCAAAAAAGTCATCGGTCAAGAAGAGGCGGTCGATAAAATCGCAAAAGCAATTCGTCGTAGCCGTGCGGGACTTAAAGCCAAAAATCGTCCCATTGGCTCTTTCTTATTTGTTGGCCCAACGGGTGTTGGTAAAACAGAAATCACAAAAGTCCTGGCAGAAGAATTATTTGGTTCACGTGACACGTTAATACGCCTCGACATGAGTGAATATATGGAGAAACATGCTGTGTCTAAAATTATTGGCTCCCCTCCAGGTTATATAGGGCATGAAGAAGCTGGTCAATTAACAGAACAAGTACGCCGGAATCCGTATTCAATTTTACTCCTTGACGAAATTGAAAAAGCGCATCCAGACGTTCAAAATATGTTCCTTCAGATTATGGAGGATGGTCGCTTAACAGATTCACATGGTCGGACAGTCAGTTTCAAAGATACGGTCATTGTTATGACAAGTAATGCTGGAACAGGTGACAAAAAAGTGAGTGTCGGTTTCAATCAAACAGTACATGAGTCCGTTACAAAACTCGAAATGCTGGGCGATTATTTCAAACCTGAATTTCTCAATCGTTTCGATGCAATTGTTTCATTTAACGAATTAACAGAGGAACATCTACTGGAAATCGTGGACTTAATGCTTGTTGATTTACAAGTAACAATCGAAGAGAATAATATTGCCATCACGATTTCCCAAGAAGCAAAACAAGCATTGGTCAAATTAGGCTATGATAAACGATTCGGAGCCCGACCACTTCGCAGAGTTATTCAAGATAAAATCGAAGATCCATTAACAGATCTTATTTTAGAAGATCATGTTGAAAAAGTCCGTGTAGATCTCGTGGAGGAAGAAATTGTCGTCAACAAAGTGTAACTTCATTCCTGACATAGGACCCCTTTGATATGAATAAACTGTCAACCAAACGGATTTGGTTGACAGTTTTTTTATTTTCATAAAACACTGGCGAGTTGGGCTTGAAGACCTTCATTTTCACAGCTCTCTTATCAGTGATACTGTTGCAAATAAGTGCCTGTCGCGATTCTACATTGTTCAAGTGAAGCAACTATATGGTTGCCTGTTAAACGAACCGTATGCATGCACGCTTTTTCTCAAACAACCAAATTTCACTTCATTAGCTCAAGAAGTGACCTTAGCCCGAACCCGTTACGGGAATTCGAATAGAACCACCAATATCTGTGCCTAGCGTAGCACTCGCCATATCCGACACCATCTCAAATCTTGTCCGTACCCAATGGACTTTTTAATGCTTCAAGTTCCTCTTTTGAAGTACTGATATTCTATGGATATACAATAGTTCCAATTGCTTTTAATATTCCAGTTCCCTTCTTTTTATGACAATTAAATCAATGAGGTGAATAGTGTCACGCGATTGCTACCTCCTGCACGCAATTCTCTAACTGCATCGGTATTGACTTGCGTTCAAATCCTGACAAAAAGGTCATCGCGGGAGATACTGGTAGTCCTATTAAGGGTGAGAGAATTGATGTCTTCATGGAAAATGAACAAGACGCACTAAATTGGGGACGTAAAACGGTTACAATTAAAATTCTGGATTGATAAACTTGGAATAACTAGTAGTTAGAAGTTTGACTGAAATAGTAAAAAAAAGAATGCAACTCAGCTTGTGCGTAACATGGCTGTGTTTTTTTTGCGTAGAGTTATTCTAGCAAGTGATTTAAATCTGTAAAATAGTAGTATCTTTAGTAAATGACTACAAGTTTCAGAGTATTTGATTTATTTTGAGTGTGCGGTTATAGTGGTGTTAGTGTTCTGAATTTTTAAATATATATATAGACAAACAATTTAAAGGGGGAGGAAATGAGATGGTAAATGTTGTAGCGGAAAATAAGTATTTGAACTATCCACAACAGCCTCATGGTGGCAAATTAGTGGATAAGGTTGTGACGGGAACAGAGCGGGAAGAGGAGCTGGTCAGGGCCAAGCAGTTACCAACGATTATGGTAGACATGGAGGCTTCCATAACGCTTGAAATGATTGCCACAGGGGTGTTATCTCCCAATGAAGGCTTTATGAACGAAGCTGATTATAATTCTGTTCTTTCCAAAGGGCGATTAACAAGTGGCGTAATATGGCCGGCGCCGCTAAGCTTTGCTCCAATAGGTAATAGGAACAAGGAAATCGTCAAGTCCTTAAAAGTTGGAGATGAGATCACACTTGCCGATGAAAACAATGAACCTGTCGCTATTATGAAAATAGAAGATGTTTTTCAGTATGATAAGGAACGACGTGCATCTGCCCTTTTTGGTACAACCGATCGTAATCATCCAGGGGTAGATGCAATTTATAGAAGAATGGGGGATGTCTCTTTAGGTGGACCTATTCGGTTATTACGGCGAATGGATTGGGGACCATTTGAGAAACTTCGACTGGAACCAAAAGATACGTGGCGTATATTTTATGAGGAGAAGAAGTTTCGTACTGCGGCAGGTTTTATAACAGGGGCCAATCCCTTGCATAGAGGTCATGAGTATATTCATAAGAACGCTTTAGAAGAATTGGATTGCTTACTTCTTCAACCTTTAGTTGAGATGGCCAAACGTGAGTATACACGTCATGAATACCGTATGTTGTCTTATCGAAGCGTTTTAGATACGTATTATCCAAAAGGTCGCTCCATTCTTGCACCTTTGCGAGTGACGTATATTTTTGCAGGGCCGCGTGAGACTGTTTTACATGCCTTAATTATGAAGAATTATGGATGTACGCATGCGCTCATCGGGCGAGATCACGCGGGAATTGGTGATTATTATGATAAGTACGCGAGTCATAGTATATTTGACGAGTTTAAACCGGAAGAGTTAGGGATCGAGGTTCGGCTGTATCATGAAGTCTTTTACTGCACACGTTGTGATAGTCCTGCTACAGGGCAGTCCTGTCCACATGATGAACAGTATCGGATCAATATTTCTGGTACGGGTATACGAGAAATGCTTCGTCATGGGATTATGCCACCGAAGGAAATTGTACGTCCTGAATCAGCTCGTATTGCGATGCAGGGGGTTCAGCCAAAAGGGCTTGATGAGTTTGAAAGATCCATTTCACCGGTTGGCAAAACACTTAATAGCATATTCCCTTTCTATTTAACAAGAACAAGGCTCGGTGGACGAAAACGCAATACACCTTTGACAGTGGAGCAACTCACTAACCTTGATTTGGAAGCGGCGAACTTGGATGTCCGCACCAATGCAGACCAAATTTATCGGGACATTTTTGATGAGTTTAGTTGCGTCGGTGATGTCAATCGAGGTTTGCAACCGGAGTGGATTGCAGATGCCCGGGAGTCAATGCGCGTTCAACAAGAAATGGTCATTCAGGACTTGGAGGAGAAAGTGTCGCTAGCTCCAACTACCGCTTCCGATGAATTCTTGTATCAGGATAAGGAAGAATCCCAACGTGAACTTGATGTCGCTAAAAAGATTCTTGCGGACATTCCGAGAGTGCTGAGTGAAGATTATTTACAAGAAAGAACTTGGAATGTTCTACCTTATAATCGCTATCGTGGAAGCGATGAACCAAAAGAAGCGGATAAGGAAAAGTAAATTGTACTTCTATAAAATATGAAATTATAAAGCGTATCAAAACATATAGTGCGGTTTTCTTAGTTTTTTCGTATAATTAATCGAATATGTGGGTGATTCGTCTTTGTGTCTGAGACCACTCGTGTTGTGCATCATCTTGCTAATGTACAACACGTTTGGTCTGACACAAGTACCTCTTTTTAAAGGAATGAAAGTCTGTCAGTCTTGTTAAATCTATAGTCAACCGTATTAATTATTTTCAATTCACAGGGGCACTTAACGGAAGAGTGATTTCTACAGTCGTCCCATAACCCTCTTTACTCTTGAATTGAATAGATCCATGATGGTTTTCAATAATTTTATAACTAACCATAAGGCCTAGACCCGTTCCTTTTTCCTTAAGTGAATAGAATGGTTCTCCAAGCTTATTGAGACGTTCTGTTGGTATTCCGATACCAGTATCAGTAAGTATGATTTTGACGACTTGTCCTTCTTCGACCACTGTCCCTATTGTTATTTCTCCGCCGTTTGGCATTGCATCTATCGAATTTCTTATTAAATTAATGAGCACTTGTTGAATTTGCTTCGGTTCACAATGAATGAATTGATCTTTATCATTAAGATTCATATTGAATGAAATATTATGAAGTATTGCCTCTTTTTCCATCAATGAAATGGTTCGGTTTATTTCATTATAAATGGAGGTAGTTGTAAAACCTGTTCCGTTACTCGGTTTTGCAAGTTGAAGAAATTCTTCTATAATCATTTCAATTTTAATAAGCTCTTCTGTCATAATCGGACCAAACGTATCTTCCGGCCCCATTGGAAATAATTGAATGAATCCTTTTATAGTTGTTAATGGATTTCTAACTTGATGAGCAAAGCTGGCAGATAATTGTCCAACTATGTTAAGCATGTCCCACTTTCTAAGAAGCTCCTCTTGCATTTTTAGTTTAGAAATATCCTGAGTAATTGAAACATATCTTACAACTTCTCCCGCCCCATCAATAACAGGGGTAATCTTTGTTCGAATCCAGCAAACTTTTTCATCCTTATTTAGCACGCGATACTCAATTTCGGTCCTTTCTTTAGATAACTCCTCAAAAAAACGAAACAATTCAATTTTATCATCTGGATGACATGTTGAAACAAACAGTGCGGGATCTTTCATTAAGTCTAAAACGGAGATACCGACAAGTTGTTCTATTCCAGGGCTTACGTAAAGGTACATTCCCTTTCTAACATCATACTGGCAAACTCCGAATTCCAAATTTCTCGTAATATCTTTTATTAATACTTCCTGTTGCAAAATATTTGCCAACTGCTTTTCAACAAACGATTTCATTTCTAGCGTTTCCTCAAGCTTTCTCGAAAGCGCAAAAACGCCTTGAACCATTCCAACGCTGTCATAATAAGGCAATAAAACGATGTTAACAGGAAGCATTAGTCCATTTTTCGTTATTCGTACTGTGTTCAAACGAACAACTTTTTCGCCCTTAATGAGTCGTTCCTTAATTTCTATAAGTTCGTACATAAGAAAATCAGGAACCATTGAGGCTTTCTTCTCTTCTAGCTCTTCACGTGTCCATCCAAAGAGTTCAATATAAGCGTCATTAACACCAATAACAGTCCCGTCAAAACCAGTATTGATGGCAGCTTTATCTGTAATGTCAAATACCGTGAGTTCTTTATCAATTAACGAGCGTTCAACAGATGTATAGGCGAACGTATCTACAATCGGTATGGCATGTATAAGCACTTCATTCTGATTAATCCACCTGCATACATTTACATAAAACGGCATGCCATCCCTTTTACTAGTAGTGAACCTGAAAGTAAACGGAATCAAATTTCCATCACAGCATTCAAGAATTCGCTCAATGAATAACAACCGATCATCCTCATGAACAAATTCATACATAGATGTACCAATTATAGAAGGGATTTTTTCCACCGAAAGAGTACAGAAATCTTTATTCGCATTTAGAATTGCTCCACTTTTAGTCAAACTGAAAATAATTTTTTCAACATATGCATTTCCGGTATTCAGCCCCATATCTTCATGCGATACATAAGAATTCGGCATCTATATCCCTCCCTTTTCGTAGTGAATTATATTCTAACTGTTATTTTAACATTTTTTTCTGTAGGTGTCATAATTATCAGAGAATAGTAGCTGGATTTTAAGTGTTTTTTTTTACAACTAAAGAATGCCCAATCGCGGTCACATGATCGTCGTTTCTGTCACAAGATATCCACCTACTAACAGTCAATTACAGTTAAAATGGGTCTACGACTTGAAAATAGTATTAATGTACCTTGGTTGTATAATTTACTCAAAGCGGAGCTTGGGAAAAGATGTTGTATAGAAGGTGGAAATTAATATTTCTTACCTATTCATTTTATATTATTTACGCAACGATATGGGTTGGTGTTCCACTCATGATAGCCCATTGAGTGGTAATTAAGAAAAATAACGAACATTATATTCTAATAGCCGAACGCTGGGCGCCTGGGTTTCGGTCGGTGTTGTAACTGGAACCATGAATGGACTGCGGCTTTCATTACTTTGGTCAAATTTTATGAAACTGGCAGGGAGGACTGGAGCACTACCCCTGTTTTTGGAAGTATATTCTTTCTTCTTTGATAAAGAGTATGTAATAGAAAACAGGGAAAAGGAGTAAGATGAATGCTACATGACATTCTAATCTTTGTAGCTCCATGTACCATAATCTTCACAGCAATAGTATGTGCATTCTGGACTTCACCAAAAGATGGATTTGTTTCAAAAGAAAAATAAATTGAAACTTTTAGTAGTGGAGGATTCTTGCGTCTTCCACTGATATAAGTAGCTTTCTGGCGGTAATTCCAAACAAATATCCTTAAGTTATATAACGTGGAGGTAGCGGTCTTACTGCCAGTGTATAAACTTTGGATACTTCGCTAAATTAGCTTGTTTTTCGGGAGGTGTAGAGAGATGGTAGGACTTAAGGAATTAGCATTAGAACAGAAAAGAAAGCTGGTTCTCTTGGTCATTTTTGCTGTCACAACAGGTGTAGCAATTATTGGACAGGGTTATTTATTAGTCGCAATTGTGGATCGTATCTTTATAAAAGATGCATCATTCTCTGATGTTGTACCGCTGTTGATAGGATTGTTCTTCGCGTTTTCCGCAAGAACAATCCTTCAGTATCTTAGTGGGAGAACTGGAGTGAAAATGGCTTCACAGGTTAAAGGGAATCTTCGGAAAAACCTTTTGAATAAGTTTTCTGGAAATACGATTCAATCATCACTTCAAGGACAGTCTGGTAAAAAAGTAAGTGTAATGATGGATACTGTGGATGAAGTTGACAGTTATTTTAGCGGTTATATCCCACAAGTAATTCAAGCTACTATCATTCCACTCATCATTCTAGTGGTTATCTTGACACAACATATATCCACAGGAGTGATTATTATAATCACTGCACCCTTTATTCCGGTTTTCATGATAATTATTGGTATCAAAACAAAAGACAAAACCGAAGACCAATTGGATAAAATGGCTGCTTTTTCAGGAGGGTTCCTCGATACGTTACAGGGATTGACAACTCTTAAATTGCTTGGTCGTTCCAAAGAACAAAAAGAAACGATACGAAAAAGCAGTATTGATTTTCGTGATGCGACGATGGAAGTACTTAAAATTGCTTTCCAAAATTCCTTAGTATTAGAATTCATATCGATGCTAAGTATGGGGATAATAGCCCTAGAACTTGCCCTTAGTTTAATTGTGTTTCAGAATATCACGTTTTTTACCGCGTTTTTCATGTTGGTATTGGCTCCAGAGTTTTTCATGAAATTAAAAGACTTAGGTAGTGCTTTTCATACGGGTAGGGGAAGTATGGGGGCGGCTAAAAAGCTAGCAGATGAACTAAGTGACACAGAGAAACCTGTTTTATGGGGAGTAGAAAGCTTGGAAAGAGAAGTACCACTAACAATTGAACTGCGTGGTGTGGGATTTACTTATGGAGAAGATGCATTTACATTAAAAAACATTCAACTAGAAATTGTTCCAAATGAACAAGTAGCGATTGTCGGTAAAACTGGCGCGGGGAAATCAACCCTATTAAATGTAATTGCCGGACTTGTTTCGGTCTCAGAGGGAGAAATGCTTATCAATGGGAAACCAAGGTCAAACTTTCAAGAGAAAGATTGGTTTGATCGATTAAGTTATATTTCACAAAACCCTTATTTATTTTCAGGAACAATTGCGGAAAATATTGCGATTGGCGGACGTATGGATGCTACTCGAGGGGAGATCGTACAAGCTGCTGAAAAGGCTGGAATTTCCGAGTTGGTCGATTCACTTAAACATGGCTATGATACAGCTATTGGTGAAGGAGGAAGAGACCTTTCAGGTGGAGAAAAACAAAGAATAGCTATTGCGAGAGCATTCTTAAAAAGTCCATCTGTTATTCTGTTTGATGAGCCCACAACTGGACTCGATCTTCGGACGGAGAAAATCTTGCAAGCATCTATTAAGGAACTGTCTAAAGCTTCAGCGGTCATTACAGTTGCTCATAGGCTTCATACGATTAAAAATGCCGACAAGATTATTTTCTTGGACAACGGAGAACTCTTAGCAACTGGCACACATGAGGAACTGCTGGAATCGGTGGAAGTGTATCGTGACATGGTGTCTGTTCAACAAGGAGGGATTGCAAAATGAAGGACTTAGGATTTGTTACCAAGATATTATTCGTAGAAAAAAAGGATATTTTCTATTCTATTATCTGCGGATTTATATCTGGGATAACAGCTGTTAGTTTATTTGCATCCAGTGGGTATTTGATCTCCAAGGCGGCTTTAACACCTTCAATTTATACCTTAATGATTATCGTTGCATCGGTTAAAATTTTAGGGATTATATCAGCATTAAGTCGTTACGGAGAACGTTATTTTTCTCACCGAGGGACATTTACGATGTTAAGTAATATGCGTGTTTCCTTTTACGAGCAGTTAGAACCATTAGCACCAACGATATTCCGGAAATATCGAAGCGGAGATCTTCTTGCTAGAGTAGTGGGTGATGTGGAGGCATTACAAAATTTCTTTTTGCGCGTTTTTTACCCACCGGTTGTTTTACTATTAGTATTTTTATGTACAATCTTTTTTACAGCATTGTTTTCAATAGAAGTAGCATTGGTCGTATTCGTCGGTCTGATAGTAACTACCTTTGTTGTTCCATCAATTTTTGCTTTAACGCAGCGAAAAGTGGATCGACTGGTGAGACAGAGACGCGGAGAATTGTCTACCAAAGTGACAGAATTTATTTATGGCTTTCGTGATTTAAAAATACACCAACAACTAGAAGAAAAAGAAGGCGAACTGCATCAATCTGTACATGCCTACTTAGATGAACAAGAACGTGAAAGTATTCATAATTTGTTCAGCCAGGCTGCTAACAAGTTTCTATCGCTTCTCATATCATTGCTTGTTTTAGGTGTTGGCGCTTATTTAGTGGCAGATGGTCAACTGGATGGGATTTACCTTGCGATGTTTGTCATGGTTTCATTGACAGTTTTTGAAAATACAACTTCTATGGCAGCTTTCCCAAGCTATTTAGAAGAGAGTCGGCAAGCTGCGTCAAGACTTACCGCAGTCGTTGGTAAAGATTTTGTACAAGAGAAACCACAAGAAAGTTTTGAACAACGTACTATACAGGGCGTTCCTTCAATTGAAATGAAGGATGTAACTTTTGCTTTTCCAGATGAAACACATAATACGTTAACAAATGTAACGACAGCGTTTCCAACGGGTTCAAAAACAGCTATAGTCGGTCCGAGTGGTTCTGGGAAATCGACGTTGTTGCAGTTGCTATTAAAGTTCTACAGTGTAAACCAAGGTCAGATTCGTTTTAACAATGATTCGATTGATCAGATAACACAGGAGTGTATTTGGGAGAATACAAATGTGGTATTACAAGAAAATCATTTTTTCTATGGCACCATTCGAGATAACTTACTGCTTGCTAATGATGAATTAAGTGAAACAGAAATGGAAGACATGTTGGGAATGGTGAAGCTTGGGCACTTTACCTTAGATGATAAAGTATTAGAAAAAGGGGAGAATCTTTCAGGCGGAGAAAAACAGCGTCTCGCTATTTCCCGAGCTCTGCTCAGAAATTCGCCTCTATGGCTATTAGATGAGCCAACGTCATCCATTGATGCATTGACCGAGGCACATATTATGGGCTATTTATTTGAAAAAGCAAAAGTGGATACTGTTATTGTCGTTAGCCATCGCTTAACAGGATTAGAAGAGATGGATCAAATCATTGTGATGGACAATGGAACCATTGTTGAGTCTGGAACATTTGAAGAATTGATGGATAAAAAAGGGTACTTCTATGAAATGAAACAAATTGAACAGAGCGTGTTTCTTATAAACTAAAACTTGGCGTAATGGAATCTCCATAGTGTTTGGTACCAGTGTGCGGAACTACTCTTATACAATGCAATTGTATAAGAGTACAAAACTGATCAATATCTATGTGGTTTTTTATTCTTTTTTTATTACTACTCGACTATGTGAATTTTTCGTGCTTGTGTCTGGCGCAGGCAGTCCTTTTTAGAAAACAAGTAGGGCAGTTAAAAAAATACCCCAAGTAAAAGAACTTGGGATATCATCCAATTTATACAATTCATTTGTTTGACGACCATGGTGTTCCTAAGCGAGGCAACACCCAACGATCTAGCCCATACCAACCAGCAACTTTCCAGGCCATAATTAAGAATACTGCAATTATAAACATAACGGGATTTGTACTCACGGTACCTGCCAATAAGAAGGACATATTCATAAGTGCACCAAAGAAAGCCGCAATTCCTGTTAAGAGTCCAACGATTAAGCCAAGTCCAATTAACACTTCACCCCAAGCGACCATATAAGAAAATGGTGTTGCGTTTGGAATCACGATGCTCTCTAGGAACCAAGCATACCACCCTGCGACGTCCCCCGATTCAGATTTGGCAAGGGCACCACCCATAAATCCTTCAATTGCAACACCAGCATTAGCACCTGTCCATACGTCAGAAGTAACTTTTCCAATGCCAGCCATCAGCCAAGAATAACCAAGGTATAATCTTAAAACTAACCATATCCATGCAGATATCGTGTTAGAAAATAACCATCTTGAAAGCGGATTTTCTTCGATAATAACATTCTTTCCAAACTGAGAATTCTGCAATTTAACCATGTCATCACCTCATAATTTTATGTAGTTATTCATTGTTACTATGCATAAATGATAGGATAAAAGTATTAAGTACTATTTTTAGTATAGCACGTGTGACAAGTTTATCCAGTTTAGTTGTCAGATACGCTATTATGTTAAATAGATAGTTGGCAAATAAAAAATAGATTGTTCAAACTTTCATATTTGATTGACGCACAACATTATAGGTATTTTGAATCAAATGACCCCAAAATATCCTGACTGTCTATATTGAAATTCAGTGCAACTAAACAATTTTCGCCAAAGGATCTCTTAATCTGGAGATCCTTTGGCTTTTCTTATTTTAGAAATGTTCGCCCAGAATAGTAGTTTCGCCTTTTTTTTCGATCCACATTTGGATTTGGTCTGTCAATCAGTCATTTTTACTCTTGTGCAAAGTAGTAACGTACTCAGTTACTCATTCTGAAGTTACCAGTGCTTCCACAGGCGTCCCTGAGATTTCCTTTTCTTTTCGCTTTAGAGATTTCTGCATATTGACACTGGTTTCTTTTTAACGTTTTTGCTTGGGCATGATACAACGTCCAATCCCTATTAATTACCACTTGTAGCTAGCATTTTTTTGAATACGCATGAAAACGGATCTTAAGTCACGGAATTAGAATAGATACCTCGAAGTACCTACTATATAAGTCATGATTTCATAGACTTAGACGGTATAAGTAGGTGTGATTAAGAACCAAATATTCTGGAGGGACAATATATAGAGGGATAATAGTCTTATGGAAACTTTATGTCATATTAGATGTCTTTGACAAAGGGGAGATTAGAATGCTATTTATAGTATCAATGGATAAATACCATATCATTCTTTATTAACAATATAATGGAGAATTGGCGTGAGTTAATTATGGATAGTTATTACTAGATTGATAATAGATTTAATGATGTTCCATAATGCGCTGCAACGCAAGATTAGTAGAAAAAATTTTACAACCTTATATTAGAATTAATCAGTGTCTTTGATGCGAGTAACCGATAAGTCATTGGGGGGTAAATGTGAGGTGAATAAAAAAGGTAGGGGGAATGAGGATTGCTTGGCTATTACTATGCACTATTGAGTAAGAAGGAAGGGGAGGTTGCACGTCTGAATGCGTGTCAATCCTCACTAAGCGAAAAACAGCAGCTATTCACTATGAATGAACATAAATGTTTGGAACCAGAACTTTCGCCCACGACTTGGCATGGTAGACATGCTACTGATTTTCAAGCTATTCGTGAAGGGGGAATTCACACAGCTTTTTTGGAGATTGCAGGTGCCCAGTTCGCAAACGTATATAGTGCAATTGCAGCAAAAATTGCTTCACTTCAAGCAGAAATTGCCTCCATTCAACAGACTATCGAGCGTCTATTGGCCGAGGAAGCGGCAAGGGAAAAAGAAGAAGTGAAAACTTCCAACTAACAACGGGGGAGATAACTATCATGTCGACCGAAGTGAAGATAGACTATGGAGAAGTTGAAAACCAATTAAGGGAAATGAATAGCAAAACGGAGTCACTCATTCCAAGAGCTGAACCACCGATTACGGGAAATACGATGGATGTCGTGACTAAACAGACGAAGTTGTCGATTCAACTGGAACAGCTTTTGATGAACTATCAAACTGTATTAATGGAGAATAGTAAAACAACGACTAGCTCCGTTGAATTCATGCGTGAATCAGACGAAAAAATAGCGACTGTCGTGCATAGTACATTATCCGGACCGAAGCAGGCGATGTTATAATGAAAGTAGTAGATGTCAGCCCGTTCCACGATGGCTTGCGGCGGAATAATACCATGCTAAATCGTTTGGAAAATGAAATGAATGCAATCGAGACCGCAGTCGAAGGACTCGTTGCGCTGGAAGACTCCCTTAAAGGGCAAGGTGGTGACGCAATCCGTGCATTTTATGCGGAGTGCCACCTGCCGTTCTTACAGTTTTTCATGACATTCAAAAGCAATTACGTAAATGTCCTCACCCAAATGGATTCCGCACTCGATGCATTGGAGCCAGATATGAACGGGTTCATCCGTGAAACATTCCTTGAAGGAGAAGTTGAAGCCGGACTTACAGAAATTTCACAAATGACAAGCAGTCTCACCGACGAAGCCAACGACATTATGAATCAGGTCGCCGATATCGTTGCCCTTCCACATCTGAATGATAGTGATGTCCAGGAGGGGGTTCGGGATGCGCGGAGGAAACGGGATCGAACGATTGCCGATTTGTATGAATTTGATGCGAACCAGACGAGGGCTTTAATAGCGATAGAGAATGATCTGAAGACAATGGAAAAATGGCTTTCTGATATTGAAGGATTGTTCACTGACGGTGTGACGGCCATCGACTTCCCGATGGATAAATGGGCAGCATTGTCGGCGAAAAATACTCTTCAGACAGATTTAGCACAACGAACTGCCGGGATGGACGGCGTAAATGGGGGACAAGGATCCGGTGATGAACCTGGCAATCTAGTAGGGGCAAATACTTCTGAAGATGAGCAGATGAAAGCACTCTATGCCGCAATGGAAAAAGAACAACATGTGGGTAATCCTGTGAATGACTACGCAATCGATCCGAATACGGGCGAATACATCATGATGAACCAAGGACTCGTTCGTGTTTCAAAGGATTACGGACCCAAAGAACTGAGCCTCATTGATAAAGCCGGGTTGGGAGTAGCTAACTTCTTAATCCTGGATGACTTAAAAACAATCACGGATCCCGATAGTTCCTACATGGCCAAGGGATTGTCCATGGCCTCGATTACCCCTTTTGGGCCAGCGATAAAAGCGGGTAACGCGGGTATTAGACTTGTTAGGAAGTCTTCAATTGTGAAGTGGATAAGACCTAAGAAAGTTGAAAAGGCTACTGATAAGGGGATGGGGAAAGGTAAGTTGGATTTAGAAGACTTTACCAAGGAGATTTTAAAGAATAAACCGATGAACTCACCAATACCTGAAAAGTGGTATAAAAAGGGTGGGGATATCTCTGTTGATAGTGACGGAACTTGGAAATATACTAATAAGACTGGTATATCAATAAGGTATCCAGATGGCTATCCAGATTTTATACCTTATAAGCATCCAAATGTTGAGTCGATAAAAATAGAAGTTCATTCACCTAAAAATAATCCAAAAGATTTTGAAAATGCAAATAAAGCAGCTAAACTTAGTAAAGATACTGATCCTCCAATTTCCGACATAAGGAGACCTCCTTTAGGATACACTTGGCATCATCATCAAGATGGAGAAACAATGATTCTTGTAGAAAAAGATATTCATGATGAATTTAAACACATAGGTGGACAATCAAAAGTTAATGGTAAAAATAGTGAATAAGGAGTGAGAGCGTGGTAAATATTGAAAAAACCCATGATAATCTATCTATCGGAAACTTAGAGTTTTTTGAGAAAAATCAAAATATAAACTTACCAAAAGATTATAGAGATTTTTTATTAGAATATAATGGTGGATATCCCAATCCTGGTATTTATAAAATATCTGATGAGTTGGGAGAAAGTATATTAAATATTTTTTACGGAATTGGTAGTATGTATGATAATTTAAAGAAGAAATTTGATATTTTTGATGAAATATTAGAAATAGGATTTATTCCAATAGCAGATGACCCAAGTGGAAATCAAATATGCATTGGAATAAGTAAAGAGTGTTTTGGACAAATATTTCATTGGGCTCATGATGAGGAACATGATAAAATGGAAAATATGTATTTTTTATCAAACAATTTCAATGAATTTCTTGACAGTTTATATGAGGAACAATAATTTTTTAGCAACCAAGAAAATAGTTTTTATCAGTAACTGAAAGGTAAATATAATAAGTTGAGTCGTGAATTAAAAGGCAATAATAATACTCATTCCTTGATTGGCAATAGCCTTTCAAGGTTTTTTGTATAATGGAAAGTTACGGTTGTGGTGATTAGAATAAGCAATAAATAAAGAATTTATGAAAAGGACGATAATCAGGTGGAAAATACACTCAAACGGATTTAACACAACGGACGGTGTAAACGCCGGGCAAGAATTCGGTAATGAACTTGGCAATCTAGTAGGGGCGAATACGTCTGAAGATGAGCGGTTGAAGGTACTCTATGCCGCAATGGAAAAAGAACAACATGTGGGTAATCCTGTGAATGACTATGCAATCGATCCTCATACAGGCGAATACATCATGATGAACCAAGGACTCGTTCGTGTTTCAAAGGATTACGGACCAAAAGAACTGAGCCTCATTGATAAAGCCGGGTTGGGAGTAGCTAACTTCTTAATCCTGGATGACTTAAAAACAATCACGGATCCCGATAGTTCCTGGGACTGTCCATGGCCTCGATTACCCCTTTTGTGCCAGCGATAAAAGCGGGTACCGCGGGTATTAGACTTGTTAGAAAGTCTTCAATTGTGAAGTGGATAAGTCCTAAGAAAGTTGAAAATGTTACTGGTAAGGGTAAAGGTGCATCGAGTAATAATGGAGAAGCTATTGATACTATCGATGCTGACAAAGATGTTAACATCGATAACTTCGACTTCGGTAAATTCTTGAAAAAACACAAAGATGATCCGCCAGAAGAAATGAAGAATCACCACGCACATCACATTCTATTTAAGAGAGGTAATGGAAAAGCTAAACAAGAGCTTGTTAAGGAAGGACAAGAAATATTAAGAGAATATGATATAGACCCAATTTACGGCCTTGAAAATTTGACTTGGGCACCAAATATAAAAGGTCAACATGATATTACGCCACTTCGAAATGTTGTAGATAAGATTAAAGAAGTGGAAAATAATGGCGGTGACCGGGATGATATAGTTCAAATACTTGAACGATTAGGTCGTATAGCCGCTCAAAGGAGATAGTGGGAATATGGAAATTATACAACTAGCTAAAGAAATACGTACAGCTATCAAACAAAATAATGTCGAACGAGTAGTCGAGTTAATTTGTTCAGATATGGAACTCTTGAATTTTGTGACAACATTTGGAACTTTTCTTCATGTAGCAGCCAAACATGGAAAGCTTGAAATAGTCGAGAAACTTATAGAGTTAGGTGCTGACCTAAATAGGCGCGGTGCTATACTTGGTGGTGGAGCAATTAATGAAGCGGCTTCAGATGGACACATTGAAATTGTTAGATATTTATTGTCCTGTGGAGCTGAATTGGATGTGAGCGAACCAGAAAGGAATCCTTTATTTTCTGCAATTCTGGGTGGACATATAGATATTGTAAAACTTCTGATTGAAAATGGAATTGACATTCATGTGAAGTACACAGGAGAATCTATGAAAAATATGGATGCATTAGCATTTGCGCATGAACGTGGGCAAAAGGCAATTGCTGATTTATTGGATCAAGATAAAAAAGAAGAATATAAGGATACTAGGCAATATGAAACAACGGAGATTTTAGATTATATAACTGAACAGTTTGGTCCTATTGATCACACAATCAGTGAAATCATCCCTGGCAGTAAGGTAGCGGTTAATGTTCAAGTGATACTGCCATCGAAAGAACATGATTATATAACTCTTGTGACAACTGGGATGAGTGATGTTGCAATGGACGATTCAGAAGGCAGTGAGGAATTTAAGTACGCCGAATTAGTCCTGAAATTACCTGCAAAATGGCCAATCAGTAAAGAGAAAATGAAGAACAACGATCATTATTGGCCATTGAAGTGGCTGAGAATGGTTGCGCACATTCCGCATAAATATGATGGTTGGTTAGGTGAAGGGGTTATTCTTCCAAATGGGGAACCGCCAATGCCATTTGCAGCCACTACAGCGTTATCATGTATTTTGGTAAGTGAATCTGAAGATATGGGCAGTATTTTAGATATGGAAAATAGAATAATTAATTTTTATACGTTACTCCCTATTTATGAAGAAGAAAGAGAAATAGCTTTACACAATGGGCATGACTTTTTAATGGCGAAATTCGATGAGTTTGGTATTTCAGATGTGCTTGATGTAAACAGAAAAAATGTTGGTTTGGAAGGATAAGGCTTGGACTATGCTGTATTACTAGGTGACATAAAACACCATTGATACAATAGAAGGTATTGACGGTGTTTTTGATGCTATTACAATAAAAAACTATAGATAGAGGTGTTTTTATAAAATGAAAGTATTTGAAGATTATTTTTCAGAACTACAAGGTGATATGGTTTCTATTTGCTTGGAATATGTAAATGGAAAGGCAGAGGAGATATATATTTACTGCTCCTACGAACCAGAAACATATTATTTTAATGTATTTTATAAAGTTAATGGAAGTATTGTTCATAAGCATATGTTAAATGAATTTTCCGCCGGATATGTTTATGATACTTCTATTGAACGACAAAAGACCCTCATGAAGATTGGAAGAGAAGACTTGGAACAAATACATGATAAATTTAAAGAGTTTAATAGAGAGATGCCCACTGAAATGAAACTATCTTATAATGTCGAAAAGAATTCTCTGAATGGAAAGTATAGTTATGATATTCAATACTCAAATTCCGAAGATTTAATGCCGTCAGATATTTTCGGGAAATGGATTAAAGAAGTTGCATGAAAATAAGGTTTTCTTAATGTTAAATAGTTGTAAATTAGAAAACCATTATTTTTAGGTTATAGGAGTAGTGCCAATCTTTGAACTACGAATCCTCAAATTCACTAAAAGAAGGAGTTGAAGACAATGGTAACACCCCCATTAAATAATAACCAAGGGGGAAGAACGGTGGCTATTAAATCTGCTGTGCGTGAACTAGAGGTACCTTTTACTAAATTCTTGAAGCGATTATGAAGGCATGGTCTATTTCATTCGTCACGAAAGAGGAGCAGACTAGTGGTTAGTGGTGATGGATTGGATAGATTAAATGAAGTTGCAAGTTTTCACAAACTATAAGCTACTCTATAGCTTTCAGCAGTTCATTAAAAGACCTATGAACAATGTAGCTCACTCTTAAAGCAGTATCCTTAAATTAAGGTACCTGATTCTGATACAATACCTAATTTAAGGGTAAGCCTAGATACTTCTAGCGACTATAATACATTTGTAAGACGACTTAATAATTGGGCTAATTATAGACTAGAGGGTGGGGTTTCATCTTTACCGGAAGTGGATAGGTTACACTTAGTTGGACAATCAAATTAAGGGCTAGTAGAATAATACACAAGAAGTGAGGAGATCTACTATGTCCGTAAAAAGAAGAACATTTTCTACAGATTTCAAAAAACAAGTGGTAGCCCTATATGAAAACGGGAAAAGCCGACAAGATATTGTCAAAGAATATGAATTAACCGCATCTGCTCTTGATAGGTGGATTACACAATTCAGGCAGTCTGGTTCATTCAAAGAGAAAGATAATCAATCTCCAGAGGAACAGGAATTGATTGCCTTACGGAAGAGAAATAAGCAACTAGAAATGGAAGTAGATATTTTAAAGCAAGCAGAGCTGATCATGGGACGAAAATAGATGTGATTCAACAAAACCGTCACACCTATTCGGTATCAGCAATGTGTAAAGTCCTAAAAATTGCGCGTAGCACCTTCTATTATGACACTGAAGTATCCGCTCAAAAAGAGCAAGTAAAGCGGGAAGAAGAACGCGTATTAAAAGAAAAGATCGCTAAGGTTTTCAATGAAAACCGACACGTTTATGGGACTCGGAAACTAAAAATAGAACTAGATAAAGAGACAGATGGCCTTCCAATCTCGAGACGCCGAATTGGAAGATTGATGAGCGAACTTGGACTTCAATCAAAATACGCCAAACCTTCTTTAAACCAATGGCAACAGGACCAAATGAAGAATCCGTTCGAAACGTATTAAATCGAGAATTTGAAGTGGACAAAGAGATGTCCGTGTTAGTAAGCGACTTAACATACGTAAAAGTAGGATACCGTTGGAGTTACGTTTGTTTCTTAATCGATCTATACAATCGTGAAATTGTCGGGTGGAGCGTCGGAGCACAAAAAGACGCTGCTTTAGTTCAGCGTGCCTTCGATTCTGTTAAATACCAATTGGGAAACGTGAACTTATTTCATACAGATCGCGGTTCTGAATTTAAAAACGTTGGTATCGATGAATTATTAAGTGGATACAAAATTAAAAGATCACTCAGCCATAAAGGGAATCCTTATGATAATGCGGTGGCAGAGGCAACATTTAAGATTTTAAAAACAGAATTGATCAACGGAGCCCACTATCAAACCCTTAACCAGCTGTCCCTTGAACTTTTCGATTATGTCAATTGGTATAATAATATCCGTTCGCACAGTACATTAGGCTACCTAAGTCCGGTTGCTTATAAAAAAATAGCCCTTAATAATATCGTTTGATTTAGTGTTGACATACCAAAGGTCTTAAATTAAAGTAGGAGGATCCTATAATGAAAAAACAAGGATGGGTTTCTTTTTGGTTAGGTAATATTAAAGTAGAGGACTCTATAGGAGAGTATGTAGATTTAACGTATGATGAGGATGGCGAGTCTGTACCTTCCAAATTTTTTATCGATTTTAATATTGATATGGATGAAACAGATGAGGATACTATAGAAAAAGCGGTCTATAAGAATAGTAGTAGCGATATTTACACATTATTAGCTGGGTGTTCGTATGAAGAAATTATCATCCCACAATTTAAGGAAAGTATAGACTTGAAAAAATCATATAATGCAGTAATTCTGATATATAACTTTGAGTATAACAATGAAATTACTTCAACTAATGATTTTGACTTTATTACTACTACAAATTATGAAAAGAAAACACTTATAAGTATGGAGAAGAGACTCAATTGAAGGGCAACACAGAAATTACTTTTCGGGAAGAACTGCCTTATAATAAGGGAAAAAATAATTTAATCAGTCAATTAGGCAATGTAGACAATCCACTTATACTCCATTTTTTTGCAGCAAATTATAACTGGAATAGTGGGTTTGATGTTCCAAAAGCACTCATTGAAAACGAGTATTGTGATTTAGGAACAGGATTACTAATATTTCATTACGCAGATGGATTTCGAATGTTAGAAAATCCAGAGGAAGTTTCAGATTCAGCATTAGAAGAGTGGAAAGATTTTTATTAAATGTTTATAATAAACTAATAAAAATGAATTTTAAGACAAAAGATATATCATTTGAACCTGAATTAACGAAAATTCAGATATATAGGATTAGAAAAAATAACCCGAATATATCAGATTTGCTTATTAGTAAATCACCAGGTGAATTAGTTGATATTCCTAAAATATAATGTGATTTTAAAACCTTGATTGGCCAAGTCCCTTTCAAGTTTTTTTTGTTGAGGGGATACCTAGTGTCGAATGCACCACTATAAAAAACTGGATGTACAGAAATCTTTAATAATCTTTAATTGAAATAGGAGTAGGAAAATATACAGGAAATATAACCAACGATATATTGGCGAACTGGGGATTTTAAAAAAGAGCATTTAAATGATGAAAACCTACAGAAAAGTTGAGTTTTTCTGTGAATTTTTACACCAAAGAAAGGAACGATTCTTCGCCTATCACTAAGTTAGAATGTACGAACTGTCTCTTTCTGAGGCTTTTTATAGAATATTACTATTCATAATGGTGGGAGGTCAGCTGGAATACGGGCAGATACTCCTAGATAATATAATAAAGAAAGGGGAAAATCATGAAAATAAATCCGGACACTATTGTAAAACCATTACCTTCAGAAGAATTAATAAAAAACCATGAAAAATTTTGGAGACTAACATTTCCAGGGGCGTTCTTAGACTTTATTAAAGTATCTAATGGTGCAGAAGTTGGAGAAGCTTCGTTTGAATGTAACAATCGTATTTATGTGATAGAAAGGTTTTTATGTATGCTGAATGACAATGAAAATAATCCAAAAGGAATCTATGGTATTGACGTTGTATTTTCGCAAATAGGGGAAAGATTGACTGATAATGAAGATTTATTAGGCGCGGAAGTATTACCAATAGCTAGTATATTCGCCAGTGATTTTGTATGCTTGGATTTTAGAGAAAATAAAGGGGATCCATCAGTGTGTGTGTTGTCGCATGAAGAGTCAGGCGAGTTTGAGCCAGTTCTTTACAGAGTAGCAGATAACTTTACTGAGTTTTTAGAGATTCTACAATAAATCTGATTAAGAAGCATCAGGTAACTGTCACTCATTCAATTGTGAAACTTTATAACAATCATGTTTGTTCCGGTATAGTAGTCCATGTATTACAAGGATAGTGTAAATATGAAAAATGAACTGGATGTACTTACACAGCTTTTCATAGAAAATAATGTAGACTTTACTGATTTTCATCAGAGATTCAACAATATAAAATGCCTTGGAACCTATCAAAGACAAGATACAGATTTATGCATTTGATAGGTTCCTTGTTAATATATATTGATGGCGCTATGAAAGTAGAAAATGTCAGCCTTAGACAAGGTTCCAGATGAAGAAACGTACTGGATGATAAATAACAAAAACTATTCTCTGAAAGAGGAAAGTAATTATTATTAGGAAAGGGGATAAATTCCTTTGGAACAAGACAATAAACTAAATTTGTTAAATGAGAAATTTATTAATGGTGAAACAGATCAAGAGGTTGAGGGTATTACAATAATGATTGATGGTAAATTCAAACAAGCACTAGATATAATTATGACTAATATTACTGAGTACACTAATTATAGCGAGGTTATGCGAGATATCATATTCAGTGGTACCTCACAAATTATCGAATCAATTAAAAAGTAAATTTTAAATCCTATTGAACAACTTATGAAAAAATAAACGAATTACTACTTTTAAGAAAAAAGCTTGATAAATTAAGGTGCCTGATTCTGATACAATTCCGAACTGTGTTAGTACCAGTTACCTTTTTAAAGTATCTCTTTAGACGTCCAGGAGGATACGATGAGTGGCATCTTGTAGCAAGAACTCCTAAATTTAAGCAGCGGGGAATTAGTATGGATGACATTAAAGATATGAGGTCTTTGACCAAAGACGTTGAGTTTGTAAATCCACCTGGTCGTCATGGAAGCAGAGGTTCGACAAAAGCACATAAATGAGATGTTAAAGATTATTGATTCTGCTTGTGACTATGAAAGTCTTGTTAAAGGGCTTAATGAGTGGGCTGAAAATAGAATGAAAAATGGCATTATGGATTTACCAGAAGGTTTGAGGAGGTGAAAAATGAAAAAAGATGTTTCTTTATGGTTAGGGCGCTTTAGTGATTTTGATGAACTCGAAACGTACACTGAAATAAAATATAATGTAGATGGAGATAGTATTCCCTCTATTTTTGAGAAAGATTTTAAATTAGGCTATTATGATAGGGACTTAGTTGAAAAAGATTGGATTACTGACGCTGAAGATGACATAGAAAAGCTATTAGTAGATTTTTCATATGATAATCAATTAATACAACAGTACATTAACATTAAGTTAAAGTCTAAATACAATACTATCATTTTAATTTATAATTATGATTATAATAAAGAAGGTAAAATTGTTAAATTAGTAGATAATAATACCTATAATTTGGACTTTATTGGTACGGCAGAATATATAGATTAATGCGAATGAAGTATGTTTGCAGTAGAATGAAAAGAATAGGCTGAAAAAAAGTACATACTCTATGATGGTTGTACCATCATAGAGTATGTATGAAAGAAATGGATGCTTATGCCTTTGCCATTGAAAGAGGACAAATAAAAATTGCAGAATACTTAAAGCAAAAGATGGATAAAAAAGAATGAAAAAGTGTTACAGAGAATAAGCGGATAAATCACGAAATTTAACAGGCTCATTGGTTTAAAGATAGAATATTAATGATTTATTTTATATAGCTAATTATTAAGCATTTGATTGCAATTAGGCAACAAGTGCTTTTTTTGTGCAAGAATTTTGGTACAAGAAAGCCGATTCAATACGAAGTGGTTAAAGAAGTGGAAGAAGAATTCGATTACGGTGGTGTCCGCGAGCTCGACTATTTTGGAGGCACGAACCTAGCATTTGTGGATTATATCCAGCCAAGGGAAATCGTCCAAAAAGGCTTTTTAAAAAATGGTGCTCGCTATAGTTCCCGGAGTCAAACCTTCCAAATATAAAAGGAATCTTCCTGTAAAGAAGACTCCCACAGTTGAAAATACGCCTAAGGGTACGGATGAAGTTAGTAAGGAAATTTCTGATATCCCTCATGTGAAAGAAACAAAAAATGTTATAGCAGTGAGGATAAAAGGACTAGATTTAAATGAGCATCCAACTACGACAAAACAAATGAGTTCTAAGAAAGTGAAAGAGTTAAGAGATAAAATTGATATTAGAACTATTACAAAACAAGAGTATGCAGACTACATTTGGAATAAAAAGTTTGCTAAAAGGGATAAAGGAGTTAAAGAATTTTGGTATCAAGAACAACAACGATTATTAAATCATGAACCACTTTCTCGAGATTGGTCTCAAGAACAGTTAAAAGATATTCTTGCTGGTAAAACTCCTAAATTTGATGGTAAACCAACTGCAGGGCATCATAGTTATAGTGCTTCGAAATATCCACATCCGATAAAGGAGAAATAATCTATTCGGTAAATTTTAATGAACATTTAAAAGGATGGCATGGTGGGAATTGGAGGAAAAGTAATTCGGGTGAACCTATAATCCCAATTAAAGACTTTTAGGGAGGTGAAATTTTATGGTAAAGATGAAATTGAAAATTGATAATGATTCCAATAAATTAAAGTATGTATCTATTATCAGACAGAATAATAGGGCGAGTACTCAAGATATTAAAGAAAATATAGAAGATAGTAAAGTAGTGCTAGAATGTGATTATTTTGATACGGATGAATTAAAAGATTTTAAGAAAACAATGGAAGCTGTAATAAGTAAGGGGGCTACAATACATTTGTTTCAAGATGATAGAGAGGTTCAAATTGATTATATTAGTAACCTTATTAGTTCATATGAACAAATTGCTGAAGACAGAGAAAAGCTAGATGATAGAATTTCAGGTGATAATTAAGATAGAGTAGAGTATTAAAACGTTCAGTCTCAACAAAGTTCAACTGAAATTGAATTGATTCCAACAGATTTGCATGAGAATGTAGCACATATTGGTTCAGCATCAGATTTAAGAGGAGGAAAATAAAATTGGATAAAGGATTAAAAAGTTTATTAAATGAGATAATTGATACGGAAATGGTAGTTTCAAAAAAAGAAAATGCAAATAAATCGATTGTTACAATAGAGCTTATTTATGGTGTGAAATTACCATTGGAATATAAAGAGTTTTTACTTGAATATGGAGGATGTTTTTTAAAAGAGGATAGAATGTATCAGCCAATTGAAATTGCCCCAGTAATTCATAAGGATGGTTTTGACTCGATAGGCGGCTTTTATGGCATTACAAATGATACCTATGATATTGAAGTGGTAATTCAAACTTATTTAGAAATTTTAGGGACTGATATAATGCCTATTGCAGACGCAGACGGGGGAGATTTAATATGTTTAGGATTAAAAGATAATTATAGAGGTAAAATTTATTATTGGTATCATGAAGGAGAAAAGGTAGACGAAGATGGTAAAGAATATTTTTATCTTATAGCAAACTCTTTTGAAGAATTTATTTTAAAATTTACACCTCATAAAAGAGAAACAAATGTCAATTTAGATGATATCGAATTATTTTTAGATGAAGATTTATTCAAAGATTAAATAGTTTCGCCCAAAAAAAATAACCCAAAGTAATCATTACCTCTTCTGGAGTTTAAAGTGATTTATGAAGTATCTATATATTTAAATACTCTATTAACGAGGTTGACTACCAGCTTTTTTGGTTAGTAACCTTGTTTTTTATTTACTTTTTATATTGATAGTGCTGTGCAGGAAGGAATTCGGCATCATACGATTGCCAATTTTTATGAATTTGATGCGAACCAGACGAGGGCTTTGATGACTATAGAGAATGAACTTTCCATCATGGAGACATGGCTTGCAGATATCGAAAGTCTCTTCAAGGGTGGGCTCACCGGCGTCCATTTTGAGTCTAAACAGTGGGCGGCAATTACACTGAACAGCGGATTGCAAACAGCCATCGATCAACAGACCTCTGCGGTTGCGGGGGGCCTAGGGAACAGTGATCAGGATAATTTGATCGGCACGGAAATCAAAGCAGGAGCCTTCCAGGCACTTGAAAGTAAAAGAGCCGAGACAATCGAGCGTGGAGCTTATGGAAGCTACAATCTGTTAAAATTCCACATCTATGAAAATGGTCTGATTGTAAAAGAATACCAACTCGGGACGAGAAAGCCGATTCAATACGAAGTGGTAAAAGAAGTGGAAGAAGAATTCGATGACGGAGGTTTTCGTGAGCTCGACAACTATTTTGAAGGTACGAAGCTAGCATTTGTGGATTATATCCATCCGAGGGCAATCGTCCAAAAAGGCTTCAAAAAAATGGCGCTCGCTATCATCCCTGGAGTTAAGCCATCCAAATATAAAGGGAATCTTCCTGTAAAGAAGACTCCCGCAGTTGATAGTAGGTCTGACGGTAATGCTAAAAGACCAGAGGGCTATCGAACTGGGGATGTAGATGAACATGGTTATTTAAGTCCTGGTGTTAATCGTGCATTAGGAAATAAAAATATAGCTTCTGATAAACGAATTCAGTCTCATCACCCTATACAAAATGAATGGGCAAAGAGATGGGCTAAACGGGGAGGTTTTGATTATAGCGAAAAGAAAGCTCATGCTATACTTCTACCGTCAATCACAGGCCAACCACATGCGGAAATTTCTTCTATGCAAAGGCGAAGGAGAAAAACTGATGGGTTTGACACTGATATACGTTATGAATTTAATGAAAGCTATAGGGAAATGATTGAGGCAGGGGTTGAACAGAAAAGTGCACGAAGGGCAATAGGGGACTCATATAAATATTTCGATAAATTAGGAGGTTTCGTAAAATGATAGATTTATCTAACGTACCCGATTTGATAAAGAATAATCCAGCAAGTGATATTGAAATCCAACAAGTAGAAGACCAAATGAAAATTAAATTACCTAATGTATATAAGGAATTATTAAGATATACAAATAGTTTTTCGATTGGCGGAGGATTGGTAATTTACGGTACTGGGGATCTTGTAGAACGGAACGAGACCTGGGAAGTAGATGAATATGCAAGCGGTCATGTTTCTATTGGTGATGATGGTGGTGGAAATGTTTTCTTAATGTTACGAGGTGCCAAGGAAAAAGAAGTGGTGGTCGTTGATTCAGGGGATATGAATCCAAATCATGCTACTGCAATTACCTCAGATTTTAGCAAATGGGTTAATAGTGGGTGTTCAAGTGAAAAAGTACAGAAATCAATAGTTGAACCACTTGATGCTTGTGATATATTGTTAATAAAAACTCCAAGCGGGGGATTAAAAGACTTAGTAAAAATAAAAAGCGTGTTGGGGGCTGATGTTTCAACGTCGGATTTACTAAAGGGTTCAAAAAATCCTCCTTTTATATTAATGGAAAATTTCCCGCATGGTAAGGCTAAGAAATTAATTGAGAAATTGGGACCTGTTGGTATTGTGTTAAATGTAATACCAAGAGATATAAATAACTAATATTTGACGCTTACATTATATCCACATGTGAAAGGTGCCTGGTTCTGATACAATTCCGAATTGTGTTGATACCAGGTATTTTTTTAACACAGGTATCCTTTATTCAGAACAGAATGGTAAATACGAATAGGTTGATAGAAATGGGAGTCATTCTACGCCATTTTAGGGCCATATATTGAAAAGATAAACATAAATATCCCATTCCGTGCCTCGCAAATTGTAATAAATGGTGTGACTTTTCAGGGATAAAACTATTGATTAAAAACTGGGTTGTCGTACCAGGATTAATTCAAAGCATAGATTGCACTTTCCTACAGTTAGAACGAAAATCAGCCATATGTTCAAATGGTTGATTTTTTGCGTGTATCCTTACAGTGTTCCTGGTGAATACGGATGTGCCATTTGAACCGAAAATGATTTCATAAACGCAGTAACCTAAAATGTCGTTGATTTTAAACGGTTAGCATGGCATGAAGGCAGTAGCTCCAAAAAAATGGACCGTTAGCGGTAAGGGGACGGGTAATCCACCGATTACGAGTAAACCCAACTTCAAATGATTTCATTGTAAATGTAATTAGAACCGGCCCTTTCCACGATGTCTTGCGGCGGAATAATACCATGCTAAATCGTTTGGAAAATCAAATGAAAGCAATCGAGACCGCAGTCGAAGGACTTGTTGCGCTGGAAGACTCCCTTAAAGGGCAAGGTGGTGATGCAATCCGTACATTTTATGCGGAGTGCCACCAGCCGTTCTTACAGTTTTTTATGACATTCAAAAGCAATTACGTAAATGTCCTGACCCAAATGGATTCCGCACTTGATGCATTGGAGCCGGATATGAACGGGTTCATCCGTCAAACGTTTCTTGAAGGAGAAGTTGAAGAAGGACTTACGGTAATTTCGAGACTGACAAGCAGTCTCACCGACGAAGCGAACGACATTATGAATCAGGTCGCCGATATCATTGCCCTTCCACATCTGAATGATAGTGATGTGCAGGAGGGGGTTCGAGATGCGCGGAGAAAACGGGATCAAACGATTGCCGATTTGTATGAATTTGATGCGAACCAGACGAGGGCTTTAATAGCGATAGAGAATGACCTGAAGACGATGGAAACATGGATTTCTGATATCGAAGGATTGTTCACTGACGGTGTGACGGCCATAGACTTCCCAATGGATAAATGGGCAGCATTATCGGCGAAAAATACACTTCAGACAGATTTAGCGCAACGGACTGCACCGATGGCTAACATAGCCGGGGTGATGGTGGACAGCCCGCCTGTAACTTTATTTGGGGCTAGCAATTACACATATCCAGGCATGGCAACTTGGGCAAGTCCGATTAATGGATTTAACAAAGAGTTTGAGAAATATAGCCAAAAAGATTTTCCTAATTCTACACCTAATCCTGTAATGAAATCTTTGTATAGCTTTAAGGAAATCGGGACTGGCTTTGTAGATGAAGTAAATACAAGAACGGATAAAGCATTGGATTCCCCTAATGACTTTGCGAACTATGCAACACTTGGTATTTCAGGTGGAATTATCTCGGGGGCAAAAAACAGAACGGATAAGATGTGGAATTCAGCTTTTGACTTTACGAATTACTGGACTATCGGTTTAGCTGGAACGGTTAAAGGGGCAATCGCACCGGAAGAACCCTTTTCCAAGGAACATTGGTTGGACAGCTTAGGGCTCGCAACAACTTTTGTGGGTGGCGCGAAGGCAATAGCTCCAAAAGAATCTTTGGGTGCAGTTAGTGTTAAGGAAACGAGTAATTCGCTGAATACGAGTAAACCTCCTAAGGGAGTCAACAGAGTAGATGGACTATCAAGAATTGATTTTCTACAAAATAAGTATGGTAAACTCACAACAGAGCAATTACATCAAAGAATTAATTTGCGTGGTGAAACAGCGAAGGAACTTAGTAAATTATCAGGTCTAAGTAAGAATGATGCGGGTCCTGCACTTGCGGGTGTGTATGATAAAACAAATGGGAAATATTATTTTGCTATTAATGAAATGGGAAAAAATTAAAGCCGGCCGGCCAAATGATGAAACGATGTCCGCATTGTGAGTATATTACTGAAGGTATTGAATTTATTTCGGAGGTGCCTAAAAATGTTAAGTAATGTTTTAAAAAAGGAATATGTAATGGAAAATGGAGTTGATTTTGATGAAGAATTATGGTTTGCGCCACCCTATGGGGATTATGTCATAGATGCAGAGGATAGTGGGAAACCATTTACTGGTCTAGCTTATGAATTATATGATAATGATAATTTAGCATATTATTCTTATTATCAAGATGGGGTTAAAGAAGGACAGTCTGTTCGGTTTTATAAAAATGCTAGGATTAAATCCATATCAAATATGAATAAGGGTACTTCACATGGAAATCAATTAAGTTATTATGAAAATGGACAAATAGAGTTTAAAGGGGAAAGATTTGCGGGGTTAGCAATTCAATATAAAAAATGGGATGAAGACGGAAATCTTATTGAAGAGAAAACAGGTCCAGACGAAGGTGATCTGAAATATATGGACAACTTTCGATGATTAACAGATGGATTAGAGATTTTATTTAAATGCAAAACAAATTGCAACCTAAAATTTTACTTGAAAATAGCTTTGTCATAAGTGAAATAAATCTTGTAGCTGGTGTAGATATCGCTTACTGGTCTGAAAAGGGGATAGACTATGGAATTTGTTGTATAGTCGTGATTGATCATGAAACCAAAAAGGTAGTAGAGCAGATTGAGTACTTTGATAAAATAGAGATTCAGTATATGTCAGGTTTTTTAGCTTTTCGTGAATTGCCTTTGGTGCTTAAAACAGTAGAAAGATTAACAATAAATCCAGATTTATATATGTTTGATGGCAACGGTTATTTGCACTATAGACATATGGGGATTGCTACACATGCTTCATTTTATCTAAACAAACCAACGATTGGTATCGCGAAGAGTTATTTAAAAATACAGGATGTCGATTTTATAATGCCTGAAAATTTAAAAGGCGCATACACAGATATAGTAATTAATAATGATGTATATGGAAGATGCTTACGAACAAGAGAGAACGTAAAACCTGTTTTTGTATCCTGTGGTAATTGGATTGATTTAGATACGGCCACAGAATTAACATTACACTTTATAGAAAAGGATAGTCGATTACCGATTACAACAAGATATGCTGATTTAGCAACGCATGAGTGTAGGAAGAGAGTATTGGGAGATAAGTAGAAAACAAACTTCTTGCATAAAAAGAGTGAAACTATGTTCTCTATATATAAAATTGACACTGTTGAACAAGTTAATAATTGAATACTGTAAAGTTATAAGAATTTATTGCTAATGAAAAATGCTATTTATCTATCTCTAAAATTAAAAGGAAATTTATAAAACGATAAAATTATCGGTGAAAAGGATAATGATTTATTGTGAAACGATAAATTGTGTGCTAATATAAAATTAATAATAAATAAGTGAGGTGTTTTTTTATGAAACAAGGTTCAACACTCTTTTTAAAGATAGCTGTATTTCTTATTGGAATCCCAGTTCTTGCTTTGTGCATATTCGGGTTACCTTGGTTAACTAATAATCCAGTAGATCCAGACTATGCCCACATACTATATCCCATTTTAATAGGCATGTATGTATCAGTTATCCCGTTTTTCTTTGCATTGTATCAGGCATTTAAACTTTTAAGCTATATTGACAAGAACCAATCTTTCTCTGAACTGTCTGTCAAATCTCTGAAAAAAATCAAGTTTTGTGCAATGTCAATCAGTGGTTTGTATGTTGTAATTATCCCATTTGTTTATCTCGTAGCAGATCTAGACGATGCCCCAGGTCTCATAATAATTGGAATGGTCCCTATCTTTGCTTCAATGGTAATCGCAGTATTCGCTGCTGTTCTTCAAAGACTTTTACAAGAAGCGATTGATATAAAATCGGAAAATGACTTAATAGTCTGAGGTGATAACGATGGCAATTATAATCAATATTGATGTGATGCTGGCTAAAAGGAAAATGAGCGTTACAGAACTTTCGGAGAGGGTTGGAATAACCATGGCTAATCTCTCTATATTGAAAAATGGAAAGGCAAAGGCGGTTCGACTATCCACTTTAGAGGCGATTTGTAAAGCTTTAGACTGTCAGCCTGGTGATGTTTTAGAATACAAAAGTGATGAAGACACGATGCTTAATTGATAGAGCCTCTGGACGCTGGAGGACTCCCGCTGTCACCGTCATATAGACGAATTGATGGTAATTGCATATATTTAAATAAGGATAACCTTGCTATATCGGCAAGGTTATCCTTATTTATATTAAAGAAAATATACTATATTTGTTGAATTAAAGAATCCCATTGAAGCTGTGGCGCTCAATAAGGAGAGAGTTGTAATTCGGGGTGTGGATTGTAGAACAGTTGGCACTTTGGAGATGTCTTTACCGCGCCTTCGCTAGGGTGTTCATTATCGAGAGAAATGTGATTTTGAGATGTACATGCTGAGATTATAAGGTGATTACTAGTTGTTATTAATTATATTCAAGAAAGACGCACTCCAGGTTGCAGATCTTATCACAAATTATGAAATGCACTTTCTCACATAGACCATCCAGCGAAGGCGCGTCTTCGTGGTAGCCGGAGCGATAAGACTGAAAGCGGTCTTCTTTCTGGCTTATCGCGGGAGGCATCCACAAAGCGTCCAAGCGGTATTGGCGGGAATCCTAATTCATTCTAAGTACAAGGGCTTTTTCAGTGATCTCCCAAAAGTCCTTGTAAAGCGCATACGCCGTATTCATTAATAAAAAGAAATCCAAATTTAAGACAATCAACGTTGCCCTCCACCTCCCGTAACGATGCGATTATTGAAGGTCCACTACAATCAAATACTGCACCAAAAAACTAATCTCACTTTAACTTCTGTAAGCTGTTGACAATCTTCTAAAAAGTATCTAGTATATAAATGAGAGTGATAATCGTTATCAATTAAATTTAACGTATAACTAATCTTAGAAAAGTAAAAGAAGGAAAGAAACCTTAATCAATCGATACGATTACATATAGAAAGGAAGTACTGAAAATGTCAGCTATTACAGTAGATCAAGTTGCGATTGGTTATTCAAGCACACTAATAATTGATGAATTAAGTGTGTCTATTCCTGAAAAAAAGATAACTACGATCATTGGTCCGAATGGCTGTGGGAAATCTACTTTATTGAAAGCAATTTCGCGCGTATTGAAAACGAAAAGCGGTGCGGTCTATCTTGATGGACGTGCAATCCATCAGTTAGAAACGAAAGAAGTAGCCAAGAAGATGGCGATTTTGCCACAGTCAGCTAACGCTCCAGGGGGACTTACTGTATTTGAATTGGTTTCCTATGGCCGTTTCCCACACCAAAGTGGCTTTGGTTCATTAAAGAAGGAAGATTATGAGTATATTTACTGGGCGATTGAAGTAACCGGATTAAATGAGTTTAAGGATCGCCCTGTTGAAGCATTATCAGGTGGACAAAGGCAACGCGTGTGGATCGCGATGGCGCTTGCGCAGGACACTGAAATTCTAATTCTCGACGAACCGACTACATATTTAGATTTAGCGCATCAACTCGATATCTTACTTCTCCTACAGCGACTTAATGAGGAGGAAGGCCGGACAATTGTCATGGTTCTTCACGATTTGAATCATGCATCCCGTTTTTCTGATTATTTGATTGCCATGAAAGATGGCACATTAGTAAAAGAGGGGACACCAGAAGAAGTGATGACTTGTGCTAATTTACAGCTTGTATTTAACATAGACGCCAGGATTACAACTTGTCCATTTAGTGAAAATCCAATTTGTCTATCGTATCAATTGTGTCAGAAGGAACGGTAAACCTTTTTCTCAATGAGGTATGCCGTTTGTAAGTTCGTTTTGGGGAGGAAAATGTATGTCTGCTTCAGCAGAGGTTTCTGCCGAGATAGAAAAGCTAACAGAAATTAAGAAACACTCACATCCAATTGTGGCTGTTGTTGTTTTATTCGGAGGCATGTTTGCATTACTTGTTGCAATTGGTCTATCCATTTCATTTGGAGCTGCAGACATTAAGTTAGCAACTGTTTGGACGGCTGTGTTTCATTTTGATCCTGATCTAACACAGCATCAAATTATTCGAGAAATACGCATGCCGCGCGTTCTTGGTGCTGCAATGGTTGGATCATGTTTTGCTGTAGCTGGTGCACTTATGCAGGGGATGACTCGGAATCCACTAGCGGATTCCGGTCTTTTGGGCTTAAATGCAGGTGCTGCATTTATGCTGGCACTTTGTTTTGCTTTTTTGCCCGGCTTACCATATATGTACTTAATCATGTATTCCTTTTTAGGTGCTGGTCTAGGTGTTGGAATCGTGTATGGAGTCGGCTCGATGTCACGAGGCGGTTTGACTCCAATGCGACTTGTCCTTGCTGGGGCTGCAGTAAGCGCATTGTTAGGAGCACTTAGCGAAGGAGTTGCCCTTTATTTCCGTATTGGGCAAGATTTAGCCTTTTGGTATGCTGGCGGTGTATCGGGAACGAAATGGGTTCATCTCCAAATCATGACCCCATGGATTATCGTTGCAATGATTGGTGCACTGATTCTTTCACGTTCAATCACACTCTTAAGCCTTGGAGAAGAAGTAGCAATTGGACTAGGACAACGAACAAAGACGATTAAACTAGTTGGGATGATTATTGTGCTAATCCTAGCTGGAGCTGCTGTTTCTGTAGTAGGGGCAGTTGGTTTTGTTGGATTAATCGTTCCTCATCTTACTCGTTTTCTAGTTGGTCATGATTATCGTTGGATTATTCCTTGTTCAATTGTGCTGGGTGGTCTTTTAGTAGTTTTGGCTGATCTCGGAGCACGAATGATTAATCCTCCATATGAAACACCAATTGGCGCATTGATTGCGTTAATCGGGGTTCCATTCTTCCTGTATCTTGCACGAAAAGGAGGAAAAGAACTATGAAAGAAAAGATTAATATGACAAAGAACCAACATCGGGCAAAGACTAAAAATCTGATGATTATCGGTGTTCTTGGATTGCTCATTGTCGTTGCTTTCATGATTAGCATGAATACCGGTTTTATTAAATTGACACCGCTTGAAGTGATCCGAACGTTGTTTGGGTTTGGAACGGAGAAGCAACACCTCATTCTATTTGAATTTCGATTACCTCGTATAGTTATTGCAGTATTGGTAGGGATGGGACTAGCAGTTTCGGGCTGTGTGCTACAAGGGATATCCCGTAATGCTTTGGCGGATCCGGGCATATTGGGGATTAACGCAGGTGCTGGGCTAGCTGTCATGCTATTTATATCATTTTTCCCATCAACTACAGCTACACCTGTCTTTTTACTTCCTGTTTTAGCGTTTTTAGGAGCAGGAATAACAGCGGTGATCATTTATTCGTTAGCTTATAAACGACATGAGGGAATTTCACCTATGCGGCTACTGCTCACGGGTGTGGCAGTAGCGGCTGGTATTAGTTCGGTCATGATTGTTTTAACACTGCGCTTAAGTCCAGAGAATTATCAATTTGTTGCTACTTGGTTAGCGGGCAGTATTTGGGGGTCAAATTGGAAATTTGTGCTGTCCTTGTTGCCCTGGATCCTCGTTTTAATACCATTTGTATTTTCGAAAGCACGTGTATTAAACGTACTAAATTTAGGAGATTTAACAGCAGCTGGCTTAGGTGCCTCGATTGAAAAAGAGCGGCGTATATTACTTGCTGCAGCTGTTGGATTAGCGGGAGCTAGCGTGTCAGTTAGTGGTGGTATCGGATTTGTAGGGCTGATTGGTCCTCATTTAGCACGTCAATTAGTCGGATCTAGACATCAATTTTTAATTCCAGCTGCAGCTTTGACCGGGGGGTTGTTAGTCCTTGTTGCGGATACACTTGGTCGTTGGATACTACAGCCATCAGAGATACCAGCAGGAATTGTCGTCGCTGTTATTGGGGCACCGTACTTCCTTTACCTATTGTCACGCTTGAAAGATTGATGTATCTGAGCCATCGTCTGTGTAAAAATCCTTATGAAGTTATTGTACTCTATAGAATTGTTATTTCTTTGATAAAAAAACGAATAGTAGGAGAATGAATCGATGTTAACTAATAAAAAAAGAACTGTAATCATGTCTAGTTTTCTAGCACTATCACTAACTTTAGTTGGGTGTGGCGACACTAGTGAAAATGGTGCCAAAACCAAAGATACCAAAACAGAACAGGCAGCTGAAGAGCTTTCAACGGAACGAATACTAACAGATGCAATGGGGCATGAAGTGACAATACCTGCAAAACCTGAGCGTATTATTGCTTCTTATTTAGAAGATAATTTAGTAGCACTCGATATTACGCCTCTTGCACAGTGGACAGTAAATGACGGCGCATCGATTCAAAATTATTTACAAGACTATTTAAAAGACGTACCGACAATTCCATATGACCTTCCATTTGAAGTCGTGACAAGCTTTTCTCCGGATTTACTCGTTATGAGCTCTGCGGAAGCAGTGGAGGGGGGGAAATACGAGCAGTATTCAAAAATTGCGCCTACATATGTGCTTGAAGTAGAGAATAACAGTGATTGGCGCGAAAAATTATTAAAAGTAGGTGAGATTTTCGAGAAAACGGATGAAGCAAAACAGGTATTAGAAGAATATGAGAAAAAAGCAACGGACTCAAAGAAGATTATACAGGATTCGATTGGCTCTGAATCAGCTGCAGCTGTTTGGCTCGTTAATAATACATTCTTTATAGTTAGCGAAAATGTATCCAGTGGAGCTGTCTTATACGGTGATCTTGGTCTTTCAACTCCAAATGTAGTCAAAGAAATTTCAAGCACCGCTACAGGAAATTGGTCGGAGATTTCCTTAGAACGATTAGCTGAACTAGATGCAGATCATATCTTCTTGATTAATAGTGATAAAGGAAATGGCGCAGAAATGTTACTGGATCCAGTATGGAAAAATATACCGGCCGTGAAAAATGGACATATTTATGAATATGCCGCTGAGACTAGCTGGTTATATTCAGGACCGATTGCTAATACTCAAATTATTGATGGTGTTGTAGAATCACTTACCAAGTAAAACTCGTATAGAAGAGAATATAATCAACTCCAATTTTAAACAATAACACGTTAAAATTGACGTAGTTGGCTATATTTTTTTATATGTCATTGAGAATGAAAATCGTTATCAATAAGGAGGATATCAATGTTTAAGAATAAATCTCAACTTATCTTTAGTCTATTACTCGTTATACTTACTATAATGATTGCTGCTTGTGGAAGTTCGAGCAGTCAAACATCAGATACTAAGAAAGGTACGGAAGAAGCAAAGAATGATAAGGCTGAAAGTGAACAACCAGAAACAAGAATTGTTAAAACAATTCACGGCGATATTGAAATACCGGCAAACGCAAAAAGGATTGTTGTAGATAGCTATTTACCTACACTACTTATCCTTGGAGAAAAACCTGTTGGTGCAACAAAAACAGATCTTGAGAACGTACATATACAGGATTTGATAACTGGTATTGAGAGTACCGGCGAGAGTGCTGTGGAAACAATATTGGGTTTAAATCCAGATTTGATTATTAGTGCGGATTCTGAAAAAAGCACATTTGAGAAGTTTTCCAAAATGGCACCTACTGTGATTATTCCCTACGAAACATATAGCGATGCTTACGAGGAAGTAAGAGCAATTGGGGAGATGCTAGGCAAAAGCAAAGAAGCAGAAGAATGGCTGACTTCTTTTGATGAGAAAATTCAACAACAAAGAGATAAAGTCAAGGCGGTAATGGGAGAGGGAGAAACAGTTTCTATCTTCGGCGCATTCGGTAAAGACTCGTACATCTATGGTGATGGCATTTATCGAGGCGGACAAGCAATCTACAAGCATCTTCAGTTAACTCCGCAGGAGCGTATTAAAACAGAGTTAATAGATGCTGGGGAGACATTCAAACAAGTTTCCTTTGAAGTACTGACTGATTATGCTGGTGATTATATCTTTTTCGATCAATCACATGGTGGTACGTTAGATAAAGAGGATCCTGTTTGGGAATCTGTAGATGCAGTCAAAAAGGATAATGTTTTCTATCTTGATGGAAAACGGTTTTGGCCATATGATCCGATTGCCGTGTTAGCGCAAGCGGAAGAAGTAGCGGATATGCTTGTTGAAAAGAAACAAAAAGAAAAATAATTCATAAAGGGGAGGCTAGTTCTGAATGGGGGGTGCTGTCAGACCTAGCCTCTTAACATTTTCACCAAGTGAATAGTTGATGAAGGCCCCACACAAAAACAATAATGTAAGGAACGTGATACCTATTGCTAAAACGTTTTTTCTCTTATTATAAACCATATAAAAAACTTTTCATTTTGGACTTTTCCTGTGCAGTCATAGCCGCATTACTAGAGTTAGCCTTTCCACTAGCGGTCCATCGTGTAGTGGATGATTTGTTACCTAGCTCAAACTGGACCTGGATTCTATGGGGGTGTGTCTCGTTACTTGGAATTTATATTATCAGTGCAGCTCTCCATTATGTTGTCACTTACTGGGGCCATAAGCTGGGCATTAATATAGAATCGGATATGCGAAAAGATCTCTTTACGCACGTACAGAAGTTATCGTTCCGATTTTTTGATAATAATAAAACAGGTCATTTAGTTTCTAGAATGACAAACGATTTAATGGATATTGGTGAAATCGCGCATCATGGACCGGAGGATTTCTTCATAGCACTTATGACACTCACTGGTGCATTTGCAATTATGTTCACGATAAACCCAGAATTAGCTGTACTCACTTTTATTATTGTTCCACTTATTATTAGTCTTTCTTTATACTTCAGTAAGAAAATGTCTGTAGCATTTAGCCGCTTCTTTACGGATATTGCAGATTTTAATGCACGTGTCGAAAATAATGTGAGTGGAATGCGCGTTGTTCAAGCATTTTCCAATGAAGATCATGAAATTGCTCAATTCAATAAAAACAACGTTCGTTTTCGTGATTCAAAGTTAATCGCTTATCGTGTTATGGCTTGGAATTCATCGATTAGCTATATTCTCATGAAAATTGTCACATTGTTTGTTCTACTATGCGGAACATGGTTTGTTATCAATAAAAACATGACGTACGGAGAGTTCCTTGCCTTTATCCTACTGTCGAATGTGTTTTTAGGACCGATTCAGCAAATCAATGGTGTTATTGAAATGTATCCCAAAGGAATTGCTGGATTCAAGCGATTTACTGAAATGCTAGATACAGAGCCAGATGTAGCAGATGCTCCGGATGCAATGGATGTCGGTCATTTGGAAGGAAATATAAAGTTCGAGGACGTATCGTTTGGTTATGAAGGTAAAGATAATGTGTTGGAGCATATTAATTTAACGATTCGTGCTGGAGAAACAGTAGCCCTTGTTGGACCATCAGGTGCTGGAAAAACGACGATTTGTAGTCTATTACCTCGTTTTTACGATATAAAGGAAGGTTCTTTACTGATAGATGGAATTGAAACTAGAAAAATGACCCTTGCCTCTCTCCGTGCCCAAATTGGAATTGTTCAACAAGATGTTTTTCTATTTGACGGATCGATTCGAGAGAATATCGCATATGGCGATCTAGATGCTTCAGAAGAAGAGATATGGGAAGCGGCGAAAAGAGCTCAGTTGGAAGATATTATTCTTTCTCAATCAGAAGGAATGGATACGATGATAGGGGAGCGTGGTGTTAAACTTTCAGGTGGACAAAAACAGCGTCTATCTATAGCTCGAATGTTCCTGAAAAATCCATCTATCCTCATTTTGGATGAAGCTACATCAGCACTTGATACTGAAACTGAGGTCGCAATTCAACTAGCCTTAACTGAGTTATCTATTGGGCGTACAACACTTGTGATTGCACATCGATTAGCAACGATTAAAAATGCAGATCGGATAATTGTTGTGACAGAGGAAGGTATTACAGAACAAGGCAGTCATCAAGAGTTACTCGATCTAAAAGGGGCTTATAATAGACTACACGAAGCACAATTTGGAGTGTAAAAGAGAACCCAAGCTATGGAAAGAAAATGGCACTCTAGTACTTTCTACAGTGTGTTCCTTACTTACTTTAAAAAAAGAGTATGCATCTTATCATGCAATGGACTATAAGAAAGAGACTCTTTCTTAAATAAAAAAGACAAGACTCTGGAGAAGACATCAGCCGCCAAAATTGTATCTTTGGCGGCTTTTACACAGATTAGAAGCCCAGCTATTCTCTCGTCCGGAAAAACGTTAGCACTTTGTGTACGTATGCATTTGGAGCGCGAAGGATGAATAAACACCATACGATTATCAAAAAAATGTGTAGGGATGTGATGAACTCGCATTCCTACACATCAAGACATCTTGGTAATCGTATAGAGGTCGTTTAATCCAAAAGCGATCCAATTATACTGTACACGAAGCTCCTAGTGTTGGTTCAGTTATTTACTGTTTTTGTTGGTTAATCAGCACATGTGTGATTTTATGTGAGGAAATGATTTCTATATAATTGAGATACTTAGGTATAGTCAATTGTACTGTTACTAGTTGGAAATTAAGTGATTAAGAGGGGATGTAGTGATGGCTAATCATTTATCTAAGCATAATATCTCATTATCTCATACATATTATTACCCTGTAAGCATAGCTAACTGGGAAGGTTCTTTACCTTGTATTGATGAAGAAATGACACGATTCCCTTGTATTCTCGTTATTATAAATGGAAGCGGTTTACTAGATCTTCAAGAACAGCAATACGAATTGTCACGTGGTTGTGTAATGCTATGGCATAATTCCCATGAATTGAAGGTGTCTACACAATTGCATACAAGTTTTAAGGGGACATTGATTAGCTACCGTTGCTTAACGTCTGATGGTATTCAACCGAATGTATTAAAGCATCCTGAACCTCTTCGGAACTGTTCTTTGAACATATTAAGTCTGACGGCCGAGCTAGAAAGGGCTTCGAAACAACTAAGTGAACGTAAACCGTTTCAATTTCAACAATTATTCGTTGAGCTATTAGCGGTGCTATATGATGAACTAGAGGGACAACAACAGAAAAATAACGCGTGGATGGAACAAGTTCTTCATTATGTAGACACACATTTTCATGAGGATGTGACGCGTGAGCAAATGGCAACAATCGCACAAGTAAGCCCTGAACATTTCTCGCGTGCATTTCGCAGACATACTTCTCAAACCTTCAGTGATTACCTTGCCTTGCTACGGATTCGTGCATCTCAGAATAGGCTGCTATACGATATGCCAAAACTAGAGAAATTGGCACAGGAAGTGGGCTATAAAGAAGGTGCTTATTTAAGTCGGAAATTTAAGCAATTGGTCGGTTTATCACCTACCGCCTATCATCAAAAGAAAAAACGTGTAGTTGCTCTTAATAGTAACCATACTGCATGCTTACTGGCATTAGGTATCACGCCAGAGCTAGGCGTATATTCCTCCTGGATGGAAAGTGTAAATCCAGTGAATCCCTTGCAAAAACTCTATGAATTTGGAATAAATACATCCTCTTTTTATAACACCATTGCTTCCACTCGGCCTGATTTAATCATTGATTATTATACTGTGAAGGGGAGCAAAGAACTTCTACCGCTGGCTCCCGTGCTTGGCCTTCCTTTTATGGACATGAGCTGGAGAGAGCAATTTCGCCACATTGCTGACGTTGTAGAAAGACAACAGCAGGTAGAGGAATGGCTCGCACATTACGATGAACAAATATGGGCCTTTAATCAGAAACTGGACCAGCAGCTTGGAAAACGGGGAACGGCAGTATTGTGGGAAATCGGTACAAGTTCTGCTTACAGCATTCATAGTAGCCATGGAAGAGGAAGCCAAATCTTGTATGAAGATATCGGCTTTCGTCCTCCAGGCTCTTTGCTTAAGCATGGTATTGAACAACGGGGGTTTGTAGAGGAAGAGATTGAAGCTATTGCAGACCACCCAGCTGACCATATCTTTATTACTGGGATACCTTCAAATCCAGGGACAAAGAAACGAATGAAGCGCTTATTTCAGTCAGAGTCTTGGCTGAAGATGGAGGCAATCAAACAAAATCGGATGTACTTAATTGAACAGCCAGATTTGTTTTATGGCTATGACCCGCTGTCCTCCCAAGCTCAGTTGCATGAGCTTATGAGGGTGCTAATATCACAATAATGAAGGGGATTAGATCATTTTAGTGCATAGACAATTCTGTCCAGACCCCTTAATATTATAAGTGATAATGATTATCATTATTAATTAAGGGGGATTTAAAGTTGTATACACAAGAAAACCATCATTGGGGGCAGAGGCTGAGGCTAATTGTTCCGTTAGTATTATTTCTAATCTTGATAGTCCTTTCCGCTTGCGGAGCGACAGAGAAAGCTTCAAATAGCGGAGCGGCCGATAAAGTGGAATCGGACCAAAATTCAGGAGCTAACACGAACAGCACTACGAAAACCATTGCTACAGTAAATGGAGAGATTGAAATTCCTGTCAAACCGCAACGTATTGTAGCAGAGGAATACCTTGGCAGTCTGATTGCCTTAGATGTTATACCAGTGGGAGCACCGGAACTGACAATTAATAACTATTATTTTGAAAATGAACTTTTGGGTGTTTCTGATACTGGAGTTTACGGAAGTCCGTCTGCTGAAAGTATTCTCGCCCTTAACCCGGATCTTATCATTACTGGAAATGGAGAGAGCTATGAGATTTTAAGCAAAATCGCTCCAACAATCGTTATTCCATATGGTGATTTGAAAAATGCTCACGAGGAACTGACCTTTTTCGGTCAACTACTTGGTAAAGAAAAGGAAGCAGAAGTTTGGCTAAATAATTATGACCAGCAAATTGCAGACGCTAAAGCTAAGGTTGATGCAGCTATCGGCAAAGATGCAAGTTTCTCGATTATGGAGGACATTGACAAATCAACATATGTATACGGTGATAATTTCGGCCGTGGCGGACAGCCAGTCTACCAAGTACTAGGACGCAAACCACCTAGCGTTATTGCCGATGAAATTATGGAGAAGCAATGGGCCGAACTCTCGGCGGAAATGTTAGAAAGTTACGCAGGTGATTATATCATTTTGACTTCCAACAGTCGAACAGTTGCCGATTTTGAAGCAGATCCTGTTTGGGGCAGCCTGCCAGCGGTCAAGAATGGTCACCTCTATGTATGGCCAGAGGAACGTTCATGGTATTATGATCCGATTGCTGTCCTTGCTCAGACAGAAGAGCTTGTAACTTGGCTCACTAGTTTAGAAAAATAGAAAAAGGTGCTCCACAGCCTGTTGTATGGCTTAAGGAGCATCTTTTCTTTGCGATATTATTTGATTACTCAAAGTAGGTTGGCTTTATAAGGGCTTCTTTATTTTTTAACATCGAATTTGATGGATGTCTATTTAGGATTAATAAAATAAGTCACATCTGTTTATTAACTAAAAGTAACCAGTGAATAACATAATCTCCTACTAGGCGCTACTTGTATAGTTGCATTTTTCGATTGCTTCGGATTGAATGACTTCTAGCCATAGTAGGACCCCTCAGTAAATCTGTCACGAATAGTTAGTCGAAAGCGGGCCGAAAATAGTGCAGTGAAAATGAAGGTCATCAAGCCCTACTTCCTAGTATTTTATGCGAATAAATGGTTAATCAACAGACGTGAAAATAAGTTATTGTATTTTTCGATTTTGTCGTATACACTTAGTTAGTGAAAATGATTCTCATTCTCACTTGTGTTGATTAACTTGAGTAAAAAAGTTATTTAGAAAAGGGGTTAACCGATTGTGAAGAAAAACAAATTAATGATCATGACTGCAATGCTATTCTTGCTGGCTTCAATACTAATTGCGTGTAATAAATCAACGACAAAACCTTCAGAAACAGAGAATGAGACAGAAAAAGCAGAAGTAGAGCAACAAACCGATGAAACTCGGTCGTTCGAGACCGAAAGAGGTACCGTTGAAATCCCAACAAAGCCATTGCGAATTGTTACAGATTATTACGGAGGAGAGTTGCTTTCTGTTGACGCAAATGTCGTAGGTGTTGAGCCAACAGCTTTTGACAATCCATTTATTAAGGATTTATTAAAAGATGCCGTCGAGATTGGAACGCCAGTGAATATTGAAAAGGTATTAGAACTAAAACCTGATTTAATTGTTGTTATGTATGATGAAAATTACGAGCAACTTTCGAAAATTGCACCAACAATTCATATTCCATATGGAACGGCAACAAATATTCAAGAAACGATCAAATTGTTTGCAGATATTACCGGAAATCATGAGGAAGCGGATAAATTCATAAGCAAATTTGACCAGAAAGCAAAAGAAGGAAGGGAAAAGCTATCAGCCGTTATTGATGCAGATGCAACATTCGGTATTTATGAATTAACGGACAAAGGTGATCTTTGGATCTTTGGAGACAATGCAGGACGCGGGGGGCAAGCACTGTATAATGCGTTGGAACTTAACATGCCACATGAAAACAACAATGAAGAACAAACACTCCAGCTGTCAATGGAAGTATTACCAGAGTACGCCGCAGACTATATGTTTTTGACAACCTACGATCCTGAGAAAAAAGGAGAGGCTTTAAAGAACTTGAAGGATTCGTCTGTTTGGCAAGGATTGGATGCGATGAAGAATAATCGAGTGTTTTACAACGACTTTGATACATATTACCGATACGATCCGATTGCGATTTATGAGCAAATAGACTTGTTTGTAGACATGCTGATTGAAAATCCAACGAAGTAATTTTTTTATGGTAGTGCTGCATGAGCGTATTTTAACAATATCGTTGTGATTGTTAGTTAAGTATTGAAAACGATTCCACATTGATTTATACTGTTAAATAGTGAGAATGATTATCATTATCAAAAAGATGAGGAAAGATCATTTCAGGTAAATTTTTACGTTTAGCTAGGCGTAGAGAAGGTATTTCGCCTATAAAGAAAATTGATAATAGATATCGTGGCGACAGATTGTATTTTGGGTACTAGTTTGGCTTTCTCGCGCTGCATAATGACTAAATGAAAAAGGAGCATGGATGATGAATTCAGAACAGTTATATGATGTAACAATTATTGGTGGTGGCCCAGCGGGACTTTTTTCCGCTTTTTATAGTGGTTTAAGGGAAATGAAAACTAAGATCATTGAGTTCCAACCTTATTTGGGCGGAAAAGTGCATGTCTATCCGGAGAAAATGATTTGGGATATTGGCGGACTCACACCGGTTACAGGAGAACGACTGATTGAACAAGTAATTCAGCAAGGATTAACTTTTGAGCCCGAGCTTGTATTAGGGGAAAAAGTAACTTCGATTAACAAAAATGAGGATGGAAATTTTGTTATTCAGACATCTACAAACCAAAAGCATTTGTCCAAAACAGTCATTTTAGCTGTTGGTGGGGGAATCTTGAAACCAACAAAATTAGAAATTGAAGGCGCAGAACGTTTTGAAGTTGCAAATTTGCATTATACAGTGAAATCTCTTGCACGTTTTAAAGGGAAAACCGTATTGATTTCCGGAGGCGGTAATGCCGCTGTTGACTGGGCGAATGAGTTGGAACCGATTGCGGAAAAAGTCTATTTAACTTACCGGAAAGATATGTTGAAAGGGCATGAGGCAGAAGTATCGAAGCTATTCAATAGTTCTGTCGAGTGCTTATTGAATACATCAATCCAAAAACTCATTGCAGCAAGTGACCACGAAACGATTGAGAAGGTGGAGTTAGTTAACGGAGAAGATGGAGATCTGATTCAGCTGTCTGTTGATGAAGTGATTATTAATCATGGCTATGATCGTGATAAAGAATTGACTTCGAATAGTGGGTTAGATATAGAAATGGCGAATGAATACAGTGTTGCAGGCAGTCCCATGAGTGAAACATCTGTACCAGGGCTCTTTGCAGCAGGAGATATTTTGAATCATGAAGGGAAGCTTCATTTAATAGCAGGGGCGTTTCAGGACGCGGCTAATGCTGTGAATAAAGCGAAACAATATATCGCGCCAGATGCTTATGGGCACGGAATGGTCTCTTCACATAATGACATCTTTAAAGAGAAAAATCGTGAATTGGTCAAACATTTGTATGCAGTGAAAAACTAACTTATTTTAATAGTGGCATACCAGCGTATCTTTCTAAAATAGTATCGAGAAGCGTTGAATTGCAGAGGAAAAAGGAGTAACAAAAGATGAAACCAAAACTATTATTTCACACATTATTTATAATAACGCTTCTATCCTTAGCGCTGGTGGGATGTAGCGAACAAGAAACTAATAAAACAGATTCTGAAACAAAACAATCTGAAAAAGAAGCAAAATCAAGTGAAAGCAAAGAAATGAATACATCTACAAGAATCTATAAGGATGTAACCGGAAGAGAAGTAGAGATCCCCGTCAATCCACAGCGTGTTGTGACGACTCAATATTTAGATGCGATGCTTGCGCTTGGTGTGAAGCCGATTGGCGCACCAACACATGTATTGGACAATAACTATTTAGGCGAATTACAAGCTGGGGTAGAAGACCTTGGAAGTCCATTCAGCATCGAGAAAGTGCTGGAAATGGCACCGGACTTAATTATTTCAGCAGATCCTGAAGAAGTGGAGCAACTAAGTAAAATTGCGCCTACGATTGTCATTCCATGGATGTATGGAGATGTTTTCACTCAATTTAAAGAGGTAGCTAATGTCTTGGGTAAAGAGAAAGAAGCCGATGAGTGGATTGCCAGATTAGATGATAAAGCTGCTGAAGGAAGAGAAAAAATTGCTGGTAAAATAGGTAAAGATCAAATCGTATCGATTTTTATGACATATGAGAAAGATACACTTAGACTTTATGGCGCACGAAACATTGGTCATGTCCTTTATCGATCATTACAATTAACTCCGCCTTCGTTCATTCAAGAAAAGCTGGCAAAAGACCCTGATTTTGAAGAGTTTGTTTACGAAGATATATCAATGGAGAAGTTGCCGGATTATGCAGGGGACAAAATTATCATGTTAACGTATGGGGAAGAAACACAGCAGAAGGATAGTATGCTTTCTCAAATCGAAGAAAGTTCTTTGTGGAAAAGTATTGACGCTGTAAAAAATAATGATGTCTATTATATTGGTGATGATCCGTGGTTTACATATGCTCCGATTGCAATCGAGAAATCATTAGACGAAGCAATTAAACTCTTGTCTGAGTAACGGAGAAAAGAGAAGCAGGAGAGGCCAACCACTAAACTAGATGTGATATAAAAAATCTTCTGAATGCTATTTTAATTCGTAAGAAGAAAGGGAACTGTCTTTACGGTCTTTTTACAGACTTAGGAAGACAGTTCTTTTTAATTAAGGCTCTTTTCGTAAAGATTGTTGCTAATAGAGCGTAAATTTAGAGGGGAAAGTATAGAATAAGAGAAAGTAAACGAAAGGGGTGTAAAGTATGAAAAACAACTTAATAGCACTATCTATTTTTTGTTTGGCGTTATCCTTTATGATAGGAAGTTGGTTAATCACTAACGAATTAAGAGAAAATTCAACCAGTGTTAAAGAAGTTTCACTAAAAACTGAAAAAGAAAAAGAAGTAATAAAACCACAATTTTTTAATAAGAGTGAGTTAGCTATTTATTTAGGTTTGAGCGAGGAAGATGTTAGCATGTTGGGACCAATTCCATCTGGAGAAAACAGTACATCAAGTGAACTTCCGTATATACAGATTAATGGCACGTTATACTTTTCCAAACAAGCAATTGATAAATGGTTACAAAATCATGGTTCGTTCAGCGTTACCCGTTAAGTTCCATGGGACCAATTAAATTGGTCTTTTTTTACGTTGTTTTCAACATTGCTACCGTTGTATGATTGGATTTTTGACACGCTGAAATAAGCATTTGCTCTACCCGATTCTCAAATGATAAATTCTTGCCGAGGTCAAGCCAGCGGAACCAGTAAAGGTAGTTGTCAAGGTACTTGGTGGCAACTCCTTGAAAACGTACCATCCAAGACTTTAAACGATTGTGGAAGTTGTTTACGTGTTGGATGTGATAGATACCCTTCTTAACACGTTGTTTTTGTCGTTCATTTACCGTTTCGTGCTTGAGTCCTTTTATTTTTGCGAACTTCTTATAGTTCGTAGCTGTGTCTGTAGATAGCAAAGCAGATGGGTGAATGTATTCACCTATCACCGTGTCAATTTCTTCGGCTTTTGGGCGACCTCTTCCCGCAATACGAGCAACCACACTTCCTTTTCGGTCTTGTGCGACTACAACGGCAATTTTCAGGTTGGAAATTCCCCGTTTTTCATCTTTCTCTCCACGCTTCTTCGCCTTTCTATGGGGGATTTCATTTCCTTTCATAGACTCACGAAAGAAGGTTTCATCACTTTCAACGATACCTTGATTCTATATAATGTCCAGCGAAGACGTCTACTGGGGCCAAGCTTTGTTGGGAGGATTCTTTATTACAACATCACGTCTGTTGGTTAACCATTTATTTGCATAAAAAACTGGTGAGTGGGGCTTGATGACCTTCATTTTCACTGCACTATTTTCGGCCCGCTTTCGACTACCTATACATGACATATTTATAAGGAGTCTTATTGTGGCTAGTAGCCTGTCGCGTGCCTACACTATTCAAGTGAAAAATGCAGTTATTATGGCAAAACTTTCCGGAGATGATGCAGAATTACTTAAGTTGCGATCATAATTCGAACTATTGCAGGTACCTACAGTAATAAATCATGAAAGTTTAGATAGTTACGATAGTTTCTTGCAAAGGCAACTGACACTATGGAATTTCACGTGCCGAAGATTGTAAACTATGGCACAATGGAGTTAGAAGCTAGTGAATAGTAGGGGGAATGAAAAGTGAAACCAAAAATTTATTCAACATATTCTATACCTGACCAAGTGAAAGACTATATGGCTCAGTATTGTGATATTCGTGAATGGCATGGCGATGGGCGAACTCCGAGGGATATTCTGTTAGAGGAAATTGCTGATGTTGAAGGGTTATATACTGGGGGTAGCAGTATGGTTGGAAGAATTGATGAGGAGTTACTGAATCACGCCCCTCACCTAAAAGTCATTAGTAACGTATCTGTTGGTTACAATAATTTTGATGTAGACGCTATGACTAAACGAAATGTAATTGGAACCAATACGCCATATGTATTGGATGAAACAGTTGCAGATTTAGCATTTGCCCTCATTTTATCCACAGCTAGACGTATCACTGAGTTGGATCGATTCGTCAAAGAGGGAAGCTGGAAACCGACGACAAATTATCGCGAAATCTATGGGAAAGATGTACATAGTACCACGTTAGGCATCATTGGGATGGGGCGAATTGGAGAAGCGATTGCGAGAAGAGCAAAATTCGGATTTAATATGGATGTTCTTTATTTTAATCGGAATAGAAAACAGGCAGCTGAAGAGAAGTATGGTGCGGAGTATTGCGATTTGACCTCACTGTTAACACGTTCCGACTACATTGTGTTGATGACGCCTCTTACGCCTGAAACGTTCCAAATCATTGGTAAAGAGGAATTCAAATTGATGAAGAAATCTGCTGTTTTCATAAATATATCTCGCGGTCAGACTGTCGATGAACAAGCGCTTATTCATGCTTTGCAAAACGGAGAAATTCATGGAGCAGGACTGGATGTATTCGAAAAAGAGCCTGTGGATCCAACTAATCCATTACTTCAAATGTCGAATGTCGTGACAGTCCCTCACATCGGATCTGCTACAGCGAGAACGGAAGCGGCAATGGCGATGCGAGCGGCAGAGAATTTAGTAGCTGTTTTAACGGGGAAAGAACCAATAGATCCCGTCGGAAAATAAATTTTGGGTATGTTGTGTGCAAGAGGAGCATCCTGAAAGTTCAACCCATAATGAATTTACTTTACAAAGGAACACATCATCATTTCACTTTACTGATGTTCCGAAAAAAACACTGGAAATCCATCGGCAGAACATAGATGGGTTTCCAGTGTTTTTTTGAGCTTAAGAAATAATTATTCGATGTATTCTTTTTCGTTTTAAGTGTCTATATAAGAAGTGAAATGGGTGGTCATAAAATCAGTCTAAAGTTCCTTGAAACGTTATTAGCTCTTCATTAAACGTGTTGATCTACAAGAATTGAATTCCCATCTGGATCTTCAATTGTAAAACTCGCAGGACCTACGCTTGACTCATCTGCTTCAGTCAACATTTTAATTCCTTTTGCTTTAAGATGTTTTTGAAGGTCTCGTATATCCGTAAACGAATCGAGATTTTCGGCATTTTCATTCCAGCCTGGATTAAAAGTCAGAATGTTTTTTTCAAACATTCCTTGGAATAGTCCTATTATGCAACTTTCATTCTTCATAATAAGCCAGTTGTGGGTTATATCCCCTCCAAACACTTGAAATCCCAGGTTTTCGTAAAATGCTTTTGATTTATGAATGTCTTTTACACTTAGACTTGAAGAGAATGCTCCTAGTTTCATATTTCCTCCTCTTAACAATTTGAAAAAAATCAGATTGTAGTTTTTATGGGTAAGTAAAAATTTGCATAAGTTAATTATAAATGAGTACTTTGAAATACACAATATTCACCATATGAAGTATGGGGGCAGCTTCAACCACAACCCGGAGAGGATGAATGGTGTCAGTAACTGTCAGTGTGAATTTTTCTTCATGTTCATGGTCTTTATTTTGTGCTATATATGTTGAACAAATGAATACGGCGTTTGCGCTTTACAAGGGCTTTTGGAATGCCGACGAAAAGTCCTGATAATTGGAACGAATTGGAGTTCCCGCTAATACCGCTTCAACGTTTTGTGGATGCCTCCCGCGATAAGCCAGAAAGGAGGCCGCTTTCAGTCTTATCGCTCCGGCTACCACGAAGTCGCGTCTTCGCTGGATTGTCTATGTGAGAAGCGCATTTCATTAGCTGTGATGAAGTCTGCAACCCAGATTGCGGATTTCTTGAATATAATTAGTATGAAATAGTAATCACATTAAAGTCTCTCCATATACATCTCAAAATCACATTTCTCTCGATAATGAACACCCTAGCGCAGGCGCCTTAACAGGGGTCGCCGAAGCCATCCCCAAAGCGCCAAGCGTTCTACAATCCACACCCCGAATTACAACTCTCCTATTATTGAGCGCCACGGCAGATTCAATGGGACTCATTAATTCAACATATATAGTTAAATTACTAATTTCTAGAGTAGATGTACTATACTTCTGTAGTGAAAATCCAATGAATAGGGCAAATTAGATTGAAAATGTGCAAACTATACGTAACTTGACCTTGTAATAATTCAATGACAGTATTTCGATAGATCTGCGTCTAATAGGCGTTTGTAGTGATTGCTAAATGACATGCAGGTGACAATTCGGTGTCGTGGAGGGATATGGGTTTATCTTTTGATGAATGTTCGTTAAGATACAAACTAAGCTTTAGAAATAAAGAGCGGCAGATTTGAGAGGGGTTTACATGATATGAAGATCAAAAAAGTACTAGTTCCATTTATAGCAGGTGCACTAGCATTAAGTTTAGCTGCTTGCGGTGGCGAAGATAAAGCGGCAACTGATAAAAAGCCTCAAGAAGAAACCAAACAAGAAGATACTAAACAAGAAGATACTAAACAAGAAGATACTAAGGAACCAGAAGCTACAAAAGAGCAAGAAGCATCTGCAAAAGAGATGCAAGAGAAGCTAGCTGAACAGCAAGTGGACGACAAGAAGATTGTGGCTGTTGTAAATAAGGAAGAACTTAAAGGTGACAACTATAATGCAGCGGTGACATCAATTCAAGGTCAAATGCAACAAATGGGACAAGACCCATCGAGCAAAGAATCAGCGGAACAAGTAAAAATGCAAGCACTTGATATGCTTGTTAACCAGGCATTGATTCTTCAAAAAGCAAAGGAAGCTGAAATAAAAGCATCTGCATCTGAAATTGATAAAGAGTATTCAGTATTTGAAAAGCAATTTGGCGGCGAAAAAGAAATGAAGAAAGCGCTCAAAGCTCAAAGCATGGATGTAAAAACATTGAAAGAACAAATCGCAGATTCCATCATCTATAAAAAGTACCAAGATAAGATAGCTCCAGCGAAAAAAGTATCGGATAAAGAAATTAAAGAATACTACGATCAAGCTGCGTCTTCATCAAAAGAAGCGGGACAAGAGATGCCACCGCTTAAAGAAGTAAGTGAACAAATCCAAGAAATGATTAATCAAGAACAACAACAGAAGTTACTTGCTAAACATGTTGAAGAGCTAAAAGAAGATGCTAAAATAGAGTTAAAAATTTAACTCATTTAGGTGTAAACAAGTACTGATAAAAAGGATTCACGAACCAGGTGTATACTTCGGAAACCTTTATGAATAAAACAATAGGACATGGAATGTTTGACCTTTAGGGTTAAGCGTTTCATGTCTTTTTGAATTTTCAATAAAAATTACGTCTGAAATTCGAACTTCAATTCAATAAACATAGGAACTTCCTTTTGGGACAACCTAATGAGAAAGAAAAAGTGAAAATGAGGTGATGGTTATGATAATTGAAAGGTCGTCTGAGTGGAAAGAAGGCTTTACAGAGCGACTGGAGAATCGGGAGGCATGGGATAATTGGACATTATATAGGATGAGTTATGAGGCGGTAAAAACGAACTTGATTACAGATTTTAATGGCCTTCAATCACCTAAATATTTACCCAATCTTACACCCCTAGCCCATCAATTGAAAGTGGCGGAAACGGTCATTGAAAGGATGAATGGAAAAGCGATTCTTGCAGATGAAGTGGGACTTGGTAAAACCATCGAAGCTGGTTTGATCTTGAAAGAGTATTTAATCAGAGGCCTTGTGAAGAAGGCGTTAATTTTAGTTCCAGCATCACTTGTCAATCAATGGATTGAAGAACTGAACCAAAAATTTCATATTCCAGCGATGCAATATAAAAAAAATTACGATTTAAACCATTGTACGATTGTCGTTATGAGTATAGATATGGCAAAAAGAAGCCCGCATAAAGAAAACATCTATGATCAAGAGTATGATTTAATCATCATTGATGAAGCTCATAAATTAAAGAACCACAAAACTAAAAATTATGAGTTTGTACAAAACTTAAAGAAAAAGTTTTGTTTGTTGTTGACTGCCACGCCAATTCAAAATGATGTATTTGAACTCTTCTATCTCATTTCTTTACTAAAACCAGGGCACTTAGGAAATTACGAAACCTTTCAATCGTCTTTTTCCGCGAGTAAGCACAATGTGGAACACGACGATTATTTAAAAGAATTGGTTAATCAAGTGATGGTAAGAAATAGAAGGCAGGATACTGGAATTGAATGGACAAATCGTCGTGTTCAAATAATACCGATTGATTTTACTAAAGAAGAACAAGAAGTATACGATCTGATTTCAGAACTTAAAAATGTTTGTCCCGTTTTTTCGGATGCCTTCTCTATGATAACGCTGCAAAGGGAAATGTGCAGCAGTAAGGAAGCTACATGCTTAACGTTAACTAACATGCTTCAAAAATGCATTAAACCAGAAGACATTTCTTATATGGAAGGAATTATTCAAAAGTTGATGGGACTAGACATAAATTCAAAAGCAGAAAAAGCTTATGAAATTATTACTCAGGCAAATGATAAGGTTATACTCTTTACCGAATATCGAGCAAGTCAAACCTATTTGCAATGGTATTTACAGTCAAAAGGAATCACAAGCGTCCCTTTTAACGGACAATTCAATAAGAATAAACGGGAGTGGATGAAGCAGCTGTTTAAAGAACAAGCGCAGGTGCTAATTGCGACGGAATCCGGCAGTGAAGGGATTAATCTACAATTTTGTCATCACGTCATTAACTATGATTTACCTTGGAACCCCATGAAGTTAGAGCAACGCATTGGACGTGTCCATCGGTTAGGGCAAGAGCATGACGTTCATATTTATAATTTAGCCATTCAGAATACAATCGAAGACCAAATATTGGATTTGCTTCATGTTAAAATTGGGGTCTTTGAACAAGTAGTGGGTGAGTTGGATGATATTTTATCTGCTTTTAAAGAGTCCATTTGAGGTGAAAGTCTTGGGGAATTGAAGGAGGAATTACATGTACCCACAACAAATTCACAGTTATTTACTGCAGTTTTTTAATGAAAACAATTGCCAAATATTAAATGACAATGATCATTATATCAACGTTCAATTAACGGTTGATATGGATAAAAAAATTATGAACAGACCATTTTATTGGAAATACTTAGAGAGTACAGATGGTGAGCCCAGTCCAGCACAACTAACTTTTATCACTGATAAAAATAGGCTTGTTGAAGACGTTAAAGGGGAAGTTATACACTTCGGTTCCCCACGGCTCAGTCAACTGTTTGAAGCAACAAAAGAGATGGGTTCTTTTGTACAGATGTATGAACGGGTAGCAGATAAACTTGGAACGCAAACCATATTAACACCTTGGTTAGCTGTTAATTATAAAATATCATATTACAGCGATCAAACGAAGGAAATTCTTTATTCGTTAGGTATAAACTTAATGACGGGCCAGGTGAATGAAGGGTTTCAGGAATTGTTAAGTGCAGTGGATTTAGATACCACTATATCGGAAAACACCTTTAATTTACCTTATATTATTAAACCCATTCGTGCCCTTGAACGATTGGATGGGATAATTGATAACTTCATACAGAAAGCTGATCACACATGGGCTGAAGAAGCGAAGTTGAGATGGCGAAAGGATCGCAGGGTATTAGAATACTTCTATGAAGGGGTAGAAAATAAGCCGGATTGTTATGAGATTGAGAAAGAAGCGATGGACCAACAATACGAAGCGAGAATTAAAATTGACATCATCAATGGCGGATTATTTTATTTGAAATGAATTTGAAGTATTTCTGTGAGAAACTATCCCAAATAGGTAAGACCTTTCGCAAGTTTACTGAACATGCGAAAGGTCTTTTCTTCGATGTTGTGGATTAATTACGTTAAAATAGGTAGTAGCCATAACATTAGATGAAAATAAATGACGAGGATGACATATGAAAGCATATATTTTAAAACTTTCCTTTGAAGACATAAAGCCGCATATCTGGAGGCGCATTATTTTACCCGCAGGTGCGACATTTAACCGTTTACATGAAACAATCCAGAACGTCACAAATTTTCAAAGCACACTTGAGGCGTACCATACCTTTGGAGTGGAGATAGATGATTATTTTATCACAAATAATGAATCGATTTTAGACGAATATAAAGGGAAGACCTATTATGGTAAAACGGTCAAGCAGCCAGCGAGTATAAAAATCGATTCGTATCTTGAAAAACACAGTCATTTCATTTATAACTATGATTTTGGTGACGACTGGCGGATTCTTGTGGAGCTTGAAGAAATAGTAGAGGATTATTATTTTGGCTATCCCACATTACTTAATGGAGAAGGAACGGCGCCACCGGAGGATGTTGGCGGTCCCCCAGGATATGAAGCTTTTCTAGAAGTGTATCAAGATTCGACACATCCAGATTATTTATCCACATATGCATGGGCGGAGGAGCAGTTCTACTTACCTTTGGACATTGCTTGGCTGAATGATCGTTTAAAATATGTGAAATACAAAAAGACAGAATGGCAATATATCGATCATGAAAATTATCATGTGCTATCTGATAAATATCGCGGTGCAAAGTCGGTAGATCCTGACTTACTGCCCAACAAAAACCTTATAGTCCAGTATGCTATAGCATGTACTAATTTATATGGATTGATTGAGTATCCAAAGTTTTTGGAGATTTATAATTCTCAAAATGAGCCAGCTGTATCGAGTAGTGAGCTACAGGCACTGTTAGCAGATACTCATGCCGCAAAACAGCTAGCGAAAGAAAGTGTGGTTACACATAAGAGAGCATTGATCCATGAAGCCATTGAATATGTCGAGAATTATTCTGCGTTTTTAGAAGGAACCATAGGAAAGCCATTTTATGTACCTGTAAAAGAAGAGCTATTGCGCTACGCAGATGATTTATATTATGAAAAGACAAGCCATCAAGAAAAGCTTGGAAATATGCTTGCGAAAGACTTTTTTGGTGGTAGTACGCTCATGATTAAAGATGAAATTGATGAATTGGTCGGTCAATTACAAGGTGTGCACGTTAATTTCCAAGGAATAGTGCAGAATTTTTTAGGGCGTTTTAAATGTAAAGATATGAAGCAAATGAATGAATATATGCAAGTTATCACCATGATTGCGAACACCACGCGCATTTGGGAAAATAGAGGTCATACACCTCATGAACTTGCACAAATGGGGAAACACCATTTAATGCCGCTACCTAGCACCCCATTTAGCGTAATTGAGGGTGGGAGAACGGGCCGGAATGAACCTTGCCCATGTGGCAGTGGGAAAAAATATAAAAAATGTTGCGGAAAATAAAGCACAACTAAAACCGGTTGTTACTTGGAGGAAGCAATTTGTATGATCCCACAATTTTTGAAAATCTAAAAGTAGCATTTGAAAATCAGGTGTATGATTTAGATAATGTAGATCGAAAAATCATGATTACTAACCGGGTCGACCGAATGGATTTTGCCATTATGGCTCGAGATTTTGCTATTCAATTTACGCTAGCAGATCACCCCCATGTGACAGCAGAGATTGTATTACGGGCATCCGTAAAAGATTTGGCAGGGGAGATTTTAGAGCTGCCTAGTAAAAATCTAGGTTGTTTATTAGTAGTACGTTTTAACAAACCTGTTCAAAATGTAGCCGTACAATGCAAGCGAATTGAGCAAGCATTAAATATCATTTGGGAAACTGACATTCAGTTAACGCAAACAGTAAGCTTCGTGTATGAACAAGAAGCGTCAAGTTACCAGAACCTTATTGAAGTGAAATTCAAATCTAAAATTAACGAGGAACATATGGGTGACATTTCAGAATTTCTAGATCATGTGTTGGAATCGTTGGAAGTCTTAAATGATATAGAAGCATAATGTCGGGCTCCGTTTTGCTGGAAGGAAATCCTCTAGCTAATTTCAGCATATAGTGCAAGGACAACAATTGAATTTGAACAGGAGGGATTGCGTTTTACGGGAATCGTACATTGTTGGACTTGAAGACAGGAGATGTAAACGGAGACGGTATTCTAGACACGGTTTATTTATATGGTCAAGTCGCTGGACCACCGGGTATCTTCGCTGACAATATTACACTTATTATTCAAGATGGCAAGTCTTATAAAAGTACAACCGTACATCTCAAAAACAACGCGGGATATAATGCACGGTTGTTCCTTGGCGATTTTGACAACGATCTTGTACCTGACATAATGGTAAGCATTGATACGGGTGGGAGTGGGGGATATGGCATCTTTTATATCTATTCCTTTAGAAATAACAGTTTACATGAACTCTTTAATGTCGATAGCTACAATGAAAAATACACATTCCAAGTAAATTATGAGGATTTCTATAAAGTGCGTGTTGAAAGTTCTCGGCAAAACCTATTGTTCACCATAGATATCAGCAACAAAGGCCATGATTATTTAGCACAGTATTACGATGATAATGGACTACTAAAAAATCCGTTAAAAGGTGAAGTTCTTGCCTTAGGAGCTTTACATCCAATCATTACAACTAACGAAAGTTACAATTATGATTTATTGGCCCTACAGCGCATTATTGGACCAACAAATGCAGATACATTAGGATATGTTGAAAACCTTTTGAAATGGAAAGACACTCAATTAATTTCTAATCGGTTGGCTGTTTCTATACCAAGCACAAATTAGCAGCACTTCCACACCTGATGATTAGTGAATAACATGATTACCTATTTAGGCGGTACGTGTATACTCTTTGCTACTAGTAAGCAAGGAACGCATTGTATAACGTGCAAGAGTGCCCGAAATTGCATCTTCGGGCATTTACAATCCCTATAGAAAGTTGATTCTATATTTCAAACAAAACTGTATTTTTCACACATGATTGGTTTAGTGAATAAGTACCGTATTTAGAATAGAAAACACCTGAAATCCATTGACCAAACGTCGGTGGACTTCAGGTGTTATTTTTTTGTGGACCAAACTAATATAATTAAAATCAACTAAAGAGTAATAGTGAATCTATTTTATGTTTTCACCGATACAATAAATAACTTAATTTGTATATCGATTATTAGCATACTGGAACAGAACTAGGAATAGTATTGGTAGAGTATTATGGAGGTGGAGTAGATTGGAAACAAAATTGAAAAGCTTATTATCGAATGCTGTTTTCTGGAATATATTCAAGTGGATTCACTCCCTACGTAAGATAGGACAATCCATAAGAGGTCTGCTCGTCGGGAATCGAGATTTGCTAACAGAAAGATTATTAAATAGAAGTATTTTTTCTACTGAATATAATTCATAGAGATTTCACTTCTAGGCTTTAGTGCTATTGTATTGTCTACTAAATTTACGCTGGAAGGGGAATCGAATGTCAGAATTTCATCAACAATCATCAGTTGAAGTCATGGAGATGTTGGACGTGACAAATCAAGGATTGAGCGATTATGACGTCCAAAATAGGCAAGAAGTATACGGTTATAATGAATTGCTGGAAGGAAAAAGGACAAGTACATTCTCCGTTTTCTTTGGACAGTTTAAAGATTTATTAGTCATTATATTATTGATTGCCGCTTTCATTTCATTTCTATTAGGTGAAGTAGAAAGCACGATTGTGATTATGATTGTCGTTATTTTAAACGCAATCCTGGGCACTGTGCAGCATGTGAAGGCAGAACAGTCTTTGGATAATCTGAAAGCTTTGACCTCTCCAGTTGCAAAAGTGATGCGAGATAAACAGATAGTAGAGATTTCTTCAGAAGATATAGTAGTTGGAGATCTTCTCTATTTAGAGGCTGGTGACTATATAAGTGCTGATGGCAGATTAGCAGAAAGCCATAATTTGCATATTAATGAAAGTTCGCTAACAGGTGAATCATTGGCTGTTGCGAAAAGTACTGCGCCCATCAAAGAAGATCGTGTAACGATTGGCGATAAAAAGAATATGGTGTTCACTGGAAGCTTTGTCACCAATGGACGTGGTACCGTCATTGTTACATCCATTGGAATGGAAACGGAAATTGGGAAAATCGCAAATTTACTGGATACTGCGAAAGAGAAGAAAACACCTTTACAAGTAAATTTAGATCGTTTTGGGGAAAAATTAGCTTTAGGAATTACGATGATCTGTTTAGCCATTTTCATTATTGATCTTTTTCGAGGACGCGAGTTAGTAGACTCGTTTATGTTTGCTGTTTCGCTGGCGGTTGCAGCAATTCCGGAAGCGTTAAGTTCGATTATTACCATTGTGCTGGCATTTGGGACACAAAAAATGGCGAAGGAAAATGCCATTATACGTAAACTCTATGCTGTTGAAAGTCTGGGAAGTATTTCCGTTATTTGTTCAGATAAAACGGGAACATTAACGGAAAACAAAATGAGTGTTCAACAAGTATATATTGATCAAAAAGTCATTTCGCATGATGAACTACATACAGAAAATGCGATTGAGAAAAATCTTATCTTAAAGGCACTATTGTGTAATGACGCCTTGGAAAGAGATGGTAAAGAAATTGGTGATCCAACTGAAATTGCACTTGTGAAATTGGGGAAGCAGTACAATCTTGACGAATTAATCGTAAGAAATCACTATCCAAGGCTGGCCGAAATACCTTTTGATTCAGACAGAAAGCTAATGAGTACAGTACATCAGTTCAATCAGCGCTATACTTTGATTACAAAGGGAGCAATAGATGTTCTTCTATCCAAAATTGCGAAAATTGAAACCTCAGAAGGTGTACTTTATATTACGGATGAACATCGTAATAAAATTGAAGAAGTGAATCGTGACTTTTCTATGAATGGTTTAAGAGTACTTGCAATTGCTTACAAAGAGATATCGAAAAATCAACTAATCGATGTCGAAGTCGAAAAAGATTTAATTTTTGTCGGATTAATAGCGATGATGGATCCTCCGAGAAAAGAGTCAAAATCAGCGGTTGAAAGCTGTATAAAAGCAGGTATTAAACCAGTTATGATTACAGGTGACCATAAAATAACAGCAACTGCTATAGCCAAACAAATTGGTATTTTAAACGATCCATCAGAAGCGATCGAAGGACATGAAATTGAAGGATTAACTGATCAACAACTACAAGAAAAGGTTCAAGATTTCTCTGTCTATGCCCGTGTAACACCAGAGCATAAAATTCGCATCGTTAAAGCTTGGCAGGAAAAAGGAAATGTAGTTGCGATGACGGGAGATGGTGTCAATGATGGTCCTGCCTTAAAACAAGCCGATATCGGTGTGGCGATGGGGATAACCGGTACTGAGGTAGCGAAAGATGCATCCTCTATGATCTTAACGGATGATAATTTTTCAACGATTGTCAAAGCTATTTCGAATGGAAGAAGCCTCTATACGAATATTAAAAACGCCATTCTATTTTTATTATCAGGGAATGCAGGTGCTATTTTTGTTGTTTTATATGCAACAGTATTAGGTTTACCCGTCCCTTTTGCACCCGTGCATCTATTATTTATTAACTTACTTACCGATAGTTTGCCGGCAATTGCAATAGGTTTAGAGCCGCATAATAAAAACACAATGAAGGACAAGCCAAGAGATATTAACACTCCATTATTAAATAAAACATTTACGACTCAAGTGATACTCGAAGGCTTATTAATTGCTATAGCTACGATCATTGCTTTTCGAATAGGGTTGTCAACGGGGGATACGCAAACAGCAAGCACAATGGCATTTGCAACATTATGTTTGTCAAGATTAGTACATGGCTTCAATTCTAGATCTAAAGAATCGATCTTCACAATAGGTGTGTTTTCGAATCTCTATACTTGGCTAGCATTTTTAATAGGTTTTATATGTTTACATTTAGTGTTATTTGTTCCATCGCTTACGGGTGTGTTTGAAGTCGCAACATTAAGTGGGATACAATTAGGTTATATTTATTGCTTGTCCTGTATGCCGTTTCTAGTAAATCAGTGGTATAAAGTATTATTCGTGAGAAGTAAATAATGCTAATATAAACTGGCTCCAGTTATATGAGTGTCAGAAACCATACACATCTGAAATAAAGTCGTACTGTTTATTAAAAGTTACAGCGGTTTATCCCTTTGGGTACTAGTATCCAAAGGGATTTTTAATTTTTTTTATGCTTCAGCATTCAAAACCCCGAATTAGCGATCCACTGACGAATTCCATCATAAACAGGCTCTGTTCTTTTGGTGATTATCTATGGGGTGTCACAACGTAGAAATAACAAAAAGAGAAATTAGATTATATTTGCATTTTTAATATGAATCGTGTACGATTTAGTTGTGAACGATTTAAATAAAAGAAAAAGGAGTTTTTGACATGAAAGCACTTTATGAAACGACGATCATTAACACAGGCGGACGTGATGGGTATGTCTATTCACCGGACAATATTTTCAATTTGGATGTTGCAAAACCAGCAGCACTAGGGGGCGATGTCACAACTGCAACGAATCCGGAGCAGCTATTTGCTGCAGGTTACAGCGCATGCTTTAACAGTGCGCTTGAGTTACAGTTGGAGAAGGGGAAAGTTGACTTTTTAAGCAGTGAAGTAATAGCGACTGTTTCTCTTTACCCAGATAAAGAAGATAAAGGTGTTAAACTTGGCGTCAAGCTCGAAGTAACAATTGAGGGCGTTGACCATTCCGTCGCGGAAGAATATGTGAATAAAGCGCACCACTACTGTCCGTACTCTAAAGCACTCAATGGTAACGTTGATGTTGAAATAGTGATTAACTAAAAGGAGACTTAAAATGGTATCAGTTTATGATTTTGAAGTAAAAAAAACAAATGGGGAAATCACGTCACTGAAAGAATATGAAGGCAAGCCTCTAATTATTGTAAATACAGCTAGTAAATGTGGATTAACCCCTCAGTATGGCGGATTGCAGTCGCTTTATGAAAAGTACAAAGATGAAGGGCTGACGGTTTTGGGATTTCCTTGCGACCAGTTTAATAATCAAGAGTTTGACGATATTAATGAAACAACAGAATTCTGCCAAGTGAATTATGGTGTCACGTTCCCCATTTTTGCGAAAATTGACGTGAACGGTGACGATGCGGATCCACTTTTCACACACTTAACGACAGAGAAAAAAGGGTTGTTTTCGAAAAAAATCAAGTGGAACTTTACGAAGTTTTTAGTGAATCAACAAGGAGAGGTTGTAAAGCGATATTCGCCGCAAACTGAACCTGGAAAAATCGAAGAAGATTTGAACAAGATTTTATCATGAAGGATTTTCTGTCATTGAACAGCCAGCTTTGTTTCGCTGTATACGAAACGGCTGGAGAGTTTAATAAGCTGTATACAAGTGTATTGCAGCCGTTTGGTTTGACGTATCCGCAATACTTGGTGCTTTTAGCGTTATGGGAAAAAGATGAAGTATCGATGAAAGAACTTGGTACACGACTCGACCTCGGAACCGGAACGCTGACGCCGATGATTAAACGTATGCAGGAAAACGGCTGGGTACGAAAAGAACGCTCACAAGAAGATGAACGAAAAGTGTATATTTATTTAGAAGAAAAAGCGCACCGCGATCAGGGGCCAATCACGAAACAAGTCGCAGAAGAAATTCAGCTCTGTAACATCAGCTTGTCTGAATATGATGAGCTGATGACGCGGCTGAATGAGCTGCATCAAAAAATGAAAGAACGGTCAAATTCCTCTGGTGCGTAAAGCGTAGAAGGACAGTCCCTTAGTAGCATTCACCCTTTTATTATTCATTGGCGCGGTATGGATGTGATATTAAGTCTATATTTTAGGGAAAGTAAAAGAGTTAATTGTACAAATAGTAATCAACTAAATTTAACCATTAAATTACTGCTTACTTTTGCGGTGAATACTAGACACCCCATGTACACGTGCTTGCGGATCGCTTTGGATTGAACGACTACTGCATCATTATCGGGATTTATAGCTGTTTAGGGGTGCGATAAAGTCGCACCCCTAAACAGCTATTTTCGTTAATTGTATGGTGGTCTTTGATCCGTCGCTTTCCGAAGGTACAGGTACACGAAGTGCTAAAGACTTTGGGAACGAGTGAATAACTACTTACTCTATCTTTATAACATATCGTTTTGAATTTAAGTCATTGTCACTTTCTATATAGCGTCTGCTCCAAGGCAATTCTGAAATCAAAGAGTTTACAGCATGCTTACCCAAACGGGATGGATTTGACATGTGGAAAGATTTACTGAAGATAACAATCGATGAGTTAACGAGCCTTGATCCATTCAACAAAGAGAAATGATTAAGAACAGTCCTAAGCCTCTATTTTCTATAATAAACACAAACAACTTAATATTGACAGTGTGTATACGTTTGTATACAATTAAGATAATAACACTGAGTATACAAATGTATACAAAGGGAGGAGAATACAAATGAGAGAAGAACATATCAAGGGAGAAGGTCGTCATCGCGGCAGACGCCACGGAGGGGAAGAGGGCGTGCATCAGCGTGGTGCGAAAACCTTTCGTCGAGGAAGAGCAATTGCGTTTTTAGAGCGTATGCATCTGAAGCGTTCAACTATTATGCAACAGTTAGATCAACCCGAGTTTCTATCAATCCAGCCGATTTTAGTAGGTGAATTAAAAGCGATTGATATGATCATTAATGAGTTTATTCAACTATTTGAAATCAATGTAGATGAAATGTCGGATCGCAAGCCAATGGTAGATGCTAATGAGGAAGGGATTGAGTTGGATGAAAAAAATTAACGGATATATCGATTCAGTGTTTACGAAGCAAGATACTCTGTTGGAGGAAGTGATTGCATCGATTGAAGGAAACGGTATGCCTGCCATATCGGTTTCACCTTCTTCTGGCAAGCTACTTACGATGCTGACAGCCATTTCAGGGGCGAAAAATGTGCTGGAAATCGGGGCGCTTGGCGGCTATAGTGGAATTTGTCTTGCCAAAGGGTTTGGTAGTGAAGGGAAATTAACTTCCCTTGAATTAGAGGAGAGATATGCAACGTTAGCAGCTAGCAATTTAGCGAAGGCTGGCTTTGGTGATCAAGTATCTTATAGGACGGGGCCAGCTTTGAAAAGCCTTGAAGGATTAGTTGACGAGGGGCAGCGATTTGATTTTTTCTTTATCGATGCAGATAAAGAAAACTATGAAAATTACTTAGACTATTGCATTCGACTTGCGGAGGCGGGTGCGTTAATCGTGACGGATAACGTACTGGCTGGCGGTAGTGTAGTGAATCCGGAGGCGAAACCAAAACGTTATACAGAATTAATGAAAACATTCAATGAAACGGTAGCAAATCATCCCCAATTGGAATCGCTTCTTATTCCAATCGGGGATGGGATGACGATTTCACGAGTGAAGAGATAACAGAAGAATTTCAGTGACATAACTAACGGGGTCTCTTTTGGGGGAATAAACAAATAACAATGGAAATCGTACTTTACTCAGAACGTTAAAGAGAAGACTATCATCGATAAAAGCATTAAAAAAGGGCGCCCTAAAAGCGCTCTTTTTATATATTTTTTTGTGAGTTATGAGAGACACTTTACAACAACTTATCAACTACAACTATAAGCATCCATTAGTTGGGTGATTTCTTTTGAAATTTCATTATCTACTTTTCCTACTTAATCGTCTGATAGAAGCGTTCTCAACATTTTCTTATCACCAAGGTACTTAATCTCCTCTATTCCACCTGGGCGAAGAATCGCTATCCCTGTTATTTCTGCATCCACTTTATCTTCCCCTTTTTTTTCATATTCAATATAAACAGTAAAGTAATAATTCGTTGGGGTGTCTTTATTTTGCTCTATAACGATTTTACTAACAGTTGTCTGATAATCGTATTTGTCCGCCGCTAAGTGGAACATTAATACATAAGTTCTCACTAATTTATCGTAACCACTTTCGGAAAAATAAGGTCCGTAGCTATCCTTTAAATATGCGCTATACTCTTTACTGAATGGTACGCTCGCCTGGTTCTGTTTCTCAGCCCACTTCCACAGTTCATTGTGTGCTTGTATTGCTTCTTTATTTGGAGTAGTCAATTCATACTCCAGATAGCCTTGAATAAGTTCTATGTTTTTGTCTTGTGGTTCGTCTTGAGTACAGCCTACAAGTAATAGGAATGTAAGAGCTGCAGATATGACAACGCCAGTCTTCCCTCGAAAGACCTTCTCTATGAAGAAAGAAATACGATTCGAACGTGATTTATTATGGTACATAGTCTCAACTACCTCCTCTTTTTTTATTTTTTATCTACTTCTTATACGGAAAGTATGTTATAAGAGTTTCATTTTTCTAACTATTATGAAAGGCGGTGACTGGCGCCAGTCACTGCCTTTCATATGATAATCATTGTCTATACCACTGTCAGATATTGAAGACCCCTCGTTGTAAACTGTAGGCGTTGTTTATTTCCAGACAGATGCCTTCTATTTAAATGGGATGATTCATCGGATTTCCAGCGCCAACTGAATGAGTTACTCAACAGTAGTATGACGTTACCTATAAGAATAGTTGGTGCAAAGACATCTATGGTGAAATTATAGTAATTGGATGATTAAAATGACTGAGTATCCATCAAACTGTTATGTAGAACAAGAATCTTTCAGAGGCAAATTCGACATGTTCTTTGTAAAGGAAAGCAAGATGCATTTGAAGACGAATACCTTTTTTAATTACATTCCAAAGTTAGGAGTTATATAAAATGACAATTACTAATTTTAAAAAATTAGAGGAAATCAGACAGGCACTCAATTCAAGGTTTTTCGAACGAGAGAACGAAGTTGAGGGGATTCTTGTAGCTCTGCTCTCTAGACAGCATATGCTCATGATTGGACCTGCTGGAACTGCGAAATCCGCATTGGCGTTTGAATTAGCAAAAATCGTACAAGGAACAGAATACTTCCAATGGTTGCTGACAAGGTTCAGTACACCCGAAGAAGTTTTTGGCCCGTTGTCGTTAAAAGACCTTGAACAAGGTGTGTACAAGAGGAATACAGCAACTAAAATGCCAGAAGCTAATCTAGTTTTCCTTGACGAAATATTCAAAGCAAACTCGGCAATCTTGAATAGTTTACTGACGCTTATCAACGAAAGACTCTTCTATAATAACGGAACGCCAGTAAAGGTTCCTTTAATGTCAGTTATTGGTGCTTCGAACGAATATCCTGAAGAAGGAGAAGGGCTTGAAGCTCTATTCGACAGGTTTTTACTTCGGTTCGAGCTAAACTATATTGCGGATGATACGAATTTTGTTTCTATGATGAAGGGGACCGGTCAAAATCAGGCCATGCCTTCCTTGACGATGGATGAATTGATTCAACTCCAGTTTTTGACGGACAGGGTTACAATACCGGATGAAGTGTATGAAATTCTTTCGGAAATTCGTACTAATTTGCGTGACGAGGGAATTCGGCCTTCTGACAGGCGGTTTCAACAGTCGCTTTCAGTCCTTCAAGCGAAGGCGTTGATAAACCAAAGGCAAGTTGTGAAGATAGATGATATTGTCATCCTGGAAAATGTACTCTGGGAAACGGTGGATCAAAAAGATACCGTGTCTTCCATTATTCGCAACCATTCACAAGATGTTGTTACTCAGATCCTCTACTCCATACAAAATGAAGCAAATGAAGTATTCTACGCCATACTGCAGGATCATTCGCCAGAAGCAGGAATGGAAGCAACTCAAAAAATGAAAGCTTTAGTGGCTGATTTGAAGAATCTCCAAAGTAACAATCAAAGTCGGAAGGCTGATATTGGCCCATTACTTGATAAAGTGACCTCGATGGAACATGAAATCCTGGATAGTATTTTAGAACCGTGGTATTTTGAATCCCAAAATGACAAGAGGGGCTCCACCAGCACCTTTTTTAATATGTGAAAGGGGGTATTCTTTATGAAGAATCGTTCAGTCTTGAATACGGACGCATACGATAAAAGACGTTTCAAAGAAATTTTCGACATGTCTCTGGGTCTTCAAAAGGTAAGAGGTGAAGGTGCTTTGCCAATGTTCGAACCATTATTGGCTGATATTTGGGCTTCCTTATATAAGATGAAACCAGAAATTTTGGCAGGGGACGTAGACAGTGTACTTAAGGTGAATAAAACACTCATGGACAGAATCATGGCGGATGAATCCTTTGTACACTACCGAAGCTTCACCCGATTGAATGATTTATTGTCAGCTATCGGCACGGTGAAATTCGGAGAAAAGACGAATCAATGGCTGGCTGACCAAAAAGAGGAAGATGAAGACTTTCAAAAACAGATCCAGGAAATTCACGCAATGCAAAGGCGACTTCAAGAGCAGGATTGGCAAGAAAATCCAGGAAGTGGAAGTCGGGTGTTAGAAGAGATTTTTAATGAAATGATGACTAAATTTGATGAGAAATTGCAACAGTTGCTTCAAAATAACGGTCATAGCTTTTCACAAGCATTGGCTCAAGCCATGCAAGAAACAAAACAAGTGAAAGACGGTCTAAAGTCTTTGCTTGGCGGCTGTAGTGCAGGGAGTGGTGATGCGGAATTAAAAAAGGTTCCTTTACGCGACCAACTAGCATTAGCTGAAAAAATGGCTTCTGATAAAACGATGAAAGAAATAGCGGAGTGGGCGGGTAGATTCAAACAGATAGCCCGTAAAAAGCAGAAATCCATACATAAAGAGTCTATGGGAAGAAGGGGAGTTACGTTAGGCAACGATATCGAGAGGTTACTCCCGATGGAATTTGGCTTATACATGCATCCACTATCGAAGAACGATTTTCTTCGTCGCTTTGTGGAAGGCCAAACCATGCAATATGAACAGAAAGGGCGTGAGGTATTGGAGAAGGGGCCAATCGTACTTTGTCTAGATCAGTCAGGCAGTATGTACAAACTGGATACACAATCCAAAGGTTTTATATTAACCCTAATGTCCATTGCGAGAAGGCAGCGAAGGGATTTTTGCTTAATATTATTCTCTACTCTGACAGAAATTCATAAATATGAAAAAGGGAAAATTAAAGGGTCTGATATGGTTAGTTTGGCTCGAACCTTTCTAGGTGGGGGTACGAATTTTGCACTTCCGCTTGATGAAGCGATGAATGTAATCAATGAAAGTCGGTTTAAACAAGCCGATTTGGTTTTCGTTACGGATGGTGAGGACACTTTAAACGATTCATTTCTACTAGAATTCAACAAAAAGAAAAAAGAAAAGGATTTCAACGTTCTTTCCCTAGTGCTCGGAAGCAGCATACATATAGTAGAACAATTTTCAGACAGGGTTATTCAAGTTTATGATTTTGATGACGCAGGCAGTTTTACTGCTTTTGAAATATAAACTATATATGTTGAACAAATGAATCAGGCGTAGGAGTGAGGTGATTGATGTGAACACTGTTTGGAAAGGATTTATCACGTTTGGACTAGTTACAATTCCAGTAAAGTTACACTCGGCAACAGAGGATAAAGGGATTAAGCTAAGGCAGATTCATGATAAATGTAAGAAACCGATTAAACAGGAAAAGGTATGTCCTATTTGTAACGAGGATGTGGATTCCAAGTCACTTGTGAAGCGCTACGAGTATGCGACTGACCGATTTGTAGTTATTACAGATGCTGAATTAGAGGGCTTGAAGAGTGATATAGAAGAAAAATCAGTTGAAATTGTAGAGTTCGTGAAGTTGAAAGAAATTGATCCGGTATATTTTGATAAACTTATTACTTGGCTGCAGATAGCAACGGTTCAAAAGCGTACGCATTGTTAAGGGAATCGTTAGCCAAGTCGAAAAAGATTGGCATTGCAAAGATAACGATACGTTCTAAGGAACGTCTTGCAGCTGTACGGGTACTTGATAACCATCTAGTTCTAGAGACGTTACATTTCCCAGATGAAGTTAGGTCTACAATTGACCTTCCACAAATCACTAACGTCAAATTAACTGCAAAAGAAAAAGAAATTGCATTATCTTTAATCGAACAACTAACAGCAGAATTTGATCCGACTAAATACCACGACGAATATCGTGAACGCTTAGTAAAATTGCTTAAGAGTAAAATACCTAAGAATGCAGAACAACCATCGAATGTTATTAATTTAATGGAGGCAATGGAGAAAAGCATTGCAACAATCAAGGAACAAAAGAAGCGGGCATGAAGTTAGTTAAGCCTATGCTATTGGAGTCTCAAGAGGAAGTACGTTCTGATGAGGGATGGTTATACGAACCGAAGTTTGATGGTATCCGGCTGTTAGTTGGAAATGACCATTCATATACTCGTCATGGAACAATAACCACCAGTCGCTTCCCTGAGCTTATATTTGTTGGTCAAGAGGTTTTATTAGACGGTGAGTTTATTGCACCCGGCACGAATGCCCCCGACGACTTCGCAGGATTTATGTCTCGCTTCGGTGGAAATAAAAATCAATCAATCTCATTCCTGGCACCCGTTCGGATGATTGGCGAAAAATCATTAATTGGATTTATCATGATGTGGTTGTTACGAAGGTAACGCTTGGGCCGCTAACTGTTCAGTTACATAGTTCAGAGGGAGATTATTTGGGGAGCGTTGTTATTGGATTCACCAAAGAGATAAGGCAGATGTTAAAATCATTGGCTCCCCCTTTTTCCGTTACGGTTAAATCGCGGGGGTGGACAAGTTGAGGTAAACTACGATTACCCCAAATAATTAAGGTGAAATAAGAATAAAAGTGATTAGGGCAAGGACAATAAGTCCTTGCCCTAATCACTTTTATTAGATTTACAGTTCATGGTATTTACAATATATTCAAGGTATCGACTGGAGGTGGAGTGGTTGAATTGAAAAAACTAATATATTAAATAATACCATTTTATAAATCAATTACTAATATTACCGTACTTACTCTAATTCATATTTAGATATAATTGATATATTGGAAGCACCAAGTAATCTGTTCTTTCTTCTATAGTTAAGCGGTTAAAGAAGTGCTCCGCTTCGGTTTTACTATTTAACAATACGTTACAGCTAAACATCGCTGCAATATTTTCGCGGAATTCTGCACTGTATTTCATTTTAATGAGTACTTCAATTTGTTCTTTATTCAGACTTCCATTCAAACGATAATAAACCTGGAGTACATTGATCTCAATTTGCATTTCATAATCCGCATCTAATTCAGTTACCTTCAATTGCATATAAACATATTCTGCTAATTCAAGGAACTGTGTATTTTGTGTATTATCATAAGAAGTTATGCAACTTAAACAAAATTTATTTATCCATAGAAAGGTCACATTGTTCAATACCCTAACAGGGTCCATGAAGGAATCCTGAATTACTCTTAAGTTGATATTAGCACATGTTTCTAGCTCTTTCGAAGTTGAAAATATAAATGGGCTAATTGCAAATCTTTCATCTGATTCCCAAAAGTGCAAAACTGTTTCAAACTTACTATAAGTTTCAGAGAATGCATTGATTAATAGTTTTTTCTCATTTGGATTATAGTAGACGAGTATTCTTAAATCACCTACATATAGGTTTAGTAGACCCCCTTTTTCAAGACTCTCTTTATTTATTCTCGAATAATCATGATTCACAAATATATCTGCAATCATTTGGATCTTTAAATAGATGTCCTTAATATTTCCAATAATAATTGTTTCGTTAGGAATATTCAATTCTTCAAAAACAGGCTTGACCTCATTTAGTAGATTAAAGTTATGCTTCGAGTTTTCGATCATTTCTTTTGTATCAAGGTCATTCATTTCGATGAAAAAACCTCTAAAACTGACGGTTTTCCCAGCTAATAAGAGCTCTAAGAAGGGGAGTACTTTTAGTTGAGATGCAATGGAGTGAAAATTAAAGAGATTAAACTTAATTTGTTGTTCCGAGTCATTAATATCAAAAATGACTTCCAATGAATTTTCTATCGTTACTTTTATAAAGTTTTCCCGCTCTTCAACTTTTAAGTGGAAATTGAAAGATAGTCCATCAACCTCGAAATCTTCTTTTCCTTCCCTAGTCATTTTTCCTATTACTCCAAATCCAATAGGGTAGTCGAAGTCTTTTTTTGTACCATATATATAAAAGTCATGTTCGAAAATATTATCTGTAGAAATATTATTTGGATTAAAAGTTAAACTTTTAAAGCTAAATGAATCGAATTCATTTATTTCAATAGGACAGTATTCGACTAGACCAATTGATTGCTTAGGACTCTCCGAAAGGAAGTTTTCACAGATAGTTTGAATATTTGTTTCCTCTAATTCTCTTAGGTAAACAACTCGACTTTTTTGCTTTTTATTTTCTCCGAAATCGGTAATTAATTTTTTTAATTCGAGAGGCAACAAGTTCTTATAAAAGGTTTTTGTACTTCCATCTTGCTGGACTTCAACGACAAATAGTAAAACACCATTATTTTGGTAATAATTTTTATAGTGTTCCATTGAAAAAGTAAATGAAATTAATCCTTTTGTAAACTTATTAACTTGGGTGCCTTTTACTTGTATAGGGACTCTTCCTAATAGCGATTGTACTGTTTCATTCTCGTTTTCAAATACTTGAATATCTCCGTCAAATGAAATCCCTTTGTCCCCAATAGGGATATTTGGGAGTAAATGATTACCAGGTCTATTAGCTTCATTTACAATCGCCTGAACAGCTAAACGTTCAATTCTACTGTTATCTAGTTTAATCATTGATTCTCACTTCCTAATGATTAATATGTAAATTATCGAATGCATTGATACATGAAGGAACCTAATGGACTTGAGGATAGGGGGGGCCTATGCACCGGATATACGTTTTAAGCGTACTCAAAAACTTCCAATAAAGGAGTTTGCCCCTTTAAATTCACTCATCATAAAAGCCTGAATTATCTACTTTAATATCATCAATTTCAATATCTATTTCTAAAGGAGTAATTACATCAATTTGCAATTCGACATTGAATGGATGGGACATAATCATTCTTACCCCATCCCCATTTCTAAAATCACGGTTTGAACCATACTGATGTTCAACGTCTACTATGCCAGCAATATTAACAAGTAGTAAAGATGAATTAATCGAATCAATATAAACATCCTCTATATAGATTTCATCAATACTGTAGTTTGTTGCTAAAATATCAATTTCATTAATAGTATCGGAAGTAATTGCTTCTATTATTGATTGATATACGCGTTTTATATAAGCCCTTTTAATGTCTTCTTTATATAACTCTATAGTGTCAAGAAAGTCTGCTAATGCTTTAAGTGAGTTTTCCACCATTATATCCCCAATTGAAGCGTCTATGTTAAAACTATTTTCTTCAATATGAGTGTATTTACTTAGTTTATCAATTACCTTTTTAAATGCTTTTGTGATCTGGGGCGTATTAACAAGCAATTCGTCTTGCAGGAATTCACTTGTCAAACCGCCTTGTACAGCATATTTCATTCTATTTATTCTAGTAATTACTTCTTGCTCTTCCACATACCATTGACAATTTTTAACTTCAGCATCGGGAGCTAACCGTTTTAAAATATGCCTAGTCAATTCGCGAAAGCTATATGCAAAGTTGTTATAACGTAAAGGATCCTCTTTAATTTTCAGATTACCTAAAGATGCTTCAAATAATTGAACTTCAAATAGCTCTAAATTCTTGCTTATAGATTCTACGAATGAATCAGTCATATTCTTTTTCCCCTTCCAATATCATGCCTTCTAACTTCTATAAATAATGTTCATCATTTCATTAAATAAAGACTATATTCAAGTATATCATGGGAATTCGGAATTGTTATGATTCGATCATGATGTGGTCTTACGCTTTGGCCGCTTACTGTTCAGGTACATATTACAGAGGGCGATTATTTGGGGAGCGATGTTATTGGATTCACTTAGGAGATAAAGCAGACATTGAAATCGTTGACTCCCCCTTTTCCGTTATTGATAAATCGCGGGGGGACAAGCGGAGGTAAACTATGATTGCCTCAAATAATTAAGGTGAAAGAATAAAAATGACAGGGGCAAGGACTTATAGTCCTTGCCCCTGTCATTTTTTTAGGTTTCTCGTTCAAGGTATTTCATTAATGTATTCGAAAAACCTTCTACTTAAAATGTTCTTTGTCAAAGCCCGAGTTTGTAGATTGGATATTCAGTTTGATATGTCAACGTTATAATCGGAATAGGGCATTAATAACCTTGTTCAGGTGGAAAATAGCGAACAAGTAAGCATTCTTATTTTGAACGAGTAATCCCGAGACGGACACTACCAAGTAGACACAAAAAATTTAATAGATGGATTTAGGATAAAGAAAAACGCAATTCAGCGAAATTACATGCAATCAATTAAGTCTTTGGTATAGAGGTAATCAAACTGCTGTCTTACTTAAGAAAACTACAGATGAAGTTAGTACAGTTTATTTACAGCCCGCACCAAAAGCAAGTTGGGTACGTAAAAACTGGGAATGGTTTGGGGATGTGAAATAGCTCTCAGATAACAGAAGAGTTCACATATAAAACGATTGCTCTAATATAAGAGTAAAGCAACTAGTTAATTGTTCATATTAGTTGCTGGATTAGGAGACTTCGGGTACAGTGATTGCAAAGCTGTATCCTAAGTTTTCGCGCCTTTAAACAGAATATCGGACAAAGGATCGTAGTTTTGATTGACGAAATAACCTTCACTTAAGTATACATACAATTATTTGCGTGATAAGGGAGAATCGGCAATTCTCAAAATAGCATGGGGACTAACTGGGCCAATATATTAGAAAGGAGTCTAAAATAATATGAAATGTTTATGTAAACAAAAAGAAGTACATGACTTAAAAGTCGAAGGAGATATAGGAGCCGACCCTATATGGTGTAATCAATGTGGTTGTAACTTGGATATAGAAGATATTCCAATTTCACTTGCGTTGAAATCAGAATTAATGGAATGGGTATGGAAATATGGCAAATGGATTGATTGGGATAAAGATGGAGTATTTCCAAATGGGATTGAACTAGAAGAAGAACATAATAAACAGGGTATGTATTTAACAGAGAAATTAAGGGGAGAACTTGAAGACAAATATAAAGTTTCATTTTCCCCATCTACATTTGCGAGAAGACGTGCAGATAAATAGCATTAACTGAGTTTATCCAAAGTTTCCTTTTCCGAGTGTTGTGTATTCTTCCATTCTTAAAGTTAAGTAATAAAGATGAACCTCTGTGGTAGAAATTGAAGGGTTACAAGGGCTTCTCACGATGTGAAGCCCTTGTAACCCTTTTTATATGTCTTGATTTGTGACGACGACTTAAGAGGAGTACCCTCGCGCAGCAGCTCTAAAACTACGGTTTTAGTCCTGTTACGTCAGTTTTTTTATGTCAATTAGATATAATCCCCAAATATGTCTGGCTTCCATGCATGAATCGCATGACGTTCTTTCTCGAAGATTTTCTCTAAATAGATCATTGTTGTTTCGATCTTCTCGTGACCAAGAGAACGCATAATGTCGTATATATCCACTCGGTTAATCTTTGATATGATCGCAAATACATGTCGAAAAACGTGAGGTGTGACTTTCATCGTTTGATCAGATAAGTTCAATTGGTCTAGGCTAGTAATCTCTTTCTTCACGTATTGTGACAAATACGAAGGGGTATAAGCGCGTCCTGTATTCGTAGTGAAAAGGTGATTAGAAAGTGGTATAAGTAAGGTAGATGCTAGGGTAAAAGGTAAGGGTTTTGTAGTTACTACACCTGTTATTACGCCTCCAGTAGTTAAAACGCCTGTGACTGCTCCTATAGTGAATAGGACACTGGATAGTGTGAGAGAAGAGTTTAAGGCTGTGTTTGGGAATGGATATGAGTATAATGTAGGTACCGAATCAGTAAGTATTAAAATAGGAGGTGAAACAAAAAATAAATTGATATACCGATACTATGCAGGATCTAAGAGTGTGATGGTATGGGATCTGAATAAGATTAATGAGACGCATAAAGTAATAAAAGAGTTAGGTTTCCTATTAAAAGGAAATGAATTCAGTAGTGCTATTTCTAAATCAAAAACAACTGGTAATACTATTGATATCAAAGGCACAAGTATATTTCATGCTGGTGATAACCTAACAATAAAATGGTGAAATAGTTTTTAAAAGCGGACGTTTTTCTTCAATCTACAAACGAAAAAGATGCCATCGTCTGTGAAGAGATCGAGGGCTTATAATCCACGTACGCCCGGTCAAAAACATACATCTTTGTCAGCGGATCCAAAGAAGTAGGAGATGCCGGCCGGATTCATCCTGAGTGGTTTGGCTAGATTGCGAGGCGAGGAGCTCCACTCTTTTTGGAAGTCGTTGAAAAAGTTCTAATACTTAGAACTAATTAGAATTCCTGCCAATACCGCTTTGACGCTTTGTGGATGCCTCCCGCGATAAGCCAGAAAGAAGACCAATTGGGAGGCACCCCCTAGCGCCAAGCGTTGTTGGTAGGATTCTTTATTGCAACATATCTAGTTTTATATCTGTTATTCTGTCTCATCGGATACCGATGTAGAACGATCATCCAAATAGCGATATAAAGTAGACTTACTAATTCCAGTCGCTTCTTTTATGTCATATAACGTATAATTCTTACTGTCATACATTGAAAAAGCCAGCTGTAAATTGTCATCTGGTTTTCGTGGACGACCAATCGATTTACCCTGTTGTTTAGCAGCTTGTAGCGTAAATGTAGAAGAATGGCTTAGAAATTTAGATTGTAAATCCGCGAAAAAAGTAGCACTTTGAAGTAGTGAAGCTTTTTGTATTGTTTGATTGGATAATTGTTCATCGAGGAAGTGAATGGCGATTTGATCTCGTTCTGCTAGTCGTAAAATATCTAAAAGCTGCTGCAGGGAATCAGCTAATACTACAATATTTTGGACGAATAGTTCATCATCTTTTTTAAGTGCCATTAATAAGTGTTCAAGCTCTGTTCTTTTCCTGGCAAGTCCATGTGTCTCTTTACATAATGTATCAATGAAAAGTTCATTTAATTGGTGGGCGCAATGTTGATCCAAGACAATCGGACGGATATATCCGTATTTCATTTTTTCGCTCCTAACTTCCCAAAAGTATTACCTTATGGGACTAAAAATGATATGATATTAACATTCTAACATTGGCATAAGCTTTTTTATAATTTTAGACATCATGAAAGGGGAACCGTATGTATACTTTAAAACAACAGTGGTTTGGGAATGTGCGTGCCGATCTTTTAGCAGGTATGGTTGTAGGACTGGCACTCATTCCCGAAGCATTGGCTTTTGCGTTCATTGTGGGTGTAGATCCACGTGTCGCGTTATATGCTTCATTTACAATTGCGGTCATTATTTCGTTTGTAGGTGGCCGACCTGGATTAATTTCAGCTGCGACAGGTGCGATGGCTTTAGTGCTCGTCAGCTTAATGGCGAATCATGGTCTACAATATGTACTTGCAGCCACAATATTAACAGGAATTATTCAATTAATACTCGGGGGACTTGGTGTTGCGAATTTAATGCGCTTCATCCCAAACTCCGTCATGCTTGGATTTGTGAATGCACTAGGGATTATGATTTTCATTACACAAATGCCTTATTTACTTGGGTCAAACAGTATGACCTATCTATTTGCGATTGTTACATTAATTTTAGTGTACGCGATTCCACGATTTTTCACGGCTATTCCTGCACCTCTTGTTGCGATTGTCGTTATGACTTGTATTGCGCTCATAAGTGGTGTGAAGTTACAGACGATTGGTGATCTAGGGACGATGCCAAATTCATTGCCGGTTTTTTTCCTTCCAGATATTCCACTTAACTTTGAAACGTTAAAAATCATATTCCCTTATGCTTTGGCTTTATCGATTGTTGGTTTATTGGAATCATTACTTACTTCCCAAGTATTGGATGATATGACTGATACGTCGAGTAATAAAAATAAAGAAGCACGTGGACAAGGGATCGCCAACTTTATCACTGGTTTTTTCGGTGGGATGGCAGGTTGTGCTTTAATTGGTCAATCAATCATCAATATTAAATCAGGTGGACGAGGACGCTTATCAACATTAACCGCGGGTGTATTTCTACTGTTTTTAATTATCGTTTTAGGTGATGTAGTTATCAAAATTCCGATGCCTGTTCTTGTCGGGGTGATGATTATGGTTAGTATTACAACATTTAATTGGGGTTCGTTTAAGTTTCTGAAACAAGCGCCTAAATCGGAATCACTTGTTATGCTCATTACAATTGCGATTATCTTATATACACATAATTTAGCGATTGGTGTTGTTAGTGGTGTTATATTAAGTGCGCTATTTTTTGTTGCAAAAATTTCTCGTGTGACAGTAACGCATGATTTAGATGGATATAAGGTGAAAGGACCTTTGTTTTTTGCATCAACTACGAAATTTATTCAGTCATTCGACAATGTTACAGAAAATGAAATCGTCATTAATTTTGAAAACAGTCAGCTGTGGGATGAATCTGCAGTCGGTGCAATATATAAAGTGAAACAGAAGCTTGAGCAAAAAGGTGTGAAGGTACAGATTCAAGGGTTAAATTCTTCAAGTGAACAATTGTACAAACGATTAACATAAGGGAGGAATTCACATGAAGATTGCTGTAGCAATTGATGGGTCAGAAAATGCTTTACGTTCAGCAAAACATGCTATTACGATCGTCCGTTACTTACCTGATGCGCAGTTAGAAGTTATTTATGTCTCGGACTATAATAAGGCAAAAGATGAGCGGCTGTTATCGCAAAGTCCAGAGAGCTTAACATTAAAACGAGAGCAAAAAATGCATCCTATTTTAGAACTAGCAAAAGATGTCGGAGTGAAGACGAAGACTACCATGTTGAAAGGGAATCCAAGTCAAGAAATAATAAAGTATGTGAATTCAGAAGGAATTGACCACCTTGTCATCGGAAGTCGCGGCTTAAATACTTTTCAAGAAATGATAATCGGCAGCGTCAGTCACAAAGTAATGAAGCATGTAAATTGTCCGATTACGATTGTTAAATAAAGGGCCTTCATTCCCACTACTATACGATCCATGTGACTGGTGAGAAGTTGAATAAAGAGTGCCTGTGCATTCCATTATAAAGATTTTTTTGTTTGGACTCCTTCCTATTTTTGGGGTTATGTGTATTATTAATTTCACGCACATATTAATGCATCAGTAGTGTAATTGAATCTTTACATACTGAAATAGGAGGTGTTAGTTGTGAAAAAAATGATTAAGTCCCTTACCATCATTTTAATATCTACCTTGCTTTTGATAAGCTGTAGCAATAATGAGGAAAAACTAAGTAAAGTGAATGTGAAACAATTAACTAGAGTTGATGTTCAAGTGGTGAAACCTGATGAAAGCTATGACGAAGCGGTAATGATTACCGATAAAGATATTGTGGATTTGTCGAGGGTGATATTTGACCAAATTGAATGGCAACAAAATGTAAAAGCTGAGATGGATAGAAGAGAAGATGTAAAAGTAACTTTATTTTTCAGTGTTGATAAACATATGACTGAAAAATTAGTTGAATACTTTATTTGGTTTAATGATGGTAATGAAACGGCAACAATTATTGATAGGGTTGAAAATACTTACGGTACAATGGACAAGGAAAATGCCACGAAATTGAAAGAACTAGTGTTAAGTAAATAAAAAATAATACGTTATTTCCTGAATTGAAAATAGAAAGTATCGGTGCTATAATCGATGCTTTTTTGGGGCGTTGAAATAAGTGTTACATTTTTTATTTATTTCCCCCCTGACGAGAACCCTTTACCAGTGATATTATTCTTCTTTCGGTTTGTTCTAGGAATCAAGTGTGTAGTGTGTTATTACATCAACTTGCGCTTGAAGTACTGTTAAATTCTCTTGAATGGGTAAAATAAAATTTCCTGTACCGTACTCAATAATAAAGTGTCTGCGCAGAAACAAATAACAACTTCACCCGCTACGCCATTTCATAATGCGTACCAAAGCGGGATTTTTTAATAGCACAATAAACCATCAAATGGGATATTGAATCACGTAAATAGGTAATTTATTATAAAAATCCCTTGTAGTGTACGGGGGTGTTAAAATAAAGTCACGGATAGTATGTTAGACGACTACCCTTAAATTTGGTCCTATCGGTTTCTTTGAGTTGGTAAAGGGGGATTTCCATATGAGAAAAAAGGACTCGTTAGGGCTAGCACACTATGTAGATTCAATTGAAGCACAACAAAAGCTTTATAAGCGGTCGCTATTTGTTGTCGTGATGTCCCAGATTTTTGGTGGGGCGGGACTTGCAGCTGGGATTACTGTGGGGGCATTAATTGCTAGGGATATGTTAGGAACTGCAAGCTTTGCAGGGTTGCCGGCTGCATTGTTTACACTTGGATCTGCGCTTGCAGCGTTCTTAGTGGGCAGGATTTCGCAGCGTTTTGGTCGTCGGTACGGGTTGTCACTTGGGTTTATCACAGGTGGTATCGGTGCGATAGGTGTCATCTTCGCAACGACTATGGACAATGTGTTGTTATTATTTATTTCGCTATTTGTTTATGGTGCAGGGACTTCGACGAATCTACAGGCGCGTTACGCCGGAACAGATTTGGCTAGTGACAAGCAGCGTGCGACTGCCATTAGCATCGCAATGGTTTCAACTACGATAGGTGCGGTGGCGGGACCTAATTTAGTGACACCGATGGGGAACTTCGCAATGACGCTAGGTATACCAGCTTTAGCGGGGCCATTCATATTAGCAGCGGCGGCGTATCTCGTAGCTGGACTAACGTTGTTCTTCTATTTGCGTCCTGATCCATTTCTAGTTGCAAGAGCAATTGCGGTAAAGCAGGAAAAACAAGTTGATTCAAATACTACAACAGTAAATAAAACACGACAGAGTAAGGTAAACCGAATCGGTATTTTTGTCGGTGCGATGGTTCTCGTCTTGTCTCATCTCGTCATGGTTGCGATCATGACAATGACCCCAATCCATATGCAAAACCATGGATCTGGACTGACGGTCGTTGGATTGGTGATCAGTCTACATATTGCGGCGATGTATTTGCCATCGCTTGGTACAGGTCTATTAGTCGATAAATTCGGTCGTACAGTAATGGTCATTGCTTCGGGTGTCACGTTATCACTTGCGGGATTACTAGCAGCCTTTTCTCCAGGTGATTCCCTCGTCTGGTTGACGATTGCACTAATAGTGCTAGGCCTTGGATGGAATTTTGGCTTAATCAGCGGAACAGCAATCATCATTGATTCAACTGATATGACAACACGTGCAAAAACACAAGGTTCTGTTGATGTGTGGGTTGCTTTAGCTGGAACAGCAGGCAGTATATTGTCAGGAATCATTGTTGCCTACTCAAGCTATGCTGTTTTAGGCTTTCTCGGCATGTACCTTTCGTTACTTTTGATACCACTTATTGTTTGGAAACGGTTTAAAGAGAAAAAAGAACATCACAAAACTTAATGACAGAAGCAAGAAAATAATGATCCTGCAGCAGTTAGCACATGTGATATGAAAAGAAAAATGAGAGAATTACACTTCATTCTATTGAATAGAAAACACCGGAAATCCATCGACCAAAACTCGGCGGGATTCCGGTATTATTTTTGTGTAAATCAACACTTCTGTTGATTTACCAAGAGTAACTATATAAGTTGAAATAAAGACTCCCATCAAATCCGTTACGGCGCTCGGGGATGCCTCCAGCCCTTAGCCAGACGAGGTATCCTTTAAACTATATGGAATAGCCTCTTAGCATTAACGGTATAATTTCTGCGGAGAATGCAGAAATTATACCAACCGAACTCTTCGTTGTTCGGTTGGCTACCCCTAGTAACGCGCCTTCACTCAGTTCATATAGGTATTCATTTGTTCAACATATATAGTAGTTTATTTTACGTGAACCATCAGTCGTTGTTACTTGGAAAAGCAAATGTTGACGCGGATTCACTGTTCTCTTCAAACCACTTTTCTGAAATGGTTTTAGTCTTGGTGAAGAAGCGGGCTTGGTCAGGCCCAAACATATGCCCCTCACCGAATCTCGAGCGTTTCCAACCGCCAAAGTTATGATAACCAACAGGAATTGGGATTGGTACGTTTACCCCAACCATGCCGACGTCAATCTCCGTTGTAAATTTGCGAGCGGCCGCTCCGTTATTTGTGAAAATTGTGACACCGTTACCGAGCTCATGTACATTGATTAAGTCGATTGCTTCCTCTAATGAATCTACCCGAACAACATTACGAGCAGGACCGAATACCTCTTGCTCATAAATCTCCATGCCAGGTTTGACGTTATCTAATAAGGTAGGACCTAGATAGAAGCCATTGGAATTTTTAGCGATGTCTGGATTGCGACCATCGCATACGAGTGTAGCACCTTCTTCTAGGCTACGGTCGATAAAGCCAATGATCGCGTCCTTTGATTGCTTTGTAATAACTGGCCCAAAATCAACGTCTGAATCTGTGTATGGCCCTACTTTTAATTTTGCAATTTTATCAGCCAGTACTTTGACGAGGTTATTCGCTGTTTCTTCGCCAACGGGAATGATTGTGGAAATAGCCATACAGCGTTGGGAAGCGGCACCATAGGCCGCGCCTAAAAATGCGTTTGCGACCTGTTCTAAATCTGCATCTGGCATGACAATCATATTGTTTTTACCGCCACCTAATGCCGTAACGCGCTTGCCGTATTTTGAACCGGTTGTGTAAATATAATCAGCGACTGCTGTGGAGCCAACAAACGAAATGGCTTCAATTGCAGGGTTTTCTAATAGTTCGTTGACCGCATCCTTGTCTCCATTGATGACTGTCCAAACACCATCTGGTAAACCCGCTTCTTTCCACAGTTCCGATAAAAATAATGCGGAGCAGGGCACGCGCTCGGACGGCTTTAAAATGACGGAATTGCCGACTGCGACCGCCATAGTTGTAATGGCAAGTGGCACCATCACTGGAAAGTTGAATGGGGAAATCGCTGCAACAACGCCGAGTGGTGCTTTTGCGGAATAAGCATTAATATTCCCACCAACATTGACGGAGTACTCACCTTTTAATAGGTGAGGGGCATTGATGGCTAAGTCGACGGATTCTAAACCACGTGTGATTTCACCCTTGGCATCCTCGATTGTTTTCCCGCTTTCGATACAAATGATGTCGATGAGCGCATCCATACGTGCGGTCATCAATTGACGAAACTTCATGACAATTTCAACGCGTTTGCCAATCGATAGGGCGCGCCATGCCGGAAAGGCTGCTTTAGCTGTTGCAATTGCGCTTTGCACTTCCTCTTTCGTTGCAATAGGGACGCGTGCAATCACTGCCCCTAAACTCGGATTGAAAACATCTGAGAAGTGACCACTTGTACCTGCAACGATTTCACCATTAATAAAATGTCCTAGTTCTTTAACCTCTGTATTTGTTACCATACATTCATTTCCCCCTTGTGTTTTACGCTTTTTGCAGTAGTTCATTTAAAGCGTGCGTAAGTTTTTCAACAATCACATCTTTTTCTGTTAATGAAATAATCAGTGGTGGAGCGAGAGTTAACGTATTGTTAAAGCCTGCAACCGTGACACCATTTTTCCCGATGATTAACCCTTGTTCTTTACATAAAGCGATGACTTTGTTGACAGCAGTTACATCAAGTGGCGCTTTGCTGTTTTTGTCACTCACAAGCTCAATGCCAATCAGTAAGCCTTTACCGCGGATGTTGCCGACATTTGGATGATCCTTTAAGCGTTCTTGTAGTTCCGCATGAATAATTGCGCCCATTTCTTCTGAGCGAGCAAATAAATTTTCATTTTCCATGATTTCGATATTTTTGAGGGCAACTGCACAAGCTGCTGGAGAACCACCGAATGTGTTGACGTGGCGGAAAAAGTCGTACTCCTCACTCCCATTGAAAGCCTCATAAATTTCGCGACGCACAGCTGTAGCAGATAACGGCATATAAGCACTTGTTAAGCCTTTTGCCATTGTGACAATATCCGGCTGAATGCCATAGTTTTGGAAGCCAAATGCTTTGCCTGTACGACCGAAGCCGCAAATTACTTCATCGACAATGAGCAGGGCCCCATGCTTTTCACAAACAGCTTTTACCCCACGCAAATAGTCCTCATGGGGCATAATCACGCCGCCACCGGTAATAATAGGCTCAAGTATTACGCCGGCAATCGTCTCGGATGATTCCCAAGTCATGACATTATCGATTGCCTGAACAGAAGGTAGGGCAGTTGGCTCTGTAATATGATCTTCGTTTGCACGGTAGGCATCTGGTGGTGCAACATGGAGGAAACCAGGTGCTAACGGTTCGTACTTATATTTGCGTTGTGCTTGCCCTGTTGCCGCTAATGCCCCCATTGTATTGCCGTGGTAGGCACGATAGCGGGAAATAAATTTGGTGCGATTTGTATGACCTTTTTGCTGATGGTATTGACGTGCGATTTTGAAGGCGGCTTCATTCGCCTCTGAACCACTATTAGAGAAAAACACTACATAATCATCGCCTAATAATTCGCTGATTTTTTCGCTCAGTTGAATGGCAGGGATGTGCCCAACGGATAGAGGAGTATAGGCATTTTCCAGTAATTGCTCGTAAGCGACTTTGGCGAGTTCCTCTCGCCCGTAGCCCACGTTCACACACCATAAACCAGACATGGCATCTAAATAACGTTTCCCATCAATGTCCGTTATCCAAGCGCCCTTCGATTTCTGAATGATTGTCGTCGCGTTTGGGTTGTATGGCTTCATGGAATGCCATACATATTGTTCATCTTTTACTTGCCAATTTTGACTCGTTAAATTCGTCATCGAGCATCATCACTCCTTCATTTATCATCATGCTATCACTAGCGTTGCATAAATACAGGCAGAAAATTCACTCTATTAAATTTCACATTTCAGAGCCAAAAAGGGAAACACTTCAATAGAGGTGATTCCATCCATTTGGTTTTTATATACAATTATACTTGTGCGACAAGTTCGTTTTCATCTGGATTTGGAAGGGTACCAGCTGGCTTTATCCATTATGAAAGACTTTTTAGTTTGCAAAAATTAAATTAATGAATATTTTGAGTATTTAGAGCGAGTGGGTAGAAATAATGCGACGCTAGTGTCATGCTATAAATCTATTATCCGATTTTTCGGTAAAAATAGCATTATACACAATGTAAAATAAATAGGCTGTTGCTTTTCACATAAGGTGAGTGAAGAGAATGGTTAGTTGTCGCTAAACAGTATTAACTCTAGTGCTAATCGCTTTTCTGTTTGCATAAAATCTGAGCCTAGCAACTGCTCAATTTTTTCCAAACGATGGTACAGTGTTTGTCTAACGATAAACAGGCGTTCGGCAGTGTCTTTTTTTTGACCATTGGTGTGTAAATATACTTTTAACGTTTCGACTAATTTACTGCTATGCTTGCGGTCATAGTCAATAACGGGCTGTATATATTCGGTCATCATGTCCATAATATATGGATTTTTTTGTAATTGCAAAATTAAATGATGGAGGTGTAAATCCTCGTAAAAATACGAAAGCTGTGGATCTTTCCATCGAATGTGTAAGGTGTCTTTGGCTGTTAGAAAGCTAGTATTGAGAGCTTGGAAATGAGTCACGTATTTTCCTACAGCGACTGAAGTTTTAAAGTCACCATATTTATATTTTTGCTGATTGTCATGGATTTGTGTAATGGCTTGTTCGATACGTTGCTTATATGTTTCTTGCGCATGTATATTCGCTAAAATAAAAATAAGCTGTTGTTGCTTTTCTATGATAAACGGATAGAATTCTAACTTCTCTAAGACATTGCGCGTAAACAGCTTATAGTACGTTAAATCACTGCTTTTGCTTTTGTGGATTTGAAGAATCATGACCAGCCAATTACTTGTTGTGATATCTGCATGATGGTCTTGCAGGAAATGCGTCAATTCCTCCATATTGGATAACCCATTCAGCCATTGCTCTAGAACTTCACGATCCTCCACAGCCTTTTTTTCCTCGCTATACAAAACCCGCAATAAATAGTGTGAAAGTGCAATAACCGTGCGATCTAAAATCAGTGCATCGTATTCATTGACGACGCGCTGTGGGGAAAACAAACAAACCTCCCCATAATATTGGTTGAAAATATTCACCTCACAGCGAATAACATGTTTTTCCACATAATCAGGGCTTGACTGTTGTTGCATCTTATCATACTTGTCCTGCTGAATATTGGGAATAAACACAGGCTTTTGCCCATTAAATGTAAAGATGACCTGCAAGCCAAGATGTTTATAGAGGTGCATTAAAATTTGCTCGTAATTGTTGGCGGTCAGTGTATATTTATTAATTTGCTGTGCGTAGTTCTCTAGGTTTTTCACCATGCCATATTGCTGATTGATGAGGATACTGTGTATTTCTTGTGTGATTTCGACAAAGGCTACCTCCTGATGAAAGATGATGAGAGGGAATTGGTAGTCCGTCGCCAGTTGCTGTATGCAATCAGGAATTTCTTGAATGACGCTACCGAGCTCAATGCACAGCCCAGCTGATTTGGATGCTATTAATTGGTGAATAAAGTGATGGAAGTCATCATCATTGTTTTTCAAATGAATACCCGTAGTCAAAATTAATTCATTGCCCTTTAATAATTTGGCAGCATCCATAGTTTCGACGATATGCACCCATTTGATGATATTGAGTTGCCCCTCTGCACCAGCAAGAAGCTTCGCGCTACTGAATAACTTTTTCGTCAGTACATCTGCTATAGTGAGTGGAAATTCATTCATAGTGTCCTCCTATCACGCATAATTATTGATGCGTCAACACATCTTCTATTAAAAAGGCCATATACAAATTGTTTTTTGTAAAAGGGTTGGTGGCGTCTATATCTAATAGCAGTTCAACTTTTTTGATTTTATATAGGACAGTGTTGCGATGAATGAATAGACGTTCACTAATTTTACTCGTACTGCCGTTTTCTTCAAGGAAAATACGTAAAAATGACACGTAATCGGTGTTGTGTAAATCATCATATCGATAAAGTTGTCCAAGTATATCCTGGCTAAAAGATTCAATTAATGTCCGGTTTTGCACACCCATAATAATTTTATAGGCTCCAATTTCTTTATATTTGTATAAGAAGCGGTTGTTGTGCAACTGTGCTAATTGAATGACAGTGAGTGATTCCTCGTAGCTTTTATGGATGTTTTCGTAGTCTTCATAAAAATTCCCTTTGCCGATGATGACATTTAAGCTGCCGCTTTTCTGGGTGATCTTGTCGTAGATGTCTTCAACTGTTTTTGAGAAAGGACTATTGGATGTAGTGATCTGTGTTCGATTGATGAGAAAGATGAGGTGGTTTTTGTGCTTGAGTCTTAAAAACCGTTTATATCTATTTTGGAATGCAAACTGAATGAGGACCTCGTAACGGCCAATGCTACTGCGTGCATCTGTTGTTGTACAAGTGATGATGGCCAATTCTGCGCCTTGTGGAAATCCAAGTTGGGTTAAATTTTGCCTTGTGGAATCGACGTGCTGTTTGTAATGAAACAGTAAGTTGTAAAGGACTTGGTCTTCGGTGGATTGTTCTTGCTCGTGGGTGGCGATAAATTGAAATGTCGTTTTTAAAAGGTCGGCTACACGGCGGTCCCAAGGCATTTGGAAAATGGGCAATTCATGCTCATTGGCAAACGAGATGACCGATTCGGAAATGTCAGGAATATAAGGTCCCGTATTCACGATAATACCAGCTATTTTTTTAGTGTACGCCAGTTTAACGAGTTGTTCTAAGGATGTATTTTGGTGTGGAAAGTTAATGCCTGTTGTCACAACTAATTCATTTGGTCGGCAAAACGTGATTAAATCAATGCTTTCTACTACGTTAATACCTGAAACTTTTCGATACAAACCGCTTTCTCCAGCTACTAATGTCAGCATCGGGAATAGAGCTCCCTCTAGGATTTTGCCAATCGTTCCCATAACAGCCCCCCTTATTATACAAATAACGTACCATAAATATTGTGCACTTGCACATACTTTCTTAGTTTTATATCCATATCTTCCAAATAGTTTCTATTTTATGATTGTCATAAACAACCACTTACTGATAACTATTAATTTAGAATTTTCTTATACAACCACTATTTTATTACTGTGAAAGAGAGGACTTGCATATGTATAAATGTAATAGTAGTAGATTACAGGGGTTAATTGAACAATTTAGTCAATTTGGTGCAACTGCCAATGGGGGCATAACCCGTTTGTCCCTTTCAAAAGAGGATGTATTAGCGAGAGACTATCTTTGTGAAATATGCATAGAGTTAGGCATGGATATTCAAGTAGACGATATGGCAAATATCTATGCGATTCTACCAGGAAAAAAAGAGTGCCCACCCATCGTAATGGGATCACATTTAGATTCGGTTGAAAAAGGTGGCAGGTTTGATGGTGTCTTAGGTATTTTAACCGCAATAGAGGCGATACGAACGTTAAAGGAAAACGACATTGAGCTCGAGATCCCATTAATGCTTGTGAATTTTACGAATGAAGAAGGTGCGCGCTTCGATCCGGCGATGATGAGTTCCGGTGTCATTGCTTCAAAATTCAGTAAAGAAAAAATGCTAGAATCTATCGATAAAAATAGTATTACTTTTCAAGAAGCATTACAGGCGAGTGGCTACGCGGGGGAGCAAGGAAATCGCTTAACAGAAGCCCTTGCATATATTGAGCTGCATATTGAACAAGGACCGGTATTAGCAGCAAAGCAACGTGACATTGGGGTGGTAGAAGGCGTTTTAGGCATGGTGTGCTATGAAATTACCGTGACAGGTGAATCAAATCACGCTGGCACAACGCCAATGTCGATGCGTAAAGACCCGATGATTGTGGCGTCTCGTATAATTTCATCTTTGCATGAGCAGCTAGGTAAAATCGACGAAGAGCTTGTGTTCACATTTGGGCGTATGCACGTGGCACCTAATATTCATACAGTCATTCCTAACGAAGTAGTGTTTACCATGGATTCGCGTCATCAAAATCCAGCGGTGATGCTCAAAGTAGAAAAGCTATTGACAGGTCTAGCTTCAGAGGAAAGCGGTTGCCACATTAGCCCGGTCAAGCTATGGGGGCGGGAGACCGTATTATTTGATGCAGCTATTTGCAATGAAGTGGAAAAATCATGCCATGACTTTGGTTATTCCTTCCAACGTATGTTCAGCGGGGCGGGGCACGATGCACAGTATATCGCGAGCTTCATCCCCTCGGCAATGATTTTTGTTCCAAGTATCAAGGGGAAAAGTCATTGCGAGGAGGAAGAAACAACATTTGAAGACTGTGCAAAGGGGGCAGACGTGTTACTGGAAACCGTGTTGACACTACAAAAGAAGTTCAGCATGGGCGAAAAATACACACTAAACTCATGATGAGTGCAGGCTGAAATACTATAATTCGCTAGCATATTGGTTCATCACTAAAAGTTAGAGATGACGTTGGATTAAACTGCATATCATTAGAATGCGGGTTGATTGGAGTGAAGGTTGGACGACCCCAGCTAGACGGAAATTAACCACCCCTCCACGGTGGAGAGCTAGCGTATTAATGGATATTGACAAACTTTACATTAATTAATCGAAGGGTGAGGGTAGTGTGAAAAAAGTGATTACAGGTGGACTTATTGTGACAGCAACAGATATGTATGAGGCAGATATTTTAATAGAGAATGGAAAAATTGTGCAAATCGGCAAAAACTTATCAGCTTATGGAGCGGAAATTGTAGATGCTACGGGTAAATACGTGATGCCTGGGGGAATTGATCCGCATACGCATTTGGATATGCCGTTCAACAACACGGTGACAGACGATGATTGGAAGTCGGGAACAGTTGCAGCAGCATTTGGTGGGACGACGACTATTTTAGATTTTTGCTTATCTGCGGGTGAAGAAAAACTTGCGACGGCTGTGGCAAAGTGGCATGTAAAAGCAAAGGACAAATCAGCCATTGACTACGGTTTCCATTTAATGATTGGTGATTTAACGCCTGAAACAGAGGCCGAGTTACCGTTGTTACTAGAGCAGGAAGGGATTACGTCTGTCAAGGTGTTCATGGCTTACGCGAAAGAATTCCAGGCGACAGACCGTACGCTGTTCAAAGCCTTTAAAATTGCAAAAGACATTGGCGCTGTTGTCATGGTGCACTGTGAAAATGGCTCAGTCATCGATGAATTAGTTGAGGAGGCGAAGCAAGCTGGTCAGACGGCGCCAATTTATCACGCACTGACACGTCCCGCGGAATTAGAGGGTGAGGCGACGAAACGGGCCATTGAACTAGCGCATATCGCAGGTGCCAAGCTGTATGTTGTACATGTGACGTGTAAAGAGGCTTTGGATGAAATTATCGCAGCGCGTGAAAAGGGCTATGACGTGTATGGCGAAACATGTCCACCTTATTTAACGCTCGATCAGTCAGCGTTAGCACAGCCAGGCTTCGAGGGGGCGAAATATGTTTGGTCACCGCCACTTCGCCCGAAATATCATCAAGAGCATTTGTGGAATGCGTTAAAAGCCAAGCAACTGCAAACAATTGGTTCGGACCAATGTTCATTTAGCTTTAACGGGAAAAAGCAATTAGGGTTAAATGACTTTTCTAAAATACCAAATGGTGGACCGTTTATCGAAGATCGTTTCAGCATTTTATTTTCTGAAGGTGTGGCGAAAGGGCGAATTTCCATCTATGACTTTGTCGATATGATTTCGACAAGTGCCGCAAAAATTTTCGGCTTATATCCACAAAAAGGAACGATTGCTATTGGTTCTGACGCCGATATCGTAATTTTTGATCCTACTGTAAAACGTGAAATTTCAGCGAATACCCATCATATGAATGTAGACTACAACCCGTATGAGGGCTGGGAAGTGACTGGAGAGCCAATCAGTGTACTTGTGCGTGGAGAATACGTCATTAAAAACAAACAATTTGTAGGAGCATTAGGCAATGGCCGATATATCAAGCGTGCACTACAACCGACGATCGCGCAAACAATCAACGTGTAAACATCAATCCATGAGGAGGAATGTTTCAATGACTTCGCAACTCGAACGGAATTTTGTGGAAATGACTAGCAGGATGACAAAAAATGAAGCACAAGAAGAGGCTAATCGTTGTCTGTACTGCTATGACGCACCTTGTATTACAGCTTGTCCGACAAGTATTCAAATTCCGAATTTCATCAAAAAAATTGCTTCCAGTAATATGAAAGGTTCGGCCATGACAATTATGGAGGCCAACCCGGTTGGTGCAAGCTGTGCGCGAGTATGCCCGACCGAGGAATTATGTGAAGGTGCATGTGTGTTAAATTCCTCGACAAAGCCTATTAAAATAGGGCATTTGCAACGTTATGCAACAGATTGGGCGATGGAATCAGACGTCGAGCTATTTAAAAAAGGTCAATCAAATGGACAAAAGGTAGCGATCGTTGGCGCTGGTCCAGCTGGTTTATCGGCAGCACGTGAGCTTAGTCGCTTTGGCTATAGTGTCACAATTTTTGAAGCAGAAGCAAAGGCGGGTGGCTTGGGCAACTACGGCATCGTGTCATTCCGATTACCGAATGATGTAGTGGATTGGGAAGTGGCGCAAGTTGTAAAGCTTGGTGTTGACATTAAAACAAACACAACAGTAGGCGTGGATATTTCTGCTTCAGAAATTTTAGCGCAATATGACAGTGTTATTTTAGCGGTTGGTATGGGGGCCGTGCCTAATCTTGGTATTAAAGGTGAGGAACTAGCTGGCGTTCATGATGCTATTGAGTTTGTAAAGCACACGAAAATGGGTGCACTGACAGAAGACTTAATCGGTAAACGTGTTGCGGTCATCGGTGCTGGTAACACAGCTATCGATGGTGCAACCTGTGCTGTGCGACTAGGTGCGGAGCAGGTAGACATTCTCTATAGAAGAACAGAAAAAGAGATGACTGCCTATCAGTTTGAATATGAATTTGCCAAGCAGGATGGCGTTGGATTTAAGTGGCTGACAGCGCCGAAACAAATTATCGGTGATGAGGCAGGGAAAGTAGTGGGACTTGAATGCGTCAAGATGAAACTTGGAGAGGCGGGTGTAGACGGCAGGCAACGACCTGAAGTAATCAAAGGGTCTGAGTTTGTTATAGAGGTGGACGCGGTCATTAAAGCAATTGGACAAACGCGCTTTGTCTCACTCATTGAAGCGTTTGGATTACAACATACGAATGGAGTAGTAGACATTGACGAAACGACTATGCAAACATCGAATGACAAAGTGTTTGCCTGTGGAGATGTCGTGTTTGGTAATGGCCAAGGGGAAGCAATGGTGGTAACAGCTGCACAGCAAGGTAAAGATGCTGCTTACATCATTCATGAGCGTTTAAGAAAACCGAGCGAGATCGCATAGGGGGGATGGAGCATGGCGGACTTACGAATTGACTTAGCGGGGATTAAATCACCGAATCCATTTTGGTTAGCATCTGCACCACCGACTAATTCGGGCTATCAAGTGCAACGTGCATTTGAAGCGGGCTGGGGTGGCGCAGTCTGGAAAACATTGGGTGAACCAATTTTAAATGTTTCATCGCGCTTTGCGGCTGTCAGCTTTAACGGACAGAGAGTAGCGGGCTTTAATAATATTGAGCTCATTACAGATCGTCCGTTAGAGGTTAATTTACAGGAAATTCTTGAAACGAAAAAAAGGTTTCCTAATCATGCCATTATTGCCTCATTAATGGTAGAGCCACAGCAGGAAAAGTGGCATGAGATTGTTAAAAAAGTAGAAGCTGTCGGGGTTGATGGTCTTGAGCTTAATTTTGGTTGTCCACATGGGATGGCAGAACGAGGAATGGGGGCTGCTTCTGGTCAAGTCCCTGAATTGGTTGAAAAGCAAACGCACTGGGCGAAGGAAGTTGCACGTACACCTGTTATCGTCAAGTTAACGCCAAACATTACGGATATTACGATGACGGCGGAAGCGGCAGTGCGTGGCGGGGCAGATGCCGTTAGTATGATTAATACGATTAACAGCTTAGCGGGTGTCGATTTAGATTCATGGAATACGGTTCCACATGTTGGTGGGAAGGGGGCACATGGCGGATATTGTGGGCCTGCTGTCAAACCGATTGCACTAAATATGGTCGCAGAATGTGCGCGAAATCCTTTCGTCAATGTACCAATTTCAGGCATTGGTGGGATTTCAAATTGGCAGGATGCTGCGGAATTTCTGCTGATGGGTGCAACAGGCGTACAAGTTTGTACTGCAGCGATGCACCACGGGTTTAGTATTGTCGAAGATATGATTGACGGACTTAATAATTATCTGGATGAGAAGGGCATTGCCTCGGTGATGGATATTGTCGGTCAGTCGGTACAACGTTATTCTAACTGGGGTGACTTAGATTTAAACTACAAAGTTGTTGCTGAAATTAATAATGATGTCTGTATTAATTGCAATAAATGCCATATTGCGTGTGAAGATACGTCACATCAATGTATTGACATGTACACAGAGAGTGGTCGTCCGATGCTAAAGGTGCGTGAAGAAGATTGTGTAGGCTGTAATTTATGCTCGATTGTGTGCCCAGTAGAAGGTGCGATTTCGATGGTCGAAAGAATGTCCTCTATTGCGCCAATGACTTGGAACGACCGTCAATCACTTATCAGCAGTTTTGCTCGTTAAAAAGTAAAGTTCATCAGTAGTGGAATATGCTCTCAAGTACAGATTTTGGTGTAGAGCCATAAAAAAGAGGTCAATTGTTTGTTTGCAGGTAAGAAAGTATACGTTTTTAGACTTGGAGCAGTGTCTAGACTGAAGCGCCTAGCCGCTCGAGTCGCTTCAGTTCTAAGTTAAAGGGGCAAAGAGCGCATTTATCTTAAGGTCATCCAGCGCTCTTCGGGTCTATCAAGGCGCCTTCCGCTATTCATTGTGTCCAGGCTCCAGGCGCCAGCCGCTTTTCATTGTTAACTGGAAATCTACTATAGGGGAGAGACATGAATGGCGAATGGTGGGGATTATTTAAAATCACCAGATTTACTTCCAGTTACACATCAAAAAAGAAGTATCGGGACATTTGGTTTTGCAGTGATTTGGGTAGGCATGGCCATCGTTTTAGCCGCCTTTGCAATTGGTGGATCTGCTATTATAAGTTTGCCATTGCCGATGGTGATTTTAGCGACAATGATAGGTTCTGTTTTAATCGGCGTATTTATGACATTAATCGGTGATATTGGTATTGAGCACGGCTTGTCCTTCCCGGTTTATATGCGTGCCCCCTTTGGTACAATTGGCACGCATATACCATCGCTCGTTCGTGGGGTGACAGCGGCTTGTTGGTTCGGTCTTAACACCTATTTTGGTGCAATGGCCATCAATGGGATTTTGAATTTATTATTCGACTTTAATAATTGGTTTTTATGTTTCCTTATTTTTGCGGCATTGCAGTTAATTAACACATCGCTTGGCATTAAATCCATTGAGCGCTTTGCGGATTTTGCGGCGCCGGTTATTATTTTAATATCGTGCTGGATGTACTATACGCTTGCTGATAAAGCAACGGCACAAGGGAAAGACGTGTGGGCATGGGTGGAATCACCAACGACAGGGATGGCAGCTTTTACTGCTTTCATGGTCGTGATGATGGCGAACATGGGATTCTGGGCAACGTTAGCAGCTGATATGCCAACACTATCACGTTTCTTTAAAGCGCCAAAAAATGAGCGCAATTGGTTCAAACGCAATAAAACACAGTTAGTTGGTTCTTTAATCGTGATGCCGATTACCAACACATTTATCGTAGCCATTGGTGCAGTATGTTATATGGCCGTGGCATCTGCTGATCCGATAAATGCCTTGCAGCAAAGTGCAAGTGGAATTGCGTTAGGAATTTTATTGCTGATGATTGTGTTAGCGCAATGGTCGACAAATACGTCCGCAAACGTGATTCCTGCGGCCACGATTTTCTCAAACATTGGTGGACCCAGAGTACCGTTCTGGGCTGGGGTTATCATTGCGGGAATTATTGGGATTTTAGCACAGCCGTGGAGCTTATTTGGCGTCTTAGTCAATGCGCTATTAATCATTGGTGGTATTTTAACAGCAATTGTGGGGATATTATTCGCCGATTATTATTTAATCCGTAAACGTCGTGTGAACGTAAAAGATCTGTACGAGTTAGACGGCCAATATAAGTATATGAATGGCTTTAACTTAGCGGGGCTAATCGCTTGGGTGATTGGTGGTGTCTCAGCGAATATGTTCCCAACGTATTCTTCATTGGTGGGCTTTTTCGTGGGGGCACTCGTGTACTATGTCTTGGCGAAATATTGGTGGTTTAAAAAGTACCCGCAAGCCGAACTAGACGATCCTAGTGACGCCAAGTATTTAGGTATTACAGTTGGTCACGATTGGGACGATATTGTCGTGCAAGAAATCGAAGCAAAAGGTGAAGAATAAGAAAAGCGAGGTGTGTGTATGTCTGATCATTTACTAAGCATGGATGAAATGAAAAAAGTAGATGACTATTTAGATAGGGGCTTTAAAGTCCATTATGTGTATGAAAATTTAAGCGGGATGTTTGTCGAGTTTGAACGGCAGGAAGAAGTTCGGTTGCAGATTCTGACCGCCGACGCGCGTAAATATCTCGCGGCAAAGCTCCAAGAACAAACGCAGTTGTAAGAAGGCATGTCAATTTAATATGATGCGGTTAAAACTCTATTCTATTACTTACTAGAATAGAGTTTTAAAGTTGTACAATGATCTTCATTAGCAAAGGGGGGCCAATATGAAGGTATAAACTTTGTGGAAAATGTAGGACGTTGCAACCAAGAAAGAGGAAGTTCACCAATAAGTTTTGGTTCACTTCCTCTTTTGTTAAACATTTCATACACGTGATGGGATAGGAGTGTATTCATTCATTTCTTCTTTAAGTCTTGGATTTCCTTTATAATACTTTGTTTAGCCTTTTTTTTATCCTCTTCCAGTTCTTGAATACCTTCCATTTCTTTCTGATATTGCTCTTCTACGTCACTAGTCGCTGGGATAAAAGGCTCGTTATTGTAGTCGGTTCGTTTACCATGCCGTAGCATTTCATAAATGATCATTCCGTTATTCGGCTTACCGTTTACAGTTATCATGGGAATGGCGTCAAAAAGTACATAATAGAACGCATAGAAAATAAATCGCTCCCAAAATGTTCTATACTCGTGAAGCATCCCATTGGCTAGAAGTGCATTTATAGTAACAGCAAATACAAGATTGGAAAGAATCGGTCCCAAGTAAACACATATATATGCAAAATTATTTTTTCTTTTCAATGAGTCATAGGAAAACCAACTATACACATGATAATATTTTCGCACATCAAAGAATCCGATTTTGAAAATCCGAGGACCTGATCCGATGGTCAACCTTGGGTTCTTAACACCGAAAATGCCACTGACAATAAAATAACCAGACTCCCTCAGAAAAATGACAAGAGGTAAGATGATAAATGCTGAAGTAATCAATGACAGTAAATCTTTGAGTCCAAACATATATATATCCCCTTCTGTAAAATAAGCTTCACAACTTGTGATACCCGCAGAAGGAAGAGCTGAACCCTTTATGTTGAAAAACGAAGTGTCTGGAAGGGATTGGTATAGAGGTTGGTTTTAGGTAGTTTTTGCTAGACTAGCACTTAGAAGTGAGGGCTCAACATAAAAGCATTTTCATAGGTGAATATAGTTAGAGAAAATGAACTACAGATTTTAGATACGGAATTAGAACAGGAATTCGTACGCTACTTTTGACTGAAGTATTTCCAAATTGGCTAATAACTGTAGTTGATTGCAATGACCAATTCCAGGATATTTTGAAAAAACAACGCCTAAAAAAATGGGGAGACAGAGTGCGTACGCCCCATTAACCCCATCTCTCCCCGTTAACTGAAGCCGAAAGAAGGGTATAGATTCTCCCTCAAAAGGCTATTCTAGGGACAAAGATACAAATGAGGTGAGTCTACTGTTTTACAAAAAGTCCAAAAAATCTTCCAAGGAAAAACAGGCAAGAGTTGTGGCTGAAAAAAACACAGAAGAAATACAAATACAGATATCAACTTCTGGTGATATTTTTATTCAGTCGATAAAAGATGCTACTCACAATTCATCTGATTTAATCACTAAATCGATATTACCGAATCTTACGCTCATTTATATAGAGAACCTAGTGGATGTCCCGACGTTAAATAATCATATCCTTAAGGACTTGTTGAAGCATACAAATGAATCACCAGAAAATATAATATCCACCCTGACAATAGCGCAGGTGAAAATGGCTAATGAAATAGGAGAAGCAGTAATTGCAATGATGGATGGAACGGTACTCATTCATGTTGAAGGCTACTCGCAAATTGTAATGGCTAATATCTCCACTAATGAATCACGGGCATTATCAGCACCGGAAAATGAATCCCAGGTAATCGGTGCCCAAGTTGGGTTTACTGAAAGTCTTTCAACAAATGTTTCCTTGATTCGAAGGTATATTAAAAATCCAAACCTTTGCAATGAAGGATTAGAAATTGGAAAACAATCGAAGACAACGATTGCGATGTTATACATTAAAGGCGTTGCTTCCGATGAAATGGTGAACACGCTAAGACAAAGGATTGCCGACCTTAATGTTGATTCGGTATTAGATAGCTCGATTCTTGAGCAACTGATAGATGACAACTCATTATCGATTTTTCCGCAAATGTTACTAACAGAAAGGCCGGATAAGCTTTGTGCTGAACTTTTGAATGGTAAATTGGGCGTTATCGTGGATGGAAGTTCCCTTGCAATCGTTTGCCCACACTCATTTCTTGAGTTCTTCCAAAGTCAGGAAGATCAAAATCTACGATGGCAGATAGCTACATTCACCCGGTTATTAAGATTTAGTGCAGTCGTCTTATCTGTTTTTTTATCCCCTTTATATGTAGCAGCATTGACATTTCATTATGAAGTAATTCCGCAATCGCTTTTAGTCCCGCTAAGTGAATCAAGGGCATTGGTTCCTTTCCCTCCTTTATTTGAAGCCCTACTTTTAGAACTCATTATTGAGCTACTTAGAGAAGCTGGAGTTAGATTACCGTCGAAGGTTGGTCAAACCATTGGTATTGTTGGCGGTATTGTCATTGGAACTGCAGCCGTACAAGCAGGGATTACGAGTAATATTTTAATTATCATTGTCGCCTTAGGGGCATTGGCATCCTTCACAACACCAAGTTACATGATGGGTAATGTCATCAGAATCATTCGATTTCCGTTAATTGTATTAGCAGGACTTTGGGGATTTTACGGCATTATGCTGGGGCTTTGTTTTATCCTAATCCACCTTTTGCGTCAAACAAGCCTAGGTTCGCCGTATACAGCGCCTTTTTATCCTCCTCGCATGCTTGATTGGCGGGATAGTCTTATTAGATTACCGTTGCCATTTACATTTAAGCGACCTTCAAATACAAGACCGGAAGATGAGGACAAATATAAACCCGAACCCATAAATCCTGAAAAAAGTGAACAGAAGGTGAAATGAGTGAAAAACTCTATACAACTTAGCCCTAAGGATACGATTAACGCTTTTCTACTTTTTTTCATCATTCATACTGCTCAAATAGGAATCGGGATACAAGGATTTCAACGGATTATATACCAGGATGCAAAACATGATGCATGGATTTCTGTACTACTCGCAGGTCTCGCCACGCATATTATCGCAATTTTCATGCTTAAAACGTTGGAAATATACGGTTCAAATGATTTATACGGTATTCATCAAGATGTATTTGGTAAATGGATAGGGAATTTATTAAATATCATTTATATTTTTTATTGTTCAGGTGCCTTTTTCTCTGTTTTGAGAAACTATATTGAGGTCGTTCAAACATGGGTTTTTCCAGATTTGAATACTTGGTTTTTTGCAGCTTCATTGCTGCTAATCGTGATTTATACGTTTACGGGCGGTCTACGGGTAATTGTGGGCGTTTCTTTTTTTAGTTTTGTACTTTCCATATGGCTTTTCCCCATGTTGGCTTATCCAATGAAATATATGGAATTGAGAAGTCTTCTTCCTATTTTAGAGGCCGATATGAGCGGAATACTGAAAGGTGTAAAGTCCATGACCTTTACAATTGTTGGCTTTGAAATATTATATGTGATTTATCCCTTTGTAAAGGATAAAAAGAATGCAAAAAAACATATTCATCTTGGTTTGCTCATGACGACCTTGATTTACCTTGCCATCATGTTGGTTACGCTAACGTATTTCAGCGGAGAACAATTAACTAAAACAATTTGGGCGACTTTGTCTCTGTTTAGTATTGTTAAATTTCCGTTCATTGAACGATTTGAGTATATAGCGGTTTGTTTTTGGATGTTGATTATTTTGCCGAATCTTTGTCTATTTCTATGGGCCGCTTTTCGCGGAACCAGACGACTAGTAAAGATAAGTGCGAATAAATTTGTCTGGGTATTCTCGTTAATCATATTCATTGCAAGTTTAATACTTAAAACTCGACCTCAAATAAATACATTTAATAATTACTTTAGCCAGGTGGCATTTTATATTGTTTTTGTTTATCCTATCATCTTGTATGTCTTAGCAGTGGCGAAAAGGAAATTTAAATCACGTAAGGAGCAAATAGAATGAAAAAATTTCGTTATTTTTTACTACTGCTATTTCTTTGCATAGCTTTGGTAGGATGTGCAGAAACAAAACTCCTTGAAAAGGTAGGTTTAGTCACTTTAATTGGCTATGATTTGGGGAAAGAGGAAAGCGTGGAGACTACAGCAGTTGTTCGCCAAGTGAGCACTGAGTTAGAAAGTAAAGTTGCAGTTATTACTGCTGAAAACGAAACAAGTCAAGGGACACGTGCAAAAATCAATCGCAGAGCAGCTGAAAAAATAATGAACGGACAATTGAGGGGAGTTTTATTCGGTGATGAATTTGCCAAAGGCGGCATTGGTCATTATATTGATAACTTGTTGAAAAATCCTGCAATGAGTGGGGATGTTATTATGGCAGTTGTTGAAGGTCACACGAAACCCTTACTGGAATACCAATACCCAGATATAGAAGACATTGGGGAACATATTTATAAGCTGTTAGAGCAAAATGTTAAAAGTGAGCAAGTGGTTTTATCCACTCTTCATGAAGTAGCCAAAGACTATTATTTCATGGGTAAGGACATAGCGATGCCTATTATAAGAAGAGATGAGGAGCTTATAGAGATTTCTGGAATCGCATTATTTAAAAAGGACAAAATGATAGGTGGAATTTCTGTTGATGATAGCTTCTATATAAAGTTAAGTCGAGATGATTATCACGCTGGAGTATATGAATTAAAAATAAAAGGCGATGATTTGCCTTCATCTGTAATGAAGAATCCCCCCGATGAAATTAACTTGGTATTCGATCCGATTAAAACGCATAAAGATGTGAAGGTAGTCAATGCCACAACGCCCGAATTTGACTTACACCTCACAGTGCAAGCCAGATTATTAGAAATAAAACCAAATGTTAATACAGGGAAAATCAAAAATACGGAAGCACTTGAAAAAGCCATTAGCAATAGTCTGTCAAGTGAAATTTCAAGGGTAATTGCCTACTGCCAAAAACTTGGATCGGATGTTTTTGGCTATGGTGAGTTTTACAGAAGCTCTGTACGTCATTCTGAATTGACGGAAGAGAAATGGGATGAGTTGTACAAGGAAATGAAAGTTAACGTCCATGTTGACTTTACACTGCTTAGAAGTGGAGTCTTTGAATGATTAGTACTCACCTTATTTTGACTGTTTACCTGTCATGACAGACAGGAAGTTGTGGAAAAATGTCTCGTAGTCCAAGTCAAATGCAATGCGGTGATTTTTTTCGTTGTCATAAAATTGGTCACCTGGCCGTATATCAGCAATACTTTGCCCCCTTGCAGGTCCTTCCAAATGCTGCCCGATTTCGATAGAACGCGAATTGAACGTGAACATTTCAGGGTGTATGACCGCCATCAGTGTAAGTGCGTCATGCACGGGGCTTCCTTGAAGAGTTGGATCCCGTTCTTGATAAAATTCGGTGTAAAAGTTCATTAACGACTTAAAGATTGCGGTTTTTCCAAAGTGATCAATATAATCGACCATTTCAGGTGTGACAATTGCTTTTTGTGTTGCATTTAAAGGAATTATTGTGACATTATTGGCATAAGAAAGGACGATTTTCACCGCTACAGGATCTGCATGGAAGTTTGCTTCCGCGACAGGTGTTACATTTCCAGGTACCCCGAATGCTCCCCCCATAATATAAAATTCCTTCACGTTGCCCATTAATTCTTTATAAAGAATAAACAATGTAGCAAGTGAAGTCAGGCGGCCAATATTTACGATAATCAGCTCATCCTTATACATTTTAATTATATTTACAATCTCCAGGAAGTTTTCTATCACGAATTCATAGTCATCCGGTACTATGGGTCCGAGACCATGTACGCCATGGACTTCCGGATAGTAGGTGGGGAGTTCGGCAGTCAGCGGCATTTCTGCACCACTTATGACTGGAATGTTATTGGGGAAATTAAATAGGTTAAACAAATAGCGAATATTTGACATTGCATCTTCTCTTGATACATTCCCATAATCGGCTACCACTCCGACGATATCAATCTCGTCATTAAAGTGGGCGTAGATAAGGGCCACTGTGTCATCTATTCCAATATCACCAAATAAAAGAACTTTTTTTGCCAATAGAATACCCCTCTTTCAGTGTAATTATTTACTGAACTGAAAAAACTGTGCTCAATTTGTGTATTACCAAAGTATGTGTCGCAGGAAAGTTCTTATCCACATGGGATTTCAGTTAAATCCATTTATACTATATTATGGTGAAATGGCCGGGTATATCACACTGACCTGATGGTTCAAATATCGTGTTAAAATGTGGCGTAAGTTTTGAGTGATGCTTGAAATACACGCGCATCTAAACGACAAAAATCTATGATAAAGAACTGAGAATGTTGGTGTAGGTACGCTGTCGGTCACTGTATACGACACTTATGGGAAACACATTAGTGCACCCTGCATAGTTAGCGAAAAACTAAGGGAGTTACCAACGTGTGGAAAGGGTATACTAAATTAACAGAAGAAGACACTACGAAGGACTACCTTATGGATAGGGATACCGTGATTTATGTTTTATATAAAAAAATCAGGCAAACAGACGAAAGGAAGATAGAAGATACGATGACAAACCGAAAAGAACTAATAGAATCAGGCTGGAATTTAGATAATAGTTATGCCCGTCTGCCAAAATCATTTTTTACAAACCTCAGCCCTAACCCTGTACAGTCACCGAAGTTGATCATTTTCAATGATTCCTTGGCAATTTCCTTGGGATTGGATGTCCATGAGTTGCAAAGCGAAGATGGAGTGGCAGTGCTTGCTGGGAATCGAATTCCTGAAGGCGCTTTGCCGCTTGCTCAAGCGTATGCGGGCCATCAATTTGGGCACTTTGCGATGTTAGGGGACGGCCGGGCAATGTTAATTGGCGAACAGATAAACCCTTTAGGTGAACGGTTTGATATTCAGCTTAAGGGTTCGGGCCGAACACCCTATTCCCGCGGGGGAGATGGTCGCGCGGCACTTGGACCAATGTTACGCGAATACATCATCAGTGAAGCCATGCATGCGCTTGGTATTCCTACTACTCGAAGTCTAGCAGTAGTGACAACCGGTGAATTTATCATCCGTGAAACCGATCTTCCAGGTGCCATTATGACTCGTGTGGCCGTCAGTCATCTACGCTTTGGAACCTTTCAATACGCTGCAAAATGGGGAACGGATGAGGAACTACAAGTTTTGGCCGACTACGCACTACAGCGCCATTTTCCTGAAGTTGAAACTGATGAAAGGCGCTATCTTGCGTTGCTTCAGGGAGTGATCAAGCGTCAGGCCGCCTTGGTTGCACAATGGCAAATGGTTGGTTTTATCCATGGAGTAATGAATACCGATAACATGACGATAAGTGGGGAGACCATCGATTATGGTCCGTGTGCCTTCATGGATACCTATGACCCAGCAACGGTCTTCAGTTCCATTGACATTCAAGGTCGCTACTCTTACGGCAATCAGCCGAATATCGTCGGGTGGAATCTTGCGCGATTTGCTGAAACCCTAATACCATTACTGCATGAAGATTATGCAGAGGGTGCCAAACTGGCGCAAGATGCCATTTCCGATTTCCCTGAGCACTATCATGCGAATTGGCTCGCGGGAATGAGAGCGAAACTAGGACTATTTAATGAAGAGAAACAGGATGAATCCCTTATTGAAGACCTTCTTCGACTAATGCAGAAACATCGCGCTGACTTTACCAATACTTTTCGCGCGTTAACGTATGATAATTTAGAAGATAATGTCCTTTTTGGGACTCCGGAATTTACCAACTGGTATGCACTGTGGCAGTCAAGACTAGGCAGACAGCAAGAATCAAAGATCAGCTCACAGCAGTTAATGCGAGATAGTAATCCTGTACTAATCCCACGGAACCATCGGGTAGAAGCTGCGCTAGAAGCCGCGGTGAACCAAGGTGATTACAGTGTGATGGAAAGGCTATTAGAAGTTCTATCAAATCCGTATGCGTACACTCCTGGGAAGGATGATTATTCCACACTTCCCGCGCAATCAACAAGGCCTTACCAAACATTTTGTGGGACTTAATAATTGGCTTTTCATGGTTTGCTAGCAGTACAAAATAATGCTACCTTATGTATTGGGTAGCATTATTTTATTTTAGGGATGACTACACTTGATCAGAAAAAAACGGGGTCAAATAATAATAAATGAGGTTACTTAAATGAGTGAAAGAAGTTTTGAGGATTATAATTTAAGCGATGAAATAACAAGAGCACTTGCCTTGTTGAAATATGAAAGGCCAACGGAGGTTCAAAGTGAAGTCATGCCGAGAGCACTGGAAAATCAGGATCTCATCGTGAAATCTCAAACAGGCAGTGGCAAGACGGCATCTTTTGGTATCCCTCTTTGCGAAATGATTGATTGGGAGAAGGAAAATCCACAGGCATTAATTCTAACGCCGACTCGAGAGCTTGCTGTTCAAGTTCAAGAGGATGTAACAGCTATTGGGCGTTTTAAAAGAATTAAAGCCTTAGCGGTTTACGGCAAAGAATCCTTTAGTAAACAAGAGGAAGAGTTGGAACAAAAAACACATATCGTCGTCGGTACTCCTGGGCGTGTGATGGACCATATTGAAAGAGGAACGTTTCGTGTAGATGAAATAAAATACTTGGTTATAGATGAAGCTGATGAAATGTTGACTATGGGCTTTGTTGCCCAAGTAGAAGCTATCATACAAAAACTTCCGCCTACTAGAGTAACGATGGTATTTTCCGCTACGTTGCCTAAAAAGGTTGAGAATCTTTGCCATACCTATATGAAAAAACCTATTTCTATTCAAATCGCTTCTACAGGAGTCACGACGAGTGCAATTGAACATAGCGTAATTGAAGTGAAAGAAGCAGGGAAAATGACGTTGCTGAAAAACATTACTGTTGTTGAAAACCCAGATAGCTGTATTATCTTCTGCAGAACTAAGGGGCAAGTTGACACTGTTTTTGCGGAATTGGAAAGGTCTAACTATTCTTGTGAAAAGATCCATGGTGGAATTGTACAGGAGGACCGATTTGCGGTTATGGAAGGCTTCAAAATGGGGAATTTTCGTTATCTTGTGGCGACCGATGTAGCTGCAAGGGGAATTGATGTAGCTAAAATAACACTTGTCATCAACTTTGACGTTCCCGTGGAAAAAGAGAGCTATGTTCATCGAACTGGCAGAACCGGTCGTGCTGGTAATAAAGGAAAAGCAATTACGTTTGCAACTCCAAATGACAGCAAACTCATTAAAGCAATTGAAGCATACATTGGCTTTGAGATACCTGTTTTGGAAGCGCCGACGCAGCAGAAAGTAGCTGTTGGAAAAAATGCTTTCGATGAAAAAGTCAGTGGTCGTCAGAAAACCAAAAATACTATACATGTGCAACCAAACAAGGATGTCATGAAACTCCATTTCAATGGTGGAAAAAAGAAGAAGCTTCGAGCCGTAGATTTTGTTGGCACGATTGCGAAGATTCCTGGAGTAACAGCAGATGATATCGGTATTATTACCATTCAGGATGAGTTGACTTATGTTGATATTCTGAATGACAAAGGTTCATTAGTTATGCAGGCAATGAAAGAAACGACAATCAAAGGAAAGAAATTAAAAGTTAGCCAGGCTAAAAGCATTTGAAGCTGCAATCCGCAAATTTAAGTCGGCGAATGAATTGTTTGTTTTTGAGTCTTTAACAGGTAACTTATAAAAACAGGGAATGGGGAAATGGCTATGCGATTAGTGAGACCATCCATTGAATGGAAAAACGAGCATGAAGATTACATGAAAGAGTGGGATGAATCCCGGATAACGCCCAGCAGTTTTAATGTAGCTGGTCACGAGGACTATGAAACGTATTTAGAAGCACTGCAAATCCGAGAAAGCGGAGACGGAAAATGGGTGCCTAGTACGAATTATTTTTTGGTGGGTTATAATGACCGGATATTAGCGATGGTCGACATCAGGCACGATCTGACAGATTACTTACACAATGTCGGCGGGCATATCGGGTATGGTGTGAGACCTGCGGAAAGAAGGAAAGGCTATGCGACATGGATTCTTGCAGAGGCATTGAAGAAATGCGGTGAACTCGGAATCGATCGGGTACTGGTAACTTGTAATGAAGACAATATTGGATCAGCAAAAACGATAGAGAAGAATGGCGGCATTGAAGACAAGAGCTTTATTGAAGAAGATGGAACGGTGGTTAGACGTTTTTGGATAGAAAGTTAATTGCATGGATGCTGTCATATTTTTCAAATGAACTTGAAAGTATAAACGATCATGATTGATCAGTGCATATATATGCATCCGAAAATTACAGGAGATGGTCTTCTTCAGTTCTTGGCTTGTTGGGAGTAACTGTGGGAATGTCTAGATATATTTAATGAAAACGCCAAGTTCGGAGTGAACTTGGCGTTTTTGCTATTTTTTTGACCACCATTCACTTATGCGTCAGGTTTTAAAATTGTTCTATGAATATTGCGTTGTTATGAATTCATTATCACTTCTGTCTCGTCTTTGCCCGATACACCGGAATTTTCGAATGTAGCCATCTCATTGATCATATTGACTGCGGATTGTAGAATCGGGAAAGCGACGGCTGCACCGGTCCCTTCGCCGAGACGCATATTTAGTTGGAGTAACGGCTCTTTTTGCAAATGTTTGACTGCCGTTGTATGTCCAGGTTCTACTGATTGATGCGATAAAATCATATAATCTACTACAGTAGGAGCCATCAATTTAGCTAGACAAGCGGAAACCGTACAGATAAAACCATCGACAAGAATAGGTACCCGCTTTTCTGCAGCGGCGAGCATTGCACCAGCCATTGCCGCCATTTCAAGTCCGCCCACTTTCGACAGGATATCAATGGCATCCGTCGGTTTCGGCTGATGTAAGCTGATTGCATCACGAACAACCGCAACTTTCCGATTATGCTGTTCAGTGGAAATACCAGTCCCAAATCCGACAATTGCAGCGGGGTCTGCACCAGTAATCGATGCTAGAACAGCGCTACTTGCTGTCGTGTTGCCGATACCGACTTCACCGATAATCAGACATTTGATCCCACTTTCTATAATCTGAATCCCTTCTTCATAACCGATGAGTACCGCTTTTTCTGCTTCTTCTCGTGTCATTGCTAATTCGGTGAGGAAGCTTCCAGTGCCCTGACGAATTTTCTTATGAATAACTTGCACCTCTGTTACATCTCCCGCTACACCTACGTCGACGACTTTGAATTTTGCACCGATTTGTCTACCAAATACATTGATAGCGGCTCCGCCATTTACAATATTTGCTACCATTTGGAGCGTCACTTCCTGTGGATAAGCGGAAACACCTTCTTTTACAATGCCATGATCGGCAGCAAATACGATGATGCCTGGTGGTGTAATCTCTAGAGTCAAATTACCTGTCATTTCTGCCAGACTAATTGCGATTTCTTCCAACCTGCCCAAACTACCTAAAGGTTTTGTTAATGTTGCTATGTAAGAAGTTGCTTTTTCTCCCGCTGCTTTATTCAACAAAGGTATGTCTATATTCATCATTGTTTATCCCAACTCTCTTTTCGATTTTAGTAAGGGGGCTATAGGACCGTGTGAAAACAGTCTTGTAAACCATTATACTAGTTTGAAGTATGCTGTGTAAGAAACACTTGTGAATGTTTAGATGTACAGGTAATAGAAAAATAACCCAAAAGCATGAGGTGCTTCTGGGTTATTTATTGGGGGAATTTGAAATTAAATGAAAGATACATCTAACTTCATAAGGTCTTTTTGGTTGAAGGTTAAACCAGGAAGAGTGAAAGTCCCTGCATTTATTGCAAAAGTATTCGCAATAACATTCGGACTTCCAGGATGAAAGATTCTAACTTCATAGTGGAATGGTTCAACGAATTGACTTAAGTTGATGTGTTGATTCGGTAAAAGAGTCACTAATTGATTGAGCAGGACTTCTGGACCACCACTATTCCAATTGATAACTTGTACCCTTACTTGAAAGGTTCTAGTTGGATCAAGGTTAGCTACTTCAATATGAGCTGCAGTTTGGCCAACAACCGTATTCAATACACCTGTCGATAATACCATAGGTTTTAACCTATGATCATCTTTATGTTTATCTTCACATTTGCATTTATCTTTTCGCTTGTCTTCACATCCGTATTCATGGTAATACTTACATTTGTCTTCGTTTCTATAATCACGCATTTTATCACCTCCTTTTATATAAGCTATTACTAATATATTAAAATTGTTGGAAAGTGTTACAAGTTGTCCCGATTTCCAGAAATTTATTTTCCGGGAATAATGACTTTCATCAAAATTGGAGCACTCATTAACAATAGAAGCAGGCCATGGGGAGGTTGTTTTTGCTCGAAATTCAATCCGGAATATACATATATGCCTTTCACCCTATTAAAAATGTATTATACCTTTTGCTTAACTTACAAATTCTCTGATAAGAAGAACCTCATTCAGTTCAATGATTGGATATAGCTGAAAAGGTATTTGTAGTGAGTTAATCTGGAATACCCATTTAATAAACTTGGGATAATAGTTAGGGCATTGAAACTTTTCTTATGTCTGTTTCCTATAATAAGTAGATTCAAAAGATTTGATAGTGGGAGGGGGAATTCGGGGGATTTACATATCTGATTGAGAGGTAACTGTGAAGAAATTGAGTAAAGGCAAGTAAGAAATACTTAATGAAATTTCACCAGGAATTACCGACTACAATTTCTGGTATATATAAGAAACAGTCATGAAAGTTTAACTTTCATGACTGTTTGTAGATAGCCTTTAGTTGAACTTTATAGACTTACTAATCCACTGTAACTTCGCTCGTGGCCGTAATCGAAACTCCATTCAGCGCTTGTGTTGCCAGCCGATCCGCTTCTGAATTTAGCTTCCGCTGTACCAGTTTGTATTCTGGCTGGATACCAAGGTCTTTCAGCTTTTCTTCTATCCGGTCTGCCCAACTAGACAAATTATTTTCGAGGGCCGGCCATTCTCCAGTCAGCTGGTTGATGACCACCTGTGAATCCCCGATGAAGAGAACTGGTAGATGATGGACAGTCAAAAGCTCGAGTTCCTGTAGACATAGGTAGAGTGCTGCATATTCTGCCTCGTTATTCGATGAGAGTTCGGTAGAAGGTGCATTTTGCCGTAACCTATATGATTTCCCGCTTTGTTCGTAATAGATGACGCAGCCTAATCCCGATTTACGGGTCGTATGATCGAAGCCACCGTCGAAATAAACCGTGATGTTATGTGGTTCAGTTTCAATTCCTTTCAAATAACCTTTCATCTCTTTGACCGTCCACGTACTGTCGAACTGATCAATGAATAGTACATTTTTGGTACGTCCGGTCCGTGCCAAGTCTTCCGCAACTAGTATGGCTTGTGCTGCCGGCATCTCCTCGGAGCGGAAGACGGTTTCTGCTCCTTTTGGAGTTTTGTAAATCCACTCGATTAGAATATTCATCGCTAATCCTCCTGTATCAGTAAGTCTATGTATTCATCTTCTATCTCTCTCAAAAATGCAGATACAATATGAGTATACCCAATTCAGGTTATATTTATGAAACGACCCAATTTATTAGCTACCTAAGCGGGACACTACAATTGCATGAGCATAGCAAGAAAACCAGGCAGCTCAATGTCTGGTTTTTTTAATGTGTATTGAGATATGTGAATTACTTATTTTGCTCCTCTCACGTGGAAACTCTTAAGGTGATTTTTACCGATAACCATTTCTTGATTTTCTTCGTATTCAAATGGCCAACAAAATCTCGGCAAATAGACTACTAATCGCAAATATAGTAGTGGCAAAGAAGGCGAAATTAATCCCATGTAGTATTTCATCTGCAGAAATAATACTGAGGTGTTTCGATTGCTCACGCAATAGTATGGAGCGTATTTTGCATGCTGTACAATATACGTGTAATTTATTTGGCAATGAATTTAATCTAGCAATCGAGAGGTTATTGAAAATACTCATGGAGGTTATTTAGTACTGGGTTCCGATTTCATTTAAATGATTACGTTCGATGGAAAACCAGTTGTGTTGAACGACTATCATCTTGGAGACAAAGTAATGACATTAATTTCTGAGAGTATAATTTGTTGGGGAATATACAGAAGAAATCATTACACCAGTGGCCAAGTTTTGTGCTGGAGCAATTGGACCTGCGACGAAAAAGCTGCTTGTCACATGTGAAAATAGGTTTGATTAAGTAAGACATGACTTTTAGATACAAGCGAAAGTGACGTGATTCTACTAGAAACAAGCCAAGTTATTTAATTTGAAAAGACCTGAAGATATTGGCATGCAGTTAACAGAAGGATTGCTGATGGAATCCAAAGTATGCGTATCTGCGATGGTATTCGCTCATCCAGATGCGAGTTGTTTTTTGCAGCGAAACTGAAATGTCTATTGTCTAATAAAGTAAGTATTGATGGATAAGCAGGGGTTTAAAATCACAACGGAGTTAGTTTAAGCTTACAAGAATACCTATGGACTACGACATAACAAACGTATGAAAAAAAGAGAAATAGCTCATGCTGAATACTATAAAAGGGACTTGACCCGCCGAATAATGTAATTTTTATTAGCAGAATATAATCGTATTCATAATAGAAAGTGAGGGACAGAGAGTATGCGGTTTTTTAAAAAGAAAAAAACAAACGAATCAAATAAAGCTGTTCCCTCACAAAGTCAAATGGTGGATCCAAATAAAAAAGATGGTCTGAAAGTTAGTCTTCAGGAAAATATACAAATCTTAAAAGATACACTTGGGAAAAGTACGGATATTGTCTTTCGAGAAATTCGAATTGGAAAAGAAGGAAGCATTAAAGCGGGCATTATATACACTGATGGGTTAACAAATACAACTTCGTTACAAGAATTCATATTAGAAACACTTATGTTGGATACTAAAGATATTGAATTACAGGTAAAGTTGTCAACTGGGCAAAGTATTATTAGCATTTTAAAAGATTTTTCCATGACAGTAGGAGAGATAAAAGATTTCACTACTTTTGAAGTACTTTATAATGGTCTTTTGTCGGGCGATACAATAATACTAATCGATGGCTATTCACAAGGATTAGTCATTTCAAATAAGCACTGGATTGAGCGTGGGGTAACGGAACCAGTTGCTCAAACGGTAGTGAGAGGACCCCGTGAAGGATTCTCCGAAAACTTACGCGTAAATACGGCATTAGTTCGACGGAAACTTAAAGATCCTAATCTTTGGGTGGAGTCTAAGGTAATTGGAACACGGACGAAAACGGATATTGCGTTGATGTACATCAACGGTGTTGCAGATGAAAAAATAGTGAAAGAAGTCCATTTGCGTTTGGATAATATCGAAATTGATGGAATTCTAGAAAGTGGATATATCGAAGAATTAATTGAGGATTCACCTCATTCACCTTTTCCCACTATTTTCAATACAGAACGCCCAGATGTAGTAGCTGCAGCACTACTGGAAGGAAGAATAGCCATTTTGGTAGATGGAACGCCATTTGTACTTATCGTTCCTGCGTTGTTCATTCAATTTTTCCAGTCTTCTGAGGACTATTATCAACGTGCGGATATTTCGAGTTTTATTCGACTCCTTCGTTTTGGCTCTTTTGGTATTTCTTTGCTGGCGCCGGCGTTTTTTATTGCAATCACAACTTTTCATCAGACGATGCTGCCACCAGCACTGCTAATTAGTCTGACTGCCCAACGAGAAGGTGTTCCATTTCCTGCATTCTTTGAAGCATTGCTAATGGAATTGACCTTTGAAATATTACGTGAAGCAGGCGTAAGAATGCCTCGATCGATTGGATCTGCCATGTCTATTGTAGGTGCATTCGTCATAGGGACGGCAGCTGTCGAAGCAGGTGTGATTTCTGCGGCGATGGTAATTATTGTTTCAATAACTGCTATCGCGAGCTTTGTTTCTCCAACTTATGATATAGCGATTGCTGTAAGATTACTGCGTTTTGGTTTTATGGGAATAGCTGCCTCGTTCGGTTTATTTGGAATTATGGTGGGTTTAATTGCCCTCGTACTCCATTTATGTAGTATTCGTTCTTTTGGCATTCCCTACATGTCTCCATTGGGTCCATTTAATATTTCCGATCAAAAGGATACATTTATTCGATTGCCTAGATGGGCAATGATTACTCGACCTCGTCTTATCAATCAACAAAATATAGTTAGGCAACAAGATTCAGCTTCTGCAAAACCAAAGCCACCAAAAAATGAGGAGTAAAAGGAGCCTAAACGATGAAAAAATATACTTTTGTGCTCCTAATTCTGAGTCTTGTTTTAACGGGATGTTGGGACAGGAGGGAATTAAATGAGATTGCGATCACTTTAGCGCTAGGAATTGACAAAGTGGATGAAGAATTTCAATTAACTGCTCAAGTAGTTGTACCGTCGGAAGTATCCATGAAACAAAGTTCTGGTCGTTCAACAGTAACCTTATTCCAAGCTACCGGTGAAACAATATTTGAAGCCTTTCGAAAAATGACAATCGACTCACCCAGAAAGATATATCCCGGTCATCTTCGAATGCTTGTGATTGGCGAGGAATTAGCTAAAGCAGGTGTAGGTGAGTCATTGGATTTACTATCAAGAGATTGGGAACTACGATCTGATTTTTATGTTGTTGTTGCAAAGGATAAGACTGCTGCAGAAATACTGAATGTTACAACACCGATTGAAAGCATACCTGCAAATAAAATGTTTAATACGCTTAAAACGTCTGAGGAAAACTGGGCTGTGACGAAAGGGGTTACATTAGATGAGCTGTTAGGCGATTTTATAACAGATGGAAAGGATGCAGTTTTAACGGGTATTCAGGTGTTTGGAAATCAGGAAGTAGGTTCAAGCAAGCAGAATGTGGAGTCAATTACGCCTGCTGCCCAAATTCAATATGATTATTTGGCGGTATTTAGGCAAGATAAACTAGTGGGATGGTTAAATGAAAGTGAAAGTAAGGGATATAACTATATTATCGACTCCGTTAAATCGACAGTAGCATCAATTTCATGTCCCGAGGAAGGGAAAGTTTCGATAGAGGTAATTAATTCTAAATCTGAATTGAAAGGAAAGATTAACAAAGGGAAACCGGAAGTAAATGTAACTATCGAGGTAGAGGGGGATGTGGGAGCTGTGGAATGTCACATCGATATGAAAGACACAAAAACAATAGATGCGTTAGAAAAAAGTTATGAAAAAGAATTGAAGGAAATCGTTCATCAAACAATTGAAACGCTACAAAAACAATATAAGTCAGATATTTTTGGATTTGGACAAGCTATTCATCGATCCAATCCGAAAACATGGAAAAAAATTAAAAATCAGTGGGATGAAGAGTTTACGGAATTAACAGTGAACGTTGAGGTTGATATGAAAATACGTGATACGGGTACAGTAAGTAATTCATTCTTACAAAAGTTAGAGGAATAAAGAAATATGCTGAAAATTATTGGAATCCTGTTGATAGTAGTAGTAATCGTACGGTTTGAAGTTCCATCCCTATTACTAAAAAAAAACAAAAAAGAATTGGTTGTCTTTTTACTCTTTCTTTCTATTGGTACAGGCTTAGGGATTGCTCAAGTATTAGGAAAACCCATTCCAAATCCAATGGACTTACTAACTTTCATTCTAAGACCAATAAATGAAACGCTCTTCCGTTAGTTGAATTAGAGAGGTAAGGAGGGTGAAGAGTTGAAATGATGCATAATATTAAAATAAATTCAAATCAATTTCTAGTGTTAGTTATCTTTTTTACGATTGGGACGAGCATCTTAGAAGTTCCGTCAGTTTTAGCAGCAAAAACGAACCAAGATGCCTGGATTACAGCTATAATTGGTACGGGAATCGGGTTATTGGTTGTATGGCTTTTCACCGCGATAGCACTTTGGTTTCCTCACCTCACCTATGTTCAAATGAATGAAAAAGTATTTGGAAAATGGATTGGTAAAGCCGTTTCAGTTTTATTTGTAATGATGTCACTTCTTTATGCTTCAACTCTTTTATTTCAATCAGGAAATTTTTTTAATACCCATATTATGCCGAATACGCCTATATCAGCCCTTAATATTCTGATGGCTGGAGTTATGGTAATGGGCGTTTACCTTGGGTTAGAGACCATTGCACGTTCTGCAGAAATCTTTGGTGCCTTTTTCATCATCATCTTTATTATATTTACCGTTTTAATTGCACCCGATATCCATGTTGACCACCTAAAGCCTGTGTTTGAGGCAGAACCGAAAACGATGATCAAATCCTCCTTCTTTTATGTCCTTTTGTCTTCTGGAAATGCCATTGTTTTATTAATGATTTTCCCCGCATTTGTAAATGAAGTTAAACAGTCAAAAAAATCCTTTCTAATTGGAAATCTAATTGGCGGACTTATTATCATTCTCATTACATTTTTGAGTATCTCGGTATTAGGAGCAGCAAAAACGGCAAACGAATTTTATCCAAGCTATGAATTGGCCAAAAGAATTAGTGTCGGAAATTTTATAGAGCGAATTGAAGTATTAATGGCTTTACTATGGATTATCTCTCTCTATTTCAAGTTGATCCTTTATTTTTACGCTACTATTTTAGCAATTGCACAAATCTTAAATTTGAAGGATTATCGTCCCTTAATAATGCCAATGGGGATAATTGCAGTGGTTCTCTCTCTCGTGGTTTATCCTAATATTATCTATAAACAGAATTGGGACAATACTACGGGGAATTCCCTTACATTAGTAGTCGGAATTATATTTCCACTTTTGTTAGCTATCGTTTACGGAATACGAAGGAAGAATTTGAAGAAAGAAGTTACAAAATAACAAGATACGAAACGAATAAATTTGTAGCGTAAGTATTTTACTAGAGGGTTAGATGACCAACTCTGGTTAGGTCGGGTACGTTTATTTGATACTTAGATGTTTATATACCAGGTTGATTTTATACTGGCTTTTGTTTCACTATTTTTAAAAAATCTGGGCACCAGACCTTATGATAGAACGATCACGACGATATCTAATGGTAAAAATTCTACCATTCAAGATCGGACTATTATATAACTGAATCCGTTGTTAAATCGACAGAACTTGATGAGAAACGGTTAATTGAAACGTTGTAATAATCGAAGGATACTTATTTATATATATTTAGATACATAAATTGCTCGATTGTCTGTCTGGCAATTATTATTAATCAGTATAGGAATAGTCCTAGGCTTTATCTGTGGAAAAATATTTAATATTAAAATAACCCACCATGGTCCGCATTGTAAGAGGCGTGGTGGGTTCTGTTGTCGACACTATACATATAGCTAAGAAATTGTGCGAAGCATACATACGTAGTAGAAATGCACAACTAGGCACAGTGTCGGCTAAACCTATACTTACATTCTTTTTTTATACCCGTTAATTCGTGATTCTTCTTCTGCCCGTATTTCAGTTTGTAATCCTTCAATGCTTTCTTTACGTCGCTCGTTTTTCTCCTTGATTGCAGCAAGTTCTTTCCCCTCGGCGAATTCCATCGCTGCTTCGGCTGCTTCCATATTACTGATGGTTTTCTTTAGCCTATTTACATTGTCATCTGAATCATTCGGTTTGATGTTAGTCATTATACTTCCTCCTTCAACTTTTTTAAAAACCTTCAAGAGATAGCGTTCCCAAATTCACAATAATTATTTGTCGATTACAGTTCTCGGGAAGAAGACGATTACTACAATGATATTTTCCGTATGGCAAAGAAACCACATATCTGGCGTTTAGAATATGAATGAAATAGTGGAATGGGACGTTAATCTACTAGAGTTTTATGAGGGAGAAAGTAGGTTGAATAGCAGACGAATAATGTGAAATACCGAATTCCAAAACAATTACTAGCCGTTTTGGAATCCGGTATGATTTATTTTACTTCAGCGTTCCATGCATATAATAGATTTGTTGATTTCAACCTATTTCTAACAGTAATGCCAGCCCATGCTGCCAGTGTCGCTTTAATGAGGCCAACAAGAAGAAACGGTGCAAATCCACCTGTAAATGCTGCGGTCCAAGAAAGATTTGCAATGACTTTTAACCAAACCGTTCCAAAAGTTAACGCAATAAACATTCCGATTACGTTTGCGATGATTGCATTTTTAACCGTAAAGCTCGTTTTTTCAAGAAAAAAGCCAATGATAAGTGCAGTTGGGATGAACCCGATCAAATACCCACCAGTTGGCCCGACTAGAATCCCTAAACCACCAGACATCTGTGCGAATACCGGTATACCTATTGCGCCCATGCATAAATAAATGAGTACTGACAATGTACCATATCGTGCGCCCAATATTGTCGCAGCAAGTCCGATGGCTAGCGTTTGCCCAGTAATTGGTACAAGTGGTAATGGAACTGTAACTTGTGCTAATACACCGATAATTGCTGCGAATAGTGCTGAAATAATCATCATTCGTAGTTTGTAACTTGACTCAGTCATAGTGTGTAAATCCCCTTTGAGTTAACTTAAATTAAATAATTGTTGACTCATTTATTGTATAGTAACCCAACTGCTTTCGTCAACACGATTTTTTTCAAACGAAATGTATTGTTTAGGTATAGGTTAAACCTACAGTTCCTTTGTAAGGGATTAGTGTGAGTTGCTAAACCTTCATGACTGTTTATCGAATAGATACTCGAAATCCATCACTTGGACTATATAGGCGATGGATTTATTTTTGCGAATATGAAGTTGAAATCCAACTAGTTGTTTGCTACTATTTCTATTAACAGATAGTTCTAATTGTTGATTCTATTTGTGTATCTGAAAGGGGCAAATAAATTGGAAATTATCGATTTGCATTGTGATGTATTGCTTAGATTGTATGAATCAAAAGGGGCAATGAAATTTCAAGATTCTTTGGAACTTGATACGAGTTATGAAAAATTAATAAAGGGTGGAGTAAAGGTACAAGCATTTGCTATATTCGTGTATCCGGAAATGAAGTCAGATCAGAAATTTCAAGCTGCTTTAGATCAAATCCATTATTTCTATTCAGATGTGCTTAGGAACAATCCGAATATGAAACTGATCAAGGAGTGGAGCGATTTCGATGAGTTAAAAGACGGAGAAATTGGAGCGATGTTAACGCTTGAAGGTGTGGATGCAATCGGAAATGATCTACAAAAGCTATCTATTCTCCATCAATTAGGAGTCCGTTCGATTGGTCTTACTTGGAATAATGCCAACTTGGCAGCAGACGGAGCGGGAGAACCACGTGGAGCGGGACTGACGTCGTTTGGCAAAGAGATTGTTCATTTCAATAATGAACATAAAATTTTGACCGATGTCTCCCATTTGTGTGAAAAGGCTTTTTGGGATGTCATGGAAGAAGCAAACTATCCAATTGCGAGCCATTCGAATGCCAGAGCATTATGCAATCATGTTCGTAATCTGACAGATGATCAGGCAAGAACACTGTTTGAAAAAAATGGGCTCGTCCATGTTGTCTACAATCCGCCGTTTGTGAAGGAACAAGGGGAAGTTGCGATAAAAGACCTAATCGAACATATTGACCATTTCTGTTCTTTAGGCGGAGAGAAACAAATTGGGTTAGGCTCAGACTTCGATGGTATCTCGTCGAAGATTGTTAATTTGGAAGATGCATCTATGCATCCGAATTTACTAAATGAGTTGCTAAAAAAATACAGTGAAGAGACGGTCAAAGGTTTTGCCTACCAAAACTTTATGGATCATCGTCCTAATTGAACGGTAATAAGAGAGCCAATCAAGCTGAGTGAGAAGTAGAAAGCGCCGAGGGGTAAAATATAGGCTAGTAAGGGAAACTGTTTTAAATAACTCGGGTTTTCTCCGTTTTTACCTTCTACGTCCTGTATAACTTGCTCGCGTTTGCTAAGGGTTGAATAGAAACGTCTCGAGTTGTTGATAAATCTAGTGAAAAAACCATCTTGGATGATGAGTAATACACTGCCGATTAGTAACATGATGATGCCGATATAGAAAAATAAATCAAGTAAAATAATGATATACTTTGGGGCCATAAATACAGTAGAGAATAAAATAACGAAAGATGTGATGCAAAAAGAAAGAAGTAAGCTTTTCTTTTTCATAGAGGTTAACAACTCCTACCTTATTTATAGATCAATAGGGATATATCTATTAATTAAAAATATTATTGCTATTGTGATTGTAAGCACTTACAATTATATATAGTTACTAGAATAGTACAAGGGGGGAATGGGAAATGAAGAAAAAAACATGGTTAGGCTTAATTTTCTTGGCCATTTTTTCTTTGATTGTTTCGGGTTGTAATTTCAGCTCATCAACTGAAGAGAAAGACGACAAGAAAGAGGATGAAAAAGAAGCAGACGGCAAGGTTGCACAAGTACTTAATTTGAGTGCAACGGCTGATATTCCAACATTGGATTCAACAAAAGCGCATGACGCTATTGCATTTGACGTTTTGAATAACGTGAATGAGGGGCTGTATCGTCAGGATCAAAGTAACCAATCTGTTCCCGCGCTCGCAGAGAAGCATGAGAAAAGTGAAGATGGCATCGTTCATACATTTACAATTAGAGACGCGAAGTGGAGCAACGGCGAACCTGTAACAGCTGCCGATTTTGAATACGCGTGGAAACGTGTTATGAAAGAAGCTGGTGCATATAATTACATGCTTGTTACTGCAGGCATCAAGAATTCCGAAGCTATCATGAACGAAGAAATGGATGCTGCAGAACTTGGTATTAAGGCAACAGGAGAAAAAACGCTTGAAGTGACACTTGAAAGTGCAAATCCATTATTTGAAACATTACTGGCATTCCCGACATTCTTACCGCAAAATCAAAAGTTTGTAGAAGAGCTTGGAGATCAGTATGCACTCGAAGCTGACAACATTTTAGCAAATGGTCCATTCAAACTTGATAACTGGTCACAAGAACAAAGCTGGAAACTTGTTAAAAATGAAGATTATTGGGATGCAGGAAAAGTGAAAATTGAAGAGGTAAATGTATTTGTCGTTAAAGACCCGTCTGCCGGGGCGAATTTATATGAGACAGAGAAAATTGACCGCGTCAAATTAACTTCTGCACTTATCGACCAATATGTTGAGGATAAAAACTTTAAAGTTGAAAAAGACTCAGGTATTGTCTTCTTACGCTTTAATCACAACCATCCAGTGCTTAAGAATTCAGAAATTCGCCGTGCGATTGGAATGGCAGTTGACCGTCAAGGTTTGACAGATGTTATTTTGAAAGACGGTTCTTCACCAATTTACGGAGTAGTTGGAGAAGGATTTTACTTCTCGCCTGAGAATAAGGATTACCGAGAGTTAAATGGAGACTTCAATAAAGGGACTCCTGAAGAAGCAAAAGCAATATGGGTAAAAGCTTTAGCTGAAGTTGGACAAACAGAATTGACAGTGTCACTCAATATTGCTGACTCGGATGAAATGAAAAAAGTAGCTGAGTACTTACAAGCGCAGCTTGAAGACAATCTTCCTGGATTTAAGCTTGATATTAAAGCTGTACCATTCGCTCAGCGTCTTGAAATTGAAAAAGCAGTCGACTATGAACTTTCTCTTTCTACATGGGGACCAGATTATAGTGACCCGATGACCTATTTAGATATGTGGGTAAAAGGCAGTTCTTCAAACCGTATGGATTATAGCAATCCAAAATTAGATGCATTAGTTCATGATGCACGCGGTGAGACGGATTTAAGCAAGCGTTACGAGATGTTGCTTGGTATTGAAAAGGTTTTGTTGGAAGAAGATGCAGCAGTTGCGCCTCTTTATCAACGAGGGTCTGCAATTCTTGTACGTGATAAAATCAAAGATTTAGCTAAACATCCAACGGGTGCTGAATTCACTTACAAATGGGCTCACATCGAATAAACATATGATTTAAGCAACAGATAAGCGAAGGTGTATCCAACTGGAGCATCTTCGTTTTCTGATTGATAAATAACTTGAGAAAAGAATATCTATTTAATCTGAGCGAAGGCGCCTTACAAGGGTTAGCCGAAGCGAATTCAATGGGATATTTTATATCAACATTTATAGAAGGAAAATCAAGAGCTTTTTAAGGAATTGGGGTGTCCGATTTGAAGCGCTACATAGTAAAAAGATTCGGGTTTATGATTATTACATTGTTTATCATTATCACAGCAACGTTCTTTCTTATGCAATTCCTTCCGGGAACGCCGTTTACAAACCCGGAAAAGTTATCTGATAAGCAACTCGTTATTTTAAATGCCAAATATGGATTAGATCAACCGGCAGCAATCCAATACATTCGCTATTTAGGGAATTTAGTACAAGGCGATCTTGGCTATTCATTCCAATATGAAGGTCGAACTGTAAAAAGTATGATCGTTAATCGTATTGGCCCTTCTGCGCTCATTGGTTTACAAGCACTTGTATTTGGGACGATTGTAGGGCTAGTACTCGGTATTATTTCTGCATTACGACATAATACACTTCTTGACTATGGTGCTGTGACACTTGCAGTACTCGGGATGTCTATCCCATCGTTCGTTTTTGCAGCATTGCTACAATACTTCATTGGGGTGAAGTATGAATTATTACCTGTTGCTTTATGGGAAAGTTATGCGAGTACCATTTTACCGTCGTTCGCACTTTCAGTAACAGTTATCGCAACGGTCGCACGTTTCATACGAAGTGAAATGCTCGAAGTATTAGGACAGGATTATGTGACGACAGCAAGAGCAAAAGGCTTGCACGAATCCACGGTTATGGCGAAACATGTCATTCGAAATGCGCTAATCCCTGTTGTTACGATGCTCGGTCCGTTAGCAGTTTCGATCATGACAGGAACATTAGTTATTGAAAAGATATTTTCAGTACCTGGCCTCGGGGAACAGTTCACATTGTCAATTATGGTCCTCGATTATAGCGTAATTATGGGAATTACCTTATTTTATAGTGCGTTGTTCATATTCGTTGTCTTTATTGTTGATATTTTATATGGTCTTCTGGATCCTCGGATTGATTATAAACAGGGGGGACAGGCATGAACAAAATCGAAAAAGATTCGTCCATTCAAAGCAAATCTACGGATAACTTTAAAATGAATACAGATGGAATTACAGCTGATCTATTCGTGCCCGCTCCGCTGGATCCAATGGAACTGGAAGATATCAATTCGCCATCTGTCTCATTTTGGCAGGAGGCATTCCACCGATTATTTAAGAACAAGGGAGCAGTTATTTCACTGGTTTTACTCGTATTGCTAATCATTTTGGCTCTAATAGGTCCCTTAATGAATGAGCATACGTATCGAAGTCAAAACTTGGTTCACTCTAATCTACCTGCAAAAGTCCCTGGACTCGGGTGGCTTGGTTTTGATGGAACAGATATAAAAGGTGTAGATGTTTATGAAAAAAGAAATATAGAAGCAAATTACTGGTTCGGGACAGATGAATTTGGCCGGGATTTATGGACAAGGGTATGGAAAGGAACGCAAATTTCACTCTTCATTGCGCTTGTTGCTGCGGCTTTAGATTTAGTTATTGGTGTCGTTTATGGCGGTATCTCCTCCTTCTACGGAGGCAGAGTAGATAATGTTATGCAACGAATAATTGAAGTATTAATGGGAATACCGAATTTGATTATCATTATCTTATTCATACTCATTCTTGAACCGGGTATTACGTCCATTATTTTAGCGATGGTGATAACCGGGTGGGTAGGAATGGCACGTGTTGTACGCGGACAAATTTTGCAATTGAAAAGTCAAGAATTTGTCCTAGCCTCCCAAACGCTCGGTGCATCAAATTCTAGATTGATTTGGAGGCATTTATTGCCAAACGTAATGGGGCCGATTATCGTTACCATCATGTTTACAATTCCTACAGCCATATTCTTCGAAGCCTTTTTAAGTTTCATAGGCTTAGGATTGCAGGCGCCACAAGCATCGCTTGGTGTGTTAATTGAAGATGGCTATAAATCTATGAGGTATTTCGCATACAAGCTACTATTCCCAGCACTTGTAATAAGTACGATTATGATTTGCTTCAATCTACTCGCTGATGGATTACGTGATGCGTTAGATCCGAAAATGAGAAAATAGGGAGTGGGTCTTTAATGAATGAAGAAATATTGTCAGTCAATAACTTACACATTTCCTTCCAGACCCAAACAGGTGCGGTTAAGGCGGTAAGAGGTGTGAATTTCAAGTTAAACAAAGGTGAAACGTTGGCGATTGTTGGTGAATCAGGTTCAGGGAAATCTGTTACCGCAAAATCAATTATGCGTCTTTTACCAAAGCATAATACATTAATTCCACAAGGGGACATCACTTACGAGGGGCGGGATCTTTTAAAACTATCGTTAAGTGATATGCAGAAGGTAAGAGGCTCAGAAATATCAATGGTGTTCCAAGATCCAATGACATCCTTGAATCCGACGATGAAAATTGGGAAACAAATTATGGAGGGCCTCATAAAACATCAGAAGATGACAAAAAAAGAGGCCAAACAAAGAGCATTTCAAATGCTTAAAATGGTCGGTATACCGAATGCTGAAGAACGCCTAGATGGATATCCGCATCAGTTTTCAGGTGGAATGAGGCAGCGTGTTGTCATAGCAATGGCGCTTGCTTGTAATCCCAAAGTATTAATAGCTGACGAGCCGACAACAGCTCTCGATGTAACAATTCAAGCGCAAATCCTGCGGTTGATGAAGGACTTGCAAGAAAAAATGGATACGGCAATTGTTTTAATTACGCATGATCTTGGCGTTGTCGCAAACATGGCTAATCGAGTTGCTGTCATGTATGCGGGTGAAATCGTGGAGCAAGGGACGCTAGATGAAATTTTTTATAAACCACAACACCCGTATACGTTAGGACTTCTTCATTCCATGCCTAACTTGAATGCCAGTCGATCCGAGCCACTTATTCCTATTCCGGGTTCACCGCCAGACTTAGCAACACTTGGTACAGGCTGTCCATTTGCTGCCCGTTGTCCGTATACGATGAAGGTCTGTCATAACTTCCATCCAGAAACGACGCAGCTTGGTGAAAGTCACTCAGTTTCATGTTGGCTGCAAGATGTGCGAACGCCGGCCGAACATGTCCCGGAAAAAGTTAGGAGTGTAAAATAATGAATATGAATGAAGATTTATTAGTCGTTACAGAATTGAAAAAACATTTCAAGCTTAATAAGAATAGTACATTAAAAGCCGTTGATGGAATTAGTTTTACGATAAAAAGAGGGGAGACGCTGGGTCTTGTTGGTGAGTCAGGATGTGGGAAATCGACAGTCGGGAGAACCATGACTCAAATTTATGAGCCTTCGAGTGGCCAAATTCTTTTTGCTAATGAAGTAGTCCATTCAAAACGCGGTAAACAAGAGCAAAAAAAGAAGAAGCGCAATATGCAAATGATTTTCCAAGATCCCTATTCTTCATTGAATCCGCGTATGACTGTTATGGAAATCATTTCAGAGGGGCTAGTCATTCATTCAGCCGAGTTATCATTGAAAGAACGAGAAGTAAAAGTGAATGAGCTGTTAGAGCTCGTGGGCTTGAACAAAAAACATTCGCAAAGGTATCCTCATGAATTCAGCGGAGGGCAAAGGCAGCGTATCGGTATTGCACGTGCATTGGCCGTTGAGCCAGAATTTATTGTCGCAGATGAACCAATCGCTGCACTGGATGTATCGATACAGGCCCAAATCGTCAACTTATTGAAGAAACTCCAAAAAGAAAAAGAGCTTACTTTTTTATTCATTGCGCATGATTTATCAATGGTGAAATACATAAGCGACCGAATTGCAGTTATGTATTTAGGGAAAATTGTGGAGTTAACGGAAAGTGAAACGCTTTATGAGAAACCATTGCATCCTTATACTGAGGCTCTACTTTCAGCTATCCCATTGCCCGATCCGAACCTGGAGCGCTCTAGAAAACAAATTGTCCTGAAAGGTGACGTCCCTAGTCCAATCGACATTCCAAGTGGATGTAGGTTCCGGACGAGATGTCCGAAAGCGATGAAAGTTTGTGCGGAGCTTGAACCGGCGTTTATGGAAGTAGAGAAGGGCCACTATGTCGCCTGTCATTTGCACGATGAAAAAGTAATGTCCCGACAAGATGCAGTTCCAATTAATGTAGAGTTGTCCTGATTAGCAGGGGCAACTTTTTTGTTTGCTAAAGATCGTTTAAGATAACGTTATCTACTAGCATAATCCCTATAAATGTAATATCTATAATTAATTAAGCGAAGGCGCCTTAAAAGGGGTAGCCGAAGCCCTAAGACTGGCAGCAAAGCTGCTTGGCTTATGGCGGGAGGCATCCCCGAGCGCCGCAGCGGATTCAATGGTGTTCCAGATTTCAACCTATACAGTCTTATTATTAACACAATCATTTCCTGTCTAATACTACCTATCTACTTAATAACAATAAACTTACGAAGGGATTGATACAATTGATGCAGTGGGAACAATTTGAAAAGTTTATAGTGGAAGTAATGGAAAAGGAACAAATACCGGGTGTTGCAGTTGCACTTTCAAAAAACGGACAATCCATTTATGAGCGAGGATTTGGGACAAGGAATTTTGAAACGAATGAGCCGGTCACCCCAGAAACGATTTTCGGAATCGCATCAATCACAAAATCATTTACCGCACTTGCTATTATGAAACTGGCAGAAGAAGGACGTTTACAAGTTGAAGACGCGGTGATCGAGCATCTTCCTGAATTTCAATTAGTCGATTATGCCGATATGGAGGATATAAAAATACGTCATCTCCTTTCTCACACAACAGGTCTTGCAACAATGGAGCGAAAGGAACAACTCACGAAATTCGATGAACATCTTCATTATTTAAACGAAAAAGCATGGAGCTGGGTAGGGAAGCCTGGGGAATATATGTGCTATAACAATGATATGTTTCTCTTACTGGGCGCAATTATTGAAAAAATAACTGGCGAAAATTATCAGGCATATATCAATAATCAAATTATAAACCCCTTACAAATGACCAGAACGACATATAATCTTCTTGGATTACAGAGTTTTGAAAATGTCACAACACCATATGTGCTGGAGGATGGTAAGCCGGTAGCATGTCCGTGGCCGACGTTAGGAAATTATGCCGTTGGGGGTGGTATTCGGTCGACGGTAGTTGATTTGTTGAAATACGGAAACATCTATGTGGATGTACTTGAAAGGAATATTGTCAGTAGGGCGTATACTTCACAAATGGCACAACCCGTTCATCAAACGAATGACAAGAGTTTTTATGGGTTTGCCCTTCAAACGACTCCAAATTACTCAGCGGTTACATTAGTCGAACATGGCGGAGGCCAGCCGGGTGTATCTTCTAATTTCGGTTTCATTCCAGAAAAGGGAATTGTTGCTGTCGTTTTAGCGAATATGAGCGGTGTAAGTGCCGACGCAATTTGGCTTGCGGCTGTGAATACTGCATTAGGTATCCCAATCGACCAAAAGAGAAACACAGAGCCTGAATTTGAAATGACTAAAGAACAAAAACAGCGTGTACTAGGGACATATATATCAGCTGAAGGGTCCCAAGTTGATATTTCATTAGAAGATCAAACCGTCATGGCAACAATTGATAATAAAACCTACACACTTCGCGCAAGTAACGAGACAACACTAATAATTATGCCGCTCGAGAAGCCGATTCGGTTCTTTATTGATGAAAAGAATGAAGCATGGGCACTATTTATTGGGCTAAGAATGCTAGTAAAGAGTAGGTAGTAATCACGAGTATGTATATAGTGAAATATTCCATCAAACACGCATCAGCTACCTCTTGTAAGGCGCATACGCTCAATTTATACAGGTATTCATAAGTATATATGTTGAATTAAAAAATACTATTGAATCTGTTGTGGCGCTCAATAATGAGAGAGGTGTAATTCGGGGTGTGGATTGTAGAACGCTTGGCGCTTTGGGGATGCCTCTCGCCCTAAGCCTGGATTGGCGCTTCGCATCCAGTCTCACGGCTTCGGCTACCCCTTTGCCGCGCCTACGCTAGCGTTGTTCATTATTGAAGAGAGTTATGATTCGGAGTGTATATGCCGAGATTATAATGTGATTATTTTTTGAAAGTGATTTAGTTCAAGAAGGACGCACTAGAGATTGCAGGTCTCATTCCGATAACGAAAAGCTCATTCTCACATAGTCCATCCACAAAGCGGCGAAGCGGTATTGGTAGGAGTTCTAGTATTAGAACTTTTCAGCGGCCTCCCAAAACCCTTTGTAAAGCGCATATGCCGTATTCATTTGTTCGACATATATAGTTGTTTTTAAAATGCAAAAAGACCAGGTCTGCAGAGACCTGGTCCATTCATAATCGCATGTTATCATTTGCGGATTTTATCGATTTCATCCGCAACGAATTGTACATTTGTGCCAACAATAACTTGAATACTTTGTGGCCCTACCACGTTTATCCCTGGTACGCCTGTATCTTTAATTTTCTTTTGGTTGACCGCATTCATATCTTTTACTTCTACACGTAAGCGTGTTGCACAGTAGTCAACGGAAGTTACGTTAGCGTCTCCGCCTAACCCCTCAAAAATCGTAGCGGCCATGCCTGAGAATTTATTACCTGTTGTAGTACTTGCTACTCCGTCTACATCCTCATCTGCTACATCCTCATCGTCTTCTCTACCTGGTGTTTTTAAGTTGAATTTCACGATTAAGAAACGGAATAGGAAGTAGTAAATGACTGCAAAGACTAAACCTTGAACGATTAACATATAGGGTTGGTTAGCAAGTGGTAATCTGAAACTCAAGACTAAATCGACAAAACCAGCACTAAATCCAAATCCTGCTGTCCAGTGGAAAGTAGCGGCAATAAACAACGATAAACCTGTTAACGCAGCATGCACAACATAAAGAGCTGGTGCCAAGAACATAAATGCAAATTCAAGTGGTTCTGTAACACCTGTAAAGAATGCAGCGAAACCTGCTGCTAACATCAAAGATGCTGCTTGTTTTTTTCTTTTTGTTTTAGCTGTATGATACATTGCAAGTGCTGCAGCGGGTAGCCCAAACATCATAATTGGGAAGAAACCTGCCTGATACATACCGGTAACACCCTTCGTGCCTGTTCCAGCCCAGAAGTTACCAATGTCATTAATACCAGCAACATCAAACCAAAATACGGAGTTCAATGCATGGTGTAATCCGGTAGGGATCAATAGTCGGTTAAAGAAGCCGTATAATCCTGCACCAGTAGCACCTAATCCACTAATACCTTCACCAAAACTAACTAAAGCTGTGTATACAATAGGCCAGATAAAGAATAATGCTGCTGAAGCGACTAACATAGCGGCAGCTGTCATAATGGGAACTAAGCGTTTTCCACTAAAGAAGGCAAGTGCATCCGGTAACTGTACATGACTAAAACGATTGTACATAATGGATGCGATAATTCCAGACAATATCCCGATAAATTGGTTTTCAATTTTTTCAAATGCAGGATTTACATTAGCAATATCCGTGCTAAGTAACATAGCTACCGAATCTGTTGATAGCAATGTCGTAGTTACGAGGAAAGCGACCAAACCACTTAACGCGGCAGAGCCATCCTTATCTTTGGACATACCCAGTGCTACCCCGACTGCGAAAAGAATAGACATATTTTGGCTGTCGAGAATCGAAGACCCGGCTTTGATTAAGAAGGCAGCTAATACGTTTCCTGAACCCCAACCATCATGGTCAATCCAATACCCGATCCCCATTAAAATTGCCGCAGCAGGTAATACAGCTACAGGTAACATCAAAGAACGGCCAAGCTTTTGAAGGTATTTCATCATGTTAAACTCACCCCTATTCATAGTTTTTAGATAGTTTGTTCGGAAGAATATATATGATGACGACTCATGTTGACTTTATTGCTTTCTTAATCGTTCAATATGAAGTGCGATATAGCCCAACTCTTGTTCATGCAGCTCGACTGCATGTAACACAACTAATTCCTTTGCAACCTCGGTTGCACAATTATATGAAAGAGGAAACTTCTTTTTAATCATGACCAACATTTCCTCATCCATCGTGTGAAGCCCATACTGATTCATTCTTGTTAGGGTGGAGCGAAGATGCGTAATTAGGCGATGATAAGAAATATCGTCCTCTTCAATCGTGATCATTAAGTGTTCCTTGATTGTTTGGACCATGTCTCTAATAATCGCCGTTTGTCTTAGGGTTTGATGCAAATCACCTCCTTGCGGTTTCATGGTATGGATATGAAGTGCAATATAAGCGGCTTCATCCTCAGGCATGTCCACTTGACATCTTTCTTTTATATGTTGGATTGCCCAAAGCCCAATTTCAAATTCTCTTCTATAAAGTATTTTTATTTCATGCAATAACTTATTATTTAGATGAATACCATCTCTAATTCTTTCGATTGCAAATGACAGATGATCAGTAAGGACGATGTGAATATGCTCGTTTAATTTCGTGCCCATATACGCCTCTGCGTATGTAATAATTTCTTCTGAGATGGTGAAATGCTCTTCTGGAATTCGACTTAGAAGCTGCTGTAACTTGTCATTCTCCCTCATAACAAATAACTTTTCGATTTTTTCGACATTCACAATGTCGTTGCGTTTCTTATTAAAAGCAATCCCAGTGCCAACAGCAATCTTCTCATGCTGGCCATCTAGTACGACGACAGCGTTATTATTGAGAATCTTTGTTATTTTCATCGAAAGTCACCGCCTTCTTTTCACTGGATATACTCATGCATTACTTAGTGGAAATTGTCATTAACACTGTTTCTCCCATGATGCCTTCTTTTGCAACTTCGCACTTTACATTCCGTTCCGCACTATTTGTAATCACGATGGGTGTTATAATGCTTTTTGCATGTTCGCTAATATAATCCCAATCTACTTCAATAAGTGATTGACCGACCGAAACTGCGTCACCTGCTTTGACTAATACTGTAAAACCATTTCCTTTTAATGAAACCGTTTCCAATCCGATGTGAATAAGAATTTCTGTCCCATCACTTGAACGGAGGCCAATGGCGTGCTTTGTATCGGATACTAAGATGACAGTTCCATCTATAGGAGCATGAATACTACCTTTCTTTGGCATGATAGCGACTCCTTCGCCCAACATTTTTTGGCTAAAGACTGGGTCCGGAACTTGGTCAAGTGGGATTATTTCTCCATTAATAGGTGCGAATATCTGTAATTTACTCTTCTTGAATAATTTTGATAGCATGTCTGTGGACTCCTTTATTGTCGGTGATGTAGGGCTCGTATCCCTCGATTTATATTGTGCAATCACAACGAGCAAACAAGAAAAGGCATGGGGTAAAAAAGAAGATTTTAAAAAAACCTTCTAAGTTTACCACCATGCCTGATCGAGTCAGTAACATGTGATCCGCTATTAAACTTCTATTCGGATAATAACATTTAATTTATTATAATGCAATAGAAAAATAAACTTTTTTTTACAAGGCTGCAAGCTTATAGTTCTATCGGTTTATTCACCGAAGACGCCTTATGCTTTTCTTATTTAGATTTTAAGCTGATGAGGATGAGTAAAATTCCGCCAAAGAGACAAATCATCCTTACGAATGAAATTTTTTCAGTTAGTCCAACCAATGCTATTCCTGTCGTAATAATTAAAATACATGGACCTACTAAGGCCAGTAGGGTGTTGATATAAAAGGCTTTTTCTAAATCATTAAATTTAAACATAAACATTGCCGCTGTAATATCAATACTTCCTGATAAAATTCTCAATAAAATTATGAAAATAAGTGCTTTTTCCATCAATGAATAAGACGCCTCCACCCTTTGTTATCCAGCTATATTAGCCTGCCCCTAATCGTAGTTACTAAAGTGTATGTTTGCTTTCCTTCTATTAGTAGAGAAAAATGAAAAGCCCTTAGATGGATCCTTCTATAATATGTTGAATAAATGAATACCTATATTTACCGATCGAAGGTGCCTTACAAGGGGGAGCCGTAGCGAATTCAATGGGATTCTTTATCTCACTCCGTTTGAAATAATGTTTCGGAATTAAATTGTTTTTTATAGATAAGTGAAGAAAAATGAACCCGGGTAGAGTGTTATTCGATGAAACAAACTATTATGTAATTCATTGGATATATGATAAACTAGATGTAAGTTAATATATTGGGTTTGAGCTAATGAGAGACCTCAGGGAATGGTTGCGTATCGCAACTTATTTCTTGAGGTCTCTTTTTCACTTATAAAATACCATAATTTAGAAGGAGACGAGATAAATGACAAACTTTTCATCATTAGAACGGGAAGAGACATTAGACAAATTAGCAACAGAGGAATTTGATTTACTCATAATCGGAGGGGGAATTTCAGGAGCTGGAATCGCTTTAGATGCTACGGCACGTGGGTTGAAAACAGCGCTTGTCGAGATGCAAGACTTTGCTTCTGGCACTTCAAGCCGCTCGACAAAACTTGTCCATGGCGGATTACGTTATTTAAAACAATTTCAAATCAAAGAAGTAGCGGAACTTGGAAAAGAGCGGGCAATCGTCTATGAAAATGGACCACATGTCACGACTCCAGAATGGATGGTCCTTCCTTTTCATAAAGGAGGAACGTTTGGCAAATACTCGACTTCTTTTGGTTTGAAAGTATATGACTTTCTCGCAGGCGTTAAGAAAGCTGAAAGAAGAAGGATGTTAACAAAAGAAGAAACCCTTCAGAAAGCACCGCTTGTGAAACAAGAAGGATTATTAGGCGGCGGCATTTACGTCGAATACCGCACTGATGATGCACGCCTGACAATTGAAGTTATGAAAGCAGCCGCTGAAAAAGGCGCAACCTTAGCAAACTATGCAAAAGCAGAAACCTTTATTTATAAACAAGAAAAAATTGCCGGTGTGCAAGTGTTAGATACATTAACAAATAAAAAAGTTGTTATTAAGGCGAAAAAAGTTGTCAATGCGGCTGGACCTTGGGTAGATGATGTGAAGGGGATCGAAGGCGAGGCTACAACAAAAGGAAAACACTTAATTTTATCAAAAGGTGTGCATCTTGTATTCGATCAAAAAGACTTTCCGTTGCACCAAGCAGTTTATTTTGACACACCCGATAAACGTATGATTTTTGCAGTGCCTCGCGATGGAAAAGCTTATGTGGGAACAACGGATACATTCTATGAAGGAGATCCGAAAGTGATGCAAATTACTGAAGAGGATCGCTCGTATATCTTAAATGCGATTCAATATATGTTCCCTAGTCTTAACTTGACAGCGGAAAACGTAGAGTCAAGTTGGGCAGGAGTCAGACCACTCATCCATGAGGAGGGCAAAGGTCCGTCGGAAGTATCGAGAAAAGATGAGATTTGGGAATCGGAGAAAGGTCTTATTACAATTGCAGGTGGGAAATTGACCGGCTATCGTAAAATGGCGGAAACTGTGGTGGATAAAATAGTTGATCAGCTTAGTCATGAAGAAATTCGTCATTTTAATAAGTGTGGGACGAAGAATTTGCCAATCTCAGGTGGTGATATTGGTGGTTCATCAAATATGAACCGATTTATGGCCAAGGCGATTGAAAAAGGTCAATTAGCTGGATTTACAGAACGACAAAGTCGACACTTGGCAACACTTTATGGCACCAATGTTGACCAAGTATTTGCGATACCCTTTGAAGCACACACAGCAATTCCACGTATTCTTTATGTGAAATTACGCTATGCAATTGAATCCGAAATGGTTGCCAAACCAACTGATTTCTTTGTTCGGAGAACTGGGGATATGTTCTTCAATATTGACAACGTTAAAGCAGGGAAAAAAGATGTGCTAGATGAAATGGCATTCATTTTCGAGTGGACAGATGCAGAGCGTCAGCAATACGAAAAAGAACTGGCTGATGAGCTGACAATTGCAACAACAGTGTTGTAACATGCTATATTGGAGACAGGAAGCATGAAAGGAGGCAGTGCAAAAGATGCCTTTTCACGATCAAAAGATATTGCCCGCTGCGCGAAGCTTAAAGCAGTTTGAACAGTTGCTAAAAAGCCCATTTGAATACATTGTTCTTTTAGAAGTGCATGTTGGCAATCTTAAAACGCTCAAAACAGAAGCAGAGAAATATGGGAAAAAAGTAATCATCCATGCCGATTTGATTCAAGGATTGAAAACGGATAATTTTGCTGCCGATTTTCTATGCAATGACATTAGACCAGCTGGCATTATTTCGACGAGGTCCAATATGATCATGAAAGCGAAAGCCAAAGGAATTATCGCTATTCAACGCATGTTTCTCTTAGATACAATCGCTTTGGAAAAAAGTTATTCCTTGATTGACCAGACAGTTCCTGACTATATTGAAATGTTGCCGGGGGTAATACCAGAACTCATTAGCGAAGTGTATGATAGAACAGGAATTCCAATTATTAATGGAGGCTTGATTCGGACAAAAAAACATGTCCAAGATGCATTGGATGCGGGTGCTGTCGCAGTAACAACATCAGACCATGAGCTGTGGGATTCATTCATCAAAGATTGACAGTCTTTTTTAATAAGAATATACTAATAGCAAGTCAATAGTAAGTGGTTGAGCTAAGGAGTCCACGTTTGAACCCTACGTAATGTAGGTGTTTAAACGTGGGCTTTTTCATGTCTAAAATCAACCACTACAAAATAGAAACGAAGGTGGATTAAAAATGACACCCTTTATAGCAGAGCTAGTTGGGACAATGATTTTAATTATTTTCGGTGCTGGAGTCGTCGGTGGTGTTTTGATGAAGAAGTCGAAAGCCCAAGACTCTGGTTGGATTGTAATCACAATTGGATGGGGACTCGCCGTTGCAATGGGGGTATATGCAGTTGGTGGTGTCAGCGGTGCACACTTGAATCCCGCGGTGACCCTCGGAATGGCTTCCATTGGTGAATTCCCATGGGCTGATGTCCCCATGTATATGCTAGCTCAAATACTTGGAGCGATTTGTGGAGCAATCATTGTTTATTTCCATTACTTGCCTCACTGGAAGGAAACTGAAGACGAAGCGGCGAAGTTATCTGTATTCGCTACAATTCCGGCAATACGTCATCCACTCTCCAATTTAACGAGTGAAATAATTGGTACGTTCATTTTACTGCTTGGTTTACTAGCAATCGGTGCAAATGAGTTTACGGAAGGCCTGAATCCACTAATTGTAGGTGCGTTGATTGTTGCCATTGGGGTCTCATTGGGTGGAACAACTGGCTATGCCATTAACCCAGCCCGTGATCTAGGCCCGCGTATAGCCCATTTCTTTTTGCCGATTCCTGGGAAAGGGAAGTCGGATTGGAGTTACGCATGGATACCTGTCGTAGGTCCGTTATTGGGCGGAACATTTGGTGCGCTGTTTTATCAACAAGTGTTTGAAGGTGTTACTAGCATTGCATTTTGGATTGTTGGTAGTATTGTGTTAGCGGTATTGTTAGGTGCACAGTATTCATTAAGAAAAGAGTCAGCACAAGACGCAAAACAAAGTGTTACAGAATAGCTAAGATGATTCATACATTATGTAATAAAAACTCACTATATGGGGGACTAAATAATGACTAAAAAATATATAATGGCTCTTGACCAAGGCACAACAAGTTCGCGGGCAATTCTATTCGATAAAAGCGGTAAGATTTTACATACAGTCCAACAGGAATTCACTCAATACTTTCCTCAGTCTGGATGGGTCGAACATAATGCAGACGAAATCTGGAGCTCCGTTTTAGCTGTTATTGCAGGTGTATTGTCAGAAAAGAATATTGCAGCTGAACAAATCGAAGGCATTGGCATAACAAATCAGCGCGAAACAACAGTTATATGGGATAAAAATACAGGAAAACCAATTTACAATGCCATTGTTTGGCAATCACGTCAAACTGCTGAAATATGCGACGATCTGAAAGAGAGCGGTTACAATGATCTGTTTCGAGATAAAACTGGCTTACTTATCGATGCTTATTTCTCAGGCACAAAAGTGAAATGGATTTTGGACAACGTACAAGGGGCAAGAGAAAAAGCGGAGCGTGGAGATCTTCTATTTGGAACAATTGACACATGGATTGTATGGAAATTATCTGGCGGGAAAAGGCATGTAACCGACTATTCCAATGCTTCGAGAACACTTATGTACAATATTCACGAATTAAAATGGGATGAGGAATTGCTCTCTATCTTAGACGTCCCTGCGTCAATGCTACCAGAGGTCCGTCCCTCTTCTGAGATTTATGCGCATACGGAAAAAAGTCACTTCTTTGGTCATGCTGCTCCGATTGCTGGAATCGCCGGTGATCAACAAGCCGCATTGTTCGGGCAAGCTTGTTTTGAAAGTGGGATGGTAAAAAACACATATGGAACTGGTTGCTTCATGTTAATGAATACGGGGGATAAAGCAGTCAAGTCAGATCATGGTCTATTAACAACCCTTGCGTGGGGGATCGACGGAAAAGTAGAGTATGCACTTGAAGGTAGTATTTTCGTTGCAGGATCTGCCATTCAGTGGTTGCGTGATGGACTTAGAATGTTCCGTAATTCATCTGAAAGTGAAGAATACGCTAAACGCGTTGAATCGACAGAAGGCGTTTACGTTGTGCCAGCATTTGTCGGCCTTGGAACACCTTACTGGGATAGCGATGTAAGAGGTGCCATTTTCGGATTGACACGTGGTACAGAGAAAGAACATCTTATTCGTGCAACATTGGAATCACTTGCATATCAAACAAAGGATGTACTTGATGCAATGGAAGCAGATTCTGGAATCTCTTTAAAAACGTTACGTGTAGACGGCGGCGCAGTTGAAAACGATTTCCTTATGCAATTTCAGGCAGACTTATTAAATGTACCTGTCGAGCGTCCACTGATTAGTGAAACAACTGCACTAGGAGCCGCTTACTTAGCAGGTCTTGCCGTTGGTTTTTGGACGGATCGCTCAGAAATCTCGGCTCATTGGAATCTAGACCGACCTTTCGAACCGAAAATGGAGCAGCAACAACGCGAAGACTTATACGCTGGGTGGCAAAAAGCAGTCAAAGCCGCTATCGCTTTTAAGTAAGATTTGCTGATAATACGCATGGGCATAGATATGACCTTGTAACAACCGAAAGAACATAATAATAGTATACAACTAAAGAAATAGATGGATGCTAAAACAATCCGCTACTATTAGTTAGGGGTGTGTCTATGCCAGCGATTACAGGAAACGATTATCTTGAACGAATTGATCGGCTACAAACGAATGTATGGATAGATGGTAAACTTGTAACGGACAATATTTCTAAACATCCTGCATTCAAAGGTGTCATGGAAAGCCAGGCAGCGCTATATGATTTGCAATATGATGCGACATGTAAAGACGTCATGACCTATCCATCGCCATCAACTGGAGATTCAATAGGTCTGTCTTATTTACAGCCGAAATCAAAAGAGGATTTAGTTAAAAGGCGGGCAATGGTTCAACAGTGGGCTAAATCGAACAATGGTATGATGGGAAGAAGTCCAGATTATATGAATACTGTGTTAATGGCTCTTGCATCGTCTGTGGGTTTATTGGAAGGAAAAGAAAATTGTTTCCCGGAAAACATACTTGCGTTCTATGAATATGCACGTGAAAATGATTTGTCCATGACACATACATTTATTGACCCACAAGTAAACCGGGGGCAATTCTATTTTGAAGATTCAGATGAGCCGATTGCTGCCAAAGTGATGGATAGAAACGAAGCGGGAATCATTATAAAAGGTGCGCGGTTGCTGGCAACACAGGGCGGCATAACGGATGAAATCATGGTGATTTCAGCGGGTGGGGTTGATGATAAAGCGTATGGATTTGCGTTTTCTATCCCTAGTAATAGTCATGGTCTAAAGTTTGTCTGCAGAGAATCATTTGTTGGGGGCGACTCCACATTTAACTATCCATTAAGTTCGCGGTATGAGGAAATGGATACGATCGTTGTTTTCGACAATGTATTGGTCCCATGGGAGCGCGTGTTTTACTACGACAACATAGAAGTATCGAACAGTTTCGTGGCTTTGAGTTCGTTCTTACCATTTACGTTGCATCAAGTTGTTTCTAGACAAATTATCAAAACGGAATTTGTATTGGGAATAGTTCAGTCAATCATCGAAACCATTAATATCGGTGAATATCAGCATGTTCAAGAAAAGGCTTCTGAAATTATTGTAGCTTTAGAAACAATGAAGGCATTGGTAATGAAATCGGAAATCGAAGCTGAAATCGATGAATGGGGATTTATGCGACCCAATCGAACAACGCTGCAAATCGCGATTAATATATTTCCACGGGTTTACCCGAGATTTACTGAAATCATTCAGCTTTTAGGTGCAAGTGGCTTGATGTCCATTCCAACGGAAAAAGCTTTTCAATCAAGTGTTAGAAAAGATTTAGATCAATATTTGCAGGCTAAATCCAAAAATGCAGAGGATCGTGTCAAAATATTTCGTTTAGCATGGGATTTAACGATGAGCTCTTTTGGTACTCGCGAAACGTTATATGAACGATTTTTCTTTGGCGATCCTATTAAACTTTCATGTGAATTATATCGTTCCTATGATAAGAAACCATATGTGAAGCGAGTGAATGATATATTGGGATAAATATTCAATGGAAATTGATTGGCTCTTTTTTAGGAGACAATCAATTTTTTTTTGGAGAAAAAGGGCATGGCGAGCATAAACTCGTGTGTGGCGGTCATAATGTGCTTCAAGACGGTCATAAAGCCATTCATGGCGATCATAACTCCACTCAAGACGGTCATAACCCATCTCGTGGTAATGATATCCTTCAACACGCGAAAAAACGCACAGCGTGACTTAATCGAAACCGTATTGTAATGACACGCTAGAGGAATTAGGCTAAATGAGTGGAATTTACTAATAGATTGGGTAGAGAAGATAGACACCTTTTGTTTGAATGAATGGTTGTTACTAATAGAAAGGCGGGATATTGGGATGAGAATTAATATTGCATTACTACGCGGCATTAACGTGGGTGGGCATAATAAAATAAAAATGGTAGAACTACGACAGCTATTTGAAATGCTGGGCTTTAGCCGGGTGCAGACCTATATTCAAAGTGGTAACGTTTTGTTCGAATCAGATGAAAGTGAGCAATCCCTAATCAAGTGTATTCAAAGGGAGATTGAGAAGGTCTTCGGATTTTCGATCAATGTTGTAATCAGAACGGCTGCAGAGTTAGAATGGATTACTAAGAATTGTCCGTTTACTGAGGAAGCTGTAGCAGAAGCAAAACTTACTTCAGAAGGAGAAAGCCTTTACGTTTCTTTATTGCAGGACAAGCCTTCACAAGACAGAATCGATCGATTGGGTGCTTATAAAAGTGACAATGATGAGTATTTGATCGAAGGGCGGGAGGTCTATCTGTTGTTCCAGCGTGGTGTTCGAAACGCTAAGCTTGCGAATAATTTACAAAGACTAGAGGTACCTTCGACGATGCGGAATTGGAAAACAATCAACAAGCTCTCAATGTTAGCAAAAGAAATGGAGAATTAACGTTCTGAAATGGGGACATTATAGGAAATGCCTCGTAGGCAATCTAGTCGAACGGTTTGGAAATAATCTAATGCACTATGAATTTGATGCGGATAGGGAAGGGAATAAAGAGACTGCTTGCTGCATTTTTTCTTTTATTGTCCTTGTAAATGTTGGTAGTATTTTTCCGCCTTCTTTTGTGAATGCTGTTTATAGAGCAATTTACAAGGAGGAAAAACAATGTTGAAATTACAAACTGAGCTTGATGGGCAAAGGGCTTCATTTGGTGTTGTAAGTGATTGTATTCAAGGGCTCGGTTATCACTTAGGTGGAAACTGGGATTATCATAAAGGATGTTTTGACCATATTTTATGCCGCGAAGGCGGTGAAACTATTTATGTGCGAATTCCATTTTTCGTAACGGACGGAGAACTTGATGAATATAATGCTTCCATAGAATTTGAAACACCTTATGTGATTAAGCATGTCGTGCATGTTGGTCTAGATAGTGATGAAAGTTCATTGTTAAATGCAACTGGTTTTAGCCAATTCCAAAAACCGATTGATCCAGATGGGAAAATCGTTGATAAAAATAGGTGGATTCATGCAGGTGAAGTTGCCGTAAAAGAACTTATAGATTGTTTGCATGCTCAAGAGCACCTAAAATCAAGTTAATGGAAATGTCATGATATATAGGTTGAAATAAAAACCCCCCATTGAATTCGCTTGGGGATTCCTCCCGTCATAAGCCAAGTCAACAGAAGTGATAGTAGAAAATAGTTAGTTGTTAAAAATTGGATTAAAAAATCCGGGATTGACGTCGGGTGCATGAAATTAGTTGGTAAACAATTTACAAATGCATAAGAAAAACTAAGAACCAACCGAGAGTAATCCGGTTGGTTTTTTTAACTATCATTGTATTCCGATATGGCTGCATCAAAATAAGTTATGAACACATTTTTAAGTTTGTTTTATCTTCATAAGGGAAAGATAGGGAGAAGATTTCAATTATCCCAAGAGGTGATTCTGTTGAATCGGTTATTTGCCATCCTTGTTATCACCGGTGTCCCACTCGTGATTGCTGGTGCATTCCTAAATTGGTCGGACATCTTGATGTTCATCCTTTGCTGTATAAGCATCATAGGGCTTTCAGGATACATAGGCCGGGCTACAGAAAGCCTTGCTATCGTTAGTGGACCAAGGATTGGTGGGTTGTTGAATGCGACATTTGGCAACGCAGTCGAACTCATCATTTCCATTTTTACATTGAAGGCAGGAATGGTGGGCATCGTCTTGGCTTCGCTCACAGGCTCTGTACTTGGGAATCTGTTGCTTGTGCTCGGGCTTTCCTTCTTCGCGGGGGGCATCAAATTCAAACGTCAAAATTTCAGTCTCCATGATGCGCAATACAATTCGGGATTGCTAATTTTTGCTGTCATCGTGGCATTTGTCATTCCTGAGATTTTCTCCATGTCAATGAATACACAAACGACATTTAACTTGAGTATCGGCATCGCGGTTGTACTAATCGCACTTTATCTTGCAGGGCTGTTTTTCAAACTCGTCACTCATCGAGGTGTCTTCGCCTCTTCTGATAAGGTAGTGGAGGAGCAGGAAACGCCGGAATGGACAAAGCGCAAGTCGATTCTTGTACTATTTTTAGCAACGCTAACGGTTGCTTTCGTATCAGAGCAGTTGGTTCATACATTTGAAATGCTTGGTGAAAAGTTTGGTTGGACCGAATTGTTCATTGGTGTCATTATCGTTGCTATTGTTGGAAATGCGGCGGAACATGTGTCCGCAATCACAATGGCGGTCAAGAATAAGATGGATGTAGCTGTGGAAATTGCAGTAGGTTCCACGTTGCAGGTCGCCATGTTCGTTGCGCCAATCCTCGTACTCATTTCACTAACAATGTCGGAACCAATGGCACTTGTTTTCACTGTGCCAGAGCTAGTGGCGATGGTATCCGCAACATTCCTTGTCATTACTCTGTGCAGTGATGGTGAATCAAATTGGTTCGAGGGTCTAATCCTCTTCTCCGCTTATCTGATTATGGCAATCGGTTTTTATTTACTTTAATGTCTGCAGATAGTTGGAAGAGGTAGCTCTAAAAAGAGTGACAGTCGAACTTATCATCAGCCAAACTGCTACTCGAATGTTCTCTTAAGAACCTTAAGTCATAAAAGAATTTTTTACGGGCATACTTTGAGTACTATTTCAAAAGTAGGAGGCTATTAAATTTGATTAAAACTGAAAATAAATTATCAGTTTTTGCACTAGGTGGTATTAATGAAATTGGGAAAAATATGTATGTCCTACAATATGAAGACGATATCGTTGTGATTGACTGTGGTGCTAAGTTTCCAGATGAAAGTTTATTAGGAATTGATTTGATTATCCAGGATATTTCATACTTACAGGAAAATAAGGATAAGATTCGGGCGTTAGTTATCACTCATGGACATGAAGATCATATTGGAGGCATTCCGTACGTATTAAAGCAATTAAATATGCCGATTTATGCGACACGATTAACGCTGGGTTTAATTGGGCTTAAGTTAAAAGAACACGGACTTTTTAGGCAAACTGAGTTAGTTCTGATTGATTCTGATTCGGATTTGGAGTTTGGAACAGTGAAAGTAACATTTTTCAAAACAAACCACAGCATTCCTGATTGTTTAGGCGTTGTATTTCATACGCCAGAGGGGGCAGTTGTGCATACTGGTGATTTCAAGTTCGATTTAACGCCTGTCAATAATGACTATCCGGATATTCATAAAATGGCTAAAATCGGCAGTGATGGTGTGTTGCTATTGTTATCAGAAAGTACCAATGCGGAACGTCCTGGTTTTAATCCGTCTGAAATACTTGTAGGAGGGCATATTGAAGAAGCATTCCGCAAAGCCCGTCGGAAAGTATTTATTTCTACTTTCGCTTCTAACGTTCATCGTGTACAGCAAGTAGTAGATGCCGCGCAAAAAACGAACCGCAAGCTTGCATTGCTTGGCCGAAGTATGGTGAATGTAGTAGCAGTTGCTTCAGAACTCGGGTATTTGACTATCCCTGAAGGAATGTTAATTGATAAAAATGAAGTTAGGGGAATGGATCCGGAGAAGGTTGTTATTCTTTGCACGGGAAGTCAAGGAGAACCTATGGCGGCTCTGTCACGTCTATCCAGTTCAAACTTCCGTGAGGTAGAAGTCCACCCTGATGATACGGTTATTTTTGCTTCATCGCCAATTCCTGGAAATGAAAAAAGTGTATCACGTATTATTGATAATTTATATCTTTTGGGAGCCAAGGTGATCTATGGATCGGGGACTGTAACGGGTATGCATGTTTCAGGACATGCCTGTCAGGAAGAATTGAAATTAATGCTAACCTTAATGAAGCCGAAGTATTTCATTCCCATTCATGGTGAGTTTAGAATGCTTTATCAGCATCGTTTATTAGCAGAATCCGTAGGTGTGGAAAGAGAAAATATTTTCGTTATTAACAATGGTGATGTTGTCGATATTAACAACCGCGTTGCCCGCCAAACACGAAAAGTCCAATCGGGGAACATTTTCGTAGATGGATTGGGCATTGGTGATGTTGGAAACATCGTGTTACGTGACCGTAAATTGCTTTCTGAGGAGGGCATGCTCGTTATTGTTTTAACGCTAAGTAAAACAGATGGACAGCTAATTTCCGATCCGGATACAATTTCACGCGGATTCGTCTATAGGAATGATTCACAAGCACTATTGAATGAAGTGAATCAGTTAGTCATTACGACCATTAACAACTCGCGAGGCGAAAGTGGAAACCAACGAATTAATCACAGACAACACATAAAAAAATCAGTTGAAACACTTTTATATACGCGGACAAAAAGAAGGCCGATGATTCTTCCAGTCATTATTGAAATTTAACTTGATTTAGCAGAATTCCACCACTTCTACTGAATAACCAACATCCTGTTGACCCAAGTCTCCGGCGTTGGGGCCCATTAAAAAGAGCGAACCCCTTGAAAGTATAGGGAGTTCGCTCTTTTTAGCTCAAGTAGTTGGAGTCTCCATCTGAATAGTTTCCCCAAGTTTCAAAACAGTTAACTTCTTGCCATCTAACTTTCTTTTCTCCCATTCAGCTTGTAATCTATCAAGTGCTTCTTTAGGTGTATCGTCAGCTAACCTATAAGCGCCGTAATGCATCGGAATCATCACTTTCGACCGTGTATTGATGAAGGCTTTGACAGCATCTTCAGGGTTTACGTGTTGAGCAGCCATGAACCATTCCGGCTCATATGCGCCAATCGGCATCAAGCAATAATCAATGGCATACTTTTCTCCGATAGTGTGAAAGCCTTCGAAATAGCCGCTGTCTCCTACGAAATAGAGTGTTTGATTTGGATTTTGGATAATCCATCCCCCCCAATGTGAGTGATTTGTATCCGTCGGCGTTCTTTTTGACCAGTGCTGAGCTGGAACAAAGGAAATCGTTAATCCGCTTATTTGTTGCTCATCCCACCAGTTAAATTCCACAGTTTTGTTGAATCCTTTTCTTTTAAACCAGTTACCAAGTCCAATTGGCACAAAAAAAGTTGGATCACCTTTTAGTTTTTTAATAGAACCATAGCTCAGGTGATCGTAATGGCTATGTGAAATTAGGACCATATCGATTGGCGGTAATTCCTTAATTGGCAGTCCTGGTGGTGTCAGCCGTTTATCTGTGCCAAGACGATTTGCCCAGACTGGATCTGTTAGGATATTCAGTCCATTTAGTTGGATTAAAAATGTGGAATGGCCAATCCAAGTGATTGTTGGAATCGTCCGATTTGATTGCAAGAACGCTGTTTCCGTTTTATCTACTAGTGGCACTTGGAATGATAAATCTTTCAGTTTGCCTTTTCTTTCTTTGCGCCACTGTAGTAAATCTTTAAACGTGGCAAGTGATGCATTCTTATCCGTATTTTCATAGCGTGTTTTTTTCATAGATAGACACCTCAAATGATTTTAAGTTCCCCTTAATGATAGGACAATGGGTTTAGGACTATGCCTAGTATACATGACAATCATACACTTGAATTACGAAAAGGTCTGTTGGCGTTACCCAGTGCCATGACTGTTGTCTTAGTAGGAGGTTTAGTTTAACGGGTGTATTGTCTGAATGACGAAAAACCAACCCCATATCTCGGATTGGTCGTTGTACTATCATCCGTTTTCTGTCGGAAGTACCGTATATCTGTGATTAGTAGTATAGTCGTTAGAGATAGAATATATACTTGGGTAAAAAAAGATACTAGGCATCCAAAAAGTCATGCTAATGGTAGTTGGAGGGAAAAAAATGAAAGCAACAATCGCTGTGTTGGGTGATACAGCCATTTCGAAAGTGAATCAATTACATACGAGTAAAAGTAGATACCTAACATTGACAATGATGGCTGGGGTTTTCGTTGGATTTGGAATCATACTTATTTTTACGATTGGTGGTTTGTTAGGACCAACTGATTTTGCAGGAACGAAAATTATTATGGGCGTTACATTTGGGATTGCGTTAAGTTTAGTGTTAATGGCAGGGGCAGACCTTTTCACAAGTAATAATATGATCATGACGATTGGTATATTGACGAAGAAAACGACTTGGTATGAAACCATACAAATTTGGACATTCAGCTATGTTGGAAACTTTGCAGGCTCTATTCTCGTTGCGGCACTTTTTGTCTATTCGGGACTGGCCATAGGTGGGACGGCGGACTATATCAATTCAGCGGCAAGCGCCAAGATGAATACGCCATTTGTAGAGTTGCTTATGCGTGGAATTCTGTGTAATATACTCGTTTGTCTGGCTGTTTGGTGCGCATTTAAACTTAAGGATGAAACAGCAAAATTGATTATGATTTTTTGGTGCTTATTTGCTTTTATCACTTCGGGGTTTGAACATAGTATCGCAAATATGACCTTGCTTTCCCTCTCGTTGATGATCCCTCACCCGGACACTGTTTCATTGGCCGGGATGACGGCAAACTTAGTACCAGTAACAATTGGCAATATAATTGGTGGAGCTGTGTTCGTTGGGGCGGCATACTGGTTCGCGAATTCTGAAAAGAATTAGGGAACTTTTCATCGATAACGAGAGGAATACTTTTTAAAGATTGAGTGTATTCGAGTAGTCGATGTCCTAGTATTTATCCCGCATTAACGGGCTGTAAGAACCCCCCTCTGATTGTAGATTAACTTTATCTGGATAATTACTAAAAAAACGAATTGAATAATGCCTCATTTTAAACGACATAAAAATGTCTTTAGCAAAAGTGTTTTTCACTAAATCACTTGCGAAAAAAGAGAAAAGCTTCTATTGTAGGTAGGGAAATAAAAAGATGACTAAATCAGTTCCTACACTATCAAATAGGCGTACACATTAACTGTACTATCATGTGAAACGTACCACTTGCAAACAACAATAACGGAAAAGATTTCTGAGGTTATCAAAGGAGATATTTAAATGATTTTAGGAAAAAATACTATCATCCGAAAAGAGTTATTTAAAGCAATTGAAGGGTTAACGGATGAACAATTCAATAAAATACCTTCAAATGGCGGATGGTCTCCGAAACAAATATTTGAACACCTTGTACGTATGGAGACAGTCATTGCGACAAATATAGCGAAAGAACTAACAAATCCTGATAGCCCGAAATCGATGAAGAAACCAATTGCACTTTCTACGATTCGTTTCATAAAAGTGGAAGCTCCAGGCTATACTGCACCAACGAAAGAGTACAAATCAAAAATAGAGATGAAAAATGCACTCTATGATTCGCGCCTCTTTTTATTAGATGTATATGAATCAAGTACAAAGGACGTACTTCGTGAAAAATCATTCAAACACCCAATTTTTGGGCAAGTGCCACTGATTCAGTGGTTTCCTTTTGTTGGATTGCATGAAAAACGCCACTTAAAACAATTGAAGAAAACGATTGTAATGGACTATAAATTATAACAATCTAATTGAGTACGATGACTTTTGATAAGGTAATAGATTAACCTTATAATACAACTATATAATTTTCAGCGAAGGCGTCTACTGGGGTAGCTGAAGCAATAAGACTGAGAGTGATTTTCTGTCTGGCTTATTGTGGGAGGTATCCCCTAGCGCAGAGCGTTGTTGGTAGGATTCTTTATTACAACATATATAATAGGTAGCAGCACTTCTGTTGATTACCCAGTTTTTTGCATAAAATACTGGTGAGTCGGGTTTGATGACCTACATTTTCACTGCACTATTTTCGGACGGCTTCCTACACTATTCAAGTGGAAAATGCAGTTGCTTTGAAAGAAATGAGTAGATGACTTTCTATAGAGAGTGTTAGTGCCCGAAGATACAATTTCGGGCACTCTAGAACTTTGTACAATGTGTTCCTTGCTTACTTTTAGTAAAGATTATGCATCAAACTCATGTGATGTCTTATAGAAAGCATCAGCCGCCAAAATTGCATCTTTGGCGGCTTATTTCCAGTTAAGAAGACACCTATTCTTTCGTCAAAAAAAGTTTCAGCACTACGAGTACTTATGCATTTAGAGCGCGATGGATGAAGGACCACCATACGATTACCGAAAAAACTGTGTAGGGATGCGACAAGGTCGTATCCCTACACAGCCAGACATCCCGGTAACTGTATAGAAGTCATTCAATCCGGAGCACTCGAAAATTCAACTATACAAGTAGCGCCTAGTAGGAAATTATGTTATTCACTGTTTACTTTTGGTTAATCAACAGATGTGGGCTAGTAGCCATTTATAAAGACGAGATTTTGCTTTACAATCTCTTGTCTTTGTAAGTGGCTCTATTTAGTTGGATTGATTCTATTTCCATCAGGGGCATTTTTACTGTGGGGCTGCTCTTAATTCGAAAAAAACACTATTAGTTTGACTTTTACGAATCATCAAACTAGGATGGGGCTAGTAGGTAGTGATGTGGAACTGCGAAGTCTCATGAAGAGATGAAGCAAGAAATAAAGCGTATACTTAGGGAATAAATAGGGTAGTAAAGAAATAGATAGGTTTGTTGAATAAATAGAGAGTGGAGGTAATAGGAAATGAAACATCATTTAATGTATATAAACGGTGAATGGCTTGGGGGAGATCTAGAAAAATTAGATGTTATCAATCCAGCTAATGGTCAAATCGTAGGTAGTGTGCCAATTGGTGGGGAAGAAGAAGCACACGTGGCTATTGACGCTGCTTATGATGCATTTCAAGCGTGGTCACAAACGACAGCTTATGAGCGTGCGAACTATTTGAAAAGGCTCTATGAACTGATGATAGAACATCGTGATGATTTGGCTCAAACGATGACGATGGAAATGGGCAAACCAATTAATGAATCCATAGGAGAAGTGACAAGCGCCGCTGCTTTTCTAGAATGGTTTGCTGAGGAAGGCAAGCGCGTTTACGGTGAAATCTTGCCTACACATACGACGAGCAAACGTTTGCAAGTGTGGAAAAAACCAGTTGGTGTTGTAGCCGCTATCACTCCATGGAATTTCCCAGCTGCCATGTTAGCGAGGAAAATGGGGCCGGCTTTAGCGGCGGGGTGTACCATTGTTATTAAACCTTCAAGTGAAAGTCCGCTGACTGCCATTAAAATGATAGAGTTATGTGAAAAGGCTGGGTTCCCTAAAGGTGTCATTAACTTGGTGACTGGATCTTCAAGCAAAATAGGGAAAGCAATCATGGAAAATGAAAAAATTCGAAAAGTTACCTTTACTGGATCTACCGAAGTCGGTAAAATTTTAATCGAACAAAGTGCTCATCAGGTAAAACGATTATCACTCGAACTCGGTGGTCATGCACCTTTGATTGTATTAAATGACGCCAATGTAGATCTAGCAGTGAAAGGTACGATTGCGTCAGCATTCAGGAATGCTGGACAAACATGCGTTTGCGCTAATCGTATTTATGTACAGTCAGGTATTCATGACGAGTTTGTAGAAAAGTTTTCTGAAGCAGTTAGCCAGTTGAAAGTAGGAAATGGTACAGATGTAAATGTAGATATTGGACCATTAGTAAATCGCGCAAGTCTTGAGAAGGTGTCGCATCATGTTGAGGATGCACTGTCTAAAGGCGCTACCCTTATGACAGGAGGCAAGCTAATTACAAAAGATGGGGGGACTTTCTATGCCCCAACAGTCCTTAGTAACGCGGATCCGTCCATGGTTATTATGAAAGAAGAAACATTTGGACCTGTGGCTCCTATTCAGAAAGTGGACACAATAGAAGAAGCAATCGTATTAGCAAATGATACACCATACGGTTTGGCTGCTTATGTATTTACGGATAGCATTGCTATAGGGACACGTTTAATCGAACAACTTAACTTTGGTATTGTGGGTTGGAATGATGGAACACCTTCTGCAGTACAAGCTCCCTTCGGTGGGATGAAAGAAAGTGGGGTTGGACGTGAAGGTGGACGTGAAGGGATTGAGGCCTTCTTAGAGTCGCAGTATGTTTCAATTGCGATTAGTTAACTGAAATAATAGTGGGGTGTTTTCACTGCCATGCGATGAAGTGATATCTTTTGGTTGATAAATGACTAACAAACAATTCATCAGAATAAATCGGTGCCAAGTACCAACGCAATTTTAAATTGTGTTGGTGCTTGGCATTTTTTTGATTCTTTTACTCCCCGTTTTCATACAATGTCGTGAGGAGGGAATCCGTTTGTCGGCATGGATTTGGAGCTTGTTAATTTTTCAATTTCTACTTGCTGGTGTCACTTATCAGTTTTTATACAGGCGAAGAAAGTTGATAGATTTTCATCTGGGCATGAATATCGCCATGGTAGCGGGCGGAGGACTGGCTCTTGGAACGGGCGTCCTCTTGATTTATGAATTCCCGGTCTATTATATGGAAGTGACCGTAGTAGCTGCTTTGACAGGGATGCTGGTGGGAAGTTTGTTCGGAGGAATTTTTGACAATCAAACGTTGCTCACCGGATATATTAGCGGGCTTATGACGGGAATGATGGCACCGATGATTGGAGCTGCTGCGTCATATAGTATTCCGTTTGCCATCATGATGGAATTATTCGTCTTGTGCTCATTTATGATGTTGTTTAAAGCGACAAAGTCTTCTCGAAAAACATAAGGAGAGGCATACGATGATCTTATTTGGATTATTTTTGCTCGTGTTAAGTAGTTTGTTGGGCGTTTATATGTATGCATTATTCTATAAGTTACGTTTTGGAATCAGCGACCGTCTCAGATTTACAGTTACCTTAGCCGCGGGGCAAATTACCAGTTTTGTCATCGCGATCACATTATATTTGGTTTTTCCGATGGATTTTACGGTTATCTGTACGGTTAACCTATGGATTGGTATTGTAATAGGCACTCAATTCAGTTCGGTGGCAAAGAAACAATCGGTTCTTGCCGGTTTTTTTAATGGAGGAGTAGCAGCAATCATGGGGACGATGGTAGGTGCTATCTCATTCGACCCGACCCTTTGCGGTTTGCCTGCATCGACCCTAACATTACAAAACACGGGTATTGCGGTTGGGATCTTCGGATTGTTGTTGCTTTGTGCCACGACATTGTTAGTGAGATTTTCGTTGATGAAAAAGTGAAGGGCGCTAGGTAATAAAATGGGTTTAAACTATTTTATAACCGAGTAAAAAGTTATGCCGGGATCATTCTAGAACCCGGTTTTTTTGTGCTTTTATAGTCAATAAATAATTCTCCATTACTACTTTTTTATCGTTCTCCAGAACTTCAAATCCTTTCAGTGGTAAAAGCCCCATCTAAAATGAAAATTCAAGTCAGGGCATCTACATTACTGAGAATAGGAATTAAATCGATGAAATATGATCGTATTAGTACTTTATGCATACTGTGTTTAAATTTGTACAAGTTATAAATACCTATTTATTCCTATCTGTATAATTGGAAATTGGCATTAATTTATCATACCTAGTCATATCTATGTATTTATTAATTATGATGCAAAAAAATGGTAATCTATCTTCAATTCAAGTCATCAAGAAAACGCAATGATACCAAGGGTGTAGCACAATCATTTGTTGAAGTGCTAATTATTTCCATAGAACTTTTCTACTGGAATAAATAGGGTTAGAGTAGATAAAAACTATCAATTGGTAAAGTTCTGTCAATATTCGACAAAAAGAGATTTAGTATCCGTGTATGTTTAGTAGTATCAACTAGATTTTCACAAGCGACACCGTCGGATACCTACACTAACTTTTAGGAAGGGGGCAAGGGGTGTTTTTTATTGATTTAAAAAATGCAGTTCAATCGTTGTAAAAATCGGAGGGAGGAATGAATTTGAAGAAGCGTAGTCGAATAAGAGTGTTCAGCATTATTGCATCGTTACTCATGGTGTTTTCCCTGGTCACACCTGGAGTTGCGAACGCAGAGCCGAATCAAAAACTCCACGAATCTTTAAATAAATCTAATGTAATTTCAAAGGACAAAGTAAGTGATCGCTTGCTGGAAAGCTTCGGAAAAGCTGACACCGTCACTTTTTTGATAAAATTTAAAGAAAAAACGGATACGGAAAAAGTAGCGAGTGAAGCAAAAAAACATGCAATTAATGCAAATTTATCGGCACAAAAAGTGGAACTTATGCAACGATCGGCTGTCGTATCCGAGCTGAAAACAACATCTATCGAAACACAACAAAATGTTAAACAGTATCTTGAACAGCAAGTTAAAGCAGGAAACGCTAAAGACATCACCTCTTACTTTATCGTAAACGGTATGGCTGTTACGGCCACGAAGGAAGTCGCGCAAAAGGTAGCGACATTCGCAGAGGTTGAAAAAGTGCTACCCAATGAAACGCGCGAACTTTTTGCAACAAAAACTGAAAATGCAGTTGCTCCTGAATCTAAAATTGCAAATGTAGAATGGAACGTTGAGCGTGTCAATGCACCGCAAGTTTGGGACATGGGCATTGACGGTTCCGGTACGGTTGTTGCGAGCATCGATACAGGTGTTCAATGGAACCATCCCGCATTGAAAGAACAATATCGAGGGTATAATGCGGCATCAGGTGATGTGAACCATGACTTCAATTGGTTTGACGCAACTGTAGGACAAGCTACACCATATGATGATGTCGGTCATGGAACACATGTTACTGGCACAATGGTCGGTAGCGAACCGAATGGATCTAACCAAATCGGTGTTGCTCCAGGTGCTAAGTGGATCGCTGTTAAAGCATTCACTACGGCTGGTGGGTCAGATAGAGATTTACTGGCTGCAGCTCAATGGATTTTGGCGCCGACAGACGCCAACGGTAATGTACGCGTCGATCTAGCGCCAGATGTCGTGAATAATTCATGGGGAGGTGGACCAGGACTTGATGAATGGTATCGTGATGTTGTCAAAAACTGGCGAGCAGCAGAAATTTTCCCAGAGTTTTCTGCAGGAAACACGACGCTATCTAATCCAGGCGGACCCGGATCAGTTGCAGCTCCATCGAATTACCCTGAATCTTTTGCAACTGGCGCAACGGACATTAATAACAAAGTAGGCAGCTTTTCTCTACGTGGTCCATCTCCATATGCAGAAATTAAACCCGACATTTCTGCACCGGGTGTGAATATTCGTTCATCCGTTCCAGGCAGCGGTTATGAAGGCGGTTGGAATGGAACATCAATGGCAGGACCGGCTGTATCGGGCGTGGCAGCGCTACTTCGCCAAGTAAACGCCAACTTAACAGTCGATGAAATGGAACAGATTTTACTTGATACAGCGACACCGTTGACTGACGCAGTATATCCACAGTCTCCGAACCACGGCTATGGATATGGACTTGTCGATGCTTACGAAGCTGTTTCATCAATCGCTAGTGGCCTTGGGAAAATGGAAGGTCAAGTTTCAAAACAAGGTGACGATCATGAAGCACCAACATACAAGCATGATGCGCCTGCAGAAACATACGCGGGAATGGATTTAGATTTGAGGGTTCAAGCGACAGATAATATTAGTATCGCGTCTGTCACATTGAACTATAAGGACGCAGCTAACAAGTGGCAAGCGGTGGAAGCTAGCCGTAAGTCGGGTAATTACCAGTCAGGTGAATTTGGAGCAACGATTGCGGGCGAAAGTATCGCAGGCAATACATTCACTTACAAATGGACAATCAATGATTTTGGGAATAATGAAGTGACAAGTGAAGAATACACGATTCAAGTGAAGCCGGGCATCACAATCGGCTTCTCAGAAGACTTTGAAACAACGCCGATTGGTTGGACTTCATTTGGCGAGAAGAACAGCTGGGAGTGGGGCGTACCAACATCTGGCCCAAATAGCGCCTCTTCAGGTGAAAAAGTATATGCGACAAATCTTACAGGCACATATGAAACCAATATGAACGCAACACTTGTCATGCCTCCAGTTGACTTGCCAGAAGGGGATTCCTTCTTGCAATTTAAACAATGGCATAACTTCGAGCAATCTACATCCGGCAGAGCATGGGATTACGGTCATGTATTCATTTCCATAGATCAGGTGGAATGGACCCAACTACTCATGGTTCAAGGTCAATCGGACGGTTGGATTGACGGTGAAGTTGACTTGTCGGAATATAGCGGTCAACGTGTTTACATCGGTTTCAATGCATTTTCCGACGCTAGCGTTGTAAAAGATGGCTGGTATATTGATGATGTAGCACTGACAACTACTTCAAAAACGGGCAAAATGCAAAAAGGAACTACACAAGATAGTAACGGAAGCAATGAGAAAAATAGCGGTAAAAATCTTGAAGCTATTAAAACCGAATCTGGTAAAGACCTCGGTATTATTAAAGAAAAAGAAAAAGATGCATTCAAAGAACCTATCGATCCGACAAAAATTCACCCGGTAGTTCCTAAGAAAGAACAACCGCCAGTCCAAGACGAAAAGGCAAACCCTACACTGCTTCCTTTAAGTGCACAAGTCAGTGTGCTTGAAACAGGGCGTTCGGTCTATTCGAACCCTGCTGATGGAAAATATTCACTGACGCATGGAGCAGGAACATTTACGGCGAAAGCAGAAGCATACGGATTCCAATCTGAAGAGCAATCCGTAACAATCGAAGCAGACAGTTCAACGAAAGTTAATTTCACGCTAAATGAAATTACACAATCCACGGTAAGCGGTACAATTACTGATCAGTCAACAGGTGAAGCAATTGGTGGAGCAACATTGCTGCTAATCGAAGATGCAAACATTACACCTGTCGAAACAGATGGAAATGGGAATTATTCCATCACCGCTTATGAAGGCGACTACACGTTGAAGGTGATTGCACGTGGCTACCATAGTCAAGAAGCGGCTATCACAATTGGCGACGGCACGACTGAAAAAGATTTCGCACTAGAACCATTTTACACATATCCAGGCGGCGAAATTGGGTATGACGACGGCACAGGCGAGAATGCGCGTGCATTCTACGATGCAGGTAATGGCTGGGGAGTGAAAATGTCTCTTCCAGAAGGTAAAGAATCCGGAATTGTCACAGACGGCGTACTCCGCTTCTGGGATACGGAATGGCCAGTTCCAGGAGGGACGGCTTTTGCAGTAGAAGTATGGGATGCAACGGGTGCTGACGGAACTCCTGGCAAGAAACTTGCAGGACCAATCGATGCACAGGCTCTGCGTAACGGAGAGTGGACAGTTGTAGATTTAACTGAGCACAACATAGTTGTCAGCGGTGACTTTTACATGGTTTACATCCAGAAAGATCCAAGTCCAAATTCACCTGGTCTCGCGACAGATGAAACTGGAACGAACGCGGGAAGAAGTTATCAATATGTATCGGGCGCGTGGTCAGCAGCACCTGCGGCGGAAGGGAATTACATGATTCGTGCACGTGTCAGCTATGAAGTCCATGCACCAATTATTACTTCACCTGCAGAGAACTTCACGACAAATGAATCAAGTATTACGATCGAAGGGACAGCATCTCCGACGACAACAATCCAGCTGAAAAACAACGGAGAAGATGCAGGTACGGCAGTGGTTGGAGAAGACGGCAAATTTACAATCAAAAATGAGCTTGCAGAAGGAGTAAATGAGTTCAAGGCAGTTTCCACGCTTAATGGCAAAGTGACAGGCGAATCTGCTCCAGTTACAGTGACATTAGATACTGAAAACCCTGAACTGACAATCGATAACCCGAAAAACGGTGATAAATCGAATCGTGAAACGGTTATGGTTGAAGGGACGGTTTCTGATGCTAACCTTGATTGGGTAAAAGTAAACGGCCAAAATGCGGAAGTCGTAAATGGAAACTATTCCAAACGTATTTTGCTTGATAATGGTGAAAACGAAATAACGGTTGTTGCAAGTGATAAAGCGAATAACCAAACTTCGAAGACGGTGGTAGTTACAGCTCAATATAATGCACCATCAATCGAAAATTTAACACCAACTAATGATGTCTACTTAACAACAGGCAAAAGTGTAAAAATAGAATTTGACAGTGCCCCAGGACTAAAAGCTAGTTTTGTAATCCACATGCCACTGACAAATGTAGGCAACGAAGTGACAAATGCCACCGAACTTCCATTTAGTGAGACATCACCAGGTCACTATGTAGGTTACTGGACAGTACCGTTTGGTGTCACTGCTGACGGAGCGCGTATTGAAGCAAAAGTTATTGACAACTTCAAAAACGAAGCGCGTAAAATGGCGGAAGGCAAGTTGTTTATAAACATGGAGAATGGAGAAAAAGTGGAAAATGGTGAGGTCATTCAAGACATTGAAAGCATCGAGAAAAATAGCATGAGCAATTGATTTACGTATTAAAAATGGACATCGGCAGAATTTTGCCGGTGTTTTTTTGTTTTTGGGAATTGTCCCAGAAGGTATTCAAAGTATAGAAATGAAGGAACAGCAGAAGTACCTGAACATCTTCTTGAAGATTTAGAAGATGCATAAGTCGGATGTCCGACAGATTCTATTAAAGTGGGCGACCAAGTATTAAGTAAGCGACTGTTTATGGAAAAGGCACACGGTATTATCGGATTGGTATGTCTATAAATATAACTGAGTTTTAGATTAACGTTATGTAAGTGTTATATGTTTAGTCGGAAACACATACCTTAAACTAGGGGGCTGTGAAATGACGGGTTTATACAATTCGGAAGTAGAAAAGTTAGCTCACTTTATGCAGAGGATTGAAGCAGGTGACAAAATTGAAGCCGATGATTGGATGCCTGAAGAATATAGGCTGACATTGATTAAATTGATTTCCATGCATGGAATGAGCGAAATAATGGGGGCTCTCCCAGAGAAAGAATGGGTACCAAAAGCCCCATCCCTTTCTCGTAAGTTAGGCATTATGGCCAAGGTGCAAGACGAAATGGGCCACGGTCAACTGCTTCTTCGCGTAACTGAAGATTTACTTAAACCATATGGCAAGAATCGCGGAGATTTAATGCAGGACTTATTCAATGGAGACTTGAAATTTCATAATGTATTTCACATGAAAACAACTACATGGGCAGATGCTGGAATAATCGGTTGGCTCGTTGATGGGGCTGCAATTATTACACAAACAAATATGCTTGGGGCTTCTTATGGGCCTTACGGGAGAGCGTTACAGCGTATTTGCGCTGAAGAAGTGTTTCATGCACAGCATGGTGAATCTATTATTATGGCACTTGCGGAAGGTACAAATGATCAAAAATCGATGATTCAGGAATCAATCAATTATTGGTGGGAATCTCTGTTAATGTTCTTCGGACCTGCGAGTAAAGAAACAACAGGTTCTTCGAAACAAGATTTGACTATTAAATATAAAATCCGGACAAAAACAAACGAAGAGTTCAGGCAAATCTTTTTTGATAAATATATCCCGCGTATTTTATCTCTTGGTCTAACAATCCCAGATCCGACCATAAAATTCGATGCTGAAAGCAAAATATGGACGTACAAACAACCGGATTGGAATGAATTCAAGAAAATTATTAGAAATGAAGGACCTCGTTCTCAGGCACGCCTGAACCTGCGTCGTACATCTTATGAAAATAATACATGGGTGCGAGATGCTTTAAGTGCAGTCGTTAATTAATGGAAGGAGTCAGTAAAATGACTGGAGAAAAAACATTTTATCAAGAATATGAAGTGTTCAGTAAGCGGACACCGAGCTCGGCATTCCAACACCAATTCAGCTTACTGGCTCCAAATGAAGATATGGCACTTATTTTGGCACAGGAAAATTTCATGCGCCGTGAACCAGTTGCAGACATTTGGATTATAAATCGAAAGAATGTTAGGAAAATGAATGCCGAAGAGAAGATGACGCTCACCAGGCTAGACAATAAAGAGTACAGGACGACAAAAGGCTATGGTTACTTAAAGAAAAAATGGCGTCAATATGAACAGCAAGTGCTTGATGAAAAAGAAATTTTGTCATGGGGAGGGGAGCGGAAATGAGCATAACAGACAATGGCATGAGCATGGAATATAAAGAAGCAATCACTAGTTTGTTGTTCCAATTAGCAGATGATGATTTTCTGTACGCATTCCGCGGATCTGAATGGCTCGGACTCGCTCCTCACATTGAAGAAGACGTAGCTTCCTCATCCATTAGCCAAGACAGTATGGGGCATGCGGCGATGTACTACAAATTACTTGAAGAGCTTGGAGCTGGAAAAGCGGATGACTTGGCCCATTTACGTCCGACAGATGAAAGAAAGAACAGCATTTTGACGGAACGGGTGAACGGCGAAGGTTATTATATGGAAACACCCAATTATGACTGGGCCTATCAAGTCGTAAGGAGTTATTTTTATATACAAGCGAAAAAGGTGAAAATGGATTCGTTATGTGAAAGCTCATACAAACCTATTGCTGAAGTGGCGATAAAAGTGAAAATGGAACTTTATTATCACAAGTTGCACTGGGAAACGTGGTTTAAGCAGTTAATGAGTTCTACGGATGTGGCAAAAAAGAAAATGAATGATGCAATTACGCTTGTTTTGAATGATTTTGGAGATGTATTTTCTTTTGGAAATCAGAAACAAAAGATTGAAAGCAGTAACTTAATAGACAGTGAGGAAAAAATGAAGAAACAATGGCAAGCTATCATCAATCCAGTGTTCGAAACCCTCCAAATGGAAGTACCGTTGATACCGAAACATCCCGTGATGAACGGACGAAACGGTGAGCACACAAAAGACTTGGATGAAGCACTCGGCACGCTTTCCGAAGTTTACAAGCTTGACCCGGCAGCTGTCTGGTAAACGGTACCAGGAAAGAGGTGAATAATATGACTGCTTCTGTAGATGTTTCAACTGAGCGTATTTTTGAAGTACTTATGAATGTGAAAGATCCGGAAATTGATTCGGTGAGTATTATTGATCTTGGAATGGTAGGCGAAGTCACAACCGAAGGAAATAACGTGAAAATCACACTTCTACCGACTTTTTTGGGATGTCCTGCACTCGAATTTATTAAAACGAATACAGTAAATGCTGTGAAAAAACTACCGGAAGTTGAAACGATTGAAGTAGAATTCGTCTTTCATCCGCCATGGACATCAGACCGTATAACGGAACAAGGTCATGTGAATCTGAAAAAGTTTGGGATTGCTCCCCCGCCCCGCTATTTTGAGGAAGATGGATCATGGCATGTGGATTGTGCCTATTGCGGATCTGGCTATGTATCAATGGAAAATATTTTTGGACCAACGGCTTGCAGAAGTATTTTGTATTGTAAGAGCTGTAAAAACGTATTTGAGGCAATGAAACCTGTGTCTACATTAATGTAAAGTGAGGAGAAGAAAAAATGGCTAAACTAATTGCTTTGTACAAACACCCAGAAAACAAAGAGGCTTTTGATGATCATTATTTCAATGTACATTCACCACTAACAGCAAAAATTCCAGGTCTCCGTGAAATGAAGATAACAAAAATATCGGGATCTCCAATGGGAGGTGAAGGGAAATATTACCTCACATGTGAGATGAAGTATGACAATCTAGAGGCGTTACAGGCAGGTTTGCGCACAGCTGAAGGAAAGGCATCAGGCAAAGACTTGATGGGGTTTGCGGGTGATCTTGTCACATTAATGATTGGTGAGGATGCCTAGTGTATAGTTTTGAATTCATTGAAATGACAGTAAAGGGAAACATCGCGGTGATTGAACTGAATCGTCCTCGCCAGTTAAATTCGTTGAATCGGAAAATGGTTTGTGAAATCGTTACTGCAATGGAAATGTTTGATCGAGAAGAAGAAGTTCGCATTATCGTCCTTACTGGAAAAGGCCGTTCATTTTCAGCTGGGGCTGATATTGATGAAATGACTGGAGATGACCCAGTCAGCCTTGAACTCTTGAACCAATTTGCTGATTGGGACCGTTTTACACTTATTAAAAAGCCAATCATTGGTGCAGTAAAAGGCTTTGTTTTAGGAGGGGGATTTGAGCTTGCATTGTGCTGTGATATTTTAATTGCAGCAAGCGGTACAGAATTTTCATTCCCGGAAGCAGGCCTCGGCGTCATGCCGGGTGCAGGAGGGACACAGCGGTTGACGAAACTTGTCGGACGTACGAAAGCGCTCGAATGGCTTTGGACAGGAGAGCGTATTTCCGCGGAAACAGCACTCAAACATGGAGTCATTAACAAAGTTGTTGCTCCTGAACTATTAATGGAAGAAACTCTGAAGTTTGCAAATCGACTAGCCAAACAACCACCGCTCTCACTGCGCCTTATTAAAGATTCGGTTAATAAAGCAGTGGATTATCCCTTGTATGAAGGAATGCAGTATGAACGGAAAAATTTCTACCTTCTTTTCGCATCACAGGATCAAAAAGAAGGTATGAGCGCATTTGTTGAGAAAAGAAGGCCGGATTATCAAGGAAAGTAAGGAGTGTGCTAAATGTTTGAGACAATTCGTTACGATGTCAAAGATGGAATTGCGTGGCTCATTTTAAATAGACCTGACAAACTGAATGCTTTTATCTCGCAGATGAATCGTGAAGTAAAAGATGCAATCAAAGCGGCATCATATGATGAACAAGTGCGCTGTGTTGTCATTACGGGTGAAGGCCGGGCATTTTGTTCCGGACAAGATTTATCAGAAGTTGATGATTATATGGATCATGGTCAAGTGTTAAGAGATCATTATGGACCGATGATCCAGCAAATCAGAAAATGTGAAAAACCGATTATTGCAGCAGTAAATGGTGTAGCAGCAGGGGCGGGGTTTAGCCTTGCGCTTGCTTGTGACTTTAGACTAATGTCTGAGCGTGCCAGTTTATTAAATGCATTCATCCATGTGGGGCTTATTCCGGATTCAGGTAATCTTTATTATTTAACACAATTAGTCGGACAATCTAAAGCTGCAGAATTAGCCATTTTAGGAGAAAAAGTGCCAGCTACAGAGGCGGTTGCAATGGGTCTTGCAAACCGACTGATTCCATCAGAAACATGGGAAGAGGATGTATCTGCATTTGCAACACGACTTGCCGCTTTACCAACAAAAGCAATCGGATTAATCAAAGGCTCATTGATGACGATATCAGAACTTTCTTTTGAAGAATATCTTGAACATGAAGCCCAAGGACAGCGAATAGCTGGTTTAACAAAAGATCATCGCGAAGGCATCAATGCATTTATGAAAAAAAGAAAACCTGTTTTTACAGGCCAATAGGGGGAAGTAAACCATATGACAAAAACCCATGAAATCGAAATCGAAATCGAACAAGAAACGATGAAGCGTGATTTCTACAAACTTTTTATCAACGGTGAACAAGTCGAAAGTAGCAGTGGCGAGCGCACAAAGATTTATAATCCGGCGACGGGTGAACTACTTGCTGAAGTAGCGAAAGCGACGAAAGAAGACGCTGAAAAAGCTGTTCAAGCTGCCAGGGATTCATTTGATAATGGAAAATGGAAAATAACTCCTGCAGGACGGCGTGCACGTGTACTAAACAAAATTGCAGCAATTATGGGCTCCCGCTTTAATGAGCTGGTAGAACTAGAAATTTTGAATACAGGTAAATCACTTGCAGCTGCTAAAGGGCAGATTTCACAAGCCATTGAAGACTTTGAATTTTATGCGGGCGCTATTGTTGGACATGGGGGTTCTGTGAATAATGTACCTGGTCAATTCCATAATTACACAGAAAAAGAACCACTTGGTGTATGCGCGCAAATTATTCCGTGGAACTATCCACTTATGATGGCTGCTTGGAAGATTGCTCCAGCTATTGCAGCAGGGTGCTCCGTCGTTATTAAGCCAGCGTCTCTCACGCCACTTACAGCTATTATTCTTGGAGAAATTTGCTACGAAGCAGGGGTTCCAGCAGGCGTCGTTAACATTTTGCCAGGATCTGGATCTGAAATCGGTAATTACTTGGTAGAACATGAACTAGTGAATAAAGTTGCATTCACGGGTTCTACACCAATTGGAAAAGACATTATGGCAAAAGCAGCAGGAACAGTAAAACGCGTAACACTAGAACTTGGTGGAAAATCCCCAAGCCTTGTTTTTGAAGATGCAGATATTGAAGCAGCCGTTGATGGTTCACTCTACGGAGCTTTCAATAATACAGGTCAATCGTGTGATGCGCGTACACGCATCTATATTCATGAAAATGTGTACGATGAGTTCGTTGAAAAATTTATTGCTAAAACAGAAAAACTTGTAATTGGGGATCCATTTGATAAAGGAACACATATGGGCGCAGTTATTGATCAGTGCCAGTTGGACACAGTGAAAATGTATGTTCAATCTGCAATTGATGAAGGTGCTGAAATCCTTACTGGTGGTAAAGAATTAAAACCAGAAGGCTTTGAAAACGGATTTTGGTATGCGCCGACAATAATCGGAAACGTAACACAAGACATGAAAGTTGTTCGTGAAGAAATCTTTGGACCAGTTGTCGTCGTATCGAAGTTTAAAAACGAAAAAGAGGCAATTGCATTAGCAAATGACTCAGATTTTGGGCTAGCTTCTTCTATTTGGTCAACAAATACTGCAACTACAACACGTGTTGCGAACCAAATTCAAGCGGGAATCGTTATGATCAACACGCCATTCTCTGCATTCCCAGGTACACCATTCGGTGGCTATAAACAATCTGGATTTGGCCGTGAGCTAGCAATCGGATCGCTTGATCTTTACACTGAAACAAAAAGCATTATGTCGTACTTTGGCAGTCGGCCAGTAAATCCATTTGGACTATAAAGAAAAGCGAAAGGCGCCCGCAAGACGCGACAGGCATAAGACGATCTAGTGACGTGGCGCTCTTTGCCACATAGCTGGATTGCTTATGACCAAGGGGGTGGCGCGTGGAGCTAGACACTGCTCCAAATTGAAAAACTAATGTTTTCTTATCTTTTTAAAAACGACGGACAGGGATGTATGATCTCCTGTCCGTATTCTTTCATCATAAAAAGGAGGATCACTTATGATTAATCGAATAGTTGTTGTCGGTTCCGGTGTGATGGGCAGAGGAATAGCCTATGTCGGAGCGATTGGCGGATATAAAGTTACAATTGTCGACATCAATGGATCCGCATTGGAAAATGCGAAACAAGAAATTGATAGTATCTTTGAAAAAGGTCTCGCACGCGGAAAGATATCAGCAAATCAGGCTGAACAAGCGCATAGTAATTTAAATTATGAAAGTGACTTGGCAAAAGCCGCAGAGAATGCGGATTTAATCATTGAAGCTGTTCCTGAAAAGGCTGCCATTAAAAAGCAAGTATTTGAAACGATTGAAGAATATGCACCAGCACATTGTTATTTTGCAACGAATACATCGACGATGAGTCCGACAGAAATTGCTTCTTTCGGTAAACGCCCAGAAAAAACAATCGCCATGCACTTTTTCAATCCCGTACATAAAATGACTCTTGTTGAAATTGTCCGGGGCTTGGAAACGAGTGATGAAACGGTAGAGACGATTAAACAAGTTGCTGTCAATATGGGAAAAGAAACGGTTGTTATTAATGAATTTCCTGGGTTTGTAACAAGCCGGATTAGTGCGCTTGTCGGCAATGAAGCATTTTATATGCTGCAAGAGGGACTTGGAACAGCAGAAGAAATTGATAAAGCAATTAAGCTTGGCTTAAATTACCCTATGGGTCCATTCGAGCTCGTGGATTTAGTGGGTCTTGACACACGTTTGAACAACTTGAACTATTTATATGACAAGCTTGGAGAAAAGTACCGTCCAGCGCCTCTCCTAGAACAATACGTAAAAGCGGGGCGTCTTGGACGGAAAAGCGGAAAAGGTGTCTACGATTATACACATGGAGAAGAGTTGATTACGAAATGAGAGAAGTAGTCATAGTAGACGCTGTTCGTACACCTATTGGCAGGTACGATGGCGCGTTAAAAGACGTACGTCCAGATGATTTAGGTGCAATCGTCATTAAGGCACTTATTGATCGAAATCCAAATCTTCCCGCAGAGCAGATCGAAGAGGTCGTTCTTGGAAACGCCAATCAGGCTGGAGAAGATAACCGCAATGTTGCACGTATGGCAGGATTGTTGGCGGGTCTTCCAGTCGAGGTGGGGGGCACGACGATTAACCGTCTTTGTGGTTCAGGTCTTGACGCTGTTATTTACGCTGCAAGAGCAATTGCAGTTGGGGATGGTGATATTTACATTGCAGGCGGAACGGAAAGTATGACGCGTGCCCCGCTTGTTATGGCAAAGCCGGATAAGGCAAATCCACGAGGTAATATGGAACTGCAAGATACAACAATTGGCTGGCGCTTTACGAATAAAAAACTACAAGAAATGTACGGAGCGGATTCGATGCCGCGTACCGCTGAAAACGTCGCGCAACGTTACACGATAACGCGAGAAAATCAGGATTTGTTTGCATATGAAAGCCAACAACGTGCAAAGGCAGCAATAGAAGCTAACAGATTTTCCAAAGAAATTGTTCCGGTTGTTTATACGGATAGAAAAGGAAATGAAATCACTGTAGATCAAGATGAACATCCGCGGCCGGACATTACGCTTGAGAAACTGGCACAATTAAAACCATTATTTGAGGGCGGTACAGTTACAGCAGGCAACGCATCAGGTGTTAATGATGGCGCGTGTGCATTGCTTCTTATGAGTGCCGAAAAGGCGAAGGAACTAAATCTTAAACCTTTAGCAAAATATGTTGCGGGGGCAACGGCGGGACTTGAACCGGCTGTCATGGGGCTTGGTCCGATTATTGCTTCAAAAAAAGCGCTAGTACGTGCGGGATTGACGATGAATGATATAGGACTCGTCGAAGTGAATGAAGCCTTCGCTTCCCAATCACTCGAGTGCATTAGACAGTTAGAGTTGGACGCTGAAAAAGTAAACGTCAATGGTGGAGCAATCGCTTTTGGACACCCTTTAGGCGCGAGCGGTGCCCGAATTTTAACGACACTCTTATATGAAATGAAAAGACGGAATGTTCAATATGGACTCGCAACAATGTGTATCGGGGTAGGCCAAGGAATTGCGGCAATTATTGAGAATGTCTCGGAATAATAAAAGAACTGTCGAATCGTGATACATCGATAAGGAACGAAAAAAGAAAGAGTGAATATCATGGCAAATACACAATCAATGATTTTTACAATCTACGGTGATTATATCCGTCATTACGGCAACAAAGTATGGATTGGCAGCTTGATTCGGTTATTGAAGGAATTTGGTCATAATGAACAATCGGTTCGAGTAGCTGTCTCAAGAATGATGAAACAAGGATGGATTCAATCCGAAAAACAAGGCAACAAAAGTTATTATTTCTTGACGGTGCGAGGGGAAGCACGGATTGAAGAAGCGGCAATTCGTATTTTCAAATTAAACCCAACTGAGTGGGACGGAAAATGGCGCATGCTTATGTATACGATTCCGGAAGAAAAAAGACAAATTCGTGATGAACTTCGAAAAGAGTTATTATGGAGCGGATTCGGAAGTTTTTCAAATGGATGCTGGATTTCGCCAATTGATCTCGAAAAAGAAGTGAACCTTCTTATTGAAAAATATGATATTCAGTTTTACGTAGATTTCTTTGTATGTGACTACAAAGGACCGCAAGCGGACAAGTTGCTTGTTGAAAAAAGCTGGCCACTTCAAGAAATTGAAGGGAAATATCAAGAATTCATTGCGACGTACAGCAAAAAATACATTGTCCACCAAAGTATAATAAACGAAGGTAAAATGACGGATGCAGAGTGTTTCGTGGAGCGCACCAACCTTGTGCACGAATACCGAAAGTTTCTCTTTACAGATCCAGGTCTCCCAAAAGAGCTGCTGCCTGAAGTGTGGAGTGGTAATCACGCCACTCTGTTATTTGAGCAATATTATAAATTGCTGGCACAATCAGCAAGCCGTTTTTTCGAAGGAGTATTCCAAGAAGACAACGACATGCGAAGGAAAGATAAAACGTATGACGCAGATGACCACCCACTTATTATTGACTACTTAACAAACTAAAAAGTAACTGGCTGCCCAAAGTCACGGGTTCTGTTGGGGTTATAAAAGGTCATTAAACAAATTAAACGGTATCCTCATCAGCACCCTTTTAGAGTATCAATTAGCATCGCATTTAGCGGTGCTTTTCTTTTTGGCTATTTTCTCAAAGGCTGTTACTTAATGGTGTGCATTTTTGTTTTTGCATTTTCTAAGGTGTCGTAGTTCGATTGTTGAAAGGCAGTTGAATTGAATAAAAAAACGCGGACACAAAAAACTAATAAATTGAAATATTTATATATTTAGTTTGGGACAATATGTATAATTGATAAGGAACGGGGGAGATATCAATGTTGAAAACAAATACAGAAAGCGTTAAGGGATATAAAGGAATGAATATTTCTTATACGTTGTTAAGATCTGAAGAAAACGCGGGAAATTTGAGCATCTTTCTTCCGGGTGCAGGATATACCATTCGGAGTCCTCTTTTTCATTACTCAACAGATATATTCTTAAATAAAGGCTTTGATGTATTACAAGTTAATTATCAATACAATGACAGAGTCTATGCAGAATTTAGTATGGAAGAATTAAGCGAAGCAATTAAATACGATGTGAGAACAGTAATTGATACTGTTTTAAAGGAAACTTCGTATGAAAACTTTTATATAATCGGCAAATCTCTTGGAACAATTGCTATGAGCTCAGAGTTAAGGAGGGATATCTTCGAAGAAGCTAAAGCAGTATGGTTAACTCCGTTGATTCAAAGGGATGATGTTTTCGATGCAATGGTTAGCATTACTAATAGTGGGTTATGTTTCATCGGAGATAATGATCATTGTTATACCGAGGAAAGGTTTAATCAATTGGCAAACAACCCAAAAATAGTTGCGAGACTCATTCCTAATGTCAATCATAGCTTGGAATATGAAAATAACACAGTCGAATCAATTGAGGTTTTAAAAAGTGTAATAGATGACATTAATAATTTTTAAAAGCATAGCTAATTGTTATGCTTATTTGTTGTAAATTTGCAGTCGTCGGAGCAACCTATCCATCTGATGCAAAAAAGGTCAGAGAATTGTTACCACATTCCATATTTTTAGTTCCTGGGCTGAGAGTACAAGGTGGAAATGCTGAAGATTAAGCCGAGTTCTATGATGAAAAAGGGCTAGGGGCCTAAAAGTGCGGACTGCCAGAGAAAGTGTCAAGCGAATTAAGAACCACCAGTTTCTAAGCCGGTGATATTGAAATGCATCCAAAACGTTGAACCTGAATAGTTCAACGTTTTTTTGTCGTATACAAATAAGTGTCACTCTAGAATAAACTTTTCTTTCGATTTTACTGCAACTTACACTATGAAGGATAATAGCGTGTCAATAGGTGAACCAATTAGTTAATGTATTCCTCGCTAATCCGTTTAGATATCGAAACATTGGTTTATCCACAAAAGGAAGGAGCTACAAACCATTGTGGTTTGTAGCCCCATGTAATATTCAATATAAGAGTTTCTCTAGAGAGAAAATCTTATATAGGAAACTCAATTATTGTCCTTCGTTTTTAAAAATCTCCCGATAGTCATAGCCTTTTTGAACATATGAATCGATCGATAATTGAATGATCTCGAAGTCTTTGTCGTTCAATTCCCTTACTACTTTTCCTGGAGAACCGACAACCAATGAACGAGGGGGGATTTTCTTGCCTGGTGGGATTAATGTGTTGGCGCCAATAATACATTCTTCACCAATTTCTGCGTGGTCAAGAATTGTAGAACCCATTCCAATAATCGATCGCTTTCCGACTTTGCAGCCATGCAGGATAACGTTATGCCCAACGGTAACTTCATCTTCTATAACGACTGGAGCATCTTCATATAAGTGAATTGTTGAATTATCCTGGATACTGCATTTATTACCGATTGTAATCGGCCCTTCATCTCCCCGCAAGACCGTGTTAAACCAAATAGTAGATTCTGCCCCAACTTGAACTTCTCCAATAATTTTTGCACCCGGAGCGACGAAAACCGAAGGATCAAGAACAGGGCTTTTTCCTTTAAATGTGATTAACAAAACTATTCCCCCTCAAATTAGTTTACTAATCTTAATTATCTTTTAACTCTTCTTAGCATAACATAATTGCACAGGGGTGGAAGAAAAATGATATACGTTTGTAAAGTGCTTCAAATCACTCTTCCAATTATACAAGGTGGAATGGGGAATATCAGTAACGCAAAACTGACAGCGGCTGTTTCAGAGGCAGGGGGACTCGGCACAATTGGATGCGGAACAATGACTCCAGATGAAGTAGAAAAAATAATAGTTGAAACGAAAAAACTGACAAACAAGAATATCGCAATCAACATCGCAATCAGTATTTCACCATACGTAACAGAGCTGATTAATCTTGTCATTAAACATAATATATCAGTTGTTTCGCTATCAGCAGGAAATCCAGTACCTTATATTCCCCTACTACATGAACAAGGCGTGACAGTCATTGCGCTTGTAGCCTCAGTAAAACACGCACTTAAAGCTGAGGAAGCGGGGGCAGATATTCTCGTGGCAGAAGGGTTTGAAGCAGCTGGCGTCAACTCTAACTTGGAACTGACGACATTTACGCTACTACCTCAAATAGTGAAGAATGTTAACGTGCCGGTAATTGCTGCGGGTGGAATCGGTGACGGTAAAGGTTTGGCAGCTGCGCTGACGTTAGGGGCGAGTGGTGTGCAAATGGGTACCCGTTTAATAGCGACAAAGGAAGCTCCATTTCATGACACGTACAAGCACAACCTTGTGAATGCAAGTGATACCGAAACGTTACTTATTGGACGCAGTGTAGGGCGGCTGAGACGGATATTAAAAACGCCATACGCAATGAAACTAAAAGACTTAGAAAAAGCAGGAATGACATTGGAACAATATAGTGAAATGACTTCGGAACAACAACATGTCTTGGGTGCAATCGAAGGCGATATGGAAAATGGTTTTGTCAATAGCGGCCAGATTGCAGGATTAATTGAAAACATCCCGACTGTGAAGATTCTACTTGATAGCATGATGGAAGAAGCAGAAAATCAACTGAATAAATCGATAGAAGAAATTAAGGACATAAGGAAAAATGAGTAATTTAAACTATAACTTAAGTAGGGATAGCGGATGAAGTGTGGGTTAAACATTGGTAGAGAAGAGACGATCGAAATAATTGTGACAGAGGATATGTTTGCTTCTTTTGAGGGGAAAGTTGTACATCCCGTCTATTCAACAGTAGCAATGACATATCATATGGAGTGGGTTTCTCGAAAAATTATTCTTCCATTTTTGGAAGAGCATGAAGAGGGAATGGGTGCATCAGTCCAACTAAAGCATCTTGCTGCGTCTCCACTTGGATCTAGAGTTACCTTGACAGCCAATTTAATCGAGTTTCGTGACAATAGGGTTGTGACAAAAGTCACTGCAGAAAATCATTTAGGGCTTATCGGAAAAGGTGAAGTGATGCAAGTTATATTGTTAAAGGAAAAAATTGCGGAAAAGCTGAATGAAGCTTCATCCTGAAAAAAGAGGTTTTCATGACCAATCTTAAAGGGGAGAATCGAGTAATGCTAGCTGAAAGAACGTCAATGACAAAGGAATTTGAACTCTTCGATCGAATGAGTGAGCATGAGCAAGTCGTTTTTTGTAATGACTCTTCAACAGGTTTGCGTGCGATTATTGCAATTCATGACACAACGCTTGGACCAGCACTCGGCGGATGTCGCATGCAACCTTATAGCAGTGTGGAAGAAGCGTTAGAAGATGTTCTTCGCCTTTCAAAAGGAATGACCTATAAATGTGCGGCAGCCGATGTCGATTTCGGGGGTGGGAAAGCAGTTATTATCGGTGATCCGAAAACAGATAAATCACCGGAATTATTTCGTGCGTTCGGTCAATTTGTGAATTCACTGGGCGGCCGTTTTTATACGGGAACGGATATGGGAACGACAATGGATGATTTCGTTCACGCAATGAAAGAAACCAATTTCGTCAATGGTCTCCCTGAGGTATATGGGGGCGGCGGAGACTCATCAATTCCAACAGCTGCAGGTGTTTTGTACGGTATAAAAGCGACCAATCAGATGCTCTATGGAAATGACGATTTAGGCCAACATATATACGCGATTCAAGGTCTTGGAAAAGTTGGATTCAAAGTTGCAAGTGGATTGCTTGAAGCAGGAGCTCGCATTTTCGTAACGGATATTAATGAAGAGAGTCTGCGGGCAATTGAAGAAGTTGCAACAAAAACTACTGGTAACGTACAAATTGTTGCAAATGAAGCTATTTATTCGCAGGAAGCGGATATATTTGTTCCGTGTGCATTTGGTGGAATTATTAACGACGCTACAATTCCTCAGTTTAAAGTAAGAGCGATTGTAGGTTCGGCTAATAATCAGTTATTAGATGATAGACACGGTAAATTATTACGAGATAAAGGGATATTATATGCACCGGATTATATCGTCAATTCTGGTGGGCTTATTCAAGTGGCAGATGAATTGTATGGCATTAACCATGAGCGGGTACTTGTGAAAACGAAACATATATACGATGCAATTTTGGAAGTTTACGAGGAAGCTGCGAATAGTGGAAAAACAACAGAGGAATCCGCTAATGCAATGTGCGAGAAAAGAATAGCGGATCGAGGAAGAAGGAATAGCTTTTACTCAGCACCAGCTAAACCAAAGCGGTCGTTTCGCAATCATTCCTGATTGGAGGCAAGTTAAGTGGAACATAACTATCCTATAAAAAGAATAGTAGATAATAAAGGCTTTCTTGTTGATACAAGCTTTGAAAAGCAGATAGATGAGCAATTGGTTAAAAATTTGTACTATCACATGTTACGAGTTCGTACATTTGATAGAAAAGCAATTAATTTGCAACGACAGGGACGTCTAGGTACTTATGCGCCTTTTGAAGGACAGGAAGCTGCTCAAGTTGGTAGCGCACTCGCACTAAATGCCGACGACTGGGTGTTCCCGACGTATCGTGATCATGGTGCGACGATAACGTTCGGGAAAAGTATGGCCAGAACATTTTTGTATTGGAATGGGAGAGTAGAAGGTTGTGTAGCTCCAGCGGATAGGAATATATTCCCGCCAGCTGTTCCAATTGCGACTCAACTCCCCCATGCCGCAGGTGCTGCATGGGCTGAAAAGAGAAGGGGAACACAAAATGTTGCAATTGCCTATTTCGGCGACGGTGCTACCTCGGAAGGGGATTTTCATGAAGGATTGAATTTTGCAAGCGTATTCAAAGTACCAGTCGTCTTTTTTAATCAAAATAATGGGTATGCGATTTCGGTTCCGATTGAAAAACAGATGAATTCTGCAACAATCGCTCAAAAATCAGTTGCCTATAGTATGCCAGGGTATCGAATTGATGGTAATGATTGTTTTGCAGTTTATTTTGAAACGAAAAAGGCCTTTGACTATGCCCGGTGTGGATATGGCCCGACATTGATAGAAGCGGTTACTTGGCGAAAAGGAGCTCATACGACTGCTGATGATCCGTCTAAATATCGTCCTGAAAAACAAGGAGAAAATTTTGTTGACCCTCTTATCCGATTAGAATTATTCATGAAGAATTACGGCTACTGGAATGATGAGTGGATCCAAGCGACTAAAGAAGAAACGACTAGTGAAGTTGAAGCAGCAGTAGAAGAAATGGAAAAGTTTCCGCCGCCGAATGTAGCTGACGTTTTCGATCATGTATACGCTGAAATGCCAGCACAACTCGCTGAACAAAAAGAAGCGTACCTTGCACATTTAGGGAGGCAATAGTTGATGACACAACTGAAAGAGTCGGATCCAAAAAACGAAACGACAAAACAAATGACACTAATCCAAGCGATTAATGATGGCATGCGTTTGATGCTAGACGAGGATGATCGAACCATCATACTCGGTGAAGATATCGGTAAAAACGGTGGAGTGTTCCGTGCGACAGAAGGACTTCAGGAGCAGTTTGGGGATGACCGGGTAGTCGATACTCCGCTTTCAGAGGCAGGAATTATTGGCACATCAATAGGTCTTGCAGTAAACGGTTTTCGACCGGTTGCAGAAATCCAATTCCTTGGTTTTATCTATCCTGCGTACGAACAGATTATGACACATGTTTCAAGGATTAGAATGCGGTCGATGTCTCGTTTTACTGTGCCTATAGTCATTCGAGCACCATACGGGGCAGGAATTCGTGCGCCCGAAATACATTCTGATAGTACAGAAATTTTATTCACACATATGCCTGGCATCAAGGTAGTCTGTCCGTCTAATCCATACGATGCTAAAGGGTTATTGATTGCGGCGATGGAAGATCCTGACCCTGTTCTAGTTTTGGAGCCTATGAAAAACTACCGTTCGAAGAGAGAAGTAGTACCTGTTGGAAAGTATACTGTGGAAATTGGTAAAGGGAAGATCGTGCGTGAAGGTTCGGATGTCACACTTATTGCTTGGGGAGCAATGATTTCAATCGCAGAAAAAGCAGCCGAACTGGCCGGGGAAAAGGGGATTAGTTGCGAAATTATCGATCTGCGAACATTGTATCCAATCGATCGGGACATCATTACTCAATCTGTGCAGAAGACAACGAGAGCGGTCATCATTCATGAGGCGCATAATACCGGAGGGCTCGGCAATGATATTGTTTCGATTATAAACGATACCGCTTTCCTTTATCTACGAGCTCCAATTGAACGCGTGACGGGATTCGACGTACCGGTTCCATTCTTTACATTAGAAGAACATTATCTTCCAACTACGGCACGTGTCGTTGAAGGAATAGAAAAAGTGCTTCATTTTTAAGGAGGAAATGGAATGCTCGAAGTAAAGTTACATGATGTCGGGGAAGGAATGACCGAAGGGGAAGTGCTCCATTATTTAGTCAAAGTTGGGGATTCAGTTATAACAGATCAACCGCTTGTTGAGGTACAAACAGACAAAATGGTCGCTGAACTTACTTCACCCTGCTCAGGTATTGTGAAAGAAATACGTATTGAAGCAGGGGAAATCGTTCAGGTCGGAACAAGTCTACTTTATATTGAAATTGATGAAGCTGTTCGAGCTGTACAAAAATCATACGTAGAAACGAAGTCAATTGCTGAGGAGCAAGCAATCCCGACAATTAAACTAGAAGAGAAATCCCCTCATATGCCTTTTAATCGAATACTAGCTGCACCATACACACGCAAGATTGCACGGGATAACAATATAAATATTGAAGATGTCCATGCTAGTGATCCCTCTGGAAGAATAAGCGAAGAAGATGTTTTACGATTCTTAAAAGGACAACAAACCGACACGGAACGAAAGAAGGATAGTAAGCATGCAGAGGTCGGTCATGGGATTCCTGATGAAATTCCTTTTAGAGGAATCCGAAGAAAAATCGCAGAAAAAATGACGAAATCACTCTTCACAATTCCGCATGTTACTCATTTTGACGAGGTCAATATGACGAACTTATTTAAAATGAGAGAGCAATTGAAAGCTGATGGTGAATCAGTTAGTGTATCAGCATTTCTTATAAAGGCACTCGTTATTTCGTTGAAGGATTTCCCGATATTCAATGCTGAACTTGATGAAGAAAATAGCCGGATACTACTCAAGAAAAACTATCATATCGGTATCGCAACAAATACCGATAGCGGTCTAATTGTTCCTGTTTTACATGATGTTGATAAACAATCCATCAAAGAGATTAATGCAAATGTCAGAAGTTTGACAGCAAAAGCAATCGCCGGCAAATTACAACCGTTTGAAATGAAAAACAGCACATTTACAGTGAGTAACGTTGGGCCCCTGGGTGGTATGGGTGCCACACCCATTATCAACTACCCTGAAACAGCTCTTATTGCTTTCCACAAAACGAAAAAACAACCGATTGTCAATGAGTATGATGAAATTGTTATCGGTCATATCATGACACTGTCAATGGCGTTTGACCATCGTGTCGCTGATGGTGCGACAGCCATTGCATTCACGAATCGTTTTGCAAGCCTAATTGAACAGCCTCACAAGCTGATGATGGAGATGATTTAAAATGGTTGTTGGAGAAATCAGTCAGGAAAGAAATCTCATTATCATAGGAGGGGGACCGGGCGGCTACTCTGCTGCTATACGTGGTGCACAGCTTGGTCTCTCAGTGACGCTAATTGAACAGTCCGAAATGGGCGGTGTTTGTTTGAATGAAGGATGTATCCCTTCTAAAATTTTTACACACGCAGCAGGTAAACGTTCAGAAACAGCACATTTTCAAGAACTTGGAATTGGGAATATGGAAAAGCTAGTTGATATCAAAAAGCTGGTTACCTATAAAGACAAAGTTATCAAACAGCTCAGGTCTGGCGTAGAAAGTCTATGTAATGAAAACAAAATTGAAATAATCCGTGGCAAAGTTACTTTCCTCGCAGTAGACAAAATCGGTGTAGAAAATGGCCATCAATTCGACATTTTTGAATTTGAGCAAGTCATTATCGCAACAGGAAGTTCCCCAACTATGCCACCAACAATTCAAGAAAAAGGGGAAAGGATTTTATTGCCTCATGAACTATTTAAACTGGAAGAGATACCTAAGCATCTTATTGTTAGAGGTCAAGATACCATTGCACTCGAAGCAGCTTCAAGTTTTGCAGCATTAGGAGCGCAAGTAAGTATTGTAATTGACGATCAAGCAGGTTTTCCATTTGACGAATCTATTAATAAGGAATTAAATCGTTTATTTAAAAAGCGAAAAATGAAAGTCTATAAAGAACTTGAACTCATATCAACACATGAAACGGAAGACGGAATTACGCTAACATTTCAAACGGATAAAAACGTAGAAGAGACAATTAGGGGATCATATCTATTCGTTTCTGGAACTAGGAGACCCAATTTGGAGGCTCTCGGCATAAGCCGCTTCGGAATTGTACAAACAGCCGAGGGTTTCATAAAAGTAGATGGAAATATGCAATCATCGATACCTTCTATATATGCAATTGGTGATGTAACAGAAGGTCCCCTATCGGCTGTGAAAGCAATTAAACAAGGAAAAGCTGCCGTAGCATCAATTGCAGGAGAACAAACTGAAGTCAATCTGACATTTATGCCGGTTGTGGCACATACAATTCCACCAATCGTTTCTGTAGGGCTTACAGAACAAAGTGTGCGCGATTTTGGATTGGCTATTCGGGTCAGTCAATTTGCACTTGGTGGCAATGGCTATGCAACAATTACTGGTAAAAAGGATGGGTTTATTAAAGTTATTTCTGATGCAACAACTGAAATCATTCAAGGCATTCACATGATTGGTGAAGGGGCCGTTGAAATGTCAGGTTCGTTTGTGCAGTTGCTTGAAATGGCTGCGAAAGAAGAAGATATTAAATTCCCGCACTATGCACATCCAGGGTTCAATGAAGGACTACTTGAAGCGGTTGAGGGGCTAATCGGACAAGCGATTCATGCTGCGCCGATAAAAAGAAAAGACATGTTGACGATCTAACGCATCTAAAAAGGAGTAAAGGAAATAAAAATCTCATTCAACCCGTTTTGGCGCTTAGTTCATCAATTCAACTAGGCAAACCAAACGCATCCCACACTGATTCCTAGGATTCAAATAAATAGTAAATATACTAGCATAAAAAGGGGGCATTGTAATGAAGAACGGTTCGAAAAAAATGTTGGCTATTATTTTCAGCGCAGTATTACTACTTGCAGCATGTGGGAATAGCGGGGAAGTTAAGGATAAGAAAACTTCTTCGAAGAAATATAAAATAGGTGTCAGTCAAATTGTTGAACATCCATCCCTCAATGCAGCTTATGACGGCTTTAAAAAGGCTTTAGAAGATGCAGGGATTGATGTGGAATATGATGTTCAAATTGCTCAAGGCGATAACAGTGTAAACACAACGATAGCGACAAATCTTGTCAGCGCAGATGTCGATCTAATATTCGCGAACTCAACTCCTAGTGCTCAGGCAGCTGCTAGCGCTACAACGGAAATTCCAATCATTTTCACATCGGTAACAGATGCGGTTGGGGCGGAACTCGTTGACTCAATGGAAAGCCCTGGAGGCAACGTTACAGGAACAATTGATGCGCATCCTGATGCAATTACCAATACAATGAAGTTCCTTAAAGAAGAATTGGGAGCAAAAAATGTTGGAATGGTGTTTAACTCTGGAGAGCAAAACTCTCGTGCTCAAGTAGATGCAGTTAAAGAAATGCTGAAAGATATGGATATGACTGTTGTCGAAGCGTCTGTTGCTACATCCGCAGATGTGAAACAAGCGACTGAATCGTTGCTTGGCAAAGTAGATTCTATGTACATCATCACAGATAACACGGTTGTTTCGGCGCTTGAATCTGTAATTTCAGTCGCCAATGACAATAAAATTCCGATGATGGTTGGCGAATTCGACTCTGTAAAACGAGGCGGCTTAGCAGCATATGGATTTGAATACTTTGACATCGGTTATGAAGCAGGACAAATGGCTGTGAAAATCTTAAAAGGTGAAAGTAAACCAGCTGACTTACCAGTTCAAATTCCACAAAAGTTGAAATTGATTATGAATAAAGACACCGCATCTACTCTAGGACTCGACATTAAAGACGAATGGAAAGCTGAATTTAGTGAATAGATAGGAGGGTGATTCTACATGTTTTCAGCTGTATTTGGCTCTGTAGAGCAAGGAATCATCTATGCAATTATGGCACTTGGCGTGTATATTTCATTCCGAGTTTTGGATTTTCCAGACTTAACGGTTGACGGAAGTTTTGTTACAGGAGCTGGAGTTGCCGCCACGATGATTATCTTCGGATACCATCCGGTGGCGGCTACAGCAGTAGCTATTGTTATCGGTTTTCTTGCAGGATGTGTAACCGGCCTTCTGCACACAAAAGGGAAAATCAATGCACTTCTATCTGGAATATTAATGATGATTGCCTTGTATTCGATAAATTTACGCATAATGGGACTGACATCTGAGAATTCGATTGGTCGTCCGAATATCCCATTGCTAAATGCCGAAACTTTGTTTGTTCAGTTCAAAACATTTTGGAGCCCTTTAGGTATCGACACAGCGATTAGTAATTTTTTTAGTATGCTAGGATTCCAACACTTGCCTTCAACCTGGGGTACATTGTTCATCATGATTATTATCGTTTTGCTAATCAAATTGGTCGTCGATTGGTTTTTGAAAACCGAAGTCGGGCTTGCGATAAGGGCTACTGGTGATAATAAGAAAATGATTCGTAGTTTATCAGCTAATACAGACACACTCGTTATTGTAGGTCTTGGCTTTTCAAATGCACTCGTTGCCTTTTCGGGAGCATTGATCGCTCAGTATTCAAAGTTTGCTGACATCGGAATGGGAATCGGAATGATTATCATCGGGCTAGCTTCCGTTATTATTGGTGAAGCAATTTTCGGTACGAAAACGATTATGCGAACGACGTTTGCTGTAATTGCAGGAGCCATTATTTATAGAATTGTACTTGGACTTGCACTTAGAGTGGACTTTCTCGATACGGGTGATATGAAATTAATTACAGCAGTTATTGTAATTGGTGCGTTGATATTACCGCAGTTCTTTGAAAAAAAGCGAGAAAAAAGCAGGAAAGCTAAACGCCATGCTGAGAGGCTAGTAGAGCATGAACAGTTGCTGATGAGGGAGGGAAATCCCGTTGCTAAAGCTCAGTCAGATTAATAAATTATTTAATGAAGCAACACCTGATGAAAAAGTAGCTTTGGATCAAATTAATCTAACATTAAATCCAGGAGATTTTATGACTGTGATTGGAAGCAACGGTGCCGGAAAATCGACGATGTTAAATATGATTTCAGGTGCTCTTTCTCCTGATTTTGGTGTTATTGAAATTGCTTCTAATGATGTTACAAAAATGCCTGAATACAAGCGCTCACAAATGATTGGAAGGGTATTTCAAGATCCGATGGCGGGAACAGCTCCTACAATGACGATTGAGGAAAACCTCGCAATGGCCTATTCACGAAACAAAAAACGTGTATTAAAAAAGGCTGTTGATAAGAAACGGCGTGAATTATTCCGCGTATCTCTTGAAGCCCTTCATTTAAACCTTGAAAACCGATTGAATGCAAAAGTAGGAATGCTTTCTGGTGGGGAGAGGCAAGCACTTTCACTGTTGATGGCTACCTTTACACAACCATCTATTTTGCTACTTGATGAACACACTGCTGCACTAGATCCAGCACGAGCCGAATTAATTACAAAATTAACAAAGCAACTTGTTGAAAAAGATCAGCTCACAACGCTGATGATCACTCATAATATGCAGCAAGCACTCGACCTAGGGAACAGGCTTATTATGATGGATAAAGGGCAAATCATTTTGGAAATAGAGGCCGATGAGAAGAGGAAATTAACCATTCCTAAACTGATGGATGAATTCCAACGCATTCGCGGTGAAAAGTTAACGAGCGATAAAGCATTGTTATCAGTATAGTAATTTGTTTTCTTTGTTTGTTGCAAAGGAGTGGAATGGATGAGTAGAGCAAGGATTAAAGTGTTTGGGGAAAATGAATTAGTTTCAGTCGATGTGAATATAGTTACGAGTACAATCACGATAGAGGACTGCGCGGTAAATGCTAATGAAATACAACTCGACATCCCGATAACAGGAACGGTTTTTGGTACACTGCTGAACTATAAAGGGGCACTTGAAAGACTTGCTGATGCTGTAAATGACAAACCATATAGTGCACCACCAATTGCCCCAGTTCTTTATATTAAACCGGCAAATACTTTCAACCGTTACGGTGCAGAAATCCCTATGCCGGCTGGGCTTTCAAGGCTGGAAATGGGTGCGGCCCTCGGATTGGTCATAGGAAAGCAAGCCGTTGCTGTGGATGAAGAAAATGCGCTGGCTTATGTGGCGGGCTATACGATTATCAATGATGTCAGCGTGCCACATGATAGCGTATATCGTCCAGCTGTCCGGCACAAAGCACGTGATGGATTTTGTCCTATCGGGCCATGGATTATCGACCGTCAAGAAGTGGATACCCCAGATGATTTAACTATCCGCGTATTCATCAATGATAAACTCCAGCAGGAAAATTCAACATCAAATTTGATTCGTTCGGTCTCTCGGTTACTCGCCGATGTAACCGAGTTCATGACGTTGAATCGAGGAGATGTGCTACTCGTAGGGGTCCCCGAAGAAGCACCGCAAGCCAAGATAGGCGATAAAGTTCGAATCGAAATAGCGGGTATTGGCAGTTTAGAAAATTTCATAGTTGACGAAAAAGAATCCAAATGGAGGGGGACGATATGAAAAAAGCACGAATAGCATATGGGGGTGCCATCCATGAAGCAATTGAATGGGAAGGGCAACTCAAATTAAATGATGGTCGACTAGTAGAGGAGAGCAAAGTAACTTGGCTTACGCCGATAGAGCCACGTACGGTATTTGCGTTAGGGCTTAACTATGCGGATCATGCAGCAGAACTTGCATTTGCCGCTCCATCTGAACCACTTGTCTTTTTAAAAGGACCGAATACATTTATCGGGCACCAAGCATATACTCGTCGTCCCTCAGACGTTACTTATATGCACTATGAGTGTGAATTGGCCGTCATCATCGGTGATACTGCTCGAAACGTCAAAAAAGAAGACGCCTATAACTATGTTAAAGGCTATAGTGTCGCTAATGATTATGCGATTAGAGATTATTTGGAAAATTATTACCGTCCCAACTTGCGCGTGAAGAATCGTGATACTGGGACACCATTCGGTCCGTGGATTGTTGAGGCGGCAGATGTTGCGGACCCAATGAATTTAAAATTGACGACGCATGTCAATAACAAACTCGTACAAGAAGGAACTACAGCGGATATGATCTTCGATATTCCCACGCTTATTGAGTACTTAAGTAGTTTCATGACATTGAGTGAAAATGACGTCATTCTTACAGGAACTCCTAAAGGTTCTGTCAATACTGCCGTCGGAGATGTTGTCGTCACGGAAGTTGAGGGAATCGGACGGTTAGTAAATACCATTATCGGAGATGAATCTTTCATCTATCGATAGTGTAAAGAGGAGAAGAATCTGCTTGCCACATTTTATTGTAGAGTACACGGACAATATTAAAGATGAAGCGAATATTGCAAAGCTATTTGAAGAGATTCATAAAGTCTTGATTGCACGAGATTCGATTTTTCCGATAGGGGGAATCCGCTCAAGAGCGATTGAATTAAAGGAGTATTGGGTGGCAGATGGTGCTGAGGATGACGCTTTTGTCCATGCCAAGTTGAAAATAGGGGCTGGACGCTCAGAAGAAATAATAAAAGAAGTTTGTGATGCGCTATTTGAAGTCATGAAAGAACATTTCTCGCAAGTAATGTCCAAGCGCTATTTAGCATTGTCAATGGAAGTAATCGAATTTAGTGAAGCGGGTACTTATAAACAAAATAATATTCATGCTAGATTTAAAAAGAAGTGAGAGATGACTATATAGTCGGCACTTAACAAATAGACTGTTCTTCCAACACCGCTTTGTCGCTCCTTCGCTAGAATTGTTCGTTATACGGGTGACCACCTAGTTAATTCTAAATAAGTAGTGCCGAATATATATATGGACTGCACATCTGAATTTTTTATGTCCTTACGCTCTTGGAGATTGTTTGGTGTGGCCTTTTCTACTCAGTGTGCAGTGTCAGTAACTGGAAAAATACATTTTTCTTCATTGTACTAGTAATTTCCTTACCTATGTAAATTTAGCGTAGGCGCCTTAAAGGGGTAGCCGAAGCCCTAAGACTGGCGGCGAAGCTGCTTGGCTTAGGGCGAGAGGCATCCCCAAGCGCCGCAGCGGATTCAACGGAATTCTATATTTAAATCTAAATAGTATGAACTGTTAAATGTCGCTTGTCATATTGAAATTTCACTTTATCCAAAAATAAGGAGGAAATAGAATGGGCGCACGAACGGGGAAAGAATATATTGAAGGTATTAAAGAACGGAACACGGAAGTATGGATACATGGTGAGAAAGTAAATGACGTTACCATACATCCAGCATTTAAAAATGTGGTGGAGAGCGTTGCAGGTCTTTATGATTTACAACATGAGAAGCCTGAAAAAATGCTTTATACATCACCGACATCTGGGAAAAAAGTTGGACTTTCTTTTATCGCTCCTAAAACGAAAGAAGATTTGTTCAAAAGACGTGAAATGCATACGGAGTGGGCAACTTTTTCCGGCGGCATGATGGGACGTTCCCCAGACTATCTGAACACTAGCATTATGGCATTCGGTACAGCCAGTCAATTCTTTGCGCAGGAAGGTGGTGGTAGTGATCAATTCGCCAAAAATGCAGCAAATTACTATGAATATGCACGTGAAAATGACATTAGTTTAACACACACATTAATTCATCCACAGGTAAACAGGTCGATGCTAACGCAAGCAGAGCAAAAAGATCCATTTCTCTCCGCACGTATTACGAAAAAGACTTCAGACGGAATTATTGTGAACGGTTGTCGTCTCTTGGCAACATTAGGCGGTATCACTGATGAGCTCGTCGTATTTCCTTCCACTATAAACAGAACGCCAGGTACTACAGATGACCCCTTCGCATTTGCATTTGCGATCCCAAATAATACAAAAGGTTTAAAATTCCTATCCCGTGAATCATTCGACTATGGTAAAAGCAAATGGGATCATCCATTAGGTGCTAGGTTTGATGAGAGTGATGCAATCATTTCATTTGAAGATGTATTTGTTCCATGGGAAAGAGTTTTTGTAAGTGAAAGTACAGATATATGTAATCGTACGTATACCGAGACAAATGCGGTTATACATATGACGCATCAAGTGATTGCAAAAAACGTTGTCAAAACAGAGTTCATCCTTGGTGTTGTCATCAGTATGATGGAAGCAATCGGTATTGATAAATTCATGCATGTTAAAGAAAAAGCGAGTGAAATCATGGTTATTTTAGAAGTGATGCGTTCCCACTTATTCAAATCGGAGCACAATGCAAAAATCGATCAATACGGTAATATGACGCCGGACTTTGAACCACTAAATGCAGCACGTAATTGGTTCCCGAAAATGTATCAGCGTATGAATGAAATTATTAAAATTCTAGGCGCTTCCGGATTAATGGCGCTTCCAACTGAAGCAGACTTTAGCAATACGGATGTTGGACCGTTAGTTCATCGATATACACAAGGTGCGAACATTAACGGCGAAGAAAAAGTACAGCTATTCCGTTTAGCATGGGATATTTCTATTAGTGCGTTCGGTAACCGACAAGCTCTCTATGAATATTATTTCTTTGGAGATCCAGTGAGAATGTCGAATGCCTATTATGATGGATTTGATAAGCAACCTTATAAAGACATGGTTACAAACTTTTTAAATAAAACTAAAAAAGAAGCTGGAATAGTATTTTGAATAGAAAAACGTATGGCCGCCTAAAGCTTAGACACTGTACCGTGTCGAATAACTTATACTTTCTTATCTCGAAATAATTAAACAGGTGAATTGAAAGTGGAAAGGAGAATATATTATGCAGCAAGTAGATCACGAGATTGATGATCGTTTATTCAGAAATGCTATGGGCAGTTTTGCAACGGGTGTGACGGTTATTACAACGGAAGTTGCTGAAGAGGTACATGGCATGACAGCGAATGCTTTTATGTCCATATCTCTCAAACCGAAGCTGGTGGCAATTAGTATTGGAGAAAATGCAAGAATGCATCAGCATATCAAAGATGCTAATCAATTCGCGATTAACATATTATCATCTGACCAACAAAATGTGTCAAAACAATTTTCGGGTCAGCTTAATGGAGAATCTGAAATTACATTTGCCACCTATAAAGGATTGCCAATTCTAGAAGATGCGTTAGCCGTTGTTACATGCAAACTGTATAGCGAATACGTAGTAGGAGATCATACGGTTTTTATTGGTCATGTTACTGGCGTTAAACTTGAACAAAAAGAACCATTACTATTTAGTCAAGGAAAGTACCGTGAACTAAAAGAACTCGAAGAATAATGAGTGTGCCAGTTTACCTTATTCGTGGTGTGAAAGAGAGTCGAGTAGGCGAGCTATACAGCTGGAATACTTTTCTTGAAACAGATATTTAATAACTTTGAAGGAGTGGATTCTTTTGATATACGATGAAGCCAAAAAGAAGTTAAGAGGTTCAATTTGCCCTGTAGTAACACCTTTTACTGACAGTGGTGCAATCGATGAAAAAGCATTTGTTGAGTTGATTAATTGGCAAATTGACAGTGGAAGTCATGGGATTTCTGTTACAGGAACGAGTGGTGAACCAAGTTCTTTAACAATTGCTGAAAGAAAAAGAGTTATGGAATTAGCAAAAGAAACAATTGCTGGACGTGTATTTTTTGCACCTGGTACAGGGTCTACCAATCATGATGAAACAATGGAGTTAACGAAATATGCAGAAGAACTAGGTGCAGATGCTGCAATGGTTATTGTGCCTTACTACAATAGACCGAACCAGGAAGCACTTTATCAGCACTTTAAAACGGTTGCTGATTCAGTTACAACGCCAATCATTATTTACAATATCCCAGGTCGATCCGCCGTCAATATGGAAGTTAGCACGATGAAACGCTTAGTTGAGGACTGTCCCAACATTATTGGTGTAAAAGAAGCAAACAAAGACTTTGAACATGTAAATCGTGTACTTCTAAATTGTGGAAGAGACTTCCTATTATTCTCAGGAATCGAACTGCTTTGCTATCCAATGCTGGCAATTGGCGGGGCTGGATTTATTAGTGCCACATCAAATGTTGAGCCAACTAAAGTAGCCGAACTTTACAATGCTTGGGTTGCTGGAGACGTTGCGAGAGCACAAGATCTTCACTTCGAATTAATGCCATTAAATGATGCACTCTTCAAAGATACCAATCCAGCCCCCGTTAAAGTAGCACTTGGTATGATGGGGAAAATTACGCCGAAGCTTCGCTTACCTCTAGGATTACCAACAGCTGCAATCCAACAAGAAGTTCGTGAATCACTAATTGAACTTGCTATTTTATCTAAGGAAGTTACTGCAAACTGACTAAAAAAATAATATATATGTTGAACAAATGAATGCCTATATAAACTGAGTGAAGGCGCATTACAAGGGGGATCAAAGGAAGGCAGTCTAAGTTCGCAACGTCATGTCGCAACGACTGCATGACCTGCATCCTGCAGGCCAAAGCGAATTAGATGGGATTCCTTATTTCAACATATATAAGAAGGAAATAGGTGATAAGTATGGTGTCAACCCATGGGGTAGTTTCTTATAAACATGAAACACAACAGAATATTTCACTCTATATAAATGGAGAGTTCACTCCCGCTTTAAGTGGGACGACGATCAAAAATATGAATCCGTTTACTAATGAACAAATCAATGAAGTTGCTGAAGGACAATCTGATGATATTAATAAAGCAGTGGCAGCTGCGCGGGAAGCCTTTGATCATGGTCCATGGAAAACGATGAAGCTAAAAAAAAGAATGGCCTATATTTATCGAATTGCAGATTTGATTGACGAAGATATAGAGAAAATCGCTTATTTGGAATCACTTGATACGGGACTTCCAATTAGTCAAACTCGAAATATGGTAAGCCGTGCTTCAGAAAACTTTCGGTTTTATGCACGTATGGTAGAAAGCCGTCTTGTTGGAGATGCCTATCAAGTAGATGATGAATTTATCAACTACACGATTCATGCGCCTGTAGGAGTTGCAGGATTAATCACGCCATGGAATGCCCCCTTCATGTTGGAGACATGGAAAGTTGCACCAGCACTTGCGACAGGAAATACAGTTGTTTTAAAACCAGCAGAACTTTCGCCACTTTCGGCAAATCTATTGGCTGAAGTGATTCATAAAGCGGATCTTCCAAAAGGTGTTTTCAACGTTGTTCATGGCTACGGCGAGACAGCGGGGGATGCGCTAGTCAAGCATCCTGATGTCCAGCTTATTTCATTTACTGGCGAAACAACGACGGGTACAACAATCATAAAAAATAGTGCCGATACACTGAAAAGTTGCTCGATGGAACTTGGTGGGAAATCACCAATTATCGTCTTTGAAGATGCTGATTTCGATCGTGCTTTAGATGCTTGTGTCTGGGGAATATACTCTTTTAACGGTGAACGATGTACGGCGAACTCACGCTTATTTGTGCAAGAAGAGATTAAAGACAAATTTATCGACGCTTTAAAGATACGTGTTGCGAATATTAAAGTTGGTGACCCCCTCGACGCATATACGGAGGTGGGACCACTAATCGATAAAGGGCATTATAATAAGGTCAATAGCTATTTGGAAATTGCAAAAGAAGAAGGTACCGAAGTGATTAATGGAGATATCCCAATTGAATTAGCTAAAGGAAACTTTGTGGCACCGACACTTATACTAAATGCTGAAAATCATATGCGCGTTGCACAAGAAGAAATTTTTGGTCCAGTACTAACCGTGATGACATTTAAAGATGAAGAAGAAGTCATTAGGTTGGCAAACAGTATTGATTACGGACTTGCGGGTTATGTTTGGACGAACGATATTAAACGAGGTCACCGTGTTGCGCAAAAAGTTGAAGCAGGAATGCTTTGGGTGAATGCTCAGAACGTTCGTGACTTAAGAACACCTTTTGGAGGTTCGAAATCTTCTGGTATCGGTCGTGAAGGCGGCCATTACGGCTTCAATTTTTATACTGAACAGAAAATTATTCATGTTTCAATTGCTGATCATCGTATTCAGCAGTTCGGGAAAAAATAGTGGAAGGTATGGTGAACACGATGGATTTTTCAATCATACGGATCGCGAGAACGGTTCTTCATGTAGTAGATTTGCAGGCGTCTCGTAAGTTCTATGTTGAGGGATTAGGCATGATTGAAACAGAAAGTGATGAAAATCATATTTACTTAAGAGGTTTAGAAGAACATTCGCATCACAGTTTACTATTGAAAAAAGCAGACAAAGCCGTTGTTGAGGTACTTAGTTACAAAGTGGAAAAAGAACAGGATCTCGATGAAATTGAAAAGCTTTTCATCTCACTGGGTCTGAAAACAAAATGGGTAGCGAAAGGGGTACAACATGCACTTGGAAGAACCCTTCGAGTGCATGATATCTCAGGAATTCCATTAGAGTTTTTTGCGGAAATGACTATCGTTGACCGGATGTTGCAGCGTTATGATCTTTATCGAGGAGCGAAAATTCAAAGGATTGACCACGTAAACTGTGCAGTACCAGATGTTCAAAAAGCCTTTGATTTTTATGTTGATCACCTAGGATTCTCGTGTTCAGAGTATACGGATACTGAGGATGGGGACTTATGGGCAGCATGGCTTTATCGAAAGCCGACTGTTCATGATCAAGCATTCATGAGCGGTCCTGGACCAAAATTGCATCACTTTGCTTACTCATTAACAGATCGACTTAGCGTGCTCGATTGTTGTGATATTTTAGCGAGTATGGGCTATGCAGATTCAATTGAACGGGGACCCGGCCGCCATGGATTATCCAACGCCTTCTTCCTCTATTTAAGAGATCCAGATGGCCACCGCATTGAACTTTATACGGGCGATTATTTAACAAGCGACCCAGATTTAAAGCCGAAACGCTGGGATTTAAATGATCCACTTCGCCAAACATTCTGGGGTCACAAAGCACCGGATTGTTGGTTTAATGAAACAAGTACGTTCATTGATATTGAAACGGGTGAAGAAATAGAGTGTCAAGAACCATTATTAGCACAAAGACAACCAAAAATTATGGCTTAAGTACTGAACTAACCTATAGAACAATATGAAACACCTACGAAAATGTACCTGTTAACTTTTTCGTGGGTGTTTTTTGTATTGGAATGAACTAGCGATTACGAAACAATAAGAAGACCTACAAATTAAATTATAGCTTCAACTGGATTCGATTTGAACATGCTGGGAACTGGCCAATGCGAATAAATCTAATGTAAGCGCTTAAATATTCATAATGTTTGGAACCTTATTGACTATCAATCACAGGCAGTGTAGCATTATGAAAAATTAACTGTTAGAATCAAATTTTTACAAAATATGCAGGTTTAATTAAAGGAGGAAAAAGAATGAAGATTTATTTGAAGAAAATGGCGGTTGTCATTTTCGGTGCTGCATTACTACTTGGGGCATGTGGAGAAGGAGAGAAAAAAGAGTCGAGTGCTAATGGGGAAACAAAGAAATATAAAATAGGTGTCACGCAAATTGTAGAACATCCCTCATTGAATGCCGCTTATGATGGCTTTAAAAAGGCATTGGAAGATGCAGGGCTTGACGTGGAATATGTAGTTCAGAATGCACAAAATGACAATAGTGCTAACACAACAATTGCTACAAATCTTGTTAATTCGGGTGTAGACTTAATCTTTGCAAATTCGACACCCAGTGCACAAGCTGTAGCAAGTGCGACTCAAGAAATTCCAATCGTTTTCACATCAGTTACAGATGCTGTTGGTGCTGAATTAGTAGAGTCATTGGAAAGTCCGGGAGGTAATGTAACGGGCACGATTGATTTACATCCTGATGTCATTCCTCAAACATTGAAGTTCCTACAAGAACAATTAGGTGCGAAAAATGTAGGCATTATTTATAACGCGGGGGAGCAAAATGCACGCGTTCAAGTGGATAAGATTCATGAAGTAGTAAAAGATATGGATTTGACTATTGTTGAAGCACCTGTTGCCACATCAGCGGATGTAAAACAAGCGGTCGACTCATTGATTGGTAAAGTCGATTCTTTGTATATCATTAAAGATAACACGGTTGTTTCGGCGCTTGAAACTGTCACTTCAGTTGCGTTCGACAATAAACTACCCATGATGGTCGGGGAACTAGACTCCGTAAAACGAGGCGGTTTAGCAGCATACGGCTTTAGTTATCATGATCTCGGTTATGAAACAGGCCAAATGGCTGTGAAGATTTTAAAAGGAGAAAGCAAGCCCTCTGAATTACCCGTTCAAGTTCCGAAAAAATTAAAATTTGTTGTTAATGAAGATAGCGCATCTAAAATTGGTCTTGAGATTAAAGAAGAGTGGAAAGCTGAACTTAGTGAATAGATAGTTGGTTATTTTTCATATTTTCAGTTGTTATTTAGTTCTAGGTTCAAATTTGCTTATTAGCGATATAAAATGAAGCCGATTGCATATAGTGCAATCGGTTTTATTTTGTAGAAAAAACGGCGGATAATTTAATAACAGCAGGGTGCTTTAAGAAGTCTCACTATAATTCTCTTACCTTTAAAATATAGTGATTTCTTAAATTGAAAGGCCATTCTAAAATAATACTAGGCAGTATTGATCCAGTTCTAGGGAAATTCCTATTAAGTAAAAAGCGTCTCGAAGCTAGATGTTGGAAGGGCAAAAGTGGGGAATCACGAAGAGGAAATCTGCTATTCAGAATTAATGATTGATTTTGAATGCGCTTTCACTATATAATGAGAATACTAAATCGGTTTACTAAACCGATTTATTTAAACTACTATTAAAAAATAGGATATTTACTATCGGAAAGGGGAGTTTGTGTTGCCATATATTTATCTAGTATTTTTACGCAAGGCGAAGCTCTGATTACGTTTAATCCTTCTAGGGTGGGAGCCTTACGCTTTTTATGTCAAATTTATCACGAATTCGAATGTGTTATTTTAAACTTTTCTCGTAGCAAAAGTATCGACATGGCCGATGTGCGTTTTGTAGATGGTTACCCGAGAACTTTCGCTGATAAAGAAATTCGTGGGGAGGGTCCCGGCAAGATATTTTAATTTGAAAATGTTATTGAAAGCGTATACATTGAGTGGGGAATTTGAAATTAAGCCAGTAAACTATCCCAAATCATAACAAAAGGAGGACAAATGAAGATATCGAAATACTCGCTTCTTACTCAACTCACAGAAACTAAAGAAGTTGCCGTTATCCGGGAAAATGATGCAGAAGAAATTATCCAATCGACAAAAACTGCTATTGAAGGCGGCTTTTAAGCTAACCTATACAGCTCCAGATATACAATCATTGCGTAAATAGAATACGAATAATTAAAAAATATACATATTGGGGAAGAAAATAGGCTTGGGGGAAATGAATATGGAATGGATTATAAATTATTTGCCTATTATTTGGGTAGCTCTTGGAGTGGCTTTACTACTTTATTTGAACATTGTTGTAAAACTAAACAGTGTACTTGCTCTTTTGATCGTCGCGATACTGGTAGGTATTTTAAATGGTTTAACACTAGATGCAGTTGTCCTGTCGATCAAAACAGGTTTTGGCGGCACGCTTGGAAGTTTGGCAATCATTATCGGAATGGGTGCTGTACTTGGTAAATTGATGGTTGACTCCGGGGCTGCTCAACGCGTAGCTTCTACCTTATTAAACAAATTTGGAGTGAAAAATGTTGAGTGGGCAATATTAATTGTTGGAGCAATTTTCGGTATTTCGGTTTTTTACGAAGTTGCTTTCATCATTTTGGCTCCACTAGTAATTAGTATTGCTGTAGAAGCAAAAATTCCTTATTTACGTTTAGGGATTACTATGGTTGCCTCCGCGACAATGGCGCATAGTATATTCCCTCCACAACCGGGTCCAACTGCACTTGTTCAGGCATACGGTGCGGACATGGGTATGGTATATATATTGGGATTGGTTGTTGTCATCCCATCTGTTATTGCCGCGGGTATTATTTTACCTAGAATGCTACGTAATTTAGATCGTCCTGTGCCACCATTGTTGAAAAAGTCGAAAGAATTCACAGAAGATGAAATGCCTGGTTTTGCAATCAGTATAATTGTTCCATTGTTGCCAGCAATCATTATAACAACAGCTACTGTGATGGATCTATTTATTGAAAAAGGAACGATGTTCTACCAAATTATTAATTTCCTTGGCAGTGCCGAAATTAGTATGTTACTTGCGGTATTAGTTGCCATTTACGTATTCGGTACACGAAGAGGTCGAACAATGCCGGAAATCATGACTTCTTTTTCCGGGGCAATCGAGGGTATTGCGATGATTGTATTCATTGTTGGTGCCGGTGGTGCATTCAAACAAATCATTTTAGATACAGGAATTGGTGACTTTATCGCTGGAATGATGGAAAATACAAGTGTATCTCCGTTAATTATGGCATGGGTCATCACGGCAATGCTTCGTATTGCAACAGGGACAGGCGTTGTTTCTGCGATAACCGCTGCTGGAATCGTAGGTCCGCTTATTCATACGTTTGATGTGAATCCTGTATTAATGGTTTTAGCAACAGCCGCAGGAAGTAACACGATTACTCATGTAAATGACGCATCGTTTTGGTTGTTTAAAGAGTATTTTAACTTATCCATTAAAGACACATTCAAAACATGGGGCCTTCTTTTATTCACGAACTCGATTGTTGGTCTTGGTGTTGTATTACTACTTAGCTTATTTATTTAATGAAATGAAAAGCTGTCTTCAAAGTCCATGTGCAGAGGATTTTGAAAACAGCTTTTTCTAATCCATTATTAACTTGTAAATGTAAGTGTACTCACAATTCGTTTTAGACTAAGCACGTGAGGGTATGCTAATAGTGAATCGAAAATTAAGGAGGTTAATGTAATTATGTCATTAAGCAAAGAACTTAAAACCTTAAAAGACTTTCACTGTGATGACCGTTGTGTATTGAGTGTCTATTTAAACACTAATCCCGGTGATCCTGATCAACTAAACGGGGCATGGAGAATTCATTTGAAGAGTGGATTGAAGCGGATTGACGAATATATTAAAGCTTCCAATGATGAAAAGGAATTGAATGATTTTACTGAACTTAGAAAGAAAATTGAAAAAGAAGTCGAGGATAATAAGAATGATCTAAGCAAAGGCGTCGTGATTTTTGCATCATTAAACCCAGAATTATGGGCAGTTCATTATGTTCAAGTCCCGGTGAAAACAAGCTTCCACTGGGAAAACCACCCAGTCACTGAAGAGATGGAATATATGTACAAAGCATATCCGGAAGCGGGGATTATCTTGCCGAGCTTTGGGGAAGTACGCATTTTAGATACAGCAATGGGGGCCGTTATTGATGAAGCCACCTATGTATTCGACGCGAATTTGGAAGGATGGGGAAAAAGTCAGAAAAAAGATCCTAACGAAACACTAACCGGGGCTACTCGTGACGACGCCTTAGAACCACGTTTGAGAGAAAACCTTCAGCGGTTCTATAAAGGAATGGGTGAAATTGTTGGGAAATTGAAAAAGGAACGCGGCTGGCAAGAAATACATGTGTCGGGTGAAGCTGATTTAGCAAACGCTTTCGCCGAAACGTTGCGAGAAAAACCAGCAAGCTGCATCTATAAAAACTTGAATAATAGCAAACCGGCTGATGTGCTTCACCAAGTCTTTGAAAAGTAAATATGCGAAATTGGAAAAACGAATGGCTCTTTTATAAAAAGAGCCGTTCGTTTTTTTGTGCTTTCTACTTTGAATGAATGTCATAGTTAGAACATACCGCCCGCTAGACGAATAACCTAGGTGTGGGTAGAGCAATTGAATTCTGTTCACATTTAACTTGGGAAATTACGAGGTTGTCAAAATGGAAGGATGTGTTAGCGATGCAACTTTTTTATGTAGTTAGGACTGGCGACACATTAAATAACATAGCTAAGCGGTGGGAACTTCCAGTGAAATCCCTTATTGCCGCAAATAATTTAACGCAACCATATAGAATCACTATCGGGCAACAGTTGTCAATTCCACCTGGCGTCAATAAATACCGCGTTAAGTCGGGAGATTCCGTGTACCGGATTTCTCAAATGTATGGTGTTCCTGTTTCTTTGATTGTCGAAACAAATAGGCTAAGGCCACCATATGCCTTACAGGTAGGTCAGTTACTTGAAATCCCACCTGGTGTAGCTTATTACGTCGTTCAACCTCGGGACACATTGGTTCAGATTGCCAAGCGTTTCAACGTGACGACAGGTGGTCAAAGCAATCCTAAGTATTTACAGACGACCAACGAACTGCCATCCACAGCTCTAACTCCTGGAATGAAATTAAGTATTCCTTTCGCGCCTACCGCTGATCGAGGATTTCTTGCTTATACATCTGATCGCGGAGGGCAGTATGATATATGGGTGTATAATCCGCGGACCGGGAAAAATAGACAACTTACAAGTGGTTTAGGCGATGCACGCTCGCAACCAATTTGGTCGCCGGATAGCGGCCGAATCGCATTTGTTGGGAAGGATAGGATTATCTATGTTATTTATACAGCAACGGGTTTAATCGCTGGTATTGATCAGTTGGAAGAAGGGGGAGATTTCAGTCTGGGTTGGTCTCCAGACAGTTCAAGTTTAGCTTATGCGACCCGAGGAATGATTATACTGTATAACGCCACGTTGCATGCAGCGAAGACGATCAGGCAACCTGGTGCATCAGAAGTGAGCTGGTTTCCGAGTGGCACGGAATTAATGTTTCAAGCTCTGGATGCATCAGGTATAAGTCAGCTATTCAGCAGTGATACAAATGGAATGGCTAAAAAGCAAATTACTAGAAATACGAACGGTCCTCTTCATGATGCGCGTCTATCACCCGATGGTAGCTTTGCTCTCTATACAACACCAGGTGCAAGTGTTTCAATTATTTACACTGTGGAGCTTGCTACAGGTGTTGTGCATGAAGTGAAAGGGGGACCAGATGGGAAAAACTATTTCCCGGAATGGTCACCTGATTCTTTACGAATCGCGTATAGTGCGACCGCATCTGATGATAGAGGCTATTTTACGCAAATAAGAACTGTGGAGCGACTTGGGAATGATGATCGGATATGGGCGATTTCGAATTGCTTTTCGACACCAGTTACTTGGTCGCCTGACGGAAGAAAAATTGCATACCTTTCTGGGTGTAAAGAGCAGGAATTTGCCAATGAGCTGTGGGTGCTTGATCTAACCCATCCTGTCCCAATTAGGCTCATTGAAGACGTGACTATCACGTCAGTGCAATGGTCGCCAACACCGATTATGGATTTGTCAAAAGCGGAATTTACGAACGAGACTTTTGACGTTAACTTTCAATATCCCGCAAGTTGGCATAGGGTAAACAATGAAAGATACGAAGGCGATGATGGCTTTTTTCAGATTTCAGCTCTTTTGGGATCCGATTCGATCGACAAGGTATGCCATGACGAAGCTTTTCAAAAACTAATGCCCTATGGCTCGGCGCCTCGAATAATAAAATCACAAAACCCATATGAACAGTCATGCACTATTTTACCTTCTGCCGATCAACCAGCTGAAATGAAGGGGCAGGCAGCCTTTATCGCAAATTATCCGAGTCCGATAATGATTGATGGAATATCTTATAATTACTTTATATTATGGGCGGATAAGGAACATATTGATGGAATTTCCTCAACTGTTTTGTTTTTGCCGTAGGGTACTTCGAAAAAATAACCACTAGGGTTGGTTACTCCTAGTGGTTTTCAGTAAATATTTTCTATTATTTATAAGTCTTTTCCGATTCACTCTTTTGTCTGTCGTTTTGTGTCATCGGTTCATGCTTCGGATTTAAGTTTCCGAGTTCGGCTAACTCAAGCGAAATTTCTTCTTTCATTGTATTCGATTTTAATTTTTGATGTTTCGATGGGGTTGATTTGTTGGTAGTTCCTTTTGGATTATCTTTTGTCATAATAAACCCTCCATTTCAATAAGTGTATTCTACGTTAATATGGCTTCAAAACCGATTTCAATTCGTATTAGCTGTGAAGAAATTTATTGAGACGAAAAAAGCATGATCCATGAAGGACCATGCTTTTTCATTCCCCTATGAAAGGGGTGCACTCGGAAAATTTGTTTTTTCCATGATACAAACTGTTTTTACTGACGATTATTTAATACTCGTCTTTCAGCTTGATAAGCCTGACGTGCGCCGCCACTTTTGGCAAAGCTGTCAGTATTCAAATTGCACTTAAACAAAAAAAGTAACGCTTACTGCTTGGTCTAAAACTTCGTGATTAACCTGTATTACTTAGTTAAAGCCTTAATTATTCATCCATACTGCGGATGAATAGCTAAGTGTTACACAACTTAACTCTAAATCAGGTGGTTCTCATCGAATGTAACTAGTCGCCAGTAAAGCAAATTTTCCGCCAAGGCTGTGCATTTCATCCTTAGAAGTTACTTGTAGGTTACTCGTCTACGAATAGCTTCTTCAGGTTGTTTCACCTTGTAATCTATCTATACCCAGCTGAATATGATGTAAACCATTTTAAGTGAAATAGTTAAAAATACAACCAATTTACAAATGAAAACATGTTTAAAGCGTTAAGAATCAACTAATACGACTTATATTCCTATGACTTGTGACAAATTTATGAATTAATGTAATCTTGACTTAATACGACATTTTTTTTAAACATGATGTTGTACGATGAACTAGTTGCTTCCGAACCTACTAGATAAAGAGCGCATAATTTGAAGCCGAATATATTATATGGAGGAAGATTTGTGAAAAGGCTACTGAATGAAAAGGCGTTGTTGTTTCAAATTGGGATTAAGAGAAAAGTCATGTATAGAAAAGCAAAAACTTTCGGATATACGCATCCCCTTGTTGTCGCGTGTAGTCAAGAATTGGATGAGTTAATTAATAGATATCAAGAAAAAGTATCGTAATAAATGAAGTAATTACTCAGCTCAAATGCGGATTATCCCTAATTGTGTAGAAAAACGGTCAAAACTCCTTCGGCGGGTATTGGTCGTTTTTTTGTACGTAAAAATGAACCAAGTAATTCGTTGAGTTTTTATACATTAAAATGAATCGTTAATAATTAAAAAACAAAAAACACTATTTAGAAAATGTAAGCGCTTCAATGTTTAGAATACTTAAAATTCCATTGACTAACATTTGCAAACAGTGTATTGTTACGAATAATTATCGTCGTAAAGACAAGTCTATTTAAGAAGGCGATAATGAAAAAGGGGGAACAAAAATGAAAACAAATTGGTTAAAGTATGCAGTGGCATTATTTAGCGTTATTTTCATCCTTGCGGCATGTGGAGAAAACAAAGCAGAGAATGCATCCAAGCCATCAAATGATGAAAAAGAGCAAGGAACTAATGAAGAAACGAAGAAATATAAAATTGGTATGACTCAAATTGTCGAGCATCCATCTTTGAATGCTGCGGCAGACGGATTTAAAAAAGCATTGGCTGATGCAGGTCTTGACGTGGAATACGTTGAGCAAAATGCTCAGAATGATAATAGCTCTAATACAACGATAGCTAATAACTTAGTCAGTTCCGGCGTTGATTTAATTTTTGCGAACTCGACGCCTAGTGCACAAGCAGTCGCAGTAGCGACACAAGAAATTCCAATTGTATTTACATCGGTAACAGATGCTGTTAGTGCTGAACTAGTTGCTTCAATGGAAAGTCCAGGTGGCAATGTGACTGGGACAATTGATAATCATCCTGAAGCAATTCCATCAACGATGAAGTTCATGAAAGAAGAATTAGGCGTTAAAAATGTTGGAATGGTCTTTAACGCTGGAGAGCAAAACTCACGTTCACAAGTTGATGCGGTTAAAGAAATATTAAAAGATATGGATATGACTGTAAAGGAAGCGCCAGTTGCAACATCCGCGGATGTGAAGCAAGCTACTGAATCATTGATTGGTAAAGTAGATGCTTTCTACATTATTACAGATAATACGGTTGTGTCAGCACTTGAATCGGTGATAGATGTTGCGAATGCCAATAAGATTCCGTTGTTAGTCGGTGAGTTCGACTCCGTAAAACGCGGTGGTTTAGGCGCATATGGATTTGAATTTTACGATATAGGTTTTGAAGCAGGTCAAATGGCTGTTAAGATCTTAAAAGGCGAAAGTAAACCGGCTGACTTGCCCGTTCAAATTCCTCAGAACTTAAAATTTGTTATAAATAAAGCTACAGCTGATACACTTGGTCTTGATATCAAGGACGAATGGAAAGCTGAATTAAGCGAATAAATTAGGAGATGATTCTGTATGTTTAGTGCTATATTCGGCTCTGTGGAGCAAGGAATCATCTATGCAATCATGGCACTCGGTGTGTACATCACATTCCGGGTGCTAGATTTTCCCGATCTAACGGTTGACGGAAGTTTTGTAACAGGGGCAGCGGTTGCAGCCACGATGATTGTCTTTGGGTATCATCCGTTATTCGCAACTGGAGTCGCCATTGTTATTGGATTTATTGCCGGTTGTATTACGGGTCTTTTACATACGAAAGGAAAGATTAATCCATTACTTGCGGGTATCTTGATGATGATTGCCTTGTACTCTATCAATTTAAGGATTATGGGGATGACGTCGGATAGTTCTGTTGGACGTCCCAATATTCCTTTGTTAAATGCAGAGACGTTGTTTAGTAAATTCTATGTATTTTGGAGTACGCTTGGCATTGATGAGTCAATCAATCAATTCTTCAGCATGCTAGGCGTTACATACTTACCTTCTACATGGGGAACGTTATTTTTAATGATTATAGCTACATTGCTTATTAAAGTCGTTGTAGATTGGTTTTTACAAACAGAAATCGGGCTTGCAATACGGGCAACTGGTGATAATAAGAAAATGATTCGCAGCTTTTCAGCGAATACAGATACTCTTGTAATCCTAGGGTTAGGCCTATCTAATGGGCTTGTCGCTTTTTCTGGTGCATTGATTGCTCAGTACTCGAAGTTTTCCGATATCGGTATGGGAATCGGTATGATTATTATCGGACTAGCTTCTGTTATTATTGGTGAAGCAATCTTTGGTACAAAAACAATTATGCGAACAACACTTGCAGTGATTGCAGGTGCTATTATTTATAGAATCGTATTGGGTCTTGCACTTCGAGTAGAATTTCTCGATACAGGAGACATGAAGTTAATCACCGCCGTTATTGTTATAGCTGCACTTATTTTACCGCAATACATTGATAAAAGACGGGAAAATAAGAGGAAAGCGAAACGTCATGCCGAACGATTAACAACTTATGATCAAGTATTAAACAAGGGAGGGAATGCAATTGCTGAAACTCCAACAGATAAATAAAGTATTTAACGAAGCGACTCCCGATGAAAAAATCGCACTTGATCAAATCAACTTACATTTGAAAAAAGGAGATTTTGTAACTGTCATCGGCAGTAATGGTGCGGGGAAATCAACAATGATGAATATGATTTCAGGAGCACTTACGCCTGATTTCGGTGTCATTGAAATCGCGGGTAAAAATGTTGTGAAACTGCCTGAATATAAACGTTCGGTAATGATCGGCAGAGTATTCCAAGATCCAATGGCAGGAACCGCTCCTTCTATGACAATTGAAGAAAACCTAGCAATGGCGTACTCGCGCAATAAAACACGCGGATTACGTAAAGGTGTTCACAAGAAACGTCGTGAACTATTCCGGGAATCACTAGAAACACTTCATTTGAACCTAGAGGATCGATTGAATGCCAAGGTAGGTATGCTATCAGGTGGGGAGCGTCAAGCACTCTCTTTGTTAATGGCTACTTTTACACAACCGTCCATTTTGCTTCTTGATGAACATACAGCGGCCCTTGACCCATCAAGGGCGGAATTGATCACGAATCTAACGAAACAACTTGTAGAAAAGGATCAATTGACAACGCTGATGGTCACACATAATATGCAGCAAGCAATGGATTTAGGCAATAGGCTCATTATGATGGACAAAGGGCAAATCATTTTGGAAGTTGAAGCTGAGGAAAAGAAGCAGTTGACGATCGAAAAGTTAATGGCCGAATTCCAACGCATTCGCGGTGAAAAGTTAAACAGTGATGCCGCGTTGTTATCTGTGTGAAGTGAATAAGGATAAAACACCACAACTCGACATGGTTGTGGTGTTTTTTATGGAGTTGCGGGTAAATTCGACAAAACCATGTTAATCGGTCAAAATTCAGTATAAGAACTGGTATGATTAGAATAAACTCAAAGTGGAAAAGGTGTTTTATAATGAAGAAATTTATCATCATAGGCTCAGGAATTTTAGGAGCGTCGACAGCGTATCATTTAGCCAAATCTGGAGTTAAAGTGACAGTTATAGATCGTCAGGACGCGGGGCAGGCGACGGATGCGGCAGCGGGCATTATCTGTCCATGGCTATCCCAACGGAGAAATAAAGCTTGGTACGCCCTTGCGAAAGGCGGGGCGGCATATTATACGTCACTCATCCAACAGCTTGAAGAAGACGGAGAAACGGAAACGGGGTACCGACGCGTTGGTGCGGTCAGCTTGCACACGGATGCTGTCAAACTCGAGAAAATGAAAGAACGTGCGGTAAAAAGACGAGAAGATGCACCTGAAATTGGCGATATCCGTCAATTGAATGCAAGTGAAACATCGGCTTTATTTCCGCCGCTTTCTGGGGAATATGAATCTATTCAAATTAGTGGAGCGGCTCGTGTAAACGGGCGAGCTTTACGAAATGCGTTGGTCAGTGCCGCAAAAAAACATGGTGCAGTGTTCGTAAATGGGTCTGCAGCACTTATTGCTACAGACAAAGTTGTCACGGGAGTTCAAGTAGAAAATCAACAGTTTTTAGCGGATAAAGTCATAGTCACTGCCGGTGCATGGGCGGCAGAATTAATTGAGCCGTTAGGCATTCATCTACAAGTGAGTGCTCAAAAAGCACAAATCGTCCATCTACAACTTGAAAAAACACAAACCACCGAATGGCCAGTCGTCATGCCACCAACTGACCAATACATTCTTGCATTTGATGATGGAAAAGTAGTCATTGGAGCAACGCATGAAGATGATAAACAGTTTGATATGCGCGTTACTGCTGGAGGCTTGCATGAGGTATTAGGTAAGGCTCTAGCAGTCGCGCCAGGATTAGCAGACAGCGCTTTTACCGAGGTACGTGTAGGTTACCGTCCGTTTACCCCAGGTTTCCTCCCGATTATAGGAGAAGTTCCTGGAGCAAAAGGAATTTTACTAGCGAATGGATTGGGTGCTTCAGGACTAACTGTCGGACCTTTCTTAGGAAAACAACTAGCAAAATTAGCAATGAATGAACCGGTTGACATAGACCTTGAGTTGTATAAAGTTGTAAGTGCAATCAAAGCTGAGTAACAGTCGCCTGAATGTATTACTATAATTTACTTCATTCTCAAGCCGTTTTTCAGCTTGAGAATTTTTTTGGCATAAAATTTTAAAACGACTACATAAAAAAAGACAAACAGACCATGCTATCGTTACTGACAAATTTGAAGGAGGATTATCAATGACTAAGATGTTGCGTGTTTTGGCCACTTTGCTCGTCATTTTTTCTTTGATGGGTTGTGGAACGAAGAAAAATGAAGAAGTGAAGGACAATGCAGTGGGTACAGAAACAGAAACGGATGTAAACGATACTACCACCAACGGTACTACAAACGACTCGGCAACGGATACCAATCCAAATAGTGAAGGTAATCAAGAGCTGACGGTCGCTGATGATGTTGCTGATAAAATAGTGGAAATGGAAGAAGTGGAAAGCGCCAATGTCATCGTAACTGACACAAATGCTTATGTGGCAGTCGTGCTAAAAGAAGGAGCAGATGGTTCAGAGGTGACTGAGAATAAGATTGCGGATGAGGTCAGGTCGACTGATGCTAACTTTAAAAATGTTTATGTATCGATGAATCCCGATTTTGTAAAGCAAATGGACGAATATGGAACTAAGATTAGAGAAGACAAACCAGTGGAAGGATTCTTTGAAGAGTTTTCAGATGCGATGAAGCGAGTATTTCCTGACGCCCATTAAGCTATCCGTTTCAACTGTCTATTCAATAAAAGGCTCATCATTCTTCCAATGAATGATGAGTTTTTTTGATGAATAAACTATTTTCGGAATTACACTTCAAGTTCTCGCTAATGGACAGTTAAACCTGTTTATTTCTCGCATCGTGCTTATAAAAAGGATTAACAAGTAAGAAAAAGGGGAATACGAATAAAATCGAGTATTTTTTGTGGTTTATATAAGGAGAGAACTATATGAAATCAAAAAGAGTTAGCGTAATTGTCATTAGCGCTTTATTCATACTGGGTGGATGTTCATCAAGCGCAGATCAAGTTGTAGAGACACCAGATATTACCGAAACGGATACACCCGAAAAACAAATAGAAAGCCCCGAAACTAATCCTGAGCAAACACATGAAGAAATCTTAGCGCAGGTAACATCTGCTATAGAAACTGATGTGAAATTGATGTTGCCAGAGGATATTTTTGTAGGGAAAGGTTATCTGACGGCGACTACTGCATCGAGCAAAAATAATTACGAAGTAAATTTTTATGTCACAAATGTACCGATTCCTGTAAATGATCCTACCTTGCACGATGCACACCCTTATATGATTGTTAATGGGACAAGGTATGATTCAGCGGCTAGTGCTAAAGCGAAAATCAATTACCAACCCATTAATGATGGCGCTCAAAAAGTTGATTTGGGAAATGGCATTACGGGATACCAAGATGCGGGTGCAGGGAGTATTTTCCTTACATGGCATGAGGGGCGCTGGTCATTTTCGATGCGTAATCGGAATAGCGAAGCAGGAAGTGCGAAAATGAACGATTTGGCAAAAGAGATTGTCGCAAAGTTGGAAGACCAACTATTACCAGCGCCACAAAAGATCGGGGCTGCGATGTTTGATATGAATAGTGAGGGGGCAGCTGCGAATAGCTTTATGTGGCAGGAAGAGGAAGTAGTTTACGAGGTATATACGGTAGATCCTTTGTTACTTGTTGATACTGTAACAGACCAGATGAAGTAAGAATAGTGCTGAAGTCAAGACACCGCTCCAAGAGAAAAATGTAAACATTCTTCTCTTTAAATTAATGCTTCCTTGCCTGTGCTAAACACAATTTGAAGTTGTGTTCAGTACAGGCATTTTTCGTATTGCGAATTATTTTCCAAATTAAAGAGGTATTCCCACAACTATTGTGAATAAAATAGAATAACAAACGATAATTACGGGAGGAATAATTATGTTAGAGCCTTTTGAAAAGATGCCGCTTGGGTTCATTTTTATACCTGTGATGATGCTATTGTTAGCGTTCACAATACTAACTAATTTTAATTTGATTGGCTATCATTATAATTTAGATGAAAGTGCATCTTTCATAACGATTGAAGAAGGTTTTTTCAACAAAGAAAAATATAATATACAAATTAATGATGATAACACTATACAAATCTTACAAGAGGTAATGATTCCTGTTAATTCAGCAGAGCGTATATGGCAATCCGATTTGATTATAATCTCGTTATTTATCGGATTATTTGCATACATATTTCAATCAGCTGCAAGACAAAGAAAAACCTTTAACTGGTTCGTACAATTATATGTAGGCATGTCTTTTTGTTATCCATTTATTTACAAAAAATAATGGTGAGTAGGGGTTGGGGAAATCCATTTTCACGGGATCATTTCCGGTCCGCTTTCGGCGAAATATTCACGACACATTTATCGAGAGGCATGTGTGGCTAGAAGTGACTCCGTCACTTCTAGCCACACTATTTTCGTTAATCCTGTTGCGAATAGTTGCCTGTCGCGTTCCTACAATATTTAAGTGAATAATGCAGTTGCTTGGAAAGAAAAGAATAGATGACTTTCTATAGGGGATGTAGGTGCCCGAAGATGCAATTTCGGGCACTCTAGTACGTTGTAAAATGCGTTCCTTGCTTACTTTTAGCAAAGAGTATGCTCCTAATCATGTGATACCTTATAGAAAGTGACACTTCTTTACTTAAAAAAGAAAAAACCATATAGAATGCATCAGCCGCCAAAATTGCATCTTTGGCGGCTTTTATCCAGGTAGATGCCCCTCTATTCTTTCGTCTCAAAAAGTTTTAGCACTTCGTATACTTATGCATTTGGAGCGCGATGGATGAAGGACCACCATACGATTATCGGGAAAGAAATGTAGTGATGCGACAAAGTCGCATCACTACATTTCTAGACATCTCGATAATCGTATAGAAGTCTTTATATCCAAAGCAATCCAAAGTCAACTTTACACGTAGCGCCTAGTAGTTAATCATGTTATTCACTGGTTACTTTGGTTAATCAACAGACGTGATATGTAGTATGTCTTATCTTCTTTATAACATGGAATATTAGTGTCCATAGCGAGATACTAGAGAACATAGGGGAGTTCAATAAACGAGGTTTATAGATCCCGAACAAAGCCGTTGAGATTTGTTTATTAATGAAAAAATGAAACCAATTTGAGTAAGTAACGTATAGTAAGTTAAATCAAAAAATGGGAGGAATACATATGAACGGACAAGATGAATGGGAAACCAATCTGGACAAAGAAATGATAGCGCTGAAAGCCAAAATAGATCATTTGGAGAATGAAATCAAGGAAATGGAATTTCTTGTGCCAAAACCATTTATCACCTCGGAACAAATCGGGCAGATTGGCAAATTTCTATTAGGAGCAATCGTTCTAATCGGAATTTTTTGGCGATGAATGAACCAACTAGGCTAGCTGTAGCAGAATTTTCGTTTTTAATAAGTGGAAAATTGAACGTATGTTCTTTTGTGCTATAGTAAGAATGGAAAGAGAATTCGCAGAGGTTAATCAAAGGAGTCAATCTATATGAAATTAGTATCATGGAACGTCAACGGATTAAGGGCATGTGTTAGTAAAGGTTTCTTAGAATACTTTGAAACGGTGGATGCAGACATCTTCTGTGTACAAGAGATAAAACTGCAAGAAGGTCAAATTGATTTACAGTTGGATGGTTATCATCAATATTGGAATTACGCACTAAAAAAGGGCTATTCAGGTACGGCTGTATTCACGAAAGAAAAACCATTGACTGTGAAATACGGTGTAGGCGATTTAGATGCTCAAGAAGAGGGACGGATTCTTACGCTTGAGTTCGCGCAGTTTTATTTAGTAAACGTCTATACGCCAAACTCGCAGCGGGATTTGGCACGATTGCCATTTCGCTTGGAATGGGAAAACGACATGCGTGACTACTTAAAGAAACTGAATGATATGAAACCAGTCATTCTATGTGGTGATTTGAATGTCGCGCATCAGGAAATAGATGTACGAAATGTGAAATCGAACATCGGTAATTCGGGCTTCACCAGTGAGGAACGCGGAAAGATGACGGAGCTATTAGGGGAAGGATTCATCGATACGTATCGGTATTTCAATCCAAATCTAGAAGGAGCATATACTTGGTGGTCGTACATGAGTAAGGTTAGGGAGCGGAATATTGGATGGCGGATTGATTATTTCATAGCCTCCAAACAATTGGAATCTCTATTGAAAGATGCTACCATCCATCCACATATACTCGGCAGCGACCATTGTCCGATTGTTTTAGAACTTGATTTATAAATAAAGATGTTAGGGGAAATAACTTATAGGGACTACCGACCAAAAATAACGACGTTGCTTATCTTTGCTTATGATTGAAGGAAATGCACAAAATGCCATGAATTTTTACACAGCTATTTTGATGAATCGGAAATTCTAAATGTAGTCCATCAAGAAAACGACATGATCATGCACGCCACAATCACAATAAAAGGACAGGCGTTCATGTGCATCGACAGTTCTATCAACCAAGAATTCACATTCACTCCTTCCACTTCATTGTTTGTGGCATGTGACACGGCAGCGGAAATTGGTCGGCTTTTTGAACAGCTATCACAGGATGGACGAGTCCTGATGCTGCTTTCTGAAACGCCGGTCAGTGACAAGTTTGGTTGGGTAGGGGATAAATTCGGCGTCACCTGTCAATTGAACTAACCAAAAAAGTGATGGAAGTCAATCCGGAAAACGAAAAGGAGCTTGCTTAAGTAGATCATCTACTTAAGCAAGCTCCTTTTTAAAGGAATAAGAAAATATCTGTTTTTCAATCTGGAGCAGTGTCTAGACTCCAGGCGCCTTACGGTTTTCTTAATTATTAAAATCGTTTCCGGTCGATTAAAGAATCATTATTTAATTCATTCCGCTCAAATGGATTTGTATCCAATGAATGTATGGCCGTCCCATCACGTTCATCTAGTACTGCATCGGTCCGGTCGATATCCGCTTCTTCACGGCGCACGGTTTCGTTAACCGTTTCTGTATCATGAACTTCACGTTTGCCAACGACGATTTCTTCACTAACGACAGGACGTTTTGTCACTTCAACCCGCTCTTCCATAACAGGTATATGAATATTTTCACCATCATCAAACACTTCTCCGGCAGCAGTCTCTTCAGTTACTGCGCGTCGTTCAATGTACACTTCTTCACGTGTGACGGGCACTTCTACCGTTTGTGTCTCTTCGACAATGTGCTTACTGACGTTCACTTCACCCGCCTGATAGCGTTCTTTGTCGACATTGAGCTTCTCTTCGTGCAATCTTAGATGTTCTTCCTGTTCTGCATCTGTTCCTAACCCTAACCCTTGGCTGTTCATTGCTAGATTGGGATTATCATAATCATCAACAACAAGATTTGAGCCGATATTAGGATCTGTATAACCTGCTTGATATTCCGTTCCTTGATTTCCATAGAGATTACCGTATTCCTGGTCCACGTATAGAAGAATTCCGCCAGCTTTGACTTCATTGAAATAACGGTTGGATTCTTCGTCGGTGAAGCCCATGTTAGTGAATGCACCTTTGACGGGTTCATCTCCGCTCAGGAAAGCGATGAACTTGTCCATCCAGTTACCTTCAGGCGATCGGAGATCCACATCAGTTTCTCCTCGGATAATCGATAATGTATCTGCATCATTCGTCACAATATAAATATCGTTTTCAGTATAACCTTGCGCTTTTAACTCATCAATCTTATTCAAGACTTGGGTTTCATTATGGAATGTACCTACAAACTTTTTGTCAGCCATTTCAAATTGCCTCCTAAGATTTTTATAGTGTTAGTGCTAGTCTTTAAAATACCCAGCTTTCAAATAATAAAACCTATCCGCAATTTGCTGCTGAAGCATATTGAATTCACGTTAACGATTACCTGTTGAACCCATTTGATTAGTAGCAACTGATGCAAAAATGAAAAGAATGAAAGAGAACTTTATCAATTTGCCTCGTAAAAACGGCAAGAACTCTAGGGGAGTTGTCTGTATTTGATTTATAGTTGGGTTAGTATTAACTGCTATTTTGATAGAGAGGTTCTTTTGATAGCCCAGTAGAATAAAGAGGAGAAGGTCAAAACGGATGTTGTAGCCGAGTAAAAAAATGATAACTTGAAAAAGGCTGTAAACCAATATTGGTTTACAGCACTTTTTTGGTAGTAGAAGATTTCTAAGCACCTACTCTGGAGTAACGAAGGTGTTTTTCCCTGCTTTCAAGCCTGATAGGAGGACAATTAAAGATGCAATGATAATAATCAGCATCGGCACTGTCCAACCTGATGTGAAATCGTGTAATAATCCGAAGAGTACTGGTCCAACCGCCGCAAGTAAATAGCCGAAGGACTGTGCCATACCTGATAGATCTGCAGCTTCATGTGGTGTCCGTGTGCGTAATGAGAAGAACATCATTGAAAGTCCAAATGCTGCGCCACCTGCAATTCCAATCAAAATCATAAAGAGTGGAACAAGTGCAGTTGTGCCTGCCATGATACCGCCATAGCCCAAGAGGTATAATAGTGCGACACCCGCTACAATCCAGCGCTGATCTTTTACTTTTCCTGCTAGAATCGGAACGATGAATGTCATTGGTAATTGCGCAAATTGCAAGAGGGAAACCATCCATCCAGCACTATCTGGACTTATTCCTTGCGTTTTTAACACCTCAGGCATCCATGCGGAAGTTGTATAAAATATCAAAGATTGGAACCCCATAAAGAAGGTAACACTCCAAGCCAATTGAGAACGCCATAAAGAGGGTGATTTGGCCTTTTCCAAATGAACATCCAATGAATTTGGTGATTTCTTGTTTTTAAGTTGCGGGAGCCAGACGAGTAGAGCGATAAATGCTAGCAACGCCCAAACTCCTAATGCGCCTCTCCATCCAAACTGTGTATTATGAGAAAGTGGTGCACTGACGCCAACCGCGATGGCTGCGGATAAATTCATAGAGACCGAATAAATACCGGTAATGAGACCCATATGCAGTGGAAAGTTGAGTTTTATTAGACCTGGTAATAAGACATTTCCAAATGCAATGGCAAGTCCTATTAGGAAAGTGCCAATGAGCAAATTAGGTGTTGTGCCTAGAGAACGAGTAATAATACCTGCTGTCAATAAAATGAGTGATACAAATAATGTCAGTTCCATTCCGAAGCGACGTGCAATTTTCGGAGCGAACGGTGAAATAAGTGCAAAAGCGAGCAGAGGAATGGTCGTTAGGAATCCCGCTAATACATTTGAAATGGCCAAACTGTCTCTAATGGAAGAGATTAATGGTCCGACAGATGTTAAAGGCGACCGAAGTGTGGACGCGATGAAAATGATTCCGATAAGAAGAAACCATGTATTTCGTGTGAATTTTAATTTTTTATTTGTATTCATGGAATGTGGATTGGTCAAGATAATGCCCCCAAAGTCTGCTTATTTCATCTACAATAACACATTCACCGCACATAGTACGTTCATTGAATTGAATGAATCATTATTTAACTTTTGAGGATGTTGAAATCTGAAATTCCCGTGCTATACTAATAACATTCTAATAGCATTCGCTCATATAATAGCGGGAATATGGCCCGCAAGTATCTACCGATTTACCGTAAATAAATCGACTATGAGAAGCAACGAATTGAAAAAGTCGTACTCATTTAATTGGGTATGTCTCTTTCTTTTCCATTCAGCAAATAAGCCTGAATGACATTGCTCCTCTCATGGTTTGATTGGATGCATGGTCATAGGGCTTATTTTTGTGGCTCTTGATTGTGAAAACAAGAAGGAGGAAAAATAAAATGAAATTGTTAAAAGATAAAATTGTAAAAGACGGTAAAGTATTATCGAATCAGGTGCTAAAAGTAGATTCATTTTTGAATCATCAAATCGATCCACCTCTTATGCAGGCGGTTGGGGAAGAATTTGCAACACGATTTAAAGATGCGGGAATAACAAAAATTCTAACGATTGAATCGTCGGGTATTGCTCCATCAATGATGGCGGGCTTGATACTAGGGGTACCGGTAATTTTTGCACGTAAAAGGAAATCATTAACGTTAGTGGACCATTTGTATACGGCGAGTGTCCATTCATTCACAAAAAAAGAAACAAATGATATTTCCGTTTCAAAAGATTTCATTACAGCACAAGATACAGTCTTACTCATCGATGACTTCCTTGCAAACGGACAAGCTGTACTTGGGTTGCTAGATATCATTGAGCAAGCTGGAGCAAAGTTGGCAGGCGTTGGTATTGTTATCGAAAAAGGTTTCCAACCTGGTGGGGCGCTCATCCGTGAACGCGGCATCCGTGTAGAGTCACTTGCGAATATTGCTTCACTCGAAAATGGGCAAGTGACATTTATTGAGGAGGAAACTTCCAAGTGAGCAATCCACTTAAGTCAACTGCTTTAGGGCTCCAACATGTTTTGGCGATGTATGCGGGGGCGGTCCTCGTACCATTAATCGTCGGTAATGCACTGGGCCTAACTTCTACACAACTGACTTATCTTGTTTCCATCGACATTTTAATGTGTGGGATTGCAACGATTTTACAAATTATGAATAACCGTTTCTTCGGAATCGGATTGCCCGTTGTATTAGGCTGTTCGTTTACAGCGGTAGCCCCGATGATTGCGATTGGCACCGAGTCTGGAATTCCCGCTATTTATGGGGCAATTATCGTATCGGGACTTTTCGTCATTGTTATTAGCCGTTTCTTCGGTATGCTTGTACGATTTTTCCCTCCAGTTGTAACAGGTTCTGTCGTTACGATTATCGGTATTACGTTGATACCCGTAGCTATTAACAATATGGGTGGGGGACAAGGTGCAAGTGATTTCGGTTCATTGTCAAATATAGCATTGTCTTTCGGAACGTTGCTTTTTATCCTCCTAGTCTTCAAGTTTTCCACTGGTTTTATGCGGGCTATTTCCATCTTACTCGGCTTGGTTGTCGGGACTGTTGTTGCTACGTTTATGGGGAAAGTTGACTTCTCGGCCGTTCGGGATGCAGCCTATTTCCATATGGTTGAGCCTTTCTACTTCGGTATGCCGACTTTCGAATGGCCTGCTATCGCGACAATGATACTTGTTGCAATGGTATCCCTTGTTGAATCAACAGGCGTTTACTTTGCGCTAGGTGATATTTGTGAGCGTGATATAAAGAAAAAAGATCTTGAAAAAGGGTATCGTGCGGAAGGTATTGCCGTTTTACTAGGCGGTATTTTCAATGCATTTCCGTATACGACGTTTTCACAAAATGTCGGTTTAATTCAAATGTCGGGTGTCAGATCACGAAAAATCATTTTAATCGCGGGTATTATGTTGATTACGCTCGGTTTTGTTCCAAAAATCGCAGCTTTCACAACAATCATTCCAAATGCAGTTTTAGGCGGCGCGATGATCGCAATGTTCGGAATGGTCGTTTCCCAAGGAATTAAAATGTTGAGCAAAATCATTAGTGATTCTCAAGAGAATTCTATGATCATTGCTTGCGCAATCGGAATTGGCCTTGGCGTGACTGTCGTACCTGAACTTTTCGCACAATTCCCTAAAGGTCTTAAAATTTTGACTAGTAACGGTATTGTCGCGGGAAGTGTCACTGCGATTGTGTTGAATATACTCTTTAATATGTTGCCTTCACGTAAGAAGAAATTTAAAACTGAATAAAATAGTCCACATGTTTTGATATGGACTATGATGTATGTCGCTCCTTAATCATTTAGATTAAGGAGCGACATTTTTTGTGTGAAAAATAATGCATCTGAGAGAAGTTAATAAGAAAAACAAACAACTACATTTATTTCTTGAAAAGCGGAAGTTAATCAGCGACACCATCTTGCTATCCATAAACTTATGGTACAATCAGTTGTAATTGTTGATGGATTAATGAGAATATTTAGATGTTGGTACTTTTTACGACTTCAGATTTTTTAATGAGAAAATAATAATTTTGTGTGGCATAAATTAACTATTAAAAAACGATAAGGAGCATGATTAAATGACAAACTTAATAGATTTAACTAAAAAAGCAGGTATTGTATTAGAGAAGAAGAAACTAACTGGTGTTGAAGCAGAAATCATATTAGCAATCGATCAATCGGGCTCAATGAGTTCACTATATAAGAATGGGACTGTACAGCAGATTGTAGAGCGTTTACTAGCCATTGGTATGAACATGGATGCTAATAAAGAAATTGATGTATTTCAGTTCAATAACGGTGCAAATTTTGTTGGTACAGCAACAGAAGCGAACCATGCAACATTTGTAAAGGACACTAAAATGACTGTAAGTGGTGGAACGAAATATGCTCCAGTTATGGAATTGATAGTGAGTAAATATGGAACTGCACTGAGTGGGAATCAAGAACCTGCTAAGAAAAGTTTGTTTGGTGGTTTATTCAGTAAGAAAGCAAAAGAAATTCCTATTAAGCCTGAACATCCTACTTTTGTACTCTTTATAACGGATGGGAATAACTCTGATAAAAGTGAGGCAACACGGATTGTGCGTGAAAGCGCAAATCAACCTATTTTCTGGCAGTTTGTTGGGATTGGTAAAGAAAAATTTGCTTTCTTGCAAAAGTTAGACGACCTTAAAGACAGGTATGTAGACAATGCAGATTTCTTTAAAATCAGTAATATTGCAAAGGTTTCCGATGAAGAGCTGTATGATAAGTTGCTTACAGAGTTTCCAGACTGGTTACTTCAAGTGAAAGCCAAGGGGATGCTAAGCTGATAAATTACATCTATTAAGAATACTAGAATTATAGGGGAGAATACAATCACGCAACAGGCACTGTTGGTGAATGGAGTGGGGATAGTAAAACATCAACGAACATCAATTAGAGAATTTCAATGAAATAATGTTGACGTATCGTGACTCGAGGTAGCCACAAAAAAACGCCTGTAAGTTAGTGACATAACTATTTTATTTTCCACCTCTCGATTTTAACATGCAATTATTTCGAGATGAAAAGTATCTTCACTAGACAGTGTAAGTCACAACATGCGACGATAACTAGATAGCATTAAGTAAAGGGGGAATTCCATGTATAAACTAATTGCGATTGACCTTGATGGGACATTACTTACGGATGAATTACTGATTACGCCAAGAACAATCGAGGCTATTCAAAAAGCGGTGGAATTAGGAACAGTTGTCACGATTGCGACAGGGCGTATGTTTCCATCTGCGAAATTATTTGCACAGCAACTGGGCATCAATGTACCAGTTATTACGTATCAGGGTGCAATCATTAAAAGCATTGATGACGATGAAGTGATGTATGAACGACTTATTCCTCCTAACATGGCACAAAAACTAGTTGAGATTGCTCGTGATAAAAAAATACATTTGCAAGTTTATCAAGATGATATTCTTTATGCTGCATCAGAAATTGACAAGATTATTGAGTACTCCAAAAAATCGAAGGTCCCGTATAAAATAGAACCGGATCTTGGCAAACTTGCGAAACTAGGATTTACGAAAGCACTCTTTATCGAAGAGCCTGCCTACCTTGCAACCTTACAGGATGAATTGCGGGCATTGTTTGGAGGGAGTGCACATATCGCCAAGTCTTTAGTAAACTATCTTGAAGTGACGCATCCGGAAGCTAACAAAGGAAGTGCTTTATTGCACCTAGCGAGTAATCTTGGTATCGATCGTACAGAAATTATCGCTATAGGCGACAATCACAATGATATTGAACTGATTAAGACGGCTGGTTTAGGTATCGCGATGGGTAACGGGGTCCAGGAATTGAAAGACCTTGCGGATTATATCTCACTGACGAACAATGAAGAAGGAGTGCTCCATGCAATCGAAAAATTTGTTTTAGAGCCTTTGGGAGCAATGATAGAATGATGGTGAGAACTTCCTTTGGTGTTGAAAATAGTTGAATAGGGCTACTTAATGAAAAAATGCCTACGATAGATGCACTTTTAATAAGTGTGTCAATTACGTAGGTGTTTTATATTGTCTCAGTAATTTAGGTAAGGGCATAGTTTTTCCATTTAATTAAGCCTCTTGATTATTTGGATTTAAAAATAATAACCCTTGAAAAATGGGGATTATCAAATTCCGAAAAAAATGGCCACGACTGTGAAGTTTTACCTAGAAGTTTCTTCAAATTCAATAGTAACTACTTTTTCAGTTTCGGTAGTATACTCAATTCTTACAAAAACGCCGAATTCGTGGTCACCATCTTTTAACCATAGCTTAAACTTTTCAATTGTTGAATCCTTTCTAGATTCGCTTCCTTCATGAAGGTAGTCAATAATAGTTGCATTGGGATATTTTGATTGTGTTTCTTTTATAGCGAGTTTACCCCACTTAGCGTAAGCTGGAATTTCTGGTGGTGTATGAGCAATGGTTGGGATATATGTTGGTGCTGAATTAACTGTAATAATAATTCCAAGTGCAATAAATGTTTTTCTCATAATTGATGACATCTCCTTTTTTATAGGATGGGTAATTTTTTGAAAGTCATTCTAAGACCAACTGCTTACCATCGTTTAATCCATTTTTTTGATTACAGTTATTTCTTTTCTTCGTAAAAATAGACATTGGTAACAGGATATAGAAGATGATTGTACTAAGACTTTCTTATAGGTCAGCTGTATTGACTTAAAGGGTAGTCTTTTTTTGTTGTCTTAAAATGTGAGCGTATTCAAAAAACGACGAGTAATTTCGGATAAATGTGGAATACTAACTGCTGAATCATTTGGAAAACATAGTTTTTCCTATTTTCCGCACAATTTATTTACTTATGTCATTTCGTTTGCTAAACTCATTTAGTTGTATGACGTCAGACAACGAAAATGAGCTTTCCATAGTGCGAATTGGCGTATTAGTAACAAAATTATAAATGGAAAACTTCCATATGAAGAGGTGTACTAGTTGAATTTATTGTGGGGGCTTTTAGGGATAGTTGTGGTATTAGGAATTGCATTTCTTTTATCTAATGGAAAGAAATCGATTAATTACCGGACTATCGTTGTTGGTTTAATCATCCAAGTGACATTTGCATTCGTCGTCTTGAAATGGGAGGCGGGGAGAGCTGGATTAATATGGTTTTCTGGACTCGTGCAAAATGTCATTGACTACGCTGGCGAAGGGGTTGCATTTCTTTTCGGTCCGGTAGCGGACGTTGAAGGATTCGGTTTCGTCTTTGCATTCCAAGTGTTGACGATCATCATTTTCTTTTCTTCCTTGATTTCCGTGCTATATTATCTTGGAATTATGCAGGTGGTTATCAAACTGATCGGAGGCGCATTATCGAAACTGCTTGGCACGAGTAAAGCAGAATCGGTTTCTGCGGCCGCGAATATATTCGTCGGACAGACGGAAGCTCCACTTGTCATCCGACCTTTTTTGGCAAACATGACGAAGTCAGAGCTTTTTGCAGTCATGACAGGAGGACTTGCATCTATTGCTGGTTCTGTTCTCGCGGGTTATGCACTCCTGGGTGTTCCACTTGAGTATTTAATTGCAGCAAGCTTCATGGCTGCACCTGCAGGATTGATTATGGCGAAAATATTTATACCGGAAACGGAGAAGTCAGAAGTTGAAGATTTTGAGATGGGTAAGGATCAGGAATCTGTGAACGTTATTGATGCAGCAGCACGTGGGGCAGGAGATGGATTAAAACTTGCCTTGAATGTCGGTGCCATGCTATTGGCGTTCATTGCGCTTATCGCTATGATGAATGGCATGTTAGGCGGAATCGGTAAATGGGTGTTTGGCTTTGAATCGTTGACCGTTGAGGGGATTCTCGGCATTCTATTTGCACCGCTGGCATTCGCCATCGGTGTTCCTTGGTCAGAGGCAGTAACAGCAGGTGGATTCATTGGTCAAAAACTTGTGTTGAATGAGTTTGTCGCGTATGCATCATTCGCACCTGAAATTGCATCACTCAGCCCTAAAACAGTCATCGTCGTGAGCTTTGCACTTTGTGGCTTTGCGAACTTAAGTTCACTGGCAATTCTTCTTGGCGGATTAGGTTCTCTTGCACCAAGTCGACGTCCTGACATTGCAAGACTGGGTGTTCGTGCGGTGGCAGCTGGGATGTTAGCCTCGTTATTGAGTGCCGCTATTGCAGGGATGTTCATTTGAAAATGAAAATTTGAATTCCAAAAAGGACTGGACGGCTACGATGCCATCCAGTCCTTTTTGGTTTAAGTGCTACAGCAGATTATCTAATTAACCGTCGCTGCCATCTTCGATATGGTCGTCATCTTTCTTATCATCAACGACGCCATCGTCATCAACCTCAACATCTTTATCTGTTTCATCATCAGTATCTAAATCTACATCCGTATTTGTTCCATCCTGAGGATTGACATCTTCTACAGGTTCGTTAACATCCACGTCAACATCGTCGTCATCCCCATCGCCACATGCAGCAAGCATTCCGACTGAGAGCAATGTTGCTGCTCCTAGCTTTAACCATTTCTTTTCGCCTTTAAGTTTTAAATCCATTTAAATCTCCTCCAAGAGTATGTCTAAGATGAATGGTGCATGTTCTTGTAATACCCACATTTTATCGTGTGAATCATTTAGATTTTTCAGATAGATGAAAGAAGCATAGTAATTAGAGTCCTGTTTCCTAACTAGTAACTTCATGGTCTTGCTGGAATTCGTATGGTTACCGTCGTGCCTACTCCGAGCAAGCTATCAATCTCAATGCCATATTGATCACCAAAATAGTACCGAATTTGATCATGGACATTTTTAAGCCCGATATGTTCTTCGGTTAATGTACTGGAGGATTGTGCAAGGCGATTTTTCAAGTATTGTAGTTGTTCTTCATCAATACCGACCCCATTGTCACTCACCGTTATTAGCATATCCTGGCCGGAAAAAACAGATGAAACTTCAAGTATTCCAGCTCCATATTTACGCTCTAACCCATGGACAATACCATTTTCTACAAGGGGCTGAAGGGAGAAATGCAAAAGTCGTATAGATTCACTAGTTGGAGCTAAGTTTTCGACGTACTGAATTTTATCTCCGAATCGCATTTGTTGTACTTGGATATACAGGCGAATGTGGGTCAATTCTTCTTCCAATGTGATTGTTTCTTTCCCACTTTGGATATTAATTCGAAATAACTGTCCGAGTACCCCAATCATTTCAGCAATATCCCGTTGTTTGTTTAACACCGCTTTCATTTGAATCGATTCAAGTGCGTTAGCTAAAAAGTGCGGATTGATTTGACTTTTTAGCGCGCGGTAATGTGCTAGCTTTTGTTGAGCTTTTAACACAGAGGACCGTTCAATGTAATCTTGTATGTCCGTGACCATTTTGCTAATTCCCTGATAAAGTCCGCCAAATTCATCCTGACGTTTGCTAGTCAAGTTAACATCGAATTTTCCGCGACCGATTATTTTCACTTGCCTACTTAAAAAGATAATTGGTTCAGTTACACGTATGTATAAGATCACCATAAATAACATAGCCATACCAATCGAAAAGAAAGCTAACCCTAAAATAACTTTGCGAAGCATTTCCGCATGCTTAGTCATTTCCTGTTCTTCTATATATTGAATAACTGTCCAGTCTGAGTAGGGAGAAGTGACAAAATTGAAAAATGAATTAACCCCGTCTACCGGTGCGTAAAAATTCCCGGATTCCTTATTTGAATCGGAAAGGAAAGGCTGGATAGCGGGTTTAAATGTCATATTGGAGTCGATTTGATCTAGGTCAGAAGCGTAAATAACACTGCCAAGAGGATCCAAAATAACGAAATTCCGATTATGATTTTCTGATAAATTTAGAATGTTACGTAATGAATCTAAACGGATATCAATAAGCAAAACACCTAACGGTTGTCTGCTTCCATTTTTATTAATTACCCTTGCGATTGATATCACTGATTCATTGGAATTTACCCTATTAAATGGTTGGTGGGTACCAAATAAGACGATTCTACCTTTTTGCTCAATGGTTTGTTTATACCATTCTTCGTTTGTTAAGTTACTCACATCGTAAACAGATTTTTTAAGTGTCGAATAAAAGACATGGTCACCTATATAAATTTGGACGCTATCGACATTCTCGATAGTTATTTCAATTGTACTGATAAAATGTTCAATTGCATTTTCGTATTCTAAAATTTGAACATAGTCTCGTTCTGAGTCATCTCCTTGCCAATTTTCAAGCGCATTTTGTAGTTTACTGTCCATCTGTGCAGTAAGCGCCCCCATCTCGATGCTCTGCAAATATTGATCGAAATTAAAAGATAGATTATTAAGAATGAGATTCGAACTATTTTGATACTCTTTTTTAGCTGATTGAATTGAAAACATGTAAATCATTACGGATAAAATCAGCAGCGGGATGGTAATCGTCAAAATCATAAGGACAAAAATTTGATGATTCACATGTTTAAATTGGAAAAATGGTAAGAAGCGCTTCAATTGGTTCATAATATCATAGCCTTAACTGTTTTCTATATTCTGTTGGTGTCATTTGGGTAACACTTTTAAATACTTTTACGAAATGTTTATAACTTTTATACCCACATAAACTTGCCACGTCGGCGATGGAATGTTGCGACACCTTCAGGCATTGTAGCGCATAATTAATCCTTATTTCGCTTACAAAAGTCATGTAGTTTTTATTTAATTTTGTTTTGAATAGCCGACTTAAATAAGAAGGATGATAAAAGAAATGTTCGGCAACCATATTGAGTGTTAATTCTTGATCCAAATGCAGTTTGATATAGGACTCTATTTTTTCGAAAAGTTGAAGGCCTTCTTCAGGCGCAATTCCAACCCCTTGAATTGTACCTGGATCTGTCAGCCGTTCGAAAGATTGTGGCATAAGTTGCTTTAGGCGTATTTTTTCTAAGCAATTTACAATAACTGAAAAACTTTTTTCGTATTGCAATGGTTTTAGTAAATAATCATATACACCGCCATAATGAATGGCTTTTTGCGCGTACTCGAATTCATTGTGGCCAGTCAAAATAATAAAAAGGGTATCGGGCAGTTTTGATCGGAGCTGTCCAATCATTTCAAGTCCATCCATTACAGGCATACGAATGTCTGTAATCACCAAGTGGGGGAGCTCGATTAAAGCTCTATCCACTCCGTCTTTCCCGTTTTCCGCCTCAATAATTGTATGGACCCCTAACTCTTTCCAATCGAAGTACTGTTTTAATCCAGAACGTATGAGAGGTTCATCCTCAACAATCATCAATTTATACATCGTATTCCCCCAAAAATAATTTGATAGTAGTTGTTGTTTTTAGGAATGTGTTTAATGACCTCTAAATTTCTATTACTTACTTAAACAGCCATTTTGTGAATCTATTTTAAGTGTACACGATAAAAAAAGTTTCCCCAACAATAAATTGGTAGAAGATTCAAACATGTTGTGGAGGTTAATCTTTAATGGCGGCGTATTGAAGTTGGAATTATTAAATAATTTAAAGGGGTTTGGAGCATTTATGTCAGAATAGGGCTATGAATGTAAAGTTCATGGGATTGTCATGTCTGGTTATTGACTTTATGCTTAAAACAGGAAATGAAAGCGCTTCACCACTATTTCCGGAAATACAAGGAGGGGGAGATATTATGCGAGGTTCGAAAAAGGGTTCTGTCTTGTTAGTTGTAATGGCTCTTGTATTATCACTATTTTTGACCGCTTGTAGTCAAGACACAGCAAAGGAAAGCGAAGGTGGCAAAGACACAGACAAAAATCCAAGTAACGAAAAACAGGTGGAAATAACGTGGTGGAATTTCCCGAACTTCCAAGCCTTAGATGGAGAAGTGGGTAAGTATGAGAAAGAAATTATTGCCGCTTTCAATGAAAAAAATCCAGACATTAAAGTGAAGTTAGAGATGCTTACTTTTGAAGGTGGACCTGAAAAGCTGAATGTAGCAATCGCTACGAACACAGCACCAGATATGATCTACGACGCTCCAGGGCGGATCATTGATTGGGGTAAGAAAGGGTTACTTGCACCACTAAATGACATGATGCCAGATGATGTGAAAAATGATATATCTCCAGCGTTAATGAAACAATCGATGGTTGGAGATCAGGTTTATATGTATCCATTCAATACAGGGCCATTCATGATGGCTGTCAACAAGACTTTATTTGAGGACATTGGCGAACTTGATTTGCTACCATTAGATCGACCAGATCGGACATGGACTGTAGCGGAGTATGAGAAAGCGTTACATGCAGTTAAAGAAAAGGCTCCGGGTATCATTCCATCTGGTTTCTATGCAAAAAGCGTTGCGGGAGACCAAGGGACACGAGGATATATTACTAATCTAGGAACTAGTCGGTTTTTGAATGAAGATTATAGCGCTGTTGCGATTAACTCAGAAAGCGGGATTAAAGGGCTTGAATGGGTTGTTCAAGCTTCAAGAGATGGACTGGTGGCACCGGGCGCTGCTTCATTAGATGCTGGGGATCATAATGATTTATTCTTGCAAGGTAAAATGGCATTTGCTATTAACTATTCTGCTGTACTTAAATCACTTTTTGCTCCAAATAAAACAGAGGACTTTGAGGATGTTTTACTTCCTTATCCAACACCGGATGGATCCGATCCGAAGCTTGAACCATTTCTTGGTGGTCTAGCAGTCTTTAATAATGATGACGATAAAAAAGCTGAAGCAGCAAAAAAATTAGTTGACTTCATCGTGAACGATCCTGAATGGGGCGAGAAAAACTTGATTCAAACAGGAGGTTTGTCAGCGCGGAACTCAGTTACAGGCCTATATGAAGGGTCTGAGTATGAGTATTCAGAGCTGGCACGTAAATTCATAACAGATCCACCAACGATTGCAGACGGCTATGCAGAAGTGCGTACTTTCTGGTTCCCAGCACTGCAAGAAGCAATCCTTGAAACGAAATCAGCTAAAGAAGCGTTAGATGAATTTGCGGAGAAGTCCAATGCCGCGATTGAGAAAGCGAAAGCAGCGAATAAATAAAGTGAAGAGGAGCAGCATTATTTATTCGCTGCTCCTTTCCATAAAGAATTAGATTGGGGTGAAACAATTGTTAGCTACCATTCGTAAACCAAACAAAAACAAATTACGTGATTGGATGATGAGTTATTTGTTTTTATTACCTGCGTTAACATTTTTCCTCATTTTCGTTGTGTATCCCATGCTGCGAGGAATATACATGAGTTTTTTCGATTACAACATTACGAGTTTTGAATTTATTGGATGGGATAATTATGTAACTCTTTATCATGATAAAACGTTCCATAAATCTATGATTAATACAATTGTACTTGTTGCAGTTGCTGTTCCTATCGTTATTGGTTTTTCTATTTTTGTAGCGATGTCCATCTATAAGAAAAGTGAATTTATAAGATCATTTTGTAGGGGGATATTCTATCTACCTGCTGTAACCTCAGTGGTGAGTGTTACTGTCGTATGGGGTTGGATCTATCATCCTAACTTTGGAATTCTTAATTATATTACTAGTTTTTTTGGAATAGAGCCGGTCTCCTGGCTGGGAGATCCTAAAACAGCTTTGATGGCGATTACAGTTATATTAATCACGACTTCCGTTGGACAGCCAATTATTCTGTACGTTGCTTCACTCGGTAACATTCCGACTACGTATATTGAAGCAGCCCAGATTGATCGAGCTACACCGTGGCAAATTTTCCGGAAAATTATATGGCCATTATTGATGCCGACAAGTTTATATGTGATTGTCATTACGACAATTAATTCGTTTCAGTGTTTCGCTCTCATCCAATTGCTAACCTCTGGAGGTCCAATTTATAGTACATCGACCGTGATGTATGGCGTATATCAACAAGCATTCCTACTTGGTAATTTTGGCTTAGCTTCTGCAATGGGGGTCATTTTAGCTTTAGTCATTGGAGTGATTTCTATCATTCAATTTAAATACTTAGGCAATGATGTTGAGTATTAGGGGGAGGGAAACGTCGTGAAAGCACAATCCCAGTTAAACATGAAGAAAAAGTTTAATCGATCTAGTAATAAAAAATGGTTTCGTGAATTAAGCGCATTCAAAATAATAGCTACACTATTACTGATTCTCTCTGCACTATTCTTTATTTTTCCGTTTTATTGGATTATCACGGGGGCATTCAAAGCTCAAGTTGTTGCGATAACGATACCACCAGAATGGTTTCCACTAAAACCAATATTGGATAATTGGGTAACACTATTTAGTAATCCGGTTTGGCGCTGGACATTTAATAGTTTCTTTATTGCAAGTAGTGAAATGATTGCTGTCTGTTTTGTAAGCGCTACAGCGGGCTTTGTTCTTGCCAAAAAAGTATTTCCTGGGCGCAAGCTGATCTTTATTGTACTAATTGCTGCAATGGCACTACCTAAACAAGTTATTCTTGTTCCATTGTTCACAATGCTAGCGGATTTCGGTTGGGTAGATACATATAAAGGATTAATCATTCCGGCAATCGGCTGGCCATTCGGTGTATTCCTTATGAAACAGTTTTCTCAAACGATACCCAATGAACTGTTGGAAGCTGCAAAAATAGATGGCTGTGGTGAAATTCGCACGTTTTGGCATATTGTTCTTCCGATGCTTAAACCAGCTCTAGGTGCTTTAGCAATCTTTACGTTCATGTTAAGTTGGAACGATTATTTCAGTCAACTTGTTATCACTCGTTCGACGGAAATGATGACCCTACCACTAGGTATTGCTACGATGCAGGGTGAGCATAAGACTGATTATGGGGTCATGATGGCTGGAGCAGCACTTGCATCTGTACCGATGATTGTCATATTCACATTGTTCCAAAAGTCCTTTACACAAGGAATTACGATGGGCTCAGTCAAATAAACACCCGCTTCGTCGCTCGGCGAAAGGCTGCCTCTTGTAGAGCGCCTTCGCTCAGTTTACATAGATAGTCAAGAGGGGAGAAAAGAATATGTTACTTGATAAGTATAAAGGAATTATTCCAGCATTCTATGCTTGTTATGATGAAGCAGGAGAAATATCACCAGAGAGAATTAAAGCGTTAGCGATTCATCTTTATGAAAAAGGAGTACAAGGTCTCTACGTTGGTGGCAGTTCGGGGGAGTGTATTTATCAAAATCTTGAGGAGAGAAAGGCGACATTGAAATATGTTGCCGAAAGCCTGAAAGGGCAACTTACGTTGATCGCCCATGTTGGAGCACCATCAACAAAAGAAAGCGTTGAATTAGCGAAGTACGCGGAAGAATTAGGGTATGATGCGTTGTCTGCTATACCGCCAATTTATTTTCAACTGCCTGAAAGTGCAATTGAAAAGTACTGGACGGAAATTATGGATTCAACGGACCTGCCGTTTATTATTTATAACATCCCTCAAACGACCGGATACAATCTTTCAATTAACTTACTCAAGAAGTTATTACAGAACGACAAGCTAATTGGTGTGAAAAACTCTTCGATGCCAGTCATGGATATTGAAAGATTTAAAGCGGCAGCACATGACGACTTTATTGTTTTTAATGGCCCAGATGAGCAATATGTATCCGGAAGGTTAATTGGTGCGGATAGCGGGATTGGCGGAACTTATGGTGTGATGCCAGAGTTGTTCCTAAAAGCGGAAGAGTTTGTATCAGCCGGGGATTTCTCAGAAGCGCGGAAAATTCAACATGACATTAATGATATCATTATGGCATTATGTTCATTGAATGGTTCAATGTATTCCGTTATTAAAGAAATCTATAAACTAAAGGGCGTAAATATTGGTAGCGTTAGAGGCCCATTAGAGCCGGTATCTGGAGACGATATTGAGAAAGTTGAAGGTATTAAGACTAGGATTGACGAAGTAATAATGAACTATCAGACTCAAAATTAAAATGTTGGCGGTGGATAAATGAAACCAATTGTATTGAATTCAGAAACGATTTTGGGCGCTATATCACTTGAAAAAAGTGGAGGGCTTATTAGTCCTTGGAGAATTTTTCATGAAGATAAATATTTTTATACGCCAAATCAACTTAACCGAACAGCAGAGATACCTGCCGGCGTTCGAATAACGTTTGAAACAAACTCCCCAACGATTAAAGTGGAATTTGCAGCATCTGAAGTTGAAGTAGAATTCGATGTCGTGATTGATAGGGAATTAGTGAAAACGATAATAGTTAGATCTAAGGATACGTCTTTTACAGTGGATGGTCTTTTAGCAAGTAATAAAGTTGTTGAAATTTATTTATCGCAACGACAAAAAATGGCCGTAAGGAATGTTTATATTGCTGAAGAAGCGAATTGGAACGCTTACCCTTCTTTAAGGAGGAAATGGCTGGCCTATGGGAGTTCCATTACTCAATGCCAGGCGGCAGAAAGCCCTTCACAGACATGGCCGGTTATTACCGCGGCCGAATTAGATTTGGATTTAACTTGCCTGGGATTCAGTGGGCAATGCCAGTATGAACCAATGATTGCTAGAACGATTAGGGATACGCCCGTTGACTTTATTTCCCTCTGTGCGGGCATAAATATATACGGTGCAAACAGTTATAATGAACGAACATTTCAAGCGATTATCATTGGATTTATTAAAATTATTCGTGAAAAACAGTCGAAAGTTCCAATAGTTTTAAGTTCTCCTATTTATGGAGCATTTAGAGAGGGGACCCCTAATCTAGTCGGCTTTACGCTTATTAAGATGAGACAACAAATACAAGAAATTGTAGAGATATTTAGAAGAAATGGTGATGATCATCTTTTTTATGTGAACGGGTTGGATATCCTGGGGGAAGACTACGCCGGCTTACTACCGGACGAACTTCATCCGAATGCAGAAGGCTATAAGCTGATGGGGCATAATTTTGCAAATGAATTTAAGGAATATTTTAAATGAAAGCAGGGCTACATGGAGGTGTATTTAACTGAAAACTAAAGCGGAAATTTTTGCTGCTATAGAACATGAACTTATTGTTTCTTGTCAGGCACTTCCAGAAGAACCAATGCACAGTTCGTTTATAATGGGGAAAATGGCATATTCCGCAATGAAGGGCGGGGCTAAAGGAATTAGAGCGAATAGCGTTGAAGATATTAAAGAGATTAAAAAAAATGTGGAATTGCCGATCATTGGCATCATTAAAAGTGTTTACAAGGGATCTGATGTTTTCATCACACCAACTCTAAAAGAAATAGATTTACTTTATCGAGAAGGTGTGAACATTATTGCGTTAGATGCAACTAATAGAATCAGGCCGGACGGTAAACTCATAAGCGAGGTTTTCCCTACTATTCGCGAAAAATATAGTGATCAACTATTCATGGCTGATTGCTCAACGTATGAAGAGGCGAAAGAAGCTTATGCATTAGGATTTGATTGCCTAGGAACAACACTTAGTGGCTATACCGACTATACGCGAGGGACAAGTTTGCCGGATATGGAGTTAATTGAGAGGCTAGTGAAGGATTTTCCTATCCCGATTATCGCAGAAGGCGGTATTTGGACACCAGATCAACTTAAGCGCGTGTTCGAACTAGGGGCTTACTCTGCTGTTGTTGGAACAGCAATAACAAGACCTATGGATATTACAAAAAGGTTTGTTGATGCTATTAAATGAGAGATGTTAATTGAACAGTAAAAAGGAGCTAAAACCATAGCGGTTTATAGCTCCTTTTTGTGTAGGTAACCCGTGGCGGTGATAATACGGCAGATGCCAGTCATAATCGGAGCCATGGCGAGCATAACAGGTCTCATGCCGGTCATAAGTGTGTCTATGCCGATCATAACCAGATGGACGGTCGCTTTTCCAGCAAGAAATGCCTTGAATCTGAGGTGCAGTAATGTATTTAGTTAATTGTTTGTTTGTTCCTTCAGAAGAGAATCAAACGCGATGCTCTTTGTAATTGTGTATTTTTGCGATATGCCCTAACTGAGTGATTTCTTCGTCAGTCGTTTTTTTCTCGTAAGCGATGATTGAATCGAGCAATTGCTCAGTTGTGCGCGCACCAACGAGGGCTGACGCTACTGTTTTATCATGAAGGGCGAAAGCAATTGCCGCCGCGTGCAGGTCTTCTGATTGTTCACTCAGCGCTTGGACTGTTTGTGTTAATTCACTCGCATTATATTCGACAAATCCATTCGCTTTTGCAGCTCTTGATAAACCTTCCGATGTTAAAAAACCTTTGGCTATGGTCCCACGCGTAATAACAGAGGCACCGGCCTCGTGGATCGTTGGAAACCATTCTTCTGGTCTGCGGTCAAGCAGGTTATATTGCATCATTACAGAGACTGCTGAACTAGTATCCAAGAATCGCTTAATGACATTCGGACGAATCGAAGAAATGCCATATTGACGAATAAGTCCATCTTTTTTTAAGCTTTCAAATGCATCAATTGTCTCCTCCACATTGTCTTCCATTGTCCCGCCATGAAGCTGGTAGACATCGATATAATCTGTGTCGAGGCGCAATAGACTCTGTTTGACTGCCTCCATAATATGCTCTTTTGAAGAATCCCATGTCCATCCTTCACCACTCGGATTCATCTTATTGCCGGCTTTCGTCGCAAGGATAATATCATTCCGTCTTCCTTTTATCGAAGACCCCAGGAGTTCTTCATTTTTACCGCTATTATACAAATCGGCTGTATCAAAGTAATTGATGCCTGAGTGAATCGCAGCGTCGACGATGTTTTTCGATTCGGTTAAATCATCTGGCAGAGACATACAACCGAGTCCGATTTCGGAAATGTATAGACCGCTTTTACCCAATTCTCTTTTCTCCATGAAAGCACCCCCTGTTTTGTTCATGGTACAATGACGTCACACTATTATCCATAAAAAGGAGTCGGAAACGATGAATAAATATGAAGAAAAAACAATTTCAGGTGAAACACTTTATGAAGGGAAAATTATCACACTGCGTGTTGAGGAAGTGGAACTTCCGGATGGTAAGAAAGCGACACGTGAATTGATCAAACATCCGGGGGCAGTTTCCATCATTCCGATTACTGCTGATGGAAAAATTGTACTCGTTGAACAATATAGAAAAGCGCTGGAACGTACGCTGATTGAAATTCCAGCGGGGAAAATTGATCCGGGAGAGGAACCGGCAGTGACGGCGGTCCGCGAACTGGAAGAAGAAACGGGATACGGCGCGAAAGAATTTACTTATATCCAGTCCTTTGCAACGTCCCCTGGTTTTGCAGATGAAGTAATTCATATGTATTTAGCACAAGATCTATATAAAATCGAAAACCCGGCAGCGGGAGACGAAGATGAATTCATTGGACTACTAGAAGTGACACTCGTAGAAGCGCAAGAAATGGTTGTGTCAGGAGAAATTTTCGATGCAAAAACTGCGTTCGCTGTTCTTTATGCCAAAAACCTTTTAACAAAGTGACCTAATTTTGCACGGACAAGCATATGTTGTATAAGGTGACACTTCAATCGATGGGGGAAGTCTTATCCCCCCGCGGATTGAGGCAGGACTCAGACTTATTACGCCGTGTTCTATGGCAAAAAGGAGGGATGAATTTCAATCCCTCCCTTCTGAGTGACCGACAGGGAGGAATGAACTGCAATTCCTCCTCGTTGGCCCGAACCAATCGGGCTTTACGGACAGTTGACCCCCATTTACGTTTATTCTTACGCCAAAACTTAAATGGGGTTCTTTTGACGTACTAATGCCGATGATGCCACAGGAAGTGGTGTTTCTAGTCGGCTTGTCCGTCACCGTTAATGCAGGATAAACTATGCGGAGGTGAAGCTTTGGTCCGTTCTTTATCGTTCATCCACTTATTTGTCATTCTTGCAATTGGCTTTATTGGTGGAGCGCTCTTATTTCGCGAGATGCCTACAACTGCGGTAGAGAGGGTAGTTACATTTTATGATGCTCGGGTCGTTCTAGGGCATGATGCAGGTTATATAAAACCCGTGGGTATGGCAGCACTATTTTTTATCATTGCGTTTATACTGGCGATGTTTAGGAAAACAAGATTCACCGTATTACTTTTCGGAGCAGTGAAATGTGTTCTTTTCGGATTGTCTTCATCCTATTTACTAGCTTCAGGCACGAAAATAATGGCTTATTCAATTTGGTGGTTTCCGTTTCAGTTTCTTATTTGTTTTCTGTTTTTAGTGTATTGCGCAATCCTAAGTCCACCTTACTTTATGCGTTCAACGATGGGGAAAGGCCCTAATACACGCGCATTACCGATGATTGTCGGCATGTCGATTGCCATACTTGCTATCGAAATTATCGTCTTTCAATTCATTTTAAAGTAGAATATTTTCGTCTTTAATTATCTGTCTGCTCCCTTTCTGTTGTCATAAGGAAAGCCCATTTGTTATAATGGATACAGTTTGAGGGGGGCGTCGTATGGAGAGCCGAATCGATCGGATAAAAAAACAATTGCATGGGGCCAGCTACAAGCTGACACCTCAGCGCGAAGCGACGGTTTTGGTCCTCCTTGAGCATGAGGAAGATCATCTGAGTGCTGAAGATGTATTTTTGCTAGTCAAAGAGAAAGCACCGGAAATCGGGCTTGCTACCGTGTATCGTACGTTGGAATTGCTGACAGATCTTAAGGTAGTCGATAAAATCAATTTTGGTGACGGTGTATCGAGGTATGATCTGCGGCAGGAAGGTGCTGCCCATTTCCATCATCATCTTATTTGTATCGAATGTGGAACAGTGGATGAAATTCAAGAAGATCTTCTCGGAGATGTCGAAAAGATTGTTGAAAGTCGCTTTGAATTCGCTATTAAGGACCATTGGTTAACGTTTCACGGTATTTGCAAAAGATGTAAATCGGATGTAGATGAAGGTGAGAAGTAAGAAGAGGGATGGCATAATGCTGTCCCTTTTGTCGTTGGGTAGGAAATTATAAAATTTAGGTCTGTAGAAAACTTGAGGAAAAGCTATTCCACGTTCAGATTCCAGCACTTTTGTCTTGGACTCAAACCTGTAACAATCGAAGGGGGGAAGGGATTTGTTCAAATTAAAGGCAAATGGAAACGGTTTTTCTGTTTCCCGCTTGTTATGAAAGACATCCGTTTTGCGCTTGAAGATTACATGCACTTTTTACAAGTGGAGCGGCAGTTGTCAGGAAATACAATTATTTCATATAAGCGTGACCTTGCCGAATATCTAGACTATATGGAACAGGCAGGTTACGAATCATTGGATGACGTAGATCGTCCTGTTATAGTGGGGCATTTACATCGATTGAAAGAAGGCGGGAAATCGGCTAGGACCATATCTAGACATATTTCATCAATCCGTTCATTTCATCAATTCCTTCTTCGGGAAAAGGTCACGACCCAGGATCCAACAGTCCATTTGGAACTGCCGAAACTTGAGCAGAAATTACCACGTGTTTTGTCAATGGACGAAGTAGACAGACTAATCAAGGCGCCAGATCGTTCAAAGCCACAGGGTGTCAGAGATACTGCGTTGCTCGAAATTTTGTATGGGACAGGTATGCGTGTAAGTGAACTGATTGGACTTAATATGGATGATATTCATCTCACGATGGGGTTTGTCCGTGTATTCGGTAAAGGTGGGAAAGAAAGAATTATCCCTCTCGGGGGGAAATCAATTACGGCGTGTAAGCGTTATATCGAAGAAGCACGTCCAATTTTTATAGAAAAACAAAAAGGTGCCGATGCATTATTTGTCAACATGAGGGGAACAAGACTTACTAGACAGGGGTGTTGGAAACTGTTGAATGGACATGCCCTAAAAGCGGGTATACAGAAAGAGTTGACGCCACATATATTGCGTCATACTTTTGCTACTCACCTCATCGAAAACGGGGCGGATCTGCGGGCAGTACAAGAAATGCTCGGACACGCCGATATTTCCACTACGCAAATTTATACACATGTCAGCCGTTCGAGGTTGAAAGAGGTCTATGTGAAATTCCATCCAAGAGCATAGAATTCTACAGGAAAGATTATTTTTAAGGAGGACTAACTTATGGGGAAACAACAATTCAAACGTATCCATCTAATCGTGCTCGACTCTGTGGGCATCGGAGAATCACCGGATGCTTCTGCATTCGGCGATGAAGGTGCTGATACGCTGGGACACATCGGGGAAGCAATGGGAGGCCTGCATATGCCGAACATGGGCAAACTAGGTCTTTCTAATATTAGGGAAATTCAAGGTATTTCCGTTGCGGAAGAACCACTTGCTTTTTACGGTAAAATGCAGGAAGCATCTGTAGGGAAAGATACGATGACGGGGCATTGGGAGATCATGGGTCTTAACATTGACACGCCATTTAAAGTATATCCAAACGGCTTTCCGCAGGAATTGATCGCGGAACTTGAACAAAGAATAGGACGTAAAGTAATCGGCAATAAACCGGCTAGTGGCACCGCAGTCATTGATGAATTTGGCCAGGAACATATGGAGACGGGCGCAATTATTGTCTATACGTCTGCAGATCCTGTGCTACAAATTGCGGCGCACGAGGGGATTATTCCAATTGAAGAACAATACCGGATTTGTGAAATCGCACGTGAGTTGACATTGGAACCAGAATATTTAGTTGGTCGCGTCATTGCACGTCCATTTATTGGAGAACCGGGCAACTTTACACGAACAACAAATCGACATGATTATGCACTTAAACCATTTAATCGTACAGTGATGAATGAATTGGTGTCTGCGGATTATGATGTTATGGCGATTGGCAAAATTGCTGATATCTTTAACGGTGAAGGCATTACCGAATCCGTTCGCACTGTGAGTAATATGGACGGCGTCGACAAATTACTTGATGTTATGAAAAAAGATTTCAAGGGCCTCAGTTTCACGAATCTCGTTGATTTTGATGCGTTATTTGGACATCGGAGAGATCCGCTTGGTTACGGCAATGCACTACAAGAATTTGATGTCAGGTTGCCAGAAATTTTAGAATCACTGCGTGATGACGATCTACTTATTATTACAGCGGATCACGGTAATGATCCAACTTATCCTGGAACGGATCATACCCGTGAATATGTCCCACTCGTGGTCTACTCGCCTTCATTAAAAACTGGTGAGGAAATGCCACTGAACGAGACTTTCTCAGATATTGGTGCTACGATTGCGGAAAACTTTGAGGTGGAAATGCCTGAGTTTGGTAAGAGTTTCTTGCGTTTATTAAAAGAAAAGGTGTGATGAAATTGTTCAGAATGGTAGATGTAATTGAGAAAAAACGAAACGGTGAAGTCCTTACAAAAGAAGAAATCACCTTTTTTGTGAACGGCTATACAGTTGGTTCGATTCCGGACTATCAAGCGAGTGCATTCCTTATGGCAATTTACTTTAAAGGGATGACTGCAGAAGAACAGGGATATTTGACGATGGCGATGGTCGAATCTGGAGATCAGATTGACTTATCCGCAATCGAAGGGATTAAAGTCGATAAGCATTCTACGGGCGGAGTTGGCGATACGACTACGTTAATCCTTGTCCCTCTTGTCGCGGCGTGTGGCGTTCCTGTCGCGAAAATGAGTGGTAGGGGTCTTGGTCATACAGGCGGGACACTCGACAAGCTAGAGGCCATAGAAGGGTTCCATATCGAATTGACAGAAGAGCAGTTCGTCAAGCAAGTGAATGATTTAAAATTAGCGGTCATCGGCCAAAGTGGCAACTTGACACCTGCTGATAAAAAACTCTATTCATTGCGCGATGTGACAGCAACTGTTGACAGTATCCCGCTAATTGCCAGCTCAATTATGAGTAAGAAAATTGCTGCAGGTGCAGATGCGATTGTCCTCGATGTTAAAACGGGTGACGGTGCATTCATGAAGACTGAGGCAGACGCAAGAGCTCTGGCTCATTCGATGGTGGCGATTGGTAAACAAGTCGGTAGAAATACGATGGCGGTTATTTCGGATATGAGCCAGCCGCTTGGGTTTGCAATTGGGAACTCGCTTGAAGTGATTGAAGCGGTTGAAACGCTAAAAGGGAATGGTCCTGAAGACTTGACGGAACTATGTCTAGTTCTTGGTAGCAAGATGATTGTTGCAGGCGAAAAAGCTACTTCAGTTGAGGAAGCTAGGGAAATGTTAAAAGCGGTCATTACTGACGGTTCAGCACTTGAACTGTTTGGTAAACTGATTGAAGCGCAAGGCGGAAATGGGGCAATCATTCATGATACATCTCTATTACCGACAGCGAAATATCAGATTGAAGTACCTGCACTTTCATCGGGTTATGTAACGAAGATGGAAGCGGATGACATCGGTGTTGCCGCAATGCTTCTTGGCGCGGGTAGAGCAACAAAAGATGATGAAATCGATCTTGCGGTAGGTATTGTGCTTACTAAAAAAATCGGAGATGCTGTGCAAAAGGGAGAACCACTTGCCATTATCCATTCGAATACTGAAGCTGTAGAACAATCCATGACACTGATCCAGAAACATATTACGATTGGAAAAGAAGCTGTGGAAAGCCCGCGCCTTATAGGCGACATGATTACAGGCTAAATAGTAGTTGAAAATAAAAGCTACCCTATCAACCGAGTTTGGTTGATAGGGTAGCTTTTTGAAATTAATCATACCCGGAGCCAACCGATCATATCCGGCCCACCCAATCATACCCCCAGCCAACCGAGCATTTTCGAGCTAAATCAATCATACCCTCTGCCCGACCGATCATACCCGCAACCCAACCGAACATATCCGGCCCAAACCAATCATATCCGCAGCCAACCGAGCATATCCGAGCCCACCCGATCATACCTTCAGCCCGACCGAGCATATCCGTCCCCACCCGATCATACCCGCAGCCAACCGAGCATATCCGAGCCAACCGATCATACCCACAGCCCAACCGATCATAATCGTCCCAAACCGATCAAACCTGCAGCCAACCGAGCATATCCGTCCCCATCCGATCATACCCGCAACCCAACCGAGCATATCCAGCCCAAACCAATCATACCCGCAGCCAACCGAGCATATTCGAGCCCACCCAATCATACACACAGCCAACCGATCATATCCGAGCCCACCCGATCATACCCTCAGCCGACCGATCATATCCGTCCCCACCCGGTCATACCCGCAGCCAAACCGAGCATATCCGTCCCCACGCAATCATACCTGCAGCCAACCGAGCATATCCGTCCCCACCCGATCACACCCGCAACCAACCGAGCATATCCGAGCCCACCCAATCATACACACAGCCAAACCGAGCATATCTGCCCCCAAACATTTCTTTTTTTATCGGATGTGTAAATCGTATGGAAGACGTACATACTTTCATCAGTAGTGGGCAATGTCGAAACATAAGAACTTTACGCTGACTGTGACTAGTTCTGTCAGGCGAAAGGGTTTCGGCCTCCAAATGTGGAATATTTCGCAGGAAGGAGGGGGTTCAGCATGGCTGACATCGAAATTATTGACAATGGGATTTTAATTGCAACACTGCAAGGGGAATTGGACAATCATGAGGCAAATCGAATCCGGTCCCACATTTCTTCATCTATTTATAGCGGACAAGTCCGAGCGATTATTTGGGATTTGTCGAGGCTTGGTTTCATGGATAGCGCAGGAATCGGGCTCATTCTTGGAAGGATGCGCGATTTAGCACCTGTGGAAGGGGAAACGCTCATTTTGAATCCGTCCACGACAATGGAGAAGATATTCACATTTTCCGGTCTTGGACCAAATATAAGACATAGTACGGTCGATTTAGCGATCGGTGAAATCGGAGGGGTATTACATGAACAATGAAATGACGTTATCATTCGTCGCAATTGAGGAAAACGAAGCACTGGCAAGGATGGCAATGACTTGTTTTATAACGCCGTTGGACCCGACTATTGAAGAAATTTCAGAATTTAAGACCATTGTGTCGGAAGCCGTGACGAATGCAATTATTCATGGCTACGAATGTGATGGGAAGAGTCTTGTCACAGTCCGCGCTGTGATTGAAGAAAACAAAGTTACAATGACGGTCCGCGATGAAGGAATGGGTATTTTTGACGTAGAACAGGCGATGGAACCGATGTTTACGACACGCCCCTTCATGGAGCGTTCAGGAATGGGATTTACGATAATGGAAAGCTTTGCCGACAGTTTGTCCGTCGAATCAGTATTGGGAAATGGAACAATCGTCAAGTTCGAGAAAACGTTTTCTCCGGTCCCGGAAGCAAGCAGAATGAGGTGACCCATGGACGCATCCGTTGAAGTGAAACCTGCATTGTTGACCCAAGAAAAGATGAGAGAACTCATTAAAGTTTCTCAAGAAGGTGATAAAGAAGCGAGAAGAATGATGGTGGAGGGAAATACGCGGCTTGTCTGGTCTATTGTCCAGCGGTTTGCTTCCCGTGGCGCAGATCCCGAGGATTTGTTCCAAATTGGTTGTATTGGGCTTATGAAATCAATTGATAAATTCGATTTGTCGTATGAAGTGAAATTTTCTACTTATGCGGTTCCTATGATTGTCGGAGAAATTCAGCGTTTTCTAAGGGATGATGGAATGGTAAAAGTGAGTCGATCCATCCGTGAACTTAGTTTCAAAATCCGGCATGCAACTGATGATTATATTAAATTGCATGGAAAATCGCCATCGATTTCAGAGGTTGCAGCAGTCTTGGAGGTATCCGTCGACGATATTGTTCTCGCATCTGATGCTTTACGTGATCCTGCATCACTTCATGAACAGCTATATGAAAGCGAAGGGGATAGCTTAACGCTGATGGATCAGTTGCGAGATGATCGGTCTGAAAGAGTGTTCGACCATATCCCACTTCGGGATGTCATTTCTAAATTAAATAAACGAGATCAAACAATCATTTATATGCGTTACTATTTGGATTGCACGCAAAGTGATATTGCAGAAAGAATTGGCATATCACAAGTCCAGGTGTCACGGCTTGAAAAGAAAATTTTAGCCCAATTGAAATTATGGATGGGCGTTGATTCGGAAGAAATTATACTAAATGTGAGGACGGATTGAACTAATGGAAAAGCTATTCCAATCGGTGAATGAAGGGGAAGAGTGGTTCTATACCTGTTTCGGTAAAGACAAGACGTTCGATGCTACTGCCAGATCATTGCATCTTTGGGATATGCCTGCTCTGTTGCTTTATATTAATGGACTCATAGACAGTGAAACAATCACGACTTTATTGACTGAAATGCAAGGGGCTAGAGGAAAAGAGGACGAAAACCAGGAGGATGGAGGGGAACGATTCCTCTCCTTTTTCCCGTATCACGCCGTTTCCAATGTGAAAGATAGGGACGAATTACTTACTTCAATATTAAGTGGACAGGCAGCCTTCATCACGCCTGATGGCTATGTGTTTACCATTGATATTCGGTCTTATCCAGGCAGGCAACCTGAAGAGCCTGACAATGAAAAAGTCGTCAGAGGATCGAGAGACGGATTTACGGAGAATCTTATTCAAAATACCGCGCTAATTAGAAGGCGGCTTCGTACTGAGGATTTACGATTTGAAATGCATAAAGTGACGATGAATGGGAAAACAGATGTTACAATCACCTACATGCAAGGGGCAGCAAGTAAAGAACATCTTGATTATATTCGTGAAAGGCTGGATGCTATTCACCATGATGGGCTGACAATGACGGATAAGTCGCTTGAAGAATTTTTGTTCAAACAGCGGTTTCATCCAATGCCTTTCGTTCGTTTTACAGAGCGTCCTGATATATGCGCGGCGCATTTATTGGAAGGGCATGTCGCTATCATCGTGGATACATCACCTTCTGTTATACTTGTTCCGGCTCCACTATTTCATCATTTACAACATGCTGAAGAATACCGTCAAGCCCCGCTTATTGGAACATTTGTCAGGATTATGCGTTTGTTTGCAGCTACCATGAGTCTTGTTCTTTTACCATTTTGGTACTTGCTCGCAACGAACCAACACTACTTACCCGATTTCCTCAGTTATATAGGACCGAAAGATATCGGGGAAATCCCATTACTTGTTCAGCTTCTTATCGCAGATGGCGGAATCGAAATACTTCGAATGGCGGCTATTCATACACCGACACCGATGTCGACCGCGATGGGGCTTGTTGCAGCGATTGTCATTGGACAAGTAGCGATAGACGTTGGTCTTTTCACCCCAGAAGTTGTTTTATATGTGGCGGTAAGTGCAATTTTCACATTCTCAATACCTTCTTACGAATTAAGTCTTACGACAAAAATCTTTAGGATTTGTATTCTGTTGTCGACTGCATTATTAGGAGCACCCGGATTTTTCTTGTCCATAACCGTACTTTTCTATTACTTATGTGCATTGAAGCCAATGGGGGTACCGTATTTGTGGCCCGCTGTACCATTTTTTCCAAAGGCAATGTTACGTGTTCTTATTAGGTTTCCAATGACTGCCGATGCACCTAGACCGTTTATAACGGATTCTCCTGATCGAGACCGTGTCTCTTAGATCATTGCCTCAACCCTTCTTTATATGATAAAATTTTAGTTATCTAATTCGAGAGGGGCAGGCAACATGCATTTATATGGAACACAATCAGTCAACGAACGTGGCCATCTGACAATTGGTGGCACAGATACGGTTGATCTCGCACATACTTATGGAACACCACTTAACGTCTATGATATTGCCTTGTTCCGTGAACGGGCAAGCGCCTTTAAGAAAACATTTGAAGCGATGGGCATCCGTGCGCAAGTCGCTTATGCGAGTAAGGCATTTTCGTCTATTGCTATCTACGAAATCGCCGAACAGCAAGGACTTTCTCTAGATGTTGTTTCTGGAGGGGAATTGTTTACAGCGGTGTCTGCAAACTTCCCGCGTAATCGAATTCATTTCCACGGTAACAATAAAAGCTTTACCGAATTACAATATGCTTTTGATGAAAAAATAGGATGTATCGTTATTGACAATTTTTCTGAAATCGAACTGGTTAAGGAAATCGCGGAATCTCGTAAAGAGTCTATGAACGTACTTATCCGTGTAACACCGGGAGTGGAAGCTTCTACACATGATTATATTACGACTGGCCAGGAAGATTCGAAGTTTGGTTTTGATTTGAAAAATGGCCAGACAGATGAGGCTTTCCTTCAGTTGTACAATCATCCTTACATCAATTTGTTAGGTATGCATTGCCATATTGGTTCTCAAATATTCGAAACAGATGCGTTTCGTTTAGCGGCAGAGGCGCTTATGAATAAGATGGTTGCCTGGCGCGATAATTATGAATTCATCTGCACAGTTCTGAACTTAGGTGGCGGATTTGGTATTCGTTATACTGAAGAAGACAAACCGCTTGAACCGTCAGTATATGTCGAAGAAATGGCGACGGTTGTTCTTTCAATGACGCGGAGCCATAACTACCCATTGCCAGAAATTTGGATTGAACCCGGCAGATCGCTAGTCGGAGATGCAGGTACAACTTTGTATACTGCTGGTAGCTCAAAAGAAGTGCCTGGTATTCGGAAATATGTCGCAGTTGACGGTGGAATGTCGGATAATATTCGACCGGCGTTGTACGGTGCAAAATATACTGCCGTTTCGGCAAATCGTATGAACGAACCTCACGTCGATAAAGTGACGATAGCGGGGAAATGTTGTGAATCCGGTGATAAGCTTATTGAAGAGGCTCAACTCGCTGATCCAACTGAAGGAGACATCATCGCTGTTTTCTGCACAGGTGCTTATGGCTATTCGATGGCTAGTAATTACAACCGTCTTCCAAAACCGGCAGTTGTATTCAGTGAAAATGGACAACATCAGCTTGTCGTCCGCAGGGAAACTTATGAAGACATTGTCAGATTAGACATTCCGTTGCAACTAGTAAGACGGGAGGAGAGGATTTGAGAAAACGCAACATCCTCCTTTTCATCTTCATTGTAGTTGCAGCTATTATGTGGGGAGCGGTATACTGGAAGTTCGTCATGCCAATTATTGATCCGCGATAAAGTGAAACTTCAATCAGTAGGGGGCTTTTCTTCCACTGATTGTTAGTTGCGGCCACAGGGATTATGTTCCGATTGATCTGGCTTTTCCGGAAGTGGGTCCTCCACTTAATGTGTTAAATCACTATATATATTGAACAAATGAATACCTATATAAACTGAGCGAAGGCGGCCTTTCAAGGGGTAGCAGAAGCCAAAAGAATGGCTGCGCAGCTGCCTGACTGATTGCGGAAGGAATCCCCTAGCGCCGCAGCGAATTCGATGGGATTTCTGTATGTCAATATATATAGGCCTTAAATGGGCTCTTACTGCTCATTACTGCGCGATAAAGGAAACTGCTTATCATTGGAAAACGTAGTTAGTTCTATCCAATGACCAAAGTGTTTTCAGAAAAGAAGGGATTCAATTGATACTTTTGCGTTATAAGAAAACGTACGAAAAAATTGCGATGGGGCTGCTTTCTTATATGCCCGGCGATAAAACCGTCAAGAAATTGCAGGAATGGATTCAACGATATGAAACAGATGATAGTTGGCAACTATATCTTTTGAAAAAAGATGAGGACTTCATCGGTTTGATAGGCATCGAATTAGGGGAAGAAGACTACACTTTACAGCATCTCTCTGTCAATCCATCTTTCCGTGGTGAAGGAATTGGTCAAGAAATGGTCATGAAGCTGCAAGCGCTCTTCCCTGATAAAACATGTATTGGAACTGAAGAAACTGATTTATTCATACAGAAATGTAAGCCTAAAGAAGAAGGTTCAGACTAATTAACGTCTGCCCTTCTTCTTTTCTTCGCGTTCCCGAAGAATATCACTACGGTCTCTGAGCATATGTTTATGAATGACAGCATCACTGCCGAATGGTAGAAGTGTCATAGATTGTTCCAACTTACTAGCCAGGTCAGTAACGTTAGCTGATAGGATAGTGATGGGGAACGATTCGAATGGCAGATCTTGCTCCAAACGGTTGACTGCTTTTGTAACATCGTAAACTAATTGGTCAAAATCAATTTCTTCCGTGTATTTAGGATAGTTAGCAAGGAAAGTCGGAAACTTTGTCATTGCTTTGTTAAGTGTACGGGATGCTCCTGGTTTATTGCCTCTACGCCAATGATACATTCCTGTCGCAAGGAGGATATAGGCTGTCAACGGGTGATCTTTATCGCTGTCAGGAATAGACTTCCAATACTCCTCCAGTACTTCGTGGCATTCAAAATAGTCTTGATTGCCATTGAAATAAACAATAAAATTTACGAATAGCGGATGATGATACGGATGCATGTAATCAGCCCTTTCCATAGTCTGAAAGATAGGTAGGTGTCACGAATGACATATCAAGTAAAATTAGAGGCTTTCGAAGGGCCACTAGATCTATTATTGCATTTAATCAACCGACTTGAAATTGATATATATGATATCCCGATGGCGGAACTGACAGCGCAGTACATAGAACACCTCCAAGCGATGCGAGTACTGCAATTAGATGAGTTAAGTGAATACCTCGTCCTCGCTGCGACGCTGATTGAAATTAAGAGCAAAATGCTTCTACCAGTCCACGAAGGAGATGAGTTTGATGACGACTTTGATTTTGACATGGAAGACGATCCACGTGACGAGTTAGTTGCGCGCCTGATTGAATACAAAAAATATAAAGAGGCAGCAATTAGTCTGAAAGAGTCTGCAGATGAGCGATCCGGTCATTTTACCAAACCACCCGAAGATCTTACGGAGTTTGGTGAAATTGTGGCGAATGAATCAGATGAAAGTTTGAACGTTTTCGATTTAATTGGCGCGTTTCAAAAGATGCTTAACAGAAAACGTTTGAAGGCACCTATGATAGCAAGTATATCTAAGACGGAAGTTTCTATCAGTGAAAAGATGGATGAAATTATGGCAATACTAGAAAAGGGCGGCGGGAAATGTGATTTCTACTCCTTATTCGACAAAGGCGAAACAACAGATCTTGTCGTAACTTTTTTATCGTTGCTTGAATTGATGAAACGGCGGGACATCATTGTCAATCAGGAAGATAATTTTGACGATTTGACAGTATCGTACCGACGGGAGGATGAGTGAAATGGAATTTAAAGACCGTTTGCCTGGGATGATCGAAAGTTTTTTATTCATAGTAGGGGATGAAGGGTTAACGATTAAACAGTTAACATCTCTAGCTGAGCGTAAAGAATCAGAGGTTACTGAGGCAATTGACTGGCTACGTATGAGTTATGAAGAGCGCAAAGAGAGCGGCATTATGCTGAAGCAGTTTGGAGGGGCATATCGTCTTGTGACGAAAGCTGACTTCGCGGAAGATATAAAACGGTTGTTGGAAAATCCATCTCCGAAATCCATGACCCAGGCATCACTTGAAGTATTGGCAATTATCGCATATAGGCAACCTGTGACACGTGTTGAAATTGACGATCTTCGGGGTGTTAAATCCGAGGGACCTATCAATACGCTAATTGCCAAGGGACTCATAATGGAAAAAGGTCGATCGGAAGGAAGTGGACGAGCGATTCTCTTTGGCACAACAGACTTGTTCCTGGACCGTTTCGGTTTGGCATCACTAAATGGATTGCCACCCCTTTCGCAGGAAGAAGAAGGCGAGACAGTTGAAACAGACTTGTTCATGACAAAGTTCCAAGAAGCGTTTGCGATGGAAAATGACGGAGGAGGAAGCATTTCTTGAAACGGGCGATAATCGTTGTCCTATTTTTCACGTTACTAGTTGGCGGAGGTTTGAAAGAAGTCGCTGCGTCCGGCCAAGCATGGGCCGTTATTGACGCTGATACAGGCAGATTGTTGGAAGGTCATAATGAAAACGTTAGACTGCCGATAGCCAGTCTAACAAAAATCTGGACGGCTTTTACGTTCCTTGAAAGTGTTACAGAGCCCGGAGACGTCATAATTTCGCCACAAGCTGCTTCGGCCGAAGGTTCGTCCCTTTATTTACCGCAAGGGATGAAGATTGAAGCAGATGCCCTGCTAACTGGTCTAATGCTACGGTCAGGCAACGATGCAGCGCGTGCGTTAGCAGAACACGCGGGCGGTTCAATGGACGGCTTCGTGGACCTGATGAACGACAAGGCACTGTTGTATGGATTGAATGATACTGTCTTTTCGAATCCGTCAGGTCTGCATGATGAACGTCACTTGTCTACTGCATACGAAACAGCGCTCATGCTACATTATGCTATGGAAAATGACCAGTTTCGTACTATTGCTACCACAAAGAATTTTAGTTATCAGGGGAAGGATCAAGCCTATAGCTGGCGTAACAAACACCGCCTCCTACATTCCGAATCGACTGCGATTGCAGGAAAGACTGGTTTTACAAAAGCCGCGGGCAGAACGCTTGCAACTTATTTCGAGAAAGATGGCAAAAACATCATCGTTGTCACTCTGAACGATGGTGACGACTGGAATACACATAAAAGTTTGGCCAATAACGTGTTTTCCTCATTCAAGTTGGTGACTGTCGCTAAAAAAGGGGTATATGATATTCTACCCGGTGTAGAAGCAGAACTGTCCAAGCCAATCCGTTTGTTATTGAAAAAAGGAGAGAAATCGAAACTATCAAATGTTATTATTATCCCTCGTGGAAAAAATGAAAAAAGTACAGGGCATTGGACCGTGTCACTCAGTAATGAGCCACTTATTACGACGGAAGTACTTATAAAACAATGAACTTGTTACCAATGGCAAAAAACACAGCAAACTTCAAGCGAATATTAATCGAAAATATGCAATTGTGACGGTTTGGGGAAGACTGACGCCATATAGGTCAGTCTTCTTTTCATTTGCTACAAAGTGTGACATAATTTTTTCAAAGGTAAGAAAGTATAAGTTTCTTGACATGGAACAGTGTCTAGACTTCAGGCGCCAGCCGCTTGGCTCATAAGCAATCCAGCTATGTGGCAAAGAGCGCCACGTCGCTGGATTGACTTATGACCATCGCGTCTAGCGGGCGCCTTCCGCTTTTCTTACAGAATGAAGATGGGGTGACTTAATGGAAAGATTACAGAAAGTGTTGGCACAAGCAGGCGTGGCATCACGTAGAAAATCAGAAACACTAATTGTTGCAGGAAAAGTGAAAGTGAACGGTGTCGTCGTAACAGAGCTTGGAACAAAGGTATCTAGTTCGGATCGTGTAGAAGTTGAAGGAGTTCAGCTTGTTAAAGAGACTTACGTCTATTTCTTATTATATAAACCAAGAGGAATCATTTCGACAGTGGATGACGAGAAAGGCAGGAAGACGGTGTTAGACCTATTCCCGCAAATCGAACAACGGATTTTTCCGGTTGGACGTCTAGACTATGATACATCCGGTGTTATTATCATGACGAATGATGGCGATTTCTCTTACTTAATGACGCATCCGAAATTCGGTATTAAGAAAAAGTATATTGCAAAAGTAAAAGGAATCCCTAGTCGTGAAGCGTTGCGCAAACTTGAGACTGGAATTGACCTAGAAGACGGTAAAACTGCCCCTGCACATATAAAAATGCAGTCAGTAGATAAAAAAACTGAAACTGCGCTTATTGAGATTACAATACATGAAGGAAGAAATCGTCAAGTACGCCGTATGTTCGATGCAATTGGATGTCCGGTCCAAAAACTTCGCAGGGAATCATTTGGTAACGTAACAACTCACGGAATGAATGCTGGAGAAGCTCGGGAATTAACAAAACATGAAGTGAAACAGCTACGTGTACTCGCGGAAACAGGTAAAATAGGCTGATTGTGAGTCAATTGCGCCTCGATTTAATTGCGCTTGTAGCCGCAGGACGCGGCGAACTCAGGTTGCCTTCCCAAACTCCTGTCAAAATTTGTGACATCCGCCTGGGGCTTGCCGTAACTAGTAGGAGACTTCTACTGATTACGGCAATTGTTCACAATCCCTTCAATTATGATGCGTTTATACAAAGGTCTATTTGTTATAATTAAAGGCAGAACTTATTTATTGTAAGGAGGCATTACGTATGGCTAAGGCGGATCAAAAGAAAACACGTCTTATTATAAGGACAATCGTCCTGTTACTTCTCGTCTCGGCAGTTGTCTATACAATCGCTTCAAAAGATAAAGTGAAGGTATTAGCAGTTGGAGATAAAGCACCCGATTTTGAGCTTGTCGATTTGGAAGGTAACAAACAACGACTTTCTGATTATAAAGGTGAGGGAGTTTTCTTGAATTTTTGGGGAACTTGGTGCGGACCATGTAAAAAAGAAATGCCATACATGGAAAATCAACATAAAGCATTCGAAGAAAAAGGTGTCAATATTCTTGCCATCAATATCGCAGAGTCTAATTTGAAGGTTGAAACGTTCAGAGACCAGTATGGCCTGTCTTTCCCAATCGCTATTGATAAAGATAAGAGCGTTAAGGAAGTCTATAATATAGTGCCACTTCCTACGACCTTCCTTATCAATAAAGACGGTAAAATCGAACAAATTATAACAAGGGAAATGTCTGAAAATGAGATAATTTCACTCATGGAAAGCATTCAACCCTAATAAGGAGTAAATCCAAAATGAGCAAAATCAAATGCCAGTGCGGTCATGATAATCCATTTGGCACAGTGCTTTGTGAGCGATGTGGTAGACCGCAGACTGAAGAAGCGAAAGAAAGCAAACTTGTCGACATGCGTTACGAAGGTGCGGCAAGAAGATCGCAGACATATAAACGGTCGATCATCGATAAAATATGGAATTTCTTTTCGAGTGTAAAAATTGGAATTAGTATTATCGTTGCCGTTCTCGCAACTGCTGCGATAGGTACTATTTTTCCACAGAAACTGTATGTAGCCGCGTCAACTGAGGCGGAGTATGCAGCTTACTACGAACGGCTTTATGGATTGGCAGGCACGATTTATTACAAACTTGGTTTTCATGACATGTATAATAGCTGGTGGTTCATCACGTTGGTCGGGATGCTTGGAACTTCCATCATTATTGCCAGTGTCGACCGAGTTATACCGCTTTATAAATCATTGAAAAGGCAACGCACAAAACGCCATCCTTCATTCATGAAAAAACAACGAGTCTATGGTGAAGGACCGTCGGAAGACCCAGAAGCTGCACTTATAAAAGCTGAGGGGAAACTGAAGGAACTTCGTTACAATGTGAAAATCGAAGACGGAGCTTTGCTTGCAGAGAAAAACCGTTTTTCAAGATGGGGTCCGTACGTCAATCATTTAGGACTTATCATTTTTCTGTTTGGTATTCTACTGCGCGGTATCCCTGGGTTTTATGTTGATGAAACAATGTGGATTCGCGAAGGGGAAACACGCTCTATTCCAGGTGCAGAAGGTTATTATTTGGAAAGCAAAAATTTCATTATGGAAAACTACACGAAAGAGGAAGCTGATGAGGTATTCGGCGATGCGCTTGAACGTGTCGGCATGATTGCGAAAAACTATCAGACGGATGTCGCTCTATATCAGACACCTGAAGGCGGTCTTCCAGGATCTGATGAAATGGACTTCGTTAAAGAATACTCTATCATTGTTAATAAGCCATTGAAATTTGATGGATTCAACGTTTTCCAAATGGATTTTCGTTTAGATGAATTAAAATCGATGACATTCCAATTAACTGAAAAAGCTACGGAATCTTCACTTGGGGAGTTTACAGTCGATCTTACTAATCCGGAACGTGAATATGAACTTGATAATGGCGCGCGCGTTATTTTGAGCGATTATTATCCGGATTATGACGGGATTGAAGACGGAGAACCGAAATCGAAATCTCCAGTACCGAATAATCCAGCATTCATCTTTAAAATGGTGACCCCAGCCAAGCCGGACGGCGAGATGAGTTTCGTCGCCATCAAACAAACGCTTGAAACGGAAGTCAACGATTATAAGGTGAAATTCGTTAGTGCAGAAACCCGTGATATATCTGGGCTGACAGTACGCAAAGATAAAACATTATATCTCCTTTTACTAGGAGGAATTATCTTTATGATTGGTGTTTCGCAAGGATCTTATTGGAATCATCGACGAATCTGGATTCAAAAAGGACCTAATGGAGAGCTACTAGTTGCAGGACATACGAATAAAAACTGGTTCTCCTTGAAAAAAGAGTTAGATCAAGTGAAAGACGTTGCTAATTTACCGTCCTATGAAGACAGACAGGACAAGGAATCTATCTTGCGAGATAAGGAAGTGGACAAAGTATAATGGGACTTGCATCGTTAAGCGCTAACTTGCTGTTAGTTTCATTTATCGCTTACCTCGTCGCGACGCTATTTTTTGGCGGCGCGGTGAAAGGCGCTAAATCTGAAGCATCTTATAAAAATAACCGTTGGGGAAAAATTGCGATTACCATCACGGTCATCGGATTCATTACCCATGTAGGTTACTTCATCACACGCTGGATTGCATCAGGTCACGCACCAGTAAGTAATATGTTCGAATTTACGACTGCCTTTGGGATGATGCTCGTTGGGGCATTCATTCTTCTGTATTACTTATATAGAACACCATCACTCGGCTTGTTTGCTTTGCCGATTGCGATTATTATTATCGGCTATGCAAGTATGTTCCCGAAGGAAATTACACCACTTATTCCAGCACTGAAAAGTTACTGGTTGACAGTTCATGTAATTACAGCTGCACTTGGTGAATCGATCCTCGCGATTAGTGCCGTAGCTGGGTTAATCTATTTATTGAAGAATATCGATTTGACGAAAAAGTCGAAACAGCGGTTCTGGCTAGAGGCGGTTATTTTCACGCTTATCTTAGTAGTCGGTTTCGTTTTATCTTCGTCAACGTTTAAATTGACTGGCTATGAAGCACATTTCACTTATATTGATAAAAATGAACAAGCTGCTAAAATTGAGTACAATTATCCACCACTTTTCGGTATGTCTGGCTATGAATCGCTAACACCGGACGCGATGACGCCTTGGGCTGAAATGCCACCAATCGTCAATGCGAAGACGCTGACGACGTTCGTCTGGTCAATCGCAAGCGGAATCATTCTCTACTTGATTCTTAGACTCATTTTCCGTCGTCCAATTGCGGCATTGTTGCAGCCATTCGCTAAAAAAGCGAATTCGCAACTAATGGATGAAATTGGATACCGTGCGGTTATGATTGGTTTCCCTATCTTTACACTAGGTGCTCTCATTTTCGCAATGATCTGGGCTCACGAAGCGTGGTCAAGGTTCTGGGGATGGGATCCAAAAGAAGTATGGGCCCTTATCACATGGTTATTCTATGCTGCATTCCTTCACGTGCGTTTATCACGCGGTTGGGATGGCGAAAAATCGGCATGGCTTGCGGTTATCGGTTTCGTCATCATTATGTTTAACCTGATTGCCGTGAATTTGATCATCGCAGGGTTGCATTCATACGCTTAAGCGAGAACTGCCTAGTAGTTATCTAACTACTAGGCAGTTTTTTTGTTTTATAAGTGAAAATAAAAATCCCCTTCAAATCTACTTCGGTGCTTAGTTTATGCTATACATTGGCTCAACATATATAAAGGGGGATTATAAGATTCGGTAATGTCAATGTGTTGTAACTTCGAGGTTTCAAGTCAAGTGGTTGGGGCCGTTTATGATCGGTTGGTAAGGGTATATGGTGGGTGTGTGTCGATTATGATCGGTTGGCAAGGTTATATGCTCGTTCGTACGCCGATTATGATCGGTTGCAAGGTTATGCTCGTTTGTGTGTCGTTTATGATTGGTTGCAAGGGTATATGCTCGTTCATGTGGGGTTTATGATCGGTTGGCGAAAGTATATGCTTGGTTGTGTGTTCACTTTTGATCTTACTAGACACCGGTTCGCCATTTTGAAGTTGCGCTTAAGAACGTCGCTACGGCTTTTCTGTTTCTTTTTTGCACAACGACTTGTACAATGAGGATAGTAGCTAGTTGAAAGGGGTAATCATTTATGGAAGAAAAAGTGACGTTGTTAGTAGTAGACGACGAGGAAAGAATCCGTCGTCTGTTAAATATGTATCTTACTCGTGAAGGGTATGAAGTCGAAGAGGCTGTCGATGGCGCGGATGCACTCGAAAAAGCGCTTGTGAATAACTATGATTGTATTTTACTCGATTTGATGATGCCTGAAAAAGATGGATTAGAAGTGCTAGAAGAACTAAGAGAAAAGAAAATTATGACGCCTGTCATGATGCTGACGGCAAAAGGCGAAGAGTCAGACAGAGTAACTGGTTTTGAGTCTGGTGCTGATGATTACATAGTGAAGCCTTTTAGTCCGCGTGAAGTTGTTCTGCGGGTTAAAGCAATTCTTAGAAGGTCTGTTACGTTTCCAGGTGCCGCTTCATCTTCTACATCGAAGGACTTGGTCGTCTTCCCTCAATTAACGATAGATCACGATGCACACCGGGTTACAGCTGAAGGAGAAGAAGTTGGGCTGACGCCGAAAGAGTACGAATTGCTCTATTTTCTTGCGAAGTCGCCTGACAAAGTATTCGACAGAGAGCAGCTGTTAAAAGAAGTGTGGCATTATGAATTTTTCGGAGATCTCCGTACAGTAGATACGCATGTCAAACGGCTACGTGAAAAGCTAAGCCGCGTTTCTGAACAAGCAGCAAAAATGATTGTTACTGTTTGGGGAGTCGGTTACAAGTTCGAGATTCCTAATGAATAGAATATGGAATTCAATTGTCGGGAAGCTATGGGCAACCATATTGCTTCTCGTTTCTTTTGTATTATTTATTGTTACGGCCTTGCTCCTTGAATTCCTAGATGACTTCCATACACAACAGGCTGAGGAATCATTGCGAAGGGAAGCAACAACGATCGGGAAAATTGTTAATGATCACGAAAGTCAAACTTCGATGAACTTGATTATTGATGACATTCTTGACGACGAAACGAATGCGATGATTGTCGATACCAATGGGGAAGTTACGCATTCATTCCATAAAGGATTGAACAAGGATAGAATAGAAAATAAAGTGCTCTATGAATCCATGTTTTATGCAGCTGAAAAGAATAATAAACAAGTTGTAAAAGAGATGATCTTACCTTCGATTAATGAAGAGAATGTCATGGAACAATACCTTGTTCTATCCTATCCACTTGAAAAAGGAGAGCAACTCGGTAGCTCAGTTATCATTTATCAAAGCCTTGAAGCCGTCCATAGGACAACAGAAAGTACTACACGTATCGTATTCTTATCAGCATTTATTGCCTTTATTTTAACAACATTTTTCGCCTTTTTCCTGTCAACAAGAATTACTTCCCCTTTACGTGGATTGAGGCAGGCGGCATTTGAATTATCGAAAGGGAATTTCGATACAAGATTGCCTGTAATGCAAAATGATGAAATTGGCCAGCTTGCAACTGCATTCAATCAGATGGGTAGACAGCTTAAATATCACGTTGAACTTATTAATCAGGATAAAGAGCAGCTTTCAAGCATCCTTACATCGATGACTGATGCTGTCATTACATTTAATCGAGATTATACAATCCTGCTAAGTAATCCACAAGCTGAACAGTTATTGCAGAATTGGTATTTTAAAAATGGCGCACAAGAGGGTAACCATCATATCCCACCGGCGATTTTTCATATGCTTGAACATGTTATTACGTTCGCTGAGGAAGTTGAAGATGAATTAGAATTAGGTGGACAGTTTTATGGAATCTCTATTAGCCCGTTGTATAGCGGAAATAGTATTCGTGGGGCAGTTGCTGTCTTACGTGATATGACAGATCAGCATAAGCTTGAGAAACTTAGATCCGACTTCATAGCAAATGTATCTCATGAACTTCGGACACCGATATCTATGTTGCAGGGGTATAGTGAAGCCATTATTGATGGAGTTATAACAAGTGATGAAGAGCGCGACGAAATGGTACAGATCATACACGATGAATCGAAAAGGATGGGCCGACTTGTGACGGATCTTCTCGATCTTGCAAGGATGGAATCAGGACATATGCGACTTTACAAAGACGATCTATCGATGATTCCTTTTCTCGACCGGATAGTCAATAAATTCATGCAAGTTGCGCGTGAAGCAAATGTCGATTTGACTTTCGAATTCTTGGAAGATACAGTACTCATTTCAAATGTAGATGAAGACCGTATGGAGCAAGTATTGACGAATTTAATAGACAATGCAATCCGCCATACACCTGATGGGGGAAGTGTTAGACTTGGAATACAAAAACAAGTTGATATGATTGAAATAACAGTGACAGATACAGGTGTTGGAATTCCGCAAGAGGACTTACCGTATATCTTCGAACGTTTTTACAAAGCAGATAAAGCGAGAACTAGAGGAAAAGGTGGAACAGGTCTTGGACTCGCCATCGCGAAAAGCATTATCGACTCACATGGTGGCAAGATCGCTGCAACAAAAGGCGACACTGAAGGAACGATTTTCAGTTGCATATTGCCCTTAAAAAAGATGTAACTTAATAGCTTGAAATACGACTAATTGATAGAACGGGGGTATTTCATGGACGACTCCGTTTTCCATCGGCTTTACGAACAGTACCATCAGGATGTGTTCAAGTTTCTTATCTATTTGACGAGAGACCGTGACCATGCTGAGGACCTCATGCATGAAGTCTATGTGAGGGTACTGCGTGCCTACGCCGGTTTTGAGGGGAAAAGTTCCGAGAAGACATGGCTCTTTTCAATTGCTAAAAATGTAGCAATCGACCATTTCAGGAAAATTACAGTTCGTAAAAAGCATCTGTTCGATAAATTCGACTGGGAAAAGAGCGAACTCGTATCGACAGGTATCCTGCCGGAAGAAATCGTAACACTCAGTGAAGAGATGCAAGAGCTGCTGCAAGCACTTAATACATGTACTGGTGATCAGAAAATGGTTATCATCATGCGCTATTTCCAAGATCTTTCCATAGCTGAAACAGCCGAAATTCTTAGCTGGACAGAAGGCAAAGTGAAGACAACACAACATAGGGCGATCAAAGCATTACAAAAGAAATTGAATGCTCTTCCGACAGAAGGGGGGAAACTAGATGACCCACAAAGATTGGAACGACAACAAGATTGAAAAACTCCTCGGTGATGTGCCTGACATATCAGATAATCGTCCAATGTCGGAAATACTGGCGCGGCTGAAGCAAGATGAACGGCTGAATACGCCTCACCGTAAAAAATCAAAGAAATGGATGCCAGCACTTGTCGCTGTTGCTGCTTTGCTTGTTATCGGCCTGTTGGTTCCTTCTATGTTTGGTGAAAATGAATTGTCAATGAAGGATCAAAGTACCGACAATAAAATGATGCAAAGTGAGGACGCCGAGCCTTCTGCAAGAGGTGCGAGTTTGGAAAATGAATCGAGTACGGATGAAGAAGCGGAAATGGGCACAATGGATGGATTTTCTACTAAGATGGCATCTGAAACAGGGAGGACACACCATTTTGCTGTCTACTCCGAAGACGTTACCGATAGTACACTATTCCATTTAGGTCTTGCAGGTGATCAAGCTTTAAGCATTGCCGTTACATTTATCATTCCGAACAGTCAAATCAATGAGGATATTGGTTTCTTGGAGCCAACGAGTTATGATTTGTACAAAAAGTATGCGAGTCGTCTCGATGAAAGTGCACTGGGTTTTCAAGAGTACCATCCTTATAAAGGCAATATAGCCGCAGAGGATCATGTAATTATCCACCAGCTACCGCAAGGTCATGGTTATGACATAGGTTCGGGATCGATGGAAGTCTATCTCGACTCTTTACAAGATACGTTTTACGGTTATCAGGAGGTCCGATTTGAGAACGAGGATGGAACTGCGACCATGTTCTCTGAAGTAGGTCAACCGAGCACACCGTTGATTTTGAAAAGTGGTCGTAATCATTTGAATTACTATATGTTTGAACAACAAGATGGACAGCAGTTTCTTACATCGAACTTTTCCCAACCGCAGCCATCGTTGAACGAGGCATTACAGCAAATGAAAGTGAAGCCGAATGATGTTTTCAAGCCAGTCATTCCAAGTACTTTAAATTTTGAAGTAAAGGCAGATGACAAATTGACGACCATCAAATTCACACAACCACTGGATTTGGACGCGATGGAGCCGGAAAAAGCGATGCAAATGATTGAGGGCATGCTCCTGACAGCAGCTGATTTTGGTGAACAGCTTCAATTCGAAAATGTCGTTCAAGAAGAATGGAACGGTTTTAACTTCAGCCAGCCTTTACCGGTACCGGTTGGATCTAATCCACTTCCACTTATATTGAAGTAAATAGAAAGACCTTTGTAAACAGCCTTGTTTACAAAGGTCTTTTTTTTGTATACAATAAGGTTGTAACAAAATATTGATTCATCTTCGGGGCAGGGTGTAATTCCCGACCGGCGGTAAAGGAAAGTCACTTTCCAAGCCCGCGAGCTTAACAGCTGATACCGGTGTAATTCCGGAGCCGACAGTATAGTCTGGATGGGAGAAGGTGAAGGTGCGGCCATCTTTTTGTGTTGTCTACAAAAAGAGGTGCTTATTTAAATGTGGGTTAAAAGAGAAAGAAATAGTCTCTTTTCTACTCTCTATTTGAGTATACCTTTCAAATCCCTCGAGCTTATTTGCTTTTGGGATTTTTTGTCGACATAAACAAGGTGGAACGGCCTTTCCTCTTTTGAAGTGAATCGCAAAAGGAGAGAGGAACAAATGAATAACAAAAAGTTGCGAAAGATGATTCTCATCGCGATGTTAGGGAGTATTGCAACTGTTTTGATGCAGTTTAACTTCCCATTACCTGCACTACCTGGATTCCTGAAAATTGATTTCAGTGAGATTCCAGCGGTTTTGGCAATAATGACGATGGGACCTGTAGCAGGTATTACGGTCGAACTGCTTAAAAATATAATGCACTGGTTCATGTCAGGTAGCCCGACAGGTGTTCCTGTTGGTGAAATTGCAAACTTTGCAACAGGCGTGCTTTTCATAATGCCGATTTATTTTATCTTTAATAAATTTAAAACATCTATTGGTCTAGCTGGAGGCCTCATTGCTGGAACTGTCTCGATGGCTATTGGCATGAGTGTCTTGAATTACCTACTGTTTTTACCAATGTATACGTATTTCATGAATTTCCCAGCCATGGCAGGGAATGAGTTAGCTACTTTTATTGTTTTAGGAGTTCTACCATTTAACTTGATCAAGGGAATTATGCTAATGATTATTTCCATGCTGCTTTTCAAGAGTATGAAAAAATGGATTGCACAACAGCGTACCCAATTAACTTCATAATATAAAAAAAGGTCGTCCCGGGATTTTCCAGGACGACCTTTCCACGTTCGATTTATCTAGCTTCGTGACAGTGGTCTCTCAGCCAATTGGTAGAGCCACTCACGAGTCTTTAACACTATTGTAGAGTAACGTCTGTCTGGAAGCCCGCACGACAAGTTGTCGTAGTTTTAAAGCGACTTCTGTTATCGACAGCGATTGCCTAGTTAATCTTCGTATTTAAGTGCATCGCCATCAAATGGTGCGTCGGCGGTTTTGATAGAATCGGTTGGGCAGCCATCGAAAGCGTCTTCTAGGTCTTCCATCAGTTCTTCTGGAACTTCAGCTGTTCCCATGTTATCATCGAGGATAACATAAGCAATTCCTTCATCATCATAATCGTATATATCCGGGGCAGCAGCTCCACACGCACCACACGCTATACATGTATCCTGATCAACGATTGTATATTTAGGCATAGTCTTTCTCTCCTCTTTTCTCCGTACAAACAATTTACTTCACCTTTCATTCTAATGATGTTGACAAGAGTTTTCAACAAAAAACATTTGTTAATCGGAGGAATTCAAAATGAAACTATCTTCAATACTATTAACCATCATAGGCAGAATAGACGGTGAACGAACAATCTATGCGGGACTTCACCTATTACGCGGCAAAAGATCGGGACAAACACTGCAAGATGTTGAATATTATGGTTTGAAGGAATTCTTTGGTATTGTACCAAAACTGACAGCTGAACGATTCGATGAGGCGGCTAAACAGTTAAGTGATAGGGGTTTCATCTCAACAATGGATGATTCTTTCGTCAAACTGACGGAGCAAGGTCGCGTGGAAGTTGGCAAATTACCGTCCTACCGATTTAACGGCTGGGATTATAGAGGAAGGGAAATGATTTTTTTCGGAAGGTTATCGCTTGTTGTGCAGACGGTTTCGAATTTCAAAGCAAAGGAAAAATCGTTTATGCCCGCTCAAAAAGACCGTGATATTCAAACTTTTGTTAAAATGCTACTACATAATCAGCGAATCAGTGATCCAGTATTTGCTAAAGGCGTCAGCGAAGAAATTCGGCTATGTATTACTCGAAGTGAAATGGATGAAAGACAAAAAACAATTATCACTCATCGCTTAAGTGGTTTCGGACTGACAGGCTGGACATGGGATCAGTTAGCAGATAATTTGAAACTAAATCCATTCGATATCCGTCTACTATTTATAGAAGGTCTACATATGATGCTTGCTGTCATTATTCTGTCTCCTGATTTGCCTTTTTTGCGAAAAATAGCTGAAAGCGTCAAGGTTTCGACATATTTGACGGATTCCTCTGTAAAAACGAAGCAACTTTTTGATCGTGGCTTTTCTCTTGAAGAAATTGCGATGGCGCGCAACTTGAAACAGAGTACAATTGAAGATCATTTTGTAGAAATGTCTATTAATGATACAGAATTTCCGCTAACACAGTTTGTTTCTGAGGAAGATGCAGAAGCAGTAGCTGGAAAAGTGAAGGAAATTGGAACCCGTAGACTTCGCTTGCTGAAATCTGAATTCGAAACGCTTTCCTATTTTCAACTTCGTCTCATCTTAGGTGCGCGGACGGGAGGGGGCAACTAATGGCTATTCACAAATTATTAAAAGAGAGATTCGGTTTTGATCAATTCAGGGCAGGACAAGAAGATGTCATTCGAGATGTGATTGCGGGCAAGGACACGATTGCAATTTTACCTACAGGTATAGGGAAGTCACTTTGCTACCAATTACCTGCCTATGTACTTGAAGGTACTGTCTTAATCGTTTCACCACTCGTTGCGTTGATGGAAGACCAGGTGGCAATCATGAAAAGGAACGGTGAAAAAAGGGTTGTTGCGTTAAACTCATTTCTTTCTTATTCGGAGAAAAACAGAATAATGGGGGAATTAGGCAGCTATAAATTCATTTTTATATCACCTGAAATGTTGTTGCAAAAAAATGTGACTGCTCATTTTCGTAACATTCAGTTGTCGTTAATTGTTGTTGATGAGGCTCATTGTATTTCTCAATGGGGATTTGATTTTAGACCAGAATATTTGCGGCTAGGAGAATTTTTTGAAGGATTGAATCGACCAGGTATTTTGGCTCTTACCGCAACGGCCGATGATAAAGTAAAGGCTGATATTTGCAGGTATCTGCAACTTCAAATGCCTGCAATTCATCAACATTCGTTGGACCGCCCTAATATTTCTTATTCAATTGTCAAAGTTGATAATGGGATGATGAAAACGGAGTGGATTAAGAATCGTATAGTAACGACGGCGGGTCCTGGAATCATTTATGTGGCATCGCGAAAGCGGGCTGATGAACTATCTCAGCTTCTTCAGCTGGAGGGTGTTTCTGTGGCATCTTATCACGCCGGCAAAGAGCAAGAAGATCGAGCGTTCATTCAGGAACAATTTATCACTGGTGAAATTAGCTGGATATGTGCTACAAATGCGTTTGGAATGGGTATACATAAAGACGATATCCGTCAAGTGATCCATGAACATGTACCTCAAGCTATCGCAAGTTACATTCAGGAAGTGGGGCGTGCGGGACGTGATGGTGATTTAGCGGCAGCGACGTTACTTTTTTCGTCCGATGACGAAGGAAGAACGCGTTTCATTATCCAAGACGATCTCCCTCAAGAATGGGAAATCAAGCACTATAAAAGTCTTCTCGTAGAGAACTATCCGCCTGCTGAAGCAGCTGAACTGGCACGGATTAGCGAAACAGGAAAACGTGTCATAGACTACTACATCGAACGGATGCCGATTGAAGATGTCATTATTCGTATGTCTGAATTGATACGTGAAAAAGAAGCGCAACTACAGACGATGCTTCGATTAGTTCATTCTGAAAGATGTATTCGGGAAGAGATTTTAGGTTTTTTCGGCGAGGCATGTGGAATGAAACCGAAGTTTTGCTGTTCGGTTTGTGGAACAGCGGATGGTCTAAAGCTTGATGTACAAAAAACAATCGTGTTGGATAAACGAATGGTGGATTGGGAGGAAAGGTTGACGGGGCTTCTTGGATAACAGATCCGTTGTCCATTTAACTTCATTCTGAAGAACTATGCCTGATGACTCGTGGAACAAGGAAAGTTGCAGTTCAATCGCCCCTCTGAGTAACCAATATCCTGTTGGTGCAAATACAGCAAGGTGTATTTGATTTTTACGACAAAATTCGTCATAATGAAAGAATAGCACGATGTGATAGGAGAATGTAGCGATGAAAAATGATGATTATAAGACTGACTTTGAAGAGCACAGGAAGGAAATCGGTCTAGACGATGGTCATGAGGTTAGCAAGCTTCCATCGCGTAGCGAATTGCATAGGAAAGGTCGTAAACCTAAAAAGAAATCCAGCCATACGATGATTAATGTTATTCTTGGGTTATTCACACTTATTCCGGTACTCATTTTAGTGTATATTATTTCCGATTTTTATACTCCGGGTGATCGTACGTCAGCAAAAGGTGGGGAAACCGGCACGCTCTTTGAAATGAACAGTGAAAAGCCAGTTGAAAAAACTGCTGATGCTGATAAAGACGATGAAAAAAAAGCAACTAGTAATGAGGACGAAAAGAGTGCTGTGAAAACTGAAGCTGAAGCAAAAGTTGAGGAGAAGCCAGTATCTAAACCAGTAGTGAATGTCAATCCAACACCAGAAAAGAAACCAGAAGTAAAAGTAGAAACGAAGCCGGAGAAGAAACCGGAAGTAAAACCGGAGTCTAAACCAGTAGCAAAAACGCATACGGTTGGTAGTAATGAAAACCTTTATCGTATTTCTTTGAAATATTATGGTAACGGTGGAGGCGTCGAAAAAATCAAAAGCGCAAACGGCTTAACATCGAATGAAATTGGGGTTGGACAGAGACTTGTCATTCCTTGAGGAATAGCAGTATGAAAAAGGCGAAGTATAGATTCTTTGCCTTTTTCTTATGATAATAGGGAAATCTGGGTTTTTTGACACGGAACTGTGTCAAGCTCCAAGCGCCAGACGTTCGGGTCATAAGTGAACCCGGCAAATCGGCAAAAGAATGCCGCTTCGCCGGTCCGCCCTGTGCCTGTCGCATCTACACGGCACTTTGCGCTTATCATATGAAAGGTGGGCATGATTACGGTTAATAAAATGATATGGTCATCTGTTTCGCTGATGATTGGATTTTTAATATATATGTTTATGAGTGCTAGAAGACGGAATGTTATTTACCATAATATGAATGTCGCGTCTGATAGTCAGGCTGACAAAAAAATGTCGGTATTTTTCATTTCAGATATCCATCGGCGTAAAATCGATGATAAATTGCTAGCGAAAGTTCAATCTGCCCATGATATCGATATTGTTATCATTGGCGGTGATCTAGCTGAAAGAGGAGTACCACTAGTACGGATAGCTGAAAATATCCGTAAGTTAGCGCAATTGGGACCGTTATTTTATGTTTGGGGTAATAATGACCGTGAAGTTGGAGAAGAAGAAATGCGAGAGATTATTACTCGTTATGGCGGGAAAATCCTTGACAACGAAAGTAGTGTTATTCCTGGACATCCGCGTTGGGGTATAGCTGGAACGGACGATCCGTCAAGTCGTAATGTCGATATTGACTCGACCCTCCGTGTTGTCAGTCAGTATGACAATGTTATTTTGGTCACGCATACGCCTTCGCTTTTTAGGAAAGTGGAGCAGTTATATGAGCCTCGATTGATGCTTGCGGGGCACACACATGGCGGACAAATTCGAATCGGGAAATACGGTCTACAGGAAAAAGGATCGTTCCGATTGAAGAAGGGTAGAGCGAAGCTAATCAGTAATGGATACGGCACGTCTACGTTGCCACTGAGGCTTGGTGCGGCGCCTGAATGTCACGTCATCGTCATAAATTATGGAGAAGTGTACTAAAGGAGTGTATTAAATAAAATGATACAAAAAGATGTAATAGTGGTAGGGGGAGGTCCATGTGGCCTGTCAGCAGCAATAGAACTGCAAAAACAGGGACTGGATGTTCTTGTTATCGAAAAGGGCAATATAGTCAATTCGATTTATCATTATCCGACGCATCAGACGTTTTTCAGTTCAAGTATGAAGTTGTCTATAGGGGATATTCCATTTATAACGGCTATAGATAGACCAAAGCGGAATGACGCACTTGTTTATTACCGGAAAGTTGCGGAACTGAAAGAAATTCCTATCAATAGTTTTGAAAAGGTAGTTGATGTTGCGAAAATAAGTACGGGATTCCATGTTTTGACGGATAAAGACGAGTATTTAGCAACTAATGTGGTAATCGCGACTGGCTACTACGACAATCCAAATCATCTCGGTATTGAAGGGGAGGACCTCCCGAATGTCTTCCACTATTTTGAAGAGGCACATCCTTACTTCAGAAAAAAAGTGGTTGTAATTGGAGGAAAGAACTCTTCCATCGATGCTGCTCTCGAATTGGAACGTGCTGGGGCACTGGTTTCAGTTGTTTACCGCGGTTCCGATTATTCACCAAGTGTTAAGCCCTGGATTTTACCTGGTTTCGATAGCCTTGTTCGTAGTGGTGAAATTGCCATGCATTTTAATGCGGATGTTGTCAAAATCACGGATGTTTCCGTCACGATTGATATCGCAGGGGAATTGTTTGACATTGAAAATGATTATGTCTTCGCAATGATTGGCTATCATCCCGATCACACTTTCCTAAAAAAGGTTGGTATTTCGATTGAAGAAGAAAGCGGTCGCCCTTCTTTTGACGAAGAAACAATGGAAACGAATGTCGAAGGGCTCTTTATTGCAGGTGTTATTGCTGCGGGGAATAATGCCAATGAGATTTTCATCGAAAATGGTAAGTTTCATGGTGAAATAATTGCGCGTACGATTGATGCAAAACAAAATAGTATAAAATAAAAGCTACCCTTCAATCTAGGAAAACAGGTTGAAGGGCAGCTTTTTGACATTTACATCTACAACAATTTTACTTCGTACAAAGTTCGAGTAATAGTTTTAAGCGTGCTTTCTGGCCACTGAGCCCGTGTTCAAAGCGCACACCCATATCTTTCAGCATCTTACCTCCGCCTTCATACGCATAAATATCCTGTGCAATCCCATTGAAGCATCGGGAAACTAGGATGACTGGAAGACCTTCAGAAAGTAGACGTCTGATTCCGCCGACCACATCAGGTGGGACGTTCCCTTGTCCTAGTCCTTCAAGTACGACACCGTCATAGCCAAGAGAAGATATCGAAACAAGCAAGTCGGATTCCATTCCCGCATAGATTTTAAACATGGCTACTTTTTTGTTGATGGACACGACAGGGAGATAGGTTCTTGATAATGGTGCATGGTGGAAATGAATGGCTGACTTCGTTACAATGCCGATGGGTCCATATTGCGGACTTTGAAAAGTAGAGACACTGCTGCTATGTGTTTTCGTCACATTCGTCGCTGTGTGGATTTCATCATTAAGTACGACGAGTACCCCTTTATCGTTTGCGTCGTCTGCTGCGGCAACTCTGACAGCTGACATCAGGTTATAGACGCCGTCCGATCCAATTTCATTGGAAGAACGCATTGCACCCGTCAATACAATTGGGATATTGAAATTTGTTGAGAGTTCAAGGAAATACGCTGTCTCTTCAAGCGTGTCTGTGCCATGTGTAATGACAATACCATCAAAGGAATTATTCTCCGTCAGACGGGAGATCAGCTCTTCGAGTTCAAGCATTCGTGCTGGTGTAATATGTGGAGAAGGTAAATTAAAAGCTTCCACTTCTGTTATGTTGGCGAATTGCTGGATGTTGTCTATTTCTAATGCGAGAGGATTTGCAGCACTTAACATTACTCCGCCGGTTTTGGTATCCAGTTCCATTGAGATCGTACCGCCTGTATGAACAAGCAGAATGTTTTTCTTCATAGTAGTTCCTCCTGTTTAAGGGAAATCATGGTATAATAAAGCAAAATGGGGGCCGGCCGATGTTCATATTGTTCACTGTAGCGATTGCGCCGGGATTGGCGCTCTTTAGCTATTTTTATTTGAGAAAACAGATTGCGAAAGAACCATCACTTACATTATTTCATACATTCATATACGGCGCTATCATGACTTTTCCGATAATGTTTATCCAACACGTATTTGAAGAGGAAAACATCTTCTCCCACTTTTTCATTCGGAATGTTATTTTTACAAGTGGACTTGAGGAGTTCTTTAAATGGCTCATCCTGTTGCTTGCCATTTATAGGCATGTTGAATTTGAAGATGCATACGATGGGATCTTATATGGTGCCAGCGTGTCATTAGGTTTTGCGACGGTTGAAAATATTATTTATCTACTTACATTTGGAGCGGACACCGCATTTCTTCGGGCTTTATTGCCGGTTTCCAGTCATGCACTATTCGGTGTAGTAATGGGCTATTATTTTGGCCGAGCAAAATTTGCAGTAGAATCAAACATCAATATGTATTTGTTTCTAGCATTCCTTGCCCCATATAGTCTTCACTTCATCTATAATGGCATCCTCGCTGTAGATAATCTCTGGCTCTATCTGATTATACCTTTCATGCTGTTTCTTTGGTGGTTTGGCTTAACTAGAGTTAAATATGCACATACGTTCGCAATGCAGCAATTCAGACGCAAAGCACGAACAAACACAAAGTGATTCAGCTTTTGCTGGATCATTTTTTATTTGTTAATAATATTGCTGATTTTGGACAAACTATAGAAAAAGGAGGAATGAAAGTGAAAAAACTGGTCATCCGTATGATAACAATCATCTTGCTCCTTGGATGTGCTTATGCAACCTCACCTGTCCAAATAAAAGCATTCAGTTCCCAAAATGTCGCACGCGGCGCATTTGGAGATGATGTAATCGAGCTGCAGTCGAGACTTCAGTATATTGGTTATTACACTGGGACGATTGATGGAACATTTGGCTATGGAACCTATTGGGCATTGCGCAATTTCCAAGAGAAGTATGGACTTCCGGTAGACGGAATTGCAGGATTGAAGACTCGGAAAAAATTGGTGGATGCATCACAGTATGATGAGAAGTTCGTAAAAGATAATTTGAATAAAGGGAATAAGTTCACGTATTACGGAAGTAAACCGCTTGCATCTCAGGTAGGTCAAGGAGCGGGTAAAACGGAAAATATCCAATTGCCAGCAAAATATTCGGATCAGGATCTTAAGCTGATGGCGAATGCTGTCTATGGTGAGGCAAGAGGAGAACCGTACGAAGGGCAAGTTGCAGTAGCTGCAGTCATATTGAACCGGGTTGAACATCCAGATTTTCCAGATACAGTTGGCGGTGTCATCTTTCAACCGCTTGCTTTCACAGCGGTCGCTGACGGGCAAATTTGGCTAACACCGAACGAACGGGCAAAAGAAGCCGTTCTCGATGCTATTAATGGATGGGATCCTTCCGAAAATGCAATTTACTACTTCAATCCAATTACAGCGACGAGCAAGTGGATTTGGTCACGACCTCAAATTAAAAAAATTGGTTTGCATATATTTGCCAATTAATCAATACGGAAAAGTATTGAAAACTAGTGATAAAGGAGGGGAGGCGGAATTTTCCGGAAACAACGAAAGTTTCCGGCGATATTTTGCCGAAATATGAAAAAAATGATTTTTGTATTAGTGTACTCAATAGCAGCACTTTCAATCTTTTCTTACGGTAAAGCAGCTGAAAATGAACAATTATCTATCGCACTAAGTGGACAATACGCCAGTAAAATGACAGATGCATCGGAGAAACTGGAAGAATTGGATAATGCGGTGAAAAAGACTTTATTATTTAATGAGGCGGATGGATCCTCAAAAGCGCGAGATGACATTTGGCGTCTGTCATCCGATATTAAAAACTCTGTTTCTTCATTACCGATGGATCCAAGCTTTTCAACATCGTGGTTGAATTATCTTGGACGTCTTGGTAATTATGCCAAGGAAGCAACTCGTGTAGCCGATAACGTCGAATATCACCGGGTTATGGAGCTGGCTTCTAAGAACCTTCGCTCAATGGCGGATGAGTGGCAAGTGGCAACTGCGGGCATGGTAAGTGGGAATTTATCGATAGACGGTTGGAAAAAGAGATTGGATGTTGCTGATTCAGGCCATGATTGGACCGCTATGGGTACTAGTGTTAAACAGTATACGGAGAGTGATTTCCCACTGACAGCAAGTGAGTCGGATTCTATGAAGAAAAAAGATTTGAAAAATATTGCGGATCCTGAAGTGACTCGTGAAGAGGCCATAGCTGAGTTCAAAAAACTTTTTCCACACCTATCTAATGAGACTATCGGTGTAGAAATGAGTCAACCAGGCTCACCTTATCCGTTTTATCACATTCGTTTTGCCGAAGCTGAGTCAGTCGGTTATATTGATATCACGGAAAAAGGGGGGCATGTCCTTTCATTCCTTACAGAAAGGCCATTTGGCAAGGAGATTCAGCCGTTTGACGAACTTAAAAAGAAAGCAGAGACGTTTTTAAAAGATGCAGGTTATAAGGACCTTGTTTACGAGGAAGCAAGGGAAAATAATACGGCTTGGCATATGGTATTTGTCAGAGTAGAACCGGAATATGGAGCGAAAGTATTTTCAGATGTAATCCATTTAAAGATTGCAAAAGATAATGCGGGCATCGTTGGTCTGGATGCGTCCGAGTATATTCGGAAAGAGAAGACTGAACGACAGCCGATCACGAAGAAGAATTGGAAGACATTTTTCCATTCGGGCGTCGAAATTGTCAAAGAAGAATATGCATATGTTGAAAATGATCGGTTAGAACAAAGGCTAACGCACTATTTGACAGTTACGATAAATGAGAATGGGCAAATAGGCACATATGCAGTAATCGTCGATACGGAGACCTCTGAAGTGATTAAAACCGAGAAATTACAGTAAAATGAAGTGTAAATAGTCATTGGAATTTCCATCCCGTCATGACATAATAGTATCTATGAATAGCGACACGCGCCGATAGCGCCTGAAGCTAGACCATATGACATAGGGATGGCGGGTGCTTTAATATGCTACTTTCGGTTGGGACGATTATTGTTATCGATAAAGACTTTACAAAAGATAGCGAAAAGTTCAAAAGTAAAGTGGTTGATATAGGAGACGGTTTCGTAATGATTGACTACCCAAGCCATATTGAGACGGGACGGACAGCATTTTTTATGGATGGCACGCAGTTGCACGTTACATTCATAGATAGTATGAAAATGTCTTATGCTTTCCGGACTGAAGTGAGCGGCCGCCTTAATAAGGGAATTCCAATGATTAAATTATCCTATCCTGGTGATGAACAGCTTATCAAGATTCAACGACGTGAATTTGTACGGGTAGAATCAGCAATTGATATTGCTGTTGAGAAAGATGGACGCTTCAGCCAGTTTGTGGCGGCAGACCTTAGCGCAGGCGGAGTCGCGCTAACTCTCCTTAACCCCGACACTTTCAAAGAAGACGAGCTGTTATCGCTGACCATCGTGCTACCTTTCATGAACCGTGAAATTAAATATGTCAAAGCTGATGCACGGGTTATAAGGGTTTTTGAGAAAGATGGCAGACTAATTGCCTCATTACAATTTGAGACAATCAATCAAGTTGAGCGTCAATACGTTATCCGATTCTGTTTTGAACGGCAGTTGCAAATGAGAAATGAAAAATAGAATTTAGTTGGGGAGAGTCTGTGTGAATGAGACTTTTCCCTTTTTAATTGCCCAAACTCCAGCCAGTTAACCAAGGCGCTTACGCTCTTCTTGGTGTCTAGACTCCAGGCGCCTAGACCCTCGAGTCGCTTCAGTCCTTAAGTTAAAGGCAAAAAGCGCCTTTATCTTAAGGCCCTCCAGCGCTTTTCGGGTCTACCAAGGCGCTTACGCTCTTCTTATGATACAATATTGTCTAATTGACTACGGGGGTAGATGAAATGGCATTAGAGATAAAAATCGCGATTGATGGTCCGGCTGCGGCTGGAAAAAGTACAATTGCTAAAATCACAGCTGAAAAATTGGGCTATACGTATATCGACACAGGTGCTATGTACCGCGCACTAACGCATAAAGCGTTAGTTCACAACATAAATACTAGGAATGGACAAGAACTTGAAAAGTTATTGGAAGAGACGGAGATAGTTCTTAGGCCATCAATAAACGGCCAAGCGGTCATTGTAGATGGTAAAGACGTAACAGAAGACATCCGTTCACAATTAGTGACGGCTTCTGTATCCTCTGTCGCTACTCATATGGGTGTCCGTCAGCTGATGGTTGATAAACAGCGGATTCTAGCTATAGGTGCAGGTGTTGTAATGGACGGGCGCGATATCGGGACGGCTGTCCTGCCGGATGCGGAACTAAAGATTTTCATGACAGCCTCTGTTGAGGAGAGAGCGATGAGACGTCATATTGAAAACGAAAAACGTGGCTTCACAACGTCTCTTGAACAATTGAAAGCTGAAATTGCTGAACGTGATCGCGCGGATAGTGAAAGAGAAGTGTCTCCACTCAGACAAGCGGAAGATGCTGTTCTTATCGATACGACTTCGATGTCAATTACAGATGTGGCGGAAAAAATCAGTGAACTTGCAGAAAAGAGGATGAACTTATGAACTTATATCCACTTGGTAAAATGCTCTGCAGTGCAATATTTTATCCGTTATATCGCATTAAAGTAATTGGTGCGGAGAACTTCCCGAAAGAAGGGGGTGTTCTGCTTTGCACGAATCACATCGATAATGTCGATCCTCCGGTTGTCGGTAGTACTTGTCCTAGGCCTGTTCACTTCATGGCAAAAGAAGAGTTATTCAAAATGCCATTGCTAAAAAGTATTCTTCCGCAAGTGAATGCATATCCTGTGAAACGGGGTATGAGTGACAGGGAAGCATTCCGGAATACATTGAAAATCCTTAAATCGGGAAAAGTTGTCGGGATGTTTCCAGAAGGAACGAGAAGTAAGACGGGGGAACTTGGTAAAGGGCTTGCAGGCGCAGGATTCTTCGCGCTGAAGGGTGGCGATGCGGTCGTTATGCCTTGTGCAATTATAGGGCCTTACAAAGTGTTTAGAAGATTGAAAGTTGTCTATGGTAAACCGTTAGATCTGACAACTTATCGTGAAAGTCGGACTTCAGCTGAAGACATGACAGAGATCATCATGAGTGAAATTCAAAAACTTATCGAACAAAATAAATAAGATAAGGGTAATTTTTTGTTATTTTGAATAGATTCGAATAATATAGAAGTAGGATTCTTTATGAAGGAGGACTACATAATGACTGAAGACATGAACTTAGAAGCAGCGAACATCTACAATGAAGGTGACCGTGTTACTGGGAAAGTGACTAAAATCGAAGAAAAGTCTGTGACAGTTGAAATTGCGGGAGCACCTTTTGATGGTGTTATTCCAATCAGCGAACTATCGAGCCTTCACATTGAAAAAGCTGAGGATGCAGTTGCAGAAGGCGATGAAATTGAACTGATTATCACTAAAGTGGAAGAAGATAATTATGTCCTTTCAAAACGTAAAGTCGATGCAGAAGATGCATGGGGTTCTCTTGAAGAGAAATTCAATAATAAAGAAACAATCGAAACGGAAGTAAAAGACGTTGTTAAAGGCGGACTAGTTGTTGACCTTGGTGTACGTGGTTTCATTCCGGCATCACTTGTCGAAGATTATTTCGTCGAGACTTTTGAAGAGTATAAAGGTCGTATGATGACATTTAAAATTGTTGAAATGGATAAGGAAAAAAATCGTTTAATCCTTTCTCATCGTGCAGTTATCCAAGAAGAAAAAGCATCACAAAAAGGTGAAGTTTTGGATAATCTCAAAGAAGGTGAAGTACTGGAGGGGACTGTTCAACGTCTTGCAACATTCGGTGCTTTTATTGATATCGGTGGCATTGATGGACTTGTTCATATATCTCAACTTTCTCATGATCATATCGAGAAAGTTTCAGACGTTCTAAAAGAGGGCGACAAAGTGAATGTGAAAATCCTTTCAATCGACCGTGATTCAGAACGAATTTCACTATCCATCAAGGATACATTGGCTGGTCCGTGGGAAGGAATTGAAGAGAAGGCTCCTAAAGGATCTAAGTTTGAGGGGACTGTGAAACGTCTCGTCTCATATGGTGCATTTGTAGAAGTGTTCCCTGGCGTCGAGGGCCTTGTCCATATTTCGCGTATTTCCCACCAACACATCGGTACTCCGCATGAAGTGTTGAAAGAAGGTCAAAAAATCAATGTCAAAGTACTAGAAGTCAATACGGACGATAAACGTCTATCTTTAAGCATTAAGGATCTTATTGAAAAAGAAGACAATAACTCTTATGGAAATTATGAGATGCCAGAAGAAGCATCAGGTTTTTCATTGAGTGATGTCATCGGAGATCAGCTGAAGAACTTTTCAACTAAAGATTGACTAAGAAATGTTGTTTAATTTACTTGATGTGACTAATTTGTGAACTTAATGAACGAGAATTTGAAAAGATGATGATGCCCATAAGGGGCATCATCATCTTTTTTGTTGCATAGGAAATGATACTATTCCCGATCCCGGGATAATTAATAACGTAGGAATTGTCATAGGGGTTGTCTAAATAGTTGCATATAATAGTAAGCAAGGTATTTTCTTGTCGGCGTGATAAGTGGGGGATTAGTAAGAGGCCTTTATTCCGCCGACAGGGCTTTAGTAAAAAAAGAAGGTGAATAATATGCCATATACAATAATCAACAACTACATTCCGACGTCTCTTTATCCACTGAAAGCAACATATCCGATGACGCCGGAATACATCACCATCCACAATACAGCCAATGATGCGACGGCAATCAACGAGATTGCTTTCATGACGCGGAACACAACTGCGACGTCGTATCATGTGGCAATCGATGATAAACATGCAGTGCAAGCTATCCCGTTTACACGCAACGGTTGGCACGCTGGGGATGGTCAAGGGGCAGGTAATCGGAAATCCATAGGGATTGAAATCTGTTACTCACAATCAGGCGGTCCAAAGTATGTTAATGCGGAAGCGAATGCCGTCGACTATATAGCACGCATACTTAAGCAATACAGCTGGGGTATAGATCGTGTTAAATGGCATCGGGATTGGAGTGGTAAAGAATGTCCGCACCGTATCATAGATGAGGGGCGTATGACGACCGTTCGCAATGCCATAGTTAAACGTCTGGCAGAATTGAATATCCCAACGCTACCAAAGGAGGATGCACGCATGTTTAATCCAAGCTCAGCAACGTTAAAAGTTGCTTATGAACAATACTTGTCGGATGCCGTAAAAGAAGGTTTAATTTCCGACAAATGGTTAACGGACTTTAGGGCAGGTAAGTTGTCACTAGATGATGCACTCGCACTAAAAGTCTTTATTGACCAGCGCAGATGAGGTAATTAAGGTAGGGAAGATCAAAAGGCGGTAAATCCATCAAGGACAGTCGTCATTTTCAAAAGAAAAGAACGTATAAGATTTCAGCGGAGCGGTGTCTAGATTCCAGCACCTAGCCTTCCTTTATCTTAAGGCTCTCTAGTGCTTTTCCGGTCTACCAAGCGCTTGTGCTTTTCTTATTTGTCATAATAAGAACGTTCGCTCCATATGTTGGTGGAAAGGGAGGGAATGAGTGTGCGTAATCAATTGGTCAAGTCGATGAAGTATAATGAGTCATTAGATATGATGTACCAGGCAAATGACGGTCAAATTAGTAAGAGGCGAATAAGGGTGCTGGATGTCGGTGAGGTATCGTTCAGAGCATACTGTTTTCTGCGTAAGTCGAATCGTACGTTTACAAACGACAACGTGTTGGCGCTTGTTCCCATCATTATAAAAGAAAGATCCGTGATCTAACAGTTAGACGTTTACAGATTGTAGTATGAAGTGTTGCGCTATTAATAGAAGAAATAAATTTAAAATTCGCAAAGTATAGCGCGGCAGGTTTCATTTACGCTGTGCGAAAATCAGTAGCAGTGAAAGTGGATATGCGGAAAATTAATTGGTAATAATAAGAAAGAGCGACTTCTCAGAAATGGGATAGTCGCTCTTTCGATTATCAATACGAATTGTAGGACTTACTTCATTTTCAAAGTTCTCAAAAAGCCCCACATACAAATAGTTTAGCCTTGCGTAAGTTAAATTCACGTAAAAATGATATACTGTCGTAGTGTGACAAAGACAGTGTTTACAGTTATAAATGTGCCTGTTTAGACGTGTTAATGATTATTGTGTATAATATGCAGAAGATAAGCTGGAAGGATGTTAGATTATGAATAAACCAACAGTAGCGATCGTCGGTAGGCCGAACGTCGGGAAATCGACAATATTTAACCGAATCGTTGGTGAACGAATTTCAATCGTAGAAGACGTTGCGGGTGTTACACGTGACCGTATTTACAGCTCCGCAGATTGGCTCGCACATGAGTTCAACCTTATTGACACAGGAGGAATCGATATTGGAGATGAGCCTTTTCTTGAGCAAATCCGATTACAAGCGGAAATTGCAATAGACGAAGCGGACGTTATCATTTTCCTTGTGAATGGTCGTGAAGGGGTAACAGATGCTGATGAGCAAGTTGCCAAGATCTTGTACAAAACGAAAAAACCTATTGTACTTGCTGTAAACAAAGTTGATAATCCAGACATGCGGGACATGATTTATGATTTCTATTCCCTTGGATTCGGAGAACCGTATCCGATTTCTGGTGCGCATGGACTGGGTTTAGGGGATTTGCTTGATGCAGTAGCGAATGATTTCCCAGAACCAGGTGCTGAAGAAATTGAAGATGATGTCATCCGGTTTTCGTTAATTGGGAGACCTAACGTTGGTAAATCATCACTTGTCAATGCATTTTTAGGTGAGGAACGGGTCATAGTTAGTGACATACCTGGAACAACAATAGATGCTATCGATACGGCTTATGAATATGATGGACAGAAGTATAAAATTATTGATACTGCTGGTATGCGTAAAAAAGGGAAAGTGTATGAAAATGTAGAGAAATATGCTGTTCTTCGTGCACTAAAAGCGATTGATCGCTCTGATGTCGTTCTTATCGTTATCAATGGTGAAGAAGGCATACGTGAGATGGACAAGCGCATCGCCGGCTACGCAGAAGATGCTGGAAAAGGCGTCATGTTTGTTGTTAATAAGTGGGATGCTGTCGAAAAAGATGATAAGACGATGAACAAGTTTATTGCGGATATCCGTGATAATTTCCTATTCCTCGATTATGCACCGATTGCTTTTGTTTCAGCAAAAACAAAACAGCGTGTTAATACGTTGTTTGAAAAAGTTAAATTAATTAATGAGAACCATGCACTACGTATTCAGTCAAGTGTCTTGAACGAAGTGATTGAAGACGCTGTTGCAAGAAACCCTGCACCTAATAATAAAGGACGCAGATTGCGTATTTATTATGCTACGCAAGTAGCTGTTAAACCGCCAACTTTCGTCGTCTTTGTGAACGATGTAGAAATCATGCACTTCTCTTATGAACGCTTTTTACAAAACCGTCTTCGGGAGTCATTTGGCTTCGAAGGAACTCCGATCAGGATTATTACTCGAGCAAGAAGCTGATCGACGTTACGGGAGAAAGGATGTCTGTATGAAATGGAAAAAGTAACTGTTATCGGAGCCGGAAGCTGGGGAACGGCGATTGCTTTTGTTCTTGCTGAAAATGGTCATGATTGCTTACTTTGGGCGAGGCGTTCTGACCAGTCCGCTGAAATTAACGAAAATCATACAAATAAGTCATATTTACCAAGTATTTCTTTACCTATTAATTTGAAAGCAACATCAGATTTGGAAGCGGCGGCGATGCATAGTGATACTGTCATCATCGCTGTTCCGACCAAGGCGATTCGTGATGTCTGTTCTGAACTGAATGCAATGGCGATTAGCCCTAAATTAATTGTCCATGTTTCAAAAGGTATTGAACCAGATTCGTTAAAACGAATCTCAGAAATGATTTCAGAAGAGCTAGATTCCTCGAAAACAAAGGCTATTGTTGTTCTCTCGGGTCCAAGTCATGCTGAAGAAGTTGTTCTGCGTCATCCGACGACAGTAACGGCTGCATCATTCGATTTGGAAGCGGCAGAAAAGATTCAGGACCTATTTATGAACCATTATTTCCGTGTCTATACAAATCCGGATATAGTTGGTGTGGAAATCGGAGCTGCGCTTAAAAATGTAATTGCATTGGCAGCCGGTATTTCTGATGGACTTGGTTATGGTGATAATGCCAAAGCTGCGCTTATTACGCGCGGATTAGCGGAGATTTCAAGACTTGGCGTGAAAATGGGTGCGAATCCACTTACATTTTCAGGTCTGACAGGTCTAGGCGATTTGATTGTTACATGTACGAGTGTTCATTCACGCAATTGGAAAGCGGGCAATATGCTCGGAAAAGGGAATAGTCTAGACGAGGTCGTATCAGGCATGGGTATGGTCATCGAAGGTGTACGGACGGCTAAAGCGGCACATCAGCTTGCAGCCCAGCACGGAGTCTCTATGCCGCTCACAGAGGCACTGTACTCCATACTATTTGAAGGAATACCGCCGAAACAAGCTGTGGACCAACTTATGAACCGTATGAAGAAGCAGGAAGTTGAAGATCTCTTCGGCAACCGTTGACTCTGTAATTCAAAAAGACTTGTGAAAAACGTCAGTTTACGTTGCTAGCCTCCCCCTCCGCTCCACACGTATAAAAGCCAGCACATTACGTGCAAGCGAGGGACTTGGGGCTATGCTCACTGGTCCTTTTCTTCTGCCTTTTTAAATACTGATTATACGAAAGGAGGACTTCCTTTGTCCTCGATGGATAAAATGTGGCTGTCGTTCTATGCGATGGGATTCATGGTTATTTCCATGGGTCTTATTTATGTGAGTCGGCATAAGCTTCAAAATAAAGTTTTGAAATTACTATTTGCTATAATAGCCTATTCTTTATTAATCTTCTCATTTTTTGCGATGATTTATCTCGTATTTAATGGGCCGACAGGAGGGGCATGATGACTATGTCAGTAAAAAAAATCGGGTTACTCTTCATATCTTCCTTGGTTTTTGTTCTATCTGGATGTATGTACCCGTCCGAAAAAACAACTGGACAGGAAATCCCGTATGCTGATCAGCTGGAATCAATGCAAAAAGCGGTTGATGCTTATCAGAAAAATTCGGGAGGATTATTGCCAATCAAAACACGTGATCTTGAAACAGATATTTACATCAAATATCCCATTGAGTTCTCCAAAGTTGTACCAGCTTACACGGAAAAAATGCCTTCAAATGCGTATGAAACTGGTGGGATCTATCAATATGTGTTGATAGACGTTGAAACGACTCCAACGGTAAAGCTTGTTGATTTGCGCTCAGCGGAACATATTCGCGATTTAAACCTAAGGAAAAACGTCAATGGTCGAGCTCCATTCAAGGAGTCCGTGGGTGACCATGTCTATACAGTCGATTTCGAAGCAATGGGCTTTAAAGAGCCGCTGACGGTTCCTAGCCCCTATTCAGATGCAATCTTACCGATTGTTATCGGTGGGGATGGTGTTTTTTACATCGATTATTCGATTGATTTAAACCGAATGTTGCAAGAAAAGACCCAGACTGTTAAACCAGGGGAGGATATTCGTCACCTTTTAACGGATAACTATCCTGTTTTACCGGCTTATTCATTACCTTATACAGTGAATGCAGACAACGAACCAATATTCATGAATAAATCAAAATGAAAAACGTTTCATGCCACGTGCATGAAACGTTTTTTTTTTACATAAACTAATATGCGCATCTAAAGGAGGACGATAGAATGAAAGAGGAATTATATGAAAATCTGGCTAGACGCACAGACGGTGATATTTATATCGGTGTCGTCGGACCTGTTCGTGTAGGGAAATCTACGTTCGTGAAAAGAGTTATGGAAGAAGTCGTTATTCCAAATATGACGGAAGCATCGGATCGAATTCGTGCGCAGGATGAGCTTCCTCAGAGTTCACCAGGCTCAGTTATTATGACATCAGAACCGAAATTTGTGCCCGCCCAAGGGACTTCGGTATCTGTAGGGGATGGTGAGCTGAAGTTTCAAATCAGGCTTGCAGATTGCGTTGGCTATGTGATAGACGGCGTAAAAGGCTATGAAGATGAGAATGGCCCGAAATTGGTTCACACGCCATGGCACAACGAACCAATACCATTTGAAGAAGCGGCGCGTATTGGTACGGATAAGGTGATTCGTGATCATTCTACGATTGGTATTCTTGTTACAACGGATGGAACAGTAAACAATATTCCGCGGGCAGCAGCACAAGTTGCTGAAGAGGAAATCGTTAATAAGTTGAAAGATATTGGTAAGCCTTTTGTTATTGTTCTGAATTCTAAAATGCCGGCCAATGACAGAACAATCGCATTAAAACAGGAACTACATGAAAAATATGGGGTTCCTGTCATTGCGATAAGTGCTGATCAGTTAAACGCACAGGAAATTCAACTTATTTTAAAAGAAGCATTGTACGAATTCCCGATTTCTGATATTGAAGTCCAAAAACCAGATTGGATGGAAGTGCTCGGAAGTGAACATGAACTGAATGCCAACATCGACAGAGTGATTAATGAGGGATTTTTGGGTGTATCAAAAATCCGTAAAATACAGGAGTTGGCAGAAAGTTTAAAAGATGAAAAATATGTTAGGCATGCAGAAGTCATTGAAGTAGATGCTGGTAAAGGGAAAGCAATCGTGAAAATTACTATGGATGAACAGGCTTTCCGTGAAATTTGTGAAGGAATTATGGGACAGGAAATCGGCTCGAAAAAAGACTGGTTGTTGTTTGTTCAGGAAGCGGCCAAAGCGAAAAAGTCGTATGATATGTACTCGGAAGCAATCGATACAGCTAGAAAGCAAGGCTACGGTGTTGCTCTTCCGACAATTGAGGATTTTAATCCTTCTGCACCGGAACTTATCAAACAGAACAACTTTTTCGGCGTTCGCATGAAAGCAACAGCACCGTCGCTTCACATTATTCGGGTTGATATGGAAGCCGAATTTTCTCCATTAATCGGTTCCGAATTTCATAGCCATCATTTATTAAAAGAATTAAAGAATGCTTATTTGCATGATAGAGAGGCATTATGGGAAACACAGCTATTCGGAACACCGCTCCATGAAGTCATGAAAGAAAGCATTCGCTTCAAAACAGCTTCTGTTCCGATGAAAGCAAGAAAACGTCTACGGGAGACGATTGAACAGATGGTGAATGATGGAAATAAAGGCATGATTACATTTATCGTCTAAAGGAAAAAGATCCGTCAAAAGCGGATCTTTTTCCGTTTTTTTAGCTAAAAGTGCATGATATTAGCGATTACGCGATAATATTGTTGCGTCAGGGATTTTCTTGTGATACTCTTTTTACAGTATTAGAAGCTAGCTAATGCCCTTTGAGAGGAGGTGAATGGTGTGAATAAAACAGAATTGATTACCTCTGTAGCTGAAGCAGCAGAACTAACTAAGAAAGATGCTACAAAAGCTGTCGAAGCTGTATTCGATACGATCCAATCTACTCTTGCAAGTGGTGAGAAAGTACAATTGATCGGTTTCGGTAACTTCGAAGTACGTGAGCGTGCAGCTCGTAAAGGACGTAACCCGCAATCTGGGGAAGAGATCGATATCGCTGCAAGCAAGGTACCAGCTTTCAAAGCAGGTAAAGCGCTTAAAGACGCAGTGAAATAATTCTCAAGTTTACATAGAAGTCCGTCCGTCGTATCTAATTCATTAGATACTTGGGGCGGACTTCTTTCCATTTTTATCTTATTGTCCAATGTAGAGTGAACGAACTGTACGGAAATGGGCGAGTATGCTACTATTTTTGTTGGAATGGCTTTATTTCCGATTGGGAGGTTTCGAATGATGAATGTTGTCGATTACGAGAAAATAGAGAAAGCAGTTTCAATGATCCTGGAAGCAGTCGGTGAAGATCCCGAGCGTGAAGGACTGATAGATACTCCAAAGCGTGTCGCAAAGATGTACGCTGAGGTATTTGAAGGTTTGAATAAAGACCCTAAGGATTATTTCAAAACAGTGTTCCATGAAAATCACGATGAAGTCGTACTTGTAAAAGATATACCTTTCTACTCGATGTGTGAACATCACCTTGTGCCGTTTTTTGGGAATGCGCATATTGCATACATACCGCGTGATGGAGTTGTTGCCGGCCTGAGTAAATTAGCGAGAGCCGTCGAAACGACTGCCAAAAGGCCACAACTTCAAGAACGTATCACATCCACAATTGCGGAAGCGATGATGGAAATGCTAAATCCAATCGGTGTCTACGTAGTAATCGAGGCGGAGCACCTGTGTATGACGATGCGAGGCATCAAGAAACCAGGCGCGAAGACAGTGACTACAGTTGCGCGTGGTATTTACGAACAGGACGATGTGAAACGGGCTGAGATCCTATCACTTATTAAGATGTCTTGAAGCCTTTGCGAGTAACGCCTTTTCTATGATATGATAAGACCATAAAAGAATAGACAGGAGAGGTGAAAATGACACAAACCGACTATATCGTTATAAAAGCGAAAGAAGACGGCGTGAACGTAATCGGTCTGACACGAGGAAACGATACGAAGTTTCATCATACGGAAAAATTAGACCGTGGTGAAGTGATGATCGCACAATTTACTGATCATACGTCAGCAATGAAAATACGTGGCAAAGCTGACGTTCATACCGCATACGGTGTCTTGTCAAGCGAAGGGAAAGACTAATTCGTAATTGACACACTTTTCCGTAGACGTCTTTGAATGGAGATTCGACGATGGAAACCCAAAAAATTAAACTGCATATCGAAAATTATATAGGTGAAGTAGAGAATGCAATTCGCGAGCCGATTGTGGATAGAGATGTTGGTCAAATAACAATCGATGCTGTAAAAGCCTTTATTCTCCTGTTGCCAATGTTGAACGGGGAAAGGTGGAACAATCGTTTACATACAGCGTCAATCGCAGTTGGTGCTGTTCACGCTGCTTTTGATGCGCATGATTCGATTAATGTATCTGACGCTACATCAAAGCAACAGCAACTTACTGTTTTGTCGGGGGATTATTTCAGCGGAATCCATTATCGGCTACTCGCCTCTCTGCCTGAATTTGGTTTCATCCGTTCCTTGTCTGAAACAATCGGACAAATTAACGAGACAAAGACGATTTTTCACGACCAATTACCAGATGGACCTGAAAAGTTGATTGAAACAGTTAGAATCATCGAAGCAGGGTGTATAACTGATTTTTTATATACATTCGGATTTGCACAATATGTCCCGCTAGCCAGTGCAGCATTGTCGCTTTTATGGTTTGAAGAAGGGAATGCTGAATGCAATTCTATTTCGGATAAGCGTTCACGCCGCACAATGAATGCTGCTGATGCGGATCATGCGGTTTTTCAGCTTCATGCTGAAATGCAAAAAGCACTTGATGCAGCAGATTATCTTCAGCCTTTTTTACAGCGAAAAATCCGTAACCTAGTGACACCGCTAATTGGTAAACTGAATTGAAGAAAAGAGGTATAACTCTTGTCGATATCAAAAGAACAGAAAGTCCACACCGTTTTTGAAAAAATATCCGTCGATTACGATAAGATGAATTCCGTGATCAGTTTCAACCAACATAAGAAATGGCGCGATGACATCATGTCACGCATGAACGTCCACGAAGGTGCTCGTGCATTGGACGTGTGTTGTGGAACTGCTGATTGGACGATCGCTATTGCAGAGGCGACAGGTGCCTCTGGGCATGTGACAGGACTCGATTTCAGTGAAGGCATGTTAGAAGCCGGCCGGCCGAAAGTTGCAGCATATCCAACTATTACGCTTGTACAAGGGAATGCGATGGAATTGCCGTTCCCTGACGACTCGTTCGATTTTGTTACAATTGGTTTTGGATTGCGTAACGTACCGGATTATTTAACAGTATTAAAAGAAATGAATCGTGTCTTAAAGCCTGGTGGAATGATTGCATGTCTAGAAACTTCTCAATCTGAACTTCCAGGCTACAGGCAATTATTCCGATTTTATTTCAATTTCATCATGCCCGTTCTCGGGAAAGTTTTTGCGAAAAGTTACAAAGAATATTCATGGCTTCAAGAATCGGCAAATGATTTTCCAGGGATGAAACAACTTGCCCAGCTATTTACGGAAGCGGGCTTCACTGAAGTGTCCTTTAAGTCATACAGTGGCGGCGCCGCGGCTGGTCACGTTGGATATAAACAATAAAGACAGCAGGGGAAGGTAATCGTTTTGGAGAAATTGAAGTTATTGTCACTTTATGGTGATTTTCGAAAGGATCTCGCTTATATAGAAAAGGAACTTGAACGATCCCTCAATTCATCTTCCCCTATCATTCGGCAAGCATCACTTCACCTGCTTCGTGCGGGTGGAAAAAGGATTCGACCTATTTTTGTTATCCTGTCATCCAAGTTTGGCAACTATTCGTTGGAGGATGTGGCAAAGGTAGCTGTCTCACTTGAGCTTGTCCATATGGCGTCTCTTGTCCATGATGATGTTATCGATGATTCAGATATGCGTCGTGGCCTCGAAACAGTAAGGGCGCGTTGGGATAACAGAATTGCGATGTATACGGGGGACTTCATCTTTTCACGTGCACTTACATCGATAGGTGAGATTGAAATTCCTGCTATTCATCAGCTACTTGCAGAGACTATGCTTGAAATTTGTAAAGGTGAAGTCATCCAGATTGACCATCAGCGAAAAACCAATCAGACGATTCGGGATTATTTGCGCCGCATTAAACGAAAGACCGCACTTCTCCTGTCATCCAGTTGTGAACTTGGTGCGCTTGTTTCAGGAGCGGACCCTGCGAATGTAAGGAAATTGCGTCGCTTCGGTTATTTTGCAGGCATGGCTTTTCAAATTGTCGATGATATTCTTGACATTACATCAACGGATGAAGAGCTTGGAAAACCGGCAGGCAGTGATCTGTTGAATGGTCATCTGACTTTGCCCATCCTATACATAAAAGACGATGTGAATTTCCAACCTTATATGAAGCGGTCGTTTGACGGGACTTTAACGGAATCTGATCGTGAAGAAATGTTGACTTATATTCGCGGTACAGAGGCCATTCAGATGGCGCAAGCTGTGAGCGATTTGTATTTGCAAAAAGCAATGGATGAAATAAATGAGTTGCCTGATGGTGATGCAAATGCTAAAAAGGCATTCATGCAAATATCTGCTTTCATTGGCAGACGTAAGTATTAGTGCATTAACAGTTGAAAAATCAGGCATCGGGTGGTACGATCGAAAAGGAGAAATCCTGATACATATATAAGAAGGAGTGTTAAATATGGAAAGAACATTTTTAATGGTTAAACCAGACGGCGTACAACGTAATCTAATCGGTGAAATCGTGGGTCGTTTCGAAAGTAAAGGTTTCCAACTTGTAGGCGCTAAGCTTATGACAATTTCACAAGAACTTGCTGAGCAACACTACGGCGAACATAAAGAGCGTCCTTTTTTCGGCGAGCTTGTTGATTTCATCACATCAGGTCCTGTATTCGCAATGGTTTGGGAAGGCGAAAACGTTATCTCAGTTGGCCGTCTAATGACAGGCGCAACGAACCCGAAAGAATCTGCACCTGGAACAATCCGCGGTGACTTCGCTGTTACTGTTGGCAAAAACATCATTCACGGTTCAGATGCTCCAGAATCAGCTGTTCGTGAAATCGGTCTTTTCTTCAAGGAAGAAGAACTTGTTACTTATGACAAATCAATGAACAACTGGATCAATTAATTACCTTAAACAGCCCTGCGAATTTCGCTAGGCTGTTTTTGTTCTTTCGAAATGGGTTCCAATCCGTTATAATAGTAAGAATATATGAACGGGGGGACGCAGGTTGCCGGATTATGCTGTATTTATTGGAAACGTCAAGAAAAAGACGGGTATCGATCTGTCACTTTATAAAGAAGCACAGATGAAAAGAAGACTCACTTCTCTATATGAGAAAAGAGGGTACCGAAATTTTATAGAGTATTATGAAGCTATACATAATGATAAAGAGCTACTTGAGGAATTCCTTGATCGGATGACCATCAACGTTTCTGAATTCTACCGCAATGCCCAGCGCTGGGACGTGCTGGAAAAGAAGATATTCCCCAAGCTCCTTGCTCAAAGTAAAAAACCGAAGATTTGGAGTGCTGCCTGTTCCACGGGTGAAGAACCATATTCGATAGCACTCGTTTTATTATCACATGTGCCACTGCGTGATATATCAATCTTGGCGACAGATCTGGATTTAGGCGTCATTGAACGAGCGAAAGTCGGTTTATACCCTGAAAGAGCTTTGAAGGAAGTGCCTACCTCAATCGTGAAACAGCATTTTGTCAATGAAGGTCATTTTTATCAGGTGAAGGATGACATCAAACGGACTGTGACATTTAAGCAACAAAATTTGTTAGAAGACCGATACGATACAGGGTTCGATTTAATTGTCTGCCGCAATGTAATGATTTACTTCACAGAAGAAGCGAAAGATCAGATTTACACGAACTTCTCCAAATCGCTTAAACAGGGTGGGATTCTTTTTGTGGGAAGTACAGAACAGATTTTCAATCCTTCAAAATACGGATTAGAATCAGAAGACACATTTTTTTATAGGAAAATTTAAAATATCCGGATAACTTTCCGGATATTTTTAATATAAACATATAGTCAAAAGCATCTTACTTTGGTAGAGTGCTATAAAACGAATGTTAATCCATTCGTCGGAGGAGGAAATGGAATGAGATATTTCACTGCCGGTGAATCACACGGTCCGCAACTAACAGCAATCATTGAAGGGCTACCTGCTCAAATGGAATTGACTGCTGAAATGATTAATGGGGAACTTTCAAGGCGTCAAGGTGGACATGGTCGCGGAAGACGTATGCAAATAGAAAAAGATCAGGTTGTCATTTCATCAGGTGTCCGCCATGGTAAAACACTTGGGTCACCGGTGACGTTGACTGTTGTTAATGATGATTGGAAACATTGGACATCGATTATGGGGGTAGAACCACTCGCTGATGATGTTAAGCCAGAAGATGTGAAACGACAAATAACGCGTCCAAGACCAGGTCATGCAGATCTTGTGGGCGGCATGAAATACGGTCATCGAGATTTGCGCAACGTTCTAGAACGATCGTCCGCGCGTGAGACGACGATGCGTGTGGCAATCGGTGCGGTTGCAAAACAGTTCCTACGCGAACTGGGTATCGAAACTGTCGCACATGTAACAGAAATTGGGGGATTCACAACAAATCCAGATACATATGCAGGAAAAGGGACGGAAGAGCTCCGTAATATCATCGAGAATGACCCTGTCTACTGTGCAGACCCTGAGGCTTCGAAACTGATGGTACAAGCCATTGATGATGCGAAAGGCCGTGGAGATACGGTTGGAGGCGTCGTAGAAGTGGTTATTGAAGGATGTCCACCTGGAATCGGGAGCTATGTTCAATTCGATCGGAAGATGGACGGTAAGCTTGCGGGAGCGATGATGAGCATCAATGCGTTTAAAGGCGTTGAGATTGGACTCGGATTTGAAATGGCAAAAATGCCAGGCAGTAAAGTGCATGATGAAATTGTGTGGAGTGAAGAACAAGGCTATTTCCGTAAATCAAATCGATTGGGTGGCCTTGAAGGCGGAATGACGACAGGTATGCCGATTGTAGTCAGGGGCGTTATGAAACCTATCCCTACCTTGTACAAGCCGCTTGAAAGTGTCGATATTGATACGAAAGAACCGTTTGTTGCAACAATCGAACGTTCGGACCCTTGTGCGGTACCCGCAGCTTCTGTTGTAGCAGAACATGTCATTGCAACTGAAATGGCAAAAGCCATTATGGAAGAATTCCGTTCGGACACGATGGACGGTCTAAAAAAGGATATTGAAGAATATAGACGGTATGTAAAGGAGTTTTAATATGGGGAAACTTACAGTTGCTGTCCGGGATCATCAATATAACGTCCATATAGGTCAAGATACGTACGAGCTATTCACCACAGAATATGCTGAACTTCTAGGTACAGTCGACCGAATTGCCATCATTGCGGATGAGCGGGTAGCAGCTATCTACTTGCCGCTGCTACAAAAGTCGTTGCAGTCTGTAAACTGTGAAATTAGTGTAAAAACAGTCCCAGCTGGAGAAAGCTGTAAAACATCCGCTGTGTATGTCGATTGCCTATCTTTTTTGTTAAATGAAAAATTCACCAGGGATTCTCTCCTTATCGCATTTGGTGGAGGCGCATGCGGTGATCTCACTGGGTTCGTCGCTGCGACATTCATGAGGGGGATTAGGTACTTGCAATGTCCTACAACAATCTTGGCTCATGACAGTGCAGTGGGGGGCAAAACGGCAATCAATATGCCGGAAGGGAAAAATATGGTAGGCTCTTTTCATCAGCCAGTCGGAGTTCTATTCAACACAAGGCTCTTCGAATCGCTTCCGCCTCGAGAAATCAGATCGGGTATGGCAGAATTGTTGAAACACGCGCTTATTTCAAATGAGGAATGGACGCTTGAGCTATTGTCTACCCCTTCCTTTTCTCAACCAAGCATTGAATGGTTATCACGCGAATTGTTACGGGGAATCGAAGTTAAAGCGAAAATTGTCTCAGAAGACGAATTTGAGCATTCGACTCGAAAGTATCTAAACTTCGGTCATACATTCGGCCATGCTGTAGAAGGTGTATGTGGTTTCGGTGGTTTAAGCCATGGAGAGTCGGTTATGATTGGCATGGTATATAGTCTTATTTTAAGTGAAGACACTGGCGCGGTTGATGAAGCGTTGACAATTCGATTCATCCAATTTGCAAATACGCATGGCTATACATTCCAACCGGTTCATGAACATGGATTCGATGTATTTATGAATTATATGGAAAAAGATAAAAAAGTCTCTTTCGGAAAGCTTAATTTTGTTTTGCTTGATGGGATAGGAAAACCCTATGTAAAAGAACTGTCAAAAGCGCAATGTGAACAAGCATTCCATCAATTGAGACAAAGAACGAAAGGGGATGTGAAGAAATGATGGTAAGAGGATTAAGGGGAGCAACGACAGTCGAGAACGACGAAGAACAAGCTGTTCTTGAAGCGACGCAAGCGTTAGTCGAAGAAATGGCGAAAGAGAACAGTGTTTTACCTGGGGATATCATTTCGGTTCTTATCTCTACTACGACGGACATCAAATCGACCTTTCCTGCAAAAGCAGTTCGATCGATTGATGGATGGATATACGTCCCGGTTATGTGTACGCATGAGATGGACGTCCCGGGAGCAATGCCATTATGCATCAGAGCGCTTATGCATGTGAATACTGATATTCCGCAACGTTATGTAAAACATATTTATCAAAAAAATGCAGTTAAGTTACGACCGGATTTACAAAAATAACCCATATCTATTGACCGGAGGGAATTTTATGAACTGGAAAAAAGCGCTTGATAGTATGCAACCTTATAAACCAGGTAGATCGATTGATGAAGCAAAACGAATATACGGTCTGGATGATGTTGTAAAACTTGCTTCAAATGAAAACCCGTATGGCTGTGCACCATCCGTCAGAGACTATTTGACATCAGCCGCAATCCAGCATGAATTGTATCCAGACGGCTATGCAGGGGGATTACGGAAGAAACTTGCGGAGAAACACGGAGTTGACGAAACCTCTTTGTTATTCGGAAATGGCTCAGATGAAATCATTATGATTATTTCAAGAGCGCTCCTTGGCAAAGGAGTAAATACCGTTATTGCGACACCGACATTCCCTCAATATGCTCATAATGCAAGAATAGAAGGTGCCGAAATCCGGGAAGTACCGCTGAAGGATGGCTATCATGATTTGGAGGGGTTCTTGGGAGCTATCGATGGTGAGACTGCGGTTGCTTGGCTATGCAATCCGAACAATCCGACTGGTAACTTGATTCCTAGCGACACGTTAAAAGGATTCCTTGAACAAGTTTCAGAAAATATCCTAGTTGTTCTTGACGAAGCGTATTTCGAATACATTACTGGCTCTGAGCATATCGACTCGATTTCATGGCTGGAAAAATTCCCGAATGTCATTATTTTACGGACGTTTTCCAAAGCATACGGATTGGCAGCATTCAGAGTAGGCTATGCAATTGGTGACCCGGAGGTCATTTCTAATCTCAATAAAGTGCGGAGCCCGTTCAACAATAACTCGCTTGGTCTAGCAGTTGCGGAAAAAGCGCTCGAAGATGAAGCATTCATCGAACATTGTCGTAACCTGAATCATGAACAAAGGCTACGGTTTACACAGTATGCTTCGGACAATAAACTGCATTTATTCGATTCCGAAACAAATTTCGTTTTAATTGCAGTGCCAGGTGATGCAGATGATGCTTCAGAAAAACTGTTGCAGCAGGGATTCATCATTAGAAGCGGAAATGCACTTGGAACCCCCGGTTATATAAGGGTGACAATTGGGTCGGAAGAACAGACTAGTAACTTCCTCAAAGCATTTGATACGTTGTTGCAATCCGAGGGTTCAGCCGTATGAAACCGAATATCGCGATAATTGGACTTGGCCTGATTGGTGGTTCGCTCGGGCTTGCTTTGAAACGTAACCCCGGTCTGCAAGTAACGGGGTACGACCGATCCTTCAGTACGTTGGAACAAGCCTTCCGTAGGGGGATCATTGATACAATTGCCACATCTATTGAGAATGCATGTGAACATGCGGATGTCATCATCTTTGCAACGCCGGTCAATACGACGGTTGCAATGATGCATCAAGCGGTCAACTGGAAATTGAGAACTGACGTTATTATGACGGATACGGGCAGTACAAAAGGTCCAATAATGGATGCTGCAAAACAATTGCTTGAACGTGGAATTACATTTATCGGTGGCCATCCAATGGCGGGTTCTCATAAAAGTGGAGTAACTGCGGCTAAAGAGCATCTATTTGAAAATGCGTATTACATATTGACACCAGATTCACAAACAGACAGTGCAAAGGTCGAACAGCTCCGCGTTCTACTTGGTCCAACGAAAGGGAAAATTGTCGTGCTCGATTCTGAAGAACATGATCGGATGACGGCAATCGTTAGCCATTTTCCACATCTCGTCGCTTCTTCGCTCGTTGGAAGGCTATCAGCACAACAAGAAGAGCAACCGTTTGTTAAAAAACTTGCGGCGGGCGGGTTTCGTGACTTGACTCGAATTGCATCTGCAGATCCCATCATGTGGCGTGATATTACGACGCAGAACAGGGAAGAGTTGTTAAAGCAACTGGACGGATGGCTTGAAGAGATGGAAAATGTTCGAAATATGCTAAAATCGAATGACCCCGACGAAATATATAATTATTTTGCAGGGGCGAAACAGTTCCGAGACGACTTACCGATTACGTCTCAGGGTGCATTCTATATGACATTCGATTTGCATATTGATATTCCTGATCACCCTGGTATCATTTCGGAAATCACAAAAATACTTGCGGATGAACGGATCAGTTTAACAAATATCCGAATCGTTGAGACGCGGACGGATGTCTTTGGAATACTTGTTATCAGCTTCCAAACTACTGATGACCGGGAACGAGCAAAATCCGCTCTTTCCAAAACAATGAATTTTAGCATGTACATAGTTTGAATGGGGGGCTTTTCTTGGTGGAGACGAAACTAGTTGCGTTCAATAAACCAGAATTGAAGGGTAATGTGGTAGTTCCAGGTGATAAATCGATATCGCACCGGGCCGTGATGCTCGGTTCCATCGCTGAAGGTAAAACAAAAATTACCGGATTCCTGGACGGAGAAGATTGCCTACGAACAATTGATATTTTTCGACAACTCGGCGTATCAATTGAAAGGGATGGTACTAACGTCACGGTAGATAGCCCTGGAATGCAAGGGTGGCAAACGCCGTCTGAGGAACTTTATGCAGGTAATTCTGGGACAACAGCACGTCTAATTCTTGGAATACTTGCGGGCTCAACTATCAAGTCTGTTCTGACAGGCGATGAATCACTGTCAAAGCGTCCAATGAATAGAGTTACACTACCCTTGTCGTCCATGGGAGCTTCTGTAGTAGGAGAACCAGATGGCAATCTCCTGCCACTCACAATTACGGGTGGACCGCTCTCTGCAATTGAATACGACATGCCTGTTGCCAGTGCCCAAGTTAAATCGGCTATTCTGTTTGCTGGTTTGAATGCGGAAGGGACAACTGTTATTAGTGAGGAGACAGTTTCGCGCGACCATACTGAACGTATGCTGCAGCAATTTGGAGCAGAGGTTCAGGTGGACGGAACTAAAGTTAGTGTCAAGGGCGGGAATGTGCTCCGGGGCAAAGATGTGTTAGTTCCAGGTGATATTTCATCAGCGGCATTTTTCATGGTTGCAGCTGCAATGATTAAGGGAAGTTCCGTTACGTTTACGAATGTCGGGCTTAATCCGACAAGGACGGGGATATTGGACGTGCTTACGAATATGGGTGCTTGTGTTGAAATCCTTGAAGAAGTTAACGGGGCTGGCGAACCGTATGGTACTGTAAAAGTATCCTACGAAGGTTTGCATGGTACTGAAATCAGTGGGGACTTAATACCAAGGCTCATCGATGAGCTGCCTGTTATCGCATTGCTCGCAACGCAGGCCGAAGGAACAACAGTTATCAAAGACGCCGGGGAACTACGGGTCAAAGAGACAGATAGAATTGCTGCGGTAACAACAGAGTTGAAAAAATTGGGTGCAAATATCGAAGCGACGGACGATGGGATGATCATTCATGGACCTACGGAACTCTCGGGTGGCACACTTGTTTCGTACGGCGATCATAGATTGGGTATGATGGCTGCAATTGCAGCACTTGTCGCCTCAGCTCCAATCCAAATCGAAGATCCGTCATGCATAGCTATTTCATATCCAGGATTTTTCACAGACTTGGAAAAGCTCGCTGTTTCTATAAATACAAAAGGATAACAGGTTGATGTATACATTTTGAAAGTTCAGGTGAAAATATGGGACAGTTAGAAGAAATTGAACGAACTATTTTAGAAGGTGATGTAGAAGTACTCACCGGTGTTATCGATCAGTTAACGGGGTCGACCGATTTCGATTTGCTCTATGAAGCGGCAGATTTATTTGCTAGTTATGGATTTATGGGGGAGGCTGATCGCCTTTTTGAAACGTTGCGCCTTCATTTACCGGATGAAGCCCAGTTGAAAATTGATCGCGCCGGTACATTACTGGAGCTCGGGGAAGAGGACGAAGCGCTTCTTCTTCTCACGGATGTGGGGCCGGACGACGAAGAATATGTCCAAGCCCTTTTAGCGTTAGCGGATTATTATCAGATGTCCGGAATGGCGGAAGCAGCTCTTGCGAAGATTAAGGAAGCTCATGAACTTGTACCTGATGAGCCCGTCATTCGGTTTGCGTATGCGGAATTGCTCCTTGATTCTGGGAAGTACGGAGAGGCTACACGGATGTATCTTGATTTGAATGATGAAACGGAAGAAATTGGCGGCATTCGTATTGTTTCAAGACTTGCGGAAACATATAGCGCTGGTGCTGCTTATGAAGAAGCAATACCTTACTACGAAGAAATGCTACAGGATAACGCCTTGCCAGATACACTTTTCGGGGCGGCATTTGCTTACTTCCAAAGTGGCAATGCAGAAAAAGCAGTCACATTGCTAGACGATTTAATTGAAATGGATCCAGATTACTTTTCTGCTTATATGCTGGCAGGACAGTCTTTGTCAGTTTTAGGTGATGATCAAAGAGCATACGATATGTTCAAAGATGGAATCCGCAGGGACGAATTTGATAAGGAACTGCAATTGACCGCTGGGAAATCAGCATTGAAATTAGGTATTCCAGAAAAAGCAGAAGAACATTTGAAAGAAGCATTGGCACTCGATCCAGAATACATTGAAGCACTTATTACGCTTGCCTCGCTGTACAATGAGAGAGAACAGAGCCCTGAGTTGCTCGATCTACTTACGTACTCACAAGATAATCAAGTTGACATACCTTTATTGGATGCGTTTATGGCCTATGCATATGAACGTGAAGAACAATATGAAGATGCATACACATCCTATGGTAAGGCATATATTGGGATGAAGGATGACCACAGTTTTCTTGGAAACTTCGCGAAATTCCTGATTGAAGAAGGAAAACGTGATGAAGCCCTCAAAATAGTCAAGGAATTGGTTGAACTTGACCCTGACGATGAGAATTGGAGAGCTTATCTGGAAGCACAAAATGACGAGGAGGTGTGACATGACGGCCATGGTTCCTGTCGCTGCTAAAAAGGACTTTGTGCGATGGTTCTTAAAGCGCTACAAATTGAAGCGCCGTGAATGTGTGTGGATTTTGAATTACCTTCTAAGCCACGAACAGCTTCTGCAAAACGTCCACTTTACGGATGAAGCACATTACTGTCCAAGGGCGATGGTGATGTCAACAACGGGTTCGGAGAGCATTCCGTTTCGTTTTTATAAAGGGAACTTAATGACTGCTGATGCCGAGAAGTCATTTCATGACTTAAGACTTCATCCAGATGATAAGATGTATATACAATTAAATTTTTCGAACAGCCACTCTTGCCCAGAATATGCGAGTGTTCGTGAGGAAAATCCTTTTCTTCCGGATTATTTACAGGTAAGTGAAGGCGATCGGGAAATTGCAGAACAATTACTGGAGGAAAGTGCTGCTTTAATGACCGTTGATATGCTTATGAAAAGGGTTGATGAGGCCCTCGATACAAACGATAAGGAACGGTTTATCGCATTATCTGCGCTGTTGAATGACATGAAGGTATCGAAGAACTAACAACTCCGCCCAATTTGGTGGAGTTCTTTATTGATTTTTCAAGGAGGTAATTTTGCAATGAACTGGACTGCACAAGATATGGATACATATTTGCAACAGAAAGAATATATCGATACACTTATAGTACCCTTACTTAAAGTAGAGACTGTGCCGGGGAATATGAAAACCAGCGCGTCATCTTCAGAGTTTCTGATGCATCTTACGACTTTCATCGAAACGCAATTCAAAGGGCGTATGATGCTAATGCCACCATTTGCTTATACGCAGTCAATGGATCTGACGGAGCTGGCTGCAACACTGTCTCGGGATTTTGCGGCGGCACCATTTAAACATGTATTTTTCTTGACGACTGATGTTACGTGGACAAGCCTTAGAGTAGATGGTGAAGTGATCTGGTTACCGTCAATTCCGCTGGAAAGCATGGATCCACCATTAAGAAAAACAATTATTGAAGATCAGCTTCGACAGGTTTTACCACGCTTCACGGAAAAATGGTCGGAGCAGTAAAATTCGATATTTGTTCACAAACTTACATCTGTTCGGAAAGCAGGATTGAATTTCCTTTAGTATTGATATATCATAGATATGTCCTAGTATTACAATTAGCAAAAGAATGTCCGTTGGACTGACCTTTAAGTAAGAGGAGGGAAATTAATGAGCAAGAAAGTGTCAAGACGCCAATTCATGAGTTATACACTTATGGGTGTTGGTGGATTCATGGCGTCAGGTATGTTGATGCCAATGGTCCGTTTTGCAATCGACCCTGTCTTGCAGACGAAAGAGGAAGGTGACTTCATCCATACTCAATACAAAGTGGACGAGCTATCGGAAATACCGGTTCGTGTCGATTTCACTATCAAAGATCGTAAGGATGCCTGGTATAAATCTGACGTGTCAAACACTGCGTGGGTTTATAAAGAAGGCGATACGGTTATCGCGCTTTCCCCTGTCTGCAAACACCTTGGTTGTACAGTGAACTGGGGCGGCGATGAAAAGCATCCAGACCAATTTTTCTGTCCATGTCACGCAGGACGTTATATGAAAAATGGCGACAACGTAAAAGGAACGCCACCGCTTGGACCACTTGACGAATTTGATGTTAAACTCGAAGGCGGATTCGTGTATCTTGGAAAAACAAAACCGAACACATTAGTTTAAAAATGTAAGGGGGTACGACCGAAGTGCTAAATAAAATTTATGATTGGGTTGACGAACGGTTGGATATCACCCCGATTTGGCGCGATATCGCTGACCACGAAGTACCTGAGCACGTAAACCCTGCACATCACTTTTCTGCATTCATCTATTGTTTCGGAGGACTGACATTCTTTATCACTGTCATCCAGATTCTTTCTGGTATGTTCCTTACAATGTATTACACACCGGACATTGAAAATGCATGGAAATCCGTTTATTACCTTCAAAATGAAGTAGCATTCGGTGAAATTGTGCGTGGGATGCATCACTGGGGAGCGTCACTGGTTATCGTTATGATGTTCCTACATACGCTGCGTGTATTCTTTACGGGCTCTTATAAGAAACCACGTGAACTTAACTGGGTTGTCGGAGTATTGATCTTCATGGTCATGCTTGGCCTTGGTTTCACTGGTTATCTACTGCCATGGGATATGAAAGCATTGTTTGCTACGAAAGTAGGAATCGAAATTGCGGCTTCCGTCCCGTTCATCGGTGAATCAATTAAAGTTCTCCTTGCAGGAGACTCAACGATTCTTGGTGCACAAACACTAACACGTTTCTTCGCGATTCATGTATTCTTCTTACCGGCTGCTTTGCTTGGGTTGCTTGCAGCACACTTTATCATGATCAGAAGACAAGGTATTTCAGGACCGCTATAAGATTGACTGGCGTCCAATGAAATTAATAAGGAGGGGACATTATGCACCGCGGAAAAGGGATGAAATTTGTCGGAGATTCGCGCATTAAGGCTAATAACAAGATGCCGAACGTCCCGAAAGATTACTCAGAATATCCGGGTAAAACGGAAGCATTCTGGCCAAACTTCCTCTTGAAGGAATGGCTGATTGGTGCAGTTTTCCTTATTGGATATTTAATATTGACAGTTGCTCATCCGTCCCCGCTTGAACGTCAAGCGGACCCGACGGATACGATGTATATGCCGGTTCCAGACTGGTATTTCCTATCTATGTATCAATTGTTAAAGTATCAATTTGCTTCAGGACCGTTTAATATTATTGGTGCTATTATCATGCCAGGTCTTGCAATGGGTGCCCTGATGCTTGTTCCATTTATGGATACTACAAAGGAGCGCCGTCCGTTTAAACGTCCGCTACCTACTGCATTCATGCTTCTTTCATTCGCAGCTTTGTTCTACTTGACATGGGAATCATACGTGAACCATGATTGGGATAAACAGAAAATACAAGGTGCGATTGTCGAAGAAGTTGAATTCGACACTGAATCTGAAGGTTATCAAATCTACGCTGGAGCGAGCTGTATTGGTTGTCACGGTGATGCATTCCAGGGTGGACTAGGTAAGCCCTTAATAAATACAGGACTTACTGCTGATGAAATTGTGACAATTTCTCACGATGGAGTAGGCGATATGCCTCCTGGACAATGGGATGGCTCAGATGAAGATTTACAAATACTTGCCGAGTTTATTGAAGGCTTGAAAAACTAGTAACAAAAAAGAGTCAGGAAACTGACTCTTTTTTTATTACTTAGGAAACAATAAAGTTCGAGGTTAGTGGGTAATCTAGGAGAGATGATAGTCCACGTCCAGACTTCAGCACATATAGACTCGGATAGTCCATAGGATGTAGATCATGCAGCTGTTGTCACAGGAAATGGCGCACTTAGATTGTTTTTATTTGTAACACGCGCTTACGCTTTTATTGATACATATTAAGTTATTTTGGAGAGGTGTCCATGGGTTTATTTATACAGAAAATTTGGCTCGTGCTTTCTCATAAATCATTTCTTTGGATTCTGTTATTTATTAACTTGAGTGGAACGGTGTTCGGCTATGATTGGTATATGTGGCAACTTAAAATTACGGAGCCAAAGTTTTGGATTTTTGTGCCAGACAGTCCTACGGCCAGTTTGTTTTTCACACTTGCCATCATCGGTTGGCTAATCGGTAGGAACTTTAAGTTAATCGAAGCGCTTGCGCTTATAACGCTTGTAAAATACGGACTTTGGGCGGTCGTCATGAATCTATTGACGCTTGTCGAGACAGGTTCAATCGGCTGGATGGGCTGGATGCTTATCGGTTCGCATTTCGCGATGGCGCTTCAGGCAGTATTATACAGTCCGTTGTATAGGTTTTCATTTGTCCATATTGCAATTGCGGCGGTTTGGACACTTCATAACGATGTCATCGATTACGTTTACGGGCAAATGCCAATCTATTATGATTTAATGAAGAATATGGATCATATTGGTTACTTTACATTCTGGTTATCGATTGCCTGTATTTCACTTGCTTTTTGGGTATTGAAGAAGAGGTCGAAAACTGTTATATGGTAATAGTAAATAGTTGCGGATGAAGTGTGACCGCTATAGAATAGGTCATATAGAGAAAAGGGAGGAAGTTGACTATGTTCTGGATTTACTTGGGTGCAATTATACTATTGCCGCTTTATGCCCAATTCAAAGTGAAAAGCACATACAAAAAGTACTCTAAAGTGCGTTCTACATCTGGAATGACAGGTGCGGAGGTCGCGCGTCTTATCCTTGACCAAAATGGGTTACAAAATGTGCAAGTGATTGAAAGCCAAGGATTTCTGACTGATCATTATAATCCGATTACGAAAGTTATTGCGTTATCCACACATAATTTCCGAGAGGCATCTGTCGCAGGTACAGCAATTGCCGCACACGAAGTTGGTCATGCAATACAGGATAAGGAAGCCTATTCATTTTTACGTTTCCGTCACCGTTTAGCGCCAGTTGCGAGCATCACTTCCAATGCATCTTGGGTTTTCATTATGATTGGTGTGATTTTCTCAAGCATGAATTCCTTGCTTGGAATCGGTATCGCGCTACTAGCAGTCGGGGTTCTGTTTCAAGTTGTTACATTACCAGTTGAGTTTAACGCATCTACACGTGCGATGAATCAGATTGTTACACTTGGTATTATTCGCAATGAAGAAGAGAAAAGTGCAAAAAAAGTATTGAGCGCAGCGGCGATGACTTATGTCGCAGCAACTGCTGTTGCGGTACTTGAACTGGTTCGTCTTATCCTGATTTTTAGGGGCAGAGACTAAGTAGAATATAAAAAATCCGTCCTCATATTTTGAGGAACGGATTTTTTTTCGGTTACATTTAGTAGAAAAGAAAGTCACACGGGTTGATTAACCAAAAGCAACCAGAAAACAACTGAATCAAACACTAGGCGCTCCGAGTACAGTTGATTTAGATAGCTTTGGATTGAACGATTCCTATAGATTAAGATATCTCGGTAATCGTATGGTGGTCGTTCATCCGTCGCTTTCCAAAGGCACACGAAGTGCTAAAGCTTTTTGGAGTTAAAGAATAGTCGGCTTCTTATCTGGATAAAAGCAGCAAAAGATACAATTTGGGCTGCTCACTCCTTCTCTATGGTTTTTCTTTTTTTATTTTAAGGAAGCGTTAACCTCTACAGGAAATCACATGAGGACAAGCGTGATTTTACTGAAAATAAGAAAGGCACGCATTGTAGAAAATGCAAAGGTGCCCGAAATTGTATCTTCGGGCACCTGTAACTTCTGTGGAAAGTCATCTATTCTTATTTCGCAAGCAACTTCAATATTCACTCGAACGTTGTAGGTACGCGACAGGCAACTAATCGGAACAGGATTATAGAAAAGAGGGTGGCTAGTAGTGACGAAGTCACTGCTAGCCACCCTTGTGCCCCGGTAACACTGTCGTGATTAGTTTAGCCGAAAGCGAGCTGGAAACATACTAGTCCAAATGAAGACTTTTGCGCTTTCTGCTTTACTTATCGCTCAAGCGGCTGTTTTTGTTCATCCAGCGTAAAACCTTCACCCATTACGTCGTGAACATCGGTGAGTGAAACGAAGGCATGCGGATCGACTGACGTTATGATGTTTTTCAAACGAACAATTTCATTTCTTCCGACGACACAATAGAGAATTTCTCGATCAGATTTAGTGAAATGACCGTATCCTCTGAAAACAGTTACACCACGATCCATTTCTTCAGTGATTTTCGTTGCGATATCATCTTGGCTATCAGAGATGATGAAAGCACCTCTAGCTGCGTATGCGCCTTCTTGAACGAAGTCGATGACGCGGGCGCCAACAAACAGCGCAACAAGCGTATACATCATCGAGCGGTGGTCTAGATAGACAGCCCATGAAACGAGAATGACAAGCGCGTCGAATAGAAACATTGTCTTTCCCATACTCCAACCGATGTATTTATGAGCAAGACGTGCGATAATATCTACACCACCAGTTGTTCCGCCATATCTAAAAATGATACCGAGCCCGATGCCGATAAACACACCCGCGAACAGGGCAACAAGAAACATATCGTCTTTTAGATGGATATCAATTTGATAAATCATGAATACTTTAAGGAAAACAGACACAGCAATTGTTCCAATGACTGTATAGACAAATACTTTTTTCCCCAATAGTTTCCAACCGATAATAAACATTGGAATGTTCAAAATGAGGTTCATAATCGCTGGATCCCATTTGAAAGCGAACAGGAGAATCAGTGTAATTCCTGTAAAACCACCTTCGGCAAGTTCGTTTTGAATATTAAAATGGACGAGACCGAAACTGAAAATTGCAGCGCCAAGAATGATGAAAAAAATATTTTTGAATTTGATCCCGTCGAGCATGTAGCGCACACCTTTCTTTTTCAAGCAATATAACTATTATCAGCTATAATTTTTATTTTGACAATAGTGTTATTAATTTATACGATGGTAGAGGGAGTTGACGCAAATGGAGCAATCGCAGACGATGGAAAAACTACAACAAGAAGTAGATTTGTACATAAACGGCTTTAAAGAAGGTTACTTCCCCCCGATGGAACTGGTTGCCAGGTTGACTGAAGAACTTGGGGAATTGTCGAGAGAAGTACAACATGTATATGGCATGAAAAAGAAAAAATCGAGTGAGGCGATAAAATCACTGGAAGAAGAAACAGGAGATTTGTTGTTTGTTCTTATTTGTTTCGCCAATTCACAGGGAATTAGTTTGGAAAAGGCACTTTCAACAGTTCTTGATAAATTCAAGGATCGGGATGCCGACCGCTGGACAAAAAAGGAGGAAACGATATGACAATAAAAGTTGCAATTGCCGGAGCACGAGGCAGATTGGGGAGCGCGGCGTTAACTGCGATTATGAAGGCTCCAAATATGGATCTGGTTGCTGTTCTCGATTATAAGTATGAAGGTCAGTATTTACATGGAACTGAAGTGAATGATGATGCGAGCGGGATCCCGATATATACATCATTAGAAAAGTTGGCAACTGACAACAAGCCAGATGTACTTCTTGACGTTACAGATCCAGATGCTGTTTTCAAAAATGTACATGATGCCATCACACTTGGAATCCGACCTGTCGTAGGGACATCCGGGCTTTCTAAGGATAATATTGCCCTTTTGACAGATTTAGCAGCTAAGAATCTGATTGGTGGGATCATTGCGCCAAACTTCTCAATCGGAGCGGTATTGATGATGAAGTTTTCGGCCATTGCAGCGCGTTACTTAGGTGATATAGAAATACTTGAAATGCATCATGACAATAAAGTCGATGCTCCATCAGGAACGGCAGTAAAAACAGCTGAAATGATTAGCGAGGTTAGGGACTCACATAGACAAGGACATCCAGACGAAAAAGAACATCAAGCCGGAGCACGTGGAGCGGATTTCGAAGGTATGAAAATACATAGCATCCGATTGCCGGGGCTACTTGCACATCAGCAAGTGCTGCTTGGCGGCGAAGGTGAATTGCTAAGTATTCGCCACGATTCTTTCGATCGAAAATCATTTGCGCCGGGGATTCTTATGGCGATACACAATGTTATGGAACGTCTAGATTTGGTTTATGGACTTGAAAATATTATCGACTAATAGTGAGGAAATAGTACTGTAAGTCGAAAGGGGCACTGTTATTGGAAAAGTTGAAAGTCGGTGTAATCTGCTATCCCTCTCTAGGGGGGTCCGGGGTTGTAGCAACCGAGCTTGGAAAAATGATGGCAGATAAGGGCCATGAAATGCATTACATCACATCGAGTAAACCGTTCAGATTTCTGGATGCACACCAAAATATACAATTCCATGAAGTGAAAATCGATGGTTACTCGGTGTTTAAATATCCACCTTATGATATTGCGCTCGCCAACCGTATTGCGGAAGTAATCGAGACAGAAAAACTTGACCTTCTTCATGTCCATTATGCTGTACCTCACGCGGTATCGGCTGCACTTGGTAAAGATATGGCGAATTCCACGATTGGCGTCATCACGACGCTACATGGAACAGATGTAACTATTCTTGGACATGATCCGGGACTGCGAAACACAGTGCGTTATGGAATCGATAAATCTACGATTACAACAGCTGTGTCCGAATCGCTTCGATTAGAGACATTGGAATTGATTCAACCGAAAAAAGATCTGGTAACTATTTATAATTTCATCGATGAAAACAAATACCATCCGGTCAATCCTGGTACACTAAAAAGCGATTTTGGGATTAAGTCGGATGAAAAAGTGATTGTCCATATTTCGAATTTCAGGAAAGTGAAACGAATTCCCGATATTATTGAAAGTTTCAGGGGCGTATTGAAAGAAATCGATGCAAAACTGCTTCTTGTCGGGGACGGACCTGAAAAAGTGGAGATGGAAGCGCTCGTTATGGAATTAGGTTTGCAGGCTCAAGTTATTTTCACGGGAAAACGGGATGACTTACCCGAACTTCTAGCTATCAGCGATGTCATGTTTCATTTGTCGGAAAAAGAGGCGTTCGGCCTTGTTCTGCTGGAAGCGCTCGCTTGCGGATTACCTTCAGTTGCGACAGATGTCGGTGGAATTCCGGAAGTGATTGAAGATGGTGTCAACGGTTTTCTTGTCCAAGTAGGTGATACAAATGCGGCAACGCAAAAAGCGTTGCTACTACTGAAAGACGATGGCTTACGTGCTACATTCAGGGAAAACGGACTGATAACAGCGGCAGACAAGTTCCATTCATCTACAATCGTTAATCAGTATGAAAAACTTTATTATGAGGTGGCGGGTAATAAATGACGACATCATTCGGAACCGTGCCGAGCCGCGAAGTTATCCATATCCTTGAAAATGCAGGATATGAAGCTGTTTTTGTCGGAGGTGCGGTACGGGATCACCTTTTAGGGAAAACGGCGACGGATATCGACATTGCAACTTCTGCGGAACCTAAAGAAGTAAAAGCAGTATTTCCGACAACTGTAGATATTGGTACAGCACATGGTACGATCCTTGTGTTGATGAATGGTGAACCGATTGAAGTGACTACTTACCGGACAGAAGGCACGTATACAGATCATCGTCGACCGGATGAAGTTCATTTCGTCAAATCTTTACAGGAAGATTTACGGAGACGTGATTTCACGATAAATGCGCTGGCAATGACAAAAGATGGTGAGCTAATCGATTTGTTCGGCGGTAAGGCAGATATGGCTGAACGAATCATTAGAGCGGTAGGAAACGCAGCAGATCGGTTTAACGAAGATGCACTCAGAATGTTCAGGGCTATCCGTTTTACGGCTGTCCTTGGTTTTGATATAGAAGAACAGACACTTAAAGCGATTCGTGATAATGCTACGCAAATTCGTTACATATCCGTAGAAAGACTAAAAGCTGAAATGGATAAATTATTTGCAGGTGATTATGTAGTTAAAGCTTTTCACAACATACAAAATACAGGATTAAATTTACATTTGCCTCTATTTCCAACAGACACCGAAAAACTCAACCGTACTGTGCCATTCGAATCGGCAGTTGAAGGTTGGGCTTGTTTTATGATTGTAGGTAACTTTTCACCGTCGGATGTTGCAAGAGCGTATAAATTATCAAACGTTGAAAGAACATTTCTATCAACCGTAAAAGATGCTTATGCGAATCGAATGGATTGTCAATTTACGCTTGATGATTATTACAATTATGATTTAGCTACTTTGATTACAACTGAAAAATTGATTCGATCAATTCACGCTAATGTCGAAGCAATTTCATTTACGGAAATTAAAAAGATGAAACAGTCACTACCGATTCAATCCATAGCAGATCTTTCTGTAGACGGTAAAAAACTGATGGAGTGGACAAGCCAAAAGGGCGGCAGATGGATCGGTGAATGGATAGGGAAAATCGAACAAGCCGTCTTGCACGGGACATGTAAAAATGATCCAAACGACATAAAGGAATGGTTTCTATATGAATTCAATCGTGAAAAATGAATTGTTGAAAAGACTGTTCGAAGCAGAAGGCGAACCCGTCTCCGGACAAGAAATTGCTGATCAATTCGGGTTATCAAGGACTGCCATTTGGAAATACGTAAAAGAGCTCGAAAAGGATGGCTACGTGATTGGGACGATTCGAAAAAAAGGGTATTATCTTATCGAATCACCGGATCGGGTGAACGAAGCGAATGTACAAAAATATTTAACAACAAAAAAGTATGGTCAGCACATCCATTATTACGAAACGTGTAAGTCGACGCAGTTAATCGCGCACGATGAAGAACAGAACGGTGCGGCAGATGGAACTGTTGTTATAGCGGAAGAACAAACTGCTGGTAGAGGCCGTATGGCGCGTCCATGGAGCTCCACAGCGGGTAAAGGGATTTGGATGAGTGTAATTACACGGCCATCACTAACACCACAACAAGCCCCACAGATGACGTTAGTTGCAGCGGTCGCTGTAACACGTGCCATTCAGGAAATGACAGGAATTGATCCAGATATTAAATGGCCGAATGATATCCTGATTAAGGGAAAAAAAGTGACGGGTATTTTAACGGAGCTTCAAGCAGATCCAGATCAAGTAAAGGCAGTCATTCTAGGGATTGGCATGAACGTTAACCAGAACGAATCGGATTTTCCGGAGGAACTCCAAGGCATAGCTACATCACTAAAAATGCTAACCGGGAAGCCCATTGATCGTTCGCAATTGATCGCAAAAACGCTTGGATTTCTTGAAATATATACTGATCTCTATGTTAAACACGGATTTGGGCCGATCAAGATGTTATGGGAAGGCTACTCTAATACGACTGGGAAACGAATTCGAGCGGTTATGCTCAATGAAACGATTGTCGGGACAGCTCTCGGTATCTCTGAAGAAGGTGTACTCGAACTTAAACTTGATGATGGTACCATCCGAGGTATCTATTCGGCAGATATCGAACTTTCAAATTGATCGCTATACATGTAACTTCCAATTTGTTATAGTAGTTTCGAAGGGCGGTATCTAGTGTGAACTGCACCTGTTAGAAATTTCGGTAAACTTAAATTCAATATGATCTGCCTTGATCTTTACTAAAAGACAGGGACGGAGGAAACCATCACAAGATGATACAACCCTTCTGTCCATTTTTGGCGCAGAAGGGTTTTTATATCCGGTTTCTTCTCAAAGAGAGGGGAATAATACTATGAAAAGCACAGTTGATTTTATCAAAATGAAAAAGGCTAACGAAAAGATTGTTATGCTGACGGCTTATGATTATCCATCTGCAAAACTTGCGGAGGAGGCGGGAGTCGATATTATTCTCGTGGGTGACTCACTTGGCATGGTCGTTCTCGGCTATGATTCGACAATTGCGGTTACCACGGAAAACATGATCCATCATGGCAGCGCGACTAGAAGAGGGGCGAAGGAGACGTTTCTTGTTGTTGACATGCCATTCGGTTCTTATCACGGCAGCGCAGACAGAACATTAACAGATGCGGTTCGCATTTTTCAACAAACAGGTGCTAATGCATTAAAACTTGAGGGTGCAGGGAACGTGGTCGATACGATTCGCCTCCTAACTGGAACAGGAATTCCGATTGTGGCACATCTTGGTCTATTGCCTCAGTCGGCATCCGTTGTCGGCGGTTATAAAGTACAAGGGAAGACGGCGGAAGCGGCTCAGCAACTTATAGATGATGCACGTGCATGTGAAGCAGCAGGGGCATTTATGATCGTCTTAGAATGTATTCCTTATCAGCTCGGAGAACAAGTTGCTGCAGCAGTTTCGATACCAATAATCGGCATTGGTGCAGGAGCGGGAACGGATGGCCAAGTGCTTGTATACCATGACACTGTGAAGTATGGCAGTCATCACGTCCCGAAATTTGTTGAGGCGTTTGCGGATGTTGGAACAGTTATCCATGAAGGTTTGAAAAAGTATGTGTCGTCAGTGAAAGATGGGTCATTCCCGGCAGAACGCCATCGTTTTACGATGAAAGAGGAAGAATTAACGGCGTTATACGGAGGCAATACGGATGGCAATTGAAATGGCGGTCGTTCACTCGATTGAGACCCTGCAAGGTATGATTGATCGTAATAAACGCGAGGGTCGTACAGTAGGATTCGTGCCAACGATGGGGTTTTTACACGAAGGTCACTTGACGCTTGTGAAGCATGCAAGAGAGCACAATGATATCGTTGTCATGAGTATTTTTGTCAATCCAGCACAGTTTGGCCCTGGAGAAGATTTTGAAGCCTATCCTCGTGATGTAGAACGTGATGAAAGTCTGGCTAAAGAGGGAGGGGTCGACATTTTGTTCATGCCGACTTCAGAAGAAATGTACCCGCAAGACGGCGGTGTTCGCATCTTGCCGGGACCTCAGTCAAAAGTTCTATGCGGAGCATCCCGTCCCGGTCATTTCGACGGCGTTCTGAAAGTTGTCTTGAAACTTTTTAATATTGTTGACCCGGACCGTTCATATTTTGGTATGAAAGACGCGCAGCAACTGGCGATTATTGAGACGTTTGTTCGTGATTATAACTTGAGAACGTCAATTGAACGGGTTCCTATTGTACGCGAGAAAGATGGCCTTGCGAAAAGTTCTAGGAATGTCAATCTTACTCAGATGGAACGTGCAGAGGCACCAATTATCCAGCAAGCACTTAAAAAGGGTGTATTGTTGTTTAATGAAGGTGTTTCGATCAATGAAATTGAACGGGAAATCACAGCTTATATTACGGAAAATAGTTCGGGCATAATGGATTATGTTTCGCTGCTGTCTTACCCGGAACTTACAGAATACGATGATTCGTCAGACGAGGCGATTCTTGCATGCGCTGTGAAATTCGGAAGAACAAGGTTAATAGATAATACAATTATGTCAACAAAGGATGGTTATCATGTTCAGAATGATGATGAACAGTAAATTACACCGAGCAACTGTAACAGAGGCTGATTTAAACTATGTCGGGAGCATTACGATTGACGCTGATCTCCTCGACGCAGCAGGTATGTTGCCAAATGAGAAAGTACATGTAGTTAACAACAATAATGGTTCACGCTTTGAAACGTATATCATTGCAGGGGAACGCGGGAGCGGTGTTATTTGCGTCAACGGCGCGGCTGCACGACTAGTGCAGCGTGGCGATATCGTTATCATCCTATCTTACGTCTATGTGACGGATGAAGAAGCGCGTACGCATGAACCGACCGTTCTTATCATGGATGAAAAAAACCGAGTGAAAGAAATTATTCGCGAAAAACAAGGTATGACTATCTAATTAAAAAGGGCTCATTTTGAATCGGTACGCATGATTCCGAATGAGCCTTTTATATATCTTGTCAATTTGTATATATTGAAATAAAGTACTTCATTGAATTTGCCGCCGCTCTCGGCTGACCCTTATAAGGTGTCTTGGTTCAGTTGATAGAAGTATTCATTTGTTCAACATATATATGGGCTTAGTACCGACTCGAAAGCCAGAATGTGATACAATCTGCAGTAGTATGTTAAACAGGAAGTTGATGATTGAATGCACAACAAAACGTATGCAGTCGTCGATCTTGAAACAACCGGCCATTCACCGGCTAAAGGGGACCGGATGATTCAAATCGCGATTGTGTTTATAAAAGATGGAATAATTGGGGAGAAGTATGTCCGTTTTGTAAATCCAGGACAAAAAATCCCAGCTTTCATCCGTCAATTGACGGCTATTTCCGATGAAGACGTGAAAGACGCACCGTTTTTTGATGAAATTGCGGCAGAAGTTGCCACCCTTTTGGAAGGGACGGTATTTATAGCACATAATACTGACTTCGACTTGTCTTTCCTCCAAAGTGAGTTTGCGAGATGCGGTGTTGGTAAGTGGGCAGGGAAGAAAATCGACACGGTTGAACTTTCTAAAATCTTAATCCCATCCGCTCCAAGTTACAGGTTACAAGATATTACTGAAGAGCTTGGGATACCGCTGGGGTCGGCCCATCGCGCTGATGATGATGCAGAAGCAACTGCAAAGCTGTTTCTTATTTGCATGACTAAATTGCATACATTACCAGAGGATACGCTGAATCTTCTGCACCGTAGATCGTTTCGATTGAAATCCGATCTTTCGACTCTTTTCTACGAAGCGCTAAAAATGGCGCGGATGAAAAAAATAAGCCCGGATTATTCATTTTTCCGGGGAATCCCTTATCGGAATATGTCCATTGCAAGGGATAATCACTTTGATCATCCTGTGTACCCAATTGACAATCAGGAGAAAACGGCTCAATTGAAAAAAGCTTATCCTGATTTTGAGCGAAGGGAATCGCAATTTGGGTTTATGGATACAGTGTGGCTTGCATTGTCTGGACAATCAGAAATTATTGCAGAAGTGCCGACTGGAATCGGAAAAACCATGGCTTATCTCTTACCAGCAGCAATTCATTCAATAGCGATTGGGAAACCAGTGGTTATCAGTACATACACCAATCATCTTGCTGATAAAATATTGGACGAAGAACTAGGTAAAGCCAGACTAATACTTGGATTTGATGTGACTGCGACCGTATTGAAAGGTAGAGAACAATACATTTCACTTGGTAAATTCGAGGAACTGCTACGAATTGCTGATGAGTCGTACGATGAAACGTTTGCCATCATGCAAACGCTTGTCTGGCTTACGGAAACTGTGTCCGGTGATTTGGAAGAACTGAATGTATCGGGTGGAGGCCAGCTGTTTGTAGACCGAATTCGAAAGCGGTCCAATGTGCTTGCAAAAGATGAACAAGTTGCTGATTATCATTACAGGTTGCTGGAAAGATGCGGACATTCAAATTTAATCATTACAAACCATTCCATGCTCCTTTCTGATATGAATAGAGAGCAAAAGATTTTCAGCTCACTCGCTGGACTCATTGTCGATGAGGCCCATCAATTTGTTCAAGCGGCAACATTTATGAATGAAACCGTATTTTCCTACACGAATTGGAAGTATGTAATGGGACAAATAACGTCTGATGCGACGGGACAACTGTTGCATCAGGTTGATAGGCTTAATACTCAATTCGGAACAAATCAATCTCGCAGTAGAGCTCAGTTGGATTCTGCATTCATGAAGTTTTTGACATTGTTCGATTATGCGGTAGGCATCTTGACTACATTTAACCCTGCAAAGCGCAAGAAGCAACAGGGCAACAGAATCATTTATTCGTTAGCTGAACTGAACTATGGTAGAAACGATTTTTCAAAAGTTGCTGAAGCGATGTCAGACTACATTCATCAAGCTGAATTGTTCACAAGTGGCTTAGCAATTCATCTTGACAATATGACCAAGAATGAACAGGCACTACTTTCGGAATGGGATTTTTGGGTCCGTGAAATGACCATCAAAGCGGGAGAATGGGTTGAAGTCTTTGTAGATGAAAATTTAGAAGATTTTACAGTTTGGATGGAAAAAGATATGCGCAGTATTCCGGGGAGTCTAACTGTTATCAAACGTTCACTAGATGGATCTGGGCTGATTCGTGCGCTCATTGACAGGCTGAAGGATGAACAAACCGGCATTGTGTGGACATCTGGAACACTTGCGATTCCGGAAAATGAGCGTTTCATTGCAAGACAGCTGGGTATCACTGATTCTATACCACTCTTAACATTTGATGCGCCTGCCCATTTCTATGAAGGTGCGGAAGTATTCATTGTTAATGATATGCCTGATATTCAGCAAGTCAGTCAATCAGATTATATCGAAGCCGTTACAGATGCGGTCGTTCAGACTGTCTTGGCCACGGGCGGAAGGCTCTTTGTCTTGTTCACTTCACAAGATATGCTCAGAAAAACCTATGATCTAATATCGGAAAGTCAGCAGTTAGAGGATTATACGTTGTTTGCACAAGGAATTAGTTCAGGTAGTCGGATCCGATTATTGAAGTCTTTCAGGCAGTTTACTAATTCCGTTCTATTTGGAACGAACAGCTTTTGGGAAGGTGTTGACGTACCTGGGGATGCGTTGGCTGCCGTTATCGTCGTCAGGCTACCGTTTTCATCCCCAGAAGAGCCAGTTTACAAGGCGAAGGCGGCTAAGCTGACGGCTTCTGGGCTGAATCCATTCACTGAGCATGCATTACCAGAAGCGGTTATGCGATTACGGCAAGGTTTCGGCAGACTCATTCGTTCATCTTCAGATAAGGGCTTTTTCATTATTTTGGATAGGCGGATTGAAACAAAGTCGTATGGCCCGCGTTTCTTGGAGGCATTTCCAAATGTACCTGTGAAAAAAGTGTCACTCGAACATATGGTTAATGAACTCGAAAATTGCTATAATGAATAGGTATCTTAAAGGAAGCGAGTCATAATGATTCGAAAAAAACATTTTTACGACGTACAGGACGTGAAGATTTATGCTGAATTGGATTAAATTCATCGTCGTCTTCCTTATAATGTTAACTTCGGTCATCACCGTCATGGTTTTAGTTAATGCCGAAAAACCTTTTTCGGCGGCTAAAAAGGCAGCAATCGAATCCGCGGTTCAATCGGGACAACTCGCATCAGTAAGTTCTGCTGATGTTTTCAATGGTACAATTCCGACTGTAACGGTATTCGGTGTGGACGCGGATGGCAAAGAAAAAGCGGTCTTCGTTGATGAAAACTCAAAAGATGGTTTTAAAGAAGTGAAGTTGACGGATGGGATTTCGGCAGAAAAGGCTGTTGCAAACGTCAAAAAGGAACTGGATGTAAAAAAAGTTCTTCATGTAAAGCTTGGCCAAGAGGAAGAGGGCCCAGTTTGGGAAGTCGCATTTAAAAGTGATAACGGAAAACTTAATTACGTTTATGTGTTTTTCGAGAACGGTCAATGGTGGAAACGAATATTGAATCTCTAAGGGAGCGATACAATTGACGAAATCATTAGCATCCAGGGTGAATACTCTTTCGCCATCAACGACGCTTGCCATAACGGCAAAAGCGAAAGAAATGAAGGAATCAGGTATAGATGTAATTGGTCTTGGAGCGGGAGAGCCTGATTATAATACACCTGCTAACATTATTGAAGCGGCGTATACATCGATGAAAGAAGGCAAGACGAAATATACGCCTGCCGGTGGTCTGCCTGCTCTAAAAGATGCCATCATTCAAAAGCTACAAAAAGACCAGGGATTAGACTATTCTAGAAAAGAAATCATGATTGGGATTGGTGCAAAGCATGTACTATATACTTTGTTCCAAGTTATTCTCAATCCGGACGATGAAGTAATCATTCCATCGCCTTATTGGGTCAGTTATCCAGAACAAGTGAAGTTAGCAGGAGGAGTTCCTGTACATATCGAAGGGACTGCGGCAGCACAATTTAAAGTGACGGCCCAGCAAATCCGTGACGCGGTTACATCTAAAACAAAAGCAGTCATCATCAACTCGCCGGGAAATCCGACAGGCATGATTTACTCAAAAGAAGAATTACAGCAAATTGCCGATGTTTGTCAAGACAAAGACATCTGGATCATTTCGGATGAAATTTATGAAAAACTTGTATATGATGGGGCAAAACATGTTTCCATTGCCCAGCTCTCCGATGACGCGAAAAAAAGGACACTGCTTATTAATGGCGTATCCAAATCACATTCAATGACTGGCTGGCGGATTGGTTATATAGCGGGTGATGCAGAAGTTGTTAATGCGATGACAGATCTTGCAAGTCACTCGACGTCAAATCCGACGACAACTTCCCAGTATGCGACAATCGAAGCCTATAACGGGCCGCAAGATGCAGTTGAAACGATGCGTAAAGCTTTTGAGTCTCGTTTGGAACAGGTCTATCCGCAACTATCGGCTATTCCTGGGTTTAACGTTATTAAGCCGCAAGGCGCTTTCTATCTTCTTCCGGATGTATCAGAAGCAGTTAAGAAAACAGGGTTTGCGAATGTGGATGATTTCGCAGCAGCATTATTGACGACAGCAAATGTCGCTGTAATCCCTGGATCTGGTTTTGGTTCTCCGGATACTATTAGGTTGTCTTATGCAACATCAATCGAATTACTTGAAGAAGCAATTCGACGTATTCATGCATTTGTAGAAGCAAATTGGAAAGAATAAGAAAAGCACAAATGCCTTGGTAGATCCGACAAGCGCTGGAGGGCCTTAAAACTTAAGGCCTGAAGCGACAGTAGTAGGCATCTTAGGATCGCGACATCCTGTCGCAACAGCTACATAACCCACGTCCTGTGGGCCAAGGGGCTGGACGCTGGAGTCTGGACACTACTCCAGTTGAAAAACTTATACTTTCATGTCTTTTAAAAAATAGAGAAGTTTAACTTTCGGAGGTTATTATGAAAACAATCATGATACATGAAATGCCAAACCACGCTGGTGAAACAGTTCGTATCGGTGGATGGCTTGCCAATAAACGCTCTAGCGGAAAAATTGCTTTCCTACAGCTACGTGACGGTTCGGGATTCGTCCAAGGAGTCGTAGTTAAAGAAGTTGTCGGCGAAGATATTTTTGCAAAAGCAAAATCAATGACACAAGAAAGCTCTCTTTATATTACAGCAGAAGTAACTGTAGATGAGCGTTCTACATTTGGTTATGAACTACAAGTGAAAGAAATTGAAGTTATTCATGAAGCAGTCGATTATCCAATCACACCGAAAGAACATGGAACTGAGTTTTTGATGGACCACCGTCATCTATGGCTCCGGTCTCGTAAACAGCATGCTGTTATGAAAATCCGCGACGAAGTAATTCGTGCAACGTATGAGTTTTTCCATATGAACGGATTTGTTAAAGTAGATCCTCCCATTTTGACAGGTTCTTCACCAGAAGGGACATCTGAACTGTTCAAAACAAAATATTTTGATGAGGACGCATTTCTTTCACAATCAGGTCAGCTCTACATGGAAGCTGCGGCTATGGCACTTGGAAAAGTGTTCTCATTTGGGCCGACATTCCGTGCAGAAAAATCAAAAACACGCCGTCATTTGATTGAGTTTTGGATGATTGAACCTGAAATGGCTTTCGTTGAGTTTGAAGAAAGCTTGGTTGTACAGGAGCAGTATGTGACGCATGTTATTCAATCAGTGCTACAAAACTGTCCAATTGAACTAGAAAGACTTGATCGTGATTTGTCTAAGCTTGAAAAAATTCAAGCGCCATTCCCACGTATTTCATACGATGATGCCATCAAATTCCTGAATGATAACGGCTTTGATGACATTAAATGGGGAGAAGATTTTGGAGCGCCGCACGAAACAGCGATTGCTGAAAGTTATGATATGCCAGTATTCATCACACATTACCCAATCGGCATCAAGCCGTTCTACATGCAACCACATCCTGACCGAGACGACGTTGTCTTGTGTGCGGATTTGATAGCTCCTGAAGGTTACGGAGAAATCATCGGTGGTTCTGAACGAGTTCATGACTATGAGCTGATGAAACAACGAATTAAAGAGCATAACCTAGATGAGTCTGCTTATGAATGGTACTTGGACCTTAGTAAATATGGGGCAGTACCGCATTCAGGATTTGGGCTCGGACTTGAACGTACTGTCGCTTGGATTTCCGGTGTAGAACACGTACGTGAAACGATTCCGTTCCCACGTCTATTGAACAGATTGTATCCTTAATACCTAAATAGAAGAGAGGAGTTCGGACATGCAACACGAAGAACGGCTCCGAATTTGGATTGAGCAGGGGAATGTAAACATTTCCCAGCTCTTTTTTCACAATTATAAAAGTCTCGGGATCAAAGATTTGGACGCAATGCTAATCATGCATATGACAGCATATAAATCCGAGGGCAATCATTTCCCAACTCCTAACGAGTTTGCAAGTCGTATGGATTTAACGGAAAATGAAGTATCCATGGTTTTACAACGTTTAATGCAACACGGTTTACTCCGAATTGGTCAAAGTGAAGATCAAAAAGGGGTTTTACATGAAACTTTTTCTTTGCAGCCATTGTGGGATCGATTAGTCGATCAGATTGCATTCGCAACGAATGAGGCTGAGGAAGAGACCCATAAGAACGCGGAAGGAGAAATTTTTTCGCTGTTTGAACAAGAGTTTGGACGCTTTCTGTCACCAATGGAGTGCGAATCAATCACGATGTGGCTGGATGACGATGGACATACAGTCGAAATTATCCGTGCAGCATTAAAAGAAGCTGTCATAGCACAAAAATTAAGTCTCCGGTATATCGATCGGATTCTTTTTGAGTGGAAAAAGAAAAATGTTAAGACATTGTCTGATGTTGAACGTCAAACAAAGTCATTCCGGACCGTAGGAACACGTCCGTCACAGCAGCCAGAAAAAACTGTTTCGGTAAAACGTGTTCCTTTCTATAACTGGCTGGAAGAACGGGATTAGGTGGGAGTACATGCTGACAAAAAAACAATGGGAATTTTGCCTTGAACAATTTGGCGAAATGTTTCCAGATGCACATTGTGAACTGGTGCATGACAATCCTTTTGAATTGACAATAGCAACGCTGCTATCTGCCCAATGTACGGATGTTCTCGTGAATCGGGTGACGGCGGAGCTGTTTAAAAAATATAAAACACCTGAAGATTATCTAGCGGTTGATGTCGAGGAACTACAAACGGATATCAGGTCGATTGGATTATTCCGCAATAAGGCGAAAAATATTCAAGCCCTAAGTCAAATGCTTATTGATAATTTTGATGGGGAAGTACCGGCTAATCGTGACGTTATGATGACGTTACCAGGCGTTGGCCGAAAAACGGCGAATGTTGTCGTATCGAATGCATTTGGCATACCTGCTATTGCTATCGATACACATCTAGAGCGTGTAGCGAAGCGACTTGGTATGAACAGGTGGAAAGATTCAGTACTAGCTGTTGAAGAAAAAATCATGCGCTGGACACCAATGGAAAAATGGACAGATACGCATCATCAAATCATTTTTTTCGGAAGGTATCATTGTAAAGCGCAAAATCCCGGATGTAATGTTTGTCCACTCCTGCCGTTATGCAGGGAAGGGAAGAAGAGGATGAAAGCAAATGCCAAATGAAGTTAATCGTATAAGTAAGGAGCTACTGGCACCTTATTTTGATCAATGGGAAACAGTACGGGATCAAATTGAAGCTTTTTATGACCAAAAAGATCATCAAGCAGTTGAGTTGATGAATGTGGCGATTGACAATTATAGTGAATTACTTGAACAAGGTGGGAAAGTGTTAGATGACCGTATAGGAAAGGTTGTTTATACGTTACTTCCACTGAATGGCATAGAACGTTTCGAATTTGTGAAAGATAAAATAACGAGCCATTACGCTCATGTTCAACTGGATGCTCTATTTACAGAAACCAAAAAGAAAGTTGCCAGATTGGCGATACAAAAGAAATAAAAAAGCAGAAAGCGAAATGCTGATTAGGCATTTCGCTTTCTGCTTTTTAGTTTAGTTACGGGGAACCAGTACCGTCATCAGTAGTGGTTCCATCAGTCCCGGTTCCTGGTTCTGGTGGAACCGGGGTGCCGGTCCCATCATCGGGGGGCGTACCCTCGTTACCGCCATTACCATTGTTGCCGTTATTACCGTTATTACCGTTGTTGTCATTGTTACCGTTATTGCCGTTGTTCCAGTCGTTACCGTTATTGCCATTGTTCCAGTCTTCACCATCTGGGTTTTCAGTATCAATTTCTTCATCAGGTACTGGGACTTCTTCGGTAACCTCTTCAATCTGAACGGTCGTAGTAGCTGGACTACTAACTAAGTCGTCGAGTTTAGCAACGACGGAGAACGTATATTTCCGACCAGCTTCGGCTCCTGAGAATGTAACTGACGTGTCTGTTGTCGTTGTCATTTCTTGCATATCGCTACCATCCACACCCACTAATACGGTGAACTCTACATTGCCTATGATAGCTTCCGAAACTGGAGCATTATGGGACCAGTTTAAATCAATAGAACTCGTTTCTTCATTATATTGAGCAGCCAAACTATTTGGTGCTTCAAGTTCGATAATTTCTTCTTCAGCAACTTCTACGGGCGCAGTTCCTCTGACGAATAGTTCTGTACGCTTCCTATTGCTAGGTGTCGTCCGACTTGCTAAAACAAGTGGATTTGAACCGTATTCAATCGTCGCTTCCTCCACAGAGTCAGGTTTTTGGAACCGTGATGTATTTTTCCCAGCAGAAATGTCACTCATGACCATGCGAAACAGATTTTGTGGGACATACCTGCCTTTATCGAATGTAGTGATAGGTGTTGCATATTTCTCGTAACCACCCCATACGGCAATTGTGTAATCTGTCGTATAGCCAGCAAACCATGAATCGGGAACGTCTGAATTTTTCAAGCCGTTCTTTGTTATGATTTCAGATGGATAGTTTGTTGTCCCGGTTTTACCGGCAATATCCAGACCTGAAATAGCTGCTTTGGTTCCTGTTCCGGCTGTTAATACTTCACGTAAAATGTCCGTTACCATATATGCAGTCGAATCTTTCATGACTGTTTCTGATTTTGGTGTCATGTTAGGTGCTTTTTTTCCATCTCTAAAAATAATTTCCTTGATGGCATACGGTTTTGTGTAATTCCCACCGTTACCAAAGGCTGAATAGGCTCCTGCCATTTGAAGTGTAGAAAAATCATATTCTCCGCCGCCAAGTGCATTGGAAGAATTCAATTTATCAAACGGAAGTCCGAGCCCTTTCGCAAAAGCGCTTGCCTTTGCAGTTCCGACCTCTTCAAACACTTTTACTGCAGGAATGTTGCGGGATTTGTATAATGCTTCTCGAATTGTCATGGTCCCTTGATATTTACCGTCGACGTTCCGAATGGCTTTATCTGTCCCTTTATAGTTGTAAGGTTCATCTACGACCGTATTTCCTGTTGACCAGCTAAGGTTTTCGATGGCTGGGCCGTAAGAGAGAATCGGTTTAATCACCGATCCGGGTTGACGTTTTTGGTCTGTAGCAAAGTTCCAGTCCGTTCCAGAATAATTACGCCCTCCACCGACTGCAACGATTGCACCCGTTTTGGTATCAAGAACGGTCATTCCGGCTTGCATTTTTTCGGATTCATATAAATCGTTCGTATTTAATGCATTCTCCACAGATTGCTGAGCTGCAGGATCCAAATTCGTTTGAATTTTTACGCCTTCAGCAAGCAAGTGTGACATACCCGCTTCTTCCAATTCAGAGAGCACAAGATCGACATAAGCTGGGTATTTTGTGTTGCTAACCTGTCTTTTGTCGTCAGCCAGTAATGTTCCTGTGACTGGCATCGCCTGTGCTGCTTCCATTTCGACTTTAGTAATTTTTTTATGCTGGTACATTAGCCCAAGTACGATATTGCGTCGTTTTTTAGCACGAGCCGGGTTTTTATAAGGATTGTATCCGTTTGGACTTTGTGGAAGTCCTGCTAACATAGCGACTTCGTGTAGTTCAAGTTCATTCAGATTTTTACCATAAAAGTATTTTGAAGCTGTTCCAAATCCGTAGTTATTTCCGGACATCAGAATCTTATTAAAGTACATTTCAAAGATTTCTTCTTTTTCATACTTACGTTCAAGCTGGAAAGCGAGCCATGCTTCTTGTGCCTTCCTTTTTAACGTTTTCTCTTCTGACAGGAATGAGTTCTTAATGACCTGTTGGGTAAGTGTGCTCGCTCCTTGAGAACCGAAACCACTTCTAAAGTTCGCGATGACTGCACCACCAAGCCTCCAAAAATCCATCCCGTGGTGGGAATAGAAACGGACGTCTTCCGTTGCAAGTATTGCATCTTGCATCGGGTCCGGGATTTCAGCGTAGGGAACGAACTCCCTTTTTTCAGCGCCCGATTTCATGAAGACATCACCGTGGATATCAAGTAAATCAGATGATAAGGGGTCTTTTAAAAGGTTTTCGTCGAGATCAGGTGCAGAACTTGCATAAAAAGCGAATAAGCCCGCGCCGCCAACTAGTATGGCAACTCCGATGGCGACGATTGCCAGAACTATCTTCTTAATGATGCCTTTTCCCTTATTCGTCTTTTTACTTTTTTTCTTTGCGCGTTCTGCCTCAATGTTTTTCCGGCGTCCAGCTCTTGAATTTATATTATCGCTCATACATCTTCCTGCCTTTCAGTTGCATTGTTTGATGTCGTTGTCATAATAGACACCGCTTTTAAATAATCGAGCCTTGGATTGAAACGTGGTAGAATCTCCAAGGACATGGTCTCAAACTCTATAAGTGTGATCGATTTTCTTCCACCTTTTTTCATTCTTTCCCAATATTTCTCAAAATTATCATAAGGGACGATAAAATAGCGGTCAAGCGAAGTGAATTTGACAATGAAAAAAACAACTCCACCTTGCTTTGACACAGATTGCATATGTTCCACTTGATGGTCATGAATATTTTGCAATGGAAAAGATGTCGCACTCTTGGTTTCTTTTGCTTCGAAATCAATATAGTTCCCTTGCCATACTCCGTTAAAGTCAGTTGTAGACGGTGTCCTAAAATAGGCTTCGGTTATGACAGCGGCACTTCGCTCCGGATAATTCACGTTTACGACTTGGATTGGAACGGGTTTCTTATGGATGACAGCAATGCCGCGACTTAAATAGAACTCATTCGTTTCATTCAATTCATCTTCCAATGACTTCCCTCGGTTACTGAATGAAAGATCGACTTTTTTTTGATGGCCTATCTTCTGAATGGGTATATATTTCTTGCCGTTCGGATAGCGTATTGTCATAGGTATCACCTCGCATCTCACTATCATACCATATCAATTGGACGGATTAGTGCTCGGAAAGTTGCAATCTAATGTCCAGATATTGAACAAGCTTAAACCTATTCAATAAATCAGAAATAATTATTTATCATATAGGGCGTAAAAAATGTGGCGATATAGATAATGAAGGCTACTAATTAGGACAGCCGATAAGAGTAGAAAGGGGAGTGGATACAAGAAAGGGAACAAGGTATGTGAATAAAATGTAACGATAAAGCTGTTATATCATAGAAGAATGGACATCCAATTACAATCCAAAATAAGCCGATTGCCGACTAGTACAAGGCAGTCAGCTTATTATTTTCGTAAACATAATCTAGTTCCTACATTTTAATACCTCACCCAGCTTAGCCCAGTAGTACCTTCACCTGCATGTACGCCCACACAGACGCTGAGGGGGAGAACTTGTACTTTCAAGTTTGGGAATTCCTGCAATAGCTCTTCTTTCCAACTTTCAGCATTCATTACATTGTTACAGTGGATCACTGCGATTTCTGGGATGCTGCTATTTTCCATGTCGCTGCGCAGTAAATCTGTCACATTTATTTTAGCTCGTTTATTGGCACGAACTTTTTCTTTCATCACTGGTTTTCCATCTTCAAACGAGATGACCACTTTAATATTTAGCAAATTACTTAGAAATGCTTGTGTTCCAGAGACACGACCGCTTTTATGGAGCTGATTTAGATTAGCAGGTATGAAGGATAACTTGGAATTTTCTGTCATTTTTTTGATGGCTGCAACGACTTCTTTAATGTCATGTCCCTGTTCTAGTAGTTCATTGCCAATTTCAATCATTTTGATCATCGGATAGGAGCCGATTTTCGAGTCAATTGGATAGACCTTGAAGTCTACCATTTGTGCAGCTGTTTGCGAGCTATCAAATGTGCCGGATAGGCCGCTAGACACATGCAAGGCAATTGCGCAATCATAGCCTTGCTCCTGTAGTTTTTCATAAAGGGCAACCATTTCACCAATAGCGGGTTGGGATGTTTTGGGGGGATTTTTGGCAACACGTAATTTGTCGTAAAACTCTTCCTGTGTCATATCGACTGTTTCTTTAAAAACAACATCAGCAAATACGATACTCAATGGTAATATATGTACGTTATGTTTTCGTATAAAAGATTCGTCTAGTTGTGCAGCTGTATCAGTAATCCAAGCGATTTTCGTAGCCATTAACAAAGTTCTCCCTTAATGATGCATATTTTAACGTTGAAACAAGCTATCTATTATCGTTAATGTACCTTACACGTTAAAGGAGCACTAGTATTAGTTGTCATATAGAGAAGAAGTTTTAATTTCTGTGACATAATTTGAACATAATTATGATGTACACTTGTATCAAAGACGTTATTCTGCTGGGGAAAAGTGGAGATTACATTTAGTCCTGTTGAAAATTAACTATATAGATTGAGCTAAATGATTCCATTCAATAACGCTTCGGCGCTTCAGGGATGCCTTCCGCGATAAACTAAGGCACTGAAAAAGTACGATTTCCTTCAATCCCGTTGATTTCCGTTCCGAGCGGACGCTTTCCGCGGGCACGGCTTCAGCCAATCGAACAGCAGAGGGTTCGATTTGCCGTATTTCTGCGTTCTTTGCAGAAATTAAGGCATTCTTGCCCCGTGCTCCCAACGCTAGCGCTTTTGCTCGCAAGAGCCGTTCTTCGTAACGGCTCTTCCTGCGGGGTCTTCAGCTCGCGCTGTTCCCGCTGGAGTCGCCGCTCTTCACTACAATCAACTAGTTCTTACTATAAAAAAGAACTTTTTCAGTGCCCTCCCATAAGCCTGACAAGCTTCGCTGCCAGTCTTATGGTTCCAGCTGCCCCCTTGTAAGGCGCCTGCGCTCAGTTCATATGACGTATTCAATACTTCAACCTAAATAGCACTTTATCTAGTAATGAAGGATTAGTAATACCAAGGAATATACGTTCCTATGAATTTGGTGCATCTCGGTCATATCTGTTAAAATAAAAGAAACGTCCGGAAAGGGTGTATCATTATGAATCTACAACAAAAAACTGAAGCGCTACTTGCTGTTTGTAAGGAATGCTTCGAGCGCCATGCGCAGATGAGAGAACTCGATCGGGAACCCGACTTTTTCATAGAAGTAAAACCATATGCAGATCAATATCATACGTTGCTTGATGAATGGACAGAGGAAGTATCTGAATTCATCAAGACAGCCAAGCCGAAATATGTTCATCCAATTCAAATTGAAACACTGACTGACTCTATGAAGCAATTCATCGTCCAGTCATTTTATCAAAAGACAGGTAAAAAACGTTTTATCTTATCGATTAATTCAGCTGAATATACGTTAAAAACAATTTTGGACGCACTACGTCTTGAACAAGAAGGCGATGTACGATGATAAAGAAGAAAGCGGTTCACGAAGTGTTAGAAAAACTGCGCACTGACGCCTCTTTTTCCGCTAACGTCATCCATACTAAAACGATTGCTGAGAAAGAAGCAATCTACGCCGAATTTCCGGGAAAACTCCATCCATCGATTATTAAAGCACTTGCATCCAAAGGAATTGATAAATTATATAGCCATCAAAGAGAAGCCTTCGACCTGGCATCATCCGGAAATTCTATTACCGCCGTTACACCGACAGCTTCCGGAAAATCCCTTTGCTATCATTTACCTGTTATGCAAAGTATCCTCGAAGATGATACATCGAGAGCCATTTATTTGTTTCCAACAAAAGCACTGGCCCAAGATCAGCTGGCGGACCTCCATGAGCTGATTGAAGCGAGTGGGGAAACCATCCTCAGTTATACATACGACGGGGATACTGCACCTGGCTTGCGTTCTAAGGTTAGAAAGTCGGGTCATATCGTGCTGACAAATCCCGATATGCTGCATTCAGGTATCTTGCCACATCATACAAAATGGGTGTCGTTATTCGAGAACTTAAAATACATCATCATCGATGAATTGCATACGTACAAAGGTGTTTTCGGCAGTCATGTCGCACATGTGCTGCGAAGGTTGAAACGAATCTGCAACTATTATGGCAGTGATCCAGTGTTCATCTGCACATCTGCGACAATTGCAAATCCGCAAGAACTAGCGGAGTCGTTGATAAATGAGGACGTTCAAGTAATCATCAAAAATGGAGCACCCGCCGGAAAGAGACATTTTGTCTTCTATAATCCACCGGTCGTTCATCCAACGTTTGGTATTCGAAGAAGTGCTGTACTTGAAGTGCGAGATATCGCCGCGCTTTTATACCGGGAAGGCATCCAAACGATTATCTTTGCAAAAAGCCGAGTACGAGTTGAAATGCTTGTCACGTATATGAAAGCATTGACGAAAAAGAAACTGTTCGATGAAACAGTAATGGGCTATAGGGGAGGTTACCTACCTTCAGAACGCCGGAAAATTGAAAAAGGGCTTCGGGATGGAGCTATCCGTACGGTTGTTAGTACGAATGCACTTGAACTTGGCATTGATATCGGGCAACTACAAGCGTGTATTATGACGGGTTACCCGGGAAATATTGCGAGTGCATTTCAACAGGCAGGGCGTGCGGGAAGACGGCAAGATGAGGCGCTCATTATTTACGTCGCCCAATCCCTGGCTCTCGATCAATATATTATTGAACACCCTGATTATCTTCTTGGCCAATCACCGGAAGAAGCACGGATTCATCCGGATAATATGTTTATCTTAATGGATCATCTTAAATGTGCTTCATTTGAGCTGCCATTTTCTTCGACAGAAACATATGGTGAATTTGACGTACAAGAATTACTCGCGTTCCTTGAAAGCGAAGGAGTTTTGATAAAGACTACAGACAAATGGCATTGGATGACAGACAGTTTTCCAGCAAGTGAAGTGAGTCTTCGCTCTGCAACACAGGAAAACGTCATCATTATTGATAAAACGTATCCAAAAGAAACGAAGGTCATAGGGGAGATGGATCGTTTTAGTGCGATGACGCTCCTCCATGAAGAAGCAATTTATATCCATCAAGGAACCCAGTTCCAAGTTGAGCAATTGGATTGGGATGAAAAGAAAGCCTATGTCACAGAAGTCGATGTCGATTACTTCACGGATGCCAATCTTGCAGTGGAACTGAAAGTGATGAATGAAGATATCGCCGAACAGTTCGGAGATAACAAGGCCGCTTATGGTGATATCGCTGTACTTGCAATCCCGACGATTTTCAAGAAAATCAGATTCGATACACATGATAATATCGGTTCTGGTCCGATTTCATTACCCGCAGAAGAATTACATACGTCTTCCACGTGGTACACATTCGACATACCTGAAGGATGGACGGGCGCTGGACTGACGGATGCGATGACGGGTGCAGCCTATGCGATCCAGTCATTTATCCCGTTATTCGTCCGCTGCGATAAAACGGATATCCATGTTGTGCCGCAAGTGAAAGCTGTTCATACCGGAAAGCCAACTATTTTCATTTACGACAGTTATCCAGGCGGAATAGGTCTGAGTGAAAAGATTTTTGAACGGTGGGATGAGCTGTTGCAAAAAGCAGCCGATCATGTGTCCACCTGTCGCTGCGAGTCGGGTTGTCCGGTTTGTATCGGTGCGCAAGAAGCTGGTATGGGCATGAAACGGGATGTCGGATCCCTTCTTAAGACGCTAGCGGGAGGGGAAAGAAATGTCATATGAACAGAAACTGATGCAAATGAAGAAGTTGTTGAAAAAAACAACTTCTAAAGTGGTAGCTGAAGATGTGCCAGAAGTTGTAAAACCCGTTGCAAAAGTACCTGTCTATGAACAGCAGTGGCTGGACGCGGGTTTGACAAAAGCCGTAAATAAACATGGCATCGTCTATAAACGCATTGTTGAATACGACACTGACCATCAGCACGGAAATATTATTCTTTCGGGTTTGAAGTCAACGATCGATAAATGGAAGAAGTCCGGTGAAGTGCATCCACTGTCTCCGGATTTTTCAAAACCGCTTGTTTTCTTTGATACAGAAACGACAGGTTTAAAAGGAGCAGGTACACTGATATTCCTCATGGGGTTCATTGAACAGACGGCATCATCTTTTAAAATGACGCAGTATGTCCTTCCGGGTCCTGATCACGAAGCGGCATTCCTTTATGCAACTGGATTATGGGAAAAGCCGTCGACACTCGTTACGTATAATGGCAAAAGTTTTGATATCCCAATGGTGGAAACACGATGGACGATGAACCGTAAAGAATTACCGCCACTTCTCAAGCATACCCAAATCGATTTGTTGCATGGTTCCAGACGTATTTGGAAAGGTGAGATGGCAACGTTTCGACTACCTGCAATTGAGGAGGAACAACTTGGTTTCTTCCGACAAGGAGATATCCCAGGGCATATGGCGCCAATCATCTACCAAGATGCTGTTAAGAATGGTCGCGCGGAACTATTAATGAAAGTTCTCGTCCATAATGAATGGGATATCCTTTCACTAGTTGCGCTTTATATACGGTCAACCGATTTGCTATTGAAAAGCGATGTCCGAGAATCGGCCGTGACCCATACGAATATTGGGAAATGGTTTGGTGATTTAAAGTCGCATGACCGTAGTAAACAAATCTTTGAAAGTGTCATTGCCGAGTATGGGATCAATCATCCCGCGACACATTTTCACTTCGGGTTCATCTTGAAAAAGGAACAGGCTTACGAGGACGCAGTCTCTTCATTCAAGATAGCGGCAACAGGTCTTACCGGACGTGAACGAATTATCGCATTAGAGGAATTAGCGAAGCTTTACGAGCATAAGCTGAAAGAGTTAAACAAGGCATTAGACTCCACGAAAGAGGCGATTAAGCTCCTGAAGGCGGATTCCTACTTGGCGGAAAGATTTCGGGCACGTTCGAGAAATGATTTCTTGAAAAGGGAAATAAGGATAACTAGAAAATTATTTCCCAGGCAAGCGCACGAAGCGACAAAAAACGGTTGAAAGTCGGCTTTAGTAAGACAAAGTCGGACAATATATGTTATAATCAACGGTATGTAAACAGAGACGGAAGGGCGATTTTTCATGGACACTAAATTGGATACAAAAACGATTCTTGAGAAGGAATTCAAAACGGGCCTTCGCGGCTATAATCAGGAAGAAGTAGATCTCTTCCTTGATGATATTATTCATGACTATGAAGCTTTTAAAAAGACGATTACAGAATTGCGTACCGAAAATGAACGCATGCAAAGAGAACTTGAATCTGCACAAAAACGCCCTGCGGCTGGAAGTGCTGGAACAACGAACTTTGATATATTGAAGCGAATTTCAAATCTGGAAAAGCATGTTTTCGGAAGTAAACTCTTCGACCAAGAATAATATATTGTAAATGAAACATAAGTACGGTATACTAAAAATATCATAGTGGAATTTAGGTAATCGCTGCAACATCCTATGTTGTAGAGGAAAGTCCATGCTCACACGGATCTGAGATGACCGTAGTGTTCGTGCTCGGCGAAAGAATAAGCCGTGGCTTCGCGTATAACGCGTTGACGGCGGGAATAAATCCTAAGTCTTCGGATATGGATGAGGTTCCCTGAACAGTGCCACAGTGACGTAGCTGTCTCGGAAACGGGGCAGATGGAACGCGGTAAACCCCACGAGTGAGAAACCCAAACTATGGTAGGGGCACTCTTCCGAGGGAAATGAACTGTAGGAAGAGACAGGTGTATACCTGTAGATAGATGATTACCACCCTAAGTACGAGGCGTGAGCCGTTTGAGTACACGGGAACAAAACATGGCTTATCGAATTTCCTATGGTATTATTTTTAAATTGATTGCTCTCCAATAAGATGGGGAGCTTTTCTTTTGGAGAATTAAAGTGTGAAAAAAATATGGTTATATTGGCAATACTATAAAAAGTTAACCCTTGATGAATTCATGGAAATGATTGATGGTATAGAATTGGAGTTGGAAATGCATGACTGAATTTAAACTAGTGGCAACATCTGCAATGGGGCTTGAATCACTTGTGGCAGATGAAGTAAAAGCTCTTGGTTATAAAACGACTTCGGAAAATGGGAAGATTTATTTCCAGGGCGATGAATTGGCGATTGCAAAAACGAATCTATGGCTCCGAGTAGCGGACCGTGTTCGTATTGTTGCAGGTGAATTCGAAGCTACGACGTTCGATGATTTATTTGAACAGACAAAAGCGATTCCATGGGAACGTTTTTTGCCAGTTGACGCAGAGTTTCCAGTTGCGGGTAAATCAGTGAAATCTACTTTGTACAGCGTGCCTGATTGCCAGGCCATTGTAAAAAAAGCGATTGTTGAACGCTTGAAGATTGCTTATAAACGAATTGGTTTCTTTGATGAATCAGGTCCTTTATTCAAATTGGAAGTATCGATTTTAAAAGATAAAGTAACATTAACGATCGATTCAAGTGGAACGGGACTACATAAACGCGGATATCGACTTGCACAAGGGGATGCACCGTTGAAAGAGACACTTGCAGCAGCGCTTGTGAAAGTGTCACGTTGGAATCCAAATCGTCCTTTCGTTGACCCGTTTTGTGGTTCAGGTACAATCGCAATTGAAGCTGCGATGATCGGGCAAAACATTGCACCTGGATACAATCGTGAATTTTTAAGTGAAGAGTGGCCATGGATCAATAAAAATATTTGGGATCAAGTTCGTGAAGAAGCGGAAGACCTCGCAAAATACGACCAACCACTTGATATTTCAGGATTTGATTATGATCCCCGAATGATTAAAGTGGCACAAGAGAATGCGGCAGGAGCTGGATTCATGGATTTGATCAAGTTCCAAACATGTGACGTGCGGGACTTGACGTTAGAGGGCTTGAACGGAGTTATGGTGGGGAATCCGCCATACGGTGAACGTCTTGGTGAGGTAGAAGAGGCTGAAGAAATTACGCAGGAACTTGGCCGTATAATGAAAAACTATCCATCATGGTCTGTTTATATGTTGTCTTCATTGGAAAATTATGAAAAAATGTACGGACATAGAGCAACGAAGAAAAGGAAATTATTCAATGGTTTTATTCGTACTGATTTGTATCAGTTCTGGGGCCAACGTCAATAATTGATAGAATGCGGAAGAGGGAAACTCCTCTTCCTTTTGCATGTAATAAGGAAGGGGTAAACGATGAAGAGCAAGATGCCATTCCCGTTATCAAAAGATAAATCGTTCTATGAGTCACTGAACGACTGGATAGGGGATACGTTATACGATGAACTGACTGAAAAAGGATTTGAATGCCGTGATGAACAAATCTATATGGCGTTCCAAATTGAACAAGCACTGAAAGAAAAGAAAGTTCTTTTTGCGGAAGCGGGTGTAGGGACAGGTAAAACAATTGCTTATCTACTTCCTGCAATCGCTTATGCTCGCTATACTGGCAAACCGGCTCTCATTTCATGTGCGGATGAGACACTGATTGACCAGCTTGTAAAAGAAGACGGTGATATCCGGAAAATTAGTGAAGCGCTCGGTCTTGATATCGATGTTCGACTTGCTAAATCACGTGACCAATATTTATGCTTGAAACGATTGGAAGAGGCGGGTAATACGATTGACGAAGACTATGTTGATGTTGTGGCAGATGAACTACCTGAATTCGTTTACGGTTCCGGTTCATTGCAATCGATTTTTCCTTACGGAGAACGTTCGGATTATCCAAATTTAAGTGATGAAGAGTGGAAAACAGTGAACTTCCATCCCATCCAGCAATGTGCTGCGTGTGATGTTCGTAATCGATGTGGTCAGACAATTCACCGAAATCATTATCGCGAATCGGTCGAACTCGTTATTTGTTCTCACGATTTTTATATGGAGCATATTTGGACAAAAGAATCCCGTAAAAGACAGGGACAATTACCATTATTACCAGAACCGTCAATGATTGTCTTCGACGAAGGCCATCTTCTTGAGTATTCGGCTCAGCGTGCTTTGACGTATGAGGTACAAAATAGTACATTGCTAAATCTGCTTGAACGAATTATGGTCGATGGAATAAGAGAGTCGACACTTCAACTGATGGAGCGCCTAATTGATTCGCATGAAGCATTTTTTAAATTACTCGATGCGCTTGCGGATACAACGGAGAATGAACGGAAAGCGATTGAGAAAACACCTGAACTTCTGGCAATTGGAAAAGAGGTTGTGAAAATCTCGAATGCGCTTCTTGAAGAATTTGTTTTTGAAGGTGAACTCTATATCATTCCGGCATATGATTTGAGAATGGTCGAGGAATATCTGGATCAATACATTTACTCAATGGACCTCTTCACCTCTCAAAATGATGCAGTCGACTGGCTTGAAGGTCGCGAAGGCGAATCCACACTGGTTATCATGCCACGTCTAGTGACGGACATTTTAAGAGAGAAACTGTTTTCATCCAACACGCCAATCGTCTTTTCATCCGCTACATTATCAGTCGGTGAAACGTTTACTTATTTGGCAGATGGTCTTGGTATCCAAGATTACTTGTCATTCTCAGTGGAATCTCCATTTGATTATGATGAAGTGATGGAAGTATTTGCGACGGATGTAGAAGCCGGTGGCAAAGCGAAGCGAGCGCTTGAACTTTTAGAAGATGGAGAGCAAACACTGATTCTCTTCAAGTCAGAACGAGCGATGAACCATTTCAAAGAGCGCGTTCCTAGCGAGTGGCAAGACCGTATCGCTTTCGAAGGTGAACGAGAATTGTCTTCTATCGTGCGTGACTTCCAACAGAAGAAAGTACCTGTTTTATGCTCTTATCACTTATGGGAAGGGCTCGACATTCCCCAAGATGCATTGACACGCGTCATTATTTACGATTTGCCATTACCACCATCGGACCCGTTGTTCGACGCGAGACGTCAGCACGCTAAGGATCCTTTCCGTGAAGTAGACTTACCATTCATGCTACTAAGGCTACGCCAAGGTGCAGGACGACTCATACGGACGTCAGCCGATTCTGGAACAGTACATCTTTTACTAGAAGGTAAAGAACAGGAAATGAAAGCTGAAATTGAAAGTATTTTCCCTGTTAAAATGAAAATGACAGTTTAATTATAATTTGTAAGGCCCTCCTAGTAATATTGGGAGGCCTTTTTGTATTTCTGAGGGAAACGCTATTATTTAGGACTGTCCAGCTCGTGCTGTTTATACAAGAAATGTATAAATGTTGTGAAGGACAATAAATAAAAAACACTTATTAAGGGTCTGAATAGGTCCTATAAAAAAGATTCAGTCATGCACATATAATTTGGGGTTCTACATTAACTCACATGTGTTGATTAACCAAAAACAACCCGTAAATAACTTAATCAAACAGCAGGCGCTTCATGTACATTATATTTGGATCGCTTTGGATTGAACGGGCTCTATACGATTATCGAGATTTCTTGATGTTTAGGGATGTGACTTCATCGCATCCCTAAACATCTTTTTCGATAATCGTATGGTGCTTATTCATCCGTCGCTCTCCAAATGTATACGTACGCAAAGTGCTTAAACCGGAACGAAAGAATAGCGGAACTTTTTATTTGGATAATAGCCGCCAAAGATACAATTTTGGCGGCTGAAGTCTTCTCCATAGTCTTGTCTTTTTTAGTTAAGGAAGAGTCACTTTCTTATAGTACATCGCATGATAATACGCGTAATCTTTACTAAAAGTAAGCAAGGAACACCTAGTACAAAGTACTAGAGTGCCCGAAATTGTATCTTCGGGCACTTACAACCTTTATAAAGAGTCATCTACTCTTTTTTTCAAAAGTAGCTGTATTTTTCACTTAAACGTTGTAGCCGCACTCGCCCCTCGGTAAAGTTGTCATGACTATTTCGCTGAAAGCGGACCGGAAATGATCAAGTTAAAATGGCGTTTTTCAAGCCTTTCTTACCTGCTTTTTATGCAAGAAAATGGTTAATCAGCAGACGTGACATTAGCTAATTGTTTTATTTCAGCATAGTTTAATTACTGAAATAAAACTGATCTCCTACTAGGAGACTATATGAGTTGCCCGAATTATGTTAAAATAAAGACCAGTATAGTAAGTAAGGGGGAATGGATATGTCTACAGAAGAGAATTTCGTAGCTTTGCTAAAGAAAATGAGTGCATACTCAGAAGCCGTTTCAATCATGTATTGGGATATGCGTACGGGCGCACCGAAAAAAGGCATTCCGGCAAGATCGGAAGCGGTCGGTACATTATCGACAGAACTATTTAAATTGAGTGTCTCAGAGGAAATGGGTGGCTATCTCGAGGAACTAGGCAATAGGAAAGACACACTTAACCCGATTTTGTTGAAAACAGTTGAAGAAGTAAAAAAAGAATATGACTTAAGCAAAAAAATTCCGGCGGAGGAGTACCGTGAATTTGTCGTTCTGACTTCTCAATCGGAATCAGCATGGGAAGAAGCGAAAGAGAAAGCTGATTTTGACATGTTCCTTCCATATCTTGAGAAAATCGTGGCAACGACTAAAAAGTTCATTGGCTATTGGGGAGAAAAAGATGGCAATCCGTACAATACATTGCTCGATCAATATGAACCGGGGATGACAACAGACATCATCGATGAAGTTTTCGGCCAATTGAAAGAGACAATCGTGCCACTTGTGAAGAAAATTTCAGAATCAGGTAACCAACCCGATACGTCATTTTTATTCAAAAAATTTCCGAAAGAAAATCAGAAAGCATTCAGTCATGAGATATTGAAGCAACTTGGTTATGACTTCGATGCAGGTCGATTGGATGAAACCGTTCATCCATTTGCCACAGGCATCAATATAGGGGATGTCCGAATTACGACGAAGTACGATGAAAATGATTTCCGTTCCGCCGTTTTTGGAACAATTCATGAATGTGGACATGCACTTTACGAACAAAATATTGATTTAGAACTTGAAGGATTACCAGTTGCAGATGGTACTTCGATGGGGATTCATGAATCGCAGTCATTATTCTATGAACAGTTTGTCGGACATAATGAAAACTTTTGGACGTATAATTTTGATTTATTAAAGAGCCAATCACCTGAACAGTTTGAAGGCGTAGCGCTCGAAGATTTCCTTTGTGCAATCAATGTGTCAAAACCATCGCTTATTCGGATTGAAGCAGATGAACTGACGTACCCACTTCACATTATGATTCGTTATGAAATTGAAAAAGGGATTTTTAACGGCGATTATGAAGTGGTAGACCTTCCTGAAATTTGGAATGATAAATATGAGGAATACCTGGGTATCCGTCCAAAAAATAACGGTGAAGGTATTTTACAAGACGTTCACTGGGCTGGCGGATCCTTCGGTTATTTCCCGTCATATGCACTTGGCTATATGTACGCAGCTCAATTGAAAGTGGCAATGTTAAAAGACCTACCTAATTTTGATGAACTTTGTGGAAATGGTGATTTTGGCCCGATTCTTGACTGGTTAACTGAACATGTTCACAAATACGGCAAGATGAAACTGCCACTTGAAATTATTAAAGATACGACAGGTGAAGGATTGAACGCCAAATATTTAGCCGATTACTTATCTGAAAAATACACGAAGTTATATAACTTATAAAAAGTAAAAACAGTCCCGTGAACCCGAAATAATCCAGGGAGGGGACTGTTTTTAGTGAACTTTAATTTTCATCAATTGTTAATAGGACAGTCAACATTCCGCCGCCGTCGATCTTGACTGGCAATTTAAATGCCTGTTTGAAGCCATAAAATTTCGTTGTTCCCGTCATCACGGTAGGGGGGGAAATATCAAGGATGAGGCCGTCTTTTTCGAGTATTGTACATAAGTTTCCAGCAACCATATTGCCAAGCTCGCCTGTGAATGATTCAATCATTTCACCTTCGATTGACATGCCAAACATTGCTTGTCCAATCGTATTAATGGCGTCTAAAGATGCATCAATGATAAGCCTTCCTTTTATGCCTCCGACAAGTCCAATTAAGACGCTTATCTCTTTTTGTTCATACGGTTGAACTGTAATCGACGGAGCAAGGACATCCAATTTGACCGGAATAACAGTTGATAGTGAAGAGATTGTCCCATTTAAAATCATTTGTACATTCTTCGAAGTGCTCATTTTAGCTTCCGCCTTTCTGAAATATAACGATAGGTCGATTATATCATGACGAAAGGTAGAATAAACAAAAAACGACAAAATATGCACAGAAAAATTTGTTGATAATTCGAACGCCGATAAATGGTATGATAAAAAGAGCAATTGACGAAGGGATCGAAAGATAAATGCCAGAATTAGATAACTTATTACAACAAGCCGCGACATACGGCCTAGTTTTTCAAAAAAATGATGATGAAGACCGCTTTAAGAAAACGGCGTTATTCGCCAAAAAACTCATAGATAAAGAATATACGATTGGATTTTCCGGTCATTTTTCCGCCGGTAAATCGTCGATGATCAATGCGTTGACTGGCCAAGACTTACTGCCGTCAAGCCCGATTCCGACAAGTGCTAACATTGTGAAAGTGCGGAAAACTGAAACGGATTTTGCTATTATCCATCATACGGACGGTACCGCAGTGAAATACGGCGGGCACGGATTTCCGGCTGCCGTTAAGTCGTTTAGTAAGGATGGTGCGGCCGTTTCACTCGTTGAAATTGGTCATACGGAATCGAATTTACCAGAAGGAATTACCGTTATGGATACACCCGGTGTGGACTCAACGGATGATGCACATCGTCTTTCGACAGAATCCGCACTGCATCTCGCGGATCTCGTCTTCTACACGATGGATTACAATCATGTGCAATCGGAATTGAATTTCCGTTTCACGAAAGAATTGATGCGTTACAACGATAACGTTTATTTGATTATCAACCAAATTGATAAACACCGTGACAGTGAGTTACCATTTGTGGAGTTCAAAAAATCGGTTGAGGATTCATTTAAAATGTGGGGTGTCGTACCGAAAGGGATTTTTTATACCTCATTGAAAGATTTAACGCACCCGCATAATGATTTTAGTGCCGTGAAAGCGATTGTTGATGGGTCGATGGAAAACTGGCAAGAACGATTCGTCGACAATGCTGAGATGACGTTAGTAAAACTGAAGGATGAGCATAGCCAATTCTTGTCTGATGAAATAGTGGAACGAAAAAACACATTCTCCGAGATTGTTTTAGAAGATGAATGGACAAAGCAAGTTGAGCTTCAAGAAGAGGCTTTAGAATCTAAAAAAATGCTGAAGCTTCTCTCGGGGGATGCATTTTCTTTAACATTTGAAAAAGAACGAAATGACCTATTGCAAGGGGCGGCAATTACACCATATGAAACACGTGAACTGCTGAAAAACTATTTGGAATCGCTGTCGTCTAGATTTAAAGTTGGTATTTTGTTCGGTGCGAAAAAGACGGCGGAAGAAAAGGCACGAAGGAAAGATGCACTTGCTGACAATATGGGCAAACTTGTTCATGCCCAAATTGAAGTCCATCTAAAGACGCTTATGAAAAAATCGTTGAAAGAAGCGGGGATTTTAACGGATGAGCAATCACTAGTGATTGACGAAATCAACTTAACGATCCCATTTTCTGATATAGAAAAAGAGTTTAATGTATCTGATACCATAACTGGCGACACCGTCCTCAACTATTCTGAACGCATGAGAACAACGATTCAAGCCACATTTAGACGAATGACCGAGGATTGGAAACACGCAATGTCCGAAATTGCATTAGTAGCGGGGAATGACAACGCTGGTATTCTTGAACAAAAAGTGTACCGATTGGATGAGAAGTTACATGCAATCCAACAGGTAAGTGAAGTGGAAGCTCAATTGGCAAATCTCGAACATGAAATTATAGGCTCGACTGCGGAAGTCAATGCACTTCTTCAACAGTGGAAAGTACAGAAAACGCTACAATTAGTCGAATACAACGAAGCGGAAGAAGTACTTATCCTAGAGAATACCTCTGACCACACGGCAGAAGTCGAGCAAGTTCAGCGAGAAGTAGCTACTTTGGATTCAGATTCAGTGGTTAAGCACGCTATTCGTATCGCGAATTCGGTTGAAGCGATTCCAGGTTTTATGGAAACAGCAGACTACCTTCGAAAAAAAGCTGACCGACTAGATGGGCAAGAATTCACTGTTGCACTATTCGGTGCGTTTAGTGCAGGGAAATCATCTTTTTCCAATGCATTAATTGGTGAAAATGTCTTACCGGTTTCTCCAAATCCAACTACTGCAGCCATCAATCGAATACGTCCGATTTCAGTGGGAAAAGAAGATAAAACGGCCGATATTTTATTGAAAACAACAGACCGGATGACAGAAGATGTTTTCCGCTCTTTTGAAGCACTTGGTGTTGGCGCAACATCGTTGACTGATGCTTTTCAAAAAGCAGATGATGCACTAAATACAGAATTGACGGATGAGAGTCTCCATATCCATAAAGCATTTATTGCCGCATTCAAGAGAGGGTATCCTCTTTATCATGAAGCACTTGGCACAATTATTAAGGTCGGGCAGGAAGAATTCGTTAAATTTGTTGCTGAAGAAGACCGAAGCTGTTTCGTCGAATCAATTGACTTCTACTATGATTGTGAATTGACTAGGAAAGGAATCACCCTCGTTGACACACCAGGGGCCGACTCCATTAATGCGCGTCATACCGATGTTGCATTTGAATATATCCGAAATGCGGATGCGATTCTTTTCATCACGTATTATAATCATGCATTTGCGAGGGCAGACAGGGAGTTCCTAGTCCAGCTTGGTCGAGTGAAGGATGCTTTCGAGCTTGATAAGATGTTTTTTGTTGTCAATGCAATTGACCTTGCATCTGACGCGGAAGAGGCGGAAGCAGTTAAAACGTTCGTAGGGGATGAACTACGGAAGTTTGGTATCCGTAATCCTAGAGTTCATGGCATTTCAAGTTTGCAGGCACTCGAGGCGAAAGTGGATAATCGGATGGATCCATTTATGGCGCCTTTTGAAGAAGAATTCCATCATTTCCTTGAACACGATCTAAAAGGACTTGCTGTTCAGGCACTCGAAGAAGAGGCGTTAAAAACGATTGAACGACTCTCGTCACTTATTAGCCGGACAGAAACGAATCGAACTCGTAAGGCAGAAAGATTGGACGAATTGAACAAACTTGAAGGAGAAGTGCGTCAACATTTCGCACATAAGTTTACACAAGTGCTAACAAAAGCGACTCATGATGAACTAAGCGAACTTGTCTATTACATTTTACAACGTGTATTTTTACGTTTTGGTGATTTCTTCAAAGAGGCATACAGTCCATCTGTTTTCGTTAACAATTCAGCAGACCGGGCATTGAATGGTGCACTCGCTGAAACCGTGCAGATGATTGGATTTGATTTGACACAAGAGCTTAAGGTGACAAATTTACGGATGCTAAACTTCATGAAAAAGCAGTTGACAAATCGGCAGCGTTTAGAAATTTCGGGGTTATATGAAAAAGATAACTCCATAGCACCTTCACCGTATGAACCACAAGATGCTGATATGTTGTCTTTCGGAGCTCCATACACTGATTCTAATAAATATAGAAGTGTCAACCGATTGTTCAAAAATCAGAAAGCATTCTTCGAAAAGGGAGAGCGCGATATCTTGAAAGCACGACTGGAAGAATTATTGAAGACAGATGCATCAATCTATCTTGGGCTTGAAAAAGAACTGCTTGAAAAGTGGGCAGACCGTTGGATTGACAGTGAAGCGGAAGGGCTTAGACAGCACTTGTTGAAAGAGAGTTTGAATCAGATTGCCTCTGAGCGAACACTTCTTCAAGGAACGGAACAACTAAGCGAATGGCGTACAGTATATGAGAAACTACAAACTGAGGAGTGGGTTTGATTGGCTACCGTTTTTGTTTCGATAAAAGATATTGATCATGCTAAATTCAAATGGGTAGATACACGTTTTTCATTGCAAGATGCGGATGAAGGCAAGCAGAAATACACAAAAAGCCATGTAACAGGGGCAGTTTACTGGGATCTCGAACATGATTTGTCCGACATGACGAAATCGGAAGGAAGACATCCGATGCCAGAGAAGGCGACTTTGACCGAGCTCTTCAGAACGAGTGGACTTTCAATTGACGACCAAATCATCGTTTATGATGACGGTGGAAGCCCTTTTGCAACTCGTGCTTGGTGGCTATTGCAATATGCTGGATTTAACAATTCATATATCGCACTTGAAGGATTCCAGGCAATGAAAGAAGCGGGTTTACCTTTAGATAATCGTCCACCGGAGCCACTGAGGACTTCAGTTACTCCTCAGTGGGATGAAACAATCTATGCCCCTAGAGAGCACGTTGAAGAAACAGTGGCTGGAAAAACAGCGAGTGTCCTGCTAGATGCCCGCTCAGCAGAGAGATACCGGGGGGAGAAGGAACCAATAGACCCGATCGCTGGACGGATTCCAGGAGCGCTAAACTTTGACTGGGAGCAATTAAAAAAAGGAGGCGCCTTCAATTTGGATGGTGCTGTAAGAGAGCAATTGCATACTGTGGTGGAACCGGCAGAAGAAGTAACGGTTTATTGTGGTAGCGGTGTAACAGCAGCCCCATTATATGCTTTACTCAAACACAATGGCTATGAGAAGGCCCGTCTGTATGTCGGAAGCTATAGCGACTGGATATCACAACAAGGGGTCAAAGTCGAAAAAGATTGACTTTCAGGAGGCTTATAAATGCATTATGCACTTCTTGGTGACATACATTCCTCTAAAGAGGATTTAGAAAAAGTACTCATGGATATTTCGGAGAAGTATCCCGAAGCAGTCCGTGTCGGGACGGGCGATCTGTTTGAATGCATAATTAGTAAAAAGAATATTACTGATCAGAAGTTTACGAAACTTAAAGACGTTATGATCATTCCAGAAGGGTTTACCGAGCTATTAACATTCTTGTCGGTTAGCGGCAATCAGGAAGACCGAATAATGATGATTACAGAAACAGACGATCCGCTTCGAGAAAAACTGGGCACTATGCCGGAAATGCTGGACATTGCGACGGCTAAAATAATCCATGGTCATCAGTGGAAATGGGGCGGTGAACCGTGGGCGCTTATTCAAGCGGACGTGGATGAATCTCCCGTGTTTTATGGGCATAGTCATACGTCCAAATTATCCCGAAATGGTGTGAATGAAGCAATTGAATTTGGAATTCCATATGATGTAAGTGGTGACAAGGTCCTCGTGAATGTAGGGGCAGTCGTCATTGATCGAGAATGGGCGCTGTATAATGTATCGGAGAATACGGTTACTTTTATGAAAGCCTAACAAAAAAGACTGAACAGATAACTGTTCAGTCTTTTTTGTGAATTGCTTCTCGTGCAAGTGCGTCTGCAGCACGGTTATCTACATCGGGAATCCATTTGATGAAAAAAAAGTCAAACGTGTCTGCAAACTCAAGTATTTTTTTCAAGTATTCTTTATATGCTTCATTTTTCACGAATTTCTTTTCCACGGCCATGACAACGATTTGGGAATCAGAACGAGCTGATACCATGCCAGTCGTCAGTTTGGATGTTTCTTCCAAGCCGCGTAACAGTGCTTGGAATTCGGCAGAATGATTATCCGTAGGTTCGATTTTTTCGGATAACTTTATTGCATGTCCCTCACCTTTTATGAAAATTCCAATACCACTTTTCCCGGGATTTCCTGCACTTGCGCCGTCTACGTACAACTCAATCATTTGATTTAGCACCTCGATTTAATTGGATTGTTGCACCAGTGTTCAAATAGTATTAGAATATATGAATCGCGTCTTTTGGGGGTAGTCATTATGAATAAAACAATTATTATGAATGAAATAGATGGAATTCTAGATGCCTATTGCGATGGCTGCTTCCTGAAAACACAGCTGTCAAAAGACAAAGGGAAGTCGGGATCACATAAGTTTTGTATTACCGTGTGTACAATCGGTGAGCAGCTTCGGTTTCTAGGCCAGGAAATGAATAAAAACACAAAATAATATCCCGCTGGAAATTGCATCAGCGGGATTTTGTGTTCGATCATTCATCTCCAAGTTTTAAGACATTCGCTGCCTGAGGACCGCGATTCCCTTCGATGATTTCGAAGGATACGGATTGTCCTTCATCAAGCGTTTTAAAGCCTTCAGATAGAATACCGGTAAAGTGGACAAACACATCTTCCCCGTCATCCGCTTCGATGAAACCATAGCCTTTATCATTACTGAACCATTTGACTTTTCCCTGGTACATGTATATTCCTCCTCGGCGATTCGATGTCCCATCCATTAGAAACATGGATGCATCAACTATACATGAATCGACATTGTGCGTCAACGATATGCCTAAATATTCAGACGCATTTTCACATAAAAAATCTTTTTATAGGAGTGATTATATGATAAAAACGATTGAAAAATGCATGCAGATAGTCATTGGAATTTACAATAAGTTCGATGCAAGTCATGATTTCGCTCATATCCAACGCGTAATGAAAAATGCGGAAGAAATCTTGGTTCGGGAGCCTTCAGCGAATGAGGAAGTTGTCCGTCTTGCTGTTTTGTTGCATGATATCGAAGATGCTAAATATAAATCAGATGACAACCCATCCATCCTAGACATTTTACAGGAAATTGGTCTCGAAGATGAATTAACTAAGAAAGTAGTAGCGTGTATTGAAAGCGTGTCATTCAGTGGTGGTAATGCGAAGGACATCACGTCCATCGATGGAGCCATTGTGCGCGATGCAGACCGGCTTGATGCAATCGGTGCTATTGGGATTGCACGCACATTTGCGTTCGGCGGTGCAAGGGGAAGGAAGCTATACGATACAGACGAGATGGTTCGTGTTAATATGTCTGAAACAGAATACCGTAGCAAGGAAACGGCATCAGTTACACATTTCTATGAAAAGTTGTTGCTGTTAAAAGAGTTGATGGTGACAGAAGAAGGGAAGCGGCTCGCGGAGCAACGACATGACTATATGGAAGGTTTTTTGAAACAATTAGATCGTGAAATCGGTTCTTAATGATAATGAAAATGTAACCCCTTGTTCAATAAGAGACAAGGGGTTTTTGAATGATGTCAGTTGGCATGTTTTAGTAATTCTTTCTCAATGATTGCCTGGAGTTGATCAGTGCCGATTGCACCGCTAGAGAACGCTTTGCTTTTAATCCAAAATACGGTCCTCATCATTGTGCATCAGTCAATCGAAATTCGATGTATGGCCGATTGTCACCTAAAATTAAACGTTCTTATGCGAGGGACTATTCACACTCATATTCACGGTCATGACTACATGTGACTGAACACTTGAAAAACTATCCTCTAAGAATAAAAATACTGGGTGAACATCGCCGTGTAAACCACTACCATTTTTTGAAGTCGCATTGTACAAATCACTGTTTTTCAACCGGCTAATTTCGGAGCCTATACTATCCATATAATCAGGTTGACCCAAAGGATATAAATTGAACTTAGCGGAAACATATTGTTGAAATGGAGCGTATGATTCTTGATTAATACGGAATTTTTGTTCGGAAGGTTCATGGAATTCATGAACTACCGAAGGACATCCCGAGGAAAACGTACCATTGAATGCTATATGAGTTCCACTTTTTGAGGCGTGAATTATCATCGCTTTCACAGCGTCAAAGACAGCTTCCTGCTCGCCAATCATAGTTGAAGCTACGTCGTCTGTAGACATTGTCACATTTGAAGTGTTGACTCCTTGGAGTGCACCTTTTATGATTTCGATAAAGTTGTTAGTCATCGGATGGATGGAAAATTGGAGAGTGATCAAATTTTTTTTCATTTCAACGTCCCCCATATTGGTCAAATTGACATTTGTACCTGTTATTTTTTATAGTATCAAAGTGGTAAAATAGATATAATTATTCCCTTAGAAATACGAATTTGAATAAAATAAAACCACTTGACACCAAATTCATTGGTGGCAGGTGGTTTAGTCTTTCATCTGAATTTTTTCACGTTAGGATAGATTAAAATTCAAGCTGTTTTGCAATATAATCTTTCACTTCTGAAATAGGCATACGTGTTTGTTCCATAGAATCGCGGTGACGAACTGTCACTTGACGATCTTCTTCGGAATCAAAATCATACGTAATACAAAATGGTGTTCCAATTTCATCTTGACGACGGTAGCGTCTACCGATTGATTGTGCATCATCGTATTGAACGTTGAAATGTTTACGCAGTTCCGCATAGACTTCATCTGCGCCTTCCGCGAGTTTTTTCGATAATGGCAGAATCGCAGCTTTTACCGGTGCAAGCGCTGGGTGGAAACGAAGAACAGTACGTTTGTCGTCGCCTTCTAGCTCTTCTTCATCAAATGCATCGCATAGGAACGCAAGTGTCACACGGTCCGCACCAAGTGAAGGTTCGATACAATAAGGTACAAATTTCTCGTTTGTGATAGGGTCTAGGTAGTTGAAATCCTCACCGGAATGTTCCATATGACGTTTCAAATCGAAATCAGTACGGTTCGCAATGCCCCATAGTTCACCCCAACCAAACGGGAATTTGTACTCGATGTCAACAGTTCCTTTTGAGTAATGCGAAAGTTCGTCTTCATCGTGTTCACGTAAGCGCATATTGCCTTCTGTCAAACCAAGGTTCAATAACCATTGCTTTGAGAATTCACGCCAGAAAGCATACCATTCCATATCTTCGCCAGGCTTACAGAAGAATTCAAGTTCCATCTGTTCGAACTCACGCGTACGGAATGTGAAGTTTCCAGGTGTAATTTCATTCCGGAAGCTTTTTCCGATTTGTCCAATACCAAATGGCATTTTCTTTCTCATCGAACGCTGTACGTTTTTGAAGTTTACGAAGATACCTTGTGCAGTTTCAGGGCGAAGGAAAATTTCATTCGCTGATGAATCTGTAACACCTTGTGATGTTTTAAACATTAAGTTGAACTGACGAATATCTGTATAGTCCATAGCGCTACAAGTAGGGCAGACAACGTTATGTTCGTTGATAAGTTCTGCCATTTTATCGAAAGATAGACCATCGACAACCATTTCGATACCTTTTGCATCAAGTGCGTCTTCAATTAGTTTGTCAGCACGATGACGTGTGTTACATTTTTTACAGTCAATCATCGGATCGTTGAAGTTTCCGATATGACCTGAAGCTTCCCATACTTTCGGGTTCATGAGGATAGCCGCGTCAAGACCGACGTTATACGGCGATTCTTGAATGAATTTCTGCCACCAAGCTTTTTTGATATTATTTTTTAATTCAATCCCAAGTGGGCCATAATCCCACGTATTTGCAAGACCTCCGTAAATATCAGAGCCTGGGAAAACAAAACCTCTTTGCTTTGCTAAGTTAACGACTTGTTCCATTGACATAATAAATCCCTCCAATTATTAATCAAATACGCCTTGGCGGATTTGCGTCCAGATTTTGAATTGAGCTTGCTCAAATAATTCCCCTCAAAATCTGTGACATCCGCCGGAGGCTTTAATTTTGTTCAGCGGGGGCTTATGCTGAAACAAATTAAAAAGCACCCATCCCTGGACATATGTCCAGGGACGAGTGCATGATTACCCGCGGTTCCACCCTAATTGGCTGACGAACAGCCCTCTTTAATAGTGCATTAGCTCCAGGTTGCCGTTTCATGTCGGTACGGGCTTTCACTATCCCCGCTCGCTTCAATTTGACATTACTCATAGACCTATCTTCGCCTATTCAATTCTAACTTAGTTTAGCATGGTTCCGATTTCTTCGCAATAGCTCGCGTCTTCGTATATAATAATCAAGGATAAACAATTGAACGCTTAGGGCGGTGACATATATGGAACTGAATAAGCGTCAGACGGAAATCTTTGAAATCGTTAAAGCAGATGGCCCAATTACTGGCGAACAGATCGCGGAGCGGCTTAAGCTAGCGAGGGCTACAATCCGTCCTGACTTAGCTATTTTAACAATGGCTGGCTTTTTGGATGCAAGACCTCGAGTAGGCTATTTTTATTCGGGAAAAAGACCTGCCCAATCAGTTGCTGACAGTATGACCGGCATGAGGGTGCGTGATTTTCAGTCAATTCCGGTCGTTGTGGAAGAAAATATTTCGGTTTATGATGCAATTTGTCAAATGTTCCTAGAAGATGTTGGGACATTATTCGTCGTCGATCAATCTTCATTTCTTACCGGAGTTCTTTCGAGGAAAGACTTACTAAGAACGAGTCTTGGGAACAATGAATTGGAGAAAATTCCGGTCCATGTCATTATGACGAGAATGCCAAATATTACGTATTGTGATAAGCAGGATACGCTCCTTCATGCGGCGAAGAAAATGATAGACCAGCAAATTGATTCGCTACCTGTTGTCGTTGACAATGGGGAAGGGCTTGAAGTTGTTGGTAGGGTAACCAAAACCAATATTACTGCAGCCTTCCTATCACTTGCGGATGATCACGAATTATGAGGGGGATACTATGAAGAAGCTAATTTTGTTCATCGTTTCTGACTCAGTCGGTGAAACGGCCGACCTTGTTGCAAAAGCAGCGGCAAGTCAATTCAGACAAGGGCTAGAAACCGTATTAATTAAAAGGTTTTCACATGTAGAGGATGAATCGCAACTTGATGAAATCGTCTATTTAGCGAAACAGCAAAATGCAATCATTATCTATACGCTTGTGAAAAGTGCAATGTGTCAAAAACTAAAGCAAGAATGTCGAATTAAAGAAATTCAGTGCATCGATCTCCTTGGGCCAATTATCGAACGGATAGGTATGGAACTTGGTGAAAAGCCATTAGAAGAACCTGGACTTGTGCGGCAACTTGATGAAGATTATTTCAAAAAAATTGAAGCAATTGAATTCGCCGTTAAATATGACGATGGTAGGGATCCGCGAGGTATTTTGAGAGCAGATATTGTTCTAGTAGGTGTTTCAAGAACGTCGAAAACACCCTTATCGCAGTACCTTGCACATAAACGTTTTAAAGTGGCGAATGTTCCACTAGTACCTGAAGTCGAGCCGCCGGAAGAACTATTTATGATTGACCCAGCTAAATGTTACGGACTTGTTATCTCTGCGGAAAAACTAAACTTCATCCGCAGAGAACGTCTCATCGCACTTGGTTTAAAAGATGATGCGAATTATGCGCGAGTTGAGCGGATTGAAGCTGAAATTACGCATTTTAATAATGTCGTCTCGAAAATCGGTTGCAATGTTATCGATGTAACAAACCGGGCTGTAGAGGAAACTGCAAATGTTATACTAAGTGAGCTTACGAATCGTCATTCGTAAGCAAGAAGTGGGAGTTACTGTTAATCCTGAGGTGGAAGGGTATTCATAATCAGGACACAGTGATGTAGAAGGACCGACCGCTAATACGGGTTGGTTCTTCTTTTGCGGATGAAGAATTTTTTTTGAAATATGAGGTTCATATAGAGATAAAGCTTTACTATTAGTGTAGTATGAAAGATTCCGAGCATAATCGAAAATATTTTGTCGAAAATGAAGGGTTTTTGAATACTATCTCGAATTTAATCTTGATAGAGTGGTTGGTGATAGGATGACGAGAATACCAGAAGAGACTATAGAAGCCGTCCGATCAAAGACTGATATTGTAGATTTAATTGGAGAATATGTGCAACTTACAAAAAGAGGAAAGAACTGGTTCGGGCTTTGCCCGTTTCACGATGAAAGTTCACCTTCTTTCTCAGTTACAGAAGATAAACAACTCTTCCATTGTTTCGGATGTGGCGCTAGTGGAAATGCGATTACCTTCATTATGGATATTGAAAATAGCCCTTTCACCGAAGCCGTTGTAAAGCTCGCTGAACGAACTGGTATTGAAATCGATGCTACAGTGGGTGAAGGATCCGGAGCAAAGCAGCATAATGAATTTAAATCTATGATTGAAGCGCATGCTCTTGCTGCAAACTTTTATAGTCATCTACTCCTAAACACTGTAGAAGGTGAAGAAGCACTAGAATATCTTGAAAAAAGAGGGTTTACGAGAGAGAGTATCGAAAAATATGGAATCGGGTGGTCGCTAAATGATAATGAAGCGCTGTCGGGTCTACTAAAGCGTAAGAGTTTCGATATGAGGGATATGGAACGTGCTGGGCTTTGCATCATGAAAGACGATGGGACTGGCTATTTTGACAGATTTCGAGCACGTATCATGTTCCCGCTTCATGACGACAATGGTAACGTTGTAGCATTTTCTGGACGTATACTTACCGGTTCAAAACAGGAAGCCAAATACCTAAATAGTCCCGAAACCCCAATATTCGAAAAGAGTCATATTCTGTACAATTTTCACAATGCACGTCTTAACGTCCGGAAAACGGGTAAAGTAATACTGTTTGAAGGATTTATGGACACGATATCGGCTGATCGTGCTGGTGTGACGAATAGTGTTGCCGTAATGGGCACATCTTTATCAGATACACATCTGCTGAAATTAAAAAGAATTGCTAAAGATCTTATCATTTGCTGTGACGGAGATGATGCTGGATGGGAAGCGGCAAAACGATTCGCAGACATGGCCACCCAAAAAGGGTTGGATGTTAAAATCGCGTTGTTGCCTGGAAAGATGGACCCCGACGACTACATCACAGAGCATGGCGGTGATGCATTTCGCGAAAAGGTCATCGGTAATCCCCATTCATTCATGTCATTCATAATGGCATATGCAAAGCGATCAAAGAACCTATCTTATGAAAACGATGTGTTGCAATATATCCATGAAGTATTGGAAGAATTAGCGAAGCGTTCATCGCCAGTAGAGCGGGATCTTTATTTCCGGCAGCTTTCAACCGTGACTGGTGTATCAATCGAAGCCATTAATCAGCAGTTTATAAAAATGGCGGGACATCAAGCGAAGAAAGCAAAAACAGAACCAAAGCATGGGGAAACTATGCGTCCCCAACCTACTGTTCCAATCAGAAAGAAGACCGGTACTGAGCGTGCAGAGCGATTGTTGCTCTTTCACCTGTTAAGTGATGGGGAATTGTTTGATCGAATACGATTGGACAAGCAAAACCTGTTCGTTCGAGAAGATTATGTTGCCATCTTCATTCGGCTCGCTGGGTTTTATGAACAACACGGAATACCTGATTTCCACAGGTTTGCGGAATCGTTGGAAGACCGAGAACTTAGAAAAATTGTATTAGAATCTGCAATGGTGGAAAGAGATCCTGAACACGCTGCGGAAGAAATAGCTGATTGTATCAGTCACCTTGAAAAATATAAAATTAGTTTGACAATCCATGCAAAGATCCATGAATCGAAAGAAGCAGAAAAAATAAATGATCATACCCGGGCGCTGGAGCTGGCCAGGGAAATTATACAGCTCCGGAAATCATTGACGACATTGTAGTCGTTTTCCGGTGTACTTAGGAGGAACGGGTAAGATGAGCAAAAAAGAGCAAACAGAAGATATGGAAATTGAAATGACTGTTGAAGAAGTGAAGGCAAACCTGTTGGAGGCCGGAAAGAAAACAGGTGAACTTACGCTCGATGAGGTAACTGAGAAGTTATCTGTGTTTGAAATGGAACCTGAACAGTTCGAAGAATTCCTTGATTTGATTGAAGTACAAGGAATTGAAATGGACCGCAAAGCCGATGAAGAAGCCGGCGATGAGGGGAAAGTAGTGGCAGAAGAAAAGTTCGATTTGAATGACCTCAGTGTCCCACCAGGTGTTAAAATCAACGATCCTGTAAGAATGTACTTGAAAGAAATTGGGCGTGTCGATTTACTGACAGGTGCGGAGGAAGTTGAACTTGCAATTCGCATCCTGGATGGCGATGAAGAGGCGAAAAAGAGGCTTGCAGAAGCCAACTTGCGTCTAGTCGTAAGTATTGCAAAACGGTATGTCGGACGTGGCATGCTGTTCCTTGATTTAATTCAAGAAGGAAACATGGGGCTCATTAAAGCAGTCGAGAAATTCGACCATACGAAAGGCTTCAAGTTCAGTACGTACGCAACGTGGTGGATACGTCAGGCAATCACCCGTGCAATCGCGGACCAAGCCCGTACAATCCGGATTCCAGTTCATATGGTTGAAACCATCAATAAGTTGATTCGTGTTCAGCGTCAATTACTACAGGATCTTGGTCGTGAACCATCTCCAGAGGAAATTGGAGAAGAAATGGATTTAACTGCTGAAAAAGTACGTGAAATCCTAAAAATTGCACAAGAACCTGTATCACTTGAAACGCCAATTGGGGAAGAAGATGATTCTCACCTCGGTGACTTCATAGAAGACTCAGAGGCTCAGTCACCGTCTGATCATGCAGCATATGAGTTATTGAAAGAACAACTGGAAGACGTACTCGATACGTTGACAGACAGGGAAGAAAACGTGCTTCGTCTGCGTTTTGGTCTTGATGATGGTCGTACAAGAACACTTGAAGAAGTCGGTAAAGTGTTTGGCGTAACCCGTGAACGAATTCGTCAAATCGAGGCAAAAGCATTACGCAAACTGCGTCACCCATCTAGAAGTAAACGACTAAAAGACTTTCTTGAATAAAAAAGGGCATCGGCATAATTTGTGCCGATGCTTTTTTCACTGTTAAGCAACAGGGCAGCTGATTGGCGCTCTCCGATTTACCTACACTTTTCAAGGAGCGATTTATACTATGAATCCACAGCGAAAACGAATGATTATTTCGGAAATAAAATATTGGAAGCAGAATAAGTTGTTGCCGGAACATTACTGTGATTTTCTAATTACTCTCTATGCTCAAGGGCAGGATGAGAAGGAAGTGAAAGCCACCGAAGCCATTCTTGTCAAGGAAAAAAAGAAATTGGAACGGAAAATTGTTTTGATGACCATACTAGCGATAATCGTTAGTGGAGGCATGTTCGTATTTACCCAATACCCAGGGTGGACACTTACCTTGACGGCTGTTGTTTTGTTCTCGTTTCTCCTGTTGACGATGCGTAAATCAATGATTCAAATGGGAATAGCACCTATTTTATACATACTGGCATCCTTGATGTTGTTATTAATGTCACTGAAGCTATGGGTTGTCTTTTTCGATGGGCATACGATGTTACTAATCGGATTACTTATGTTGAACTGTGCGCTCTGGCTATTTGCAGGACGTATGCTAAAATTACAGTATTTCACAATCTCTGGTGCAGCTGGGCTACTATTAATCATCGTATTTTTACTTGTTTCGTTCTGAATTCTCCTATTCTTTCAGTAATAGTTGTGAAAACGGTAGACAATTCGTTATAATTGAAATTGTAAGCGTTCACAACAAAGGGGATGAAGATGTTGAATTTCGATTTGACAGAAGAACAACAGATGATTAAAAAAATGATTCGGGAATTCGCAGATGAAGTTGTTGCACCAGGTGCAATCGACCGCGACCGGACAAAAGAATTTCCAGTACAGGTGTTTAAACAGCTCTCCGAAATGGGAATGATGGGTTTACCGTTTTCTGAGGAATATGGGGGCGGAGGAGCCGACACAGTAAGTTTCGCAATTGTTACGGAAGAACTGAGCCGGGCATGTGCATCAACAGGAATTACATATTCGGCGCATATTTCTTTGGGAGGGGCACCGCTCAACCTATTTGGCACTGAAGAACAGAAACAGAGGTATTTGACGCCAATTTGTACAGGGGAATCATTAGGCGCATTTGGATTGACAGAATCGAATGCGGGCTCGGATGCGGGGGGGACGCAAACGACAGCAAAAGAAGACGGGGACGATTATGTCATCACCGGTTCTAAAGTGTTTATCACGAATGCGAGCTATGCCAAGCACCTTGCAATTACTGCTATCACTGGGAATGAAGACGGAAAGAAAGAAATTAGTGCAATAATCGTTCCGACTGATGCAGAAGGCTTCACGGTTATTGATAACTATGAAAAAATGGGGCTAAATGCTTCTAATACGACAGAACTTGTGCTTGACAACGTCCGAGTACCAAAAGAGAACCTGTTAGGGACTCAAGGTAACGGTTTCCGACAATTCCTCGTAACATTAGACGGTGGACGTATTGGGATCGGTGCTATGGCAGTAGGAATCGCTCAGGCGGCATTTGACCGGGCACTCCGCTACTCTAAAGAACGTAAGCAATTCGGCAAAACTCTTTCTGAATTCCAAATAACACAATTTAAGCTGGCAGATATGGCGATGAAAATTGAGCTTGCACGCAATATGGTCCATAAAGCAGCATGGCTGAAAGATCAAGGACGTCCATTCTCGAAAGAAGCTTCCATGTGTAAACTATATGCATCGGAAATTGCTATGGAAGTAGCGAGTGAAGCAATCCAGATTCATGGCGGTTATGGCTATATGAAAGAATATGAAGTCGAACGCTATATGAGGGATGCCAAGCTTCTTGAAATTGGAGAAGGAACTTCGGAAGTCCAAAGAATGGTCATTGCCAGACTAATTGGCTGTTAACAATAAAAGCGTCTTGCACCCGCTTAGACCCGAGCATTTGGTGCCTGTAGCTAGATAATAATAAAATATTTGTCGAAATTGTCACAAACACCGAAAAGATCATCGTTAACCCTTTCAGTTTTCTATTGAATACAGTACAATAATAGTTGTGTACTGTATTCATTACAGAATAGATCCTGATAAAGGAGGGTAATTCAATGGGAAAAAATCCAATAATTCCTTATATTCTTATTTTTGCGCTTGGAATCGGTCTTATTTTCTTCATGTCCCTTTATGGACTTGAACAGAAAAGTGAAATCGCTGAACAAGGCGAAGAGGGGGTAACTGAAGAAGCTCCAAGTTCTGCGGAATTTGATGCTGAAGCAGTTGCTCAAGGGAAATGTATCGGCTGTCACGGTGGAGACCTTACAGGCGGAATGGGACCAGGACTGGTTGGAACTAAACTGTCTAAGGATGAAATTAAAAACATCATAAAAGACGGTACTGATGGCGGAATGCCAGCAGGACTCGTTTCGGATGATGCCGAGCTTGACGCTATGGCAGATTATATTTTATCACTTAAATAATCCTTAATTAGGAAGAGCTGTCAGTTAGCAGAGCATTTCTGTAAACTGATGGCTTTTTCTGTTTTTTATGTTGAACAATTGAATACTTACATAAACAAAGCGAAGGTTACTCTTAGCCCCGCTGCGAATTCAATAGGATTCTTAATTTCAACAAATAGGATAAAGTGCAAAATACGACAAAATCCAATACAATAAAAGTATTGAAAGGCGGCGATCAATTGAATTCCGAACGATTATCTAACAGATTGAAGGCGGTTGCTTCTTTCGTTGACGAGGGTGCAGTCGTTGCAGATATCGGCAGCGACCATGCTTATTTGCCATGTTTCCTCATTCATACAAAGAAAGTGAAGGGGGCAGTCGCAGGAGAAGTAGCCAAAGGGCCATTTGAGTCTGCGGTTAAAAATGTGAGACGTGAAGGTTTTTCCGATGCGATTACCGTGCGATTGGCAGATGGTTTATTCGCTATTGAAGAAAATGATGCTGTCGATACGGTGACAATCGCGGGGATGGGTGGACCGCTCATCGCTACAATTTTGGAGAGCGGAAAAGACCGTCTTTCTCAAGTGAAGCGAATCATCGCACAACCGAATATATATTCTAGAGCAATCCGAGAATGGGCCGTTTCTAACGGTTGGAAAATAATAAAAGAACACATTTTGAAAGAAGACGGCAAAATATATGAAATTATCGTGATGGAAAAAGGGCAAGCGGTCTATGAGGAACTAGAATTAATGGCAGGACCTTTGTTATTGACTTCAAAAACCGACGTATTCATTGAAAAGTGGGAAAGTGAATTGTCGGAATGGAATCGCGTACTTGATTCCCTCGAAAAAACAATTGAAACAGAGGCAATAAAAACGAAAAAAGTACAGTTGGCACGTCATATTGCGTTAGTTAGGAAGGTGTTGACAACGTGAAAAAAGTGAATGGTCATGAAATTATTGCGCTTTTTGAAAAGTGGTCCCCAAAACGATTTGCAATGGATGGAGATCCAGTCGGTCTTCATATCGGGCAATTGAATCGAACTGTAGAAAATGTGCTTGTTACATTGGATGTCAATGAAGAAGTGATTGATGAGGCGATTCGAAAAGGTGCCAACCTTATTATCGCGCACCATCCACCAATCTTCAGGCCGTTGAAAAGCCTATTAACAGACACGCCGCAAGGTAGCATGATCGAAAAGTGCATTAAAAATGATATAGCTGTCTATGCGGCACATACAAATCTTGACGTTGCACCGGGCGGAGTGAATGATATGCTCGCTGAAAAACTTGGTTTGGTTGACACGAAAATAGTTGAGTCGACGCATTCTGAGTCACTTTATAAACTGGTTGTCTTCAGCCCCGCAACACATGCGGATGACATTAGACAAACGCTGGAAAAAGCGGGTGCTGGTGCAATTGGCGATTATGTCGGATGCAGTTTTAGCGCATCAGGTATTGGGCGTTTCACACCTGTCGAGGGGGCTGAGCCGTTTATTGGTGAAATGGGTAAAAGTGAGGCAGTTGAAGAGGAAAGAATCGAAGTGGTTGTCCCTGGACCTATTCGCAGTAAGGTACTAAAAGCGATGTTAGAAGTCCATCCATACGAAGAACCTGCGTATGATTTAGTCGTTCTTGATCAACAGTCAACTGACTATGGTCTTGGTCGTGTTGGGAAACTTTTGGAAAAGACAACGCTTGGACAATTTGCGGAACTTGTAAAAAAAGCTTTTGATGTCCCGGCACTTCGATTTGTGGGTGATCCAAACAAGCAGATTCGAAAAGTTGCTGTCTTGGGCGGAGATGGGAATAAATATATAGGAGCTGCTAAACGAAGCGGAGCGGATGTTCTGGTAACCGGGGATTTGTATTACCATGTTGCACATGACGCAGAAGCGATGGGTATTGCTGTCATTGACCCGGGGCACAATATTGAGAAAGTGATGATTCAAGGCGTTGCAGACTATATGCAGGCAGCTTGCGCGCAGGCTAGCTATAATGTCTCGTTTATCGAATCGAAAATTGTCACAGAACCGTTTACTTTCATTTGATAATGTTTGACGAAAAAAACCAGCCTCTGTAAAAGAGGCTGGTTCACTTTAAAGATGAAAATATGTTTTTCAACACGGAATAGTGTCTAGCTCTAAGCGCCAGAAGCTTATCTTAAGTTGTTGTGTACGGTTCAATTCGTATCACAGGTGTAGGGTTTTTAATTTTAGGTAGAATTTTTTCTACTAGGAATTTCCGTTCTGGAAGATGTGTAGAAGTATCTTCAGGATCGAACTTCTCAAGGAAAGCAATTACTTCACGAACAATCAAAGTTGGTGTCGAAGCACCCGCAGTGACAGAGACAGTTTCAACACCTTCCAACCACTTCACATCGAGTTCCGAAAGATCCGAGATTCGGTATGATGGAGTGTTGGCAATTTCGACAGAGACTTGTGTCAGGCGATTCGAGTTGTTGCTCTTCGGATCTCCTACGACGATAAGAAGGTCTGATTCCCCGGCATGCTGTGCGACGGCCTCCTGCCTTACTTGAGTAGCAAGACAAATTTCCTTATGAACTTCGATATGTGGATATTTCAGTTTAAGTGCGTCCATAATGTGAACAACATCCCATTGGCTCATTGTTGTTTGGTTTGTGACAAGCAATTTAGGGTTCTGTACAGTAAGATTTTCGACATCCTTAATCGTTTCTATCAAATGGACCGCGTGAGGTGCCACACCGATTGCACCTTCTGGTTCTGGATGATATTTTTTTCCGATGTAAATGATGTCGTAGCCTTCTGCAGTTTTTTCCCCAATCAAGTCATGGGTGACAGTTACATCAGGACAAGTTGCATCAATCGATACAAGGCCTTTTCTTTTCGCAAGCTCCCGCACTTCAGGAGAAACACCATGTGCTGTGAAAATCACTGTACCCGTCTCAACTTTTTCAAGAATTTCTAGACGATTTTCACCATCAATCGTGATGATGCCATCTTCTTCAAACGCATCTGTAACATGTTTGTTATGGACAATCATTCCCAATATATAAATGGGTCTCGGCAATGTTTTGTCGAGTGCCGCATTTCTTGCGATGATCATTGCATCGACAACCCCATAGCAATAACCTCTAGGGGTAATCTTTAATACTTTCATGTCGTTTCACTCCTCTAATAGGATCTACCATCCATTATAACGGAGTTGGACGGCGGATTCAAAATTATCGGATGGGCGGCTGAAAAATACGGGGGGCTGACAGTCCGGAAGTGACATTAGCAACTGACCGTGCGGCAGCTGCTCCACTTGTAGGTAAACTAGCGGCACCGGCTACCGGAAGTGATTGAAAGCCTTTGTACAATCTCCACATTGCGGGCAAGTTTTGAACCATTGGTGCGAATTGTTGGACCACAGGAGCGAATTGCTGGGCTGTGTTTAAGAATTGGTTTGCCGTTTGCATATACGATTCCATTTTTGATGGAATTGGTTGCTCTCCTGGACCACCCATAGGGCCACCACCTAATGGATTGTTCTGCGGGCCATTCATTTGAGCACCTAATGGATTGTTCTGTGGACCCCCTATAGGGCCACCAAATGGATCGTTCTGTGGACCATTCATGAATGGTTGTATAGGTGCCTGCAATTGCCCCATTTGAGGAGGTGGTCCGAAGTTCATTTGTCCCATAGGAGCCGGTGGCGGTTGTTGTCGCGCGAATGGATAAAAGGATTCATATCTCATAATTATCTCCTTTCAATAAATCAGAATGGACTTTCACATAGTATACTATGCGAAAATCGCATACGGCGGAACGAAATCGTGTTATAATAGGTGTACATTAGGAGGGTTACGAATGTCTAAATTTACAGACTATCAATTTAAACCGTTTTTACGGGAAGCAATCGGGAGGCTCGGCTTTGAAAATCCGACACCGATCCAAAAGGAAATCATACCGCTTATTCTGAAGGGTACAAATGCAATCGGACAAGCACATACAGGAACGGGGAAATCCCACAGTTTCCTTATACCGATATTACAACGGACAGATGCAACTGTCGATGAACTGCAAGCAGTTATCACGGCCCCGACAAGAGAGTTGGCGACGCAACTGTACAATGAACTTGCGAAGATGACAGAAGGCACGGAGGTGCGCAGTTCGCTGCTCATAGGTGGTACGGACAAGCAGCGGTCTATCGGGAAATTAAAATCGAATCCGCATATTATCGTTGGAACGCCAGGACGAATTAACGATATGTCCGAAAATGGGGCACTTGTAATTCATACAGCAAAAATCTTGGTTATAGATGAAGCGGACCTTGCATTCGACATGGGCTTTATTGAAGATATCGATAAGTTCGCAGCAAAAATGCCTGCTAAACTTGAAATGTACGTATTTTCTGCAACGATTCCGGAAAAGCTAAAACCGTTCCTAACTAAATACATGGAATCACCTGTTCATGTAAAAATTGGTGAACGCAAACCATTGACGGAAGGGATGCACTACTCCCTAGTACCTGTTCGCAGTATGAGTAAAAAGAAAAAGTTACTGCAAGTAATGGAAGGGATCAATCCTTATTTGGCAATCATCTTTATGAATACAAGACAAAACGCTGAAGGACTCGCAACTTACCTTGCAGAAAGCGGCATTAAAGTCGGAAGAATTCACGGCGATTTAACACCGCGTGAACGGACACGAATGATGAAGCAAATCCGGGATCTAGAATTCCAATATATAGTAGCGACAGACCTTGCGGCACGCGGAATTGATATTCCTGGTGTCAGTCACGTTATTAACTTCGAACTTCCTGATGACCTTGAATTTTTCATTCACCGCGTGGGACGTACTGCACGTGCTGGGCTTAAGGGAACGGCAATTACACTGTATGAACCTTCTGAAGACGATAAAGTAGTCAGAATTGAAAAGATGGGTATTCCGTTTGTTCATGAAGAAGTAAAAAATGGTGAGTGGGTTGAAGTAAAAGAGCGTCATTCAAGACGAAATCGAGTAAAAGAAGTAGATGATATTGACCGTAAAGCAATCTCATTCGTACCAAAGCCGTCGAAAGTGAAACCAGGCTATAAAAAGAAAATGGCTCAGCAAGTAGAGAGCTTCAAAAAGAGAGAAAGGAGACTGAAACGTAAAAAATGACAAATGATAAGCCACTATTGCTTGGCTCCCATGTTTCGATGAGCGGAAGCAAAATGTTGTTAGGCTCAAGCGTGGAAGCTGCAAGTTACGGAGCAACTACATTCATGATTTATACCGGTGCACCCCAGAACACACGGAGGAAGCCGATTGAGGAACTGAATATTGCAGCGGGCCATCTTAGTATGGAGGAAAATGGTCAGTCAAATATCGTCGTCCATGCTCCGTATATTATCAATATTGCTAATACGTTAAAGCCCGAGACATTCAGACTTGGTGTCGACTTCCTTCAAAGTGAAATCGAGCGCACAGCTGCACTTGGCGTTGACCAGATTGTTCTTCATCCAGGCGCGCATGTTGGTGCTGGTGTTGACCTAGGGATCGCGAAAATTATCGAAGGACTAAATGAAGTGCTTTCCCAGGACTATCCAGTCCGCATAGCTCTCGAAACGATGGCAGGGAAAGGGACTGAATGCGGTCGTAACTTTGATGAAATTGCCGCGATTATCGATGGAGTCACACATAACGAGCGTTTATCGGTTTGTTTTGATACTTGTCACGTTCATGATGCGGGCTATGATATCGTTGGTGATTTTGAAGGAGTGCTAAACGAGTTCGATAAAATTGTGGGCATGGACAGAATATCTGTTATTCATGTTAATGATAGTAAGAACGAGCGCGGTGCAATGAAGGACCGACATGAAAATATAGGTTTCGGCCATATCGGCTTTGAACCACTTTCTTATATTGTCCATCATGAAGGATTCCAATCGATTCCTAAAATTCTTGAAACACCATTTGTGGGTCTGGATCCAAAGAAAAAATCGGCACCTTATAAATTTGAGATAGAAATGTTTAAGGCGAAATCGTTTCAACCAGATAAGATTGATCTGCTAAGAATTTAAATAGAAAACCCGCCTGCAAAGTATATATACGCAGGCGGGTTTTCTTCTTTTAAATAAATTTATCACTTGGTGGAGTCTAAATACTTCTTGAATAGGATTTCAGTCTTTCTATCACCAATAGCTCCACGGATTTTATTGATAAACGTTTCAGGAACACCGGTGAAAAGCCAATGGAAAGAAATTTCATCAAGCAATGGTCGAAGTGCCCTTATTTCTGTCTTAGAAAAGTCAATTCCATATTGCTTTGCAATGATTTTCACTTCATCATCACTTCTCATTTTGACTTCATTCAGTAGTTGAGCATAATCCACTAATAATCCCTTCTTTCTTAAATGGTTGTATCCGGTCGTGTCATGGTTTATAATTTGACGAGTGAATCGGAATGATTCCTGTTTCAAAGAAAGGATAGTAAAATGACAAATAATCTTATTCAATTGGACGATGTCAGTTTCAATTATGAACAGTCAATCGCCCTTGATCATATTTCTCTTGAGGTAGGAGAGGGTGAATTTTGGGCGTTGATAGGGCCAAATGGTTCTGGTAAATCAACACTCATCAATATTATTCTCGGTCTCTTACAACCAACGAGTGGAACAGTAAAGCTTTTCGGTTCGGAAATAGAATCATTTAAGCACCGGGAACGGATTGGCTATGTTTCACAGAAATCCAATTCTTTTAACTCTGGTTTCCCAGCAACCGTTCTTGAAGTTGTGCGGAGCGGATTAACTCGGAAAGTAGGAATGTTCAAAAGCTTTTCAAAAAAAGATGAGCAGCGAACATTAGAAGCGCTTAGCATAGTCGGTATGGACACTTTCGCACAACGGAATATGGGCGAGCTCTCCGGTGGCCAGCAGCAGCGTGTGTTCATTGCAAGAGCGCTTGCAGGAAAACCAGATCTTCTTATTATGGATGAACCGACAGTTGGTATTGATCAGCAAAATGTCGCGTCGTTTTATTCTATGCTCAATACATTAAATCGTGAGCACGGAATTGCGATTTTACTTGTGACTCATGAAATTGACCTTGTTACTGATCTCGCAACCCATGTGGCTTGTTTGAACCGAACAATTCATTTTCACGGTAAACAATCCGATTATAAAAAGATGGAAGATGATGACGTTTCTAGATGGTATGGACACCCAGTTCGCCGCGTCCATCAGCACACGGATGAGGTGGAACGATGATTAATGATATTTTATCGTATGAGTTTTTGCAAAATGCATTTCTTTCCGGCTTAATCATCGGTGTCATCGCTCCTTTACTTGGCTTGTTTATCGTCGTCAGACGTCTTTCCCTGATTGCGGATGCGCTCAGTCATGTTGCACTTGCGGGAATCGCTGGAAGCCTTTATTTAAGCCAGCAAGTGCTCTTCTTTGCTGCGCTGAACCCAGTTTACCTTGGGATCGCATCTGCAGTAGGTGGGTCACTACTGATTGAGAAGTTACGGGGGGCATACCGTCATTATGAAGAACTTGCAATTCCGGTTATTTTGTCGGCAGGTATTGGCCTTGGCGCTATTTTCATCTCATTATCGAAAGGCTATGGCTCTGATTTGATTGGCTATTTATTCGGTTCAGTGTCAGCGGTTAGCAGGCAGGATCTTTTCGTTGTTATCATCATTGCAATCATTGTCATCACTTATATCCGATTTCTTTATAAAGAACTATTTGCCTTATCATTCGATGGGGAGTATGCCAAGGTTTCTGGTATTAATTCACGCTATATCCAGATGGTGTTCATGATCATTGTAGCGCTTGTTATTGGGGCTTCTATGCGGATTGTCGGTATTTTACTTGTATCATCACTTATGACGATTCCGGTAGCGGCAGCTATCCAACTTGCGAAAAGTTTTAAGAGCGCGATGATCTACTCCATTATTTTCGGTGAGTTAGCGGTTATCATTGGACTTGTTTCTGCCTATTATCTTGATATTGCTCCGGGGGGAACGATTGTCGTCACATCGATAGTTATTTTGTTAGTGGTACTCGCTTGGAAGAAAATACAAGGCGGACGTAATGCCCGTACAGTGAAGGGGGAGTTGGTATGACACTCGATGAGGCATGGCGGATTCTTCAGGAAAATCAATTTAAACGGACGAAAAATAGAGATACAATTTTACAGTTCTTTTCGCATAAAGACCGCTATTTAACGGCTCTTGAAGTGAAGAATTTCATGGCGAAGGATAACCCTGGAATAAGTTTCGATACAATTTATCGAAACTTGACGACGTTTTCTGAACTCGGTATTCTGGAAGAAACCGATTTGAATGGGGAACGAAATTTCCGTATGCAATGTGATCCAGGCATCCACCATCATCATTTCATCTGTACTGCATGTGGTAAGACGCGCAGCATCCCGCATTGCCCTATGGAAATGATTACTGTTAATTTACCCGACTATGAAGTGGAAGGACATAAATTCGAAATCTACGGAAAATGTCCGCTATGTGTGGAACAATGAAAAGCGGAAGGCGCCTTCCAGATGCGACAGGCATAAGTCGATCCAGCGACGTGGCGATCTTTGCCACATAGCTGGATTGCTTATGACCAGAGCGGCTGGCGCCTGAAGCTAGACACAATGAAAAGCGGAAGGCGCCTAAAAGGAACGCAGCATAAGTGCGCCACTTAAGAGGAAGCGGTCTTAAAACCGTGACGTCCTGTCGCGACAAGGAGGGATGAAGTTCAATCCCTCCCCACTAAGTACCCTGCAGCCTTGCGGGTACGTAGTGGCGTCTCTACAAGGCTTGAAGCGACTCGAGGGTCTAGGGCGCTGAAGCTAAACATAATTCTAAGTCGAAAAAACGGTGTGAAACTCTATCATGAGAGTTTCACACCGTTTTTTTAATTAAATGATGGTTCTTCTATAGGAAATAACTTCTTGATCCAACTATTCGCTTCTTGCCAATCGTAGACTCGGATGACGCCTTCAGGAATCGGCATCCTGTTATACGGTGTGTCAAATAGTATGACAGGAATGTCGAGTTCTTCATGGATTTCAACCGCGTTGTCATGCTTGTCTTCAAAAAATGCATGAACACCGAACTTTTTCGCGGTCTCAATTTTATAATGACTTCCGACAAGTTCGATATGATCGTACGGGATTTCCTGTTGTTTGAACCAGTCCAGCGTGGAGTCATAGACATGATGGCCACGGGCAGAAATGTAATACAGTTCAAACTGCGCTTGAAAGCTAGTTAAAATGTCTTTGGCATATTGTTGTGCGGGAGACGTTTTGTAAATATGTGCCTCCGCACCTTTATACCACTCGTAGAATGCTTTTTCATCTACTGTAAATGCTTTTGTTAAGTCATATTCTTTAATATCATCAAGGACAAGATTACATCCGAACTGTTCATTGATATGCGGCAAGAGAGAAGTGGGGCATGTCACTGTACCATCAATGTCGATGCCGAAGCGGAGGTTTCTCATTCCGCTGTCTCACCTTGCAGGAGGAGTTCTTCCTGTCTTTTCTTTTCGAAATACTCTTCCGCAAGCTTGTCGATTTCGATTTTTAACTCTTCAACCATCGTTGCTTCCGGTACTTTGCGGACTGTTTTTCCTTTCATGAAGAGAAGGCCTTCGCCACGTGCACCCGCGATTCCAATATCCGCTTCACGCGCTTCGCCGGGACCGTTGACTGCACAGCCAAGCACTGCCACTTTAAGTGGAGCTTTAATATGCGAAATATATTCTTCAATTTCATTTGCGATCGTAATAAGGTCAATTTCAATTCGTCCGCATGTAGGGCATGAAATAAGTGTCGCGGCGTTTGAGGAAAGACCGAATATTTTTAACAACTCCCGTGCCACTTTAACCTCTTGGACAGGATCGGCACTCAGTGATACACGCATCGTGTTGCCGATGCCTGCTGATAGAAGGGTGCCGAGGCCCGCAGAGCTCTTAATAGACCCCGAAAACAACGTCCCAGACTCTGTAATACCGAGGTGCAAGGGATAATCGAATGCTGCCGCAGCTTTTTGATACGCTTCGACCGCTAAATTTACATCGGAAGCTTTTAACGACACGATGATATCGTGGAAATCAAGGTCTTCCAATATTTTAATATGATGCAGAGCACTCTCTACCATTCCGTCGGCAGTTGGATAGCCATATTTTTCAAGAATTTTTTTCTCAAGTGAACCGGCGTTGACACCAATTCGAATCGGAATACCTTTTGCTTTAGCTGCATTGACGACAGCTTCGACTTTTGCCTGTCTTCCGATATTACCAGGGTTAATCCGAATTTTGTCTGCCCCTTGTTCAATAGCGATCAACGCTAATTTATAGTCGAAATGGATATCGACGACAAGAGGAATGTTGATGCGTTTTTTGATTTCACCGATAGCATATGCCGCGCGCTCATCTGGACACGCAACACGGACAATTTGGCATCCGGCATCTTCTAAACGCATGATTTCTGCGACTGTTGCTTCGACGTCATGTGTCTTGGTCGTTGTCATACTTTGGATGAAAAGCTCATCACTTCCGCCGATTGTCAGGTTACCAACTCGTACAGGACGTGTGTTTTTTCTGTTTATCATAGCATTCATTTATTTCGCTCCTTAGTCGGCATTAGCCTCATAACTATAACTATTTTAGCAATCTTCATAGCAAAAAGACAAGGGACAACCCTTATCGATTAGACTCTATGCATTTTTCCGTTTGCATAACGGTAAGTGGGAGTACGATTTTCTCGCCTCCAATAATCTGTTGATTTTGAAGATGTGGGTTCAATGAATAGAAGGAAGCCAATCTATCAATGAAGCCAGATTCGGGATCGGGATACAATGAGAATAGTGTTTCAATCGTATCTCCATCAACTGTTGTGACAGGTATCGTCTTGACTTGTTCTTCTTCACATGCAGGCTGTTCTTGAACAAAAGAAGCAAGCGGGATTGTGCCTTCCATTAAATCGAGTCGGATGAAATGAACGGTTACGAATAATAAGGCTGCGAGTAGTAGTATTCTCATGGAAATTCCCCCTTTCGCCACTATATGCACGAAAAGAGGAAGTATTCATCGAGGTATTTTGGGATAGTACTTAGCAGCCACCGCAATATAAGCGAAGTGGACAAGGGATGTAATACCTGTACTAACGTTTTTCATTGCCGGAAAGAAATCAAGTCCGATGGTCAGAAGAATAGGGATGGTAATCGCGATAGCGGAAGTTCTCCACATATGACGGTATTCTCCTCGTCTTTTCATCAGTTTTAACAACAGGATTCCCACGTAACCAAAAATACTGATTCGGATGAAGATATAAGTCGTACTGATAACGAGCTGCAGAAGAAATGCAATTGGATAAATGAGTCCACCGATTGTTTCTCCGTGTTCGAGCAGTTCTGGCGATGATTCGAATAAGACTGCATCTCCTGCTATATAACGGGTGAATGATAGCAATGTGAACAACGCAACGAAAATGAAAACATAGCGAAACACTTTGCCGATAGGTAATAGGCGAAAGGCTGCTAATTTTTTAGGTTCATGGATTGCTGCTTTGACTAGTTGGTGGAACTTCACTATAAAACCCCCTCCATCAATAACAGTCTATCATTTTACGACGCAATTGTGCGCGCTACTATTTTCGACAGATTGATGACGTTACGTAAATCAATTGTAAAGGGAATGTAAAGATTCGACTACTACTATTTACAATTTGGGGTGACTATCCTCATAATGAGATGCAATACATAAAGCATAATGAGGGGTTGACTGCGTAATGGAGGTAAACTGGCAGGAAATGCTGTTTCAGTTTCTTGGTGGACTCGGAATTTTCTTGTTCGCTATAAAGTATATGGGAGATGGCCTTCAAAAAGCGGCGGGTGATAGGCTCCGCGCAATCCTTGACCGATTCACGACGAATCCGTTCATGGGTGTACTTGTCGGAATTATCGTCACAGTCTTGATTCAATCGAGTTCTGGGACGACTGTTATTACCGTAGGACTTGTGAGCGCAGGTTTCATGACGCTTCGTCAAGCGATTGGCGTCATAATGGGAGCGAATATCGGAACGACTGTTACTGCTTTTATCATCGGATTAGATGTAGGAGCCTATGCACTTCCGATTATGGCGTTTGGGGCGTTCCTAATCTTTTTCATTAAAAAGAGTTCAATTAGAAATATAGGTGAAGTTATTTTTGGATTTGGTGGCCTGTTTCTAGGACTTGAATTAATGAGTGGTGGGATGAAGCCGCTTAGGGAATTAGAAACGTTTACAGATCTAATGATATCGATGAGTGACCAGCCTATGCTCGGCGTCGTGGTTGGAACGGTATTTACTTTGATTGTTCAAAGCTCCAGTGCGACAGTTGGTATTTTGCAAGGGCTTTATGCAGAAAATCTCGTCGATATCAATGGAGCATTACCAATTTTATTCGGAGATAATATTGGAACAACGATTACAGCTGTGCTTGCTTCAATCGGAGCATCGGTAGCGGCAAAGCGTGCTGCCGCAGCACACGTATTATTTAATGTTGTCGGAACGGTCATATTCATGCTACTTCTTATACCCTTCACTGCGTATGTCGAGTGGATATCAGGGGTATTGACCCTTGAAAATAAAATGCAAATTGCATTTGCACACGGTTCGTTCAACATTGCCAATACAATCATCCAATTCCCTCTAATTGGAGCATGGGCTTGGTTGGTTACAAAAATGATCCCAGGTGAAGATGTATTAATAGAATACAAGCCGAAGCATTTGGACAGGCACTTTATAGAACAATCACCTGCAGTTGCAATCGGACAAGCGAAAGAAGAAATTATTCGTATGGGTGAATTCGGTGTCCGTGGTTTACAGGAGTCTTTCGAATACTTGAAAACGGGTAATAAAAAACACGCAGAGACTGCTTATCAAATTGAAGATGCCATTAATAACTTGGACCGCAAGATTACGGACTATCTTGTTGAAATTACTTCAGTTAGTATTTCGCCAGTTGAATCTGCACGTCACTTTATGCTTATGGATACGGTTCGTGATATTGAACGCATTGGTGATCATTTCGAAAATATCATTGAACTCATTGACTATCGTGATGTTAACCGCGTAAAATTGACGGAAGATGCGATGAATGATTTGACGGAAATGTTCACGCTAACGATTGAAACCGTTCAGAAAGCTGTTGACGCACTCAATCAAAATGATATGGAAATGGCAAGAACGGTTGCTGAAAAAGAAGTTCTCATTGACAAGATGGAACGGAAATTTAGAAAAAATCATATTTTGAGGCTTAATGAAGGTCGTTGTACAGCGCAATCTGGAATGGTATTTGTCGATATTGTTTCTAACTTAGAGCGGGTCGGTGACCATGCCGTAAATATAGCCGAAGCAATTCTTGGAAACAGAGCATAATCGTTCGAATAAGGGGATGGTTTTTTGGAAGTTATAGGTTGGATTATTGCAATTGCCATGTTTATTATTGCTTTTGCCGGACTCGTATATCCGATCATTCCAACGGCTCTTTTCATTGTAGGAGGTTTCCTTCTATATGGACTCATCGATACATTTGAAGGGATGACTATTTGGTTTTGGATCATTCAGGTATTATTCGTTATCTTGCTGTTCGGTGCAGACACACTATCGAATCTCGTCGGTGTGAAAAAGTTCGGTGGCTCTAAGGCGGGGATGTGGGGAAGTACAATTGGACTTCTTATCGGTCCTTTCGTCATTCCGGTTGCTGGTATTTTAGTTGGGCCATTTTTAGGTGCGGTCATTGCGGAACTTGTCGTATCTCGGTCCGGAGTGAAGCAGTCTGTAAAGACAGGCATTGGTTCGCTCGTTGGATTTCTCACTTCGGTTGTGACAAAAGGACTTGTCATGGTTGTGATGATTGCAGTCTTTATTTTCTTTATCAAATGAAACGTTCCTAAATAGTCCATTTTATTTGAACGTTATTCATAATTTTGATAATGTTGAAAGGTAGCATATTTATGAATCTCTTGAGGAGGAATGGACAAATGACTTACAAATTACCAGAACTACCTTACGCTTATGATGCACTTGAACCACACTTCGACAAAGAAACGATGAACATTCATCACACTAAACACCATAATGCATATGTAACGAACTTGAATAACGCTCTTGAAGGAAATGAAGAACTTCTAAACAAATCTATCGAAGAACTTATTGCGAACCTTGATGCAGTACCTGAAAGCAAACGTACGGCTGTCCGTAACAACGGTGGCGGTCACGCTAACCATTCACTTTTCTGGGAACTTTTATCAGCAGAAGGTGGCGGCAATCCATCAGGCGCACTTGCTGAAGCAATCGACAACAAGTTTGGTAGCTTTGATGCATTTAAAGAAGAATTCGCAAAAGCGGGTGCAACTCGTTTTGGATCAGGATGGGCTTGGCTCGTACTGAATGGCGGAGAACTTGAAATTATGTCAACTCCAAACCAAGATTCACCAATCATGGAAGGCAAAACGCCTCTTCTAGGACTAGACGTTTGGGAGCATGCTTACTATCTAAACTATCAAAACCGTCGCCCTGACTATATTTCAGCATTTTGGAATGTTGTTAATTGGGACGAAGTTGCAAAACGTTTCGGTAAATAAATTTATAACTTTATCTAGAAGGAACCAAGCACACATCTTGTTCGTCAAGATGTGTGCTTTTGTTGTTTTGAGTGTTATAATTCAAAATGATTAACGAGGGGGGACATTATGAAAAAACAGGTGCGTAAGGCGGATCAGGCTAAAATACGCCAACGAAAACATATCGCATTCCGAATGAACTTCCTATTCTTTTCAATCTTTGTCCTATTTTCATTGCTCATTTTTCGCCTTGGTTATTTACAAATCGTTAAAGGGGAAGAATATTCCCGCGAGTTGGAAAAAAAGGAAGAAATCCCTATCAATACAAGCGTGCCAAGGGGGAAAATATTTGACCGCATGGGACGCGTTCTTGTTGATAATGATCCGAAAAACGCCATTACATATACGAAAATGACGTCGACGACTTCAGCAGATATGCTAAAAGTCGCTGAGCAACTTGCGATCTTGATTGAACAAGATACGAAAAGGATTACCATTGGGGATAAGAGAGATTTTTGGATTTTAAAGAATTCTGAGGCTGCGTTGAAAAAGGTTTCTATAAAGGAACAAGAGGCGCTGGAAAAGGATAGTACACTTTCACGGACGGAATTGCAGAAGGAGATTAATAGGCTTACACGAGAACGAATTACGGACGAAGAAATTGATTCTTTTACGGAAGAGGAGCTAGAAGTACTTGCGATTTACAGAGAAATGATGTCGGGCTATGCGTACTCCCCACAAATCGTTAAAAGTGGGAATGTGACGGACGAAGAATTCGCAACTGTATCTGAACGTCTTGGAGAGTTACCGGGCGTGGATACAACGACAGATTGGGAGCGTGTGAGGAAGTCAGACAATACGATTCTAGGGACGACCACGAGTCCCATTGAAGGTATTCCTAAATCCCGTGAGAAGTATTTCCTGGCACGGGATTATTCAAGAAATGACCGTGTTGGAAAAAGTTACATTGAGCAATATTATGAGGATTTGTTAAAAGGGCAAAAAACAATTGTGAAAAATATTAAGGATCGTAGCGGGCGTGTCGTCGAAACGAAAACAATCCGACAAGGTGAACCTGGTAAGGATCTTATTCTGACGATTGATAGCGAACTGCAAGAGACACTTGAAAATATAGTTTCGGATAAACTGTTGGAATTAAAAAGAAAACCAAATACCGGAGAATTGGACAGGGCTTTCTTAGTCATGATGAATCCGAATAACGGTGAAGTTCTATCACTTGTAGGTAAGCAGGTTGTTACGAATCCAGAAACAGGCAAGCTCGAAATATGGGACTATGCATTTGGTACGTTCACTGCACTTCACGAGGCTGGATCAACAGTGAAGATGGCGACGCTTCTTACAGGGTATCAGGAAAATGTGGTACGTATCGGCGAAACGAAGATAGATGAACCAATTAGAATCGGTGGTATTACAAAAAGATCGCTGTTTAATCAAAACTCTAGGGTTGCTGTAACTGATATTGAAGCAATCGGTAGATCTTCGAACGTATACATGTTCCGTATTGCATTGGCCTTGGCGAATTCTAACAATAGCTCTGAAGACTCGGCACTTATTAGAAAAAATGCATTCGATACGTTCCGGCAATCTTTCGCTTCTTTCGGACTTGGAACAAAAACCGGCATTGATTTACCGGGTGAGTCAGGCGGTCTGATTGGGGATAGTAATTCAATAGGTATTTTATTGGATTTATCCATTGGACAGTACGATACTTATACAACACTACAACTTGCTCAATATGTCTCAACAATTGCAAATGGTGGTTATCGGGTGGCTCCGAAAGTGTTAAAAGAAATTCGCGAACCATCTGAAGACGGTAAAATTCTTGGTCCCCTTATTCAAGAAACAGAGGTCAACATCTTAAATAGGATCCAGAATACTGATGCGGAAATTGCTCAAGTGAAGCGTGGAATGCACTACGTGTATTACGGGGCTAAAGGGACGGCCCCGAATTTCTTTGCTGGAAAAGAATATGATGGAGCCGGGAAAACGGGGACGGCGCAGGCATTTAGCTCTGGAAAACCGACAATCAACTTATCACATGTCGGTTTTGCGCCTTATGAAAACCCAGAAATAGCTTATGCAGTCGTCATTCCTAATATCTCTACAGTTCCGCGTGGCTACACATATGCAAACAATCAAATTGCAGAACAAGCTGTGGATGAATATTTTAAATTGAAAGCAAAAAGAGCTAAAGAAGAAACGTCCACAGCGGCTAAACAACCTATCATACAAGCACCTAAAGTAGAGTCCAATTAAAAAGTAGGAAAACCATTTGGTTTTCCTACTTTTTTACTGTCGTAATTTCTTTGGCGATTGTTTTGAAATTCATTGAAGAATCGACTTGGTGTTCACCAATCTGTATTTTGCCAGTTAAGTTATATTCTTCAAGATATGACTCGAAGATGGCTGCATTCTCGATAATACCCAATTCCTCTAGGGTTGCTGAGACAACTGTCGAATTCGAACCATTTTCAATCGTTAAAATGGTTTTAACAATCGCATCGGAGGAGGGGGTACTTTTGGCTGCGTCATCTTCCTTGCTAACGGCTTTCTCTGCATCTGTTTTTGGAACATTTTCTTTAACTGAAGATGTTGTCTGTGCAGTAGCTAATAGCTCTTTCGTTTTAGCAAGTTCACTTTGGAGTTTCTCAACATTTGCCTGCAATTGTTGCGTGTCATTGTCTGAAGGAACCTTACTATCAATGGTGAAATAAAGGATTCCCGCGGCAAGAATACAACCAATCCCGACTGCCCGTAAAATTTCACGGATCATGTAATCACGCCTTTCGATTGTAACACTGCGATTACATCGTCGTTTGATAAGGAGGAACGTACAGCGATATCACTGATAGAATAACCTTGGGAATGCAATGATAGAATTTGATTGACAATGATTACGTGAACAGGTTTTGCAGTTGTTTGCGTTTTGCCGACTGTAGTTAGCGGACCAACACCAATCATTAACTCTTCTTCAACAGCCTTCAATCTTTTCTTTAAGCCATTCGTTTCCTGATGAATACTAATTGAAACCTGTTCCAATTCATCGGCGTAGCTGGATGAAGAATTGCCGAGGAAAAATGAAGTTATTATACATATAAGTCCAATAATAATCAGTATTATCGTGATGTCCATTTTACCACTCCTCTGGTGAATCATTTTGCTACTATTTTATCATAAGAAAGCTGTTGTGGAAATTATGGTTTTTTTAGTGGACATTTGCTGTTGATGTGGTATACTTGATAGGTCGTATAAGTTATGCTCATATAAAACTTTACATTCTTGATGAGTGGGAGGGACCAACAATGCGCGTAAATGTTACACTTGCTTGCACAGAATGCGGTGAACGCAACTATATTTCTAAGAAAAACAAACGTAACAATCCAGAACGGATTGAAATGAAAAAATATTGCTCACGTGAAAAGAAACAAACTTTGCACCGTGAAACGAAATAATCGCTCAGGCCAAAACCTTCACCGGTTTTGGTTTTTTCATTTCAGAACGGGGGGATACTAAATGAGTAAAGAGATTTTAAGGAATCAAGTGTTAGTTACATTGAATAATATAAATCGAACTGAACATCTAAAAAAATCTTTGAAGATTACAGACAGGGTACTTGCATCAGATGAATTTCGAAGTGCGGATACAATCGGGGTAACGATTTCTCGTTACCCCGAAGTGGACACACGCCCGCTTATCGAAGCGGCTTGGGCAGCTGGTAAACGAATTGCTGTACCTAAATGCATCCATGCAACCCGGAAGATGGATTTTCGTCTTATTACATCATATGAGAGTTTGGAAACGGTCTATATGGGCCTTTTTGAGCCGATAACTGATGAAACACTGTCGGTTGAGAAAAACGAGATTGATTTGCAAATTGTACCTGGGCTAGTCTTTTCTGACGAAGGATATAGGATTGGTTTTGGTGGAGGATATTATGACCGCTACATGTCGGATTACAATGGTGCTACATTGTCGTTAGCATTTGTAGCTCAAACGAGTCATAGGATACCTGTTGAAAGTCACGATATTCCTGTTAGCAAAATAGTTACAGATGAAAAAGAGATTATCTGTATATGAAAGACTATCTGGGTGTCCTCCAATTGCTGAAGCGTTTCGGGATTTATGTCTATACGGGGAATCGAAAAGATGACATCGATATGGTGCAATCAGAAGTGAAGGATCTTTATGACAATGGACTGCTAATGAAAGAAGACTATTTGAAAGCGGTGCTAATCTTGCGTAGTGAAATAGCAAAACTATGAGGATAGACCCAGTATCATCGTTCATTTGGACTTGTTTTGGTAATTAGTGAAACTTTTCTTCAGCTACCCCGTCTATTATGTAGTAAGATTTAGTTCGAACGTTTTTTATGTGAATCTATTTTCGAAAGGAAGAGATGGAGTGAACAAAATAGTATGGTCAAAACATTCCGTACTCGTAGTAGCAATAGTGGCGACTTGGTTGACAACATATTTCGGTTATCTTACAAGCTTCAATATGAAAATCGATAATATAATGCAGGAATTCATTCTTTTTCTGAATCCTCTTAGTTTCCTTTTATTTGTTTATGGTATTGCACTATTCATCAAGAGTACGAAAAGACGCAACATTTATATACTGACAATAAGTGTGATGACTTCAATTGTTATGTTTAGTAATGCAGTTTTCTATAGATTTTTCAATGATTTTATTACCTTGCCAGTCTTGTTCCAAACGAGTAACTTCGGAGATCTTTCATCTTCAGTTACTGCTAATCTAATGGTCACGGACATATTCTTTTTCACAGATGTGTTCATAATCTTTTTGGCAATCAAATTTATACCTAAGACTGATCGGGTGGAACAATCAAATAAAATTGGACGTAAACTTTACTTCGTTATGACTGCTGCAGTTATTATGGTAAACCTTGGTCTAGCCGAAATGGAAAGACCACAACTATTAACACGCAGTTTTGATAGAGAACTTCTTGTGAAAAATATCGGAACATATAATTACCATATTTACGATTTGTTCATTCAATCCAAATCTCATGCTCAACGTGCGCTTGCGGATGGCAGTGAACTAGTAGAAGTAGGTAACTATATTAATGCGAATTACGCTGCTCCAGATCCTGAGATGTACGGAGTTGCAAAAGGTCGTAATATTATTGCAATCTCGCTTGAATCCTTGCAGTCGTTTGTCATTAATGAGGAAATGGATGGACATGTCATTACGCCATTTTTGAATGAATTAACGAAGGATCCGGATACATTCTATTTCTCTGATTTTTATCACAATACTGGTCTAGGAAAGACATCGGATTCAGAGTTTATCATTGAAAACTCACTGTACCCGAGAAATGGTAGTGCTGTATTTTTCACGCATAGTGGAAACACTTACCAATCGATGGCGGCTCAGCTAGGTGAAAATGGCTACTTCACGAATGTAATGCACGCAAATAACCGAAGTTTCTGGAACCGCGATATCATGTACGGTGCTCTCGGTATCGATAAGTTTTATGATCTTGAAAGTTATACAGTCGGAGAAGGAGAAGCGGTCAACTGGGGCATGAAAGATATCCCGTTCATTGACCAATCGGTAGAGTTGATGAAAGAAATGCCGCAGCCTTTTTATTCAAGGCTGATTACATTGACAAACCATCATCCGTTTGACTTGGATGAAGAAGATAAACTTATTCCTGAATATACATCAAATTCAAATACGTTGAATAAATATTTCCAAACGGTACGCTATATGGATGAGGCAATAAAAGTTCTTTTCGAAGACTTGAAAGCAAGCGGTTTGTATGACAACTCGATTATTGTTATGTACGGAGACCATTATGGTATATCCGAGAATCATAACAAGGCAATGGGCATGTATTTAGACAAGGAAATTACCCCTTATGATAATGCGAAATTACAGAGGGTTCCATTGTACATTCACATTCCTGGCTACGGTAAAGGGAAGACAATGGATGAAGTATCGGGACAAATCGACTTGAAGCCTACTCTCCTACATTTAATGGGGCTTGAAACAAAAGACGATATGTACCTTGGTTCAGACATATTCTCGCCTGATCATGAACCGTTTACTATTTTCCGTGATGGCCGTTTTGTAACTGATAAAAATGTTTACGCGCAAGAGGTCTGTTATGATAGTAAAACTGGTGAAGAAACTGATATGGCTGAATGTGAGCCGTTTATCGAACGGGCTGCCACTGAGCTAAATTATTCCGATATGATCATTAATGGAGATTTACTTAGATTCAAGGAAGAACAGGAACAATCACCGAAATTAAACAGTAAAAGTAAAGAATGATAAGGTTCTGCACGGAACTTTCCGTGCAGCCTTTTTTTTAAGATAAAGTATAAGTTTTTTAACAGGGACAATGTCAAGCTCCAGGCGCTCTGGCTATAAGTCAAGCCAGCTAGGAAGAAGGATTGAACTGTGTATCCTTCCTAGGCAAAAGAACGCCGGTCCGTCTTATGCCTGTCGTATCTGGAACGGGACCTTGCGCTTTACTCAGTTTAAATACAGAAAGGGGGAGGCGCGGTGAGAAAAAGAATATTCATCTTTTGTGTAACAGTCATGTTACTAATGGGCTGTTCAAAGAAGACGAATGAAATTATCGATGGACCAACTGCCGTTGAACAACCAGGGAATAACGAACTGATTAACGAGGAAGTAACTAAAACGTTAGTTGCTGATCCTTCGAAGTTCCATTTCGTTGCAGACTGGTTAACCGAGTCAAAAGTTATCTACGTCGAAAAGGTAAATGGGCATTATCAAGTGAATAGTTTTGATTTTGAATCAGGTCAGACAGACACGTTATATGAGGATGAATCTATAATCATCGACCTCCTCATTCATCCTTCAAAAAAATATCTATTATTACATACTAGTGATAATGCTGCATCTGCAACAATTAAAATCGTGACTATGGATGGTGCGGTACAAGATGAAGTTATAGTTGCTTCAACAGAGTTGGCGATTGAATGGAACGATACTGACCCCTCACTTATTCTTCTCACGGCTTTTCATCAAGATTGGACTTTTGATTTATTTATTTATAACGGAAAAGTAGAGAGTTTGGACCTGCTTGCGATTGAAGATCCATTCCCGAAATGGCTAGGTGAGGATAAAATTGCTGTAGGATATGTCGAAGGCCACGTACTTGATGGTGGAGAGATACATACATATGAACCACTTACTAAAAAGTGGGGGCAGCTAGATATTAGCGGTGTTGTTTACTTTGATACATATGAAGATACGCTACTCGTTGTGCGAATAAATGGAGACAAGGATGCGCACTACACCATCATGGGACAGGATGGGATGATTAGCTCGGAATGGACAATGCCCGTCATTAGTAATTATTCGGAGTGGGTAATACCTGATGTTGAATGGGGTTCAAGTGAAACCGTGTTCATACCCGCTCCTGACGAGGGGGGGCAACTCGATGAACTCCTATCACCATATCGACTTATTCGCGTTATAGAAGGACGTCAAGACGTTGTAGCCGATGATATCACGGCGGGTGTTCTTCGATGTTCACCGTCGGGGCAAAAGTGTTTAACTGGTTACTCCGCGGAAAAATTGATTGATATAAAAAAGAAAACGCAGACGACGTGGTTAACGTTTCCTGAGTAAAAATAAAACAAGCTTAGATGAGGCAAGTAGCAAGCTGCTGGATCTAGCTGTGAAATCATCTGCTAATTGTTACTCACAGCTCAAGACTTTATTAACTTTAAGGAAACAAAAAAACACCCTTTGTGTATAAATACACAAAGGGTGTTTTTGGTTGTCCAAATTTAGACTTACACTTTCTCGATTATAGAGTTGGTGGGAATCCTTGGAAAACAAGTGTGGCAATTGTGAAGCCTCCAAAAACGACTGCAGCTCCAAGATTGAACAGAATACTTAAAACGTTGCGTTCTTTGAATGCTTGGACCGTACCGACCACCGCTAAAATTGCGATGAGTCCAAAAATAATCATCAATAAGTTCATAGGGAAGACACTCCTTTCAATAGGAACTTCTGCTAAAACCGCTCACGAACTGTTGTGAGCAATACAGAAGTCAGCACATACTGTGCAAGTCCGGTTTAGCGCTATTCCTCTTCTATTGTACTGTTTGCAATCAAATTTGTCGAGGGATATTAGTGACGATTGTTTGAAATCGTATTTCACATTGCGTAATATAAGTTGCAGGAGGTGCCGACCATGTTGAAAGTTAATACATATCCGCTCGGACCAATCCAGACAAACTGTTACATCATCAGTGACGAATCAGGGAATTGTCTAATCATGGATCCAGGTGAAGAAAGTGGACGTATTATTAATAAAGTGAAAAGTAAAGAGTTGACTCCTGTCGCGATTTTATTGACACATGCGCATTTTGATCATATTGGGGCGGTTGACAGCATAAGGGACCGTTATACTATTCCGGTCTATATCCATGAAGAGGAGCAAGACTGGCTGTCTGATCCGAGATTAAACGGTTCTGCCAAGTATCAAGGATTACCTGACGTCCGCATTAGAAAAGCCGATAAACTTATCAGCGATGAGGGAATGATGACTGTGGGCCCGTTCGAGTTTGAAGTGAGGCATACGCCCGGTCATTCTCCGGGGAGTGTTTCGTATATCTTCGGACCATCTCGTTTTGCCGTTGTTGGCGATACACTTTTCCAGCAGGGAGTCGGAAGGACAGATCTACCGGGGGGGAATACAGGGGTTTTGCTGACATCTATCCATGATAAGTTGCTTTCCCTAGATGATGATTTTATCATCTATCCAGGTCATGGACCGTCTACAACTCCAGAAGAGGAAAAAGATTCGAATCCTTTTTTGAATGGATTTTGACCAATATAAGTATAGAAAAACAAAAAAACAGCCAATAAAAAAAGGCTGTTTTTTGTATGTACTTTTCTTTTAGTGGCCAGCGCCTGGTACGTGTATAAACGTTGTGTAGTAGCTGAATCCGACCATAAATATCATCAGATATGCTCCGAATAAGTACATGTACATCCGCTCTGTTAGGTTCAAATATCCAAGTAGCAGGAAGAACCCAGTGTTCGCAACAAAAAGAAGTGCGGCTGGCAGCATGTCTCCCATATAAAACATAACTGCGAATATGCCTGTCCAGAAGCCCATCAACTTGAACATGTTATCCATGTGTGCGTCCCTCCTTAATAAAACATTACAATAAGCTCCCATTCATTATAAGGGATAACGACAGCAGATGTAAACTCCAATCGTTCTTTCATTGTGACAAACACGTGTATAAGGGTGATTGTCACGAAAAATGATATTTGCTGTCGAAAAGTGGGGCGAATTTCAAGTATCGACCTCTTTCTGGGGATACACAATTCGACTTTGAGGGAAAGTATTCCAATACGTATTTGTAAGTCGTATACTGTGCCCAAGGATGAATTGCGATTTATCCGACTGGGTTGGATTGAACTTCACTCAACCCAAAAGAAAGAGGGGTGTTCAATGATTAAGAATGATAACGTCGTAGAACAGAAAAGTTTTCGACTATTAGAGAAAGCGATTAAGTACGAAGCGACTGACATTCACCTTGTTCCTATGAAAGAAGGATATGATGTTTCATTCAAAAAAGATTCAAGGCTGAACCGGTCCGGTATTCTTCCCCCACAGTTGGCGGGCCGCATGATTTCATTTTACAAATTCCTATCCTCACTCGACATTAGCGATAAGCGTAAACCCCAAAGTGGTTCTTTTCATAAACAGATACGAGGTGAGAATTATTCTTTCCGAGTTTCAACAATCCCTTCGATTCAAATGAAAGAAAGTGTTGTTATAAGATTGCAAAGGCATGACCAAATCGTTTCAATCGATGAATTATGCATTGAAAAAGAGTGGGCCGATAAATTACGCCAGGCTGTATCAGAGCCGCAAGGGCTAATTATACTGACCGGTCCGACAGGATGTGGAAAAACGACCACTATATACTCTTTAACAGCTCATTGCGTGGAATCGTTTGACATATATCACAATAATGTCCCATCGGAAGTGTCTCAACGAGCTACAGTCGATGAAGTCAATAAGGAAGTGGTTATTCCTCCACAATCTGAGAATCAATCACTAGAATCTTTGAACGAGGGATGACGCAAAAGGATTTAGCGGAACGAACTGGGTTGAGAGCAAATGCGATCAGTGAGATGGTCAATAACCAACGATCTACTATTAACAGAGAACATGCCGTCATTGTAGCGAACGCATTAGAAATCACTGATATGAATATCCTTTGCAGACTGGTGTGAGTGCCCGAACTTCTTCAAGCGTGTACAATATGGACGCCCCATCTGAACAGGAAACTTCGGTAGACCAACAGAGCTTAGAGGGCGACTAGCTCTGCGAGCATGGCCGCGACGTCTGCCATGTACATGATTTGATGTCTTTGTACAACAAATTATACGATATACAAAGACATCAAAGTTAGGACGGCTATTTCAGCTTAATATTTTTGTATGGTTGAAATAACCAATCCATTTAATAATAAATTGGATAATAGTGTTTATTATAAAAGAAATATTTTCCAGTTTATCCTTGTAAATGGTACGAATGGGTGTTAGGCTAAAATAACAAAGGAGGCAGGATTTTCAATAAAAATAACGAAAACAGAAAAAAATATTCTGTAAAATTATAACATTATAAGAAATGGAGGGGTTATCGTTGAAGAAATTTTTTATGGGTATGTTAGCTGTAATATTATTGTTTGGTATGATTATGCCTACCGGGGTGGAAGCATCTGAAAATCTTCAAGAGGTGCATTTTGATAATAAAGAAGAATATGATGAGTCGGTAGAAAATGGTTTGCTTTCTGAATTAACTCCGGTCGATGGAGAAGTGAGTCCGCGAGTAGCTGGAATACCAGTATTTATAGGGGGTATATTAGTTGGTTACATTTTTGATGGGGTATTAATAAATAATACTGGTTTTTCCGGTGGTCAATGGATATCAATATCTATGGATGCCTTTATGTGTTGGAATAAGAGTGGGGTAGTTAATAGGGAATTCCACATTTATCCAAGTGGTAAAACATTATGTAGTTATTCACTAGGTCCTCTTCCACCGAAAAAGGGTTGAGAAGAAAATCCTAAGCAAAAAGAATGTTATGTAGCTGATTAATAATAGCTTTTGCAGTTTATATAGTCTATTGTTATGATACTATTAATTAGACGTGAATTCTTTCTTTGATTCATTTGTTAGGAAGGTGCTAAATTGAAGAAAAAGACCTGGAAATATATAGGGTTATTCGTTTTAGGGTTAGTTACTTATTTCGTTATTTCTTCTGTCTTATCTTATTTCGGTATTGGAATACGTACATAGTATTGGTTTATGTCTTCATAGGACACATAAGGGGAAATAACGCTTGAAAAAGACCTCACTGACCAAGTAAAACTAGACGGATAAAAACACCTTACGTTGAAATTAACGTAGGGTATTTTTATCTGTAGCGATTAATTTTTAATAACCAAATTAATATTGCTATACATCGGTAGTCTTAGGAGAACAAAAAGCCACGGATTATCCCGTAGCTTTAAGCTTTTTCTAAGAGAAAGAAACTATGTATTACTATAGTGTCCTTTTAATACAACTATCAAACCCGTTATTTAGAATTATTTCCTCTTGGACCCTTCCTTCTTTAGCCTTACGTATGATGGAACAGTTCCTCTTATACTTCTTGCACTTCATGCAGCTACTCTCTATAAAGGTGTCATATGACTCGGTGTTACTGAATATCCCCACGAATGGAGCTTTTTTAATACGGCTATAAACCTCGGGTTCTTTGCATCGTATAACACCCTCTGCGTCCTTACTAAGAGATTCTTATCCAATGGGAAAGCCTTGAAACACGAAAGCCATATAAATCGTATGCTGGCAGATACAATGCATTGAAAAAATCGAACTTGAAACACTGTTATATCGTAAGATACGCTGATGATTTTAAATTCTTTGTCGCACTCTCTCGCAAGCGATAAAAATGTATTATGCAGTGAAAGATTTTCTTCAAACAAGACTCCACCTTGAAATTAGTGAGGAAAAATCGAAAGTGGTCAACTTAAAGAAAAACTCATCAGAGTTTTTAGGGTTTGTGTCATGCTAATTTGCATGCAACTTTAGTATACAAGAGGTTATATTATTTATAGTGGCTCCCTGTTCCGCAGAGCCTGGCTCTTTTCTCCGCAACAGGCGGCTCAATTCATCTGCAATATTCACGCCCATCGTCGCGGTGTGTTTCGCGTGCACATTTATAGAAGAGACTTAAATTCTGGTGATGGTTTTTTCAATTGTTTCTTCTTGGGTTAAAGTTCTGATTTATTTTTCGTGTGGCAATTTCGCGATTTGGTAAATCAATATTATTTTCATCTTTTTATACAATCCTATACTGTCAATCATCTAGAACGGCATGTAATCACATTGGAAGATCCTGTTGAAAATAATCATTCACATCTGCTTCAAATTCAAGTAAACGAACGGTCCGGTATGACGTACTCGGCAGGTCTAAAGGCGATATTACGTCATTCACCGGATGTCATCATGATTGGAGAAATACGTGATAGTGAAACGGCAAAAATTGCAATTCAAGCCGCCTTGACTGGACATTTAGTACTGACATCCGTGCACTCTAAAGATCCAGCAGGCTGTTTGTAATCCGTCTGATAGTTTGCGAATCCGTCTTTTGGAAAGCGACAGATTCTTTTGAGCTGCGACAGGTATGGCTTACAAACGTTGATACATCAAGGTTGAAATTCATTTGCGTGAGACAAGCAAATGCTTGCAAAAAATGAAGCCTAAAAAAGTCACAAAGGTTGCGACAGCTTGACATTTCCGTCAGATAATTTGAGACAGCATGGCGATTTAATCACAGAGGTTGAGATAGGATTCTCCGATACAAGGGTTAAAATCAATTAATGAAGCATGGGATGTTGTTAAAACGTCACAGTACGTCTGTATATGGGTTTCTCAAAAGTATCCAGAGGATTTGTTGAGAATTAGTGCGAAGCGTCTTGATGCCTTATGGGCATTCTACCTGTAAGTTGCTAATTTGAAATCCATTCGCTATTAATGATTTCAGGGAATAGCAATACTTAGCGAATCCACGACCCTAAGTTTACCCTAAGAAACATTTTAAATGATTGAATTAATTTCTGAACTTTACCATTTGTTAGGTGTATTGTCAAAATGCTATCTAGTCTTGAAGCATTCTCAGAAAATCCTCTTCGCTTATTATTTTAATTTACTTACCGTCTTTTGCGTATTTCTCAGCTTTTACTAATTTAGAGGATTTATCTCCCTTGATCATCACATTAATAAAATCACCGAAGACCACATAATTTGTTTCTTTTGTTACCCCTTTCTGCCGAACGACACCACACCTCTTTTTGTAAACCAGTACCTATACATACAGATAATGCACCTGTGAAGACTACATTTTTAGCGTAGAATGAATTAGTTTCATTTGCTTCTTTATTGATTTCAACATCAAACATTTTTCCGCTTTAATATAGGAAGAAATAAAATCATCTTGACTTAAACTTCCCAATCTAATGCCTCAGGTTTTACTTATTTCTTCGATATTTTGGACCTCTGCTTCATCCATTAAGTTTAGCAATAATTTTCCGCAGACTATGGTGTCATCTAAGGCAATATGATGATTTTCTTAAGTGATATCGAAGTAGCTGCAAAGAGATTGCAGGTTGTAACTGCCGATACCTTCAATTCTTTTTGATAATTGATAAAGTAGTTGGTTACTTCCTTCGAGTCTTTATTCTCGATTAATGTTGATGATTAAAGACGGAATTTTTCTTGCTCCTTTAAAAATTTGACCTTTTTTGACTAATCGTTTACAATATCAATAATGGACACAAATGTTCTTGTATCAGGACTTAAGGAAGGAAGAATGCGCATGTTATTTACTAATCAGGATTTGAAAAATTTTATTGAAATTAAGGTAAATGTAAAGTCAGAAAAAGTAAATGAATATAGGAAACAAGTAAATCGTTTAAGGGATAATTTAACGGACTATATAAAAGAAAATCCTGATTTCGGTTTAGTAAAAATGCTGCATTCAGGCTCTGTTAGGAAAGGGACAGCCATAAGTACACTTAATGATATGGATGTTGCAATATACGTTAAGCCTGATCAAGTTGAAAATTACACGGAAGAACAAGTCCTAACATATATAAAAGACGGTTTGGTGAAGGCGTATAAACGCTATAATATGACCGAAGATCAATTTAGTATCGGAAGGCATTGTATTAAGGTTTCATTTAAAGGTTCGGGATTAGACGTAGATGTGGTTCCCGTAATTCCAAATGGAGAACCAGATGACAGAGGGCATTTAATAGCTCAGGATACTGGTGAAAGAGTCCTAACATCTATTCCTTTGCATTTATCATTTATTCGGTCAAGGAAAAATAGTAACTCGAATTATGCGACCATGGTTAGAGTGACAAAGTGGTGGAGAAATAAAAATGATTTCAAAATGAAATCATTTTTAATTGAGATGATTTGGGCTCATATAGCCGATAGTGAAGGAATCTCAGATGATATTGTAACTGCATTGCAACAGTTTTATCGGTACATCATTAATACAGAATTGAAAGATCCAATTATTTTTGAAGATCATTACAAAAAATCAGAGGTAACACTTGTAGAAAACGGCATTAATATTTTTGACCCAGTAAATCCAGATAATAATCTAGGAGATAGCTTAGATTATTTAAAGCTTGAGCGTATAATTGACGAAGCTGACGAGGCACTAGGCTCACTATCACTTGCCATTCAAGCCTCTACAAAAAACGTTGCTATTTCATCGTTAAAACAAATTTTTGGAACGTCATTCTCTTTTTAAAGGAGCCCTGCTAATGTCCTATTCATATACCCAATCAAGTACAAAATCGTATACATATGCCAATACAAGATATGTGAACGATAAAATTATTGCTGATTTAACGTACCTCGTAGCTCGTTTTCCAGGGATATTTACTGAGAAGCGTTTAACAAGTTGGAAGAATGATTTTTATCATTGGTTGAATGATGGTTATGCTAGCGTGATTAAAATTCAATTCAAACGAAATAATGAGTGTTTTTATCAAATCGAATACGCGATGAAAGATGATGGTTCGATTGCAGTTGATGATAATGTAGGTAGGTTTCGAGGAATTGACCTATCTGAGTCATCGACTTATGTCGTCGTTGAAACGACGTCTAAATGGCATGAGTTATCGAAAGATGAACAAGTAGAATACAAGGAAACACTTGATTTAAATTGGGGAGAGTCGAATGGGACTACATACGCCAGTGGTCTTTCTCGAACTTCTGATAAACAATATTCGAGTGGTTCTTTAGGTGTGCAACGCTCAATTTTAGGTGGTTAAAATTATGAATATTAACTTAACAGATGAAAAAGGGCATTTAGTCCAAGAATTTGAATATGACTTTGATGCGATGATGATGAAAGCAGAATCGCAAAGCGGCAATGCTTTCTCAAACGCAGTGCAGGTAATTGAACAATCGATTAAGGAGAAGGGTTACTTGAAAAATGCCTCCACTCCTTCAAATATTATAAAATATTTAAAATCGTTTGCAGCGTTTGGATATGCTGAAAAACCTCTAGTCATAAGTGTGAAAAAAATAAATGAGAGAAGTGCGGCTATGATTGATACAGCATCTACAACATTCGAAGAAATCATAAGTCTTCCTAACGAAGAGCTTCAGAAAAGGTACAATCGTTTAGTTGGATTGGACGATATAAAAAGCCTTATTAAAAAAGAAGGAGCCACAATCATGGCTCCAGAAACGCTTCAGAATTGGAGTAAAAGGTTTCACAACAAATCGTTAGAAGCTTTATTATCATTTAGCGACCGCTATCCTTTTTTTATATTTGAAGGAGATGTTGGTACTGGAAAGACTGAATTTGCAATGACTTTTGGTAATGAACTTGCACAAGCCACGAACCAAGAAATCATTTTAGCACGCATGAGTATGAAATCCCGTGGCAATGGTGTAGTAGGAGAAATGAGTAAGTTGATAACAAAATCATTTCAAGATGCCAAGCAACTAGCTACAAGCACAAAAAAACCAGTAATTGTGTTATTAGACGAGGCAGATAGCCTTGCTCAGTCAAGAGAAGAAAATCAAATGCATCATGAAGATCGGGCTGGTGTAAATGCATTAATTCAGGGAATTGATCATATTCGTAACTCAGCCACTCCTATTTTGGTTGTATTCTGTACAAATCGACTAGGTGCACTTGACCCAGCTATTAAAAGAAGGGCAGCGCTTGTTCATACTTTTTCTCGCCCTAACCTTGAACAAAGATATGAAGTTTTCAGAAAATACTTTGATGATATTACCTTAACACCAAAGGAATTAGCTCACCTTGCACAAATGACAGGTGAGAGTGAATCCAATAATTACGGATTTACCTATTCAGATTTATTGACGAGGGTTATCCCTCAATCTGTTTTATATGCCTACCCAGATAAACCATTAACGTTTAAAATTATTCAACAAACTATCCAAACGATACAACCGACTGCTCCTTTTGTCGAACAAAATAATAAAGGGGGGAAAGTCTTGGGGTAAAGTCAGCTAAGCTTTATAAAATTTCAGATTCGAAAAAAAATAGCGTTATTGTTTTTATTCATGGTCTTAATGGTGACCCAATAGATACGTGGAAAAGAGACAGGTTTACAAAGACCCTTCCTGAACTAATTGGTTCAGACCAAGATATAGACGATCTCGATGTGTATTCATTTGGGTATAAAACAGGATTTACGCCTGGACAATATGATTTCAGACAAATAGCAAAACTTCTTCATTCAGACATTATGGCTAAAATCCCTGGAAGGGATATCGTTTTTGTAGGACATAGTATGGGTGGGTTGGTTATACAACAATACATCATTGATCGTTATAAAATGAATGATGAAATAAATCTGAAGCTCATTAAAGGGGCTATTTTTTTATGTGTCCCTTTTAAGGGAGCACCACTGGCAAGCATTTTTGGTAGTTTTAATAAACAGATTCGGTCTTTACAAAAAAGAAGTAACCAACTTAAAGAACTAGAGGAAGAGTGGACCACATATACACTTAGGGGTGGTTCCAAAATTGTACCTAAAAACTTGGTACATTCCATTCCTCAACTGTTAATGTACGGTGCTCAGGATGGGGTTGTCACTGAACAGTCCTCTTCACCACTTCATCTTGATGATGCAATTAAGTATCCTGTTGATGTAGATCATAAAGGAATTTGTAAAACAGATGAAAGTAGCGCAATCTTTAAACACATTAAAACTTTTCTGTTAAACAGCGTGAAAGAAACGAAGATGTCGATGATGCTAAGTATTCAGGGCTATGACAAACAAAAAGGCGATGGAGAGGGAGTCTCCCTAGATTGGACTGCGTACATTAAGTACAAACCGCGTCTCATTCCCACGTGTGAAATTTGGGAAAATCAATTAAATCCTGAATTAGCTTATTCTTTGAATACTTGGGAAGAAAACTGGTCGAAAAAAACAAATAGAATAAGAGTACAAGGCAAGCTGCCTCTTACAGCGGGCATAGCCATTGGAACTCACTTTTCAAAAACGAAAGGAACTATTTTAGAAATCGATCATTATGGAGAATTATGGTCAACCGATAAAATTGATATGACCTATAAACCATATACTGAATATCATTCTGGAAATTCGCAACAAAGTAAGACAGCCATATTAATTTTAAGCGTCAGCAAGGATATTCACTCTGAAGTAAAAGAATTTTTAGGGTTGGAAAATAAAAATTACAGGATGTTAGTCAATGTATTACCTGAAAGTGGTCCGAGTCAAACTTCGATTGAAACAGCAGAACAAGCAGTTGCCTATGCTTCAAAAGTAAAAGAGGTTGCTGAAGATCTAAAAAGCAAAGGGATTAATGAAATTTATTTATTTCTAAACACACCTTTTAGTTTAGCTTTATTCGTTGGACATTATCTTACTGCTATGCCACTAATTCAAACGTTTGATTACACCCTGCCAGGTTATGTGGAGTCATGCAGAATATAAAACCATAATTATATAAATGCATATAGGAAGATGATTTATGTACCAGTAAAGCTTCCTATATGGTTTTTTTTACAAATCAAGCTTTTGGATAATACTTTTAATTCCATATTAACTCTCTAAAATTGGGCTTCTTTTTTTAATACTTAATGTAAATATCAGCGAAAGATAAGCATCATTGTTCAGTATTGAAATCCAAACTGTTTGAAAGTTATAATTTAAAAGTTTTTTTATAAAACATTTCTTTCGATATTTATAACTAAAATAGAAGTTATGGGAGGAAAAGGATGATTGTAGGGAAAGACTTTGCGGAGGAGCTACTGAAACTGCTTAATATCACAAATAAAGAATGTATAGTGAAGTTAAATAACAGAAAAGGATATAGTGAAACTTTATATAAAGCTAAAGGAATTTCGAAAATAATACTTTGTGATGATGATTCAAAAACCAGCAGCATAATTACCGCAGCACACGAGGTAGGTCATTTCATTAACAATCGAAATAATTATAAACAGTATTTAATATTTAAATTAGGAAATTTGGTTTTATTTAGTATCGTTATATTAGCAATACTATTGGTAGGAATAAATCAATATATTTATAAAATTCCTTTATGGATTCTATGTGGAATTATGATCATAAGTTTTTTTTATTCTATTTTGTTAAATACTATTAAAATCAATGATGAATCTGGTGCAAACAAAGAAGCATTGAAAGTGTTATCTCAATACGCTGATATAATTTTTACTTCCAGTAAAGATTGTCGGAAATGGGAGTTAATCCGCAGTGAAACTATGGAACAATTAGAAAGCGGATTACAAAAATATAAAAATAGTAGCTGGATTGTATACATTCTAGGTTTATCACCGACAATCGTTTATATATTACTTTGGATTTTCAATTGACAAGACCATTAAAATCTTTATTGTATCCAAGGGGTGTAGAAAATGGAGCATATTTCATTTATCTTGATACAGTTTTTTTTACATGGTTTGGTTTATTATAGTCTGTATGTGGTCGATAACTTAAAAAAAGCACGACTTAATTACAAATACTAAAAATTTGTCGCTTACTTTATTTCCTTTATAGTCTTTCTTGTTTACACCGTATTGGTAATTGAACATCAGCATTCCAATTTCTTTTCTTACTATTTTATTGCTATGTGGTTGTTAGCATCGAATTTATTATTTTACTTTTTCTTAAAAAAGACCGAAAACATTTGAATATCATCATAAGGAAATAATAATATATCTTAAAGTGAATAATTCAGTAAAGCAACTAAGTGTATAGTAACTGGTTCGGTTATTGGGGAGAGAACGTTAAATAACAACCTAATTGGATAAAAAATTCACATATGAATCGGTGCCTCCTTTTTGTTGTTATATCAATGATTTAGTCAATCTGACTGAATCAATAACACATCAATACACATACAAACTAACAACACCGCATAAATTTATGCGGTGTTGTTAAAGTCATTATAATACCAGCGGATATAAAGAATTAATGAAAGAGTCGAATTTAAGCATTCATCATGGTCGACCCCCTTAAAACGGACAAAATAGGGTATAGAATATACAAAGCCTTATTATTCTATTTAAAGGAGAGGTTATTATGTATATCCGGAAAAAGTTAAAAAAGCGTCGTTCAACATTTGAAACAAAATTATATGCGGTTACACAAGTGATAGAGTTCAACCGAAACAAAAGGCTTGTTGCCGAAGAAATTGGCTTCAGTGTAAATTCAGTAATTAATTGGGTCAAAACCTTTGAACAGCACGGTGAGACTGGTCTTCAATCGAAAAACCCAGACTTACTATCAGATGATAGGATTGAATTAGAACGCCTACGTTGCTTTGAGACGAAATATTATCAACAACAAGAGGAGATTGAAATTCTAAAAAAGTTCCAGGTCTTTCTCAAGGAGAACGAAAACAAAAGTCATATGATGCCATAACTTCTTTGAGAAAGGAATATTCGGTTGAAAGACTTTGCAAGACACTTGGTGTATCAAAAAGTGGGTATTATGATTACATGAAGCGCCCACAACAAGGACCATCAGAACGCGATCTTCGAGATATTAAAGCTATAAAACGAACGTATAATAAGAGCAAAGGTACTTATGGTTGTAAACATATTGCAGGAGAACTTAAAGAAAGAGGCCACATTATAAACCATAAACGCGTGGCCAGATTAATGCATGAATTGAATTTAGCATCTAAGATAAGAAAGGCAAGAATCACTAGAGAAACAAGAACAAACCTTGTTGGCCATGTTTATCCAAATATATTAAATCGAAATTTTGATGTAGATTCTCCGAATCTAAAATGGGTTATGGACCTCACCGAAATCAAAGCAGAGGGCGCAAAACTGTTCATTTCAGCTATTGTTGATTTGTTCAATCGAGAACTAATTGCGCTGGCTGTTGGTTCCAGGCCGATTTATGAGCTAGTGGAAGCTACTATTCATATGGCAATGAATGAACGTGATCTTCAGTCGATGAAAGGCATTCTCTTCCATACCGATCAAGGAAGTGTCTTTACATCACTTCAGCACCATAAGAAATCAAAGGAACTTGGCTTTACGCCAAGTATGTCGAGAAAAGCAAACTGTTGGGACAACGCGGTCATTGAAAGTATCTTTTCTCACTTCAAAACCGAATTTGATTTTCATTATCCTTTGAATAATTATGCACAGGCTAAAATCGACTTACTGGCCTTCCGCAACTACTTTAACGATGAGAGAAGCCAAAAACGTTTAGGGTATAAGACACCTAAAGCCTTCTTGGAAGCGCACTTGTTACCTCAAAGCTAGTATTTAACTGCGTCCGATATATAGGGGGCAAACCATCATCGTAGACCTGATATTCTGCTGGAGTGGGTAAACGAAGAAAATACTAAAAGATATTCAATTATCGAAGTGAAACGATCGCAAAACAGGGGTTATTTAGCTGATGGTGTATACAAGGTGCTTGGATATTTAAAAGATTTTGAGATTCCTTTGCATAACTCACCCGATTCAGTCGGACTGTTGGTCGGCTGGAAGATTAAAGGGTTGCAAAACCCGAAAGAACAAAAAGAAGTCTATACGTCTGATTGGGAAAGACTTCCCTTATACTTGAACCAATTGGAAAATAATTTACAGAAATTTTTATTAAGCGATCCATCACAACATGTTACCCAAGTCTAAAATGACTTGGTTTTTTATAGTTTGACCTGTTTAAATGATTAATTATGCGACATGAAAATGTATTTTAATAGCCCACCCAATTGAGTGTTACAAAACTATAAATAACATCGCAAACACAAAGCAAATAACACCAAATTCAAGTACAAATTAGGATAGCTTTTAGTTTGTCCTTTTTTATATGTTAATAGAAGGAAACTAATTATTGACATGATATAATTATTGAAAAGAGCAGATTATTTTAATAAGACGTTAGGAAGTTGCAGCAGAAGAGATTAGTTAAAAAGGGGGTTGATAAAGTGGGTATGTTTGGCAAACTATTCGGGAATAAAAAACAAGCAAAGCACAATGATAATCAAAAGGTGTTAAATGAAAAAAAGGAACTGCTAAAACATGATAAAAAGAAAGAAACAGCTAAAAACGACAAGGACATTGGCGTAGGCATGGGTCTATCTTTAAATATCTCATCTGATAAAAACGGATTTTCTATTTCCTCATTACCCGTGGGTGTTTCTACTGGAAGTGCAGCCACAGATTTTTATGTATATGTATGGTTTATTAAAGATACTGGCGAAATATTCTATGTCGGAAAAGGACGGGGCAACCGTTATAAAATGTTCCACGAACGAGCATATGAAGCTGAAAAAATTCGTGAAATGTATGATACTGCCTCTCGCTTTGTTGAAACTGGACTAACCGAAGAACAAGCAATAGAGCTAGAGAGTAAAGAAATGACACGAATATTAAATGAAACAAACGATAGACTAACGAACCGTATAACACCACTCTTCACTAAAAGGGATAATGGATATAGTCGCAGTTCTGAAACGCCTGAACTACAATTTGAAACAGCTCCATATCTTTACGCAAGTGAGATAGAAGAGCATTACTTTGGAATACAATCCCGATCGTTTGATGAAGTTATGTACGAAAATTTAAAAGCGGTGGTCTTCATCACTCGAAGTGCAAGAGATGAAATTGGTATAATATATGGCGGAGAATTTGACAAGTACCAAGATGAAACAAAGGCATTATTATCTACAAACGGCAGCAAAATACTTAAAAGCAAGTTTGCAAAATCAGTGACTGCATGGATATATATTGGTGACGATTATGTGACGAATTATGAAAACGACCAAGAGCAAGCATTAGAGAAGATAGGGCAGAACATACCAACTTTTCATTTAATTGATGTTTGGAAGTTCTTAAAAGAAAAGCTTGGAGAAGTTGAAACAGTTTCAAAAGAAGAGATACCGATTAATCCAATCCACAATCGAGTTCCACTAAAAGATGTGAAAAACCTATCCAATTGGGATAAAGGCTTTGATGAAGGGATGCCATATTGGGAAAAAGGCGATAAGGAGCGAAAAGCTCGTAACCTTGAAAGAGCTATTGAGTTATTTGATATAGCACGATATAACGGCTACAATGCTCCAGCATTATATACATCGTATGCAATGGCATATCGAAGACTCAAAGACTTCGACAATGAAATTGCAATCATTGATGAAGCGATTGAACGTTTGCAATCAGAAAAAATTAATGTAAACGAAACTACCATTATGGAATTAAAAGAGCGCCAAGAAAAAGCTTTCGCATTAAAACAAAAACAAAATTGTTCGGAATGTTAAAAAGTAACCATCAAATAAGATAGATCCATTCACCTGTGATAGGCGGATGCCGATATCCTATTGATAATAAATATTTGGTTTCAATTTGAAAGAAGGAAATTTTTTATTAAGCTATTCCACCATGTTCATCTATTCATTCCATCATTATTACCTCTATTTTAGTCCCATGTACATAGTGCATGGGATTTCTTTTTCGGGAGTGCTAGTATAGTATCTATATATAAAGCAGTAATTTAATATCTTGATATTTTGTATAAGGAGAAGAAAATGAAAATAATTGATAACTTATTGGGTAAAACAAAATTTATTAATGAAATCAATCGACTGAATGACCAAATATCCTCCCTGGAATCTGACAATCAACATAATGAAAATATTGTTAATGATTTTCGTCAAAAGCAGAATAAATGGAACGAAGCTATGTCGAAAGTGGATGGATTATTAAAAAGAAAAAATGAATTAATCGAAAAAATGAAGAATGAGATAGACAAACAGAGATCGGATTTAACTTGCAAAAAAAATGAATTAAATAAACAAGAAGAAATGATTCTAACATACTCAGAACTTTATGGTGCTATAAAAGTTAAGGATCAGATAGAAAATGATGAAGCAATTTCGGAGTTCGATGAAGATAAAGGATTCTTCGATTTTTTGAAAGTTAAAAATGGGAACAATGACTTCAATCACGACCAGATTAATGCAATTCGTTATGACATGAAGAAGAATCTCCGAATAATTGCTGGGGCGGGAAGCGGAAAAACCCAAACTATTTGTGCAAAGGCTGCTTATTTAGTCCTGATGAAAAATGTTCGTCAAGAAAATATAGCTATGTTAACTTTTACTAATAAAGCGTCTGAAGAAATGAAAGAGCGCGTCATAGATTTTTTAGGAGCTGAAAATACCAATATATCGGTAGGGACATTCCATTCGATTTTCCAAAATTTATATTGGGAGTTGATAAGGAAATTTCCTTATATAGAAAGTATGGGTGTTAAGGTCGGGGATCCCAAAAAAGGTGAAAATGAATATAAAAAATTGTTAATTAAACTTATCAAAAAGTTCAATTTGAAATTGCTAAATGAAGGTGCGAGTGAGAAAAGTTTATTTGAGAAAATTGGGTATTGGACTAATATGGGTTTTTCATATGAAGAAATGACTCAGTACGTGGAGAAGCATTTCAACGATTTAGAAGAGAGTAATGATTACCCAATAAGCATGAGATTTAAAGAAATGATGAGCGAAATGAATCAAATTCGTAAGGAGAGAAATATAGGAGTTTTTGATGATCACATGCTTAATTTACTTCAGGCGTTACAAGAAGACAATGAAGTAAGAGAATATATCCAACAGCGATTTCAATACATCTTTATTGACGAATTTCAAGACACGAACCCTCTTCAAATGGAAATTATTAAACAAATATGTCCCCCTAACCAAGAAGAGGGAACTAAACTAATCATTGTAGGAGATGACGATCAAAGCATTTACTTTTTTAGGGGAGCGGAACCAAAGTATATAAAAGAATTTGATAAGATGTATGTAACGCATACTCTTACATTGATGATGAATTATCGCTCTATTGCATCTGTTGTACAAGCTGGAAACAGAGTAATTAAGTATAATGAGGGTAATCGAATACCGAAGGATATGGTCCCGTTTAAGAAAACTGAAGGTGATTGTTTTATTCGAGCATTGAATAACCAAGAAGAAGAGGCTGAATGGATTATTCAGCAAAGCCGAAAATTGGGGATGAACCAATTGGAAAACCAAGATAAAAATACGGCGGATTATACAAAAAGTGTAATTCTTTATCGCTCAAATACTCAAATAAAAACAATGTTAAATCAATTAGAAAGTCAAAATATACCTTTTGTAATTGAAGCCAATGAAGATCTTATGGGTATCTTCAATTTAAATGAATTCAAAAAAGCCTTTTTAAATTGGAAAAAGTTTATTTATGAGAATGATGATAAAATATTTAGATGGAATCAAATTATCTACCAAACAGCTTTCTCATTTTACAAAAACAAACATGAGGTAAATTCATTTTTTAGAAATAAAGGTTTATTTGTCAAGCCAGAAGAAGCTGCTGAATTTATCTGCAATGGAAAAAATAAAGTAAAGAAAGATGTAGTTATAACATATTTGGAAGACCTAATAAAGTTGAAAAACCAAGAGGTAATTCCAGTATCTAATATTATCAAAACATTCCTTTCGTTTCCATTGGTTGAAACAAATCTAACAAAAGAAGAGATTAAGTGGATAGATAAAGAAGCGGAACAGTTCAAAACTTGGAATGAAATGATTCAGCGTCACGATTCCTTAATAAAGAAAAAAGAAGATATGAAAGACAAAATTAAGGAATATCATAAGGGGAATTATAATGCGTTGTATCTATTAACCATCCATAAAAGTAAAGGATTATCTTTTGAAAATGTATTTTTGATTGGCGTGCACAATGAGGGGCTACCAAGTAAGCGTGCAAAAGAAATGAATCTGACTGAAATACAAGAATGTATTGAGAAAGCTGAACCTCCTTCAACTAAACAAGAAGAAAGGAGACTAATGTATGTAGCTGTAACTAGACCAAAAAAGAATTTGTATATTACATTTCCGAAGATGATTAATGGTAAGCCAACTAAGAGATCTGAATTTTTAAAAGAAATTAATTTACCAATAAATCAATAATAACCTCTTTGAGAAATATTAATTTATATAGAGGTGCTCTAGAACTTATGGGAAGCGGATCAATTTTAAGTTGATATCCGCGTCCCCTTTTTATTATAAGGACTTTTAGCTGTTAATTATTTTACATTTATATAATTTAATAGATGCGAAATAATTTTAGACTTTACAATAATTTTAGTAATCCGTTTCTTTTTGACCAATCATATAAATAATTCTTTATTTCCTCAACCCTAAGACTTGCAATTGTTTTTCCACTTCTTTTTCCTATTAATGAATCCATTTTCATAATTTCCTGGATAATGTTTTCTGAATCGGGATATTCATAAGAGTCATGATACCCTGGATTCAACCAATGCAAATAAATATGGTAATCATTATCATGAAAATACTTTAATGTATTTAATGCATCTTTTTTAAATTGTATTGAGCATAACGCAATTTCTGGATTGTAGTTAAGCTGAATAATATCCTCGACCCTTTTCCCGCGTTCTTGAGGTGAGCCATTTATGAGGAATACATTGGTGTACTCATTATTTGGACCAACCTTTAGTATTCTTTCCGATTTCGGAGTAGTTCTAATGTTCTTATCATTGAACAATACTTTCCATGTTTCAGATTTCCCTGAGTTTCGCTGCCCCATAACCGCTATAAGCAATTTTTTAGTCATAATGACCCTCCTAGTATATTTAGAACTACTTTATGGTTTAACTAAGAGAAAGATGTCACATTTTCAGTAAGAACCTTTAGAATATTCGACCTAATTATTATGCATCAATGTATGGTATACTAATGGGAAATTATCTAAAATATCTATTTTTATAGGAGGTTAGACATGCTTGCTAAACCTTTAACAAATATGACTGATGATATAGAACAATTATTGGAGAATCTTATCCGTGGAAATAGAAATGAACTAGACGCATTTTTAACTGAAGTCAAAGTGAATGAAAAATTATTAGACACAGAGACAAATGTACATTGCTTCATGATTGGGCAGGATGGAAGCGATGTCCCTAGGGTAGAACCTTTAGCAATTGAAATTGCTACAAGAGTTCTTGATTATGCTATTCCTAGGTCTGAAATTGAAAAAGCGAAAAAAGCAGATGACATAGAAAATACTACAACAAACATGGTCAAGTTAAAAATGAAAGCAAAAAGTCTATTTACATCTATCCCCAATACTGGGGAGGGTGGCGAAATGCTCCTATACATGTTGGTTCAAAGCTTTCTTGGATTCCCTCAATTGCTATGCAAGATGCCTTTGAAAACGAGTAGCCAAGTTCATTATCATGGTTCAGACGGAATTCATGTTGGTTATGACAAAGATAGTAAAAAGCTTGCTATTTACTGGGGGGAGTCGAAACTTTATCAATCCATCGATAGTGCTATTACTAGTTGCCTAGATAGTATTAAGCCATTCTTATTCGATGATGAAACCTCGGGTCCAACATCGAGAGATATGCAACTGATAACATCGAATCTAGACGTGATAAGTGAGGAACTCGAAGAAATCCTCTTGAAATATCTTAATCCAGCTGATCCCATGTATAAAAAGCTTCAATATAGAGCTGTTTGTTTAATAGGTTTTGATGAGGGTTGTTATCCCAAAGGTCCAAACGAGAAAATTGAGGAACTTGTAATGGAGGATATTAACAAATCGCTAGCTAATTGGCACAATAAAATTAATTCGAAGATTAAATCGAGACATCCACTTGATACATTCAAAATAGAAATATTTTTGATTCCATTTCCTTCGGTGGGCAAGTTTAGAGATTTCTTTTTGGGGGGACTACAACATGTCTAAAGAATCGCTAGCAACGAAACTATATAATTTGGAGGGGTTTCAGGAATTATTGAGACCCTTGCTAATTGACTCGGTTAGCGGTCAATTTAACAGACTGGTAAAACAGAAGGTGGAACCTGAAATAGACTGGAGTTATTTATTGCTTTGCAGCAGCATACTGGCACAATCTACAAAATCAGCACATCAAGATGCAGCGTATAGAATCGCTCAACATTGTCTAAATAGCGAAGATACTATTGAGGCTCAAAAAAATGCTGCAATTGTAATTTTTGATTCAATGACAAACCACCCTTCGATAAATCTGGCTATAAAGAAGAATTTAATTAAAGAAGACTATAAGAATTCACTGCCCCTACCTGTAAAACTTGAAATGATTTCAAGGGGGATGGAATTTTCTATCTTTGACTCAGAGGAGAATAAATTATTGCCTATCAATCGATTTCAAAATGATGTAATGGAGGGGTTTAAGCACTCGAATAATTTAAGCATTTCCGCTCCTACTTCCGTCGGGAAGTCTTTTATTTTGCTACAAATAATTAAATTGCAGATTGAAAAAAATATCAATAATACTATCGTATATGTAGTACCAACGAGATCTTTAATCCAACAAGTTCAAGAAGATATTCAGGAAATGCTTTTAGAACATAAAATAAGCAATACATACGTTACTTCGGTACCAGTAATTCCTGAAAATACAAAGGGATTAAACATAGTATTTGTTTTGACACAAGAAAGGTTGCAATGGCTTTTAACCGAAAGTAGTTTATTTACTCCAGATATAATTTTTATAGATGAAGCTCAAAAAATCGGTGATGGAACTAGAGGGATACTGCTCCAACAAGTTATAGAAGAAATAAGGCGGCGTTCCGATGAGTCAAAAATTATATTTTCAAGCCCGATGACATCAAATCCAGAAATACTGCTTCCTAAGACAACCAACGAATTAAACAATACCGTTGAAACTGAACAAGTAATAGTCAATCAAAATTTGATTTGGGTTACACAGATTTATAGAAAACCGAAGGAATGGGATGTTAATCTATGCTCGGGTGAAGAGACAATTTTTCTTGGGAAATTAAATCTACAAGAGAACCCAAGACAGGCTATGAAAAAGCTACCAACAATCGCATATATGTTGGGTTCCGTATCGGGTGGAAACATTATTTATGCAAATAAGCCTTCCGATGCTGAAAGTATGTCGGGAATTCTTTGGGATCTTATTGGTGAAGAGAATGAAATTGTAGATGAGGATATCGAATCGCTAATAACCCTCATTAAAACGATTATACACAAGGATTTTGCCCTTATAAAAGTTTTATCAAGGGGTATTGCTTACCATTACGGAAACATGCCACTAATCATAAAAAATGAAATCGAAGCCCTTTTTAAAACAGGGAAAATTCGGTACTTGATATGCACTTCTACTTTAATAGAAGGGATGAATCTTCCATCAAGCTCTATTTTTGTTCGTGGACCGCGAAAGGGCATCGGAAAACCTATGGGTGAGGTTGATTTTTGGAACTTAGCTGGTAGGGCTGGTAGGCAAGGAAAAGAGTTTCAGGGGAATATAATATGTATAGAACCCAACAAAGAAGATGTATGGCAGACTCCACCTCCTAGAATCAGGAGAAAATACGAAATTGAAAAATCAGTTGATAATGTTATAGAAGATACTGAACACTTAATTGACTACATCAATCGTGGAACCCCGAGAGAGGAATTAAGTAAATGGACTGATTTGGAATATGGTTTTGTCTATTTGGTAGGTGAAAAACTTAGGCACGGAGATTTGAATAATTCACCTTTATTAAGCCATCATTCCAAGGACGTTATTGATGAAATTAATGACGTAATCAGTCAGAAAATGAAGGAAGTCGAAGTGCCAGAAGATATATTATTGAGACATCCAGGGATAAGCCCGCTTGCACAACAAAATCTTCTAGACTTTTTTCGTAGCCAGCGACAGATACAGAATTATTTCCCTATCGATCCTTATGACTCCGACGCATTAAATAGGTTTATGCTCATCATCGGTACGATAAGCGAATATTTATCGGGTGATCACCCAGGTGCCACATACCCTTACGCCAGACTCATTCATGATTGGGTGCGTGGACACAGTTTATCAAGAATCATAAATAGGAATTGGAATTACTGGAGAGAAAGAGGCGATAAATCAATAAATAGAGTCATCAGAGATACTATGGGAGACATAGAAGAATACGCAAGGTTTAAATTTATTAAGTATTCATCTTGCTATAACGATGTTTTAAAGTATTATGTCGAAAGCGAAGTTGATCCAGAATTATGGGGTGATATTCCTAATATGAATATTTGGCTGGAGTTTGGTTCATCTATTGAAACTCAGATTTCATTTATGAGCTTAGGACTGTCACGCTCTACTGCAATTGCCATTTCAGAAACAATAAGCAGAGACAACTTTACTCCAGAAGATGCTATCGAATGGCTTTTATTGAATTATCGGAATATCAATCTATCCCCAATTATGATAAAAGAAATCGTTAAGGTAGTTAGTTTTTATGAGCAAATAAGAAGTGAATAAATTGGAAGAGCATAATAAAGTAAAGTTAATTAGATGAAATGCTTTCGTTAAAACAGCGGTAGGTATTGGTTTCTAACTAATGCGTAAGGCAGAAGGGGGGCGTGCTATCTTCTTACTTGTTCAACTAACGGGGCAGGTTAGTTCAATAAAGGATGCTATAATAAACTTTATTATTTTACTGTTTTTACATTGGAGGTACTTAACTTGGAGATTAATAAAGCAAGTAAAGAAGATATAAAGCACATATCAAGGGTTTATGTTGATAGTTGGAGGGCTACTTATCGTGGTCTAGTACCAGACGATTATCTGAAAGAACTATCGTACGAAGAGGCAGAAATAAGTTGGATTGATTTTTTAAATTACGAAAATGAACCTTTTATTTATGTTGCAACTAATGATGAAGGGAAACTTATAGGTTTTGCATCTGGTAAAAGTACTGATGATAAGAATTACGATGGAGAACTTTATTCACTTTATCTCACAGAGGAATGTAGAGGATTAGGCGTTGGCAGGCATCTTGTTTCAGCTATTACTAAGCATTTTATAGAAAAAGATATACATACTATGATGGTTTGGGTAATGAAAAAAATAAATCTGGACTAGGTTTTTATGAACATATGGGAGGAAAAGAATACATTCATAGGACTAGTACGTTTGGAGGAACCAAAGTAGAGGATGTTGCGTATGGCTGGCAAGATATCTCAGTATTATGTGTTGAATAAGAGTAACAATGATTTAATCGTGTGTTCCTTGTCGAACTAACGAGGTGCTTTAGTTCAATCATATTTATAGGAGGGATTTTATGATTAAGTCTTTAAAAGGGCAATTAATCTTATCTATATTTGTTGCTATTGGCTTTGTTTATATTAATTTTTCTAGTATTGATTTGACAAGAGGGACCATATTTTTCTTCATCATGGTTTCATCGGTGTTTAATGCGGGATTATTGACGTAAAAATACATTCAAACAAGAAAGAAGAAATAACTCTTATTCAATTAACGGGTGCTTTAGTTAAACAAGTAGCTGCCTGTAAGGGTAGCTTTTTCTTATTGAACTAACGACGCAGTCTAGTTGAATAGGGGTTAGTAAGATATATGATAATAAAAAGGAGGAAAATTATGAAGTTTTATATTGCATCTAGCTTAAAAAATATAGACCAGGTTAGATATGTTAGTAAAAGGTTAAAAAATAAAGGATTTATCCATACATATGACTGGACTGTAAATGAGAACGTAACAACATTGGAAAAACTAAAGGCAATAGGTCAAAAGGAGAAAAATGCTGTAATAGAAGCGGATTTTATTGTTGTTTTATTACCAGCAGGAAAAGGAAGCCATATTGAATTAGGAATTGCTATGGGAAATGACAAAAAAATTTATCTTTACTCACCGAATAAAGAAATAGATAACATTGAAACAACCAGTACATTTTATCATTTACCTGAAATCGAAAAGTGCTTTGGAACAATAGATGAGTTAGTAGATATTATAGACTTAAAATCAAAAAGTTTTTTAAGCTAACGAGTGCTTGTGCGGCCGAGCCTAGGTCGTATCATATAGCGGGTGGGATTCCCGTCGAGAAAGAACTAGCCATTCACTCGTAGCGAGTCTTGGAGGGCTACTGGTAACAGTAGCCTTTAAGCGTAGACAGTTAGGTGGCGGGCCGAAAGCCAAATGGTTGAAGGGATTGAGCTCCATAATGTTAGTGAATCGAGAGGGCTGATGCCTTAAGCACAGCAGAAAGCTACATTTTATCCATCGTTAAAGGCAAGAAGGATAAAACCTCTCTGGAGTCAGAGACCTTGGCACGTCACACATTGATATGATACGGCAACTCGGGAGGCCCTACCGGTCTTTTCTTCTTATAGAAGAGTATGGTGTACAAGCGATAATAAGTAAGGAAGCCAAATGCCGTTGTAGGGAGTCGGATAGCAGCGTAGTACCAATGAAGTTGGGTAATGCCGATGGAGGAAAGGCTGCTACCAAGTTATCACCCTTACTAGGGACACATTTACTACACACAGAGGTAGGGATACTAAATGGAAACAAAACTAGTAAGGATAGCAGAATTAGCAAAATCTGAGCGAAAGAGATTAGCTATATTTTGTGAATGGTGACTAGGAGGAGCCGTGTGCGTAAATAGCGCAAGCACGGTTCTGTGAGGGGGGAGGAACACAATCTACCGCAAGGTAGAGAGGTTCCCTTCTACTCGACTAGTTCAACAACAGGAGATCGTCTGGTGACGGTCTCTTTTATTTGTCCAGTTGTCTGTGGAAATGTTAAATAAGTACAAAGCAAAATCGGCTCCTCCACAGATAAAATTGTGGATGGGCCGTTTTTTTTGTTTAAGCGAGTTTGCAAGGTTCCGACATTTCCCATAGAATTTAGGCTAAAGGATTGAATAATAGATTAATAGGAGGGGCGTCTTTATTGGTATTTAAAATAATCCTGTAACTACAAATAAAGAGGATGCAGGAATCTTGGAAGGACGGACCATTATGAAGGAAAAGAGTGAGATTTTTTTAAAGCTATATACTTTATTATTTGGGTCAGGGATGGCCAAAGATTTGAGGCCTGTAAATTGCACGACACTGCTTGCGATAGCGTCATTCATAGACGACAAGGGGAACTGTTGCCCGACACAAGTACATATTGCCGAAGTCACAGGCATGTCTACAACTACTGTGAATAAGGCCGTTAATGCTTTACTGGAGTTCAAAGTAAATGGGAAATCAATAATTACTCGTGAATTTGTTCAGAAAGCACAATTTACATACTCCTACTACACTTTTCACTTGATTTGACGCTTTACATAGGTAATGCAGGAAACAGGACGCGCAGGGCTTCAGATTAAAAAGATTTAATAGTTCTTATTAAACTAACTGGCAGTTTAGTTGAACAAGGTCTATTTTATAGTATCAACTATTAATACCAAATGATAAAATTAATTAAATAGTCTTAATAATATTGTTATGGGGGATTAAATGATGTTAGATACTCAAGAAATTAAGGAAATAATTAGACATCGATATCCATTTCTATTAGTGGATAGGATTTTGGAATTAGAAGAAGGAAAAAGAGCGGTTGGTATAAAAAATGTGACAGCAAATGAGAATTTTTTTAACGGGCATTTTCCCAACTACCCTGTTATGCCAGGTGTATTAATTGTTGAGGCATTAGCTCAAGTAAGTGCAGTTGTGATGTTAACTAAAGAAGGAAACCAAGGTCGATTAGGGTTATTAGTAGGAATAGATAAATGTCGTTTTAAACAGCAAGTTAAACCAGGAGACCAACTCCGTCTTGAGGTTGAAATCACTCGATTAAAAGGACCTATTGGAAAAGGCAGAGGTATAGCTACGGTTGATGGGACATTAGTTTGCGAAACAGAAATAACATTTGCGTTTGGTGATTAAAATCTCTTAATTAAAAAATGTTATTCAGAGTCTTGAATGAGGGGTACGAGCAATTTACAAAAAAGCTTCTTCGACTCTCATGAGTGCTACTCGTATAGAGTGCAACAGTCTGTGATGCACCGTGGTCGTTGGAGTCAGACTAACGGATGGGCTCTATGGCACCATAGTTCATCGACCTTCTTCGCCAGCCGTAGTATCCAATACCCGTTCTGCATATATTTTCATCCTCTGAGGTGTAGCACTGACTTTGCGCTACATGTATGGCTAACGGGGCACGTTACTTTAATAACAAAAGACATATAAGAGGTGAATTGTTTGGACTTATATTATCAAGAGTATGGGGATAAGAACGCTCCGTTAATGGTGTTTTTACACGGAGGCGGAGTAAGTAGTTGGATGTGGGATAAACAAATTCAATACTTCAGTAATTATCATTGCATTACAATAGATTTACCTGAACAAGGGGCAAGTAAATATACAGAAAACTTTACAATTCAATTAAGTGCAGAAATAGTAAATGAGTTAATAGAAAAAAAAGCAAACGGTAAAAAAGTAATTGTTATTGGCTTCTCATTAGGTGCACAAATAACTATTCAAATGTTAAGTTTTAATACCAATTTGATTGATTATGCGTTCATTAACAGTGCATTGGTTAGACCCAATTCATTTGTTAGGAAAATGATAAGACCGTCCATAAAATTAACTTTTCCTTTAGTAAAAATTAAATCCTTCTCAAAACTTCAAGCGAAAACACTCTATATTGATGAAGAATATTTTGAAACATATTATAAGGAAAGCACTCAAATGAAATCAGATACACTTATTAGAATATTAGAAGAAAATATGTCGTTTGAAATACCCAACGATTTTAAAAAAGCAGTAGGCAAGATATTAGTTACTGTTGGTGAAAAAGAAAAAGCGGTAATGAAAAAGTCGGCGATAGATATAGTTTCAAATAATTCAAATTGCACTGGAATAATTATTCCTAACGCTGGTCACGGAATATCTTTGGTGAATCCTGATTTCTTTAACCAAATGATAGGGAAGTGGATACAGGAAGGTACTTTACCTCAAGACGTAGTAATAATAAAATAAAATGATTATTGTGCTAACGCTCAGCTTTTGTTCAACAAGAGGAGATCGTCAATTGACGGTCTTTTTTATTTGCCCAAATATCTAACTTGTACCGTTACAAATGTTAATTGGTAATATTTTTTAATTTCTGGTTTATGGTTGTAGTGAGAACCCATGTTCTGTACACTTGTGAAAAAGGGGGATATTTATGAGTGAAAAACGTGATTTGGTACTGTTTATTGCTACGAGTTTAGATGGTTACATAGCTACAAAAGATGAGTCTTTAGAATGGCTATTTAATGTTGAAGGGGAAGTGATAATGGATATTCAGATTTTTATGAGTCGGTAGATACAGTTTTAATGGGCAAAAAAACATACGATTGGATAATGAAACACGAAACAGGGGAATTCCCATATAAAAACAAGGCGTGTTATGTGTTTACAAGGTCGCCAATTGAAGATACGGTCGATGTAAAGTTTACAAATGAAGATATCATTAGTTTTACTAATAAACTGAAAAGTCAAGAAGGGAAAAACATTTGGATTGTTGGTGGAGGAGAATTGTTACAATCTTTTATAAAAGAAAAATTAGTTGATGAACTTATAATAACAGTTGCCCCAAGCATAATCGGAAAAGGAATACCGTTATTTAAAGAAGGAGATTATCAATTAGACCTTTCTTTAAAAGGTACAAGAAACTTCAATCAATTTGTTGAACTACATTATGGAGTTCGAAATTAATAACGTGTTCTTGAACTAACGTGACAACAGGAGGTCGTCTATTGGCGGCCTTTTTATTTGGTCAAAATTAACAACTTATTTTTAGTTGTAATACGAACGTTCGTTCTCTATACTGAAGGTAGAGGGGGGAACAAGTGTGCATAATCAATTAGTTAAGTCAGTGGAATATAGCGAACACCTAGATATGATGTACATGGCTGCAGACGGTTCAATCAGTAAGCGAAGAATCAGCGTACTACAGGTCGGTGAGGCATCATTTCGCGCATTCTGTTTCTTACGTAAATCCAAGCGTACTTTTACAATTGATAACGTGCTCGCGCTTGTTCCCGTTATTACAAAAGAACGTGCAGTTATATGATGGACTACAGTAAGTTTCCCGACCGACAAATCGCTTGCATCGATATGATGAGCTTCTACGCGAGTTGCATGGCTACCTTGCATAATCTTGATGTCCAAACAGTTCCTATTGCGGTTGTGGGCAGTTTTAAACAAAGCGGGTCCGTTGTATTGGCTGCCAGTCCACCCATGAAAAAGAGATTTCGAATTAAGACAGGTAATCGATTATTTGAAATCCCTAGCCATCCCGAAATTCGATTATTCGAGCCGCAAATGGCACATTTTCTTGAAATGTCAATGTCCATCACACGAATCCTCCACAAATACGTACCTGCAGAGGCTATACATGTCTACTCGGTCGATGAATCGTTTATTGACCTAACAGGAACCGAGAAGCTATGGGGCGACCCCGTACAAACTATCAAAGACATACAAGCAGAAATACTGGAAACGTTAAATTTACCTTCCACAGCTGGCATGGGACCAAACATGTTAATGGCAAAGTTGGCTCTGGATCTCGAAGCAAAGAAAACAGGCTTTGCAAAATGGACCTATGAAGATGTGCCGACGAAACTATGGCCAATATCACCATTAAGTGAAATGTGGGGTATTGGCAGCCGGACGGAAAAGTCATTAAACGACATCAGTATATTCTCGGTTGGAGATCTAGCGAAAGCAGATTTGAAAAGGCTCGAAAAGAAGTTTGGTGTTATGGGCAATCAATATTATCATCACGCATGGGGAATCGATTTATCAGAGCTGGGTGCTCCACTCTTGGAAGGTCAAGCGAAGAGTTACGGCTAAGGACAGACGCTATATAGGGATTACGTAACCCGTGAATCCGTCCTCGTAGTCATCTTAGAGATGTGTGAGGATGTTTCCCGTAGAGCAAGAGAGGCAAGAAGAGAGGGCAGGACTGTTCACCTTGGGATTGGTTACAGTAAGCATTCGTTTGGTGGCGGATTTAGTCGGTCACTATCAATAGAAGAAGCTACAAATGACACAATGAAGATTTACCGAACTTGCATGGCTATATTCGATAAATTTCATGATGGTCGTCCTGTGCGAAAAATCACGATTTCAATCACCAATCTTGAAGATGAAACGTCCATGCAGCTAAGCTTTTTTGATGAACACAAGGTCCGGAATCGTAAATTAGGAATGGTTATGGATAATATTCGTGATAGGTATGGATCCACAGCAATGCTAAGAGCCGTGTCGCTCACGGAAGATGGTACCGCAATCGGTCGTTCGAAGTTAGTCGGCGGTCACAAGTAATGGGAGGATTATCATGATAAGAGATCGAGGTAATATTAAATGGACTGCGATGATGCTATCAGAGCACGTCGCAGAGTTGCAGAGATGGCAAAATGAAGATAATTACGAGGAACGTCCGCAGCTTGATGATTTTGATTTACAAGCTATTCATTACGAAATCGAAGTTGCGAAAAAAAGAGAATGTGCAGTACACGTAAAGTTGTGGGATAAAGGAAAAAGCGTTTTTTACATGGGTGTCATTCGAGAAGTAAATGTTGAGGCGATGTGGATTACGGTTGATAGTCCTTTTGGAAGGGACCGCATGCCGGTATCAGACATCATCTGTGTGCAGATTGCGGAATAGTAGACGGAGGAAAGGCGACCTCCTTGCGATAGAGGTCGCCTTTCGATACGGTGTATTTGATAACGCCGTATCGGTATTCATTTGAATTGTGTATTCTTTTGCAATATATCAAACGATTCAGTTTATGTCAACAAGGGTAGGAAATAAAAAAAATTCGCAACGACCGACCAAAATTGGTTTGTCGTTCTTATTTGTCGTTAATTGTCGAAATATTAACAGTTGTTTTAAGGTACTGCTAATTCATGTAGACTTTCCCAAATCTATCAACTACCATCAAATATGTAGGCAAATAGAATTAGAGGAGGAACATGAATGATGAAAAAGTATTTATCGATTATCATGGTGTTTATATTAGCCATCAGTTTATTGCCCGCTTCAATTGCAACTGCAGCACCAACTGAATTAAAGGTGCATTTTATCGATGTTGGGCAGGGGGATTCAATTCTAATCCAAGCACCAAACGGTAAAAACATGCTAGTGGATGGTGGTACAAAAGCAGCTGGTGCAAAAGTTGTTTCGTTCCTAAAAGCGAAAGGTGTAAAACGACTTGATTACGTAGTCGCAACACATCCGGACGCGGACCACATCGGCGGATTGATTCCAGTTATAAATGCATTTCCTGTTACGAACTTCATAGACAGCGGGAATGTTCATACTTCGCAGACATATTTCGAAATGCTTGAACTGATTGACAAGAAAAACATCAAGTTTACTATCGCTAAAGAGTTGGACAAGCTTGCACTAGATCCAAACGTAATCATCCGCGTCCTACATGCTGATGAAAATGCAGCAGACTCTAATGATGCATCAATCGTTTTAAAAGCCACATACAACAAAGTGTCATTTTTACTGATGGGCGATGCGGATACGGCGATAGAAGACCAAATCAGATCAAAGTATGATGTCAAAGCTACTGTGCTTAAAAACGGGCACCACGGATCTGACACGAGCAGTTCAGCAGTATTCATCAGTAATGTTAAACCGTCCGTAGCGATTCTGTCGTATGGCAAAAATAACTCATATGGCCACCCGAATTTATCGGTAGAAAGCCGTTTGCAGAAAGTCGGGGCTAAAGTGTACAAAACGCCACTTGATTGTAATATTACAGTTACAACAAACGGTGTTAAACACTCTGTAGCAAGTACTTGTAAAAATGGTAGTGTAGTTAAAACTCTGGCACCAAAGCCGACTGTGAAACCTACACCGCTACCAAAACCAAAGCCAGCGCCTAAACCAGTCACTAAGACGCCAGCGAAACCAAAACCTGCACCATCAACAAGAACTAATTTTAAAAACTGTACAGATTTGAAAACAGTATACCCTGATGGTGTCTCACAAAATCACCCGGCATACCAGTCGAAAATGGACAGAGATAAAGACGGGTGGGCTTGCGAATGACAAAAGTGAAATACACGCTTGATAAAATCGAAGATGGCCAGTATGTCTTCCTGGAGCATCAAAACGAAGAGAATCAATTACTCATACCTGCAGCAGAAATTAATGTTGAAATATCAGAAGGAAGCATTGTGTTAATTAGCAAAACAGATTCTGTTTATGAATTCGAAGTATTAATAGAAGAAACCGAAGACATGCGTGATAAAGTCAGTAACTTGCTTGAAAAGTTGAAAAATAAAAAGTGAATAAAAGCAGCCACCGACTCGATTGAGAAGGTGGCTGTTGTTATTTTTATTATTTTATTCCTGTGCTTATACATAGAAGGTTTTCAATAAATGTGGTCTTTTTTCGTGAAACCACATTTCCGACCACTTTAATGTGGTCTATTTTGTGGTCCGCTCACAATTAAATCACAAAAATAGACTAGCAAGGAAGAGAGCAGAAAAGAAAAACATTGCAAAAACGCTTTACACCGGATTTCGATAACCGAATTCATGATGTGAAAATGACAGGGAAAGTTGTTTTAAATGATGATCGTTCTCTTGATTATTTCGGTTCTCATTCTCATTGCAATCCCGAATGTCACAAAGCATTCTAAGTCAATTGATGAAAAGGGGTGTGATGCTTATATGCAAATGGTTCAAGGACAAATTGAGGCGTTTAAAATGAATGAAAAACATCTGCCGACCTCCCTTGCAGAAATGACTGAAAAGGAATATCTGCCCGAAAATGCCCAGTGCCCTGATGGAACGCAATTGTCAATTGATGGAGATGGGAAAGTGGATAAGGTGGGGGGAACCGCCAGTTTTGGAGCAGACTAAGGAAAGTGGATTCACGTTCCTTGAAATGGTTCTAGTTTTAGCTGTTTTGTCAATTATAACAGCAATCATTTTGCCTATAGGTGACAAATGGATACAAGCTGAATCTGAGGATGACGCGCTTCAAGCATTTATAGCTACTGTCTATAATTTACAAGCTTATTCGATGGCAAACTATGTAGCAACAGGATTGCAATTCAAGGATTCGGGAACTGAATATATCACATCTTATTTGGTGGACGGGGAAGTGAAAGTTGAAGTTGCACGAAACGTTTTTCCTAATGGGATGCGTTTGGCAGGCACGAGCCAATTGAAGGCGATTGAATTTCGTGGAAATGGAGATATCCTGAAGTCTGGTACAATGGCATTCTTAACGAGTTCCGGAATTATCGAAATACGATTTCAATTTCAGCGTGGAAGGATGATTATCTATGAATGAAGGGGGATACTCATGGCCGGAAGCGGTACTTACATTGACGATTGTGATTGTAATATTTGGGACACTACTTCCATTTGCTTCAATAGTGACCTCAAAGTTACAAATAAAGAAGGCGCATATGTATGCGGCGGAAACTACTCATCAAGGGGCTATTTATTTTAGAGCGTATGGTTTGATGGAGGGTGTCCGTCGAGTTGATGGAGTGGATTATAATTGGACTATTGACGGACAATCCGTTTGTGTGTCTTATGAGATAGTCGAGAAGGTGTTCAATAAATGCGTTCATTCGTGAAGAAACCAAATGAACAGGGCTATACATTTTTAGAAAGTATCTTTCAACTAATCATCATGACCATTTTCATTCATCTATTCCTATTATTTTTCTTCTGGAAAGGCTCGATAGAACAACACTATACAGATTACTCATCAACTGAATGGGAATTATTCTCGGCCGATTTACAATACCTTCTATCTGACGTCAACGAAATCCGATTGGTTAACGGTGGAAGTGCAATCCGGCTTAAGAACAATCGGGGGCTGATTGATATTGAACAAAGCGGAACAGTTATCCGGAAGCGAGTAGACACAACTGGGCATATTCCTTTAGTTACAGGAGTAAAGGCAGTCACGTTTACATTTGATGGAATAACTATAACTGCTAATGTGACAATGTTGAATGATTCCATTAAAGTAAGGGGTTTTGCGGTTGGATTTTATCCGAAATGAACATGGAGCCATGCTTGCGGCCGCAATTATTTTATTATTTTTCGTTAGTCTCTTTCTTTTCTCCCTCGTTTCATGGCATGATAGTATTCAAAGAAGTTATGATTCGCTTGAAACGTATTATGAAAACGAAACGGTGAGAACAATGAAACGGAACGGATAAAACTATTCGTTCTGCCAAGTGGGTGATGACATGAAAAAAGTGTATTTAATTGGCTATATGGGATGTGGGAAGAGTGCGATCGGTAAACGACTCAGCTTTGCGACGAAAATGCCATATTATGATATGGATACTGAAATCGTGAGGATGACTGGTTTGACGATCCCCCAAATATTTGAAATGTATGGTGAAGAACGTTTTCGTGAAATGGAAACGGAGTTCCTTCGCACGTTCCGTGATGAATTTTGTATCATTGCGACAGGTGGTGGTGTGGCGATGCGTAAAGAAAATAGGGAGATTATGCGGGAAACAGGTCTTGTCTTTTTTCTGAATGCTCCGTTTCGTGACATATGGCGACGGATTTCCACGGACCGAAACCGACCGATTGTACAAAGATCGACACGCTCCGACCTTGAACAGTTGTTTAATAATCGAAAACCTCAATATCTACATGGTGCACATTTTAAAGTCGAAACGGAAAATCGATCTTTGCGTGACATTGTGGATTATATCGCATTCCAAATAGGAAGACTTAAAGGGGAAATATAAATGAAGACGAAAATAAACCACCGATTATCGTTTTCTTATTCCTTTAATTGGACGAAAATTTAATTAATGACCAAAAAGACGAACGATTTATAGTTAATATCTATTTTAGTTCGTTAAAACGACTGTCAATTAAAAAGTATTGCGCTTTTAAAAATGAAATGTTAAGATATAAGGCGAAAGAGCATTAGTTGTCCGAATCTTAGTTATCTTTATTTCAATTGAATAACGCGAATGATTGTATGGGGAGAGCACGCAATGGCGTCGCCGAAGGAGCAAGTAACTTATTGTTATGAATCTCTCAGGTAACAAGACTCATACATGACGCATCTCTGGAGAGCGCCGGTTAAGCTGGTCACCAACGAGGAAAGCCGCAAGGTCAAACTTTCAGGTACAAGGACAGAGGTTTCCTAATTAGGGGACCTCTGTCTTTTTTTATCAAATTTTTAAGGGGGAATAGAACTTGTCAGAGTCATTGAAACGCACGGTTCTTTTTGACAGTTACGCTGAATACGGCGGTAAAACGATTGATTTTGGTGGTTGGGAATTACCTGTTCAGTTTTCAAGCATTAAAGCTGAACACGAAGCTGTACGGACAAAAGCAGGTCTTTTTGATGTTTCGCACATGGGCGAAGTGCTTGTCACAGGAGAAGGCGCATTATCATATTTGCAAAAGATGGTTACGAACGATGTATCGAAACTTAAAGACGGACAAGCTCAATACACGGCTATGTGTTATGAAAGTGGCGGGACTGTGGATGATCTTTTAATCTACAAACGTGGGGATAATAATTACCTTTTGGTAGTCAATGCTTCAAATATCGACAAAGATCTTGAGTGGATGAATAGCCATACTACGGACGATGTCAAAATTGAGGACGCATCATCTTCTTACGCACTGCTTGCATTGCAAGGACCTATTGCGCAAGAAGTACTTCAAACATTGACGGATGAGCCTTTAGCAGACATTAAGTTTTTCCGTTTCAAAGAAAATGTTGACATTTCCGGACACCAAGTTCTTGTTTCGCGTACTGGATACACGGGAGAAGATGGATTCGAAATTTACGGCTCTCCTGAAGCAATTGTCGCATTATGGAGTGTTATTCTGAAAGCGGGCGCAAGTGAAGGTGTTGTACCAGCAGGTCTTGGTGCACGTGATACACTACGTTTTGAGGCTGGTTTACCACTATATGGACAAGAACTATCAAAAGATATTTCACCACTTGAAACGGGCCTTGGCTTCGTTGTGAAGTTGAATAAAGAAGAGGATTTCTTTGGTAAAGAAGTTCTAGCTTCCCAAAAAGAAAATGGTGTGCCGCGTAAACTTGTCGGCGTGGAAATGATCGACAAAGGAATTCCGCGTACAGGTTATAAAGTATTCCTTGGCGAAGAACAAATTGGTGAAGTAACAACGGGTACACAATCACCGACACTTAAAAAGAACATTGGTTTTGCACTTCTAAACAGTGAACACACTGCTGAAGGAACTGAAATTGAAGTCGAAATTCGTGCTAAGCGTTTGAAAGCAGTAATTATCGCTACACCATTTTATAAACGCTAATCATATACCATCTATGAAAAGGGGTTAAGAGGACATGCAGCATCGTTATATTCCAATGACTGAAACCGATCGCGATGAAATGATGAAAACAATCGGAATTACTTCCGTAGATGAACTTTTTGAAGATATTCCTGAAAAGGTTAGATTTAAAGGCGAGTACAATATTAAAAAAGCGAAATCCGAGTCTTCTTTGACAAAAGAACTTTCAAAACTTGCAGCGAAAAATGCGGATGCGCGTACATATGCATCATTCCTTGGCGCAGGTGTCTATGATCATTACAAGCCGATCATTGTCGACCATGTCATTTCACGATCCGAGTTCTATACGGCTTATACACCTTACCAACCGGAAATCTCGCAAGGTGAATTGCAGGCTATCTTTGAATTCCAGACAATGATCTGTGAACTGACAGGTATGGATCTTGCAAACTCATCTATGTATGACGGCGGAACGGCTCTTGCAGAAGCGGGTACGCTTGCATCAGGTCATACACGCCGTAAAAAACTTCTTATTTCTGAAACAGTTAACCCTGAATCGCGTGATGTTGTACTTTCTTATGCGTCTGGGCAGTATATCGAAGTGGTCACAATTCCACAAAAAGATGGCGTAACTGATATGGCTAAGCTAGAAGAAATGATGGATGAGGATACAGCTGCTGTCCTTGTACAATACCCAAATTTCTTTGGTCAAATCGAAGACATTCAAAAAATTGGTGAAATTGCACATGCTAAAGGCGGACTGTTCGTTGTTTCATCAAATCCGCTTGCACTTGGCATACTAACACCACCAGGTAAGCTTGGTGCCGACATTACAGTTGGTGATGCACAACCATTCGGTATTCCTGAATCATTTGGCGGACCACATTGTGGTTATTTTGCGGTGACGAAAAAGTTGATGCGTAAAGTTCCAGGTCGTCTTGTTGGAGAAACAACTGATGATGAAGGCCGTCGTGGCTACGTGTTGACACTTCAAGCACGTGAACAACATATCCGCCGTGATAAAGCGACGTCTAATATTTGTTCAAACCAAGCGTTGAACGCACTTGCTGCTTCTGTAGCGATGACTGCGCTCGGTAAAATAGGCGCACAAGAAATCGCCTACCAGAACATTGTTAAAACACGCTATGCGAAAGAAACCTTTGAAAAAGCTGGCTTCGACGTTAAATTTAGTGGATCACATTTCAACGAAATCGTCGTTGATTGCAAACGGTCTGTAAAAGAAGTAAATGCAAACCTATTTACAAAAGGGATTATCGGTGGTTATGACTTAGGCCTGACGTATCCTGAATTTGCTAACCATGCACTAATCGCCGTTACAGAACAGCGTACGAAAGAAGAAATCGATGCACTTGTGCAGGAAATGGAGGCCCTTCATGCATAAAGATAACCAGGCGTTAATTTTCGAACTTACTAGAGAAGGACGGATAGGTTATAGTCTTCCTGAACTTGATGTCCCTGAACTTGACCTTTCCAATCTATTACCAAAGGGATTTGTACGCGAGGAAGCTGCTGAACTTCCGGAAGTTTCTGAACTTGACATTATGCGTCATTACACTGCACTTTCCAATCGTAACCATGGTATCGATTCAGGATTTTATCCACTTGGATCATGTACGATGAAATATAATCCGAAAATCAACGAATCCGTTGCACGTTATCCTGGATTCGCGAATATTCATCCATTGCAAGAAGAGTCGACTGTTCAAGGTGCACTAGAGGTTTTATATGACCTGCAAGAGCATCTTGTAGAAATTACAGGAATGGATGAAGTGACACTTCAGCCGGCGGCAGGAGCGCACGGCGAGTGGACAGCATTGATGATGATTCGGGCTTTCCATGAAGCTAACGGCGACTTCAAACGTACAAAAGTACTTGTTCCCGATTCTGCACACGGTACAAACCCGGCATCAGCTACAGTTGCTGGTTTCGACACGATTACAGTCAAATCAGGTGAAGACGGACTTGTAGATCTTGAGGACCTGAAACGACATGTGGGGGATGACACGGCGGCGCTTATGCTGACGAATCCGAATACACTTGGTCTTTTTGAAGAAGAAATTCTTGAAATGGCTGAGATCGTTCATGCTGCTGGCGGAAAACTTTATTATGACGGCGCAAACTTGAATGCGGTTATGTCTAAAGCACGCCCTGGCGATATGGGCTTCGATGCTGTTCACTTAAACTTGCACAAAACATTCACAGGACCACATGGTGGCGGTGGACCAGGTTCAGGTCCGGTTGGCGTGAAGAAGGATCTTATTCCATTCCTGCCGAAACCAGTCCTTGTGAAAAAAGATGAAGTTTACACATTTGAATACAATTTACCACAATCGATTGGTCGTGTTAAACCGTTCTACGGTAACTTCGGTATCTATCTGCGTGCATACACGTATATTCGTTCAATGGGGCCAGATGGCCTGAAAGCTGTTACGGAATATGCCGTATTGAATGCGAACTACATGATGCGCAGATTGGAGCCACATTTCGATTTGCCATATAACCGTCATTGTAAACATGAATTTGTTCTGTCGGGTCGCCGTCAGAAGAAACTGGGCGTGCGTACGCTGGATATGGCGAAGCGACTGCTTGACTTTGGCTATCACCCGCCTACAATTTACTTCCCACTTAACGTTGAGGAAGGCATGATGATTGAGCCTACAGAAACAGAATCGAAAGAAACACTCGATGCATTCTGTGATGCACTTATTCAAATTGCGAAAGAAGTGGAAGAAAACCCGGAAATCGTACAAAACGCACCGCATACAACTGTTATCAATCGTCTTGATGAAACGAAAGCGGCACGTTTCCCTGTACTTCGTTATACAAAAGCATAAGTTTGTAATTAGTCGCTAGTGAAAAAGCAAAGCATGCAGAGAAAGTAATTTATTTCTCTGCATGCTTTTTTGTCATTTTTAGGAGTAACTTTGAATGGAGAAGGATATGATCACATTGGAACAATTTTTGTTTGAATTCTCTTTATATCCCGAGGGTAATGCTGAATTGGTACTGTAATAATTAGTGGAGGTTAGGAAACGTAGCTTGGTTCGTTAGGAAAAAGAGAAATCAATTATAAATCCATTGGTTTCTCTTTTTGTCCGATCATATTCAATTCGCATTATGGAAGTGATTTTACTTTTCTTTACTACATATAATTAAAGAAAAGGAGTGGGGAAGATAAAACAGTCAAAAAAGACTTTATTTGTACTGTGTATTGTAGGCGTTTTTCTAGTAGTTTACGGATCAGCCATCGTCTTACGACTTCTATTAGGGAATTTTTTATTAGATGGTGGACTAACCAATCTGAATTACTTATTACTTACTCTTTTATGTGTGGTACCATTTCTATTATATTTATTGATCAGCAAGAATTATTGTGAAAAAGTTACGGAAGTAATTTTGATAAGCGGGCTCTTCTTTTTGATTTTTTTTGTTTACTCTAACTTTATGCTTGTGTTTTCTATGACTGAACAATCACAGGCGATTGCAGTCAGATTATTGATGATTTATCCCGCGTTAGCATTAATATTAGTAGTTGTTTTACATTTTACTCAAGGTAGAAATGCAGGAAGTAAGAATTTATTTGAACGTTAATGTGATCTCTTTTTAACTTTGGGAATCTTGTTCACAATTATAGCTTTCTTCGAAATCAGAGCAAGAAACTCTAAACAAAAAGATGATATTTCGTTCGAATACGAACGGAATATCATCTTTTTAAAATTCCAATAAACTTACACACTTACGAACGTTTTCCAATGAAGGAAGAAGTTTCTGTTTTATTTACTTTTCACTTTACCTGTCCATTGACGGAAACCGCCTTGCAGGTGAAACAGTTGTTGATAGTCTTTTTTCTTTAAGAATAATGCTCCACGTGCACTTTTTCCGCCATTTTGATCGTACAAATAAACGGGCTTGTCTGAACGGATCTCTTTAAACCGTTGACGGAACTGAGAATAAGGGATATTGCGCGCACCTAAAATATGACCGGCATCATAATCTTTTGCCTCACGTACATCAATCAGTTGTGCTTTCCGATACCCTTCGATAAATTGCTCCTGCGTCAAGTTTGTAACGGCTTTACGCAGACGTAGCATCGTCACAACGAAATAAATGATTACGATGAGAGCGACGGCTCCTAAAAATATATAATTCAAAACAACTTTCCCCTTTCTCTCTACCTTTTCATTATAAAGATTGAACAGCACTTGTTCAATGGGCAAGCTCTTTTTTGATGTCGGTTAAAAAGCCATTATGATCAAAAGTTTGAACTTTTACTGGTTAATCCCTCCTTTTATAATTCGGATTTCGGTCATGTGGTGTTATCGCAGGAAGTAAAAGTGGCAAGATACTTTTTCACTAGAAGAGAGCGGAGTGAGTAAGGTACTTAGTTGTCCTTCGACTTAGCTAGTAAATAACCTAATATATAACCATAAATAATATGCCCAGCCATCCAGTATGAAAAAGAAGGAAAACTCCTGAAGTCTGGTGTTTTGTCTGAAAAGGTTGTTGTAGGAAAAAGGGCGATACCGATAATGAGGCAGACAGTAGTAGCCGTAACTATGATTTGCTTTCGGGAAGATATTTTTAGGTGAACAAACAACAGATACAAACAAATTGCTAAAGCGATTGAGACGAGTAGGTGAAAACCTACTTCAATTAGTTCTGGAAAAGCGAACGTGTTGATATAAGGAATATAATCGACGTTTAATAACAGTGTGTAAACTGTTAAGTGAGTAATTAGTTCAACGCCTTTCAAAAATGTTGCTAAAACTAAACCGGAGAGTAATCCGTATAAAATAGCATTTTTCAATCCTGTCTTTGTTAAAATCATGCCATCATTCCTTTTAAATTTTTCCATGTACGCAAACCGTGTTTAGCTTCTTAATTAGTGAGGCAAACTACAATAATGTTGAAAAAAGGGAGTAGATCATTATGAATGCAAAAAAAACAGCACTGAAAATCCTAAAAGAAAGCTTCGTGGGTACGATGGCGACTATTCAACAGAATAAGCCCCATACAAGATACATGACGTTTTTCAGTGATGAATTTATACTCTACACCGCAACATCGAAAAAAACGCAGAAAGTGGATGAACTTGAAAAAAATCCATATACGCACATATTAATCGGTTACGATGGAAAAGGTATTGGAGATGACTATCTAGAAATTGAAGGGACTGTCACTATTTCAGATGATGAAAGCTTTAAAGAGAAGGTTTGGAATAAGCATATGGCATCATGGTTTAGTGGTCCAGAAGATCCGAATCTCATCATTTTGAAAGTTTTACCCGATTCAATACGCTTAATGAATAACAATGGTGAAGAACCGCAAATGATTGAATTATGAATAGCGGGTGCCGGCTAAACAAGCCGGTGCCTTATTTTTGATCAATAGGATTGCCAAAAAAAATCTTAGTTGCATAGTCGATTGCACTCGAGCCGATAAGGTGAATATCGGTGCGCTCATTTTTTAGGGCTAATTTTTCGTGTATTTATAATAGATTGGAATCCTTTTTAAAAGAAATAGTTGTTTACGCTCTGACTATTCAAAGGGGAAAAGGTTACGGGATAGGGTTTAAATCTGCAATATGCATATAGAAACTGTATTATGGAAGAAGTGTTACTGTCCGAACAAGCTAAATTACGACTATCTATGCTGTCGGTTAATCCGTATACATATCCTAAATAGAGAAACAAGTTAGACTAGATTGGTCTTCCTCATAGGATATAGAACTTGTAAAATTGTATGAAACGAAGTGTAAGCCGATTTATGGTATATTACTATATAAAAAGAATGGATGTGAGACAATGTTTTTAGCTTGGAATGAAATTAAAAAGAATAAATTGCGATTTACATTAATCATAGGAATATTAATGCTCGTTTCATATTTAGTATTCTTTCTATCAGGTCTCGCAAATGGCTTGGAAAATATGAATCGAGAATCCGTCGACAAATGGGAAGCGACATCAATCATTTTGACTGAGGAATCAGACAAAAGTATGAATCAATCATCTCTTAAACTGGCTGATGTGGATAATATCGATACAAAGGAAATTGCTGTAATTGGTCAAATAAATGCTATCGCAGGAAATGGAGATCAGAAGAGCAACGTCTCTATTTTCGGGATAAATAAAGATGAATTCATAATGCCAAAGGTTACGGAAGGAGAAGTATTTGCAGGCAGTAACGAAGTGGTCGCGAGTGATGCATTAAAGGAAGACGGATTTAAAGTAGGCGATGAATTGCAACTATCTTCCTCCGATGAAGTTTTAACAATTGTCGGATTCACAGACAAAGCGCGATTTAATGCAGCTCCAGTACTTTATAGTGACCTTACCACTTTCCAACGGGTCAAGTTTGGAGAAGCGGCTGAGGCGAATAAGGAAAGCATAAATGGAATTGTTGTCCGAACTGGGGATACTTCAGGTCTCATTCGGGATGATTCACTCGAAGCTATTGAGATTGAAACTTTCATACGGAGTTTACCTGGTTATACAGAACAGAATTTGACGTTGAATTTCATGATCTATTTCTTGTTTGTTATTTCGGCGGTCATCGTAGCAATTTTCTTGTACGTATTGACAGTCCAGAAGATAAGTATGTTTGGTGTTATGAAAGCACAAGGCATCTCGAATAGGTATCTGTCTCGCTCAGTCGTTGCACAGACATTCCTATTGTCGGCAATTGGTGTAGCCATAGGTTTTGGATTCGCGTTAATTACGGGAGCATTTTTACCAAGTGCGGTGCCTGTTGCATTTGACCTTGTAAGTATGCTCATCTATGGACTGATTCTGATTGCCGTTGCGATATTGGGCGCATTGTTCTCGGTCCTTACAATTGTGCGAATCGATCCATTGAAAGCGATAGGAGGATAAATGATGGCAGTTTTAGAATTAATTCGAGTGAAAAAAACATTTGGCAGCGGTCATAAACAAGTTGAAGCAATGAAGGCAACTGACTTCATTGCAGAAAGAGGAGAACTTATCGCAATTATCGGTCCTTCAGGTTCGGGCAAAAGCACATTCCTTACGATTGTGGGCGGGCTTCTTACGCCTACTTCAGGAGATGTAATAATTAACGATAAGAATCTTGCGGATTTAAATGAAAAGGAACGGTCAAAAATTCGGCTGAAGGAAATTGGATTCATTTTACAGGCGTCTAATCTTGTCCCATTCCTAACTGTCGCAAATCAATTAAAACTGTTGGATCAAGTGAAAAAAGACAATATGACAAAAAAACAACTCGAAGAACTCTATGAAGACTTGGGAATTGGTGACTTGCGTTCTAAATATCCAGCTGATTTGTCCGGTGGTGAACGTCAGCGAGTGGCAATTGCCAAAGCACTTTATAGTAATCCATCTATTATTTTAGCTGATGAACCAACGGCTTCCCTAGACTCAGATCGTGCCTATGAAGTGATGGAACTGTTGAAAAATGAAACTAAGAATAAGAACACTACGACTATTGTGGTCACGCATGATACACGTTTAGTTGGCTATTGTGACAAGGTATATAACATGACGGATGGTGTTTTGATCTTAGATGATGAAAATAGATAGCTTAAGTGTTGAAGGGAATGTTAAAATGATAGTCGTTGTGAAGGGGGAATTCGGATGGGGAAAAAGGTTTGGCACTTCATTAATTCAGGGAAATGCCGCGCTTCGTTCAACATGGCGCTCGACGAAGCATTGCTGGAATGGCATAGTAAAGGGGAAATTGGTCCAGTGCTTCGATTTTATGAATGGGAGCCGGCGACACTGTCGATTGGTTATTTTCAAAGTGTTGAAAAAGAAATAAATTTGGATGAAGTGAAAAAACATGGGCTTGGTTTCGTCAGGCGACCTACTGGAGGAAGAGGCGTTCTCCATGAACATGAACTTACATACAGCGTAATTGTCAGTGAAAGTTATCCGAATATGCCTGAAACGGTTACGGAAGCATACCGCGTTATTTCGGGTGGTGTGCTTGAAGGGTTCCGTAATCTTGGGCTGGATGCAACATTTTCAGTGCCCCAAACGGCGCAACAGAGCGATGATTTAAAAAAACCAAAAAGCGCCGTGTGTTTTGATGCGCCTAGTTGGTATGAACTTGTTGTTGAAGGAAAGAAAGTGGCTGGCAGTGCGCAGACGAGACAGAAAGGTGTCATTTTGCAGCACGGTGCGATACTTCTAAGTCTGGATGTTGATAAGCTCGTTTCCCTTTTTACATTCAAGTCAGAAGTGCAGCGTGAACAAATGCGTACAAGCTTGCCTGAGAAAGCGGTAGCGATCGATAGATTGGTTGACCGTCCAGTGACGGTTAGCGAATGTGCGGACGCGTTTTCAAAAGGATTTGAATTAGCGCTCGATATGGAGCTGGAACCTATGGAATTAACAGAGCAACAGCTCCAATATGTCTTCGAAATTGAACGTACTAAATATGCAAATGACGACTGGACATTTAAGAAATAATACCTAATTAAATGAAAAAGCGGAAGTAGCCATAATTGGCAGCTTCCGCTTTTCTTAAGTTACAGGAACAGTTTCTGTTTCTGTTTCAGAATCGCTCTTCGTTACAACTTCCATAGCCACAGCGCCATGCTCTTCAATCTCTAACAATCTTTCGAATGAAGCAATTGCAACTTCTACTTGCTTGTCATCCGGATCTTTTGTCGTCAATAACTGAAGCCACAATCCAGGATAACCTAAATATTTCAGTACTGGAACGTTACGAAGTGAGTTTGTTAATTGTAAAACCTCGAAAGAAATACCAAGCACAACCGGAATAAGAAGAATCCGGTTCACAATGCGTAACCAAAATGGGTCGGTCGGCACGAGGAAGTAGACAAACATCCCAACAATTACAGTGAATAGCATGAAACTACTGCCGCAACGGAAATGAAGTCTTGACTGTGCCTGAACATTTTCGACTGTCATGGGCAATTTGTTTTCATAAGCGTTGATTACTTTATGCTCAGCCCCGTGATATTGGAATACCCGTTTAATAAGGGGAGTCATCGAGATGAGGGAAACATACGTCAGTAACAAAATAAGTTTGAACAAACTTTCAAGTAAAATTTGGGCAGTTTTCCCGGGAGCAACAAACTGCAATGCTTGTGCAAGAAAAACTGGGATAAGTGTGAAAACAAATTTCCCGAAAAGCAGAGATAATACTCCGACCGCAGCGACACCAAGAACCATCGCTAATTTTGAAGTCTCTTCTTCCTTTTCTATTTCTTCTCCCGGCATTACATCGTACCGTTCGCTTGAAAATGTTAAATGCCGCGATCCGACGCCAGCGGATTCGATTAATGCAACTATCCCCCGAACAAATGGGATTTTTTTCAGTTTCATCCGGACACTATTCTTTTCTTTAGGCAGATGGAAGTAATCGATTGTATCGTCCTTCCGTCTAATTGCCGCCACAGTATGATTTTTACCGCCGAACATTACCCCTTCGACAAGTGCTTGTCCCCCGTAAGCGGGAGGTTGTTGTTCTTTTCCCATACATTTACCCACGCTTTCTTTTATATCAACTAAATCCTATAATTCATTATACTAAAAAACAGCCATACACTCCACAATGATGTTTAAAATGTTCAGAACCTCCCGACACTTTGTATAGGAGGGATTTTCATGATTAATAAAACATTAATATGGACCGCGCTAATTGGCGCCTTTTTCACCACAATAGCACTTAAATTTTTGCAGTCATTTAATTTTATAAGCTGGTCGCCTGTTGGCTGGGCAAAAAAGTGGCAGTTGTTCGCTTCGGCACATTTCACAATTAAATGGGCTTTGCTTTTTGTAGCGCTAGTATTGTTATATATTATTGTTTATTTTGCGGTTTCATTCACAACGTCAATTCCTCCATCTATTACTGCCTTAATCATCGGAATTATCGTTGTTTTTGCAGTCGAATGGACGATTGGCTCACCGAAAACGCCTTTAGAAGCTATAAAATCCATATCACTCCCATATTTTGCCGTTATGGCTATAGTTTTCAGGTTTATTACTGGTACGGCCGTTTTTATGAAGAAACTTTCGGATGAAAGTGTAAAATGAGTTGCTACAAAAGAACGATATGATAAAATGGGATAGACAACGGTGAGGGGAATGGTGTGGCGATGAAGTTACTAATTCTGAACGGACCCAATCTTAACAGGCTCGGAAAGAGAGAGCCGGGTATTTATGGCGCAGAAACATTGGAAGACGTTGAACGTAAATTAGACAAAATGGCTTTGTTACATGGTGTTGAACTATCATTCTTCCAATCTAACTGGGAGGGTGCTTTAATCGACCGAATCCATGAAGCAGAAGACGCTGGCTTGGATGGTATTGTCTTCAATCCAGGTGCGTTTACGCATTATAGTATCGCTCTGCGTGATGCTGTCGCGTCTGTTGATGTACCTGTCATCGAAATCCATATTTCGAACATACATAGCCGTGAACCGTTCAGAGAGACATCCGTTATTGCGCCAGTCTGTATCGGCCAGTTAGCTGGATTCGGCACGGACGGATATGAACTCGCCTTCCACGCTTTCCTTCTCCGGGGAAAAGGGGTATGAAACTGTGAAATTGACAAAACTACGTGAACTGTTAACAGAAAATGGCATTGATGCACTACTCGTTACGAACTCGTACAACCGTCGTTATATGACTGGCTTCACGGGGACAGCAGGACTTGCTCTTATCTCGTCTGACGATGCAGTGTTCATTACAGATTTCCGTTATACTGAACAGGCGGAACGAGAAATCAATGGCTTCCGCATCGTTCAGCATACGACTACCATCATTGAAGAAGTGGCCGAGCAAGCGAAAAACATGAAGCTTCGGACAATCGGTTTTGAAAAAGATGATATGTCATTTGGTCTTTACGAACTATATAATGGAAAAGTCGAAGCGGAGCTAAAACCTGTTTCGGGACTCGTCGAAAAACTGCGTATGGTGAAAACAGAAGATGAGCTAGCTATTTTGAAAAAAGCAGCTAAAATTGCAGATGATGCATTCACGCATATTTGTACATTTATCAAGCCGGGCGTGACGGAATTAGAAGTCTCAAATGAACTTGAGTTTGCGATGCGTAAACAAGGGGCAACTTCATCTTCCTTCTCAATTATCGTGGCATCTGGTTTACGCGGAGCACTTCCACACGGAGTTGCAACGGACAAAGTAATCGAATCAGGAGATCTTGTTACGCTCGATTTCGGCGCATTGTATGAAGGGTATATTTCTGACATTACGCGTACTGTCGCTGTCGGTGAACCTTCTGATAAACTGAAAGAGATTTACGCAGTGACTCTTGCAGCACAAGAACTTGCTTTAAAAGAGATTAAACCAGGTATGACAGGAATAGAAGCGGATGCAATTGCACGCGATTACATCAAATCTAAAGGCTACGGTGAAGCATTTGGTCATTCAACGGGACATGGTATCGGTCTTGAAGTACACGAAGGACCGGCATTATCTTTCCGTTCTGGAACGGTACTTGAGCCAAATATGGTTGTCACAGTTGAGCCAGGTATCTATCTGCCTGGAATCGGCGGTGTCCGTATCGAGGACGATATCATTATGACGCAAAATGGTAACGAACGTTTAACACATTCAACAAAAGAACTACTTATCTTATAATCTATTATCAATTGGAGGAATCATCTTGATTTCAGTAAACGACTTTAAAACAGGATTAACAATCGAATTTGACGGGGATATTTGGCGCGTAATGGATTTCCAACACGTTAAACCAGGTAAAGGCGCGGCGTTCGTTCGTTCGAAACTGCGCAACTTACGTTCAGGCAACGTCAATGAAAAAACGTTCCGTGCTGGAGAAAAAGTTGCGAAAGCACAAATTGATAACCGCCGCATGCAATATTTGTATGCAAATGGAGACGAGCATGTCTTTATGGATAACGAATCGTACGAACAGATTGAACTTCCAGAGAAGCAGATTGAAGACGAATTGAAGTTCCTAAAAGAAAATATGGAAGTTCATGTTATCTTGTTTAAAGATGAAGTACTTGGTGTTGAACTACCTGTAACAGTTGTTCTTGAAGTTGCAGAAACTGAGCCGGGTATTAAAGGCGATACAGCGAGCGGTGGTTCTAAACCAGCTAAAATGGAAACTGGCGTTGTTGTACAAGTGCCATTTTTCGTTAACATCGGAGATAAACTTATCATCAACACAGTGGAATCTGAATACGTTTCTCGCGCATAAGGAAGAATCGTTCTTTTTGCCAACTTACTTTGTTAAAACTAAAAAAACACCTTGCGTTCCTAATTGGGATGCAAGGTGTTTTTTGCATATGACAGGTCCACTGCACATAGGATAGTGTAATGGGGGGAATACCGGATGGAACTAAATGATTTGCTACGCGTTGCCGGTATCGGATTAGTCATCGGTTTTCTGCATATCTTTTTCGAACAAACTGGCAGGAAAGAGTTTTCCTTTTTTCTTTTTTTCATCGCTTATATCTATATCACTGCTGAAATGCTCCGCTTCCTGAAGATTTTCTTCACTGAAATCACGGAGTTTTTCCAGTGGTTGTCGATGTCAGTCTGATGTTAACCTTAATTCAGTTAATTGTTGTCTTCCTTATTCTCCTCCTCATTTCATTTACTGTACCTAAACTGCAGCCAATTTTGTATGCATCTATTTTTTTCTATTTTCTCTTCCACCTGCTTAATACAATCGTCTTTCCGTTCGGGAAATATTTTGTCGCTTTGTTTGAACCATTACCAGATCCATTTGCAAAATTATTAATCGGCAGTGCCATTCTGTTTTATGTCTCTGAGCTCATCGCAAAACATATCGAAGAGGCAGGATACGGCTCACTTGCCGCAGTAGCTCATTTCGCTGTAAAAATTGTCATACTGACTTTGTGGATGCAGCAGACGTCCGCATTAATCGAAATCCTTTCAAAACTCATTACAAAATGAACAGGCGGGGCATCCATGATTTCTTTTTTAGAATCGATACTCGGAACCGTATTGTCAAGCTTTGTCATTATCATCATTGCAACTTTTATGGCATTGTTGGTAGATTTTTTGTTCCCATCGTTTGCAAAATGGACGAGGATGATTTTGATATTTATTGTTGTAACGGTTGTATTGCAACCCGCATTTGAACATCTAACTCTCATTCGTGATATTGCAAACTCGATATCGATGATGTTCATTTCTATTTATCCGATATTGACTGCCAGCATGGTTGCTGCGGGTGGAGCATTCAGTATGCTGAACTTTCAGCCCGCAATGCTGTTATTTGCAAATGGTGCAATTGTTCTCACGGAGAAAGTACTGATACCACTTTTAACAGCTGCACTTATCTTAGATCTTGTATCTAGGATACTACCGGCCGTTCCGTTTACTAAAATGGCAGATTTAATTCGGACGACCCTTCTGGGAACGGTTTCGGCCGTCGTTGCAGCTTACTCCATTTTTATAACCGTGGGAGGCACGATGACTTGGGCGCTCACTGGGCTAGCGAGCGAACCTATTAAAGAGCTGATACGTCAAAACGTCCCTCTTATTGGTTCATTTATGACCGAAAGCATGGGAACGATGGGTCGATATTCGTCGGGGGCGAGTGTTTTCGCTGGAGGTTGGCTTATATCGGCAATTTGGACTGTTGCACTCATTCCATCGTTTAAAACACTCCTTACCGCGTTTTTCTACAGATGGACCGCAGCACTCATTGAACCATTTGCGAATGAAGATATCACTGGAATTTTGGACGATATTGGGAGAACGTTATTTGTGTTATGTGCTGTTTCTTTTTTAATAGCTTTTGCGTTTATCTATACTGCACTTTTTTCAATAATCCTTGTGAAGTTGATTACTACGATGAAATGAGGCGTGGAATGGAGTCTTTTTTAATAGGTGTTCTTCTTATCACCCTTTTGGCTTCAACAATTCTGTTGTTATTTCCAAATGAAACAGAAGAAAATTTCCTGCCAATTGTTAAACTTGCTATGGGCATTTGGATGATTCAATCATTCTTCAAGATTTTTGGTCATAGCCTTCTATGAAACTGCATAAAATGATTCATTGATGACAGGTCGTACAAGCGGCACAATGAGTGGAAATGGTGATAATATGCACAAACCAACAAGGAAAACCCATACGATCCTCCTCGGGACGATTGTTCTCCTGGTCATCATTTTCATCAATTCTAGTCTTGGAGTCATCGGGGGGGAGAAGGGAAAGAAGGAGGAGAGCGGGGAATTTGCAGCACTACAAGAGGCGCTGATGAAAATTGAAGGGATCGGGGAAATTTCGTTATATTTCCATTATGAAAATAGGGAGTCTACTAATCAGCTAACCGATTACTTTTCAACGTCCACTGCATCGGCTAAAAAGGGAAGTGAGCTACAAGGCGTTCTTGTCGTTGCGGAAGGTGCGGAAGACTTCAAAATTCAAAACGAACTATCGAAGATCCTGTCAACCGTCCTCCAGCTGCCCGAACATCGAATTGTCATCGCTAAAATGAATAATAGGGGGAACACTAATGAGAACGAATAAAAGAACAGTATGGTTTTTAACATTGCTCAGTCTAGTTGCAGTCATTTCCATCTATTACATCAAGGAAAAATCACCAATGCCGTTCGATGGGATCAACATTTTTAAAGACTCAGAAAGCGCTGTACAACTGGTCGAAAACTCAAATGATGCAGAAAAAACACAACCAGTCTTCGCAGAAGCAGTTGTGTTCGAAGAAATGCGAATGCAGATCCGTGATGAACGAAGCAAAATTGGGGAGCAATTGTTGTCTAAAATATTAACGTCTGATACAGCCGAAGAAAAAAACAAGGTGTACGAAGAGATGGGTCAGCTGACTAAACGCGAATCGGCTGAGGCGCTAATGGAATTACAAATTAAAGCAATGGGATATCCTGAAGCATTTGTCTACAATGAAGACGGTGCAGTGAAAATTACTGTCCTTTCCAACGAAGGCCATTCATCTAAAATGGCGGAAGAGATTACTCATTACGTCATGACGAGCTGGAAAGACGCAAAAGCAGTGAATATTACTTTTACTGGTGACATGGAATGAATATGGAAAATGAAGGCCCTAAATAGGGTCTTTTTTTTATTATATAGGAGATAATAAAATCTCGTACTGTGGAGAAGTTGTAACGTAGAGATTTTACGTCTAGACTCCAGCGCCTATCCCTTGGCCCACACGACGTGGGTCATACAGCTATTGCAACAGGATGTCGCGGAATTAAACTGCCTTCCTCTGTCACTTTAGGCCTTTGCCTACAGACCTTCCGGGTGAGACTGAACTTCATCCCTCCTACATATCGGGGCTAAACATACGCCTATGCTTTTGCTCTTTAACAGCAAACTTTAATGTAAATAACCATTATCTATTTCAATATGGGACGAAAACAGCTAAAATAGTTAAAGAACATAATTATAATGGAGTCAGGAGAATCGATCATGCTAAAAATTCAAGAAATCCGTGAAATTATTAAACTAATTGATCAATCTTCAATTGAAAAATTCACTTATGAATCAGATGGTGCAAAACTCGTATTAAAAAAAGGTAGTGCGGCACAAGCTGCAGTAGCTACAACAGTTGTCGAACAAGAACAATCTGTTCAACAGGGAGTGTCTGCTGAGCAAGTTCAGAGAACAGAAGAAGTAATTGCTCCTCAACAGGTAACACCAGTTGTACCCGTTGTTGAAGTACAAGTGGAAGATCCATCGCTGCACAAAATTACATCACCGATGGTTGGAACATTCTATTCAGCATCGTCCCCTGATGTACCAGCTTATGTACAAAAAGGTGATAGCGTGAAATCGGAAGCTATCGTGTGCATCGTAGAAGCAATGAAGCTATTCAATGAAATTGAAGCGGAAGTTTCAGGGGAAATCGTTGAGATTCTCGTAAAAGACGGTCAGCTCGTTGAATACGGACAACCTCTCTTCCTTGTAAGAGCTAATTAAGGAGGAATGAAAAATGAAGAAGGTTTTAATAGCTAATCGCGGTGAAATTGCCGTACGTATTATCAGGGCTTGTAAAGAACTTGGTATGAAAACAGTCGCGGTTTATTCAGAAGCTGATCAGGAAGCTCTTCATGTCGAATTAGCAGATGAAGCTTATTGCGTCGGTCCAAAATTATCTAAAGACAGCTACCTAAATTTTTCAAATATCATCAGTGTTGCAAAACTAACTGGTTGCGATGGAATTCATCCGGGATATGGTTTCCTAGCGGAAAATGCGAGTTTCGCCGAACTATGTGAAGAGGTTAACATTGAATTTATTGGACCTACTGCGGACAATATTTCACGGATGGGTACGAAAGACGTAGCACGTGAAACAATGCGAGAAGCAGGTGTTCCAATTGTTCCAGGTTCTACTGGAATCGTTGCTGATGAACAAGATGGTCTCCGAATCGCTGAAGAAATCGGTTTCCCAGTTATCATCAAAGCTACAGCAGGCGGCGGCGGTAAAGGAATTCGTGTTGCAAGGGATGCTGAAGAGTTAATCAATGGGATCAAAATCACTCAAAAAGAGGCTGCTGCTGCATTCGGCAATCCTGGCGTCTACATTGAGAAGTTTATTGAAGTGTTCCGCCATATCGAAGTTCAAATACTTGCTGATAAATATGGTAATACAATTCATTTAGGAGAACGTGATTGTTCGATTCAGCGCAGAATGCAAAAGCTTGTTGAAGAAGGGCCATCTCCGGCTCTGACACCTGAACTGAGATTAGCAGTAGGCGACGCGGCGGTCAAAGCGGCAGAAGCTGTCAATTACGAGGGTGCTGGAACAGTTGAATTCATTTTCGATCATATCAATCAAAAATTCTACTTCATGGAAATGAATACGCGAATCCAAGTAGAACACACGATTACAGAGATGATTACAGGAATTGATTTGGTTCAACAGCAACTGAAAATTGCGTCGGGTGAAAAACTTGCCTATCGCCAAGAAGATATTAAAATCAATGGTTGGTCAATCGAATGCCGCATCAACGCAGAAAATCCGTCGAAAAACTTTATGCCTTCACCGGGGAAAGTAACTATGTACATGCCTCCAGGCGGCTTTGGTGTTCGGGTAGATTCTGCCATGTATACGGGCTATTCAATCCCGCCGTTTTACGATTCGATGGTTGCGAAACTAATTGTTCATGCAGATACAAGGGAAGAAGCGGTAGCTAGGATGAAACGTGCACTTGATGAATTTATCATTGAGGGTGTCGAAACAACTATCCCGTTCCACTTGAAGCTTATGGATAATGAAGTCTTCAAATCAGGAGATTTCGATACGAAATTTCTTGAAAGATACACGATTATGAACTGAAAGGGAGGGGACTTGGAATGACTGATAAAACAATTCCAACATTCGTCGGGATGGCTCCGGCGGGGGATGGTGAGCTCGGACGTGTCCAGCTTGCTCCCGAAGTTCTTGAAGTGATTATCGGAATTGCGACGACGGAAGTAAAAGGCGTCGCGAATACAAGAGGAAACTTTGCCACTGGAGTTGCGGAAAAGTTCGGTAAAGTGAACCATGGGAAAGGGGTCAAAACGGAATGGTCTGAAGAGGGTCTGACGATTGACGTATATTGCGTTGTCGAATACGGCTATTCTGTACCTGCCATTGCCGTGGATATCCAAAAGCAAATTCGTCATGCAATTTTCCACATGACTTCCCTTGAAACGAAAGAAGTCAATGTCCATATTACAGGGATCCAGTTTGAGGCTGGAGCGGAAACGGAATGATCTGAAAAGCATCGTCCAGCCGGATGATGCTTTTCAACTTGTCTTACTGTATCCGGCAACCTGTTTATGCTATGATAATGCCCTAGAGATATGGTAGTGGAGGAGAATAAGAAGATGAAACGAAGAGAAGCACGTGAAAAAGCAGTACAAACCCTTTTTCAACTTGATAATACAGAATTGAGTGTAGATGAAGCAATTAACTACATTGTTGAAGAACCAGCAAATCGTTTTTATGAACAGCTTGTACGGGGAACTGTGCAAAATAAAGAAGCAATAGATGAGGTCCTCACAGGAAAACTGGAACACTGGTCATTGGACCGACTTCCGAAAATTGAGCGGACTGTTTTGAGAATCGCAGTTTATGAATTGCTGTTCAATGAGGAAGTACCACATAGAGTGGTCTTGAATGAGGCAATCGAGCTATGTAAAATATTCGGCGATGAAAAATCAGGCCGTTTTGTGAACGGTGTACTATCCAAGTTTGAAGAAAAATAATTGAAACCATTTGGAGGTATCATGATGACTGGAAAACTGATTGATGGAAAAGTAATCGGGCAAGAGATCAGAGACGAAATCAAGGAAAGAGTAACTGCTTTGAAAGAGCACGGTTGTCAGCCGGGGCTTGCGGTCGTTCTGGTTGGTGAGAATCAGGCTTCCCGTACATATGTTAGGAACAAGCAGAAATCAAGTTCGGAAGTGGGCATGAAATCGGAACTGATTGAACTTCCAGTCACAGTATCCGAAAAGGAGTTACTCAATCATGTCACACGGCTGAATAATGATGATTCAATTCATGGTATTCTGGTTCAGCTTCCATTACCCGACCATATTGACGAAAACCTAGTCATCAGTGCAATTGACCCGACAAAAGATGTAGATGGATTCCATCCTGAAAATGTTGGGAAAATGATTATTGGTCAAAAAGCATTTCTATCATGCACGCCATACGGTATCATCAAACTCCTCGAACGAACAGATACTGAAATCAGCGGTAAGCATGCTGTTATCGTTGGACGCAGTAACATTGTCGGAAAACCGATGGGTCAATTGCTTTTACAGCGCGATGCGACAGTCACATACTGTCATTCTAAAACCAAGGATTTAGCTTCATTTACGAAACAGGCTGATATTCTCATTGTCGCAATAGGCAAGACAAAGTTCATCACAGATGAGCACATTAAAGAAGGCGCTGTCGTTATAGATGTTGGTATGAACCGCGATGAAAATGGTAAATTATGCGGAGACGTCGATTTCGAATCAGCAAAAACGAAAGCTTCAGCTATTACACCGGTTCCAGGTGGGGTAGGTCCGATGACAATTACGATGTTACTGAAAAACACACTTCATAGTGCAGAACAGGCTTCTGCAGAGGGAAGATGTTCACAACAACTATAAAAAACCGGACGGACGCTGTTTTTCATTGAAAAGACAGCGTTTCTATACGTCAAGAAACGGGAGGCGGGACTGTTGGCCGGACACCCACACTTGTCTGTACAAGCATTAACGAAATACATTAAACGGAAGTTCGATGCAGATCCCCATTTACGTAATGTATTTGTTAAAGGGGAACTGTCGAACGTTAAAAGTCATCCGAGCGGACATATATACTTCACCTTGAAAGATGAAAAAAGTAGGATACAGTCAGCGATGTTCCGTTCTAGCGCATCAAGTCTTAAATTTAAGCCTGAAAATGGCATGAACGTACTGATTACAGGCGATGTAACAGTTTTTGAAACGAGCGGAAACTATCAATTATATGTCCAATCAATGCAACCTGATGGTATCGGTGCGCTTTATCTCGCGTTTGAACAATTGAAAGAGAGTCTGGGGAAAGAAGGATTGTTCGATGCGCGTTGGAAAAGACCGCTACCTTTGTTTCCAACTAAAATCGGTGTAGTTACGGCGCAATCTGGTGCCGCAATTCAAGATATCTGTTCAACAATTGAAAGACGTTATCCACTTGCAGAAATCATTTTGTTTCCTGCGATTGTTCAGGGACCGCAAGCCGCACCTTCCATTGTCAAATCAATCGAACAGGCAGATACATATGGTTCCATCGATGTTCTCATCGTTGGACGCGGCGGGGGTTCTATAGAAGACCTATGGGCGTTCAATGAAGAGTCGGTAGCACGAGCAATCTTTTCTTGCCGACTTCCGGTTATCAGCGCTGTCGGGCATGAAACCGACACGACAATTGCCGATTTTGTCTCGGACAGAAGGGCACCTACTCCGACAGCAGCAGCTGAAATGGCCGTTCCTGCACGTGACGAGTTGTTTGAAAGGCTATTGGACCGGAAACGTGCTATTTATAATTCACTTTCCAATCAGATAAAAAATGAACGCAAACATCTTATAAGCTTACAAACATCCTATCCACTTCAATTTCCAGAGCGTCTTTATCGTCCGTTCACTGATAGATTGATTGGACTTGAGGGCAGACTCTTACGAAGCGGACAAGATATTACAGGCCACCGGCTATCCCAATACCAAAGGTTAAATAGTATGCTGTCCACTTTCTCACCTGAACAGCGAATCAAAGAAGGTCACAGGAATATAGTGGCACTCACGGAACGTTTGACTAGGGGAGTTCATCAAGACGTTCGCATACAAAGTGATCGTTTCCATGCATCTGTTCGTATGCTAAAGGCACTTAACCCACTTACTATTATGGAGCGCGGCTATTCGATTGTTTATCAGAACAACGAAGTTGCTAATTCTACCAAATCCCTTGAGGTTGGTGGAAACATTCAAATACGCTTGCAAGATGGAACCGTAGAAGCGATGGTCCAAAAGATTACATTGCATGAAGGGGAGGAAATTTAATTGGGAAAAGAGCCAATCCGCTTTGAAGAAGCGATGCTTAACTTAGAGGAAGTTGTCCAAAAGCTTGAAACAGGGGACGTACCACTTGAGGATGCAATTACACTTTACAAAAAAGGGATGGAACTATCCGCTTATTGCCACGGGAAATTACAGGATGCTGAAAAACAACTCATTTCCATTATCGACAAAGATGGCAATAAGGCAGAATTCGATCCTGCGAAAGGTTCTGAGTCGAATGCATAATGAATTACAACAATTTATAACAAAAAAATTACCTATTATCAATGCCAAATTGAATAGCTTGCTTGCGGCTACGAATGTATCTGAAACATTGAAATCCTCGATGGCCTATTCAATCAATGCCGGTGGAAAAAGGATCCGACCTCTCCTCGTTCTAGCCACGCTCGAAGATCTTGGCGTGGAATCTGAAGATGCATTGACGGTAGCTTGTGCTGCTGAATTACTGCACACGTATTCCCTCATTCACGACGATTTGCCATGTATGGATGATGATAATTTTAGGCGCGGTAAACCGACGAACCATATCGTGTATGGGGAAGGGGTTGCTGTACTTGCAGGAGATGCTCTACAGACGCTGGCATTTGGAAGTTTAACTCACTTATCAGATACATCCGCACAAGACACTATTCGAATCATCCGTTTACTATCGGACGCTTCTGGAGCGACAGGAATGGTCGGCGGACAAATGCTTGATATTGAAGGCGAGACAAAAAGCGTGTCTTTATCGGAGCTTGAAACAATACATGTAAATAAAACAGGGGCTTTATTGTCATTTTGTATTGGTGCTGGTGCCATATTAGCCGGTTTAGATGAAGAAAAGTCTGCAAAGTTGAAAGACTTTGCTTACCATATTGGACTCGCATTTCAAATACAGGACGATATTTTAGATATCACGTCTACGACTGAAGAACTTGGAAAGACTGCAGGAAGCGATGCGTTAAGTGAGAAGTCCACGTACCCATCACTGCTTGGTCTAGAGGGTGCAATGGCACGTCTGGCAGAACATCACCAATCCGCAAGAGAATCTCTTGCTTTTTTGGAAGCGGAGCATCCGCTTCTAGGGTTATTCGCGGATTATATCGTCGAACGAGAGTCGTAAAGCGAACTAAATTGTTGTGCTGATCGTCCTTATTGATATAATGTATGCAGTTCAGAATTATCCGTGGCAATTAATATGTGAAGGTGTGTGATAATGATGGAACTCACAGAAATTACTAATCCATCTTTTATTAAAAAACTCAATAGGGATCAGATGGTGGAATTAGCAGAAGAAATTCGGAAATTTCTTATTGGAAAGTTATCAGTTACTGGTGGTCATATAGGGCCTAATCTTGGAGTAGTTGAATTGACAATTGCTTTGCATCGTCATTTTGATAGTCCTGATGATAAAATCATTTGGGATGTCGGCCACCAGGCATATGTCCATAAAATTTTAACAGGTCGTGCTGGTGATTTCGATACGCTTAGGCAATTCAAAGGCTTATGCGGATTCCCCAAAATGATTGAAAGCGATCATGACGTCTGGGAAACAGGTCACAGTTCTACCTCTCTTTCGGCGGCTATGGGAATGGCGGCTGCACGAGATGTCAAGGGAGATTCGAACTATGTAATACCGGTCATCGGAGACGGTGCGCTAACAGGTGGTATGGCACTTGAAGCACTTAATCATATCGGTCATGCAAAAACCAACATGATTGTCATTTTGAATGACAATGAGATGTCAATTGCTCCAAATGTCGGTGCGCTTCATGCAGTCCTTGGAAAGTTAAGAACTGCCGGTAAATATAATAGTGCAAAAGATGAACTTGAATATATATTGAAAAAAATTCCGGCGGTTGGCGGTAAACTTGCTGCTGCTGCGGAGCGTGTGAAAGATAGTTTGAAATATCTTCTCGTTTCGGGTGTCTTTTTCGAAGAACTTGGCTTCACATATCTTGGACCAATCGACGGGCATGATTTCAATGATCTTGAACGCAATATTCAATACGCCAAGAAAATGGATGGACCTGTCTTGCTTCATGTTATTACGAAAAAAGGCAAGGGATATAGCCCGGCCGAAGACGATAAAATCGGTACATGGCATGGCACAGGACCTTATAAAATCGAGACAGGTGATTTCGTCAAATCTTCTTCAGTGGCACCTTCATGGAGTGGACTTGTTGCAGGTACGGTTCAAAAACTTGCTCGAGTTGATAGACGTATCGTCGCAATAACGCCGGCAATGCCTGTCGGTTCGAAATTAGAATCATTTGCAGCGGAATTCCCGGATCGATTCTTTGATGTCGGTATTGCTGAACAGCATGCAACGACGATGGCAGCAGGTCTTGCGACGCAAGGGATGAAACCGTTCTTAGCAATTTATTCGACATTTATGCAACGAGCTTACGATCAGATGCTTCATGATATCTCTAGACAAAACCTAAACGTCTTTATCGGTATTGACCGTGCTGGGCTGGTTGGCGCAGACGGTGAAACGCATCAGGGCGTCTTCGATATTGCATTCTTAAGGCATATGCCGAATCTGGTTATTATGATGCCGAAAGATGAAAACGAAGGTCAGCATATGGTGAAAACGGCTATAGATTATGATGAAGGACCTATAGTAATGCGTTATCCAAGAGGAAATGGACTCGGTGTAACTATGGATGAAACATTACGTCCAATCCCGATTGGCTCATGGGAAGTACTACGTGAAGGCCATGATGGCGTCATCTTGACATTTGGAACAACAATTCCGATGGCATTGGAAGCCGCCAACATATTATTTGCTAAAGGGATTCATGTAAAAGTCATAAATGCAAGATTCATCAAGCCACTTGATACGGCAATGTTAGATACAATTTTTGCAACAGGAATGCCGATTATAACAGTTGAAGAGGCGGTTCTCGCTGGCGGTTTCGGCAGTGCTGTACTTGAATATGCACATGACACACTTCAGAACGTTGCCCCAATTAGACGGATGGGCATTCCAGATCAGTTCATTGAACATGGGAATGTTGACGAACTACTTGCAGAAATCGGTATGACTGCAGGTCATCTAGTTGAGAATATGGAATCATTTATTAAAATGCAAGCAGTGGAAAGGGAACAAGTATGACAAATCGTATACCGAAAGAGCGGGTAGATGTCCTTCTGGTCGCGCGTGGTCTCTTTGAAACAAGGGAACAAGCAAAGCGCTCCATTATGGCGGGCATCATCTTTACCGCTGAAACAAGGCTCGATAAACCAGGCGAAAAAATTTTTGCGGATGCACCTCTTGTAGTCAAAGGTTCGAAACTGAAGTATGTCAGTCGGGGTGGCCTGAAGCTCGAAAAAGCGCTTGAGCAGTTTGATGCTGACGTTAACGGCAAAATTGTGTTGGATATCGGGTCGTCAACGGGCGGTTTCACAGATTGTGCCCTTCAAAATGGCGCGTCACATTGCTACGCGCTTGATGTTGGGTACAATCAGCTGGCATGGAAAATACGTCAGGATTCGCGCGTAACTGTAATGGAAAGAACAAACTTTAGACACGCTACACCAGAACTTTTCACCGAGGGCATACCTCAATTTGCAACAATAGACGTATCCTTCATCTCATTGACGCTTATCCTACCTGCTTTAAAACGCATTCTTGCAGACGGTGGCGACGTCATGGTCCTTGTAAAGCCTCAATTTGAGGCTGGAAAAGGAAAAGTAGGGAAAAAAGGTGTTGTCCGGGAAAAATCCATTCATCTTGAAGTTTTAAGAAAAATCGCTGATGCATCTATACAAGAAGGTTTCAGTCTTCGCGGAATTTCATATTCTCCTGTCACTGGCGGGGAAGGGAATATTGAGTTTCTATTCCACCTGACTTCGGAAGATCATGCTTTGACATCATTTGACGATGTTTCATTCGACAATCTTGTCGAAGAAGCGTACAAGGAACTGCAATAGCACGCATTAATTTGCGTGCTATTCTTGTTGGATGAAATAATGGGTGGTACAGTATGAAGTAAGATATTATTATGGTATGGGAGTGATTAGTATGAATAAAGGGCATAGGCAAATTCGTATTCGTGATATTATCTCGAATTTTGAAATAGAAACACAAGATCAGCTCGTAGATAGCCTAAAAGCAGCGGGAGTGGACGTGACACAAGCGACCGTTTCACGTGATATAAAAGAAATGCATCTTATTAAGGTCCCTTTGTCTGATGGTAGCTATAAATACAGTTTGCCACCCGTACATAAGTACAATACAGAACAAAAACTTCACCGAATGCTAACTGATGCATTTGTCAGTATTGATGCAGCAGGTCATTTTATTGTTTTGAAAACGCTTCCTGGCAATGCACAAGCTGTCGGTTCTTTAATGGATCATCTCGGATGGGATGAAATTCTTGGAACGATTTGTGGCGATGATACGAGTTTGATTATTTGTCGTGATGAATCACTGACAGGAGTAGTGAAAGAAAAACTGTTGGCGATGCTCTGAAAGAGGTGAAAGCAATTGTTACGTGAAATCTCCATAAAAAACTTTGCAATCATTGAAAACCTTGAAATAACATTTGATGAAGGCCTAACCGTATTAACTGGAGAAACAGGCGCGGGAAAATCTATTATTATCGATGCTGTCCAACTACTTGCGGGTGGAAGAGGATCACAGGAATTTATCCGTCATGGAGCAACAAAAGCCGAACTGGAAGGGCTTTTCACTATTGAAGAAGAATCGCATCCTATTATTGCACAATTAGCTGAATTTGGTATTGATGCACAGGATGGCGTCGTTATATTGCGGCGCGATTTGAATTCAAATGGGAAAACGGTTTGCCGTGTCAATGGAAAGCTTGTGACGATCGCAATTTTGAGAGAAATTGGTTCACAGTTGATTGACATACATGGTCAACACGAAAATCAGGAATTAATGCATGAAAGAAGTCATATTCATTTACTCGATCATTTTGCGGGTGAAAAACTAGAGCATGCCTATGAAAACTATTTCGAGCTGTATGAAAGCTATCGAAAACTGAAACGGAAGCTTGAGAAGGCAGACGATAATGAGCAACAAGTTGCACAACGTATCGATTTGTATTCATTCCAGCTAAAAGAGATTAATGCAGCTGGACTCGTTATTGGTGAAGAGGACCAACTCGAAGCAGAAAAACAAAAGCTTCAAAACTTCAATCGCTTATTTGAGCGATTGAATACCGCATATGTGTCAATCAGTGGAGATACACATGCGCTTGACTGGGTCGGTTCTGCGATGAGTGATATGGAGGATGCAGCGTCGGTCGATAAAAGCTTGAAACTGCATGCTGAAACGATTGCAACAAGTTTCTATGCCTTACAAGATACTGCACACGAGCTCAAAAGTATACTTGATGATATGGAATTTGATCCTGCAAGACTCGAAGTAGTTGAAGAGCGCCTAGCACTCCACATCTCCTTGAAAAGGAAGTATGGCAAAACGATTGAAGACATTCTTTTGTATCGTGATAAAATCACAGAGGAACTTGAAAACTTAGTAAGTAGGGATGAACGTCTTTTTGCCGAGCAGGAAAAACTTGCGCAACTTCTCCAAGATCTTGAAATCGAAGCAGAAGAGTTATCAATTATCCGCCAAAATTCGTCTATTCAATTAGAAAATGCAATTATGGAACAACTGGAGCAACTTCATATGGGAAAAGCTTCTTTTAAAGTGGAAATTACTCGAAAAGCAGCAGGTACTTTCGATTCAAATGGATATGACGATGTGAACTTCTTGATCTCGACAAACGTTGGGGAACCGTTGAAACCACTTGTAAAAGTAGCGTCGGGCGGTGAAATTTCCCGTATAATGTTAGCGATAAAGACAATATTCTCTAAACATCAAGGAGTTACTTCACTTATTTTTGACGAAGTGGATACGGGTGTAAGCGGAAGAGTTGCACAAGCAATTGCGGAAAAAATAGCAATAATTGCAACAGATTCTCAGGTGCTTTGTATTTCTCATTTACCGCAAGTCGCCGCAATGGCGGATCACCATTACCTCATTAAAAAAAATGTAATAAGTGATAGGACGATGACGGAAATTCATGATGTCATCGAATCAGACAGGACTGAAGAATTGTCCAGGATGTTGTCTGGAGCTGAAACTACGCCATTAACATTAAAGCATGCAGAAGAGTTGTTGAAGTTGGCCGCAGAACGTAAGAAATCGTTTAGATAATCACTTAACGTGCATACTACATTATGCACGTTTTTTTATTTTTTTACTCATCGGTTACAAAATGCAATGAAATTAATGTACGTTCCACTTTTGCTTTATTTACCCTTTCATAACATTCCCCTGAACGGACATACCAACAGTATCTTATTAAGGGAGGTGAAATATGGGATGGAGTAGACAGTTTAAGTTGGCCGTTTCGTTTTCTGTGCTTTTACTTGTCATGCCATTCACTACAAATGCAGCATTTGCTAAAGATGGAACGCTGATACCGATGGGACAATCGATTGGTATTAAAATGGATTTGTCGGGAGTCTACATCACAAATGATGTCATGATCAGTAAAGATAACTGGTTGAAGGCAGGTGATCTAATCGGACAATTAGACGATGTAGCAGTCAGTACCCTTCATGAGTACGAAAAAGTATCATCCTCAATGCGAGACAAAAAAGAAATCGTATTGCACGTCATCAGAAACGAGGAAAGCAGTCAAATCCTAGCAGATGGCGAAGCGATGAAACGTCTCCTTCCATTCCTGAAAGATCGAACAGAAGGGACAGGTACCTTGACGTATGTCGATCCGGACAAAGGGACATACGGAGCGCTCGGTCATCAGATCATCGACAGTGCACTGAAATCACCACCTTCGTTTAAAACAGGAGCGATTTATCTTTCAGAAATCGATCAAATTAAAAAAAGCGTGCCCGGAATTCCAGGTTATAAAATTTCAACGATTGTCGATGATGATGATTTTTTAGGGACGATTCGAATAAACGGTCTTTATGGCATCTTCGGGTCGTGGAACAGCGACTATAAGGAAGTGTTAACCGAACCTTTAACGATTATGCAGCCAGCAGAAGTAAAAGAAGGCGCTGCTGAAATTTACACAACGATTAAAGGGACAAAAGTTGAATCCTTCTCAATTCGAATTATAGAAGTAGAACAAGACCAGTTCCATTTCGTTTTAACAGATCCCGAATTGCTCAAAGCAACCGGAGGAATTTTACAAGGGATGAGTGGAAGTCCCGTTATCCAAAACGGGCAATTTGCAGGCGCGGTAACGCATATGTTTGTCGATGATCCTAAAAAAGGTGCAGCCCTATTTTTGGAGAAAATGCGTAGCGGGGAAAATTAATAAAAGGGCCAACTCGTATAATGAGTTGGCCCTTTTGTCCTGTCGTGTTAAGCTTAGCGAGAACGATTCGACAAACGTTGAGAAAAGAATAGAATTAGTCGAAGTTTAGGGAAACCATATGTCAGAAGTTTCATTTTTGCTAAATAAAAGAGGGTTACTCCACTATTCGTCGAAATTTCCCTTGTGTAGTTAAGAGAATGTTGCTAATGTTTAGGGAAAGAAGTCGTCATAAACGTACAAGGGGGAAATGGGAATGGATAAACTGAAAGTCGCGATTGCTGACGATAACAAGGAACTAGTGAGGACTATGATGACATATTTTGAAAGACATCCTGAAATCGAAGTCATTTGGACGGCGCATAACGGAAAAGTATGTCTGTCGATGTTGGAAGAAAAAAAGCCAGATGTCTTATTACTTGATATCATCATGCCACATCTTGATGGAATTGCGGTTTTGGAAACGTTGAGTGGAAATGCACAAACTGCCGATGTTCATATAATTATGTTGACGGCATTTGGGCAGGAAGATGTTATGACACAAGCGGCGAGTCTGGGAGCTTCCTATTTCATGCTTAAACCGTTTGAATTCGACCGACTTGCAAACCAGATATTCCAAGTAGCAGGAACAAGAAAACCGATAGTTCCGATAGCCCAAGCTAGCGGAGAGTATGCGCCAGGAACAGTAAGCCAAAAAGTGCTAGATACTACAATTACAGCAATTATTAAAGAGATTGGTGTACCCGCTCATATTAAAGGCTATGCGTTCATTCGTGAAGCGATTCAAATGGTTTATACGGACGTCGATTTGCTTGGTTCAGTGACGAAAGTACTTTATCCGGAGATCGCAAAAAAATACAATACGACAGCATCCCGTGTAGAGCGTGCAATTCGCCACGCAATCGAAGTCGCATGGAACCGTGGAAATTACGATGTCATTTCCAAAATGTTTGGCTACACTGTGCACCATTTGAAAAGCAAACCCACGAATTCTGAGTTCATCGCGATGATCGCAGATAAAATTCGTCTTGAGCATATGGCGAGCTAATCGTTGCTATGAAAGCGTTTTATGTTATTTGAAACAGTGAATTGGCACTTTTATTATTATTAAACCGGTCATCATTCCTATGAAATTTACGTAATCTTTGCAACAAATTACCGAACCGTACGTGCCCGTAGTGTAGCACATATTTCTGCGGAATCGAAAATTGACCTATCGGCGTAAATGCGGACAGGTCGATTTTTACGTTTACAGGCATTACGACGCTGTTCTGACGACTCTAATCGATTTTAGATACTTGTGGTTGATAGGTATCCTGAACTGCCGTGACATCGAGTCATCTGGCTCCAGGATTCTTAAAAGGAGGAAAAGGTAAACGATCCAGTAAAAGGCGAAAACTTCGTAACCGAGATGATTTTTCGCGAATTAGTGGAAGCAGTCGCAAAGAGGTTTGTGTTCCAAGTGTAAGAGATTGGCAAAAAACAACGTATTCTGACGTACTGGAACTTGGACAAAGTAACAGGTCCTTTGTATAGGGACATATAAATATTGAGGATATAACAGTTCAATTATAAGGCAGCTTAATAGAATAATCGGATATAGTGATGTCGTAGATTACAAAAATGTTATATAAAGATATATTAAGAAGTAATCACCAAGGCTTGCTAGTTATTTGTGACAAAGACCCTCATTATAACTTAGAGCAAGTTGAACAAATAAAAAAAGAAAACCACTTTTTACATTGAGCTAATTCTAGGGGCAAACCATTCCTTAGAAAAAGTAGAAATTGACACATTGACCTCAATTTCTACTTTAACGAAAGTGATAGAAAAAATGAAACTCATAATATAAGTACATTTGGGCTAACTAAATGTTTAAAAATAAGAATTGAATCTCTGTTTTTATATGGACTGAAAAAATAGTGAAAAAACAACCTATTTACTTTGGTGCTAAATTATAAACAGAGAAGAGCCATAGGAGAAGATACAACAACTCATGAGAAATTATCCCATAGGTGGGTTCCTATTTGCTTAATCGAGTGATAAACTAAGGTTGAAAATGACGATGCACCTGCATTCATAAATTAATATATTGTTGTCAGTGAGAGCATGAAAAGCCTATCAAATCCAACTTGAGCATATGGCTAGCTGATTGAAAAACACCTAGTTATGGTAATAGCTACGCCTACTCTCCGAATCTATTTTCGTGTGGTAGGCTTTTTTAAACTAGAGATTAATTAATCTGACAAATAGGTTGAGGATGTTATATAATGGATAAGAGGGAAAGGATGAAGCGGCAGTGTTAGTTCAAAATGAGTTTTTCGATCTTTTAGTACAAGAGGAAAAAGTGATCTTGCGCACTAAGAAGAATGGTTTTCCACTTAAATCATTCGATTCAATTACGCGCGAACATCCACGATTAAAAATCAGTTCATTCCCAGTTTTAAGGAAAGCGCTTACTGAACTAGAGGCAGAACATATAATAGGTAATTGGATTCCCACTATAGAAATAGCTATTGCTGCTGATAAAATGAGTGCTCAACTTTACATAAACGTGTCAACCAAGGAATTTGAAGAAAATAAACAATCAATCCTAAGTCAGGCTGAAAAAGTGCTTGATGATGCCGGAGTGATTTACGGCAGAACAACTTTGCAAGATGAGCCGTTTAAACCGGGTGAATCGATTATCGCAGCTGTAGGGAGAAAGCCACAAAAAGGTAAAGATGCAGTCGTATCATATATAGAAATACCTGAAAGAAGGCCGATGATCCGTGAAGACGGTTCTGCTGATTATTTTGAAATGAATTTCGTTACGCCTATCAAGCAAGGTGATTGGCTTGGCGAGAAAACATCGGCACAAGAGGGCATTGATGGTAAGGATGTTTTAGGTAACGATCTTCCTGCACGGCGAGGGGATGATGTGAAACTTTACTTTGACAGGAAATCAGTGACTGATGAACAAGAAGCGGACAAAGTAGTTCTGAGGGCGTCACACGGTGGGGCTTTGGAAAGCATTGACGGTATCATTAGTGTAGGGAAGCAGTTAATTGTCAGCGGTGATGTAGGACCTGAAACTGGCTCGATTAAATTTGACGGATCAGTTGTTGTATTAGGAACAGTCATTGCAGGATTTTCAGTAAATGCGACTGGAGATATTTCTGTAGAAGGTAATGAAGGTATCATAAATGCGAAGGAGATACAGTCATCTGAGGGAGACATCTACATAAAAGGTGGGATTTTCGGCGGTGGATTGACGATTGTCGAAGCGCGAGGTAATATTTTTGTTAAACACGCGAACAATTGTAAACTGTATGGAAAAGAAGTACATGTCGGTTTATATTTACTCGGCGCAGAAATTATCGCAGAATCTGTATTTATTGATAAAAACAAAGGTAAAATTATTGGTGGGAAAATTGAGGCACTTTATAAAATTGAATGTGCATTTGCGGGTAACAGTCATGAACGGAAGACAATCCTTAGTGCAAAAGGGATTGACAAGGAAGTAATGTATATGGAAATTCAAGAAATGGCTAAAAGTTTGAAAGAACGCCAAGGAATCATCGAAAAGCTTGAGCAACACGCTCTCCCATTTAGGAATAGTGGAAGTCTTCTGAAGGGGCCACAGGCAGAAGCCTTTGAAAAAATGTTGGAAACGATTGAATCGAATAGAGATGCCATAGTTGAACTAGATAAAGAAATTCAACTTGGGTTGCGTAAAATTAAGCAAGCAGTTCCCGCTCAAATTGAAGTGACAAGAGAAGCTTATCCAGGTACAATCATTCAAATTGGATTGAAATCGTCTACGCTTCATGTAGGTGCAAAAGGCATTTTTGAAATCGTAGATGGCGTCTTAAATGTCTAATCCTACAGTTTTTGCACATCGAGGCGCTTCTGGCATCTGCTTTGAAAATACAATGAAAGCATTTGAGAAGGCTGTCGATCAAGGTGCTGGCGGCATCGAGCTAGATGTCCAATTGACAGAAGATGGAGTGCCGTTTGTCATCCACGATCCAGGATTATCTAGGCTTGCTGGCATTCGGAAAATGATTTCATCCATGACAAGTACAGAGCTCATGAGAATTCGAGTGGGAAGAAGATATAGACGTTTATTCTGTGGTCATAGCATTCCGACATTGATAGAAGCGGTGTCATTTTGCGAAATGCATGATTTAGCACTTAATGTTGAATTGAAAGAAACGGTTTCGGATCGCCCTGAATTGATCAAAATGATTGTTGATATTGTTTCTGTTATGGGCAATGTTCATATTTCCTCATTTGATTATCGCTTACTTGAAGTGGTCAAAGAGGAAAGCGAACGAATGGAAACAGCCTTTCTTATTGGAAAGAAAAGCGTAGATTGGACTAATCTTAAACAGTATTCATGTGCAGATGGATTCCATTTTCACAAACGGTTGTTGAAAGAGCCCTTTTTGACCAATCTCCTTCAAACCGGGAAAAAGATTCGGGTTTATGGAATGACTGGAACAGAACCAATCACTCTTAATCCGCCTCCTTATATAGATGGCTGGATAACGGATTATCCAAATCGATTCAATAAATAAGCAAAAGGACCAAGACTGTTCAGTCTTGGTCCTTTTGCAATTCGCTCAAATAGATTGTAGACGATTGCTCTCAGTTACGATATACACTGTTACTTTTGTTTAAACCGTTCTTGCACGCGTCCTTTTCGTCGATCGCGACGTAATAAAAAGCCCGCAAAAAACCATAGACCTCCCGCGAACAATAATAAGCCTACAACGAATTGAAGCCAAATGAACGGAAATGGGTTAAATAATACGCCAAATATCGAATCTCGCATTAATTTTATACCGCCGGCCGCAAAAAGTCCGGGGATTAGCAAGACCATAAATGCTGCTAGACGTGCCATATACGACAACTCCTTACCGAATCTAATTTTACCTACTCTAATTTGATTGTCAAGAACAGCGCTTTCATGTATGATGAAATTGTAATTGCAAAAGATTGCATGGTTCAAAAAAGGAGAATGAACATCCTTGCAAAACGTTCTCATTGTCGGGGCGGGGACAGGCGGATCGATAATACTGGACCTTCTCCAAAATTTAGAATTCATGAATGTAAACGCAATCATTGATACTGATGAACATGCACCGGGAATAATACGTGCAAAAAAACAGGGCATCGCATATGGGATGGATTGGACAAGTTACCTGACCGACGATTTGCATATTATTTTCGATGTGACCGGTGACAAGTCTGTATTCGCTGAGCTATTAAAAGCGAGGCCTGCCCATACCGTACTTATACCTGGTTCCGTCGCAAATCTCCTTGTAAGGCTGCTTGAGGAGAACGATACATACATTAAGCGCATTCATATAGAAATGCATAAGCAGCGAATGATCTTTGATTCAATTGAAGAGGGCATGGTTGGAATTGACGAAGAAGGAACTGTTGATTTCTTCAATAAAAGTGCCTCTAAGATGATTGGTTTCCCAATTGAAGAGGCTTTTGGTCGGATGATTACGGATGTAATTCCGACGACAGAGCTTCCAAGGGTATTCGATTCAGGCGTGGCGGAATTGAATGAGGAACAGATTCTTGGAAATGGCTTGAAAATAGTTACTTCTCGTTATCCACTCTTTGATTCCGCCGGGAAAAAAGTCGGTGCATTCGCGGTGTTTAAAGATATTACGGAAGTAGTTGCGCTAGCGGAGGAAATCACAGATTTGAAAAAAGTGAAGACAATGCTGGAAGCAATCATACATTCGAGTGACGATGCCATCTCAGTCGTTGATGATAAGGGGAATGGTATCCTTGTCAATCCAGCCTATACACGGATTACGGGCCTTACTGAAGACGAAATAATAGGTAAGCCCGCGAATGCGGACATCAACGAAGGTGAAAGTATTCATATGAGAGTACTTAAGTCGAGAAAGCCGGTTCGTGGCGTCAATATGCGTATAGGTGAAAATAACAGGGAAGTAATTGTCAATGTTGCACCAATCATTGTCGATCACCAAGTGAAGGGTAGTGTTGGTGTCATTCATGACATCACTGAAATGCGCAACTTGATGAAAGAACTTGACCAGGCACGGACAATTATTAGGAAACTTGAATCAACCTATACATTCGATGATATCTTCGGCGGTTCGTCTGATATTGAAATTTCAATCGAGCAGGCCAAGTTAGCTGCCAAATCTGACATTCCAGTCCTTCTTCGAGGAGAAGCGGGAACTGGGAAAGAATTGTTTGCGCATGCCATTCACAGTGGCTCCGAACGACGGTTTAATAAGTTTATCCGTGTGAATTGTTCGGCAATGCATTCATCTAAATTGGAAGCGGAGCTATTTGGACAAGAATCTGAGGTTTCTCAAAGTGGGAATGGTAGCACTCAAGGCCTTTTTCAAGAGTCTGCACAGGGAACGTTATTCCTTGACGAAGTGGCTGACTTGCCGCTTGTGGTTCAGGCGAGGCTGCTTAACTATTTAAAAAGCGGAACAATCTTCAAAAATGGGGGGACCTATCCCGTTCATTTGTCCGTTCGTGTCATTGCAGCGTCTACAAAAAACTTAGAAAAGGCAATGCACGAAGGAGCGTTTATTGAAGAACTTTATTATGTGTTAAACCGACTCTCAATCCAAATTGCGCCGCTACGATCTCGGAAAAAAGATATTCCATCCATTATTGGGCACTTACTAGTAAGGTTAAATCAGGAATTCGGGATGAATATTGAGAAAATTACCGATGAAGCGCAAGAGCGTCTTAAGCAATATGACTGGCCAGGAAATGTACGTGAACTTGAAAATGTACTTAGCCGCGCCATGATTTACATGGAGTCGGGAGATGCCGTTATCGAATTGATAGATGTGGTTAAATCCCTATCATCTAGGGAAAACAAGGAAGAGGAACAGATTCTTCCTGAAAAAAGCACACTTACTTCGATTATGGATGAATACGAAAAAACCATACTTGAAACGGCTCTCCGTGAAAATACTGGTAACAAATCATTAACTGCCAATAGGCTTGGTATTTCACTGCGCTCACTTTATTATAAACTTGAGAAATTCAGCCTCATTTAATCGTCATGTAGTCAAAGGAGGAGAGACAATGGTTACACTTGACTCACTCATCAGTCTGGCCGCATCGAAGAACGGTCCGGTTGTTGCTGTCGCATCTGCAGCAGATCGAGAAGTGCTTGAAGCGGTTAGTATTGCTAGTGAAAAAGGCATTGCTTCATTCATGCTTTTCGCTGATGAAAGTCGTATCAGCGAGATGATTCAAACAAATTTCCCTTGGTTACTAGATAATGAAAAAATTAGTATCCATCATGCTGAAGACGATAGCTACGCAGCTGCACTCTCAGTGAAAGCGGTTTCAAGTGGACAAGCACATGTCCTGATGAAAGGGAACTTAGCAACATCTACCATCCTTAAGGCGGTGTTGAATGGCGACTATGGTTTACGCACAGGGAAAATACTGTCGCATGTTGCAGCGTTCGAAGTTGCCGGTTATGACCGTTTACTTTTCGTGACGGACGCGGCAATGAACATCGCACCTGACTTAGAAGCAAAAGCACAAATCATTCGTAATGCAGTTGCTACTGCGCATGCGTGTGGTGTGCTTGAACCAATCGTCGCTCCCTTGGCTGCTGTCGAAACGGTGAATCCGGCAATGACACCAACGACAGATGCCGCGTCGCTAGTAGTAATGAATCGACGTGGTCAAATCACTGGTTGCATTGTTGACGGTCCACTTGCCCTTGATAATGCAGTATCAGAGAAGGCTGCTGCGCAAAAAGGAATTACAGGGGAAACAGCTGGTAAAGCCGATATTCTTGTCGTTCCGAATATCGAAGCAGGCAATATTCTCTACAAATCACTTATGTACTTCGCCAACGCGAAAGTCGGTGCGATTATCCAAGGCGCCAAAGCACCAATCGTCCTTACATCAAGGGCGGACAGTGCCGAAAGTAAACTTTACTCACTAGCACTAGCAATTCTTTCGATAAAGTAAAAAACAAAAGCGTAAGCGCCTGTTCAGAGGCGACAGACATAAGACGGGCTGGCGAAGCGGCGTTCTTTGCCGCACAGCTTGACCAACTTATGACCCGAGTCTCTAGGCGCTGGAGTCTAGACGTGAACACTCTATTGAATAAATTATCCACAGTACGAGATTTTTAGTTTCTTAAAAATAAAAATGAACGATACCCTTAGGAGGAATTTACAATGGAAATTTTCAAATATATGGAACATCAGGATTATGAACAACTTGTTATTTGTCAGGATAAAGCTTCAGGACTAAAAGCGATCATCGCTATTCATGATACGACACTCGGCCCGGCGCTTGGTGGAACACGTATGTGGACGTATGCAAGTGAAGAAGAAGCAATTGAAGACGCACTTCGCCTTGCGCGCGGTATGACTTACAAAAACGCGGCTGCTGGATTGAATCTTGGTGGCGGAAAAACAGTTATTATAGGGAATCCAAAAACAGACAAAAACGATGAAATGTTCCGTGCTTTCGGTCGTTATATTGAAGGATTGAACGGTCGTTATATCACTGCAGAAGATGTAGGAACAACTGAAGCGGATATGGACTTAATTAATCTTGAAACAGATTATGTTACAGGTACTTCTGCTGGAGCGGGTTCATCTGGTAATCCTTCGCCTGTTACTGCTTATGGTATTTATTACGGTATGAAGGCAGCAGCAAAAGAAGCATTTGGAGACGACTCGCTAGCGGGCAAAACAGTAGCGGTACAAGGTGTCGGAAACGTTGCTTATGCACTTTGTGAGTATTTGCACGAAGAAGGTGCAAAACTAATCATCACGGATATCAACGAAGAAGCAGTTCAGCGTGCAGTTGATGCATTCGGTGCAACAGCAGTCGGCATCAATGAAATTTACTCTCAAGAAGCAGATATCTTCGCACCATGTGCACTAGGTGCAATCATAAACGATGAGACGATTCCACAATTGAAAGCAAAAGTTATTGCAGGATCTGCTAACAATCAATTGAAAGAAACGCGTCACGGCGATTTAATCCATGAAATGGGTATTGTTTACGCACCTGACTACGTTATCAACTCGGGCGGCGTTATCAACGTTGCAGATGAGCTTGATGGTTATAACCGTGAACGTGCACTTAAACGCGTAGAAGGAATCTATGACGTAATCGGGAAAATTTTCGCAATCTCAAAACGTGATAATATCCCAACGTATGTTGCAGCTGACCGCATGGCGGAAGAGCGTATTGCACGTGTTGCTAATACAAGAAGCACTTTCCTACAAAACGAAAAAAGCGTACTTTCAAGACGCTAATAAAGAAAAGCGAAAGCGACCTGTTTAGACGCGACAGGCATAAGCTAGACCGGCTGCACGACGTTCTTTGTCGTGCACAGGAGGGATGCAATTCAATCCCTCCCAGATAGCTTATGACCCGAGCGTCTGGTCGCTGTAGCTAGACATAAAGAAAAGAAAAGGCTGCATTGATATGGAAGGAGGACCTATTGTGCATGAGAATCACCATAGGATCCTAGTTATTAACCCAGGATCTACATCAACAAAAATAGGTGTCTTTGAAGGCGAAAGTCAACTGATGGAAAGTACGTTGAGGCATAGTTCAGAAGAAATTGCACAGTACCCTTCCATCATCGATCAATACAGTTTTCGTAAAGAGGCAATCCTTGAGTCACTTGAAAAAGAAGGTATTAACATCACTACACTAGCTGCCATTTGCGGTCGGGGCGGGCTTCTCCGTCCGATCGAAGGTGGTACTTACCCTGTTAACGAAGCGATGATACAAGACTTGAAAACAGGTTATTCAGGTCAACATGCATCGAACCTCGGGGGCATAATTGCGCATGAAATCGCAACCAGCCTAAACCTTCCCGCTTTCATCGTCGACCCCGTCGTCGTCGATGAACTTGCACCAATCGCGCGAATTTCTGGATTTTCGGCCATTAATCGAAAATCCATATTCCATGCGCTGAACCAAAAAGCGGTTGCAAGACGCTACGCAAAACAAGTCGGTAAAAAATACGACACACTCCGGTTGATTATCACCCATATGGGCGGGGGTATAACTGTCGGTGTACATGAATTCGGCAAAGTAATTGATGTAAACAATGGACTTCACGGAGATGGACCATTCAGCCCTGAACGTGCGGGAACCGTACCTGCGGGGGATCTCATCGAACTATGTTTTTCTGGAGAGTACTTCCGTCACGAAGTAATGAAAAAACTTGTTGGTCAAGGTGGTCTCGTTGGCTATCTCGGAACGAACGATGCAGTTCGCGTTGAACAACGAATTGAAGATGGTGATGAAAAAGCAAAACTAGTTTACGAGGCAATGGCCTACCAAGTTGCTAAGGAAATTGGTAGTGCGGCTGCTGTCCTTCACGGCCAAGTGGATGCGATTATCCTTACGGGTGGCCTTGCTTACGGCAAAGGATTTGTGAAGGATATTACATCCAGAATCGACTGGATAGCGGATATAGTTGTGTATGCTGGAGAAGATGAACTACAAGCACTTGCAGAAGGCGCACTCCGCGTTCTAACTGGTGAAGAAATAGCTAAAATCTACCCGTCTTGACGGGTCGTTGTGAGGGAGGCCATCTATAATGGCGAGGGAATATGATGTAGTTATTTTAGGAGGCGGAACGGGTGGCTATGTCGCTGCGATTCGCGCCGCTCAATTGGGACTGAAAACAGCACTTGTTGAAAAAGGGAAACTAGGCGGCACATGCTTGCACAAAGGGTGTATCCCGAGTAAAGCATTGTTAAAAAGTGCTGAAGTATTCGATACGGCAAAAAATCAGGCTGCAGAGTTTGGGGTAAATACAAAAGACGTATCACTGGATTTCAGTCGTGTACAAGCACGAAAAGACGGTATCGTTAAACAGCTACATGCTGGCGTGACTGCCCTAATGAAAAAAGGGAAAATCGACGTATTTGATGGACTTGGCAGAATGCTTGGACCATCAATCTTTTCGCCAATGCCGGGTACTATTTCGGTTGAAATGAACAATGGTGACGAAAACGAAATGCTCATCTTGAAAAACCTGATTATCGCAACAGGATCTAGACCACGTACATTACCCGGTTTGGAAATTGATGAAAATCAAGTCATGTCTTCTGATGGGGCGCTTTCTATGGAAGCACTTCCTAAGTCGATTATCATCGTTGGTGGTGGAGTCATCGGTATAGAATGGGCTTCTATGCTCAATGATTTCGGTGTCGAAGTCACTGTTCTCGAATATGCAGATCGAATTATTCCGACTGAAGACGATGACATCTCGAAAGAAATGAAAAAGCTATTGACGAAAAAAGGAATCACTTTTGTGACAAGTGCGAAAGTTCTCCCAGAAACCCTCGTTAAAAAAGAAGGAACTGTCACAATTTCTGCGGAAATGAATGGCGAAACGACGGCGTTCACAGCTGAAAAAATGCTTGTTTCTGTCGGTCGTCAAGCAAATGTCGAAGGAATTGGTCTGGACAATACGGAAATTGAAATCATCAATGGTTATATTAAAACAAGACCAACATTTCAAACAAAAGAACATCATATTTATGCAATTGGTGATGTTATTGGCGGGCTGCAACTAGCGCATGTTGCTTCTCACGAAGGAATTGCGGCTGTTGAACATATTGCAGGTCTAAAAAATGAAGCGATTGATTATACAAAAATATCGCGTTGCATTTATTCTAGTCCCGAAGCGTCAAGCGTCGGCATAACAGAGAAGCAAGCGAAAGAACAGGGCTTTGATGTCAAAGTCGGGAAATTCCCGTTTATGGCCATCGGAAAAGCACTTGTCAATGGAAATTCGGATGGTTTTGTAAAAATCATTGCCGATAAAAAGACAGACGATATTCTAGGTGTTCATATGATAGGTGCACACGTGACTGATTTGATATCCGAAGCAGGACTCGCGATGGTGCTCGATGCGACGCCGTGGGAAGTGGCAAGCACGATTCATCCACATCCATCGCTTTCTGAAGTAATGGGCGAAGCCGCTTTAGCCGTAGATGGCAAAGCAATTCATATGTAAAAAAGAGTCTCAATTAGTCTAAGACACAAGACTGCGAACCATAGAAGGGGGATTTTAGAAATGGCAAAAACGCGTCATGAAGAACTAGGTTTAACAAATGAAGATGCACTGCAAATTTTTGAAACGATGTTAATGGCTCGTCGTATTGATGAACGTATGTGGCTCCTTAACCGTGCAGGAAAGATTCCATTCGTTATTTCATGTCAGGGGCAGGAAGCAGCACAAGTTGGAGCAGCTTTCGCTCTTGATAAAGATAAAGACTGGATTGCACCATACTATCGGGATATGGGCGTTGTTCTACATTTTGGAATGACTCCGCAAGATTTGATGCTGTCCGCATTCGCAAAAGCAGAAGATCCGAACTCAGGTGGTCGTCAAATGCCTGGTCACTTCGGTCAGCGCAAAAATCGTATTTTGACAGGATCATCTCCTGTTACGACGCAACTACCGCACGCAGTTGGGGTAGCTCTTGCGGCGAAGATGAAGAAGGAAGATTTCATTACTTTCGTTACACTTGGGGAAGGTTCATCTAACCAAGGAGATTTCCACGAAGGCATGAACTTTGCAGGTGTCCATAAATTACCGACTGTTATCATGGTTGAAAATAATAAATATGCAATTTCAGTTCCTGTTGAAAAACAACTTGGCTGTGTTAATGTTTCCGACCGTGCAATCGGTTACGGAATGCCGGGTGTTACAGTTGATGGAACAGACCCACTTGAAGTATACAAAGTGGTCAAAGAAGCAGCAGATCGTGCACGACGTGGAGAAGGTCCAAGTCTTGTAGAGACAATCTGTTACCGATTGACGGCTCACTCATCAGACGATGATCAACGTCAATACCGTGATGCAGAAGAGCTTGAAAATGAAAAGAAACTTGACCCGATTCCAATGTTCGCAGCTTATTTGAAAGAAGTAGGCGCACTAACTGATGAACTTGAAAAAGAAATGGAAGAACGCATCATGAAAGAAGTGAACGAAGCGACCGATTATGCGGAAAGCGCTGCGTACGCTGAACCTGAATCTGCGATGCTCCATGTGTATGCTGAAGATGGGGGGAACGAATAATGGCTGTTATGTCTTATATCGATGCAATCACACTTGCAATGAAAGAAGAAATGGAACGAGACGACCGCGTTTTCGTTCTCGGAGAAGACGTTGGACGTAAAGGTGGAGTCTTTAAGGCTACGGCAGGTCTTTACGATCAATTCGGAGAATACCGCGCACTTGATACACCGCTTGCGGAATCTGCAATTGCAGGTGTCGGAATTGGTGCAGCAATGTACGGGTTACGTCCAATTGCTGAAATGCAGTTTGCTGATTTCATCATGCCGGCTGTGAACCAAATTGTTTCGGAAGCAGCAAAAATACGTTACCGTTCGAATAACGACTGGTCTTGTCCAATTGTTATTCGTGCACCATTCGGAGGCGGTATCCACGGGGCGCTGTATCACTCGCAGTCTGTCGAATCGATGTTCGCAAGCACACCGGGATTAAAAATCGTTATACCGTCAACGCCATATGATGCAAAAGGGCTTCTTAAAGCGGCAATCCGCGATGAAGATCCAGTATTATTCTTTGAACATAAACGCGCTTATCGTTTAATTAAAGGCGAAGTGCCTTTAGATGACTACGTATTGCCAATTGGCAAAGCAGATGTTAAACGTGAGGGCGATGATATTACAATCATCACTTACGGACTATGTGTCCATTTTGCATTGCAAGCCGCTGAACGTCTTGCAGAAGATGGAATTTCTACTCATATCCTTGACCTTCGGACTGTCTATCCACTTGACCAAGAAGCAATCATTGAAGCAGCTTCGAAAACAGGGAAAGTCCTCTTAGTTACTGAAGATAATAAAGAAGGAAGCATTATGGGAGAAGTTGCAGCAATAATTGCTGAAAACTGCCTGTTTGAACTTGATGCGCCAATTAAACGTCTTGCTGGACCAGATATTCCAGCGATGCCATATGCACCGACAATGGAGAAATTCTTCATGGTCAATCCAGACAAAGTAGAGAAGGCAGCGCGTGAACTCGCAGAATTTTAATCGGGAAGGAGGTCAATCAATTGGCTATTGAAAATATTTTAATGCCCCAACTCGGTGAAAGTGTGACAGAAGGCACAATCGAGAAATGGCTTGTCAAACCGGGGGATACAGTTAACAAATATGATTCACTTGCAGAAGTTAATACAGACAAAGTAACAGCAGAAGTACCTTCTTCATTTACAGGTGTCATCAAGGAATTGATCGCACAGGAGGGAGAGACGCTTGCAGTTGGAGCGCTTGTTTGTACGATTGAAACTGAAGGTGGAGGAGCTGCGGAAGTCGCAGTAGAAGCGGTACCAGCTAAGGCAGAACCTGCAAACGAAATGCCTGCTGCAGGTTCTCAAAAACCGGCTTCATCTTTGAATCGTGAAAAAGGAACGGCAGCAGGACGCTATTCTCCTGCAGTACTTCGTCTATCACAGGATAACGGCATTGATTTGTCACTTGTGGAAGGTTCAGGGAAAGAAGGACGCATCACGCGTAAAGATTTGCTTGCTATAATCGAGAGTGGCAACATTCCGACAGCAGCAGTAACTACTGAAGCGCCTGTTGTAGAAACGGCAGCTCCAACGTCGGTTACACAGGCGGCACCTGCACCGAAAGCAGCGGAGCCAGCCAATGTACCTGTTGCAGTAGGCGATATCGAAATCCCTGTTACAGGCGTGCGTCGTGCCATTGCTAGCAATATGCTGCGCTCAAAACACGAAGCTCCACACGCATGGATGATGATTGAAGTCGATGTTACGAGTCTTGTTCAATACCGCGATTCCTTGAAAAATGATTTCAAAAAGAAGGAAGGCTTCAACCTGACATACTTCGCATTCTTCGTGAAAGCAGTATCTCAAGCATTGAAAGAATTCCCTATGATGAACTCAATGTGGGCCGGCGACAAAATCATTCAGAAAAAAGATATCAATATTTCCATCGCAGTGGCGACGGAAGATTCCCTTTACGTTCCAGTCATCAATAATGCTGATGAAAAAACAATCAAAGGCATTGGACGTGATATTCAGGAGCTTGCAGGTAAAGTGCGTTCAGGTAAACTGAAATCATCCGAAATGCAAGGTGGTACATTCACAGTGAATAATACCGGCTCATTCGGTTCTGTTCAGTCAATGGGTATCATCAACCACCCGCAAGCAGCAATACTACAAGTCGAATCAATCGTTAAACGTCCTGTTGTGATGGACGGCGGCATGATCGGTGTGCGTGATATGGTGAACTTATGTCTATCACTCGATCACCGCGTTCTTGACGGTCTTGTTTGCGGACAATTCCTCGCACGAGTGAAAGCGATACTCGAAAACGTAACTGCAGAAAATACATCCATTTACTGATCAAAATTGTAAACCCCAGTGCCGTAAAATATAGCGCTGGGGTTTATTTTATCTTTCAACAAAAGCGTTACTCGGGTAAACTAGTAATAGATTGATTATTTTGAGGAGGGAAGCGCAAAATATGACCATACATAACATGCAAACAACAACATTCGATAAAGCGGGATTTGAACAATGGAAAGAAGTCGCTGTCCAGTCATTGAAAGGAAAGCCTTTCGATTCGCTTATCACGAAAACGATTGAAGGGATTGACCTTCAGCCATTATATACGCAGGAAAGTCTTGCGAAACGTGCACAGCTAATTCGTGCGGCAAAAAAAGAGACAGGCTGGATTGTTGCACAGCAACCATATGCTACGGATGGACAAAAGTTCGTCGCTGACCTGAAAAGTTCGATTGAACGTGGCAATGAAGCGATTGTTTGCGATGGGGCAAAAACACTTCACTGGGAAGAGTCTTCTCTCGCTGAAATCGCCCAACTTATGAAGCAATATCCGATTTTCATTACAAATATGAAGCATGATAACTCATTTCTGAAAGCGTTTTCCCTTGTCCCAGAAATGGATCGTTCCTCCGTTAACGGGGCAATTTCGGTCTCTGGTTGGACTCTTCCAGCAGGATACACAAACGTCCGGACAGCTAGCGCGGATATGTGGGTTGCACATCACAAAGGCGCGGATGCAGTGACTGAACTTGCATTAGTCCTCGCATATGCAGCGGATCAAGCTTCAAAAGTGGATAATTTTAGTGATTTTGCCGATGACTTTTTTGTTCGATTTGCAGTTGATACGCATTTCTTTATGGAAATTTCAAAATTCCGTGCGTTTCGTGTTCTTTGGCAAGCATTCAGTTCTGCGTATGGGGTAGCTGAAGCTCCATATGTACCAATCATTGCAATAACATCGTTGCGTTCTTACTCAAAACTAGATCCGTATGTCAACGTCTTGCGTGCAGGCAATGAAACATTCGCCGCAGTTCTTGGTGGCGCTGACGTTATTACAGTTCACCCACACAATATTATTACTGGACCGACAAGCAGTTCTGTACGTATGGCACGAAATATCCAACTTGTTATTAAAGAAGAAACTCATTCCGATAAAGTAATTGATCCTGCAGGCGGTTCTTATTTCATGGAAACCTTGTCGTCTGAACTTGTTGATAAATCATGGACACTCTTTTTGGAAATACAGTCTACAGGCGGCTATGATGCATTCATTGCCAGTGACAAGTTCGGGAAATTACTTGAGCAACGTAGGGGCGATGTTTCGAAAGGGAAACAGTCGTTGATTGGTACAAATGTTTACGCTGAATTGACGGATACGAACTTTACTGATTGGGATGGCATTCAATTTGAAGGACGTCTTGCAGAACCTTTCGAAAAACTAGCTGCACTGCAAAAAGATAGTGCGACGCGAATTGCATTGCTGACGTTCGGCGAGTTAAAAGATTTCAAACCACGTGCAGATTTTGTCGGCGGCTTTTTAGCGACAGGTGGTATGCGCGCTGAATGGGGTCCAACATTCGATAATGCACAACAAGCTGTTACATGGCTTGCGGATGACAAGCCGGATTATGCAATTGTTTGTGCAACATCCAGCCTAACTGAAACGATAATGGAACAATTGCTGGCAGGACGCCCAGAAGGACTTGTCTTGGATGTGGCAGGAAAGTACGATTCTGCACTGTCAGAAACATGGCTTAATGCCGGTCTAAATGGCTTCATCTATGCGGGTCAAGATAAAGTAGGAAAACTAATAGCTATCAACGACAAATTGGAAGGGGCTGCGTCTGATGAACAAGCCTGATTTCAACAAAGTAGACTTGCGGCAGATTGCTAGCAGTTCGGCAAAAACAGTAACCCAGTCAGGGCAACTTTTTAGAACAAATGAAGGTATCGATGTTAAAACGCTCTATACCGGTAAAGACACGGAGAACCTATCCCACTTGACTGATTTACCTGGCATCGCACCAAATACTAGGGGTCCCTATCCGACAATGTTCGTTTCTAGACCGTGGACAGTCCGTCAATACGCCGGATTCTCAACTGCTGAGGAAAGCAATGCCTTTTACCGCCGAAATTTGGCAATGGGGCAAAAAGGATTATCTGTCGCATTCGACCTTGCGACTCACCGCGGCTATGACTCTGATCATCCACGTGTGACTGGGGATGTCGGAAAAGCAGGCGTTGCTATTGATTCGGTAGAGGATATGAAAATCCTATTTGATGGTATTCCGCTCGATCAGATGTCAGTATCTATGACAATGAACGGCGCGGTATTGCCAATTATGGCGTTTTATATCGTTGCGGCTGAAGAACAGGGAGTGTCACCTGAAAAACTTGCTGGTACCATCCAAAATGATATATTGAAGGAGTATATGGTGAGAAATACGTATATTTTCCCGCCAGAAATGTCGATGAAAATCATTGCGGATATTTTTGATTACACATCCACTAAAATGCCGAAATTTAACTCGATTTCAATTTCTGGCTATCATATGCAAGAAGCGGGCGCAACGGCGGATATCGAGCTTGCCTATACACTTGCGGATGGTCTTGAATATGTCAGGACAGGTTTGAAAGCAGGCATTGATATCGATTCATTCGCACCTAGACTATCGTTTTTCTGGGCGGTAGGCATGAATTACTTCATGGAAGTTGCCAAAATGCGCGCGGCACGGAAAATGTGGGCGCAAATGATGCAGACGTTTGAACCGAAAAATCCAAAGTCACTTGCGCTACGTACACATTCACAAACGTCAGGCTGGAGTTTGACGGAACAAGATCCGTTCAACAATATAACGCGAACATTAATAGAAGCAAATGCTGCAGCGATGGGGCATACACAGTCACTCCATACCAATGCGCTTGACGAAGCAATTGCATTGCCGACAGATTTCTCAGCACGGATTGCTCGGAATACGCAATTGTTCCTGCAAGAAGAGACGATGATGACCAAAGTGATTGATCCATGGGGCGGCTCATACTATGTTGAAAAATTGACAGATGAGTTGATGGATAAAGCTTGGGAATTAATCACAGAAATCGAGGAACTCGGCGGAATGGCGAAAGCGATTGAAACCGGCCTACCCAAAATGAAAATCGAAGAAGCGGCCGCAAAACGTCAGGCTCAAATCGACTCCCGTGCAGAATCAATTATCGGTGTAAATAAATACCGTTTAGATACTGAAGATCCAATCGATATTTTGGACATTGACAATACGCTAGTACGCCAGAAACAAATCGATCGTATCAATCAGATGAAAGCAGACAGAGACGAAGCGAAAGTAACGACTATCCTAGCCGAGTTGACTGAAATTGCACGTAGTGGCGACGGTAATCTTTTAGCATGTGCCGTTAATGCAGCACGTGCACGCGCAACCATCGGTGAAATATCAGATGCGATTGAAAGTGTATCAGGTAGACATAAGGCGGTGATTCGTTCGGTGAGTGGCGTTTACAGTTCGAATTTCTCGAACACAGAAGAAATTGACGAAGTAAAAATGATGGCAGAAGATTTCCTTGGAAATGAAGGGCGTCGTCCACGTATCCTTATCGCAAAAATGGGACAAGACGGTCATGACCGCGGTGCAAAAGTAATCGCTTCCTCATTTGCAGATCTTGGTTTTGATGTAGACATCGGGCCATTATTTCAAACGCCAGAAGAAACGGCACTACAAGCCGCTGAAAATGATGTCCACGTCATCGGTGTAAGTTCACTTGCTGCGGGTCATAAAACGCTTGTTCCGACACTACGTGAAGAGCTTGCCAAAATTGGTCGAGAAGATATTCTTATTGTCGTCGGTGGGGTTATACCTGCGCAAGATTATGCATTCCTACGTGAAAATGGTGCTGCGGCAATTTTCGGTCCAGGAACCGTCATTCCGGTTGCAGCGCAAAAAGTCATTGAAGAAATCTATCGTAGGCTTGGCTATGAGGAAGTGGCGGATTGAAAGACAACAACCGTTTAACTGATGACAGTGCATTGAATGTGATGGGTGGGATTACTTCCTCACATGATGGCATGGCAGCAACGGCGCGGAAACGTTTTGTGAAAAAGGGCCGCGAAATCCCGGTTGAAGAGTTGTCGGAAAAGATATCAAATGGCTCCCGGCTTCATCTTGCAAAAGGGATTACGCTTCTCGAAAGTATTATTCTAGATGATAAAGTTGCCGGGCAGCAGCTGTTGCTCAATTTGCTTCCTAAAACGGGCAATAGCATCCGGATTGGCATCACCGGAGTTCCAGGTGCAGGGAAAAGCACGTTTATTGAAGCATTCGGCTTAATGCTAGCTAATGCAGGCCACAAAGTTGCCGTGCTTGCTATAGATCCAAGCTCAACTGTAACAGGCGGTAGTATCCTTGGTGATAAAACGCGGATGGAAGAACTTGCAAGGCATCCGAACGCGTTCATTCGCCCCTCACCGTCTGCAGGTACACTTGGTGGTGTTCACAAAAAATCGCGCGAGACGATGTTACTTTGTGAAGCGGTAGGTTATGACGTTATTTTAATAGAAACGGTCGGAGTCGGGCAAAGTGAAACGGTTGTCCGTGGAATGGTCGATTATTTCATGCTGCTGGTACTAACTGGTGCCGGAGATGAACTGCAAGGGATGAAAAAAGGGATTATGGAACTGGCAGACGGGGTTGTTGTTCACAAAGCTGACGGTGATAATTTAAGGTTGGCGAAAAAGACAGTACGGGAATACCGTCAGCTTCTTCACTTCCTCCAGCCTGCATCACCCGGTTGGACTTCGACTGCACTTCCTGTTTCATCAATTAAAAATACAGGTCTTGAAGAGGTTTGGGAAATGATAGTATCATTTAAAGAGACAATGGATGATAGCGGATTCTGGGAAGGGCGCAGGCAATCACAGACGAAAGATTGGTTCCGTTCCATGATTAATGATCGACTTATCGATAGTTTTTTTGCACAACCTGGGAAGAAAGAGGAAGTCGTAAAACTCGAGAAGGGGCTACTTGAGGGAAATCTTACTGTGACGGGCGCAGTCGATCGTTTGTTTGGATAAAGCTACAAGATATAAGAAGGCCGTTTAATGGCATGAGATATTTTCGCTGTTCAAGTGGATGCCTAATAAAACGAATAAACGAACACGATACTATCCTATAAATAAACTACAATTGTATAATAATAAAATAAAGATCAGACATTTACACAAATGTCTGATCTTTTTTGTATATAAGTGAATGGTTTGCGTTTATTCTTGCACTTCATACTAAAGTTTCGCTTCACGGTGAAAGTAGAACAATGTATTCTCACATAAATCCCTCAACTATTTCATGAATTTTTTCGGGTTTTAAAAGTGTAGAGACAGATTCCTCAGTTTGCTGGGTAAGTGCAGAACCTGCAAGCCCCAATTGACAAGCCCGCAATAGTGATTCTTCGTTCATAAGCCCATATATTGCGCATGAAGAAAATGCATCACTAGCCCCTGTGACATCTACAACTTCAGTTTTGAAAGGGGATAAATGCCCAGATTCTTGTGGTGAAGAATAATAAACTCCATGATCATTAAGCGTGATAATAACTTTTTGTACGCCGCGTAGTCTAATCTTTTCACAGACAGTTTGGCAATCCTCAAACGAAGTGATTTTCAACTCAGCAAGTATTTCTGCTTCTTCCTGATTGAGGAGCAATAGTTCTACTCCTTCAAGTTGAAAAGGAAGTTTTTGCGCCTTGGCTGAAGATATAGGATCAATGTACAAGGGAATATTTTCATCCCTGCAACGTTTAATTAAATAACTTATGCAATCCTTAGAAATATTAGTATCCAAAAAAACGGCTTGTGAGGCCACTATATAGGACCATTTCTCTTCGATCATAGAAATCGTTATTTTTTCGTAGATGTTCATATCGGCCATAGAGACAATCATTTCACCATTAACATCCAATAAAGTGGTATAAGTACCTGTTCGTTCTGTCTGCAATACCCATACTTGACTGACATCTACTCCTTGGCTTTTCGTTTCCCTCAGTATCCAGTTACCTTCCTTGTCGTCTCCCACAGAAGTCATAAGAGAAGTGTTATACCCAAGCCGACTTAAATTTTCGGCAAAGTTTCGTGCCACACCACCACAAACTTCAGTTGTTTCAACAGGATTGGATGAATACAAATGCACTTTTTGATTCGATCGCGCTTTCCGGTCTGTGTTTGCTCCACCGATACACACGATGGAAGATTCCTCTTGGAGAATATAAGCACGCCCTTTGATTTCACCGCGTTTTGTCAGTGTAGCAATATAGTTAGCAACCGCTGAACGTGATAAACCGACTTTATTTGATAGTTCTTGCTGTGAAATAAAAGGGTTTATTCTAATATGATGTAATATTTGATGTTCTTTAGACATTAAAATAACCTCGCTTTTAGTTAGACAATAGTTTACAATGTAAACTATTGTCTGTAATGCTGATTTGAAATAAGGGAAAGTAATTCATGGGTGTTGAGAATCTCGTTCATAACCTGAAAATTACGCATTAAGTATAAAAAGATCCTTTATTTAGGAATTGGTACGCTTGTCCAAATCCATTATAAAGGAAACCTGATACGACAATCATACATCAATCTTATCGTTTGGTAAATGCACTACATCCATATATATACAAAACAATTGGAGGAAATAATACAATGAAAATGTGGTTATACCCTTTGTTAGTAGTTTTAGCAGCTAGTAGTTATGGTTTAGTGTCAACTATCATTAAACTTGCAATACAAGGTGGTTTTTCGGTCTCAGAAGCAATTACAAGCCAATTTTTTATAGGGTTTTGTATAGCGGTATGTATTTTTCTTCTAACAAATAGAGAAAAAATAAGCTTTAAAGGGATTAAAATTCTTATTTTAGCAGGAGTATTAACAGGATTGACGAATATTTTTTATGGTCGCTCTTTAATCTATTTACCTGCTTCTTTAGCGGTGGTACTTCTGTTTCAATTTACGTGGATAGGTATGTTGATTTCTTGTATAGCAAAACGGCAACTCCCAAGTCGAATCGAGTTTATTTCGTTAATCGTTTTGTTTGCAGGAACTATACCAGCTGCAGGTTTGATTGATGTAGATTTATCTCAAATACCTATTCAAGGTTGGTTATGGGGTTTAACTGCAGCTCTTTGTTTTTCTTTATTTTTATTTGTTAATAGCAAGCCAATTAAGAGTATGAATACATCTAACCGATTACTATTGGTTTCCTTTTTTGCTTTTATGACAACAGCTACTTTTCAGTCTCCAGAAATCATTTGGAATGGAACACTGTTTGGTGAGGGACTCTGGGTATATGGTTTGGCATTAGGATTGTTCGGTATGATCATACCGGTTTATTTATTTACCATCGCAGTTCCTAAAGTAGGATTGGGTATGTCGTCAATATTGAGTGCTTTTGAATTGCCGATTGCGGTGTTGGTTTCAGTTATATTATTAAGTGAAATCGTTACTCCACTACAAATAGTAGGTATAGTAATCATTATTATGGGTATCATTTTACCAACAGTCTTAAAAAAGGATAAATTGTAGATTGAAAAAAATTTAAAGCATTTTAAACATAATCGTAAATAGACAAGTCCTCATCCAATTTGATAAAAAGGGTGGGGTATTTTTTTTAGAGTAGATTTTCAGATGGGTTATTTTAGTTATATATATTCGATTACTGGTTCTGAATCACGAATAATTACAAGTTCTATTGTTGGTATAATCGTTTAAAAGAGATGATGTATTGAAATGAGTCCTTTTTATTTTAAAAGATAAGTATAAGTTTTTCTAATTGGATCGGTGATAGTTATGTGGCAAAGAGAGTTATGTTGCTGGATCGGCTTCTGTCTGTAACGTCTAGCGGGAGCAGTACTCTTTTCTCATCTTGTTGAGACAATAGTGGAAATAGAGCAATTTATTATTGACAATTTATAAAAAAGTCGTATACTAAACATATGTTTACAATATAAACTTTTGTTTCAAGGGTGAGGGGGTGTGAAAAAATCGCTAATGAAAATGAGGATTTAATTTTAGGTATGATTAAAGAAAGACCACTTATTTCTCAACACGAATTGTCGGAACTAACAGGTTTACCAAATTCTTCAATTGCTGAAATTATTTCCGGGCTAATCAAGAATGAGCATATTTCCGGGAATGCTTATGTTTTAAATGAGAACTCACCTATTATTTGTATAGGTGGAGCTAATGTAGATAGAAAACTCTATGCAAAGTTTGAGATATCTAATGGAACGTCTAATCCAGTAAAATCTTCTCGAACGATTGGAGGAGTAGCAAGGAATATTGCTGAAAATCTAGGTAGACTGGGTGAGCAAGTTGTATTAATCTCAGCAAGTGGTAACGATTTAGAATGGAAAGAGATTTATGATATGTCTTCTCCATTTATGAATTTAGAGCATGTTACTCAATTTGAAAATGCATCAACAGGTTCCTATACCGCGGTATTGGATAAGAACGGTGATTTATCAATTGCATTAGCAGATATGGATATTTTCGAAGAAATTACTCCTGAATTATTGGAAAAAGACAGCAATATTCTTAAATGCGCTAAATGTATTGTAGTTGATTTGAATTGTCCGGTTGAAACGGTTGAATTTCTTTGTTCTTTCGCAACTGAGCATACTATTCCACTAGTTATCATTCCTGTTTCGTCTCCAAAAATGAATCGACTTCCCAAAACACTGGATGCGGTTAGTTGGCTCATCGTAAATAAAGATGAAACAGAAACTTTTATGAATATAAAAATTAATGATGATAAAGATTGGAAAAAATCAGTTGAGAGATGGTTAGAATTAGGAGTTAAAAATGTTATTGTAACTAACGGATCAAAAGGTGTGCTTACAGGTAGTGAAAATGGCGAGATTCGTTATTTCCCAGCTATCGAAGAACCAGTAGTTGTGGATGTTACAGGTGCGGGGGATTCATTTTGTTCGGGAGTTATTTATTCCTGGTTACAAAAGAAAGACTTTGATTACATTATTAAGTCCGGTTTGGTCAATGCCCAAAAAACAATTTTGTCAAAGCATACAGTTAGACAAGAATTATCCCAAAAACAATTTAAACTAGATATGGAGGAAATTTAAAATGAAAAAGTATATTGAATTATCAAAAGAGGTACAACAGGCAAAAGAGGATGGGAAAGCAATTGTGGCATTAGAGTCTACAATTATTTCTCACGGGATGCCTTATCCCCAAAACGTAAAAATGGCTCGAGAGGTTGAACAAATTGTTCGCGATAACGGGGCTGTTCCAGCAACAATTGCTATTATTGATGGGAAAATCAAAATCGGTTTAACAGATGAAGAGTTGGAGTTATTCGGTAAAAGTTCAGATGTTGCTAAAGTGTCAAGACGCGACTTACCACAAATTATTGCTACAAAAAAACTAGGTGCAACAACTGTGGCAACTACAATGATTTGTGCTGAATTAGTGGACATCAAAATCTTTGTAACAGGCGGTATTGGTGGCGTTCATAAAGGTGCAGAAACTACAATGGATGTTTCAGCTGACCTTGAAGAATTAGCTCAGACGGACGTAGCGGTAATTTGTGCAGGAGCTAAATCAATCCTAGATCTAGCGCTTACGATGGAATACCTTGAAACAAAAGGGGTTCCTGTGCTTGGCTATGAAACGGAGTGTCTACCAGCATTCTATACAAGAAATAGTGAATTTAAATTAAACTTCTCTACGGATTCAATTGATGTAATTGCTGATGTATTGAAAACTAAATGGGAATTAAATCTTAAAGGTGGGGTAGTAATTGCTAACCCAATCCCTGAAGAATTTGCTATGGATGAAGACTATATCAATGGAATTATTGACCAAGCAATCAAAGAAGCAGAAGAAAATAATATTATTGGTAAAGATACTACACCGTTCTTACTTGGTAAAATTAAAGAATTAACAGATGGTAAAAGCCTTGATGTAAATATTGAATTAGTAAAACACAATGCTAAAGTAGGAGCTCAAATTGCAGTTAATTTAAACAGCAAAACATACGAACAATAAAATTAATACTTAAGATCAGCTGATCTTTACTACTATAAATTCACTCATCTAGTTCCTTTTCGTATTTTTACAAAAATATGAAAAGGAACTAGTATTATCAATTAATTGAAAGCGCTAACATAAAAGGGGATGATTTACATGAAATTTCTATTCTTAATAACAGGGATATTACTTGTTTTTTTTATTGCGTTTATATTTAGTAATGATAGAAAAAAGATAAAATATAAACGTATTCTGATTATGTTAGCTGTACAAATCGTTGTAGTTTATTTCATGATGAATACTAGTATAGGTCTTATTGCTATTACCAGTGTTGGTAAGTTTTTTGAGAAACTGTTAGCTATTGCTGATACAGGAATTCAATTTGTATTTGGTGGTATCGTGAATGAAGGTGAAATATCTTTTATATTTGTAGCGTTATTACCTCTAGTATTCTTATCGGTCCTAATAGGTATACTAAACTATATCAAATTATTACCTTACATTATCAAATATCTAGGTTTATTTTTAAGTAAAATAACTGGAATGGGTAAACTTGAAAGCTATTTTGCAGTATCTACTGCAATACTTGGACAACCAGAAGTATTTTTGACAATTATTAGACAAATACCTCATTTATCTTCAAAAAGACTTTATACAATTTGTACTTCCGCGATGAGTGCAGTAAGTATGGCAATGGTTGGAGCTTATATGACGATGTTAGAGCCGAAATATGTTGTAACTGCTGTTGTTTTAAATATTTTTAGTGCACTCATAATTGCAAATATTATTAATCCGTATGATTTAGAAAGTGATGATGAATTAATTCAAGTGGATGAAGATGAGAGAGTTCCTTTCTTCCAAATGGTTGGAGATAGCGTAATGGATGGTTTTAAACTCGTAGTTACCGTTGCTGCTATGCTATTAGGGTTTATTGCTTTGATGGAATTAATTAATGTGATTTTTCTCGGCGTATTTCAAGTCTCATTCCAAACAGTTATTGGTTATATCTTTGCACCAATCGCTTTCTTGATGGGTGTGCCATGGGCAGAAGCTGTACAAGCGGGTGGAATTATGGCTACAAAACTTGTTACTAATGAATTTGTTGCAATGTTGAGTTTTGGTGAAATTTCTTCAAATCTTTCTGATAAAACAGTGGCAATTGTATCGGTTTATTTGGTTAGTTTTGCAAACTTTGGAACTGTTGGTATTGTTGCTGGCTCAATCAAATCAATTAGTGAAAAACAAGGTCATTATGTTTCGAAATTTGCTTTAAAACTGTTATTAGGTGCAACACTAGCCTCCGTAATTTCGGCTACTATCATTGGTATAGTTATGTGAGTGTATAAAAGGGAACACGTTTGCAATGATGGCTCACTATGGTTTTAAAATCCGACACCTATTGTCATTTCCAAATAGATAAAAGAATGGAAGGAAGAATTCAGCTGTATAATGTGGTTGATTTCTTTTTTTGTATATTATGCTCTTTGCTTTTAAAAGAAAGGATTCTGTATTTAGATTAATGCTTACACAAAAAGCATAAGTGGCCTAATGGCTAATCAAAAAGACGACTGCGCATTCAAAATTCGAATGTACAGTCGTCTTTTTTCGAAAGTCATTAAAAACACTGAAACAATCTAACCGTGTTTTTGATCATTAATAATCTCGTCCACAGTGGATTCTACTTCTGTACGTGACATTTTTTCTTTACCATTTTTTAATGTTTTTAAAGTGCTTTTTGCTAAGGCAAGCGGAATTTTACAGAACAACAAAATATTTTTTGTGTCAATCGATTCTATATATTCATCGGCTTTATTCAAATTCGCTGTTGCATAGGCAAACATATCGTTTCTATCCCAACCATCGGGTATAAAACGTACGCCGCGATCAGCATCTTCATCTTGATTGCGTAGCATATTGACAGCTTGCAAGCCTCGGCCATAGCCAATCGCTAAGTCTCGATCCGTTTTCGTGCCGTCATACAACTCCCATATATCAGATAACATAATGCCAACTAAGCCAGCTACATAATATGTATAATCATCTAAATCTTCTTTCGTTTTTACAACCCAGTCTTTTTCTACCCAACGGGCCATACCATCGGCCATAATACTCGTCGACTCTTTAACCTTGTCAATAATACTTTCCGGGCATACGGAAAGCCAATCACCCAGTCTTAACGTAACCTCTGGTAAAAGACTCTCATAGGGCTTTAAAAGTTGTTGATAGGCTACGTCATCAAAATCAGTTTGTAAAAGTTTGCTAGTCGAACGCAACAAGTGCTGCTTAGTTTCAGCTTCTAAGTCCTCGTGATCTTCAATTTCATCAATCGCACGCATACATAAATAGGCAGAGCCGACCGTCTTTCTTAATGTCGGATTGAGCAGCTTAATTGGAATATAAAAGGTTCTACTTGTTAGCTTTAGTACATGCATAGCTTCTTTTTGTAATTTAGCTTCATTACTCATTGAGATTATCCCCCTTCAACCTATGGCAGTGTTAGTAGATTAATTAGCATGTTTACGCTTTTTGTTGACTTGTCATTATAACTTTGAACGCAGGCTCAATAACTGAAACTCAAGGTACCTACAGTGTTAACTAGTTAGATGCAAAAATCTGATTTTCAAGGGAACGTTAAATAACAATCCTAGAACTTCCCAAATATACCCCTATTTCTAGGAGCAGCTGAAAATAATAGTTATACTTTCATTTAATCATAATTAGGTGAAAAACGGAAGTCACTAAAGTCACTAAAGCCACTTAATATGAGATAATGGGTGAAAAAGTATTGTGTTGTAGTGAATAATTTAAAAACGTGGCAAACTGTTGCGAGAATATAATATTTAAAAAAGAGGTGTGATTGTTGATAACAGAATTATATGAAGTACATTAAGCAGTAAGTGACTTAGATTAGAGAAATAAAAACTTCAGATGCAGAAAATTTTGTCTATCTTACTCGGCAAGTCGAGGGAAGTACTGAATATATGCTCTGGGAAGTAGGAGAAAGAAATATTCAACCCGAACAACAACGAAAAATTATAGAGGGTATAGAGGAAAACGAGACCTCTACTATATTTGTTGCTGAAACTGACAATGTGTTAGTGGGGTACTTATGGCTGTTGGCGGTAATGCAAGAAGAAGAAACATTCTTCCTATATTGTTATTGGAATAGTAGAGGATTATAGGGGACAAGGAAGGGGAAGAATGTTATTTAAAGAGTTGGAACAATGGGCATCTAACCATAATATACATCTAATATACATCGTTTAGAACTGGCAAGGGAGTCAAAGAAATATTTTAGATAAATATGGTGAAATGAGATTTAATGGGGGGAGAAGATGAAAAAAGAAAAAAGTCAAGAAGGTTTTTTTAAAAACATACTAAATGAGATTCAAAATTCAATCTTATTTGAATTAATTTGGAGTATTTTATTATTTATACCGAGAATGATAATTCGATTAATCAAGAATATTTATTGACTTATTGTTATGTTCTTATTGAGTAATGTAGTTAACTACTTTCCTGAATCGGTGTTATGTCAATCTGTTGTGTATGGCGTATACAAACCCGTTTAGCAACATAATGTTTTCGATTTATGAAATTGGGGGACATGCCTTAAAGAAATACTTCATCCTTTTATTGCTCATTGATACGGGCTACATGACTTGGAAAAATTAGAAACTATATAGCTCATGGCAATATAAGTGAACCTATTGATAAAAAGTCGGACTAGATATCATGATTTCGGACTGGCTGTACTTCACAATAGTACTTGACTCAATTGGGATACCATATAATAAAACTATTAATATTCTTTGCGCTGGAAATTTTGCTATTGATGATTAAAGATTATTATCAATTTTAAAATGCTGAACAACTAAATTTTTTTCATCACTAAAAAGACTCTCACTACAATTATTTACTAAGTGAGAGTCTTGTAATCAGTCTAATTCTAATACGATCGGTTCAAGTTGTTTTTTTATCTCTACAGTAACCGGCACTAATTTGAATGTACTTGGAATTTGTTCGTAACCGTCAAATTGTAGTTTATAAACGGTACGATTATTAATAAAATCTACATTTGCTCGGTCAGAAGCAATTAATCGATCGTTAATGACCATTTCCCAACTACTTGCACGAACTTCTGGCTCACCTTCCGTAGAAATTTGTAAATGTAATATGTCTTGTTTGATTTCTAATGCATCGATTATATATGTTTCATTTTCAAATTGAAATGGCTGTAACTGTGCTGCATTCACTTCCGTCTCATATAAATCGAAAACATCCGCTTTCATTTCAAGCACCTCGAATGTCGCTGGCTTTGTATGTCTCGGAACAGAAGTCGTATAAATCATTTCCCCTAATACATCTGTACCTCTACCACTACTACTATGAATATTGATCATAGGTCGTTCGCCTTCTGGTAAATACTTTGTTCGTATAATTAATTGTCCTGCTTCATTTCTAATCGCAAATTCAATTTTTGATCTCATTTTACCGAAAAAGGCGTAATGCGTATCGAGTAGCAATGGGTCAGCACTCACTTTATATTAAAATCGAGTTCGAATTTCCTTGTATAAATTATCATAATATTGCTGGTATTTATCCTTAAATTTGACTCGAAAATGAATATCAATGTTATCTCCATTTTCTACAACTTCATTAATCGAAACATCCAAAAATGGCTCATTTAAGTTAGGAACTTGTTCGGCTGCTAAAAGGTCTTTCTGCTCACGACTGTTAGCTTCAGCTAATTGAGTTGGCTCGTCAATCTGCTGTGCTACTTCATTCGGTGTACGATTTAAAGAATAAAGTGCGAAGCTTAACACAATAACTGCTGCACCGATTACACTAATTTTTAATGTATGCCAAGATTTTTTACGCTTTGTATTTGTTTGAATACGTTGCATAATGAAATCAGCTTGACTATGTGTCATCATTGGCTTATTGAGCTGTGCAAATAAAGATTTTTGTTCATTTACTAATTGCTCATATTCACTCTGACAATTTTTACAGTATTGCAAATGAGCTTCCATTTTTTGTTGCTCACTATCTTCTAAAAAACCTTCTATATAATCTTCCAACAAGTTCGAATTACATTTCATAATAATAACCTCCCTTTGTCGTTCCGATTGACCTTAGTTTTCTTTTACTACGGTGCAGTTTGTTACGAACGTCATTTAAAGAAATTTGTAGCACTTGCCCGATTTCATCGTAGCTAAGCCCATTCACATATTTTAATAACAATACGGAATGTTCAGTTTCATCTAACTGCTGAAGAAGATGCTCTAATTGCTCATTTGTTTCACGTAATAACAATATTTTTTCCGGATAACGACTATCCGTTACTTCGATATTGATTGGTGTCGTTTGATACTTATGCTTTCGTAAATGATCAAAACAATTATTGACCACAATTCGATAGAGCCATGCATTAAATGACCCTATATTTTCATACTTATGTAGGTTATAGTACACCTTAATAAAAATATCCTGAACGATATCTTCTGCGACAGTACGATTTCGGACAATTCGTATAACAGTGTTAAATACTTTCTGTTCATAATGTTTGATAACGTGTGCAAAGTAATGATCTCCTCCGTGCTTTACTCGTGCAATCACTTCATCCATCTCCATCCGATTCACCTCCTTACTACTATAACGAACAAATCATTATTTCCTCTCAAGATAATTTTAATTTTTTCTATTTAAGAGAAACTTATTTACTGTTTTATTGAATAAAAAAACAATATTTTTCTCTATTTTTAATATTTGATAATTTTTTTGGGAAATTTGTTCTTTTCTAAACAACTCGGGATTCTAACTTTCAGAATTTTTAACCTCCGTTTTATAGACTCACGAAAAGCCCGCTCAGATTAACGTTTTGTGGGCTTGAATTGTTGTCATTTTTCCCCGTAGTTATAAAAAATTAAATAATAAGTCAATTTAATATTCGAAATTATTTATTTAGGATTAAATAGGTGGTACAGCTCGCCCGTATAACGAACAAATCTAGTGAAGGAGCTACAAGTGTGAGCTATGGTTAAATAATTTATTCATGGTATTATATTTACAGTAATAGAATGTAACAATTCAGAAAAATACTGGGAGGTTTATTTATGAAAAGAAAATCAGTTCTTATTCTTGGTTTTGTAGGAGTTCTCGCACTATCAATTGGTTTTATGAAAGACTTGCAAGGTACAAAGGTATTTGCACAAAATGAACAACCAAGAGTAGAAGATGGACAAACAGACACTAATAGCCAAGATCAATACAAAGTAATAACAAGAGAGGAACAAGAAATTAGAGAAAGTATGTTAGCTGAAGGAAAAGAAGTTTCCACAGTTATAACAGCGAAAGAGCAAGAAATAGTCGGAAATATGTCAGCTCAACAAGGGTTTATTCCACAAGCAAATGGAACGGGTTTCTATTTTGAAAAAGAGAAAAAATAAGTTTACTTGTTAAACTCCCATGAAAATAAAAAAAAAAGCTCTTATTATTGATAATAGCGCATAAGAAAAAAACTCAGATAAAGTTTTTTTGAAAAAAGACTGAGCCTTGAGAAGGATAATATTGAACTGAAAGGTAAATCAAGAATCAGCTCCATTCTTCAGAGAATAAAGGCTGGGCAGTAACCAGAGTAGGATTAATCTCCCATAAGTGCGACCCGTATTGGGTGCGACAGTCTATGTGATGCACCGGAGTCTCCAGTACCCATTCTGCATATATATTCATCCTTTTAGGTGTAGCGCTGATTTTGCACTACATGTATGGCTAACGGGCAATCGTAGAGATGTATTTAAATTTAATATTGTAATGGAGGAATGTTTTAATGAACCAAATAATAGGGGGAATTGCTATTGTTACAGGTGTAAGCCGCCTAAAAGGGATTGGTGCGGCTATTTGTAAAGAGTTAGCTGAAGCGGGCTATCATATATTTTTTACCTATTGGACAGAATATGATAAAAAAATGCCTTGGAGTATTGATTTAAATGAGCCAATGATATTAAAAGAAGAATTAATAAAAAAAGGTGTTAAGGTATCAAGTATGGAGTTGGATTTAACTCAATATGATGCTCCTGAACAACTTTTAAGTAGAGTTTCTGAACAACTTGGTTATCCCGATATCTTGATCAATAACGCAGCATATTCAACTAATAACGATTTTTCTAATATAACTGGCGAAGAATTAGATAAACATTATATGGTAAATGTTCGTGCGACGACACTATTAAGTAGTAAATTTGCCCAAAATTTTGATAAGAAATGTGGTGGAAGGATAGTCAATATTACTTCAGGTCAATTTCAAGGACCGATGCCTGGTGAATTAGCATATGCAACAACAAAGGGAGCCGTCGATGCTTTAACTATCACATTGTCGGCCGAACTAGCCCCTTTGGGAATAACGGTCAATGCAATAAATCCAGGTCCAACTGATACAGGGTGGATGACAGAGGAAATAAAAAGTGAATTAAAACCAATGTTCCCTTTTGGTAGAATTGGTGAACCGAAAGATGTAGCAAAAATGATTAAATTTCTAGTGAGCGACGAAGCAGATTGGATTACAGGTCAGATTATACACTCGGAAGGTGGATTTAAAAGATAATTAAACTAAAAGCTTTGATTCTAGAACCATATTACTGTATTTAATTTCAATGTATATCTAATTAAGAACTATTAATTGGTGCTTTATTGGTAGATCATTGAGTTGCAATGCTACTCTTTTTTCTTGTTCAACTGAAGATCGAGTTTATTTTAATAAGTTATTACTTTTTCATTTTAATCTTAATCTTTATCTGAAAAATGTGGTGAATGTTAGAGAGGATTCACATTAAATAAATAATTAATGATATTTTTAATGTAAAAAACCCGAGAAATATGTAAGTAGTGAATAAAAACTTACATATTCTCGGTTGAGTAATATTATTCTTATTTAGGTAATTGCCCAAAGTGTTTATCGTTAAAATTACGACTAATTCAAGCTTTGATAAAATTTTCTTGCAAAACGTTTCGCAAGAATGGGCTCGGTTTACCTACACTGTATAGCTGTAAAAAATGCATAGCCCTGGTGCAGGCTGTGTAAAAAACTCTACGCAGGGTCCTCATCACCATATACTAGCTCAGATGCGTCATAAATGATGACAGCGTCGAATTCGATACCTTTGGATAAATACGACGGTATGACAATAACTCCTTTTTCATATTCAATGGAGCCGTTCTTCAAGAGCATAATTTCATTAATGTTAGACAGGGCTTCATATGCACTTTAACTATCCTTAGCTGATTTGCATATTATGGCAATACTATTATAGCCAAGATCTCGTAAATCCACGACTTTTGATGCGATGTTGCGGTGGAGTTCTGTGTGATCGAGCAATTGTGTCTGCGCGGGTAGCTCGCCGTCGCGTTCGAAAGGGATAATCCGTTAGGTACTAGTCTGCGTGTAAATTCGATAATTTGTTTTGTGGATTGGTAGCTGCGTGTGATGTTAATCACTTCCGTTTCAATCTGTCCGTATAAGCTCATAAGTGTGTGGAAATCATCCATTTATCATTAAAAGAAATTGTGCTAAAATTAAATCATCTAAGGATTTTGAAAGCTAATTCAAGAGTAGATATTATGACTAATAACAAAAAAATACTAAGAGGTATACGTCTAAATAAATTTATTTTATTGCGTTACCTGACACTTGAAAGGGGAAAAACATTTGAATCAAGCAGTGTTAATTATTGATGCTCAACAAGAATTAATTGATGGGAATCAAGTAGAAAGTGCAGTTTTTAATAAAGAGCAACTTATTAGGAATATAAATTTTTCTGATCGAAAAAGCATGGGAATCTGATGTTCCAGTTGTCTTTGTTAGGGATTTAGATGTTGCTGAAGGTAAAGGTAAAGGGTTTCAAGTTCACGATGAAATTAATGTGCCTACTGATACAAAATTTTTCGATAAGACTGCAACTAACTCCTTCTATGGGACAGGACTTCTCAATCATTTAAGATTGCAAGAGGTTGAACATATTGTTATTATGGGTTGTAAAACACAACACTGTATAGATAGTGCAGTCAGAACAGCAACTATTAATGGTTTTGATGTTACATTAGTTGGTGATGCCCATTCAACAACAGACAGTGGTTTTTTAAGTGCAGAACAAATAATAAAGCACCATAATGAAACACTTCATGGTCATTACAATGTTGAACACTTTTCAATTGTGAGAAATGCAAAGGAAGACTTGTTTCATCCAAGTCATGATTCATATAGATAATTTAAGAGTGCAATACGGAAATGTTTGCTAGTAATTGAAAATATTGAGATTAATATCCCGATTCCTTGGCATAGTAACTAAGGAATCGGGATGTTTTAATGAAAATGAGTTTGAAACAAATTGTAACTTCTAAGTGAATTCAACTAAGTATGTGAATTGGTGCACTTAAACTAATGAGTGCATTACTCGGACAATTATACTGTATCTTTACTTCTTCCAGTAAAGATACAGTATAATTAAATGTGGGATTAGAAGGGGATTTCAATTTATATTAAAACTAGTGCCCAAATAATTATAATAGAAATATATTAAACTTGGATGATAATAAATTCAACTTAAATAGAATAAGTCTTTATTAAGGATAATAATATTGAACGGAGGAAGTAAATTGGAATATGTTTTAGATCATGTTGGAATAGCTGTTAGAAGTATTGATGATGCTCTTCCCTTTTATCTTAATGTGTTAAATGGATTAGTAGAGGACCGTTATACAAGTGATACACCTGGCGTTGAAGTGCACGTTGCTGTTGTCAGAACTAATGATAAAGTAATTGAATTACTCGCACCAACCAACAAGAACTCTCCAATGGCTAGGTTTATAAAGCAACGGGGAAAAGGAGTGCATCATATTGCATATCGAGTTGACGATTTGGACAAAGCAATACTCGAGGCAAGTGAAAATGGAGTTCGTTTTCTAGAGGACACATTACGTACTAATGCACGTGGAAGAAGACTCATTTATATTAATCCCGCCTCAACTGATGGAACATTAATTGAACTTTGTAGCTATTCTACGAAAACTTAATTAGTAGAAACAATATCTAATGATTTGTATGTTCCATCTAAAGTGATGGATATTTGGTGGACGAGGAGTATATTTTTGTTAAACAAATAGTATTAGTCGCGGGATTATAGATAGCCACCTAAAATTCCTTCTATTGATGAGCAGATCTTATTTCATAAATATTATTGACACAGAAGTAGGACTATTCAAGATGTGAAATCATGGCTTTTAATCCTGATCAAAGACATTCAAGAATTTTGAGACAAAGGAGATGTAAAATGGACCTATGGATTATAATTAAACAAAGTTATGTATTTATTTCTATTTTTATAATCATAATGCTTCTAAGCTTATTAATAATAGGTTCCATTTGGAAAAAACGTGTCAACATCCCTAAATCGTTAGCTACACTAACAATAATAATTTTCGGATTATTAATAATCTTTTCGTTATTTTCATTGATTTTTATAATTTCTTTTGGATATAATTCTTAATAAAAAATACTTCAGCAGCTCCCATAACGGATGTGATGTCTACTATTACACGCATGTAGCATTTAAGCTTAAAAGGTCGATTGCTTATCAGGGAAGTCGATCTTTCTGATTTGGTTATCTTGTACTCAAGCATCTTTTTCAATTGGTGCAAACATACTTAATATTTATTCCCTAATCTACTGTTTCATAGTCTGGCCTTCTAGCACAACCTCGAAAAATCATTACAAGAATGATTCAACTTTCTGATGTCAATCCCCTTTAAGCACTCAAAAACAGTACCACTAACAGTTCAATAATGATCTTGAACAGTTACATAAGAGTAGTACTTGTAGAAAATTAATTACAATACCTACTAATAAATAGTCTCTTATCGCCTTTAGATTTATTGGTAAATCTTCGATGTTTTTTTTGATTTTTGACGAGAATAGTATATGAACAATCACGTCCCGCAGCCAACCGATCATATAACACTGGGACCAATCATACCTCGCAGCTGACCGATCATATAACGCCGGGACCGATCATACCTCGTAGCCAACCGATCATATAACGCCGGGACCGATCATACCTCGTAGCCAACCGATCATATAACACTGGGACCAATCATACCCCGTAGCCAACCGATCATATAACACCAGGACAAATCATACCCCGTAGCCAACCGATCATATAACATCCAGGACTAATCATATCCCGCAAATAAGAATAAGAAGAACATTATTGCATACCTGGGTCATTCTAGTTATCAAATAGGTGGAAAAAATAGGTATATTATATTAGTAGCAATCATAAAATAAATTTAATTGTTTAAAATCAACAATAGAAATGGAGGATTGAATAATTTTAATACAAGCTGTGCGCAAAGGGGGGAATTGTTCAGATATTATTTTAATAATGGTTAATTACTCCTGAAACTTCGGTACTGTTTAAAGAAGTGTAGGGATATTTTAATAAAGAGTAAATGAAATGCGGAATTAATTAACAATTAATGGAGTTAGATGTACGATTTAGGGACTACTGATATTAGGAGGGTTATATTGGTTAATTTAAAGAAAATTGGTATTGTATTAAGCTCTTCTGCTTTATCTTTTGGAATGTTTGCGTCTGTTGCCGGTGCTTCAACCACAGTGAGTGGGCAGCCTGGAAAAGTACAAATTCAGGTTGCTTCAACAGAAACAGTTTTCACAAAAGACGATTTAATAAAGAGGTTTAATGAGTTTTTTCCTAATCGGTTTGACTTCTTAACGAAAAGTGATTTTCAAATGGGTGGCAGTCACTTTTATCCTAATGACGATAAGTTACGTTATGATTTAGTGTTCACTAAGACAATTAATGGTAAGCAGTTATATGGTAGTGTTGTATTTGTTGGAGAGGAATTAGAAATTGAGCAATTTTACTATCAACCGTCTAATGAAGCAGAAGCGTTATTTCCCGCAAAGACCTCAAAGGAAGAGGCTAGAAAAATAGCAGTTGATTTTGTTGGGGAATTTATTGATGGAGAGAATTATCAATTAGAAACAGATCCCTTCAACTACTTTCCACAACAAATATTAACAGAACCAATTCGGTACTCATTCTCATTTTCTCGTACTAAAAATCAAATATCCATTTCTGATCAAAGAATAGAAGTATCTGTTCTTGGAAATGGTGAAGTCGTTAATTTTTACAGAGATTCTAAGAAGTTGGACTCATCAACTTATGATGATATAAAACAAATAAAAGATAAAAATGAAACTTTAGAGAAAGTAAAAGGAAATCTTTCAGTCGATTTGCAATATCAAATTAATCATGATTATCAAACGGGTGATCGCAGTGTTCAACTTGTTTACCAACCAACAACAAAGTTGCGTGGAGTTCATGCTTCTTCAGGTAAGTGGTTAACTGCAAACGGGTACTCAGCAGATTTACCTGAGGAGACAAAGATTGTAAAGGTTATAGCTAACCCACTACCGCCAAAACAAGATGGAATGACTTTAGAGGGTGCAAAGAAAATTGCAGAGCAATTCCTTAAAATTAATTCTGAAAAGGTTAAATTAAGTATTCAATCTATCGATGAGATAGAAAACTATAATGGACAGGCAGTAATTAGTATTCAGTACATGTATAATTATGAGAATGGCGGACACGGAACAAGTATGGAAATAAGTAAAAATACCGGAGAAATTATTCAATATAATGATATAACAAGCCAGATTTTAGAGCAAATTGGAGAGAAACCTAATAAAAAGGACTCTCTTTCTAGTAAGGAAGCCCTTGCGCAAGCAGTAAAATATGTGAAAGAATGGGCTCCTTCCTCTCTGCACAACTATGCTATGCCTGTAGAAGAACCCTATTTTGAAGAGAGACTAGGTGCCTATCAATTCAATTTCCCTAGAATTAAGAATGGCATTGTTGTGATAGGTGATCAAATTAATGTTGGCATAGCAGCTGATGGCTCCTTAAATAGCATTAATGTCAATTATCAAGAAGTTGAACAATGGCCAACGATTAATAAAGTGATTTCTGAGGAAGAAGCAATAGTTCTATTGAAAAAGGCACTTAGTCTAAAACTTACCTATATGAAACAAGAGAAAAGTGAAGACGAAAATCATTATGATTTAGTATATTTACCTGTATTTAACGAAAATCCGTTTAGTTATTTAAATGCCAACACGGGAGAATGGAATAGTCTGTTTGGTGAGAAAAATTCATCTGTTATTTCACATCCTTGGGCAGAAGAGGAACTTAATTATCTTATCAATGCTAAAGTCTTAGAGATAAAAGATAGTAAAGACTTTAATGGGGATGCCTCAGTATCAAAAGGAGAAGCACTAAAAGTCATCATGAATTCACTCACTTATATTTATTACGGTGGTTATTATTCTGAAAAAGAAAACAAAAACCAAACTTTTGAGAATATAGACCCGAAACATCCGTTATATCAATCGATTGAACGGGCAGTTGAAATGGGCATTATTAAGCCGGATAGTCAAAGTTTTTCACTTGATTCTCCAATCAAAAGGGATGAATTAGCAGCTTGGTATATACGCGTTCTAGGACTTGAACAAGCAGCTAAAGATAATAGTATTTATAAACTTAGTTTTGCTGATGCAAATAAAGTCCAAACAGAATACATTGGTCATGTTGCCTTGGCGAACTCATTAGGGTTGTTAAAGACAGAACAAAACCAATTTAATCCTGATAGAGAAGCGACATACGCAGAATTGGCAGTTTCAATTATTCGTCTTGCTCACAAAATGACTGAAAAAGGCAGAGGCTTGGGTTATTAAAATATAGCCATCTAGGCCTCGCAATGTGATTTTTTAAAACCCCTTTACCATTGGAGTTCTCAAATGGTAAAGGGGTTTAGTTTGTGCTAGAAGTTCACTTGAGTAAATATTCATATAAGTGTAATGAACAATGGGGTAATCCAAGAGTCTTCTCGTTATCAAGGACGAAAAACACAGTTCTGACATGGTTATTTAGAATAACCACGCCAGCGCTGTGTTTTTTATTATGATAGCTAGATCTTATTTGATATACTGAACACTAGCGCAAGGAGGCTTTTTAATGAAACAGTATTTAGAATTATGTAAACACGTTCTTGAAACAGGTGAAAAAAAAGAAGATCGCACAGGGACAGGGACAATCAGTGTCTTTGGTTATCAGATGCGCTTCGATTTAAATGAAGGATTTCCCCTTATGACAACGAAAAAAACGGCTTTCCGTCTTATTTCATCTGAATTGTTATGGTTCTTAAAAGGCGATACGAATGTCAAAACGCTTATTGAAGATCGAAATCCTATCTGGGATGAATGGGCTTTTGAACAATGGGTGACAAGTTCCGAATATAGTGGTCCAGATATGAGAGACTTCGGACGTCGCGCTGCAAAAGAACCAGAATTTGCGGCTGTCTATAAAGTTGAAATGGATGCATTCAAAAAACGCGTAGTGGAAGATGAAGAATTTGCTGCGACATACGCAGATCTTGGACCGGTATATGGTAAACAGTGGCGATCATGGTCAAATGGAGAACAATCGATTGATCAAATTGCCAATTTAATTGAAGGCATCAAAAACAATCCCGATTCCCGCAGGCATATTGTTACTGCATGGAACCCTTCTGAAGTCGAAGATATGGCTTTGCCACCGTGTCATGCGTTGTTCCAATTTTATGTAGCAGATGGAAAGCTATCATGCCAGCTTTACCAGCGAAGTGCGGACATCTTCCTTGGCGTACCATTTAATATTGCATCCTATGCACTTCTGGTTCATTTGATTGCACATGAATGCGAACTTGGTGTTGGCGAATTCGTCCATACATTGGGGGATGCTCATATTTACGCGAATCATGTCAATCAAGTGAATGAGCAATTGACTCGGGAACCGCGAACTCTTCCGACATTAAAATTGAATATTGAAGGCAAATCGATTTTTGAATTAGAAACGCAAGACATCGAACTTGAAAATTATGAACCACATCCAAAAATCAAAGCACCAATTGCTGTCTAAAGAAAGGTGGATTTCCATGATTTCACTACTTGTAGCCCATGATCCGAACCGGGTCATTGGTATGAACAACGATTTGCCTTGGCATATTCCAGAGGACCTTGCTTACTTTAAAAAGGTGTCTATGGGAAAAGCGATGGTAATGGGACGTAAAACGTTTGAGTCAATCGGTAGACCTTTACCTGGGCGGCTTAGCATTATCGTTACACGAAATGAAGCATATACAGCTGAGGGTGCTGTTGTCGTACACAATCTAAATGATGCGATTGCAAGAGCAGAAGAGTATGCAGATGAAGTGATGATTATCGGTGGTGCGGAAATATTCCATGCGGCACTAGTAATAGCGGATCGCCTCTACATTACGTATATTCAAAAACAATACGAAGGGGATACTTTTTTTCCTTCATATGGCCCTGAATGGAAGCTCATATCGTCTTCGCAAGAACACAGTACAGAAGATGAAATTCCGTATTCATTTCTCATGTACGAAAAGGAATAACTAAAGCGGATGCGACTAGAGGTTTTGCACTGGAGTCAAGACAAATAAAAAACGTCCTCATGTATATAAGAGGACGCAGAAATACATTGAGGCACTGCCCGCAATAACAAACACATGCCAAATTGCATGGTTGTACGGGATCTTTCTCCACGCATAGAAAATCGAACCAAACGTATACAATAGACCGCCTATAACGAGTAGCGCGAATCCAGCGAGTGTTAAATGGGTGTATAATGGTTTGATGGCTATTAGTATAAGCCAGCCCATAACAATGTAAAAGATAAGCGAAACAAATTCAAAACGATGAATGAAAAAAACTTTGAATAGAATACCTGCAATGGCCAGACCCCAGACGATACTGAGCAGTGTCCAGCCTAGTACTCCTTTTACAGTGACAAGGAGAAACGGCGTATAGGTTCCTGCAATCAGAATATAGATGGCTGAGTGATCCAGTATGGAAAACAAGTGTTTGAATTTTATTGGCATGCTATGCAACAGTGTGCTCATAAGGAATAAGAGAAGCATAGAAAAACCGAAAATGGTGTAGCTGACCACATGCATCGCTGTGCCATGCCGAACAGCGTCAAGTACTAAAAACACAAGGGCGGGTATACTGAGAAGTAGTGCGATACCGTGTGTGATCGCATTCCACAACTCTTCTCGTCCATTTTTAAAATCAAATGCAACAGTCATGATTTTAACCTCCTTACCTTTTACTATACTAAAATTTATTGAGAACTGCTACTAATCGAGGGGAGTGCGCATTATGAAAAAAGTCCATATCGTCACGGATTCAACTGCCGATTTAAAAGAAGAGGACATTCTAAAATATGGCCTACATGTTGTTCCACTAACCATCCAAATTGATGGCAAAACGTATATCGATGGTGTAGATATACAACCCGAAGAATTTCTAACTATGATGAGAAATTCTGAGGAATTGCCTAAAAGCTCCCAACCGGCAGCAGGTGTTTTCAAGGAGTTATATGACAAGCTGGGTGAGGATGGCAGTGAAATCATCTCCATACATATGACTGGTGGCATGAGTGGTACTGTGAAATCTGCACAGGCAGCCGCTGAAATGACGGATTCCAAAGTTACTGTCATTGATTCGATGTTCATCTCACATGCGTTGATGTTTCAGGTAATGGAAGCGGCGAAATTGGCCGAGCAAGGAAAGTCAGTTACTGAGATCGTTGAACGGTTGAACTCAATCCGTAATAATACAACGCTTTTCGTTGTTGTCGATTCACTTGATAATCTGGTGAAAGGCGGCCGTATCGGAAAAGGGAAAGCAATGATTGGTTCCTTGTTGAATATAAAACCGATTGCGACTTTGCAGGATGGCGTCTATACACCCGTCGCAAAAGCACGCAGTCACAAACAAGTTGTAGCCCATCTATTCAAAGTTTTCAAAGAAGAGACTGCTGGCAAGATTATTCGAGGAGTCGGCATTTCACACGCCAATGGTTTGAAAATGGGTGAACCATTGAAGAAAATGATACAAGACTCGGGCATAAAAGATGTGAAACTTACATTTACTGCTCCAATCATCAGTACGCATACTGGTGAGGGAGCGATAGGTTTTATGTATTACGCAGATTAATAAATGATTCTTTATTGAAGAAAAGGGGAACTCTACGTATGAGAAGAGTATTTCTGATTGTGGTCGCCTTCTCATTATTTTTGTCCGGCTGTCAACAAACGCTAATCGAAAAAACAGGTGCTTTTTCTGATCGACAAGAGATTGCATTTACTGAGTGGGCAATCCCAGGGTACTTCATTCCTAAAAATATCCATGTGATTGGTTTAGGTGATTCACTGACCCAGGGTGTCGGGGATGAGCTGAAAAAAGAAGGTTATTTTGGCCGAGTAACTAACAAGATGGATGAATGGAAAGGGGTTAAGGATGTCGATGCGGCCAATTTGGCAAAGCGGGGTCGAAGAAGTGACCAGCTCATCGACAAACTGGTAGACCCTGAAGTTCAATCTTCTGTGAAAACGGCAGATTTAATCTTTTTGACAATTGGCGGAAATGATATTATGAAAGTCGTTAAGTCCAATCTATTCAATTTGCAGACGGAACCATTTTACGTTGAACTCGGTAAGTTTGAAAACAGGCTCGATGAATTATTTAGTATTATCCGAGACTTGAATGGCGATGCGATCATTATTGTAGCAGGTCTTTATAATCCGTTTTCAATTGTGACGGATGAAACAAATGAATTTGAAGATATTATTGCTGACTGGAATGAAGCGATTGAAGTTCGTGCCATGATGGACGGAAGGTCATGCTTTGTACCAGTTGTGGACTTGTTTGATTCAAATACAGACATGGTGTACCACACCGATTTCTTTCATCCGAATGCAAAGGGCTATGACTCAATGGCGGAACGTTACCTTGAAAAGCTGAAAGAATGTGGCTTGCAAAAACTATCGGACGGGGAATTGGAAATGTAGGAGCTGATCGCATGAATCGATGGAAAATTAGTTTTTTTGTACTTGCAGGACTTATTGCGGCAGCATTTGCAGCTGTTATAGTACTTATTGGATCTTCCGCCGAGTCGGTTCCGCTTCCTGAAATGAAAGTTTCGAATCAAGCGGACCATGTTTTAACAGTGAGGGCGACAAAAGAAGATTTTGAAGGTATTGCAAACACATTTATACGAAAAGCAGTAAAAGGTGAGCCGCTTCCGGTTACGATGAAAGTTGAAGATGATGTGGTCTTGTTTTCAGAAATGACGGTGTTTTCCTATACATTGCCGGTTATTATGCATTTTGACCCAATTGTTAGAGAAGACGGTAATCTAATATTAAAACAATCGTCGATGGAAATCGGACAATTGAACATCCCGCCTGCGACTGTTTTAAAAGTACTAAGGGATTCTGTGAAGCTTCCCCCTTGGATGATTGTTCGTCCTAAGGAGGAAGAACTGTTCATCGATCTCTCTGCAATCCCGTTATCAGGTGATTTACAAGTAAAAGCAAAAACATTTAACTTGGCGGATGATGAGATTATCTTGGAAATTATAATTCCAAAAGAATAGGGAGGTTTTACAATGGCGAAAGCATTGGCCACATTTGCAGGAGGTTGTTTTTGGTGTATGGTGAAACCGTTTGACCGATATGAAGGTGTCCATTCAGTCATTTCTGGCTATACGGGCGGCGATGTCGAAAATCCGTCTTATGAACTGGTTTGTACGAATGCGACCGGTCATCGTGAAGCAATTCAAATTACTTTTGAAGATGAAGTTATTTCTTATCGCGAACTGATTGACATCTTTTGGAGACAGATTGACCCAACTGATTCGGGTGGCCAGTTTTTTGACCGGGGTGAATCCTATCAGACAGCCATTTTTTATCATACACCTGAACAACTACAACTCGCTGAGCAAACAAAGGCTGAACTAGATGCTTCTGGGAAGTTTGACAAACCCATCGCAACGGATATTATACCTGCGAAGCCATTTTACGCGGCTGAAGAAGGACATCAAGATTATTACATGAAAAACCCGACACATTATAATAGATATGCAACTGGCTCTGGCCGTGAACGATTCAAATCTGACAACTGGGGTGAAGAAACATGACAGAAGAATTGAAGAAGAAATTAACCGAAATACAGTACCACGTCACACAGGAAAATGGGACTGAACCACCGTTTCGAAATGAATTCGACAGCCATTATGAAGATGGGATTTATGTCGATATCGTTTCAGGAAAACCACTTTTTAGTTCAAAAGATAAATATGATGCTGGTTGTGGATGGCCAAGCTTTACGAAACCGATTGAATCAATGGAAGTAATAGAAAAAACAGACATAACCCACGGCATGAAACGAGTAGAAGTGCGCAGTAAAACCGCGGATTCACATCTCGGTCATGTATTTCCGGATGGACCGGGTGAAGACGGATTGCGTTATTGCATCAATTCAGCTGCACTCCGCTTTGTATCCATTGACAACCTTGAAAAAGAAGGCTTCGGAGAGTACTCGAAACTATTTTAATTGATTGAAGCTGAGAAGGGAGATGAACGGATGGATCGGTCCTTTTATCGATTCGCCCTATCCTTCCGTGGTGGGGCGATGGATGATTTAAAATCAACGTTTGCGGAATATATGTTTAAGGATTCGAGTTTTCCAAAAGAAGAAAAATCTTTTGACCCATTATCGCGATATATCGAAGAAAAGGCGGATGCTAAAATGCCATCCGTCGTTTTCGATGAATTGTTTCTATTATATGAAGAGAGATTTTTATAAGTTGCACCTGCATCTTCTTTGCATAATGGATTAGTTGAATGTATGATTAAAAAAGAAAATTTGAAAGCGAGGCTATTTAGTATGAGTATACATATCAATGCAAAAAAAGGTGACATCGCGGATACGATTTTACTTCCAGGCGACCCGCTTCGTGCAAAATACATTGCCGAAACATTTCTGGAAGATGTAACACTATATAACGAAGTCCGGAATATGTTCGGCTATACGGGAACATACAAAGGAAAACGAATTTCTGTTCAAGGGACAGGTATGGGTGTTCCATCCATTTCTATTTATGTAACGGAATTGATGCAAGAATACGACGTGCAAAAACTAATCCGTGTCGGAACTTGTGGTGCGATTCAGAAAGACGTTCATGTACGTGACGTTATTCTCGCACAAAGTGCTTCGACCGATTCTAAAATGAACGAAATCATATTCAATGGTATCAGCTATGCACCGACTGCAAACTTCGATCTTCTTTTGAAATCGTATAATGCTGGGCTTAAAAAGGGGCTTGATTTGAAGGTCGGAAATGTATTTACAGAAGATGTTTTCTATAATGAATATGCACAACATGAAAAATGGGCTCAGTATGGCGTCCTAGCTGTTGAAATGGAAGCTGCAGCTTTGTATACACTTGCTGCGAAATTTGGCCGCCAAGCACTGGCAATTCTTACTGTGAGCGATCACCTCTTAACAGGTGAGGCGACATCATCAGAAGAGCGCCAAACAACATTCAACGACATGATTGAAGTGGCGCTCGAAGCAGCAATTCAGGAATAAGCGTGAAGTAGGACCGCCCACTATACAGCGGTCCTTTTTTAGCAGGTAAGAAAGTATACGTTTTTTTGACTTAGAATAGTATCTAGCTCCAGGCGTTAGCCGCTCGGAGGTCCATAGGATGTTGGGCCACTAAGCCATTACTGCTGGATAAGATTGAATTGAATTTTGTATTAATAGTAGAGAGTGGGGAATGGGATGGAAGAGAATAATGGCCACGGACAAGAAATTGAACCAAATAGTCAACCGCCGGCAAACCGATATATAAAATTAAAACCGTTCTCTTTTGTCATGCTTGTATTCGGACTTGTACTGGCCACTGCCGCCATAACGTTTTTCGTGTTAACAACAGGTGATGATAAAGTTGTCGAAGTTGTGAGTCCACAAAAGCAATCGCTAAAGGACCGAAAAGAATTTGAAAAGTTATATAATGCCTATGATGAAATGAAAGGGAATTACTTCGAAGATATCGATGAAACAGCTGTCATCGATGGTGCCATCAATGGGATGATTGATGCACTAGGAGATCCGTATTCCGATTATTTAAATCAGAAGGAAGCTCGACAATTAAACGAGAGTATTTCGTCAAGTTTCGAAGGAATTGGTGCTGAAATTCAAGAGAAAAACGGATACATCAACGTTGTTTCTCCAATCAAAAATTCACCCGCAGAACGCGCAGGGATATTACCGAACGATACTATCATTGCGGTCGATGGTGAAAGTATACAGGGAATGTCATCATCAGAAGCGGTTCTTCTAATTAGAGGAGAAAAAGGGACAACTGTCACTTTAAGCATTAAACGTGGAGAAGCAGTTGAGCCAGTAGACGTAAAAATCAAACGTGACGTTATACCGATTGAAACAGTCTATGCTGAAATGCTTGACGATGGAATTGCACATATTCACCTCACAAGCTTCTCGGAAGGAACATACGATGAGTTGCTTGTTGCCCTTGATGAGATGGAAGCTAAAGGAATGAAAGGGTTAGTTGTCGATGTACGCCAAAATCCAGGCGGTAGACTCGACATAGCCATCAAAATATCCGATCTGTTTTTGGAAAATGGAAAGAACATTTTCCAGTATAAAGAAAAAGGTATACAACCAGAAATTTTTACAGCCTCTGGAAAAAGAAAAATAGGAGTTCCGGTAACGCTCGTCATCGATGACGGTAGTGCCTCGGCATCAGAAATACTGGCAGGTGCGTTAAAAGAATCTGCCAATGTGCCACTTATTGGTGTGAAAACATTCGGTAAAGGAACAGTTCAATCACCTAAAAATCTTCCTGACGGCTCGAATTTAAAATTAACTACAGCAAAATGGCTGACGCCTGATGGCAATTGGGTTCATAAAGAAGGAATTAAGCCCGATATTGAAGTGCCGTATCCATCTTATGCAATGCTTCCGTTTCTTGATCCAACAATAGAAATGAAAGTGGGCATGCTTTCACCTTCCATTAAATCAGCGGAAGAAATGCTTAAAGCCGTTGGGTATGAACCAGGTGAAATTGATGGCATGTTTGATGAAAAAACAACTCAGGCTGTCAAAAAGTTGCAAAAAGATTTAGCGCTGGACACGAACGGTATTCTCTTAGGAGAAACAACTTACGGTCTGATGGAAAAACTTCGGACGAAAATTCAAGAAGACGATCCACAGCTGATGAAAGCAAAAGAAGTTCTGCTTGAAAAAGTAGGGAAATAACTAAAAAGCGTCCAGTCCTAATCCGGCCGGACGCTTTTTTAAATGTCTATACAAGCTGAACGAAGGGTGTTTCATGGGGAGCCCAGCCCTAAGATAGCGCTAATCTAGCTAGTTTTAGGGCGAGAGACACCCCCTCGCGCTGAAGCGGATTCTAGGGAATTCTTTATTTCAACCCATCTAGTCCATCGTGTTCTAATCCGATAGGATGCTATGACTTTTTCTAATAAAATGAAAAGAGGCGTACATATGATTGATGTTTACTTATTTAGTGGTTTTCTAGGAAGCGGTAAAACGTCACTGTTACTTCATACAATTGCACAATTGAAAGAACAAGGAAAAAAACCGGCTGTATTAATGAATGAATTTGGAGCATTGCCTTTCGATTCAAATACTGTAGAAGGGGGAGCTGAAGTTCCGCTTAAAGAACTGCTAGATGGATGTATCTGTTGTACAGGTTCAGAGAAAACAGAGGCACAGCTTCAGGGACTGCTTGAAGAAAACGATGATATCGATGTCATCTTAATAGAAACAACGGGTGCTGCACACCCAGTGGAAGCACTCGACGCTATTTACTCACCTTTATTCGCAGACCGTCTTAACATAAAAGGAATTGTCACGGTTGCCGATTCGAAGCGTTGGCTGGAACGCGATAAGCTATCTCCGCAAGTACGCGCTTTATTCATGGAGCAAATTCGGCATGCTCATTTACTACTGGCGAATAAAGTCGATCTTCTAACTGAAGAGGAAGTAGCGAAAGTAACATTTGAACTATCGAGTTTCAATGAATCTGCTCCAATTATACAAACGGTGGGCGCAAAAGTTGCATTCTCCTTCATTGAGAAAACCTTAAGTTCATCGAAAAAAGGGACTGATAAGCAAATCATATCAGGAAAAGGCTTACCGCTTTCTTCAAAACTCCTTACATTCACTGAGAGTGTTACGAAAGAAGATTTCGAGAATTGGGTGAAATCCCTTCCTGATACAGTTTATCGGATGAAAGGTTATGTACCTATTAGCGGTTATAAAAATCCGTTTTTATTTCAATATGCGTATGGGATGGTCAACTGGCTCCCCGAATATGTCAAGATGGAAGCCCGTATTGTAATCATCGGGGAAGGGATCGAAACGTTGAATTATAAGGCCGTCAACCCCTTTTTAGATGAAAATTAAAGATAGTTGACCAGACTTATCCATTTCCATAGAATATGAGGTCCTTTGCTAGGGTATTTATTTAAGAACTGGGTGAACTGGAAAAGAAACCCGATATTCTAAATCTCCCACGCGTTATGATAGATTGCGAAGGGAGGAGTAATGAGATGAAAAAATCGATTGCAGTACTCATGCTCGGTTCGGCGCTCTTACTGCCGAACAACAATAATGTAGAAGCTTCACAATTGGACAACAATGTACAGGTGCAAAAAGCACAACAGTACATTCAAAGTTACATAGGGGGGGACAAACAACCCGATATGTACAAGGTATTGCTTGAAAAAAATATTAATTTTGAGCAACTTTACAGTTTAGCGAAGTCTTATACAAAAAATACAGTGGTTGTTGACAAACAGGTAAATAAGCCAGTTACAGTCAAGCCAATCAAGAAGCCGGTGAATAAGCCAGTTACAGTCAAGCCGGTAGAAAAACCAGCTACGACTAATCCAGTACCAACACCGGAAGCAACTACACCGGTTAAGCCAGCACCGGAAAAACCTGCTGAAGTAGCACCAGTTAAACCTGTTGAAACAGCATCAGATGCATCTGTTTCTGCGATTGAAAAAGCAGTACTTGACCTTACAAATGTTGAAAGACAAAAAGCTGGTCTTCAACCGTTACAAACAGATGCGAAGTTGATGAACTCTGCACGACAAAAATCAACAGATATGGCTTCAAAAGGATACTTTTCACATACTAGCCCGACATACGGCTCACCGTTTGATCAAATGAAGTCTAATGGTATAACGTATAAATCGGCAGCGGAAAATATTGCTATGGGGCAACGTACGGCTGAAGAAGTTGTAAAAGGATGGATGGAATCGCCAGGACATAGACAAAATATCTTAACGCCTGGATTCACACACATCGGCATTGGCTATGACAAAAACGGCAACTACTGGACACAACAGTTCATTCAAAAATAAGAAAAGTTAAAAGCTATCCTCCAAACTGATACTAATTCGGTTTGGAGGATAGCTTTTTTCCTACTATATTTTCGTGTACATACTGTCTTAAACTGTCGTACCTATAAACGGATTTCTCCAAGTAAATGTTTAAAAGTTTTCTGGCATGCTCAAACTCTTCTTAGGAGGTGAGCATGATGGGGGACATTGTATCGACTGACAGTTTGATTTTATACATAAAAAAGGTATTTCATAATTCTTCCGATTTATATGTTGAAGAAATGGAGTGGCAGAATGGTCCAGCTGTCATTTGTTATTTCACTACAATGACTGAAGGGGCAGAAGTGAACCGACAGCTTGAACTAATCAGGAAAAGGGCAGCGGACGGACTTGCCGATTGGGGAAAAACTGCAATCTCGTCTGTTCATGCTTTTTCCGTTTCTATGCTTACCCATAGTATTAGTTCAGGTTTCGTAGCCGTTATTTTTCCTGAAACAAATTTGTTATTGCAAATCATGATGCCGAAGTTTACTGTTCGCAGCCCTAACGAACCGGAAAACGAACATGTTATCCGCGGTCCGCACGAAGGGTTCGTCGAGGGATTTGATGCAAATATGTCCTTGATTCGCAAACGGCTTGCGATTCCAGATCTCGTCGTCCATTCACTGAGGATCGGGAATGATACTCAAACCCTTGTTAATTATATATATATTGACTCAATAGCGGATGAAAATGTCGTTGCCGATGTGAAAAGACGATTGGAGAACATTAAGTCGAATAAAGTTATTAGTACAGGTCAAATAGAGGATTACTTAGAAGATTCCGTTTGGTCGCCGTTTCCACAATTTCTCAATACGGAACGACCTGATCGTGTTGTTGCAAATTTGCTGGAAGGGAAAATAGCGATTTTTTCGAACAATTCTCCAACCGCACTGATAGCACCGGTCAATTTTTTTTCCTTTTATGAGTCTCCAGATGATTATAATGCACGTGTTCTAGTGGGTTCATTTTATCGGATTCTCCGCATATTAAGTTTTGTGACGGCTATTTTTTTACCTGCATTTTATATAGCTGTCATCGGTTTTCATTCTGAAATCATTCCACTGGAATTAGGTAAACAAGTGAAGCTGGCGGTGAATGCAATTCCGTATCGACCTATTTATGAAGCGCTCATTTTAGAATTGTTTATCGAGCTCATTCGGGAGTCAGCTATCCGTCTCCCCACCCCAATTGGGCAAACGATAGGGATTGTCGGTGGTCTGGTTATTGGTAATGCAATTGTTGATGCCGGTCTCGTATCGAATTTCATGGTAATCGTCGTGGCGATGACAGCCATTTCGAGTTTTGTCATTCCCTCTTGGGAAATGAATATGACAATCCGAATTATTCGTTTTCCATTTATGCTTGCCGCTTCGCTGTTTGGCTTCTTCGGCATAGCAATTGGTACACTTGTGCTTTTCATCCATCTGATGAATGTATCATCATTGAAACAGCCCTATTTTACGCCTATCGTTCCTTTTGATCCGTCGAAATTTAAAGATGCTTTCTTCAGGTCACCATATGTTCGTCTTAAAAAACAACAGAAAACGTTTACGCATGGTGCAAATAAAGAAGGTGGTGGCCGTTGACGTTTAAATTGTCAAGAATCCAGTTTTTTTTATTTCTGTTTGTTATACAAACAGGCACTGTTTTTCTATCCTTTCAAACGCCATTCATCAATGTAACAGGGCGTGATGCATGGATTATTTTCATCGGAGTAGGCATTTTTCATTATGTTTTATTGCTGTTATATGAAAGGAATTATAAATTCTTCACGCCAGGTCCGATTGTATCTTGGCTATATAAAGGCTATTGGCTCCTTATTATCGTCTCCTTCATTGCTTATATTGATTATACGCTCGCGGTATGGGCATTCCCTGAAACGCCCCAGATCGTCGTCATTTCAATCATGGTAGGCGTATCGTTGTATGCAAACTTAAGTCGTTCCGAAACCGTCATTAATCTAACAGTCATTCTCGTCCCACTGATACCGATCTTTTACTTTGTCTTGTTACTCGCATGGCCTGAATTCGTATGGACGAATTTATTCCCTGTAGCTAAGATAGACGGTTCAGATTTGTTAAAAGGGATTCTCGCTTCGCAGTTTACATTCATTGGTATTGAACTGTTTTTATTTTTTAGGAAGCATGTAGATAGCACACAAAAAATTAAAGGCTTACCACTGTTCATATATCAAATGCTATGGATGTTCTTTTTTTTCAGTACGGTCTTGATCACCCTTCTCTATTTCCCGCTAAAGGAAATAGAAAGGATTCCTGAGCCAATCATGTATATTTTGAAATCGCAAACTTTCTCGTTTGTAGAACGGCTTGATTTATTTTTCATTTATATGTGGATGATGTGGAGTATCATCACGATATCCCTTTTTGCCTTTACTACAATGTACGTGCATCAGCTGCATGCGAAAGGTCACCGGAAAAGAAATACGATTATTTTTCATATCCTGCTCGTCATATTACCGCTGTTCTTAAATTCGAAAGAACGTGTTGATATGATTCAAAATTCACTCGTCTATTTCCATTTGTTTTTCATAATTGTTGTTCCAACTATAGTCATACTCGTGAACAGGAGGAAAAGGAAATGAAGAGATTACTAATCCTATTGGTCTGTTCATTGTTTTTAAGCGGCTGCTGGGATGAAAAACATTATAAGGATGTAACCAATGTGTCTCTTTTTGGAGTTGAAGGCCAGCCGGGCAAGATCAAGGCTCAATTTGCGTTTCCGATATTTGAAGATGGGTCTATAAGTTATACAACAATCACAGGAAGTGGTGCCACTGTTCTTGACGCGAAAAACGACACGAATACGACGGAAGGGCTCGATATAGCTGAACTTCAAGTGTTGCTTATAACGGAGGAATCAGCTAAATCTGACTTATATAAGTATATCGATGCGTTATACAGAGCTCCACGCAATCGACTTAGCGCTCATTTGGCAATTGTCGAAGGGGAACTGGCTCCCTATTTTGAACAGCACGAGAATCTAGGGAATGATATTTCAATGTATTACTCAGAGCTGATTGATACTGCGGTCCGATATACATTGGTCCCTAAAGTGGATATTCAACAAGTATGTAGACTACTTTTTGAAAAAGATATATCTCTGGCACTTCCCTATATTAAAATTGGGAAAGAAAGCGGTATACCCGAAATTGCCGGTACTGCGTTGTTTAATAAAAGGGAATATACTGGAGAAAATTTAGATAAAGAGGAATCGGTCCTTTTCAATTTGTTAAGAAATAAACAGGGCAAATATACACGGCTTTCTTATATGTGGAAAAGTGGTAAGGCAGAGAGTCCACTTACAGTTGAGGTGATAAGAATTAATAAGGACTGGGAAATTTCAGATAACAAGATCGATGCGACCTATGAATTAAAAATTTCTGTTGAGGAATTTCCGCATGACAGTCTAGATGAAAAGAAAACAATAAAGGAAGTTGAGGATTTCTTATCAAAGGAATTAACAAAGGATTTTACTAAAGTGATTAAAAAACTACAGGCAGCTAAAAGTGATGCTATAGGGTTCGGACGACCAGTCCGTGCATTCCATCCCGCACTTTGGGAAAAAGGGGATTGGAATGACACATTTTCCGAACTGCCCATTAGCGTCAAGGTGAAAACTGAGATTTTAAGAACCGGTATATTAAATTAGTGAAAACCCGCAATGCATAATGCATTACGGGTTTTAGTGTTTATATAAATTTCTTTTTCTGAATATAGATTAACCGTACAGTCAGTGTAATCGCGCCAACTGTCAATCCAGCAATAAGGCCAACCCAGTAGCCATATGGTCCGAGTTCAGTAAACGTTGCCATCATATAACCAATGGGTAAACCAAGGACCCAATAGGAGACAATCGCCATGACGAATGTCATATTGACGTCCTTATAGCCTCGTAAGGCGCCTTGGACCGGAGCCTGAATTGCATCAGATAATTGGAACAGTGCAGCGTAGATGAAGAACTGAGTTGCCAATCCGATAATCTGTCCGTCTGTTGTATAAAGCGAAGCAATTGGCGCCCTGAAAACGAGAAGAATAGCAATTGACACAAAGCTAAACGCAACGGCAAGCCCGACACCAAGATAACTGTACTGTTTAGCATCGCGCATCTGTCCTGCACCGACGGCCTGACCGACAAGTATTGTCGCCCCCATCGAAATGCTTAGCGGCAACATATACAACAACGAAGTGAAGTTAAGCGCAATCTGGTGTGCGGAAATTACAGCCGTTGAATAGTTACTCATCATCAGTGTGACGGCGGAAAAGATACTTGTCTCTACAAAAATTGAAATCCCGATTGGCACACCAATGAATAAAATCACTTTCCATTTTTTAAATGAAATCTTTTCCCATCCTTTGAAAAGTGCGTATTCCTTAAAGGGCTTATGCTTCCACGCGACAGAACAAGCAATGAAGAATACGAGCCAATACGTTATACCGGATGCATATCCGGCCCCAGCTCCGCCAAGTTCAGGAAAGCCCCAATTCCCGTAAATAAGCAAATAGTTTATGAAGATGTTAATAGGGGCAGATAATAAAATGATGAACATCGAAACGCGTGTCGCTCCAAGCGCATCAAAAAATGAGCGTAGCACTGTGTAGGCAAAGAGGGGAAATAGGCCGAAACTCATTCCTGTCAAATAGTCCGCTGCTACAATGCGTACTTCAGCCTCGAGCGGCATTGCTTCTAGTATAGGTGCAACTGCGAATAGAATAATGGCAAAGACGATTGCAGCCAGTGCGACCGATACGTAAAGGCCTTGTTGAACGGAAGGTCGGACTTCCGCGTGGAGGCGTGCTCCGATGTATTGAGCGATGATCGGTGTAAGCCCCATTAAAATTCCAGCAAGCCCTGTATAAACGGGTACCCAGAAAGAAGATCCAATAGTAACTCCGGCAAGATGGTATGTATCATATCGCCCTGTCATAAGAATATCGAAGAACGTCATCATATACAGAGCGACTTGTGTAACGAGGATTGGCAAGACGATTGTTGCCAATCTGAACGGCTTTTTCTTCAGTGGAACTGCAGTTTCCAAATAAATCACCCTTTATTCTTCAATTAAACATCATTATATCATGACTCCTTTGCTATAATGGCAATGAGGTAAAGTTAAGTTACAATATATTTCTTAATATAGAAGAGGTGAATGGCCCATGAAACGGCCGGTTATATTATTGACAGGGGGCGGCACGGCAGGACACGTGTCCGTGAATGAAGCGCTTATCCCTGTGTTTAGCGAAAAAGGGTATGAAATTCATTACATTGGGTCGCATCGAGGGATTGAAAAAGAACTGATTGGCGATGGTTATCCTGAAGTTGTCTATCATCCCATTCAAAGTGGTAAACTGCGGCGCTATTTCTCTATGAAAAACTTTACAGATCCGTTCCGTGTTGGTGCGGGGGTTCTACAAGCGTTAGCGGTTATTAGGAAAGTCAAACCAGAAATAATTTTCTCCAAAGGCGGTTTCGTATCAGTGCCTGTCGTCTTGGCGGCGAAAATGGCGAAAGTACCTGTTGTCATTCACGAATCTGACGTAACGCCAGGACTTGCGAACAAAATGGCTTTACCTTTTTCAAATCATATTTTTACAGTGTTCGAACAAACCCTAAATTATGTACCCGCTGGCAAAGCGACTTGCTCCGGTGCAATCATCAGACCCGAGTTGTTCAATGGCACTCGGGAAGAAGGCTTGCGCATTGCCGGCCTGTCAGGTGAGAAACCTGTCCAAATTATAATGGGCGGAAGTCAGGGTTCCTCAATACTCAACGATGCTGTTCGAAAAGATTTACCTGCCATTTTGCATGATTTCGATATTATTCATCTTTGCGGGAAAGGGAATCTAGATGAAACGCTTGAAGGTACACCCGGCTATACACAATTTGAATACGTAACAGAAGGGTTACCACATTTATTAGCGGCGTCTGATTTTGCGGTTTCTAGAGCTGGGTCAAATGCAATCTTTGAATTACTGGCATTACGTAAACCGATGCTGCTTATTCCACTTTCTGCTGCAAAAAGCAGAGGGGATCAGATTTTGAATGCCAATCATTTTAAATCGCTCGGACTCGCACATGTATTGAAAGAGGAAGATGTGGAGCTACGCCCACTATCCGAAGAATTCGCATCTTTTGTAGATGAGAAAGACAGTTTGATCGGGAATATGAAGAAAGTAGCAACACCCAAAATACCGGAAGAAATGGTTGAAATGATCCTGTCACACCGAAAATAGCTGGAAGAGACTATTCTCAGTTTTTCGGTGGGTTAATGAATGGTTGCAAGTAATGAGAATCCAGTGTATTCTTGTTGACGGTAATAAAGTTAAAGAGTTAACGCTAAACCCTTTAAGTTAAAGTGTTTGCGTGTTAAAATTAACGAGGATAAAAAAATATAAACACAATATGCCTTTTGGCAAATGTGGAGGTCATTTTACATGTCGAACAATGCTGACGCTCATCGTTCCCCCTATGCTGCTTTTTCGGGTCCGAACCTTGGGTATATAATGGAAATGTACGAACTGTTTAAAACGTCACCTGAATCTATAGATGCTGAACTTGCCGAGATGTTCAGCCGTTTTGGTGCGCCTACAATGAGCAACACAGAGCAAGACAAAGCGGTCGGGGCAGTAGCTCCTGGCGATTTCGGTAAAGTATTCTCCGCCTATCAGTTGCAAACAGCCATCCGTACATACGGACATCTTGCAGCAGATATCTATCCGCTTAGCGATCGTCCAAAAGATTCAACACGTCTTGAACTTTCCACTTATGGACTTACAGAAAGTGATTTACAAGCAATGCCAGCATCTCTTTTCTTTAAAAATGTTCCTGCAAGTGTAGAAGATGGGCTTGAAGCAGTGAATTATTTGAAGTCATTATATACAGGTAAAATCGCCTATGAGTTCGATCATGTTATTGACGAAGAAGAAAGAAACTGGATTCAATCTAAAATCGAAAACGGGAATGTTTCCGCTACACTATCTGTAGATGAGAAAAAAGAACTTCTCGAACGATTGACGAAAATTGAAGGGTTTGAAAAATTCATCCACCGGACTTTCGTCGGAGCGAAACGGTTCTCTATTGAAGGTCTTGATACATTAGTTGTCTTCCTTGACGAACTTGTTCGTCTTTCTGAAGAACAAAAAATGAAAAAAGTATTGATTGGGATGGCCCACCGTGGTCGCCTAAACGTACTTACACATATTTTAAATAAACCTTACGAAACAATGTTTGCACAATTTGCGGGTGTTCCTGAAGAACCATTCCTTCCAACAGATGGTTCACTTGAAACTACACGCGGTTGGTTCGGCGATGTGAAATACCATATGGGTGCCTTATACAAGGGGCAATCGGGCATGCAGCGTTTCCTTGCGTATAACCCATCCCATTTGGAAGTCGTCAATCCTGTTGTTACAGGACAAACAAGGGCTGCACAGGAAAATACGGATAACCCGGGTATTCCTGTACTAGAAACAGATGCTGCTTACGCAGTACTTATCCACGGGGATGCAGCATTCCCAGGACAAGGAATTGTGCCAGAATCATTCAACTATAGCCGTGTTCGTGGATTCAAGACAGGTGGTTCTATTCATGTCATCGCGAATAACATGATTGGATTCACAACTGAATATTACGATTCTAGATCAACACATTATTCTTCAGACCCTGCAAAAGGCTATGAAGTTCCAGTATTACACGTCAATGCGGATAGCCCTGAATCAGTTATCGCAGCTGCATCATTCGCATTCGAATACCGTCAAAAGTTCAGCAAGGATATTCTGATTGATCTTCTTGGCTATCGTCGTTATGGACACAATGAAATGGATGAACCTCTTGTGACGAATCCGGTTATGTACCATTCAATCCATGAGCATCCTACAGTTCGTGCACTATACGGATCTGAACTTGCATCTGAGAACATCTTGACAGAAGAAGATGTAACGAAACTGGACGCTTCAGTTTTTGCAACGATGCAAGCAGCATACGACAAAGTGAAAGAACATACTTCAGAAAAAACATTGATTTCAAACGCTACGCCTGAAGAAGTACTTGCGGGGTATCCAAGAGATCTTGAAACTGGCACGGACGAAGCTAATCTTCGCCGCATCAATGAAGAGTTACTCATTTATCCTGAAAACTTCAATGTATTTGGGAAGCTTGGAAAAATCCTGAAACGCCGTGAAGATCCGTTCAACGGAAAAGGGAAAATCGATTGGGCACATGCCGAAACACTAGCATTCGGTGCAATCCTTCAAGACGGTAATCCAATCCGTATGACAGGTCAGGACGTTCAACGTGGTACATTTGCGCACCGCCACGTAGTCCTTCACGATGAAAAAACAGGTGACGAACTTGTTCCACTTCACCATATTAGCGGTTCGAAAGCATCATTCGTCGCATATAACAGTCCATTGACAGAAGCTGCAATTGTCGGTTATGAATTTGGCTATAACTTAGAAGACCAAAAAGTATTATCAATTTGGGAAGCGCAATATGGAGACTTTTCGAATATGGCACAAGTAATGTTCGATCAGTTCGTCTCTTCAAGCTATTCTAAATGGGGTCAGCAATCCGGACTCGTCTTGCTATTACCGCATGCGTATGAAGGGCAAGGACCTGAACACTCAAGCGCAAGACTTGAACGTTATCTGCAACTTTGTGCGGAAAATAACTGGACGGTCGCTAACCTTTCTAGCGCGGCGAACTATTTCCATATACTTCGCAGACAAGCAAAAATGCTTGGTGATAAATCGATGCGTCCACTTGTTATTGTGTCACCCAAATCGCTTCTTCGTCACCCGCTTGTCGGTGCTGATGTCAACGATTTGACAGAAGGCCACTTCCAAACGGTGCTTGAACAACCTGGAACAGGCAAGAATACTGATAAAGTTGAGAAAATCCTATTTGCAAGTGGTAAAGTGGCGATTGATCTTGCTGAACGTGTGAAAGATGGCAAAGGCTTCGATCATCTGCATATCGTCCGTGTGGAACAGCTCTACCCGTTCCCAGCTGATAAAATTAGTGATATCATTTCTCGTTATCCAAACGCCGAAGAACTTGTTTGGGTACAAGAAGAACCGAAAAATATGGGGTCATGGCATTTTGCAAATTCTTATATCCGCGAAGTTGCGGATGGTAAGAAAGTATCCTATGTTGGACGAATTCATCGTTCAAGCCCATCAGAAGGTGACGGCGAATCTCACAAGATCGAACAAAACCGCATCCTAGATGAGGCATTGAAGAAGTAAGCCTTATTTAGTTTAATTTAATCAACATATGAAATATTGATTGTTAACACCGTACTAACGGTAGACTCGAGGAGGAATTTATTGTGGCAGAGATCATAGTACCAGAACTTGCAGAATCGATTACAGAAGGAACGGTTGCACAGTGGTTGAAACAACCAGGTGAAAGCGTTGAGAAAGGTGAATTCATCGTTGAACTTGAAACAGACAAAGTAAACGTTGAAATCATTTCAGAAGAAGCAGGAATTGTTCAAGAACATCTGGCAGCAGAAGGCGATACAGTCCAAGTCGGCCAAGTTATCGCAATCGTTGGTTCTGGTTCAGGCGCGCCTGCTGCAGCTCCATCTGCACCAGCAGTGGAAGCAGTTCAAAAAGTGGAAGCAGCACCAGTTGCTCCAGCAGTTACTGAAGATGCAAGCGGATCAGACCGTACAATCGCAAGCCCAGCAGCACGTAAACTAGCTCGTGAAAAAGGCATCGACCTTGCAGCGGTATCACCAGTTGACCCAATGGGACGCGTTCGTGTTCAAGATGTTGAAGCACACGGTACTGCACCTAAAGCACAACCAGCAGCTGCCGCACCAAAAGCAGCAGCAGTAGTAGAGGACGGACGTGTAACTCGCGAGAAAATGACACGTCGTCGCCAAACAATTGCAAAACGACTTCTTGAAGTTAAACAATCAACAGCAATGCTTACAACATTCAATGAAATCGACATGACAAACGTTATGGCACTACGTTCACGTAAGAAAGACCAATTCTTCGAGCAAAACGATGTTCGTCTAGGATTTATGTCATTCTTCACGAAAGCAGTTGTTGCTGCACTTAAGAAATATCCTTATGTTAACGCAGAAATCGATGGCGATGAAATCATTCTTAAAAACTTCTACGATATTGGGGTCGCTATATCAACAGATGGCGGACTAGTTGTACCAAACGTAGTTGATGCTGATCGTAAAAACTTCGCAGAAATCGAAGGAACTATCGTAGAACTTGCGAAAAAAGCACGCGACAACAAATTGACAATCGCAGATATGACAGGCGGTTCATTCACAATTACAAACGGTGGTGTTTTCGGATCACTTATGTCAACACCAATTATGAATGGTGCTCAAGTAGGAATCCTTGGCATGCATACAATCCAAAAGCGCCCAGTAGCTATTGGTGACAATGTTGAAATCCGTCCAATGATGTATGTTGCTCTTTCTTATGACCACCGTGTTATCGATGGTAAAGATTCAGTTGGCTTCTTGAAAATGGTAAAAGAATTGATTGAAAATCCGGAAGATCTACTTCTAGGTTCTTAATAAGAAAAGCGCTCGAAATCTAGACAAAAAATAGTTAGGTAATCGGCCCGTTATTGTTAGCGGGTCGATTTTTCCTTATACACTCCATAGAAAAGGCGTGATTAACAATGACATTCAAAGATTGGATGACTGCACCTGCAATCCGTACTGTCGTCTGTAAGCATGCAGACGCTGAAAAGTATGTAGTGAACAATGTTCTGACACCAGGTAAAGAGTATGAAGTGAAAAACGAAACAGATGAATTCATTTTCATTCTCGATAATTCCGGTAAAGTCGGAGGCTATTATAAAACGTATTTTGAATAAACAAAGGCACAGTGCGCCGTTATAAAGGTACGCAGCCATTGCCACGTCCTGTGGCAATAGGCTGCGTGACCTTACATCCTGTAGGGGGCCCGCGACAGACATGACGGGGACCGGCCGACGCGGCGTTTTTTGCCCGGGAAGGATGCAGTTCAATCCTTCCCAGCTGGGCTGAATTATGATCCGGCATTTTGCGCCCGGAGTCTAGACGTGAAATCTCCATGTTAGAATTTATTCACAATACAAGATTTTACTGTTTTCTAGACGTGAACTTAAAGCCCGCTACCCACTTGTTGGTGTGCGGGCTTTTTTATAAGGAGGTAAGGTTATGAACTCGCTAGTAGAAAAAGAACAGCAGCTTCGTTCAACGAAAACGCATGATACCGCAGCAGTACGATTAATACAAGAAGGTGGTTACGTTTCCCCAAGTCCCTATTTATTGGATGACGTCCTTATCAGTATTGTATTGAAAAAACCAGTGTTATTGAAAGGGCCTTCTGGTTCTGGAAAAACGAAGTTAGCCCAAACAATTTCACATTATTTCAATCAGCCAATGCAAAGCATAAACTGTTCGGTTGATTTGGATGCTGAAGCATTGCTTGGTTTCAAAACGATAATTAGCAAAGACGGAGAGACTATTATTGAATTTGTAGAAGGTCCCGTAGTACAAGCTATGAAAAAAGGACATATTTTATATATTGATGAAATCAACATGGCCAGACCTGAAACGTTACCCATCCTTCATAGTGTTTTGGACCATCGTCGTATGCTGACAAATCCGTTTACAGGTGAAGTCATTTATGCGCATGAAGACTTTACGGTCATTTCAGCCATAAACGAAGGATACGTTGGAACATCTCCAATGAATGAAGCATTGAAAAACCGTTTTGTATCGTTCACAGTCCCGTACCTGACTGGAGAACAATTAGAATTAGTTATGAAGGATACGTATCCATTTGCCTCAAAACAGCTTGTTGAGACATTCCTTCATATCAGTATCGATTTGAAGAAACAGGTAATGAACGGATTATTATCCGATGAGGCAGCATCCGTGAGAAGTCTGCTAGACGCTATGGCACTTGCAGAACATATCCCTGTGAAACGTGCAGTCCAGTATGCCATCGCTGAAAAGCTAGATGATACAATTGAACGTAGACTTGTCATGGAATTAGTCGATACTTGGGTGAAATGAGGCGATTGCTATGGTGAAGATGAATCGATTCATTCAATTTAATGATGAAACGGTCGATGCCAAGACGCTTTTATTGTATGAACGATTAGGGCGCGCATTAGCAGATGCACCATTCATTGAATTAACGGAACGAAAGCTTCTTGAATTCCGGCCTCAAGAAGGTATTATCTCGATGAGTGTTTTTTGGCGTCACCGAACAGACGAAGTGATCCACGCTGGCCGTCTGTCTGATATCTATTTGTTAACATCAGGTTATTGGAAGCATTTTAGTGTTAAGTCATGGATTAAATTTAGCCGGTCAATTAGCTTATATCCACTCCGGAAATTCACATCTGAATTATTATTGATGTTGGAAGAGTTTCGTTTAATTGATGTAATTACGAAGGAAAGACCTGGAACCGCAAGTGCATTCGAAGTTAGAAGGGAAGCCTACGTTTACCTCCACCGCAATGCACAGTCTTCGAATATGCAGAAAAATCAACTTGCGGATGCAATGATGAATCAGTTATTCATATCTCTCCATGAAGGCTTATTTGCAGAAACGTCCATCGACTGGGATGCTCATTCCATCGACTATGATCTCATTCAATCCGTTCTGCAACACGCATACGATTCAAAAAGTACAGAGGACAATACATTTATTGCGGATAGAATTACAGGGATTGTAGAAAGGTCAATTGACAAGGATCTTGTCAAACAGTATTATTCAGCGGGGGATTCCATTACAGAAGAAAATACTGTATTTCATTATCATAAAGGGATGTCTGACGCCGAAGAAGGCGAGGAAGGTCCAAAAGAGACAATCGAAGAAGTGTTTAGATCCTGGCATCGTGAAAGCGAGAGTGAATCAGGCGTCCACCTTGAATTTGAACTTGAACACGGACGCTCTGGGAAGAGTGATGCCAACGATGCAACGCCAGGCCATGAAGATGCTGAGGTCGAAGAGACGGGCTCAGGTGATTCAGAGGGGAATGACAGCGATCGTTGGACGGATGACACCAGTGATAAGACAGACAAACGCGATCGAAAGATGAAAGCGGGTAAGATGTTTGGAAAAGAGCATGTGAACGTCGTGTATGAGGAACAACGGATAGAAGTCATAGACGAGGTTGAAAATCGTCAACTATTGACCGTTTGGCGAGAAGAGCAAAAGCCGTATGTTCGTTCCTTCGTCGAGGAGATGAAGAAACGAATCGATTTGAAACAGGATTCAAAACGTGAGCGCCTTATGAAGGGACGACTGTCTACGAAATTAACGACGATGGTTGTGGATGAACGACCGAAACCATTTTATAGGAAGAGTGCACCATCTGTTAATCTAGATGCGGTATTCGGTCTACTAGTTGATGGTTCAGCTTCGATGCTCGACAAATTAGACGAAACAAAACAGGCTGTACTATTGTTTCATGATGTACTCCGTCAACTTGGTGTATTTCATGAAATTTCGTCCTATTATGAGGATGCAAATAACGCTACAAAAGAAGTGCAACCGAATGTATTTGAGCTTATGCATACGTTTACAGATCGCAATAAGGATAACGGTTTATCGATATTGTCGTTTGATGCTAATGAAGACAACCGTGACGGATTCGCGATTAGATGGATGGCCGATCAGCTTGCGATGAGGCAGGAGAAGCACAAGTTTTTGCTAGTCTTCTCAGACGGGGAGCCATCGGCATTTGGTTATGATCGGAACGGTATCCTAGATACAGCAGAAGCGGTAATGGAAACTGAAAAAAAAGGTATTTCCATCATTCATCTATTCCTTTCAACTGAAGAACCGACTGTTGACCAAAAAGCACTTTTTTCAATGATGTTTGGCAATAAAACCGCATCATCCAACTCGGTCGATAGTTTCACAGATCAGACATTGCGGATACTTAGAAAATTACTCGCGATTGTAATAAGAAATACGTGAACCGCGAGTAAACTCCTAGATAATATACAAGGTGAAAACACAAAACCGCCCTTAGAGAGGACGGTTTTGTGTTTTTTCATGAACAGCAAGAAGGCGCTGTTTCAGCTCATCTTCCATTCGTCCGATTTCTATTTCAGCAGCTTTACGTTTTGCACGACCATCTGCTTGGATAATAAGTGTCTCTTCAATAGTTTGAATCAAGTTTTCTTGCGTCTTTTTCAGCGTATCAATTTCGATGATGCCGCGTTCATTCTCTTTAGCTGTTTCAATTGAATTGATTTTCAGCATTTCCGAGTTTTTCAACAGCAAGTCATTTGTCGTTTTCGTAACAAGTTTTTGAGACTCTACAGCTTTCATTTGTCGGTTTAACGTTAAGGCAATTGCTATCTGATTTTTCCATAGGGGAATGGATGTCATAATGGATGACTGGATTTTTTCTGCAAGTGTTTGGTTTGTCTGTTGAATCATCCTGATTTGAGGTGCACTCTGAATGGTGATTTGTCGTGATAACTGCAAATCGTAAAGGCGTTTTTCCAACCTGTCAAGGAATTGTGCCATGTCATTCACTTCCTGGAATGCCATTTGATCATTCGATAGCTCAGCTTTTTTGCGCATTTCAGGGATGATTTCATTGGCGAGTTCATCCTGTTTTAATTCAGCCGCGGCTATGTAGATATTTAACGCTTGGAAATAGGTTTTATTTTGATCATACAAATTATCAAGCATTCTAACATCCTCTAAAAGGCCACGTTTCGAATGCTCAAGTTGAACACCAATCCTGTCGATTTGAGTACTAAGTTTCTGATATTTCGTCATCATTTCTTGAACAGATCGCGTTGCTTTATTAAACAATCTGCTTAGACCTGACTTCTTCTTGTCTGATAAATCGTCAGGGTCTATTTCAGAAAGTTTACCCATCAAATCTTTCAATACATCTCCAACAGGTCCAATATCTTTGCCTTGAACATGATCGAGCATTTGAGTGGAGAACCTTGAAAGCTCGCTTTGTGCATTTGCGCCGTACGTTATAATTGCTTCATAGTTGCCGACAGGAATTTGTTGTGCAAGGACTTTTGCCTTCTCCCTCTCTTCAGGAGTTAGACGGTCAATCAGTTTAACGCTTGTTTCAGCCTCTTTCTTTTCTGTTTGCATTTCCTTAGGAAGAAGGGGTTCTTGAAAATCAAAAGGACTATCAAGTAAATCATCAATTGTTTTTATAGGATTATTTTCGGTCATTATGTGGATCTCCTTTCATTTCAAGAAGCGGCTTTTTATTATTCATGGATACATCAACAAAGTCAATTTCCATTTGGAGCTGGTCGATATCAGACGCTAAAACGCTTCGTAGGTCTTGCTCCAATTGCTTGTTAACATCCCCAAGCGTTTCACGCGTATTTTGTAATGCGATGCGAAGTTCTTTATCTTTCAATGGTTGGTTGACAAGCAACGCATATTTCGAAGTCAATTCGACTGCGGAATCAAGATGGGCATAGAAAAACTTCTCTACGTCGTAAAACTTTTTAGGGTTTGATCGGACGAGGCCAAGAATCCTTCTAGATAGGCTATTCATTTCATGAAGTTGCCTAAATGCCTGGATTGACCTGACTTGTCCATAAAGACCATTCAGGCGTTTGATTTTCATTTTCGCACCAGTAATCTGACCTTTTATATGACTGTATTCAGAACGGGACATCCCGAGTTTTTTTAAGTTGGATGAAAGTTGAATCTGCTTCAGGGTAAACGTTCCGCCAAAGTAGATTGCTACCAAAAGGCCAGTAGCCGCAAAAATATTCATACCTGCACCCATAACAAAGAAGAGCCAGGATCCAAAACTGATTGGAGCTGTTATAAAATGTCTTATAAAAAAATGTTTAACTTCTTTCATGATATATTCATACCTCCTTTGACCCTATACTGTATACGTTTCAAAACGGATAAAGTTTCATGTCAGTAGTTCAATTATACCCGATAAATGCAATCTACACCTACCATTTGAATTCAAAAGGGAAGCAATTAATTGGACATCAGGAGGGAGTTTGTTAAAATGAAGGACATTCAACTAAGAGTTACATAGGAGGTTTAGAAAATGTATGAAGTGATTTATATGAAAGCAGATTATGAGCCATGGTGGATGTTTGAGGAGTGGGAAGAAACAATCCGTTCACGCCATTCATTCGATGATAGAGTACTTGCTGAGGTACACTTTAAAAAATTGACTAGTGAATTACGAGAAAAGCATAAACGTGAGGCTATGAAAAAAGACTGTTTTTTTGCCTTTTGGTCTGAAGACGAAATAAATTTCTGTGAAGGCTGTGATGAAGATCTCCAACTGTATCATGGTGTTATCTTAATGAAGGACGGGATGCCCAATGCTTTCTGCTAAAAAAACATTGGAAATAAATACGGATTCGCATCTTCCAAAAGGTAATCGTTAGTTTCGGTACCTTTTGGAAGATGTGAATTTATTCTGCGATGTAAAGAAGCGTCCTAACGAGGGACGCTTCTTTACATCGCTATTTGTCGACTGTCTTCAACGTGGAGGTAACAACGAATTCACCGTCATCCGTCTGCATGATAGATTCCCGTTTGACTTCACCAAACCCTTCAACGAAATACTTACGGTTGACGAAGTCATCCGTCTTCATTTCGATGACGAAAGCATGATCAAACTTCTTATACGGTGTATCGACAGTTGTATCTATTTCAACAATCGTCCACGTATCAAATGTTGTTCCTTTTTTTATGGGTTTTTTAAGATAAACACCAGTTGGATCCATTGCATCCAGTTCTGCCAGGGTGGGGAAGTCTTTGACTAATTCGACAGTCTGTTCGTCTAAGATGCTTATTTTGTCAGGTTCGATTTTATAAATATGGCGAACCAGGGAGCCGCCATTATTCTCATGGACGACAACATAATTTTCAAATGGTCGTGCGACTTCAACATCAAGTTCTGCAAATTCATTTCCTTCACCTAGATAATGCGCCTTTGAACCATCCGGTAGAAAAAGATCAGTTAAAGAAATTTCACCATCGCTCTCACTTTCGCTTTCTTTGACGATACCTTCACCAATTGTGCCATTGGTTGACCCCGAATTATCAAGGGCAGTCGGTTGTTTTTTCGAACACCCTGAAAAGACAAGGACCGCTACTAACAGAAAAATGAAAAGATTTATTTTCCTCATGAAAACACTCCTTTCTATTGGTTATACCCATTTCGACGGATATCATACGCAAGTGTAGGAATTGCAATCGGAAATCCAACATCATTTAGCAATAAAAAGAGCCGTTTCCCAATCAAGGGAAACGGCTTAAAATTATTTCTTTTTATTTTGTTTTTCTTGTTGTTCTTTCCACTCTAGGTACTCATCATAGTTCATCAATTTATCGAAGATTGTACCATCATCATGGATTTCAATGATTCTGTTCGCAACCGTCTGGATGAATTGTTGGTCATGTGATGTGAAGATCATTGCACCTTTGAATGCAATCAGTCCGTTGTTAAGCGCTTGAATTGATTCAAGATCCAAGTGGTTCATCGGTTCATCCAGAAGAAGAACGTTCGAACTTGTCAGCATCATTTTTGAAAGCATACAGCGAACTTTTTCCCCACCGGATAAAACGGATGGTTTCTTGTTCACTTCATCACCTGAAAACAGCATACGGCCAAGGAATCCGCGTAGGAATGTCTCGGTTTGGTCGTCAGGTGAATATTGACGTAACCATTCAACAAGTGAACTTTCCGAACCTTGGAAGTATTTACTGTTATCGATAGGAAGGTATGCATGTGTTGTCGTAACTCCCCATTTGATAGCTCCTGAATCAGGCTCAGACTCTCCGGCAAGCAGTTGAAGGAGCGCTGTTTTTGCAAGAGGATCTCCAAGAAGAATGACTTTGTCTTCTTTGTCAATTGTAAATGAAGCATCTTTAAGCATTACTCTGCCATCCTGTGTTTTGTTAACTTCTTGGATACTTAGAACATCATTTCCAATTTCACGGCCCATTTGGAAGTTGACGAAAGGATAACGTCTTGAAGATGGTTTAATATCATCCAATTCGATTTTTTCCAACGTTTTCTTACGTGAAGTAGCTTGTTTAGATTTCGAAGCATTGGCACTAAAGCGGGCAACGAATGCTTGAAGCTCTTTAATTTTTTCTTCTTTTTTCTTATTTTGGTCTTGTGACATTCTTAGTGCAAGTTGGCTTGACTCGTACCAGAAATCATAGTTACCCGGATAAATCTGGATTTTAGAAAAGTCGACATCCGCAATTTGCGTACAAACTTTGTTTAAGAAGTGACGGTCATGGGAAACAACAATAAGCGTGTTTTCGAAGTTCATAAGGAATTCTTCGAGCCATTGGATTGCTTTCAGATCAAGTGAGTTTGTAGGCTCATCCAGAAGAAGAACGTCAGGCTTACCAAACAAAGCTTGTGCAAGAAGCACTTTCACTTTATCAGAACCGTTTAGTTCAGACATCTTCAATTGGTGATATTCATCTGCGAGACCAAGTCCTTGTAAAAGGATTGCTGCTTCAGATTCAGCTTCCCAACCGTTCAAGTCGCCAAATTCACCTTCAAGTTCAGCTGCGCGCATGCCGTCCTCATCTGAGAATTCCTCTTTTGCATAGATGGCGTTTTTCTCCATCATAATGTCATATAAACGTTTGTGGCCCATAATGACTGTATCAAGTACGACACTTTCCTCGTATTCGAAATGGTTCTGTTTCAAAATAGCAAGACGTTCGTCTTTGTTCATAATTACATTTCCAGATTGTGGTTCTAGTTCACCTGACAAAATTTTAAGGAATGTCGATTTTCCCGCACCGTTTGCACCAATTAGACCATAACAATGGCCCGGATTAAACTGTATATTCACATCTTCAAATAGCTTGCGGTCGCCGAATTGAAGACTTACATTACTGACTGCTATCATTCAAAATCCTCCTAAATTCACAATGCTCCCATTATAGCACGAAATAAAACCAAGATGCAAGAAAGCTTGTGAGGTAGCGGTTTCTGAGTAGTCAATTTACTAATTAGCCCCAAAACCAGCCCCACTTACTTCTAGACTCTGACTAAACAAGGTTACAGACTCCTGTTCAGATTCCTTTAGAACATGTCCGTATACATCATAAACCATTGCAGCAGTATTCCCTAATCGCTCAGCTATTACTTTCACGTTGCGCCCACGATTTAATAATATGGTACAGTGCGTGTGCCGTAAACCATGAACTGTTATTTTGGGTAGTGATGTTCTTGTTAGGATTCTATTTACAGAACGTGCAATACTTGAGAGAGGTGCTGCTCCGTGATCTGTGATAAAGACAAAGGTTTCGTCAACTATTTTCTCCCCATAAGCAAATAGTGTTTTTTTACACCACTTTTTATAGGACTCTAATTGATCTAAAACCATCTCATCAATGGAAATTGTCCGATAAGAATTTTTGGTTTTAGGAGTACGTACCCCTAAACCATCCCTCGTTCGTTCAATTGTGATTGTGTTGTTTTCAAAATCGATGTTCTTCCATTGGAGTCCCAATGCCTCACCTTTTCGTATGCCTGTGTAGGCGACAGTCAATAGGAAGCTGTAATTTGTAATGGATTCTTGTTTTTTTGCGTCAACCAAGAACGCCACCAATTGACTAGGCGAGTAGTAATTATTATTTACTTCCAATTCATCTGTAACAATAGCAACTTTCGTGAAGCGGTTACGAATAAGTATTTCACTCTCTACGGCAGCATTAATTGCGATTTTAAAAATATTATGCCATTGACGAATGGAACTGTCTTTGTATTTTACTTCTAGTTTATTTATGAATTCTCGTTCATAAGTTAATTTATCAAGTTTCTGTAACTTATATTTACCTAACATGGGTTTCAAATGGAGTCGAATGGCAACTTCTCTGTGGACACTCGTTGTTTGCTTCCACTTTTTTTGATTCATGTCGAACCAAATACCTAACCATTCTCCGACGGTCATTTGATCGTATTCTACTTGTGTTGATTCGCCACGTAATGTAGCAGACTTAACTTCCAAAAGCGCTTGAAGAGCCGACTTTTCGTTTGTAAATGAACTCTTCTTTTTCTCTCTTCGTTTTCCTGACTTGTCATTATATTTATGACGGTACATCCATAGTTTTTCGCCTTTTGTATTGAGATAATAATATAGCTCAGGATCTTTATTTGATTTGTGTAGCTCCATACCAAACCGTTCCTTCCATCGCTTGGCGGCATAATGTATAGGAATGGGTAGGGGAGCTGAGTTACTTTAATCACCACCTCCTTAAAGGGGAATGGATGTTCTTTTTATAGTTAAATTTTTTTACCATTTAGACTTTCGATTAACTCTACAGGGATACCATAACTAGTTGTAGCTTCATAGACAGTTATCGTACTCGCTGTTCCTCGGTTAAATAGAAGTTCTATCATGAATTGATTTGCCTCAGTCTCTATTTTGCTCGTAGGGAAGTATGTTTTTGATGTTTTACAAGGTCTTCAATTGAAGATACTGAAGATGTCAAATTTATTAATGATGATATAGTTCGTTTTACAAATAAATTGAAAAATCAAGAAGGAAGAAACATTTGGCTTGTTGGTGGAGGAGAATTGTTACAATCTTTTGTGGGAAAAAATTAGTTGATGAAATTATTTTAACAGTTGCCCCAACTATAATAGGAAAAGGAATTCCATTATTTAAAGAGGGAGATTATCAATTAGACCTTTCTTTAAAAGGTACAAGAAACTTCAATCAATTTGTTGAACTACATTATGGAGTTCGAAATTAATAACGTGTTCTTGAAATAACATGACAACAGGAGGTCGTCTATTGGCGGCCTTTTTATGGTCAAAATTAACAACTTATTTTTAGTTGTAATACGAACGTTCATTCTCTATACTGGAGGCGGAGGAGGGAGCAAGTGTGCGTAGTCAATTAGTCAAGTCAGTGGAATACAGCGAACACCTAGATATGATGTACATGGCTGCAGACGGTTCAATCAGCAAACGAAGAATCAATGTGCTACAGGTCGGTGAGGTATCATTTCGTGCTTTCTGTTTTCTACGTAAATCCAAGCGGACTTTTACGATTGATAACGTTTTAGCACTTGTTCCCTTAATTACAAAAGAACGTGCAGTTATATGATGGACTACAGTAAATTCCGCAACCGACAAATCGCCTGTATCGATATGATGAGCTTCTACGCGAGCTGCATGGCTACATTGCATAATTTAGATGTCCAAGCAGTTCCTATTGCGGTTGTGGGCAGTTTTAAACAAAGTGGGTCGGTTGTTTTGGCTGCCAGTCCACCCATGAAAAAGAGATTTCGAATCAAGACGGGTAATCGATTGTTTGAAATTCCTAGCCATCCCGAAATTCGATTATTTGAGCCGAAAATGGCACATTTTCTTGATGTGTCAATGGCCATCACTCGCATCCTCCACAAATATGTGCCTGCAGAGGCTATACATGTTTATTCAGTCGATGAATGCTTTATTGATCTAACAGGAACAGGAACTGAAAAGTTGTGGGGCGATCCAGAACAAACTGTTAAGGATATACAAGCGGAAATACTGGAAACTATAAATTTACCTTCCACAGCTGGCATGGGACCAAACATGTTAATGGAGTTGTATAACAAAAAAGTTCTTTACTGCATTTCATATTATTTGTAAAATAAATTAAAGCCCGCCACATGACAGGCTCTTATAGGTTGACGTTAGAAGGGATTGGAATTATAGTGGTCATAGCAACTATAATCATGTCTATTATTATGGAGGTGTAACCTTGGAATTAGAGAAATATATAGGTGTTATTGTGCACCGGGCAGATTTGAAACTCACTAATTATTATCAAAAGGTGCTTAATCCCTTTGATATTACAGTGGATCAATGGGAGATACTGGTTATCCTTTGGGGGAAGGAAGGGATTACTCAAAAAGAACTTGCAGAAAGACTGTTTAAAGACCAGACGAATATTGCCCGAATGCTATTCAAGCTTGAGAAGAAAGGTTTTATTTATCGTGTAACCCATGAGACGGATAGAAGATCCTTACGCGTATATCTAACTTCTAAAGGTCAAGAAATAAAAGATGAAATTCTTGTTCCATCGCTTGAAGCGTATAGGAAGACCATTGATGGAATAACTGATGAAGAAGTTGAAACATTTAGAAGGATACTTGCTAAAATATATAGTAATGTAGAGTATTTATAGCAGATATTGTTTTTATTAGTATGCAATTCATTCTGTAATATAGTTGTCATGACAACTATTGTTGGGACCGTTAACTTGGAAGTACCGGTTAAATTGCCATGATGACAAACTTAACAATTATATGGAGGTTGCGATGATGAAAAAAAACATTGATAAAATAGGGATTTTTGATGTCCAGTATAAAACAATGACAATCGGTATTATCTTGGCTGTTGCAACTGTAGGATTCGAGGGACTAGCGATTACGACGATTGCGCCGAAATTAGCACAAAGTTTAAATGGCATCCATTTATATGGCTGGATTTTTAGCGCATTTCTTTTATCTCAAATTATTGGCACAATGGTTATCGGTCAGCAGATTGATAAGAATGGCGTGTTTAAATCATATGTCGTGTCTATTCTAATTTTTGTTGTAGGTATCGTCATTGCAGCAACTTCCATCAATATGCACATGCTAATCGTAGGAAGAGCTTTTCAAGGTTTCGGAGCAGGTGCCCTTTTAACTTGTGTATACTACAGCATTACATTAAGTTATCCTGATGAACTTAGAACTAAAATTCTTGCAGCATTTTCAAGTGCTTATGTTCTTCCTGCATTGGTTGGTCCTTACGTCGCAGGACTTTTAGCTGAATCTTTATCATGGAGGTTTGTGTTCTGGTTTGTTCTGCCTTTCATTGTTCTATCTGTTTTCTTAACACTCCCATTGTTTCGTAAATTACAAGCTGAAAATACATCTGCGCTCTCTACCGAAAAAGGAAACTATAAAGAAATCTACGCTGTTTTATTGACGTTCGGAACGGGTCTATTGTTAATCGGCTTAGGATTTGTACCCGATTGGAAGGGAATTATGATTTCAGCTGTAGGGGTCATGATGATGATTCAACCTTTACGGAAGCTACTACCAGAGGGCGCTTTTCTAGTTAGAAAGGGCTTGCCAGCAACCATTGTTTCAAGAGGTCTGTTTGTTGCGTGCTTCTTTGCTGTTGAAAGTTACGTTGTTCTAGCTCTAACAACGGTTAAAGGCTTATCGGCGGACGTGGCGGGTTTAATTGTTGCTGCTGGAGCAATAAGTTGGTCAACAGCAGCTTGGTTGCAATCCAAGTTTGATGAAAGAGACCATGGAAATGGCCGAAAACAACGGGTAATCATCGGTGTTGGTTTGATGATTGTCGGAGTTGCGCTGGTCATCATAATTATAGGACTTCCAGGTAATGGAATCGCATTCGCGGTATTATCACAAATACTCACTGGATTTGGCATAGGGTTAGCACATCCAACAACGGGAGCCATTGCCCTACAGCATGCCAAAGCAGGGGAAGCAGGTGCGGTTTCCGCGAATATCCAATTTATTGATGCGTTTGGTCCTGGATTAAGCATTGGAATAGGCGGTGCTCTAATCGCCATGAGTGAAACTTTTGGCTGGGGAGTATTAACTGGAATCATGCTGGCCTTATCAATCCAGTTCCTCTGCCTACTATTCTGTTTTATAATCTCCTTCCGTATTAATTTAAGTGCCACCTTATAAGGTAATTCTGAACTACTTTATAAACTAGCATCATTCACTACGGTCTTATACACCAATCCGTATAAGCAATGAAAAGGTGCTCCCCGTGCCGTGAAGCTGGCTTAGAGAGCACCCCTTCTTTATCTTTCAAAATTGGTGAGCTATCGATTAAAAAACAACGACCAATCCGATTAGGGAAATGTCGTTTTATTTGTTTTATTGAACTTCTAACTTAATCTCGTTAATTTCTTCCTCTAACTCTTTCCTAAATACCGGACCCGTACCCTCCAGTTCAAACGTGTCTTTGGTGATAAGATCTTCTAGCGTGTGAATGCAAACGTTGATTATAGGTATATAAAATAGCTCCCATTTTGAAAAGAGATTGATCAAAATGGGAGCTGTATGTAGTACCGAATGATTAATAACAATATATGGAAAGACTCTACTCATATGCTATACAATCATGCATTTAAGTCTGTTATGGCTGGAATATTTATTTCCTTTACACATGAAACAGGCGATAAATTAATAACGCAATGGACAATAGCTACAATGTCTTGTACAGGAATACGTGTACCTTGATACATCATAATTGCCTTTTCTACACCTTCTTCATAAGGTATTTCAGCAGCAAGCTCTCCTGGATTAATACACGTTACAGAGATCCTATCTTTTCTCACATGGTCGCGTAAAGCATTTGTAATACCACGTAAGCCAAATTTAGATGTGACAAATGAAACTTGTGCATTATTCGTATTATCTAAACCTGCTGTTGAACCCATTAATATAATTTTTCCGTTTTTCGCTTGTCTTAAATTAGGTAAAAGCGCCTGAATATAAGTGATAGTCGAAGTTAAATTAATATTAATTATGTTCGAAATTTCCTCAACTTCATCCTTATCAAACGTATAGTCATCTTCAAAACCACGCTTTTCCCATACTCCGACATTATAAATTAATACATCAATAGGAATGTCTTTTAATGTTTCTTTTAAAGAAGGAATTTGTTGTTGACTAGATAAATCAATTGTAAGCCATTTACGATTTACGCCATCATTTATATCTAAACTACTTGGTCGTGTGCGTGACACCACCCATACTGTATCTCCCTTAGTGGGTAAGCCTTTTACAAATGCATCGCCTAGCCCATGGCTTGCTCCAAATATAATAAAGTTCATACTCATCCTATCACCCCTTCTAAATAACTATACTTATTAAGTATAATTATTATAAAAATAAGTAACAACTAAAGTGATTTATTGAAATGTTGGTTTAAAACAAAGTTAGATTATTATAGATTAAGAATAATTAAAAGTTTTATCAATTTTTTTTATAACCAGAGTAGGATTAATCTCCCATAAGTGCTACCCGTATTGGGCGCGACATTCTGTGATGCACCGTGGTCGTTGGAGTCAGACTAACGGGCCGGATTACTTCACAAAAGCAGGAATTTTTGTGAAGCAAGTTGAATATATATAGCATGCTTTATGTTATTCAATTAGCTTGCAGGTGTGGTAATGAGTGATTAGTGATACTATGCAATATAGTATTTTACGTACAAAATTAGCTTTATTATTTCGGCCTTTTTATGTAACTTAACCCATTTTTCTGCATCAATATAATTTAATACAAAGGAGCTTAAAGTTATGGAACTTTCTAAAGGAGTAGAGATGCTCCAACTTGATTTTCATGGAACTATTATTCATCCAATTCTTTTATGGGATCAAGAAATGGCTGTTTTAATAGACACTGGATTCCCTGGTCAAATTGAAGATTTACGTGTGGAAATGAGTAAAGTAGGGGTGTCGTTCGACAAACTAAAAGTTGTGATTTTGACGCATCAGGATATAGATCATATAGGCAGTCTTCCTGAGATATTACAGGAGTGTGGTAATAATATTAAAGTATATGCTCATGATCTGGATAAGCCTTATATTCAAGGGGATTTACCTCTTTTGAAAGATGGGCACCTAGATAACCCTCCAAAAGGCAAAGTGGACGATACCTTGAAAGACGGTCAAGAATTGCCGTATTGCGGCGGGATTCATGTCATCCATACCCCAGGGCATACTCCTGGCCATATCAGTATCTTTTTGAAACAAAGTAAAACACTCATTGCCGGAGATTCGATGTACAGCGTAAACGGAATAATTGGGGGAATTCATGCCCCAACCACACTGGATATAAAGGCGGCTCGACTTTCTTTGAAGAAATACTTAGACCTCGACTTAGAATCTGTGGTTTGTTACCACGGTGGATTAAGTAAGGTAAATATTAATGATCAGATTCAAAAGGTAATTTCATATTAAACTTCTAAAACCCTCATGAGATCGTTTATTGATGGTCTATTAGGTGCAATAAAAACGCGGTAAAGGCAACCTATCCAAATTGGACGGGCCGCCTTTTTGCGTTTATTCCCATTAGAGAAGTCCCATCACTGTAAAATATCACTAACAGGGTATTGTTCGTGCCGGTTTAGTGTTGTGTGTTTAAAATGATAAACGCCATTATTGCTAATGTAGCCTGTGAGGTTCGCAGGATCCTCTTTCATAATTTCTTCTATTGAATAAGCGATTTCAGAACCCGTTATATCCCTATACGGATTAGAAAGACTGAGGTGTTTACCTTGGTCGTTGAAACTGTAAATAATTCTAGTATCCTCATGTTCATATATACTATGACTGTTTCTGGACCGTTTCCGTTATTACTGCATGTTGATACTATATCCGGGTAATCAAAAGTTACATCTTTAAATCTCAATAAGTTCACCTTCCCTGTAAATATTAGTGTTTGTTAAATCCCGCTATACAGAACGTTAGTTCGTTAATCAAACAATTAAAAACCAGCCACCTCTATTGAAAGGTTGGCTGGTTATAATATAAGTGTTTCTGCCTCTATCTATTGATTTATTGATGCAAGCCATTTATCAACTTTGCCTATACGATCTCTGGATCAATCGTGCATGTATTTCATATCATTACCTGCGGCGGGTACATTATTTCATTTTTTTTACGGAAGTTAGCAACACTAGCCATTTATAAAATATGCCACCAAGCGTTTTTTTATTAGCCCCAATGTAGCCCCAACAGCATGCTTTATCATGCTTTATCTTGCATAGTTGATTTTTATACAAAACTCGTCAAACAGTTGAATTGACGGGGTTTTCGATGTAATAAAGATGTATAATGCGTAATAAAAATTTTATAGCACGAAATAATTCATAGTAGCAACAATGCTTATGCCTCAAGGTTTATGAGGGGTTTAAATAAAAACAACCTCCAAATATTCCACCAATTTAAAAAGTGAATGCATCACTGGAGGATTTCGCTAATTTGACTTCGAGGTTTTATTGATGAGTGGGTATATAAACTTAAAATCATCAAAGAAGTATTTCTTAGTCGTTCTGTAATAGTTTGTAGTGGAATGAATTTACTCAACATAATTTTTTCTTGGGGATGTCTTAAACTGTGTGAGAAATAGATTTCATTCCTGATTCTTAAGGTTGAGTTTAATTGGATTTGAAACAGATCTTTCGCTGATGGGAGTTTTGAGTCTTTCTGAGGTAAGTACATAATCAGTTTCCAAACTTCTTTCCAAAAAAATGCGCAAAGTCTTATTCCGCCAAAATCTGTATATCTTCAATTGATTTAGCAGAAGATCGTCGACAAAGTTTGTTAATTTGCTATTTGGTTTATGAACTCCATGGTAGTACGGGTTCGCTTGATTGTGATGGTCTTTTTTTCGAAATCTATTTTATTCCATTGAAATCCAGCACAACAGGCCTTTATCAGCTTTAGTAGGTCAAAGTGAATATGGAGTTTACACCAAATCAACTGTAGGGCGTTTAGAATCGACGGGAAATGACGTTGTACTACATCTTAGCAGTCTGGTGAAACTTTGAAAGTGAGTGGTCATAGTGGATAACGACTGATAATGGAAACAGGAAATTATTAAATTACAGAATGAAATTAAAAAATTACGCAATGAGTTCGCGACTTACAAAGTGGATCAAATTAGAGAACTTTTCTCTGGAAAAGGACTAACTTATGAAAATATTACAGAAGGCGATATTTGTGTGTTGGTTAACCTTACTCAACAAACACGTTAAGCAAGCTAATAAAGCCGGCACAATGTCTATAAACACCATGAGAGTGAGCCAAAAGATTAACAGTAAATACAACAGTAACGGAATGCTGCTTATTTTTGAATAGTCATTACTTCACTCAATGAGAAGCGATCAGCTTGAATCCAGATGGCTTTATAGATTTTGCAGGTTGGGCAGATGATGGTGCCATTAACAAATGCATTTGCGGAATGGGGAGAATCAACAGCTAGTTGATTCGTACTCCTAACAAAAAGACCACTGATTAAAAATAATCAGCAGTCTTTATCACAGTCACCTTGTGATATAGCGACAGTATTGGCGAATCACCCGGTCAATAAACATCCAAGATTAACGCTAAGTAACTAAGCACTTTTTAAGCTACTTATTGTAACTTTTCAGAAACAGTCCAATGTTTGGAAGGAATTACGTTTTGATTCAGTTGCTGCATTAACAAATCTGCTGTGTAAAAATCAGCAAAGGTTTTGTCTGACTGGGTACTGGAGTCCTTTAAGAACTCTGTTTCACCATCATTGTTTCGTATGATTACAAACATGAGTCACCTCCAATTTATGGCATGAACAATGACTTGTTCTAAAAGAATTGTCTCATCAAATAATATTTTAGTATACATTATCGGAGAATTGTTACCATTTTGTTACCGAATTGTAATCAATTATCCATTTATTTGCAGGTGAGTAATACCGTAAAGAGAGAAGGAGAATTACTGATACTCACCTCGAACATAAAAACGAAGGAAATTTCCGAATCACAGTATAAATGGAGATATCCGCTTTATATATCGACGGCAATAGAGAAGAACTAAAAGAAACTTTACCAGATGCTTAATATTAAACTCAAAGATGCGGATGTATTGGGGTTAGCGGTTAAATATACTGTGACTGTAAATAAGTAAGAGTGTGATATAATTAAAGTATGAAGGACATCTAATACGCCTAGAAAAAGCGGCCTATCCATTATGGACGGGTCGCCTTTTATTTGACCAAAAGAGGGTTTCCTATTAATAGAATAGAATAATAAAATTAAAGAATTAAGGAACAGGATTTTGTTCTTAATGATAAATCATTTTATAGCAGGAGGGTGGAAATATGTTTCATTCCAAAGATGTTTTGTTTGACCAATTGTTAGCAAATGCTAATGATCCTAGCTGGTATGTGCCATTTTCGGATTCTGTGGAAAACTTGTCTGAGGTACAAGCATTCTGAAAGCCAAATGAAGATAGTAATAGCATTGCTGAAATTGTTTGGCATCTTTTATATTGGAATCAAACATGGCAAACGAGGTACCAAAAGTCTAATGTCAATGCTGTTCCAGCCATAGAAAATAATAATGAAATCTTTGTAATTCCTGAGGGTTACGCATTTATCGAATTGAAAAAACAACTTTTAGAGGTACTGTTGCATTGGCAAGAATTATTAACTGAAGATAAAGGTGAAAGTAAAGTTAATGGTTTTTCTGAACCTGTGAAGTGGTGGGGGATACTCGCAAATATTACAACCCATAACGCATATCATATTGGTCAAATCATTTATATTCGTAAGTTGCAAAAAAGCTGGGGAATAGATGAATAATTAAGTAAGTCCAAAATAGCGGTCCTCCACAGATTAGATTGTGGATGGGCCGCTTTTTTTATTTGTCGAAGTAAAGAGGTATTCATATGAATATAGACGAATAAAGAAACAGAATATTGTGCTTATTCAACTAACGAAACAGGTTAGTTGAACAAGCACCTAAGCAATGTCTTGAATTATAGAAATACACTTAAGGGTTATTTTAAAGGGGAGATATTGTGTTTATAGTTAATGTAGAGGGTGCAATTTACAAAAATAAAAAATGGTTGTTAATAAGACGAAGCGAGAAAGAAGAACACGCTGGAGGTTCATTGTCTCTTGTTGGGGGAAAGGTAGAAAAAGAAGGTACCTCATCAGACATTTTAGAAAAGACACTAATAAGAGAAATTGCTGAAGAAGTGGGTATAGAGGTTTCGAATCTTCGATATGTAAATAGCTCATCATTCGTTACTGATTCAGGAATAAATGTGGTTGACATTGTTTTTCTTTGTGACCACGAATCAGGCGAAGCATTTGCTAAGAGTCCTGATGAAGTTGACGACGTTATTTGGATGACTACCCAGCAAATTCTGAATAACTCTAATTTACCTATTTATTTAAAGGGAAATATTAAACTTGCTGAAAAACTGGTAAACAATAATACAGTAGTTATTTCGTAGTAAGTAAATTTTGAGAGACTCACTTGTTCAACTAACAGATGTTTAGTTGAACAAGCGGAGATCGTCTATTGACGGTCTTTTTTATTTGCCCAAATATCTAAGATGTATCGTATCAAAGGTTAATTGGTAATATTTATAATTTCCGTTATCCAGTTGCAATAAGAACTATTGTTCTATATACTAACGGAAAAGGGGGAACGAGTGTGCGTAACCAATTAGTGAGGTCGATGGAATACAGTGAACACCTAGATATGATGTACTTGGCTGCGGACGGTTCAATTAGCAAAAGAAGAATCAACGTACTGCAGTTTGGTGAGGTATCATTCCGTGCATACTGTTTTCTGCGTAAATTCAAACGTATTTTTACAATTGATAACGTTTTAGCACTTGTTCCCATCGTACATAAAGAAAGAATGGTGATCTAATGCCGTTAATCCCAACCGAAGCATTACCGTATTTCGAGAACATGATTTATTTGCCAATGATAATAAGTATCTTGGAAAGAGACCGAGAAGTGATTGAAATAAGCTCATTCAAATTGAAAGGGCCTTATATCAATATCATTGAAAATACATTAAAGAATGTACGAGCAGAATTGAAAGAAACAAATAATTATGCACGAAGCAAAAATATGAAGTTGATTAAAAAGGGGAAAGATGGTTCGTTCACTGAGTATGCATTTATCCATAACGGCTATGAAGACAAAAGACGCTACATGAACATACGACTGCGTAACAGGACGGAAGAATTGATAAATGTGTACTTCGCTAAGTCAGAAAGCCCAAATCTGAAAGGATGATGAAAATGACAGCAATTCCAAAACCACCAAAATCAAAGGTTGTGGCAAGTCCAAAACTAACAGAGACTGATTTTCTTGAGATAGGCGAGAGAATCGGGGAATCAAAAGAATTCGACGTAGAGGTTGAAATCACAATTTATGCCCAAAAGCGGTTCGAGTCAGTTACAGGGATGGTTACAGAAATCGATGGTCAACAAGGCAAATTGTCGCTACAAGTGGGCTACGAAAACATAAAAATCAACATGAATAATATAGTGAGCGTGAAATGAGATGCTAGAAAACATTCGGGATAGAGGAAACGTTAAATGGACTGCGATGATGCTATCAGAGCACGTCGCAGAGTTGCATAGATGGCAAAATGAAGATAACTACGAAGGTCGTCCTGAGCTTGATGATTATGATTTACAAGCTATCCAGTACGAAATAGAAGTTGCTCAAAAAAGGGAATGACAAGTACACATAAGGTTGTGGGATAAAGGGAAAGTCGTGTTTTACATGGGGACCATTAGAGAAGTAAATGTCGAGTCGATGTGGATTACGGTTGATAGTCCTTTTGGGAGGGACCGTATGCCGGTGGAGGATATTATATGTGTCCAATGCGCAGAGTAATGCATAAAATCCCTAACCTGTCTTGGATGGGGACTTTTACTTGTTATTAATTGTCTAAATATTATAAAAGTACTTAATTCCCATCTGTCGAATAGTGACAATAGGAGGGGTGTATATGATAAAAGATAATGAAATTGTAATCCCGGAAGAACTGAAAGCGAATATGATAATCCTTAGTACCGTAATGAGTCCGACGAAAGAAGATATCGGCATTTTGATTATGGGCGAAAATATGGAACCTAAACAATATACGAATGGGCTATCAGTAATAAGGCTATATCTATTGAACCAAAGAAACTTCAAATACTATATAGAAATGGAGCTAGAGGCATTTGCTTTTAATGACCTTGAATCCGCATACGAATTTTTAACGAATCTACCGAATATGTCTGCATTAGAATTAATACTCATGATGAATAATCCGGATTTCAATTTTGATGACGGTGTAAATAGTAATCGCGTTTTGCATTAAAACTGAGGAATAGAAGAGAACATAAAACAGCCACCAACTCTATTGAGAAGGTGGCTGTTGTCATGTTATGAGTTGTGTGCCTGTCCGCTTTTAATGTGTCCCCTAAATGTCCCCCAACCACACGAATTCAAAAGATTTCCTACGACTTGCCTTTAATGGCGTGATATAGCCGATTAGTTAACTGGATACTGATACTATCATGTTTGTATGTTTGTAGAACGTATGTACGAAACGACTGATTAGTCTAGCACGAAATAATTCATAGTAGCAACAATGCTTATGCCTCAAGGCTTATGAGGTGGTTAAATAAAAACGACCTCAAAATATTCCACCAATTTAAAAAGTGAATGCATTACTGTAGGATTTCGCTAATTTGACTTCGAGGTTTTATTTATGAGTGGTTATATATACTTAAAATCATCAAAGAAGTATTTCTTAGTCGTTCTGCCATAGTCTGTAGTGGAATACCTTTCCTCAACCCAATTATTGCATTGGGATGTCTAAAACTGTGTGAGAAATAGATTTCATTCCTGATTCTTGGGGTTGCGTTTAATTGGATTTGAAATAGCTTTTTCACTAACGGGAGTTCCGAATCTTTCTGATGTCAGTACGTAATCTGTTTTCATCCATCGTTTCCCATAAGTGAGCATGATCTTTTTACACCATATTCTATACATCTTCAATTGATTTAAAAGGGAATCGTCGACAAAAATTGTTCGATTGCTATTTTTCGTTTTGCTTTACGTACTCCGTGGTAATCACGGCCTAAGGCGCTTCAAACGAAGCCGAAGCAGGTTCTTATCAAGTCGGGTGATTGCGACCGACGAGGAAACCGGATGTCGACAATTATGTGAAGGCAATCAAGGACGGCCTTACAAAAGTCATTTGGCAGGATGACAGTCAAGTGGTGAATCTGACGGTTCAGAATTATTACAGTTTGTCACCAATAGTTGTTGTTTGTATCAAATACTGACTTGAAATGAGGGAGGGCAATGAACGGTGTTTGGCAATTGTTGTTTCGGTGTGAGGACGGTTATAAGGTTTGGACATATGAGCCTCTGCTGCAGCGGGAATTGTACGACAAGAGGCAAGAAGGTTGGAAGTTGTGGAAGTGAAATGGGGGGGATGACAGTTATTCCATTTTGGGAAGGAGTTGTACTCGTAGTTATGGGTGTGGGCGGTTGAGTAAGTGAAAGTAGACACACTATGTGAAGCAAAAGAAATAAAAAAAGAACGGTTTATTAGTTACCGTTCTTTAATAAAGCTTAGACTTTGAATGTTTGGATTATACAAGGTTCATCATCAATTAATTGATTTTTTTCTTCATAATCAATTTTAAAATCTTTATATACTTTTCTCCAAAAGGATACAGCGGGAAGGTTATTAACAAGTTCAATAACAAAGTATTTTCCTTTTTTATTTTCAAATAACTCTTCTACTGCCTGTATTCCAAAACCCTTACCTTTGTACTTATTTAGAATAAAGATGTCATTAATGCCGAAATCATTTTCTTTTTTTAAAAATGGCCTTTCCAAAAGAAGAATAAATCCTATAATGTTGCCATCAAATTTGATGAAGTAAGGAGAAATGCCATCATTTGTCCAAAATGAGTTTAGATCCTCGTAATTAAAAAATCCATTTTCATCAATAGTAATGTTAGCTGTGAACTTGGACAGATCATGAAGATAAAAGGAATATAAGTTGCGTAAAATTATTTTTTCATTTTCAAAAATTTCCTGAAGAGAAACAGACATATAAAAACCTCCTTAGCATTTCTTTCAACTATATCTTAAATGTAATTAATTTAGAAATATTCTACTGTAAAGCACAATACAACCAAAAGGAGCTGAGAAAATGACTTCAGAACAAGCTAGAGAACTTTTCTCCGAAAAAGGACTAACTTATGAAAATATTACAGAAAGCGATATTGGTGTTTTGTTCACCTTCCTTAACAAGCACGTTAAGGAAGCCAATAAGGCAGGCATAATGTCCACAAACACTATGAGAATGAGTCGAAAAATAAAAAGCAAGTACAATACAACCGGAAATGTAAAGGAATGTTATTTATTCTTGAATAGTCATTACTTCACTCAACGAGAAGCAATCAGCTTTAATTCAGACGGCTTTATAGGATTTGCAGGTTGGGCGGACAGTGGTAACAAACCACCTTTAATGAGTGCGTTTGTGAAATGGGTAGATACGATAGCAAGTTAGTACACAGCGTGTCACAGAATGCGCAAATAAAAAAGTCGATTAAATTTAATCAGCTTTCTGTTTCTTGATTTTTATTATTTGATATAAATCATGTAAAATCGTTGCCGACAATACTAGGATTACAAATACTCTAGAAAATGTGGTATTTAAGTCGTTGGATAATAATACTGCCATTAATACAAGCAAGAAGATAATATTTAGAACTTTGTTAGTTATTTCTGATTTAAACATGGTAGAACACCAACTTTCAATAATTAAGCATATCCAGAATACGCATTTAAAATCAATAAGTTTCAAATATTTTAATAATAAATGAGTCATAATTCGACAATGACAAGCAACAATAGTGCATTTCAGTAATTATTTTTTTAACTCTAATATGCTATCAAGATAATTGAATATACAATCAGCGTAAAAGAAAGACAGGTAATAAAAGTGTTTATTGAAGTATTATCATCCCCTTTTTTAATCTTTTAGCTATTGCAACGCAGTTGGAAATGAAAACGAAACATAAAATTGGTGAGAAAAAGACTCCTACGTTTTCGAAAATAATTAGCACGCGGATCATCCTTTCTTAAGATATTTCATTGTCTCATGAAAGTATTTTGATTAATAGTGAATTAAAGGAAGTGAACCCAAGTGACCGCATATCAAGAAATAATCAAGCTTTTACCCCAGTTACTGTTCGAGGTACTGAAAGATATTGAACGACGTACTGGTGACTGGATGTGGAGCGGTGGCAATGAGGATGATCCTTATATTCATCAGTAGTTGCGATATGCGAAGAGATTTGTGAAGGAGTGACGACATGGTGCAGCAACTTACTATTTTTGATGCGGTGCCAACAATAGCGTTTGAGCTTGGGGACATGGTTGAAGTCGTCGTCAATGTGGAGGAGAAAGATGTTGAGGATTATTCCTTTCTCAAATTGTATGGGGGAAGAAGGGAAGAATTGTGAGGTTTTTACCTAAACGGCAGTATGAGGTTTTGTTTGCGAAGTCTAATCAGGTTAGGATATTTCGGCATGGTGAATTGAGGAGGAGTGAGTGAAATGACAGTAAGGACGTTCACTGTCGTGTATCGTCCCATTCGTAAGTATACAATCATTACTCTATGTCGGTTTTTTCTCTATTCATTTCTTTTATACGATCATCAATCGGATCAATCGTATGTATCGTATGTTTAAATCGCTTACTTTGATGGAGGACGATAAAAATAAAAATGAACTGTAAAATCAAGGTAGCAATACAAATGCAAATCCACATCCAAGTCGTTGCTGTCATTTGATAGTCTCCTTTCTTGCTGTAAGTTTACTACAAAAATATAGGTTAGTCAGTTACGGGTTGGTGACAGTTAGGCAGGATGAATTGAAGAGGAGTGAGTAGGGATGAACAATGATCATGAACGTGAAAAATTTAAAAGATTGATGGAGGGCTTTCTCTCGCTGTGTATACGAATGCTTTAGGGGAAATGGGGAAAATCAACTCTCGGAAACTTATGACTGAGATGTCGGAAGGATCCAAGATGTCCCGTGAATATTTGGAACATCACCCGAGCATTGAAACGGATGTCACGGACAAGGACATGCTGTTGCTGCAGATTGATATGGCGCTTGATGATGGGGATATGGAGTTGTTTATGAGGCTTACTAATGAATTGTAAAGGGATGGAGGTGCTGTTGTAAACGGGACGAATGAGGAACGATTGGAGCGGATCAAAATTTTAGCAGGTACGAGCGAACATTTTGATGATTTGCAATCGCTAATCGAACAAGCAGAACGGGCGCAAGAGTTGGGAGCTCGAAATCAAACCCTTTCAGAAGAATCAAGAGGGAACTTTCAAGCGACCTTGGATTATCGACGTGAAAACATGCGATTGCGTGAAGCGTTGGAGTTTTATGGAGACAACAAAAACTACGAAATTAATGTTGTTGATCAGTGGGGACCAGAAATTAAGGTCATGATGGATGGCGGAGCAAAGGCTGCTGAGTTATTGGAGGGATTGAAATGAGCTTAGAAGAAAAACGCAAGATCCAACACATCGCTGAAAAGGTTAAATTCCTCAGAACGTCTGAAGGAATGAATCTGAAAGACTTGGCAGCAGGGGGGAGACTGTATCGTGAACGCATTATGAATTTAGAAATTGGTGTCGAAAGGGCAGATTTGCAAGACGTCATTCGGTATTGTGACTACTTTGGATTGGATTATGAAGGGTTTTTGTTTGATGCTTTTCCGAAGTTTAAAGCGGATTATGTAGCGGATGCGGAGAAGATGATGAGGACGATTGGGTATAAGATTTGAGCAAATAAAAAAGACAGGATTCCTCCCGTCCTTGACAAGGAAAGTATAGCACACGAGGAGGGGTCCTGTGAGTAAAACAGCAGAAGTAATTTTATCAGAAAACGCGGTGTACAGGGTGATAGACGGTGAAATCAAGAAGGTGGATAAGCCGGGTGTTGGGTTTAGGAAACAGGTTATTACATGGCAAGATGACAAGCCTTTATTTTATGAGGTTAGTTATACGAAGAGGTAGGAGGGATTTGTATGGAGGATGTAGGAAACACTATGATTTACCGTGATGGATTTTTGATGATAATCATTAATCAACACGTTATCGACATTAATCAATTGAAATTGCGTGAAGGTGATGAGGGCATCGAGATGCTGACACTTAATGAAATATCTGACCAGATAAATAGAGATGAAGTAATTTATGCATGGGCAGAGTTGGGTCTGAGCGGAAAGATTTATCAGCACGGAAATTGTGTACAGTGATCTTATCCCATGTAATGGCGTAGATTGAAACGCTACCATAAAGCACAATCTACTTGTTTCCTAGTCGCAAAGGAGATAGCCATATTTCAACTACACAGGCTTACCCATCATCACAAAGGCAGGATGATTGTTGCTTAGACGTTCAATACTCAAGTTCCCTATTAAAACAGTATACGTCAAGAAGAAAATGGGGAAATGATACAATAAATATAGTTCAGGGGCAACACCAAAATATGTATTTGCAATTCAATAGACTGGATCTGGTGTGGAAGGTGGCGAGTTTTTGTACCGAAAGTAAAGCGGCAAGTACAGGAAAGCCGTGCCTGCGGAAAGCATCCACCTGTAACGGAATATACAGTCAAGTACACATTTTGATGAAGAGTCACAAATCGAAAACTGAATTGTTCGTTATTTAAAGCGGCGAGGCGATTACAATTAGTGGAACAAATATAAAGATGTTATCTTGAATCTCAAAAATGATAGTAAGGTAGGAGAAGGAAATGAAAACTCAACTGTCAAACTATATAAAAATTGGCACTTCAAAACAATTTATTTCTATTTTTGGTGAAGATAACAATCTGCCTCTTTTAGTGTATTTGCATGGTGGTCCAGGTGATGCTGCTTTACCACTGATTTATAAATATAACTCAGAACTTGGAAAAACGTTTAATATTGTAGTCTGGGAACAAAGAGGGGCTGGGAAATCTTACTATACTTTTTCGAAAGAGGAACAAATATCTATTGAAACTTATATTGAAGACCTATACAGTTTAATTCATTATTTGTTAGAAACGTATAAAAAAGAAAAAGTTTATATTTTAGGGCACTCTTGGGGAAGTGTCCTAGGCTTAATTTTCATTAAAAAATATCCTCAGCTAGTACACAGTTATTTTGGATGCGGTCAAGTAGTTAACATGAAAAAAGGGTTGAAGTGTCAATATGATTTTGTTCTGAAAGAAAGTCAAGAACGAAATAAAAAAAAGATTATTCAGCGATTGGAAAATATTGACCTTTCATTGACTCAAAAAGATTGGTTAAACGATTTATTATTTGTTACTAAATTAGTGGTTCAATACAGACATTCTTTATATGGAAAAAGCAATTATAACCAACTGGTAAGGGATTTCATTTTTTCATCAAAGTACACATTTAAAGATTTAATCAATCGTGAAAAAGGGAGTCTACAATCAATACAATATTTGTGGCAAGAGCTCATGGAAATTGATTTTAGTAAATACAAGAGTTTCGATGTCCCTATTACATTTTTTGAGGGGCGTCATGATAGGCATGTTTCTTCCGCATTAGTAGAGGATTACTATCACACAATAAAAACGACAAAAAAACTCATTTGGTTCGAAAATTCAAGTCATTTTCCACAATGGGAAGAGTCAGTTAAGTTTAATCAGGCTTTGATAAGTATCAAAAAGCAGAATTAGTTTTACAGGCTATTGATTTCTGTAACGCTTGTAATTTACCACGCTTTAAATGGCAGTATATCAACTGTTATCACATCTGGTTGGTGTAAAAACGGGACTATGAAAGGGTATGCATAACTAAATAAGTCTACTGGAACAACCGGGGACACCGATTGATTACAGCATTGCGCTGTGTCATTTGTTGTCCTCTTTTTTTATTTCAAAAAGGAGGAAAAGACGATGGAAATCAATCAAGAGCGATTGGATAAGATAAAGGCAGAACTTGCAGAACGCCACCAGATGCCAATAGAGGAAGTTTCAAGAATGATTGACGGTGTGATAGTCGGGGTTCCGGGGATTTCAGAATGGCTTAAACCATTTGTAGAGGGGCTATCTCAATTATGGAACTCGATGAAAGAAATCATTCTAGAAAACCATGAGAAAGCATTATGGAATACAGAAAGCGAAGCGATGCACGGTTGGAATCTAGATTGGGATACGCGTAAACGCAGTCAAGTCTTGTCGAATAAACCGAAATTCATGGTCCGCAAAATTTTTCGTTGAAGGAGTGGGGAAATGAGATCGTTGCAAACGGAACTGGTTGAAAAAGGCTACCTGATGCTCGTACAGGCGAAGTAGATAAGAAGTGTACTAAGGCTAAAGACAGGTCATCAGAACAGCTGTCTGATAGGGAATGGGCTGAATTGATGGGTACTAATCGACAGACCTATAAACGGGTGAACGGGGCTATTCGTAAACGATAAATAGGGGGCGGGCATATGACAGAAAAGCAAATTGAACAGCTGTTGAAGGATTATCACTGGATTATTAATTCGTAAAAATTATGCGTGAAGGATTGAATGATGTTGGTGGTAACTTTACAGCTCAGTATGGATTAGAGGCAGCTATGCCGAAAGCGGCTGGGGGTCATAGTGATTTTCAAGATTCCCTCATATTGTGTTTGACATATATTACAGTTTCCAATATCTCCGTGTTTGTATACTGTAAAACATTCCAGGTAGATGGTGTTCGACTTACCGCTGATAATTAACCACGAAATGGCAGTATTGGGCAGTAATAACTAATGAACAGTTCTATCGAAGGGGAGGAAAAGACAATGAAATTAATGAAAAAAGTTATCACTCTAGCACTAGTTTTTAGTATGTTCTTTTTTGGTGTATTTCAAAATCACAATATGGCATCAGCACAGACTAATCTTGAAAGTGTAGAAGTCACTTCAGAATTAAAAAGTTATTTACAAACTGAGAAAATCGATTTTGCTGAAACTCCTAATCAACGAATTTTTTCGACTATCTACGATGATATCGAATATGTATTGACCTATTTTATAACCGATGACACTTATGAAGCGAAAGCGTACGACGTTAATACTAGAGAAGAATTAGACATTCAAGAATTAAAAGAAGCACAAATTAGAGAAGGGAAAGTACTCCCGGCTCCGGATGGAATTGAGAGTGGTATTGTAACCCAGAGGTTTGCTCTTCCATTAATTCCTGTTTCGGGATGGGTTTTAGAACATTTAATAGCAATGGCACTTGCGGCAAGCTTAGTAACTGTTATAGTTGTTTCAAAAGATAAAATAAAAGCTGAGCTAGAAGAGCGATTAAAACGTAAGAATCCTACTATAATTTATAGGGGAGGTTCTTCGACAGCAACTAATCATACGCTAATAACTACAGATAAGAATGGATTATCTTATTACAAAACAATGCCTAAAGGTAAATTTACAGTTACAACAAAGGAAGCAGTTGACAGTACAAAGGTACTTAAGGCTGTTCTTGATGGTGGAAATCATGTTTCTGTCAAGCCCGTAAAAGCTTCTGATATGCAGGGATGGATAGATTCTAGGGCGAAAGCAGATAAGAAGCCACATAAATTTACTCGACTACTGCAAGCAATTTCAATATCTTCAAACAACTAGGGATGGTAATTATGAGAGACTATATTAATATAGAAGACGAAGAAATCAATTATTATGTATATAACTTGAATTGGCAACTTCCAAAGGAAATTCAAGAAGAGGCTATTGAGATACTATCTAAAATTCCACCTGAGAAAGTTGACATGATAATCCCGAAATATGGCAAGTCGTGTTGGGAAAACGGAGTGTACATTTTGAAAGAAATGGGTTATCCGAGAAATAGAAAAGCTTTGCCGAAACTAGCAAGCCTATTACAAGATAGAAATTGGCCAGGAGCATTAGATACTATCGAGCTCTTTAGGATTTTAGGGAAGACAATAAGTGTTCCGTATATAGAAAAGGAATGTGACGAAGCCATCAAATGTAACGACGCTGATTGGCTTGAACATCTTTATTTTTCCTGTGAAAGTCTTTGCATTGTCAAAGAAGATTTTCATAATCCTATGACATATCTGCAAATGAAGAATACGGCTGAGGATTTGTATTGACCAGAAAAAGTGAATAGTTTTACTGCAATAAGATAACTCTGGTATTGTTCGAGGTCGCAGAAAAACTCACTTTTTTAAAAAATGACTTTCTAAAAAAGGTGACTTTAAATTCGAATTCAACTGAGCCTCGAATAGTGGACACTTTAAAAAAAGTGATCCATTCGGGGTTTTTTAGTTTAAAAACCCGTTATACTAGAAAAAATGGCTTGGAACGGGAGAATTTTAAATAAGTAGAATACTTTTCGGCGAACATCAAATGAGACAACTAGATTCAAACCCAAATGTCACATCCGTATCAGATCGCGCCATTCAATATAACGCTAAATTTAAAATCCGTGCCATTCAAGAAAATTTGTGTACATTAGGTAGGTTTTTTTGCTTGCTAGGAAGACAATTGCAAAAATAATCGTTTGTATATGTAGCTAAAACAAGTATGTTTCAAAGATAAGTAAAAGAAAGGATGAGAATATGAAGGAATTATCATTTTTTGATTGGAAAATACGTTTACAAGATAATTTGATGACAGTCACTGATACTTCAACGAAAAAAATGGTTATCATGGAAGGTGCCCTAGAACTAAATGCAATGATTTGGATTGATGAGGAAAACGAGATGCAAATTAAACCAACTTGGGATTGTGTTATTTCGATCAATGCGAAAGATATGATATTAACCATTCGGCACTCTGAAAACGTTTTTAATAATAGAGATTAAGAAATCTGAGGCGGTCATTATTCCATTACGGAGTTGTCGCCTTTTATTGTTTTAAATAGATGATCATGTAGTTGAGGTGACAAATAGAGTTTAAAGGATAGTAGAAGGGCTTGCTCCCTCCTCGAATAATGGCTTAGAGAGGTGGGAGTGCAACATAAAAATCACGATTGGTGATTTATTGGTTTATCGCAGTATGCTAAAAAGAAAGTGTTATTTAGTCGGAATTATAGACGAAGAGTTTTACGTTATTTACGGGTCACGTTACAGGAAGGTGGTTTGTGGGGAAGCGCTGCATGATCATATAAAGTGGGATGCATTGGAAAATTAGGTAAAAGCCGATCGAAATGAAGGTTCTAAAGCGATGAGTACAAACTGGTGGAATCTGTTAGATTATAAATTCGAGATTTTCCAAATGGAGATTTTCGCTTTGTATAACGACGGCAATAATGAAGAACTAAAAGAAATATTACCAGATAAATATTAAACTCACAGATGCAGATGTATTGGGGTTAGCTGTTAAATATACTGTTGCGGTAAATAAGTGAAATATAGCAAAAGGCGACTAATCTTAATTTGAGCGGTCACCTTTTTTGTTGATTTTAATTCGATATTCTGAATAGTACTTACGCTATATATTTATAATTAGTGAAACTTGTTCCTAAAGAGCCTCAAGGGCCTCAAGGGCCCTAGATTATGAAATCAACTCGTTGATATAAAATGTTTATCTTTTATTTGCAGATTGTCCCGGTTTTAATACCAGTTGGCCCGCTAAATCCTGGGATTGTTGCGATCACCATATTTGTTGCTATATTTATGACAGACACAGTATTGTCGGTTTGATTTGTAACATAAGCGAGTGTTCCATCCGGCAATATGGTTACTTGGTCAGGGGATTCTTCTACAGGGATTGTAGCAATTACCATATTTGTTGCTGTATTAATGACAGATACAGTATTACTACCTTTATTTACAATGTAAACAAGTGTTCCATCAGGTGTAATTGCTGTTCCCACAGGTTCTGTTCCCACAGGGATTGTATCAACCACCGTATTTGTTGCTACATTGATTACAGATACTGTGTTACTACCTTGATTTGTAACGTAAGCAAATTGTCCATTCGGTGTGAAAACGATTGATCTAGGGCGAACTCCTACAGGGATTGTAGCAACCACCGTATATGTTACTGTATTAATGACAGATACTGTATTTGAGTTTTCATTTGCAACGTAAGCAAACGCACCATTCGGAGTAAAAGCTATACCTTGAGGAGCGAGTCCTACTGGAATAGTAGCAGTTACGGTATTTGTTGCTGTATTTATTACTGATACAGTGTTAGATCCGTGATTTGCTACATAAGCAAGTGTTCCATTAGGTGAAATTGCTACACCAAGAGGGTTAACGCCTACTGGAATGGTAGCGATTGGAGTGTTTGTTGCAGTACTAAAAACCGTTACATTATTCGAGAAGAAAGCTGTAACATAACCAAATGCTCCATTTGGTGTAATCGCTACTTCTAGAGGAGCGCTTCCTACTGGAATGGTAGCGACTATAGTGTTTGTCGCTGTATCAATCACTGATGCTCTATTATCAGGAGTTTCTAACTGACCAGCGTCTGTAACATATACGAGAAAGCTACAAATTGGTGGTACAGGTAAAAATGGTGGCTTTGTACAACGACAACTACAAAAACAAAAACAAAAACAACAACAACAACTACTACAACTACAACAACAGCAAAAACAACGACAACGACAACTTGGATTTGATTTAAACTTGATCGTTTTATAATATTTCTGTTCTTTCCCCACGAGGCACACCCTTTCTATCGTATATTGATACTATATTCAAACAGAGTTATGTTTCTTGTACGTCTAACCTTAACCAAATACTTCTGATGAAATGAGGTTAGAAGGTGTATTTGACACTTACTTTGCTGTGTTAATATAAACTGATTGAGATTGTAAGGGGATGAATGTTATAAATGGTAAATATATCAACACCCGTATTCGGAGCACTTCTTCCAGGCGTAATATGTTATCTTATTTACAAGTTTAGAAAAAAACAAAGCAAATAATATTCAGATTCTTATTTTATTTTGAAATCAAAAAGGCGGCCATTATTCGAAATTATAGACGAAGAGTTTTACGTTATTTACGGGTCCCGTTACAGGAAGACGGCTTGAGGGGAAGCACTGCATGATCGTATAAAAAGGTTCTGATCATATTAAGTGGGATGCATTGTCAAACTCGATAAAAGCTGATCGAAATGAAGGTTCTAAAGCGATGAGTAAAAATTGGTGGAATCTGTTAGATGAAAAATTTTAGATTTCACAAATGGAGATTTCCGCTTTGTATATCGACGGCAATAATGAAGAACTAAAAGAAATATTACCAGATGAATATTAAACTCACAGATGCGGATGTATTGGGGTTAGCAGTTAAATACACTATTGCCGTAAATAAGTAAAAGCGCCCAAGTCGTAGATTCCTAAGCTCTTGGCCACTTCACAAACGTAGATATGTCCGCGTTTATCCCGTCGCCAATCGAACTCTAGAAGGATGGGAAGAGCTAAACAATTACATATAAAGTTTGGCATTCTGGTAATCGAATAAGCAAACGAGGGCGCGTTTAATGATATTCCTGTCCTTAATTATAGGAAGAATGGGAGTATATCAATTTGATCTATAGTATAATGATTACTTCAATAATGCGATGGAAAACAGGGAAAAGAGGGAACTGATGCCTACTATACTGGTTGCTGACGACGATGCGAACATTCGTGAACTCGTCTGTTTATTTCTACGCAACGACGGATTCGCAATAGCCGAAGCCGCAGACGGCAAGGAAGCACTGGCCGTCTACACCTCAACGCATGTCGATCTTGTCGTGCTCGACATTATGATGCCAAATATGGATGGTTGGACGTTATGCAAGGAACTCAGAAGAGCCAATCCTGATCTTCCTTTACTTATTCTGACTGCGAGAGGAGAAACATGGGAAAAAGTGAAAGGTTTCGAACTTGGGACGGACGATTACTTAACGAAACCATTCGATCCGTTAGAGTTGACGGTTCGTGTTAGGGCACTACTCAAACGATACAAGATTGGCTCCACTCAGACAATCCATTTCGGGAACGTCATTCTTAATCGACAGACCTATAAGGTGATGAGAGGGACGGAGTCGCTTACGTTGCCGCTAAAGGAATTCGAATTGCTGTATAAGCTAGCTGGAACACCCGGACAAGTCTATACGCGCGAGCAGTTGATCGATCAGATTTGGGGTATCGATTACGCTGGAGATGATCGAACGATAGACGTACATATTAAACGACTGCGTGAACGGTTCGCGTCGACACCCAATTTTCGGATCGAAACGGTGCGTGGGCTTGGGTATCGGCTTGAGGTTTATGAATGATCAGATCTTTATATATACGTGTTGTCCTGACATTTCTAATTTCCGTCATCGGAGGCACGATTATTTCTTTTTTTGTGTCAACTTGGATATTCGAAGATAAATTGAACGAAAACGCTCAAATAAACTTACGTAACTTTGGCCATGATATCGTCCAGCTTTACAAGACTCTTCCGTTACGTGAAGCGGACTCGTTCGTAAGTGAAATGAAGCAGCTCGATTCTTATTATATTCGAATTTACGAAGCTACGGGTCAGTTCCAATCTTACGGAAAACTTCACGGACACAAACCTGCGCCTGTCACGATGGAGCAACTAAAGAAAGTATTAGATGGAGGCGTTGTTCAGGACACTCCGAATGGTATTGCTACGGTCCTCTTAGGGTTGCCGTTGAAAACGGAAATGGGAACGAAAGCGATGTTTTTGGAAACGCTCGCCCCGCCTTCTGCTTCTTTTGTCACAAAGTGGGCATTGATTTTTGCAACCTGTTCGTTGATTGCAGGAAGCGTGTTCATTTTAGTTGCCTCTTTATTCCTGGTAAGACCGATCAAAAAGCTGACAAAAGCGACCAAGCGTATAGCATCTGGAGATTTCAACGTCAAGCTGAATATTAAGCAAACGGGTGAGCTTGGTATTTTGGCTCGCAGCTTCGAAGAAATGATGCACGATCTGCAGCAACTTGAGCAGATGCGAAGGGAATTCGTAACGAACGTCTCGCACGAGGTTCAGTCTCCGCTCACTTCGATATCCGGTTATGCTGTAGCGCTTAAACAGGTTCACCTCTCAGATCACGAACGAAGTCGATATCTAGATATTATCATCGCTGAAGCGAAAAGAATGTCCAAGATGAGCGATAGCCTGCTCAAGCTGAGTTTGCTTGAATCGCAGTCGCAGCAACTGCAGCTCGTCACGCTCAGTCTCGATGAACAAATTCGACGGGTAATCGTGGCGCTCCAGCCGCAATGGTCTGCTCGCATCATTCATTTTGAGCTTGATCTACAGACCGTTAAAGTAATGGGTGATCATGACCAGTTGAATCAGGTATGGACGAACATCCTTGGCAATAGCATCAAATTTTCCGAGGATGGCGGGGTAATTAACGTCAGTACCAAACAAGACATCAAAAACGTGACAGTTCAAATAACCGACACGGGCATCGGTATTCCTCTCGAAGACCAGAAGCGTATATTCGAGCGGTTTTTCAAGGCCGATCGTTCGCACAGTCGAAAGTATGACGGTAGCGGTATGGGACTTGCAATCGTAAAACAGGTCGTAGCTCTTCATCAAGGTGACATCCGAGTGGAAAGTGAACTTGGTAAAGGAACTACCTTCATTGTCACGTTGCCACTCACTACACCAACCGATAGTTAGATACACCAAATATCCATCGGATTGTCTAAACCGATATTCTCTAAACTACGGCTCACATGCAAGCAATCTTGTATGTGAGCCGTAGTTTTTTTGCTTGTTCATATTCAGTTCATATTGTCGTCATGGGGAGTACATATTCATTAGTTAAGATTTCATTAGCAGCACATGAAGAAAGCCAAACAAACAGATCAGGACAGGAGAGAATGACAGTGACACAACAAGAGGAAAAGAAAATGCGGAATGGAACGAAAATAAAGAAAGTACGAAACATTTTGCTTAAAATAGTAGGAGCAATCGTTATAGCCATTGTTCTTTTTCTAGGTATTGTTTATATCGCTAATGGGATGAGTAGTCATTCGGAGAAAAAACGAATAGTGCCCTACGGTCAGCAGGTATCTGTAGACGAGAAAAATATGAATGTGTTAATTCAAGGCGAGGGCGAAGAAACGATTGTTCTCCTGCCTGGTTATGGAACAGCTACACCAGGGCTTGATTTTAAGCTTCTTATCGATGAATTATCTCTATTTTACAAAGTTGTTGCGGTAGAGCCTTTCGGTTATGGATTAAGTGATGAAACTGAAAAAGAGCGAACCACGGAGAATATGGTAAGTGAAGTTCATGAAGCTCTACAGCAGCTTAATATTAATAGATACATACTCATGGGCCACTCCATTACAGGCATCTATGGAATTGATTATGTGAACAAATATCCAAACGAGGTGACTGCATTTGTCGGAATAGATAGCAGTGTTGCAACACAACCGGGAATGGATATTAAATTCCCATTAAAAACGTTTGCATTCCTCAAAAAATCAGGTCTCTTAAGATTGGCCATGAAAATAAGCGCTGATCCCTATGCTGGACTGGCATTTGATGAAAAAACCGTAGAGCAAATGAAAATGATTTCGAATAAAAACATGTATAATGAGACTACCTTGAATGAGATGGACAATATTTCGTCTAATTTTAAAGGGGCTCAAGGTTTAGCCTTCCCTAAAGTTCTTCCACTTCTTCTCTTTGTACAAGCGAATAATGAAGGTGTAGCAGGATGGATACCCCTGCATGAAGGGCAGATCAAAGACTCGTTAAATGGAAAAGTAGTAACCATGGATGGTTCACATTATTTGCACCATACCAAATTCAAAGAAATTGCTGAAAACGTTAGAGTATTTATGAAAGAAGTAAAGTTGTTAGAAGGAAGCGCACCGATGCCTGAAGGCTAGATTGGCTATGGGAATAGTCAGATCCTTATGCGCTATTATAATAAACGAGAAGAAGTAAATGCAGTGCTCCTAGGGATATCTCCAGTCAATGAAGATTGCTTAACTTCATTTTAGAAGTAGCTTTATTGTTAAAGCTTTTTTATGGTTAAATAGGTTTTGGCAGCGGGATAGCTAAAGTGTTAGTTGAAGGAGCTAAACAAGGCTTTAGATCTGAATAAATTTGTAGGCTAGACAGATTATCAAGGGGAATATTAAGAAAATATTTATCATAAGGTGTTTCGTATTTTATTAAAAAAGTGAGGGTAAGCCATGAACATTTCGTATAAATTGATGTCTTCATTAAGTTTTAAAGAAGCGCATATCCTATTTAATCGTGGATTTGAAGGTTATTTAGTGCCGATGAATTTAACTTTTGATACATTCGTAAGTCGTTTTGGTAATGATGGATTATCTGCGGCATTATCCATCGTTGCATATGATGGAACAGATCCAATCGGCTTTGTGCTCCAAGGAATTAGAGAAGTGAATGGTCAAAAGATTTCTTGGAATGGTGGAACAGGTATTAATCGAGAATACAGGGGGAGGAAATTGGGTTATTCCTTGATGGAGGAAGCGGAAAAAATCATAAAGGAACTTAATGTTTCTATAGCAACTTTAGAGGCGCTTTCTGAAAATAAGGCTGCTATATCTTTATATGAAAAGTGTGGTTACAAAGTAGAGGACGATTTACTCTTTTTACGTGCAAATGAAATTTTAGATAGTAAGTTACCGGATCTAGACGATTATGAAATAATAAGAATTCCGGCTACCCAATCTATTGGATCAGATTTATTTTCAACTATCGTCCCTTGGCAAACGGATGCTAGTAACACGTCAAAACTAGGTGGAGAAGCTGTGATGATATCAAAGAATGGAGAGGTGCAGGCAGCTTGTCTTATTCGGAAAAAACGTGTTTTTGGCAATAAAACGGAAAGCATTACTTTATTTCAGGTGAAGGAAAATGGGAATGAAGATGCTCTAAACAAACTCCTTGCTTACGCATTAGAATATGACCAATCTGTCAATCGTACAACTTATAACTTCTTAAAAGGAAATGGTTGTGTAGTTTCATCTTTACTGGCAAGTGGTTTTGAAAATACTCCAGTATCACAAGTTTTTATGACGAAAAGTTTCTGAAATATCCGGTCGATCACCCGAAAGAGCGTATGGACTGGTTGCTTTTTAGTTTTGCGGTCACATATAAAAAACAAGTAACTGTATGCATTAAGCGATTAACAAGAACGTCCATATCGGGCGTTCTATTTCTTTATCCAAAATTAAGGAGTGATTGAATGGATATCGGAAGGCATGCCTATTTTACAAAATCAAGAACAACGTATAACTATTCTTGAGACAACAGTTTCCGGGCTATCTCACAAAATGGATAGCGTGAAAACCGCAGTGGAAACAGAGGGAGCCGAACAAAAAGCATTACTCAATAGACTAATCGACCATCATCTCGACACAAATAAAATTAAGTTGTCACAGTTTTGAAAAATGGCACTTAATTTATCGGTAGCATCCGGAACTATTGGTGTCATCATTTATGCTGCTACACAGTTTTTTAATTAAAAGGAGGAAAAATAATTACAGACGTATTAATTTTCGCAACAATTCTAGCACCAATCATTTTGGCGGCACTCCAACTGATTAAAATAACTGCACCAATAAAATAGAATTTCGTTCCGCTCATCGCATTCGTGGTGGGCATTTTTATAGGATTTGCAGCATCTCTGTTTACGGATTTGGATTTAGTCTTGCGATTGTGGGTAGGAGGACTAGCGGGATTATCAGCAACTGGACTATTTGAGTTGGGGAATAAAAATGAAGGCTACACAAAGGATGAGGGCTAATGTCATTCATTGACACCCTCACACCATATGAAATAAAACACGGGAGGGCTCATGGAGTCCTTCCTTCTTTAATTATCGCCTAGGGCATTTTGGAATCAGCATTCGGGCCATCTGAATTGGCCAAGAACGCAAACAACCATTTTGGAATAAAAAAAGGCAGTGACTGGACTGGTCCCGTTTACGAAAAACGAACCGACGAGACGCCATATCGTGTAACCGCAGAATTCAGGAAGTATCCAGCCCTAGATGGATGTGTTATTGATTTATGCGGTAAATACGTTAACGGAACTGGATGGGAGTCTCACAACCGATACGCAGCAGTTTTAAATCAAACAGATTATATGAAGGCAACAGCTGCAGTTAAAGACGCCGGTTATGCAACAGATGTTAACTACCCTGAAAAGCTTAATAAATTGATTGAGCGATATGAGCTAACTAAATACGACAAGGAGGATGGTAACTTGGTCAAAATCGCACTAGACTCCGGACATGGTATCAATACTGCGGGCAAACTAACACCTGATGGTGAACGTGAATGGTCATTTAATAACAAAGTGTTATTGGCATGTTCAGTCTGACTGAATAAATACCAGGACGTTCAGATCCTCAGACTGGATGGCCCGACTGGAAACACAGATGTATCCCTTGCGACGCGTACCAATAAGGCAAATGCTTGGGGAGCATCTTATTCATCACAATGCTTTTGATGGTAAGTGGGGCAGTCACGGAGGTGTTGAACCACTTGTTCAAGAGACTACCGTAAGTAAAGCATCGAAAGAAATCGCGGCAATTATTCAGCCACGCATTGTACAAGCAATGGGCCTACGTAATAGAGGAGTAAAAACCGACAACCTTCACATGTTGAGAGAATCAAGCATGCCCGCTATCTTAACGGAAGGTGGCTTCATGGACTCGACAACAGACATCGGCGCATTAAGAAGTGATGCGAAACTGAAAGCGCAAGGTGAGGCTATCGCGGATGGTCTAGCTGTGTACTTCAGTACTTCAAGTTGAAACTAAAAATAACGGCGACACCCACGCCTACACCACCAAAAGAGGAGGATGAGGAATTGAAATTTTCAAGCCCGGCATTAAAATTTGAAACAGAAACATCTCTAGCGAGTAAAGCGCATCGTCAAATCATCGTAGCTGCAGCTGTGGAGGCGGGGCTCATGCATCGTGGGCTGACAAGTTAGCGAATGGCACGCTAACAGACGCGGATGTATTGGGGTTAGCGGTTAAATATACTGTTGCGGTAAATAAGTAAGAACAAAGTAAAAAGCGGCTCCTCTACAGATTAGATTGTGGAAGAGCCGCTATATTTTTTCTTTTCTAGAGTCAATACCAAGAATTCACTAAAATTTGATTCAAACCCAAAAAGGTTTAAATGGATTTTTGACACAATATGTCGTGGTTTTTCAAGATGTTTTCGCGGGGTATGACCTTTTTGAAGGACAATCAAAATTTAACCTTTTCCTTATTTGGACATTCTATTTATCAAATAACTTAACCCCGCTTAGTTCAAATGCATCCGCACTTGGGTTGTACCCAACTAATTTTTTCGTTTCTTCAATATCAAGCCGTTTAAACCTATTGTCCGAAATGCCGTGTAAAATCGAAAAGGGTGGTAAGTTCTTTGCAGTCATTGACTTCAAAAGAAGGTCAATAAAATCTTCAGGGCTTAGGTAAGCACTCATATCTCGGGCTGAGAGAGGTTTTCCATTTGGGTTATAATCATCATACGCTCCAATGCGGATAGCAATGCTTTGCAAATCTTCTGCATAAGCAAAATATGAAGCAACCGCCTCTACAAAACACTTACTGACTCCGTACATATTTTTAGGTCTAATAGGTGAATTAGTATTCACTTGGTAATCCAGTGGATAGCTTTCGATTGTTTGGGCGCTAGAAGCAACTATCACTTTGGATACGTTATTATCTTTAGAGGCCCTAAAAATATTATATGTCCCCTTTATATTATTTTCTAATAATGAGTCATAAAAATCAGCTTCTGGTGAAGGATCACCAGCTAAGTGTATAACTAAATCCATCCCTTTGATAGCCTCTTGACAAGCTGCTGAATCAGATACATTTAAATAAATTATCTCATGACTCGCATCTTTGAAAACCTCTAAAGCAGATAAGTTAATATCTGCTAATCTTAACTGGTAGTTTCTCTGTCTACCTAAAATGTTTACGACATCTTGACCAATCCTACCTGCCGCACCTGTTATTAATACTCTTTGCATCATATCTCATCCTCTCACCACTAAATTATCTATCAAAACAATTTGTAAAATAAAGCATGAACTTAGTATAAGTAGAGGGTTGTAATTAATAAAGCGAAAAATTATAATGAACCTCATGAATAAAATTCATGAGGAGGTAGCGTTAATGAGCTTAGTTAAGTATGAAATTTTTAACAAGGTAGCAGAGCTAAATAGTTTTACCAAAACTGCAGAAGCTTTGGGAGTTACTCAATCTGCTGTTAGCCATGCTATAACCAGTTTGGAAAAAGAGTTTTCTCTCCCTTTATTTATTCGTAATCACTCAACAATTACGTTGACAAAAAATGCGGAAGGTCTATTAATTGTTATTCGAAAAATTCTATATTACAACAACATGTTGAGACAAGAAGTGGACGCCATCAATGGTCTAAACAAAGGAACAGTAAGGGTGGGAGTTTTTACTAGTATCTCAACAAATTGGATTCCAAGTATTGTTAAAGAAATGGAAGATTATTATCCTAATATAGAAATAGAACTATTGGAAGGCAACTATACAGAGATTAAGCAATGGTTACAAAGTGGGAAATTAGATTGTGGGTTTATTAATAATGAAACATATTTAGAGTCGTTTGAAATCGCGCAATTGAAGAGAGACCGCCTCTTATGTGTTGTATCAGACCAATCTCCATTAAGTAAGGAAAGAAAAATATCTATTCAACAAATCGAAAGTGTCCCTTTTATTATGCCAATTTATCAATGCTATCATGATATACAAAAAATCTTTGAGGAGAACAAAGTAACTCCTAATATTAGATTCGAAAATATGAATGAGAATTCGGTATTTTGGATGGTAGAGAATAATCTGGGGATTAGTATTATGCCAGAAATGATTATCCCGAAATCTATCGATTCTATAAAGGCTATTCCACTTGAAATAGATAGCTATCGAACGATTGGATTAGCAGTAAGAAAACCGCCCTCACCAGCAACTAAAAAATTTTCTGAAGTTACTAGAAGATGGGTACTATCTAAATATACTTAAAATACAAATTACAATATCACCTATAATTAATTCTTGTTCAGTAGTACTAATAATTTGAGTGAAATGTTATTCTAGAATGTGGTTTGATTATGAATTAAGTGGAAAGTTGTTAACCAACCAGTGAGGCAATTTATATCTATTTCTCTAACCTGTTGTTTTTGAACAAACGAAAACAATTTTTGAAACAAAGGAGATCGTCTATTGGCGGTCTTTTTTGATTGTCCAGTTATCTGAGGAAAGGTTAATTAAGACTAAAGAAAAAGCGGAACCTCCACAGACTTAATTGTGGTAGGCCGCTTTTTTTATTTGCCAAGACACAGTCATCTATTCTTGGTTTACATACATAATTCACTTATCCCTACAAAAGTAAACGTGGAAAGATAAAATTGATTATTGAGAGCAAAGGGTGACTACTCATTTAATTAAGCGGATGCCTTTATTGTTTGTCGAATAAGAGGTATTCATATGAATATGGACGAATAAAAAACAATGCTCTGTTCTTATTGAATTAACGGAGCAGTTTAGTTCAACAAGAAAAATAAAAACCATTCTATAGTGAATGGTTTAATCTTTATCATAATTTAGTGATGTATTGGATTGTGTTAATATGTGGTCTAATACTTTTCTAGTAAATCTCATAAAGTAATTAAGTATTTGCCCCCCCTAAACAAACAGTTAATAAAGTACCAACGCCAATTGGTCCATTAAAAATCAGTGCCATTATCAAGAATAAGAGGTAAATGAATGTTCTCGAAAAAAATATAGTTGTGCTGGTTAATTCTTGTATGATTAATGTTAATCGATCAACTGGAATCGGTGCGAAATTTGTGTGTAAATATGTTGCAGTTCCTATTCCAATCACAACTAAGCCTATTTCAAAGCAAACAATTTTGCTGTACCATAGTTCAGGCGTTATCAAATTGTGTAATAAAAAAAGCCACATATCAATACCAATACCCGTTATAAATGCCGTTAACAACCCCAAAAATTCTGGCCTTTTTCTTTTTAAAAAAGAATTAAAACATATCAATATTAAAGCTGTTATTACTTCCCAACTTCCCACAGTAAGCCCCACATTTACAGACAGCCCTACCAATAGTGCATCAAAAGGTGAAGTTCCAAGGTCTGATTGTATAGTGAAAGAAATACCTAGAGTTAATATTAAAATACATAATACATAAAAAACATATTTCACTTCACTCGACCCCTTTATTATTTTTTGTTGCAAATGCAACAATAATAAGGTAAACTTAATGTATGTTATTTTTATCCCAAAAGCAATAAAAATATGTTCTAAGGAGTAAAGTTATGAAGGGAATTCTTCGTGAAATTGGAATGATAGCAAGGGCATTAGACTCTATTAGTAATATAGAATTTAAAGAATATGACCTTACAAAAGGGCAGTATTTGTACCTTGTACGAATATGTGAAAATCCAGGAATCATTCAAGAAAAGTTAGCTGAGATGATAAAAGTAGATAGAACTACAGCAGCTCGTGCTATAAAAAAACTTGAAATGAATGGCTTTATTGAAAAGAGGGAAGATGCACATAACAAAAAAAATAAACAACTGATTCCAACAGAGAAGGGGGAAAATGTTTATCCTTTCATAAAAAGAGAAAATGATTATTCCAATATCATGGCATTAGAAGGATTTTCCGAGAAAGAAGCAGAAACCACTTTCAATCTTCTTCAAAGAATAAGAAAAAATGTAGAAAAAGACTGGGTATTTGTAAAAAAAGGAAACAAGAGAAATTATTGATTATATAAAGGAGTGATATATTCAAATGGTTATAAATATAAAAAAGTGTACCCTTGAAGATTCACGTGAACTTCGAGAAATTAGTCATGAAACGTATAATGAGACATTTAAGCATCATAATTCAGCCGAAAATATGAATGTCTATTTGGAAAGGGCATTTAACTTAATGCAATTAACAAAAGAATTATCCAATCCTTCTTCGCAATTCTATTTTGTTTATTTTAATAATGAAGTCGCTGGATATTTGAAGGTTAACACTGATAATGCTCAGTCTGAAGAAATGGGCGATGAATTACTTGAAATTGAGAGGATTTATATTAGGAACAAGTTTCAAAAACAGGGACTTGGTAAGTGCCTCCTAAATAAAGCGATGGAAATTGCGATGGAATGTAAGAAAAATAAAATTTGGCTAGGCGTATGGGAAAAAAATGAAAATGCGATTGCCTTTTATAAGAAAAAGGGGTTTGTTCAAACTGGAGCCCACTCTTTTTATATGGGTGAGGATGAACAATTGGACTTTATAATGACCAAAACACTCATATAACCATTTTGAAAGGTGGATCACTTTGTATATTCCAAAATATTTTAAAGTTGAAAATGTTGATGGAATATTGGATTTTGTTCAAAAAAACTCTTTTGGTACGATTGTCACAACGAAAAAAGGTAAACCAATTGCCACTCATTTGCCTTTAGGCTTAAATAAAAAAGGGGATGATTACTATATTACTGGACATATGGCTTATGGGAACCCTCAATGGAGAACATTCGAAACCTGTAAAGATGTATTGATTATGTTCCAAGGACCACACGCTTATATCTCTTCCTCTTGGTATAATCAGGAAAATGTCCCGACGTGGAACTATCAAGCTGTCCATGTATATGGTAAAGCAATCATTTTAGAGAATGATGAGTTAATAGAAGATTTAACAAAAATGCTGGAAAAATATGAAGGAAATCGTGAAAACCCTGTTTTATGGGATAAACTTTCTACTCATCTTTTAGAAAAGGAACTGAAAGGGATAGTTGGATTTAAGATTAAGGTGGGAGAAATTCAGGCTGCATATAAATTAAGTCAGAACCGAAATGAATCGGATTATATTAACATCATTAGTAAATTACAAAATGAAGGGAATTCAAATTCGGAGCAAATGGCGGAGCTGATGAAAAATAGAATGTAAAATTACATATAAGCACACTTATATTCAACCCTCAGACGCAAGAGTTTAAGAACGGGGCATAGCTGCCATTTTGGCAGTTTCTCTCCAGGTTGTGAGAGGTTGTACTTAAACTAACGGGTGCTGGTTTAGTTCAACAACAGGAGATCGTCAATTGACGGTCTTTTTTATTTGCCCAGTTGTCTGTGAAAAGGTTAAATAAGTACAAAGTAAAAGCGACCATCCACAGATTGTGTGGATGGTCGCTTTTTTTGTTCGGTTCTAAGTGGTAGTTTTATAAAGTTTTTTCACTCTAACTTCTGAAATTAGTCTAAAGGTTCATCGTAAAAAGTATCGAAAATACCTTTATACTTCATTTTTAAATTTTCAATATTCTTAGGGTCTTTAGAAAGTATATTGATTACGTCTCCACTCCCTCCGATATGGATCAGATACTTACTTGTGACAATAATAAACAAAGCTTTGGTGGCGCGATTATTTTTGTAGAGAAGTGCGTCTGTTGTATATAATATCGTTTCATTTACTGAAACATCTTTTATTAAAGCAATTTTGCCAAACCCCTCATGAAGATCAAATTCTTCACTAGTGAATTTGTATTCCTTCCAATTTGTTAACCGTAAGCGCTTTGATAAGTTATTAGTGATATATTTATTTCTTGTATTATATTCTAGAGAAATGAATAAATCGACAGTTGGTTCATTCGTTGTAAGGTAATCGATAAACATTTGAATCCCTTTTACTCGAATTTCTCTAAAATAATCCGTTGAAAATCTAACACGGTTTTCCATCGGTGAATCAAAATACATTGAAGAACCCCACGGCTCGGTTAATGTAACTCCAGACTTTGCCTTAATGGATTTATTTGCCAATACGGTTGAGGTCCTTATCATATGTACCACTCCTAGTAGTTTCATTACAGATTTTTTTGGGTGAAGAGCCGCCCTTCCAAGCTCCACCAATATGACCATCTATATCACAAGAAATATAATCAGGTCCCTTTTTGGTCTTTTTATCCTTGCTGAAAATCGCAACTTTACTACATCGTTCACTTACTTTAGTATAATCTAGTTTGTCTGCGGCTGTTTTTGCCTCTGCATCTGTCTTGTATACAGGTTCGGCTTTAGCGGGGAAAATTAGATCCATTACTTTCTTCGCCATCGCTGATCCGGCTTCCCATATTACATTATTAATAATAATAGCACCTGATACAAGCACGGTAACCGTTCCGATACCTGCGAGCTGATATTCCCCTGCCACTGTGCTTCCACGAAGAGATAGTGTATTTAAGTCTTCTTCTAGAGGTTCTTCTCCAAGAACCTCTCCTTGGGATAGTTCTAACTCTTTAATTATTTCAAGTAATTTCTGCTCAGACTCATCAATGCTGTTAGGGAAAACCCCTTCAAGTTGATTAAAATCGCTAGAAATTGGTAAATCTCTTTCTTCTGCACCGGCCAAAGGAACTGAGATAGTAGTAGTGAATAAAGCGAATAGACATAATAAAGCAAGAACCCTCTGCATCTTCTTCATAAATAATTATCTCCAAATTAATATATTTACTTTAATTAACGCAAATTCCATTACACACAAAATACCCGGAAAACACAATGCATTAAGCAAGGCGTTACAGTAGAAGGAATGGTAGCTCTCATAAATAATTAAGAAGATAGGTAGGAAAGACTTGTTCTTGGCAGTTGAAAGTGAATAAATAATATTACAATACATCCAGAATGTTCTATTGCGACACGAACGTTCATTCGGTATGTTGAATCAAAAGGAGAGAACGAGTGTGCGTGATAAATTAATTAAGTCTGCAGAGTTCAACAAATAAAGATATACAAATTGCCAAAAAAAGTTATACTGTTTTACCTATTTGGTAGCGTTTAGCCAAAGGGGTGTTTTTATGTCGAAGAGAAGAAGGTGAGAAACGAATAATTTATATAAATAAAACTACTTCAGTATAAGTCGTTCTTTATAGAGCATTGATACTAAAAAATCATGAAACAAAAATAAGACAGAAATCTAACAATGTGTTACTATAGATTCATTCTTAAAAACAGATGGGAGATTAGACTTTTATGCTAAAACTTATTATCGCAATTTAAATTCCAATGAATTTAATAGGAGGGCTATTCTATAATTTATTTATAGATTTATTTGTGATGTCCTTTTGCGATAACTAAGAGAAGCAATATAATGTCTAATTCATATAAGCAGATATATTTAATCCGACTAAAGGCAAACACTTGATTTAGGCCGGTTAATTTTATTTTTTGCGTATAAGAAGACTTTATGAGTTTATTCTCATAAAGTCTTTTTTTCTGTTTTTAGGAGGTGATAATTCCCATATACACATGTAATGCACCAAGGTGAATGAAACAAAAATCGGAGGGAATTTAAATGGGGAAATATGAATTAGTAAGTGATTATCGTAATAATGAAAGCTTGAAGGAGAATTTTAATACCTTAGCTATGAAAACATTCGAATTAGATTTTCGAGGCTGGTACAAAAAAGGGTACTGGGATGAAAAATATATACCATATTCATTTGTCGATGAAGGTAAGGTTATCGCAAATGCTTCAATTAATAAAATGTCAATAGTTATTAATGGTAAAATGTGTGAAGGGATTCAGATTGGTACAGTAATGACAGATGAAAATTATCGCAATCAAGGTTTGGCTAAGCAATTAATGCAGCATATTATGAAAGAATACGAAAATACTTGTGATTTCATGTATCTTTTTGCGAATGATACTGTATTAGATTTTTACCCGAAGTTTGGATTTACACGTCTAAATGAAAGTGAATTTAGCTTAGACCTAGCAAAAAGTTCAATTCAAATGAATAAGGATGCGAAAGTAAAGCGGCTTACTATTGAAATTGACCTTGCATTACTTGAAAAATTTGCGGAAAATCGCCATGTAAACTCAACGATTTTAGATGTTGAGAATAATGAAAGTTTATTAATGTTTTATTTCACATTAGCATTCCGTGAAGCCATTTTCTATGTGGAGAATTTAGAAACGATTGTGCTAATGGAGGAAGAGGAAGACACACTGCATATTTTCGATATCATTTCGTTAAAAGTGCCAAATATAGAGGCTGTATTAGCAAGCATTGTAAAGGAAACAACGAAAAAAGTGGTATTTTATTTCACACCTGATTTTACAATCGAAGGCATGACAGCAACCATTATGCCAAATGATGATGATGCTTTATTCGTCTTAACGAAAAAGTCATTGCTGAAGGGTAACTTTATGTTCCCGTTAACATCACATTGTTAATTGGAGTGAAATACCTATACAGGAGTTAGTATTGATACAGCTTGCACTTTAGGATTTTGTGCCACACATGGTGCTATGGCGGGAATCAAAACGGAGGATTATAGAAGGAATCGATTTACGGACCATGGTTGTCATACTTGATAACATCGAGAGGATTCCGGTGTCGGATATCATCGGGGCGCAGTGTGAAGGGTTAATTGTAATAGAAGGAACAGCCACCAACTCAGTTGAGAAGGTGGCTGTTATTTGTTATGAGTCGTACGCCTGCCCGCGTTATTTAAAGTTTCCCCAAACGTCCCCCAGCATAGTCCTCCAGTTACACGATTTCATAAGAACTCTTACGTTTCACATTAAGCGGCATGATGTGGCGGTTCAAATAAACAAATGTTGCTGATGTCGCATTTTTACTCCTTTAAAATTCACATATGGAACGCCCAATTAGTAGAAATAGATATATTTTCTATACACGTAAGTCGATAAAATAAATATTCCATTTTGTCATTGATTTTTATTCAAGCATCTCTCACGAGGTACTTTTTTATTTGCTTGCAATGCGAAAATTCAAAAGGAGAAGTATTTCTACATGGACCGTCGCTTTTCAATTGTCGAATAAAAGAGGTATTCGTATTAATGGAGACGAATCAAGTACAATGCTCTATTCTTCTTCAACTAACAGGATATTGGAAATTAATTGGGAAATTTAAAATTATAAAGATAAGGAGTGGTGTATTTTGGAACACGAATTAAAGGAGTTTATCAAGAAGTGTGATAAAGCAATAAAACAGGAAGATTTTGACACTCTGAAGAATTACTATACTGATGATGCGATTCTGGTAGTAAAACCAGATATGATTGCACGAGGAAAAGAGGAAATTAAGCAAGCGTTCATTAAAATTGCGAAATATTTCAATAACAGTCTTGTCCCAGTACAGGGAGAAATGATTATTTTAGAAGCTGGAGATACTGCATTAGTTATTTCTCAAACGCTACTTGAGGCTGATAAAAATGAAACGAAATATTCTATGGATAGAAGGTCAACCTATGTGTTTAAGAAAAATTCACAAGGCGAATGGCTTTGTGCAATCGACAACTCATATGGTACAGACTTAATCAATAAGTAGACTTTTGTTAAATAAGACCATAGCAAAAGCGGCTCCTCCACAGATTAGATTGTGGAATGCCGCTTTTTTATTTATCCAAATATCATTTGGTATAATTTATTAATTTCTGATATTCAGTTGTGATAGGAACGATCGTTCTGTATGCTAATGAAAAATGGGAAACGAGTGTGCATAATCAATTAGTTAGGTCAGTGGAATATCGTGAACACCTAGATATGATGTACATGGCTACCGACGACATCACCGACATGGAAACCAGACTCATAAGTCTTCTTTACAAAATTAGATAATAAACCGAAGTTGCATGCCCCAGCTAAAACAAATAAAATGTATTCACGATGCTTTTTTGAGTTCTAACTGACCCCTCAGAACGATAGATACGACTTTCCTGTTTTGATAGAGGTGTATCGCTAAACCACGAAGACTTAATATAAAGTCACCATTCAAATCCCGCATGAGTCCAAAACTCGTAGTTTTAGGATCATGGTAATCTGCAAATGAGAAACTCAAGTTACTGTTTAACCAACCAAATACAGCATGGTGCTGAGATGATACTGGAAATATTTGATTCATTGTCACACCCGATTCAGTTATTTAGTTCACGAACTTTAGAAGCTTTTGGCTAGTTCGATCGCTTGTTGAATAGCTTTTTCTTTAATCGTAAGTGCTTGATCTGGTGCAGCGCTCATGCCCTCGATATAAATAACATCAATTGAAGGTATACCTATGAATTTAGATACAGCTGTCAAGTATCGGTGGCTGAATTCGAACCCTGCCATTGGTCCCTCGGAGAGCACGCTGCCGGAAGCTTGAATATGAAGCAGTTTTTTGTCAGATGCTAAGCCAATAAAGCCTTCTGGCGTATATTTAACTGTTTTTCCTGGTACACATATGGCGTCAATATAAGTTTTCAATACAGGTGGGAATAAGAAATTCCAAACTGGATTGACGACTACGATTTTATCTGCAGCGAGAAATTGATCAACCAGTTCACCCAAACGAACTATTTTAGCCTGAGAACCCGCGCTCAATTGATCAAAAGAACTGCCGCTTCTCAATAGGCCCCAACCACTTAACACTTCGGTGTCTAGTTGCGGGATATCTATTTTATATAGATCTAGATGAATAACTTCATCGTTTGGGTTTGCTCCATGGTAAGCTTGGATAAACTCGTGGCCTACAGACAAACTATTGGATTCACTCTTATCTAGTGGGTGTGCGGTTACGTATAAGACGGTTGACATGATTGATTTCTCCTCGAGGTTAACTAGGACCTGAATTTAATTGATTAGCGATGCTCATTAAGGTAAGCCATGAAGACCGGCCTCGGTCTTCAATGGACATACAATTGTAAGAGCTATCCTAAAGTTATTCTTATTAAATTTCACTATTCTCAGTAAGCTTCTCTTTACTCCTTTTCAGGGAACATCCCCGTGGAGATGGCGATTCGATTCCATGCATTAATGGTATTAATCGCCATAATGATTGCCACATATTCTGCCTCATCCACATGTGCCCGAACTCTTTCATACAAATCCTGCGACACACCTTGCTCTGAAATACGGGTTACAGCTTCCGTAAGCTCAAGCACCACTCTTTCTTTGTCGGAATAAAAGGGTACTTCACGCCACGCGTTAAGTAAATAAATCCGCTGCTCCGTCTCGCCCATTTTCCTTGAATCCCGTGTATGCATGTCCATACAATAAGCACACCCGTTAATTTGTGATGCTCTGATCTTAATGAATTCATATAGCTTAGCATCCAATCCACTTGTCTTAATAAACCCTTCCAGTTTCATCATTGCCTGCAAAGCACCTGGGCTTGCACTGATATGATTTAATCTAACCTTCATAGTAATCTCCTCCGTGAATCTAAATTTGTCCTTGCCTCTACAACCTATCGTCGATAACATCAATCGACGATAGGTTATGACCACAATATAACTCTTTAGTTTATGGCTGTCAACAAAAAAAATAGCTGAAAATTTCCATATTTGACAAGGGTTTTAAATCCACCTAAGATGGTTAGTAGCAATCTTTATATGTAGAAAGCAGGTGTTTGCATGCAGTATAGTATTGGTGTTGAATATGGATTGCATTGCTTGGTATATTTAATTGATATTCCTCCTAATGACACAATTGGGATTAAAGAACTTTCCGCTTTTCAAGGCGTTTCAGAGACCTATCTTTCGAAGATTTTTAGTAAATTAACAAAAGCGGGTATCGTAAGTTCTGTTCCAGGTGTAAAAGGAGGCTATAAACTGGCCAAGTCTCCTGCGGAAATTTCTTTTTGGGATGTAATTGAAGCTGTTGAAGGTGCTTCCCCCATTTTTCAATGTAAAAATATTAAAAATAATAGCTACCTATGCCGGGATGAAGACTATGCAGCATGCGCTCTAGCTTCTCCCTGTGTGATTAACTTAGTTATGCTCGAAGCAGAAGATAGTATGCGCAATATTCTTCGTAACAAGTCACTTACTTGGTTGAATGAAGAGCTTGATCGCGTATTAACCCCACAATCGCGCAAAGATACTCGTGAATATTTTGCTAATAGCAACAATGTTTAATGGTGAATTTAAATGGGGAAGTTTCTGGTTCACTTATTATGGGGAAGTCGGGAGCAAATTCAATGTGAAATCGTTTGGATACAACACGCTGAATGGGTAGGATTGAAAAACTATCTTCATCCTGAATTATTCATACTTGACCAATCAAACAACCGGTTAATCCAAATCCATTGTTTTCGAACCCCTTTAAAGTCTTTACTGTTTTTCTTCTTTCAAAAATTTCAGTTTCCATTTAGCGGCTTGTAAAAAAGGGATTTTGAACAGACTTATCCCAAGATGCCCTAAATCTTTTTTAGTATATTTAATAGATGTTTAAGTTTCTAATTAAATAATTTTTATGTAAACTCAGGCTTTAATAAAAAGAATCTATTTTGATTAAATTTTTCAATATGGATTCTTTTAAATTACAGAAAAATGCAGGTTTACATGACGCTGTTGACCGAAATTTACTTCTAAGTGACACAAAATCCAAGATTTAGAAGACAAATAGTAAACAATTACTTGACAACAGAAACGATGAATGATTTATTGATCTAACTGGAACTGAAAAGTTGTGGGGTGATCCAGAACAAACAGTCAAGGATATACAAGCGGAAATACTGGAAACTTTAAATTTTCCGTCCACGACTGGCATGGAAATAGAAGTTGCGCAAAAAAGGGAATGCAAAGTACACGTAAAGTTGTGGGATAAAGGGAAAGTCATTTTTTACATGGTTGTCATAAAAGAAATAAATGTTGAGGCGATGTGGATTACGGTCGATAGTCCATTCGGTAGGGACCGTATGCCGGTGGAGGACATAATCGGAGTGGAATGTGTTGAATAATAAACAGGGTAAAGGCGACCTCTCGACGAAAGAAGGTCGCCTTTTCAATCTGGTATCTGGGATAATACCGGATAGGAATTTATTGAATATTGCATTCATTTGTAATGCAGCGAACATGTTGAAGTTTGTCGGTGCGCAAATTAGAATCGTTTGTTTGTTTAAGGAGGCATCGACTTGTTTAATTGAACCGGTAAATTAAAACGACCAATCCGAATAGGGAAAGGTCGATTTGTTTTTGAGTTTCTTCTATGGATAGTAATTACTTCCGACTTTTCACCTCTATTTTTAGAAGTTTTGCATCAGGTGATTGTTGAAGCCTGTATTAAAATCCAGTGAAACCAAGATGTTTTATACCGAATAATTTCTACCTAAGCATTGGGATTCAACATCTTAATGACAATAGAAGCATTTACATTAGCTTGTGTACCACCTATCACAGACGCAAGACCAACTGCTGCAGCAGAAGAATGATTTCGAAGGGTAAGAACATCGTTGGCTACTATGGCAATAATAGCCTGCCCGTTGTTTTGCTGAGTGCCAGCACCTGAACCATAGACTGTTCCGGGAACCAGCGATCCATTTAAAAACAGTGCAAATTGGTTAGGTTCCGTACCTGATACAGAGAAAGTAACCTCGTAGTCTCCCGGAACGTTAATCATAATTTGAGAGGTTCCAAGGGTATGCACAATTCCAGGTGTCATTAATCCATTTGAATCAAACAAAACATCAGCTTCTATAGGTACCGTTTGAGGAGTTAGATTGTAAATATACCCGTATTCGCATAACCCGCATGTGGCTCCGATAGTACTAGTGGAGCCAGCCTGCCCGATAGCCCTGATTGGCCCCATGAACACTCTTGGTACTCTACATATATTTTTGCAAGAACATGGACTGATGTGACATTTACTACATTTACGATTAGAGAAGTGGTTATTAAAATTCATTCTTTCACCTCCATCTGTAGTATCCTATTCTTGCAAAAGAGGAAATGAAGGGCAAACACCTTGTTGATTACTAAAAAAGAAATAGACAAGAGATTGATCCTGGTGAAACTGAAGAAATGTGTGATAAAGTCAACCACTTGTTTGAAAAGCTGGGAAATGAAAAGTGAGTAAAAAAACAGCCACCAACTCGATTGAGAAGGTGGCTGTTATTATGTTATAAGTCGTGCGCCTGTCCGCATTTAATGTGTCCCCCTGAATGTCCCCCAACCACACGAATTCAAAAGATTTCCTACGACTTTACTTTAACGGCGTGGCATAGTCGATTAGTACCTGGATGCTGAAACTATCATATTATCACACCTGCAGAACGTACGTACGAAACGGCTGATTAGTCTAGCACGAAATAATTCATAGTAGCAACAATGCTTATGCCTCAAGGCTTATGAGGGGTTTAAATGAAAACAATCTCCAAATATTCCACCAATTTGAAAAGTGAATGTGTCACTGTAGGCTTTCGCTAATTTGACTTCGAGGTTTTTAAATGAGTGGCCATCCCGTTACAAGGTTGTGGTGTACGAGCCATTGTTGCAGCGGGAGTTGTATGAGAAAAGGCAAGAGGCTTGGAAGTTATGGCGACAGTAATGACCTCGTTTGAAGGATGGACATTCATTATTTTGACTTTGTTAATCGCGTTAGGATTTTATTAAATTGGTTGGATGCATGGGCGGGGGAAGTGATGGAGTAAACACGAATTGTACATTTAAGATGAAAAAAAGACCGTAATTTCTTGGTCTTTTATGTTAGTGTACTATGTTTTTCAATAGATTTTATTTAATTGGGTAATAAGTCCATCAAAAAAAGGCTTCACGATAAAATCTGCGGCTCCATTTTCTAAAGCCTCAATTATTAAATCTTGAGTCCCTAAGGCTGAGCACATAACAACACGAGCATTGGGGTTTATTTTCTTAATTTCTTTTAGCGTAGCGATACCGTTCATATTTGGTAAAGTGATATCCAATAAAACGATATGCGGGAAGTGTGATTTATAAAGAGGCACAGCATCTTCTCCACTCCCAGCTTCAGCTACGACATAATAACCGTTACTTACGATAATATTTCTTAATAGATTTCTCATGAATTTTGAATCATCTACGAGCATTACTGATTTATTGAAAATGATCCTCATCCTTTTTAACAAGTGATAGAAAGCAATACACTTGGTAACCGGCTACCATTACAAATAGTTGTATTAGGCCCTTGGCTTTGCGTCCTTACCTTTCGATAAGTTTGCCTATATACAAACTAACATACTTTGATAGAACAATCTTATGAAAGAGTCTAATACAAAGGAGTAGTAGGCAAATAGGTGGGTTATTAACATGTGCTGTCCGAAAAGAAAAGACCACTGATTAAAAATAATCAGCAGTCTTTATCACAGTCATCTTGAGATTTATGCCCGGAAATTTCGAACAACCATTGTTAATCCACGTTTTTCAAAATTATTGTCGCTTTCTCTTACCTATCAAAGCTACCTAAAATCATAAAATCTACAAGAATTCCACTCACTGGATTTTCTGAACCTAATACATTAATTCCTAGTACTACTATACTACTATTATTTGTGACATTAGCAGAGACGAATTTTGCAGCAACATTCTTTTCTCGCATTTGTACTCTCGGTCTTGCATTTATCGAAGGATTTGTAGAATATACGCTTGATACAGCATAGTCAATAGTTGTTAATAATGGAATACCATTAGATAATCCGTTTTCTGTGAAATAAAGTGTGGCTATACCATTTGCGTCAGATGTAGCTTGCCCATAAACAATCCGCTTTACTTTTTTTGGATTGGACTCTCCTGCCTTAAACACTTGAAGAGCTGTTGGTGCCATTAAAACAAACTCAACGCTCATAGCTATTCTCCCTCTGTAATACTTTGATATCTATTACAAACAACAACATTGATTAAATGTATGACTGGCTATACCTTAATATTCTTTATGCTTTTTATTAGCTTATTACATTCAATGTTCCTTGACGATTCTTGCTTTTTTGCAAAGTGAAAATGCAGTGAAAGCCATCAAAATGTAGTACGCAGTTCGACCAAAATATGTAGCAGATGTGATGGAAACTTATTAAACTATTTTATTGCGAATGTAATAAAAACGAGCATTAAGGCTTGGTAGCGGTGAACGTGGAGGAAAACGACTTGAAGACAACTCCTTATAAAAAGGCAACAGAAATGTATATCGAAGTCATTGTAGCGGAAAGTGTGGATGAAATTCTAAACGAGGCCGAACCGAATCTACGGACTAAAGAATATGCATTTATGAAATTCATGAATGCGCCTAATACGCAGGATCACACAGATAGGGATTTATTACAGGAATTTGAAAGCACCACAAATGGCTTTTTGCAGGCTGACAGTTCGTTACTTTAACGCACAGTACGAGGAAATGGGAGACCCATTATATGCAGTAAATTAAGAAGAGGACTAGATATTATCATAACGAAATCAATTTCTTCCCCCAGGCACCTAAGCGATATAGAAGCAGAACCTGGAAAAAAACCACTGACTTTTAGTTTAAAGATAATGTGACTGTTTACAGTACGCCTATTAGCTTAAGCAGTAAAACTATTACAAGAATCGAAATAATAACACTTAGAATGTATCTCAAGGATATCCCTCCTTTAGAATGATTGTACCATGGTTACTGTAACTAAAAGTGTTTTTTTTAGGAGTTTATTTCAAATTTACAAGCTAGTGCAATAAGTGGGAACGCATAGTCTGACCAAAAAGCGAAGTAGATAACTGAATGACCTCATACGAAGAAATAATCAAACTTTTAACCCGGTTACTGTTAGAGGTGCTGAAAGATATTGAACGACGCACCAGGGATTGGATGTGGAGTGCTAGCGATAGGACGATCCGTATATTCGTCAGCACCAAACATTCTGTGAGGGAGTGTTAACCGTGGTGCAGCAACTTACTATTTTTGATGCGCTGTCAAAATGATAGAAAGGACTTTTACTGTCATATGCCGGTCCGCTCTATATGTATAAATTAATTTTCATAGAAATAATTCATTAATCTATATCGATTCACTCTCTATTCATTTCTTCTATATGATCATCAATCGGATCAATCGTATGTTTATATCGATAACTTTTATGGACGACGAAATAGATGAAAATGAGTTCTAAAACAAAGATAATAATACAAATCCATATCCAAATCCATGTTGTAACTGTCATTTGATAGTCTCCATTCTGACTTTATCTAATGTAAGTTTACTACGAAATCTGCTTAATTATAGGTTAGTCAGTTATGGATCGGTGACAGTTTGGAAACAATCCTATAAATCTGAGTTCTGTGAGGTTCTATTTAATGAGGTTAGTTACACGAAGAGATAAAAAAACAGTCCCTTATATAGGGACTGAAAGAATTTAGTTATTCATGTCTTGAATACCTGGACTATGTTCATTTGGCATGTCAGGCAGTAAAGGAACCGGGAATCCAGCAGGTGGAGGAGTAACTTTAAGTTCGCCATTATTTCTGCTAGGGGACTGTCCTTGGAAAATTTCCCCGATTCTAGTTGGGTCTAATCTGAAATTGAACTGGGCATTATGATACCCTAACTCCACATATTTTCTGCATTCAGGATATTTATTTATATCGTAATTCGGGACAGGGAACAGCTTGCCCCAATCAACGCCGAGCGTTTCCAATGCTTTTGCAAACGCATTCTGATGTGCGTTATCTCTCACGATTAGGAAAGCTAATGTCTCGCGAAATGTTTTGTTAGAACTCATTTCGTAAATTCGAGTTTTTTGCAAGACACCGGTTGATTCTAACACCAGGTTATCGAGCATATCACTAATCAAATTGCCATGGCTATAAACCCAAGAACCGTTCCAAGGATTCCCAGTAGCATCTACAGGGAGAGAGGCTTGAGCACCAATAATGTAGTGATGAGGATTTGCGTGTCTAACGGCATCATCGAGAGGTGCTTGATCGACGCCAGCATTACCTGGTACAGCAGATTCACCTGAATCATTTAACAATTGATTGATTGTATTCTGGACAAGTTCAACATGAGCGATTTCTTCCAAAAACACACCACGAAGTAAGTCGCGATATTGTGTTTCCTTACCTCTGAAATTGGAGCTTTGGAAAAAGTACTGCATCATGGTACGCATTTCTCCAAAATGCCCACCTAGAATTTCTTGCATTACTTTTGCAGCTTCAGGGTCGGGTTTATCGGGAGGAGTGACGGGATTGATCAATTCTTCTTTGTAGTAATACACATTTAGCACCTCATTTATATATTTTTACTAACAGTAGTATCAAGCAAAATGAAAATTTTATTCACAATCAAAATAATCGTCTATCGGAAAAAATGAGGACACTGATTCAACTTAACGGTTGTTTTAGTTTTATTATTGGATTTTAGTCTTTGCACTTATTTTGCCCGAAAACAGCTAATGGGGCACCAAAGTAGGAAAAGTCGATGGGAATCAATCAAACTGAAAGGATTAGAGATGTTTTTCGAAGGAGTAAGCATCTCCAACAAGTCATTAGATAGGAACGAAGTTAAGGATAATTCAAGAGCGTATCCACGTAGTTGGAAATGTGAGAGGGATAGAAGTTCTTCGTTGGATTCTTGAGGTGAAGAAGTACTCTTGGATAAGCACGTCCCATCCGACACCTGAAAGGCTCCATCGTGATGCAAATGTCAGAAATGCCAAATACGTCGAGATATTGTTCTTAGAGAATAAAGAAGATAAACTTAAAGGCAAGTCGGGAGTGCGATAATTTGTATGTAGAACTATGCAACAGTCCAATTACATACGAGTGTTAACTTTTAGTTTACCTATATTTCTGATAACATCGGTTGCGGGAGGTGAGAAAATGCTTGAATTTCAGATAACACTTCATTTTAATGATAATGAAACTTTCATTATGAACTTATCTGCGAGTAGTCTAGAAGATGCGTCGATAAAAGTTACTCAAATGATACAAGATAAACACATTCATCAAGATATAATGGGGAATTCCTATATAAAAGGATATAATCTTGCTATGGTACAACGTTTTCATGTATCCAACAGGTAAAAGTTATGAGTTTATTTAGCATCTTGCTGGGTGCTTTTCTTACGTTCAGTCAAGTGTTTTCGTGGGCTTGCTTGCTGCATACACCGATTGAACCTGACCTGTAATCTCGATGCAACAATGGCCAACTAAACAATTTCCGAAGTTACAACCCAACCCAACAGCTTAGTAACCATCCGATTCAAACCCCGCATTATTATTAGCGCCCAGATTCAGCGACAAGCAGCGAATCGAGGAGCTGGGGTTCATGGCTAACGATGCAATTACGTGTGTTCGCGAGATTTTGATTGTCGTTGAATGAATTCTTGGAGTATCTCTTGAATTTAAATAGTACTATAGGTATCATGATTTATAGTCCATCAAATCAATATATTGGAGAACTATAACTAGGGTTTTGCTTATAAACGTCTGAAACCAAGGATCGTATCTTTTACAGGTTGCATAAGGTGCCTATTGACATAAAAGGTTCGAGGGGGAAAATTTCAGCATATGATGCATTGAAACTTTCTCAATCAGCCTTATTTTATTACTTAAGGGGATAATTGAAATGAAGGAAATTAACGAACTTAAAGCAGGAGTCGCTATTATTATTTTAGATGAAGATAATCGAGTATTATTGCAGAAGAGAGCTGATGTGGGGCTATGGGGGATCCCATCAGGACATGTAGAGATCGGGGAGACAGTATCCGAAGCAGCTATTAGGGAAATGAAGGAAGAAACGAATTTAGATATACGAATTACTAAGCTAATCGGTGTTTACTCTGATCCAGATTCACAGGTGTTTTCATACCCTAAAGGAAAAATAGTTCATTTTATAACAACCTGTTTTTTAGCTGAAATTATAAGCGGAGAACTTCGATGCAATTCTTCGGAATCACTCGATATTCAATATTTCGAACAACAAGATTTGCCATCAGATTTGTTGGAAATGCATCCTTGCTGGCTGAAAGATGCTTTGGCTGAGAGAGATTTGGCGTTTATACGTTAAGGTTCAGCGCTAAGAATAAGTACAAATGGAGAACGTCCAACCGGGCGTTCTTTTACTTTCCCAAAAGAAAACTGGCAAACAATGCGTTTGGTGGTTTTCTATTAATTAAGGGAAAAGAAAACAAATCTACCGTTGACGGCATGCTGCATACGCGAAACGAAAGCCGAAAGATAGAGAAGGTATAAGGCTAGGATAGCAATGCGATTAGTCTGGTTATCCAAAAATAAGGAGTGTGGAATGGCTGACGGAGAGGTGACATTCATTTGAAGAAAATGCTATGATTAGTAAATCAGTGTGTAGAGATATTGGCTTTCTCATTAACCAAAAATATATGTCTCATGATACGTCTGCCATCTGAAATATTATTCGCGGAGATGACAAACATGCATGGAGAAACAAGACTACCTAGAAACGGAAGAGAAGGTATATTATTTTTATTAATCATTTCAATTATTTCAGTAAACACAATCGCCCCTATTATTACAGGGTTGGAACGTGGCTTCAGTAAAGAGGTATATCTAGATACATTAAAGATTATTCCGTTTATGTGGATAATCGTAATTTTATCAGTACGATTGATTGCGGGACCGATTGTTGGTAAGCTGATACCAAAATTCGTGGGACAATCAGATGGGTTTAATGCCAGAATTCTATTGAATACTTTATTGAATGTTACGGTATTATCTATTATTCTATCGATTATCGGAACTTGGGTTGGTACGAAACAAATAAGCCTAGAACCATTTAAAAATTTCTTTCACATTTGGCCAAGAAACTTTGGTATAGCATTTTGGATTGAACTGTTGGTTGCACAGCCAATAGCAAGATTTGCGATGAAAAGATTACATGCAAGACAGGGTCGCAAAGCCGAAAGTGTAAATGCGTAACGCGCAGCAGGAACAAACTGCAAAGTAGGGAAATTGAATAATTATTAATGTGAAAACGTCCATTCGGGCGTTTTTTACATTTGTAAACCGATGCTGTGTTGAGTCGATGATGGTGGAGGTGATGAGTTAGGTAATTTGGTACCGTAATACTTGATGGTGATAAAAAGGTCTTTCGTCCTCCTTTGTAGTAGTATAGTGTAGAGGAATTATTATGGGAAATAAAATCTGTAATTCCACTCTTTTCTATTATGTTTTTAAGAATAGGAAATCTATTATAAAGGAAGTAGGCACATGAACATGAACATTGCTACAAATATCAATATTAGTACCCAAGTATTGAATGAAAGAGCGGTTTTAGCTTCACTAGAATCTAATTTAGCTATGATAGAATTCAATTTGGATGGGAAGGTTATTTGGGCAAATCAGAACTTTGCACAGACTTTGGGGTATAGTGTCGACGTAATGAAGAATATGTCACATGAACAATTTTGCACCTTAGAATTCCGGAATAGTAAGGAATATGCTGAGCTATGGGATAATCTAAGGAAAGGTAAAAAGTTTCAAGAGAAGATTCATAGGGTTAGTAAAGCAAAGGATTTACTTTGCCTAGAAGCTACTTATATTCCCGTTCTAAACGATAAAGGTGAAGTAAATGCTGTACTTAAAATCGCAACAAATATTACAGAACGCGAAAATAAAACGATAGAAATAGTTTCTCAATTAAAAAAGTTGTCTGAGGACTTAGGGGAAATGGTTACTGATAACTCTACGAAGAACATAAAAGCATTTCAATCTTTGAAGGAACAAACCAATTTAATAAGTGAAGTTTCTAAATCAATACGAAACATTTCTTCGCAAACTAATATTTTGGCATTGAATGCAGCTATTGAAGCGGCTCGAGCAGGGAAACATGGACTCGGTTTTAATGTGGTGGCAACAGAGGTTCGAAAATTGGCTGGTGATGTCGAAGGTGCGATAAAAAAGTGAATGCCAACGTAGACAACATTACAAAAGAAGTAATGAAGGTCAGTGAAGTAACGGAGAATTCGCAAAGGGCGGTTATTTCAACTCAATCTAAAATTAATGAGACAATGAAGGAATTTGAAGGTATTACTAAGTAGTAAACTAGCGTATTTTATTTGTAAATTAATTATATGCAACAAGTCAGAACGTTCCACTGGGCGTTCTTTTTCTTTGCTCAAAAATAGCGAAGGGGAGTGAATATCCTTGTCTAAGACGGAACGATATAAAAGGCACAATGTATTCAGAGAACTAAACAAAACCCTTGAAATAGAAGCAAATATTTTTGCTTCTATTTATAATCAAATGGTTGGGCTAAGACTTAATGAAAACACGATAAGAAAAGTAGATTACCTTGATGAATCATTACAATTGAATGGCATATCCAAACCAACACTTAATGCTATGTGGGATACAATAGATTCCAATATACATGACCTTTCTGGCTATTTAAGAATTAAAGCAGAAGAAGTAGGGAAAAAGAATATTTCTTGGCATGAGTTGATGACTTCATCTCAAGAAGGTTCTCTTCAGATTATTTTCTCACAAGCGAGCGATGGAATAACAAAGTCTCTTGTAAATATTGATAGCAGTATGTGTGAATTTGTAAAAGAATTAATTACAAAGGGATGGGTAGATGCAGAACAACGTAAAACAAAATCTTCGGGTGGGTTTTGTGCTCCGTTTACTCCAGAAGGCGAATCGCGGATTTCATTAAATTATGATAATAGCATAGAGAGTGCTAGAAGACTTGCACATGAATTAGGTCATGCTTGGCATTTTCAACAAATATTAATCTCCCATGAGTGCTTCCCATAAGGGAGCGATAGTCTGTGATGCACCGTGGACGTTGGAGTCTGACTAACGGATTGGCTTCTATGGCACCATAGTTCATCGATTTTCTTCGCCTGCCGTCCTAATCTATACCCGCTCTGCATACATTTTCATCCTATCGTATCTTGAAAGAGGAATTAGGCTTATGATCTTCCATAATCGCACCCGTTAATGGAACAATGGATTGGTAAAGTGATTTATATTTTTTTACTTAGGACTTCCCCTGATAAACCGTCTATTACACAAAACTCTTGGGATTCAAAACCCAGGTTACTCAATATCTTTTTAGAAGGGAGATTCTCTGGATCAATAATAGCTTTTAACACCATAATTTCTAATTGTTTTGCAATTTCAATTATTTTTTTGGCCGTCTCTGTCCCATAACCTTTCCCCCAGTATTCTGGTAGCAACATATATCCAATTTCTGCTTCACTAATTTGTTTTTCATTTAGTGTCAAATGCCCAAGTCCAACAAAGGTCTCATCGAAACAATCATAGACTTTATACGATCCGTATTTTTCATATTTTTCATTGCGTTTTAACAACTTTTGAAAATCTACTTTGGCTTCGTCATAAGGGATAGCCCGCTCTGTTATTTGCGCCATTACACTCTCGTTCGAAACAAGACTATAATAACTATCAAAATCATCTTCTTGAAATTTTAATAATTCTAAGTCCATATTTACCCCCAAATTATTATTTTGTGTGCATATTAATTAACAAATTGTATAGTCAATAAATATCTTAATCCTTACTTAATTATCTGGCCCGATTGTGGAAGAGTAATTATTTGTTGTCTGGATGCCATTTCAAAAACATTTCTCTCTCTATTACATTCAAAATGCATGGTGAATTCACTTGCGATTCTAACTTACTATGTTCCTCTAGAAACTCTGATTGTACACCAATTCTTATATAAGGAAGATTCTCTTGGGCCTTTTGAGAACGGACATTTGATAACTTCGCTCCTGCAAATACATGTTCTAAATTCAATATTGTAAAGGCAATATATAGAATTTCTGATTTAGCTAATGCGTTATAACCTTTTCCCCAATATTGATGCCCTATCCAAGTACCAATATGACAAGTTTTAGTGATGCTATCAATGTCTTTTAGTGTGATTACGCCAATTAAATTTTCGGTTTCATCAAGAATGACTCTTGAATATTGCTTACCTAGTCTTTCTTGCACCAGAATAAACTTGATAAAATCAATAGTACCTCCAAGTGAAGTTTGGTCATTGGTAAGTCCTAATGCATCTTTTACCTGGGGTGCTGATGATAGTGCAGACATTGATTTTGCATAGGTTTTATTATGCGGCACTAATGAAACCTTTAACAATCTTATCCCCCCAAAAATATTGATATTTAAATCTCTATCTAACAATCAATCTGGCCCGTTTGCGAAAGGTTGATCTTATTGAAAATCAGTCAAATTTATATAACAAGTATAACATTATCAATTCCGGAAAAACTGATTTCCTACCTTTGATCATCCAGAAGGTATGAAACGGTAAAAAACATGTCAAGGAGGGTACATTTCATTGGACGTAGTTAAATAAGCTATTAACGTATAGAGCGAGAGGGTATTTTGTATTTGCATTGAAACAATAGGCTTTATTAAGGTCTATTGTTAGTTTTTTGTATTCAACTAACGGACAGGTCAGTACATCAAAATACAAAAACAACGCCTAGATTGATAGGTTTAAATTATGGAGGAATGTTTATGTTATCTGACTTAGAATTGATGGAAAATTATGTAAACATGTTATTTAAACACGATACTGAAAATCGAGTAACAGTCGTGAATGAACCACCATACGATGTTGCACCAAGAATTTTCATTGGCGGCACCAACCTGGGGAGTGGAGTAAGGTATTCAAATAAGCTGGATGCGAGCCTTGTAGGGAAGTTAGAACAGGTTCCTGATGCTTTTCTAGGAGAAGTAATCAATGTTTTAAGCATAGACAGTAAATTAAATAATTTATGGATTGGACCAGCGTATGTGTTTTCTGTTGTAAGGGGCAAGGCCCATACACAAGCAATACAAGTAACTCATGAAAATAAAGAGCTTTTAAAGCCTTATTTTCCATATACATTTGAGGATTTTGAGCATAAGCAACCTTGTTTTGTAATAGTTGAGGACGATATTCCAGTTTCCATTTGTTGTAGTGCAAGGAGTACAACAAAAGCAGACGAAGCAAGTATATTCACACATGAAGATTACCGTGGACGAGGATACGGTATAGATGTTACAAATGTTTGGGCAACAGAGGTGCAAAAACAAGGACGAATTGCTTTATATAGCACATCGTGGGATAACTTTGCATCCCAATCTTTGGCAAGGAGGCTAGAATTGCTTCGGTATGGAACAGACATTCATATAAGTTAAAGTAACCGTAAAATGTAAGACTCCTTCTTCAGCTAACGAGTAGGTTTAATTTAGTTGAATTATTAAACGTATTCAAAATAGAAAGCATTAGTTATAGCTAAGCCGTTCAGTCTATAAAAGGGTACTAATTATTAATGGGATATGATTTTTGAAAGATATATGCTTAAAAATCTGAATAGTATTAGTGGACTGTTATTCAACTCCCGTGAAAATAAAAAACTCCCATTATTGATAATAGCACATAATAAAAAGCTCAGAAAAAATTTTTAAAAAAAGACTGAGCCCTGCAAAAGATAAAATTGAATTGAAAGGTAGATCAAGGATCAACTCGATTCTTCAAAAAAATATAGCAAGGGTGGTGCAGTAACCAGAGTAGGATTAATCTCCCATAAGTGCTACCCTTATAGGGTGCAACATTATGTTATGCACCGTGGTCGTTGGAGTCAGACTAACGGATAGGGCTCTACGGCATCATAGTTCATCGACCTTCTTCGCCAGCCGTCCTAATCTATACTCGTACTGCACACATTTTCATTCTCTGTAGTGTAGCGCTGATTTTGCGCTACATGTATGGCTAACGGGGCAGGTTACTTGAAGAGTTTTTTATAATTTGTGTTCAACAATCGGACCAGGTTGTTGAACAACGCCAATCAATCTACTTTTAGGAGTTTATTATGAAAAAAATTAATTTCCCTATAATTTTTAATTTAATAGTTCTTTTATATTTATTTGCAACTTTTTTTCTTCAATATGAATTTTTATTTATAACTCGTATTGTTTTAATTGTTTTTACAATAGTATTTTTAGTGATTCAAATAAAAAAAGAGTATTTTTTGGTAAATAAAATGATATTTATTATTTTTAGCGTGATTATTATAATTGCTTTAATAGTAAGTATACTATTCGATAATACTTCAGAGAATAGCCTGACAAATAATAGGTTTTTTTTAATCCCTGTATTTGTTTTTACTCTTGTTGGTATTATGTATAAAGATTTATATGATAATAACAAATAATAAAAAGCTCCTTTTAGTTCAACCGTAAACGGCACTGACCTAGAAATATGAGACAAATAAAAACACCTTTCGTTGAAAAACGGGTATTGATACCCTAACTAGACAACGTGGAGGTGTTTTTTTATGGGAACAAGAGTGAGCTATCCAGTAGAAGTGAAAATGAAGGCAATTGAGATGCGTTTGGCCGGAATACCCGTGAAAGAGGTATTAGCGACGTTAACTATTCGGAACCACTCTCAATTAAAGACATGGATGAAATTGTATCGTGAGGGTCAATTACACCGCCTAGAACAACCAGTTGGAAAACAATATGCCTTCGGCAAAGGTCCTGAGTACGAAACAGAGACAGCTAAATTACAAGTAGAAAATCGTTATTTAAAACAACAGATTGAGGTCTTAAAAAAGTACGCAGAGTTGGAGATGACGTGGTTCCCAAAATAGTCGTGCAGCTTGTCGAGGAATTAAGCGGAATTATGCCAATCACGGAAATTTGTAAGCATCTGGGTGTACCTCGTTCAACCTATTACCGTTGGAAAAAGGAAAGTGGAATTGAAACAAAGAAGGACAAGCATCTTACAAAGTGAACAAGTAATTTGTGAGAAAACAGTCCAAGATGTGATGCGAAAATACGGGTGGCAATGTCGTGTGAAAGTGAAGAAACGTAAGCGTACTGGACAGCTAGCTTATATTGCGCCGAATTTATTAGCACGTAATTTTAGATCGGAGAAACCGTTTGAGAAGCTGGTCACAGATATTACTTACTTGCCTTTTGGTCAATCCATGTTATATCTTTCAAGTATTATTGATTTGTTTAATAGCGAGGTCATTGCCGAAACGATTGGGCAAACGCAAGATACACAATTTGTCTTAGATACACTCAAGCAGTTGCCAGACTTGCCAGAGGGCTGTATCTTGCATAGTGATCAAGGTTCGGTTTACACGTCGTATGCCTATCAACACGCAGTGAAAGAAAAAGGAATTACCATGAGCATGTCCCGCAAAGGCACGCCCGCTGATAATTCCCGAATTGAGACGTTTCACTCCTCACTAAAGTCTGAAACGTTCTATCTCGACGAAATTCACCGGACAACAAATGCATATGTCATCCAAATCGTCGAAGACTACATTGATTATTATAACAATATCCGTATTCAAACGAAATTAAACAGCCAGTCGCCGGTAAAATACCGTCAACTGGCTGCACTATAAGGTGTTTTCTTACTGTCTCAAAAACGACAGTTAGTGCCAACTGAAAGGGGCTTTTGTTATAATAAGAGACTGTTAGTTGAAGAAAAATAAAGCTAATTAGCATTCTTGTTTCTATATTCGTTATTCCATAATAGTGTGCAATTGTTTAATAAGTGCCTCTGTTCTTCTTAAACTCACATGAAAATTAAAGAACTATCAAAATCAATAAAATAGCATAACAAAAAAGACTGAGCCTACAAAATGATTATATTAAGTTGAAAGTTAGTCAGTAACCAACTCCATTCTTCATAGAATAAAGGCAGGCTGGTGCAATAACCAGAGTAGGACTAATCTCCCGTGAGTCCTATTCGTATAGAATGCGACAGTCTGTGATGCACCGGGATCATGGGGGTCAGACTAACGGATGCTTTAGTTTAAGATCGAGAGGTCTTAGTTAGCTTTTTTTCTTGTTGAACTAACGAAGCAGTTTAGCTTAATAAGATATTAAAATATTAATATAATTCTACAAGTGAGGATAATTTGAAATAAATTAATTTTTAGGGGAGGGAAGTCTGAATGAGAAACATTATCTTGATACAGCATTGTCAATCAGAACACCATATAAATAACATGTCAGGAGGATGGACAGATACACCTTTAACAGATTTAGGGAGAAAACAAGCAAAACTTATAGGGGACAAATTAAAAGAGGAAATAGTAGATAATAACGAATATGCTTTTTATTCATCTGATTTATTAAGAGCAGCACAAACAGCAGAAATAATTGGCAATCAGATAAACTTAAAAGTCATCAAAAATAAAGGACTTCGTGAAATAAATACTGGTGTTGCAGCAGGAAAAACAAAGGATTGGGCAAGAGAAAATAGAATACCAAGGAAAAATAGTGGATTTGATTTAGATTATCAAGAATTTAAAGATGGAGAGACATGGAGAGAGTTTTATAGTCGTGTTTGTAGTTGTATGGATAGGATATATGAAATGGAAAAGGGGGGGGATTTATTGATTGTCACACATGGTGGTACTTTGGGTTATATTATGGCTTGGTGGATGAAATTTGAACCTAAAAGGATTGTTAACGCATACTTTTCTTCAGCAGTAGGAGGTATTACAGTTCTAAGTCAAAATAGTTTTCAGCAGAATGTTTTAAATAAGTTTAATGATACCTCTCATTTTCCTTTATTGAACTAACGCAGCATGTTAGTTCAATAAGGGATTCCATTTTTTATAACAAAAAAGAGTTCGAAATAATATGATTAAACAAGAAATTGTACAGGGGCTTAATAGGGGAGATGGAAATATTGAAAATATTAAAAGTTATCTTATCAGTTATTGTTATAGCATTAGCAGGTTATGGTCTAATTACTAAAAACTTTGAGTTTATGCCATATATGATGTTGTTCTTAGGTGTGTTTATGTTGGTTACGGGGATTTCGGAACTACAAGCAAAAAAGAAAACAAGTGCGATATCTTTTATCCTTGCAGCAGCATTTTTATTTTTTGTTGCCATTTACACTTTTTAAGCTTACGGGGCAGGATACTAAATAAAGAGGGGAGTTGTATAAATACCAACTTGTCAGAATTGTGGTCGGAAATGGAGTTGGAAAGACACGATCACTCAGGTATTTAGAATCAAGTTGAGATGTCCTTATTGTGAAGGTGTCCAGTATTTATCTGCAAAATAAAGGGTACGTGCTTCTCTTTTATATCTTCCAGTCCTTATTATTCAATTCTTTTTATTAACTTCGCATCTATTCTATTCTAGTATTATAGGAATCAATGTTATTTTGCTGGCTTTAGCAACCGTTCATATGCCATTCATTTATTAATTATGCAATGAAGAAGAACCTCTCTGGAAGAACTTTTCAATTCATTGTTATTCCATTAAAGAAAGGCTGCTTAAGTGGAAGATCATAGAGTTGCTAAAGCATCTCCTTTTTTACTTGAACTCCAATGAAAATTAAACGCCAAACTTCGCAAAAATGACAACACTAAAGGAGATACTGCTCAATATTTTTTAAAAAAGAGTGCAGCGTCTAGTTCCTGACTCAGATTATTTGTTGGATTAGGAGACTTCTGGTTCAGTGATTGTAATGTTGTATCCTAAGTTTTCGAGCCTTCGAACAGAATACCGTACAATGGATTGTTGTTTTTGTTTGTCGAAATAATCTTCGTCTAAGTCTACATAAATTTCTTTGCGTGTTAAGAGATAATAGGCAATCTTCAAATTGGCATGGCGACAGAAATACCTGCACGTTTTTTTCCTTTCCGTGCTGCTGTACGCCTATAAATTGCTCCAAGATAGGTTTTTGACCCTCTTATAGAGTGAGCGGCTTCTATTTGAACTGCTCAAATTGATTAGTTACCCATCGCTCTTGATTTTTCACAATGTATTTTCAACCGCTATTAATCAATGGTATTAGGGCGTTTGTTTGTTAAATTCATAAAACGAAACGATCTTTATCACGAACCTTACAGCTCATTTCACTCAGCAAATAATCCTCAACAGCTACTCGTATCTTTCCTTCCGATTCATTCCATCCCACCCGGTTTTCCCGATAGTTAATTTCTTCCTCTAGCCACTAAAAAAGGGGAGTAAGCACTTTGTAATTGTAAAATAAAAATGTATACCTCTAAAATTTCCTTTTGGTAATGTGCATATTAATAATATGTGTAACATTATAAACAATCTATGATGTAATAAAACATCATGTACAATTTCTTGTCTTTAATCATACAGAGTAGAGTGGGGGCCTTTTTTGTTTGTCGAATTAAAAAGGTATTCGTATGAATCAGGACGAATAAAGAGCGATGCTCTGTTTTTCTTCAACTATTGGGGAGATTAGGACAACAATCAGTTATTGTAGAAGTATAGAAATACGAGGGGGATAATAATGCTTATTGATTTATTGTCGAACCGGTCTGATTATGTTAATGATGTTTCAAATATGATATATAAAGAATTTGTAGTAAATACAGGTAGTAAAATGACTTTTGAAGAAGTCTGTATATACTTTTCAAATACAAATTCCGAACGATTTCCAATTACTTTAATTGCAATAGAAGAAAACGAGTGTACAGGTACTATATCAATATTTGAAAATGATTTAAAGGAACGGGAATTGTACAAACCATGGCTCGCTTCTTTATATACAAAACCTGAGCATCGGGGTAAAGGAGTAGGGCAAAAGCTGATAACTGAAACTTTAAAAGTTGTAAAGAAATTAGGTTATAAAGAATTATATTTAAGAACAGAAAATGCTTCAGATTACTATCGAGATAGAGGATGGAGTTTTGTTGAGACTATTACAGATGATATAGGTCAAAAAATTGATGTTTTCAAGTTTGATCTTAACAATAAAAAAATAATCAATTAAAGAGTGGTAATCAATAACTAATTAACTATTCCAATTACTTATTTTTCGGCATAATTAAAAGGAAGAGGTTGTCAAAATGACGAAAGAAGTTATTTTAAATTACGATGATTTATTAAATATGTTAGATAATCAATTAAGAGAACCTAGAGAATTTTGGGAAGGTTTTTATTCTAATCGTGATAAGGAAATACCATTCTTTAAAATAAAAGGTCCTGATGAGAACTTAGTTGAGAATTACGAGAATGGTCTAAATCCGACTCGTGTACTAGAAATTGGTTGTGGACCAGGTAGAAACGCTATTTATATGGCTCAAAAAGGTTGTAAAGTGGATGCTCTAGATATTTCACAGAATGCTATTGATTGGGCAATGGAAAGGGCAAGAAAAGATGAAGTAGATATAAACTTTTATTGCCATTCATTATTTAGTTTTCCCTTTGAACCTAATTCATATGACTTTGTTTACGATTGTGGTTTACTTCATCATTTAGCGCCACATAGGCGGTTATCATATTTAGAAGTAATTAAAAAAGCACTTAAACCAAATGGCTATTTTGGTTTGGTGTGCTTCAATACAGATGGTGCATTAGATACTTCTGATTGGGAATTTTATAGAGCGGGTAGTTTAAATAAAGGTATAGGTTATACAGAAAAGAGACTTAAAGAAGTATTCACAAAGGACTTTGACATCCTTAATTTCAGGAGAATGAAAAAGATTACTCAACCAAGTGAATTTTTCGGAGAAGAGTTTTTGTGGACAAGCTTAATGCAAATGAAATAGTTTTTGAAATAACCGGGAGCGTTAGTTGAACAAAAAGAGATCTTCTATTGACGGTCTTACATTTGCTTGCTAGACGAACGTTTATTCGGTATAGTGAATCAAGACAGGGAACGAATGTACGTAATCGGTTAATTAAGTCAGTTGAATATGACGAATCCCTAGATATGGATATACATGGCTGCAGACGAATCTAATCAGCAAACGAAGAATCAATGTACTGCAGGTCGCTGAGGTATCATTCCATGCCTAGTGTTTCTACGTAACCCCAATCAGAAATTTACACTTGATAACGTGCTGGCGCTTGTTCCCATCGTATATAAAGAAAGAATGGTGATCTAATGCCGTTAATCCCAGGAGAAGCATTACCGTATTTCGAGAATATGATTTATTTACCGATGATTATAAGTATCTTGGAGAGAGACCGAGAAGTGATTAAAACAAGCTCATTCAAGTTGAAAGGACCTTACACCTATATCGTTGAAAGTGCGTTAAAGACCGTTCGAGCTGAATTGGCAGAAACGAATAATTATGCACGAAGAAAAAACATGAAGTTAATTAAAAGGGGAAAAGATGGGACGTTCACCGAGTATGCATTTATTCATGGCGGCTATGAGGACAAGAGACGCTACTTGAATATACGGCTACGTAACAGGACGGAAGAATTGATTGGTATTTATTTTGCAATGGTAGAAAATCAAGGCATAAGGGGAGTTGCTACAACGTGATTGATCAGAGCGCTGAAGAGTTGGCCATATCACTGATGTTTAGGGAACACCTAGCGGAATTAAGAGACTGGTACAGAAAGAATGATGAAAATGGTAGCACTTCCAAAACCACCGAAATCAAAGGCTGCAGCGGTAGGCCCAAAACTAACAGGAACAGATGTTCTTGAAATTGGCGGGAGAATTGGTGAATCAATAGAATTCGCCGTAGAAGTTGGAATCATGATATTTGCCCATAAGTGGTATGAATCATTTACAGGAGTCGTTAAAGATATAGAAAATCAGCGAGGTTTTTCGGTTTATGCGAAATTATGGAATTAACGTCTCGAACCAGTACAACGAGTTGATTATAGACGTAGCAAGATATCAATCTAAGAATCAACCATAAATCTATTGATTATAAAGTGGTATTCGTATAAATTTGGGCAAATAAAGAACAATGCTCTGTTCTTATTCAACTGGCGGGACAAATTCGTTAAATAAGTTCCCTTCCATCTGTTTGATTGTGTGACAGCTCATGTTATAATGAGGAGCTTAGGATAATTACGACTTTAACTCATAATAGAACGGATGCCCCAAAAAAGCCTCCGCCTATAGATAAAATATGGAGGTGTAAGAGAATGATTAAACGATGGACGATCGATAAAATTAGAGAATTTGTTGAGAAAAATTCGGAAAGTAAGTTGTTAACGAATGAATATCTCGGTTTTTCTCAAAAGTTACAATTTAAATGTGCATGTGGTAGCAACTTTGAAAAAACATTTACGAAATTTAATAATAATAACCAACGTAAATGTGACGTGTGCCAACCGCCAAAAGCGTCACGCAGCGTAGAGTGAATAAACGAAGTGCTGATTTCTATTAAAGAGGAATTGGCGCTATTTTTATTTTATAGGAGTAAGATTAGATGCCCTTATCAAACCACAAACAGATGAACAATACATGTCTATAAAAGAAAGGAAACAAAATGAAAAATATGAATTTTAGTGAAGCCGTTGAACGTTCTTTACAATTAAGAAAAACCTACCATAATTTAGAACGACAGTATCATGAAAAAGAATGGACAGTAGAAGAAGATGCGCTAGCTTTCCTGACAGATGCTGGTTTGGTAGGTCGTCTAACAATGTCTCAACAAGGGCGTTGGCCAACAAATGGAGAAACTGAATCTGAACTTGAACATAAGCTTGGTGAATGTATGTGGTGGCTGATTAATTTGGCTGACCGCACGGATATTGATATTAGTGAAGCATTGGAAAAATTCTTAACCAAAACCGAAAAGAAAATAGGGGATTGAGCTAATAAGCTTATTGATAATAGCGCATAACCAAAAAAGCTGAGCTATAAGAATGATAATATGGAATGGATAGGTAAATGAAAAATCATCCCCATACATCCACCCACCCACCCTAGAATATAGGCAAGGCTGGGGCAGTAACCAGAGTAGGATTGATCTCCCGTAAGTGCTGCCAATATTGGGTACGACAGTCTGTGATGCACTGTGGTCGTTGGAGCCAGGGCTTCTCTGCCCATCATAGTAGATCGACCCAATACCCGTTCAGCACACATTTTCATCCTCTATGGTGTAGCTCTGGTTTTGCGCTACATGTATGGCTAGCATGCGCATTAGTCGAACAACAGGAGATTATCTATTGACAGTCTTTAATATGGATAATCCGAGAACACTGTGGTATCAACGTTGCCTAGTTATCCATGAGAAGGTTAAATAAGTACAAAACCAAAGCTACCTGTCCACAAATTGAAATTGTGGCTGGGTCGCTTTTTTACGTTAAGCAAAAAGTTGCGTAATATCAAACCAAAAAGAGGACTTCCTCACTGTAAGTCGAATTACAAGTGTGGGGGAAGATGTAAATGCGTTACGATAGAAACAACTTAATCGTATTAATGAAAAGTGACCTTGCAAATTATCCTTGTCGAAAATATAATGATGAATCATTCACTAATAACGAATTATCAAAAAAGGATAAACAAATTATTGATAGTAGTAAATATAAAAAATGTAATGGGTGTGGTGGTAATATGTCTGCAGAAGAAAAAGAAAGAGAGAGATTAAAGGCAAAAGAACAACAGAAAAATCCAGGTAGCACTTTAAATAATACGTGGGCACAAGCAACCACAGGTGCACCAAGTGGTAGCTGTTTAATAAATATTAATTCATTCATTATGATTATAGTATTTGTGCTTTAAATTAGGGCTTGTTCAAATTAATACTTATTCAACTTACTGGAGCATCAGTTGGAAAAAGGATAAAATCTTTAAGAATAGCCGATTCTTCTTCAATAAGTAAGGTAGACGAAAAACTATGTTAGATTCAATTCGGCGAAAAATTGGAAAGGAGTTTCCACTTATGGATACGTTAACAATTAAAGAACTTCAATCACGCAATGAAATTATTGAAGCATTTCCTGTTATGAAGCAGTTACGAACTCACTTGGATGAAAATACTTATCTTGAAATAGTAATTGCTGCGCAAGAGAATGATAGATATAAAATGTTCGCTTTACTAGATGGTGGTGAAATTGTTGCAGTTACTGGTTTGAAGCCGATGATAACACTTTCTAGTGGCAGATTTATTTGGATTTGTGACTTGGTTACAGATACTACTATACGTTCAAAAGGATACGGTGAAAAACTACTTACATATGTTCATGAATGGGCAAAAGAAAATAATTATGAAAGTGTTTCTTTATCTTCAGGATTACAGCGTACAGATGCACACCGTTTTTATGAGGATAAAATGAAGTATGCCAAAACTAGTTATGTGTTTAAAACAACTTTAAAATAAATATGATATTTCACTAATGGATGTAATAGTTGAACAAGAGAAGATTGTCTATTGACGGTCTTCTCTTGTTTGTTCGGAATAAGAGCATTCATTCTGTGCGTTTGGTGAAAAGAGGAAACTAGTGTGCATAATAAATGTGCTACAGGTTGGAGAAGTATCATTCCGTGTTAATTGTTTTCTATGCAAAACCAATTAAAGGGGCCTTACATCAATCTTATAGAAGAAACATCTTACGTTTTTGTATGATATTCAGTGGTGTGCCATTATAAAAATTCCTCTTATTGTTAGTCAGCTAACGACTATGATGAATGGGATTTTATAATGGCCATTTTTTGTCTAAGTTTAGTTGGCAAAGTTAATTATATAACTAGAATAAATTCAATCAGTAACTATCAAGCCTAATAGAGAAGCAAATTGAATTGCTTGGAAAGAACTCACTTTGCAGCCTTTAAGATCTGCTAGAGATACTGTAAGTGATTCAAAAGTAGAATTACTAATATCGATTCCTTTAAGTGGTGTCTTTTCAAAGTTTGCTCTGTTTATGTTGCATAATCTAAATTCGACGTTTTTAAATATACAATCATAAAAATCAGAGCTTACTAATGATGTGTCTAGAAATTTAACTCTTTCTAGTTTTGAATTTCCGAATGAGGCTAAGTTCAGTGAAGAATTATCAAACTCAACATTGCCAAATCGAGACTCTGTAAAATCCAGACCTAATAATTTACAATTTTTAAATACCGTCCTATGTATAGAAGAACTACTCAAGTTAGCATTTGAAAAATCGCAGTTATCAAAAATAACATCAGTAATGTCGATATTACTAAAATTAGTATTGTTAAACTTACAATTTTTTAAAGACATTTTAGATAATCGCACTCTATGCAACACTTCATTAGCAAAAAAGGAATCATTAATTATACATAATTCAAGTTCTGGATCTTCTTGGTAAAAAATATCTTGGAAATTGATTGTAGGTAAATCGTTTGGTATTCTTGGTGAATCGATTTTCATTTAACTACCTCTCTCAAATATAAATTTTGTGCATTTGTTTAAGGAAAGAACTTCATCCCTTGAATAGCAACTCTAAGCTATTATTGATTATTATAAAAGACTATATTTTTAAGGGAATCTGTGTGCAACGTTAGGAGCTTTTCTTAAATTAACGGCGAGATTCAGTTAAATACGCGAAGTTTCTCCAACGCTAACTTATCAACATCAAGAAAATAAAGTATTCATTTCACTTTAATTTTTGTTATCGATGGATACTCAGAATAGAAAGTTATGGGTATTTGGGCAAGATGTGTCTGAAGATGATGGTAGAAAATTAAAAGACCTGCGAGCGAAAAGACAGAACTCAATGCAATCATTAAGGGGGAACCTGAATTACTATGTCGCCATAGTCAAGGTGATATGATTTTCAGCTTTAATCAATTCTATAAAATATCTTGGTTCGATTCTATTTCTACAACAAACGAACACCTAGGTTGAGAGGTGTATTTTTTATGACCAATCTGAATCCTTTTATTAGGATTGATATTCCTTTTTTTGTCGGATATTATAGTATTTAAGCATTAAGGTGTTAGAGTGTTAAAGTATTAGATATATGAGGAGTGGTTTTATGAGTGGGGCTGTCAAAGTTTATGCTATTACTGAATTTGGACTGGGAGCTAGAGGGAGCAGTGAAGGAATTGTTGATTTTCAAACTGCGCAATTGATGATGGATGCGGACATTGTTAGGATAAGCAATAAATGCTACCGAGTAAAATACAAAGAGGTTACAGAATGTGGGAAAATAAATTTTTATTCTGAAGAAATTATCAGAAAAAGTTTTACGGAATTGAAATTAAGTGAAATCGAGTAATACTATAACGTTCGTCCGTCACTGGCGATTATTTATTTAAAGGATTCCTTCTTCATTTGTCGAATGGTAGAAGGAAGAGGAGGGATTACATATGACTAATGAAGAAAGAAATAAGTTATCGGATATACTATTACAAAGTCTTTATGATTATCATTTCGCTAATAATGGAGGAAGTTATAAATTACCCAAAGCAATGATAAATGCAGATTTAAACAGCAAACTGGCTATTGAACACCTAATCGAAAAGGAATATGCCATAGACAGTGGGCAAGGGTCAGATAATCTAGTATTAGCAATAACAACGCAAGGAATGGACTATATAAAAAACAAATAACTGGATGCATTAATCGATTAACAGGAACGTCTATCCGGGCGTTCTTTTTTATTTACCCATAAATAGAGAAAAGGGGAGTGAGGAGACAAATGGAGGGGAAGAACATGCAGGATATAGTACAGGACCCGGAAAAGAGGATTATCAGTCTGGAGTAGAACTATTCAGAAATTCAACTTGAAGTGAAAAAATAACCGACACAATCGTCAACAGCTCGATTCGTCGTCAGTGAGAAGGTTAAATTGAACAAAGCAAGAGCGACCCGTCCACAGATTAGTGAGGAGGTCGCCAATTCGAACGTCAAGTAAAGTAGTGAATGGGATGGATGCGTTCAAAGAGAAAGAACGATAAATTGTTATTTTTGATAAGTATATGGACACATTTGGTCGGCGTATTGCTCTACAGAATGTGGGACTGGATATGAGATGGTTTCTTTCACTCTGTTACAGCCCTTTGGGGGTCCGATAAATGTAGAAGGCTCAACGGGAGCAATTGCTTTTTTCCATTGACTCTCATCCATACAATAGGTATGTGCCATAATATTCGAAGGCGTTAATTTTAAGAGGTCAGACCCTAGAATTACTTCCGGAGTTGGTGCATTAAAAATACCTAAAAAATGAGTGTTATTAGAAGTAGCTACTATATAGTGCCACCATCCTTGCGGCACGTTTGCAACTTGCCCAGGGGTAATAGGATAATTTTGGATTTCTTTTGTAAAAGGATTCAGAAATGAAACAGTACAAGCTCCAGAAATACAATAAACAAGCTCTGCAGCATGTTGATGGTAATGTGGCTCGATGACATTGCCAGCGCTAAGAAAGATATCAAGTAAGGACACATTTTCTAATGTGTTTAATTGCTTGATACCTAACACATTAATAAAATTTTGATTGTCTTTTTTGAAAATCGGACTGTCATTTACGTCAAAAGTGAACTGAGTTGCTGGTGAAGTGTAATCAATATTCGAATTCATAAGTACATCCTTCCTTATATGATGTCAAATATGCATTGGTAGCATACTTTTACAGGATATGTATGAATCCACTTTAGTGTGAAGGGTCATTTACTTTCTTGCGCTGATACATGTGCGGTGCGATAAACGGTGGACACATTATGTGAAATAAAAAAAGCCATTAAAAAAAGAAATAGACTTAATCGTCTATTTCCTTCTGCATCGCTTCCCATTGTGCTTTATATTTAGATTTTGGGATGCCATGATACTGTTCATAGCAGCACATTCTACAAGAACAATGGACTTTTCCTTTGCTTAATGTCCCACGCACGGGCATGGACTCGCCTTCTCGTTGCAGAGCATCTTTTAGAATTGCCCATTTTCTTTGAATGATTCTCTCTCGCTGATGGCGAGTATAGGCTTTGGAACGGTTTTTCATTTGGATCAGCTCCCTTGGAGAAACCCGAGCTTGCAAGGCACGTCAATGGGTGTTGCAGCACGCCCTACAAGCTGGGTATTGAGCTGATCAACTGTATTAATATAATCATGGCTTTAGTTCCTTTCATTATGTATTAAATGATAGTACCACAGAGGCAATCGGAACACATTATGAAAACTGTTTAATACGCAGTTTGAACATTAAGCGAAAGAGCAATATATGAATCCGATAAACTTAATAGCAAACATATCAAACGCATATCGCGCACGTATTTCCGAGTGAGGATAATACGGATATCATGCCTAAATTGATTGAAACAACAAAAGTAAGTGAATAATAAAAGTACATTATTGTTGTTCCAAGAAATGAGGGTATGGTATGAGTGAGAAATTGACGGGAGAGGAAGAATGTGTGAATATAACTTATTATTTCACGGTGATATTCACAGCAATTGGAACCGTTTTAGTCTTCTATTTTTTGTACCAAAAAGTAGGGAGGGTAGATCTTTTTATTATTTTACTTTCAACCTCTGCAGGCGGTATACCTATAGGGTTCATTGGTGCATTTATTGATTATAAGGTTTCAGCATATAAGTTTGAAAAGAGAAGTTATGAGCAATGAAAAAAGTCCGAATTCCTCTCGTATAACACTGGGAGGGGATTGGTAATGGCGGAATTAATAATAGAGTTTGCTATAGTGGATAAGTACTCCGGTTAGCTATACACACATGGTACTATTCGCAACACTACCCTCATAACGTGATAGAATGTAAACTAGACACTCTATTGAATGTTTGGTTATTTTGTGTTTTCACTGGGATATGTGATTGTAGCACCACACACTAATTATTATTTTAAATCTACGGTTTGCTATGCTAGACAGAAAGCTCGAATTAAAAAAATAGCGAACCACTTGGGTACGCATGACAAAGAGCCGTCTATGACGATTTATTTAATTGTAAGACGGCTTATTTTATTTAGTGTTACATGCCACTTTAGTGTGAAAAGATACTCTCCATTACAGTGTTGTCCCAGCAGTTTTCTCTTCTTGACATTCTTGGAATAAAGCCAAGTTTCTTTGATTGTTTATGGTGTTGAAGTGATGTAAAGACAGTTCCTTGATCAATATGGAGAAGAAAACCTTCCATCCTAGATAGGATAGTTAGAGTTCTTGCATAGACTAGACTATACTATACCCTACTTTGTCCGTTTTAGGGGGATGACCAGAGTTTCCCTCAGCAATGAACGCCCAGAGCTATTTGTTTTACTGAAAGAAAGGAACGAGTAAATGTCTAAAAAAGTAACTAAACAAAACGCATTTCTTATTATTTTCGCGATTTTTGCGATATCCATTAACATGAGGCCAGCTATCACTTCCATTGGGCCCATGCTTGAAACAATTCGTGAGCAGTTGACGTTATCTAATGCACAGGTGAGTCTATTGACGGCGGTACCTGTCATTTGTATGGGCGTTTTTGCCTCAATGGCACCGGTGTTGAACCGGAAATTTGGATTGAAGTATACAATCTATGCAATGCTTATACTAATTGGACTAATGACCGCTTTACGCGGGTTCATTTCCAGTTTTTTAATTCTAATCGGAACAGCCTTCCTTATAGGTATCGCTATTGCAGTAATCGGGCCACTCCTTTCCGCAATGATCAAGCAGTATTTCCCGGACCGCGCTGCATCTGTTATCGGAATTTATTCATTCGGGATGGGGGTCGGGTCTGCAGCTAGTGCAGGACTGACGGCTGTATTTTTTGATAGAACAGGATCCTACTTGTTTGCACTTAGTATTTGGTCCATGCTAGCACTTCTCGGTCTAGTTGCCTGGTTTTTAGCAATGAGAGGGAACATGGAAGTACGTCAACTCGATTCCGTTGTCGTAAAGGGGAAACAGAAAAAGGTGAGATCCCCATGGAAAACACGGAAGGCATGGCTATTCTTACTATTTTTCGGTTTGCAGTCATCTGCATTCTTTTCAATTATTACTTGGCTCGCGCCAATTGCAATTTCTTCCGGAATGACATTGCTGCAGGCGGGAACTCTCCTTAGCATTATGACGACGGTCCAAATCTTTTTAAACATTCTCCTACCTTTGCTGATGGAGCGTTTTCCAGCACGAAAGTTTTGGCTTATGCTAATGCTTATTGCGGGGATGCTCGCAGTCGCGCTGTTCTGGACAGGGATCCATACACTCATGTGGGCAGGCGCATTCATCATGGGGATACCACTTGGCGGTTTATTCCCCATAGCACTTCTTTTACCACTTGACGAGACAAAGACAGCTGAGGAAGCAAGTTCTTGGACTGCAATGATGCAAACAGGCGGTTTCATCATAGGGGGATTATTGCCTCTTCTGATTGCAGTTGTTTATGACGGGACGGCGAACCATCATTATACGTTCGGCATTATCATGTTACTGTATGTGATGATGCTCATCCTGACGTTTATGATTGGCGATAAAAAAATGCGTGAAGAATAATGAAGTAAATAGAGTGAAAACCCCACAGAGAAATATGTTCTTTGTGGGGTTTATTCAATTTAAGAGCTTTTAGAATAGAACTATTTTTACACTTCAGCTATAAATAAACATTTAAATGGTATTTTTACATTAAAAAAAGGTTTCCATTCGGTTCAAGAATGCTTTTGCAGATTGACTTAAATATTTATCAGTACGATAAAACATCTCTAAGTTCCTAGTAGGGGAATCCTTGATTGGAATAGCACGGATACCGAGTGATTGGAAACTTTCAATTAGTTGACTAGGTTGAATAGTAGCCCCAATCCCTGCTTTTACAAGTTGAAACAAAGATGTGGCTGATCCTGTTTCCATCAGGGCATCGATAGCAATTTTTTGACTTAAACACCAAGTCTCAATCAAATCACGTCCAGAGAATCCCTTCGGATACATAACTAAAGGCAGATTTACCAAGTCAGCCGGCAAGATAATACCTTTGTCTGCTAATTCATGATCTTTAGTAACGAAAAGACTATACGATTCGGTATGAAAAGGGATGCGATTTAAACGACTGTCTGGTTGAATCGCTAGCCCAAAACCAATATCAACTTCATTTTCTAACACCTTATTTAAAATATCAATAGATGGAATCACTTGCACTTTAGTATTTGGAAATTCTTTGTGAAAATCGATTAGTAATGCTGTTAATCGATAATCAAGATCGGATGGTAATACTGCTACACGTAAGTGACCGGTATTCAGATTTGTAAGATCTTCTATAGCATTTTTTGCGTTTTCTAGTTGTTGAACAATTTGCAATGCGTAGTGCTCAAGGAGATTACCTGCTTCGGTCTTAACGGTTTTTTTTCCGAGGCGATCGAACAGAGGTTGGCCTAATTCATCTTCCAATACCCGTATTTGCTGGCTTAGGGTTGGTTGTGAAATACCTAGTTTGTAGGCAGCTTCAGTAAAATGAAGTTCTTTGCATAACATAAGGAAATAGTGTAACTGCCTGATTTCCATTTAACATGCTCCTTTTATGATAGCTTACAGCTATGGTTTGTATAGAAAAAATAGTATTGAACTATTATAAGCGCAAATATACAATGAATGCAATGCTTAATGAAGGAGATGTTTCACATGCGTTTTGTTTATCTTGTGATGATTATATTTTTTGTTTCATTAAATTTAAGACCGTCGATTACTTCTGTTGGGCCTTTACTTGATATCATCCAAACGGATTTAGGTATGAGCGGGGTGACAGCTAGTTTACTAACCGCACTACCGGTTTTTTGTATGGGGCTATTTTCCATATTGGCCATTAAGTTAAATAAACGTTTGGGAATGGAGAAGTCTCTGCTTATAGCAATGTCTTTGATATTCGTTGCTACATTCCTTCGTATGTTCGTTCATAATAGCTTTTTGTTGTTTGCGACAGCTTTATTCTCCGGGATTGGAATAGGGATTGCTGGACCATTAATTACAGGATTTATAAAAAAATACTTTCCCAATAATCATGGTTTAATGGGGGTTTATTCCGTGTCAATGGTGATTGGGGCAGCGGTTGCATCCAGTCTTTCCGTGCCTACATACCAGAGGATGAATGAATCTTGGCAACACGCATTAGGTTTTTGGAGTATATTAGCGGTTCCTGCATTTTTACTACTTATACCACTTCTAAACAAAGCAGAAAAGAGTACAGATACCTTGCCTATTTCAGCTTTGTTTGTAAAAAATAAAAGGGTGACATTATTCATGTTGTTTTTTGGGTGCATGGCGGCTATCTTTTATTCGCTAACAGCTTGGTTGGCTCCAATCGTACAATCAATGGGTTTCAGCTATTCTCAATCCGGTTTGATTCTGACTCTATTTACAGTAATCCAAATTCCCATAAGCTTTTTAATACCTATACTCGTTAGCAAAACGGGTAATAGAAAAGTTTGGTTACTAGTCTGTAGTTTTTCAGAAATAATAGGGATTTTGATTTTACTGCTAAATTACTCTCCGTGGATAGCTACAGTTTTCCTTGGTATTGGGGCTGGTGGTTTGTTTCCTTTGGCACTACTTCTACCTATTCAAGAGGCCAAAAATATTGAAGAAACAGTGTCTTGGTCTGCGATGATGCAATTTGGTGGTTATCTACTCGGGGCCCTCGGTCCTGCATTTATTGGATTAACAATTGATGTTTTTGATAACTTTGTTCCAGCATTGGGAGGACTATTGATCATTTTATGTGTAATGCTTTTCACAATCTTAAAAATAGGGAACAATGAACAATCGATTCATTGATTTGGCACTGTGAAAATTTAATGTTGTTTTTTAATTGGGTGTTTAATATTTTCTAATACTTAAAGCAAAGTAGGATGATTGTCAAGACACTTTGTTACAACCCCGTTAAAACATTGTATCCACCCTTGAGCCTTCGATAATAATTATTAACGCACGTCTGTTGATTAACCATTTTCTTGCATAAATAACAAGTAAGAAGAGGCTTGAAAACCTTCATTTTCACTGGACCATTTCCGGTTAGCTTTCGGCACACTCTTTTCGATCATCTTATTGTGAATAAGTACCTATCGCAAACCTACACTGTTTAAGTGAAAAGTGCAGCTGCTTTAGAAGTAAAGAATAGCTACCTTTTTCAAAAGGTATCAGTGCCCGAAGATGCAATTTCGGACACCCTGGTACATTGTACAGGGTGTTCTTTAGTAAGGTTTATGACCCTATAGAAAGTGACACTTCCTAAAATAAGAAAAGAAAAGACCATAAAGAAAGTTTCAGCCGCCAAAATTGCATCTTTGGCGGCTTTTAACCAATTAGGAACCCCTCTATTCCCTCGTTCCCAAAAGCATTAGCACTTCGTGTACCTTTGCCTTTGGAGAGCGACGGATGAACGACCACCAGACAATTACTGAAGAAAATGTATAGGAATGCGGCGAAGTCGCATTCCTATACATAAAAATAGCTCAGTTATGTATAGAAGTTGTTCAATCCAAAGCGAGCCAGAAGCAACTGTAAACCGAGCGCCTAGTAGTCAATTAAGTTATTAATTGGTTGTTTTTGGTTAATCAACAAGTGTGTTATTACCGTTCTATAAGTAATAAAAACCCTTTGTACGAATTTCACTATCAGATTTGTATTGATTGAAAGGTCATTCAACAATCCTAATAAACTGCCTCTATAAAATGGGCATGCTCAACAATTGTTCTTTGTATTGTGATTCTACAATAAGAAGGTAGAATTTAGAATAGTAGCTACGTTTAACTGTGAAAAATTGGAGAGAAAAATCAACAATAACATTTACCAAAGCTGATAAAATCACAGAAATTGAGTTAACAATAAATAAGTAGGTGAAAAAAGTGGAAATTGTATATGAGACTAAACGTTTATATCTATGTGTGTTTAATGACTCTCACTTAGATTCAGTGAAAAAGTTTTGGGGTGATGAAGAAGTGATGGCGTTATGCGATGGTGCTTCTTCAAGTGATGTGTTGGGCCGAGTTATCGAAGGCTATAGGAAATGTCATGAAATTAACGGTTTATCCGTGTACGCAGTAAAAGATAAAGAATCTAAAGAAATTATAGGTGCTGCTGGATTTAATTGTGTGAATTCATTAAGCAATGTGGAATTAATTTATCATTATAGTAAAAAGTCTTGGGGCAAAGGTTTCGCAACAGAAGCGGCGTATGCTTGTGTAGAAATCGCCATAAATCATGGGGAAGTACAGGTTATCACTGCTTCTGCAAGTCCAGAGAATAAAGGGTCTTTAAAAGTATTAGAAAAGATTGGATTTCCTTTTAAATGCATGAAATGGTTTGAAGATACAGAGCAAGAAGAACTTTATTATGAATATAGGATATAGAAGTTATAAATAATCTACGAACTATAATGAATTGATAATAAAAAAATCTCTAAAACCTCTTTTCTTTTTTTCCTATTTCGTGATAGAGTTGTCCCTTATGCTTCACGCGCAACTCTGATTTCGCTTTTTATGTTACCGTCGCGCGTATGTATCAACGGTTGAAATACTGTTGCTTTAAAAAACAGTTTGACAATCACCTCAAGATGGGCAAATTTTTCATACCTACTTGCTATCTGTGCTTGGAAGCTTTATGCGGTACATCTACGACATATAATAGCAAGTAAAGGATTTCTATCCATTTAAGACTGTATTGAATACACTGTTGATAGTAATTTTAGCGAGTTTTACCGAATATGGTTACATAGAGTTAATCGAAGACAAAAGGTAGACGAGCATTATTAGGAATTACCTAAAAAGGTTTGCTGAAAAATAAGGGGGTGCTGCATGTTAGATTTGAATCCGGATCAATTTATTTTGAAACCGGCATTTGCCACTATTCATTGTGAGCCGACTTGGAAATGGAAAAAGCGCGATAAACCGTTCCCTAATTATGATTTATTTTATGTTTGGAGCGGTGAAGGAATATTGGTACTAAACGGAAAGTCTTATGATATACAAAAAGGGCACTGTTTTCTTTTTAAACATGGAGACGTGACAACTGCCACGCATAATCCCCAAGACCCCCTAGTATTAACCTATATTCATTTCGACTTAACTGAAACACCACAATTGGTCCCTACCGCCCATCGGATGGTTGAAAATACTTTCAGTTTTGAATCACTCTTAACTCAATACGTTCGCTTGTTATTAGTGAAAACATTTGGAATGGAAATAGAGGCAAAGCTCATCTTAAAGCAACTAATGATTCACCTATTGAGAGCAGAAGAAGAAGAAGAAAAGGTAGAGCAAATGGCTTACACGAGCAATATCTTGCTGGAAACTGTTCGGGAAATAGCTAACTATATTCAGCAGCATCCCGGTGAACAACATTCAATTGGAAGTTTAGCAGCTCGAGCCAATCTTTCTCCAAGATATTTTTCTCTGAAGTTTAAACAAATAATTGGCCATACGGTTAGATCATATATCATTCGTTCGCGCATTGAACGAGCGGAACATTTACTCCGTTATTCAGGTATGACAGTGACAGAAGCTGCGTATGTCCTTGGATACAGCGATCTCCATTTTTTCAGCAGACAATTTAAAAAGTACACAGGTAAAAACCCTTCAGAAATTCGTTAAACTCGCCAGGCTCTTATGCTTGGCTTTTTTTATTGCAAATTTACGGTATCACTAAAAAAGTGCAAATGTTTAAGCAATAAGTCTAAATCAATTCCATTTAATAATCGATATTATAAAAGTAGAAAATGAATTCAAATAGTAGAGGAGAACAGAGGTAGGTTGGGCTATTCAAGAAGTATGGAGGTAGTCATTGAATGTAATGAGTACATCATAAGCAAAATGTCATGAATGTTTTGGGGGAATAGATATGTCAGCTGATTATATACAACAACTGTTTGCAGACCGTTTAGGGGGTCCGCAATTTGGTTTAAAAGAGGAAATCTATAAATTTGAAAAAATAAAAAGAATAAAAAAAGAAGCATTGCAGGCAAATCCTCATATGGAATTGATCGATCTTGGCGTTGGAGAGCCTGATGCAATGGCAGATGAAGCAGTTGTGGAAATATTGGCAGAAGAAGCAAAGAAGCCTGAAAATCGCATGTATGCGGATAATGGGATAGTTGAGTTGAAGCATGCAGCTGCCAAATATATGAAACATGTATTTGGAGTGTATGACCTCGACCCAGAAACCGAAATCAACCATTCGATCGGATCAAAGTCAGCCTTGGCGATGCTTCCTGCAGCCTTCATCAATTCTGGTGATATTACACTTATGCCATCGCCCAGTTATCCTATTTTAGGCACTCACACAGAATACTACGGAGGAGAAATTGTCCATCTGCCGCTATTGGAGAGTAATTCATTTCTGCCAAAACTAGATTCATTGAATGAGGGTATTCTCAAGAAAGCGAAGCTACTTTACTTGAATTATCCGAACAACCCAACAGGGGCTGTAGCAACTGTAGAATTCTTTGAGGAAGTAGTCCAATTTGCAAAGAAAAATCAATTGATCGTTGTGCATGATGCTTCTTATGCTGCTCTCGTATTCGATGATGAAAAGCCGTTAAGCTTCCTTTCTGTACCCGGGGCAAAGGAGGTTGGAATAGAGCTTCATTCCTTATCGAAATCATTCAATATGACAGGCTGGCGCATTGGTTTTATGGCAGGAAATTCGAAACTTGTCAAAGTGATTAAGACAGTGAAGGACACTATTGACTCTGGTCAATTTATCGCCATACAAAAAGCAGCGGCATTTGCCCTTTCTCATCCAGAAATTACAGAACAAACTGTAGCTAAGTATTCACTGCGTCACAATCTTTTGGAAAAAGTTTTACGTGAGTGTGGCTTTAATGTTAAAAAACCGAAAGGATCATTTTTCTTATATACAAAGATACCAAAAGCGGTAGCAAGCGGTCCTCACTTTCAGTCAGCGGAAGAGTTTAGCCAATATTTATTACGTGAACATTTAATATCCAGTGTTCCATGGGATGATGCCGGACACTATGTGCGATTTTCGGTTACGTTTCAAGCGAAAGGAGTGAAAGAAGAGCAACGAGTAATCACTGAAATCAAAGCGAGGTTGAGTACATCCAAATTCATCTTTTAAGGGGGGGATAAAGTTGTTGTTTACTAAAATGCATGGTTTGGGAAACTCCTACGTTATTTTCAATCAATTAGAAACTGAAATGGACTACCAAGACTATAATCAGCTTGCTCAAATAGTATCTGATGTGAACTTCGGTATCGGGTCTGACGGCATAATAATAATAGGCTCTTCGGATATAGCAGATTTTCAAATGAGAATTTTTAACGTGGATGGATCGGAAGCAAGGAATTGTGGCAACGGCTTGCGTTGTGTAGCAAAGATTCTTTTTGATCAAAAGTACGCTACAACATCTCCTTTTACAATTGAAACGTTGGGTGGGGTGGTGAGTTTGGAAGTAGATGTAGACCATGAAAAGTACGTGCAGTATGTAACTGTTGATATGGGCGAGCCCAAACTACTAAAAAATAGGATACCGATGCAAGGAGATCCATTCTCGGTTGCGATAAATGAACCGCATTCTTTTGGAGGAGATGTGTATTACGTGACTTGTGTATCGATTGGGAATCCACACGCAATCATGTTTGTTGATGATGTGAATGAAGTGCCATTAGATAAAATAGGTCCTGTAATTGAACACTCTGATTTGTTCCCGGAACGAATAAACGTCGGAATTGTTCATGTCAAGAACAGCCAAGAAATTGATTATCGAGTGTGGGAACGTGGATCGGGTATAACAATGGCTTGCGGAACAGGGGCTTGCGCTGCGGTAGTAGCTGCCACATTAAACGATATGTTGGATAGACATCTTCCGATAACCGTTCATCTACCTGGAGGAGACTTGACGGTAAGCTGGGATGAACATGGCCACATTTGGAAAAGAGGAAAAGCAACATATATCTGCCATGGAGAATTGGGGAGAGACACCTATATTAATGGTTCAGTAATCGATGAAGGCAATGATTTTAGACAAAAGGGGAGGATCTAAGTATGAACAGAGAATCTATTTTAGATTTGGCTAAGATGCAAAATGTAAGGTATGTTCGACTACAATTTACAGACTTATTCGGAAAAATTAAAAATGTTGAAATTCCGATTAGTCAGTTGCCGAAAGCACTCGATAACAAAATGATGTTTGATGGCTCATCAATTGAAGGATTTGTACGTATTGAAGAATCTGATATGTATTTATACCCAGATTTAGATACGTTTATTATATTTCCTTTTACAACAGAAAAAGGAAAGATCGCGCGTCTCATCTGTGATATTTATCATCCAGATGGAACACCATTTGAAGGTGACCCTCGCAATAATCTCAAAAGGATTTTAAATGAAATGAAAGTACTTGGGTTTTCTGATTTCAATGTTGGACCTGAACCTGAATTTTTCTTATTTAAACTCAATGACAAGGGTGAACCATCATTGGAATTGAATGATCATGGCGGTTATTTTGATCTTGCACCAACTGACTTAGGGGAAACTTGCCGTCGCGATATCGTATTTGAACTGGAAGAAATGGGATTTGAGATTGAAGCTTCCCATCATGAAGTAGCACCGGGCCAGCATGAAATTGACTTTAAATATCAAAGTGCCATAAGAGCCTGTGATGATATTCAAACCTTTAAGCTTATCGTTAAAACAATTGCTCGCAAACATGGGCTACACGCGACATTTATGCCTAAACCATTATTCGGCATAAATGGATCTGGCATGCATTGTAACTTGAGCTTATTCAAAAATGGCGAAAATGCATTTTATGATCCAAACGGGTCGCTAGAAATAAGTGATACTGCAAGAAATTTTGTGGCAGGAATTCTGAAACATGCTCAGAGTTTTACTGCTATTACAAACCCTACTGTAAACTCCTACAAAAGGTTAGTTCCCGGGTATGAGGCGCCATGCTATGTGGCTTGGTCAGCAAGAAATAGAAGTGCACTTATTCGAATCCCCGCATCACGTGGAATGAGTACACGTGTAGAGGTTCGTAGTGTTGACCCTGCTGCAAATCCATATTTAGCCATGGCAGTCTTGTTAGCTGCGGGATTAGATGGCATTAAAAATAAATTAACACCTCCTGAAACAATTAACAAAAATATCTATTTGATGTCAAAAGAAGAACGGGAAAAAACCGGAATCATTGATTTGCCGGCTACTTTAGCTGAGGCACTAAAAAAATTAAAAGCAGACAAAGTGATTACTCAAGCTATAGGCAGCCATTTGTTGGAACGGTTTATTGAAGCAAAAGAAATTGAATGGGATATGTATAGGACACAAGTACACCCATGGGAACGCGATCAATATCTGTCGCAATATTAATGAAGCGGTGGATAGTGAAAAAAAGCTAATATGTAAATTTCTAATGAGAAGGAGTGATTGCGAGTGTGTGGAATAACAGGATGGATTGATTGGCATCAAGATTTGACACAGCAAGTATTCATTGTGGAAAAGATGGCGAATTCATTGGCGAAGCGTGGTCCGGATGCTTCTAATGTATGGAGTTCGCGCCATCTGTTACTTGGTCATACCCGGCTTATAGTTGTCGATCCTGCCGGAGGTATACAGCCGATGTCAATAGAAAAAAACAACCATACTTTTACTATCGTATATAACGGAGAGCTTTATAATACAGAAGAAATTAGAAAGGAATTACTACAAAGAGGGTACTCTTTTCAGTCATATTCCGATACGGAAGTGTTACTGACGGCATATATCGAGTGGGGAGAAAATTGCGTTATGCATCTAAATGGAATTTTTGCATTTGCTGTTTGGGATCAACACCGAGAGCAGCTTTTTATGGCAAGAGACCGACTTGGTGTCAAACCTCTATTTTATCGTGAAGAAAACGAATCGCTCATATTTGGTTCAGAGATTAAAGCAATACTTGCACATCCAAAAGTGAAAAGTGAAGTGGACAGAGAGGGGTTTCAGGAAATATTTGGATTAGGTCCATCCCGGACTCCTGGTCATGGTGTCTTTCGGGGCATTAATGAACTTCGCCCAGCTCATGCATTAATTTACAATCGAAATGGACTGAAAACTTGGCGGTATTGGAATGTAGAAAGCAAAAAGCATCATCATACGTTAGATGAGACGGCTGAACAAGTAAAAATTCTTGTAAAGGATGCCGTTGAGCGCCAGTTAGTTGCTGATGTACCTGTTTGTACATTCTTATCTGGAGGAATTGATTCGAGTGCTATTAGTTCATTTGCTTCAGAATATTTTAAAAAAGAGGGACGCGGTACCCTTCATACGTACTCCATTGACTACGAGCACAACAATCAATATTTCAAAGCGAGTTCCTTTCAGCCTGATCAAGATGCACCATGGATAGAGAAAATGCAACAATATTTGGGGTCTATTCATCACTCGGCTATTATAAATAATGATCAGCTGGCAAATCTGTTGGAAGAAGCAGTGATGATGAGAGATTTACCTGGTATGGCAGACGTAGACTCATCATTGTTATGGTTTTGCGAACAGATGAAACAAGATTATACAGTTGCATTGTCTGGTGAGTGTGCGGATGAGATCTTCGGAGGATATCCATGGTTCTATAAAGAAGAACTGCTGCACGGAAAGGAGTTTCCGTGGATGCGGTCACAAACGGAAAGACAGCAGCTGTTGCTTCCACATTGGCAAAAGAAACTCGATTTGGAAGGGTATGTGAGGGATCGCTATAACGAAACGATTAGTGAAGTGCCTCTTCTAGGGGGAGAAACCCAAATAGAAGCACGGCACCGGGAAATGTCTTATTTAAATATGATTTGGTTTATGTCAACGCTTCTGGAGCGAAAAGATCGCATGAGTATGGGAGCAAGTTTAGAAGTACGGGTTCCATTCGCCGATCACCGAATTGTTGAATATGCCTGGAACATACCGTGGGAAATGAAAATGCTGAACGGCCAAGAGAAAGGAATATTACGAAAGGCTTTAGAAGGAGTACTTCCTAATGAAATTCTATACCGGAAAAAGAGTCCGTACCCTAAAACACATCATCAAACATATATGAAACTCGTAAAGACTAAGTTAAACAACATCCTAGATAATAAAACATCTCCCCTACTAGAACTTGTCTCAAAACAAAGAGTCAAGGACATCATCGATTCAGACGGATCCTCATTCAAAGTTCCTTGGTTCGGTCAGCTTATGACAGGCCCCCAACTCATCGCCCACCTATCCCAAATTAACATGTGGTTAGTAAACTACAACATAAACATCATTGATAACTAATCTCCTTCGTTCTTTATTGTTATTAAGTGGCCGCAAGCAGCAAACGTTTTATGTCAGTGACTCCGCTCATTTATATAGCTTGCTTGACGTGTGAATAAAGTAACCCCACGGGAATTAGCATAATCCTTGGGGTTATTATTCCCATATTATTTCGTTCAAAAGGTTTTTTCGCTTACCTTAAGAAAGAGAGGAAACCCCTGAGAATATAACCACAAAATGAACATGGATTTCAGGATATATTCATAATTAATTACTCCTTTGACGTAGCTAATGAAATTATAAATACTGCTGAATTTAATTGTATGAATTTATTAAGTAATATAGAATTAACTTATCATTATAATGAAAAATATAGTGGCAAAGGTTTCGCAAGAGAAACAGCGTAGTCTTACTTAGAAATTGCCGGAAATCATGTAGAAGTGCACGTGTACACAGCATCTGGAAGTCCTGATAGTCAAAGGTCACTAAAGGTATTGGAAAAGGTCGGCTTTACTTTTTTAGGTATGAAATGATTTGAGGATACGGGCCAGTATGAACCTAACTATGAGTATCCTTTTTAACTAATCATACATAAACTGTATTGGATACAACCAAAAAAAGCTTGATAATCCATTTTCTTTGTTGTAGGATATTAACTAATTCGATTTCAATGAATTTTAACTATACTTGTAACAGCGATGATAAAGACATGAATTGTTTTGATGGTTTCCAGAGAGGGAAGTATTGCTGAAATCTTCCTAACTTAGAAAAACAATTTACCACTTTTGAGCTGCATGAAGCCGTCTATGCTACGTTACAGCACCATGAGCAAACGCCATTGTTGGATGGTGTTAGAAATTTGGGTGGAATCACGAGCAAACACACTCGTCCCTTTACTAGGGATGGGTGTGTTTATTTGTATAGAAATATAACTGAATAACGATAAAAGCGATGACAAAGACATGAATTATTTTGATGGTTTCCAGAGAGGGAAGTATTGCTGAGAACTTCCTAACGCAGAAGATAATTTACCACTTTTGAGCTGTATTAGTGAAATGAAGTAACTAATTCCGTTAATGCTACGTTACAGCGCCATGAGTTAACACCATTGTTGGATGGTGTTAGAAATTTGGGTGGAATCACGGGTAAATCATACTCGTCCCTTTATTTGGGACGGGTATTTTTTTATACAAAAAATTGGATGGGGTGTTTTAAGATGAATGACAAGCAAATTGAGATTCGATTTCCAGACAGTAGCCGAAAGAATTTTCCTCTAGGTATTACATTAGCGGATATTGCACAGTCCATTAGCTTAAGTTTGAGAAAGAATGTTGTAGCGGGAAAAGTGAATGAACAATTATATGATTTATCACAATGCATTATGGAGGATGCTGCGATTACACTTTTCACAAAGGAATCGATAGAAGGACTCGAAGTTCTAAGGCACACAACTGCACATGTGCTAGGGCAGGCGGTTAAAAGACTTTATGACGATTCGAAGTTAGGGATTGGACCCATAATTGAACACGGTTTTTACTATGACCTTCTATCGGATACAAGCGTCACTTCGAATGATTTAGTAATGATTGAAAAAAAGATGCAAGCTATTATCGAAGAAGATTTGAAAATTGAACGTATAGAAGTCACGTATGGAGAGGCAGAAGAACTATTTGAGAAGCGTGGCGAATTGTTTAAGTTAGAACTATTAAAAGACATACCAGCGGACGAGAAAATTTCCCTTTATAAACAAGGAGAATTTATAGACCTTTGCCGCGGACCACATTTACCGTCAACTGGATGGATAAAAGCATTCAAGTTAACGCAGGTGTCAGGTGCTTATTGGCGGGGAGATAGTGATAATCAAGTGATGCAACGTATCTATGGAATTTCCTTTTTGAAAAAGAAAGACTTAGAACAGCATTTGTATTTTTTGGAGGAAGCAGAAAAAAGGGATCATCGAAAACTTGGAAAGCAACTTGAATTATTCATGTTCTCTGAGGAAGCACCAGGCATGCCGTTCTATTTACCGAATGGGCAGATAATACGCACTGAGCTAGAGAACTTTTCACGTGCACTTCAGACGAAGGCGGGGTACGCAGAAGTCCGCACGCCTTTCATGATGAATCAACGTCTGTGGGAGCAATCGGGGCACTGGGATCATTACCATGAGAATATGTATTTTTCAGAAGTGGAAAACGCAAAATTTGCGATGAAGCCGATGAACTGTCCTGGCCATATGCTAATTTTCAAAAATAGTCTTCATTCATACCGTGATTTACCAATACGTATGGCTGAATTCGGTCAAGTCCATCGCCATGAATTTAGTGGTGCTCTTAACGGACTATTAAGGGTTCGAACATTTTGCCAAGACGATGCGCATATTTTTGTGAGACATAATCAAATTAAAAGCGAAATAAAGCAAGTTATTCATCTTATTGATGAAGTTTATCGAACTTTTGGTTTTGAATATTCGATTGAACTTTCAACTAGGCCAGAACAATCACTAGGAAGTGATGAGATTTGGAATGATTCAGAAGAGGCTCTAAAGAATGTATTAGAGGATCTAGCGGTTACTTATCAATTAAATGAGGGGGATGGTGCATTTTACGGACCAAAAATTGACTTCCATATTAAAGATGCACTTGGACGCAGCCACCAATGCGGCACAATTCAACTCGATTTCCAAATGCCTGAAAAGTTTGACCTCACGTATATTGATGAAAACAACGAAAAAGTTCGGCCGGTGGTCATTCACCGTGCAATTTTTGGCTCAATCGATCGTTTTTTCGGCATACTGATTGAACATTTTGCAGGTGCTTTTCCAACATGGCTCGCTCCTAGGCAAGTACAAATTGTTCCTGTTTCAAGTGTACATTTGGATTACGCATTGTGTGTACAGTCCGTTTTAAGAAATGAAGGCATACGTGTTGAAATTGATCAGCGGAACGAAAAGTTAGGTTACAAGGTAAGAGAAGCCCAACTTCAGAAGGTTTCTTATACACTTATTCTTGGTGACAAAGAGGTTAGTGATGGAACGGTGAATGTTCGGGAATTTGGTAGTCAGAAAACGGAGTGTTTATCTATTGAAGGCTTTGCTTTGTTGATTAAACAACAGATAGAGCAGCGTGTCCTTTAAGAATCTCAAATCTTCGAAATTGTGAGTAGTTGGAATTGACGGTATAATTAGTTAAAAGTATATCTTTCCTATAAGTACAGGGGGGAATTGTCAATAGTAGAAGTTATACGTTTAAGACGTGAAATCACTAGTTTTCAGGAGAAAGAAATTCTGGGGACCTACTGGATCAAATCATAGATTCAGCTTTATGCACCTTGAGGGAATAATTTTCCTTCCCGTGAATTTATCGTCATTGAAAAACGTGGAAAAAGTGGCTGTTTTGAAAAACGACACCCTTCATGAAATGGCTGTCTACTGCGCAAGTGGCGATTATTGTGACTGGGCGACCTGGTATCAGTAAATAGTGGCTGCAAGATGCATCCATCGCGACAGCATTTATGTGGTTAGCTGCAACGGATCTACAGCTCGGCGTTGGGTTTGATGCTGTCTATCATTCAGAGGATGCAGAAGAGTCGAGGGTTCGTGAAACAGATGTGAGGGAAGCTTTAAACATCCCGTCAGACCTAAAATTGTTGCAATTCTAGGTCTTGGTTTTCCTATAGAAAAACCAAAAGTCAAAAAAATATTGAATCGAGATGATATCGTCCATTACGAATTATTTCAAACCGACATCGAATAATAAAAAATGCTTACCTGGATTAGTTATTTCAGTTCTGAGTAGGCATTTTTTAGTTGGGCATAGTTTGACGCATACGTTTACTTAATACTTATCTTTACTTTCCGATACTATTGCTATTATTTTTACGTAAAATGTAATATTAAATGCAACAAAACATAAAAGTCCCCATTAACCATGACTCAGGCGATGTTAGCGAGTTCTTCTAACAAGCACTCTTATGGCGTGCGGTAGTCTAGAATCTTTCTAGGTAGACGGTTGCGCCAGTCCTCGGCGTAACGGATTGTTTCTTCCACATCAGAGTTACGAAATCCTGCAGCAACTCACCTTCACAAGGCCGGTAATGCTCACTATTAATTATTTGAAGGTCCAACATAAATTTCATCCTTGCATCGTTTGCTTTCCCATCCCCTTCAGCATTATAATAATCTCCTCGATCACAATTTCCGGTTCATCGTGATGAATATAATGTCCGCTCCGACAAGCAATCCGGTGTTTGCTTGACGTTGACAGCCACTGGAAATCTACTTGCAGCCTTTGCTCAATTTCCAGTATTTCCTTATCAGGCCATTCCCCGTCACTCTTATCCGGTAAGCCTCTTGTGATAATTGAGAGAGGAATGTCACTTATTCGGAAATAATCAACGATTTGTTTATAACTCTGTACCTTATCGATCTTCTCACTATTTAACATAGGATTCTCGAAATATTCCCTATTTCCTGCAACCAACTTTTCAGGCAAAACCTTTTCATACGCAAGCTCTTTATATTCGGGCGCAGCATCAACCAAAATTATACCGGAAATGACCTGCGGATAAAGGCTTGCATACAATCTGGCGACCAAACCGCCAAAAGAATGCCCCACCAATACATAGGGCGGTTGGACCTCAAGCTCTAGCAACAATTCGGAAAGCTCCTCTACCAGATCAAGGCAAGTCCGCGGGGCGGATGTCACACGGCTCCTGCCAACACCCGCCCTGTCGTAAGAAAAGGTAGATGTTTCCTGAGATATTCGGCCTTGGACCTCGTTCCAAGTCTCACAACTATCGCCTAATCCAGCTATGAAAATTACGCTCGGTGTACTTTTTTGTGAATATTTACTGTACAGCCTGCGGTTATCGCAGGTATCAATTAACTTTTTACGTTGAATAGTCACTTTTAATCACCCATTTAAATTATAAGCTAAACACTATTAATTTTTCTACCTTAAATGCAATAAATCATGAAAGTACAGACGAACCGTTACTCAAGCTATATTGGAGAGTTCTTCTAAGAAGCATTCTTCAGGCGTTTGATACCCAAGAATCTTTCTAGGCAGGCGATTACACTAGTTTTCTGCATAGCGAATTGTATCTTCAGAAACTGAAGTGATTGTTTTCCACTTCGGGATAAAACGATGGATTAATCCATTATGGTCCTCATCCGTTCCACGTTCGCAAGATGTATAGGGATGGGCAAAGAAGACCTCTGTACCTTCACGGAAGACGGAAGTATTAAGTTCGGAGAATTCGGATCCGTTATCAGCGATAATTGTTTTAAACAGCTTTGCGAAGTTAGTCTCGTAGTTCACAGAAAGCAGCACTTACCGCTTAGCTACTCTTGGCAAGAATCCTTAAGGTGATCTCCTTACGGGTTTTACGTTCAGTAATTGTGAAAGGTGCCTCGTCCTGGCTCTTCTTTCCGATGGCAGTATCGATTTCCCAATCGCCGAATACTTCACGATCCTCGACTTCAGTCGGGCGCTCTTCGATACTACGACCAAGAACACGCTTGTTTACCCGGCTTCTTTTTGTTTTTGTGTTTAGGCGAACCTTCATAGGTAAATCAATATTTTTGACAGTGATGAGTCTGAGCTCAATATAGTTGTAAAATGTTTTTGTACAAACGCGTGCCTTATCAAAGAGATTGTTGCGCTACGCAAATCCGCAGACGTCGTCGGGTGACCACTCATCATTCAATATCTTAGCCTCTGCAAACTTGATAAATTCAATGGTTTCATCAAGCTTGGGTTTGGCACCGCAAGCTTTCTGATTTTCTTGGTATTTGACCTGGGCTGTCTCTGGGAAGTGGGCTTCGTACATGGTGCGGCCGGTTTTCAACTGTGTTACGGTACCACGCTTTAATTCACGCCAGATTATACTACGGTCATAGTCGATCGAGTTTGAGATGTCCTGCATGGATTTTCCCTTCGCCGTGAAGCGCTGCAATCATGCCTCGTTTATAGGTGCGTTTAAATGTGGTAGAATGTGTTTGTGCCATAGATAAACCTCCGTATTGATTGTGTTTTAGTCGACCTGATCATACACGGTTTGTCTGTGGCTTTTCATGTTTTAAGGTTGTTGCATTTGATTATACAACTAGTCAAAATAAGAAAGCTTGACTTGAAGGGAATGAAATTCATGGATGTTGTATTTAAAACTGAAAAAGCTGTATTTAATTATCGAGTAGCTGGAATTTGGATTGAAAATGGGCATGTTTTATTACATCGGGATGTAAATGAGTCGCAATGGTCGCTTCCTGGGGGAAGAGTTGAAATTGCGGAGGATTCGCAAAGCAGCCTTAAAAGGGAATTTCGTGAAGAATTGGGAATTGACGTGCATGTGGACCGAATGGCTTTGGTCATCGAGAATTTCTTTGAACATGGCGGGAGAGATTTTCATGAAATTGGCTTTTATTATGCGATAACATCAAAGGGGAATCCATCTTCATATAACGAAGCCCCTTTTCATGGCATTGAAGGCGAGCGATTAATATTTAAATGGACACCAATCAAAGAACTGAATGAAGTCGCATTATACCCTGAATGTTTACGTGCCGTTTTAAAAGATATGACGCCGTATATCCAACATTTTGTAGTTAAATAATAGAAGTTTATCAATCTTAATTCTAGTAAAATTGATTATTCTTTTAGAACAGGAAAAACTAAATAATGAGTACTTTGATAAGCGCTCATTATTCAGTTTTTTACATATATGATGGGACTTAGCTTGGAAGTCCTGCTTTAATCCCAAAAATAAAGAATATCATAGAAATTGCTAGTAGTTTAACGAAATACATTGTCGGGCACTCCAGTTCTTACTGTTACGACCAGTGCCCTGCGATAAATTCATCCCGACCAGAAAGTGCGCGGTCTTCTTCGTAATGCTCTTGTTCTTTTGCGTGATAATCCTGGTGATAGTCTTCTGCACGGTAAAATGTTTCAGTGGGACGGATTGGTGTCACAATCGGTTTAGAGAATGTACCGCTTGCACCAAGTTTATCTTTAGACGTTTCGGCAATTTGACGCTGCTCATCTGTATAATAGAAGATAGCTGTTGAATACGAATGTCCGCGGTCTTGGAATTGTCCATCTGCATCGGTCGGGTCGATTTGCTGCCAAAATACATCCAGTAATTTATCATAGGAAAAAACGGATGGATCATATGTGATTTCGACGACCTCTAAATGACCAGAGTCGCCCTTTTTGACATCTTCATATGTAGGATTCACAACATGTCCTCCCATATAACCGGATACGACGTCGTGGATACCGTCCCACTCTTTAAATGGTTTCACCATACACCAAAAACAACCACCAGCAAATGTGGCTTTTTCAACTATTTCTTTAGTCATCGTTACCAACACCCTTTCATTGCTTATAAGTAAATTGTATCATAATTAGAATAGTAGAAAATAGTTGTTTGCCTCTGTTTAGTACAACAGCAAAAAGAGCGCCTACTAAGCGCTCTTACAGTTGAGAGATGCTAATGAGCGGTTGAGATTGGATTGTTTTTTATATTAATAGATGAAGCTTGCGCCAATGATTATCAATAGTATAAAAAGCACAACAAGCAAAGCAAACGAGCTACCTTCTCCACCACCATGTTCACGTCCCATATCTTACACCACCTTTCTTCACCAACATCTATGTAACATATGCAGGGATGTAATGGGGGGAGTGGGGAACTGTTGTAAATCGACCATTATAGAATAAATATTAATGGATATAACTACATTAACAGACCTAGATCCGCGCAAAAAATAGTTAAGGTTAACCTCAAGGGCCCATCGTGTTATAATTGAAATAATTAGACGCAACCAAGAGACTTCCTGTTCGTCCTAATGGAGATATCACTTTTTGGAGGAATCAATAATGGAAGAACATTATGAAGGGCCAGTACCGAAAAGAAGAAGAAAGAAAAAACTTCGCATCGGCAGGGTCATCTTTTTAATAGTCACACTCTGTTTTATCGGAGCTGGGTTGTATTCATATACTGAATACAATGCGGGGAAATCGTTGGCAAAAAACAATGGGATTGACCCGGGTCCGTTTAAAGGGGATGCTACAGATCCGAAGTATACATCCGTTGAAAATTACTTACTGCTCGGTGTGGACGATGATGGCAGTGGGAAATCGCGGACAGATACGATGATGGTGCTATCTTGGGATAAGGGTGCTGGGAAGATACGGGTGATTTCATTTATGCGTGATATTTATGCGGAGATTCCAGCATACAAGTCGTATAAGTTAAATACCGCCTATTATCTCGGCAAACTGCAGACTACGAAAGACACGATAACAGGGATGTTTGGTGTCCCTATTCATCACTATGCAATTGTTGATTTTGCTAACTTTGAATCGATTGTTGATATTGCGTTTCCAGGCGGAGTAGAGATTGATGTTAAAAAAGAAATGTCAGAAAAGATTGGCGTTACACTTATGCCAGGAAAAAAACAGTTGAACGGCAAGGAATTACTTGGCTATGCGCGTTTTCGTGCAGATGAAGAAGGTGATTTTGGTCGAGTTGCACGACAACAAGAAGTAATCTCTGCGATGAAGGACGAAGCGATGCGACCAGGAATGATTGCAAATGTGCCGAAGCTTGCAGGAGCATTATCAGGTTTCATCAATACGGACTTAACGTCAAAAGACGAAATTTCACGTGCAATCTCCCTTATAATGAAAAAAGGTGCAGAAGTTGAAACGATGACTGTTCCAATAGAGGGATCCTATTCATTTAATTCGTATCCACACGCTGGATCTGTTATTGAAGTGGATAAAGTGAAAAATAAAGAGGCGATCTCAAAATTCCTTAATATGAAGTTGGATTAATAGCACAAACTTGACGAGAGTAGAGGATGCCCATGGAAGCTGATGAGAATAGAAATAAACCGATTTCGAATATAATTCGTTTTTTAGGTGGGCGTAGCACGTTGTTTGTTCTCATTTCACTATTATTGATTGGCTTAATCATACTTATTTTTAATCGGATTTCTTTCATTTTTTATCCGATTACTGTCTTTTTCTCGACGGTAGTATTGCCAGTCATTCTTGCAACAATTGCTTATTACTTACTAAGGCCCATCTTACGTTTATTAGAAAAAATCAAAATACCACGAATCTGGGGTATATTAATTCTATTCATCGGAGCCATGGGTCTTATCACCTTGCTGGTCTTTATGGTATTTCCATTCTTGAAAATACAGTTTAATAACCTTGTCGAAGACTTCCCTACATATTTCAGCCAGATGGTGCTGAAAATCGATGAGTTTTTAAGAACATCGATTTTCGCTTCTTATTATGAAAGTTTGGATATTAATGTAAAAAATATCCTTGAATCTGGGCAAGGGGATATCGGAAAGTATTTCACGGATGCGGTCGGTGGAATTGCAAGTGGTCTTAGTTCTTTCATTTCTGCTTTAACTGGTTTTGTTCTTGCAATTATTACGGTGCCCTTTATTCTCTTCTATTTATTGAAAGATGGGGAGAAGCTGCCACGTTACTTTGTTCAGATGCTGCCTCCGCACATGCGTAATGACGCTAAAACCATTCTTCGCGATGCGGATCACCAAATTAGTTCTTATATCCAGGGGCAAATTCTTGTCGCGATTTGCATTGGTGTCATGGTTTCAATTGGATTTCTTATCATCGGAATGAAATACGCGTTACTGCTCGGTGTCATTGCAATGTTTACAAGTGTCGTCCCGTACCTAGGACCGCTTATCGCAATTACTCCTGCAGTCATTATCGCTGTGGCATCGCCCTTCATGCTTATCAAGTTAGCAATCGTTTGGACAATTGTTCAACTCATCGAAGGGAAGTTTATTTCACCGCAAATTATGGGGAAATCATTGCATACACATCCGGTCACTATCATTTTTGTTTTACTCACTGCAGGATCGTTGTTCGGTGTGCCCGGTGTCGTTCTCGGAATCCCGGGATATGCACTCATTAAAGTTGGGGTAACACATTTATTTAAATTGTTCAAAATACGGTATAATAAACATGTAGCTGCTGAAGGCTTATATTATGAAGATCCGGATGGTCGAAGATTGGGGGAATAGAACATGGTAAGGCAGTTTTTATCAACGATTGAATATGGAGAAATGACCGTTAATACAAACGTCGATGGACCGAATGTCGCTTTTGGTGAAACACTTTCCGGCACGGTTTATATCGATGGGGATGCCAGTGATGAACTCGTCGATTTTATTGTGATTGAGTTGTTGAAACGGTCGGAAATTGATGAAGTGATTATTGCAAAACAATCTATTGAAATAATGAGTGACATCAAATCAAAAGAAACATGGATGATTTCGTTTGAAATGGTACCTGACGAGCGATGGGAGAGCGAATCGGAAACTCGAATCCAAACGCTTATTTTAAAGACCACGGTTCATCTCAAAAATGGAATTGATATCCAAGATGAAGGCGAAATTACATATACATGATATCCAACGCGTCCAACTATATGGACGCGTTTTTGCATTTCGCCAAAGCCACTCATATGCAAGGGATTGAATTTTCTATCAATACAGTTACTTATACTTTTCTTGCTGTATAATTGTAGAAAGAGTTGGTGGGGGGAATTCATTAATGGAAAAAATTATTCCTATTTTTCACTCGTTATCTAAAAGCATGCGTGGCATTCATAAGTCGAGTTGCAATGTGATTTCAATCGTTCAAAGTTCAATACTTTATGAGATTTCATTAATGAATAAACCGTCCATGCAAATGGTGGCTGAAGCTGTCGGTATGGACATCACGACGTTTTCCAGACAGATTGGTACGTTGGAGAAGAAAGAGCTGGTCGTCCGAACTCCTTATGAAGGAGACCGGAGAATATATTTATTGTCGTTAACTGGAAAGGGCAGTGACATGGTGGTGGCCATCAATGGAATCATTGCTTCCAAAATGGAGAATGCCTTGGCTTCTATGAATGACTTTGAACGTGAAACAGTCCTTCGCTCTATGCATGTATTGGAGGTAAAGCTGCGAGGGAACTAAGTAGTAATCAGGGATGAGGTGATTACTATGTGTGAAATTTGCATATTGCAAGTGATTAAATTGTCGATAAATTGCGGCATGTAAATTGATGAGGTAAATAATTTGCAAAATGCAAGTGAATAACTTCGCTTTTTTCATGAGGGTAGGTTGGTTTTGCTAATTATTTGTAGAGTGCAACTATTCTTTATATGTATACGAGTTACTAACTACTTGGTGTTTACGTATTAAGAATAATTTATGGACAGACCTTTTTAATAAGATTGATAAAGGAAAGGGTTCATACATTTCTAGCCGTTCATTCATGGTCTTTTTATTAACGAAATGTGTTTAAGTGACGGTTTGAATAGCTGTCACCAAACACTATTATAAGGTTTTTATAGCTTTTGCTTTAAATCTCGCTTGCTGAATTTCGTAATAAGTTTGTGAAGAAAGAATTCGCGATTAATTTATCAGTAGTAAAAAAAGAGGGACTTCAAAAAGAATAGTAAGGGACAAATCAAGAACGTCTAATCAGGCGTTCTTTTTAATTACCCAAAATAAGGAGTGATGGAATGGCTGACAGAGACGTTAAAATGATCATCTAACGGGCATTAAGACTTTTTTTAGCACAATGGCTAAAAATGACATGACTGAAGCTTTAGAATCCGCTAATTCGGCTTATTACAAGTTCGATAAGGGGGTAAGACGATATTGTATGTTGAACGGCACAGTGACTGTAGGAGTCCACATTGTAGTAATGGTAGCTTTGTTGTGGCAAAACATTCAATGGAAATACAGGAAATAGGCCGTTACCGAAAGGACGAGTAGTTCATAAAATAGTAGAAGGGAAAGAGGTGATTAAATGTTTGAAGTTTACGATGTAGTCTTAATTCCTCTGATATTGGGGATTGTGGAGTTGTTTAAAAGGGCTGGCGTGAGTAAAAAAGTGTTGCCGTTTATCGCTTTAGTAATCGGTATTGCTGTAGGTGTGATTTATGTGGCTGACTTTGATTTAAAACAGGGTATATTAGTTGGTGCAATGTTAGGGTTATCAGCCTCAGGATTGTATTCAAGTGCTAAAAACACTGTAGAGAAGAGTGACGAGTAATCGTTACTCTTTTTTAGGTGTAGCTTTGTTAAAATCTGATGAGAACGTACGCCCTTGCTTTGCTGGAATAAACAATAGAGAACGGAATTGTTTTGGATGATTTCCAAGGTAATGAATGTAGAAATCAGAAAGCTACTTACAGCGGGGCAATATAGGTTAAAAGAGTTTTTTTCTTACATAGAGGATTATTATCGAGGCTTCTCATGAGTTGTGTAAACTTTTGGGAACATTCTTTTTTCTTTTCTTGTGTTACGTGGAGATAGACATTCTTGGTGATTTGATCATCTGAATGGGCAAGTCTACCCATGATTTGTTCGAGTGCGACACTTGCTTCTGCTAAAAGTGAAGTGTGTGTATGTCTCAATGAGTGAGGTGTCTAGTCTTTGTTTAATTTTGTGATTGCAATAAGTCTAGCTATCCTGAGTTGTACCATTTTAATGACGATAGGATATCTTGGATGTCTCTCTGTTTTAGCAAAGATGAGGTCTTGATTATTGTAAGCATCACCTAACTGCTGAATGGTTTTTGCTTGAGTTTCTTTGTGAAGGCTCAAAGCTTTGATCACATCTTCATCCACAACAATTTTCCGTCTAGATTTTTTCGTTTTTGGTGTCACCAACTGAAACTGATTTCGTTTCCAATTAAAATGAATTAAATGTTATTACTTATATTAAAGAAGGTTGCTTTTCTATTATAGGTGGAGAAAGCTTTAATACGATATATGCTACAATATTAAAAAAGGTAAACTTTGGAGGCACACCACTGCAATGAGACTTATAACGAAATTAAGTTCTTGATATATCCTGTCAAGGACATATTAAGAAACAATGCTTTAATAAAGGAGTTGTATAAAATGAATGAAAATAAAGGTACAGAAATAAAACGCTCATCAAAAGCAGAAAACATTCTCCCTCAGATCAATAGTAAAACTAAGCTAGGCGACTTACGAAAAATCGCGAAGGACATTAAAAAAGATCACGAACTAGCTGTGGAACTTTGGTCAACCGAAGAGTTCTTGCCCAGACTATTAGCAATCTTAATTATGGACAAAAAACTTCTTTCACAAGATGTGCTAAATAAGCTTGATAAGGATATGCAAACTCACACTTTTGATGAGCGAAATAACTTAATGGATTGGTTAATGGCTAATCAGCTCACCAAAGACAAGAAGAAAATTGCATTGATGGAGTCATGGGGAAATAGTCCTTCTGCTCTTCAAAGGCGAGCTTTCTGGTATTATCAAGGGCGATTGAGATGGACTGGACAAACACCGCCTGATAACACCGCAGACTTGCTATCTGCATTAGAAGCTAATATTACGCAGGAAGAACCGGAAGTTCAATGGGCTATGAATTTCACCGCAGGCTGGATAGGCGTTTATGATGAAAAGAATCGCGCACGTTGTATTAAACTTGGTGAGAAAACGGGTATTTACAAAGAAGAAATAGTAGCAAAAGGATGTACTCCCAGCTATTTGCCAGAGTTCATTAGGATTGAAGTTAACAAACGACTTAATAATTAGTTACCTCTGAAAAATTCATTAGGGTTTGATGCAAAAAATAAAGGAATTCAAAGCCTCAATATGAAAATTGTAATAGGCTTGGACCGGAAAATAAAGAAAACAACGCGTTTTGGCATCTATTCATTCGTTAAAGGAGACGAATTGAGATGACTAGAAAGAGTAACACAACTGCAATAATTCAACTATCCAAAGAAAAGTCGGAGAAGACAAGAATTAAGGTTGAAAATACAATTTCAGAGATGACATTGAAAAAAGAGAAGATTAATTTTAATTCCGTTGCACAAAAAGCAAATGTTTCAAAGTCATGGCTTTACAAACAAAAAGATATTAGAACTAGAGTGGAGACATTAAGGGATGCAAATGAGTGAGTTAAACCCTCGAAAAACTAGTAAAAGTGTCCGTTCAGAGGAAGTATTAATAAAGACCTTAAAAAAACGTATAAAGGCACTAGAAGAAGAGAACAAACAATTAAAAGATCAAGTTCAAAAATTACATGGTAAGTTGTTTTAGCTTTTTCGGTTTTCTTACTTTTAAATAGAAATTCAATGAATAGGTAGTGTTTTTAGTGTGATTTTAAAATAAAACTATTTCCATATAGAGGTGGATTCTGTGGCTAAAATTGACAATGTACTAGTAATTCTATGGATGCTTAGTTCAGGTGAAAAAATTACTGCAAAACAAATTTCAGAAAAGCTAGAGATGAATATAAGAACTGTATATCGTTATATTGATACACTTTCAATAAGTGGTGTACCTATAATTTCAGACGCAGGACATAACGGTGGGTACACTTTATTGAACAATTTTATTGAAGCTCCACTTTTTTTTGATTTTGAGGAGCAAACCTCGCTATTTCACGCTGCTATTTTTGCAGAAGAAGCGGGATATTATGGAGGTGAAGCACTAAATAGGGCTATTTCAAAGCTAAGAAAATATTCGAATCAAGAGCAGGAAACAAAGATAAATCAACATTTAACTAGTCTTGAAGTAATAAGTCGATTAAGTTCCCTCGCTATGGAACCTTTTTTGAAGGAATTGGAGCAGGCCGTAGCTGACGGATACTCTGTAAAAATTCTATACTATAAAAGTGGCGAAGGGCAATCAAAGTATAGATTGGTGGATCCGTACAGGATTATTTATTGGAATAATAAGTGGTATGTGATTGGATTTTGTCATCTTAGGAATGATATCCGTAGTTTTAGAGTAGATCGAATGGAAAGTCTAATGTTAACCGAAAATAAGTTTAACCGACCAGAAAATTTTTCAGCACGTGACTTCTTTATGAAAAACCTTGTTCCAACTATAGAAGATAAGGAAGGGATTATTTCTTTGGTTATTAATGGAGATAAAAGGGCATTGGGTGATATTTGCCAACATTGGTTTTTAGGACATTATTTACAAGAGTGGACTTCAAATCAAGCAGTATTTCTCCTTGAGAAAGATATGATACATACATATGTACCTTATTTGCTTTTACCGTACGGTAAATCTATTCGAGTTATTGAGCCAATCAGTCTTAAGAAAAGGCTGGTTGAAGTTTTGTCGGAATTAATAAAATTTCATCAAATTTGTTAACTTCCCTGACGCTAGGTGTCAGGGAAGTCATGTTATATTTGGCTATATTAAATGTGATTGGAGTGTTATTGGATGCAAACAAAAAAAGTTTTTCTTTATGTATTTAATACAATGTCGGACTGGGAATATGGATATTTAATTGCTGAACTAAACTCAGGAAGATATTTCAAAAAAGATTTAGCACCATTAAAAGTAATTACAGTAGGAGGTAATAAAGAAATTATTACTACAATGGGAGGACTGAGCATAAAACCAGATATTTCCCTTGATGAGTGTACTCTTGAGAGTACGGATCTTATAATTTTACCTGGAGGGAATACTTGGGGAGAAGATATTCATCAACCTATTTTGAAAAAAATTGGCGAGGCTTTAAAGCTAGGCACTATTGTTGCTGCAATTTGTGGTGCAACTGAGGGACTAGCGAATGTTGGATACCTAGATTCTAGAAAGCATACAAGTAATGACTTAGAGTATATTAAAATGGTCTGTCCTAATTATAAAGGAGAAAAATTTTATGAGATGGAACCTGTAGTATCTGGCGAGAATTTGGTTACTGCATCAGGGGTAGCTCCTCTGGAATTTGCGATGGAAGTAATGAAGAAATTAGATGTATTTGCACCAGATACATTGCATTCATGGTATAACCTAAATAAGACTCATAAACCCGAATATTTTTTCCAGTTAATAGACTCAATAAGTAGATGAGCTAAAAAAATCAACTTAGCAGTTTAATATTAGTTTAAATAATTACCATGCTTTAGACGATGTCTAAAGCATGGTTTTTGTATATAACTTAAAATAAAGACCTTAAGAAGCAGTATAAATGCAACTTGATCTTTCATTCTTTTTACCTGTTTTTCATAAAATAAGTAATTTAATTATGCCGACTTTGAAGTCATGTAGTCAAAGCAAAGAGGTTGCTGTCAAAATATTTTTTCACTTTACTCTTGATATTATGAACACTCCGCAAAGGAAGAGAGTGTGAATAGATGCTAACATTTTGCTCACGCAATCAAATGAAAAACGCTTAATTCTCGTTAAAGATGTTACACCTCTGATTAGCTAAAACTTTGATATACCGTACTTTTAGAACACATCGTTAAAGATATTACACACTTTCACCTTACGGGCGGCATGATGTAAGAAGAATCTTGAACCCTTGATATGTAAGGATTTGTAAGGTGAGAATTAGAGTAATGTCTTCTTCAAATTTTAATACGATATTAAACTGCTATTTAGAGAAGATCTTTTGTAAGTTCACTGAACTCACAAAAGGTCTTTTCTTCGATGTTTTTTGGTCATATTAGCGTAAATGTGAATTGTTGTATTAATATATTGATGTCTGAATGACCTAATCGCTCTTGGATATCTTGTACGACTGCCCCCTGCTTCAATCTGAGGGAAGTATGCTTATGTCAAAAGTTATTCGCCCTATCATTCGTCTCTTTAATAAATCCTTAAAACTCTGTTTCTCTTTGATTTATTAAAATTACACACCTTTAAATTGATTAATTTTTTTAAAAAATCAAAATCCGCATTGACAGAATCTTCCCGGTTAAAGTACAATTAGACCACAGTCCAACTAGACTCTAGTCTAGTAATTAGAATGCATCTGTTTACTGACAGACTTTATTTATTGCAACTGAATCTTTAGCAACTAATCATCAATCACAAGAAAACACTTTCTCAAGGGGGATGAAAAATGAAAAAGGTAATTGAAAAAGAGGAATTAAGGGATTTAGTTAAAAGTGGCGATAAGTTATTAGTTGGCGGATTCGGTTTGTCGGGAACCCCATTAACAATTTTAGATGAGTTATTGGAAACTGACATCAAGAATTTGACAATTGTAAGTAACAATTTGGGAGATGACGGTCAAGGCTTACACAAATTATTCATGCAAGGGAAAATTAAGAAAGCGATTGGGTCATTTTTTACAACGAACAAAGAAGCAGTAATTGCTTGGCAAAATGGTGAATTAGAAATTGAATTAATACCCCAAGGAACACTTGCTGAGGCGCTTAGAGCTGGCGGTGCGGGCATTGGCGGATTCTATACAAAAACAGCTGTAGGAACAGAGCTGGCTAAAGGTAAGGAAGAGCGTGAAATTGATGGAGAACGTTATATTTTTGAAAAGGCCATTAAGGGAGATGTTTCACTAGTTAGAGCTAAGAAAGCAGATAAACTAGGTAACTTAATTTACCACACGACTGCGAGAAACTTTAATCCTATGATTGCGACGGCTGGTAAAATTGTCATCGCCGAGGTGGATGAGATTGTCGATGTTGGAGAATTAGACCCAGAATATATTGTGACACCACACGCTTATGTAGATTACATTATTGAAAGTAAATATGTAAAGAAAGGTGGCACATACGTTGGTTCAAAATAAAAGGTATTTAATCGCCAAACGCATTTCAGAAGAGTTAGAAGAAGGACAAATTGTAAATTTAGGAATTGGCATACCTACTTTAGTTACCGAGTATTTAGGAGGTAGGAAGATTTACTTACAGTCGGAGAACGGGCTGCTAGGCATGGGGCCTTCACCCATAGAGGAGAAGATTGACATAGATCTAATTAGTGCAGGTAAGGAGCCAGTGAGTATTTTAAAAGGTTCTTCATTTTTTAGTAGTGCTGACTCTTTTGGACTCATTCGCGGTGGTCATGTAGATGTTGCAATACTAGGAGTGTTGCAGGTTGATATAAACGGAGAAATTGCTAATTGGGCGGTTCCGAATCAACCAATTCTAGGTGTTGGTGGGGCGATGGATTTATTAATAGGAGCTAAGAAAGTCATTGTCGCGGCAACATTATTTAACAAACATGGAGAATCTAAGCTCGTCAAAAATCTAACATATAACACAAGTGGTATAAGGTGGGTAGACTTATTAGTTTCTGAATATGCTGTTTTTAAATTTACTGAAAATGGTGTTAAAGTGGTTGAAATACTTGAAGATATCACTATTGAAGCATTAAGTGAGAAAGTGGGCTTCGAATTAACGTATTTGAAGGACAAGGTACTAGAACGATAGAAAGCTTGGTTATTGAGATTAAGTTCTATTCAGTAGGAAAGGGTGAAACGTTTTGATTAAACAAGTTGGAATTCTTGGCGCTGGTACGATGGGTTTTGGGATTGCTTTTCAATTTGCACTTAATGGAACGAAGACGATGTTATGTGATCTATCTGAAGAAGCGCTTGATATTGCGAAGGGGAAATTCGGTATTTACTTAAAAATATTTCGTGAAGAGGGATATAACATTCCTATAAGTGTTGAAGAAGTTATGTCCAATATAACATTTACAACAAAATTAAATGATTTGGCAGACCGTGATTTCATCATCGAAAGTATTTCAGAAAATTTAGCATTGAAACAAAGGATCTTTCAAGAATTAGATGTTATTTGCGGGGAACAAACAATTCTAGCTTCTAACACGTCGAGTTTACGACTTTCAGAAATTACTGTGAATGTTGAGAAGCACAAAGATAGAGTAATGTTGACACACTTTTTCAATCCAGCCCATATCGTTCCTCTTGTAGAACTTTTAAGAACTGAAGAGACAGATGATAAGGTATTTAATGAAGTAAAAGATTTTTTAGAAGTGAATAATAAAGTAACGATTGAAGTTAAAAAAGAAGTAGCTGGCCTTGTTGCTAATCGGATTCAGATAGCACTTGCAAGAGAGGCACTTTCCTTAGTTGAAGATGGCGTGGTCAGTGAAAAAGATCTCGATACAGCTATTTTCGCCGGTCCTGGTTTTAGATTTTCTTCTAGTGGTTTAATGAAAATTATGGATTTTGGTGGGCTAGATATTTGGAACATAACCATTCGCGAATTACAGTCCAAAATTGAATCGAGTGACCGAAGTTACAAAATTATTGATGATCGAATTGAGGCAGGTGCATTTGGTGTGAAGTCTGGACAAGGATTTTACAACTATCCAGGCAAGGGCCTTGATGGTTATGTTATTGAACGTGATACGGACTTAATTAAACATTTACTAAGTACCTATCCAAGTTTAAAAAAGCAAAAGGAGGAAGCTAATAAATGAATACTTATATTATTGATGGTGCAAGAACTGCATTTGGTACCTTTGGAGGATCTTTAAAGGATATTAGCGAAGTCGATTTAGGAGTGATCGCAACAACACAGGCGATTAAGCGAAGTAGTATTCCAGTTACGGATATTGATGAAATTATATTTGGTAACATCATTCAAACGAATAAAAATTCAGCGTATTTGGCTCGACATATTGGCTTAAAAAGTGGTTTAGAAGAGAAATCTTCGGCATTAACATTAAATCGACTTTGCGGATCAGGTTTACAGTCGATTGTATCTGGGGCACAGTCCATTGCTTTAGGGGATGCAAATGTAATCGTAGCGGGTGGGACAGAAAATATGAGCTTATCCCCACATGTATTAAGAAGTACACGTTTTGGATCACCAAACAAGGCGCCAATTGTTGAGGACATGTTATGGGAGACGTTAACAGATAATCATGTTGGATGTGGAATGGGAATGACGGCTGAGAACCTAGCAACAAAATATTCGATTTCGCGTGAAGAACAGGATCAATTTTCCGTAGATTCACAAAACAAGGCAATTGCTGCAAGAAATAGTGGTCGTTTTGCAGAAGAAATCGTCCCGGTTAGATTAAAAGGTAGAAAAGGTGAGGAAATCATCTTTGATAGGGATGAGCATATTCGTGAAGGCACATCTGTAGAAGGTTTAGCCAAGTTGATGCCTGCTTTTAAGAAGGAGGGAACTGTCACGCCAGGTAATGCTAGTGGAATTAACGATGGGGCGGCTGCTGTATTATTGGCATCTGAGGAATATATATACGAACATAATATAAAACCGCTTGCGAAAATTGTCTCGTGGGGCGTTGCAGGGGTAGATCCTAGTATTATGGGAATTGGTCCTGTACCAGCTAGCAAAAAAGCTTTAGAAAAAGCAGGTTTAACACTTGAAGATATTGATTTATTTGAGCTAAATGAAGCTTTTGCAGCTCAGTCTTTAGTGGTAATTAAAGAATTAGGACTTGATGCGAGTAAAGTTAATGTTAATGGAGGTGCTATTGCTCTAGGCCATCCGGTCGGCTCAAGCGGGACCCGTATTACATATTCATTAGCTTTAGAGTTAAAGAAAAGAGGAGCTAAGTATGGTCTAGCTTCACTTTGTATCGGTGGTGGACAAGGTATTGCCATTATTATTGAAAATACTGAGGCTTAAATAATTCAATTCTATCAAATAAAAACATAAGTGCTAATTGCAATCGATGGCAATATGTATGAAGAAAATGTATTTGGTTGCTAATGATGAAAGCGTTTTCGTTAGATTAGGCGTGTGGAAAGGCATTAACTCATCAATCGCAGATGTTGTTTTTTATGCGACGCTAGTGATCAACTCTCAGTAAATAGTAAGGAGGCTGATTATTATGTAAGGGTTTACACGCTTTTGGGATTGGTATCTTGGATATATTTGTTGGTCACAGAATATTTCTTAATACTAAACTTAACTTTGTTATCAGAAAAAAATGAGGGGGATTAAGATGAGAAAAAAACTTGTTAGTTCAATTCTTTTAAGCGTTTTATTACTTGTTACCGCTTGTAGTAATGAAAAAGAAGGTAGTAGTTCACCTAAAGAAGGTAATAGTTCACCTAGTGAAATAGTAATTGGTAATATCGGAGCGATGAGTGGAACAAGTGCTGTACTTGGGAAAGCGCAGTCACAAGGAGTAGAACTTGCGGTAAAAGAAATTAATGAGAATGGAGGTATCATGGGCGCTCAGGTGAGAATCGCCACACGTGATGATGAGGCTGACCCGACAAAATCCAAAACATTTGTGGAGGAATTAGTGGACAAGGAAAAGGCAAACTTTCTGATTGGACCTACAAATTCGACTCCAGCAGCAGCTTCAATGGCATATCTTCAGGAAAGTAAAGTTATTTCTATGTTGCCAGTAGCGACAGGTACAAATCTTATCAGCAAAGACAATCCCTATGCTTTTAGAATAACGCCGTCTAATGCTACACAGGCAAAGGCTCTTGTCAAAATTGCAGTAGAGAAAAAATATAAGAATATTGCTTTGGTTGCTGATACCTCTGCCCTTGGCGTGGATGGAATTGCTGTTATGGAAGAGACGCTAAAAGAATATGGCGTTGAGCCTACTATAATAGCTACTTATAAGTCGGATGATCCAGACATGACGCCTATCGCACAAAAAATAAAAGAGGCTAACGCAGATGTTGCACTGTTCTGGACCTTAGGAGCTGACGGGGCAAAGATTGTAAGGTCTCTGGAACGAATCGACTATATTGATAAATTGAATATTTTAGGCTATACAGGAGTGGCCATGCCAAACTTTAAGGAACTGGCTGGCCCTGGAGCTAATAAAGTGTCAGTTATTTCTATGAACAACTGGGCAGTGGCTTCTGGTAAAACAGAGTTAGAGCCAAAATATTGGGAGATATATCAAAATATTATTAATGAATACGGCGAATATGAAAAACGTGATACAAACCCTACTTCCGTAGTACCAAGTTATGAGGCAGTTTATTTACTAAAGTGGGCAATTGAAAAAGCAGGTACAATTGATACCGATGAAGTTAAAAAGGTATTGGAAAATAGTGTGGAGGAATTCGAATCGGTTTTTGTAAAACAATATGCCTTTTCGGAGGAATCTCACGAGGGATACCCTTTAGCAGAATTGGATATGGCCAGCATCTCAGAAATGTTTAATGGCGATCTTTATATAAAAAAATAGTTTAGAACTATATGATGTCGGTCTCCTTAATTTTTAATGTGATCCTTCTTTATCTGGTTAGCTGACAATGATGAGCAGTATTAGGGTAGTGAAGGAATTTGGGGAGGCCAACTTAACTTGGGTTTTATGTAAGTGGGAGACTTATCCTTTATATATGACCAGGAAATCAATAAAAGAAAATCTTATATAAGTTTAAATTTTGAAGCCGTGATCATTTGGAAAATAGAATTCAGAGATGAAATTCGGTTTAATTTTTGGGAGGGTAATATTATGGGAAAATTAAAAAGTAAATACGCAATTGTTACTGGGGGTGGTAAAGGTATCGGTGAATCTATAGTTGATCGTTTTCTAAAGGATGGTATTGCAGGTATTGCAGTACTTGAATATGATCTGAACATGGCGAAAGAAATGATTTCAAGACTCGATAATAGTGGTGCTAAAGTTCTGCTCATTCAGTGTGATGTATCAAATGAAAAACAAGTAGAAATAGCTGTTTCTCAAGCTATGGAACATTTCGGTACTATTGACATACTTGTCAATAATGCTGGTATTACACAGGACAGTATGTTTCACAAGATGTCAGAAGAGGCTTGGGATGCTGTTATAAATGTAAATCTTAAAGGTGCATATTACCTTTGTAAACACGTTATACCCATTATGAGGAATAAGGCCATCGGAAAGATTGTAAACATCTCGTCCATATCTGCATTTGGTAATGTAGGTCAGGCTAATTACGCAACATCAAAAGCAGGATTAATTGGCTTTTCAAAAACTCTGGCGAAGGAAGGGGGACCAAAGAATATTATCGTGAACTGCGTTGCTCCTGGTTATATTGAAACAGACATGTATAAAACTGTCCCAAAGGAAATTATGGATGAACATATAAAGAACACCCCCTTAGGAAGACTTGGAAAACCTAATGAAATTGCCAGTGTTGTGTCTTTCCTTTCTAGTGATGATGCAAGTTTCTTATCAGGGCAATGCATAATTGTAAGTGGCGCTGCTACAACATGATGAGACTGGGAAGATAAGAGAGGAGAGTATATATGCAGGAACTAATATTTGCTCTTGCTAATGGAAGCATGTATGCCTTAATGGCGCTTGCCATAGGTATAATTTATTCTACAACACGTATCATTAACTTTGCACATGGCTCCGTTATTATGATAGGAGCCATGACAAGCTACTGGTTCATAAGTGCTTTTAATATGAATTACTTAGTTGCTATTTTGTTAGCAATACTTATTAACATATTACTAAGTATATTGATTTATAAGACAGCGGTCGAAAGATTAGGAGATTTATCGAAAAATTCAAGTTGGATTGTAACTCTCTTCGGTGCAAGTATCATTATAGACAATATTGCCCGAATGCTATTCGGAACGGAACCAAAAGCTTTCCCATTCCTTTTTGATGGTCAGGATATCCGTATTTTCGGTGCAAATATTATGTTGCACGAAATCATGATGATTATCATTGCAATATCGATAGGTATAGTTTATCAATTTGTAATTCAGAAAACTAGTTTTGGTAGAGCTGTTAGGGCTGTATCTTATAAACCGGATACAGCAAGAATCATGGGTATTCGAAGTAATGTCGTTGTGTTGACCTGTTTCGCGATATCAGGTGGTGTTGCGGCAATAGCAGGTGCACTTATTGCACCCATAACTTTTGCTAGCTATACAATGACATATGCAGTTGGTATCAAGGCTTTCGCAGCAGCGTTAATCGGGGGTTTAGGTAATACCAAAGGAGCGTTTGTTGGTGGGATTACCTTAGGTTTGTTAGAGGGAATTGTTGGAACGATGATCCCTGGTGGATTAAAAGATGCCGTTATCTTTTTAGTTATGATTATATTCATTATAGTTTTACCGGGAGGGATATTAGGTGCCAAAATTTTCAATAAAGGCAACTTCAGCGCAGAAAAAATATAGAATTTATTTCACTATCCTTTGGGTTGCTCTTTTATTGATTAGTTTAGTTATTCCACTAATGGCAGGTAGCTACTACTTGCGATTAGTAAGTTTAATATTCATATATATCATCCTAGCAATTGGATATAACATTTCTGCAGGCTTTAGTGGTATAACTTCTTTTGCTTTTGCCGCACATTTTGGTGTTGGGGCATATGTTTCAGCAGTGGCCATTACCGCCTACAACATGCCGTTTTTCGCGGGACTTATAGCAGGGGCAATAGCAGCTGCTTTAGTGGGTTTACTAGTTTCCCTTCCGGCATCTAAAGTAAAACACCATTACCTAGCTCTTATAAGTATTGGTTTACTAGAAATGGCGCATCGAGTGTTTAATGAATGGACCTGGTTTACTGGTGGTTCACAGGGGCTATTCGTCCCTACTTGGAATATTTTCGGATTCACTCTAGATACCCTTCAAAAGTACTATTTCATATTACTAATAGTAGTAATTTGTGTTATCGTACAGAGGAACATCGTTAAAAGTCGATGGGGTAGAGATTTAATTGCAATGACAGACAATGAGATTGCAGCAGCCGGGGTCGGAATTAACTTTAGTAAATATAGAATAATAGGCTACTTTTTTAGTTCATTACTGGCTGGAATAGCCGGAGGTATTTATGCTAGTTATAGTGGCTATTTAAGCCCTGATACCTTCAGTTTTCAATTTACAGTATTCATTCTTTTGATGGTGGTTTTGGGTGGACAAGGGACTCTGAGTGGTCCAATAGTCGGTGCTATCATTGCTACGATGATACCAGAATTATTTAATGCAGCACCTGACTTGAAACAGATTGTCTATGGCGCTCTTCTTGTCATAATCCCACAAGTACTTCCGGCGGGTATCGCAGGAACCATTAAGAAGCATTTTAGAGAAATAGATGATAATCAATATATTATGGAAAAAAGGGACCAAAAATTATTTGATATTAAGCGGAATGTTGTGAGTAATGGTAATAATTTTGATAATGATGATATTTTAATTATCAAGAATCTTACTAAGAAATTCGGGGGACATACAGCTGTAGAAAATCTAAACATGACGATTAAAAGAGGGACGGTTCACTCACTAATTGGTCCGAATGGTGCCGGCAAGACCACAACTTTAAACATAATTACTGGAGTTGATAAGCCATCAACAGGAATGGTTATTTTTAATGATAAGGACATTACGGGTAAAAGTATTATTGATCTAGTTAGGCAGGGGATCTCGAGAACATTTCAACATGTGAGACTCTTTAACAATCTTTCGGTGGTTGAAAATGTTGCAATGGGGGGACGTCTATTTTATAGCTATTCACTGACCGATACCATGTTCCGTACAAGGAAAATGAAGAATGAAGAAAGAAAATCAATTTATGAAGCAATGGATTACCTTGATTTAATAGATCTAAGTAATCAAGCGAATAATGAACCGGAAAGCCTTTCAGCGGGCCAACAGAAGTTATTAGAACTGGCGCGAGCTCTGAGTATGAAACCAGAACTTCTAGTACTAGATGAACCATGTGCTGGCCTTTCAGATACAGAGACTATGGAGTTTTCTAAGTTGCTTAATAAAGTCCGGGAGGCTGGGATTACCGTTTTGATGATTGAACATCACATGGATTTAGTAATGGAAATATCCGATTATATTACAGTACTTGATTATGGCAAAAAAATAGCTGAGGGTGATCCGGCAAGCATAAATTCCAATCAAGTTGTCAGAAACGCTTATTTGGGTGAAGGGGCGTGAAACGATGTTACAAGTAAAGAATTTAACTGTAGGCTACGGGAAAACTGAAGTTGTTCATAATATCTCTTTCCAAGTAAGTCAAGGTGAGATCGTTACAATATTAGGAGCGAATGGTGCTGGAAAAAGCACCATTCTCAATACAATTGTTGCACTTCATAAGGGGAAAGGTGGAAGTATCTGCTTTCAAGGCAAAGAGATTTCCAATGATCGTCCCGATCAGCTAGTGCGCAAGGGAATTCGAATAGTACCGGAGGGGAGACAGATATTTCCTCAACATACTGTAATGGAAAACATTCTTTTAGGAGCGCATATTGTAAAGGATTCTAAGAAAACGCATGTTCTAATACAGTCGATTTTCGAACGTTTTCCACGACTCGAGGAAAGAAAAATGCAATTAGGGGGGACCCTTTCTGGGGGAGAGCAACAGATGCTAGCCATTGCAAGGTCGCTTATGACGGAACCATCCTTTTTAATTCTTGATGAACCCTCACTAGGACTTGCACCTATCATTGTAAATGAGGTTTTTGACCTTTTAAAGCAAATTAATTCCTCGGGTGTTACGGTGCTTTTGGTTGAGCAGATGGCAAATAGTGCATTAAAAATATCCGATCGTGCCTACGTCATAGAAACTGGGCGTATTGTTTTAGAGGGTACAGGAGAAGAGATACTTAATAATCCAGATGTCGCAAAAGCGTACCTTGGAAATGTATGAAATAATTCACTAGCGTCGGATAAAAAAATAGAATTCTAATAATGTAAATAGAATTTTCTTTAAACATTTTTCCATATCAATTTCTTGTAGAGGGCTTGATTATCTGCTCTTAAGTGAACGCGAATGTGTTTATATACAAGAAGATTGATGCTTTCATAAGCCTTCAACTAGTTGGAGTTGCGGGCTTGCTGGAAGGCAGTAAAATTGCTTCAATACGATGTTCATTCTAATAAAAAACAGAAGTTCACATAACTTGATCGGTGTTGAACAAAAATAATAAGAACAGGGGGATAAAGAATGAAATTTGTAAGTTTTATAAACATAAATGGTGAAGAAAGAGCTGGATGGATTGAAGGTCAAAAAGTTTACGACATGAATGAGCTATCTGATGGGATATTACCTTCTAAGCTACTTACATTTATTGAAGACCATGAAAAATATACCCCTATTCTTAAAGAATTATTAAAAGAAGAGCATAGCGGTACATATAACCTAGGGGATACTGAGCTTCTAGCTCCTATTCCAAGACCGCCAAGTGTGCGAGATTTTATGAGTTTTGAGTTGCACTTGAAAAATGCATATAAAAATTTAGAAAAAGAGATACCTAAAGAATGGTACGAAGCCCCGGCTTTTTATTTTACTAATCATCATGCGATTATCGGTCCGGAAACACCATTATCTTATCCCTCTTTTACAAAGTGTTTGGATTTTGAACTTGAGATTGCCTGTGTAATTGGAAAACAAGGTAAAGACATTAAAGCTGGAGATGCTGAAGATTATATTTTTGGATTCATGATTCTCAATGATTGGTCGGCTAGAGATATACAGATGGAGGAAATTAAAATAGGTTTAGGACCTGCAAAAGGAAAAGACTTTGCGACGTCAATTGGTCCGTATATTGTCACTAAAGAATCTCTACAGAAATATAAGATTGAAAATAGACATGATTTAACAATGACGGCGAGAATTAATGGGCAAGAAATTTCCAAAGGTAATTTAAAAGATATACACTATTCATTTGCAGATATGATTGAAAGGGCGTCAATCAACGCCACGTTATACCCAGGAGATATTATTGGATCAGGAACAGTTGGAACAGGATGTCTATTAGAATTGAGTGGAGTCCAACAATCTTGGTTAAAACCAGGTGATACCGTTGAATTAGAAGTAACTGAGTTAGGTATTTTGAAAAACACGATTGTGGAATAACTAAATTGATTTCGCACAAGGAAGTTAAGATATAGGACACGATATTAACATGCTGCATAGTAAGTTAATTATAAGAGAAAGGTGACTTGAAAATGAAAATTGGTATAGTAGGCGTTGGAGCAATAGGAACTGTGTTAGGAACATTATTAAACTCAAAAGGCATTGAAGTGGATTTAATAGATGGCTTTAAAGAAAATGTAATAGCAATGCAAAAAAATGGTACTGAAATAAGAGGCTCTATTCAAGTGAAAACACATGGGCATGCTTATTATCTAGATGACTTAACTGATAAATACGATTTGTTATTTCTACTAACAAAGCAATTCGATAACAAAGAGGTCTTAAATAAGCTTTTACCACATCTTCATTCTACTAGTATTATTTGTACTCTTCAAAACGGGGCTCCCGAAGAAAGTGTAGCAGAAATTATTGGAAAAGATAGAACGATTGGCGGAGCTGTGGGTTTTGGAGCAACATGGATTAAACCCGGTGTTACTGAATTAACATCGAAGAAAAAGGCTTTAGAAGAGTTTGCCTTTGAAATAGGAGAAATGAATGGAGAAGTTACTGAAAGAATTAAAGCAGTTAACGCAATTCTGCAAAATGTGGGTGGTTCTGAAGTATCTAATAACTTGCTTGGCATTAGATGGTCTAAAATATTAATGAATGCTACTTTTAGTGGGATGTCGGCCGCGCTTGGCTGTACTTTTGGTGAGGTATTAGACGATCCTAGGGGCTATTGGTGTCTTGCACATCTTGCCGACGAAACGATTAAAGTAGCCTACGCGCAAGGTATAGATTTAGTTAAAATGCAGGACCAGGATCTCGGACTTCTGGAGTTAAATGATCGTACCCCAAAAGAAATACTAAGTAAATTTCCTTACTTTAAAAAGACCTGGGATCAACACCGTGACACGAAAGCAAGCATGTTGCAAGATTTGGAGAAAGGAAGAACAACCGAGATTAATTACATAAACGGAGTTGTTAGTAACAAAGGAAAAGAATACGGTATTGCAACCCCCTATAATGATATGGTAGTTAAAATTGTGAAAGCCAAAGAAAAGAACAAGGAAATTAAAACGCTTCATTATATTGATGAATTCTTTAAGTGAAAAGATGTTAGAATTTCTGAGGCTGTATAGGTGCAATTGAACGAAGCGAATCCAGTCGCAATGTAAGGTTTCGATTCTTTTGGTTAGGTGAATAATCAATAATAGACCGCATATTGAAAGGCAGGAATCAGAGAAGATTATCTCCTCTGATTCCTGCCTTTTTTATGCAGTATGAGTGAATTAATAGGACCAAGCTATTTGATAAATTCCCTTCGAATAGTGGCTTATAGAAAGGGGTGCTTGCAGGGGGACATTCTCGAATAATTAAACTTTCATAATTTCTGATGTGTAAGTGCCCATTTAAATATGGGGATAATCCACTTAGGGCAAATGAACCTCGTTCAAACTTTTCAGACCTTTAATCATTGTTTTTGTAACGTATTGAGCCAGCTCAGGTAACTTTCGATCGTCTTGGCTAACACTCCAATAGTATATAACGCCCATCATTGTTTGACTCATCATCATTAATAAATCCTCTACTTGAGAAGCAGAATCTATCGGTTGGTTTCTTTGGATTTCTTCAGCGAAAGATATGAAAATACGAGTTAGTTCTCGATCTTTATTTAAGAAATAAGTATGGTCATTTGAAACAAGCGCGGAACTATAAATGACTTTCATTAAGTCCTTTCCCATCTGATCATTAATGATACACAAAGCCTCATGAAAAAATATTGATATTTTTTCATACACATCGATATCTTCCGGCATAGCTTCTATTACTTGGGCATAGTGGTTATCTACTTCAAAGAATTTCACTAAAAATATAGTTGATTTTGATGAAAAATGCTGATAAAAAGAACCTTTAGATGACTCACTCTTTTCGCAAATTTCATCAACGGTTACTTTATCATAGCCTTTTTCAGTGAATAATTTCAATGCAGTTTCTAAAATTCTTTTTTGAGTCATTTTACCTCTACTTTGTTTATTTTCTTTTTTCATCAAAAAAATCACTCCAATATAGTGTTGTCAGAATATTATCTATTATATCATAATCAGGCTGCAATCCAGTTGAATTTGTACTTGGGTCTGGTTATGAAAGTTATTTTATAGTAAGTCAATCATTTTAGCAATTAATACTCAAGTAAACACTGGGTTTTGGAATTGTTTTAATGGTACTCTAATATCCTGTTGACAGAATATTGCTTCTTGAATTACAATTAGACTACAGTCTGATTTAAATTGTGCTGCAGTTTGGTTGAAAAACAATTTAATCTTGTTGGTGATAAATACTCAAGTAATAGAGAGCACTTTCATAGGTTTGAAGTCATCAATTATGAAAGTACGCTTCGAACTAGAGTATTTAAAGGGTAGAGTACTAGCTTAAAGAAATATACAAGGGGGAATGGGAATGTGGAGTATAACTACGATAGTTCTTTCATTAATTTTATTAATATTCCTTGCGTTAAGGGGATTTACAATTATCATTATTGCCCCGATTGTCAGCTTATTTGTTATAGTGCTAAACGGTATGCCAATTTTAGAAACATTTCAAAATGACTATATGGCTGGGTTTGTTAACTATGCAAAGAATTACTACTTAATTTTCCTTTTTGCTGCAATGTTTGGGAAATTCATGGATGACAGTGGAGCAGCAAGAAGAATCGCAGAATCATTGTTGAAAGTTTTAGGTAAAAACAGTAAATATAAAGTATTGGTTTCAATTATGGTGATTTGTGCATTTTTAACATATGGCGGTATTAGTTTGTTCGTTGTTATTTTTGCAGTTTTACCAATTGCTAAACCACTTTTCAAAGAAATGGATATACCTTGGCATTTATTTTTGGCACCCTTTTTCATTGGAATCGGAACATTTACGATGACAATGTTACCTGGAACACCTTCAATTCAAAATATTATTCCAATCAGTTATTTAAACACTAGTGTTACATCGGGAGCATGGATTGGAATTGCAGGAACCATCACTGTCCTTGTGCTTAATCTTTGGTATTTAAAATATGCCTTAAATAGGTCTGAGAAAAAAGGCGAAACTTATGCAACAATGAAAAATCTTGAGGATAAAAAAGATGAGGAAATCATCGATAAGTATGCTAACAAAAAATTACCCAATTTAATGTTAAGTATGACCCCGCCAATACTTTTATTAGTTTTATTAAACTTATTAAAAATAGAAGTCTTATATACATTAATGATTTCTGTTTTAATTTGTACAATCGTCTTTTGGAATTATATCGATATGAAAAAAGAAACAATCAACATCGGTGCAACGAATGCAGTTTTACCACTAATTAATACAAGTGCGGACGTTGGCTATGGAGCTGTTATTGCGGCAACATCAGGCTTTGCTATTTTCGTAGATATAATGACAAATGTTCCGGGAAGTCCGTTGATTTCACTTTATATTGCAACAACGGCTCTAGCTGGTATTACTGGATCAGCATCCGGCGGTTTAGGGATAGCGATGGAAACTTTATCAGAGACTTATGTGAATTTAGACTTAGATCCGAACGCAATTCATAGGATTGCAGCAATGGCATCTGGTGGTTTGGATTCCTTACCTCACAATGGAGCAATAATAACGACTTTAGTTGTAACAGGACTAACACATAAAGATGGATACATACATGTTTTTATGACTTGCGTAATAGCTCCTATTCTATCAGCTATTCCGGCATTAATAGTTGCAATTTTGTTCTATTAATTATTTGATTAATCATGTTTATGTTGTTAGAGCGGGAATTCGGTATTTACTTAAAAATATCTTGCGGAGAGGTAATTGTTACTATCCTGCTTCAGAGAATTTAATAGTCTAGTAAGTCATTAGGACTTGTTATATTCCGTGTTGGAGGTGGTCAAGGTGTCGTAATCATTATAGGGGCAATGTGAAAGAGTACCAGTTGTTGGTGCAGCTGCAGCTACGTTATTTGGTAAACAAGGTGCATGGGTAGTCGTTCTTGATTTTGATCAACAAGCTGGGGATGCAAAAGTACAGGAATTACATTCATCCGGTATTGACGAGACTTTTTTCAAAGAAGATGTGTCGAACAACGAAGAAGTAGAAATAACGGCTACACAAGTACTTGAAAAGTTCGGGATAACGCTTTTCATCAAACGGAGAGTTAGCCTCAAAGTTAGTTGAAGCATGGATAATAAATGAATAAGAAGATAGCGAATCTATTTGTTTTAAAGAAGGGGACAAGAAAGAGCAATGATGATTGTAAGTTTTCTTTTAATCGTTTGGATATTAAGTTAGTTTAAGTTTAATGCGTTGTTTATTCAGGCATTCAAAGAACTGTTTAACAATGAAATCACGATTGCAAGTTATTATGTTGTGTTTTTTTGTGTTGGTACACTTGGCGATTTGATTTTATTTTTTAATGGAGCCTATAATGTTTGTTTTTACAAATCGTTTCTTCAACTAATAAGGAACTTTAGTTGAAGGTGGGCGTGAGATCATATACGGGCCATCTATTTGCATTGAAATCCGCTGGTCCAAAATATTCCGCAGCTGTAACTGTATGGGTGTTAGCGGTTAATATACTTGTTGCGATAAATAAGTAAGATAAAGTAAAAGCGACCCATCCACAGATTAGCGGATAGGTCGCATTTTGATTAATTACAGTCATTTATTTAATATAAACATGAACTACTCGTTTTACTAAGCTTTCCGTACCATTTCCAGTAACATATGCGCTAATGTGTGTTGCGCTTCTTTAGAACCGGAATTCCAAAGTTCCATTAGCATTTTTTCCTCCCTATTGCGGGGCTCTTCGTGTTTGGCGAGATAATTTGCAACTAATTCTGTAGTTTTGGCAAGTTTTTCTTCACTCAAGCCCATGTTTTCCCCTAACTCAACTTTCTCCGAAAGATACTGTTTGAATCGATTAAAGTTTTCTAAAATTTCGTCCTTTTTCTCGACGTCAATCTGAGATAATTCTTTTTGTACTTTATCCTTCATATCCACTAAAAACACTCCCTTTTTTGTTTGAACTTATAGTGTTCACTTAAACTCAGTGCTATAAACAGGAAAATAATTACTTCGATTTCTTTATGGAAATGAGTTTTTTATTTATATTACAAACAATAACTCGGTATGGTGAATCAAAAGGGGAAGCAAGTGTGTTCAATTAATTAGTTACGTCTGTTGAATATAACGAGTCATTGTAAAGGATGTACATGGCGAAAGACTATTTAATCGGTAAATTGAATATGAAGTTTTTATAGAAGAATCCGAAGACGTGCGCGATAAAGTCAGCAATATACTTGAAAAGCTGAACAATAAAAGCAGTCAGCTTCTCAATCGAGATGATAGCTGTTTTTTTCGTTATGGGTTGTGCGCCTATCAGCGTTTTTTAAAATCCTCCCCAACCATCCTGTTTTATATCACTTCTTTTACAAAGCTGTATAATGTGAAGAAGCGCTAAACGCTGATATTACTGGGTTAGTAATTAATAAATACCTTCATTTGATAACCGTTGTTTATATTGAGTTTACATGCATCTATTAAAATGAATTAATTGTTGAGCAAAGAAAGAAGGTGTTCAAGCATGGCAAAGGTATTAATTGTAGATGATGATCCACATATGCGCGAGTTGGTCGGACTTTTCTTACGTCCAGACGGCCTTGAAATTGTTGAAGCATGTGATGGTGTTGAAGCTTTGGCAGCACTGGAGTCATTTAAGGCAGACCTAGTTATATTAGATATAATGATGCCAAACATGGATGGATGGGAGTTATGCCGAGAAATTAGAAAGCAGTATGATATCCCGTTGCTGATGCTGACAGCCAAAGGAGATACGACACAGAAAGTCAAAGGGTTTGAGTTGGGTACAGACGATTATCTTGTGAAACCATTTGAGCCAGCTGAACTTGTTGCACGGGTAAAAGCGCTACTTAAACGCTATCGAATTGCAATTTCGCAGACGGTTCAGGTAGGCGAACTGATGATGAATCGCAAAACATATGAAGTGTTCTTGGAAAATCGAAACGTGGAGCTACCGCTGAAAGAATTTGAATTGCTGTTTAAATTAGCGAGCTATCCAGGTAAAACCTTTTCGCGGGAGCAGTTGATTGAGGATATATGGGGGTATGATTACGAAGGTACAGATCGAACGGTTGACGTGCATATTAATCGATTGCGCGAGCGTTTTTCCGATCACTGTGATTCCTTTAAGATTAGCACCATTCGTGGATTAGGTTATCGCCTAGAGGTAGAAGGTTGAGAAAAGTGCTGCGTATTGGAACGGCCGTAATTGCGTGGTTAATCGTAACTGTTTGCTACTGGTCGCTAGCTTACTTAGGAACTTCGTTCATTCATAAGAAATGGGATTTGCATATCAGTGACTTCTCTAGAGGGCTGATTACACTATTTGCAATGATCTTCCTTTTTATTCTTACTAGCTGGATTTTTTCGAGGTTTGTTTCTCCACGCCGAATGGATTTTTTCACAATGATGATTGATGCCATGCGAAGAATTTCCAAGGGCGATTATGATGTCAAGTTGGCGAATCAATTTAAACATAAAAAGAATCATCCTTTTGGAAAAATAGTAGAGAGCATTAATGAGATGGCGGTAGAGCTGAATCAAATAGAGCAAATGCGTCAAGAGTTTATCTCCAATGTCTCGCATGAAATCCAATCGCCACTTGCCTCGATTAGTGGTTTTGCTACTGTCTTAAAGCAAAGCGATTTAACGTTAAAGGAACGGGAACATTATCTTGGGATTATTGAAACCGAGAGTAGGCGATTAGCCAATCTAAGCGATAATTTACTGAAGCTAACATCCATAGAATCTCAACATCATCCTTTTGAGCCAGTAGCGTATCGTTTGGATAAACAAATTCGTGAAATCATTCTATCTTGTGAACCTCAATGGGTTGCTAAATCGTTGGAGTTGGATATTTCATTAGATGAAGTGGAAATCATCGCTGACGAAGAGCTGATGAGTCAGGTATGGATTAATCTCATTAACAATAGTATCAAGTTCACACCTAGTGGTAGTAGTCTGAAAATAGTTCTATATCAGCGTGCGCAGGAAGCAGTTGTGACCATTGCGGATACAGGAATGGGTATAGCTGAGGAAGATCAAGCGCATATATTTGAGCGCTTCTATAAAGTGGATAAATCACGTAATCGTATGCTAGGTGGAAGCGGCTTAGGTTTGTCCATTACGAAGAAAATCATCGACATGCATGATGGTTCTATTCAAGTACAAAGTAAATTGAATGAAGGCACTATTTTTACAGTTACTTTGCTAATTTAAGAAAGTGATTGTCAGGAAGTCTATAGAACAAGGAGAATCTGTGGAATGTTAAAATTGTTAAAAAATTTATCCGTCTACAAATGGATTGTACTAGCGATATTAGGACTTGTTTTCATTCAATCGATGTCGGATCTATTTTTGCCGACGCTAATGGCGGATATTATCGACAAAGGAGTCGTTATTGGTGATATCCCGTATATTTGGAAGATTGGAGGAATCATGCTCTTAGTTGCTGCACTTGGGGCGATTGCATCTGTTGTTGCAAGTTACTACTCTTCAAAAGCGGCAATGGGATTAGGTCGGGATATCCGCCGAAAAGTATTTGATCATGTGGAGAATTTTTCACTTCAAGATTTTGATGAAATTGGCACGGCATCACTGATTACTAGAACGACAAATGATATCACGCAAGTGCAGCAAGTGGTCATTATGATGCTAAGGATGGTCGTAAGTGCTCCGATTATGCTGGTTGGCGGTATAATTATGGCTGTTTCAAAGGATGCAAAGTTATCGTTAATTATTGTTGCGGCGATGCCTATATTAATCGGTTCAGTGTTACTTATTCTTTATAAAGGAGTACCACTGTTCCAAACTGTGCAAACGCGATTGGACCGGCTAAACCTTGTTTTACGCGAGAACTTAACAGGTATTCGTGTGATTCGTGCGTTTAACCGTGAAAAACAAGAACAGGTTCGCTTAAAGAAAGCGAATAAAGATCTGACTGATGTATCGATAAAGGTTAACAAGATGATGGCATTTTTAATGCCTGTTATGATGCTCGTTATGAACCTAACCGTTGTTGGGGTAATTTGGTTTGGTGGACTTAGAATTGATAATGGTGCCATGCAAATTGGGGATTTGATGGCATTTATACAATACGTTATGCAGATTATGTTCGCACTTGTTATGGCATCGATGATGTTTGTTATGATACCTCGAGCTGCTGTTTCAGCAAAACGGATTAACGAAGTTCTTGCGATGCAACCAACGTTTCTGGATGAAGGTACTAAAAAAGCGGACAAAGAGCCCGGAACACTTGAATTTGACAGTGTATCATTCAGCTACCCAGGTGCCGAGGCGCCAGCATTATCGGATATTAGCTTTACGGCAAAATCGGGTAAAGTGACCGCTATTATTGGCGGAACAGGCGCGGGAAAAACAACGCTTATTAACTTGATTCCACGCTTTTATGACGTTACTACCGGTACGATTCGCGTCAATGGTGTTGATATTCGCGAATCATCACAAGAAGAAGTACGATCGAAAATCGGCTTCGTTCCACAAAAAGCGCTGCTCTTTTCCGGTACGATTGCTGAAAACATTCGTTTCGGCAAACAAGATGCAACGCAAGCTGAAATCGAGCATGCTGCTCGTACTGCGCAAGCTGAAGATTTCATTTCAAGGATGGATGACGGCTACGATGCTGTTATTTCTCAAGGTGGGTCGAATGTGTCAGGAGGTCAAAAACAACGATTGTCCATTGCGCGTGCGTTAATTCGCAAACCGGATATTTACATTTTCGATGATAGTTTCTCTGCACTTGATTACAAAACGGATGCAAATTTACGTGCTGCTTTAAAAGATGAAACGGAGCAAGCGACTGTCCTCATCGTTGCACAACGTGTTAGTACCGTTATCGATGCGGATCAGATCATTGTCATAGACAACGGCGGAATTGCCGGCATTGGTACGCACGAGGAACTTCTTGAACATAATCAGGTCTATCGTGAAATCGTCGAATCACAGATCTCGGAGGAGGAAATCGCATGAGTGAACAAAAACAGTCACGACCTCAAGGCGGAGCCCCAATGGGACCTGGCGGAGGAAATATGATGATGATGACAGGGAAAAAGGCCAAGGATTTTAAAGGTACATTACGCCGCCTGATTGGTTATTTAAAACCCCGTCGCAATTCATTAATCGCTGTATTTTTTGCGGCAATTTTAAGTACAGTCTTTATGATTGTAGGACCTAAAATAATGGGGAATGCGATTACCGAATTATTTGAAGGTGCTTATGGCAAGGCCATAGGTGTGCCTGGTGCAGGAATTGATTTTGAGGCAATCGGTAAGTTACTCCTTTTACTCGCAGGGTTATATGTCATCAGTAGCCTATTTAGCTATATTCAACAATACATCATGTCGAGTGTGGCACAAAAAACGGTGTATGATTTACGGGAAGACGTCAACGGCAAGCTTAAGAAACTACCGCTTAAATATTACGACGGCCGCCCGGTTGGTGAAACACTTAGCCGGGTAACGAATGATATTGATACAATTGGAAGCACATTGCAACAGAGTTTGACGCAATTTATCACATCAGTTGTTACAATTGTTGGGATTCTTATCATGATGTTAACGATCAGCCCTGTGTTGACACTTATTGCGCTCGTCAGTTTACCCCTATCGTTGTTTGGCATTCGGCCAATTTTGAAGAGGTCACAAAAGCATTTCGCTGCCCAACAACGTACGCTTGGTCAATTGAATAGCCATGTTGAAGAGATGTACACAGGTCACCAAGTCGTCAAAGCATTCGGCCATGAGCGAAAGTCCGTTGCTGAATTTGATGAGGTGAATGAACAATTATATGATGCTGGCCGTAAAGCCCAATTCATTTCCGGGATTATCATGCCAGTGATGTCTTTGATTGGGAACCTCAGCTATGTCGTTATCTGTGTAGTTGGTGGTATTTTAGTAACACAGCGCGCTATTTCAATCGGGGATATTCAAGCGTTCATTACGTATACACGTCAATTCACACAGCCGATTATGCAAACGGCAAATATCGCGAATATCATTCAGTCGACTGTCGCCGCAGCGGAGCGGGTCTTTGAACTTCTTGATGAGGGAGAAGAAATAAAAGAAGTTACAATAGCGAGTTTAACGCGTGCGGAAGGTACAGTGACATTTGAACAAGTCGACTTTGGTTACGGGGACGATTTGTTAATTGAAGATATGAACATTGACGTGAGCCCAGGTCAAACAGTCGCCATTGTAGGGCCAACTGGTGCCGGGAAAACGACATTGATTAATTTATTAATGCGTTTTTACGAACTGAACGGCGGGAAGATTACAATTGACGGACTCGACACACGTGATATGTCACGTGAAGATCTTCGAACGACTTTTGGAATGGTTCTACAAGATACATGGCTCTTTAATGGGACGATTAAAGACAATATCGCTTTCGGGAAAGAGGGCGCAACGGATGATGAGATTTTCGCTGCATCCAAAATGGCTCATGCCGATCACTTTATTCGAACATTGCCGGAGGGCTATGATACAGTCTTGAATGAGGAAGCATCTAACATTTCTCAAGGACAAAAGCAACTTATTACGATAGCTCGTGCCGTTCTGGCAAATCCTCCTGTTATGATTTTGGATGAAGCGACGTCGAGTGTAGATACACGGACAGAGCTCCTCATTCAACAGGCGATGAACCGCTTAATGGAAGGGAGAACGAGCTTTGTCATTGCTCACCGTCTTTCAACGATCCGGGATGCTGATCTAATCATCGTAATGGATCAAGGGAAGGTAATTGAACAAGGAACACATAACGAGCTGTTGGAAGAGAACGGCTTTTACGCAGATTTGTACAACAGCCAGTTTTCTAATAAACCTGCAGTGTAACAGCAAAAGCGGAAGCGTCTGTTCTGCCCCGATTAGCACTGGAAGGCTTGAAGATAAAGGCGCTCTTTGCCTTTATCAGCAAGACTGAAGTGACTCGAGGGGCAAGGCGCTGGAAGTCTGGACGAGACAAAAGCGGAAGCGCCTGTTCAGAGGCACTTAAGTCTAGACGAGGTAGAAATACCCCATCCACGAATTGATTTCTTGGATAGGGTATTTTTTATGCCTTGCGAAAGGTCCACTTGAGGTGCATACTATTTTAGTAGCTTATTATACGTATAGGAGTTAATAAAAAATGAAAACTGATGTAGCAACACTCAAAAAAATGACGCCTGCTTACGATCCATGGGAAGCATACTTGGATGTACAGGAGCATGGTAAACTGACATTGTCTAGCATTGAATTCACGACGACGTATTTATGCAATATGCGTTGTGAACATTGTGCAGTCGGGTATATGTTACAGCATAAAGATCCTGACGCATTACAAGTAGCATTGCTACTGTCTCGCCTAGATGAAATTCCACAATTACGAACTATAAGTATCACAGGCGGAGAGCCGATGTTCTCTAAAAAGTCGGTAGAGAACTATGTTCTACCGTTATTAAAGTATGCGCATGAACGTGGAGTCCGTACACAAATGAATTCGAACTTAACGATGCCACTCGACCGCTATATGGCAATTGCACCCTATTTGGACGTCTTACATATTTCACATAACTGGGGCACAGTTGACGACTTCGTGGACGGTGGATTCGCTAATATGGAACGTAAACCACCTCGAGAGCGTCGCGCTGAGCAATTCCAGCGGATGATCGATAACAGCCGAGCATTGGCTGAAGCAGGTGTCATGGTTTCAGCGGAAACGATGTTGAATAAACGGACGTTGCCGCATCTAGAACATATTCATCGACAAGTCGTAGAGGAAATGAAATGTGCGCGCCATGAGGTGCACCCGATGTATCCAAGTGATTTCGCTTCTCAGCTTGAAGTGCTTTCATTAGATGAAACGCGGAAAGCGATTCATGAGCTACTGGATCATCGTGACGAAGATGTCTGGATGCTGTTTGGTACATTGCCATTTTATGCGTGCAGTGATAACGAAGATGATTTGGCGCTGTTAAAACGAATTTACAACAGTAAAAACGTATCAGTACGTAATGACCCAGATGGCAGATCCCGTCTGAACGTCAATATTTTCACTGGTGATGTGATTGTCACGGATTTTGGTGATACACCGCCAATGGGCAATATTCAAACGGAATCGCTTCCTGTAATGCTCGACCGCTGGCTTGAGCGCCCACTTGCAAAAACGATTGGTTGCCATTGTCCCGCGGTTAACTGCTTAGGGCCTAATTTATTGGTAAAAGAAGCATATTATCCTGAGATGGACTTCACGAAGAGGATTACGGCTATTACACGTTAATCTAAACTAAAAACGACACGACTATGAGCATTGATCGCTTATAGTCGTGTCGTTTTTACGTGGATGCAGTGTTTTTCTTCAATTGAATAAAACATTAGGATTATTATGATAAAATGGAAGCGGGAAAAGAAAATGGAGGAGAACCTAAAAATGCCAATGTTAACTATTGAAAAGGCATCAATAGCTGATGCGGAACTATTAACGAAGATTAAGAAAAAAACATTTGATGAAGAGGCTAGAAAATGGCTGACAAAACAAGAGGATATTATTGATTATAATATCCAACCATCAAACTATGCTTCAATCGAAGCTGCTAAATATATGATTAGAGAATTGAATTATTATAAGATTATCTGTAATGGAGAGATTGTCGGTGGTGTTGTTGTTACATTGTCGGGGAAAACTCACGGGAGAATTGACCGTTTATTTATAATTCCTGCATTTCAAGGGAAAGGCATAGGCTCAAAAGTCATTGGTTTATTAGAAGAATCGTTCCCTAATGTTTTAACTTGGGACCTGGAAACCTCTAGTAGACAACTTAATAATCACTACTTTTACGAAAAATTGGGTTTTAAGAAAACCTTTCAAACGGAAGAGGAATACGGTTACGAAAAGCGGAAAAAAAGTGTTTCGTTAGGAGTTGATATACAAAGCCAAAGTTTAGAAATTAGGAATTTTCAAGTTCAAAATAAAGACCTTTCTAACATACAGTATGAAAATTGCGGTATGGTTGAAACCGATTATTATCAGGTTAACCTAACAGGCAGTTCATTTGGTAATAGTAATCTGATGAAAAGCCATTTTAACAATTGCAATCTTAGCCATTCAAAGTTTCAAAACATAAATCTAAGAGATACTCTGATTGCTGATTTAAATCTATCAAACAGTGAATTTATGCTGGTTACATTGGGCGGGGTTCATTTCACTGATACAAATCTTGGTGAAACAAAAGCACCACTATCTTTTGAGAGGTGCGATCTCGAAGGAAGCAAGTTTATTGACTGTAATCTTAAGAATATTGATATACAACAAAGTGAGTTTTCCGGTATGAAAATCAATGGCATTCTAGTTGAAGAACTACTTGAAGCATATTATCAAGTAACTAAATGACCATAAAGAGGCATTCGTGAAAAGTGTCTTCAAAAAAAGAACATATGATTTAAAATAGAAAAATGACTTATGACAATTAAATAAGGGAAATGAAAATGGTTTGAGGGAGGGGTAAAGTGGAAATTAACTTCAACAATTTTTTTAGAGAAGAATTAACGATTAATGATATACAAGCAGCTATGGAAAACGGAGAAGTAACGTCAAAAGAGTTGATCATGTATTACCTCTATAGAATAGCAAAGTATGATCAAGATGGTACAAAAATAAATTCTGTCCTTGAAATAAATCCTGATGCAATCTTTATCGCTGAAGCACTAGATTACGAAAGAAAAACAAAGGGTGTTAGAGGACCTTTACATGGTATTCCTGTATTACTTAAAGACAATATTGAAACAAATGATTCCATGCATACGAGTGCAGGAACTATCGCATTAGAAAGTCATAGTAGTAGTGAAGATGCATTCCTTGTTGAAAAACTTCGCAAAGCAGGTGTGGTGATCTTAGGTAAGGCAAATATGACAGAATTAGCGAATGGGATGTCGAATACAATGTGGGCAGGCTATAGTTCCAGAGGTGGGCAAGTACTGAACCCATATGGTGATGCTGAACTTTATGTTGGTGGATCGAGCTCAGGCTCTGCTGTGGCAGTTGCGGCAAATTTTACAGTATTGTCAGTTGGCACTGAAACAGATGCTTCTATTCTAAGTCCGGCGGTTACAAACTCGGTGGTAGGTATAAAACCTACTGTTGGATTGATTAGCCGTACTGGAATAATCCCTTTCACATATTCTCAAGACACGGCAGGACCAATGGCAAGAACGGTTGCGGACGCAGCAATTTTATTAGGAGCTTTAGCTGGTGTCGATAAACTTGACGCTGCAACTCATAAAAGTGAAGGAAGGCAACAACAGGATTATTCAATTTACTTGGATTCTGTGGGGTTAAAGGGTGCTAAAATAGGTGTATTCACCAACGCTTCTAAAAAGTTTTATGAATCTGAGGAATACGATGATGAATTATTTAAGAATGCCATTCAAATCTTAAGTGAAGAAGGTGCTATGGTCATTAAGGATATCGAAATCCCTTCTTTTCATAGAGAGTGGAAAAGGGTGGTATTAATATCTGAGTTGAAACATAGCTTAGAAAATTATCTTTCCAAGCTTCCCTCTCATTTGCCTGTACACTCTATAACTGAATTGATTCAGTTTAATAACAGTGCTGCAGATAGAGCATTAAAATATGGACAGAATAAGTTGGAGGAAATGGTTGGATTGCCTAACACGCTTAGGAATCCTGAATATTTGAAGGCAAAACTGGATGATTTATATTTTTCTCAGATAGGAATTGATTCTGCTTTAAAAAAGTATGATCTAGATGCTATTCTTTTTCCATCCTATATAGGTTCAACGATCTGCGCCAAAGCTGGGTATCCTTCCATTGCTATTCCTGCGGGCTATATGAGAAGTGGACGACCTTTTGGTATAACTTTGGCAAGTACTGCTTTTAATGAAGGGATATTAATAAAACTTGCCTATGCATTTGAACAGGCTACTAATCATCGAAAAATACCTAACTTGATATATCACGAAAGTTAAATTGATGAGCAGCTATTTTGCGGGACTGTCACTCATTCAAACACTGCAATTTTCCATATTATCTCTAATGGATGTACCAAAAAGCATCCGATAAAGCGGCGGAGAGTGATAGGTAGCCTTACCGTCTTTTTCGCTAAATTAAAAATTCGTTATTGTTATTCAATCGTACTCTATACGATAAGAAATTTTATATCGCTCAATAATTGAGCTGAGATTGTTATTAATTAATTACAATAATTCGAGCAAAAAGGACGGGTAAAAAAATAACTTATCCATATTGGTGAAATGAAACATGGATTTTGTCTGTATTACTTCACTTAACGGGGACTCTCTTGTAAATTTGGTAATCTGAATAGTTGTTTTCCTTCTTGCCACAAAGAATATATAATATTCGATGGAATCATTGCTTTTATTCCTAATTTCAATCTTGGCGAATGTCTCTTTAATCCAAAAGATAAATGGTCACAAGAGTTAATTCACTCAAGTTATGAGGTTTCACCAATTATTTTGCTAACTAATAGAAGGAGTTAAGCAACGAGTTCACTAAATTTAGTTGAACTCGTTTTTTATTGAAAAAAATAAAATGAACGATTTACCAGTTTGAGCTGTCTAATAGGTAACAGGGGGTGGGAGTATGGAGCTGGATTTGGCGAAAAGGGCCATTGCGGGTGATGAACGGGCGTTGGTGAAGCTGTTGGCACAACATGAAGATACGCTCTATCGTACGGCTTATGCGTATTTGAAAAATGAGCATGATGCTGTTGAAGCTATGCAAGAGCTGACGTATCGAGCTTTAAAAAAGATGCATACCGTCAAAGAACCAACGTACATAGCAACCTGGCTTGTCCGAATTATCATCAATATTTGCCTAGATATGAAAAAGAAACAAGAGAAATTAGTCTACAATCATGAAATTGAACTAGCGTCGACAGATCATCAACCATTTGAAATGGCCGATATTATCACAAGTCTGCCAACAGAACAACAAGAACTTATCTATTTAAAATACTTCCAGGATCTGAAGAACGGAGAAATTGCACACTTGAAGCAAATTCCCGAAGGTACTGTGAAATCAAGGCTACATAAGACGTTAAAAAGATTACGCGTACTCATTGCAAAGGAGGAACTATAAATGACCAACTTGAATGAGCAGGACTGGCAGAAGCTAACTGAGGAATTGGAAGCGATTGAAATTCCTAAAGAAGCATTGCATCAAGCACGTACAAAGGCCATCCATCAGCATCGGTTGACCAAGAAGAGAAAGCGCCGTCTGTATTCAGTCGCCAGTGTAGCTGTTATTGTACTGCTACTTTTTGTGACGTCGATTCGCGTTTCTCCTGTGTTTGCACAGGCGGTGGCCAAAATTCCAGGGTTTTCTTCTGTCGTTGGCATGATTGCTTATGATAAAGGAATTAGTGACATTGTAGAAAATAATTACTATGAAGAACTCGGAATTGTGGTAACGCAAGGCGACTATACCTTGACTTTACAGAATGTCGTAGCTGATCATTCGGGCATGACGATATTCTATAAGCTTGAATCCCGCTTTGATCTTTCCAAAGTGAGTATAACTTCTTTAGAGGTGTCTCAACAAGGTATTCCATTTGGTGTCGTAAGTTCATACAATGTCTCTAGATCGGGTGAAAGGACTGTACAGGAAGACAAAGTTGAAATTACGTCTGCCGATGAATTATCGTATGCCAATAGGTCATTTGAATTTAATTTGGACTTGAGTGATCCAGCAGAGACAAAGTTCGCCGTGCCATTCACACTCACCAAGCCCATTAAACAACCAAAAATATATGAAGTGAACCAATCTGTTGTCGTAGATGGTCAAACAATTGACATTAAACAGTTGAAAATTTCGCCGTTACGCGCAGAAATCCGACTAGCTACTGACGAACAAAACACGATGCATTTACTAAAATTTACATCGGTTCGTTTGATTGATGAGAATGGTGAAGATTGGGGTCAACTAAGAAATGGCGAAGGCGGTCAAATGCGTGACGGCGAAGTAGGTTTATTCATGCAAAGCAATTACTTCAGGCAGCCGAAAAAACTAACGTTAGTAATGGAAAGAATCGAAGCACTTCCAAAAGGCTCGGATTATATCGAGGTCGATTTTGAGCAACAGAAAGTGCTGTATGTGCCAAGTGAACTGGATATTGCTGTGAAAGTGCCATCCCGCAATACATTGGAAGTCACTTATCCACCTGGCGGTTGGCTACTATTGGCTGGAATATTTGACAAAGAAGGCAATGATTTAAGTAATAGTTTAATCGAAATGCATGCTAACAGAGAAGCACCTTATATCACAGCAGTCTCTACATTTGATTTTGAGAATGAAGTGAATCCAATTCGTCTGAATATTAATAGCTATCCGCTGTATTTGGACGGCAAGGTGGAAATTGATATTCCATTGAATTAATATACATTCACAGTGGAATTGCTTTTTGTACAAGCGATGGTGTGATAGTTTATCAAACTCTTTTATACAATACGTATATGAAATTTGACGAACAGAACCAATTTTAATTAAACTTTATGGAATCGTTACACTTATCTGCCGGATCGATAAGTGGTGTAGCAAATAAATTGTGCCCGTCATGAGTTACACCAGATACACCCAGGTGATTTCGCTTCTTTGATGCCAAGCCGTTCAGGAAATTAATTGCCATTGCTCGAGAGTCTATTACTTCGAGGCGGATTTGTCGATAAAATATGCGTATTAGGCTGAATAACAATCTAACAATTAGGCTTTGAAATATAATAAAAACGACGTCCCTTATGAGAACATGCAATCTCATAAGGGACGTTGTTTTTAATTTTTAAGCAAAGTTAAACAATATTATTGATAATGAATCAAATGTAATTTAAAAATAAATTAAGTTAGTATAGATCTTATATTCAATAAGCCTTTATTAACTGATGTCTCTATATAACCAACTATCTGATTAAACGAAAATACATTAAGTTTTTCATTTATAACTTCCTTATCGTACTCCATATCGCCTAATATATAAGGAATGAACTCTTCAACTTCTTTGGACTTAACCTCTTGCAAATCAAAGATTGTAGGGGGATAACTGAGCATTTCTCTCAATTCATCCGTAAAATCATAGTATTCTAGTAATTTTCCATTCAGTAGCCGAAAATCATTATGGTATAAATTTAATAGTTCTTTATTAGCTTCCATTCTGTTTTTCAACCAAGGAAGATAAAAACCTTTCAGCCATATATCATCAGCGATTAAATGTGTGAAATACCCCAATAAATAATGACTTTCTGCTTTAGAACTATATTTATATAGAAATCCTTTATAATCAATGTATCTTGAATAATCTTGTACTTCACCCTTAAAGAAATGTGACAAGTCTTTAGGAGAAACTGCATCCGGGGCAATGCCTCCAAGTAAGAATGATGTTCTATCTTCTATCAATAGACGCTCTGCAATTTTATTAGCAATAACCAAATGCATTATTCTTGAACCCATAATACCTCTCACCCTTCAATGATTTCTTTATCAATTCTGCTAGTAAGTTGAATGATGTAGTTGTTTATCTATTCAATAAATTAAGTTAATTTAACTTGAGTTTATCATAGGTAGCCCCAGTTGAGAACTGGTCACATCAGAAATCATTCTACAGACTGTTTCATTAGTATGTACTTTATACAAAAGAACATCCCATGGGACTATGTATTATAACCACATTAAATAACTTTCGAGTAATGAGATTTTTACGTCGTTAACAACGTATTATTGATAAAGGATGCATTAAATGATTTAGGCTATGCTATTTTCGAAATAGGTATAAGACGGAAGTAAACTATTATTACAAGGAGCGCTGTTGTGAAAAAGCGATTATCGTTAATTGTTCTGATGTTACTATTAACCGGGTGCAATTCGGATTTTTCATTTTCAGAAATAAGCATAGGTAATGCAAATGATGCTGTACAGGAATTTATTGAATATGCTGAAGTGAAGAATGGTAATTATCTCTACCTTGATGGTGAAAAAAATATGTATGTATTTATAAATGGAATTTACGTTACTCAAGGAAATGATGCAGTTTATTTTAGTGACTTTAACGTAAGTGCTCAACAAGACACATTGAACGTGTTTATCAATCAAGAATATGATTCTGACTACTCAAACACCAAATTAAAATATCAAGTATTATATAAAATCAAAACGGTAGAGAAATATGATACGATAAACCTTTTTATCAATGGAAAACCCGTTTCGTTCGATGAAATATTCGGCAATGAACAGTTAATCGTGTATGAAATGTAGATACGCGTAATTGCTAACGACAATATGAGCGGCCCAATTTTGAAAGCTATTCATATGTGTCAACAAAACATATTGAAGGATCCTGAGAAGTCTTTGGATACATGATGACTACGCCTACTTGCAACTCCGAGTATTTCAATGGTTTTCCTGTCGCTATGAAGGTATCTTACATAAAGATAGGCTATCCGGAATCAGCAAAAACGTATAAAATGGATAATAAGGTCGGTAAAGTGGATATTGTTTATAGATCAAGATAAAAGGACTTACAGAAATGGGGTACAAGGATGGCTGGCTATAGTGAACCTTCCTTCTTACTATTTTCAATGGAGCATATGGCGGCAATAGGCGTGTTGTGCCTATCCATCTTATTGTTATTTATTTTAAGAAGGCGATGGTCGGTGTCGTCGAAGTATGAACGCCTTTTTGCGTTGACTTTATTGGTAATGGAAGTCTTTTATCATGTTTGGATGATTGTAACTGGGAGATGGGGATTTAGCGATTCGTTGCCGCTAGAATTATGCAGTATTAGTTTACTTGTTGCGATTGTTCTCTTATGGACAGGGAATAGGCATTTGTATGATTTCATCTTTTTTGCAGGTATTGGAGGGGCGCTTCAAGCGATGGCGACTCCTGTATTAGATGTTGGATTCCCGCATTTCAGGTATTTCCACTTTTTTTACACGCATATTGGAATCATAATAACGGCACTATACTTTACGTGGATGAAAGGATACAGACCTACTTTTATAGGAATTATCAAGACAATGATTATTTTAAACTTGTTGTTGCCACTTATATTTGCGGTTAATGTGTTTTTCCAAGGCAACTATATGTTCTTAAGGGAAAAACCAGTCAACGGAAGTTTGCTTGACTACTTAGGACCCTATCCGTGGTACATTATAGCGCTCGAAGGAGTAGCATTTTTGATCTTCGTCTGTTTGTGGCTACTATTTAGAAAGTGGCATTTTCGTGATGGGTCACGTTAACTACATCTTAAGACTGAGTTGCAATCACTTCTCAGGTCCATTTGAATTAAAATCCTATCCATTATACTAAATTGTAATCAGTGAATTGATTGCAACAGAGAGAAGGGTACAGAATTATGGTTGACTATACGATGAAAGTTCAAGAGGAGTTGCATTTTTGGAAGCGGAAAATGACAAAGCGATCAGGCATTATTAGCCGTACGTCAAAAAAAGCGCAAATGAAAGTGAATGGTCTTATTCCAGAAAAGTTTCATCAGGTAATGACAGAGAGCATAAAAAACATGGTGAAAGCCACTTTGGTCGGCTCTACTATCACGACGAAAAAAAGGCAATCAACCGTGCTAAGTCTATATGAGAGGGATGAGTTATTTAAGGAAAAGCTTTCGTCATTCCGCAAAACTGCTGTCATTGAAGGTGCGGGAACTGGAGCAGGGGGAATTATGCTTGGCCTTGTCGACTTTCCGCTGCTATTATCCATTAAAATGAAGTTTCTGTTTGAAGCCGCTGCGGTTTATGGATTTGATACGAATGAATATGAAGAGCGATTGTTCATTTTACATGTGTTCCAACTTGCATTTTCAAGTGAGGAAACAAGGAAAGAGACATTATCTATTATTGAGAATTGGGAAGAAGAGAAACTGTTAATTGCTGATATGGATTGGAGGGACTTTCAGCAAGAATACCGAGATTACATTGATTTAGTGAAAATGTTTCAATTAATTCCTGGCTTCGGCGCGATTGTCGGCGCGTTTGCCAACTATAATCTGCTCGACCAGCTCGGGGAAGCGGCTATGAATTCATATCGGCTTCGTTTAATGCAAAGAACCTCGGATACAGAAAAAACTTAAAATCATAAATAAGGAGGTTTGGCATAAAATGTTTATTAGAAATAAAGTGTTCATTATCGTAGCGTTGGTATTGCTTATTGTTGGTGGAATTGCATTGGTGTTCAATTCCGGGAATCACTTTGAAAATAACGCCAAGAAAAAAGTGATTGATGATCAATCATTTACGAGTATTGAAATTTTGACGACCAATGCAATGGTGGAGATCGTGCCAACCAAAGATTCGATAACGACAGTGTCGTATTCAGGGAAGACAAAGAAAAGGTCGAAATTCATTTTCGAGGCTGTTGTAAAAGAAAACACACTATCTGTTCAGTTCAAAGAAAAGCGGCGAAGTTTCATTAACTTTGGCTTATCCTCGTTAAACTTAAAGCTAATCGTGAAAGTGCCTGAAAAACAGTATGATCGAATTCAAGCGGAAAGCAATAACGGGCGGATCAAAGTGGAGAATATTCAAACGAAAGAGTTGGCACTGGAGACAGACAATGGCACGATTGAGTTAAAAACCATTGATGCTACAGCTGTCAATGTTAAAACTGATAACGGTGCAATTATACTAGATCATGTTGACGGTACGATTGTCGGAAGAACAGATAACGGGAGAATTTCCCTTGTAACAAACAATTTAGATCGACCGATTGAATTAACGACAGATAACGGTAAAATCGAGATTCAAACTGAAAAGGAACCGATGAATGCTACGATTGACGTTAAAACGGACAACGGAAGAATCAATGTTTTTGGATATGAAAACAAACATACGAAGTTCGGAAATGGTGAGAATTTAATTAAATTAAGAACGGATAATGGAAGAATAACGATAACGAAATGATAGGATACATTCTATCATTTCGTTTTTTCTATTAATTGGAGTGCTTCGTAATCAGCCTCTGTATCGACATCGAATACTAGCCTCTTATCAGCACAGGGTAATAGCTTTCCCTTTTGGAGAAAATCACCTTGTAAAATTGCTTTTGCTCCTTTATCTCCACGTAACTCCATCAGTTCGTTGTACATGGAAGACGAAAAAAGGACAGGCGGCATGATTGTCTGTTCATATGTGGTAGCGACGAATCTGCACATCTGGTTGTTCTTCGTGCACGCAATCATTTCTTCGAGCATTTGGACGGTGATAAAAGGTTGATCCGCCAATATGACGATGATGGCATCCATGCGATCAGTTTGTGCCTGTTGAATGCCGTAGCGCAATGATTCGGATTGGCCATGATGTGCAGTTGGACATTTTATGAATGAACATTTCGCATCTAGTTTCATTTCAGCGGGAAGCCAATCTGCATCGTCCTTATCCTTTGTAATGATATAGACTTTATCGAGCGATGATTTCAAAGCTGTTTCAAGCGCTAAGCTACCTACTGTCATGGTTCCAACAGGTAGTGCTAATTTATTACTCCCCATACGGCTGCTGTTTCCAGCGGCAAGATAAATACCTGCGATTTTCATGAAATTCCCCCGCGTCTAACTGCTATAAGTTCTGCTACAATACTAACAGCAATTTCCTCAGGTCCATCTGCACCAATAGAAAGCCCTATAGGTGAATGAATCCAATTGGGAATTTCTTCGCCTAGTAAACGTTCAGTTCGTTTTTTTGACCCTAAAATACCAAGGTACAATAATTGATGGTCGCGGAGTCTATGCATTAGTTTCGCATCCAACTGGAAATCATGCGTCATAATGACAACTGAATCGAGTGGACTTAAAGAGATATTGTCAATTAGTTTCTCGGTGTCGCCAACCTGAAAAGATACTGCAGTAGGAAAATGAATTTCATTACAAAGTGCACTCCGAGAATCAAGCAGATGAACCGCATACCCAACGTTTCCAGCAAGTCGTGCAAGCGGCCGTGCATCAACGCCTGCACCGATTATATAAAGGGCAGGTTGAGGCCATATAAGTTGAAAATACATCATTTCGTCTTCGTCGTCCTTACTTTTTTGTCCTACTTTGTTTTGAAACGGAGTGAAGGCATCTAGTTCGAAGGGGATTTCACTTTGCCAGTGGTCGAGGCAGTTTTTGCTTTCATTTAAAAATGCATAGTTGTCAAACTCACTTATTGATTGGATAAATAAAACGGGTTCCATGGCCAAGAACTGTTTGTGCATTAAGGTTAGAAAGTGCCGGAAATCATTATCGATATCGCGCACAAATATTGAGACAACTCCATTGCATCCCGCACCACGCCCCCAACCAAGGTCATCTTTAGCACTTAAGTCATAGTGAACAATTTCTACTTTTCCTGTATTAAACATTTCTATGGCACGATTATGTAAATCACTTTCAAGACAACCACCGCTGATGATACCTGTATGTGTACCATCCTCTTGAATGAGCATCCAAGTACCTTCTTTCCGGTAAGCTGATCCTTCCACCTGAATAATCATCGCAAGTACAACGGGTTGGGTATCAATCAAAACAATTTCAATCATTTGCTGAATCGATTGCAAATCCACACCTCATTTCTTTCCACCCACTGTCGCCATTTAGCTAACCTTCTATTCATTCTCTAATATCGTTACCACATTATAATCTGTCGTTGTTTTGGTTAGAATGCGAGAGAAGTATATAACTTTTCGGGGGTGTAGTATTTGGATAACTATTTACTTCCGGTCGTAGTCGGAATTGTTTTTGGATTTGTGGCACGAACACTCTTGTTACGTACTGATTTTCGGCAATACCCAACGTATCCGACAGGGCGAATCATTCACCTTTCCTTTGGTTTCATTGCGGCATTCATCGGTGCCGTAGCGATTCCAGCAGTGTTGGAATCTGATTGGACTGCCGTGACATTCCTTGGTCTTGCTGCTACACAGTTTCGTGAAGTTCGGAAGATGGAAAGGGAGTCACTTCAAAATATCGATAACTTCGAACTTGTAGAGCGTGGGACGCCATTTATTGAGGGGATGGCACAAGCGTTTGAAAGTCGGAATTATTTAGTGATGTTCACGGCTCTTATCACTACATTGTGTGCTGTGTTTTCCTTCTGGTTGGGAATTATCGGTGGGATTGTCATGCTAGTCATGGTGAAGTTCAATATGTCAGGACAGTTATTGAATGCAATCGCGGATGTTACAGAAGCAGAGATTCGTTTTGAAGGTCCGACGCTTTTTGTGGGTGATATCCTTATTAAAAATGTAGGACTGGAAGATACAAGAAAAATAATTACCGAAAAGGCAGTTGGTGCAATTATCATCCCGAAAAATCAAAACAGTATTGTCACTTTGTCCTTCCTAGGGCAGCGACAAGCAATGTTGCACCATGTTGCTACTGTACTGGGCAGTTATCTAGATTCCGGTGAACCGGCATTGATTCCACTTACGAAAAGAGATATGGAGGACGGGCGAATCGCATTGTTCTTTTTGCCGCGTGAAAAAGATTTCCATCAAATCAAGGCCGTATTAGACAATGTCCCCGTATTGGATAGTGCAATCCGGATGCCTAAAGAAGCGGATAAAGGAAAATAGGGGAACTAAATCTAAAATGCGTGACGTTTAAAGGACAGTAATCTGGAGTCTGTACTATAAGGAGTTGAGTGGTTTGGAAAATCAGCATGCAGAGATTGTCGCTATCATCACGATAAAACCAGAATCACTACAGGGCGGCGGCGCGCCTGTTTTCATTGTGAAAGATCAAAAGGAATTACAGAAAATCAGCATGACACTAGAGAAGATAATGGATGCTTCAGCGCATGAAGTTGACACGGATACACTTGTTATTGTTGCACGTTAAATTTTGTCCAGGAGGCGTTTGTGAATGACGAATAAAATATGGACAACGGTTGGCAAGTCTGAACAACGAATTGATGTGGTAGAAAAATCGACGGGCAAAGTTAGATATGTTGGGGATTATTCGGTACCTGGCCTAATGCACGCGAAACTTGTGAAAAGCACTCAAGCACATGCCTTGATCAAATCCATTGACACGACTGAAGCGTGGAAAATGCCTGGCGTGCGTGCAATCGTGACAGGAGAGGTTTTCCCATTTCATATTGGCCCGATTCTTGCAGACCGCCCACCATTGGCATTCGGCAAGGTGCGGTATTATGGGGAGCCGATAGCAATTGTTGTGGCGGATTCTGAACATCAAGGAAAACTGGCGGCAAACAAGGTAAAAGTAGAATACGAACCGCTCCCCGTCGTGAATTCAGTCCAGCAGGCATTCCAAGCTTACGCACCATTAGTACATGACAATTCCGGAGACTATACAAAAATAATCGATAACGTCTATCCTGTTCCTGGTACAAATATCGGCAGTCACATTAAAATCCGTAAAGGAGATATCGGAACTATCTGGGCGAATTGTGCAGAAACGATATCGGCTTCTTATTCATTCAACCTTTCCGATCATGCCGCGATGGAAACGCGAAGTACCCGGGTGGAGATCAATCCGGACGGGAAAGTGATTATCCATTCCTGTTCTCAATCCCCCTATATGATAAAAAAGGTATTTAACCAGTTTTTTAATATTGAAGTAGGTAATGTTATCGTTCACATCCCGTTGATTGGTGGTGCTTTCGGTGGGAAAGGAGCTATTCAATTAGAGCCACTTGCTTATTTGGCATCGAAAGCTGTCGGTGGGAAAATGGTCAAGCTACAGTATGAGCGCGAAGAGGATTTGATAACCGCCCCGTGTCATATCGGACTTGATGCAACGATAAAACTGGGTGTGACGAAAGAAGGGAAATTGATGGCGGGACAGTATACCTTCCTCGTTGATTCAGGTGCTTATACAGACCATGGGGCGGGTATAACGCAGGCAATTGCACTCGATTGTACGGGGCCATATAATGTTCCAAATGTATGGTGTGACTCCTACTGCATGTATACGAATCATCCGTTCGCAACGTCATACCGAGGCTATGGGCATCCCGAGCTGACTTTTGCTGTTGAGAGAACGATGGACATATTAGCTAAGCAATTGAATATGGATCCGATTGAATTACGAATATTGAATGTGATTAAACCCGGAGACACAACACCTACCCAAACAGTACTCACTACAAATAATATAGGGGATACTGAAAAATGTATTATTCGAGTAAAAGAATTGATTGGCTGGGATGAAGGGCAAAGAATCGCAGTTGGTGAAAATTTAGTGCGCGCAAAGGGAATCAGTTTGTTTTGGAAAACGTCGAAGACTGCGACGAATGCCCAAGCAGGAGCAGTTATCACATTTGAACCAGATGGAGCTGTGAATTTAAACTGTGCTGCGATTGAGCTTGGACAAGGAACGAAAACCACCCTTGCACAGATTCTTGCTGAAAAGTTGAATATGCCGATGGATAAAATTCACGTGATCATGGAAGTGAATACACAGTATGATCCACATCAATGGAGCACCGTAGCGAGCAGCACGACATTCTTGGCGGGACGTGCAGTACTAGCTGCCGCTGAAAGTGCAATTAAGCAAATGAAAAAAACGGCTTCCATCGTATTGCAATGTTCTGAAGAGGATTTGGAAGTGGGAGGCGGACGCGTCTATTTAGTACCTGACCCCGCTTACGGAGTCGAAATAAAGGACATTGCTTTAGGTTACACATTACCTAGCGGCCATGCGGTAGGCGCGCAGATTATAGGAACTGGTTCTTATATTCAGCGCCATTTGACACCGATGGATAAGGAGACTGGTTTCGGGAAACCGGGGTCATGGTGGTCTGTCGGTTCACAGGCGGTAGAAGTCGAATTGGATGAACGTAATTTCACGTACAAAATACTTAAAGCTGTCACGGTGCTTGACGGCGGTACCATTATTAATCCCATGATGGCGACGCAGCAAATGCGGGGCGGCATGTATTTAGGGTTAAGTTTTGCTAGCAGTGAATCGTTTCATTTTGATGAAAATGGGGTAGTAGAAAACGCGGATCTGCGCACTTATCATATGCTTCGTTACGGGGAACAGCCGGTAGAGTATTTGGTCGATTTTATCGAAACACCATTTGCGGACGGACCGTATGGTGCACGGGGAATCGGGGAACACGGAGTAATCGGTATGGCACCGGCGTTAGCGAATGGACTTTCCGAGGCTGCGCAAGTTGAATTGAACGAACTACCGCTCATTCCAGAATTAATATGGAAAACAAAGAAGGAGAGCGGACAATGATTGCATTCGATTTTAACTACTATAAGCCTTCAACCATTGCGGAAGCTATAGAGACGTATATTACAGCGACTAGTCTCCGGAAAAAAGTTATCTATTATTCAGGAGGAACAGAATTCATTACGTTCGCACGGACGAATAAAATGCATGCCGATGTGGTAATTGATATTAAAGGGATTCCTGAATGCAATATATGTGAAATCCAGGGAGGGCAGCTTATTATTGGTGCGGCGATTTCGTTAAATAAACTGGTGGAAACAAATCTGTTTCCCTTATTAAGCCAAACTGTTAAGCAAATTGCCAATCATTCTTCACGAAACAAAATTACGATAGGCGGTAATATAAATAGTCAATTGATATATCGGGAAGGCGTTTTACCATTTCTATTAGCGGATGCAAAGGTGAAGATTGCCTCACAGGGAGAAGAAAAAGTTGTTTCATTGAAAAAAATATTCGATCGAAAGATGACTTTAGATGAAGGCACATTCCTTGTTCAAATTATCGTCGATGCATCATTTATCGATTTGCCTTATCTTAGTTTGAAACGGACTCAAATGACTAAAGTGGGTTATCCTGTCGTCACTTTGGCGGCTTTGTTGAAAGAGAACCAAATCCGTGTCGCTTTTAGCGGGTTGTGTAGTTTTCCATTTCGTTCAAAGAAGATAGAAGCGATTGTTAATGATGATTCATTATCTGAGAGGGAAAGAATAGAACAAATAGCCTCCCATCTTCCAGCATCAATTGTGGATGACTCGCATGCATCCGCAGCTTACCGTGGATTCGTGTTAAAAAACCTGTTAGTAGATACGTTTGAAGTTTTGGAGGGGAAAAAGTGATCAATTCCATTGATACAACAAAAACAATTATTCAACTTCTTGTGAATGGTGAAACCCATGACGCGGTCATCCGGTCTGCCGATACGCTTTTGCATACATTACGCGAGCAACTTGGCTTAACTGGTGCAAAAAAAGCATGTGAAAACGGCGATTGTGGGGCTTGTACAGTCCTTGTAAACGGGGAACCAATGCATTCATGTCTATCCTTGTCAGTTGAAGCGGTAAATGAACCAATTATAACAATCGAGGGGTTGTTGGATTCTCCGGTTCAAAAAGCATTCATTGAGAAATGGGCCATTCAATGCGGCTACTGCACGTCAGGGTTTATCGTCAATGCACATGCCCTTATTGAAAAGCATCCTGACGCTGAAGATGAGACGATTGAAGAGTGGCTTCAGTCGAATCTATGCAGGTGTACGGGCTATCAGGAGATTAAAGAAGCAGTAAAAGCGGCGTTACTTGAAAAGAAAAACCTGCCTTCGACTGGTTGAATGAGTCGATGGCAGGTTTTTAATCTTTTTTGAAGCTATTATTTCCACTATTTAGCGAGTGGATAAGCTGTAAGGTTTGCGCAGCCTGTTCGATTTGTTGCCGAACTTGCTCCAATTGTTGCTGAACTGCGGTAGTCGATTTGGTAACCGCAGTCCCTTGCATTTGATTCAGCAGCTGTGATGCTTGTTGAAGTTGATGCTGTGCTTGTTGCAACAATTGGAGGTCAGTCGATGAAGTGCTCAACTGAATCGTTTGCATTGCCTGTTGCATTGCTTGTAGTGCTTGTTTCTTTTGACCTTGGAATTGTTGCTCCGTATGTGCTTGGTTCTTATCAGACTGTTGTTTCAAGAGGAAGACTCCTTTCGTTTGAAATAGACTTGTCCTCGTTAGTGTTAGTGAAATCAGTCCTTTTTAATCAATGATTATAGGGACAGATTTGACAATTCAAAACGATATAAAAATAACCCATCCCTGAGTAAATAGCTCATTAGGATGGGTTATTTAAGCTTATTGGTAAGCAGTTGTTACGCTGATTGAGTGGTCTTTTTTATTCTAATCAATCTAATTTCGCGTGAATTATGTCCGGAATACAAAAAAGATTCCTCAACCTTACCACTTTAATGTCATTAGTAAATGACAACATTCACCTGGATTTTCGTCGTTGTTTAATTCAATACGAATTCCAGTTGGACTAAAATATGTTTTGATTTTTAATGTGATGCCTGTTGATACAATTAATTCATCTACCTTTTTTGTATTTGATAGTTGTGCTGCTTCCATTAACTCATGTGCGAATTCTTTAGAGTTAACAATCTTGCTTGCTAATAAATCCGCTTGTTTCAATAATTCTTGAAATCTTAGGGCCGAAGTATTCAACACTTGCGTATTTATAGATGGAAAAGGACTTGGCGGTCTTAAAACGGTCTGTGGTTGAACATGCTCGTTGTACAGCCACCGTGGATTAGAATAAGGATTGACCCAGTGTGGATAAGGGTTATAGTGCATAAGAGTGCCTCCATTCCAAGTATCGGGTATCCTATCCTATGTTCAGTGACTCTGTACGGTTAAGGTTATTGGAAGTATCGATAATGAAAACTAGCGTATTTTTCGGATAGTAAAGTTGTCTTCCAGTAACAACCAATTTTGCGGGAATGGGTAACCAAGAACCCAGTAACTAATTCCGCGTAAATTATAGTCCTTTACCACATCAAACTTTGCTTGTGCACTGCGGGCATCTTCGAACCAGACTTCGTGGTTACGCCCCTCTGCATCCGTGTAGCGATAAAATGGTGATTGCGCTATTGGGTCATATTGAATGGCCACCCCATATTGAATAGCCCGGCGAATTGCTTCCTGTTGGCTAAATGTTTCTGCCTCTTGTCCTTGCACATGAGGAAGTAACCAGTCGCGCGCATAGATTTGAAAACCAAACAAGATTTTGTTTCTTGGTATTACGGTAACAGCGTAATCCAGCACCCTTTTTATTTCATTTAGCGGTGAAATTGCCTGTGGAGGACCTAATCGATAACCCCATTCATAGGTCATCAATACGACGAAATCGACAATTCTTCCGTGTTCTGCGTAATCATGTGCTTCATATAACACCCCTTTTTGCTCATCGCTAATCTTTGGAGCAAGGGCTGTTGAGACGGAATAACCTTCCGGATGCAAGCGATCCACTGCACGCTGCAAAAATTGGTTATAGTTTTCACGGTCGGCCGGCAACACATTTTCAAAGTCAATATTTAATCCTTGATAGCCTTTTTCTTTCATGACTTTTAAAATATTTGTTAATAAAACATCCTGAATATCAGTACTTGCAAGGACTGAATGCGCCAGACTAGATCCAGCGGCCGTGGCACTGAAATTTGTAATGGCCATCACAGGAACAACTCTTTCGGCAGCGGCAGATTGAAGCATAGCGGTATCGTCGATGGTACTTAGCCCACCATCTTCACGAATCGTATAAACAAAAGGCATCCAATAGGTTAAATATTGGCCAACTTCTTGAATTTCCCTAGCGCCTGTTTCCCCAGTATTGATTGTGTAGGCATTCACATCAATAACTGGTTTATGGGCGGGGATGGTTAAAATAGTTTCGGATAAAATCATATTGGGATTTTGAATTTGATTTATCTTACTAATTTCTTCGACAGTTGTACCATAACGCTGTGCAATTTGTGTTAAATTCTCACCAGGTTGTACAGTATGTGTCTGAGTAGGTGTTGGAACGACTAGAGCCAGCCCACTTACTAGTTTGCTTGGACTTTCCAACTGGTTGGCTGTCACGATTTGAGTTACGGTGACGCCGTAACGTTGTGCAATCAACCATAATGTTTCCCCTGGATGTACTACATGAATTTGCATATAGTTCTCTCCTCATATATTCAACTCTTTTATGATATTCAAAAGGGACGGGGGATAGTATTGCAAGAGTGTGAAATACCTCTTTTTGTATTTTTGCAGGTATTATTCCCGCTGTTAAATGATTGAATATATATATGTCACTACTTGTAGATAATCTCAGTAAAAAAGGACGGACTATGGCAATTAACGGACTTCCTAATCATGATATCTAATTATCAAGAATAGTTTTTCATAAATAAATTATTAAAATACCCATAAGATCTCCCCATGCCATCATTAGATAAAGAGAAAGAAGAATTTTCATTCTGGAGGTGGATGGTCATGGCGAAAAGAAACCGAGGAAAAGCAATAAAAAAGCTCCCTTCAAAAGGAAGAGGAGACTGTCCGTTGTGTACTCGAAATAGAATTAAGTTATTATACAATCATAAAACGGAAGCGAAAGAACTCATTAAAGTATGTAAAAACTGCAGGGATAGATAAGCTTACAAGGCTACTTTAAACGACTTTTTCATTTTAAATGTAAGGCATCTTTTTAGATGCCTTTATATTTACATAAAAATGATGATAGAGGTATAAATCTTTCATACAGGAATAGTGGAATTTGGGTTTGGAGGAACGTATGTATGGTATAATAGAAGAGTAATAGAATAGGTGACTCAAGGGTGGTCGGCTCACTTCCGTACGAAAGGGGGTGGTGCCAATGACAGTATTCGAATCGTTAATGTTTGCAATTTCTTTTGCAACATTGATCGTATTGGTACTTGCATTTAACCATAAAAAATAACCCATCCTTGAGTTAAAGGCTCGATGGGTTATCCCTGTCATTTTGCCAATCCCCTTGTAGGGAACCTGCTTATTACATTGACCGTTTGGTGTTAGCGCACCAAGCGGTCTTTTTTATTGTATTCTAATCTTATTCTTATTATACGTTTGAGGGGTTTAACTTTCAAGTGTTTGATTCGAATAAGCTTTTGGATATTTGTATTCTCGAATGAGCTCGGCAAACAATTTAATCATGTTGCAATGAAACCGCATGGTATATTTATGAAAAAGGGGTTGCTGTGCGTGAGGAATGAATTAACGATTAAGGAGCTTCAAACACGTAACGAAATTGTTGAAGCATATCCGATTATGAGGCAGTTGCGAACACATTTGGATGAAGATACCTACTTGGAATTAGTCTGTGAAGCACAGAGAAAGATCGTTACCAACTGTCTGTGTACAAAGTGAAAGGGATATCGTTGCAGTAATCGGTTTCAAGCCAATAATCACACTTTATTATGGTCGATTCATTTGAATTTGTGATTTGGTGACGGATACCACGAAACGGTCTAGTGGGTATGGGGAGAAGTTACTTACCTATGTCCATAAGTGGGCAAAAGACAACGGCTATGAAAGTGTTGCGCTGTCATCAGGCTTGCAACGAACAGACGCACATAGGTTCTATGAAGAGAAAATGGAGTATGACAAAGTGAGTTATGTATTAAAAAAGTCGTTAGAATAGATATTTAAGATAAACAGGGAAGTTAGGTGGTGTATTACTTGGATAACGAATGGTTAGTCATCTGGTTTAATAACAGCGGGACGGTATGAAGTATGAAATCTGAAGAGACTATCGTTGGGGAAGTACTGGCAGACAAAAGTGGAAGAGTTATTTCATCATGAACTATTAGTTAATCTAAGAACGTCTGTATGGTATAATTAAGAGGTAATAGAATAGGTGACTCAAGGGTGGTCGGCTCACTCCCCATGAAAGGGGGTGATGTCGATGTCAGTTTTTGAAACGTTAATGTTTGCTGTAGCTTTCGCAACTTTAATTGTGTTGATTCTGTCATTTAACCATAAAAAATAACCCATCCTTGAGTTAACGGCTCATAGGGATGGGTTATTCTCACTCCGTAAGTGCTGATCCCCTTGTAGGGAACCGACTATTGCATTGATTGATCGATGCGACAACATCGATCAATCTTTTTTTATTCTAGTCAAGCTATATCCTCATTATACGTTTGAATTGCGCCCCTGACAACTAATTAGTATATTTGGATTTAAGTAAATAGCTTAAAGGGAATAGTTCCGATCTTTACCACCCTAGAAACTCACTTATTATTTTACATCGCTTACTAGCCGACTTCCAAATTTTTTATACTCGAATTGGCTTCTTGTTAAAATCTACTTGAGTTTTCAGCTTCACGCAAGTTGACGAGGCAGGCGGTGTTATCACCCATGAATCAATGAAAAAATAAGGAGTGATTTAATTGAAGGTCGCATTTTTTGATAGGGATGGGACTATTATTGAAGACTATCCTGACCACAAGTGGACGGATATAAAGAATCCTGTGTTTTTAGCCGATTCAGTTCAGACTTTAAAGAGCGTTGACCAAAGAGGCTATGAAATAATTATCATCACGAACCAATATCTAATAAACGAAGGATTTATATCATTAGAGCAGTACCATGACATTACAGCAAAGATGCTATATGAATTATCATGTCATAAAATAAAAATCCTGGATGTATTTCACTGTCCTCACAGTAGGGATGAAGGTTGTGATTGTATAAAACCTCAAACCGGGATGATTATGAATGCAATACTGAAATACCCAAATATTAATATTGATCAATCATTTATGATTGGCGACTCAATCGTTGATGTAGAACTAACTATCAACATGAAGATGAAGGGGTTTGGAATAGGGGTAGGTTCATCTTCCAATATGAAAAACATTTACGTTCTGGACAATCTCAAAGAGGTACTCGCTTATATATAAATTCACTCCTTATAAGATATGTAATCGCCTTTCCTCTTTATCAGCCATCATTTCGTATTCTTAACCAGTGATGACTCTAAGAGGCGAGACGAAACTACAACTTCGAGTGAGGAAATTGTATAATTAGACAAAAGCGTAGGAAAGCATTTTAGGAATTGTCTATTGGAATAATAATAATCCTATCTGATCCAACGGGAAAAGGGGTTATAAAATTGAACGCTATGAATAATGAATCAATTCCAATCAACTTAGTAGCTGATTTTGATGAGTTTGTTAGCTATATAAGCGGACATGTAGTTCAGCTAACAAAGGCAAAAGAGTACATATCAAGAAAGCATCTGCCCGCGATTAATGAACGTATGACCATAAGAACCAAGGATTGTACATCGTATACTGAACAGGCCTATTATTCTTTCATCCATTTCATCTATCACTTGGCTTTAAGCGGATGTTTGCTGGAAAAGGTGTCGGTAAAATCGGGACCGCTCCAACTGAAAGTAACAGAAAGAATGGATTTGTATAAAGAATTAACAGATGTAGAAAAATACTTTTTTTACTCGAAACGTTCTGGGTCGATGTGAATTGGGCGAGACTTCAGGATAAACAACATAATTCAATAGCTTTAACGCTCCCCGAAGTGTTTTCTATATTAAGTCGGGATGAGCCAGGACGAACTTGGGTAGTGAAGAACCCAAAACCGATGTCGGGCGGATACTAGCAAGTTGTACATATGATTGGTATTACTTCAATCTCTATTTTGAGTGGTTGGGTTTATGGATTTGCGAAGAGGATGTAGAACGTAAAGAACAACGTGATAGCAAAAGTGTATATTACGCCAAAAAGATTGAGGTTACGCAGTTCGGTACTCAAATGATGCCTATTTTACTTATTTCGCGAAACGTATGTGCATGGAATATCGCGTTGCGTCGGGAAGATGGAGAGTTCAATGTTATACCAGGTTCAATATTAGATGGGAGATTCGGTGCGTATTTATCCGATGAAGACCAAAGCGCCCAGCCATTTTTTCAACCTTTTATAAATTTATTTTCAAAAGATGAATTGATGCATACCTTGCCTAGAAACCGAAAGCAATTCATTGATGGTCGTTACACGTTTAAGGTTTCACTAACAAATAAAATATGGAGAAAACTAACTTTTTCAGCTAAGCATACAATGGACGATTTCCATCAAATCATTATCAAAGCATTTGAATTTGACGATGATCATCTGTATTCTTTTTTCATGGATGGTGAAAAATGGTCACATGATTGTATCGCATCTCCTAATGATGACTTTGGTCATGCGGATGCTTCTAAAATACAAATTTGTGCTGTTGGTTTTATCACGAGGCAAAAGTTTCTGTATATTTACGATTATGGTGACGAATGGACATTTTTAATAGAAGTAGATGACATAAACGAGAATGCTGAACAAATACTTAATCCTTATGTGCAAGAGACAAGGGGAGAGGCACCAGAGCAATACAGTGACTTCTACTAATTAAAGTAATTAATGAGTAATCACTAACACCATGGAGAAAGGCGAGTGTTTTCAAATGACTATACCAATTAACCAAAGAAAATCAGAGCATATTCAAATCACGTTGAATGAGCACGTAACGGGTGACACTATCACAACCGGCTTCGAGAAGGTTAAATTTATCCATAATGCGTTGCCTGAAATCAATTTCAATGATATCGCAATCGATACGACATTTTTAGGTCATGATTGCAAAACACCATTTATTATCAGTTCGATGACGGGCGGGGCTGCCTTTGCAGAAACAATTAATCGGAATCTTGCCGAAGCTGCAGAACAAAGAGGCTGGGGATTAGCTTTGGGTTCGACACGAGCGCTGATAGAAAGTGCGGAACATCGAGCTTCTTTTCAAGTAAGGAAATATGCACCGAGCATCCCGATAATCGCTAATTTAGGCGCGGTTCAGCTTAACTATGGCTTTGGCGTAGATGAATGTCGCCGAATCATTGACATAACAGAGGCGAATGCACTTGTCCTCCATTTGAACAGTATTCAGGAAGTGATTCAACCAGAAGGAAATACGGATTTCAAAGATTTATTGGAGAAAATTGAACGACTTTGCAGTGAGTTGGGAGTGCCAGTTGGTGTGAAGGAAGTTGGGTGGGGAATTGACGGGGCCACAGCTAAACGTTTATGCGATGCAGGCATTTCCTTTATCGACGTAGCGGGGGCAGGCGGCACATCATGGAGTCAGGTCGAAAAGTTTCGTTCAACATCTACAGTAAAGAGAAAAGCAGCTGAAGCGTTCAGTGATTGGGGCATCCCAACAGTCGAATGCATTACTTCGGTAAGGGGTAAAATTGTGGAGCAACCAATAATCGCAAGCGGTGGAATGCATACTGGCCTAGATGGAGCCAAAGCCATTGCACTTGGTGCAGACATGGTCGGATTCGGCAGATCGATTCTGAAGGAAGCCACGCAGTCTATGGAGGATGTCTTGGAAGTGATGGAAACGAGGGAATTGGAACTACGGATGGCAATGTTCGGTATAGGGTCGGCTTCGCTGGCTGAGTTGAAAGAGACGGATAGGGTTAGTTACCAGAATCACGTACGTTAAAGCCTTTATATGTCCTTAACGCAATTCAAATAATGAATTAGAGTTGTCTTTACATGATGTAAAGGCGACTTTTTTCATTTTTAGTTAGCGAACTATTTAATTATAATAACAAAGGAAAGGGGCTATTTGTTGAAGAATAAATTTTTCGTGATTCCATTGCTAATTGCAGTTACGTTCGGTGTAATCCTTAGTTTGAAAGCTTTCCCAAAACAATATACGGTTAATTTAGAAGGAGTAAAATATCAGTTGGGGGCGGAAAATAATTACTTCACGAAGCCTATAACTATACATATTGACGGGAAACTATATCAGAGTATCACAGGATCCAAAACCTTCAAAGGAACCATTGATATAGATGACGAGAAGATACCAGTACCGGAAGATCAAAGGGGGTTAGAAATTAAGTTTCTAGATAACGGTGGAGGACACATCGTATATGGTTATATCGAAAATGGACGTCCAGGCACATATGGTTATGGGGTACTTTATACGAATAGTAACTTTAGTGAAGTTACCGTTGCCACATTTCAAAAGAATGAGACGGTTCTATCTAATCGTGGTTGGTCATCTGAAAATGGTCAAATGTTAACCGCACCTGCTGTTAATAGGAGCGAAGCTTTGAAGATTCCGAACGAATTAATGCAAAATTATTTAAAAGGCAATACGTTAAAATGATCCAATATTATGCAGACATCATATGCAATTTTAGTGGGTAGTGAAATTACAGTTCAAACAACGAGTGGCCGTTATATATGAAGTAGTCACAGAATGGTCTAACAGTAGATACTCTAATTAATCGGGTTAATCTACAATAGGAGGAGTAAATTTGATGACTAAAATCAATCACCAATGGCGCATTACAAAGTATAATCCTGACTTTAGAGATAAGGATGGCTATTATACATTAGTAGAGGAGTGGACTTGTCCTTCTGAAATAGGAAAGACGATTAATGGGAATGAATTTACTTTAGAGGAGTATCTTCGGGTCGAAGCTGCATATGTGGACACGGTTATACGATTTTTAATCGATAGTAAACGTAACACATTGAGAATTCTACGGTTAAATAAAGTCGATATATCACAGGGAGATAAATGTTCTGACCTGTATGAGCTAGGATTCGAAGATGTAAAATTAGAAGAAGATGCGGTTGTAACCATAAAAGAAATTCGGACTATTTGTAAGATGATTTTACGGAATTTTTCATCTTGCGAGTTCTATTCTAAAGATAACTTTTTTGTTCATTTTGGTTGGGATTATTATATGTATATTGGGACCAGCGAAAATTCGTTGTCTGCAATTGATTTTGCTAAAAGAAGTGGTTTATTTGTTGAGCCATTTACTTCACCCTATAATTTATCCGAGGAAGATACTATAAGGTCGGTTGAATGGAATGAAATTGCAGCTGATAGTAAATTGATTGTAGGTGGGGAAGAGCTTAATGCGGTGCCTTTGGATGAATATCGTAGGATTTTTAATTTGTCAGAAGAGCATCCGGTGATTGGTCGATTCGATATAACAATAGAACGAAAGGATTTCTTTCAAAGATCATTGAAACATAAGATGGATTTCACTAAATATGAATATTATTTTTGGGGTGAAAGTTAAAATCGTTTAGACTGCCTAAGCCCATTAGATATACTTGGACCATCTATCGTATCTATCAGAATGGGATTAAATTTTGCATTAACTATTAGACTTTATGGAGAAGAGGTAAATTTGATGGGAAAAGAATTTCCGATAATTGGAACTAGAAGATTAATCTTAAGAGAAGTAACAGCAGAGGATGCTAATGATGTGTTTAAATATCTATCGGATAAAGAGGTTGTGACACCTATGGGGTTAGCACCTTGCCAAACAGTAGAAGATGCTCAGAATGAAATAAGGTGGTATAAATCGATATACGAAGATGGTACAGGAATTAGATGGGGGATTACGCTAAAAGACTCTGGTGAGGTTATAGGAAGTTGTGGCTTTCTTAATATGCTTACCAAACATCATCGAGCTGAAGTCGGATATGAATTAAGCAAAGATCACTGGGGTACAGGGATTGCTAGTGAAGCATTGGAAGCCGTTGTTAAGTATGGCTATCAACACTATCAGTTAGAAAGAATTGAGGCTTTAATTGAACCGACGAATCTCCCGTCACAAAAGCTAGTAGAAAAGCAAGGATTTAGAAGAGAGGGATTACTGAGACATTATGAATTTACTTGTGGTAAATTCGATGATTTATATATGTACTCAATCATAAAAGCAGATCTCAATATTGACTACATAGATACTAAGTAATAGTGAGGAAATACAAATGGCGGCGGAAGAGAATGCGCTTATTAAGGAATTCCGCTTTATTGTCAATTACTTAGGTCAAATCGGTAAAAGCATTATAAAAGAAAGAAGGTCCATTGCTAATAAAATAGCAATGGACCTTCTTTTCATGGGAAATGTACTCAATAAATTGGAAACCCCATATATAAAATATTGATAAATGAGCTATTGTGAGTTTAAGTAAGTCGATAATAGTTCATACAATCCAACGCCTTAATTGGTAATGGCACGTAAGACAATCGAGAAGTCGCTTTTGGGCAATTAAAATGAATTTTGATAAGGCGGCCTAACAGACTCTTTATGAAGTCTCGAAGTCGATCAATTAAGTGCACCTTAACTCTATTAACATCATCAAAAAAATAAGGCGCTAAGTTCGGTCAACTCAAAATGCGTATTGATATTGTGAACCAGGATATAGTGGGGGCGGAAATGAAAATAGTGGAGCATACAGCGTTTATCCAACTAACACCAATCATGTAACATTTCCAATGCAGTAAGCGTTTGTTATATTAGCGAATTAAAAGAACACTAATTAAAAACACAAAGTGACTGAACGGCAGAGGAAAAACAACTATTGTTTAATGAGGTTGAAAGTAAGTTAACTGTTGAGGAAATTTAAGTTTTGAAGGTTTTAACTAACAATGTGTTCAAACGATGTTAAATCTTCATCGCAGACCAGCGTACAAGCTCGTATAAGCAGGCGATCTCAAAAAAGAATATAGTTAGCCTATTACGAAGAATCAGATGCTCTACAGCTCGTAGGAGTACAAATTAATGAGAAGGCGGCGGAAGCGAAAGTCGTCCGTAATAACGAAGCAGAATTGTTAAATAAGGGAATGCTATTTTTTTCAGCAATCCTACTGCAGGCGAAAACATTGGTCTATACGGCTATTCATTGTGGAAAAACCAAGAGCACACGTGGTTTTGGTTTTGGGGTAAATTGGATTATTCTAATTTAAGTGCCGAAATCACGAGGGTTGAACGTATGTTCCTATCGGTAGGAACATAATTGAGAGGTAAGAAACCATGTTCGAAATTTATTGTGGAAACAAAACGATATTTTAAACAAAACCAGTCTATATTATCCAAGAAAAAAGTTATTTTAGATTCTTTTGTTTAAAAACTCGTAATTTGGGTATATATAGCCCGAATAGAACACTAGTTCTATACCCTGTAAATGAGCATATTTTGTTGAGGGTATTGAATGTAATCAACGAAAAATCGTTCATTTATTAAGAAATGGCTCATCTATCAAGCTAATAGGAGGGAAGTGAAGGCTGTGTCGAGAAATCCGGGTATGACAGACGAAGCCATTATTAAAATGTATAAAAGTGGCATGTCGTTTAAAGAAATGGGTCCAATCGTCGGCCTGTCCGATCGGGCAATTCGGAATGTGATGTATAAGCATGGGATTTCAATGAATCGAGAACAATACTCTGGCCAACCTAGAAAGCATAAAGTGAATGAAGACTATTTTAAAGTATGGACACACGAAATGGCTTGGGTGTTAGGTTTATTCGTGACAGATGGACATGTGAATAAACAACTCCATAGCATATACTTTTCTCAAAAAGATGAACGTATTCTTCAATTGATTGCCAAGTACATGGAGGCAGACTATGTGCTTGCAGCTACAGGGCCAACAAAAACTACACTAACTTTAATCATTAATTCTAAAGAGATTAAAAAGGATCTTAAAATGTTGGGGATAATTTCTAATAAATCATTATCAGTTCCATTTCCCAATGTGCCAGAAGAATATTTAGCGTCGTTTGTAAGAGGCGTTATTGATGGGGATGGCTGGGTACAAAAATCAGGTTACGTTATGAATGTTACGTCAGGCAGTCAGGATTTTGCAGCTAGGCTCTTGTTCGTATTTCAATCATGGCAATTACGTTCAGAAATTACGATAACAGTAAGTCCGGCTGGAAATTATATTTATCGTATTTGGGTAAAAGGCAAATACGAGCTTCCAAAACTTGCGGAAATTATATATAATAATGCAGCATCTGATAATTTTATCTTACACAAAAGACAGCGAATGTCACAACGTTATTTCATATAGTAAGTAAAGAGTCCAGAATTAAATTTGAAATTTGATAAGGAGTGAATTAATTATGTGGAAGCTTGTAGATGGCAGATTGATTCAAACGACGGATACAGCAAGGACCAATTTTGTCACTAATATTAGTCAATCAATATTGGAAGAACTTAGATCCGTTGCAAAAGAAAATAACACGCATGTTAACTATTTAATTGAAAGTGGATTACAGTCATTATTGTCTGAAAATCAAATCTCATATAATAAAGATACTCGGCCAAAAGATCGAATAGCATTCAATAACAGCTGTGATAAAGAATTGCTTAATGAGGTTAAGCAGTTTGCCAAAGCGCATAAGTTATTCCTAAATGATGTGATAGAATATAGCGTTCAGTTCATAGATGTTGAAGATGCAAAGAAATCTAGTCATAGATACAGGATAGAGCTATGAATTTACGAGTTCATAGAACTACATGGTCATAATATATATTATCGGTAGTTGCGTTTCATTCGATAAGTATACTTGAAACAGTGAGATAAAACGGAAATTGTACAATGACAAGAATGTTTAAACTAACTAAACAAGAAAACCTATACTAATTAGACTTTCTTGTTTAGTTTATTTGTACAAAACCCTATGGATTCATTGGTTAACACTTATTTATTCAGGCATCTAATAAATATTAGCTAATCCATTTAATTTTCAATCGTCTTTCGTCATCTTAATTACAAGACCCTGATAATTACTAACGCTACCCATTTGTCATCCATACAGCAAAAACACTGTACCACAGACTGTTACGAGAGTTTTCATGAAAGTTGAAAATGTTAAAGTATTACGCCTGAAAAGTCCCCTTTTAATACTTCTTTTTCATCCTGATTTTCACATACAAAAGATGCAGTAATAGCTGTTCTATTGTTTTTATTTTCTTGCCTTTCGTATTTTTCGATTTTAACTTCACAAATTATTGTATCACCAGTAAAAACAGGCCTTAAAAACTCAAAATTCATCGTACGAGCTAGCACATTATTGTCTCCACCCACTTTTGTTGGCAAAGTTGCCGTTAGTAACCCTTGAACTACAAGTCTTCCTTGTTCATCTGGGGTCAAGTGATGAATCCCTTCATCACCTGAAATCTCTATAAATAATTCAACATCCCTTACTGTAAATGACCGTTCAAACGTAATTATATCTCCTACTTTTAATGGCATATAAATTTCCCCCCTGAAGGTTTTATACTGTGTCGTTTATTAGGTGTGAATATTATGACTATTGAGAGCGGTATTCAACTATCCTTCTTCGTTATAAAAAGAGACTATTACTATCAGGTAAGATTCAACAGTTTTCCATCCACTTCCCACCTATTTTATTTATGTGAGAAAGTAATGGGGTTCCCAATCTTTAGGTTTTATGTTCTTATTCATCCATTTCTCTTGTGGTGCTTGGTATGGCGCGGTAGCGATTAAATAATTGTTGTGCCAGCTAGCTGCACCGGAACGAATCATTTCATCGAGCAGGATTTGAATAAATTCTTCTGGCTGAAGCTGGAAAGAGTAGCGTGCAAAATCTTGGAACCAGCCACATTTTAGTAGATAGTTACCGATATCTTCTTTTGCCAATCCGTTTTTAATGATTAGTGTGAATGAAAAAATCCTCTTGCAGGCATGCCATGAAACTTTGTCTGGCATACTAAGCCACTTTTCAAACCGTTTCCTCGCTGCATCAATGGCGGCCAGGGGATTCTCCATTTGAGGTCCATGCCCTGAATATGCCTGCTGAATCCGGAGCATAGACAACCGATCCAAACTTTCTAGTGATCGTTGGATAGATGAAACACCTTCGCGAAAGATATTCAACCATCCGATATCATTTTTGTGAAAGAGATCCCCGCAAATTAATATCTCTTCTTCAGGTTCATATAAAGAAATATGCCCTAACGTATGTCCAGGTGTATGCAGGATATTGAAGGTTCTCCTTCCCGTATTAATCTCATCGTTATCCAAGAGCCTTAGATCGACCCGATAAGGTTCCACAGGCTGATCTAACCATTCTGAACCGCATGCTTCAGTATCACAAGAATTAATTAAATCGGCTTCCCATTTATGAGCAGCAATCTTAACGCCATAATTTTTTTGAAGTTGATAATTGCCGCCTACATGGTCACTATGATAGTGCGTGTTAACGATGAGATGTAATTCTTCTGGTGAAACACCTTCTTCTTTAATTAATAGCTCAGTATCTTTCACATCACTTCCAAAACCAGTATCAATAAGAATCGGGAGCTGATCCTTAATAAGAATCATATTTGCACTTGGAAATTTTCTTTCAAAGAAAATAATATTGGATTTTTTCAGAAGCCATTCCTCCTTAAATTCAATGACTAAACAATTCTTTCTGCCACATCTATCAGATTTGAATTAACCTTATTTACACACCGACCTGACAAGAACCAAGTCTAACAATATGATATCTGTCTAGTAGTATTTCAGCATGCTATTCCATTAACATTGGTGATGAAATAATAATTAATACGAAAATCTTTTCTTTAATTTAAATGAGACATATATTCAAATGCCGTTATTCCATAGACGCTTTTAAAGTGTCTATTAAAATGGGTTAAATCAACAAAACCACATTCAGCTACTGCTGAATAAATATCTCCATTTTTACCTAATAACTGCTTTGCATGTTCTATCTTGCAGTTAAGAAAGTATTGGTATGGTGTGATACCAGTATGAGCCTTGAATAACCTGATAAACTGGAACTTCGATATATTAAGCTCTGCACAGATCTCGTCAAGTTTAATGACAGTTTCCAAGTTGGTATGCAGCATATCCTTTGCTATTCTAATTAGAGAGTCGTCTTTTTTAGTGTCCGTGGAAAGATTAGTTTGAATTAGGCTATCTGTGAGGGATATTAGTAATTCACTGCACAAAGTCTCGTCTTTTTCATTTAATATCGCATGGGATAGACGTAATACTCTTTGTTCAAGTCCATGATCATACACAATGGGGGTTGAAAAACGCACCAAATCCTTTTTCTCAATGACCTCCAACAGCAGTTGTTGTTCAATATAGAGCATGACATAATCAAGGCCTGTCTCATCATGTGCCATTCCGTCGTGTGCCTGTTCTGGATTAAAAAGCATCACACCATTTTGATAGGATAATTGTAAACTGCCATCTAAATTGTACTCTTGAATACCACGTAATGTTACCCCTATTGCATACTCCTGGTGAGAGTGCTTTTTATATGTAAAGTCAGTGATACTTGCAGCCAACGCAGTAATACCCGCCGATTTTTTATAGATAAATTTGTCCATTTAATTCACCTCAACATTAGCATTCCTACAACCATATCATGATTGCAGCATAAACTAAAAATAATGCCATAATAATATTAACAACTTTTTCATGCTTCTGTAAAAACTTCTTGAAGATTGTACCGAAAAGAACCCATGTCATAAATGCTAAAAACCCAATAACTGTTATAACTATAACACTTATTGTTACCGCAGGAATTGCGGTATAATAGGGCAAAATAAAGCTAGGAAATACAGTCATTGTAAATGTTACTACTTTTGGATTTAAAAACTGCATGAGAAATCCTGACATAAAGGTCCCAGTCTGGTTTACGGTTTGTTTTGATTTATCCGTTTTACAGATTTGATAAGCAAGAAAGAGCATATAAATGCTTCCGATTATCTGCATAACAATCAAAATTTTCGGAATTACCGTTATAAGCATTGTATTCAACATAGCAGATAGGGCAAGCAATAAATCAAAAGCAATCGTTGCTCCATATGTATACTGCATTGCCCTTTTTGTCCCATGCTTATTCACAGTGGATAGTATGTCGATATTAGTCGGTCCTGGTGTGAAAGTAATAATAAAACAGTATATTAAAAAAGATGTAATATTCATGAGTAAACTCCTTTCACGTTTTCTCATGTAACTATACATCTTTATATTTAGTGGCTATAGTATGTTATTGCAGGATTAAAGCGTCTGTAATGTTAACTCTACAAATTCAGGATGCCGATATGTTGTATTTCATTCTGTAGCACAGATTAAAAGATGGATTTTACTAGTCATTGGGGAATATATGTGGTGAACTCGGACCTCGTGTCCAAGTGTTTAGAGGTTCCTGTCCTTGTAAAAAAACTTAAAAAACGTTCATCAAGCATTTACCGATGCTTGATGAATGTTTTTTAAGTCACTCTATGCTGATTTAAAAAAGTAAATCAGCTGAACTTCATTACAAATCCTGTACTTTTAGCAGTAAAACCATTTTTCAAATAAAATGAGTGAGCATCTTCCCTTTCAGCTCTATTTCCGCTATTTAAAGTGATTGCACTTCCACCTTTTTCAATAATGATTTCTTTTGCTCTTGCGATGAGCTGTTTACCAATACCATTTTTTCTATAGTGTTGATTCACTATTAAGCAGACAACTCTACCGTAACAACCACTAAATTCATATGATAGCCCAATGTGTAATCCCAGTAGTCCTACTACTTGATTATCAATTTCCGCAACAAGAGTATGATAATCAGGATTGCTATTTAACTTCGATAATCTTTTAGTTACTTCCCTTTCGGTTGTTTCATACCCTAATTCAGACATAAGAGAAATTATATCAGCTAAATCTGTTCCATGTGCATATCGTATTAATACCATGTAATCACCCCTTTCAAAGTAAAGTAACCTGCACCTATTACATCGATAAATACCAACATAAATCTCTTCTTCCCTATTGATTAAGTTACATTACTTAGTTCCCTCAATCTGCTTCTTCATAATAATGTTTATGCCGCTGACTAAAGACTTGAATACAAAGCAACAGCGTCATGACTACTGCGATACTAGCGAATCCAATAGCTGCCGTTTGTAGTGAGAACCACTCAGACATCAGTCCTAGGGTAAAGGTAAATACAATTTGCATAAAGCTTTGGAGCATCGACGCCAAACTACCAAAACGTCCCATGATCGCTGTCGGTACGTTTTTCTGGTAAAAAGTATCATAGCCTGCATTGCAAAATGCCATAAAGAATCCTAAAAAGATAAAGGCCACTGTTGCCGTCAAAAAATCAACTGTACTGTAGAACAACAAATAGCCAACTGCTGTTAAGACCATTCCAATACCTAAATACAATTGCAATGAGAAGCGCTTTGCAAAGGCGGCTGAAGCCGCTGCGCCTATTAATGCACCTACACCTGCAATACTGACGATGAGGCCATATAATTGGTCAGACTGTGCTAGATCCTGCTTGATAAATGTGACCTCTTGGGAATCTAATGCAAAAGCAATCATAAGCGAGGTCTGGAACAGCAAATAAACCTTCATAAAATAAGGATCCTGCTTAATGAACCCTTTTACAACTTGCCAATCAGAAATCAGTATCTTCAAAGTAATTGGCTCTCGTTGATTTAAGTTTTCATTTTCTACGTCAGGCAACCTTGCAATACAAAATGCACAGAAAAAGAACGTAACCGCGTTTAAAATCACACACCAAGTTGTACCAAATAAGGCGATGAGTACACCGGCTAGTGCTGGTCCGATTAAAAATGAACCTGAATTCATCATACTCATGATCGAGTTAAAACTTCTTCGATCGGTTTCAACCACGAATTTTGTGATATAAAAGGTCGAACTTGGACCAAAAAATGCTCCAGCGATATTTGTCGCAAATAGAATGGAGTAGACAATCCACAGCGAATCAAGAAATGGAACAAGTAAAATAAGCGAACCCCTTAGGACATCTGCTAAGACCATCAATTTTCGTTTATTAACACGATCGATGATGGAACCTGCCCAGAAATTTGTCAGCATTCGTGCAATTGGTCCGACAATGTAAATCCCTGCGACCGCAGCCGCTGAACCAGTCATATCAAGTACTAAAATATTTAACGCAATTAAATAAACCCAGTTTCCAAAAAATGAAACGCCTATACCACTTAACAGAAGTGAGTACTTCTTCCAAATTTTCATTGAAATCTCCCTGTATTCTTCGATGCCCTAAACTTCTAATTTAAGCTTACCAAATTTGGGTGGTTAGAAATAGTTAGTTTTGGGGCAATAATGTGGATATTATGGGGTGAAAAGTTGAACCCCACTTGATTAAGTGGATAAATTCTGCTAAAAAGCTTATAATTAAAGAGTATAGAAAGGAGTCGTTTAGTGTGAAGGAAATTCAATTAAATTCTCCTGAGTTTAATCGCGTATTGAAAAATATGCAGCTTGAAAACTTACATTTAAGTCATTCGCTGCAACAAAAAGCTCTTGAAATTGTCAATTCGGGTATTCCAGTAACGCCTGCTTTGATTAAGGAAGCTTTGGCAAATGGCGAAATACAATGAATTTAAAAATGATGATTATCTTTTAACGACAAATTTGTTAGGTATGACAAATTTTGCTGAGCTTGAGCAGGCTGAGGCGTTTACTTTCTCGATTCGTGCAACTCAAATTGAACAAGGTGCATACAACATCATGGCTTTTTCACTCACCAATTTTGTCGGACTTCACCGCCATCTATTCCAAGACATTTACTCGTTTGCAGGACAATTCCGAGATGTGCAATTGATGAAAGGTAATACGCGTTTTTGCCAAGTACAATATATGGAGGCATACGCGTCTAGTTTATTCACTCAATTAGACAATGAACCTGACTGGGATACTCTAGAGTATGCAGTTAAAAGGTTGGCTTATTTCAAATCAGAGCTGAATATGCTACATCCATTTCGTGAAGGCAATGGTCGAACAATTCGTATTTTCCTAGAAGCCTTTGCGAAGTCCAAAAGATTTCTATGGACATATGACAAAATCGATCGTGACGAATACATGCGAGCTATGATACGTGCAGTAACAAGTGAAGATTTCCTTGAAAAGTTATTGCTAGATACATTAAAACCCATAGATTAAATGCCGACGAACTTCCAAAATGGAAAGTTCGTTTTTTACATTATGTATAGAAAAAACCGCAAAAAGTTAAATACTTTTTGCGGCGATTTGTTTGGGTTGTTCTAATATGATATTTCTTTTTTTCATCTGAACAAAGAAAATTGCTGTCATGCTTAAACTGATTAATCCGAAAATGATAACCATTGATTGCAATCCGATAATATCGAGAAATGCACCTGCTGTTAGTAAAACGACCTGGAACATAACCCGTTCTAACATATTGCGGAACGAGAAGAATCGGCCATGGTACTCTTTTGGCATCTGTTTCTGAAATATAACCATTGCTGTTGGGAAAAAACAACCTAAGGCAAATCCAAGTACGGCAAAAGCACTTAACGTAATTACTATACTGTCTGCAAAAAAGAGCATGAATTCTGCTACTGCTACCATCGTTGCAAAGGAAAATAAGATTGTCGTCGTGCGCCATTTTTTAGAAATATACTTCACGGCAAATGTTCCGACCATGAATGCTACCCCTTCAAATGTATAAATAAGTCCTTTAATCGATGCAGAATCCTGGATTTCACTAATATTAATGACAATTAGATTGAATGATCCGATGAAAAGCAATGGAATAAGCGTCATAATGAGTGTCATGCCGACAGCAGGATATGCTTTCAACACAGGAAAAACTTCCATGAATCCACCCTTGTTACCCACCGATTTCACTTTGGCCTCTCTTCCCTCTCCCTCATCGATGCGCAACATCATTGTAAATAGTAGTAGGGCCCCGTAAGCAATCATAGATATCCAGTAGAGCGACATAAGCGACCAGTAGACGAGCATAATGCCCGCTAAGGCCGTGCCAAGCACACGTGAGATCGTAGCAACGTTCATATGCCACCCATTCATCGTCAGCAAATCATCATCTTTGACGACAAGCGGAATGGTTGCCTGCAGTGCAGGGAAGTAAAAGGTAGCAGATAGTTGAATGCTAACCATGAATGCAACCATCCACCAAACAGATCCGGTTGATATAGCAATCAGCATAAAGATAACACTGAGCATACGCCCTGCGCCTGATATAAGAAGTACGGTTTTTTTCTTTGATTGGTCTATGATTTTCCCTGCTAGCGGTCCCGCAATAATTCCCGCAAGAAGTCCTGCTGACATTATTAGTGCTTTAACGAAATCGGAAGGGATTTTTTCTTGCATAAACTCGAGATTTCCGATTATTCCCGTCCATAATCCTAAGCCTGCAATCATTTCCCCCGTTAATATTATCCAAATGTTTCTATTTTTCCACATACCCTATCCCCGTTCTATTATTAATAATTACTCAAAAAGTTCACACTTTTATAGGGTGTGCCATATTCTATATAGGTTGAAGAATTGAATGCGGTATATAAACTAGCGTAGGCGCCTGACAGTGGTAGCCGAAGCGTAATTCAATGAAATCAATCATTCAACCTATCTAGTACAAGTTCTCTTTTTGAACGTGCAATTTGTTTCGCTTATCGAACTATTATACGTTAGAAAAAATTAAAAGTCATGGGAAGATACTCCCATGACTTTTAAAGTTATTTATTCAATTTCAGCTTTTGGATCCTTGTAGATATGTGTTATGCTGCCATCTTTTTTCTCATCGACTAAACTACTACCGTTTGAATAGCGGTCAACTGGTCGCAATGATCCTGCTAAGATAGGGATTTTACTTCCCTTTTCCGTCGCTAAAACAATAATTTCATCATTTTTCACCATTAACGCCCCGCTAACACGATACGGATTTGACTTCAGTTCCTTCAGAACAACAATACCTCTTTGCGCTCTGGAAGCACTTTCGAGCTCTTTTAAGCCCATTCTTTTCACGCTGCCTCGCTGTGTCGCGATTAAGACGGAAGCCCCGTCATCTGAATTAATCTCCATAGCAACAAGCAGATCATCGTCCTTAAGGTTAATGCCACGTACACCGGCAGTCCTAATACCTGTTACTGATAACTCAGTAAGCGGGAAGCGTAGCGCATAGGCTTGCTGTGTGAAGAGGATAACATCTTCGTCCCCCTTAACGAGCCTTGCGTCAATCATTACATCATCCTTTTTCACGCCCATCGCTTTAAACAACCTTGAATAGCGCTGGACTTTAAAATCGGCAAGTTTTGATTGTTTGATTAGCCCATTTTGCGATACTGTGACGATTAACGCTTCTTCATCGAAGTTTTCAAGGCCAATCGCTGCAACAATCGTTTCATTTTGCCCGAGTGGGATGATACTTGAGATATGTTGCCCAAGATCTTTCCATCTAATATCTGGCAACTCATGAATAGGCTGATAGAGATAGTTCCCTGCAGAAGTGAACAGCAAGAGATGATGCTGCGTGTTCATTGGCGCTTCTAATAGCGTATAATCGGATTCCTTCATTTCCTGTCCCGTGCCGTTTGAAGCGCTGTAAGAGCGGACGCTAGTGCGTTTCACATAGCCGTCTTTTGTGACGGATACAATAACTTCTTCACTTGGAACAAGGATATCAAGATCGACTTTAATTTCTTCGATTTTTTCCTCGATAACAGAGCGTCTTGGTTCTGCAAATTGTTTACGGATGTCAAGGAGCTCTTTTTTGATGACTGCAGAAAGTTTTTTATCACTTTTCAAAATTGCATCAAGCTGTTCAATCAGTTTTCGGAGTTCAGCATCTTCCTGCTGAAGTTCAGTAATATCCGTGTTCGTCAGTCTATAAAGCTGTAGCGAAACGATTGCTTCAGCTTGTATTTCGGAGAATTCGAATTTCGAGATGATATTATTTTTAGCATCACGTTTGTCTTTTGATGCGCGAATCGCTTTGATTACTTCATCCAAAATCGATAAAGCTTTCATAAGCCCTTCGACGATATGGAGTCGGTCTTGCGCTTTTTGGATATCATATTGGGATCTACGTGTGACAACTTCTTTTTGATGGCCAATATAGGCATCAAGCAACATCGGCAGTGACATTAATGTCGGTCTGCGCCCAGAGATGGCAATCATGTTGAAGTTATACGTCACTTGCAGGTCTGTATTTTTAAGAAGATATTGCAAGATCGCATTACCGTCGACGTCTTTTTTTAGCTCTATGACAACACGGAGGCCAGTCCGGTCCGATTCGTCCCTGACATCTGCGATACCATCTAGTTTTCGATCATGACGAAGCTCATCCATCTTCCTCACCATATTTGCCTTGTTAACGTCATATGGGATTTCCGTCACAACGATTTGCGATTTACCGCCTTTTAAGGGTTCGATGAACGACTTCGATCTGATGATAAAGCGTCCTTTTCCGGTCTCGTAGGCTGTTTTAATACCGTTTGTTCCTTGGATAGTACCGCCAGTTGGAAAATCAGGTCCTTTGATAACTGTCATCAATTCATCGACCGTAACATCCGGTTTGTCCATCCGCATAAGGACCGCATCAAGTACTTCATGAAGCGCATGTGGCGGGATATCCGTCGCATATCCTGCAGAAATACCTGTTGAACCGTTGACGAGCAAGTTTGGATATCTTGCGGGTAAAACAGTTGGTTCAGGTTCAGTATCATCGAAGTTTGGTATGAAATCGACAGTATTTTTACCCAGGTCACGTAGCATTTGCCCTGCTATTGTGGAAAGGCGTGCTTCTGTATACCGCATTGCAGCAGCCGAATCTCCATCGACTGAACCGTTATTTCCTTGCATTTCCACTAACATATGACGCAGTTTCCAATCTTGGCTCATCCGTACCATTGCTTCGTAGACGGATGTGTCACCGTGTGGATGATAGTTCCCGATGACATTCCCGACTGTTTTTGCGGATTTCCGGAATGCTTTCTCATGTGTATTACCTTCGTGGAACATCGCATACAAAATACGCCGCTGAACGGGTTTTAAGCCATCGCGTGCGTCAGGCAATGCCCGGTCCTGGATGATGTACTTACTATATCGTCCAAACCGGTCACCGATCACTTCTTCCAGGGGAAGGTCTTGGTAGCTTTCTGATGGTGTCATTCAAAATCCCCCTCAACGTGCAAAAATTCGTTGTCTAAAATATTGTGCTCTTCCTGTGTACCGAAATCGACGTTCTCTTCAATCCAGCGTCGTCTTGGCTCTACTTTATCGCCCATTAGTGTCGTTACTCGACGTTCAACTGTAGCGCTGTCTTCAATCGTTACACGGATCAATGTACGTGTTTCAGGATCCATAGTCGTTTCCCATAACTGATCGGCATTCATTTCCCCAAGACCTTTGTAGCGTTGGAGCATATATCCTTTGCCGACTTTCTCTATCGCTTTATTAAGTTCTGTGCCTTCAGTCCATGCATATGCAAATTTTTCGCTCTTCCCTGTCCCTTTGAAAACTTTGTAAAGAGGAGGCAATGCAATATATACTTTTCCTGCTTCAATTAGCGGCTTCATATAACGGTAGAAGAACGTCAACAACAGCACTTGAATATGTGCACCGTCCGTATCCGCATCCGTCATTATGATTACTTTATCATAAGCGATGTCTGCGACTTGGAAGTCTGATCCTACGCCGCCCCCGATTGCATGGATAATCATATTGATTTCTTCGTTTTTCATGATATCCTCGAGTTTTGCTTTTTCAGTATTGAGTACTTTCCCACGTAATGGAAGGATTGCCTGGAATACACGGTCCCGTCCTTGTTTTGCAGAGCCGCCGGCAGAGTCACCTTCGACCAGGTAGAGTTCGTTTTTCGCAGCATTCCTGGATTGCGCAGGTGTTAATTTACCCGATAGTAGTGTATCTGATCTTTTTCTCTTTTTACCTGAACGCGCATCTTCGCGCGCTTTTCGCGCCGCCTCACGTGCTTGATGCGCCCGAATTGCTTTACGTACGAGGGACGCACTTAAATCTGCATTTTCTTCAAGGAAATACAGAAGTTTTTGCGAAACGATTGAATCGGTTACGCCTCTTGCTTCACTTGTCCCGAGTTTGCCTTTCGTCTGTCCCTCAAACTGCAAAATTTCTTCCGGTATACGGACTGATACGATTGCCGCAATACCTTCACGGATATCCGCACCTTCAAGGTTTTTGTCTTTTTCTTTTAATAAACCCGCTTTTCTTGCATATTCATTAAATACACGTGTCATACCGGTTTTGGCACCGGTTTCATGTGTTCCACCGTCTTTTGTTCGAACGTTATTCACAAATGATAAAATCGTTTCTGAGTAACCATCACTAAATTGGAACGCAAATTCGACCTCTATGCCTTCTGATTCGCCTTCCAAGTAAGCTACCTCATGCAAAACGTCCTTCTCTTCATTCAGATAAGAGATGAAAGCTTCAATGCCAGTTTCGTATTGAAAGATTTCATGCTTGTCCGTTCCTTCTTCTTTTAGCTCGATTTTCAAGCCTTTTAACAGGAATGCAGACTCCCGTAAGCGTTCACTAATCGTTTCATAATGATATTTTAACGTAGAGAAGATCGTCGCATCCGGTTTGAAATGAATGAGCGTCCCTTTTTCACGTGTTGTTCCAATTTGTTCAAGTGTAGTGGCTGGCTTACCACCTTTTTCGAAGCGTTGACAGAACTTTTTGCCGTCACGAAAAATCGTGACTTCGAGTTTTTCTGACAATGCGTTTACGACAGATGCGCCAACGCCATGAAGTCCACCGCTTGTTTTGTATCCGCCTTGTCCGAACTTGCCGCCTGCGTGGAGAACGGTCAGGATTACCTCTGTCGTTGGTTTACCCGACTGGTGAATTCCTGTTGGCATCCCCCGCCCGTAGTCCCGCACACTGACGCTTCCGTCTTTATGAAGTGTAACGTCTACCTCATTACCAAATCCCGCTAGCGCCTCATCTACCGCATTATCTACAATCTCATAGACAAGGTGGTGAAGTCCACGGGAATCAGTTGACCCAATGTACATACCTGGTCTTTTTCGTACTGCATCGAGGCCTTCAAGTATTTGTATCGAATCATCATCATACGTATAATTATCTACGTTTTTCGTCAAAGTGCAACCTCCATCAAACAAATGTTCTCTATTATATAATCGTACTGCTTCCTTTAAAGCTTGTCAAATCAACGTTTTCGGAAGCTTGCTCAATTAATTGTATAGAAGATAGACTTTTATTGCAACGAAGACAGGAAATTGTTCGTCTCTCAAATCAGCTGTTAGGGGTACAAAAATCAGAAATTAGGCTATAACTGCTTAACTTGGTTCGCTCATTCTTCACATGAAGCCCATTGTCGCAACTTCACGGTTCTGCTAAACTAGGTCTATACATAGACAAACTAAAAAAGGAGTACGTCAATGGAACTTATCATACTTTTACTACTTGCTTATTTAATTGGCTCAATTCCTTCTGCACTCTGGGTTGGGAAACTTTTTTACAAGACCGACATCCGACAACATGGTAGCGGCAACCTAGGTGGTACGAATACCTTCCGTGTACTCGGCAAAACAGCGGGACTTACCGTAACTATTCTGGATATTTTAAAAGGTACTGCAGCTGCATTATTGCCGCTCTTGCCTATTTTCGACAGTGTTAGCGTCCACCCTCTTATTCCAGGACTTCTTGCAGTCGTCGGACATATGTATCCCGTCTTCGCCCATTTCAAAGGTGGCAAAGCTGTAGCGACATCCGGCGGTGTGTTGCTTGCCTATGAATGGCCTGTTTTCATCATTGTGCTCGCAACATTTTTCATCGCTTTAAAAGTAACGAAAATGGTGAGCTTATCATCAATGATCGTATCTGTCGTTGGATTTGTATACAGTATCTATTTTTACCTCCGAACAGGCGATATTTATTTGATGGTGATGATTGGTCTTTTCGGTGCCTTTATCTTCTATCGTCACCGGGAGAATATCGGTCGGATCAAAGCAGGAACCGAGCCAAAAGTGAAGTGGTTATAATACAATGGATGTAGCAACGGAAAGGCTGGTGTTTCCAATGAAGATTATTTTGTCGAAAGAAGCGCTTTTGTGGTTTAAAGAGGAGATGGAAGCTGAACCTGGTGATGCTATCCGCTTTTTTGCAAGATACGGTGGATCCAGTTCGATTCAGGCAGGCTTTTCACTTGGTGTAACGAAAGAGCAACCGGATGAAGTAGCCATTGAAACAGAGCATAATAGTGTTCGTTATTATATCGAAAGCCGAGACAAATGGTATTTCCTTGGTCATGACCTACATGTCAATGTGGATCCTAAACTGCATGAACTTATTTATTCATACGAAAAAGCGTGATGGCCATATGCCTCACGCTTTTCTTCATTTATTTATGAGTAGGTAAGGCTTTGCTGACAATAGACAATTATTAACTCCAAAAAACGTGAAACTGTTATACAACACACTCATTAAAGTAGATTGAACCGTTTTAATTGATTATGGAGTCCTTCTTTAAGTAAAATGTCTCGTTCGTGCTTACCAAACAAATCAAAATGAGGATAATCTTCCCTCATATCGATCCACTCCCGCTTCAATCCATATTGCTTGCCCCATTCGACAAGTTTGCTGATATCTGCGCAACCTGCTTTGGTTACTGTATTGCATCCTGGAAAGCGTTCATCAAGCCAGTAATGAGTTAAAAATGCCATTTCCCCTTCACTAACTGCTTTTTTCCAAGCTTGCAGTTCTACACGCTGTATCCCAAATGCCATTAGTCTTTACATCGCTTCACTTCTGTATATTTAGCATCCCAATCTGGCGCGATTTTCTTTAGGGAAACGGGACGAAATGAGCCTTTTCTCACGACGACATGTTCCGATTTTGCTGTTGCTGAAATTGTGCCGTCCTCATGGAGGATTTCATAGCCATAAGTTGTACGTAGCCTTCCGTGTGACTCTACCCAGGTCCGTACAGTCGCTTTCTGTCCGTATTTCATCGCTGCCTTATATTGAATAGATAAGTCCGTCACCGGCGACAAGAAGCCATCTGCCTCCAGTTGCGCGTATGTATAGCCTAAGTCCTCAATCAACTTCGTACGTCCAATCTCCATCCATACTAAATAATTCGCGTGATAGACGATTCCCATCTGATCTGTCTCTGCATATCTGATTTCAATTTCTTTTTCACTGATAAACACTACCATCACCTCACTACCCATTATACAAAAGCCATGCTGAAAAAGCTGAACTGAAGTCTAAGCAGAAAAAAGGTGCCCGATTAAATCGGACACCTCTACCTATTAAAATTAGTTCGTTTTCATTTTATCACGAAGAACCATTTGCAGGATTCCGCCGTGACGGTAGTAGTCAACTTCAACTTCTGAGTCAAAGCGTGCTAGTACGTCGAATTCTTTGACAGAACCGTTTTTCGCAGTTGCTGTTACTTTCAGAATGTCGCGTGGTTTAACGCCTTCTGCGATATTAACGTTGATTTCTTCTTCACCAGTAAGGCCAAGTGTTTCAGCACTATCGCCTTTCATGAATTGAAGTGGAAGTACGCCCATCATAACAAGGTTTGAACGGTGAATACGCTCGTAGCTTTCAGCGATAACTGTTCTGATACCGAGAAGTGATGTACCTTTCGCAGCCCAGTCACGTGAAGAACCCATTCCGTAGTCTTTACCAGTGATGATTGCAAGACCCGTGCCTTCTTCTTGATACTTCATAGCAGCATCATAAATTGGCATAATCTCTTTTGTTGGCCAGTAAGTCGTGAATCCGCCTTCTGTGCCTTTCGCAATTTGGTTACGAATACGGATATTAGCGAATGTACCGCGCATCATTACTTCATGGTTACCACGGCGTGAACCGTACGAGTTGAAGAAACGAGGGCTTACGCCATTGTCGATCAAGTATTTACCAGCCGGTGTATCTTTACCGATTGCGCCTGCAGGTGAAATATGGTCCGTTGTGATTGAATCGCCGAATTTACCAATGACACGAAGCCCTGAAAGTGCTTGAATGTCAGCCGGTTCTTTTGCAAGTCCTTCGAAGAATGGTGGGTTTTGAATATACGTTGAGTTTTCATCGAAATCATACAATGAATCGTCTGTAGTTTCAATTGCATTCCATGCTTCGTTCTCAGTGAATACCCGTGCATATTCTTTACGGAATAACTCAGGAGTAACTGTTGATTTAACAACTGCTTGAATTTCTTCCGTAGTAGGCCAAATATCTTTGAAGAAGACATCAAAGCCTTCTTTGTCTTTACCAATTGGATCTTTTTCGAAGTCGATATCGACTGTTCCAGCAAGTGCATAAGCAACAACAAGTGGCGGTGAAGCCAAGTAGTTTGCTTTCACAAGTGGGTGAATACGTCCTTCAAAGTTACGGTTACCAGAAAGAACTGAAGACATTAGCATATCGTTGCCCATGATTGCTTTTTCAATTTCAGGAAGTAGCGGTCCAGAGTTACCGATACATGTAGTACAGCCGTATCCAACTGTGTTGAATCCGATTTGATCCAAGAACACATTAAGTCCTGAATCTTCCAGGTACCCTGTAACGACTTTTGAACCTGGTGCAAGTGATGTTTTCACGTAAGCTGGTGGTGTAAGTCCTTTTTCAACCGCTTTTTTCGCAACAAGTCCAGCACCCAACATAACATATGGGTTAGATGTGTTTGTACATGAAGTGATTGCAGCGATTGCAAGGTCACCTGTTTTAATTTCGACAGAACGTCCGTCTTCGAATTCGATTGTAGCTTTTTTCGTTAGCTCTTTAGGAGAGAATCCGAAACCTTGGTTCCCTTCAGGTGCAACAACTGCTTCGTTGAATGAGCTTTGCATTTCTGTAAGAGGAATCAAATCTTGTGGACGTTTCGGTCCAGCAAGGTTCGCTACAATACCAGTAAGGTCGATTTCGACAACATCAGTGTATGTTGGTTCTTCGTTTTCTACAGTGAAGAACATATCGTTCTCAACTAGGTATTGTTTAACTACTGCAATATCGCTATCTTCACGGCCAGTTAAACGCATGTAATCAAGTGCTTCTTCATCTACTGGGAAGAATCCGCATGTTGCACCGTATTCAGGAGCCATGTTCGCAATTGTTGCACGGTCTGCAAGTGGTAAGTGTGCAACACCTGGTCCGAAGAACTCAACGAATTTACCAACAACGCCATGTGCACGAAGTGTTTGTGTCACTTTCAGCGCTAAGTCAGTTGCTGTCGTTCCGTTTGGAAGCTGACCAACAAGTTTTACACCGATAACTTCTGGAATCGGGAAGTATGAAGGTTGTCCGAGCATGCCCGCTTCAGCTTCAATACCACCAACACCCCATCCAAGAACACCGATACCGTTGATCATCGTCGTGTGGGAGTCAGTTCCTACAAGTGTATCCGGGTATGTTTCGAATGTGCCATCTTCGTTTTCAACTGCATGGACAACATTTGCCAAGTACTCAAGGTTAACTTGGTGAACGATTCCTGTTGCAGGTGGTACTGCACGGTAGTTGTCATAAGCTTTTTGTGCCCAGCTTAGGAATTGGTAACGTTCTGCGTTACGCTCGAACTCAAGTTCCATGTTCAGGTTAAGCGCTTCTGCCGAACCATAACGGTCAACTTGTACAGAGTGGTCAATAACAAGATCAACTGGAATTTCAGGATTGATTTTATTAGGGTCGCCGCCCATTGCTGCCATTGCTGAACGAAGTGATGCAAGGTCAACAACAACAGGTACACCCGTGAAGTCTTGAAGGATAACGCGTGACGGTTTGAATGGTACTTCTGCATCCGCGTCCGCATCTTTCCCCCATTTCGCCAAGTTTTCGACATGATTGTCTTTGATGACATAGCCGTCGTGTTGACGTAGGACGGATTCAAGTAGCACTTTAATCGAGTAAGGTAGATTGGAAACTTTAGCGATACCGGCTTCTTCGAGTGCGGCAAGACGATAATAGTTATATGTCTTACCGTTCAGATCGAATGACGTACGGCTGTTGTGCAAATTGCTTTTTGCCATTATTGAATTCCTCCTTCTATCTGCTGAAAACTACTGAAAAGGCTATAAATAAGCGTCTTTTCTCTACTTCATCATATAATATCAACCCACATAAGTAAAATACATTAACTTTATAGTCTATCATAAGTTAATGTTATGACTCCCCTCCCTCTTAAGAACTCTTCATAATACGTAAGATAGTTTGCAAGTAATTTGTCATAAAAACGCGACAAGGATCATATTGCTGTCGGATATGTTCATGAACCATTTGAGATTTGGTGACAGTTTCCGCATTTGTTCATTCTTCAAATCGTTCACTTTTTTGAAATGTGGCCGCCCGTTGTATATCTCGATTAGCATGTATACCCATTAAATTTAGAGGCAAGCGTCCAATTCTTTGTACATAAGAAACACGATGAACTCCGTTACCTCTTCTTGCGTGGGACTGAGAAGAACATCATCATCAGTAGCGACTATGTATTCAATTGGGGGATGAACGCAAAATGGATGTGCATGCATGAAGTCATGAATTTCTTCGATGCAAGCTTCAAAAGTACGCTAGGGAATCGCATATTTCGTCTCTGTGAATTTGACGAGCTGCGGTGAAGGGAGCACTTAATAATACATACCCCTTTTTGGAGCGTTTGGAACACTTTTAGCAGAAATTAATGAAGTAGTCACTAAATTATGGCATGATGGAATGAAAAGGGGTGTTATAAAGTGAAGAAAGCGTTGTTAGTTATTGATTATACAATGGATTTCGTGGCTGAAGATGGTGCGCTTACATGCGGAGAACCGGGAATTCACTTGGAAAAATATATCACCGAGTTAACGGGGAAATTTTTAGACGACAATCATTTCGTTGTGATGCCAGTTGATGTGCATGATTTAGACGATTTGTACCATCCTGAAACAAAACAATTTCCTCCACATAATATACGTGGGACTACCGGCAGGAATCTGTATGGTTCCCTTCAACAATTGTATGATGAGCGCAAAGAAGAAATCCATTGGATGGACAAAACACGTTTCAGTGCATTTGCGGGCACAGATTTGGAGTTGCTTCTTCGAGCACGCAGAATTACCGAATTGCATCTGGTTGGTGTCTGTACGGATATTTGCATCCTTCATACAGCTGTCGATGCATACAACCGCGGATTTGATATTGTCGTCCACGAAAAAGGTGTTGCGAGCTTCGATCCTGCAGGTCATGCATGGGCACTTCGTCATTTTGAAAATACGCTAGGTGTTACTGTTGTCCGCTAACACTCTTGAAGTTTCGGTAATTTTTTCCTTCAAGATGTTTAAAGGCATGTAATAAAGGTTATTGCAAAGACTATAGAGGAAATTTTAAATTACTAAAAAGGAGATGGACAGTATGAGTTTCATTTGGTTTTTGATTATTGGCGGGATTATCGGTTGGCTTGCAGGAATGATTTTGGGAAGAGATATCCCAGGTGGAATTATTGGTAACATTATCGCTGGTATTATTGGTGCATGGATTGGTGGAATGCTACTTGGGCAATGGGGTCCGAAAATTTCTGACTTCTATATTTTCCCTGCTTTCATTGGAGCGATTATCCTTGTGTTCATTGTGAGCTTTATTATGAAATCAATGCGTAAATCTTCATAATTCCAATTAATAACGAAGAACAAAAGCGGAAACGCCTGCCACGTCTAGACGTGAAATATCGCCTTTCATAGGTGATCCCTAGGCCAAGAATTTTATAATTTACAAAGCAAAAAAAAGATGGACCCTAATATACTGGCGGTCCATCTTTTTAATTTTATTTATTGGCTGCTTCCATGTCAACTCGTTGGACTTCGAATTCATTGAAAAATCGCAATACGTCCTGTACGTACTTTTCACTGCGGTTATAATTGAAAATAGCCTTTTCCAAGTCTCCATCTGCTGCGCCACTTTTTGAAAGATAGTTGGCGGCACTAAAAATTGCGTCTTCGATATCATATGGATCGGCTATGCCGTCACCATTCCCATCGACACCGTATCCGCCGTATTCTTTGATGATAGCGGGATTTGTCTTGTCTTTTTCAGGAATTTCGCCTTTTCCAAGACCGCTACATCCCGGGTAAGTCCAGCCGACAAATGTACAAGGCATGAACTGCATATGTCCTTCTGCACCCACGGGTGAAAGAAGCGGATCCATCGTTGAAAACCGCGTTTCAATGCGGTGATGTGCTGCAAGGAGTGTCCACGGGATACCATAAACCTCCGCCGCCTCTTTATAGATAGGAATGTACTCTTCCGGAATTGACGTTGCAGTGTGACGTTCCCCTATGTCGAGCAATGCACTTGCAGATTTCCGAATGAGTTCTGGATTGTTCAAACCTGTCCAAATAATAGCTGTTAATATGAAGATAGTAACAGTAATCGGGATAAGCAGGATGATAAGCATTGCTTTCATTTTTATAGATAAGCCTTTACGTTTTTGTTTTTTCATCTTTCCACCCCGTTAGATCCAGTATTGCTTTTGTTTAGTTACGCACCTTCTTTACTAAGTGCTTTCATATCCTTGACGATTTCATCAAATGGTACATCTGTCATACCGTCATAGGTTTTGACGACTTCCCCTTTTTGATTGACAAGAGAAAAGTAAGTTGCGTGCATTACCTGATCCGAATCAGGTATATCAGCAACAAGCGTCTTGAAGGACTTCGCAGCGAAGTCAGTAATTTTCTCTTGTGTATACCCAGTCAGCATTTCCCATCTGCTTTGATCCAGGACGTCATACAAGTCAAGGTAATCTTGCATCGCTTCCGGTGTATCCACATCGGGATCAATACTGAATGATACGATTTTGTAATCATCAATGCCTTCATCAATAAGTTTTTTGTCAAGGTCTGCCATGTTCATCATCATCGGCGGACATGCACTTGTACAAACAGTGAAAACAAATTGTGCCAGCCATACTTTCCCTTTCATATCATCCAATGAAACCTTTTCATTGTGCTGGTTTGTAAATTCAAACGGTTCAATTTTATAATTATGCTCCGCTTTGAACCCACCAGCAGAACACGCACTTAAAATAAGCACTACAAGTAATACATAAGGTAGTAAAAGTTTTTTTCTCATTTGTCTTCCTCCACTATCAATTGATACGTTCATCATATCGGAAGTAATGGCTTCAAACAAGCGAGGAGCTGATTGCTTCCATGACGAATCCGTGACTTATTTGTGAAGTTCACTTCATCTTTAAGGAAAAGAGTACATAGTATATATCGACAAGTTTCGTTTCGATTCGGTGCAAGAGATAAAGTTAATCTTCAATCAGAGGGGGGGCTTCATCCCCCACTTATTCTTCTTGTGTCCTTGAAGACTTGAAATGGGGGTCTTACTGCCCGTTAATGCGGGATAAAATGAAAAAAAGTGGAGAGTCATTTACCTCGAAAGCATCAGAATAAATTCCTCCAACCGCATTCTTAAATTTGCGGGTTGCCATGACTATCACCTTCTTTGTGTCCTTATATAGTCTGAAATTAAAGAAAGGAATACATTGTCCGTGTGTTTTTTTACAAAAGCTCTTATAATGGTGAATAGAATGGAAGAGGTGAAGACTGTTGCAGCAAGATCTATTTATGTGGTTCATCATTTTCTGGTGCGTTGTCCTCATAGGGCTATTCGGCATCGGCGGCTTTTTCATGTTCCGGAAATTTTTGAAAGTGTTCCCAAAAGCGGACGGAAAATCTACACTTGACTGGGAAGAGCATTATGTGGAGAGCTCTCTGCACCTTTGGAATGACGAGGCGAAACTTTTGTTGAATGAGCTAGTTGTCCCAGTACCGGAATTATTCCGCCCCGTAGCGAAGCAAAAAATCGCGGGTAAGATTGGCGAGATAGCACTTGAGGAAAATGCGAAGAAAATTGATTCCGATCTTATTGTCCGCGGATATATACAAGCAACGCCAAAACGGGACCATAAATTTTTGCGCAAGAAAATGGCCGAAATGAAGATTGATCTAACACCATATGAACATTTATTTTGATTGAACAAAAGTGGCTCAAAGGGCTTCTAAAATCTCTGAGTTTTAAATTATTCCCTGTGCGAGATTTCATTATTTTCTAAGGAACAAGTAAAAGGTGTCCGCATTTAATTGCGGACACCTTTTACTTGTTTACCTTCTTTTATTTTATTGTACTTGATAAGCATACCAATCCGCCAAGGGATAATCATGCCAAATGCAAGAATCCAGAACATGCCGCCCAGTTCCCCTACATCTATTGTATTACTTAGAAGCAGTTTCCCGACGAGCCGAACAATAAGAAGCCCAAGTAGAATAAATAGGAATGCTTTTGACCGTTTCATATAGATATCGTCATCTTTACGTTCGAAATTTGTCGTTTTTATCAAGATAATTGAGAACAGTATCCCAACAAGGAGGGCTTCTAGCACCTGGGACAGCGGCACCCGAAATTCTTCGAATATGAACATCAGCGCACCCGTCGACATAAAGAGGGGCGGCAAGATGATCTTCAGTGGGGTAACAGGTCTCTTCGCCGCTTTCGTCCTAACAATCAGCGCAATCAATCCCATAACTAGCGCAAGTACGGTTGAACCGATAATGAGGTAAACCGGGGGCACCTTTGTGAAAACTGTTTCAATTAGTTCGTTCATATTATTTCCCCCAAGCGATACTTCAATTCTTCTATTCGAATAAAACGTGCAAATCGCGCATACTCTTTCCCTTCATTGAACAGGAGGACAACTGGCGCTGTAAATAACGAAAGTTGTCCCGCTATTTCTGGCACTTCTGCCACATTCACTGTATAAAATGGAATTGGAAAGTCTACTTTAAGTGCTTTCACTTGTGGGTATAGTCCTTCACAGACTGAACAGTTATCGGTTTTCACGAAAAGGAGTAACGCGCTTTCTCTTTCAACGTATTCCATCCATTCACCGAATGATCCGATTTGCTTCATCGGAATCCCTCCCATTCAACTCAAAAACCTTGGAAATCTCCGAAAATTGGGCTGAGCAAACTTGTTAAATACGTCAATCCATCGAAGAACAGCAAAATTCCGAATGCAATCATGACGGCGCCCCCAATTTTCATTATCAAGCCACTATTTTTCCGAATCCAACCGAGACGCGTTATAAAGAACGACAGAACAAAGAATGGAATCGCAAAACCGAAGACATACATCAGCATATAGATAACTCCTGATCCTGGGTTTGTCGCAGAGAGTCCCATGATTACCCCGATTATCGGTCCTGAGCACGGTGTCCAACCTGCGGCGAATGCAAGCCCAATTAATACACTCCCAAAATAACCAGAAGGACGGTTTTTAAACTGTAGTTTCTTTTCGCCCATAAGAAACTTAGGTGTGTATACACCTGCAATCATAAGGCCAAATAACACCATAAAGACTGCCCCGAGTTGTCTTAGTATTTCTTGATTTTCTACAAAAAATGTCCCTACCAACGACGTAGCGAAACCAAGTACGACAAAAATAATTGAAAATCCGATTAAAAAGAACAGTGTATGTAGTGTACCGCTTCTGCTCATGCGTTTCGAATCCGATTTTAGATCATCCAGTGACATGCCCGTAATATACGAAATGAATGCTGGGTACAGCGGCAATGTACACGGAGAGATGAAACTTAAGAAACCGGCACCGAAAGCGAGAAATAGATTTAAGTCTGTTGCCATTATTCTCTCCCCTTCAATTTTTCTTCCTCAATCGTATCAAAAGAAGCGTCAAATTACGTCTAATATGTCTGTGAACAGTTTATGACAATTCCGCGGAACATAGTCACAGGTCTCTGTCTCTCGCTGCAATGACTGCTTAAAACCTATATACTGTCGGCTTAAAAACCGCCTACCCAATATGGGCAGGCGGTTTTAGTTCGTGACAATATGAAGGCAATCTAAATTCGCCACGTGCTACGGGTGCATAGAAGGAGGTAGTTCAACCCTTCCTCATTGCATGGGCCACCCACTGCAGCTCAAGTCATTTATCAGATAACATCTTCCAAAATATTGTTTTGAAGGAGATACATCTTATGGTAGAGCCCTTTTTTCAGTAATAATTCCTGGTGTGTTCCACGTTCGACGATTTCGCCTTTGTGCAGGACGAGAATTAGTTCTGCGTCTTGAATTGTGCTGAGCCTATGAGCAATTGCGATTGTTGTGCGCCCTTTTCTCATTTTTTCAAGGCTCGATTGAATTGCCACTTCTGTTTCTGTATCGATATTGGCAGTTGCTTCATCGAGAACGAGAATTTTAGGATTCGTCGCGATTGTACGTGCAAATGCAACTAGCTGGCGCTGCCCACTTGAGAATGTGGAGCCACGTTCTGTTACTTTTTGAGCATATTTGTCTGGTAGTTTTTCGATGAATTCATTTGCTTGGACGAACTCAGCTGCTGCTCTTACTTCCCCAGACGTCATTTCCTTATCATGTAAACGAATGTTGCTTTCGATGTCCCCGTAGAATAGAAACGGGTCTTGCAAGACAAGTCCTGTCTTCTTCCGCAATTCTTCTTTCGGGTATTCTTTCAGCGAAACATCATCGATATAAATACCACCACGCTCATATTCATAGAAACGCATTAGCAAGTTGATGATGGAGCTTTTACCGCTACCGGTATGACCGACGAGGGCAACAGTCTCACCTGCATTCGCGGTGAATGAAATATTTTTCAGTACGTCGGCTTGTCCGTCATAGGAAAACGATACATCACGGAATTCGATTTTACCATTTTGAATTTCGGCTTGTTTATTATCTTGTTGCTCCGGTTCCATATCAGGATCATCCATTAACTTAAAGACTCGCGATGCTGCAACCATCGCTTGTTGGAAAATAGATAATCGTTGCATTACTTGTTGAACAGGTTGGAATAAACGGCCAATCAAAGTTGTAAATACATAGAGTATCCCCACTTCCACAGGACTGGCAAGTGATAAAAATCCGAAGTATCCGAGTACAAAAATGATTGCTCCAGCGTACAGCAAATCGATTGCTGGGCCCAGCAGGACACTGTCAAATTTGATGTTACGCATTCCCGCACGGAAATGTTTTTCATTAATATCATCAAATTCTGCCTCTAACCGATCTTCCTGTCTAAAGGCTTGAATCATCCCCATTCCGGATAATGATTCAGCTATTTTAGCGTTGAGCTGACTTAATCGCTCACGAATATCTTGATAAAAATCAGCACTATAGCGTCTGTAGACGACAATAACGGCTAAAAACAAAGGCAATAATAACAAGGAAATAAACGCCAACTTTGCATTAAGTGAAAATAATGCAATATAAACGCCAATAATTACAAATATAGCTTGTAAAAACGTGACAATGACACTGACGAACATTTCTTTGATTGCTTCCGTATCATTCGTCACACGTGACACGATACTTCCAGCAGGTGTTTTATCAAAATAACGCATGCCGAGCCCTTGTACCTTTGAAAACACGTCGATGCGCATTTGCTGAATGATTTTCAGTGCAATATCTTGGAAACGTATCAACTGAAAATAAGAGACGATAACCATGAATATCTGAATAGCTATATAGACAATTGCGATATTCGTGATGAGACTCCTTTGAAAACTCATGGTAGCTAGATGGTTATCAATGAATTGTTGAATAATTAAGGGTCCTACGATACTGCCCGCGACCGTCAAAACAAGCAGGACAAGCGCAATAATTACGCTCTTTTTATGAGGGATGATATAACGCAACAATCTTATTAAGACAACCCATTGATCTTTCGCTGTTAATTTTGGTTGTTTTTCTGCTGACATTATTCCTCGCCTCCTTGTTCGACAAGCACTTCGAGTTGCTGCAGGTCATACATTTCTTTATATCTTCCATTCATTTCGAGTAGTTCTTCATGCGTTCCAGTTTCGACAATCGTACCTTCATGCAGAATGATGATTTTATGTGCATGTTGGAGGGCACTTAATCGGTGAGAGGTAATAATTGTCGTCTCGCCTGTACGTGTTTGTTTGAGTGATTGTAAAATCGCTTCTTCCGTTTTGGCGTCGACAGCCGATAAGGAATCATCCAAAAGCAGTAATTCGGGTTCCATAATTAATGCACGGGCAATGGAAATTCGCTGTTTCTGACCACCAGATAACGATACACCACGTTCTCCAACAATAGTGCCATATCCTTCCGTAAATCCTAAAATGTCTTCATGGATATGCGCAAGCCGTGCAGCTTCATGAATTTTCTCTGTTCCAATTCTAGGGTTTGTAAAGGCTATATTTTCAGCAAGTGTCGTTGAAAATAGGAAGTGATCTTGTGGTACATAACCGATCGACTCTCTTAAACGTTGCTGCTTATATTGATTGATAGGTTTGTCTCCATAGACGATACTTCCTTTGTATCCTTCAAACTCTCTAAGCAATAGTTTTAAAATCGCTGTTTTACCTGATCCTGTTTTACCCACAACGCCCATTGTTTCTCCTCGTTTTAACGTGAAGTGAACATTGTGCAATGCAGCGCGTTCATCACCTGGGAATTTAAACTCGTCTATATCGAAGTGTAAATCGCCTTCTGGTCTTCTATCAATCGCACCCGTTACGTCTTTAATTTCTGGTGCAACGGACAACAATTCTGTAATCCGGCTGTAAGATGCATTTCCACGCTCTACAATATTAAATAGGAAGCCGAATGCAAGCATTGGCCAGACAAGAAGTCCAAGGTATGTACTGAACGCTACCATGTCTCCAATTGACATGTCGCCTGCAATAATAAACTTCGTTCCAAAATAGAAAGACAAAATGTATGAAATTGCAAATATCCCTGTAATCGTCGGATCAAATAATGCATCTACTTTGGCGACACGCATATTTTTACCAACGACATCTGTAGACAGGCTTGTAAAATCTTCAATATCTTCGTTTTTCTGACCGAATGTTTTGATGACCTTAATGCCAGATATACTTTCCTGCGTTTTGTCATTCAAATTCGAGAATGCTTCTTGGGCAAACCGGAATCGCTTGCGCAATAGTTTTCCATAATAGCTTGTCAGGAAAATCATGAATGGCAGTGGAATAAGTGCTATTAATGTCAATTTCCAATTGATGGTGATGGCCATCGTCAAAATGACAAATCCACCTGTTGAGATGGAATCGACCAGTGTCAAAATCCCCATACCGGCTGTTTGCTGCACAGCATTTATATCGTTTGTTGCATGAGCCATTAAATCTCCTACACGTCTTTTTTGGTAGAAAGATGGCGACATTCTCGTGAAATGATTGAATAACTTTTCACGCATTGTTCTGGATAACAAAACGGCTGAACCAAAAATCATAACACGCCAATAATAGCGCGCAATGTACATGAGGATACCTGCTACAGCTAGGATAATAAGCCATTTTGTGAGCCCTTCAGCTGTTAAAGAACCCTTTGTAATATCATCGACGATAATTCCGATAATTTTCGGAGGCAACAATTGCAATACGGAAACGAAAACAAGCATCGCAATCCCGAAAAGATACTGCTTCTTGCGCTGTTTAAAAAACCAGCCAAGCTGTAATAAAACCTTCACGCTACTCCCCCTACTTTTCATTAAAATTAGACCTTTGATTAGTTTAGCAAAAGTCTGAACAATATAAAAGGTCCGAGATTCAAATAATTCGGATTCAGAAGTAGTTTTAGTTTTCAAAATGGGATAATGTATGCTGCTTCTTCATATAATTGAGGTGAAACGCTAGCGGATCGTAAGGAGGTAATAAATATGAGGAACAAAATACACTTATATTTACTTGTACTAATAGCCATGATAGTCAGTTCAGCTTGTTCGTATACTAGTGAAAAAGCTGTTCTAAACGGTGATATCGTCAATATGCACGGGCCTGTCTATAACTATCCGGCGTTTGAATCGTTCTTGGAAAGTATGGAGATGGAGGAAGCAGCTACAGTCCGTATTGCGAATTACACGCTTGAAGGAGATCCAACATTATATAATCTTTCTTTCCAAGACTCCACGATCCACTTGGAGATAGATCGTTCAAAAAATAAAAATAGAGGCAAGGATCCCGTCAAAACGAATATGACATGTACGGATCTCCTAGAAGAGGAAGGGCAACAATTATTTATCTACACACTTAAAGGATGTGATTCATCCGCTGAAAGCTTTACGATTCTAAGCGTGTCGAAAGAGCATGTGGACGAACACGTGCATTAGGTATGGCTGATGGATACTTTATACAATGACTGATTTTCCAACACTTCTTGTAGTGGCATCCACATCTGGTACTCCCTTCCTTCTGGTATTGATTCTGAAACAAAAGAAAACAGATTAAGAGTTCTTTTACCAAAATGCGAAGAGTACGACGGATATCATTGGTAAAGTAATACACAGTAAAAAAGACCGTTTGATGTGCAACTACCAAACGATCTTTAATAACATAATATCGCTCCAAAGGCGATTAGCAAACTCTACAGAATAATCCGCTCATTTTCTTGGAGACTCAAGGGCGGATTATTTCATTTGTACTAATGCGATTTGAATAGCGAAGCGATCATAAGGACGATTGCTTGAAAGAGTTCACGAACAACACTGTCCTAGAGGATGTGGGTTATGCCTTGTAAAAGGTCCTCTCATGCTGAAGTAACCATTCCTTTCTCCACAAACCACCTGCATAACCTGTTAATTTCCCATTAGAACCGATAATTCGATGACAAGGAATCACGATACTTAGCTTGTTTTTTCCGTTTGCAGTTCCTACTGCCCTGACGGCTTTTTCATTCCCAATTGAAACAGCAATATCTTTGTAGGATACCGTTTCGGCGCAGGATACTTTTGTCAAAGCGCTCCAAACTGATTTTTGAAAGTCTGTTCCTTCAAAGTTATAAGGAAATGTAAATTCGTGACGCTCACCTTTAAAATATTGCTCAATTTGATCATAGCAATCCACTAAAGACGCGGGAGTTTCTGCTTGCATCCTATTTGTCACACTATCCTCTTCAGAAAACATTATTGAATATATAGCCTCATCTGTACCTATTATTTCAATTACTCCAATCGGTGATTCATAATCTAGTTTATGTAGTTTACTCATGTAAGAACCTCCGTAGATAAGGATGCTGATAATGAAGACTTTCGGATTGTATTAAGTCCCTCCTAAAACTTCTTTTGATTTTCTGTGTTAGATATTTAATGGTACTAGTATTTTCTCAAATTGAAAAGAAATAGAAGTAGTTTTTTTCTTTCGTGAAACCGATTTTTTCATAAAGCTTTTGTGCTGTTATATTTTCTACATTGGTCTCAAGTAATATTCCTTTTGCACCTGTGTCCGCTGCAAATGAAATGGCTTTTTTAATTAACTTTTCGCCAAACCCTTTGCCACGAACACTTTCCATTACATACAAATCGTTTAAAATCCATGTCCGCTTCAGACTAACAGACGAAAAAGAAGGGTATAATTGAACAAAGCCAATAGGATTATTTTCATCAAAGGCTATAAAAATAACAGATTCCTCGTTGCTTAATCTGTCTTTAATAAACTCTTTTGCACCATTAATATTTGATTTTTGTTGATAAAATACTCTGTATAAGTCCAATAGTTCTGCTAATGAATCAAGGTCATTTCCTGTTGCTTTTAGAATGCTCATACGTGAATCCCCCTTATAATTATTATATTTCTGAATTAATCAACTTTACCACAAATTGATTTGTAATTGTCCTCGAACCAGCCTTTCTTTTTGTCCAGCTAATAGTTTGACTTGTTTTCTTTGAACTGTTATCCGAGGTTGAAAATAATTATTAGTTTACATAATAATATTATGTAACTTGAATTTGTTTAGCTTTCTATCCCACTTAACTTGACACTTTGTTCCTTATATAATCCTCATAACCAAAAAACGAGCTAAATATCAGCTCGTTTTTTGGTTACTAAAGATATTTATCATTCCATTTTCTCTTCCCTTTCAAATTTCTCCCGCACTGCCTCTTCCACATATTCACTCATTGACAGGTCTTTTTCTTTGGCAATCTCCTGCAATTTATCCAGCAGATTGTTTGGTAAATCAAATGTCGTGCGCCTGTATCCGCTAATAAGCGTCCACTCGCCTTCTTTAATTACAACATCGCCTAATACGAGAAATCTCTTTAAAATACTTTCTGTAAGTATCTCCGGAACAGGTATAGATAGCTCAATTTCTCCGCTTTTTATCGACAAATCAATATGTGTGTCGTGCTCACGGATGCGAATGTTTTCAATCCCCCATATTTGATAGACGAAATCAAGGAAATCAAACGATTCCTGTAAGTCTTTTGGTAGTGAAAAGTCTGTATACCCTTTAACTCTACTATTCGGACGATGAATCGGATACACCGCTTCATACTGATAAATATGGATACCATTCGTAAAAGGAATCCATGTCCGCGATTGTAAATAGAAGCCCCATTCCTGGTTGTCGTTACGCAATACACGCATATCTTGTCCTTGTTGAGTACGGAAAAGCTGGTATAGTACGATGTCAAATTTAGCATCATAAAATTCAACCCGTGTCCCCCGCACAGACGCTGTCCGTTCGATTTCTTGTGTGATCCATACCGCCGTTTCATCTGGAATGGAATAGATTGTGCGTTCATCTCCAACAGGCAATTCATCCACGGGTAAATCAGTTTCTCGAATTAAGGCATAAATGCGCTGCGTTGTCACGCCCAATTGTTTAGCGAGTTCAGAAGGCCGAAGCCCCATCGGTTGATTGCGTTGTCGTTCTGCAGCAAGTGTGTCGACTTCTTCCCGTTTGTACCTCACTTCTCGTATCAGGCGATGTGGGTCTTCTATTTTAATGATTTTCTTTTGTTTCGCATAGTGGTAGACAGTAGCCTTCGATATACCAAGTATATCCGCTACCTCTAGTCTTGTGTACCAATCATTCAATTCAATCTCTCCTGTCTTAAGTGCATAAACTTAATAAATAAAATTAAATGAGCGTTACTACTTTATTTGACATAGCCTAAATTATATTTAGTAATTCAATTAATTTCACAATGATAAAGTCAGTGACATAATTCGATTAATAATAAATTCAATTCTTATATACTATAAAATAACTCAACTTTAATAGCAACTTAATATCATATCGAAATACAATAGAATTTAATCAATAAAATATTATACATAAACAAAGGAACTGTTTTTTTATGTTATATTAAAGTTGTGTTAAAATAGATAGGTTGATTGAAAATTAAAGTATCTAATTAAATGTTGAATGTATTTCTATAGGGACTTGTTAGAAATATATAGATTTAGAATAAAGAGTGTTAAATCTTTACTATTTTAAAGGTAAATATAATAGTTGTAACTGACTATTTTCGAATTATTTACAGGACACACTAACTTTTCGTTTTATTATAAATAGTTTGACTTAAAAAGTGGAATTAGCGATAAAAATAATGATTGTATTCTAAAGAGACATAATGCGTATTTTGATGAATTGAATAAAGGGGTGTTAAGTCTATCGTATTTTCAGTGAGTGTAACTAAACAGTTGCAAATAAGTTTTTTAAAAATGGAGCTACAGGATCTATCAACTTTGCCGGCTCTTCAAAATCGTTTAGATGAAGCAGAGAAAGATGGACAAAAGGCTTTTCATGATTTTACGGATCCAGACATGATGAAATGGTTTCTTTACGAACGCCGCCACTTGAACCAAAAAAATGATCGGACGGAGAGGACAGTTAGAGAGTATGAGCGTGAACTTTTGCTCTTCATCGAACAGCTCTTAACATACAGTACAGAAATTGATGTAGATGTCGCCTATATAATAGAAGGTTCTCTGTTTAAATCACTTCAATCACGTCATTTAAGAAGGTATCAAGAGTGGTTAGCAACTGAAAGTCCGTATGTGGTGAGCAAAGGGGCATACTCCCCTGCAACGCTAGAACGGAAAACAACGATACTCAAAGCATTTTTTGCATTTCTGCATCGTGTGGGCTATATTCAGGAACCGATTCACCAGGGATTACGGATTGCGACCGTTCGAAAAGATGATCGACCTAATCGGGATTTAGGACCAGTCGATGTCGTAATGCTACTGAATACATTTAGAGACATGCAGCAACCAATCATGTTTACGATTATTCACGTCTTAACAACAACCGGAATTCGGAATGAAGAATTTTGTACCTTGCAGGTGAAAGACTTAAAAGTGGATTCTATTCAAAGCGGCTATTATTTGGATGTGTTGGGGAAAGGCAATAAGAGACGGCATGTTCCGTTGAAAGAGAAAGTGGTCCATAGCATTCGTAGTTTTCGCAATGCACGGGGCCTATTGCCAATCGAACGAGCGCATCTGGATGATCCGCTTTTTACAACGAATACAGGACGAGCATATTCCCCCTCTTATTTATCGCAGTATGTGAAAAAGGAGATTACAAGCTTAGAACAGCTGAAGTTATCGGATCAAACGATGAAGATCACCCCACACGTATTCCGCCATGCCTTCGCAATCATCTCAAAGCTAAATGGCGTAGATATTTACGATATTATGAGAAGTCTTGGACATGAGAAGATTGAAACCACAATGATCTATTTGGAGAAGATCTTTGAGAAAGAACGCCACGCAATTCATGCATGGAAGCCAGATATATTTGGGGATTATATCTAATAAAAAAACCCTCGCTCAACAGGACTAAAACCGTAGTTTTAGAGCTGTTGCGCGAGGGTATTCCTCTTGAGTCGCATATGATTTATGAGTCTATTATACCATAATCGCCATTGTCATCAATCATCATTTCAGTTACCGCAACTTTCGACTAAAAGTTCTAATCAAATTTACCCTAAAAAAACAAGCCAGATCATTTGCGTACTGCTACCCATTTGTAAAAATAATGGTATTTAAATTTAAAACCAAAACATAAAACAAGCATAACCCCGTTCTAAATTAAGGACGGGTTATGCTAAGTTACTTCACTGTACAACTATTTTTTTCTGCTCCTGTGACCCCTCGACTATTAAAGTCCAGGCTTTGTTATACAGTATTTTCGGAATTAATTAACTTTCAATTCTACTTTCTCTTCATAATCTCCAGTTTTAGTCTGCCATTTAATTTCTATATAAGTGTGATTTAAGTCAATAATTGCTTCATCTTTAGTTGGTGGATGATTAGTTACGGACGTTCCAAAAGATATAGCGGTTTGGTTTTCTTCAGGATATCGTTCTCCCTTCCGGTTAGCTCCGGTGCTAGTAATTACCGCAAAAGTGACATAGATAAGTTCTTCATCTCCTGTATATTCAATCCCCCCTCTATCAGAGAGTTCTGAATTGGACACTTCGTATACCACATGCGCTTTCCAATATTCACCTTCACCAGCAGCTCGAATGGTTTCTTGTCTAGAACAACCTGTTAATAAAACGAAAACTATTAAAATCAATAAATTTATTCTATTCATGAAATTCTCCTTTCTACTGTATTTATTAATAGATTAATAATTAGTCCCTAATGCTGAACAGAAAATTAATTATCATATAAAATCATTACTTTTCCAAAGGTGAAAATTCATACCTTTTCATAGAAATAAGCTAAAGATTATAATTCTCACACGCGTTAACTCTCTAGATATTCGCAATTATAACATAAAACACATAATATATTGAATTATAATTTAAAAAATAAAATAGCAAAAGAAAAAACCATTTTGAATGCAATATTCAAAATGGTTTTTTCCTGATTAATCGACAGCCGAGTTACCATGTTTTATTATTTGAACGTTGAACACAAATGTAGAAGACCCTCTATTCACATTAACTGAAGTATTAGATGACACGCTGGCTGCTCCAGTAAACATGCTCAACCACGGCCAAGTTGTTGGAGCGTGATATAGGTAAGAATTTGAGGTAGGGGATTTAACTTCATTACAATCATTATAGATGCATGCCTCTAATCCCACTTGTCCGTAGTGCACTTTTCTATTTGATAGAGAAAAAGCTGTATCTAATACTGTCCAACTTCCTTTGGTGCTAAAAACTTTCCATTTGATTTTCCCGTCATTCATTTGCTGCCAACGGATAGACACTTCACCACTTACGGTATATGAACCGTCTGTTTTGGTACCCGATGATCTTTCATCGTATACTACTACAGCATTTGTTACATAATCAGTAACTATTGACCCGTCTGATAATTGAGTTTCTTTGAGTTTCTGTGTAGTTTTAAACACTTCAAAGTCTTCTTCATTTATATCTTTCGAGTCACTTTTACTTAAAGATGGCTCAATTGCATTTTTCAAGCCATCTTTGGTAGTGATTTCAGTTACAGAAGGCACCACTTCAAAATCAAAATCATTTACATCTGTCTCTCCTTTAATAGCCCTTTCTACAATTTTGTCTCTGTCCGTAATTTCCTCTTGTTCAAAAATTACTATTTCTTCAAAATTACCTGTGTTACTAGATGCAAATACAGAGTTAGGCACTAAAGCAATTAATGCTAATAAAAATACAAATACGCTTTTTTTCATTTTTCTCACTCCTTTTTATTGTGGATGAATCTCACTTTTGTTTATCAAGCTTATTTCAAATGAAAAAATTAATTAAACTAATTTTCAGCCTCCAGAAATCAACCAAATATCTAAAATAATAAAAATAATTTCCAATTTATTTCCCTCCTTTCTTATATAATAAATCTAAAGTACGGTATAATTACAAAATATAAGAAAAATAATAAATGGAGGGAATTATGTCGAATTATGGCGGGACAATTAAGAAGATTAGAAAAAATAAAGGATATACTCAAAAAGAGGTTACAGGAAACTTATTCACACAAGCAACCTATTCAAATTTCGAATCTGACAAATCGGATATTCTTTCGACAAATTTCATGCACCTTTTGTTACAACTCCAATTAACCACTGATGAACTTAGTTATATTCATAATGATTATCAATTCAATAAACCCACAGAAATAGTCAAAAGTTTTTTCCGTTTACCGTATAATAATAAGACTGAAATTTCTAAAGTTATAAGTTCAATAGATGAATATCATCTTTTTGGAAATAGAAATATTGTCTTAGAGGAATTGAGAAGTATCTGCGAATCTCTATTAATTATAGAGACTACTGGTGATTTTAAGAAGGCAAGAGAAAAAGTGAATAAAGTATGGGAAAGAATCTCATACTATGATCAATGGTATTTATTGGATATACAAATGATGAATGTAATTTTATACTTTTTTGATGATGATGTGGTTATATATATTACAGATAAACTTCTGGAAAGACTTAAAATTTATAAAAACTTTGAAGAAGCAATAAGGCTAAGATCAACTCTTACACTCAATTTATCGTTACTACTCATTAAAAACGGTATGTTTTCGGAAGCACTTAATAGATTGGAAAAACTTATAGAATCACATTTGCAAGAGTTATCCTATAAACCATTAGCAGTTTGTTATAATCGTATGGCAATATGTTATTCGTATACATCAAGGGGAAAAGAAAACACAATCAATCGAAAAATAGAACTTCTCTTAGAAATCTATGAGGATGAGTTGTTTAAACAGATGATTCAACTTGAATATAAAAAATACTCCTGTGACTGAATTTTTTTCATAACTTTGATTCCTTGCTATACAGGTTTTTTAAAAGTATCAATACATACCAATTTTAGCAGTACAGACCAATGCCTTGGTCTATACTGCTATATTTTTTATATAGCAGAGGTGTAGAGTAGGTTGTGTACTCCTTGGGAACTTGAACATAATAAAACAGACCTACTTCACTCCCCTCATTTGAGGTAGGCTTGAGTATCTTGGATCCTTTTAATCGTGTTCTAAGAAGATTGAAACGACAATGAACTATTTGGAGAAGATCTTTGAGAAAGAACGCCATGCGATTCATGCATGGAAACCAAACTTATTTGGGGAATACATCTAAGCATAAAAAAACTCACATAACAGAACTAAAACCGTAGTTTTAGAGCTGTTGCGCGAAGGTACTCCTCTTAAGTCGTCATCACAAAACAAGACATATAAAAAGGGTTACAAGGGCTTCACATCGTGAGAAGCCCTTGTAACCCTTCAATTTCTACCACAAAGATTCATCTTTATTACTCAACTTTAAGAATGTATCGTTGACACTTCCCGTTATTTTTTCCACTGGCGAAATAAAAAAAGAGTAACCGCAGCCACCCTTTTTTAAAAAACATTTGTCCAACAATCGCGCCAGATTGTTTTAAAATCAAATTACTTATTGTCCTCTCCCTTTTTAGCCCCGTAACCTAAGAGAACATCGATAAATAATGTAAACAAGTAATAATTACCGTCAAAGTTCTTTGTTTTTATACTTGACCAACAATAGCAAATATAAATGTCACAAATACAATTCCGAATAAGATAGAGATTACAGATATGTACTTCAAGAAACCCTTTTCTTTTATATATATAGCTATAAAACCTAGTACGATTCCAAGTAGGTAAATACTAAATCCAATAAAGATACCAGTCCATCCAAGAAAAGTTATATTCAATGGAGGGAACGACATAATCGACATGAAAATACCAATAATAATTAGTAATAATGAATAAATACTAAATTTCCTTTTCATTTGTAATCAACCTCTCTATTTACTTAATCTTCTAGTATCTCTTTTATTGACTTAGAATAACATAATCTATAATTGAACTAGGGATTTCCGTGACATTATTGATTTTTAATTTTTTTAAATCAAAAGAAAAAAAAGTAGAATTATCATCTTTATTTGAAATAAAATACATCATATCTTTACTAAACTTCGGTTTTTCAATAGTATACCCTATTTCCGTACTTTCTAGTAATTTACTAAAATCATTATTATATTTAATTAATAATGACTTCCCAGAGTTAGAATATATAGCATAAACGTTATTTTTCTGTATATATACTCCAAGAATATTTTTTCTTTTAATTTTTTTATTTCCAACTGCCAGTTTTCAAGGTTCAATGTATATATATAACTATCACCATTATCCATGTCTACCAGGGATATATATAACTGATTGTCATGAACAGACAAATCGGACGAAACCAAAGGTCCATCTATTACTAATTCTTTGACTATGCTATTGTCTATAGTATCGACAACACTTAATGTAAATTGATTTTCAATAGGTTCTGTAAAATCTCTACTGTAAATAAATAATGATTTTTTATCAGAAGTTATTGAAAAAGGAATTCCTTTTAGTCTGAATGGCTCTGAACCTTTTCGCCCTTCCATCTTATAAGTATAATAATTCATATCATTTTCTTTATCATAATTATAGACAAACATTTTTTCATTATTAAACGGAATCATAAATAAGGGGTGAGGGAGTTTAGAGTCAGTTATATCTATTTCATCTTTACTAACTGTAATATACTCAGATTTATAAGGGCTTATTGATAACAATTTTTCTTCATCATTGATCAATGACGTTAACCCATTACTTTTAATCACTTTTGTTTCTATTTCCTTGAGATTAGAATCTAAGAACAACAACTTACTGTCTTCATCTGTTAAATTACTTTCCAATAGTACAAAGTCTTCTTTTTGTTTCTGATTACACCCCAGCATAAATAGCAGAGAAAGGATTACAGTAATTAAGATAGATTTTTTCATTTCACATTCCCCTATTAAAAAAAGAAAGCAAATTCTGCTTTCTTTTTCACTTATTTAAATTGCTTTCACTTTACTGCCTTTAGTTAAGTCGATAGGCCAGACTGCAGTTCCTCCATTATAATCTAGTTCGACTCCTAGGTCATACCAAGCTCTCCATACTAATTGTGAGCAATAGAAAGCATCTGTTCTAGTTTTTTCATAGAATGAATAGTTATAAGGATCATAAAGTTCGTATTTAGCATTGTTAACTGCACTTTGCTTTTGACTTGCAGTTGCGCCAATTACTGTATAAGCCCGAGCATCTTTATATCGCTCTTTAAAGTTATTCGTCCAATATCTCACCCCATCAGTATCCTGCCTTAATCCCATAGCTTCTATTGTTGAATAACGATCAACAACAATTGCTGCGTGGCCTCCTACAGGTAGGGATGTAGAACTAAATCCACTTGGAGTATAAAGAATATCGCCTGTATTCCCCATAGAGCCATCTGGTATAGGTACAGCAAAAGTTTCTACATCGGAGTTAGTTAGTTTTTGATTTTCTAACTGCATATTTTTAATGTATTCAGCGGTATCTTTTTGTCCTTCCAAAACTTCATCATAGTAACCCTCAGGTATTGTGCTCTTAAATTCAATATTTTGGTCATTGACTTCTTCTGCTTTGACATTATTTTGTTGATTCGTTGCTAAAAAAGATACTGCTAATGCTAGAGATAACATGATTTTCTTTTTATACATATTTTCCATTCCCCTTTTTGGCATATTCAGTACTCACTAAATCAAGCGAGTAAATTTTATTTTCATTATTAGTCTGCAAGATAACCAAAAGCCGAAGTATTAGTGATATCCGGGTTTCCTCTATATACTTTAATTACATAAGTTGCTGGTACCATGTCTTTTATGGTAGTATTTAAAGTTTTTCCTGGTAGAACTACATATTCTTTAAGTAATTTATCAGGACCACCAGCATAAACGTAATAAATACCTACTGTAACAGCTCCATTTTCTGCTTGCATGTACACATTTCCTGTTCCGTCAATAATCTTTATACTATCCGATACAGCAACAAATTGATTTGTTTTTAACGTGACGCCAACCGCAGCAGAACCAGGATTAATAACAGCACTAGGTGTTAATGTTTCTTCACTGCTAATAGGTGTTAATATTTCTCCATCGCTATTAGCATATGCACTTTGGGATACCAAATTAAGAGATACAATAAGTATTACGAATAAAGAAATTATTTTTTTACGCATGAAATTTGCACCCTGCTTTCTAAATTTAATTTATTTTGGTTTACCGGTCAATTCTTTTAACCACCTCCAATAATCCATATATCTAACAAAACTAGTATAAATTCCATTGTGCACCCCCTGAATCTATAGTAAAGTAAGAATATTAAATAGCTAAATAATATTCAAAAAAGAATATTGTTGAGGTGAAATAGTTTGCTGAATGGAAATACAATAAAAAAAATAAGGATAAATAAAGGGTATACACAAAAGTATGTTGCTAAAGACATCCTCTCCCAGTCATCATATTCTAAGTTTGAAGCTGAACTATCAGATGTTCATTCTATTGCCTATATAAATTTTCTGGATAGATTAGATATGACTTTGGAAGAAGTAAGATTTATTAATAATGATTTCAAACATGGACAGGTTCAGCAAATAATCAATAACTTCTTTTCATTACCCTATAATGATGTAACTGCATTGGAAAAGATAAAAATAGAAATTAATAATGCTTTAAAAAAACACCAAAACATTTTATTACTGGATATTAAACTTATATGTGAAGCACTAATATCCCTTAATATTAAGAATGATATTAATATCGTTCGTATAATTGTTGAACCAGTTTGGAATAGGCTTTCAAAACTTAATCAATGGTATTTAAGTGATATTCTTCTAATTAATACAATTTTATATTTCTTTCCAAATGATACTGCAATTGCAATTTCTTCTCGTATTATTGAAAGACTTGAACTTTATGATGGATTTCAGAATTCACAAAAATTAATAATTTCATTTAAAATTAATCTCACATTATTACTTATTAAAGAGGGAGACTTTTTAAAAGCGTTAGAAATGTTAACTATAATTATTCAAAAGCATAAAAAATCGATGTCATACCAATCACTTGCGGTTTGTTTTGCTAGAATTTCCATTTGCAATAATAAGTTAGGAAGAACCAACGCAACCACTTGTATCCAGCAAGCCCGACTGCTTCTAAAAATTTACGATGACTTGGATTTTTTGGTTAATGTCGAAAAAGAATATGCTTACTATAAATGATTAGATTGGTATAAAAATCCGAATGATAGATAAACTGGTAAGATGGTTTTTCAAGTTGCATCTTCAGCTTCTGGTACTTCTAGGAATATAACAGTTAATGCATTGCGTTAATCGCACTTTCAAAGTGAATCGGATATGATAAAAAAACCTTGAAACCTATACATACCAAGGACTCAGGGCTTTTTTGGGCATACATTAAATTCATGTTAATTACGACATCATGCGATCCCTTGGACACGAGAAGATTGAAACGACAATGATTTACTTGGAAAAGGTCTTCGAGAAGGAACGTCATGCAATTCATTCGTGGAAATCGGAAGGTTTTGGGGAGTATATTTAGAGATTAAATCAGGGCAGCCCCATAAGTCGTTGAAATTCCGACTTATGGAGCTGCCCTTTGTGACGCTTTCTATTTATCTGTAAAGCACTTGCTAGCTCAGTTGTTTCGAGTATTCCCAAGCTTTAAGATAGCCCTCTAAATCATGCGGATGGACCCTAATACAAATTCCGATCCGCGTATAAAGTTGGAAAATAACTTCTTCTATAAGTCTTGTTTCCTCTATAGGCACTTGTTTAAGTAATGAGAATGTTGAAAGCAATGTTTCTATATTCAAGTCATCAGATGATGAACAAAATGCATAGGTAAAGTCGTAGATTATAGGACCTACCATAGGTGATGGATCTATAATTCCGCTAAGTGTGTTATTTTGAAACACAAGATTGTGAACTCCGGTATCCCCGTGAAGCAAGTATTTAGTTTCCTGTTTTTCAACCGAAGCTATTCGTTCAACTATTGATTCCACCTTAAAATAATCTTCATTCGGCAATAAATCCCTTATATTTGTACGCGCTGATTCCAAACTACTTCTATTGAAATCATACCAAGTTTGTTGTGGTATTCCATCTAGTCTTCCCCAGCTGGCATTCTGATCGTATTTGACGTAGTGATTAAATAGTTCATTTACCAAAAGGGTCATCCATTCTATTTTTGAACCACGATTATAATGAGTAGTACCTTCTATATACGCATACAGAATAAACTTTTTTTCAGGATCTGTATAATAGAGTTTAGGAAGTAGACGAACATTTTGATACGTATGAAAAAAACGACTAGCAAAATTGATTTGTTGTGGATGATCCAATTTAAGCACATATTTGGGTACGTTATGTTCCGAAACGCTATAGACAAGGCCATCAGTCGTTCCACTCTTCATTTTAGTAATTCTTTGTTTATTGAGATTAATTATGCCTTTATCCTGTAGGCCAATGCATATTTCATCAATCTTTGATTGTTCGTTCATTAAATAACGCTCCTTGTAGACAATTCATTTTCATTTAATACCATCTGATGCTTTTAAGAAGTAAATAAAGGTTTATTTCTCACTGACAACACTAAGAAATCCAAATTATTAATTTGGATTTGCTGAATGCTACCCCTTTAGGATAAAAATGATGGACTGTTTGATTAAGAATGGACTGTTTTTATTTAGGAGTGAAATTAGCTTTCTCCCAATCGCTCAAATACATATTACTGGTTACGTTAGGATTGTTTTTCTCAACTTTACAGATAAATTCTAAACTGTTTCCATCTGGATCATTAAAATGTATTTTGGCATGGCCATATCTCTCGTTAAGCATAACGAATGGTTCGATTGGTTCAAAACCAAACGCTTTTTTAGCCTCGATATTTCTTTCTGCAAGCCATTTTCGCGAATTCCGTAAATCTTCTAGTTCTACATGGAAAGCAATATGTCGGATTGATGGGTGATAGTCGAGATTTACTTTGTCTGTTTGCCATAAACCTAACCAACTTTTGTCTTTTTCTATCCAAAGGAATGCTACTCGAGCCTCTATTCTATGGTCAAATTCTAATCCTAAACTTTCATAAAATTTAATTGAGCGTTCTAGGTCACTTACGGGTAAATGGGCTTCGTATAATCCTTTAATCATATTATTTTCATTATCTCCTATTTGTTTTCAACTGGTTAATTCCCTGTTCGTAGCAATGCTTTTCTCGATTGCATGAATACTCTCTTGATCAAAAGCCCTTATTCAACCAATCAATTTGAATACTCAACATTCACACCTAATTGCTGCAGTAAGTCAAAAAAAGTTGGACAAGTCTTTGACACACACCCTGGATCATTAATGAATACCCCTGGAACCTTTGCGCCAATCAATGCTAATGACATTGCCACTCGATGATCGTCATAGGAATCCAATGTTGCAGTTTGTGGTGTTCCTGGGTAAACGGTTAACCCGTCTTTATACTCTTCGACTTTAATGCCTAACTTTTGTAATTCTGTACAAATAGCGCTAATTCGGTCGGATTCATGATAGCGAATATGTTCCACATCTCGTATAGTAATCGGACCCGTTGCAAATGGAGCGATTGCGGCTAATGTCAACGTCTGATCTGACATATCGAGCATGCTAATCTCAAACCCGCCCTTCAACGTAGGTGTTCCAACTAACTCAATAAAGCCTTCTCCTCTAGTAACAGTGCACCCCATTTTTTCATAGACATTAATCATATTAATATCAGGTTGACTGTTTTCGGGTGAAAGATTGGTAATCTTAATGCGACCATTCGTAATAGCTGCTAAGGCTAAAAAATAACTTGCAGTTGAAGCATCTGCTTCTAAATCGAGATCACAGCTCTTGTATTCTGATTGAGGAATAACAATTTCCCTAAGGTCTTCAGTAAATTGGGCTTGTACTCCGAATTTCTCCATTAGATTTAGTGTTATTTCAACGTAGTCTGGCTGAACAATGTGATCAGGGATCGTTACAGTTACAGCTTTTTTTGCATACGGACTTGCCAGTAGCACGCCACTTATAAATTGACTTGAAATCTTTCCAGAAATACTAACTGAACCTCCCGTGAGTTCATTTGCTATTATACGGAGAGGGAAATAACCATCTTTATCCAGATAGTCGATCTTTGCTCCCATTGCGGTAAGTACGTCTATTAAAGGTTTTACTGGCCGTTCACTCATACTGTTACTTGCCTCAATAACCCAATTTCCGTTTTTCGCAACTGCTAATGCACCAGGAAGAAAACGAGCAATCGTGCCTGCAGCCCCAATGTATAAGTCTGCATTTTCATTTGGCCAAACTGCATTATTGCCATGAACGGTAATCGTATCCCCTTCTAGTTCGGTCTTGATGCCAAGGCTATTGAGTACATCGATACACCAATATGAATCATCACTTTTTAAGATTCCGGATAATGTTGAAGTTCCGTTAGCTAAAGCTGCTAGTATCAACGCTCTATTCGTAAGACTTTTACTCCCTGGTATGCTTATTTCACCGTTAATGGATTGCACTTCAGGTGGAGATAGACTTACACTTTGAACTTGATTTAAGGTTGACCACGGTGACCGTGCTTTCAAATCTACATTACTCAAATTAAACACCCTTCCCGAGATTGAATTTTCCGATATATCTTACTAGTACTTTATCATAAAACTACACTACTTGTGTTTATTTCAATTACAAATATGCTAAATAGATGTGTAATTCATACCGTTTTTAAAACGTAATGTAAGTATCTACGAACTTGGATGATTCGTTCAGTCAATGAAGCTGATACGATTATGTAGAATTGCTCACTTTCATCCGTTTTATATAATTTACGAATAGTTCTTCTTTCATCTGGCCAGAAACCAACCAATAAATTTGTTTCTTCCATTTCACGTGCTATATTGTACAAATAGCCATTAGATGGAGACCAACCAAACAAACTATTCAATTGCTCTTGAACCTCGGCCATATGAAAAGATTGACGATTTAAGCTAAGTCGCAGAGCCATAAATCGTACAACATCCTTTACAGATAGCAATTTTGATATAAATAATCTAAAGTCTGCGTGTAGTGGCTCAATCGAGGATTGTGGTAGCGATCCATTTTTAGTTAAAAAGTAATAGAACCTATCTATAACAGTCGAAACTTCACTAAAGCGAAGTGCATAAATAGTTTCGTATTCCAGAAGACGAGCTTTTCCTTTTTCAGTAATTTGAAAGACCTTTTTGCGGCCTTCTGTTCGGGAAAAAAGAAAACCATTATTTTCTAAAGCGGTGGTAGTACGTGCGACATATTCATAGGAAATGGAACGTCCTGGGAAATCCAAGTTGAAGTGTTCATAGAGTGCTTTTGAATAATTTTCTCGTTCAAGAATAGTTCTTAACAAGAACAAGGATAGGGCATCACCAACACTAAATCCAACAGCTTGCTGAAACGAAGGCAACTTCATAATTAGACAACCCCTAATATTTTTAATAATCATACACCTCGCTAGTACATATATCAATAGTATTATCGGTTGCGATGTTTCTTCATCATTTCAAGCTATCCCTCCTCCTTAGTTGATGTCAGTAATACTTATACGGGAGTGTTTTATAAGTGGAGAACAAACTAGTAGCGAGCGTTGTATTTTTATATGCACTAGCGAGGTTTCGTTTATCGGGTGTATATACACTATTCAAAATAATCTAAAGCAACCGTTAATTATATTTTTAGAGGTTCTGGCAGTAAAATATGGATTATCAACGTTAAGGAAAGTATAAATTAAAAAGCCCAATTTCTCTGAAAATTAAAATAGAGAAATTGGGCTTTAATGAAGTTCTTTCATCTATCTAGATTGAAACTTTTAATATTCTTTTAAGCCAAGCATTGATAAACCGCCATCAAATCACGTTTATTTAACTCACGTATACGATTGAAGATTGGAATATCTGCAACGGCCTCAGTATATAGGTTTTTCTCAACAACATCACTTACTTTACCAGTAAGCCATGTTTCAACTGCTATACCTTCGACAACTTCCTGAAGTCCTTCTTCAGTGATGCCACTTTCATTACAACTCACACATGGGATCGTTAATTTATATACGCCATCATGGAGATTATCTTCTGTAATGACTTTCTTTCCTTTACAGAATGGACATGGATGACTTTTTTTAATTTTATTAATTTGGGTTACAATTTTTTTATATCCAAAGGCTTCATAGACATAGACAAGCTTTTTATATTTTCCATTGGTGAAATACTTATCAATGATCGTTTCTCTGGTCTCAGTGATCTTATCAAAATCGCAGATCGTAACCTGGTTATTCGTGCTGATGGATTCGATATTGCTGCTAATTTTATCCCAGAATGGTAAGGCATTTTGTAACACCACTTCATAACCAGCAAAGCTTGCCATTTCCAATTCAAATACTTTCAGCGCGACTTGTGTTTCCCTAGGCAGTAAAGAGACATCTTCAGTCAAAGTCATATCTCCGCCGACAATAGATTTCAATTTTATCAGTTCAGGTAACGCTCCTACCGTTTTCAATGCTTGATCAATCGGCTGGTTTATAATCTCACGAATATCCGTATTTCCAAACTTGAGTTGATTATGATGGTTTAACACAGACCCTTCGCAAATCGGACATGATATTATCTCTTTGGATGCTTTCATATGCTCTTTAATAATCGATTTCGAAATAAACATATACATCCCAATTATACTATTGAAGCCTTGCCATGTTCTCTGTGCCTTAGCTGCTTTATCATAAAACGACTTTTCTAAATACCCATATAAAAAGGTATGCTTTTCTTCTTTTGTCATTTCATTATAACTTTTACTCATATCGTGACCGAGTTCATTCTTAATTTCATCAAAAATGAATTCCAATCTTGAATATTGATAATGTTTTAATACCTCCATCACATCTGGATGCAATAGGCCATCCCAGAACGGAGCGTTTTTGTCTTGAATCACAACATCTATATCAAACTTTTCAATCACTCGGCGGCCCGAGCAACTTGGACAATGATTGTCTTGATTATAGAAATCGAAGCGCTGCGTATTTTTATTGGTCGGATGAGCTGCTACAATATGGTTGATCAATCCACCCATTTCATAGAGAAAACTATATTGACTATACAAATGTCGTTCCAAATCAATGGCGATTACGGGTGCAATTGTTTCGGATTCGTATTCACCATAAATCAACCGTGCCATTGATGATAAGCTTTTTAAGATACCGCCCTTATAGACGTTTTCTGCATTTTTAAAATAGGCAATTTGATTTTCTTTTAAGTAGTTTACGCCATTTTGTTGATGGATGGTTGAAGAAATTTGCAACGGAGTAACTCTATCCGTCCTGTTTTGTTGACGATAATAATCATCATGACTCACAATATCAAGGTGTTGAACAGGTGCAAGCTGTCTTTTACCAAAATCAACGATAAAATCAGAGCTTTCCATCATATAAGAGTTATGTTCAATCATAATTATTGAGACAGATTCATCCTGCAGAATGATCCTAATACTATCAATGAATTGATTTAAAATATTTTGTGATAACCCTTTTGAAGGCTCGTCGAAAATAAAAAGCGTATGGGGGTTTCTCGAGTTGGCAAACAGCTCAGAAACTAAATGGACACATTGAAATTCACCATTCGATAAAGACTGTGTTTTTCTTTCCAACGTCAAATAACCAAGTCCAAGTTTAATTAATAGGCTCAGGCGTTTATAAGCGATGTCTTCATTCGGCAGTTCATCAATAATGTCTTCAATCGAGCGCTGAAAAATATCATCAATTTCTTCACTATATTTTTTGAGTTTCCTTTTAATATCAAGAAAAGTCGCAACTGTTGACCGACTGGTAATCGATTGGTTGCGATTTTGCCCCACCATTACCAATTTATCTTTTGGATATCGCTTCAGAAAATCTTTGGCCATACACTCATTGACAAGTGTAGATTTACCACATCCAGACTCACCCGTAAAGGTTATAAGTCTATTTTGGGGAATCTGAATTTCAGCCATTTGAATATTACGACAGTAAAGATCATGAAACTGAAAGTACTCCGTTGGCATTGCTTGATTTCGTTCCGAAGAGATTGGTTTTGGACGTGGGGATTCTTCAACAATTTTCCCGCCATATTTACCACTACCAGGCCCAAAGAACAATTGCTGATCCGTTGTATCGAGCACCGTGTCAGAATGGTCAATGAGCCAAATTTGATTCTTATACCCCAATTGCTTAATCTCTGCTAAAATTTTCAATAGTGTTTGGTGATCAAGACCCACGGAGATTTCATCAATTATAATTACCGTATTTTCACTTGTTGCCATGAATTCTGCCAAGTAAAGTCGTGTTAATTCTCCACCTGACAATGTACCCATAATGCGATTTAAAGTTAAGTAACCAATATTCATATTGATAATATTTTTAAGAATATGTTGTTTCGCTTCACTAATATGTAATTCTTCTCCGAGAGAAAGAATTGATTCAATGCTTAAGTTGTTGATATCAGAAATGCTCTGTGGTTGCTCCAATAAATCTATCTTATATTGCTCAACTTCAGGATTATAGCGCCTGCCCTCACACTTTTTACATTCGACATTTTTAGTAGTTCCGCGACCTTTACAACCTGGACACCAGCCTAGCTCATTATTAAATGAAAAAACTTCTGGAGACAGTTCAAATTTTTCAGCAAGGGTAACACGAATGTCTTTAAATACGCCTGTATGTGTACCTATTGTAGAACGTGGATTGGAAGAAATCGCTGATTTTCCGAGAAAAAGGACTAAAGGCATTTCTTCCATCTTGATGGCACTGAAATTGGTTTCCATAATACGGGGAAATAAATACTGATATTCAGACTTTGGCAATAAGGAAACGAGACGCTTCTTGGATTCTTCACCAATTGTTTGACAAAAAGTTGTTTTGCCAGATCCAGACAAACCAGCAATTCCTAACGATTTATCTACTGGTAGTGTTGCATCTAAGTTGTTAATATTGTTCGCAATTAATTGATTTATTTTCACAGTATTGTCCTCTCCATTCTCTAAATTTAGTCTTGCCACGTTTGCTAAATTATAATTCAAACAAAAATTGTTAGATTACTTAATCCTTACTTCCATTAAAAATGACGCTTTCCATGTTCCGGAAAAGCGCCATATTGTTGAAGAATGGATTATTTTTATAATAAAGTTAGTCCTGAAAAGCAGACATCATAAAGGATGAAGAAATCATTTTTACAGTTCTGCTAATACTTTTTTGAGTTGCTCACCCATTTGCGTCCAAGCATATGTAGCTCCCTCGATGGCTCCTGGTTGTGCTTTTGTTGCTTCACTAAATCCAGTTTGATCGAAATGTAGATGGACAGTTCCATCTGAACCTTCTTTCAAAGTCCATGTAACAGTAGTGCTTTCTCCGGCACTTAGCCAAGTGTAAGATAATTTATGAGGCTCGTCCACTTCGAGCACCTCGCTATCTACAATGCCATCCCACCATTCGTTAGGCTCTGTCCGAAACTGGAATTTATGTCCAACGACTGGTTTAAAATCATTATCCCATATCCATTTCGCAAGTGTGTCCGAATCCGTTAAAGCATTCCACACCTGCTCGATAGAACTTGTAAATTGATAATCTAATGATACATCTGATTTCATTTTTTCTCCTCCAATAAAAGATTTAATTTAGCAATTCTTTCATTCCAGAATCCTTCGTAAAAGGATACCCAATCTTGAACTTCTTTCAACGGGGTTGCATTCAGCCGATATCTTGTTTCCCTACCGACCTTTCGAGCAATTACTAGATTCGCCTCTTTAAGGATCGATAAATGCTTAGATACTGCTGTACGCCCCATTTGAAAATGAACGGTTATCTCATGTAGGGGTAATTCTTCAACATCCGCCAACATTTGAATTAACTTTCGCCTTGTTGGATCGGCAACAGCGTCATAAACATCCCTCACTTGACTTTTTTCGTTCAAAATCAGCCCCGCCTTTTCATTAATATTTCCTATAACGTCACTGATTAAACTTCATAATAATTACGACACCTTTTGTTGTCTTATTTATTATAGGGCACCTAAAGGTGACATGTCAAATTCCCTTGCTATTCTATTATCCGGTTCTTTAATGGAATTGGGCTGTATGGATTATTTTCTAATAAATTTAGCCCTGTATCCTTGAGTGATTTAATCTTGCATTTTCCCTCGTATTAAATCAATCAATTCAAATAAATTCTGCGTACTTCGAGTGATCCGAATTAAGTCTATAACGTAAATAATGTAATTTCCTCGTAGATACTCTAACAACTTCTAAAGTTGTTCACGATCCTTTGTTGCTTCAGAAAATTTTTCTTCAAAAAATATGTTTTTCAAGGTAAAAAGCCGGCAATTACGCCGGCTTTCGCAAAATGCTTATTCCTATTATTTCTTCATAAAATACTTCCGCCCCAACCGTTCGACAAGCGTCGGAGCGACTGCGTGGAGTTTACTCGTGACACCCATATACCAAGGTAAATTCACATCGCGAACTGGTTTCCCTACTGTTTTAAACACCGCATCGACCACGGTTTCCACAGTCAATAAATGCCTGCCAAGTGATGTGCGATAAGTACCTGTTTCATCCGCGAGATCCAGAAAGGGTGTGTCAATCGGACCTGGGTTAATAGTTGTCACATGGATATCGAATGGAGCCACTTCCATACGAAGCGCGTTCGTATAGCCGATAATCGCATGCTTAGACGCAGCATAAATAGAAGCCTTGGGTGTTGCCACTTTTCCGGCTTGTGAACCTAGAAAAATCAAATGTCCGCTGCGGCGTTCCATCATGCTCGGCAACAGAAGTTTAGTCAGCTGCATGGGTGCGATTACGTTGACTGTCATCATGCTTTGAATTGCTTCATCAGACGTTTCGTGAGCGAAATCGAATGAACCAACGCCCGCCGAAAAGATGACGACATCGGGTGAACCAATTTTTGCCATCAATTGCTCAACATCTTCTTTTTTCGAAAAATCCGCAGGTATCGTATTCGCACCTTCACGTTGCAACTCCTCTAAAACGGCAAGTGCCCTACCTGTCGCCCACACCTCGTAACCTACTGCCAACAGCCGTTTAGTCAGTGCGTACCCAACCCCGCTAGTCGCACCTGTTATGAGTATCGATTTATGCTTGTTCATAATGCAGGACGCCGCCTTCATCCCTTGTTTCGCGAGCTAGCCCTTCATTGACAAGGTAATCAGTTTGCCCAATCGTTTCAGAGAGTGTAAGACCCAGTTCTTTTTCATAGACAGCCGGGAACAGTTCTCGGGTTAATTCGAAAATTGTCCTTGAGCCATCGTTCATCATAGCAAGTACCTTTAACGCACGTTCGCGCTGTTTCACTAGTCGACTTTCAATAAGTTCGTGAGCATTCCGTACTTCATTGCCATGCCCAGTATAAATAATGTCTACAGGCAATGTCAGTATACGTTTCAACGATTCGTTATATTGCAATAGAGAATGCGGCCGTCCCTGTGCAGGATTAAGTGGTGGTTCAATAAGCGGGTTTGAAGACACTTTTTCAAGCACTAAGTCTCCACCAATCATTGTTCTATTCTCTTCATCCCATAAGACGATGTGGCTTTGAGCGTGGCCAGGTGTTTCCATAACTGTCCAGCCAGGATGCCCCGGAAGCGCATCACCCTCGGCAAGCATACTGTCCAGTGGACGTTCCCCCATAAGTGCAGTGGATCGTTTCATCTTCTTAACCCAACCAAGGTACTGCTCAGGCACTCCTTCTTCGATAAGACAATCGAGATAAAACGCATCATGATAGCGGAAAAAAGCTTCATCCCGTTTGAGCCATAAATCGTTATACACATGACCAAGAACTTTAGCGTTATCAAACGCGTCAATCCAGCCAGCATGATCAGGATGATGGTGTGTCAAAATGACTTGTTCAATATCGTTGAATGCATACCCAGCTTCCTTGATGCCCTGTTGCAATGCTTCAAATGCTTCAGGGGTTTTCGGCCCCGCATCAACGAGTGACAATGTATCTCCTTTTATCAGAAATGCATTTACATCGCCAACTGCGAATGGTGTTGGTATAACAATTTTCTGTATCATATGTAAAATCCCCTTTATTAATATGAATGAGTATTCAGTCCATTGTACCTTTTTTAGTAGCAAGCGTCATCTTTTGAATCAATTCTCTACCATGAAGTTTTAAAATGGTATAATCAAAGTATCTATTTTAACAGTTATTTACGACGATATAGAATTACTAGGAGGGCTTAAGCATGGGATTATTCGGATTTTTCAAAAGTCAATTTATTGAAGTCATTGAATGGACGGACCAAAACGCAAGTACAATGGTTTACCGCTTCCCCGTCCAAAACAACGAAATAAAAATGGGTGCAGAATTAACCGTTAGGGAGTCACAAGTTGCCATTTTCGTCAATGAAGGTGAAATTGCGGATGTATTTGGGCCAGGACGTCATCTATTATACACACAAAACATGCCCATCTTAACGAAATTAAAGTCGTGGAAGTTTGGATTCGACTCCCCTTTCAAAGCGGAAGTCTATTTTGTGAATACGAAGCAGTTCATCAACCAGAAATGGGGCACTTCGAATCCAATCATGATGCGCGATTCGGAATTTGGCGTCATTCGATTACGTGGCTATGGCATATACTCATATCGCGTATCCGAACCTGTTGTTTTCTTAAAAGAACTGTTTGGCACGAGCGCATCCTATGACACCAGCAGCATTGAGGGTCAGTTGAAAAAAATGGTGCTGTCGGGACTTACAGATCTGTTTGCTGAATCGAATATTGCTGCTCTAGATCTAGCGATGAACTACGACGAATTAAGTGAAAAAGGCAAAGAGAAGATGAAGCAACGATTCAGTACATTCGGATTTGAAATCACTTCGTTGTATATTGAAAACTTATCACTCCCTGAAGAAGTGGAAAAAGTATTGGATCGAAAAACTGCAATGGGTGTTATTGGTAACATGAATCAGTATCAGCAATACCAGGCGGCAGAAGCAATTAGAGATGCGGCGCAAAATGAAGGCGGCGGATTAGCAGGTGCAGGTGCAGGCATTGGTGCAGGGGCTGCGATTGGCAGTGTGATGGCAAACGCTCTCCAAGGCAACCATCAACAAACTAATTCGCCTTCAGCACCGAAACCAGAAAAAATGACTTGCCCTCATTGTCAGGCACTCATTAATACGAACGCAAAGTTTTGCGGCGAATGTGGGGAAACTGTACAAAAGCAAAAAGTGCCATGCATTAGCTGTCAGGCGGCAATAAATGAAGATGCAAAATTCTGCGGGGAATGTGGCGCAAAAAAAGTGACCGAAAAAACATGTGCGAAATGTGGCAAGGTAAATGCCCCGAATACAAAGTTTTGTGGGGACTGTGGCGACAATCTGCAACAGTGATGGATAGAGAGGTGTTCGAGTGTCCAGTTTAGAAAACAATGAGCGTGTGGAAGCGATGATAGTTGAACAAACGGAAGTGAATAAATGCTCTTCCTGCGGTGGTAATACAGTTTTTGACCCTTCAAGTGGAACACTTAAATGCCCATTTTGTGGGAGTGAAAAAGAAATCACGACATCGCGAGAAAACACGATTGAACTTGATTTCTTACAGGCACTAGAAAAAGAAGACCACAGTTGGGATGATGAAAAGCGAGTTTTCAAATGTGGAAATTGTGGTGCCGAAACCCTTTTAGATAAAGATAAGGTAGCAGATTTTTGCTCGTTTTGTGGATCGTCGCATATTGCGGTAACGGAAAACCACGCAGGTATCAAACCAGCTTTGGTCCTCCCCTTTCAAATTACAAAAGACGTAGCGGTCGAAAAATTCAAGGTGTGGATGAAAAAGAAATATTTTGCTCCTTCCAAGCTGATCCAATCGTATAAATTAGACCATTTGGCTGGTGCTTATATTCCTTACTGGACGTTCGATTCTCAGACGAATTCATCCTACGTCGTACAAATTGGTACGTATTATTATGTTACAAAAACACGGACTGTAATTGAAGATGGCAAACCCAAACAAGTAACAGAACAAGTGAGAAAAATCAGGTGGCGTACAGAACATGGTCATTATAGCAAGTTCTTCGATGATGTATTGGTGAAAGCTTCACGTAATGTGGCCAGTGGATTGATTGATAAAGTGGAACCTTTTCATCTAAATGGACTTGTTGATTATAAAATGGACTATTTATCTGGATTTTTGGCAGAAAAGTATTCAATTCCATTGAAGGATGGATGGAATGATGCCAAAGTTGTCATAGACGATGGAATTACAAGTGGTATACACGGCAGAGTTCATGGCGATGTTGTTAATATAGTCAGTGTCTCCACCGACTATGACAGCATTACCTACAAACACATTCTATTGCCTTTATGGATTTCATCATTCCAGTTCAACAATAAGGTCTATCGCTTCCTCGTCAATGGACAAACTGGCAAAGTAAGCGGGAAATCCCCTGTGAGTGCCGTGAAAGTATCGATTGCCGTAGGGATAGTTATTGCGATTATGATTGCGATTTACTTTATCTTGAAAATGACCTAACGATAACTCGATAAAAATTAGATAGTTGACTTTTTTTAGACGACGTGCAATAATCGGTCTAATTCAAGTACATATAGGCGTTGACGAAGACAAGTAGTTGCGGCAATGGAGAACAGAAAATGTGGTCACCGGCTGAAAGCCACATCCCCTCTCCCGCTTCGAACCTCCTTCTGAGCTGCTGTGGAAACACAGGCGTGCCTTTCGCGTTAAGAAAGAACGAGATGTATCGGTGTTATGCCGGTAAATTTAGGTGGTACCGCGGAAACATGTGTTTTCGTCCTTATTTAGTAGGGACGAGAGCGCATTTTTTTATTGTCCAGATTTCAGCGCCTAGGTGCGTACGTTTTTATTAATGGAATGAAAGGGGTAATTTGAATGAAAACGATTGTATTTATAGGTGCCGGTTCTATGGCAGAAGCTGTTATTGCAGGAATTGTGGAACAAGGTGCAGTGGTACCTCATAATGTTTTTGTTATGAATAGATCTGATGATGAAAGGCTAATTTCATTACACAATAAATATGGTGTATCCATTGTCTGCAAGGAAAAAGAGGCGCTGAAAAATGCAGATCTCGTCGTTCTTGCGACGAAACCAAAAGATATCCATCAGGCGATGGCGGATGCACTTCCTTATTTGGACGATAAAACAGCGGTTTTGTCGGTTATTGCAGGCGTTTCAATTCAGACAATCGAAAATGGTCTTGGTGCAAGACCTATCGCACGCTCCATGCCAAATACCTCCGCTACAATCGGAAAATCTGCCAGTGGTATCGCGTGGAATCATGCGATTAGCGAGGAGTTGAAAAAACATATCCTCGGTCTCTTAGAGTCAATCGGAATGGTGAAAGAAGTAGAAGAAGATGACTTACATGCCGTCACTGCTCTTTCCGGTAGCGGCCCTGCATATGTCTATTATTTAGCAGAAGCACTTGAGGAAGCAGCGATCGGTAAAGGTCTTTCAAAAGACATTGCGCGCGCGCTTATCATCCAAACGCTTGAAGGCGCAGCGGCAATGTTGAAAGAAACAGGTACAGAGCCCGTGGAATTACGGAAAAACGTGACGAGCCCAGGTGGAACTACGGAAGCTGGATTGAATGCGTTGGAGAACGGAATGTTCAAAGAAACGATTGCGCAATGTATCGGAAAAGCGGAGGCGCGTTCTCGTGAGTTAGGGGCGCAGTCTTAAAGCTATTCATTTTGCACTAAATAGTGGAACGCAAAACTCGAATAATAGGTCACTTTTATAAAACGTGTCTACTATTCGAGCTATCGTTCAAGTTTTAGAAGCTTGCCTTTTATCTTATCGAACTAGTTTACATATAACTAAATTTCCCCACTTTCAATATGACTAAAACGACTCGACGTCAAATCTTTCCTTCGATAGACACTTAATACGACCCCAATTAAAAAGGCATTCAATAGAATTGGCATTAATCCATAACTGATGAATGGCAATGACATAGAGATCATCGGAAAGTATCCGAGTGACATTCCAATATTGCTAACAAACTGGATTGTATAAAGAGCAATCGCACCAATCAGTAGAAGTTTCCCATATGGATCCTTGATTTTACGCAAGACAACCACTATCCTACTTGCAAACAGCGAAAGAAGTACAACAAGTGCAATTCCAAAAAGCCAACCATAATGATAAGTAAAACTCACAAAAACAAAATTGGTGTGAGCATCTACTATGGTCTCTTTATTCATTGAATTACCAAACCATCCTGCTTGGGACATTCGCTCTTTAATGTACAATGTCGTAGCAGTTGGATATTTTTCTGGATTGATAAATTCCAGTAACCTTAGTTTCTGATAAAATGCTAATAACGGCCAAAGGATTAAGCCAGAAATAATGAATGAACTAGACGTTAGTATCGTAATTACGAGAATAGTTTTCCTACTATATTTGCTCCACCAAACCATCGCAAACACCATGACAGTGTATATATAGGCAGTTGAAGTACTAGGTATCGTAAAGAGTAAATAAAAAGAAAGGACAAACAACATGCCCAAATGCCAAATTTTCAACCTTTTGTTATTGATAAAGGATGCCCATGCAATGAAAAAGAACGGAATAGACATTACGCTTTCAATTGTTACTGGACCAATCTCTACTACAGATGTCCCAAATACAAAGCCTTTAGAAAGAGCTTTTATCATTATGAGGACAAGCACTCCTATTGTGTAAAACAACCATCCTAACTTTTCCAATTCCCTATAGTTAATCAACATTAACCCTAAAGCTACCCCAGCACCGAGAAGGACAAAGATGATCTTATAAATTGCAAAATGTCCATTATTCATATAACCAAGAGAAAACAGTGGCAAAAACCCTATCCCCATAGTGGTTATCAATAAAACGACAGTCAGCCAATCCACCTTTGGCCGATGAAGCTTGTTCAGCTGTTGACCAAGCATTACCGGACTCCCCATTTGCCCGACAGCTTTTTCTTCTGCCTCTGTCTCATCTCTCCCTTTCGTTAACAAGTGTCTCTTCGCTTCTTTTATGTGATAATCTAATTCTATCTCTACAAAATCCTTCGCCTCTCTGGATTTAATTTGATCCCTAACTTCGTTTAAAAATGATAGTCTTCTTTTTCCCACTCGTTTGTCACCCCTCCACTAAACCTTTCCGAGTAAACCGTTTAGTTGTAGACTGTTTCTCTGTTTTTCGTAATAACTTCCTACCTTTATTGTTTAATTGATAATATTTAATAGTCGACTCATTCCAGCAGGATTGCAAACTGCCATCCTGTTCTAGCTTGTGCAACAAGGCATATAAGCTTCCTTCATTATCCTCAAATTTACGAATTCCTCGTCCGCGCAAGAAATTCACCAATTCATAGCCCGTTTTTTCATGAACTAGCAGTTGCATAACTGCTAATAAGATGTCTTCTTCACTGTCATCACTTTTGCTGATTTTGTCCCGAATTCCCTTGCGATGTTGCTCGGTAAAATTGAGTTGGCTAAATGTACTAGCATCCATTGATTTTTTCAGCCCTTTTAAACGATCATCCATTACTTATTCCTCCAATCGTTCTTTTAAAAGTTCCTTAGCACGTCTAAGTCTAGTTTTAACAGTATTTCCGCCCACTTCAGTGACCAAGGCGATTTCTTTGATTAGCAATTCCTCGTAATAATAAAGATAAATCACTTCTCGGTATTTAATGGGCAGTGTCATGATTGCAGAGATTAATTGGTCATCCTCTTCCTGCTGGATCACGACCTCTTCAATCATTTCTTTTGTAGTCCTATTATGTGTTGGTTCATCTTCGGTAATAATGACATTCCTGTTATACCAGCTTTTTAGGAAGTCCTTACAATGATTAATAGCAATTCGCCACAACCATGTTCTTAACGTTGATTTGCCACTGTATGTATGAAGAGATTTATAACATTTTATAAAGATATCCTGCGTTAAATCCTCTGCTACCTCTTTATTACTGACATAAGAATAAACAAGCCTTAATATATCCTGTCCATGCCGATTCATAATTTCATCCATTAGTACTTCCTTGTCTTCTATTTCAAACGCTCCAACGATCAATTCTTCCATATTCAGCCCTCCTCCCTAATTAATAGACGAGATGCCCTATTAGAAGGTTTTTAAAAAGCCTTGAATAATTCCATAAAAAAACGGCAGGCAGTTGCCATACCGTTTTTTCACTAGTGCACCTGAACAGTAAAGTTGTTTCATTCTATTTTTCACTTTAAAACACGAACTGTGCACAAGTCATCATACGTTAAATCTTCCCATAACTAAGGTATTGTAGTATAGGCCGTCGGAAAGGACTTTGTCATTTTCTAGAATGCCTTCGGTTTTAAAACCAAACTTTTTATAAAGGTTTATCGCTTTTTCATTTGTTTCAAGAACATTTAAGGTTATTTTTTTAATTCCATTTGAGTCAGTCCAAGCGATGGACTCTTTTAAAAGATTTTTGCCAATGCCATAGCCCCAATAATCTTTTAAAACACAGACACCAAATTCTACTTTATGAGCAAAACGTTTCAATTGATTTCCTTCACATCTTGAAAAACCGACAATCCTATCATGAACTACAGCAACTAAAAAAAGGTTCCTTTTATTTTCTCTGTCTGCTTTGATTAATTGTTCAAAACCTTGTACATCTATGAAATCCTCACCTTTTTCTCTGTCAAGGTTTTGAGTTTCTTCATCAATCTGTAATCTAATTTCAGACAAAGCCCGAGCATCTTTATGTATTGCAGACCTAATTATATAGGTCGCCCCGTTAACATTAATTTCTTGCTTGTTAATTTTCATCGCGTATTCCCCTTCACCATTTATTTGTTCATCCATATCAATAATCTGCTCTGTTTTAGTCTACATATTATCATTATCGTTATAAACGATTTTATTGTAATTAAAGCTTCGAAAATCGTTGTTCTTCACAAAAAGCCAAATAAATCTATTTGGCTTTTTCAAATAGTAAGTGACTTTAGGAAATAAAATCCTGTATTCTATTCAAAGAGTTCATGAGGATAAGTAACGGAAACAGTGTAGCGAAAAAAATACGACTTCCCCAGACTGCATTCCAAAACTTCTCTCCCTTACGCAATTTTAAAATAAGAATGAGAATCGAAATGCTACTTGCAGTAAATAGAAACCAACAAAAATCTTTCTGCCGCTTTATTCCATAGTTCAATTCTTCAATTTTCCACAAATTATTTTCAGAAAATGATAAGGTAATGATATCCTTTTCTAACCCAATTATATTAAATTTTTTTACGATTACACTGTCTTTTTGCTGTGAAACAATATCATAACCATTTGGTAAAAATGAAAGCTTGTAGACAGCAAGATATGACAGAGAGCCCACTATGATAATGAATAGAGTGAAGCCTAAAAGCGTTCTGATTTTATATTTTACTGAGGAATTCATTATTTTCATGCCTACCTTTATGCTTGGTCATTATTAACAAAGTGAAATAATCAACTATACCAAGCTATCGCTTTTCTATCAATCTCCAATGCTAGTTGTTCTTTTCCTTTAATGTATGATTCAATATCATAGGGAAAACGTTGAGACAGCTTCTCTTTTAAATCCCCATAATTTTGAGCAACATCTGGGTGTGCCCGTAAGTAATCCCGAAATGCAAGATGACGTTCAATTTCAGAATTCCCGGATTCATAAATATGAACATGATGAGTTCGATTATCTCCCCCTTTTTGGAAGTATCGACGTTCGGGTATACCATTTTCCCCCTTTGGATCATAGCCAATGGCAACCATTGCCTTGTGAAATTCATCAATTCGATTAATGTCCCTCACTACCGGCATTATATCTATAATGGGCTTTGCCAGCAGTCCAATTACAGAAGTGCTGCCGATATGGTGTATCTCGATAATTTCAGAACCGAAAATCTCATGCAATTTATGGGACTCTTCTTCAAAGTTTGAAACCCATTGTTCATCATAAGGTTTAACGTCAACTATTCTCATTTAAATCTCACTTTCCGTCGTTCAATAAATCATTTTTTTTATAGCTTTATTAAACGATGATGTTTATTCTGATGAACAGTATAAGAATTATAATAACAGGGGCTCATCTGTTCATTTATAAAATTATAGTCCCCGTTAACGAAAGCTAGTTCTTTCTTTCTCCTAAAAAGTATTAGAATAATAGCCGCATAAATCACATCTTCATTGCGAAAAATAAGAATTAGTAAAAAATATCATGATAATTAATCCTAACCCTGCTACTAGTAAATAGACTCCACTAACAGTGAAAAAAGATATCTCTAAAAGTTTACTAACCCTTTTTTTATTGATTTTCAAGCCTGCCATCCCCCTATTTAATCAAACAACGTCTCTTTATCAGGGTCCCTTGAAAACTCAAAAAGTGTTTTTATTTGTGATTCTATCACTCTATCTTCAGAAAGATCTGGTATATTGTTTTCAGAGAAAAACTGAATACCACTCGTTTCGATTCCGGTAGCTGGAATACCTCCAACAATTTCACACTGAATAAAAACTTTATAATAATGATACGGTTGCGGAGGATGCGGATGTTTATTTTTATCGAACAAAGCAAGCAGTTTCGTAGGAACTACATCATAGCCAGATTCTTCTTTTATTTCCTTTATAATATTTTCAGACGGCGACAACCCTATATCGCAAAAACCACCAGGTAAAGACCATCTATTATCCATATTTTCTTTTACCATTAATATCGTATTATCTTTAAAAACTACTCCACGAACATCGACTTTAGGGGTTTGATAACCTGTTTCATTCATAAATAAATCCTTGATTTTTTGCATTTCTACCCCTGTGTGTTCTTCCATGATTTCTGCACTAATCATGCGTAATTCTTCATAACGCTCGATATCATACATGTCTTTTGAAAAGGTTAATCCTGATTGAGATATTGCTTGTATTCTCTTCGCCCATTCCAACCATTTAGTACTCATTAGTGACACCAATTTTCATAGAATCAATGAATTCTGTTACACTTTTAAAGATAGCATCAGGTTCAATCGTAAATTCCATTGAATGATAATCAGGTAACCATTGAACGCCTACAGTATGTACATTCGCTTGAACGCCAGCATCTATGTCTGCATCACTATCTCCGATAAATAGTGCCTCACTGCTTTCGACACCTAAAAGAGATAAAGCTTTTAATAACCCTTCTGGATCAGGTTTTGGTTTGTTCACATCATCCCCTGTTATGATGACTTCAAACAGCCCCTCCATCTGTAAAGCTTTCAAAGATATATCTAAACTTCTTTTTGCCTTTCCAGTAAAGATCCCAATTTTGAGTCCTACTTCTTTTAAGTGCTTTACTAGATCAACAATTTCCTTATGTGGTGTAACTAATTGGTTATGGCGTTCAGAGTACTTTGCATAGTACAACTCAATAGCTTCGTCTTTATTACTATTGGATAGGTTCTCTCGAATAATCCCAGTTTCTGACGGGCCAAACATTGCCTTTATTTCTTCTATGGAAATATCTCTACTATCAAACTCATTGAAGACACACTGAAAAGCATAATAACAAATGGGTAAGGTATTCGCTAAAGTCCCATCAAAATCAAATATAATCGCTTTGATAATCAACACGTCCTTCAATTCGATTTTCACACCACTATTCGCCCTGTTTAACGGTGGCAACATACGTACCACCTATAATATCGTGGATTCCTCTTTTATCTTCACGAAATATAAGGCTAGACTACCAATCCAGATTAGATACTCTGTCCCCACACTAATTCATCCTCGTAAAGTCAAACTCTTATTTACTATTGTACCCTAATTGAATGAATTGTTGGAATTAATACAGTGAAACGAACTCTTTTAATGAAAAAAGAGTTACCGATCAAATTAAATTGATCAGCAACTCTTTTATCCAACAATGATAGTACCACTTACCTCATTCTACCCCGCTCTCCAAAATCGAAAAAGTCCCCTTATCGCAATTGATCTTTGCCATCACACCGTAGGGCAAAACAATTTTTGGTTCTGTGTGGCCGAAATTCAAATTATAGAGAATCGGTAAATACTCTAAGCCATACTCTTTCATGACCTGAAGAATAACTTCTTTATAGGATTCATAATATTTTTCGTCCTGTGGTTTCCCAAAAACGATACCATTTGCCATTTGAAGAATACCTTGTGCAGCATAATTACGCAACCAGTATTTTATAAAACTAGGTTCGGGCTTTTCCTCCGATGTTTCGAAGAACAGAATGCTGTCCTTCCAATGCTTCTGTTCGGGCCAAATCTCTGTACCCTTCGCGAATTCTAGTACCTCGATACACCCACCAATCAATCTTCCTTGTACAACTCCCGACCCTTGAAGCACTTCATATCCATGATTTGGTAGCATTTTCCGGCGTCTATTCTTATTCCTTTCATGCCATTCCAAATGCTCACTCGTCCATTTTAGAGCGGGTTTAATTTTACCGATAACATCATCAGAAAAAAGTATCTGCTTCAACATATCAATTGTATAGGAATCCATCTCAACGTTTTCAGCGAAATCAGTTAAAATCGCCGGACCATAAAAAGAAGATATACCTGCTTTATGGCAAAACAGATGAGTAATCGTCACATCAGAATAACCCATGAATATTTTCGGGTTTTTTCGTATTATGTTGAAATCAATATATGGAAGTAAACGAATACTTTCTTCCCCACCAATATTCGCAAAGATTCCTTTAATGCTCTTATCCTTAAATGCCGTCATTAGATCTTCTGCACGAGCCTGTGGATGTTCATAAAGGTACTCTGAACCTTTCAAACTATTCGGCATCGGGAGGACCTCAAGGCCAAAAATACTTTCTACTCTTTTAACCCCTTGGTCATAACGCCATCTAAGTTCTGAATCACCTGCCCCTCCCCAAGAAGGACTTACTGTTGCAATTTTATCTCCTGGTTGCAGTTTCTTTGGTTTTTTTAGCAAACTAATCCCCACTTTCCCCTGTTGTTATCAGTCTATGCAAAATATTGCTCATTATCAGCTTCAATCATTGAATAATCTTAAGGCCTATCGTAACTCATAACCCATATTATTACATCCTTTTTTTGCTTAGCTAGATAAGATTTTGCATCTTGGCAATCTGAACACATAGGTCTAGTGTACAATTTCAGTTACCTATTTTTACACTTAAATCCCCCTCTAAACTAAAAAAAGCCATGCAGAATTTCCGCATGGCTTCATTCCTTTTACAATTTCACTTTTTGCAAGCGCAATGCATTCAATACAACGGACACCGAACTGAATGCCATCGCTGCCCCCGCAACCCAAGGGGCTAATAAACCAATTGCCGCAATAGGAATTCCGATTGTGTTGTAGAAGAATGCAAAGAATAGGTTTTGCTTAATATTGCGCATCGTTTTGCGACTCATAATAATCGCATCAGCTACACTATTAAGGTCTCCACGCATCAGTGTAATATCTGCTGCCTCTATCGCAATGTCTGTACCTGTTCCGACAGCCATTCCGATATTCGCCATCGCAAGTGCTGGCGCATCATTGATACCGTCCCCAACCATCGCAACTTTCTTACCTTGGTCTTGCAATTTTTTAATTTCATCACTTTTTTGTTCTGGTAACACTTCTGCAATGACATGAGATAGCCCAACTTGACGAGCTATTGCTTCCGCAGTTCGTTGGTTATCGCCTGTCAGCATGATTACTTCAAGACCCAATGCCTGCATTCTAGCAATGGCTTCTTTCGATGTTTCCTTCACTGTATCCGCGACTGCCACAATACCTGCAAGTTTATGATTCACAGCAATCAGCATCGCTGTTTTCCCTTCACTTTCAAACTTTTCCATAGCAGCATTCGAGTCTGAAATAGCGATTTTATAGTCGTTCATCAATTTTCTAGTACCGACTAATACTTCTTTACCACTAACATTTGCCCGGATACCATAGCCCGGTAACGCTTCAAAATCAGACACATCAAGTAGTGATAACCCTTTTTCTTTGACGCCTAAAACAATGGCTTGTGCTAAAGGATGCTCGGACTGATTTTCAGCTGTTGCAACTAATTGCAGCACTTCATCTTCTGTAAAGCCTGCTGTCACTGTAATATCTGTTAACGCAGGTTGACCTTTTGTCACTGTACCTGTTTTATCCAACACGACAGTGTCAATTGAACGGGTATTTTCCAAATGTTCTCCGCCTTTAAAGAGTAAGCCCATTTCAGCTGCCCTACCTGACCCTGCCATAATCGATGTCGGCGTTGCCAAACCTAACGCACATGGACAAGCAATAACTAGAATCGAGATTGTTGGTATCAATGCCGAACGGAAATCGCCTGGTGTTACAATGAAAAACCAGATTAGGAACGTTGCAACTGCGATAACGACAACAACCGGTACAAAGATACCTGAAATTTTGTCTGCTAAACGTTGGATTTCAGCTTTCGAACCTTGTGCTTCTTCCACTACTTTTACAATTTGTGCCAATGCTGTATCTTTTCCAACTTTTGTTGCTGTGATTTGCAATGAACCATTCTTATTGATTGTCGCACCAATGACTTTATCACCTGCAACTTTATCAACTGGGATACTTTCACCTGTAATCATCGATTCATCGATGGCTGAACGTCCTTCAATAATTTCGCCATCCACCGGAATTCTTTCACCTGGCTTCACAAGAATTGTGTCTCCCACGATAACTTCTTCAATCGGCAGTTCCATTTCAACGCTACCTCTTAGGACTCTCGCTGTTTTAGCTTGTAAACCTAGCAACTTTTGAATCGCCTGACTCGTTTTACCTTTTGCACGAACTTCAAATAATTTACCAAGTACGATTAATGTAATGATGACAGCGGACGCTTCAAAATATAGCTCGGGACTTCCAACTTTGCCATTATTCATCCATTCAATCGATAAATAAAGGCTATAGAAGTATGCCGCACTCGTACCCAGAGCAACCAATACGTCCATGTTGGCACTTTTATTCCGTAGTGAATTAAAAGCACCTTTATAAAATTGAGCGCCAATGATAAATTGAACAGGCGTCGCAAATGCAAGCTGAAGCCACGGATTCATTAGAATATGGGGCATATAAATAAATGATAAAAACTCAAAATGCGCCACCATTGTCCATAGTAATGGAATCGTTAAAATCAGTGAAATAATGAACTTTTTCTCTTGCTTTTTGATTTCTTGTTCCTTGTGATCCATTTTGTCTTTGCTATCTTGTTTTGGAATTAATTCATAGCCCATTTTCTTAACGGCCGTAATCATCTCTGTTGTTTCAACTTGTTTACTATCATATTCGACTGCAATTGTTTCTAGCGCAAAGTTAACACTTGCGTTGGAAACACCATCCATCTTGCCAATACGTTTTTCGATTTTCGTCGCACATGCCGCACAAGTCATACCTGAAATGTCAAAAGCTACTTTTTCTTGAACGACGTTAAATCCAAGTTTTTCAACTCTCGCCTTAAACTCATTGAAATTCGTTTTAGCTGGATCGTAGACGATTGTTGAACTTTCCAATGCAAAGTTAACGTTTGCTTTCTCAACACCCTCTATTTTTGAGAGCCCTTTTTCAATGCGATTCGCACATGCTGCACAAGTCATTCCAGTAATTTGTAACGTTTTTTCAGAAGTAGCCATTTGTCTCTCCTCCAATACTCGGTAGGGGTATATTTATTTCAAAAAGAAGGATCATACCAAAAAGTATAATCGTTTCTACTACTATATACCCCCATGTGGTGTAAGCTGACAGTCTATTCGTTAAACGAGTTCGTAGCCTTGCTCTTCAATCGTTTCCTTGATTTGCGCAAATGTAGTTGCATTGTCAAATTCTACTGATACTTCATTATTGCCAAGATCTACTTTGACTGTTGAAACACCCGTAAGTTCCCCAACGCTCGTTTCGATTGAATTAACACAATGATTACATGACATGCCTTCTACTTTTAACGTTTCTTTCAAATTAAAAACCTCCTGTTTTTGTTATTACCCTAAACTTACTATACCCCTGTTAGGTATGTCAAGCGAGGAGCATTTTTACTTCGTCATTGTTTTCATAACGTCCATCAATTCTTTAATAGCCGCATCACCATTCTGACCTTTAATGGCATTGACTACACAGTGATGTGTATGATCTTCTAACAAGGCTAAAGAAACCTTGTTCATGGCTGATTGAATCGCGCTAATCTGATGCAAAATATCGACACAATAGCGATCATTCTCGACCATTTGATGAACGCCTCTTACTTGTCCTTCTACACGTTTTAACCGGTTAAGAAGCTGTTGTTTATTTGGTTGGACTGTTGTTTTGGTTGATTCCTCCATGATTTTGCCTCCTTAAGCAGGTGCGCATACCCCGTACCCCTATATTAGCATTTTACTTGGTGTGGGTCAACGAGTTCGCTTTTTAGGTTATTTTCCTCAAAATAATGCACGAATTTGAAAAAAGATTCCCTTCTTTTGCCATGTTCACTATATTTTTCGGCTGCCTTAAATCGATCCGTCATCCCTGCAACTTTTCTTTCCACTACCTCAATGTACAGTTGCTGTGACGTCGTCAACTCCAGTTCATCGCCTTCCCCCATAATCTTCCATTACCGCTAGTTGCTCGGAATTTAATATTGATCCAAATGCGATTCCACCATTCCCTGCTAGTTTAACCATTTTCTCTAAACTAAATCCTCCTTCATCTCTTTAGTTACACGATAGGTGTTGCATGTTGCAAATCAGACTTTTCAATTTGAATCGTTGTATGCATGATTTTAAACTGCTTCTCGATTTGTTGAATCGCTTGTTGAAGTATGCGCTGTTCATCTTGATTATCCTCTATTAGCAGGTGGCAAGTAAGTGAATCCAATCCGGATGTAATTGTCCATACATGAAAATCATGTACATTGATAACTCCTTCGATCGCTTCTAATGTCTGCTTGACCTCTTGCTGATCAATTGTAATCGGTGTCCCTTCCATTAGAATATGAATCGTCTGTTTAATAATCCCCCATGCACCTTTTAGGATTAACAACGCCACGACAACACTGATAATTGGGTCTGCAACATACCAGTCAAAGAAGTACATAACAATCCCGGCAATAATTGCTCCGACAGAACCAAGTGCATCGCCAAGGACATGCAGATAGGCACTGCGTAAATTTACATTATCCTTCACATCGCCTTTGCTAATTAAAAACCAAGCACTAAGTAGATTGGCCGCTAACCCAATGAACGCAATGATAATCATCGAACCACTCGCAACAGTCTGTGGCTCAAAGAAACGTCCATACGCATGATAAACAATCATTCCTGCGATGACAAACAACGTTCCCCCGTTAAATAATGCCGCTAAAATCTCAAATCGATAATAACCGTATGTTTTTTTAGGTGAAGCCGCCCGCGCAGCAAACCAAATTGCCACTAAACTTAGCGCCAATGACCCCGCGTCGCTCAACATATGCCCCGAATCGGCCAGTAAAGCCAAACTGTTCGTCAGCAAACCTCCAAAAAACTCTAACAGCATAATCCCGGCAGTAATTATAAATGCTATCGCAAGTCCTTTTTTATTTCCTTCTCTAGCGTGACTGTGATGATGTCCGTGGTCGTGATCATGCATGATAAATCACTCCTTATCTTTTAGTCGTTCTCCAGTATAACTGTCGAGCTACTCATTTATGTTTGGCTATAATTATGTAGATTACCCATATACATAATTGGGGTATAATTTATTTAAAAAGAATGATTATACCTAAAGGCATAATCCCCTAAACTACTTTCTACCCGTACATGACGTTTGAAACTGTTGATTTACTTATGTTGAAATTAGATGACGTTATAGCCTTCTTCAGTTCTTTGAGCATTATCAAACTCCACCACAACCTCATCACCACATACATCGACTTTGACAGAAGACACACCGATAAGTTTGCCAACACCACCCTCAATTGAATTGACACAACTAGTGCAAGACATCCCTTGTACTTGCATTAGACCCCTCATTTTGAACACCTCCTGTTTTATTAATGTTTTCAATTTACCATACCCCCATGCAGTATGTAAATCAAAAAATAAAAAGTCCATCCCTCATTATTTCGAAAAGGCTTACTATTAGTCTTCTAATACAATATCTTGTTTTTCAACCGTTATATAGAATAGCTCTAAAACTGTATTGGGGCGATGAAATCATACGGTTGTTTAAAATATGATAAGTCGACTATCTAGCAATCAAGGAACCTACATAATCAGCCGGTTTTCGGGCCGAAATTAACAATAATACATCTCGAATGGTAAAACCTAATTCATACGATGACTTCAAGTCATGAAATTGTCGGAACTCTTCCTCCATTTCGAATTTGCGAATGCTACACTGGATTAAATTGGTTTATCTGAGTAAATCAGATAAACAATATTAACAGTGAGTTGGAGGTTACTATCGGTATTGAAAATCAGACTTATGCATAAACATCAGTCATTCTACTCAGGTTGTAGTTTAAAGAGATCTTAAAAACATGTAAGAGGAGGCGTTCCATCTTGTCTACAAGTTCATTAATCAGTTTAAGCAGTACAGCACTTTATATATCCTTTTTTATCTACTTACTAGCAATTATTCCTTTAGGACTAGCAGTTAGGTCGAAAAGAAAGATATTTTCAATACTTGGAATAACACTGACTTGGGTAGGTTTCATTTTACAGATTGTTTATTTTATAACTAGATGGTCTGTTGCCGGACATGCACCAGTTAGCAACCTTTATGAATTCATGACTTTCTTTGGCATTATGCTCGTTGGAAGTTTCCTGATTATGTATTATTTATATCGCCAAAGTGTAATTGGACTCTTTGCTCTTCCGATAGCACTGCTAATTCTGGGCTATGCAAATGCATTTTCGAAAGATATAACGCCCCTTATTCCCGCTTTGCAAAGTAATTGGTTAACAATACACGTACTAACAGTAGCCTTTTCTAGTGCGGTATTGTCCATATCTTTTGTTACAGGTATTATCTACCTTTTAAAAATAGTTAATCCAACTGAAAAAAGCAAGAATACATTCTGTTTGGAGCTCGTCATGTATTTTATGGTAGTTGTATTGGGCTTCATTCTAATGACTAGCACATTTAATGCAGTCGGTTATACTAAAAATCTTCAATTCGAAAATCATAAATCTGAGGTGGACGTTTATAACTATAAATTACCAGCCATTACCGTTCCTAAAAACTCAGTGGTTGTCCAATCAGTGGATGCGAATTCTTATGAGGCTGTCGATCAAAAAAACGGTATTATAGAGATTCCAAACTCGATTGATGCATTAAAATTGAATACAATAATATGGTCATTCCTTGTAGGGACTGTGCTCTACACAGTGATTCGTCTTTTCACGAAGCGAAAAATCATTTCTCTACTCAAACCACTTACTCATAAAGTAAATGCGAACTCTATGGATGAAATTACTTACCGAGCAGTCATCATTGGTTTTCCTTTGTTCACACTTGGTGGACTGATATTCGCTATGATTTGGGCCCAATTTGCTTGGAGCCGTTTCTGGGGGTGGGACCCGAAAGAAATTTGGGCTTTAATCACCTTCTTATTTTATGCCACAATGCTACATTTAAGGGTAGGGAAAGGATGGGAAGGAGAAAGAACTGCTTGGATGGCAGTCATTGGTTTTGGAATAATTATTTTCAATCAAGTCTTCGTGAACCTTGTAATTGCTGGGCTGCATTCATATGCTTAATAAAAAATATTGATAGATCGAGTTATGTTACTCACTAAACGAAAAAACGATTCCCCATTTCAACATGGTGGAATCGTTTTTTTTAACAGTTTGTTGAATTTAATTGTTAACTAAATTAAATCTCTAAATAGTAAATCAGACGATACAGGTTTCAATCCTATTTCTCTAGACCAAACAGATAATTGTCCAATATGATGAATTTCATGTGATAGTATATGTGTAATTATTTTATCAAACGAGAATGAATTAGTAGTACCATTTCTACTCTTTACTACCAAAGTTCTATCTTCAGATTCAGACGTATGTGATTTTATGAAGCTCTCTGTTGCTGGTTTGGTTAGATTAGAAAATGACTTAACATCATTAAGACTTGATATTCTATTTATATCTTTAATGATGACAGATGTACCTTGCATTTGATTAACCCATATTTGTTCGCAGTCAATTACATGAAATAGATTATGTATTATGCTCTGCATACCCCCCATACGTTTTTTAGTGAGTTCTTCGTATGGAATGGTTTCACACCACTTAAACCAGTCTTCTCTGATTTGCCAATTATACTGAAACATATTTATCAATTAAATCACTCCAAACTTTTTCAACGCGAACTCAATTCCGTCTTCACTTGACTTTTTAGTTACGAAATCTGCAATTGTTTTTATTTTTTCATTCCCATTCCCCATAGCTATACCAAGTCCTACTAATTCCAACATGTCTATGTCATTCTCTCCATCACCAAACGCAATAGCCTCTGATTTATCAATGTCGAAATACTTTAAAACTTTTATAATGGCTAATGATTTAGATACTTCTTCTTGTAGTACATTCAATACATAAGGATGCCATCTCTTAAATGTTAGATACGGAAAATTTTGAATATATTTCTCAACTATTTCGTCAGTTGCATACAAACACATTAAGTAAACCTCTTGATTATAAATCAGTTTATTTATTGTAGGATAGTTATTCAATGATAGAGTTTCCTTCAACGCTTTTACTATTTCAGTATCTTTTACACCATTCATGCTAAAATCTTCAGTGAAGAATGAAAGACCTTGATTCTCTGTGTAGGAAAATTCAACGACATCTTGAATCACATTTTTATCCATCGGCACTTTATGAATAACCTGGTGATTGTGTTTGACATACGCTCCATTCGCAGTGATGAACGTATCTATTCCTAGTGCTTTTATTTCTTCGCACATAGATAATGGTCTTCCTGTTGCCGCTACTACCCTTATTCCTTTGTTCACTAATGCTTTGACTGCTTCTTTAGTATTAATTGAAATACTCCCATCTTCATGGTGCGTTATTGTTCCATCAACATCGAAAAACACAATTTTGTAAGCCATAAAAATCCCCTTCAGTAGCAGTAAGTTGAAAAGCGAGAAAATTGACATTAAATCATACTATACGTTTTTGGATTAAGCTGCTGTTGCAGTAACTAATGATATACTTCGAAAATCTTAAAGCCATTTCAATTCTCTGCTCATCAGAAGTGAAAAACTCGATCCCAGCACCTTTACGAACATTTATTGCTTCCTTAATTATCTGATGCCATTCCTCTGGTAGATGCAGCAATCCATACTCGCCAGCACCAAGTTTTGATAGTACGTTATGTTCTTTTAAGGTATAATATTGGCGTAACAATCCGAGAATCGACCATTCAATTTCAAAATCAATCTCTTCAGCTGATAGATGAAGTAACTGTCCCAATGAACTCTCAATTCTTTGGATCCGTTGTGCCCAATACGTATTCATATTTTCATGTACATAAGAAACTAAGAGCTGTGGATCAACTTCAAATCTTAGCGCAGTTGGTTCTGGACCTAAAATGCTAATTCCATTCGTTTTCAGTATCCACCAAGTGATAGAGTTAAAATAAGCACCATAACTCAATTCACCATCGTTATAGAAAGGATAAATATTATCATCAGCTTCCAGTTTACCAATATCCTCCCAAAGAACATAGACTCCATCCATTTCTGGTTTTTGATAGTTACTGGCAATAATACTATGAATTTCGGCTAATACTTCCACTTCTTCTCCTGACAAACGGCGATTTATTATTGCAATAAAATCAATATCACTTGAATCATTCACATAGGCATTCAGTGCAATTGATCCTTGGATATAAAATCCTTCGAGTGTGTTTGGTAAACGCTCATGAAACAAGGCGATGTAGTCCTTTAGAATGGTCTGTACAACAACTGGTAATTGCTGCATCAAGTTCTCCCCTTAATAAAAATGCATAATTCTCCACTAGTACAATGAATCCTATTTACTGTGTTTTAAATAAACAATATCTCCATTTTTCGTCACATCAAAAACTTCGTTATCTTCTGAATATAAAATTTTCACGTTGTCTACAGAATCTGTACCTTCAAAGAATATCCCAAACTTATTACTCTCAGGATAACCATATAGATAACAAACCACTTTTCCGTCTTTCATGAAAACGATTTGATTCATGCCCTCACTGACTGTTTCACTGATATTCCCCCACTTATAAGTGGTCATACATTTCAGAATCAGCATATTTCTCAAATTTTTCTTCAAATACATTCCTACTCAAACATTCTTCCCTCCACAATTGCATATTCCAATGGTGTAGCAATAGGAAAGCAACCTTCAAAATTACTTTTCCACAAACGAGAATTCCCGCAACATTGAAATACGCATAATAAATTCAGACTTAACCTAACAATTTAGACTATAGCTTGAAGGATCGTATACGATCTTGATAAGCCCTTCAAAAAGGTGTCTCTGGGATGGATTAGCCCAATCATCCTCTACATCGGCCATTAACCACATAACCTCATCTAGAAAAACATGCTCTACTGCTTTTTCCCAATAAACGTAATCTAGATCGGTAAGACTACTATATTTTTTATAGCCTTGCAGGAATAATTGCCATTGTTCAGGCGTAAATGGTTTGTCTGGAGCGGTTGATAATTCATTATGAAATAAAAGTAGGGCTAATGCTACATCAAAAATACGTGGAATCCAACTGGCATTATCAGGATCTATTAAATAAGGATCTGGTGTATAGATTAAGTTATTCGCTTTGAAGTCATGTGGAGTGAGTACAAATTGCAAACCGCTATTTTTCAATTCTTCTTGCTGATTAACTACTTCTACTAATTTCTTTTTCAGTTGAATACCTTCAATTTTAAAATCATAACCTGCAGCGTATTTTTCTATCTTTTGAACACTCTCTGCCACTTCGTCCACATTAAAATCAAAAACATCATATTCTTCTAATTCAAACGTATTTTCCATGGGCGAAAGGCTGTGTATTTCCCCCAATAGTTTGCCTGCTGCTATGATTTCGTCATCTTTACCGGAATACTGCGCTCCCTTAATAAATGGATAAACTACATATGTATCCTCTCCGATTGATTGAGGGTTTTCCACACTTAAACTAACTGGTGTTACCACATTTACTCCATTTTCTTTTAAGTTGGTCGTATACCTCATCATTCTTTGTGCACGCTCAATTGGTCTCTGTGTTTTCTTAACAATAAAATCATTCATTTCACTGTTAACTCGATATACCGGGGAGAAAGGATAAATACTTTTCGGTTCTTCTTGAGTTTGAAAGCCGAATCTTTTTAATACTGCTAGTCCATTCATTATGTTTCCCCCATATCAATATACTTTATTGATAGATTTATCGCCTAGAATACTTTTAAATTGAAAGTCGCTTTTAAAATATTCACGTAGTGTAACCTCCTTATTTTATAGTGTAGAAAAATCGAAATTAACCATTAAATGCCACTGACTCTTACACGAGTTCAAAGTTAATAACCACCTTCATTAATTACAGAAAAAATGAGTTGCCGAAACAACTCAATTTATCATTTCGACTATAAATTTTATATTTACCTCGTAACCATGAATACACCGCCACAATGCGATACGCGATGAAATTCACATTTACAAACGTTTTTTAACGAGTATTTGATTTCATTGGAGACTAAATAAAACTCATCCTCATCCCAATATTCAATGCTATTATGTCTACAAATATCAAGCTCCTTACGTGTATGAAATGCAATATCCCCAATGAATATTTTCCCATTCGCTGAAAGTAGAGGTAGCAAACTCTTGATAAAGGTGATTTTCTCTTCATCCGCAATATGATGCAGCGCATATGTGCTTATAATAAAGTCATACTTATTGACTTCAAAAGAATCAGGAAAGCCCTTGGTAATATCACACTCCACCAAATTTGCCATTGGCATTTTAGACTGAGCTACCGCAATCATCTGAGTAGAAAAATCTAAACCATCTATGCGATGCCCATTTTCATAAAGTCGACTCGTTAAAACCGCTGTGCCAAACCCTATATCTAAAATGGTTGATTGTTGCTTTTGCATGACCTCATTAAAAATAGTATTCAATATTTTTTTGTATCCAGCAAACGGATACAAATTATTTTCTTCACACACTTGTACTGTTTGATCATAGTCATTCGCCCATAAATTAAATCCTTGCTGATTTAACATGAATGCTCCCCCTATAATTCGAACGAGCAATCGAGCATTCCTTTTTATTTAAAAATAGTCTTTTTAAACAATTTGATTTACCCGATTAGTCGCCGATCATTTCCCTTAAGACGTTGAATCCAAAGATAATAGTAGTTTTTTTCATAATAAACTCCACCTTTCATAGATACATAGATATTATCATAACCTTTTGTATTTTGGAACAACTGCCGCGGAAATAATCCCCTTCCAATTTAACCTACCCCTTTTGTACCGTATGATTTGCAATCCTATTCAACATACGGTTTCTGTAAAGTTAAATTCGCTTCACAAAGCTTTAATGGATATAAAAAAAGAAGAGCCCATTTCTCGGGCTCCACCGTTTTATCCAATCTCTTCTAGTAAATACTCCAACCGATAGTGGTGTGTTATCAGCCTATCAAGTACAGGATCTTTCATTTCGATTACATATTCATCTCCATATGCTAACGAACTTCCAACTGTTCCGATTGTTCCTGAATAAAAGATGTTTCCATTTTGGTCAATGTTCATTTGTTTAAAGTTCTCAATTAACGCTTGTGGTGACATTAGATCACCACAAGTACCTTTTTGGTATAGCTCTTCTTTGCCATCGGATTTTATCCAACATGTTAACTCAATTTGGCTCCAATGATCTGCTACATCTTCAAATTTCCAAACATCCTGCGCTAAAATATTTGGACACGCTTGCTTAGACATCGGAACGCTGAAAGTTTCTAGTTTACGATCAGTATGATCGCTCCCTACCGTGACATACATTTCATCATTAGACCAGATTAATACATACTCAATTTCTCCGCTTGTTTCATGATGTTGAACTTGGAACGTGTCTGCATACGTAGCCAGCTGATTTGATACTGGATACAATGTAGGAATGGTGGTAGGGGTTGCGACGCCTAACTTCGACAATTCATCGATATGTTCTTGTACTTTCTCCTGATCCACTCCTGCATATCCTGCATTAAATATATTTTCTACATAAATCTCTAATTTTTCCTCACTACTTTGAATGCTCATTATTAATTTATTTTCCATCTTTCGTCACGTCCTTTTCTTCTTTAGTATAGTTCTGGGACCCTGCTTGAAAATACCGGTACATCTTTTCGTACTTTTGCGGTAAGTTCTAAAGCTAAATCATTTACTATCGTTTCCTCGCTTTGTTCTTGCCCTATGGAAAGTTCACTTCCCCAGGGATCTATAATCATGGACATCCCAGCATATTCAACATTGTTATACGTACCAACACAATTACATGAAACGACAAACATTTGATTTTCAATTGCTCTCGCTTTTTGCAAGGTATGCCAGTGTTCTTTTCTGACTGTTGGCCACTCCGCTACAACGTGAAGTACTTCAGCTCCTTTAAGCGCAAGTTCTCTAGAGAGTTCTGGAAAACGTAAATCGTAACATATAATGAGCCCCATCTTAATGCCGTCCAATTCAAAGATGCTTACTTTTTTCTTTCCTCCTTCTAAGTAAAGATGTTCATCCAACATAGGGACAAGATGAATTTTGTCATATTCATAGACTAGTTCCCCTAGTCGATTTACGACAAAAGAAGAATTGTAAATACAACCATTCTTTTTATTCGCAACTGAACCACCAATAATATTCACATTGAAACGCTTCGAAATCTCTGTTAAGAAGGGAATTGTATCCTGCCCCGTTTCCTCTGCCACTTCTTCCAAAATAGATAAGGTATAACCCGTAGTCCACATCTCCGGAAGAACGAGGATATCCGGGGATGTGGATTCCATTGTTTTTTCCACCCATTCCATTACTTTTCTTCTGTTTTCAGACGGTTTTCCGGCTACAATTTCCATTTGATAAATTGCATACTTCAATTTTATTTCCTCCTTTTAAGTCTGTGGTATGTGGCATGCCACAGATAGCAAATAATTAAGTTAACGAATGATCTGGACGAATACCAAACCAAAGTAGAATAGCAAAAAATACAGGTACAATACTCACTAGCAAAGTGGCCTCCCAACCGATGTTTTGTGCAAGCCAGCCACATAGTACGGGAGATGCAAAAGCGCCAAGATTTCCCCAAAGATTCATCCAACCTGACACGGAACCAGAAAATTCATTCCCCAAGTCCATTACTGCTGACCAAGAAGCGATTACTGGAAATCCTAAAGCTCCCAAAGAGATTGTCAGCCATAATACATTCATCCACGGAACAGTAGCATAAGCTGCTAAATACATTGATCCAGCAAAGACGATTAACCCAGCTATCGCAAGCGAACCTCTTGCAATCATTTTTGACTTCCCTTTCTTCACTAACAAATCCGAAATTGCGCCACCCGTCATAACTGTGATAAATATACCTAACCAAGGGAAACTAGCTGCGAATCCCATTTCGCCTAGCGAAAAATTTCTAGCTTCCATCAAATAAGTTGGCAACCAGACTAGGAAGAAAGTAATAATATACAAAACAATAAAATATTGAAGACCTAGCGCCCAGAAACGTCCATTTTTCAAGAACTTTTTCCAAGGAGCAAGAGTCTTTTTATCCCCCATAACTGTTCTATTCTCCATGATCTGTTTCAATTCTTGTTTGTTCACGAAAGGATGATCCTCCGGTCTATCCCGACCAACTATATACCAGATTAATGCGACCAGAATGCCCAACGCTCCAAAGATATAAAAAACCGCTTGCCATCCCCATGCTTGAAAAATAGCCACGGTTATCACGGGTGCAATCACTGGACCAAAATAAGATCCCGCTAACAGCGCACTTGCAGCCCGCCCTTTTTCCTGTTGTGCAAACCAATGCGTATTAAAGACTACATTTCCCGGATACATCGGACCTTCCCCAACCCCAAACATAAAACGTACGAGCGCTAATAACCCATGAGATTTAACAATCGCCGTTAACCCAGTAAATACTGACCACCAAATCAAGGCAATCATTACAATCTTCCTTGCCCCAATACGCTCCGCAATTATTCCAGCAGGAATTTGAGAGAGTGCATAGCCTAAGGAGAATAATGATGCTAACATACCGAATTGAACTTTGCTCATATTCAAATCTTCCATCATTGGCTTTGCAATAATTGCGATGTTTGATCGATCCATATAAGCAATCAATCCAATAAGGAAAAACATAAAAGCCAACCACCATCGTACACGCGATGGTTTTTCAATTTCTTTACTCTCCCCATCTTCTATTAAATTTGCTGAAATTTTCGACATACATTCCCCTCCACCCCTAATGTAAGTGCTTACATACTATTCAAATCTTAATCCTATATCCTAAAGTAATTGGAATACAAATCATTACTTAATCACTTAAACTAACACTAGATAGAATAGCAACCCGAGTGTGCTCGATATGCTCTAACACGGCCTCTTTTGTTTTTTCAACTTCTTTATTTCTCAAACACTCAATTATCCAGGCATGCTCCTTTAAAGTCTGTTCTTTTCGATTTGGTAAATTCAACGCACTAACACCAAACCACCTTATTTGATCACTAATTGTGCTCATTAAATTTACCAGGCGATGATTTCCACTCAATTCAGCCAAATAGATATGAAAGTCCTTATCCACCGATATGAATTGTCCACTATCTTTTACATGCTCAAGCTGTTTCACATAAATATGATTGAGCTGTTCGATATCTTTCTCCGTAATCTTGGAGATAAGTAGTTCTATAACAAGAATTTCAAGCGCTTTCCTAATTTGAATCACTTCTTCGACATCCCAGGCCGTTATTTTACTTACAAAAGTCCCCTTTCTTGGTATCGACTTCACCCACCCTTCCATCTCTAATAATAGAATTGCCTCCCTTACAGGCGTTCTACTAATTTCTAAATTTTCGCTCAAGTCTCTTTCGAACAATGCACTGCCGGGAAGGATTTCGTGTAAAACAATTGCATTTTTAATCCCTTCATATGCTTGTTGCTTAAGAGAAAGGGACTGCTGTACTATGAATAGGCTCATTCTCCATCTCCTCCCACTGGTATGTGGTATGCCAGTTGAATCTTAATTTTCAGTCTAAACAGTCTCATTCATTTTGTCAATACTAAAAAATTTGATAGTAATTAATGCGATAGTAGAAAAAGCCAACTATTACCTTCCTTTCAATCAAGGCGGGAATTAGTTGACGATTATTTTTCAATAAAGACTTTACAAAGTAGGTATGCAAAAAATATACCGGCCGAATACAACCACAGTACATTCTAACGATGCTTCACTGTTGAAACTATAGATCCGCTCTGCTATCCCCTCAATTTTAAAAAAGCAGCATCACTATTGAAGTACTGATGAACTGTTATTTATTTATTTCCCGTCCCATTCGGGCACTAAAATACTATCTAAAAGAGAATCACTCCATCCATCTTTCATTACTAAATCCTCACGCATTCTATCTTCTTTAATCATTCCTATTTTCTCCAACACCTTCGAAGAAGCAACATTTCTTGGATCACAGGTCGCATAAATACGGTGAAAATTGAATTCTTTAAAACCAAATCCAATTAATAATTTCGCTACTTCTGTTGCATATCCTATTCCCAAATAATTTGGATTCACAATATAACCAATTTCTCCGGTTTTATTTCCACAATCTCGAATATTAAACTCAGCTGCGCCAATCATCTTTCCGTATTACTTTAAAAGTATTGCAAAGACAAATCGACTTCTCGGATTTTTTTTGAAATCATATCTGCATAGCAAGTCCATTTTTTGCTATGAATATTCTAAATTCACATTTGTGTTTCGGAAGATTATTTGCTTTCAGGAAAATTGTTTACGGAATAACTAGTCAATGATATGCACTTAGATTGCACCCTGCTGCCGCGAGTAGAATCTGAGTTCTTTACATTAACCTTTAATGTTTACCTACAAACTACTCAGCCTTATTCAACATTTGATTTTTCCCAGTACAATCCATATATTGCACACTCCCTATTTCACCTGATATTGAATTATAAAATACAAGTTGCTCATTAATCATCTCAGTTAAAAAAGTTGTTTTGGTGGAGTCGTGGCTAACTGCTACCAGTTTGAATTTATAAATCGCTCCGTACGTTTTAGGGACAGTTAAAAAGAGTTCTCCCTTCTCAACAGATATATCTAGGACTTTGTTGTCCTCATTTCCAAATAGATACTTACCTACTATAGGTTCTACGTTTGTGTACGGAATTGGTACAGCAGGAAGCGGTAAAGATGTCTTTTCCTCAAAAATAGTCTTCGCAATTTCCAGACTTAAATGTTTTACAGGCGTAACATTCATATTACTCAAAAAGATAATAGTAACTTGATCATCAACAAATCTGAGAAAATCGCTACAAAAACCGCTGATATCTCCAGAATGATGCACACAGTTTTTTCCAAAAACTTCGGATTTCATCCAACCATATGCATATGAACTGAGATTTGGAGTAAACATTTTCTCTGTTAGTTCCTTGTTAAGTATTTTGAATGATTTTAATGCCTTATCCCAAATAAATAGATCCTCCGTTGTAGAATATAGACCATAGGATCCTAATGGAAATGACAAGTCAGCATATGCTGGGTGAATCGGTTCTTCCCAGAATGAATAACCAGAAGCCAAACTAGGAACGACCCTTATTCCATCATCGCAGCCTGTATTATACATGCCCAATGGATGGCATATTTGCTCCTGTATATAATCTGCATATGATATGCCTGAAACTATTTCCATAATAGCCGTTAGCAACGTGTAGCCCGAGTTTGAGTAGCCAAAACTCCTTCCAGGTTCAAAGTCCAAATCCCTGTCTTTAAATGAGTCAATAAGCTGATTTAAAGTCGAAGGAAGTCTCATAGTACTAGACCAAAAATCCGCAAAACTTGTATAATTGGGAATGCCTGAGCTATTCGTTAAGCAATGGAGAATCGTGATTCGATCACCATTAGGATAATCATGAAGATACTTACCAACATAATCGTTTATGTTCAATTTCTGCTTTTCATGTAATTGAAATATGCCCATTGCTGTAAAAGCCTTAGTAAGGGAACCTATGCGAAATTTAGTAGTAGGCGTATTTGGCACTTTATGTTCCCAATTAGCCATACCAAAGCCTTTGTTAAAAAGAATGTTTTCGTTAGAAGCAATTAGTATGGAGCCATTCAAATAACCATTTCGATCGTAAGATTCAATCCAGTTAGCTATCCGGTCCTCTACTATCATGTGAATTCCCCCCCTATAATAACGCCACTCTTGGTCCGTATATTTATTATAGTAACAATTTAATCTTGATTAATTTTATTCAGAACAAGGAATACATATTGAACATCCCCCTTATTTTAGATGTTTGAAAACACTTATGCTGCCATTGTTGTCTGATTATTTAAAGTGGAATAGCGGTTTAACTTTGAATATGCCCGCAGTTTAGTCTAGTAATTTTTCTCTGGTCTATACTTATATTGCATTCAATTTCAACTTTTCTAATTCGATCTCAATCTGATTTAAATCGATTCGTTCAAATAAAGGACTTACTTGAAAGGTTTGATATATTGATTTTTCTATGGGTTCCCAAGTAAATGGTGCTAAATTCAACATTGCTTTCACTTTATCACTTGAAAAAGGTAGGAATGGCGATAATAACTGAGCACAATTTGCAATAATATGCACACATGTAAGTAAAATATTCTTGCACTCTTCCCTGTTCTCATGGATTTCTTTCCAAGGTTGTTTTGTATCAAAGTATTTATTTCCGAAGCGAATGGTTTCAAAAATCGTTTCAATCGCTTGTTTGAAATGACCTTGTTCAATCAAGTGACCAATCTCACCATATCTAGATTGAGTCATTTCTACAATATCTAAATCCAGGTTACCAGAAACAGCCCCTTCAAATGATTTGTCAATAAACTTCAACGTCCGATTTACGAGGTTACCGTAAGCACCAAGAAGCTCAGAATTATGACTGAAAATGAATTCACGCCACGAAAAATCAGCGTCTCTATTTTCAGGTGCATTTGCAGTTAGAAAGTATCGAATGGAGTCAGGATCATAACTTTCCAAAATGGCGGGAACCCACACAGCCCAGTTTTTGCTCGTTGATAGTTTCATTTTTTCTAATGTTAAGTACTCGTTTGAAACGATATGTGTTGGAAAAGCGTCCTTTCCAATACCCGATAAAATAGATGGCCAAATAATCGAGTGGAAGGGAATGTTGTCTTTCCCATGTACATAGTAAGATACGGTCTCTTCATTCCAAAAAGCTTCATCACTTTGATTAGTGTCAATCGCCCATTGTTGACTGGCCGAATAATAACCTGATACTGCTTCAATCCAAACGTATACTTTTTTATCCTCATAACCTTGTACTGGGACACTAACTCCATTTTGTAAATCTCTGGACACAGCGCGGTCATGTAAACCTTCTGTCAAATATCTTTCTGATAAATGGATGGCATTTTCTCTCCACGCTTTGTTTGCCCGAACCTTCTTAACTTGCTCTTCTAGCTCATGTTGAAATGAACTTAATGAAAAGTAGAAGTGTTCCGTTGCCTTTGTGGTTGGTTCATTGCCACAAATTTTGCATTTACGGTCAATTAAATCAAGCGGATCAAGGATGGTTGAACAATTATCACATTGATCCCCACGAGATGGATGTCCACAGTTCGGACAAACACCCTCCACATACCGATCCGGTAAAAATTGGTGGTCAAACTCACAATACGTTTGTTCAATCTCTTTTTTATAAATATATCCATTCTCAAGTAGCTGCAAGAAAATCCGCTGGACAACTTCATGATGTTGTTGACTATCCGTTCTGGAATAAAAATCATAACTAAATCCCAGTATCGCAAAGCTTTCTATAAATTCTTGATGATAGCGATCTGCGATATCTTGAATCGCTAGCCCTTCTTGATTGGCCCTAATCGAAATAGGTGTACCATTACAATCGCTACCTGACACATATAAGACGGATTCACCCTTTAGTCGGTAATACCTCGCTAAAATATCCCCCGGTAACAACGCTGCGATATGGCCTAAATGCAATGACCCATTGGCATATGGCCACGCACCCCCAATTAAAATGCTCAAACGAATTCCTCCTTTTTAGGGCATACAAAAAACCCCGCCACTTATCGTATCGATAAGGACGAGGTTAATATTTCACTCGTGGTACCACCTTAGTTCACAAATAGCTCACGCCACTTGTCTTAGTAAGTACGTCGCTACAAATCCTGCGAGTATACTTTGACATTTGTAACAAGTGCCAAATCTTGTTGCAGCCTACTCATCCGCGGATTTTCAGTGCAAAGCTCGGAGATCATGTTCATCAGACTAGTTTGCTTCATTTCCACCAACAGAAGCTCTCTATATAACATCGTCTCATTACTTTTCCTCGTCATTGCCGTTTGATATAAGGTTTGAATTGATTATAGAGAAGTGTGTGTGTAAATGCAAATAATAAATAAACGTATTTCGTGGTCATGTTAACCATACTTGTATCACAACGTCAGCGATACACTACAGTGGATTATTACAAGTAAAGGAGTCACCATGCATTACATATGGGATTTGTGAATAATGAGTTGCCCCAAAAATTATTTCGATTGTAAAACTTAATCCAGTTACTTTTATGTAAGTTATTTCCTTATTTAGACTATGCCATTTTGAGAACTTATATTCATTGTAATTATAATGTATTCTGTATAATTATATTTAAAATCTCTAATTTATCCAAGTCCTTATTGTTATTTTTTGTTCTTCTATAGCCATCTTCTAGCGATTTATTATAGACTTTAACGAAATCCAAAATCGTAGGTAAATAGTATTCTGAACCAGCATCTTCAAATAGGTTTAAACTTGTATAATCTACATCCGCAAATTCCAATAAATCTTCCGTAAAAGCAAACCCAATTTTAATATCATTTTTAATAAATTCATGTTCCTGTAAGTTAACCATTCTATAGCCTAGCTGTTCCATGGTATGTTGGAGAAATTTCCATTTTTCTTCTAAATAAGTTAAGGGCACAAGTATATCAATATCTTGAGGAGAAAAGTCGATATTTGTTACTTTTCCAAGACCTAATGAACCATATAAGACGGGTACAATGTCTAACTGTTGGTTTAATAATCCAGAAATACATATAAATTCTTCATATAAATAATGTTCTCTATTCATAATTTCCCCTTCTATCAGTCAAAACTATATTTATATATAGTAGTAACTTTCACTCGTTTTTTTGCACAGAAATCGATTCGGTATTAAAGTTATTTATCATCTTTTGGTGAAAATTTAGCACTCTATTTTCCACTCCACTCATGAACTAAAATACTGTATAAAAGGGAATCACGCCATCCATCTTTTAGTAGTAAATCCTCACGCATTCTACCTTCTTTTGTCATGCCTATTTTCTCTAGCACCTTTGATGAAGCAACATTTCTTGGGTCGCATGTCGCATAAATACGATGGAGATTAAAATTTTTAAAACTGAATTCAATTACCAATTTCGCTGCCTCTGTTGCATATCCCATTCCCCAAAAATCTGGATTTATAATGTAGCCAATTTCTCCGATTTTATTGCTATAATCTTGGATATTTAACTCAGCTGCCCCAATCATGTTTCCGTTTCCCCTTAAAATTATGGCAAATACAAATCGACTTCTTGGTTTCTTTTTGGCATCTACAATAACTTGTTTTACAAACTCTTCAGATTCCTCCTCAGAGTTTGGTCCCCACGGTTGGTACTGACACACTAGTTGTTGCGATGCATATTTATGAACATCTACCCAATCTTTCTCTTCAATTTCTCGCATTATTACTCTTTCACTTTTAAGATATTCCCCAATCAAAAAAATCCCCATATCTAACTTTCCCACTCTCCTCTTCGTCAATTTTAATAAGGTTCAAGTCATTTTTTATTTAAAGGCTTGGAACCTTGTCAGTTCCTCTTCAATTCCATTCATAATGTCAAATGCTCCTGTTGACTTGTTTGAGCATACAACAACTATTTGAGATGAATTGGGAAAATAAGCGGAGTGAAAGCTAACTCCAGGATCATAGCCCATTACATGATACTTAAATACACCTTTTTCATTTTTCTTAATCCATATGCCATATCCATAAAAGCTATCTTCATCGACTTGAGTATGAGCCGTGAGTAACTGATTGGTTAGTACCTCATTTAGAAGTCGATGGTTCATCAAGGCTTCCCATAGCCTAACCATATCTTTTGCTGTTACATATGCTCCGCCATCCGAACCGCCTTTTACTGGTAGTGAATAAATATTCGTTTTCCATGTTCCGTCTGAATTATCTATATACCCTAAAGCAGTCCCTTGCGGAAGAGCATCAAACGCAAAGTATCCTGATTCTAACATGCCGACTTCTTTAAAAATACGTTCTTCAACGTAGTCAGTAAAGACAAGTCCACTTACTTGTTCAACTATCAAACCTAGCAAAATATAACCTGCATTATTGTAGTGAAACCGCCCTACTTTCGGAGATTTCATTTGCTCATTTTGAAAAAGTGGCAAAAAGTCGCTCAAACGTCTTAAGTGATACATCGGATTTTTGACCCACAGTTCCTCAAAGTCATCCATGACTTCTTCATCGAAATAATCTGGCATTCCTGTAGTATGCGTCAGTAAATGGTGGATGGTTATCTTTTCGTCTAAATATGGAAAATCTAAATCAAGACATTCTCCTAAAGTCGTATCAAAAGATAGTTTTCCTTCTTCTACAAGCTGACAAATTGCAATTGAGGTGAAAAGCTTACATCCAGACGCTATTCCATATCGAGATGTTCTTTGATTTTTTAATTGTTCAGAACGATTGGCATAACCATAGCTTACATCTGCCAAAATCTTTTCCCCATCTTTAACAAATACAGTACCTGAGAAATGATTACTACTTTGAATTTTTGCAATCTGCTCTGTAATTTTTATGTTCACTTTTATTCCCCCACTGTATTTGTTTTAAGTCATATCTTTGCTTCAACGTAAGTTAGATAGTTTATACTCTTTGACAAATTCCTCGTAATCCAATACTTCAATTACGTCTGACCAATGCCTAATGAAAATAACAGGTTTTCCATTCTCCTTGAAATCCTTAATAACATTCTTGATTATTGACAGCCCTCTTAAAAATTACCGAAACTCAAAATTCCATTTGTACATCTATAACTAATAAAGCCTCCATTTTCCACCTAATTTCCTTTGATAGATAACTCTTCTAGAATGATGATAACTTCTCCTGCTATATAGGGGGCCATTCACTGACACTTTTTTGTGAAATCGTGTTAATGCCAATCATCTTTCCAAGTCGGGACCCCCGCCTTATATTCCCGCCTTTGTTATACTAATCGTATTAATCATTTAGGGGGTTAAAAACATGGCAAAGTTATTTGAACCAGTTACAATACGCGATGTTGAATTTAAAAACCGCATCGTTATGTCGCCGATGTGTATGTATTCGAGCCATAACGAAGACGGAATGATTGAGGATTGGCATAAGACTCATTACGCCACACGTGCAGTCGGTCAAGTTGGTCTTATCATTGTTGAGGCTACAGCAGTACAACCTGCGGGACGGATTTCTTCACAAGATCTTGGCATCTGGAGCGACGACCATATTGCGGGATTAACAGAAGTGGTCCATCTCATGCAACAGCATGGCGCGAAAGCGGGCATCCAGCTCGCACATGCTGGACGTAAAGCGACAGTCGACGGCGATATTTATGCACCGTCCGCAATTGCATTCAATGAAAAGTATAAATCTCCTGTTGAAATGACTATAGACGATATAAAAACGACTGTACAAGCATTCAAGGAAGGTGCAATTCGTGCGAAGAAAGCCGGGTTTGACGTCATTGAACTCCATGGTGCACATGGCTATCTTATTAATGAATTCTTGTCGCCTTTATCGAATAAACGGACGGATGATTACGGCGGCTCTGCAGTAAACCGCTATCGCTTGTTACGTGAAATTATCGAAGTAGTTCGCACTGTTTGGCAAGGTCCCTTGTTCGTCCGAATATCTGCACATGATTATACTGACGGAGGCATGACGTCCATTGCGTACATTGAAATGGCGAAGTGGATGAAAGAGCAAGGCGTCGATCTAATTGATGTTAGTTCCGGAGCGGTCGTCCCAGCCGCAATTGATTCATTTCCTGGCTATCAAGTGAAATTTTCGGAAACAATTAAAGATGGTGCCGATATATTAACGGGCGCAGTTGGCCTGATCACAACTGGTATCCAAGCAGAAGAAATCTTGAAAAACGGCCGTGCCGATATGATTTTGCTGGCACGCGAACTATTGCGCGACCCGTACTGGGCATATACAGCGGCAAAAGACCTTCGTGTTGAGATCCAGTCGCCGAAACAGTATGAGCGAGGCTGGATGTTTTAAATAAGTTATCCTGCCAATATTGGACAGTAATTTATAAATGAAAAAGTAGTAGTGCAAACCCTGGCACGGGTTCGCACTACTACTTTTTTAGTGATATGCCTGTAGAGTATCCTCTTAGGTATCTACAAATAGTAAATATAATTTATTCACCTACTCGAGATATTAAATTCGTGGAAACTTCACGAACCAGATAAAGTATTTGTCAAACTCATTCAATTCTACATAGTGTTTACAAATATTTTCCAATGGAGTTATATAACTTTTTTGAGTGTTCTCCAAAAACAAAGGTAATGGTTATAACTTTGTAGAATATTGTCTATTAAACGAAAATGTTTGAAGGGATTGGGATAAATGCAGAACTTAACAACGAGTGTTAAACAAGTACAAGAGAAACTATTGGAATTAGGACATCCAAACGAGGTCGTCAAATTGACAGACAGCGCTCGGACTGCTCAAGAAGCGGCAGATGCCTTAGGATGTGAGGTCGCGCAGATTGCTAAATCGATTATTTTTAAACTAAAAAGTACAAACGAGCCGCTATTAGTTGTTGCGAGTGGAATCAATCGCATTGATGAGAAACTAGTTGCTCAAACACTAAATGACAAACTAGGTAAAGCAGATGCTGATTTTGTCCGTGAATCCACAGGTTTTGTTATTGGCGGGGTTCCCCCATTAGGGCATAAAAACTCTGTACTAACCTTAATTGACGAAGACCTTTTCAAGTATGAAACGATCTGGGCTGCTGCTGGACATCCGAAAGTAGTATTTCAATTAACACCAGATGAACTCGAGAAAATGACAAATGGACAAGTTATTTCTGTGAAATAATGTTTGATAAATACACTAAACCCGATTCTTCCTGCAATAGGAAAAATCGGGTTTCAGCTTACATATTTTCACATAAGATATTGCTATGTTCAAGTAGATGTCACGGCTGAAAAGCACCTATATCACCCTGAATTCATGTTTAGTCCCGAATAACTTCGCCGTTTTTCCATTCGAACCGTGAGAAGTCTTCTGCAATATGGAGTGCAGGGAAAATGGCTTCCCCTTGTTTTTGCAATTGCGCCACGTCGCTAGGCATGAAACGGGCACTAATATGATTGGCAATAAGCGTTTTAGCTCCTGCTTCTTGCGCTACCCGTGCTGCATCACCGATTGTTGAATGTCCATATTCTTTCGCCAAATTTCCCGTATCTATATCGAACGTAGCCTCGTGAACGAGAATATCCGTGTCTTGCGCCAGTTCAACAGCGGCACTACAATAATTTGTATCACCAAGAATGGCAACTATAAATCCTTCTTGCGGTTCCCCGGTGACGTCCGAACTGGCAACAACTCGCCCGTCCTCCAATATCACATCTTCTCCGCTCTTCAACTGTTTCAGTAGCGGACCGTTTGGTACACCCGCTTCTTTTGCTTTGGTGATGAGTAACTTTCCTGGAAGTGGTTTTTGCTCAATCCGATAACCTAAACATGGGATAATATGCTGTAAACTTTTCGCAGTCACACGGTAATCGGCATCTTCAAAAACAACGCCTTCCCCGATTTCATGAACAATTAACTCATAGTTTAAATGCGTATTGGTTACGCGCAACGTTGTCCTAATCCATTCATTCAACCCAGTTGGCCCATAAATGTCAAGTTGCTCCTCGCCACCAAGGAATGAGCGCGAGCCAATCAATCCGGGTAATCCGAAAATATGATCGCCGTGCAAATGCGTGATAAATATCTTGCCTATTTTCCGTGGTTTTAGCGATGTATGTAATATCTGGTGTTGCGTCGCTTCCCCACAATCGAATAGCCAATAACCGTCCCCTTCGGCCGATAAATTCAAAACGACAGCTGACGTATTACGCATTTTGGACGGCATACCCGCCCCAGTTCCTAAAAATTGTAGTTCCATAACGGATATCCACCTTTCATTTCATGCCCCGCTTCACTGTTCCAGGACCGAATTTTTGTTCCAACTGCGAAAGCAAAGTATCCATTGTCTCTTCTTTCGCATGTTTTTCAAAGTTATAAATTGATAGCTGTTCATGCAGTTCATTCATCATAACCACATTTGATACGGTAATACCAAGAAGACGAATTGGTTCGCCATCCCAATGCCTTGTAAATAAATCAGCAGCTTCTTTATAAATATCTTGTTCTTTATAGAGTGGATTAAGGACCGTCCTGCTTCGAGAATGATTACGCCAGTCTGCTGTACGTATTTGGATCATGACGACTGTGCCGGCTAATTGTTTAGTATCAAGACGGGCCGCTACTTTGGACGCCAACCATTTGAAAACCTTCAGGCATTCATCCAAATCAGTTTCATCTACCGGTAATGTCGTTGAGCTGCCGAAACTTTTTCGTTCTTCAGCAGCTTCAGGGTCTACAAGACGGTGGTCAATACCATTTGCACGTTCATGCAGTCGGATGCCGTGTTTCCCAAAAGACGATTTTATGGTGATCTCATCTGTTTTTGCCAAATCCCCGATTGTGAAAAGGCCCAACTCATTCATCTTTTTCTCTGTACTCTTCCCAATTCCATGCATTTCAATAACCGGAAGTGGCCACAAGATAGATTCAATTTCCCTCTTTCGTAAAATCGTAATACCCATCGGTTTTTTCATATCTGATGCAGTCTTCGCAAGAAACTTATTCGGCGCGATACCAATCGAACACGGCAGGTCAAGCTCCTGCAAAAGACGTTGTTGCATACCAGATGCAATATTCACAGCATTGGTCAATCCACCAATCGCAGTAATATCGATATACGCCTCATCAATTGACACCGGTTCTACAAGGTTAGTAAAGGTTCGTAACAAGTCGAAAACAGCAGACGAAGCGATTCGATATTTTTCGAAATCTGGCGGGACAATTACCAGATCTGGACATAGCCGTTTCGCCTCACCGACGGTCATCGTCGTGTAAATGCCAAACGATCTTGCTTCATACGAACACGTCACAAGAATGCCTTTTCGTGCTTTTGGATTACCGGCAACCGCCATTGCGATACCTTTCAAGGAAGGGTCATGCGCTTGTTCAACGGATGCAAAAAAACTATTCATATCCAGATGAAGAATGACCTTTGCTTGTGAATCACTAACCGTCGTCAAGACATATTCCCCTCCTTCACTTTTATACTTCTTATGTAGAAATAAAGAATGCCATTGAATTCGCTCAGGTGCAAGGGGGATATCTCCCGCCCTAAGCCAAGCAGCTTTGCCACCATTCTTAGGGCTTCGTCTACCCCATTTAAGGCGTCTTCAGTTAGGTTATTTAGTATTCATTTGTTTAATATATTTAATTATAACATGCAAAAACCGGACAGATGGCACTGCCCGGCTTACAGGTTACTTTTCTTGTGCTAGTTGTGCTTCCACATACTCGCCGATTTTATCCATCCCAGCAAGCGTTTGGGATAAAATCTCAGGATCGACAACGGTAATCATTCGGTTTTCTAAATTTGCAACTGTCGTGAAATAAGGTGTTCTTGAGTACGCAATAAGCCCCGAGGAAGTTAAAGCACTTTCTGGAATATCAAGAATTTCTTTCGCATTCAGTACAAGTAAACCAATGTATAAACTGCCAGTTTGAACTACAACAACACGTGCATCTTCATATCCTTGTGCAGTTTTACCATAGAGAATCTGTTCAAAATCCAGAATTGGAACAAGTTCCCCACGAATCCGCATAAGTCCGAGCATATATTCAGGAAGATGTGGGATCGGGTTTATTTGTTCAAGACGCTCAATTGACACGACAGTATCAACAGCAATCGCGTATTCCTCGTTACCACATTGGACAATAACTGCTTTTAAATCACTCATCCTTTTCCCCCCTTTACTTATTTGCCGTTACATGGATGATTTCAAGCAAGAGTTCTGTCAGCTTGTTCAACTCATCAACAGGCATCCGCTCATTTTTCGTGTGAATTTCTTCGTAACCAACAGCTAGTGTAACTGTTGGAATACCTGCGCCATTGAATACATTACCGTCACTTCCACCGCCGCTAGTCATTAACTGTGGCGTTAGTCCGATATTCTTAATGGCCTTCATCGCCGTTTGCACGACTTCTGCGTCTTCTTCAAAACTAAATCCAGGATACATCAGCTGAACTTCTGTTTCAGCTGTTCCGCCCATTAGTTCAGCAGTCCGCTCAAATGTACGAATCATATGTTCTATCTGTTCATTCAGCTTTTCCTGATTGATAGATCTTGCTTCCGCTAAAATACGAACTTCATCACAGACAATATTCGTTGCTTGTCCGCCTTCAAAGCGTCCGATATTAGCAGTTGTTTCTGAGTCAATACGACCCAGGGACATTGCAGAAATCGATTTAGCCGCGATATTGATGGCCGAAACTCCTTTTTCAGGTGCAACGCCAGCATGTGCTGTTCTGCCATGGATTGTCGTCCATAATTTTGCTTGGAAAGGTGCAGCAGTTACGATACCGCCAACTTTTTGGTCACTGTCGACAGCATAGCCGTATTTCGCCGTAATCAATGATGCATCCATTTCTTTCGCACCGACTAGGCCACTTTCTTCACCTGCTGTTATAATGAACTGAATAACGCCGTGTGGTTTACCACTTTCTTTCAAAGTACGTGCCATTTCAAATAGGGCCGCAATTCCTGCTTTATCATCTGCGCCAAGAATTGTCGTACCGTCAGAATAGACATAACCGTCATCACGCAATTCCGGTTTAATACTTTGACCAGGAACGACAGTATCCATATGACATGTGAAATAAATTGGATCGATGCCTTCAGCAGTCCCTTTCAAAGTCGCAATAAGGTTACCTGCGCCATGTCCAGTGCGATCGTCAGAATCATCTTCCTCAACATCAAAACCGAGTGCTTCCATTTTTAGTGTTAAAACATCAGCAATCGCCCGTTCGTTTTTCGTTTCAGAATCAATTTGTACGAGTTCCAAAAATTCTTCTAGTAGTCTTTGTTTATTCATTTAAAGCATCCCCTTAATTATAACGGTATATTACCGTGTTTCTTCTTCGGTCTAGTCTCTTGCTTGTTGCGCATCATGTCAAGTGCTTGCAATAGTTTAATGCGTGTTTCACGAGGATCAATAACGTCATCGACCATGCCGTGTGATGCCGCAACGTAAGGATTTGAGAATTTCTCTCGATATTCCTCGATTTTTTCTGCGCGCATCGCTTCCGGATCGTCGCTATTGGCAATTTCTCTGGCAAAGATGATATTCGCAGCGCCTTGCGCACCCATAACTGCAATTTCAGCATTTGGCCATGCATAGACAATATCCGCTCCGATTGATTTAGAGTTCAGTGCTACATAAGCACCGCCAAATGCCTTGCGTAGGATAACCGTTATTTTTGGCACAGTTGCTTCCGAATAAGCGTACAAAATTTTTGCACCGTGGCGAATTATACCACCATGCTCCTGTTTAATGCCCGGGAAGAATCCAGTTACATCTTCAAAAGTAATGATTGGAATATTGAAAGAGTCACAGAATCGGATAAAACGTGCAATTTTATCGGATGAATCAATATCAAGGCCACCCGCCATTACTTTCGGCTGATTACAAACGAGTCCGACCGGTTCCCCTTTCATACGGGCCAATCCGACGACAGCATTTCTTGCAAATTCAGCTTGAACTTCCATGAAGGAATCCGTATCAACGACTTGTTCGATAACCTTCCGAATGTCATATGGACGAATGGTTTCATAGGGCACAACATCAGCCAGATTTGCACGGTAATCATCAGCTTCGTCATAAGCTGCGACTGGCGGTTTTTCTGTATTGTTTTGTGGTAAATAAGCAAGTAATTTGCGGACATTTTCGAGAACAGTCTTCTCATCTTTACCACGGAAATGGGCATTCCCGCTGATTGAGTTATGTACTTTCGAACCGCCGAGGTCTTCAGACGAAATCTTCTCCCCAGTAACCGTCTCAATTACTTTCGGTCCAGTGATGAACATCTGGCTTGTTTCATCCGTCATGAATACAAAGTCCGTGATGGCTGGCGAATAAACTGCGCCACCTGCACAAGGCCCAAGAATGACTGATATTTGTGGAATAACACCCGAGTAGATAGCATTACGGTAGAAAATTTCACCATAACCGTCAAGTGAGACGACACCTTCTTGAATGCGGGCTCCACCCGAATCATTCAGTCCGATGAATGGTGCACCATTTTTAGCAGCGAGATCCATGACATTGGCGATTTTCATGGCATGCATTTCCCCTAGCGCTCCTCCAAAAACAGTAAAGTCCTGTGAAAATAAATATATTGGTCTACCGTTAACTTTCCCGTAGCCAGTTACCACGCCATCGCCTGGGCCGACTTGCTTGTCCATCCCAAAGTCCCGCGTACGGTGGATAACAAACGGATTTAATTCAACAAATGAATTCGGATCTAGCAGCAAGTCAATTCGTTCCCTTGCGGTCAACTTCCCTTTTTCATGCTGTTTAGCAATTCGCTCGTCTCCGCCACCAAGTTCAATCACTCTTTTTCTATCATATAATTCATTGATTTTATCATAGATATCCATTTTGTCAGTCCCCTTTGCCGCTTTTATCGCATAGCTCATACAATACGCCGAATGATGATTTTGGATGGAGGAACGCCACATCCGCTCCACCAGCACCTGGTTTCGGTTCTTCTTGCAGTAACTGAACGCCTTTTTCCCGCAGTTCAGCCATCCTTGAACGAATATCCGTCACACCGAATGCGATATGATGAACCCCTTCACCACGTTTTTCGATGAATTTCGCAATTGCTCCATCTTCCCCCAGTGGTTCCAATAACTCAAGCTTAATATTCCCAGCGCCAATGAACGCGACGCGCACGTTCTGACTTGGGACCTCTTCAACTGCTAAAAGCGTAAGCCCGAGCGTATGTATGTAATAGTCTATTGATACATCGATACTTTTGACAGCGATTCCAACGTGGTCTACTTTTTGCATAACAATTCCCCCTCCCCCTATTGTACATTTTACCTCATTAAACGGCTAGATGTTGTGATATTCATAAATTCTGTTAAAATAGAATTATAAAGCTTAAGGAGTTTTGACTAATGAGCAATCGTAAAGTACAGAAAGTCGTTGTTTTGGTAATGGTTGGAGCAATGCTTGCTTCAAGTGTTATGTTCGGTCTTAGCATGATCATGTAAAAGCAAAAAACAGTCCGTATGTGCAATCTAGCACATACGGACTGTTTTTTGCATTATATGTCTAGCCTAAGTTCATTTTCAGACGCCCAGCACTTTTCTTATAGTTCTTCGCAATATTCCTCAAATTGACTTTGTAGATTTGTCACAACAGACATTGGATCATGTCCTTCGATTTCATAACGTCCAACTTCAGCGACAAGCTTGCCGTCTTTCAGAAGTACGAATGATGGTGATGAAGGCAGGTGATCTTCTCCGAAAAGCATACGTGCTTGTGCAGTCGCTTCTTTGTCTTGTCCTGCAAACACAGTTACTAAGTGATCCGGACGTTTGTCATAATGCACTGCGTGTGCAGCTGCTGGACGTGCGATACCACCTGCACAACCGCAAACCGAGTTCACCATTACAAGTGTTGTGCCAGAACGTTTAAACGCATCTTCAACAAGCTCAGGCGTTGTCAGCTGCTCATAACCGCTAGCTTCCATCTCTGAACGTGCTTGTCTAAGGATATCATTCATATAAAGATCAAAATTCATATTCATGTTAATCAAACCCCTCTCTATTTACTTCTTTATCATAGCAGGACAGGGAGTTTCCTGCAAAAAATCGATTTCGAAATAATTAATAACCCAAAATGAAACCTTTTCCAGTTTCTTTCGTAAAACTACTAACTACTAATTATTCGACAAGGAGGAGAACGAAGTAATGGAATTCTGGATCATCGGTTCGGTTTTCGTGATGTACTTTCTTGTTATGATTCCAGTTCAATATAGCAATATTGTAGCTACAAAAAAAGAGCTTGAAGAATCTGGTTTAACGCATAACGATACATATGAAGTAATGAGTTTTGAGCAGCAACAGTTACAACTTAATCTACAAGGTAATCTCTTTAATTTACCCGCGACATTAATGGCACAGTATATTTATTTCATGCGCCATCGAGGCAACAAAAAGGTTAAATAGATGAAGGCTGTTGGAAAAGTCAATGTAATTTTCAAAAAGGTAATCCTACCTCAATCTTATCGAGGTTGGATTACCTTTTTTACTGTATGTTTATACTTAAATTTGTCAGTTCGTACACCATGTTAATAGAACCCCCCCACACGGTTAAGATATCCACTTTGACAAAAAAAATATTTGAAAGAACCAATTGAAATACTGGAACTAAGTGTACGGTTGACTAAGATACTTAAAAAGAATGACATTCACACGCTAGAGGACCTTATCACTGAAGATACCTTTGAACTTGAATGTACGGGTCCGATTTTTAGGAAAGAGTTAGAGGAAGTAATTGACGAGATTATATTAGAAGTTCAATAAAACAAATATAACGAACTTTCCCTAATCTGATTGGTCGTTGTTTTTTTTGCAAACCCTTCTTTCTTTCGGATTCCACGTCCCCATGGACACCCTTGCGTTAGGCTAACTGTTACTTCTGCCTTCAAAGTTCGGGACTTGCACCCTATAGACTACTCCCATGCAGGGCGCACGATAAAAAATCCAACATATTTCTGTTGTGCCGGTACATTATTTTTCTTTAACCAAAGGAATGATTGTCCAATACGTAATAACTCTCCAGATCCATTCAAGTGGGCCCATTTTAAAATAGCGTAGCCAAATCATACTGAACACCATCTGAATGGCACAAATTACTATGCATATATATAAGGTTCCCATATACGAAAGGTTTGCTGATAGATTAAAAACTCTACCAGCAAGTAGAATAAGTGCAGTTTGTCCTACATAATTGGTCAAGGCCATCCGACCATAATGCTTTAGCGGTGAAAGAACAAGTTTTATTATTTTTGATTGTAATAAAAGAAGCAACAATCCTACATAAAATGCTGACAGTACTGGGCCGACCATTATACCGGCCCTCAAAAATTTACTTACCGCGTCAATTGGCCCTTCTTCATCTATAACTATCATACTGAAAAACGGTTCGTAAGGTACTAATTGATACTGTGCATATAAGGCGAATCCACTGAAGATTAACGCGCTTGCTGTAAAGATAAAGAGACGTCTTTTTTCACCAAGGTTTTCAAAAATACGATATTGGCCACATACCAAGCCCAATAAAATCAATGGAAATGTTAAGAGTAGTTTCTCTCCCATAACTGCAAACACGACAAGCAACATCATGCATATAGCAAGGTTCACATGCTTGTTTACTTTAAAGAACGGTAATACAAGTAATCCGCATACAGCATAAACTGCTAATGCTTCTCCCGGTTGAAAAAACATATGAACCATCCCAAATACAAATAGAATTACTATTCTACGTAAAAACAATACATATCCATTTTGTTTTTTACTTCGTGCCCGCGTAAGAAAGATATAAAATCCCACTCCAAACAAAAATGAAAAAATGGAGTAAAAACGACCTTCTACAAATAAAAATAAAAATCGTTGATAACTTGCATCTATTGTATGCGGCTCAGGAATACCTATTTGAAGCAAAGCCAACATATTTACCAGAATGATTCCCAACAAGGCGAATCCACGTATATAATCCAGTTCCTCAATTCGTTTATTCATTCTATATTTCTCCACTCCATTTCTGATTTCATTGTAGGATAAATCCCAATACCTATCCATCGGTTCGGGTGACGTTTACCTTACAGTTTTGCAACATCTAATAATTCCTGCTAGATCGGCTATTAGATGAAAGTTGGATTACGAATGAAGGAGTTGAACGAACAGCTGGGCACTTTTCTCCAATGTTTAATAGATGTAATTGAACAGCGAGACAGAAATTTGATGCATAATCTGACCCAAACGGTGATGTAGGTACATTTACTTCTAATAGACATAACACCCGAATGAGGAAGTATTTAACTTCATTACTCAATAAAAAGCGGCCAACCACAATTAATTCTGTAGAGGGGCCGCTTTTTATTTGGTCTTGTTTAACCTTTCCACAGAAAACTGGACCAATAAAAAAGACCGTCAATTGACGATCTCCTCTTGTTGAACTAAAGCACCACAACTGTAGGCTTTTTCATTTCATATACTGCTTTAAAAATGGCTCAATTCCTGGATAGCTTTCATTTATTACGATGGAGAGCAATTGATTACTGTCGACGATACAGTGCGTCATTAACTGATGTAGGGCTGACGCTAAACATTTTTCAGCATTGATTTCTTCAACTAACTTACACGTTTTTGACTCCAATAATGCTATTACTTTACAATACTGTTCCTCCTTGGCTAAGGAAAGCACTGTATCAACTACATTTTTCTCTTGCACGAGTAGCCGAAGTGCTAAATGTAAGCATTTTTTTTGTGCCTGCAATTTTACCTCATCTACTATGCGGATAATAGGTGGCTCTGGGGGACGTGCATGAAGGAGAGTTTGATCAAAAGCCCAGACGTAAACACCCTCTCGATTATTAAAGTAGCTCGGATCTCCAAACTGTATCACACCACCACAATGCGTACAAACTGCCGTATAGTTTACATAAAACACATCAATCCCTGGCTTTTCCACATTTCTGTACGTCCTATACGGAATAAATACATCATGTGCGCAGAAAAGACAAATAAGCGGTCGGTTCAAAATAGTAATTCGACTTTCCTCACAGCTTAAATCTTCTACCATATCTAATCTACCTGTTTGTAAACGATATTCGTTTCCATCCCTTTCGCTAGTTGTTGGAACTGCTGAATATTACCACAGTCTTTGCAAGTTAAAGACTGCAGTGTTAATTGCTGCTTTTGCTCTTCATCAACAAACGGTACTACATCAATATATACTTCCCGATGACTAAAAATGACACCTTCACAGTGGGTACAGCTTAGCTGTTTACCTACAATCCTTATTTCATAATTACCACGTCTTTTGACCAATTTACGACATCCTCCCTTTTCTAAGCTTCGATAATATCCAAAATCCGCCCTCTGTTTAACTAATTGACTATGTATAGCTTTTCTTCTTCCACTTAACTGCTGTGTTGGTTAAACAAAAACAGTGCATTATTCTCTATTCGTTCTTATTCATTTGAATACCTCTGGAATTTGACAAATAAAAAACATACTAAGATCAGTAGTGCAGACCAAGGCATTGGTTAGCACTACTATTTTTTTATATAATAGAGGTGAAGAATAGGTCGTGGCAGCTTTGGGGTCTTGAATCCGTATAAAAAACCGACCTACTTCACTCCCCTTATTTGAATCAGGTTTAAGTATGTTGGATCCATCGAGATCGTGTATAAGAAATGGGAATCGATAAGGTGAAGGTGAGGTCTTTAAAACACACAAGGAGGGTGAATATGAAACACGTCATCGCATTTGATGTCAGTATGGGAAAGAGCTATATGGTCGTTTATAACGCGCTGAAGAAGTGTGAGTTGGAGAAAGAAATCGAGCACAATCGTCCCGAGTTCATCGAACTCAAAGTTTTGATCGATGACTTAATTGACGGATATGGAGAGCATCCTCACATCGTATTTGAAGCGTCAGGTGTCTACTCAAGGCCTCTGGAACGTTTTATGATAGAGAACAAATACAGGTATTGTCTTTTAAATCCCTTGGAAGCAAAACTCCAATGCGATTCTTTGCGTATGCACAAAACGGATCGAAGTGATGCACATCAATTGGCACTCACACACTTTACGACCGAAAGACGGATTGAAACAGTGTCGGATGATGTTTACAGACAACTGAAACGAATGTCTAGGCATTACAGTGAATTGGACGATGAATTGAGCGTCGCCCGGAGCCGAATGCATAAGGTCATTCAGGAAACCTTTCCTGAGCTCGAGAAGATATTCACAACCAAATCCGAGCTATTCCTGAACGTAGTACAATTATATCCGCATCCAGATCTTGTCATAAATCAATCAAAGACGGTCATTAAAAATCGGATACTTGCCAATACAAATAAACGATTGTCCGTTAAAAAAGCGGAGGAAAAGGCAGTTGAACTACTCAAGGCAGCAAAACAATCTTACCCAGCCGCCTCTTCAACTGATGTACTGTGTGATCAAGTACGTGTATATGCAAAACGATATCAAGAGCTCCTTCTTCAGAAGAATCAATGCATCGACAAAATGGAGTCCCTTGCCGAGGAACTTAAAGAATATGAAATTTTACGTAGTCTCCCTGCTATTGGAGCGAACACGGCCGTCCGAATCATAGCGGAAATTGGCGACATTCGTAGGTTTGACAACAACAGACAGCTAAACGCATTCTTGAAATCAAGATGACTCATCTTATAGGTGATCGGTTTGAAATTAGCATCCAACATAACCTTGCCCGTTTCCGGATGCCGTTGTTCCATCTCGATACTTCCGAACTCTACAAAGTCTGTTATGTCTGCAAAGGCTATTTGAATGTACTTATTCAACACATCCATCGCGGTAATGAAGACTTCCTGGTGCATTTCACCTTTCAGTCTTCTGACTTCGACTGCCACCTTAACATTTCTAAGCAACCGACTTCCATCGACGTGAGCACTATTTCTTGCATACCCACCCTTGATAGCTGCCATTGTCGCGTTAAAGCTTTTAATGTAGTAAATACAAAAAAGCCTCTGCTTATCGGTTAAATCATCCGTCTCGACAAACACTTCTTTGACTACCTTTTTCGTTGCGTCGCGCTTCACGTTTTCTCTTGACTATTTTTCTCGATTCTTTCTACTGCGAATGGTGGAATCTTTCACGCTATGCTTTCCGCTAAATCATTGAATGATATTTCACTTGTTTCCCACTCTTTCTGTATCTCTTCCCAGTTTGGCACATCACCGTCCACCTCCGTTATTTTTGGCATAGAAAAAGCACCACGACGGGTGCGAAAATAGATGGATTAGTTCAACATCGAGTGTCGATAACATTCTACAAGATGATCATTAACCATTCCTATTGCCTGCATGTATGCATAAATGGTTGTAGAGCCTACAAATTTGAATCCTAGTTTTTTTAAGTCCTTGCTGATCAGATCTGATAATTCCGTTGACGCAGGAACATCCGATATTTTAGTCCATTTATTTTTAATCGGCTCATGATTCACGTACTTCCATAGAAAAGAATCTAAGCTCCCATATTCATCAATTAATGATAAATACGCATTAGCATTTGTAATGACAGCATTAACCTTTAACTTATTCCTGATAATACCTGTATTACTCAAAAGTTCATCTATCTTGTCTTGATCATACTTCACGATTATCTTAGGATCAAAAAAATCAAATGCCTCATTTATAGTTTCCCGTTTTTTCAGAATCGTTATCCAGCTTAAGCCCGCCTGTTTACCTTCTAAAATAAGTAGCTCAAACAGTTTATTTTCGTCATGAACGGGAACCCCCCACTCATTATCATGATATTCTCTTTCAGTTGTATTCGTTTCAGCCCAACTACATCTACTAAACGGAATTTCATTACTCATTAGAATCACAACCTTACTCATTTAATTATATTTGTCCAAAAATTTATTAACATGCATTACTAACACTTGGAATAAACAGCTATTTATTCCCTCAATATATAACCCCTCCACATGACATCATTCGTCATAAAAAGGGGAAACCCTCTATTTATCTCTCGTATGTATCGGGGCTAGTAAGAGAGGTTATATCGCTCGCACGCACCCCTTAAATGCTCCATATCCCCCGCATCAAGCGCCATATCAGTCTGTAACAACAACATGTCCTCGTCCGTGATATCCGTTTCAATACTCGGATGATGTTCCAAATATTGACGGAATATCTTGGATCCTTCCGACATCTCAGCCATAAGTTTTCGAGAGTTGATTTTCCCCATTTCCCCTAAAGCATTCGCACACTCAGCGATCGAAAAGCTCTCCATCAATCTTTTAAACTTTTCACGTTCATGGTCGTTGTTCATCCTTCTCCACTCTTTCTGAGTCATATGACAAATGAGTTTTGATCCAATAATAATTTAGAAGTAGTCATCAATTACACCTGATTTTTATTTTATTATTGGTAAAAATCTAAATTAATATGAAAATAAAGCACTTTTGAAATTTTATTGACATGTATATTTTCTACCTTCGTTATAGATACTAAGATAAAATCGGGAGGTACAAACATGACCAATAAAAAACTTGAAGATATGGACAATCAAATTGAAACAGTAAGAAAGCAACTCAACAAACTAGCTAAGGAGAAAGCTCTATCTGACCCAATAGTCGTTGAAACAAGCCAATTGCTTGATTTATTATTAAATGAATACGAACGGTTGAAAAATAAAGATTTATGAATCATCCATAATTCCTCCTCTTCAATTCACCATGCCGAAATATCCCAATCCGATTAGACTTCGTAAACCAAACCTCGTACGGCTGTCTGGGCAAAACCTTTATAACCCGTCCCTCATGCGATTTGAGATAGTAATAATCCTCAACCTCTTTCTTCTCCACATTGACGACGAGTTCAACCATGTCACCAAGCCCAAACGCTATTGTTGGCACCGTATCAAAAATAGTGAGTTTCTGCACCACTACTATCCCTCCTTCACAAAATGTTTGGCATACCATACTGCTGATTATTTTACTTTCGTTTTAAATCCGCACCAAAGGTAATTTAATGCATTAAATTACAATGAAGCTCTTTTAAAATGACTAAGTTATGGAGGCGAAAAAATTGAATCCAAATAATCTTGAAGATCATCTTAGTGATAAACTCGCCTTTGTGGGATCAGCGATTTCCACAATTGGTGATGCTATTTCAACCATTGCAGCAATTATGTCATTAGAAGAATCAATACTCGATGATGTCCAGCAACAACAAGATCAAAAAGAACAAGATCAGAAATTCCAAAAGATGCAAAAACAAATTGACGTCTTGACAAGTGAATTATCAAAAATTAAATCCTGATTTTTTGAGCAATCAATAATCACTTTGTTCATCTATGAATAAATCTTTCACTCCCATAAGACAAGGTCCATATTTTTAGTCTTACTCATACACTGAGTAAATGAGCTGATTACAAAATGAATCAAAGTTCCATGCAATCTTCCCCAAATAAAGAAGTTCTAAATGATATTTCGAAAGCAATTAATGGTGAGTACACAGCAATTTACTGCTATGAACTATTAGCGAACCAGGCTCCAAACAACGAAATAAAAAAACGCATTCTTGAAATTAGAAGTGATGAAATCAGACACTACGAAACCTTTTGGCATCTTTATATTTCTTTAACAGGAAAAAAACCTTCTCCTCAAATCACAAAACAATGTCCTGCCGATTATAGAAGTGGGGTACTCGCTGCATTTATAGATGAACAGGAAACCGTTGACTTCTATCACGATATTTCAAGAAATACCGATAACCCAGTTATTAGAGACGCTTTTACACGGGCCTCAGCTGACGAACAAAATCATGCCGTTTGGTTTTTATATTTTATGAATAATTATTAACAAAGCCAAAATCGATCATTATGTCTATTGCCAAAAACTTCTACGTTTAATGTTTTTCTTGTTCACCAATACTGTTGCTATATCACAAGATGACTGTGATAAAGACCACTGATTATTTTTAATCAGTGGTCTTTTTATTCCTTCGCTTTTTGTTTGAACTACGCATAATTTTTTCTTGTTTTATTACAAGTAAAGCCGCATTTACAATAATGTTATTGAAATACATAGGTTATTGATTATAATAAATGTAATCGAACGTGTGTATTTAGTGACCGTTTTATAAAAGGAGACTTAAAAATGGATAAAGCTAGACTTCAATTATTTTGTCAGACACTACCCGGAACGACACATGATTACCAAGTAGACTGGCAAGCAGATCGTTATCATGTTGGCGGGAAGATGTTTGCTATGATGGGAGGAGACTCTCAAAGAAAGCCAATTATCACTTTAAAGTGCGAACCTACTCGTGCTGAAGAGTTAAGAGAAACCTATCAAGGAATTATTCCTGGGCATTATATGAATAAAACACACTGGAACTCTATTTATTTTGATTCAAATCTATCCAACGATCTATTAGAAAATCTAATTCTGCATTCCTATAAGTTAGTTTTTGAAAAACTAACTAAAAAAGTCCAAAACCAAATTATTTCGAAGTAGTTTTTAACAACATCTTTAGTGCTATTATTTTTGTTTTCCAATTGAAAGAGTAACTTACTCTTTCTTTTTTTAATTTATATCGGATTTTGAACCCAGCCCGTTAATTTGCCCGATCGTGCATCCGACCAATATAATAAATCCCTAACGCGAGTAACAAGGCAGAAATAATAAATGCCCGGCCTTCAAACGCAGTAATCATTGTCGTCATAACTTCCATCCCTCCCACTGATACAACAACCCCACACTCCGTTTATAACGTATTCCTCCGCCGCATAACCACATAATACATTACATTTTTCTCTCGTTTATCAAAAGCAGCCTTCGACCGTCCGATTTCAGACAACAGTTCCCCGTTACGGCCATTCTCGACTCTCATAGCCTGTAGCTGCTGGATAAGATAATCCCTCTGCATTTGCTTCATGCCGCCATCGCCTCCTCTTCGCCAAGTTCCGAAAGGAGCAATTGCACAGCTCCCTCCGGTGACTAGTCAAACTCAATAAAGGATTCAGCGTTGTAGCCGAATTTCTCTTCGACCATTTCCTGCGTAAATCGCTTCGGGACAAGGAGCCCGAATACTAAGAACAGTTACCGAGAGTTTCCCATGAGTGAAAATATCAATAATCTTTTACTTGTTTACAAAGAGTGGCATGAGCAGTCTATGGCGCCTTACCAGTCCCGGAACCCGCTTGGCTATGTATTTTCATTACTTACGCCGGAGAACCCCTTGGAGAACGGGACATGAAGTGTGTGATCGACTTGATATGCGAAAAAGAAAAAATTACCCACTTCACACCCCATTATTTTAGGCATACATTCGTTACGATCCAGTTATCAAATAACATAACGATTTCCACTGTTGCTGCACAAGTGGGAGATACCCCCGAAACGATTTATAAAACATACGCTCACTCGTTTGAGAAAGATGAAATTCAGGCATCTAATTTAATGGATGAAATCGTCAGTTTAGATTCTTTCGAAAAAGATAAAGAGTGAAATTGGGGTACGTGGTATTTGCTCATTTATCAACAACAAAACCACTTGGGGTTTACGTATTGCAGAAACTCCATAAACGCTGATATATCAATGTTTACAAAATAAAAAACGCTCGTAATTTCAACGGGCGTTTCAACAATTTTAGGATAACCATTTCGGTGGTGTGTCTTTTGCCCAATAGATATCACCGATTGAATGATGAGCTGTAAATTCATCAGCGGCAATATGATAGTGAAAATTGTAGTAGTAGCCGTCTTTTGGCCTTTTTTCAGTACGTACGTGGAAACGGATAAGATCTTTTCTGTCTTCTAGGTCGTATACATTGAAAATTTTCTCTGAGTAGTCTCCGGCAGGTTTTTCACTGATAGCAAGTCGGCGTTTATGTACGTCTCCTGAACTTGCAAGTGTCGATTGGATGGCTTCCTCAATTTTCGGGAAAATAACGCTGTCAAACTCATCGGCGATTACCGGACCGACTTTTGTTCCAAATTTCATGTACGATAGCTTCTTCGCAGACGTGATAAATAAATCTTCTATTGAGTCCGAATTATCTTCTAAACTATCATCGACTAACGAGTCTTCTAATCCGATTGAATAATCATTACTTTGTGATGGCCCAACTGCATGTTTCGATACATTTTTGTCTTGCAAGTTTGTCCAAATTTCATGATTCGGTGAAATAGCACCGAATGTCAAGAGTGCTACGGCAACAATGAGCGTTTTTTGTAACCATTTTTTCATAACATCTCACCCGCAATTGATTAAATTTTTGTTTATTAGTAGTTTATTTGACGAAAAAGTATTGAAAAGGTTTCTTCTTTCTTATTTTCATTGTACAATAAAAATGAAGATAATTGTATGTTTTTTTGAAGGAGGGTATCACTGATGGATGTGAATCTGTTTATCGGTATCGGAATGCTGGCATTGCTTGTGTATCTTAGCTCATTGAATTTCACCCACTAATATCAATAAACGCCGTCGCCCTCTAATTTGAGGAGGACGGCGTTTTTCATTTTTCGATAAAAGCGAAATGAAACTTCGTATTCGGTCTGATTTTTCGCTCCATATTGAATTGCTCAAATACAGGTGAATCAAACCGGTCTTTCACAACAACACGTCGTTTACATACACGAAGTGCTTGCTTAATCCACTCAGCTGTCAGCACACTATGTACGCCAGCTTGACGTAGCGGCGTAAAATTGGACGATTCCGTAATAGGTGCATGAAACATCGGATCCATATAGACAATATCCCACGATGAATCAGCTTGATGGCTCAAAAACTCAATCGCTTCCGACTGGACGACCTCAATTCGAGTCATGGCCTGAACAAGTTGCTCCGACTCAGATGGAAACGAACGAAGCCCCCGTCCAGTAATGAATGCGACGGCAGGGTCTGCTTCGACGCCCAACACTTTGCCGCCTTCACCAGTAACGAAAGAAGCAATGATACTGTCGGAGCCAAGCCCAAGTGTACAATCGAGAAACGAATCATCTTCTTGTAATTGAGCTATCTCAATTAACGGGTCCATTTCCCCATTCAATAACCTTTTCAATCTGAACGCAGCAGAATTGGGATGAAAGAAAAACGGTTCATCCATTCCAATACGATACAAATCATAGCGGTTTTTTCCCGCTACAATAACATCCGAACTGTGCGTGTTTTGTATTCGGGAAACCGCTTGCTTTTTACGTTCGACAATAGGATAGCCTAGAGTTTCAGACGCTTCTAGTGCTAGCTGTAGCGATTGATCATCAGGCCTGCCAGCGGTCGTGATGACTGTACTCATTATTTACAAACTTGATCGAGTACTTCCGATAGATGGTCTTTAATTTGCCCCATCTCAAAATTCTCAATTTGTTCCCTTGGAATAAAGTACGCAAGTGCCCCATCTTTCCAAAGCGCGATAGAAGGTGAGCTAGGCGGTACTTCTGGGAAATAATCCCGCATCATAGCTGTCGCTTCTTTATCTTGTCCTGCAAATACTGTGAATAAGTGATTTGGTTTATGTTCAGCTTCCTGTAATGCTTCTCTCACCGCCGGACGCGCAAGACCTGCAGCACATCCACAAACCGAGTTGATAACGACAAGAGCTGTCCCCTCAAGTGTCTTCATTGTTTCTTCAACAGCCTCAGCCGTCGTCAGTTCCGTAAATCCATTTTGTGCAAGTTCTTCACGCATCGGTTTAACGATGCCCTTCATGTAATCATCGTAAGCGTTCATATTTAATAATCCCCTTTCAATCTATTTAAATAGTGCTTGTTGTTAATGGTTTTTCCATCTTTCATATTACCTTGTCCTACGTATTTTTTCACTAAATAGCGACTATATAGCTAACTTAATTTCAACTTTTCGATTAGTTCGAGGATTGCAATGAAAATTCTACCCCAAATACTAAACATTATTTTACATACCTAATTATTCATTATTGGGAGAACATACGTCGTAAGAGGTGATTTTATGGCAAAGTTATTTCATATCCTTGTTATTTTATGCTTGATTTTTCCATCCATTATTTATTCGGAAACAAATGCTTCAGATGCAAAAGTAGCGTTTATTTGGGATGGCTATTTGTGGGTGAAAATTGATGATAAAGAAGAAGTACTGACTGTTGAAAAAGCAACATACCCTTCTCCTCCACTATGGTCCTTCGATGGGAACTTGCTTCTTTATCAAAAAGAAGTCGAGGAATTAGTAAATGAACATAAACAGACCTCAAATCAATTGTGGGTATATGATATGAAAACAAAAAAGCACAGTAAAATCTTTTATGATGGACGAAATCCAAAATGGTCTCCAACTGAAAATATTGTTGCTTTTAGTGATGGTGGCGTATTGAATGTATCGGATTTTAAGAAATTCTATAATATTGCTTTAGGAGTAAACGATTACGAATGGCAGCCTGATGGGAAGGGTTTTATTGCCTCCTCTAGTGCTTCTCTTCGGCCGGATGGATGGACCAATCCTGTCCTGTATACGATTTCTATAGCGAATGGTTATCAAAACATCGGAAATTTAACGAAAAACGCGACAGAATTCTTCGTGATTCCAAAAGAAGTAGTGAAAGACGACGTGAAAGTTCCTTCGATAAACGCGGAATCATTTGCTTATTCTTCAGATAAACAATGGATATCCTTCTTTGTGACTCCAACAGCTTCATGGGCGATGGATAGTGATATGCTATGTGTGATTTCTGTAGACGGAAAAGAATTTGAAGTATTAGATGAAGTTATCTGGGCATTCACTCCAAAATGGGCATATAGCGAAAACTTACTCGGTTATATTGCCGGCGGCGGAAGAATTGTTTTTGGTTTTAAAAATAAAAATCTAAAGGTAACGGAAATTTCCACTTATCATTCTATAAACCTAACGCCAAAAAACTATGCGGAGATGGATTTTTCATGGGTTAATGATAGTTCGCTTATTGTTTCAAGGGTAAAGGAAAGTGAGTGGTCAAATGACGCTGAGAAACGCCCTAAAGCTTCCTTATACTTTTTAACGCTAGCTGGTCAAAAACAACTAAAAATAACGACACCACCAAAAAATAAAGGTGATTATAAGCCCGAATATTTACCTTCAATCGATAAAATAACTTGGTTACGAAAAAGCGATTTCGTTTCTGCTAAAGGTGATTTATCGGTGGCTGATATTGATGGTGGCAATGCAAATTTATGGATACGTGATATAGGGTTGTACACCTTTTTCCCCTCGGAGTAATCTGATGAAAATTAAAACAAACCATCTTCCCTTATTAGGAAAAGATGGCTTGTTTCGTTTTACACCATAAAATTAGGATCTTTCAAGAACCCTTGGCGAACGACAGCCCTTTGGTGGCAAGAGTATCACTGATAAGATCCATGGCTTTTGGACCCGTACCATGTAAATAGCTTCCCAGAGGTTTAGCGAACTGTTCATGCCGCAAGTAACCGGTACCTGAAAGCGCTCGTGTTGCCGGTTTTGATAATCCGTTTGGCAAATCCCTTTCGATGGCATTATCGTTGTGCGGCACAATAATTTCCCCCTTATTCGATGAAGATGAAATAGTAACAGCTATTATTTTCTAAGTTCGCTCTTTATGCTATTTCAAACTCACCATAATCGCTATTGCAGCTGATGGTTCTTATTTCACACTCCTCAAAATAAATGACACGCACTTACTTACCATCTACCAAAAGGCCACGCTCAATCGCTACATACAAGAGCCCAATTGCATCCGAGTCCGTCAATGTTCCCTTCAATAACTTTTCATGCCAAGTTGCTGATAACGGGCCATCTGGCATCTTTTCAAGTCGTTTTAAAACGGCGCTTGTCGAATTGATAAGTGATTGCGATGATGGTGTATACAACTTATTTGTTCCTTCCTTTGGTGAAAGTATCTGATTGCCTACGGAAGCAGTTAGCAGTTGCAATTTAAAGTATATAGCCAATCCTTCTGCGATTGCCTCACCTTGGGCTTGCAAATAGTGATCATCCCGTAACTTTAGTATGTCAACTGTTGAATCCATAAAGCCTCCCTCACTTAAGAATGCTGGCATAGCAGATTCCCGAAGAACGTGGAAGTTGGCACGCTTCATACCACGATCACTCAACCCCATGGCCATAACAATCCTAGGATGAATAGCACCAGCAATTTCCTTTGATTTTGGATTCGCTGTTGGGTTGTCCATTGTATATGTTTCAATACCGCTATGGCTGCCCCACTTATCCGTAAGGGTATTATGATGGATAGAAGCATATACATCGGCTTGCCATTCGTTCGCTAGAGTTGTGCGTGTAGCAAGCGGAACATCTGTCTGACCGGTCGGATCATCCACACGTAGAATTTCCACATTTTTGTATGTCTTTAGTTTAGCAATAGCGTATTTGGCTACTTTATTGTTAAACGACCACTCCCGTTCGTCATCCGGTGAACGTTTACCTGGTGTATTGAATCCGTGCCCAGCATCGATTACGATTTTAACCATTTTGTGACACCTCCTTTTTGTGCCCTATTAAAAAGTATTTGTTTTTTTAAATTGCCACAGCAATCCAAAGATACTTTTCTATCTATACTATTCACAAAGCGTTTTTGAATGGCGGCACTTGTCCGATTTTAAACAAATATGTAGAGGACATGCCAAAACTTAACGTTTTCAGATGTCTCAATTATATTGAACAAATGAATAATTATATAAACAAAGCGAAGGCGCTTTTAAAAAAGTAGCCGGAGCCCTAAGACCGGCGATATCCCCTTGTACCGGAACTAGACTTCTTTATTTCAACAAATATATTTAGTTGATTCTCAAGACTTTTTGAGTTTAGTTTTGTTAAACGGCAATCCTAATTGTTTCCTATAAAAATTGAAATTCAGTTCGACGTGGTGCAATAAACGCTTATTTTTATCAAATAACTTTAAACTATCTTCGTAGTGTTCCCATCGGATTTCCTTTTTAATGGACCAAATAATCGAATCTAAATCAGGATCAACTAGCTCATAGTTTCTTTTAATAACGTCTTCAATTTCAAAAAAAGACTCTTTTGTAATCCCATCATATCCGTCGCCTGGCACAATTGCAGCTACTAGTAACTTTAATACTGGAGTGTAAACGTTTTTCAGGATTTCTGTTTTATATTTAACCGCTTCGTTTCGAATCTCTTTCATTAGTTGAAAATGATAGTTAAAAAAACTTGTGATGATGATTGTAATTGAAGAACTGACTAACGCGATGATGACTTCTTTCACTGCCTTCTCTCCTTTATTTAGCCGATATAGTCATTATATTCAGGTCACGAAAGACAGTGTCTACATTATCAGACAATAAAAAGCAGCCACCTACTCAAATGAGTAAGTGGCTGCTTTTAAACTCTGTTAGTTTTGTTCGACTTTTTCTCTTGAAAGTCCGAAATACGCGAGGACTGCAATTAAACTTGAAGCGAAGATAATGGCTCCCATCGGAATTGCGGTTTCTTCCCCTGCTATTCCGACAAGTGGTGCCGTAATTGCGCCTAAAATGAATGGCAGTAAACCAAGTAATGCGGATGCACTACCCGCAATATGCCCTTGCTTTTCCATTGCGAGTGAAAAGGATGATGTCGAAATAACACCAATCGAAGCGACGAAAAAGAAGATAGGCACAACGATTGTGAAAAGTGGACCATTCATTAACACGGCTATCAATAGCAATGTACCTGAAGTGATAGAGATGAATAAACCCGATTCTAAAAATCGTTTTTCTGAGACCACACCCGTTAAGCGCCCTACTACCTGGGTCCCGATGATTAGTCCAAATCCATTCATACCGAATAATATGCTGAATGTCTGTGGTGAGACTCCGTATATATTTTGATAAACAAACGGTGTCCCGGCGACATAAGCAAAAATGCCGGCCATGATGAAACCTTGTGCAAGTGCATACCCCATGAACTGTCTGTTTTTTAACAGAGACAGAAAGTTTTTTAATGTATGAGATAGATTACTTGGTACGCGCATTTCTTCTGGCAATGTTTCATCCATTCTCCATAGAACAATGACAAATAGTAAAAAGCCGATTACGCTTAAAACCGCAAATACACCAGTCCACTCAGTAAACGCAAGGATGCCCCCTCCAAGAACTGGTGCGAGGATTGGCGCTAAGTTATTAATTAGCATGAGTAAAGCGAAAAACTTCGTCAATTCTCGTCCGCTATATAAATCTCTGACGACAGCCCTTGAAATGACGATACCCGCAGCAGCAGCAAAGCCTTGCAAGAAACGTGCCGCAATGAAGAACCCGATATTCGGGGAAAATACACATAAAACTGAAGCGACAAAATAGACAATAAGTGCAATAAGTAACGGCTTTTTCCGTCCATGGACATCACTCATTGGGCCAAGAATTAGTTGACCTAACCCGATACCTAGTAGGCAGGCGGTTAGGCTTACCTGTACATAGGTAGCCGTAGTGCCAAAAGCACTTACGATTGTCGGGAATGAGGGTAGATACATATCAATTGTTAACGGACCCATCGCTGCTAGTGTTCCGAGAAGTAATGCAAATCGTATTCGTTTATTTCCTTTAAGTGGTCCCATGATTACTAACGACCTTTCTATAATTTAAAAACTTCCTATGTATGTGATGAAATCTCTAAAGAAGAATCACAAGTATCCTACTATATCACCAAAATGCCATACATTAAAGAAGGATGATTTAGTTTCAAACCATCCCCCCTACTTTATCAATGAAATCAGCATTATTTAAGGAATTCTTTATAAGCGATAACCTTTAATGCTAGAATTTCTTCCTCCGTTAACTTTCCTTCAATATCTTTTAACAGCTCTTGTATTTCCTCATTCGACATTCCCTTTTGGGCGTTGGATTGAATAGCTTGGATTTCACTAAACCCAATTTTTTTGATTAATACTCTTGTTGCCTGCTCTTTCGTTGTGAAAGGAAGATTACTACTTTCAACATTTGCACCTTCTTCAATGAAACGCATTAATTCAGGGTCATTTGCTACCATTTGTTTAATTTCGTTTAACTGTCCGCTATTTTCTAATTCAGCAGTTACAACGTTCATTACTTTGTCGGATGCAATATTAGTTCCAACATAATAGATTCCATACCCAGCTGCACCAATAATTAATACGATGAGGAGAAGGATCTTCAACAGTTTCATATGTCTTCCTCCCATTTTCAATAGATTAGGAAACTATAAAATCTCATAGCGTGGATAAGCTGCAACATAGAGATTTCATATCTAGACTCCAGCGTTTTTGTTCTTTAGAAAAAACGTTAGCAGAATGTAATTTTTCACATCCACTAACGTTTAACATATTGATAATTGTAGTCGTTACTTTACTCTTTTGAAGCCGTACGCGCCTCTGTCATTTGCTTCCAAACAGAACCTTTAGCATCTTCACCTTCAGCAATTCGAGCAATGGCCATCCGGATTTGGAGTTTCACTTCAAACTCTAAATCGTTTTCAGCCTCTTTCAAAGCAGGCAACGCCTTGTCAGTTCCTGTTTCATATAAAAACATAGCCGCACGCCAACGAACCAGTTTGTTTTTATCATTCAATGTTTCGATTGCCGCCTGTTCGAACCCTTCAAATCCAAGGTCGCTCATGCAGTCTCCAGCCGTTCGACGCACTGCCCAACTTTTATCTTTAAGCGCTTTTTCTACATATGGAATGACAGCTTCGTCTTCAATCATACCAAGATAGACCGTTGCAAGGCGTCTGATTGACATCTTTTCATCGTCCAGTGCTCGTTCGAGAAGTGGTGCATCCGACATGTCGGGGTCAGGGATTTGATCCAGCAGTTGGAATCTAGTCTCCCATTGATCCACTGAGAACTCCTCCAGTGAAATTTTTCTTCCGCGTTGGATATTTTCACTTTGTCCTTCATTTGCCATACGGATAATCGCTAGCAAACGTTCTTCTGGATACGCCGCCTCTATTTCTTGGATCACCGTTTCACCAATTTCAGCTTTTTCTCCGTAACGGATTCCGTAATCTGCCCATTTACGCAATAATATATAGTTTTCCACTTCACGTCCATGAATCTTTTCCATAGCTTGCACAAAACGTTCACTTAGTCCAAAACGTTCCTCAGATTCGCTATCGAATACTTTCACTTGAAGGGGAATATCTTTGTAGGTCTGAACGTGTACGTATACTTCTCCGTAGTTGTCGTCAATCTCTTCCATAGATTCAGTCTGATCACTTTTCTCTTCATTGAAAACAGCCTGAACGTCTGCAAGAATTGATTCCCATGCGACATTACCAATTCGCTCGACGGCCATGAAGTTCATGACATGATAGATTCCTTTTACGCCATGAATGTTCAATAATGCTGAAGCTGGATAGGATGCTGTTTCTGCATCACTTTTTTTATAATTATGACTCGTCCCTTTTGGTAACTCTGTGTCGAGCACGATTTTCATGGAATTGGGACTTGGTGTTGGTTCGATTGTTACGATTTTCATTTGTATTTGCCCCTTTCGTTAGGATTTATTCAATTCTTGTAAAAAAGACCAACGTTCAATGAGTGTTTCATATTTGCCGTTCAATTCGTCAAGTGTTGCCGTCAGTTCTCTTAGCTTATCGTAATCGGAGCCAGTGGATGCCATTTCTGCCTCCGTAGCTTCGATTGACTTCTCTACATTTTCAATAGCTGATTCAATTGTTTCGTACTCTTTCTTTTCAGCGTACGACATTTTCTTTTTGGTTTCCTGCTGAACCGGTATCTCTACCTCAACGATTGGCTCATGTGCCACTTTTTCTTTAGGTACATAGGTTTCAAGGAAGTCAGAATAGATACCAAACCATGTGTCGACATCCCCTGATCCATCCATTACCCATAGCTTTGTTGATGTTCGATCTAGGAAGAATCGATCATGTGAAATGGTGATGACAACGCCTGGGAATGTATCGATGAACGTTTCCAGTACTGAAAGAGTCTCAAGATCGAGGTCATTTGTCGGTTCATCCAAGAGCATGACGTTCGGTTGTTCCATTAACAGTTTCAACAAATAGAGTCTTTTTCGTTCGCCACCTGATAATTTACCGATGGGTGTCCCGTGTGCTTGTGTGGGGAATAAAAACCGTTCTAGCATTTGCGAAGCTGAAATTCGTACTCCATCAGCACCCTCAATATCATTTGACGTATCACGAATGTATTCGATAATTCGCTTTTTCTCATCCATAATTGGCGTGTGTTGTTGGAAATGAGCAATTTTCACTGTCGTTCCTTTGTCGATGATTCCACTGTCCGGTTGACTTTCTCCAGAAAACATATTCAATAACGTCGTTTTCCCTGCCCCGTTAGGTCCGACAACAGCGATACGATCACCTGATTGAAGGATACTAGAGAAATTATCAATGATTTTTCTTCCGCCGAACGACTTCGAGATGCCGACCGCTTCAATCACTTTCTTACCAAGACGTGTCGACTTAAGCGCGACTTCCATTTCTCCACCCGTATCTTCTTTTTTGACTTTCTCCGATAGGTCATCGAAGCGGTCAATTCGTGCTTTTTGCTTTGTCGATCTCGCTTTCGCACCTCGTCTAATCCATTTCAGTTCTGAACGGTAGCGATTTCGGAGTTTATCGTCCGTCGATGCAGCCATCTCCGCACGAATGGCTTTCGATTCAAGATAATTCCCGTAGTTACCTGTATGTGCATATAACGTTTTATCTGCAAGTTCATAAATATTGGTGGATAACTCGTCCAAAAAGTAGCGGTCATGGGTAACAAAGATGACAGCTCCTTGTTCATTTTTCAAGTAATCTGACAGCCACATAATTGAATCGACGTCGAGATGGTTTGTCGGTTCATCGAGTAACAAGAGATCGGCAGGCTCAATCAATACTTTTGCAAGTGTTACCCGTTTTTTCTGTCCGCCTGAAAGCTCGCCCATCTTCTTATCGAACGTTTCAATACCAAGTTTCGACAAAATCGTCCGTGCTTTTGAGTTTATATCCCAACCAGATAGATCGTCCATCTCGATTTGAAACTTTGAATATTGTTCCTGGTTTAGTGTAGATTCCGGATCCGCAGAAAGTGCTTGAAGTGCGTACTCATACTCTAAGTTGACCTTGATAATCGGTGCGTCACTCTTGAACACCGTTTCCATCACTGTAAGGTCCGGGTCAATTTCTGGCTCTTGTGGTAAATAAACAATACGGTATCTATTCGGATGTTCGGCCGAAATCGAATCAGCTTGTTCGACTCCTGCAATGATTGACAATAACGTCGATTTGCCTGTTCCATTGATTCCGAGTAGGCCTACTTTTTCTCCGCTTATGACCGTAAACGCTATATTTTTAAACAATGTTTTCTCCCCAACAGTCTTCGTGAGGTTTTCGATTATCAATTGACTCATAACAACACTTCCATTTCTAATATGTACCTCATCCTATCATAGCCGATTTACCTTGCTTTTTAAAAGAGTATTGTACTATCGCATGCATCTTATTAGTTGAAAAATGCATGTTACCCGAGAAGTATTGTTCCAAATTCCACAAAATGGTACGATTCTATCCATAAGATTTCCGCGAAAGGATGTGATGATCATTCGTTTGACAGTTAATGAATCCAATACCTATAACGAGGTTGAAATCACTATCAACTGTCCACAAATTGACAATGAACTTGAACGATTAATCAAACAGATTAACCAACTACATATAACCTTAACTGGAACAAAAGATGGGCGGACATATTCCCTTCTCGTCGATAACGTGTATTATATTGAATCGATTGATAACCGTTCGTTTCTTTACAATGAAAAAGATATCTACGAAAGTGACTTGAAGCTATACGAGATTGAGAAGTTGCTGGCAAGCACACATTTCATCCGCATTAGTAAAAACTTAATTGTCAATACAGCTCTAATTGACAGTGTGCGAGCCTTATTTAATGGGAAGTTTGAAGCGTCTTTGATGAACAGTGAAAAAGTCATCGTCAATAGACATTACGTCAAATCTTTCAAAGAAAAATTTTTAACGTGAGGAGGAGATCATTATGGACCTAGTTAAGCACTACATTTCAGCAAGTTGTATTTCATTCACATTTAGTAGTCTATTTTATCTTTTTTTTAGTTGGTTAAAAGTTTTCCCACCTATGGATGAAGCAATGATTGTTCATATGCTGATTATTTCAATTTGCATTATCTGTTTGATTTTTATTACGCATCAGTTACCCATTCAAAATCCGCTCATTTTAAGGTTCATTGAATTACTAGATGTCATCATTGTACTTCTTGTTGCAGGTGCAGTTTTCAAAGTTTTCCCATTCACTTGGTATGATACACCGTTCATTATCACTACTGGAATATTGACTTATATCGTAGTCATTATCGTTACGTTTATGGGTAATCAAATGAGCGCTACGCAAATTAACGCCGCCATTGCAGGTAAAAAAAGGGGAGTCCCTATTGACTAACATAATTGAGGTAATTGGATTGTCGAAATCATTCGGAAAAATAAAAGCTGTAAACGACATCAGTTTCTATGTAGAAAAAGGCGCCCTCTTTTCTTTTTTAGGTACGAATGGTGCTGGGAAATCGACGACTATTTCAATTCTCTTGACGCTCCTCCAGCTAGACAGTGGTCATGTCTATGTAAATGGTTATACTGTCGGCAAGCACGACCAAGCCATTCGCCAGGAAATCGGCGTCGTATTTCAAGAGAGCTTACTTGATCCTTTATTGACCGTCAAAGAGAATTTAGCGATTCGGGGATCTTTTTATGGGATGCCGCGGCAAGAACGTAACGTTGCGATTACTCGAGTTATGGATATCGTGGATATACAGTCTATTTCGAATCGACCTTATGGGAAATTATCAGGTGGACAACGACGACGAGTGGATATTGCCCGCGCCCTTATTCATAAACCGAACATCTTAATTTTAGACGAACCGACAACAGGGCTTGATCCAGAAAGTCGAAAAAACATATGGGCTACCATACTGCAACTTCAAAAAGAAACAGGTATGACTGTTTTTCTAACGACACATTACATTGAAGAAGCAGCAAACTCGGATTATGTTGTCGTTATGAAAAAAGGCAGCATCGTGGCAAAAGGAACTCCTGAACAGTTGAAAAATAACTATTCAACAGATTTACTGACAATTTCTACGGAGCGAGCAGATGAGCTGCGAAGCTTGCTCATGTTAGATGGATTGGATTTCGATGACGAAAAGTCGCTGTTTACTATCCGCCTTAATCATACGACGGAAGCGATACCAATTTTGGTGAAATTCACTTCTTTCATCTCATCTTTTGAAGTGAAGAAATCCAGTTTGGATGATGTTTTTATCGCCATCAATGGAAAGGTTGGGAATCCGGATGATCGCATTTGCTAAACGGAATATCTTATTGTATTTTCGGGATAAAGCCACTGTCTTTTTCTCACTTCTAGCCGTCATTATTTTAATCGCATTGTACGTTTTATTCTTAGGGGATATGACCGCCAAAGGGCTTCCGGACTTCCCTGCAAAAAAGGCAGTGCTCACTACCTGGTTCATTGCAGGGATCCTAGCGGTAACCTCTATGACAACGACACTCGGCTCATTTGGCATCCTGGTAGAAGATCGCGCAAATAAAACATACATGGATTTTTACTCTTCCCCTATTTCAAGAACAAAGTTGGTGGGTGGCTATATCATCAGCGCATTGGTTATAGGTTTTATCATGTGTATGATTACGCTTCTTGTTTCAAATCTATTTCTCTTCGTTTCCGGAGAAGTGGTGCTGTCGTTCGGTAAAATGATGGCGGCAAGCGGTGTAATTATCTTATCCGTATTAGCTAGCGGATCAATGGTGCTTCTGTTGGTTTCCTTTTTCAAAACGTCAAATGCATTTGCCGCAGCAAGCACGGTTATCGGAACACTTCTTGGTTTTTTAGCTGGCATCTATATTCCGATTGGTGGACTGCCTGATTACATCCAATCAGTTGTCAAGCTGTTCCCGGTTTCCCATTCAGCCGCACTGTTTCGGCAATTAATAATGGAGGCACCCCTTCTAGAGGCCTTCTCTACCGCGCCAGTTGCCATGAAGCAAGCATTCGAAATTGATATGGGCATGTTATACGACATCAATGGTAAAAAAACTACCCAGTTATTTAGTATTATGTATCTCTGTGGTACAACATTGCTTTTTTTCGGACTATCGTTACTTGTTATGCGAAGGAAAAATAAATAAGCTTACACGTGCACATAGAGGGTGTTCCTCAATGCACGTGCAAGCTTTTATGTCATTCATTAATTCACCAAACGTCCCGTTATTCCTTGCGCTTCCCAGTAAGCATCGCGAATTTGGACTTTTTGAATTTTGCCAGATGCTGTTTTTGGAAGTTCATTGACGAAAGTTATGCCTGTAACTACTTTGAAATGGGCTAACTTTTCTTTGCAGAAAGCAATAATTTCCTGTTCGGTTGCGTTTCTATGCTCGCGTAATACAATATATGCGTGAGGTGTCTCTCCCCACTTCTCATGTGGAACCGCAATGACAGCAGCTTCCAGTACCGCAGGGTGTTCGTATAGGACACCTTCTACTTCAATCGATGATATATTCTCTCCGCCACTAATGATGACATCTTTCTTTCGGTCTACGATGTTGATATAACCATTTTCATCAATAGTCCCCATGTCCCCTGTTAAAAGCCGGCCATTTTGCAACGCTTGTTCCGTTGCATGATCGTTTTTCCAATAGCCTTTCATAACACCATGACTCCGCACTGCCACTTCCCCGACTTGTTTCCCGTCATGGGCAACTTCCACTCCATTTTCATCGACAATCCTAACATCGCTACCAATCATCGAGAATCCAGCCTTCGCTTTCAATTCAGTCTGTTCATTTTTTGACAACCCGGTCAAATGCGAGTGGATCGTTGAAATGAGGCTAAGCGGAGAGGATTCCGTCATACCATATACTTGGATGAACTCCCAACCCAGCTCTTCTTCGACCCTGACGATGAAGGCAGGAGGTGGTGCAGATCCTGCAATCACCACGCGAATGTCTTGATTGATGACCGGATGATGCTGATCATGATACAGCAGCAACGCATTTAATACGGTTGGTGCCATATGCAAGATGGATACTTTATGTTCTTGAAGTGCTTTAAATATGGATTCAGGCGTCGATTTTCTTGAACATATATGTGTAGCCCCATTTGCCGTGTAGTAAAAAGGAGAGCCCCAGCCATTGACATGGAACATTGGAAGAACGTGCAAATAGACGTCCGAGTCAGTGACCCTCAAATGATGCATCGTACTAAGCGCATGTAGATAATTATTACGATGCGTCAACATGACCCCTTTTGGATCTCCCGTTGTTCCACTCGTATACAGTAAGCTACAGACATCATTTTCATCCAGTTCTGCACGGTCAAATGCATCAGATGAGTAAGTAGCAAGCCAGTCGTCATAGCCCGTTTCTAGTGTTTCTTGATCTTTGTAGTGAACAATAATATGCTTTACCGTTTCAAATTGATCGATCACTGGTTTAATTAAGCCATAGAGATCTTGGTCGACAAAAAGAACTTTGGCTTCACTATGATTTAAGATGAATACGTAATCTTCCGGCTTTAAACGAATATTGAGCGGAACCATTACTGCACCAATTTGAAAAACGCCATAAAACCCTTCCAACATTTCAAGAGAATTCCCTGCTAAATAAGCGACCCTGTCCTCTTTTCCAATCCCTAACTCGCGTAGCCCTCTAGAAAGTTGGTTTACTCTATTATTCAGTTGTCGGTATGTAAAAACACGTTCTTCACAATGTACCGCATCCTTTTCTCCATACAAAGCAACTGCTCGATCGAGAAATTGCGGTAATACTAGTGGCATATCCATATAGATCACCTCACCATTTTGATATAGTATATAACACCTTGAATTTTCTGTCATTAGCAATTGTGCAACTTAGTGAGTAATTAATATGGATATGATTTATTAATAGAATGGAAAAAGTCTGATCTGTTAGCTAGAAAGCTCACTAACAGATCAGACTTCCTTATCTCATGCTTTACACTAGAACGGTCCAAAGTAGCATCGTAACTATAATTGTTGTTACGCCTTGTAACAGCGTTGCCATCGTTTGTGCCTTATACGCATCCGTCACTGTCATGCCACTAAATTGTGTAACAACCCAGAAGAAGCTGTCATTCACATGGCTAACAGTCATTGCTCCGGCACCAATCGCCATTACTACAAGCGCAAGTGGAATCGCTCCTTCAATTCCCATTGAAGGCAATAGTGGTGCTATTAATGTTGAGGTGATGACAAGTGAAGCAGTCGAAGATCCTTGGGCTGTTTTCAATGCGGCTGCGATAATAAATGGAATAAGGAGGAACAGAGCACCACCCGCTAACGCCTCCATATTCATGTTTGCGATAAGGTCTGCAATACCTGAATTTGAAATAACTTTCCCGAATGCTCCTCCTGCCCCAGTAATAAGAAGAATAGGAGCAGCTTCCTTCAATGCATCGCCAATCCAACCTGAAAGCGTTTCCTCATTAAATTTAGGAAGTAACAAAAACGATGCCAGCACACCGAATAGAAGCGCGACGGATGGTGCTCCTAAAAATCGTAGGAAGTTGATAAAAGCAGTGTCTTCGCCAGTAAGTGCTGCCACAGAACCGATTCCAATCAATACTATTGGCAGTACAATTGGCAAGAATGCTTTGAATGTGGAGGGCATTTTTCCGAACGATTCAACAATCTCTTCGTAATTCAGTCCGCCTTCCTCAGTATCTTCCGGTACTTCGATTTTTGAGGCTACTTTTACCGCCCAGAAATAACCAACAATAACTGCTGGAATCGCAACGAAAAGTCCAATTAAAATAATAGTCCCTAGATAATTTTCCGCGCCGATATTACCAGCTGCAGCAATTGGTCCCGGTGTTGGCGGAACTAACGTGTGTGTCGCATACAGTCCGGTTGCAAGTGCAACTGACATGGATGCAATCGCCACTTTTGAACGTTTCGCCAATGCCTTTTTCAAACTTGCTAATATAATGAAGCCAGAATCACAAAAAACAGGGATTGATACGATATAACCGATGATTGACATTGCCAACTGAGGGCGCTTTTCACCGATTACTCGTAAAACGACTTCCGCCATTCTATATGCCGCACCCGACTTTTCTAGAATGACTCCAATAATAGTCCCCGCGACAATGACAATCCCAATCGATTTCATTAATCCGCCGAATCCTTCATTGACATTTTCCACTACTGTGAGCAACGGCATGCCTGAAGCAATACCGACGAAAAATGCGCCGAGCAGTAAAGATAAAAACGGATGAACTTTAAAAACAGCTGTCAACACAACAACGAGCACAACACTAAGTGCAATAACTGCAAATAACATCTCTACACCCCTTTTGTATAGTTAGTTAAATAATTCTCCATTACCAACTTTGTTTTCGCTCTTAAATAATGACTTGCATGCGCAATCGACTCTTGTGATGAAACCGTTCCGTCTGTAATCGCATGTAATTCGTTGAATATGGGCGCCAATAGATCCCGGCTCTCTTGATCTATCACACCTGAAATAAGAATGATTGGCTTTCCCTCTTTATAGGCCACTTTCGCAACTCCAAATGGTGTTTTACCCGATAATGTCTGACTATCAGTTTTGCCTTCACCTGTAATAATTAAATCTGCGTCAGTAATTTGTTTGTCGAATGAAATCGCATTCAACACAACGTCGATACCCTGTTCCATTTCCCCAGGAAAAAAAGCTTGAAAAGCACCTCCGGCTCCCCCTGCTGCACCTGCTCCTTTTTTCCCGTGAAGAGAAATGCCGGTTAGTTGTTCAATTACATGGGCTAACCTCATCAAGTTTTCGTCAAGTCTATTTACCATCGCAGGACAAGCCCCTTTTTGTGGACCGAAAACAGCGGAAGCACCAGTTGGCCCGACAAATGGGTTACTGACATCACACGCAATTAGGAAAGTGCTTTCTGAAATTCGTTTATCAAAATCATGCATATCGATTGCATGAAGATTACCAAGTGAACCTCCCCCCCTTGACAATTCCACTCCGTTTCCACCCAGAAAACGCATTCCAAGTGCCTGTAACATTCCTACACCACCGTCGTTTGTCGCACTTCCCCCAAGCCCAATAATAAAATTGCGTAAGCCCGCGTCAAGTGCATGAACAATCAATTCGCCCGTGCCATAAGTCGATGTAACAAGTGGATTTCTTTCCTCTTCGTGCAACAGCATCAATCCAGATGCTTCCGCGATTTCAATGACAGACGTTTTCCTATCTCCAAGAACGCCATAAGCCGCCCCGACTTCTCGGCCAAGCGGATCTTGTACGACGACGGATACGATTTCTCCCCCCGTAGCGCCAACCAAACTGCTCATCGTTCCTTCCCCACCATCAGCCGCAGGAAGCATAACTGTCTCGATAGAGGGGTCAGCATCATAAATGCCTGCCACCATCGCTTCAGCTGCTTCAACGGCCGTTAAACTACCTTTAAATGAATCTGGTGCCACAACTACTTTCAAAAATACTTCCCCCTTAACTAAAGCGCTTACTAATAGTATAGTTGAGCTATTCAGATAATACGTTATGCTAATTGTATAGAATTACCCGTAATATTTCCGGAAAAGTTATACATGGGGGATAGAATAATGCTGACAAAGCAACTTGCAGATGAAATTGTTGAACAAACGATGGTCCGGTTAAACCGTAATTTGAATGTCATGGATACGAATGGAATGATTTTGGCTTCAGGTGAAGAACAGCGCATCAACAAAATACATGAAGGTGCAGCATACGTCGCAAAAACGAAGGAAATATTATGGATTACAGAAGAAAACATGGTAAATTGGCATGGCACAAAACCAGGCGTCAATATGCCGATTCATTTTCAGCAACAATTAGTTGGTGTCATTGGAATAACCGGTAATCCTGCAGATCTCCGAGAAATCGCAACACTTGTACAATTAACAACTGAAATGATGGTTCACCAGTCACTCATTACCTCGCGGGCGGAATGGAAACGGAAGATGAAAGAACTGATTTTTGAAGAGTTAATTAGCGGTGAGCCGCTTTCGTTGATTGTTAAGGAGAGACTTTCTCTTTTGGGATTTAGCACAATAAATCCATACACAACACTTTTAATCGAATTTAAGAGCTTCCTACCTTCCTCTCAAAGAATCATTGAAAAATTGGAGGATCAATTTGAAAAAAACTCTGTTCTCATTGGACATTCACAATTGAATGAGGTATTCATTTTAATTAGCGGAATGACTGAAACTACTTTGAAGAGAAAACTTTCTATTTTACTACTTACTTTGCAGAAAGACTCCCTTGTCAGAATTGGCGTTGGCTATCCCGTCAATTCTTTAGATGAAATTCGCTACTCCTATACTACCGCCAAAAATGCATTGCAATTTGCACAACCAACACAACATCTCATATACTTTGAGGATGTCGAGTTATTGGCCCTACTGAAAAAAAACGCCTCATCGAGTGAGACGTTCAGATTTTCAAGTAGAGTGTTAAAGGGATTGAATGAACAAATGAAACGTTCACTCTCCATCTATTTTTCTTGTAATCAGAACAACACTATAGCTGCTGCAACCTTAGAAGTTCACCGCCACACATTAACGTACCGGCTTCGAAAAATAGAAGAAATAAGCGGCTATAACCCAACCCTCTTTCATGATGCAGTTTTATTGAAAATCGCTCTTTTACTAGATGAAAAATAGGTATCGATCCCCCTTAAGCTATCCATTGCCTAAGGGGTTTTCCACATTTTCTCTATTCAGTTTTCTCGATTACCGTTCTCCCTCCCGCATACAACCCACTTGCGGATAAGCCCATCATCAAACCCACAAGTATACCTGCCTTAATGTCTTCTGGATAAATATAAATAATGCCCCCTACAACACCGAAGAGTAGTGATATGAACGGCAGTAGCCGCCTTGGCATCCCATACATCTTCAATAATTCCACGATTCCGATGATAAGCGGAATTAAAACGACATCATAGATTTCCAACGTTTCTCCTCCTCGAATAATTAGTCTACAATCGGATAACTGCTCAATAAAGTAAATGAATACGTAAATTTACTTGTGAAATCCAGTGGAGGTTCAACGGATTGGATGTGAATGTACAGAATTGTTGGTTGCATATAGAGCCAATGGTTATGTAATGAACTAACAATCAGCCTTTGCCGGGAAATAGAGTGCATGAATACTATGACAACTGACGTGCATTGCACACTTTGAGCTGCACCTTTTAAGGATTTTCATCTAATTTAGCATCTACATCTCCTACACTCTATGAAAAGTGACATGGATACATGTGTATTAATCTCCCAGACTTTTACTATATAATTAATTTATTATCATAAAATATCTATTTATTAGATTTAGAAAATTATCATTATATCGAAACGTTGTAATATAAACGTTAATTGAAATAACAGCGTTTCCAATAATTATTTTTGACAATTGAAAACGTTTAATTGTATTATAGTGAAATATGAAGGAGGCATCATCATGTCACAGCTAACTAAGAAACAGATCGTGGAGAGTGTTCCGCAAAAAGGCTTCTTCGGGCACCCGAAAGGTTTGTTCACATTATTCTTCACGGAATTCTGGGAACGGTTCTCGTATTATGGTATGAGAGCAATACTCGTGTACTATATGTACTACGAAGTATCAAATGGCGGACTTGGATTAGATAAAACTATCGCCTTGTCCATCGTGTCAATCTATGGTTCGCTGGTCTACATGTCAGGTATTATTGGCGGCTGGTTAGCTGACCGGGTATTCGGTACCTCAAAAGCAATTTTTTATGGTGGAATATTCATTATGCTTGGTCATATCGCGCTTGCAATTCCCGGTAACATTTCACTGTTCTTCGTTTCGATGATTCTTATCGTAATTGGTACAGGGTTACTAAAACCAAACGTCTCCAGTGTAGTTGGTGATATTTACCCTGAAAACGACAACCGTCGTGATTCAGGATTCAGCATCTTCTATATGGGTATTAACTTAGGTGCATTCATCTCACCACTTATCGTTGGTAGTTTAATGAAAACAAGTTTCCATCTAGGATTCGGTGTTGCTGCTATTGGAATGTTTTTCGGTTTATTAATGTTCGTTTTGACAAAAAAGAAAAGTCTCGGCTTAGCGGGTACACAAGTAGCGAATCCATTACAACCGTCCGAGAAAAGAAAAGTATTCTCAATTTTCGCAATTGCGGCTGTAGTGATTGGGATTCTTGTTGCAATTGCCATCCCTCGAGGTTGGCTGACTTTTGAATCATTCATTATAATTGTCGGTATTCTCGGCTTCCTTATCCCAACGGTTTATTTTATTGTTATGTATAGGAGTCCAAAAACAAATGATGTGGAACGGTCCCGAATAATTGCGTTCATCCCGCTCTTCTTATCAGCTGTCGTATTTTGGGCAATTGCCGAGCAAGGTTCAACAATTCTTGCAGTTTATGCAGATACACGAACAAACCTTAATATTTTTGGCTATCAAATTTCACCAGCCTTTTTCCAATCATTTAACCCATTGTTTATCATTACAATGGCTCCTGTCTTTGCATGGCTATGGATGAAACTTGGTGATCGGCAACCGAATATTCCGCAGAAGTTCTCGTTAGGTCTTCTGTTTGCCGGTTTATCATTCATCATTATTTTAGTGCCCGGCTATTTAGGTGGGACAGATGCTCTCGTGAACCCACTATGGCTCATCCTAAGCATCTTTGTCGTCGTCTTAGGGGAACTGTGCTTATCTCCGGTAGGATTGTCAGCTACGACTAAACTGGCGCCGGTAGCGTTCTCTGCGCAGACGATGAGTCTGTGGTTCCTATCGAATGCTGCTGCACAAGCGCTTAACGCACAGATCGTTAAATTATATAAACCTGAAACTGAAATGATGTATTTTGGAATCATCGGTGGAACAGCGATTCTATTAAGTTTCCTCTTATTCGCAATGTCGCCGGTTATCCAACGATTTATGAAAGGCGTACGCTAATACAATTGAAACAAAACAAGCAGCCCTGTGAGTTTACAGGGCTGCTTGTTTTGTTTCAACATAAGTCTTAAATCTTGCATTTAACAACCTCGAGTAAACTAAACATAGGATAGTTTACAGTTAGTTCCCCGTTCTATTGGATGAACATATAGTATCTAATAGAATGAAATAATACGTTAGTTAATATGGTCAAGGAGTGATAACTTTGAGAAGAAGCGACTCAGTATTCAATACGGGATTACAAAATAATGATAGTTCAACGGATACTGGTGCTAAAATTTCATTATGGGGTTCAGCAATTTCTACCTTAGGGGATGCCCTACAAACCCTAGGGGCCGCTATTTCAATCGAAGAAAGTAGGATTTCTGACATCCAACAGCAACAAGAACTTGATAAATTACAGAATCAAATTGACGAATTAAAAAATGATCAAGTACAGAATAACTCGCAGAGTACTGATATTGAGAAACTCAATAAGTTTTTGGAGATAATTGTTAAACGCTTAGAAAAGGAAGACGATACAAAAGAAAATTAAATACGCAAATTGAGTGGAGTAAAATCGCGAGATACAAACTCACTTGAAAATATCAGTTTTTAATTCGTTTACAAGCTTCACTAAATTATTCGTCATCTACTTTCCAAAATTATGATTATGATAACAAATTGTACTGATTAAGATTAAATCATCGTCAGTTCGCAATAACCACCGATTCTACCATGTCCCTCTATTCTCCATATGAATTACAAAACCACGGTCACAAGCGTAATGAATTCCCTTGAGGCGGACAAAACAACTAAATAGCTTAGTAAATAACAAATCGCAGTCTTTTCAACGCAGAACAATCAATATACAAGACTTTTTGAATGCTGATAACTCTAATGTGACAAAAGGAGAATTATTATATTTCGAGTTTCTTGATTAAGACCTTAACTTTTAAGAACCTGTTACGTTTCAAGCATCTATTACGACTGATAAAAATTTAAGCGACAAAATAGCGATAACTTCGCCCCTACTATTTGAACTGTTAAGGGCGAAACATTCGAAGGAATAAAAAAGTACTTATTTATATTGAACAAATAGAGAGCGAAGTCGCCTAACGAAGGAAAGTAGGCATCACCTCCCCCTAGATAATTCAATGGGTTCTTAATTTCAACATATCTTTTGCACTATACACAAAATTTTTATTTAGATTTAGCGAGAAATTAAACCACTTAGTGAATCTAGGTGGTTTTTTTGTTTATTTAACTTCTGAAAAAGTACGATTTCTTCTGTTTTTTTGCTTCATTCAAATAGAGAATTTGGAATCTCAACTCAATCATACTTTTTTAATTTCAGAATAGAAGAAATTAATTATCCTGTTGAATTCATTTTTATAATAAATTGTTTTTCTATTACTATTTCAATGATAAGATGAATTTGACCCTATTTTTAGATTAGAATGAAAGGGAGGATAATTATGATTGTTGGCTTGTCTATTATTTTAATACTAGTTTTATTTTTGCCGTTCACAGTAAAAATAGTTGAACGGAACTTAGAAGTGTTTTTATTCATTATGGGGATTTCCGCGGTCCTTGTCAGTCAAGTACTTGACTCAACTTTGATCGTTAAAGCCCTGGAGGATCCGATACATATAACCCTAGCCGTTATTATCGCTGGATTAGTATTCCGCTGGTTACAAAAACCTTTCGAAAAAAGTATACGAGGCATGAGCAAAGCAATTCCATTTCGCTTATTCTTAGCACTTATCGTTATCGTTTTAGGAATCCTTTCTAGCGTCATTACAGCAATTATTGCAGCAATTGTCCTGGTCGCAATAGTAGGCGTTTTGCGCCTTGACCGTAAATCAGAAATCCGTCTTGTCATCATTGCTTGTTATTCAATTGGGCTTGGTGCTGTTCTTACACCAATCGGGGAACCTCTATCAACAATCGCAACAAGCAAATTGGATGCAGACTTTTTCTATTTACTACGATTAATCGGTCCTGATATCATTCCAGGCGTCATTGCTTTTGGAATACTGGCCGCAATCATAATCAAGCCTTCAAACAAGTTGAACAGTTTAAAAGTTAATCAAGGAACCGAATCGTATATGGATATTATTATTCGTGGGATTAAAGTATATCTGTTCGTAATGGCCCTTACACTGCTTGGTGCAGGTTTCGAACCATTTATCGAAAGATACCTATTAGATTTAAACCCTCTTGTATTATATTGGATTAACATGATTTCAGCAGTGCTTGATAATGCTACATTAGCTGCAGCAGAAATCAGCCCTGTTATGAATGATTCGACAATTAAAGCCCTTTTACTTGGACTGTTAATCAGCGGAGGTATGTTAATACCCGGAAACATCCCAAATATCATAGCTGCCGGAAAACTTAATATTAAAAGCAGTGAGTGGGCTCGTTTTGGTGTTCCGATTGGCTTGATTGCAATGGTTATTTATTTCATAGTGATCGTGACTGTCGGATGAATTGAAAAAAGGATGTAAATTGAGGGGTTCCCCATTTTACATCCTTTTCCGTTTCTTAGGATATTATAAAAACTCGTACTATGGATAAGTTACCACATAGAGATTTCACGTCCAGACTCCTAAGCCTCCGAACAGGCACTTGCACTTGCACTTGCACTTGCGCTTTTGTTTTTTATACTTATTTCTTCTTGGTAACTCTTCCAAGAGCGAAAGCTCCGACAGCCAAGCCAAGAATTGTATTTGTTTTCTTATTGAACACTTGTTTAACAACAAGATTCAAGTTTTGTGGTCTTTCAGCAAGGCGACGCATGAAATAGCCGTACCAGTCATTCCCAAAAGGAACGTATGTACAGAAATTATACCCTTCGCTAGCCAATTGCAATTGCATGTCCTTTCTAAAACCGTATAGCATTTGGAACTCGAATTTATCATTCGGGATGTCATTTTCTTTAACAAATTGTTTTACATGATTAATGACATGATGATCATGTGTTGCAATTGACGTGAATTTACCATTTAACAAATGCCATTCGATCAATTGAATATAGTTTTCATCGATTTCTTTTTTATCTTGATAAGCATATTCTTCAGTCTCTTTATAAGCACCTTTTACAATACGCAAACGGAAATTTTTGTAATTTTGAATATCTTCTACCGCGCGGAAGAAATAAGCTTGAATTACCGTTCCGATATTGTCATAGTCCTTAGACAACTCATCGAGGAGATCAAATGATGGTTGCAAACGAGCATGATCTTCCATATCAAAGTTAATAAAAATTTCATAACTTTTTGCTTTAGCTGCAATTTCTTTTAGATTTTCCAAACAGAAATCAATATCTATATCTAAACCTAATTGAGATGGTTTTAGAGAAATATGAGCATCGACCCCGTGTTCGTGAATAGCTTCGATGACTTCCAAAATTTGTTTTTTCGCAGCTAATGCTTCCTCTTTTTCAAAGACGAATTCCCCAAGGTTATCTACCGTACAAGAAATCCCATGTGCATTCAGTTCTTTAATACTTTGGATAGTTTCAGCTACATTAGTTCCTGCTACAACATTTTGTGCTCCCATTTTTAAGCCGTATTTTTTTGCCGCGCTATTCAAAAGCTGGTTTTGGGACAATCCGATAAAGAAGTCTTTTAACATGTTATATGCTCCTCAATATTGTTTTTTATTTTTTAATTATATCACACGACCGTGCTTTTGCTGAAATGATAACTGGTTACAGAATCATTAGTTGTTCAAAGAACTTTTTTCCAGATAATTTTGCCACACTTCGACAAGTAAGCAAATGCCCCAATAGATTAGACCTACCAAAATATAAACCGTCATATAGTCGAATTCCCTGCCCCCAACGATTTTTGCGCGTTGAAACAGATCGGGCACAGTAATCATCGCAGCCAATGAAGATGCTTTGATCAAATCTAGTAGAACATTAGACAATGGCGGAATTGCGATTCGTGTTGCTTGTGGTAAAATTACAAAAAGCAATGACTGCCAATAGGACATCCCTAATGCAGTGGCAGCTTCCCATTGTCCCTTATCAATTGAGTTAAGCGACGATCGGATAATCTCAGCCATATAAGCTGAAGAGTGAAGGCTGAAGCCTATTAAAGCGGCAGTGACAGCTGAAAATTGAATTCCGATATTAGGCAAACCAAAATAGAGTAAAAATAGGAATACAAGCATCGGTGTACCCCGCATATAGGATATGAAGATACGTGCTGGCCACCTAAATAGTACTAATTTAGACGTTCTGCCTAGCGCCAGGAAGAAGCCCAATATCAGCCCGCACACCATGCCCCCAAAGGAAATGAGTATGGTGTAACCAACCCCCTGCAAAATATACGGAAATGACTCGATGGCAAGCTGCAAATCGAAAATGTGTTGCCATTCAATTCCACTCACATTACAAGCCGCCTTTTCGATTATTCAAAATCATAGTCTTGTTCAACTGATACATCTTCCCCACCAAAGAATTGCTTCGACAATTCAGAAATTGTTCCATCCGCGTGCATTTCGACAAGTACGGAGTTCACTTGCTTTAGTAGTTCATCATTGTCTTTTTTCATGATGATTGCTTGGACATTCGGATGATATTTGATATCCGGATGGATCATGATTTCAAACTCCGGAAATGCAGCAAGTGCCAATTTTTGTAAGTAGTAATCATTCAAGATGACATCCGTACGGCCTATAGAAACATCACGCAAATACACATCATTTGTGACGTTATCATAAATCACCTCTTCAGCACCGTGGTCGCGTCCAACTTGCATATAAACGGAAGTTGCAGCCCCAGCCGCTTTTTTTCCTTTCAAATCTTCAAGAGACTCAATACCTGAATGATCCGATTTCCGTACGATAGCAGTACCGAATGAATACTTATAAGGCTCAGAAAAAGTGAATTTCTCTTCCCGTTCGGGTGTGATTTCAATATCATTCACTGCTAGATCAGCTTGCCCACTATTCAAAGAAGTAAGCATTCCGTCTAGACCCATTTCAACGTATTTGATCTCCAGCTTCAGACGCTTTCCTAGCTCGTTCATTATTTCAACTTCGTACCCCGTTAGTTCCTTGCTTTCGCCGTCATGGTATGATGCTGGATAAAGAGTTCCAGACGTTGCGACAACAATTTCACCTTTTTCTTGAATGTTCTCCCAAGTGGAAGTTTTAGAACCACTCTCCTTATTTGTATCGCCACTAGCACCACAAGCAGCTAAAACAACCATCATTGAAAATAGTAATAAAGACAGGAAGATTTTACTAAGATGTTTTTCTTTTGTCATCGAGATTCTCCTTTTGAAAATAGTATTTTACAAATAATTGTCCACTGAAAATTATAATACATTCTTAGTTAAGATGTAACCCTTATGATTCTAAATTAGGAATACAGATAGTTTAGAATTGGGGGGTTATTAGAGAAAAATGAAAAATAGTGATGGGATTATGGTATATTCATAAACAATTAGTTTTATATTCAGAGTAAAAGGAGATGTTCCCAAATGTGGGGATCTTTCAAGTTGGATAGCATTAAAGACCTGATACGTATTTCACTTAAAGGGTTTTCTCAAGTAATGTTAATCGACAATGCAATCTCAGGAGGGTTAATTCTTTTAGGGATAATGCTACACTCTCCCCTTCTTGGATTAATGGCACTACTGTCTTCCATGATTGGTACGGTGACGGGAAAATATTGTGGAGGAGACCAAATTGCAGTTAGCCATGGAATATATGGGTTTAACGCCATCCTTTCCGGTATCGCGGTAATGTTATTTTTACAAAATGATTGGAACTGGGTTATTGCACTATTTGCTGCAATAGCAGCTGCTTTGCTTATGGCTATCTTATCGAAGTTTTTAGCCAAGTGGAATATTCCCTTGCTCACTTTTCCATTTCTTTTTGTAACATGGGTTAGCCTTTTTGCGGCATATCGTTTTAGCGCAATGCATGTAAACCCGTCATTTGTCACATCATCTCCTGCTAACTGGAATCTTCCAGTTGAAGGTAAACCCAATTTCTTTCTCGGTTTAATAAAAGGTGTAGGTGAAGTATTCATTATTGACTCTCTATGGGCAGGTTCGCTTATTCTAATTGCTCTCTTCGTGGCTGGATGGAGATTTGGTGTCTATGCGATTATTGGGACATTTGTGTCTTGGCTAACTGCATACTCGCTAGGGGTCGATGTTGAATTGCTAGATTTAGGTCTCTATAATTATAATGCCGTGTTAGCAATGATTGCCGTGGGTCTAATGTTCGATGAAAAAAATAATTTCCCCCTAATGGGTATATTTGCAGCTGCAATGACAGTCCCAATTGCAGCAGGTATGGATTTAATTCTTTATCCGAAAGGGCTTCCCGTATTAACATCTCCCTTTATCATTAGTACATGGCTATTTTTAGCGATGAGGAGAACGATACCCATATTTGAGCCACAAATCACAGAAAAGTAGCAAGAAAATACATAATTAAAATGTGTAAAGACCCGCAAAAGCAATTAGCTTTTTGCGGGTCTTTTTTTAATAAGAATAAGAAAATATTAGTTTTTTGACTTAGAATAGTGTCTAGCTCCAGGCGCTTTCGCTTTTCTTAATTATTCCAATCTGAACTGCCCGACAAGTTTCTCCAGATCTTGTGCCATATGACTCATTTCAGTAGAACGTGTTGCAACTTCTTCAATTGAAGCTGATGTCTGCTCTGTTGCAGCCGAGATATTGTTAGACATATCTTCAATTGAATGAATCGATTGCGTCAAGTCATTGATGAGTACTACTACACGATTTGAACTTTCTGCTTCAGCTGTCGTTAATTCTGAAATTAAGTTAATTTCCTTAACAGTTTCAGAGACGGCAATTGAAATGTTACTTAAGGAAGTTGCAGTCAAACGAACCGTTTCTGTTCCGGATTCAATAAGTTTTGTGCTCTCTGATGTAGAAGTAACAACTCGACCGATACTTTCAGTAATATCTTGCACTAGCTTTTCTACTTCAAGAACTTCTTTATTGGACTGTTCTGCAAGTTTTCTTACTTCCTCCGCAACGACCGCAAATCCTTTGCCATGTTCACCAGCACGTGCAGCTTCTATCGATGCATTAAGCGCAAGTAAATTCGTTTGGGCAGCAATGCCTGCAATTGAACTGGTGATATTTTGAATTTTAGTTGTAGATTCAATTAGATTTTGAATCGTACCACCTGCTTCATTTGAGGAGACTCTGATTTTCTCCATATCATTACTAATGTCATTTACGCTATGCTGACCTTCTTCTGCAATTTTCATTGTCCGCTCAGAGTTCCCCGCACTTAGTTCAGCTTTCTCTTTTGAATCCTGAAGATCATTCGCCAGAGAAGACAAGATTTTGGATGCATGTTCTGCATTGATTGTCCCGTCGGAGATAGAAGCTGCGGTTTCACTCATATTGTGTGCGACCTGTTGAATCGCCATCTGCATTTCATTTAATGAAGCAGCTGTGTCAAGTGAGTTTTGCGTTAATTGAACAGCTGTTGTTTTGACTGTCCCAATCGTATTGCGCAAGTTCGCTGTCATCATGTTTAATGTTCGTCCTAAATCGCCAACTTCATCTTTACTTGTTACAACTGTATCTTCAATGCCGAGATTTCCATTCGCAATTTCTTTCGCATGTGCGATTAAAGCTGAAATCGACTTTGTTTTACGTCTGATTAGCATAATTGTAATGATCGATGCGATGATCATTGGAATAAGGCTGATTAAAATACCATTCCGAACAACATCCCATGTTCTTCCAGCAACAATTGAACCATCAAAATCGATAACGCTGATTGCGATGATTTCTCCATTTGGATCGTGATTTTCAAATATCGGTGCATAACCAGATAGACGTTTTAGACCTGCAAATTCATAGAGCTCTGTGTAAGTTGAATGCTTCATATCCAAGAGCATTGCAAGCGCTTTTTCATCAACCGGAACCGAATCACCTGGTTCGAATCCTTTTGCACTTAAATGGTCATCAAGTGCTAGAATTTTCCCATCTAGATCAATGATGTATTGAGTCTCGAAAATAGCTTTATGATTGAGTGTCCAGTTAAGCTGTTGACCAACCTCATCCATCGTTTCGCGGTCACCTTTAAGCATTTTTCCCACGTCTTCCGGCCGGATCAAACCTGTTGTAATACTCGCGCATCCATACGCTTCAACACCTGCGGCATCATATAATTTATCGTAAGCTGTTTTATATGTTGCGATGGACGTAATCGCTAACATTGCAACCATGATACCGACAATAATCGTTCCCAATTGTACCGTTAGTGTATTTCTCATTGTTTTTCCCCCTACTATTCTACTAGTCTATAATACTCTATAAATCAACAAAAACAAAGTCCGTAAGACATAGATTATTCGTCCGTTTCATGCCTAATTAGACAAATTTCTGTTATTTTTGATGTTATCTTCTATGATAAGAGGGGATTATCTTCTGTATTGCCTACGGATAAATAATATAATTAGATATGTTGAATTAAAGAATCCCATTGAATCTGTCGTGGCACTCAATAATAAGAGAGGTGTAATTCGGGGTGTGGATTGTAGAACACTTGGCGCTAGGGGATGCCTCTCACCATAAGCCAGATGAGGTATTCTTTAACCTATCTGGAATAACCTCTTGGCATTAACTGTATAATTATAGTCAAGAAAGACGCAATCCAGGTTGCAGATTTCACCACTAATAATGAAATGCTCTTTCTCACATAGACCATCCAGCGAAGGCGCGACTTCGTGGTAGCCGGAGCGATAAGACTAAGGAGGGATGCAGTTCAATCCCTCCCAAGGGGTCTTCTTTCTGGCTTATCGCGGGAGGCATCCACAAAGCGTCGAAGCGGTATTGGCAGGAATTCTAATTTGCTCTAAATAGTGGGACTTTTTCAGTGACCTCCTAAAAGCCTTTATTAAGCGCATACGCCGTATTCATTTGTTCAACATATAAAGATATGGTGAAATAAAGAATTCCATTGAGTCCGCTACGCCTTAAATAGATTCATTTAATTATTCTACTTCAATGGAGTATAATAATTAATACGTACTTTTAATGAGCAGTTAACTAGTATATTTTTCTCGAAATAATGAAATGGGGTGCTGAAATGGAAGTCCTCAACTACTTAGCTAGGTTTTGCGGAACACAGAACAAAGAGATATCCCTCTTTGATTTAACCGAGTTACAACGATTGCATGTCCAACATATCCCTTTTGAAAATTTGGATGTGATTCGCAGGGTACCAATTTATCTTAACTTACAACATATTTATGATAAAATCGTCCGTCGTAAACGTGGCGGTTATTGCTACGAGTTGAACGGGCTTTTCAGTTGGCTACTAACCGAATTGGGGTACGATGCACATTTAGTTGCAGCTACAGTTCTAAGGCCAAGCGGAGAGTGGGCAAAAGCAGATACTCATGCAGCTATTATTGTACAACTTGATCAACCCTATCTTATAGACGTAGGTTTTGGTGACTCCACTTCTTTACCGATTCCACTAAACGGGGAGGAACAAACTGATATAAGCGATACATATAGGGTTATTCAACAGCTAGATCAATCATTTTATCTGGAACGAATCAGTGACACTGAGATAAAAACGTTATATCGATTCGATTTAACCTCAAAAGCACTTGTCGATTTTCATGAGGGCTGTGTATTTAATCAAGTTGCAAAAGAATCATCTTTTACACACTCAGATATCGTCACCCGCGCCACTACTACCGGTCGAATTACATTATCAGATCAGACAGTAACTATAACCGAAAATAATATTAAAACTAAAACAATACTTTCAATAGAAGAGAAAGTACACTTCTTAGAAGATGTTTTTGACATTCGTCTATAAAAAATGACAAAAAAAGCTAACCGGAATGGCTCGTAGCATTGATTCCGGTTAGCTTTTTTCTAGTTGCCCCTATTCTTTTTATAATAATCCTGACCTTGCATTTTCACGAAACCGACTGATTCATATAGGCCAAGTGCACGATTATTTTTCGCTTCTACTTCAAGCCAGATTTGATTGCCAGCATCGTGCTCACTTTTCACGATATTGCGGAGTACCTTCCTACCGTACCCTCTCCCCTGGAACTCGGGTAAAATGGCGAATCCGTAAATCCATGCTTCACCATCCATGCGATTGATCCGGACCTTACCAATCGTTCTGTTATCTGCCTCAATCATCAAAAACTGCTCGTCCTGTCTTTCTTTTATGCGCTCCAGATGAGAACGCGCATCTTCTTCATCCATTCCGAATGCAAGGACATCGAGCTTCACTTCAAGGTTCGCATCACTTTTTTTCGCCAAACGAATCAGAACCTCGTCGCTCGCTTCAATCGGCTGTTCTGACCAACGCATCTGATATTCAGAAAACGCATAGGAATAGGGCTGACTTGCTAACCATCCCTTAGCGGTATTGGACAAAGACGGGGTGTTCAATAAAATTGTTTGAAAACCATATTGTTCGATTGGTGCTAATGCTTGTTGCCATAGTTCGGTAAAATGCCCTTTCCTTCTATTCCTCGGATTAACCATTCCACATACTTCAACGGTAGAGCCAAAACCAAATAAAGCTAAATAAGCGACAAGTTCTCCATCCTCTTCATGAAAAAAATCCATTTGACGTCCTTCTCGTTCTCTGAGCATCTCCCAATTTAACTTCAGTTGAATACCATCCGTTTTTTCACATTCTTTTTGAAGCTGTTTAATCGCAATTAATTGACTTTCTTTTAACATATATAATCCTCCAATTCAAAAGCTTCTTGCTTTTGATATGTAAATGCCTAATTCAATAGTAACACGTATTGCAAGTTCTCCCCTTCACATATTTCCCCCGACATCATCGATATCCAAGTAAGCGCTAGCAGTTTCTCTTACCACCTCATGATAATAGCTAAAGAGATCCGGGAATTCGTGCAACTCATTTTTTCCAATGTCACTAATCATATATATTCCTCGTTGAATTTTATCAAACCAACCATAATAGTTTTTATTTAAAATTGTTAACGTTTTTTCCCCAGTCCCCATCTTCCGTAACGATTTTGGAGATAAAGGTCCCGATTCCAAAAGGCAACAAGCTATATGAATGCAGTTTTCTTTATAGGCTGTCATTATCTTAGTCTGGCAACTCCCGCCAATATTATAGTCTCCAAGTCTGCCTTCCATTTCAGTCAACATCGCATTTCTTTTTTTCTTACTACGTTGCATATTTTTCTTCCGATCAAAAGACGCGGGATGAAACACTATTTCCACCTGTGCATCATTTTCCAAGAATGAGACAAGGATGAGGCCTAACTCTAGTCTTCTCACCAAATGACAACTATCTTTCCACTTTTTCGAACGAAAGTTGAGTTTAGGTCTAGGAATTGCGACATAGACTTCATTAGTCAGCCGCTGTCTTTTTGTCGCTTGGATTAAAAGATCAATTGATAGCGATAATTTCAATTCAATAAGGACCAGCTCTTGATCTCTTACAGCCGCAACGTCACACTCATTTACTTCACCATGGACATCATAACCTTGTTGTGTGAAATATTCTTTTACTGGTTTATATAAATCAACTTCATATCGTTTGGTTTCTTTGCCTTGCATGTTAATCTCACCTCATTATGATGGTATACATAATTGAACGAAACTACCACCCCAAAATCCCCCTTAATGATGGTACACTAGTAATGCGCGAAAAAATAAAAAGTTATTTGGAGACGTATTATGAGAAAAGGATGGGGAAAATCATGTCTACTCAGACAATCTTTGAACTACTACATACGATTGAACAAGTAACACATAAAATGCATGTAAAGTGGCGGCAGCAAGTAGATTACGATCTTGGTGTATCGCATATTGTTGCCTTGCACGAATTACAGATGAATGGGGAAAGCCGACCTTCCGAGCTTGCCCGCCTATTAAACTTTACACCTGCATCTCTCACACACCTTTCCACTAAACTATCGAACAAAGAACTAATCACGCGTCGGCAGGACGATACTGACCGCCGTATCATCTATTGGAAAATTACGCAAAAAGGCGAAGATTTATTGAATCAAGCACAAAAAGACGGTCAACATCTCCGCATGAAGGTCTTTTCACATTTAACAGAAACAGAGCAGCAATCGTTACTTTCCATTTACACAAAGTTAAATAAGTCGTTAATATGAAAAAAGAGCATCTTCTCAACGGAGATGCTCTTTTAGTCTGTTCAATTAGTTGGTTTACCTAAGTTTAGTAATTCCACCATCGACCATTAATGTTTGTCCTGTAATGTAATCAGAATCGGCACCTGCCAAGAATACAGCAGCCCTCCCGATATCATTTTCTAGGTCACCAAGTCGTTTTAACGGAATCTTAGACACCATTGTTTCGAAAGCTTCAGGTTGTGCTTTTGCCCATTGCTGAATCCCAGGAGAATCCGCAAGTGGTGCAATTAAGTTCACATTGATTCCGAATGGACCAAATTCATTTGCAGTAACACGCGTAATCGCCCGGATTGCTTCTTTTGCCGCAGCGTATGTAGCTTGGTTAGCGTCTCCGTTTATACCTGCTCCAGAAGCGAAGTTAATGATTTTACCTTTCGTCTCCTTTAAATAAGGCAATGCAGCCTGCATTAAATAGAACGTCGGATAAAATCCTGTGTTGAACGATAAGTCTAGATCCGCTTGCGTAATCTCTTCGAATGGCTTATTTGTCGATGCGTGTGCATTGTTTACTAAAATATCCAACTTACCGAATTTCTCGACGGTTTGCTTCACTATTTCCGGCAATTTATCATGCTCGGCTAAATTCGCTTGGATAAAAATCGATTCCGGTTGATAAACTTGCAATTCCTTAATTGCCTGTTCCCCTAATTCCCCATTTAAATCGACGATGACAACTTTAGCACCTTCTTTTACGAATGCAGTCGCCATCCCTTTACCAATACCTCCGGCTCCGCCAGTAATAATTGCAACTTTGTCTTGAAGTTTCATAATTAATCAAACCCTCTCTTAAATCGTCTATTGTTAACTTTTCTATATGGATTATCTATTGAATTCTTACGATTTTGCTTGTGACATTAACTGATGAAAGTCAGCAATACTTGGGTTGCTTAAATAGTGACCACCTTCAACTTGAATCGTTTGGCCAGTAATAAACTTGGATTCATCAGAAGCTAAAAATAAGACGGTATTTCCAATATCGTCAGCTTCCCCATGGTATGGTAATGCGTTATATTTCTCAAAAATATCAAGTACTTCTTGTGACATATTTTGTTTTGCAGCAGGTGTTAAAATCAAACCAGGAGCAACTCCATTACAACGTATATTGTCTTTTCCATATTGCGTTGCGATATATTTCGTCAAGTTTACAACTGCAGCCTTCGATGCACCATAAGCTGAACGGACAGAATCCCCCGCAAAGGCAGCCATGGATGCAGTATTAATAATAGAACCTCCGCCTGCTTTTTGCATATGTGGAATTGCATATCGGCTTCCTAGTAAAACACTTTTTGCATTCACATTCATTAAACGATCCCACTCATCTAAATCAATATTCACGACATCCAAATCTTTTTGCAAATTTGTCGTCCCTACATTGTTATAGAGGATTGTAATGGTACCAAACTGTTCAACCGTGAAATCAATCGCATCTTTAATTGATTGTTCACTCCCAGCATCCAAAAATACAGCAACGGCTTCTCCACCGTCGTTTAAGATATTTTGGGCAACTTGTTTCGCACCTTCCAGATTAAAGTCTGCAACGACCACTTTTGCACCTTCTTTTGCAAGAAGTGTAGCAGTAGACAACCCGATACCTGATGCCCCACCTGTTACTAATGCAACTTTATCCTGTACTCTTCCCATAAATTTACCCCTCTCAATTTCCAATTTAGATAGTACCACTCAATATACTTTAACATTAAATCATATTGAGAGGAAGCTTTAACTTCGTAAGCCTATAGATCCAAATGTGCTACTATGAAAATAGTAGCATTGGGGTATGTTATGTATCTTTTCATCGTAAATCCATTATCGGGAAATGGCCAAGCTTGCTCATTATGGGATGAAATCGAGAAGAAATTGCTGGAACCGGTATTCCACTCGCTATTCTACCTGCTGGTTCAGGAAATGACACTGCTCGGATGTTCCGCCTAACTACTCACCCTGATCAGTTTATCAAAGGACTATTAGAGCATCGGACTGTTGCCATTGATTTATTAAACATAAATGACCGTTTTGGCATTACTGTCGCTGGAATCGGGCTTGATGCAAGGATTGGTCAACGTGTAAATCACTCATTTTACAAACCGATATTAAATAAGCTTGGCTTAAGTTCATTCACTTATACCATTGCTGCGATAATTGAGTTACTGTCATTTAAGCCGTTTAAAAGTACAGTCACAATCGATGATATGACCTATACATACGCTATTACCTGGCTCACTGCTTGTGGAAATAATTCCTCCTATGGCGGCGGATTAGTCGTTTGTCCCGGAGCCTCTCCAACAGATAGTATGTTAAATATTACAATGCTTCATGATGTAGGGCGGATGAATATCTTAATGCGCCTATTTCCTGCTTTGCTTCGGGGTCAACCGATTCTCAGGAAAGGCGTTACATACAGAACGGGAAAAGAAATCACAACTGAAACAGACAGGCCAATTCTCGCAATCATCGATGGAGAAGTTATAAAGTCCACCCCACTCCATGTTGCAATTCATGAAAAAGCATTGAATCTTATTCTAACTAGATAAGACAGATTGCCATTTTCCCTTTCGAAATTAACTCATAATTACAAACATTGATGTGTTTATTCTCCTTCTGTCATGTTAGTATAGAAAAATGATCTATTTATATGGAGGGTGCTGAGATTACTATGAATCTAACAAAGACGGAACCAACTGGAATTCAAGTCGAGGATATACTGATTGCCAATCAATTACTAAAAGATGTAGTCGCACATACTCCTCTACAAAAGAATGAACGACTATCAGAAAAATACGACTGTCGAGTCTATGTAAAAAGGGAAGATTTACAACATGTTCGTTCCTTTAAATTACGGGGTGCCTATTATAAAATCAAAACCATAGAAGCAGCTGCGCTTGAAAAAGGTGTTGTCTGTGCCAGCGCAGGTAATCATGCGCAAGGAGTCGCTTTTGCTTGTGCGCATCTAGGTATTGACGCAAAAATATTCATGCCACAGACAACTCCGAAGCAAAAAATTAACCAAGTGAAAATGTTTGGACGGAATTATGTAGAAATCATTTTAGTAGGCGATACATTTGATGATTCATCCGCTTCAGCGGTCGAATGTGCGACTGCTGAAGACAGAATTTTCATCCACCCATTTGACGATTACGATGTCATTGCCGGACAAGGAACAGTCGCGGTTGAAATCATGAATGATATAGAGGAACCTGTTGATTTTGTCTTTGCCAGTATTGGGGGCGGCGGCCTTATGTCTGGTTTGAGTACTTATATTAAAAACCTGTCACCACATACACGTATGATTGGTGTAGAGCCTGAAGGTGCTGCTAGTATGAAAGCAGCATTAAAGAATAATGAAGTGACAACCTTGGATACAATCGATAAATTCGTTGATGGGGCAGCCGTACAAAGTGCCGGCCAACACACATTTGAAATTTGCCGTAAGTACCTGGAAGACATTGTACTAGTTCCAGAAGGTAAAGTGTGTACGTCTATCTTGGAATTATATAACCAACATGCAATTATCGTAGAACCAGCAGGGGCGTTATCTATCGCCGCATTGGATTTTTATAAAGATGAGATTAGGGGGAAGTCTGTCGTATGTGTCATAAGTGGCGGGAATAATGATATTGGTCGAATGCAGGAAATTAAAGATAAATCATTGATTTATGAAGGACTTCTTTATTATTTCATTGTTAACTTTCCTCAGCGTTCTGGTGCATTACGTCAATTCTTAGATGAAGTACTTGGACCTGACGACGATATCACTACATTTGAATATACAAAGAAAAACAACAAAGAAAGCGGCCCTGGACTTGTAGGCATTGAAGTAAAGAGGAAGTCAGACTACGAAGGACTTATTCAGCGAATGCATGATTGCGGTTTCTCTTTTAAAGAGGTTAACAATGATAGCACGTTATTTGAGTTACTTATCTAACTTGCTTTTTGATAAATAAAATCTTGCTTATGGCGATTATGTCCTAAGCAAGATTTTTTCATTGTGCCACGGAGGAAACCCTTGTCACCTCCCTGTTTCTTTTACAATCCACTTGCTTTAAATGTATCTCCACCCTCAATGGTGCCGTTTTCAAATCCTTTAGTAAACCAGCGCTTCCTTTGTTCAGAAGTTCCGTGAGTAAAGCTGTCGGGGACAATATACCCTTGGGCTTGTTCCTGAATGCGGTCATCACCTACAGCACTCGCTGCTGTAATGGCTTCATCAAGATCACCTTCTTCAAGAAAATTCATGTCCTTCTGATGCCTTGCCCACACACCAGCAAAATAATCTGCCTGTAATTCAAGGCGTACCGAATATTTATTAAACTCTTCTGTGCTCAGTTTTGGGCGAAGAGCATTCACTTGCTCATTGATGCCTAAAAGGGTTTGTACATGATGTCCTACCTCATGCGCCACAACATAGGCCATCGCAAAATCCCCAGGAGCTTGGAACTTGTCTTGAAGTTCTTGATAGAAACTTAAATCAATATAAAGTTTGTGGTCGCCTGGACAATAAAATGGTCCAACGGATGCTCCTGCTGCTCCACACGCAGATTGAACGCTATCTGTATATAACACGAGGATTGGTTCCTCGTATTCCAACCCTTGTTCGCGGAACAATTTTGTCCAAACAACTTCTGTATCTGCAAGAACTACTGAAACAAATTCCGCAAGCTCCTTTTCTTCAGCCGTTTCTTCATATGGAACCGAGGGACCCGAATCCGCACCTTGTAAGTCATTCAAAACTTCACTTGGACTGCCTCCAAGAAAAGTAATAATAAGTATAAGAATTAAGCCGCCAATACCGCCCCCGGCTAATGCTATACCCCCTTTTCCCTTGCCTCTTCGATCTTCAACATTCGAACTTCCTTTTCTGCCTTTATACTCCACATAACTTCCTCCCGACATCTGATTTATGCATTGAATACTCAAATTGTACATATGTATTTCTTGCTATACCCAAAATGTCCAGAAAGTAATTATTACAAAAAAATACATGACACTAAAAAAACATCGAGGTAAATATATCCCGATGTTCAAATTCACATTATTATTTAATTGTTGAATTAGTTATAGCAGTTGCAATACGGTCTAGGATAGGAATCGTACTGGATTTGTGATCCTGCGTTAGGACACTGAAAATGAGCGTTTCTCCATCTTTTGTTTGTGCATATCCTGCCAATGCACTGACATTTGTCAAGCTCCCCGTTTTCGCAATGACATTACCTTTAGCAGTTCCCGTTTTCATGCGATTCCTAAGCGTACCTCCGATGAATCGGTCCGGTGCCCCAGCAACAGGTAGTCCTTGCGCAAACGACCCGTACCAGGGTGCCGTTCGCACTTGATACAATAACTCAGTCAGTTGTGCAGATGTCACTTTATTCGCATGGGACATACCGGATGCATCTTCAAACAACCATTCGTTCACATCTAAACCGACTGACTCAGCATAGTCGCGCATCACCCGTAAACCTGCATTCCAGCTGCCATCCCCATACTTCATTTTCCCCATTGCCTTCGCCAATACTTCAGCATGTGAGTTATTACTTAATTTCATAAAAGGTCTCATCAAGCTCTTTAATGGCATGGAATTTTTAGTTACGAGAATTTTGGATTCTTCTAGAGTTTTTCCCCGTAATACTTTAGATGAGGGATCAAAATTTATCCCTTTTGCTAGTAATGATTTTTTAAAAATATCAAGTGAATAGGCAGTTGGGTTGGACACAGTAATCCACTCTTTCCTGCCAGCGGAACCAATCGGGACATTTCCAGTAATCATAATGTTATTCGTACCGTATTGACGTTCAATTTTCAAAGTGTTTTTAGTCCCCTTAGGAACTGTCTTAGAACGATTGACCACTCGAACAACGCCAGTTTCCGGGGTTAGCATTACTTTTGCTACTTTCCCGCGTGCAGCTGGCTTTGCGTCTACAATGACCGTTCCAGCATCGTAATCCGTATTCGGAGATACAGTCAATGCTGAAATCTGAGCTGCATAGTAATAAGATTCATCATTTTTATCAATACCTGGTGATAAACGAATCGTATCGAACCAAGTGTCATCCCCTACCAGATTACCTGAAATCCGTTTGACTCCAAGTGTAGCCAACTTCGAAGCAAAATCATCAAAGTCTTTTTTCAACAACGTAGGATCGCCTGTCCCGCGAAGGTATAGATTTCCGTCTAGTATTCCATTTGTTACTTTGCCATTTGTTAATACATCTGTAGTGAAACGATAATTTTCACCAAGTGTCTCAAGTGCTGCCGCTGCTGTGAGTATTTTCAGCGTGGAGGCGGGTGTAATCCCTTTATCACCCTGTTTTTGGTAGATGATTTCCCCAGTTGAAGCTTTGCGCACGGTTACGCTGCTAGAAGCTGCACGCATTCTACTATCTGCCATAATCGTATTAATGGTGTTTTCCAAACCCTCATACGAAACAGCTGCAGACACGGTTGAATGTTCTGGAACCGTTGTAAATAGCATTCCAACGAACAATAATACAGATAGTAACGATAGTGCTATTCTTTTTTGAATCAAACCTGTACCCCCTTAAAATTTGCACGAACTATGAATATTCTACCATAAGAAATAGATTGCGAGGACTTGCTATACTAAATCTATTTTCCCATTGTGTTAAGATTATAAATAGAATTGTAATCGAAAGGTGGAAAAATAATGGAGAAAACTGAACCAGTAAAATTGACTTCCCTTACAAAAAAAGGAGGCTGTGGCTGTAAAATCGGACCTGCAGATTTGGCGGAGGTATTACGTAGCCTACCAGTTGCGACTCCCAATCCTAATTTGCTCGTTGGTCTCGATACGAGCGATGACGCGGGTGTTTATAAACTGACTGATGAAATAGCCATGGTACAGACGCTCGACTTTTTCACGCCAATTGTCGACGATCCTTACGATTTCGGTCAAATTGCTGCAACAAATGCAATCAGTGACATCTACGCAATGGGTGGAACTCCAATTACAGCGCTAAACATCGTTGCTTTTCCAATCGCTACGCTGGATAAAAAAATCCTGACAGAGATCCTTCGTGGTTCCGGTGATAAATTAAAAGAAGCAGGAGTTACACTCGTCGGCGGACATTCAATAGATGATCAAGAACCAAAATTCGGTCTTGCCGTAACCGGAATCGTTCATCCCGATAAAGTACGAACAAATGCCGGTGCACAACCAGGTGATAAATTACTTTTAACAAAACCAATCGGTGTCGGGATTTACACAACTTCATTGAAAAATGGTTTATTATCGGAAGATGAAATTGTCTATGTTACAAAAATTATGACCACACTTAATAAAACGGCGGCAGAAACAATGGCGACATACGATGTCCATGCTGCCACAGATGTAACTGGCTTCGGACTACTTGGACATGCATCTGAAATAGCGAAAGCAAGCGACGTGGGTATTCGAATCTTTGCAGACCAAGTACCAACACTCCCCCGCACAAAAGAACTGGCGGAAGCTGGAAAAGTACCTGGCGGAACAAAGAACAATTTCGCCCACTTAGCGGATGTTGTCACGTACTCGGAAACAATGGACCAATTCGACCGTTGGATTTTATGTGATGCAGTTACTTCTGGTGGACTGCTCATAGCACTCCCTGGAGACCAGGCGAGTCAACTGTTGGATGAACTTCAACAAAAAGGCGTAGACGCACGGGTAATCGGCGTAGTAACAGAAGATAATAAAGGACGGATCACTGTCATTTGATAAAGTGTAAATTTTGGTTAGAAGGTGTATTGAATGTTTCGAGATCTGATGTTGGAAGATATATTTACATTGCAAGAAAAAGGCCCACATACATTCATTGATGTCCGTTCTCCTAAAGAGTTTAATGAGGCGACGATTCCTGGAAGCATTAACATTCCTGTCTTTGATGATGAGGAACGCGCGGAAATCGGAACTCTTTATAAACACAATGGACAAGAAGTTGCCATGGAAAGAGGGCTTGAAGTCTTTTCAGAGAAATTGCCGGATTTTATTCGTGCTTTCAAACTTATTAAAACGCCTATGACGGTATTCTGTTGGCGTGGCGGCATGCGCAGTAAGACAGCGGCTACTGTCCTTGATTTAATGGGCATTCATACCACTCGACTAAGTGGAGGGATCCGTTCGTATCGCCAATGGATCGTTCATGAATTGGAAAAGGAGAACTTTCCGCCAAACTTCATTGTATTGAATGGCTATACGGGTACTGGTAAAACAGAGATTTTGAAGCGTCTAGCGAACAATGGCTATCCAGTCATCGATTTCGAACACATTGCTGGTCATCGCGGTTCTATTTTCGGACAAATAGGACTTGAGCCAAGCAATCAAAAAAAATTCGACTCATTATTAGTCCGTGAATTAGAACGTTTTAAAACTGAGCAGTATGTTTTCATAGAAGGTGAGAGCAGACGGATTGGGAAAGTAAGTTTACCGCAATTTATTTATGAGAAAAAGGAAATTGGGATGCAAATTGTCATTCAACTCCCTCTTGAGGAACGGGTCAAAATTGTTTTAGCAGACTATGAACCGTGGAACAACCCGGAACGTTTCAAGGAGGCTTTTCAATTAATTAAAAAACGATTACATACCCCCATTGCCAAGGAGATTGAAACGCATTTGGAAAATGGTGAGTTTGCATGGGTAGTCGAGTTGCTACTTGAACACTATTACGATCCAAGGTATAAACATTCTGGTTATCAAAATACTGACATACAGAAAGTAGATATCGATGCGAAAAATATAGAAGACGCATTTCAAAAAGTTCTTCATACAATCGAGCGAGAGCAATTGCGCCTAGGTGTAATTGCGTCCGAATTTTGAATTGCGCTTGTTTCCGTAGGACGAGGCGATTTTAGTCTGAATTCTCCTAATCAGTAGGGATTTCTGCTGATTCAAGTTAACATTGCCTCTTTATCGAGAAAATGAACTGCCTGAACAATCTACCTTATCGTTGACTGTTCAGGCAGTTTTTCATTGTTGAGATATGCCGAATCACAGAATTCTCTTTAACGTTTAATTAATTTTTATCATACCCGTATAATTTTACTGACTTTTCCGTTAATAAAAGTTAATATAGAAGGAGAATCCTATTTTCCGAATTGCCTGCGTCTCATTTCTAAGTTTTTTATATACCTTCTAATTGAGAATGGATATATGTAATTCTCCCCCTCTTCATTCAGTAAAAGTGCATACGAAGCTACTTACGACTTGAGGATATGCAGCCTTTATAAAAGAATTAATTTTAGTAGATGTTATTAGTAGATATATTGTTTCTTTTTTAGTATGATTATCATGTAGGAATTAAAACAATCTAGGGAGTGAGAATCTATGACAGAAAAAGACAATAATAAAAAATTAACAACTGCTGCTGGTGCTCCAGTTGTGGATAATCAAAACTCAATGACTGCTGGGCCTAGAGGGCCAATACTATTACAAGATGTTTGGCTATTGGAGAAGCTCGCGCATTTTGATCGCGAGGTTATTCCTGAACGGCGTATGCATGCAAAAGGATCTGCTGCGTATGGTTCATTTACCGTAACACATGATATTTCACAGTATACAAAAGCAAAAATCTTCTCTGAAATTGGTAAGAAAACAGATATGTTCGTTCGTTTCTCAACAGTAGCCGGTGAACGTGGTGGTGCTGACGCAGAACGCGATATTCGCGGATTTTCAATGAGATATTATACAGAAGAAGGTAACTGGGACCTTGTCGGAAATAACACACCTGTGTTCTTCTTTAGAGACCCAATGCAATTCCCAGACTTGAACCATGCTGTTAAGCGTGATCCACGTACAAATATGCGTAGCGCCAATAACAACTGGGACTTCTGGACATCACTACCTGAGGCACTTCACCAAGTAACAATTGTTATGAGTGACCGCGGACTTCCAAATTCGTACAGAAATATGCATGGTTTCGGAAGCCATACCTTTAGTATGATCAACGCTGACAACAAACGTGTTTGGGTGAAATTCCATATGCGTTCACAGCAAGGCATTGAAAACTTGACTGACCAAGAAGCCGAGGCAGTTGTTGGGAAAGACCGTGAAAGCCATCAACGCGATCTATATGACAATATCGAAAATGGGAACTTCCCGAAATGGAAAATGTACATCCAAGTAATGACAGAAGAACAAGCCAACAATATGCCTTACAACCCGTTTGATTTGACAAAAGTATGGTATAAAAAAGACTTCCCTCTTATTGAAGTTGGCGAATGGGAATTAAACCGAAATCCTGATAACTATTTTGCAGAAGTAGAGCAAGCTGCTTTTACACCCGCAAACGTTGTACCAGGTATCAGTTTCTCTCCGGACAAAATGCTACAAGGTCGTCTCTTCTCCTATGGAGATGCACAGCGTTACCGTTTAGGCGTGAACCATCACCAAATTCCGGTCAACCAACCGAAATGCCCAGTTCATAGTTTCCACCGTGACGGCGCGATGAGAGTCGATGGCAATATGGGTAGCACACTTCATTATGAGCCGAACAGCTATGGTGAGTGGAAAGAACAACCAAAATATAAAGATCCAGCACTAGATCTTTTCGGTGCAGCAGACCAATGGAATTTCAGAGAAGATGACGATAATTACTTTGAGCAACCAGGTAAACTCTTCAACTTAATGAGCATAGAACAACAACAAGTTTTGTTCGAAAATACGGGTCGTAATATGAATGGCGTTGAGAAACATATTCAGCTTCGTCATATTGTTCACTGTTACAAAGCGGACCCTGCTTATGGTCAAGGTGTAGCAGATGCACTTGGTGTTTCTTGGCACGAGGTGGAAGCAGCTGTTGGTTCTGAAGATTAATTATTGAAGCAAATAAGGAGTGTACTTCGCATAATAATGCGAGGAACACTCTTTTTTTATAGGCAATCCCTATCCCTACACCCTTTTAGACATTCACTATGATACTACTGACTTTTATGTGAATCACAGGTAGAATAGAAAGTGTATTTAGAATATACAGTAGGGGGAAACTATAGATGTCTATTACTTTTATAGCAAAAGAAGAATTTTTTACGTTTCATGATCCGATGCAAGATGGAAAATTGATTGACCGCAAAACTGAAATTCGAATGGATCCGCTAACAGGAGAAACATCCCGAATCATTTTCGACCCAGGTGCATCCTTTACGTCAATAGATTATTCTGAGCTCGCAACACAAACCGCGGGTAGTAAATGTCCATTCTGCATTGAAAACGTACACACAGTCACACCTAAATTCCCGAATGATATAACCGAAGACGGCAGGATAATTCAAGGAGAAGCCGTCGTTTTTCCAAACCTCTTCCCTTACAGCAAGCATAATGCGGTGGTCCGAATGTGTGATCAGCATTACGTTAAACTCGATGAGTTCACAACACCAATGATTGCCAACTCCTTTTCTGCCGCACATAACTATTTGAATAAAGTTATTGCCCAGGATCCGGAAACTGCATATGCATCCATCAACTGGAACTACTTACCCCCTTCAGGCGGTAGCATTTTACACCCACATATTCATGTGCTGGCCTCTGAGATGCCGACCAACTATCAATTGATAACATTAGCAAGCAGCGAGCAATTTCACACAGAAACAGGAAGAAACTATTATGATACATTAATAGAAAGTGAGCAAGATATTGGTGAACGTTTTATCGCGACGGTGGGTTCCATCGACTGGGTTCATGCATTCGCACCTAAAAGTCATATTGATTTCATTGGAGTTTTAGGTGCTTCTTCGTTAGGTGAATTAACGGATACCAACTGGCAGGATCTCGCAGAAAGTCTCACGGGCTTTTTCAATTACTTTGAATCAATCGGTATCGCAAGCTTTAACCTCGCCTTGTTTATCCCTGTAAGTAAGAATTCATCTGACCGTGTTCACGTTCGAATTGTTCCCCGATTGACTATGGGCGCACTCCAAACAAGTGATATGAACGTATTCAATTTCTTGCACGGAGAACCGCTAAGTTTAAAAGTACCTGAAGAAATCACAAAAGAAATAGCTGTGTATTTCAGTAAATAATTTGTACAAGTTCTCAAATAATTTCGGGATAAATAGGTTCCTGTAATTTAAAAATCCTCTCATGTCATAATAGACACGAGAGGATTTTCATTTTTGCATACTTGTATTATTTATCACCCTGACACTTACGTGGTTTGACCATTCTAAGATAGCTTGAAATTTCTTGTTTAATTAAATGCTGGCAATGTAACAAGAATCATCAGTGTAAACAGGATAGCTACATAATTCACCGAACACATGAACATCAGATGTGCCCACTTCATATCGTTTTTCGTGAAAAATCCGGCGATAGTCGCAATTAACCACCCAATGTTCATCAACGAGGCAATAATAACAAATACTGTACCAAGCGATCCTAAAAAGAATGGTAATGGCAGTAAGCATGCGACATAGATAACCATTTGCCGCTTTGTAAAATTAAACCCGTGAACGACTGGAAGCATCGCCACTTTTGCCAAACTGTATTCTTCCACTTTCTTCATGGCAATAGCAAACGTATGCGGCATTTGCCAAATGAATAGGATAAGCGTCAGTACGATTGGCACGATATGATAACCAGGTGCAATTGCAGCCCATCCAATTAAAGGTGTCACCGCACCTGATACACTGCCAATGACTGTATTTAGCGTATATCTACGTTTTGACCACATTGTGTACAAAATAACATACGTAAACCATCCAATAAATGCGTAGACAGCCGCTTCAATTGTTGTAAAAGCTAGAAGTACTAAACCTACTACAGATAATATGATTCCTAATCTAAAGACAAACTTAAGTGTAAAGTTTCCAGTAACTGTCGGACGGTTTTTGGTCCGCTCCATCACTGTATCAATATCGACGTCGTACCAGTTATTCAAGATAAGTGCCCCAGCCATAACAAGTGTACTGCCTGAAATCGTCAACAAAAATACATCCCAGTTTGCTAAAAAAGTTCCATTCGTAAAATAGAGTGCTAACCAAAATCCAGTAAGGACAGGTAGCACATTAGAGATTAAGACTATCGCCTTAAATAAAGATTTAAGATCTGCGAATAGCGTAGAAAGATTTTTTTCTTTCGAAACAGTTTTTTCATTAACCTTCTCCCAAGAAGGATCCATTACTTTAGTCATCAATTCGTCTCTCCTCAAAAAAGCCAGGTGCTTTTCCAATTTGGTGGATTCCCAATTCGTTCAGTGGCTGGCATACTTAACTCCATTTTACTCTTAGTTTTCAAGTAAGACAAAGGAAAGCTTTGTGACATTTTCAAAACTACGAGAAAAAAGAATTGGAAACATCAATATGATGTTTCCAATTCAATAAAATTAGTTACGTTTTATTATTTTCCTTCTATAAACTTCAACTGATCCAATTGAATTAAACCTTCAATATCGCTACTAGGGATATATCCTGCTTCCTTACTGATATCAGCCATTTCCTGAATTACTTCGTCATTGACTGAAGTAGTTACTTTTAGGCGCTTAAATGCGACTTCAGCTTTGTTAATCTCTTTTCCCGTTAATTCTTTGATGTGTTTAATGACAAGATTTTGACTTTCTTCAGGATTTTGCTCAATAAACTCAACTGCTTTTACATGAGCTGTTAAGTAGGCTTTCACCAACTTGTCATTCTCCAAAAAATTCTTACTTGCGGCGACAACAGTATTTGGTGATTCTTTCCCCCATGCGAATGATTCCCAGTCCAATAAAAGCTTACCATTTGCCTGTGTTTCCAAAATATAGCCCCAGGGTTCTGGTATTGCAGCTGCATCTAGAGACTTTTGAATAAATAGTGTTGCTGTATCGGCTGGTGCTGCCGCAAACATTTCGACTGTTCCTCCATTTGCTGTCGGCTTCAGACCCACATCTTTTAGTGCTTTACGCAACATGATATCTTGAGTACCCCCAATTCCAGGTATCGCAACTCTCTTCCTATCCAAATCAGCAAGCTCATTAACGTTACTATCTTCACTAGCAATAAGGACTGCACCACCATTTACAGCGCCTGAAATTATATGATAGTTAGGGTCTCTTACGTAAAAGTTCAGTACAGGACCTGGTCCTACTGTTCCCACATCAATGGATTTAGTAGCCATCGCTTCCATGAACAGTCCGCCGTTACTGACGGTCTTTGTGTTGATTGTAATATCTTCCCCAAACGCTTCAGTGAAATAACCTTCCTCCAGCGCAACGATTGTAGCCATGTGCGTTAAGTTCGGGAAATATCCAATGTTCACGACTTTACTGCCTGGTGCTCCTTGTTCTGCTTTAGCGCATGCAGCACAAATACTCAATATAACTAAGGAAATAAGCGCAAGTACGAAAAATTTACGTTTCATCCTTTTCTCTCCCCATCTGTTTCTATAAATAACCTCTTAACTTATTCCCCATTTATTCTGCACACTGCTCTCCAGTCGAAAAAAACTAGATTATCTACGTTTGTATCGATGCCGCCAATAATGATCATTACCTATTACATGTGTTGATTAACCTAAGCTAACCAGTAAATGATTGCTTACTTTTGTGATAAAACACTAGATACCCTATGTACAGGTGCTTTCGGATCAGTTTGGACTAAACGACTACTGCACCATTAACGAACGCAGTAGGATTATAAACATCATTATGATGTTTATAATCCTACTAAATCAGTAACGCTTTACATTTTATTATTTTGCTTCTATTGACTTCAACTGTTTCAATTGAATTAAACCGTCAATATCATTACTAGTAACATACCCTGCCTCTTTACTAATATCAGCCATCTCCTGAATAACTTCTTCATTGACAGACGTGGTTACTTTCAGGCGCTTAAATGCGGCTGCGAGCTCAGTTTTATCAATCTCTTTTCCTGTTAATTCTTTGATGTGCTTTATAACTAGATCCTGACTTTCTTCAGGATTTTGCTCAATAAACTCTACTGCTTTTACATGTGCTGTTAAATAGGCCTTCACTAATGTTTCATTTCCCAAAAATTTCTTACTTGCTGCAACCACGGTATTTGTCGATTCTTTCCCCCAAGCGAATGATTCCCAATCTAACAACAATTGACCGTTCGCCTGCGTTTCCAAAATGTAGCCCCATGGTTCCTGGGTTGCTGCAGCATCCACAGACTTTTGAATAAAGAGCGTTGCTGTATCAGCTGGTGCTGCAGCAAACATTTCGACTGTGCCACCATTTGACGTCGGCTTCAGACCCACATCTTTTAGTGCTTTACGTAACATTACATCTTGGGTACTTCCTATTACAGGAATCGCAACTTTCTTCCCGTCTAAATCAGCAAGTTCTTTAATATTACTATGTTCACTCGCGACGAGGACGGCTCCCCCGTTTACAGCGCCTGAAATAATATGATAGTTGGGATCTTTTACGTAGAAGTTCAGTAATGGACCGGGTCCTACTGTTCCTACATCAATGGATTTAGTCACCATCGCCTCCATAAACAAGCCGCCGTTACTGACGGTTTTTGTGTTGATTTTAATATCTTCTCCAAACGCTTCAGTGAAATAATCTTTCTCTAGCGCCACAATTGTAGCGATATGCGTTAAATTAGGGAAATAACCAATGTTCACTTCTTTACTGTCTTGTGCTCCTTTTTCTGTCTTTCCACAGCCAGATACAATTGCCAATACAGCTAAAGAAATAAGCCCAAGTAAGAACAAATTACGTTTCATTTCGTTCTCTCCCCTTTTTTTCTATTATCTATTCTTCAACGCCCAGACAGTTGGTCTGCACGATGCGGGTCATGCAGTGGGGAGGGATTGAACTTCCCCCTCCTTGTTGCGCCATGAATATCACGTATTTAGACTACCATCTTTCAAAGTCATTCCTGATTATGCCTGTCACGTCTTAGCATGCTGTTTCCGCTTTTCCCTTAACTAATTCCCCATTTTTTCTGCACACTGCGCTCCAGTCGTAAAAAGACAAGATTATCCATGATTGTACCGATAACACCAATGATGATCATTACCGAGATTACCAAATCCATTTGTCCGAGTGACCTTCCCATTTCCAAGAGATATCCAAGCCCTCCCCCACCACCAAGAAGTTCCCCTGCCATTAACGCGCGCCAGGAAAATGCCCAGGCGATTCGTAATCCAGATATGAGCTGCGGGACAGATGCTGGCATAATAACTGTTCGCAAAAAGTGAAAACCGCTAGAACCTAATGTTTTAGCTACTTGTTGATAAAGCCTTGGCACATTTTTAAAACCACTTGTCGCATTGATTGTCATTGTCCAAGTCGCTCCGATTGTTACAATAAAAAGAATAGAGAAATCGTTCAAACCGAACCAAATGATTGCAAGTGGGAACCAAACAATACTCGGAATCGATTGCAATGCCGTGACAAGAAATCCAAGTGTGTCTTCCACTAACTCAGAACGCCATATGAGGTAACCTAAAAAAAGACCAAGGATTGTCGCAATTGTAAATCCTATTAATAGACGACTCATGCTAGTAAGGATTGCAGTCATTATTTGACCACTCAAAATACCTGTGTAAAGTGTATGCAATACTTGGCTGAGACTCGGAAACATGAAATCGGGTAAGCTTGATAATCTAGATGTGACTTCCCATATCGCCGCTAGAATCCCGATGAAGAGGGTTCGTCTTAAAAATGTAGTCATCCCCCATTTCCTCCTTTAACACTTTCTCAATTTCACCTTGCAGTGATGCCAATATCTGTTTTTCCAAATGAAAGGTTACATCATTTGGCATAACGCCGTCTTTCATTGTTTTTGAAGAATAAATCTCTTTTATTCTTCCAGGACGTGTTTCAAATACAACAATCTTTTCGGATAAAAGGACAGCTTCCCGAATGTTATGCGTAACGAAAAAGATTGTCACCTTCGTTTTTTGCCAAATTTCCAGAAGTTCATTATGTAACACCATTCTGGTCTGCTCATCCAATGCCGCAAATGGCTCATCCATTAGTAAAATTGCGGGCTCCATAACAAGTGCGCGTGCGATAGCAACACGTTGTTTCATACCTCCGGACAGCTGATGTGGATAGGCGTCGATAAAATTACTTAGATGGACCATTTTCAACATTTCTCTCGCTTTGTCCTCTGCCTCTTTTTTTGGCAGACCCTTTAAACGTAAGCCATACGTGACATTATCAAGAACCGTTAACCATGGAAATAATCCATCCTGTTGGAATACAACGACACGATCTGGTCCGGGATCCGTCACTACTTTTCCAGCAATCCGAATTTCCCCTTGATCAGCCTTTTCAAGACCAGCAATCAGATAGAGCAATGTCGACTTCCCGCAACCGGAAGGACCAACAATTGAAACAAACTGTCCTTTTTCCACGTCTAACGAGATATTATCCAGCACTTTGACATGACCATTTTCTTTGTGCGGAAAACTTTTCACAATGCCGTCTATTGTTAAATACATTCAAATACCCCTTCCCTAAAATTCCCTACAAGTAAATCTATATAGGTTGAAATAAAGAATTCCTTTTAAGGCCACTTCGTTCAGTTTATATAGGTTTTCATATGTTCAACTAATTTAGTAGCAATATTTATTATTCACGCACTCCGTAAATTGAAGATTTGGTTTTAAAATCCGAACAGATCGCTCGATAAATAGCGTTCACCGGAATCTGGTGCAATACAGACGACCGTATCATTTGGAGTCAATCGTCTTGCAACAGTCAAAGCCGCGTATACGGCGGCGCCTCCCGAAGGGCCAATAAGAATCCCTTCATTCGCAGCTAAAGACCGTACTGTCTCGTAAGCTTCATCGTCTTGTATCATAAATATTTCATCATAGACGTTCGTATTCAAAACGGAAGGAATAAAACCTGGACTTGTTCCAACAAGCTTATGCTTACCAGGCTCTCCGCCCGATAAGACAGGTGATCCGGCGGGCTCAACAACATGAACCGTTATTCTAGCATCAAGTTCTTTAAGTGCTTCTCCGGTACCTGTCACTGTCCCTCCCGTTCCTGATGTACAAACAAAAGCATTAAGCTTTCTTCCAACGGACTTCATCGCTTCACTAATTTCAACAGCCGTTGTTGTCCGATGAATATCCGGATTTGCAGAGTTTTCAAATTGCATGGGGATAAAACTGTTTTCAATTTGTGCAGCTAATTCATTTGCTTTGGCGATTGCACCTGGCATTCTTTCCTCACTTGGAGTTAGAACGACCTCCGCACCATATGCTTTCATTAAATTAATGCGTTCAATCGTTGCATTATCCGGCATGACGAAAATCGCTCCATAACCTCTTGCCGCGGCATTCATTGCCAATCCTATTCCTGTATTGCCTGATGTCGGTTCAATAATCGTTGCCGCCGCAACCAATTCCCCACTTTTTTCTGCTTCGACAATCATATTGTATGCAGCTCGGTCTTTTACGCTCCCGCTTGGATTAAAATATTCAAGTTTCACATAGACAGCTGCTCCTTCTGAATCTGGCAGTCTATTCAATCTCACAAGCGGAGTATTTCCAATCAATTCAGCTATATTGTTTACGACGCGCATATCTGTCATCCTCCCAGTTACATTTAGGACATGTTTTGATATCCACTTATTAATTCTAGAAAGGCATTTTGCATGTTGTTAGATTGCCTGTACGTGTCATTCGTGATTGCTTTAAGTAATTTCGTTTTTATTGTTTGATCAAAGATAGAATGCTTAACTTTTTCTCTCGACAGCGTTAGAAATTCAAGATAATCGCCATAAGTATCGTCGTAAATTACGGCAAGTTCATCACGAATGCTTTTGGAAAGTGTCGGACTTCCGCCGCCCGTTGCAACACTTATCGTTAGGTCACCCCTTGTCAGCTTTGCAGGGACATGAAAGGTGCTTAACTCCGGATTATCAACGATATTGACCAGTTGATGCTTGCCAGCAGACGATGCAACGAATGTGTTCACGATTTCACTATTTGTGGCTGCAATAACAATCAATGCGGAATCAAGATCAACCGGTTCAAACAATTTATTTTTCCAGGAAATCTTGTTCTCAATAAAGAGTTGTTCTATTTTCGAATGAATCACCGGACTAATCACAGTTATATAAGCACCTGCCTGTAGCAAGCCGGTAATTTTTCTGTAGGCAATCAGACCACCACCAACTACTACTACAGCTTTGCCTTCGATGTTCAACATAATCGGGTAGGATTTCATTGTTTTATCCACCTGCCGCTGTAAAGTTATTCTGGAAAAGACCGTAAAATCAGCGGTCCTACTTAGCTTTTTTATATTATTAAAAAGTATAAGTTTTTCACTTGGAGCATTGTCTAGACTCCAGCGCCTAGACCCTCGAGTCGCTTCAGTCCTTAAGTTAAAGGCAAAGTACGCCTTTATCTTTAGGCCCTCCAGCGCTTTTCGGGTCTACCTAGGCGCTTGCGCTTTTCTTATTGTCTAGACTCCAGCGCCTAGACCCTCGAGTCGCTTCAGTCCTTAAGTTAAAGGCAAAGTACGCCTTTATCTTTAGGCCCTCTAGCGCTTTTCGGGTCTACCTAGGCGCTTGCGCTTTTCTTATTGTCTAGACTCCAGCGCCTAGACCCTCGAGTCGCTTCAGTCCTTAAGTTAAAGGCAAAGTACGCCTTTATCTTTTGGCCCTCTAGCGCTTTTCGGGTCTACCTAGGCGCTTGCGCTTTTCTTATTAATCGTGAAAGTCCAATCCAGATTGGACTGCTTTCACATGTCCTGCACGGATAACAAAATCTCCAAAATGCTCGCCTTCTTGTCTTTCCTTCGCGTATTGGAAAAATAGTGGTCTAAGTAGTGCTAGAATCTCTTCTTCTCCAATGTTTTCCCGGTATAATTTGTTTAGTCGATCTCCAACAAAGCCAGCCCCTAGATACATATTATATTTTCCAGGAGATTTACCGATAAAGGCTATTTCCCCTAAAGAAGGACGAGAACAACCGTTTGGACACCCTGAAATTCGTATGATAATCTCTTTTTCACGCAATCCCGCTTCATCCAAAATCAGTTCCATCTTATCCAACAGCGAAGGCAGATAACGTTCAGCTTCAGCCATCGCTAGTCCGCAAGTTGGAAAAGCAACACAAGCCATTGAACTTCGACGTAATGCAGAATGATGCTGTCCATCAGTCAATCCATGCTGTTCAATCAGTTCGACGATTTTTTTCTTATTTTGACTCGAAACATTGCTGATAATCAGGTTTTGGTTTGGGCTAAGGCGGAAATCTCCTGTGTGAATCTTGGCAATTTCGCGCAAGCCAGTCATCAGTGGATAATCATCCAAGTCTTGGATTCGACCATTTTGGATAAAGAGCGTGAAATGCCAAGTGCCATCGCTTCCTTCTATCCAACCATAACGATCTCCATTATGTTCAAAATGATAATCACGCGCGGTTTCTAGTTCCCAGCCTAATCGCTCATTGAGTTCTTTTACGACCCAATCAAGTCCACGTGTATCAATAGTGTATTTAAAACGTGCATACTTTCGAACAGAACGATTCCCGTAATCACGTTGAATCGTAATGATTTTTTCGGCTACTTCGATAATCTGATCTGTTGTACAAAATCCAATCACCCGTGCTAACTGAGGATAGGTGTCTGTATCTCCATGTGTCATCCCCATGCCGCCTCCGACTGCAATGTTGAATCCTACTAATTTACCTTCTTCTAAAATGGCAATTAGACCAAGATCCTGCGAAAAGACGTCAACATCATTATTAGGAGGAACTGCTACACCAATTTTAAATTTCCGTGGTAAATAGAGCGCACCATATAATGGTTCGATTTCTTCCTCTGTTTCTTGACTGTCGATTACTTTTTCACCATCAAGCCAAATTTCATGGTACGCATTGGTCCGTGGCGAAAGATAATCACTTAGTTTCTGAGCCCAACCATAGACCTCGGCATGAATATCCGATTGATAAGGGTTTGGGTTACACATGACATTCCGGTTCACATCACCACAAGCCGCTAGTGTATCCATCAATGCCGCATTAATTTCCTGAATATTTTCCTTCATATTCCACTTTAAAATCCCATGCATTTGAAATGCTTGTCGGGTAGTCAATTTCAACGTTCCATTACCAAATTTATTGGCAACACCGTCCATTGCTAGCCATTGCGCCGAGGTTGCAACGCCGCCCGGAGCGCGAACACGGACCATGAACTGGTATGCCGGCTCTAATTTTTGACGTTGTCGCTCATTGCGTAAATCCCGATCATCTTGCAGATAACTCCCATGGTGTTTCATCAATCGATTATCGTCGTCAGGTATCCCCGAACTAATCGGATATTCAAGCGTCTCCACAAGCGTTCCTCGTAAATAGTTACTCTCACTCTTAATCCGCTCAACATCACTAGGTGGACCGGGTTGTGGCGGAAGAATTATTTTTTTAGTCATGTAACTAGCTCCTCTCTCACTTGTTTCAATAGACATCACGTTGATAACGTTTCTGCTGTTGCATGTCAGCTAAATAATCAGATGCTTCCTTGGTACTCATGGCACCTTCTTTTTCAATGATTTTTTCCAAAGTAGTATGGACGTCAGCAGCCATATGCTTTTCATCACCGCAGACGTAGAGTACAGCACCCTCTTCTAGCCACTTAAAAATAGCTTGGCTGTTCTCAATCATTCTGTGTTGGACATAGACTTTATCTTTCGTATCACGGGAAAATGCAACATCCATTCTCGTCAATACACCCTCTTTGAGCCATTGTTGCCATTCAACCTGATACAGAAAGTCTGTTACGAAGTGTTGATCACCAAAGAACAACCATGTTTTCCCTTCGGCGCCAATCTCCTCGCGTTCTTCCAAGAATGATCTGAACGGAGCTATTCCAGTACCAGGTCCAATCATAATCAAAGGCTTGTTAGGATCTTCTGGTAATTTAAAGTTCGAGTTACGCTGAACATATACCGGTAAATGATCTCCTGGTTGCGCACGTACAGCACATTCATCTGAACAGACACCAACCCGATCGCGACCATGTGCCTCATAACGAACAGTTCCAATCGTGAGATGTACTTCATCTGGATTTGCTTTTGAACTACTGGCAATTGAATATAAGCGCGCGGGTATTTTACGTAATATTGCGACAAAATTACTTAGAGAGACTTCCCATGGTGCAAAATCCCGTACTAGATCCAATAGATCACGACCATAGAGATAATCCCTGCATTCTTGCTCCCTTGCTGATTCCAAGAGTTCCTTTAATTCATTGTTAGCGGTAAATTGCACTGCTTTTTGTAGTAATGGTTTCGTCAATACAGTGATTTCAAAACTAGAAATCAATGCCTCGCGCAAGGGCTTAAGCTCCCCCTGGTTATTGACCTTCACTGCTTCGCTAGCATTCCAGCCCATCTCTGCAATCAAGCTATCCACTAATCCAGTATCATTTTTCGGATAAATGCCCAAACTATCTCCCGGTTCAAACTCGAGGTTCGATCCTTCAAGTGATAACTCAAGATGACGCGTTTCCTTGTTTGAACCACGGCCATTTAAATTCAAATTCTCTAGGATTTCAGCTTTAAATGGATTTGTTCTAGAATACTCCAGCTGTTCCGTAACACCCTTGTTGACTGGTTGTTGGACCGTTGTAGAACTGCTTCCTCGTTGCTCATTTAATGCGGCTAAAACATTCGTAAACCATTCCGCGGCAGATTCATCATAATCCAAGTCGCAATCGACGCGTGGACTAAGCTGTTTTGCACCTAACTCCAGTAATCGTTCATCAAATTGTTTACCTGTCTGACAGAAAAACTCATAAGAACTATCTCCCAAAGACAGGATCGAATAGTGCAGATTATCCAATTGTGGCGCTCTTTTACCATGAAGAAATTCATAGAATGGCAATGCATTATCTGGTGGATCACCTTCACCATGTGTACTTACAATAAGTAGTAAGTTCTCAATCTTCTTAAGCGAATTCGGTTTGAATTCATTCATAGAAGCAAGCGTTACTTGGAACTCGTCTGCTTTTAAATTCTTCGTCAGTTTTTCAGCTAAAGCCTGCCCGTTACCAGTCTGAGATCCATAGAGAATTGTCACTTCTTTTGAGATGACTTCTATTTGTTTTGACGGAGCTTCCAGAACTGCTACGCTGCCAGAAGCGTTTGATTGCGTAGCTAATTGACTCGCACTCAGATAGCCGCCCAACCAGATTTGTTGTGTCTCTGTCAGTATCGGTAAAAGTTGATTTAGGAGTTCTACCTGCTCCTGATTAAAAGGACTGTTTATCACTTGAAGCGCCAAAATTTCCCACCCCGCAAAATTAGTATTTTACATATATATGCTGAACACGCGAATACTTATATAAACTAAGCTGAGGTCTCCTCAAGCGTCATATCGAATTCAAAAGAATTCTTTATTTCAACATACACAGCTATAAAAAGAGCATTATTTTAATCTGATTTTCTCGTTTCTCTCTATTTGAACCACAACATTGTCTTGAATAACCAATGTGATAGAGCCATAATTCATCGTGCTCAGCATCTTTTTAACATTTTCAATAGTAAGTTCAAGATTTTGTTCCCGTTTCTCCATAGTCCCTTTCATCCTCTCAGACAAAATATCTTCATTTAAATAAGCTGACTGATTTGCTCTTTTTCAAGTAACTCATTCACCCGTTCTACAAGTACATCCTGGACATATTTGTGATAACCAAGATTTTCACAAAGAATAAGCTGCTGGTCATTAGGAGACTGTGTCACAATCTTTTTCTCAATGCCATTCATTAAAATACCTGTAAATAATAAGTACGGAATAATGAAAACTTGCTTTTGAGGTGCTTCCTGTAGTTGCAGTAATGCTTCATCGAAATGAGGATCTGCTCCGTAAAGAAAACAAACAGTTACTTTATTAAAGGCGTACTTGTCAGCAAGAAGCTGTGCAATTTCGTTTAAATCATGCTTAACTGCGGGATCACTACTCCCCCTGCCTACGATTAACACTTGAGTATCTTCTGCAATCGCTACTTTTTGTTCAACAACTCGGTCATATAAACTATCAACAATCTTCGGATGAATGCCAAATGCTTTTCCGTATGTAAATTCGATATCGGGATACATGATTTTTCCCACTTCGATTTCAAATGGAATATCTTCATTTGCATGCGCTGCGGTTAATAAAAGTATAGGTACAATGGCAATTTTAGTAGCTCCGCGTTCCACGCATTTCGTAATCCCTTCATCCACGCTTGGTGCCGCTAGTTCTAAAAAACAAATCTCTTGAATCGGAACATCGATCATTGCTTGACTGCTCTTAATAAACTGAATGGCTTCTTCGACACCTGCTTTAATTCGGCTACCGTGGCCCACATATAAAACTGCCTGCATGCTAATCCCTCCTCGTATCAAGTACGCCTCGGCGTAATAAGGTAACCTTTCTTTATTATTAAGCGGGGATTTTCACCCCTGCTGAATGAAGTTAAACTGCTAGTATGCAGATACTTCTTTAATACTATTTTGGTTCAACTCTGTTTGTTCAAACCATTGAATCTTCTCACGCAATTTCACAACTTCGCCGACAATGATCATACTTGGGTTTTTAATTTCAGATTCTCTCGCAATCTCTACAATGGTCGACAGTGTACCTGTAATCGTATACTGCGCTTCTGTCGTCCCCCAATGAACAAGTGCAACTGGCGTGTTTTCAGGTCGGCCATGCTTAGTCAGTTGCTCACAAATATAAGGTAAGTTTCCGACACCCATATAAATCGCTAATGTATCAATACCAACTGCAAGACTTTCCCAATGAATGGAATCGCTTTTTCCAGCACGCATATGGCCAGTTACAATCGCAAAACTAGAACTTAAATCACGATGCGTGACTGGGATTCCCGCATAAGCAGGAGCCGCAATTCCAGCAGTAATTCCTGGAACCACCTCAAAAGGGATTCCGTTGTCTGCAAGAACTTCCGCCTCTTCAGCACCTCTGCCAAAAACGAATGGATCTCCACCTTTTAAGCGTGTGACGATTTTTCCCTGCTTCGCATATTTCACTAAAAAGTGGTTAATCGTCTCCTGAATCATTGCATGGTAATTTGGGAGTTTTCCGCAATAAATTAAGTCCGCTCCCGGTTTTGCATAGGAGAGCAACTCTTTATTAATTAAACGATCATACAAGATGACATCCGCTTGTTGAATACATTTCATCCCTTTAACGGTGATTAAATCAACATCTCCAGGTCCAGCTCCAACTATAAATACTTTTCCCATTCTCATCTCTCCTCTCACCGCTCAGTTCTACAATAAAATCATCGTTATGAATGAATCTCTTCTTTTTGCATTCCTGCAATTAATACTTCGATCACTTCCGGTCGGCTAAATGTCGATGGCAGTTGTTCTCCCTTACGAAGCATTTCTCTCACTTTTGTTCCCGACAAGATCACATGGTGACTGGCATCATGCGGACAAGTTTTTGGTGTTGCCATGTTACCGCATTTATTGCAGTAAAAGCTATGCTCGAAAAATAATAACGTGATCCCAAGTTCTCCAAGCGTAAAGTTGCTAAAGATTTTCTGAGCATCATACGTACCGTAATAATTACCAACACCCGCATGATCACGACCGACGATAAAGTGTGTGCAACCAAAATTCTTTCGAACCATCGCATGAAAAACAGCTTCTCTTGGTCCGGCATAGCGCATTGCTGCTGTAAACACACCTAAAAACACGTGCTCTTTCGCATAATATTTTTCTAGTAAGACTTCATAGCTTTCCAGGCGCACATCTGCTGGAATATCATCTGATTTCGTTTCACCTACAAGGGGATTCAAAAATAATCCATCTACAATTTCCAATGCAGTCTTTTGAATATATTCATGTGCCCTATGAACTGGGTTTCTCGTTTGGAAACCGACGACTGTTTCCCAGCCTAGCTCTTGGAATTTCCCTCTTGTTTCAATCGGGTCATATAGGTACTCCGAAAACTCATTCAGCGGCCTTCGCTGAATCAGTGTGATGGTTCCACCCAGGTAGACATTAGGGCGCTCAAACAACTTCTTGACGCCTGGGTGCTCACGGTCTGTCGTTTGATAGACTAGTTTAGCTTCTTTTTCCTTATCTGGTGTGAAAATATCCGATACTTCGAGAACACCATAGACAACTCCATCTCTCACCAATTTCACAAATTTCCCAACAGCGATACCTTGTGCGTTCACCTCTGTCGTTGGCAATGTAATCGGAATTGTCCAAGGTACTCCAGTAGATAATCTCATTGTTGTAACAACAGAATTGTAGTCTACTTCTGTAAGAAATCCACTTAAAGGGCTATAAGCACCCGTACCAATCAAATCCAAGTCACTACTAGCAATTTCGTCTAATTCAACTGTTTCAGTTATTCCTTCGTATTGAAAACCAGGATTCCAGCGATTAATTAATGTACCACCATGCGGTTGACTCAAACTCATTTAAATTCCCCCATTTTCGTTAGCATTATGCAAGCCACACTCTGTCTTCGCCTGATTTGCCCAGCGCCCTGACCTCGACCCCGTCGTTGTATCCCCTTTGAATGTGCAGTGTGAACAACCGATACTGGGATAGCCTTGGTCATGGAGTGGATTATAAGGCAAATTATGTTTTTTTACATAATCCCAAATATCAATCCACGTCCAATGAATCAGCGGGCAAATTTTAACCGATTGAAAGGTTTCATCTTTGTTCACAAAGTTTGTTTGACTTCTTGATGGTGATTGTTCACGCCTAAGTCCTGATAACCAAGCGGTCGTACCGCTCATTGCTTCACGGAGTGGAATTACTTTCCTCATATGACAACAACGATCCGGCTGTCTTTCCCATAGTCGATCGCCATACTTGTCAGCTTGTTCCTCAACCGTTAAGCCGGGAGTCTTCATTTCAATTACAAGCTTTGGATAACGTTTCTTTACTTCATCGATTAAGGTATGCGTTTCTTGAAAATGAAATCCGGTTTCGAGAAAGACCACTTTAGCAGTTGGTTTTATTTGCGAGATTAAATCTATCATTACTATACCTTCAACCCCAAAACTACACGCATATACAAGTTCATCGTCGTATTCTCCGTAAGCCCATCGCAAGACGTTTAACGCACCTTTTGACTCGTCATCGATTGGAAAAACTTCACTAGTCTCAGCCCAAGATTTGTACGTCAACTTCGCCATACTAATCCCCCCTCTAAACTCAATAACTCTATTACATTATCTTTTTTTAAAAAAGGCGACTTTAATCTACTATTGATTAAAGTCGCCTCTAATTTTTTAGTCAGCGAATTGTTCGTATGTTCACGATTGTCCATTAGCTTCTTGATTTCCAGTCGGCATGTGATTAGCGTTTATACTAACTTTATTAATCCTATGTGTCAAGTAGGTTTAAATACATTCTATTCCTAAAACCCCAATATGTTACGCATTTAGTAATTTTTTTAGATATAGTTATTTTCTTTTAAATAAGAAACGATGGCTTTGACAGACTCTACAATATTTAATTGATTGGTATCAATGATTATTTCCGGGTTAACAGGTTCTTCATAAGGAGCATCAATTCCTGTAAAACCTTTAATTTCACCCAATCTTGCTTTCTTATAAAGCCCCTTCGGATCCCGTTCTTCACAAGTTTCTAAACTTGCCTTAACGTATATTTCGATAAACTCATCGGATTTGACAATTTCTCGCACCTGATCTCGATCTTCCTGATAAGGCGATATGAATGCTGTCAATGTGAATAAGCCAGCGTCGACCATTAGTTTTGAAACTTCACCGATTCTGCGAATATTTTCCGTCCGATCATTTGGACTAAACCCTAGATTCTTATTTAAACCGTGCCGGACATTATCTCCATCCAGTCGATAAGTATGAATGCCTTTCGCGTGTAACTCTGTTTCTAGCGCTACTGAAACTGTTGATTTCCCTGACCCTGATAGCCCAGTGAACCAAAGAATAGCACTCTTATGGCCCTTTAGTTCTTGACGATTTTCTTTTGTTACCTCTGATTCATGCCAAACGATATTTGTAGACTCTGTCATTGTTTGCCCCCCTAAATCATTTGTTTCAGTTTAATTTTTATATACAAAAAAGACACCTTTTTCCGATTCAAATAATCGATTAGAAAGTTGCCTTTAGTTGTCTAATTAGCATGTATGAAATTGTTAAAATGATAAATGACTTACAACCTTTACAGTAAAGAAATAAAAAAACCACTTCTAAATAGAGCAAGAAGAGGTTAATAGAATCGAACACATATTACTCCTCTTATCTGCTAAACTTTCGTTTACTGGAATTGGCACAGTACTAAACAGTCTGTTGCCGAGGTTTCATCGGGCCAGTCCCTCAACCTCTCTAGATAAGATATAAACTATTAAGTTGAGACCAATACTACATTATCGAAAATTCAAAGTCAATGACTTATCAGAATTTATTTTCAATCATATCAGTTTAGTTGGAATTAAAGGCGATCTTCTTGCAGATATAATAGGCACTTTAAACTACTTTTCAGTGCGCTAGGAAACATGTTAGTTAACTCTCACTTAACCTTTCGTTGTTCTCATCGGTTTTCTCTATTTCCTTTTCATAATTATTTTTCCAATTAACAAGAAAGATTCCTGCAAATATTAGTAATCCACCAAAAAGGATAGACCAGGTTAGTCTTTCATGGAGTAAAAACCATCCTGTGAGTACACCGAAGAATGGCGCTAAAAAAAGGAATGCACTAGTTCGTTCTTGATTACCTCTTTGGAGAAGATAAAACCAAATAGAAAACTGAATAATTGAGGCTGCAATGGTAAGCCATAACAAAATCAGGATAGATTGAGTAGTCATTTTAAAGAAAGTCTCTTCCAGTAGTAAGCTTCCCAGAAAGAGAATTAATCCACCAAAAAGCATTTGATAGGCTGTCATTACATACGTATCAAATTTGAAACCATGTATTTTTATCAATAGCGTAGCAATCGCCCATGAAACAGCCGACAAAAGCCCTAATATGGTACCGACTTTAAAGTCAAGATGTGAACCTAACGTGAGAAAAACCCCGATAAAACCTAACAGTACACCTATCCATTGCTGAATATGGTAACGCGATTTTAAAAAAAGCGTCCCAAAAACGACAACGAGTAAAGGATTCATAAACGTTAGGATAGACGTCTCTCCAGAAGTGATTGTACGCAGTGCCATAAATATACAGCCCATCACAAAAGCTGTTTGGAAAAGTCCAATTAGAACAAGCCACACCCAGTCGATTGCTTTTACTGGATGTGGCTTGTTTAAGATTTTAACGATAGTTGCCATAATAATCCCTGCAAGCGTAAAACGCAGAGCGACTAATAGGAGTGGAGACGAATAGGCTAACCCTAACTTCCCTATTGTAAAAGAAGAACCCATTAGTCCAGTCGTCAAAATCACTAACAAGCAAAAACTGATTCGATTCATCCGGTCCCCACCTCATTATTACTATAAAACGTTTAAAAGAAAATGCTGATCAATTGATTTCACTTTAAGTTTTCAAAGAATACACGGATAACGTCGGCTCCGCCTAAGAAGGTCCCCAACGTTCCTCCCAAGTTAGTCAAAACAATTACCAGCAAGACCCGTGTCACCTTATTTGCCCAAAAACCTTTAATCGTAAAAACATCTGCAGAAAGCGTTTCAAAGTCACCAACACTTGGGCGGCGAAAAAATGCTTGAACAATTCCTGAAACCCAACCGGCCGCTATCAGTGGATGCAAGGTAGTAATAGGGGCTGAAACAAAGGCCGCTAAAATGGCCAGCGGGTGTCCAAGAGCCACCGCAGCACCAATAGCTGACAGGCTACCTGTCCATAAGACCCAGCTTAACGCTTGATCGAAACCGGCAGATGGATTTGCGATAAAGGTGTAGGCGATAATTGATAATAGAAGAATCGGAATTGCCCATCCGATAATTTTTGGGATTTTTGATTTTGGTGGTGTTTGCGCTAATGCGACTAAATCATGGTCATTATAGATTTCTTTTGTAATCCCTGGAACATGTGCTGCACCAATGACTGCAACGACCTTTTTACCTGGTGCATCTTTGATTTTCTGTGCTAAATACTGGTCTCTCTCATCGATTAAGGGCGTCTTTAACCTTGGAAATGATTCCGTAAAGTCAGTTAGAACGGCATTTAGCGTGTCCTTTGATTTCATTTTCTCCAATTCTTCTTCAGAAATCGTCTCTTTGCTGAAGATACTATAAAAAACCGACATCAGAAGCTGACTTTTCCCCTTAAGTCCAATATTCCCCCAAATTCGGGAAAAAGTAATTTGGATATTACGGTCAGCCAGCACCAAATTTGCACCGACTTCTTTTGCTGATTCAATCCCCTGAATCATTTCCTGTCCAGGTTTAATATCAAATTGCTTTGCCAAACGATTTTGAAAGGAGGATATTGCCAGATTCATTAAGAGCAATGTAGCTTTCTTCTCTTTAATCACCTTGAAAATATCCGTTTCTTTCCACTTATTACTATCCATTATAGATTGAAACCTTTGTTCATCCAATTCAATGCATACTGAATCGGGTCTTTCCTTGTCGATTACCTCTTTTACTTGTTCTGCACTTTGCTTGGAAACATGGGCAGTTCCAATAAGTATTAGTTCTCTACCGTCTAATTCTATTCTCGTAATGTTAGTCTCTTGCATTGACAAACTTCCTTTATGAACTTATTTCTTCTGAGCAACCTTAAGCCAAGGTTTACTAAAAAGACGGTCTAGTTATTATAATGAATCAGTTTGAATGAAATTTCAATTATCTTTCATTATTAATATAATGAAAGTCACCCTCATGGATAATGACTATTAAATATGATACGTAAAGTCCTCGGGCAATACCCTTTTTAAAAATTTCTGTGTTCGTTCTTCCTTTGGATTTACAAAGATTTCATGGGGTGCTCCTTCCTCTACTACGACTCCCCCATCCATAAATATTACTTTGTTAGCTACATCCTTCGCAAAACCCATTTCATGTGTGACAACTAACATAGTTGTTCCTTCTTTCGCGATATTCTTCATAACTGTCAAAACTTCCCCGACTAATTCTGGATCCAATGCAGAAGTTGGTTCGTCAAATAAAATAATGTCTGGATCCAAAGCAACTGCTCTTGCAATGCCTACCCTTTGCTGCTGCCCTCCCGATAATTCACTGGGATATGCATTGTATTTATCCGATAGCCCCACTTTATCCAACGCTTTTTTCCCTATCTCAACCGCTTCTGCTGTCGGGATTTTTCTTCCGATAATAAGTCCTTCTGTAACGTTTTCTAAAGCTGTTTTATTATTGAACAAATTATTGTTTTGAAATACAAAAGCGATTTTCTGTCTAATCTGATGGATTTGTTTTTTGGATGCTGTTTTTAAATTCACGTCTATATCCCCAAAAATAGCACGGCCTTGATCCGCTTTTTCTAAAAAATTGATACATCTCAGTAATGTTGTCTTACCGGATCCACTTGGCCCCAGTATAACAACAACATCGCCTTTATCTATTGTTACGTCAACACCTTTTAAGATTTCAGTTTTACCGAATGACTTATGGATATCTCTAATTTCTAACATGCTTCGGATCCCTCCTTTTCATACTTAAACGACTGACGGTTTATATTTACTCAAACGTTTTTCATATAGTTTAAATGCGAATTCGACTGCACTGCATAACAGTAAATAGACAAGAAAGATATCGATATAGGCCTCAACATAATTGTAGCCTGCGTTCGCTGCCACTTTTGCTTTCAGCGTAATTTCTTGTAATGACATTGCATACCCGAGAGATGTCGCTTTGATTAAGTTGACTGTCGCTGTACAGATATTCGGCATTGCAACGACCAATGCCTGTGGGATAATAATTCTTCTGTATGCTTGCACATTCGTTAGCCCCACTGATTGGGCAGCTTCCAACTGCCCCTTGTTCACCGTGCTTAGTGCAGAGCGAAAAACTTCAATCAGGACCGCTGTAGTGTTAAAAGTGAAGACAATGAATGCGTACCAAATTGGATTCACATCATACACATTCATCCCAATATTAAACTTTGTAAATAGTGAACTTAGCAATAAGGGGACACTACTATAGACGATGAAAATCTGAATGATAATTGGGGTTCCTCTGACAAAAGAAACGTATACTTGTGCAAAACGATGTAACACGGGAATTCGATTGATTCTTGTTAGTGCCAGTAAAAATCCTAACGGCAACGCAAAGAGCAAAGCTACAATTGTAATGAATAGCGCTATAGGAACACCTGATAATGCGATAAAAAATGTATCTACTAAAAACTTGTAATTTAATCCTTCAGACACTTTCTCACCCCCTTATGCAGTTTTCAATCCTTGTTTCCCCTTACTAAATACTTTCTCTAATTTTAAGAAGAACTGTTCAATTGCTATTGAAAGTATCCAGTAAATAATTGCTAATGCAAGAAATATTTCTAATGCATGTGCGTTATAGTTGCCCGCAATAATAAGATTTGCTTTTCCGACAACATCTATCAACCCGATTGTATAAGCTAACGATCCTTCTTGAAGTACTGCCAGCAAGCTGTTTCCAAAGTTCGGTAATGCGACTACAAAAGCTTGGGGAAATACGATTCGTCTATAAGCCTGTGAATTGCTTAGCCCAACACTTACTGCAGCCTCAAATTGTCCCTTGTCAATTGATTGAAAAGCTGAGCGCATGACCTCGGACATAGCCGCCGCAAATTGAAGTGTAAAAGTGATTATGACAAATACAGCTGTGTGTATATTGTTCAAATTCAGACCGACACGATCACCGATTGCAGGAAGTCCATAATATACTAAAAAAAGGAGTACGATAGAGGGTATACACCTTAATATCGTTGTATAACCATTAGCTACCTTCCTTGCAAATTTACTTTTCCCTATTTTCGCCGCCGTTAAGATAAAGCCCAGGAACGTACCGAACAGGACGGAAAGACCTGCAACCATAAATGTCATTTTTAAAAAAGGAATTAATAGTGGGATGGACTCCCATATATATGATGCGTCAAAATACTTCTCCATGTATCCACCCCGCTTTCATTTTCAAATTGTAACCATTTGATTGACAAAGGCTGTTGAGCATATCGCACACCCAACAGCCTTTATATCTTTAGCGTTATCTCTCTACAGCATCCAACACTTCAAACAAATCTCTGCCGTAAAACGATGTGCTTAATTCACTTGTCTTCTTTTCTTCTTTCAATTGTTTAACTGCTTGATCATAGGCATCCGCAAATTCCTGTTCTTTCTTATTGAATAAAGGCCATGTTTTTATGACTGCAAATTCATTGTAAACAACCTCGTCTGCCAGATTATGATACGGGCCATCTTCAGCAGTCACTTGCTTTTCAAAAGGACCCTCAATGATAACACCACCATCTACGCGACCTTCATTCACCCACTGAACAACGTCAACTGTGAAAGCATCTCCAGCTTTCAACTGCACTTTATTACCCGGATTTTCTTTGTTATATTCATCAATTACAGTGTATTGAGCATTATTAGCTGCAATAGGTGCCAACGAAAAGCCGGCAGAAGCGAAGTCTGATAGGGATTTGATATGTTCATTCTCTTTCTTAAGCACAAGACCCGCACTGCTTAAGCCGATAAATTCTTTCGGGAAGATAAATTTTTCTGTTCTTTCCTGTGTCCAAAATGCATTTTTAACCCCTACCTGGTATTTCCCTTGTTCGACACCCACAAGTAGGTCATCGCTTGTCGTTCCAACGTACTCAAATTCGTATTGTGGAAGTAATTCATCAACTAGTTTCATCACTTCAACATCATATCCAGTTGCATTTCCTTTTTCATCCAACCAGGACATTGGTTTTGAAGCTTGATCATAGGCGATTTTTACTTTTTGTATGTCTGAATCATTACCATCGGCCGCTTTACTTGAGTTACATCCAGCTAAAATAGTAGTTAATGCTAAACCAATTGTCGCAAGTTGAAACACGCTTCTTCTTCTCATCATGAAATCCCCTTTTTCGCTTCAATCCAATATGCTTACATTTGGATAGCGTTTTTTATTGTATCTTGTTCAATTGCAGTCAGTGCCAATTTCTTAATTGTCATATCGTCCATAGGAGGATTGTGCAAACCTGCCCTGACATCCCGATAATAGCGCTGTAATGGATTCGTCCGTTGAAGACTTTTTGCACCTACAATTCTCATTGCTTTATCGACAATCGTAATGGCTGAATTCGTAATGGTGTGCTTGACAACAGCGACCTCATTTGTCAGATAGCCTCTTCGTGATTCATCATCATAGGCCTCCGCCACACTATAAATCAGATGCCTTGCCTGGGTTAATTCCAAATCAATTTCTCCTAGTAATTGTTGAACATTTGGCAATTGACTAATTGGTCCATTCAGGCTGTTAGGTGAATAATTATTTGCAAAATGCACAGCATAATCACGTGCTGCCTGTGCAATTCCTAGATAACATGCTGGGATGTGAAGAAGCCAACCACTAAACGGAGCGGCACTTGGCTTGTCAGGAAGTTCAACAAGTTTTGACTCTTCGACTTTGACATTATCGAGAACGAGATCGTGACTTCCAGTTCCTCTCATTGAAATGACGTCCCATGTATGATCAATTGTTAGTCCTTCTAAATCTTTGTGAAGCAGGAAGAATCCTACTTGTTGTTGTTCTTCAATCCACGCAGATGTTAGAAAATATGTTAATACTGGAGAAGCCGTTGTAAATGTTTTACGTCCCGATAATACCCATGAACCATCTTGTTTTACCGCATTTGTACCAGGACGTCCTCCCCGAGTTGGACTCCCTGTTTGTGCTTCACTCACAGAGCGGTTCACTAAAGCTCCATTCAGAACTTCCTTGGCAAAGAATTCAAGATTTTTATCATTCCATAACCCTTTTCCGAAAAGTTCTCCGACAACTCCGAGATTCCATCCGATGGAAAGTGCTGTATTTCCATCAAAACTCGCTAATGTTTCTTGAAGGAGTACCATATCGTACACCTTTAACCCTTCTCCGCCGTATGCTGTTGGAATTGTACTACTCGTATAACCCATTTGGATTAACTCTTGAATGTTTTCCGTAGGGAAGATGGCTAACTCATCAGTTTGTGCTGACGTATTTTTGAAATTCATTTCTTTCTTATACAACTTCTCTAACCAAGTCTTTTGACGTTCTGTTTTGACAAATATGCTATTCACCATTTCTCCCCCTAATGTCTTCTAATGAAGCTAAGCTATCTTTTAATTAGTAGTTTATATTATACTAATCATTCCGATAGGTTTCATCGGAATTTAACTAATAGTAAGCTACGAATAATTACTCTGTCAAGATAATTCGCTTTTTTATGAATTTACGATAAAAAATACCCCTTTCTAAATCGAAAGAGGTATTAGATATTATATGGTTAAAAGATTACTTAACTAACAGCCTCATACACGATGCCAATTTAATCAGAAATACAGACATCTGTAATTAAATTATAGCCATTTTCATTGATTATAATATGATATTCTTTATTGCGCACTAACGGGCAGTAAGACCCCCCACTATGATTGATGATTAACTTCATTGCGCTCCTATTATTTCAGATTAAATGAAAGGCGAAAAGGTGTTTTCAACATATATGCATCAAGCGTTAATTTGTAATTTTTATAGACATAAAAACTACTTACAAGACTTTATGCCATAGAAGGAGGCGCTGCAATTATTCTACTTTTGACAAAAATCGTCTTGTCCTTTCCTCTTTTGGAGTTTGAAATATTTCTGCTGACGTTCCTTGCTCAACAATTAATCCTTCATCCATAAATACGATCCTATCGGCGACATCTTTCGCAAAGTTCATTTCATGTGTCACAATTATCATAGTCATTCCCTCTTGAGCCAAATCTTTAATAACTTGCAAAACTTCACGAACAAGTTCTGGGTCGAGAGCAGAAGTAGGTTCATCAAAGAGCATAACCAACGGATTCAATGCAAGCGACCTGGCGATTGCTACCCTTTGCTGTTGGCCACCCGACAGTTGGGCTGGATAATGATCACAACGGTCCCCAAGTCCAACTTTAATAAGCAATGCTTCCGCTAATTTCCTCGCCTCGACCGGTTTAGTTCCATGAATAATAATAGGTCCTTCCATTACATTTTCAATGGCGGTTTTATGAGGGAATAGATTGAACGACTGAAACACAAATCCTGTTTTTTTCCTTAATTCTCTTATTACTTTTTTTCGTTTGCGTTCTATTTTTCCACCTGCAAGCACTGTAAACTCACCAATTTCAATGATTCCATCGGATGGTTCCTCCAAGAAAGTTAAACAACGTAAAAAAGTTGATTTCCCAGATCCACTTGGCCCCATTATTACGACCACTTCACTCTTATTTATAGTTAGGTCGATTCCCTGCAAAACTTCATTCAATCCAAAGCTCTTTTTCAAATTGGTAATTTGAATAATACTCATGGTTTTCTCCTCACATTAGTATTTTCAAATATTTTATTTAACGAACTAAATAGTTGGATGTTTTAATCTCTAGTTTGTTTAATAGCGTTGTAAAGAAAGTTATGAGAACCCAATAAATTGCAGCGGCAATTAAATAAATCGTGAGGGGTTCAAATGTTTTTGCGATTATCAAGCTCGACATTTGTAATAATTCCGTTACAGTGATGACAGAGACAAGTGAAGTATCTTTAATAAGCACGATAAATGTGTTTGACAATGTGGGAATAGCAATTCGTAGACTCTGTGGTAGTATTATTCTCCTTAAGGCTTGAGAATAGGTCATTCCCATTGACATTGACGCTTCCATTTGCCCATTGTCCACAGCAAGTATTGATGCGCGAAAAGATTCAGACAGATAAGCACCTGCATTTAAACTTAAGGCTAAGATCCCCGATGATATCGGGTCTAAAGCAATTCCTACTTGCGGTAAACCATAATAGATAACAAAAATTTGCACAAGAAGTGGCGTTCCACGGATTATTGAAATGTAGGTACTAGCGATCCCATTTAAGATTTTAACTTTTACTATCCTTACGATTGCTGTGAAAAAACCAATAATGAGTGCAATTACTATTGATATAGCTGCCAAAAAAATGGTCATCAACGTAGCTTTAAGTAGAGATGGTAATGAATCAATAATGATTGTGGCGTCCATACATCCTCCCCCTGTCAGACAAGCTACTCAGTAAAACCATTGATTATACTATGGTTTCCTCTTTACGTTCAATTTCAATTCCTAAACTGGCCAACTCTTCAATAAATGGTTGAAACCGATCTTTGATGATTATGCTTTCTATTGGAACAACACCTGTCTCTGTTATTTTTTTCATAGCAATCCATTTGGCTGCCAATGAAGCAGGAATAGCAGTAGTTTTTGCCATTGAAGTGATATTCCGGCCATGATCATAGTAGTCAATCATTTCCCAAGTATACTTTGTGGACTTTCCACCTTTAACCCCGCTTACCTCAACCCTTACTACAGTAATATCTTCATTCGAATCTCCAACCATTTTTGTTGCTAGTATTTTTTCTGCTAATGCACGAGGCGTAGTTGTAATTCCATCAATTGTAATGGGATCGATATCTAAAAAACCTAATTCGCCTAAAACACTCATTTTCCCCCAATGTCCTGGATAGCGAACCGTTTTTTCATATAAATTTTTCACTTTATCTTTTAATATGAACGCTGTGCTATGTGCATCTGTAATAACAGCTTCACAGACACCTACCGGATCTGGAAAAATAATCTTCTCTAGCCCTGAAAGAGGAGGCAACTTTACAAGTTTTCCATCTTTAACGGCCATTGCAGGTTTTGTATAAAGACCTAATACGCTTTCAAGACGGAAAACTACTTGATACCATAGTGGTGGAACAGGATATCTTGGAATGCCACCGCAAGTCATGATTGCCTCTTCTGCTTCATCTAACATCTCAATTCCTTGCGCAGCTAAAAAGTTTGTTATTCCGGGAGCAACACCACAGCCAGGGATGATGATTACACCTGCTTCTTGTGCTTCGTTATCCAATGCTATTTTTTCATTAAAGTTTGATCCGACAAGGTCCACTAGATGGCATTTTGCTTTTATTGCAGCTTTTACGGCTAATAAGCTCAAAGAGTGTGGTAGACATGCCACAGCTACGTCTACATCTTTTAGCACTTTTGCAATATCATCCTCAGTTTCTAACGTGGCCACTTTCCCTATCACTTTGGGATTATTGGCGATTTCTAAACACTTATCAATACTCCCTTGACTAACATCAACAGCTGTAATTGCATCAATACCAGTAAATTTAGCAATTTCACTAACTACTGTCGTACCTATCATTCCGGTTCCCAATATGGCAATATGCAAATTAATCTGCCCCCAATACTTGGTTTTTACATGTAATAAAACATAGAGCAATCAATATCTCCCCTTTGATCACTCTATGCTTACTTTTATTTGTCTAAAGGCTCTGTTCCAAACCATTTTTTATAAATATCATTATATGTTCCATCCTCTTTCATTTCACTCAATGCTTTATTTACCTCCGTAATAAAATCTTCGTTTCCTTTATTAACTGCCATCCCTATTTCATCTTTATTTACTATGTCACTTGTAATTTTTAATGGAAGGCTATTTTCTTTAATATTGTAGGCCATTAATAACTGGTCGTTGATAATGACATCCAACCTTTTATTCGTAAGGTCTTGAATATAGTCACTTACAGCTTTGTATAATTTCACGTCAGCACCTTCGACGCTATTCGCAACTTCTTCAAAAGTTGTTCCACCACCAACGCCGACTTTCTTGCCTTTAATGTCCTCAAGTTTTGTAATGTCATCGGTATCTTCACGAGTTATTAATACGGAACCAGTTATGACATACGGGTCAGTGAAATCAACGCTTTTTTTGCGTTCTTCCGTTACAGTCATCTGCCCAATGATGATATCAAATTTATCGGCCTTTAGACCGCCGATTAGTCCATCCCATTTTGTTGCAATAAAGTTGGCTTTGACGCCTAATTTATTGGCTATTTCATTGGAGATATCTACGTCAAAACCTTGAAACTCATCTTTGTCATTTAAAAAATTAAAGGGAGGATATGTGCCTTCGAAAGCGACATTCAATACTTTCGATTTTTCAATGCGATCCAACACGCCTTTTCCACTGCTTTCTTTTTCTTGCCCTTTTTCGTTATCTGTACCACAACCCACAATAATACCAATCATAAAAATCGTGATTAGTACCAAAATTAGATTCTTCTTCATTTCTTTTCCCCCTTCTATTTACATACTATTTTAATCTGTTTTCTCCATTTTTCATCAGATAAAACAGTTTAGTCTCATGTGAATTGAAAACGCTTACTAGCTTTCCATACACACTAGAATGGCAATAGAAACTAAAGAATCATACAACTAAAATACTGATAAAGTCACTGTTAATATAATCTATCCTGCCAATTTCCCCGTACTCAGTAGCGCAACTACCATCTTTCCTATTCCTTTATTATCGAACAAAGGTATTTGAAAGTCAATCTACATATCTAATAATTCAATAATTTCTGTAAATTAAACAAGTAAAAAGACATGGTTTTATATAGATTCATATCCTCAATAAATCGTTAAACATCGTGCGGTGTAGGCAGTGTTTTTTTCGATTATCGAACAAGAATATAGTCCAATTAAAATCGATTACTCAATAATTCGTAACAAGTTAATAGACTTTTGAGCGCTTTGGAACTCCAATTATAGCAATTCCGATAAAAATTCCCGTGTGCTAAACAATGGGAGTTTGGACAGGTCTCTAACAAGAGAAATTCATCCTTTTTTCCTCTCGCCTCGTACTCAAACAAAGCCAATACTAAACATATGAGATATGAATATAAAAATACTCCTCCTTCTAATGCGCAAAAAACTTAGCACATCAGAAGGAGGAGTACAGACGTTACACCAGATTAAGGGAATTAAGTGACCATTAATATTCATATAGCCACTTCTTTTCCTTTTGCCTTATACATCGCCCCATCAGCAATTTGTATCAACTCTTGAAAATCTTGCCCATCATCCGGATAAATCGAAAAGCCAAGAGATACTCCTACAGATGGGAATTCATCAAAGTTCTCATTTTCCAATTTTCGTTGAAATTCCTGTATATAATCTGACTCAAAATCATTAGTACTTGTAGGTACTAGAATCAAAAATTCATCTCCACCCCAACGTGCTACCCTATCACTCTTCTTAACAGACTTGTTTATAATATAGGCAAGATGGATCAATAGTTCATCACCTTTATGATGTCCATATGTATCGTTAATTTCTTTAAATTTGTTGAGGTCGATCATAATGACACCTAATTTTTGATCCTTGTTTCTAATTGTTCGTGTGATTTCCCGAAAATATTTTTCTACCGTTCGACGGTTGTAAGTATCCGTTAAAGGATCTTTTTCAGAGTAGTATTTTACTCGATCGAACTGCATTCCACACCACAAAGCAACCGATAAAAAGATGAATGTCAAAATAAAAAAGTTCGCTTTAAATGGAAGCTCCAAATATTGATGATAATAAAAATACCGTAGAATATTGAATAAACTAACTACTAACATCGCGATTATTCTACCACTATATTTCATGTTATTGACTCATCTCCATATTTCCTATAGGTATAATACACCACTAAAGAACTACCCGCGACTTAATATGACAATCAACACATACTGAAAAACGATTGCAGCTATTTTGCAATCGTTTTTCAGTATGTATATAACTTTGAAACGTTTTACTTTTTATTTGCCGTCTCCCAAACGTTTTCAAGCCATGCTTCAAATTCATCGCCTTTGTCACCTTCATAGGTATCATACAAATCAAGTCTCATATTTTTCAACTTTTCTTTGTACTCTTCGAACGAGTGATCTCTTGGCAAGCTTTTCTTAATTCGAAGGAAAACTTTGTTGGCATCTTTAATCAGTTCAAATCGATTTCGTGGTGGTAATTCAACATCTTCACCAAATTTCACAAGATTACGGTGAGAGGCTTCTACCACTTTATATACGGCATCGTTGTTCATTCTGTGTAAAAGTACATCGATAGTCCGTTTATGTTTCCATTGTCCTAATTCTTCAATAGCTTCTAAACGTAGTCTCCAATTCGATGCTCGGTTAACTGCCTTCCGTAATTCATCGTAATTTGGCGGCATTTCGTTTTTAATTCCATTAGTCAAGTGATCCAATCTCCTTCTATTTCAATATCCTGTTTAGTTAAGGGTAACGCTACATATTAAATACAATACCCTTCAATATGTATTGTACCATTATCTGCTGAACTACATACCTTTTTTCATGTAATCATCTGTTCATATTCCGTTCACCTAGTCAGATTATAGTTAAGTTATTAAGAAATACGGGGGGCGCAAAGATGAATATTGCATGGAAAGAAATTAAGAAGAATAAAACAAAATTTATTATTTTAGGATCAATCATTTTTCTCGTCAGCTTTTTAACATTTATCATCTCGGGGTTATCGAACGGTTTATCCCAAGATAACGCAGCGTTAATTAAAGATTTACCAGATGGTCAATTTTACATGAACGCTGATGCAAACGAAACATACAACCTTTCAAGAATAGATGAAAGCGTACAAACCACTGTTTTAAATGAACAAAAAGATGCAGCTGCACTCTCCATTCAGATGGGTTTTGTCAACGATATGGACGACAAGCAGTATAGTATAGCTTTCGTTACTTCAACAGATTCAAAATCGTTTGAATCTGTCGGTAAAGGAGAAGTCATCCTAGATCGTTCATTAGAAGATGAAGGGATTAAGGTTGGCGATATATTAACCAATAATCAGTTCAGTGGTGAATTTAAAGTAATGGGCTTTGTTGAACAAAAGAAATACAGCCATGCGCCTGTTGCTTTTATTAACATGGAAAACTATAAAGAAATTTACCGTGTCAATGAAATGCAATTGATTTTTGTACCAGGTACAGAACATGCACCAGTGGTGACGGGTTTACAATCATTTTCAAATAAAGAATTCCTCAATACAATTCCAAGTTACAGTGCAGAACAGATGTCACTTAATATGATCATTTGGTTTTTGGTTGCCATTAGCGGAATGTTGTTCGCAATATTCTTCTACATGATGAACGTTCAAAAGATTGGATTATATGGCATCTTAAAAGCACTTGGCGTTAAAACAAGCAGATTGTTCGGTATGATGTGGTACCAGATGATTTTCATCACCGTGATTGCACTTGGACTGTCAGTTGCTTTAAGCCAAGGCTTCTCTTTAATTGCACCTCAAGGAATGCCATTTAGTTTAACACTTGAAACAACTGTTCAATTATCGGTTGTATTCCTTATCATTGGCTTTATAGGGGCGACGCTGTCCGGTCTGCAAATTAAAAAAGTAGAACCATTGCAAGCTATCCAACAAGGAGAGGTTTAATATGACGATTTTCACAATTGATGAAGTTACAAAAACATTTACGAATGGTGAAGTGGACGAACAAGTATTAAAAGGGATTAATATTTCACTTCGAGAAGGTGAAATAACAGCGTTAGTAGGCGCTTCAGGTTCTGGTAAAAGTACGATTCTTACAATAGCAGCGGGACTTCAAAGTGCAACGGACGGAAAAGTGCTATTTGAAGGTCAAAACATGACTGACATGAATCAGGATCAGATCAGAAAAATTAGAGCGAGCGAGTTCGGATTTGTCTTTCAATCCTCACACCTAGTCCCTTTTCTAACCGTAGAAGAACAATTATTGCTGATGCTTGACGTTTCTGAAACCAAGCTTAAAAAACGTGAACAAAAAGTGGAAGTCGAAAAAATCCTCAAATTGGTGGATATGAATCATCGAAAAGATGCCTACCCTGCTTCATTATCAGGGGGTGAAAAACAGCGTGTGGCAATTGCCCGTGCGATTATCCACAAACCGAAGATGTTGTTTGCAGATGAGCCGACAGCAAGCCTAGATTCTAAAAGATCGAAAGACGTCATGACATTGATCCGTGAGTTGACGAAAACATTGAACATTACAACGTTGATGGTAACTCATGATGAAGAAATGCTTTCTTTTGCGGATCATATCATTACAATGAAAGATGGATTGGTGTTATCTTAGAAAAATGCACCCTTGTATAACCGGGTAATTAAAAGTGATAAAACCGCTCAAATATTTTTTGCGAGATAGATTTCCATGAAAGTAAAGTTAATTTTTCCCCTTACTATATCCTGAATATAGATTGCCCGAAACAGCCATTCTCTTACATGGCTGTTTTTATTCTTATCTCATATATTTATGTTTTTCAAACAAGTGTGCAAATGGATACTCTTATTTTTTGCGGAAGTATAAAATCCTATTAGCTTTCACCCGGATTTTTCTGATGAAAGTAATTAGGTTTAACGACGTCATTGCTATAAGGTTTGTGAAAGACATGAGTCGTTGCAGGCGAAAGCGGTGGAATCAGCCAAGTCCAATTTCCTGTGATACCTCGCCCTACTGTACACTCATTTTTTTCAAAACTTTTAAATTGCTTGGCGGCAGTATGATGGTCGACTAACGTAACACCCGCTTTTTGATAAGAATTCAACACCGCAATATTTAGTTCTACTAGCGCTTTATCCTTCCATAGTGAACGGTTTGATCTTGTATCCAGTCCCATCAACTCTGCAACTTTTGGGAGTAGATTATAACGATCTTCATCCGCCAAATTTCTCGCACCGATTTCGGTTCCCATATACCATCCATTAAATGGAGCGGTCGGATAGTTAATCCCACCAATCTCCAACCGCATATCCGAGATAATTGGCACCGCATACCATTTTATACCCAGTTCTTCAAAACACTCTAGTTGTGGATGGGTAATCGTCACTTCTTTTACTAGTTTTTTTGGTATTTCAATGATTCGGGGCGATTCTCCTTCCAATCGAAAGACAAGAGGAAGAACATCATAAGGAGTCCTCTCCCCTTTCCAACCTAACATTTCGCACATCCTCGTAAATTCAACTGATGTGGAATCTCCAATAATCTGTTCAGCCTCTTCATATCCTGCGTAGCGTATAAGCTGATGGTTCCATATTCGTATCGGATCAATTCCGCCATGTCGTGGTGGGAAAATCGTAATCGATGAACGAATTTTTCCGTCATTTGTCGCATATTCAATATGGTTCAATAATGCGCTGTACACATCTTCAGCGGTTTCTAATGCCCTCTCGTCAAACACTTGAAGCCTGTCCCAAAATAAACGTCCAATACAACGATTATTATTACGCCAAGCCATTCTAGCTCCATGTTGAAGTTCTTGCGAAGTATGGCTATACGTTCCAGTTTCATTTATTTCACTTCGCACTTCCTCTATTCGCTTCATCTGTTGCTCTGTTGTCATCCCAAGTTCTGCATAACATCTATGTATGAATTGCTCGGCTTCTAGATGTAATCTATGTTTTTCAGTCTGTAAACTCAAAGTTCATCATCTCCAATATTGACAGTATACCATTCAAAATGAGCTTGTTTCTTCTTCAATATAGCCAACTTTTCGAACTTTGTATTTTAATTAATGGAACACATAAAGTACTAGATCTCCCCTGGACTTACACATGTGTTGATTAACCAAAATTCACCAAAAAGACTTACTCAAATATCAAGTACTCCGTGTATAGTTGCTTTTGGTTCGCTTTGAATTGAACCACTTCTATACCATTATCGAGATGCCTTGAATAATTCATCGAAAGCGGACCGGAAATGATCCAGTGAATATGGAGTTTTTCAATCCTTTATTACCTGCACGTAATTCAATAAAATGGTTAATCAACAGACGTTTTATTTCTCAAAAAAAACGCAAACCAATAGGTAATCGGTTTGCGCTGTTACATTATGACCCCATTTTTCTACGGGCACTGCTAACTTTTTTTGCTTGTTGGCTTTGCATTTTTTTAGCAGATTGTGCTGGATTGCCTTTTGCGTTGTTATCAGCAGTTTGGTTCTTCTTCGCTTCTAACTGTTGTTGTATCACTTCTTTTAAGCTTATCTTTTTCTTTGGCGCTTCGTGTTCATTTGTTTCATTGTTTTCAGTCATTTAAAATCCTCCTTACTATTGAATAATGATTGATTTTACTTCTCTCTAGTATAACCGAAATTCGATGACTACTGGGGATTTTCTAAAATTAATTAAAAAACCTATAGTTTTTCTATTTTATCAGTCAATTCACATACGGAAATAGCATACGATTAGTCCCTAGACCATAATGCGTTCAATTTGAACAATAAAACCTAAATCATGACCTATATGATGACAAGAGTCCTTTTTTATATAGGAATGCAACGATTTTCCTTTCTAATAATAACTGTTTTTGCAAGTTCTTGAAAAGTGTTCAAAAGTAACCTCCACAAATTAATGAAAGATGAAAAAAATCACCGAACAATTGGCAAGCTCTCTCAAACAACAATCGTTGGTATTAAAATAAAGCCAGAGAATTAAATAATGTATCGACGATTTTAACTGTATTTCTACTTTGAAGTATAGGTGCTACAGGCTGAAGGTCAATAATCCTGAGTTTCAACTCTCCCTGCCCCTTTCCTTCACAGCAAGTCACATTCCTGTACATGATAATTTTCATATTGTAAAGTAATTGATGAAATGTAGTAAGTAGAGGAAGTGGAATCATGTTAAAAAATGCTTTAGGACGTTTTCGTTTGATTGGTATATTGGAAGGCAGTTCACTACTGATCCTATTGTTTATCGCAATGCCATTAAAGTATTGGTTCGGTATGAAGAGTGCAGTAACAATCGTCGGAACACTTCATGGCTATATATTTCTAGCTTATATCGCAGCAATTGTATATACGATGATTAAGGTGAAATGGCCGTTTAGGTTTACGATTGGTGCCCTTCTTTCAGCATTTATCCCCTTTGGCAATTTCATTTTGGACAGACGACTCAAAAACTTGAAAACGAACTAAAAATATATTTATATGTTGAACTAATGATTCTATATAATCTCCAGCAAAGGCATCCCCGAGCGTTGTTGAGAGGATTCTTTATGCCAACATATTATAGTATAATAGATTCTGTCAAAAAAAAGCGAAGCCCATTTCAATAAAAGGGGCTTCGCTTTTTTTAATTTGCTTACGCAAGCCTATTTACTCTTTTATCTCAATTACTGTTGAATTATTTCCGGTTCACCCTAAAAATGAAGATTAAGAATAATAAGCAATCCCCTACCTTATTTTTCCAACAAATGGTTTATTTTCAGTATTATGATTAGATTATTGAAAGCTAGCTTTATACAAATTAATTAGATTTAAATAAAATTCTTGTTAATGGTAACTTTTTGCTTTATTATAGAAAAATGTTATGGAGTAATCCGTAATTAATGATACTTAAGGAGAGTGGTATGATGAGGAATTATACAAAAGAAGACATTCGCAAATTTGTAGGAGAAGAAAATGTGAATTTCGTTCGACTTCAATTCACAGATATTTTAGGTATGATCAAAAACGTGGAAATTCCCATCAGCCAGCTCGATAAGGCGCTTAACAATAAAATGATGTTCGACGGCTCTTCAATTGAAGGATTTGTGCGTATCGAGGAATCCGATATGTACCTCATACCAGATCTTAACACATGGATGGTGTTCCCTTGGCCCTCAGGAAAAGGAAGGGTAGCACGTCTTATCTGTGATATTTCTCTTGCCAATGGTTCTCCGTTTACAGGTGATCCTCGTGGCAATTTAAAACGTGTATTGACAGAAATGAAGGAGCTTGGATTTACTGATTTCAATCTGGGACCAGAACCAGAATTCTTCTTATTCAAGCTCGATGAAAATATGCAACCGACAATGGAATTGAATGACAACGGCGGCTATTTCGATCTTGCACCAATGGACCTTGGAGAAAACTGTCGACGAGATATCGTCTTGGAGTTAGAGGAAATGGGCTTCGAGGTTGAAGCATCGCACCATGAGTGCGCTCCAGGACAACACGAAATCGACTTTAAATATGCGGATGTTCTTACCGCTTGTGACAACATTCAAACATTCAAACTCGTCGTCAAAACAATTGCTCGTAAACATGGCTTGCACGCAACGTTCATGCCAAAACCCCTTTTCGGTGTCAGCGGATCAGGTATGCATTGTAATGTTTCCCTATTCAAAGACGGTGAAAATGCCTTTGTTGACGAAAATGGTGAATTACAATTAAGTACAACAGCATATCAGTTCATGGCTGGCGTTCTCGAACATGTTCCTGGATTTACAGCAATTACAAATCCAACAGTTAACTCTTATAAGCGACTTGTTCCCGGCTACGAAGCGCCCTGTTACATCGCCTGGTCTGCCCAAAACCGCAGCCCTCTTATCCGAATTCCAGCATCTCGGGGAATAAGCACTCGCATCGAAGTCCGTTCCGTCGACTCGGCTGCAAACCCATATCTTGCAATGGCGGCTATATTAAAAGCAGGTTTAAATGGCATTAAACGTGAACTCGAACCGCCAATGCCAGTCGACCGCAATATTTACGAAATGAAACCTTTCGAACTTCAAGAATTAGGTATCGGGACACTACCTACTGACCTTGACCATGCACTCATCGCGCTAGGTAAGGATGAAATTATCCAAGAAGCTCTTGGCAATCACATTTTCACAAACTTTATGGCAGAGAAAAAATTAGAATGGGAAAGTTACCGAATTACCGTACACCCTTGGGAAGTTGAACGTTATATGAAGATCTATTGATAAAAAGGTCTCGTAAGAAGATAACAGACTTTTAAACCATTGAAACTTCGATACCCCCGATTCGGTAATATGGGATACTCACCATTCAATGCCTCTCTTTGCGTGTTTGTACAGTAGATGCTATCGACACATAGGAATAAGCAAAAAGAGTCCACGAAAGCTCTTTTTGCTTATTTTTTAATTATTTGTATAACAAAAAGTAGTTATTAAACTCAAAAGGAAATGGAATCAGATTTTATACGTTTTGCCAATCACTATTAAATATTTTGACATACTACCTAAATTGTTGTAAATTATTAAAGTGCGAACGTTCCAAACTAAACGAATGATATTATTCGGATTTCGAGGTGCTATCTATGGAAAACGTATTTGATTACGAAGATATCCAGCTGATTCCTGCAAAGTGTGTGGTAAATAGTCGTTCTGAGTGTGACACTTCTATACTACTTGGCGGACATACATTTAAAATTCCAGTTGTACCAGCAAATATGCAAACAATTATTGATGAAAGTATCGCTATCCAATTAGCTGAAAGTGGTTACTTCTATATTATGCATCGTTTTAACCCAGAAAAACGAGCAAACTTTGTTAAAGACATGCAATCACGTAGTTTAATCGCTTCTATTAGCGTTGGTGTTAAAGATGAGGACTACACTTTTATTGTACAACTAGCTGCTGACGAACTTACACCTGAATTCATCACAATCGACATTGCTCATGGACATTCCAATGCAGTCATTAATATGATTCAACATATTAAAAAGCATCTGCCTGAAAGCTTTGTCATCGCTGGTAACGTTGGCACACCAGAAGCCGTACGCGAACTTGAAAATGCCGGGGCAGATGCTACGAAAGTTGGTATTGGACCTGGTAAAGTATGTATTACAAAAATAAAAACAGGCTTCGGTACAGGCGGTTGGCAGTTAGCTGCACTACGTTGGTGTGCGAAAGCAGCTACTAAACCTATCATTGCAGACGGCGGCATACGTACACACGGTGACATTGCTAAATCGGTACGTTTCGGTGCTTCAATGGTCATGATCGGTTCTCTATTTGCTGGACACGAAGAATCTCCCGGTCAAACAATTGAAAAAGATGGACAACGTTTCAAAGAATACTTTGGCTCAGCCTCTGAATTCCAAAAGGGCGAAAAGAAAAACGTTGAAGGTAAAAAAATGTACGTCGAATATAAAGGTCCACTAATGGACACTTTAGACGAAATGCAACAAGATTTACAATCGTCCATCTCCTATGCTGGCGGTAGCAAACTTGAAGCCATCCGAACAGTGGATTATGTCATTGTAAAAAACTCCATTTTTAATGGAGATAAAGTGTACTGAAAATTTATAGCTATTAAAAATCCAATCAAGATATTTTATATCTTGATTGGATTTTCTATTTAGGGAGATCTTAATTGAATGAAAACAACATCAAGATTATTACTGACAGCTCAGTATTTTCATTTTAACTTCCATGATAAAACAAGTTCTAAATGCGTTTTGCGTACTTCAGAATATTCAATCCACTTCGCGCATCTTTTAACAACAGCCTCATTTGTAACCCTCGCACTTAATATTACTTATTACAAAAAAATCGAAACTGCACTATACATCAATAACAATGCCATCACAATATTAAATTGCTTTCTATAATCCGAGAGGAATTTCTGAAATATCGAACCAAAAAGGCTCCAACAACAAGTGCTCATTATACCGACGAAACCTAGAAACAACGAAAATAGTAGTAAGTCAATTGTTGAACTATAATATGGAAGAATGAACGTTGCAATTACCGTAATACCATATAAAACACCTTTCGGATTGACAAACTGTAACAGCATCCCTGCCAAAAAACTGTTATATTTACCGCCCTCATCACCATTAGTACTAGTCGAACTAGTAATTATTTTGATTGCCAGATACAGCATATAGGCCGCACCTAGAAGCATCATAGGCAACTCAATTTTCGGAATGAAGTTATGTAGGATTAGATTAAAGTAACTCGATAATATCATGATGACAAAAAAACCTGCGCCTACGCCTAGGCAAAATCGAAGTGTCTTCTTAAATCCATACTGATTCGCAAATAACATCGCCATAATATTATTCGGACCTGGCGTAAAACTCATGACAAAAACATACAACAAGAATGTTAGTACTGGCATATTCGACCTCCCCCTAATGAATATGTTATACTGTCCATAACGGGCACTATAACGTTTTCTTTTTATTGTACAGTTCAGACGTTATATTGTACAGAGAAATAGGAGTGTTTTAAAAATGGAAATTCATCTTATCATTGCCAAGAATTTAAAAGCAATAAGAGAGAGTAAAAAGTTAAGTCTTGAAAAAGTGGCTGAATTGACTGGTGTAAGTAAAACAATGATCGGTCAAATTGAACGTGGCGAATCAGCTCCAACCATTACAACTATCTGGAAAATAGCCAATGGTTTGAAAGTTTCTTTTACTTCACTCATCAATCACCCTCAGCCCGACACAATAATAGTATCGAAAAGTGATATTCAAATCTTGTCCGAAGATAATGGAAAATATCGAGTATACCCCCATTTTCCATTTGATGAAGACAAACGCTTTGAAGTGTATGCAGTTGAGATAGACAAAGGTGGATTCCTAAGTGCAGATTCACATATGGAGGGGACCGAAGAGCTATTAACAATTTTTGAGGGGGAGCTAACGGTACGTGTAAATTACGAGGAGTATACCATTGAAAGCGGTGATTCCATCCGATTTAAAGCCGACAGACCCCATAGCTATCATAATTCAGGAGAAACATTGACTCGTTTAAGTATGGTATTGTACTACCCAAATTAAAAAGGGGCTGTCCATGAGTTGTAAATTATCGGCTGATGGGACAGCCTCTTTGTACCAATGCAATTATTAATCTTGCCTGCTACGTTTAATTTCCTAATGCTTTTCTATTCCACTCACTGTGGGATTTGCTCTATCTTTTCATGCACATGTAACTATTTTATCCACAAGAATTGAGAAGCACTCTACACTAATCGTATTTATATATTACAATGATAATTTCTTGGAAAATCGAACCATAGCCTTGACAGTCAAGCAAAACCTATCCCGCTCAATCAAATCCATAGCTTGCAAAAGTTACTTCAATCTGAAATTAACCCCCTCTTCTGCAAATCATTTGCGGATTTGTTTATCTAAGCGTAAGCAATCGATATCCTTACTAATTTTGTAAAAACCAGGTTCTTAGCAAATTTAGAGAAATTTAATATAAAAAAAGGGTTTCCTACTGTACAATATATCAGTTTGACTGATGTGAACAGTTCTCGAACAGAATATTCTCCATCAGGCCACTGAAATTACACTTGATTCAATTGTTTATTTTCATTTTTTCTTGCACTGCTTTTTCAAGACGATTCTTCTCTTTTACGAATTGTTCGTGCGATTGACTTTGTTGTTCACGTTCGAGCTGTTTTTGCGTCTGGTAATCACTGTAATTTCCTGAATAGACATGTACTACTCCGTCATTCACTTCCCATACTGTGGTAACGAGCGAGTCTAAAACAGCGCGGTCATGGCTAATTAATACTAGTGCCCCGTAGTAATAGCGCAGTTCATCGAGTAAAAAAGATATACCTTCTTGATCTAAATGCGTAGTCGGCTCATCAATCAATAGTGCTTCGTAATAATGCGTAAACAACTGTGCCAACTTCAACCTTGTTTACTCACCACCACTTAGCTCTTCAGAATATTGCGGAACTGCCAATCTTCCAAGTAAGGCCCCTTCCGCTTCTACAACAGTGGGGCTTCCAGTTGCTCAAAGTAACCGCCCTCCACATGAAGTTTCACTGTTCCACGTGTCGGTTTAATATTATTAGCTAGCAATTTCAATAATGTACTTTTCCCAGCAACATTTTTTATTTCAAAACAGATTTGTTCTAAATTCACTACCTCCGAAATATTATAATTTCGTACCGATAGCTAGAATCGATACGAGCTTCTATTTCAAGCTCGTATTAAAAGAATAATAAAAATTGCATGTCGCTTCCTCCTCCTTCACTTTTATAGTCACTGCCGCATTTAGAACAATAAGGAGACCTGCCGCGCTAAAGAAGACGGCTACATTCGTGAGTTCCGTAAAAAATCCAGCTAAACCTAATCCAATTGGTGCTGCCAATAACGATAGACTTGTCACAAAACTGAATACCCGTCCAAGCAATTGAGGTTCAATTTCCGCTTGGATAAAAGCATAGAATGGCGCTGAAAATAATGGACCAGCTAAACCGACTAAAAAACTCATCACTACGAACACATAGAACATCGACGGCAAAAGCAGACCGGAAATAAATAAGGAAATGCCCATCAAGATCATGCCTGCTGCCATTGTTTTAACCTTATCGAACCGATCTCCCAGTACACCTAAAAACGAAGCGCCTACAATCAAACCAATTGCAAATACGATCTCAACGATACCTGCTTCTACTACGCCTTTTTCAAAATGATTCCGTACCATAAGCGGGAAATAAGTTCCAACGGGAATGAATAGAACAGCTACAACAATCATCACGATGGTTAGCTTTAAGACAAGGCGATGTTTCACAATCGCATGATAGCCTTCTTTCATTTCAGCTATCAAGTTATCAGTGGCCATTTCTTCTGTTCTTGTTACGCTCGGAATTCGGATGAACAATAGCACGCTACAAGCGATAATAGCGCCAAAAACATCGAACAATAACACCCATTCAAGGGAGCTAACTGCTAGTAACGACACCCCTACTGCGGGTCCTGCAATATTGGTCATTGAACTCACCATCTGCCCCCAGCCTGCAACCTTTGTAAGATGCTCTTTTGGTGCAAGCAATGGTACAGAAGCTTGCATTGCCGGCATATGAAAAGCAGTCGCAAGGGATCGAACAATTAACACAAGTATGACTAACGTGATATTTGGCTCGCTATAATACATCCATAAAAACAAGAATAAACTACCCAGTGCAATAATCAGATCTGCTAAAATCATCATCACTTTACGGGAATGACGATCAACTATCGTCCCTGCAAATGGACCGAGCAAGGCTTGCGGTAAAAAGCCGGCTATCCCAGCCAGTGCTAATACAAGTGGAGAACCCGTTATATCTGTCAACCACCAAATAATACTAAATTGAACAGCGGCACTACTCAGCAATGAGAAAAACTGTCCTGTATATAACGCAATAAATTTTCGTTTCCAATTTCTATTTTCCATTATAATCGATACCTCCTGAATTTGCGTATCGATTCTTCACCGATACGAGCTTGACTTACTAAGCCCGTATCAATAGAAAAGTAACATCATCATAGTGAAATCCCTCCAGATCATAAAATCACAATGCGACTGCTTAGAAACGACTATAGCACCTATCTCCCTGATTCTATAAAAAAAGTACGCATTTTACTGCTTACTTAAAAAATGGTAAAGATATCTGTAGAGCGATAAAGCTTCTACTTCCTATCTAACCTAGTACGCACAACAAATAACCCCTCAAAAGAGTGGTTAACAAAATATGTACATATCGATCAGTATAGTTGTAAAAATCCCACCTCTATCGCTCCTTTCAAAGCTTAAATTATACTAACTTGTTCCTAATGGTATGTCAATGCATATCACGTTCTTCCATCCCCTCCCAGTTGCGTTCTTGAGGCTTTCGATTTCCCTTCAATACTAATCCAACTCTATTTTTAAGACTAATGGTTTACAATACTTTTCCTTTTGCATAAAAATCATGATCCTCTTTATTCATCTCATCACCTAACGCCTATATTATTGCAGAATCATTAGCTGACTTAACAGCATCAAGACTGTTCTTGCTTATTGGTGTCAGATTCACATTGCATACTCCTGTTTTTGGTAAATCCAGTTCCACTTTTTGTGCTGATTCAAAGTCGTACGTTAGATATTCATCTTGGGATCGACCCCTTCATAAAAAGATAATAATATACTTATATGCATTTCGGAATAAAGGTCGAGAGATGGTTTCTCCCGACCTTTATTAATTATTTATTTCCCAGTTTCAGCAAAGTACCTAATACGATCACCAATTTCATTACGAACACGTTGGAAAAAAGCCCACTTCTCTTCATTCGTTCCTTCTGCCTTTGCAGGATCATCAAATCCCCAATGATCACGCTTTACATGGGGTGGTGTCATCGGACACTTGTCAGCAGCATCCCCACAAAGCGTGACGATAAAATCTGCATCATTTAAGATTTGTGGATCAATACTATCCGAAGTTTGATTCGAAATGTCGACGCCAGCCTCATTCATGGCTTTGACAGCATTTGGATTAACTCCATGTGCTTCAATTCCAGCACTGAGAACCTGCCATTCTTCACCAAGATACTTTTTGCCCCAACCTTCAGCCATTTGGCTACGGCATGAGTTACCTGTACATAAGAAATAGAGTGTTTTTTTCGACATAATTAAAGCCACCTTTTGTGTTTTATTGTATGATTGACAGCCATAAATACAGTCCTATTAGTGTAATCAGAAGTGTAGGAACCGTTAAAATAATTCCGATTTTAAAATAGCTACCCCAAGATATCTTCACACCTTTTTGAGATAAAACATGTAGCCATAGTAAAGTGGCCAACGAACCGATTGGCGTTATTTTGGGACCTAAATCCGATCCGATGATATTTGCATAAATCAAAGCCTCGCGAATAGGACCTGTCGTAGTCGTTTCTGATATAGCTAACGCGTTAATCATGACCGTAGGCATATTATTCATAAGTGAGGACAATATCGCTGCAATAAATCCCATAGAAATCGTTGCAATAAAGAGTCCTTGATTGGCTGCCAATTGAATGACATCGCCCAATACAGCTGTAAGACCAACATTACGCAATCCGTAGACAACAACGTACATCCCAACAGAGAAGAAAACGATGGCCCAAGGTGCCCCCTTAAGTACTTGCTTCGTGTGTACAGCTGGGCTTCTTTGTGCCATGGCCATAAAGAATATCGCCGTAAGCCCAGCAATAATAGAAACAGGCAATCCCGTAAACCCACTAGAGAAATAACCTAAGAGTAATACGCTTAAAATCAGCCAAGTTAGTCGGAACATTTTTATATCCTTGATAGCATCCTTCGGTTCTTTTAAATCCGAGACATCATAGTCTTTAGGAATACTTTTACGGAAGAATAACAACAACACTAAAATGCTCGCAACTAATGCAAATAAATTCGGAACAATCATTCTGGTTGCATATTCAACAAATCCGATACCGAAAAAGTCTGCTGAAACAATATTGACTAAGTTACTCACAACTAATGGCAACGAAGTGGTATCAGCTATAAAACCACTGGCAATAATAAATGGAAAAATCATCTTTTCATTGAAATTCAAATTTCTTACCATTGCAAGAACAATTGGCGTTAGTATTAATGCAGCCCCATCGTTTGCGAACAAAGCCGCAACAACTGCACCTAAAATACTGACGTAAACAAACATGCGAATCCCACTGCCTTTAGCTAATCTAGCCATATGTAAGGCAGCCCACTCAAAGAATCCGATTTCATCTAAGATCAATGAGATGATTATAATGGCGATGAAAGCAAGAGTAGCATTCCATACAATCCCTGTAACATCAATAACGTCTTGAAAGTTAACCACTCCTACTAATAAAGCGATTATTGCTCCAATACAAGCGGACCATCCAATTGATAAATTTCTAGGCTGCCAAATAACAAAAATAATTGTAATGATGAATATCAATGATGCCATTATTACTGAAACCAACGCCCATTCCCCTTCCTACTCGCAGCAAACTCTAAGCCCTTGCGCTTCCAGTCTAGCTATAGACTCATTCTGTTCAGGAAGCTGTTCAAGAATGCTTTGAATAAACGGATAGTCTTCATGATTTTTGTTAATCGAGAAGAAAATCCATTGTCCTCTACGTTCTTCTTTCACTACCTTAATATCTCTAAGTTTACGCAAGTGTTGGCTGATTGCTGGCTGACTCATATTAAAAATCTCAACAAATTCACACACACAGCATTCATGTGACTTGAGTAGCTGCATCATGGTCAAACGGGTTGGATCTCCGAGTAATTTTAAGAGTTGCGATGCTTGCTGCATATCAATCGTTACTGTTTCATTCATTAGTCATCCCTCCTTAGATCATCATATAAGAATATACTTATATTCACAAGTGAATTATTCTACTTAACTATATTATATTGGGCTTTACTCGAAAGAAATTTTGTTAGGACATGACCAAGAAATATTATACCGATTTGAAGTTCAAATTTGTTGTTTGTATTTCTATTTAGTGAACCTCTTATTCTAAACGCCAAATAATACCCTTTTGATTTTCAAGTAAGCATTATTTGGCGTTTAGGGAAAGGATTTTCCACGCCATTATCGGATTTATTAACACATTAATCAGAATATCCGTAATTCTCTACTCTCTTTTTCATCACCTTCGCCATTTGTTGGGAACTTGTTTCTTCTTCCCCATGCAGTTTATCAACGATGTTAAGATAATCCTCCTCATTGCGATTCTGACTTAATTTATAGGCAGCTTGAATTTCTCCTACTTTAATTTTAAATCCAACAATTCCTTTTAGTTCTTTTTCTACTAACTGAGGAGATAGTTTGTTCCATAAAACCGGATTCTTTCGATGCTTCTCGTATTTTTGTAGCATCATTATTAGGTCTTGTTTTAACTCTTCCTCATCCAAAATGCTCGCAATGCCATATACATGTACGGCTTGATAATTCCATGTTGGAACATTTTCATGCCCGTACCAAGAAGAAGAAATATAAGCATGTGGCCCCTGGAACACAACTAGTACATCATCACAGCCTTCGAATGTTCTCCATTGTGGATTCCCATATGCCATGTGCCCGGTAATATAATAATCATCTCCTTTTTTATTTAGCGCCAAAGGTAAATGACTAGCAATTGGTTTATTTTGTTTTATTGTAACAATAGTTCCAAATGAGTTCTCTTGAACAAATTCTTTAATTTCATCTACGTCTGTAACTTTAAAATACTTGGGAATATACATGATTAACCTCCTCTTTGATTACTAAAATGGCATTTATTTCCACATTAATTGAAAATGATTGGTATGCAGATTTCATAATTCAAACACGTAGTACCGATCTAGATACACTCATACAATAAATCCCATTGAATTCGCTTTGGTACCTTCGCAAAAATAAGAAGACCGATCCTGTCTTTAAGGTTTAAATACTAATCCAATTTCCTCCAAAGAGTTTCTAAGTATAGGCAGAGAAGCTGGGCCAATACCGTGAAATTGTAAAATTTCTTTTTCGCTAAACATTGATAGTTGTTGTAACGTTCCAATACCGTGATGCTCTAACGCTCTCCTTGCAGGTGCTGAGAGCTTTGAGAGAAATCCCTTGTCCGGCTCACGTTCTTTCTCGCATATCGGACAGCTTGGACAATCACTACTTTTATAATAGTTGTGTCCGTTGCTACATATTCGTAAGCTCCTGTTTGAAGTTCCCATTGTAAAATGTCTCCTTCCTTAAAATCTATATTCCCTTAATTATAGAATACTTCGAGTATACTTTTTATTGAATGATACCAGGTTCTGAAACCATTAGTCATTCAAAGAGACTCGTGTACTCCGAACTTATTTCTTGATTAATTCCGTAATGATTTTGTTTACCATCTTATCCATTTTGGATGATTCATATCTCCGCATCCAAGAAAAAATTTCCATACCTTTAATCTGTCTTGAAGTACGGCTTCATTGCGATCACCATATGCGCTAAACGAGTACGAATGAAGCTCTCTACTTTAGATTTCCCTTAATGAACCCGTACAGTTTCAACTCCCCTTGTACATTTATGCACTATTATCAATAATATGAGTTTTTTTATTTTCCTAGGAGTTTAAGTACATTCCTCAACAAACTTCCATATATCATTTCATTTATTTCTATAAATCCAGTTTACACTCAACTATTTCATTAAATAAGCCCTTTTACAACGAAACACCCCTTTGGATAAAAATCCAAAGGGGTGTTTCGTAACTTTTTTATAAACGTCGCATTTTTTTACAAACATCGCGACTTTATTTTAAATCCACAACTTTATTTCAAAGCTACATCACATCAAAAAAATTGATACTCAAACTAACCTCACTCCACCGTAACTGATTTTGCTAAATTACGAGGTTTGTCAACGTCGCATCCTCTATGAAGAGCAGCGTAATAGCTAATTAGCTGCAAGGGGATAACGGCAACAAGAGGTGTAAGTAAGGCATGCACTTTGGGCAGAACAAAACGATCATTCTCTTCTTCCAACCCTTCCATTGACAGTATGCAAGGATTCGCTCCGCGCGCGACAACTTCTTTAACATTACCACGAGTGTTGAGACTCACTGCTTGTTGTGTAACAATTGCAAACACAGGTGTGCCCTCTTCAATCAGCGCAATCGTCCCATGTTTTAATTCCCCACCTGCGAAGCCCTCTGCTTGAATGTAGGAAATTTCTTTTACTTTAAGTGCACCTTCTAAGCTAACGTAATAGTCTAGGTTCCGCCCGATGAAGAAAGCATTTCGAGAAACTGCTAAGAATTCATGTGCGATTTGCTCCATTTCCTCTTTTGAATCCACAAGTGTTTGGATTGCATTCGCTGTGATGGCAAGCTCTTTCTTCAAGTCAATTTCTACTGTTTTCCCTCGTTTTTTGGCTACAACATAAGCTGCGATAGCAAGAACTGCTACTTGAGCTGTATATGCTTTTGTCGAAGCTACAGCAATTTCCGGACCAGCGTATAACAGTAATGTATGATCCGCTTCACGAGAAAGTGTGGAGCCTGTAGCGTTTGTTAACGTAATGCTTGGGTAGCCTAACGCTTTTATTTTCACCAATACTTGACGGCTGTCCGCAGTCTCTCCAGATTGTGTAATGAAAAGAAATAACGGTTTTTCCGAAAGAAGTGGCATGTTATAGCCAAATTCACTTGAAATATGCACTTCAACCGGAATACCAGCAATTTTTTCAAAATAGTGCTTGCCGATTAGACCAGCGTGATAGCTTGTGCCCGCTGCAATTATATAAAGACGGTCAGCTTCGTTAAACGCATTTACAATATTCTCATCCATTGCAAGTTCACCTTGCTCGTTTTCATATGCTTGAAGAATTTTACGAATAACACCTGGCTGTTCGTCCATTTCTTTCAGCATAAAGTGAGGGTACGTGCCTTTCTCAATATCACTCATATCAAGCTCTGCTGTAAAAGGTGCACGGTCAATAGTTTCGCCAGCCAATGTCATCAGTTCGATTGCTTGTTTACGAACAATGACAACTTCTTGATCATGTAGTTCAACGTATTGGTTTGTTACTTGTAACATCGCCATCGCATCAGAAGCAACCACATTGAAGTTGTCTCCAACTCCTATTAATAATGGGCTCTTGTTTTTGGCAACAAAAATAGTGTCTGCCTCATCAGCATCTAACATGGCGATTGCATAGGAACCATGGAGTAAAGACAGTGTGTGACGGAAAGCTGTTTCAGTAGTCATACCATCTTTAACAAACTTTTCAACAAGTTGTACGATAATTTCTGTATCCGTGTCAGAAATCATTTGAACGTCCTGTAAATATTCTTTTTGAAGGTTATGATAATTCTCGATTACACCATTATGCACAAGTGTAAACCGACTCGATGTACTTTGATGTGGATGTGCATTCGTTTGATTTGGAACGCCATGAGTCGCCCAGCGTGTTTGACCAATTCCAGTTGACGCTAACACTGTTGAATCTACTGCTGCACGTAGGTCTGCAATACGTCCTTTTTCTTTTATAACAGTAACACCTTTTTCATTGCGGAGTGCGATTCCCGCCGAGTCATACCCACGATATTCTAACCTTTCAAGTCCCTTTAATAGAATTTCTTTCGCATCTAAATCACCAATATAACCTACTATTCCACACATATTTTTTCCTCCGATATTTGCAAAATAAGCAATACTTAACTACACCTCAGCTGAATTAGCGAAGTGTCCTTACATATTGCTTGAATGATTTTGCCTTTTTGCTCCTTTGTCCATTCGATTGCTCAAATGATTTACTAGCAAAAAATACAACCGGGCAATTGCGATTGGGAGGCTTCCGCCGAAAGTTCGATACTCCTCCACCTCGTCTGCTGAAAATTAGTAACGTCCGATTTCTTCAGCACTGGCGCTTTAACTGTTTTCCGATTTACATTTAACGCGCGATTTTCACTCCTTTTACACGCGGTGACCAATAGCTTATCTAGTACTAGTAGCTATGAATCAACTTTATCATCTTACATAACTTGCTGTTTTTTTGTCAATAAATAAAGAGAGTAAGACTAGATTTTTTTCTAATCCCCCTATTCACTAATATATGCAGAATGATAGTGAGATCACAACAGTTTTGGGAAATCAAAAAAATCAGTCACTTTCGTTAAATGGCTGATTACTCGTCCTATATTCAATTGGTTTAAGAACAAAAAGTCAGTCAAGATTAATTAGCTTTTGTATCAAAGTATCCTGCTATCCCGATGTCATACAAGGGAATAATTTGATTCTAATAACACAAGCGGTTCTCTTACTTATCTAGTTGTAACTACACTATAATTATCAGTTACTGCTTACTCAAACATATAATTCTATTCATTTTAATAGCTAGCTTTTGTGTAACATTTCAAAGTTATTAGACTGAAAGAGATGGAAAACCCGCACGACTCCACAACCATAAAGGGGTATGAACATCAATTGGAGATAACTCACTATCAATTAGTGCCTTTTCCCATGATTTAGCAACTATCTGTCTATTATCCGACGAACCATCTAATACCTCAGAAGAACATAGACCTAAATTTACGCTAGCTTTCAAAATATGCGTATCAGGAGCTATTGTAATCAATTCTCGAGACCTCCAGCAAACTCCCGTATACCTTTCCATGGCATATAACCAGTAATTGAAAATCTTAGGTCCAGAAAGATATGGAAATTCTGGCTTTCTATTGATTTCCATAATGCTTTTTAAGATGGCTATATCAAATTGAGCAGATTCAATCAATCCTATTACGTCACCTCTTTGAGATGATTGAGTTATTCCCTTAGACACACGTTGCCAAATTTCCGGGTGGCGATTGGGTTGTAAAGCAACTCGGTAATAAACCAAAATACTACGTAATTCATCCAAATTACTTTCAGATACGACTTTTGGATTAAAGATCCAACGAGAACTTTTATCCAAATAAGCTTGTGCAACCGACTCCCATAATTTATATGAGTTTCTTTGATAATTTAAAGCCATTCCTAATGTCAGTACATTCATTAAATCATCTTTGGGAACAATTCCAATCAGAGCATCCTCTGGCATTATTTCACCACCAAGCAACCCTTCAGCATGCATTTGTATTAGTAATTTCACATTTCCAATAAAGGTTTTGTTTTCCATTCGATCCTCCGAACCTATTTCAACTATTATTTCTATAATCTCATTTGTCGTAATCCCAATGTTTGTAGGTACAATTTCACTTTTCTCCAAATTTAACTATGCTCAAGTTCACTTTTTATCGCTGTAATAATCGCTCCATCAATCGGATACATGAAGCTCCTGTTAACACGGACAGCCGACCCAAAATGAACTTCTTCTATCCCTGTTGCAGACACCAATGAAGACAGCGTTTCAGGGTTCATACCATTCCCCGCTAAAATTAGGACAGAAGTATCTTTAGACTTGTCCACCAACTTTTTCAGCTGTTCAGCAGCTTCTGGCGCTGGTGCTTGTCCCCCTGAAGTCAAAATCCGCTGAATCTGTGGGAAACGAGCAATGACTTCTAAAGCTTCCAGCTGATCTTCTATCTCATCAAATGCACGGTGAAAAGTGACTTTCATCTCTCCAGTTTCCTCCAACAAACGTGAGAGGGCATCCGTATTCACTTTACGCTCTTCAGTTAGTACTCCAACAACAACTCCCGCAGCTCCCGCACGTTTAATATGGCGAATGTCAGCTATCATTACAGCTAAATCGTTGTCATCATAGTGAAAAGTTCGACTATGTGGCCGAACGATTACATGGACTGGAATATTTACACCTGCAACCACTGCTTCCACCAATCCCAAACTTGGCGTTAGGCCACCTTCAGTCAAAGCTGCGCAAAGTTCCAATCGGTCGGCACCACTTCGTTCTGCAGCAATTGCATCCGTCAAACTTGTAGCTATAATTTCTAACATCATTTTGGTTACACCTCCTATGAATGCATTTTATTTTTGTAAATCAAATACGACTTTTCTTTCCCCGACAATCACATTATTATCATTTATAATTTCTTTTGGCGCTAACTTATACAAACGCTCAATCGTTTCATGGTTTTCATAACCGATCTGCTCCAAAATAGATGCAATAATGATTGGCCACACAAGCTCGGATCCATCCATTACTTTTAATGCAAAGCCCATTCGCTCATTCTTAAGTGCAAAACCATACACGCCCTTAGCTCCACCTTTAGCAACGATATTTGGGTCCGCCAATAAAACAGAGCAAATGAAATCATGACTCGCAATCATTTCCGGATGTGCATTCATATAGCGAGTAATTTTAACGACAGCTTCTCTCATTTCTCGTTGCTGAATCAAATCTGGACAAGCAAGTTTCAGGTACGCTTGAGCAATGTTCTGAAGCGGCATTGCATACACAGGGAATCCACATCCATCAATTCCAATGCCAAAGTCTTTCTTCGGATAATTGGCCATATCAGCCATCGCGGCCAAGCTCAGCTGCTGTACCGGATGTTCCAACTTCCAATAACCGTCAATGTCGTATCCCAGCACTTTTGCCAAAGCGATAAAACCGCTATGCTTTCCTGAACAGTTATGGTAAAGCTTTCGCTGCTTCCCGTGCTTTCGATGATAGTCCGCTTTTGGTTCTTCATTCAGCGGATAGGTTGGACAGCAATAAAATTGCTCTTCATTAATTCCGACCTTTTGTAAAATCGAATCCAGCGCCTCAATGTGATAGTCTTCTCCACGATGCGAAGCAGCAAATAAAGTAGCTTCTTTGGATGTAAGTCCGAACTTGTCATCTACTCCATTTTGAATAACTGGAATCGCCTGAAATGGTTTTGCTGCCGAACGAAGAAATGTCATATGATTTTCGTTGCCAACAGAATAAAGGATATCGCCATCTGCATTGATTCCACAAATAACACCCATATGAACGTTTTCTAAAATGTCATTACGATATTCTTCCACTATTACTTGTTGGTCCACTGTTTATTCCCTCCACTTGCTCGTTATGAAAGAATTCCCTACAGGTGGTAGCTCATCACAATGAGTTCACCACTTCTCCCCATCTCCCGAACGCCTTCATCAATATAGCCACACTTTTTATACAGGGCTTGAGCTATCTCATTTTTAATATTTACAGCTAGTACGATCTCATCAATGCCAATAAAATTACTTCTAACAAATTCTGGTATAAGCATCAATGCTTTCTTCCCATAACCTTTACCTTGCTGATGAAAATCCGTTGAAAAGCTTCTAATTAATATAGCATCGTCATTAGGAGAAAAAGGGTTAACCCCTTCACCTTTATGTAAGCTAAAGAACGTTACAAGTTGCTCATTTTCTACCGCTAAAATCGAATAGCGATTCTCTTCCGTATTCGAAAGATCAATAGAATCTTTTGGGGTTCCCGTAAATCGTTGCTGTTCGCTAGTTAGTGTATAGTTTTCTATGAGTTTAGCAAAAGCATGATTATAAAAATGCAGTTTCATGTATTCTACTCCCTTCCACAAAAGTACGTACGTTCCAGTTAAGAAGTTCTATGTATGCCATTAACATAATAACCAATTACTTAAATGACTACGTCACCTCCTGCGTTTACTGAGAACCGATTATTCCAAAGAGTTAAATTCCATTATATCAGCACTTGCCCTAACAAACTTAAATTATTTCATTACAATTAAAGGATTACCATTCACCAACATTTGCAAGAAAATCCCAACACTTATAAGCAATAAAAAAAAGACTCCAAAATTTATGGAGTTCCTCCTTTGCAGTGCTTCATGACAAAACAAATATGTGAATCTACCTATATAATGGCACCTCCCATTTCTCTTTGTTTTCTTCATACTAAATACAGTTTTTATGATTTTTTGTTTTTCTCCAAGACTTTGAATGACAATGCCACCCGTGAAGAGTCAGCATATTCACTTGCTATAACGAGTTTAAGATACAAATCAATTCATTTTTTGATGAAATAAAAAAAGAACATCCCACTCCATTTTTTCAAATGAGTAGGATGTTCTTTATAAAAATATGGATCAATCTTTGCTAGTATAATACGCATTTAAATCATTATAATATTTATTCAATGAAGAGGTAGACACTTCAAACCATTCAGCAATCTCTTTCACAGTTATCGTAAGAGGTTCAAATAAGGCATTTTCTTGGCCAAATCGAATTGCTCCAGCTGCAATCGCCACTTCTTTACGTGCGTTCGGCTGCTGTTCTACTAAATAATCTTCTATTATTTCTATTAATTGCTCAGATTCACGTTCATTTTCCTCTAAAAACTCTATTGCTTTTTGGAGTACACCCGCTTCAAAGTTTGTAAATTCTCCTCCGTCGTAGCCATCCTCACCAAGTAGCTTCCAAAATGCAATTCCATTTTCTTTTAAAAATGAGGGAACAGATTGTTCTTCTTGTGATTCAAATTGCTTCACAAATCTCCCGAATGCTTTTGTATAATCGGTTGGGAAGAAAATCAAGCTTGAAATCGCCAAATAGTGATTATCTTTGGATGAGCCATCCGGTAAAATGAAGCAATACACATGGACGCCTACTGGAACAGGCTTTTCACTTTCACGTCGTAAACGTATCGTTTCGTCTTCTAATATATTTTTAATGGACATATATGTATCATCTACAGCTACTACTTCTCCAATGAAAATACGTGGATCAGACCATGTTTCTAACACTTTCACTACAGATGGACGGATAATTTTCTTTTGTTGTTTCTTCATATAATTCGTCCAAATGTCCGGTTTGTGATGGAAAAAGAATTCATCCATGACAATCGCTTCAATCATTTCCTCGACTAAATATTCCTTAAGTGGCTCACTCCATTTTTTCACCAAGCTCAAGAATTCATTTAGGTCACGTTTTTCAGGATACTCTTCATAAAACGCTTGCAAAATTCTTTCAAGCTCTTCCGATTGCACTTCTTCTATTGAAAATGTCGCTTTCGATTCACAACATTTTTTATATTTTTTCCCACTGCCACAGAGGCACGGATCATTACGTCCAATCACATAAACACGTCCTTTAACTAATTAAGAATACATTTAAGTGTAACATGACTATACAAAAATAATAAGTGTACATTTTAGTTTGCCAGTTTGGTGTATTCATCTACAACGTGTGTATTTACGGTACTATAAATGTAGAAATAAAGAACCTTATTGAATTCGCTACGACGCTAGGGCTTCGACTGCCCCTTGTAAAGCTCCTTCGCTCAGTTTATATTGGTATGGATTTATAACTCTTCCCTAATCAGAATCAGTTTTGAAGATAATTATTAGAACAATGGATACTCATCTATACTACGACACACGTCCTTTAAAATAATCAAAAAAACGACTGTCAGGGCTTTTGCCCGTTAAGTCGTCTGTCCTCTTTTTGCAGTGAAAGAACTCGCTTCTCTCCACTTGTCATTCTCCTAGGCTTTATTTGTCTTCGATGCTCCTCAATAATCGCCTGTAAATTCACAACATCTATCATGCAATATTCCCTCCGTTTCATACTCACTCAATAGCGTATGAACTACAAGCGGAATGGATACACTTTATTAACATGTTGTATTTTTCTGAAAATACAGCCACGAAAGATATTATTCCCATCTTTTACCGTGTCAGATAAATTATCTAACGCAAAGTAATCTTTAAAATACACATACTCTCGTTAAGAATTCCTTGTATTAAGAATAATCAAAATTAGTTTCCCAGGAAATAATCTTCTAACATTTTGAAAGCATCCTATTTCCCGAAGAACAAAATTAATTAATAAATAAATTTTTACAATTAATATATATTACAAAAATATTAATTCTCCATTTTTATTTACACTACTTCAACCTATTTTCTATCCCATTTTTTTCACAGTCAACTAACACTGAATTTAAAAACTATTGACGAAAGATTAAACTTTAGTTTACACTTTTCATGAAGCTCCTTTTAATAGTATAGGTAACTGATTTAGTCGTCGTTTCCTTACTACTAATTAGGGGCATTTTTTCGCAAGTAATTAATAATATTTTAAAGTAGTTCCACTTTTTTTCTACTGCAACTCTAGTGAATGCCTACTAAATATTTTATCTGCATATACCTATATCAACCGAGCGTAGGCGCCTTACAAAGGGTAGCCGAAGCCTTAAGACTGGCCGCGAAGCTGCTTGGCTTAAGGCGAGAGGCATCCCCTAGCGCCGAAGCGAATTCAATGGGATTCTTTATTTTAATTTATGAAGAATAAATTCTATTGACTAAGAAATGTTATACTTTATAATAAGATTTGTTTTACATGAAAGGCGTGATGGTAGGGTTGGAAAATAAGCTGAAGCTTTATGGCTTTAACAACCTCACAAAGACTCTTAGCTTCAACATCTATGATGTTTGCTATGCGAAAAGTGAGCGGGAGCAAAGTGAATATATTGCTTATATTGATGAGCAATATAATTCCGATAGATTAACCAGTATCCTGTACGAAGTGACAGATATTATCGGGGCACATGTCTTGAATGTCAGTAAACAGGATTATGATCCACAAGGTGCAAGTGTGACCATTCTTATTTCGGAGGAAGCCTTTCCTATCGCATTGATTGATGAATCGTGTAATAAAGGTGAACGTACCATTTTGGGAACTCGTAAAACAGTCGTTGGTCACCTGGATAAAAGTCACGTTACCGTTCACACATATCCGGAATATCATCCCGATAATTCTATCGCTACTTTTCGAGTCGATATTGATGTTTCAACGTGCGGCACAATTTCCCCGTTGAATGCACTTGATTATCTGATCGGGAGTTTCGACTCAGACATTATTACAACTGATTACCGAGTGCGTGGATTTACACGCAATATGGAAGGCGAAAAATTGTATATAGATCATTCTATAGAGTCCATTCGGGATTATATTGACAGCAATACATTGCTGAAATACCATTGGAAAGATATAAATGTACACCAATCCAATATCTTTCATACAAAGCTACTTATCAAAGACATAAACCTGCAGGACTATTTGTTCAATACAGATGTCTCGGAGCTACCTCTTAATGAAAGGCTTGAAATCACAACCATGCTACGAAAAGAGATGACTGAAATTTTTAATGGTTCTAATATAGATGAATGAGGGGTGATTACGTGACACATCTTTTGCAACATAAAGCCCCCATAATGGAGGCGCTGAATCAATACAAATCAATGCGCGTCGTCCCTTTTGACGTTCCAGGTCATAAACGTGGAAGAGGTAATCCTGAATTAGCTGCATTTTTAGGTGAACAATGCTTGAGTATGGATGTCAATTCCATGAAACCACTTGATAATCTCTGCCACCCTGTTTCGGTTATAAAAGAGGCAGAAGAATTAGCAGCTCAAGCATTTAATGCTAAGCACGCCTTTTTCATGGTGAATGGTACCACATCTGCAGTACAGGCAATGATCATGACGGCATGCAAAGCTGGGGATAAAATCATTATGCCACGCAATGTACATCGCAGTGCGATTAATGCCCTCATTTTAAGTGGTGCCGTTCCTATCTATGTTAATCCGGGCGTACACAGTGAACTTGGCATTCCTTTAGGTATGGCCGTAAAAGATGTAGAACAAGCTATCTTAGAAAACACAGATGCTAAAGCCATTCTCATCAACAATCCTACTTATTATGGGATTTGTTCAAACCTGCAAGCTCTTACCGATCTTGCACATCAACACGATATGCTCGTCCTTGTCGATGAGGCACATGGTACTCATTTTTACTTTGGTGATAATCTTCCCGCTTCTGCTATGTCAGTTGGTGCTGATATGGCATCCGTTAGTATGCACAAATCCGGCGGGTCATTGACACAAAGCTCTTTTTTGTTGATAAACAATGACGTAAGCGAAGGTTATACGAGGCAGATTATCAATTTGACACAAACGACAAGCGGATCTTATTTACTGCTCTCTTCCCTGGATATCTCGAGAAGAAGTTTAGCGCTTAACGGAAAAGAGATATTTCAAAAGGTTGCCGAAATGGCACACTATACAAGGACTGAAATCAATAAGATTGGCGGCTATTACGCCTATTCGAAAGAATTGATTAATGGAGATACGATTTTCGACTTTGATGTTACGAAACTTTCGGTGGATACCCGCGACATTGGCTTAGCCGGAATTGAAGTCTATGACATTCTTAGAGATGAGTATGATATTCAAATTGAATTTGGCGATATCGGTAATATTTTGGCTTATATTTCTGTCGGTGACAGGCATCTAGATTTGGAACGGTTAGTCGCAGCACTCGCTGAAATAAAACGCCGCTATTCTAAGAATAAAAACAGCGTTTTCATCCATGATTACATTCGTCCGCAAGTTGCGTTCACACCGCAAGAAGCCTTTTATGCGCCTAAGCAAAAGTTGCCCATTTCGGAGAGCGCAGGTTATATTTCCAGTGAATTCGTTATGTGTTACCCCCCAGGTATCCCGATTTTGGCGCCTGGTGAACGGATTACAGAGGAAATTTTGGATTTCATTCAATACTCCAAAGATAAAGGCTGTTTCTTAACAGGTACTGAAGACAGCGACATTGCAAATATTAATGTGTTGAAGGAGTTGGCGAAATGAATTTATGGTATACAGAAAATCATTCGCCTAATGTCCGTTTTTCATTGGAAGTGGAAGAGCACCTCTACACGGGTAAAAGTGATTTTCAAAAAATCGATATTTTACAAACGTCGGAGTTTGGCCGTGTTCTTACACTAGATGGACTCGTAATGTGTACTGAAAAAGATGAATTTATATATCACGAGATGATTACGCATGTAGCAATGGCAACCAATCCGACTATAAAAAAAGTACTAGTCATTGGGGCTGGTGATGGTGGAACAATCCGTGAATTGTCTGCTTACCCAACTATTGAACAAATCGACATGGTTGAAATTGATAAGATGGTTGTTGATGTCTGCAGAGAATATTTACCGCAGACAGCCTCGAAATTAGATGACCCGAGGGTTAATCTGTACTTTGAAGACGGGCTAAAATTTGTTCGTAAAATCGAAAATGATTATGATTTGATCATTGTGGACTCGACAGATCCATTCGGTCCAGGTGAAGGGCTATTCACAAAAGAATTCTACGGCAACTGTTATAAAGCGCTGAAAGAAGATGGAATTCTTGTGAATCAACATGAAAGTCCCTTTTACGCTGAGGATGCGCTTGGTATGAGGAAAGCACACCAAAAAATCGTGGGCTTCTTCCCTGTTTGTAAAGTTTATCAATTTCACATGCCAACTTATCCATCCGGTCATTGGTTGTTTGGTTTTGCGTCAAAGAAATTTGACCCTATTCAAGATTTGGATGCAACAGCATGGAATGACCTTGACCTGAAAACAAGGTATTACAATACAGACATTCATGTTGGTTCATTTGCACTTCCAAACTATGTAAAGGAGCAATTAAAAGATGTTGAATAGAAATGTTGAAACGTTTATTGGTTGTGACAATGAGTATGAAGAATCGAAAATCGTTATTTTTGGGGCTCCATTTGACTCTACAACTTCTTTTCGTCCTGGTACACGCTTCGCAAGTAAAGCAATGCGTGGTGAATCGTTTGGAATTGAGACGTATAGCCCTTATCAGGATAAAGACTTAGAGGATATCGCTGTATTTGACGGTGGCGATTTAGAATTAAGTTTTGGGAACACGACAAGAGCATTAGGACAAATTGAAGATTTCACAACTCAAATTTTGGATGACGGCAAGATTCCCTGCATGATTGGCGGGGAACATCTGGTGACACTCGGTGCAATGCGTGCTGTTGCCAAAAAACATCCTGACCTTCATGTCATTCAATTTGACGCACATGCAGATTTACGTGAGGACTATCTTGGGGAAACCCTTTCTCATGCCACCGTTATTCACAGAGTATGGGACTTACTCGGAGACGACAAGATCTTCCAATTCGGTATCCGCTCTGGAGACCGCAGTGAATTCCAATGGGGTAAAGACCATGTGTTTACGAACAAGTTTAACTTTAACGGATTAGAAGAAGTCGTTGAAAAGCTTAAAGGTAAACCAGTCTATTTAACCATCGATTTGGATGTATTGGACCCTTCTGTATTTCCTGGAACAGGTACACCTGAAGCCGGCGGAGTCAGCTTTATGGAATTACTGAATGCCATGTTAACAGTAAGCGGCCTCAATATTGTTGCTTGTGATGTAAACGAGCTATCTCCGATTTACGATCAAAGCGGTGTCTCGACAGCGGTAGCATGTAAAGTACTACGCGAATTGTTATTGGCAATTTGAATTCGGTGGCAGTAACTGGCACCGGGGTGTGGCGTTTGGATACATGTACAAACTGAGCGTAGGCGCCTTAAAAGGGATAGCCAACCGAACAACGAAGAGTTCGGTTTGTATAATTTCTGAGTACTTTGCAGAAATTATACAGTTAATGTCCAGAGGTTATTTCCTTTAGGTTCAAGGATATCTCGACTAATCTTGGCGGGAGGCATCCCCTAGCGCCGCAGCAGATTTGAAGGAATTCTTTACTTCAACTTTTCAATCTAAAAAAAACTATATTATAGGCGGGTGTTCATTATGGGAAAAGCGTTAATTATTGGTGCTGGTGGAGTTGCAGGAGTAGTTGTTCATAAATGTTGTCAGGTTCCTGACGTATTCGAAGAAATCTGTATCGCAAGTCGTACAGTATCTAAATGTGATGCGTTAAAAGAAAAACTGGATGGCGGCCGTACTAAAATTCAAACGGCGCAAGTAGATGCTGATAATGTGGAAGAACTGGTTGAACTTATTAATAAATTCCAACCAGATATCGTCATTAACGTTGCATTGCCATATCAGGATTTAACGATCATGGATGCATGTCTTGCTACTGGCGTTGACTATGTCGATACTGCAAACTACGAACCTCTTGACGAAGCTAAGTTTGAATACAGCTGGCAATGGGCTTACAGAGAACGTTTTGAAAAAGCTGGCATCACTGCACTACTTGGAAGCGGCTTCGATCCGGGCGTTACAGGTGTCTTCTCTGCGCATGCACTAAAACATCATTTCGATGAAATTCATACGATTGACATTGTGGACGCAAACGCTGGTGATCACGGCTATCCGTTCGCTACTAACTTTAATCCTGAAATTAACATCCGTGAAATCACAGCTAATGGAAGCTATTTTGAAAATGGTGAGTTCATCGAAACTGAACCATTATCAATTAAACGTGTCTATAATCTTCCTGAAATCGGTCCAAAAGATGTTTACTTATTACATCACGAGGAACTGGAATCCCTTGCACTCAATATTACAGGTATCAAAAAAATTCGTTTCTGGATGACGTTCTCAGAGAACTATTTGAACCACTTAAAAGTGCTTGAAAACGTTGGAATGACTTCTATTGAACCAATCCTTTTCGAAGGGAAAGAAATCGCTCCCCTTCAATTCTTAAAAGCTGTGCTACCGGATCCAGCTTCTCTTGGGCCAAGAACAATAGGAAAAACGAATATCGGCTGTATTTTCCAAGGTATCAAAGACGGCGAAGAGAAAACGTATTATGTTTACAATATTTGTGACCATCAAGAATGTTACAAAGAAGTAGGTTCACAAGCAATTTCGTATACAACAGGTGTCCCTGCAATGATCGGTGCGATGCTGGTAATGACGGGTAAATGGAAGAATCCTGGCGTACACAATATCGAAGAGTTCAATCCTGATCCATTCATGGAAGCACTCAACAAATATGGTCTACCATGGCAGGAAAGCTTCAATCCTGAATTGATTGACTGAGGAGGGCTTGAAATTGAATATTGATTTAAATGCACTCCCCTCCCCCTGCTATGTAGTGGACGAAGGATTGCTTATTAAAAACTTGGAAAAAATGAAGTCTGTTATTGACCAGACGGGCTGTAAGATTCTACTTGCTCAAAAAGGATTTTCGATGTTCTCAGTTTATCCGTTAATCGGAGAATACTTGAACGGGGTAACATCTAGTTCCGTACACGAAGCAAGACTGGGCTTCGAAGAAATGGGCAAGGAAGTACACACCTACGCCCCTGCCTTTTCGGAAACAGAGATTGATGAGATTCTTTCTTATTCAGATCACATCGTCTTTAATTCGTTTCAACAATATAATCAATTCAAAGAAAAAATTAAAAACCATCCAAAACAAATAGAAATTGGACTTCGCATTAATCCTGAATACTCTGAAATCGAAGTCGATATGTACAATCCTTGTTTTTCGCATTCAAGGTTTGGCGTTACGCTTGAGAATTTTGAAGCGGATCAACTTGAAGGCATCGATGGCTTACACTTCCATACGATGTGCGAACAAAACTCTGATACGCTGGAGCGCACCGTGCAAGTTGTCGATGAAAAGTTTGGGGAATACATTAAAAATATGAAGTGGATCAACTTCGGCGGTGGGCATCATATCACAAGACCCGATTATGATATCGAAACACTTATCCGTTCGATACTGTTTATGAAGAATAAATACGGTGTACAAGTGTATTTAGAGCCTGGTGAAGCTGTTGCATTGAATACTGGCTATCTTGTTGCGACTGTTTTGGACACCCTCCACAACGGTATGCCAATTGCTATTTTAGATACTTCAGCAGCATGTCATATGCCTGATGTACTGGAGATGCCTTATCGCCCTGAAATCATTGGTGCAGGAATGCCAAACGAAAAGGCTTACACCTATCGATTCGGTGGACCTACTTGCCTAGCTGGAGACGTCATTGGTGATTATTCTTTTGATGAGCCTTTAAAGCCTGGTGATAAGCTTGTCTTTTGTGATATGGGCCACTACTCGATGGTGAAAAACAATACATTTAATGGTGTTAACTTACCTTCTATCGCCTTAAATACCGTTAGTGATGGTATTCAAGTGATTAAACAGTTTGGGTATGACGATTTTAGAAACCGTCTATCTTAACCAAAATGAAAAACCTGTGCAAAAATACTATTTTTGCACAGGTTTTCTTTATTAATTGAGTACTTTAAGTTTCACTTTTTTGACTCCCCACTCCATTGCATTATTATAAGATGGAATGAAAACATCGATTTTATTCCCTTTAATGGCTCCTCCTGTATCTCCAGCTATCGCTTCTCCATAGCCTTCCACCCAAACCTTTGTACCTAGCGGAATAAGTTTTGGATCTACTGCAATTACTTTCTGATTTGGATTAGAACGTAAGTCAATGCCGTAAGCGGTAGTTCCTGAACAGCCCGTACAGTAGGCTGTATAGGCTGTCGCTGTAACCAGCATCTCTTTTCCATCACTTGCAGGTGGTGGCGTTGGCACGATTGCAGCCGCAATTGTATCTTTCGTTCCCGCATCTGCTACATGCCCACTGACGATTAATACATCACCAGGGTGGATCACCTCGCCTGTTAGGCCGTTCCAACTCGTGAGAGAATCTATAGTAATGTTATGATTAAGTGCAATTCGATACAAATTATCGCCTGCGTTTACTGTATAGCTTTTCGGCTTCGGAGTTGATTCCACTGGTGCGACTAATTCCTGATCTACTACTTCTTGATCAGGTACCTTACTTTCTTCTGCTTCTCCCAAAATCATGTCAACTGCATTTGAAAGGGTTTGTAAATATGTCAGTTCATCATCACTCAGTTGGGCATCTGAGAGTATCGCCGCATCTGTTACTGAATAAGTGGAAAACGCAAAAATTAGAGCTAACAAAAATATTTTCGTTTTCAACAAAAGTCTCCTCCTTCATTTCAAATACGATTGCTTATCCTAAACAGCAATCGATAATTTGTTTCCACAAGTATTGCCCCGAATCTTTGAAAAACAAACATTCTAATTAAATAAAAAGAAACCCTTCTCCAAAACAACTAAAATTTGTTTTGAGAATAGGGTATTATTAGCGATTTAGCGATGAAATCTTATTACATAATGTGTAAGTTATCGAATTAAATCCACGAAAATAAAAACAACAATCAGCCATTCATTTGAATGACTAATTGTTGTTTTCACTGTAGGCAATTGTAATAGATCATTTATGTCTCCAATTAGTTAAGATAATAATCCAACCATCTGCAATCCGTAAGCAATACCATCTTCGCCCACATCTTTCGTAACATATCTTGCTGCTTTTTTCACTTCCTCAGGTGCATTCCCCATCGCAACACTATGTCCAGCATACTGAAGCATTTCAATATCATTTAAATTATCACCAAAAGCATAGACTTGATCTTTCGAGAATCCTTTCTTCTCAATGAACTTTTCAATTCCCTTCGCTTTAGAGCCGCCAAGAGGTAGAACATCCATCGAATATTCATGCCAACGGATAAAGTTCAATTTTCGCAAATTGTCTCGATATAATGTTTCTTCATGTTCTTTGCAATACAGGAGTGTTTGATAAATTTCAGTATCGTTGTAGTAACTAGCGTCCATTTCTATTTGAGTAGTATCAATATTAAGGGAGGTAAGAGATTCTTCTATATCAGAATGATAGTCAAAAGTGGATCTCATAAATTCTGCACCCATATAAACAAGTGGATGATTTTGCGTTGTGGAAAAACCCGATAAATGCGCTAATAATTCTCTATCAATAGGGTTTTTATAAATGACTTCATTTTCAATTTCAACATACTGACCATTAAAACAAATGAAAGAATCAATCTCCAATTCTTTCCTCAAATCTTCGATAAAGTAAGGAGCACGCCCCGTCGCAAAGGCAACTTCATGTCCTGCTTCTTTTAAAGATTTAACAGCTTCCTTCGCAGAAGCAGGTAATTTCTTATCGTGGTCTAAAAGAGTTCCGTCAATATCAAACATAATCATTTTTTTAGTCATTTTATTTCCCCCATTACAGAATGAATTCATATTTGGTTCAATTTTAAAAGTGTGATTCTTATTTCATACTAATTCGAGGCTAATTGCGGGGTAATTCTAACATACATCAACAAATAAGATTCTTTAGAATGGCGTCGTAGGAATAACAGTGGTGTTGGTGTTTGACACAAGAATACAGCAAAACAATAAATAAAGACAACACCCCTGAACGATTAATCAAGTTCTGGGATGCTGTTTTATGATAACTGTTTTGAATTACAAATTGCTGCGGGCCATAACTGCTTGAACTACATCCTCAGCTGTTGACATCTGCAAGGCTTCATTCGCAAGTTCTACCATATCGCTTTTGTTCAATTTTAGAATTTGAGTACGGGCCTTTAAAATGGATGTGGCACTCATCGAGAATTCATCAAGGCCTAGTCCCAATAGTAAAGGAATAGCGATTTCATCCCCTGCCATTTCCCCACACATCCCAGTCCATTTTCCTTCCTTATGTGAGGCGTCAATAACCATCTTGACCAACCGTAGAATTGCTGGATTATAAGGTTGATATAAATAGGCAACGCGTTCATTCATACGATCAGCAGCCATCGTATATTGGATTAAATCGTTGGTTCCAATACTAAAGAAATCAACTTCCTTCGCGAACTGATCTGCCAGTATTGCAGTGGAAGGGATTTCTACCATGATGCCAACCTCAATAGTAGTGGCAACATTTATATTGTTATTTAGGAGTTCTTGTTTCTCTTCCTCCAAAATTGCTTTAGCCTGGCGGAACTCATCAAGAGTTGCAATCATCGGGAACATGATTTTCAAATTCCCATATGAACTGGCTCTTAAAAGAGCTCTTAATTGCGTTCTGAAAATATCCTGCTCTTCCAAACATAAACGAATAGCGCGAAGTCCTAGGAATGGATTCATTTCTTTAGGGAGATTTAAATAAGGGAGTTCTTTATCCCCGCCAATATCAAGGGTCCGAACAACGACCGGTTTACCTGACATTCCCTGTAGAACCTTCTTATATGCCTCGTACTGCTCTTCTTCAGTTGGGAGTTGGTTTCTGCCCATATACAAAAACTCGGTTCTGTATAATCCGATCCCTTCTCCACCATTACTGATGACTCCCTCTAAGTCTTCCGGGGTGCCGATATTTGCAGCTAACTCAACATGATGACCATCAGCAGTAGTTGTTTTTTCATCTACTAGCTTTGTCCATTCAGCTTTTTGTTGCTCATACTTCAATTGTTCATTTTCGTATGTAGCAATGACATCCGGAGTAGGATTAATATGTACCTCTCCTTTAAACCCATCAACAATAATGATGTCACCGTCCTGAATAAGCTTAGTCGCCTCCTTCGTACCTACAACTGCGGGAATTTCCAATGTGCGCGCCATAATCGCAGAATGGGAAGTCTTCCCACCAATATTAGTTGTAAAACCTTTTACAAATTCACGATTTAACTGCGCCGTGTCTGAAGGTGTTAAATCTTCTGCGATAATAATTACTTTTTCAGAAATCATGCTCGGATTTACAATTTCAACATTTAGCAAATGGGACAGCAAACGTTTCGCAACATCACGAATGTCCGAAGCCCGTTCTCTCATATATTCATTATCCATTTGCTCGAACATTGTAATAAACATATCAGACGTTTCTTTGAGTGCGTGTTCAGCATTCACATGATCTGTTTTAATTTTATCTTCAATTGAAGTCAGAAGCTCCGGATCAAGTAAAACTAATATATGTGCATCGAAGATAGCTGCTTCATCTGCACCAAGTCCTTTTGCAGCGGTATCGCGAATTGACTCTAACTCACTTTTCGAAATAGAGACAGCTGACTGAAAACGTGAAAGTTCTTCCGGAATGTCTTCAACAGTTTTTTTACTGAAAGATAGATCTGGCTCAACAAAACGGTACGCTTTTGCTATCGCTATACCATTTGATGCAGAAATCCCATGAAGTAGGCTCATTAGTTAGTCAGTCCTCCGTTTTTCAACGCTTCTTCAAGTTCGTTAAGTGCATCCTGTTCATCGATTCCAGTGGCGCTAATTTTAAATTCTCCACCTAAACCAATACCTAAAGACATTACGCCAAGAATTGATTTTAAATTGACGTTTTTCTCATTGTAAACCAAGTTTATATCGGATTTGAATTTGGTTGCTGTACTTACTAATATTGAAGCGGGTCGCGCATGAATCCCCTGCTCATCCGTAACTATAAATTGTTTTTCAACCATTTAAATCATACTCCCTCATTAAAATAATACTTACTTACCAAGCTTATCATTTTGGGTCGGGATAGAAAAGGATCTAACCCAAAAAAACTACTCTTTTACATCTTCATTACACATTTCTGATCCTTCATTTAATTGTAATCGATATGTTATCATCGGCCCTTACTCATATAAGGAACGGACATAACTCCTATACTGGCTTCTTCCCTTAGCAGACAGCTAAATTCTCTTCACTTACTTGATTCCGGCAAGGTAGCACTTTACTAACCAGGTCCCAAAATATGATTCTCACATATACTACTAGGTATATATCGAAAAAGGAGGCACTCAATTTTGTCTGACGATCAGTTTCCAGTCCCGCACAATCCCAATAACTCGGAACTCCCCTTTGGACAGCCACATTATCCAAAAAATCAAGAACCAGTTCAATTTACGAAACAAGGTGCAGCACCGACCAATCCACCGCCATCTTCTATACCAAAACAACAAACAGGACCACTTTCCATAGATCCAGGCGCGTTGCGAGGTTGCTTATACCGCGATACTTACCTAAGTCTCGTAAACCGAACATCATTTTGGTTTCATCCAACTTACATCGATTATATTACAACCACGGGTTTTAAATGGGATGGCTATGCATGGCTTCCATGGAGAATAGACTTGGATAAAATCATATCTTTTCAGTGCACATAGTAATAATTCAATAAATAAAAAGGACCAGTTTCTACTAAACACGACATTGTAATCATTCGTGTTTAATTGAGAAATTGGCCTTATTTATTATGTCGTTACATTGACTTACATACCGATTCCAGGCGCTATGAAACTAGATTCCTTAACTATTTAAAATCTGTACCAAACGCAAAAACCCATATTAATGAAACACAATCGTTTTGTTACCTTCAACAATAATTCGATTTTCGAGGTGCCACTTTACAGCTTTTGCAAGAACACGTCGCTCAATTCGACTTCCAATTTTCTTCAAATCTATTACGTCGTCACGATGATCTACCCGCTCGATATCCTGTTCAATTATTGGACCTTCGTCAAGATCGTTTGTTACATAATGGGAAGTAGCCCCTATCAGTTTCACACCACGATCATATGCCCGTTCATATGGTCGGGCTCCAATAAACGCCGGCAAGAAAGAGTGATGAATGTTAATGATTCGATGTTGAAAATGATTTACAAAGTCAGGCGAAAGAATTTGCATATAGCGAGCAAGAATTAGTAAATCAACACTATATTCTTCCATTAGGCGAATCTGTTCTTCTTCTACTTTTTTCCGAATGTCCTTATTGGCAGGAATATAGTGAAAAGGAATTCCTAAAGATTCGACCATCTCCCGTGCGTCCTCATGGTTACTTACAACGACTACAATATCTGTGTCCAAGTCACCATTTTGCCATTCCCACAAAAGTTCAATCAAACAATGTGGCTCTTTTGAAACAAAAATAGCTGTCCGCTTCCGTTCACTTTCGTAAGCAAAGTGGTAATCCATAGAATGATTGGTAGCAATTTCCTCAAAATCACTTTCCATTTGCGCTGACTTTTCTTTCAAATTTTCACAGTAAAATTCCATTCGAATAAAAAAGTTTCCCTTTTCGGGATCATTCGAATACTGACTTGATTCAATGATATTCGAATCATGATTAAGTAAAAATGTCGACAACATCGATACAATTCCAGGTTTATCCGGACATTTTACTAACAGTCGCCCCCGATTTTCACTTTGATTTCCCTGTTGCTTCAATTTCATTTCAACTTCTGTTTTACTAGACATTTACGAACAGCTCCTAATGATAATCATGCTATATGTGTTGAAATAAAGAACTCCATTGAACTAACTATATCGCTAAGGATACTTCCCGCCCTAAGCTAACTTGCTTCGCTGCAGCATTAGGACTTCGGCTACACCTTGTAAGGTGCCCTCATGTAAGTTTATATAGGGTATTCATTTATTCAACTACTATAGTTAATATTATTGGTCATACTACGCTCTTGAGCAATGTTTTTAATTGTACCCCATTTTTTAAAATCATGATAGTTTTCTTAATAGATGCTTTTAAAAGAAAAAAGTATTAATCCTCTGTTTTTGCTCATCATAATAAAAAGGAGGTGTGATACTATGGCTCAAGAAATTCTTTGCGAAGTGAGTAACTGTAAATTCTGGGGTCCCGGAAACAAATGTAAAGCGAATTCTATCTACGTAGTCAGCCAAAAAGGAAAAAAAGCAACAAGTAGTGAAGAAACGGATTGTAAAACATTCGTGCCAAGAGATTGAATGACGACGTATTCGATTATTTATAATTTAGTTCAAGCTTAGTATCATGCACTGTGGAAAGCGCCAGATTCTAAAGCAATTCTGACTGTTTTGGAATCTGGTGTCTTTCATTTTCTTGAATAATTAACAATTTATAACGTGTTTATTTACATAAATCGGATCACTCGCAATGCCGACATTAATGGCAACAACTGGTTCAGCATATAACATACTTGCAACTGAACCCGTCTCTCCCAATGAAAGTTCCGTAACCCATGTAACATAAGCAGCTGCCTCCGGAAAACCTCCAAATAAATAGTCGACAAATTAGCTTCATTTGTAGCACCCTGAATGCCTTGTAAGAGACCTGGGAAGTAAATGAAGAATGGCAGTTCCCCCCCAAGTGAAGTATGTGGTTATTTCATTGGGACGATAACATCTCAATAGTGATTTTTGGAAAACGAAGAAAAAAGATGTTACAATAGATGCGCTCAAAACGAAAATAACTCCTTTTGAAATAGTGAAAGATGTTCCCTTAGATCCAACTGTAATGAGAACAATTTCGATAATCCCGACAAACATCCCCGTGAGAGTACTTTACCGCTCTTTCAGAAATATGACAGCTATCAATGCTGTTGCAGAAGCAATGAACATTTCTGCGGCACCTGCAGACACCGTCACTTCTTCTATATATAACTCCCCAGTGATAGATACTAATCCCAATCCAACCAAGTAAACCCATCTTTAGAATATTCTTTTTTAGGGGTAACAGGAATTTAACTACAGACCAGAGGGCATAAATAACGAAAACGCTAGATGCTATTAAAAAGCGAGTATTTATCAAATGGCTCAGTGAATATCCACCTAGTAAACTAGCACGTATAGCAGCGAACCTGATCCCCATACAATGACTGTAAACAGCGCGAGTAAAAAAGCTTTTTTATTCATTCATACAGTAATCATTTCCTAAAATCATTTTTCAGCTATGTACATCTAGAGCTGATAGTCGACCTTCATCTCATTCCTGAAATTTTAACTAATAAAGGAAGATGGAATATTTATACAAGACACTGAATAGAATCACAAGTTAAAGTCAATCGAAATATAATTGAGTTCTTTTTTATGCATGGTAACCTTGAACTTCAATTTTAGCTAAATACCAAAAATCGCTTCTACTTTTCACTAAGAAGTTATAGAAGTCCATTTACACTATTTTTATTCCTCTTACTCATGTACATTCCGGTCACCATAACATATAATAGTATAAAATCCAATTAGAATAGTAGGTTTTAATGTGAAAACAATACCAAAACCTTTAGTAATGGCAAATCAATGGACGATTGTTTTGACTGTAATTATTGCACTTCTAACACAGTCAGCTTGGATATTACTCATTCCATTAATCGCAAATCTTTCAAGTTTATTGACGGGATTCCATCCGATTTTAGTACTTGTTAAGCATTTTTTAGCTAAACCAGCTAATCAATATATTCAAGAAGACTACGCGCAGTTACGATTTAACCAATGGTTGGCTGTCGGATTTTTATTCGTTGCATGTGTAAGCTTTTTATTGAATTGGACTATATTATTTAATATCGCTACGACGATGGTTGGCATAGCTGCACTCATCGCAATCCTAGGTTTTTGCATAGGTTGCTTTATACGCTTCCAATACCAACAATGGAGTTATCGACGTAATTAAGTACTGTGTAACACAAAATGAAATCAGCCATTAACATGTATGGCTGATTTCATTTTATTTGTGTGTAATCGAGACGTATTACTGGTACTTTTTCGAACCTTCTACTACTTGCTATCTTATTCTAACCCTTTGCCCATCCCTTTCAGAAAATCTAGTCCAAATTTCACGGCACGGTTCGTATCAGGATCATTTAATGCAGTCATCAATTGAAAAATACTTACTTTTTGCCCATTACCGCTATAAAGCTCAGCTTCATTCAATCCACTTTTAACGCTCGCAGCAAGTTTCGCTGTAACATCAGGGTCAATAGATGAAATCACACTAGTTGCATATAGCACATGGTTGATAATATTGGTTACTGGGTCACGTGATGCTTGGTCTACTGCAATTTTTGCGATATCATCCTTTGCTTTCACCATCGCCTTCAGTGCATCGAAGACGCCTGCGTCATCCAACTCCCCAGTAATTTCAAGTATTTTATTGAGTGCCTGGTCTTGTTCGGCAATTAATGACTGTAGCTCACCCAGTTTATTCTGTTTGATTTCTTGTGGTGTCAGTTCGTTCCATTTAATAGAAGTAATTGGTGCCGCCATCGTATATCACCTTTCTTTCTTAGCTTCAGTTAATTGTATATATCCTGGACGAGCCCATTTCCGCCCCACTTCAACACCATTTTGTGGGTGACGCTCTTTATTACGATGGTTCGACTTAGGCAACGGGTTTTCGCCTTCTTTTCGAAGTACTTCCATTCGTACCATCGTCTGTTTATACGCTGGTGTATTCGTGCGCTGATCGACTGCAGGACCGGTTAGGAAATTAATGGCTGATTCTTTTTCAACTGAGTTCATCGGCAAGAACAATTCATTTTTCTTTACACGGTCCGTTACGAGTGCTGGTAATTTTAAAGCGCCATATGGCGAAATCAAGCGTACAAGGGAACCGCTTAACACACCACGCTCTTTCGCAAGTTCCGGTGAAACTTCAACGAAAACCTCCGGCACTTTCTTCTGAATTCCATCCGATTTATTCGTCATATTGCCTTCGTGGAAATGTTCTAGCAAACGCCCGTTATTGATGTGGAGATCATATTCTAAGGGAAACTCTACAGGTTCCACCCAGTCAGACAGAGCAAAACGAGCCTTTTTATCAGGGAAATTAAATCCGTTCACGTACAACAGCGGTGTACTTTCGCCATCCAAACTGCCCCATAAGAAGCTGTCCCAATCTTCCATTACGCTATAATCAGCTTGACTAAATAACGGTGAAAGGCTAGCCATTTCCGCAAAAATCTCACTCGGATGACTGTAGTTCCATTCTGCACCGAGACGGTTAGCGATTTCCTGTACAATCCACCAGTCCGCCCGTGCGTCTCCCAATTCCGGAAGTGCTTTGTATAAACGCTGCACACGTCTTTCCGTATTTGTAAATGTTCCGTCTTTTTCAAGTGATGGAACCGCCGGTAAAATGACATCTGCATATTGCGCAGTCCTTGAGAAGAAAATATCCTGCACGACGAGAAAGTCTAGCTTAGACATGACATCGTGTACATAGTTCGCATTAGAATCGACGAGCGCCATATCTTCACCAACTATATACATGGCTTTCATGATTCCAGCATCGACGGAATGGAGCATCTGAATATTATCAAGTCCGGGCTTATCATGGATTTTCACGCCGTATGCCTTTTCGAACTTTTGACGTGCTTTATCATCAGTGACGTGTTGATAGCCTGGTAGCCATCCTGGTAGCGATCCCATATCACATGCACCCTGTACGTTATTATGTCCACGTAGTGGATAAGCCCCAGCACCAGGACGTCGATAATTACCTGTCGCAAGTAACAAATTGGAGATTGCTGCGGAAGTATCCGATCCACCAGTATTTTGTGTGACACCCATTCCCCAAAGAATACAAGTACCGTCTGCATCACGAATCATTTCCGCTGTCTTGATTAGCATATCCCTTGATACACCACATACTGTTTCAGCATAGTCGAGTGTATATTTCTCAAGAACTTCTTTGAATTCACCCAAGTAATGGACATTTTCATCAATAAACGACTGATCATGCCATCCTTTATCAATCATGTACTTTGTCACTGCCATGAGCCATACTTGATCAGTTCCCTGCTTCGGACTTATAAAGATATCAGAGCGATCAGCCATTTCATTTTTTCGCAAATCGGCGACAATCAATTTTTGTCCGTGCAGCTTATGTGCACGCTTCACACGAGTGGCCAGAACTGGATGTCCTTCGGCTGGGTTAGCCCCGACAATAATGACAAGACCAGCCTTCGCTATGTCTTTAATAGTTCCAGCGTCTCCGCCCATCCCTACTGTACGGAATAGACCGTCTGTCGCTGGTGACTGACAATAGCGTGAGCAGTTATCAACGTTATTTGTTTCAAATACTTGACGTGCTAATTTTTGAATCACATAGTTTTCCTCATTTGTAATCTTCGAAGATGAAATGATGCCAACAGCTTCTTTTCCATACTCTTTTTTTATTGTACCTAGTTTCAAAGCAACAAGGTCAAGCGCTTCTTCCCACGTAGCTTCAACAAAAGAATCGCCTTTTCGGATAAGTGGTGTCGTAATTCGTTCCTCGCTGTTGACGAAATCCCACCCGAATTTCCCTTTTATACATGTCGAAATCGCGTTGACTGGGGCATCTGAAACGGGCTGGATTTTCAAAATTTTTCTATCTTTCGTCCACACTTCAAATGAGCACCCAACACCGCAGAATGTACATACTGTTTTCGTTTTCTTCGTCCTCGTATCGCGCATCGCCGATTCAACATCTGATACGGCCATAATGCCGCTATACCCGGGCTCAACATCTTTGACAAGTTCAATCATCGGCGTCAGGATTTCCTCTTTTAGCCCGGTCATGAATCCGGCTTCACCAAGCATTGATTTTTCCATTAGTGCATTGCATGGGCATACGGTAACACAGTGGCCGCAGCCTACACAAGATGAGTCATTAATTTTCGCGCCCCCATCCCACAGAACAATTGGACGGTCCCTCTCCCAATCAATCGATAAGGTTTCATTTACCTGTAAATTTTGGCATACTTCAACACACTGGCCGCAAGCAATGCACTGATTTGGGTCGTAACGGTAAAATGGGTGTGTAAAATCAACACTTTCCTGTGTGCATTTTGGTTCATATGGATATTTTTGATGTTCGATTTCCATCATATCCACCGTATTATGTATTTTACAGTTGCCATTATTGTTGTCACACACTGTACAATACAAAAGGTGATTTTCTAGAATTCGATCCATTGCCTCCGTCTGCGCTTCTTTAGCACGAGTTGAAGCCAGCTCTACGCTCATTCCAGAGACAGCTTTTGTTGAACAAGCACGCATTAGACGGCCATCTACTTCCAAGATACACGTATCACATGTCTCAATTGGGTCCACTTCAGGTAAGTAACATATTTGCGGATGATCAATTTGATACTGATTGATCACCTCAAGGATCGTCTTGCCTTCCACGAAGTCATAATTGGAACCGTTAATCTTGATTGGCATGTATGCGCCTCCTTTTTTATAAATAAAAAACCACCATGAAAAAATACACCGACTTGACAAGTGCACTTTCATAGTGGAATAGTCTTCTAACAGGACATGTTAAACTACCAATCCATATTTCTATTTAACGTTCGATAATGCCACAGCAGTTCATACTGTAACACCTCTTAGACACTAGTATATTTTAAGTTGAAAGAATAAACAATCTATTTTTCAGCTTTTGAACTATTTTCTTTTACCACGGAGGAGGAATAAATACATGTTAAAAAGAATACATGATTTTAATGATATTATCAGAAAGCTACGCAAAGACTTATTCGGGAAGGGACCTGAAAGAATCCACACGGTTTTTGTTGATAATATGATTATTTCAACACTCTACGGGAACTTGACTCCAACTGAAAAATTTATTGCCAGTACACCAGAAGGAAAAGAAATGATCCATGCTGCAAGAACTAGAATGATTCAAGATGTCTATCAAAAAGCACCACCCGATGGCATGGAAGAACTCGTCGGGGCTAAATTTGTCCACCTTTTCTCGGACATCAAATTGGAAGAGGACATTGCAATTTCCGTATTTCTTTTCGACCGGCAAATTGAACACAAGGGGGGAAAGTAGATGGAACAAGATAAGAAACGGACTGTTTTTCGATACTCAAACGGATATTTCTCGAAAAAGGAAGACCAAATTGTAGTCGAACACCCCGTCACTATCAAAATCAATGACCAAGAATTTGCAACAATCGTTTGCTCGCCTGAGTACATCGAAGACATGGCGGTCGGTTTTTTGGCATCTGAAGGTGTCATCCCAAAGTATGAAGATATCAAAGACATTTCTCTACAGGAAGAATTGGGTATTGTCCATATCAAAACGGACAAGATGTATCCTTTTTACGAAAAATTGCTGAACAAACGCTACATCACCTCCTGTTGCGGCATGAGCCGACAAGGTTTTGTGTTTGCTAACGATGCATTAACAGTGAAAAGAATGACAGGAACCCATGTAACGCTTACCCCGGAAGATTGCTTTTTTCTGATGGAGCAAATGGATCAATCAGCAGACATGTTTCATAAAACTGGAGGTGTCCATAATGCAGCACTCTGTGATCCTACTGGCATTGTGCTGTCAAGGATGGATATTGGCAGACATAATGCTTTAGATAAAATTTACGGTCATTGTTTAAGAAATACTATTTCAGTAAAAGACAAAATAATTGTGTTTAGTGGCCGTATCTCATCGGAGATTTTATTGAAAGTGGCAAAAATCGGCTGTGAAATTGTACTTTCAAAATCAGCCCCTACTGAATTGGCATTGACACTCGCAGAAGAACTCGGAATTACTACAGTCGGATTTATACGGCAAAATTCATTCAATCTGTACACTCACCCGGATCGGATCATTATCGAAGAAAACAACAATATTTTTCAACACTAAAAAAACATTCGTGACAAAATTGGCAATGAATGCTAAGATGACTGAAATGTCTAACATTAACACATTATACATCTTTCATGTAAATAAAAGGCTATTTAAATATAGGGGCTCAGCTGCTCGAAATTACCTTTGGGGATTACAGGTTTATATCTGTTTAATTTCATATTTTCATAAAGGGGGAAAAGGTTTGAAGGGGAGTAAAACGAAGAACAGGTGGTTGATTGCCGCATCCGCAGTTGGTATTCATATTTCTATCGGCTCCGTATATGCTTGGAGCAATTTTACAAATCCATTAATCGATCAGTTTGGTTGGTCCACAAGTCAAGTACAACTCACATTCAGTATCGCCATTCTATTTTTGGGGCTGTCTGCAGCATTTCTTGGTCACTTCGTGGAGAAATATGGGCCAAGGAAAGCGGGAATCATGGCAGCTATTTGTTTTGGCTCGGGTGTAATTGGTTCCGGGTTTGCTGTAAGCGCTTCCTCGCTTCCATTACTATATTTATTTTATGGGGTACTGGGTGGGATTGGGCTTGGCGTTGGTTACATTGCGCCAGTTTCCACTCTTGTAAAATGGTTCCCTGACCGCCGTGGACTTGCGACCGGTCTTGCCATTATGGGATTCGGTTTTGCTGCAGCTATTAGTAGCCCAATTATGGAAGCGCTTATTACTTCTGTTGGGCTAAAAAACACATTCTTTATTTTGGGTGTTTCTTACTTTTTAGTTATGATTTTATCCTCTTTATATCTTGAAAAGCCTGAAGAAGGCTGGGCACCCGCTGGATTTATTGAAAAAGTTAAAGCAGGAAAAATCGAACAAAAGAGAGACTTGGCACAATTGACAGCGAATGAAGCAGTGAAAACCAAACGTTTTTACTATTTATGGCTAATGCTCTTTATTAATGTCACATGTGGCATTGGTATATTATCAGCCGCAAAACCACTCGCAATTGACAGTATCGGTATGACAACTATACAGGCTGCAGCACTCGTCGGGGTCCTCGGTATCTTTAATGGAGCCGGCAGACTTGGCTGGGCGGCTACTTCTGATTATATAGGTAGACAAAACACATATACCACATTTTTTGTAATCCAAATCTTTTTGTTTGCACTATTGCCTTTCACAACAAATGCACTGCTATTTCAAATTATGCTCGCAGTCATTTACACATGCTATGGCGGTGGTTTCGCATCCATTCCCGCATACATTGCCGACATTTTCGGAACGAAACAGCTTGGTGCAATCCACGGTTATATACTAACTGCTTGGTCGGCAGCTGGTCTTGCTGGGCCTATGTTCGCTGCATGGATGAAAGATATGACGGGTAGTTACGAAAGCAGCTTGCTCTATTTCGCTGGTTTGTTTGTAGTTGCATTCGTTATTTCCATATTAATCAGAGTTGATATTAGAAAAGTTCAAGTGGAAGGCGAAAAACCCGCACTTAAGCCCTTAGAAAAAGTTGTAAGTGGATGATTATCACTGCCGCAAGTAATCTCGAAAACATGGATAGCCATCTCAAATTCTAAATGCTTAAGCAGCTAATCCATCTCTACCTGACAAAACAAGATCGATTTTAACTTCATTTTTTCTTATATAAAAAGAAGCTCATCTGCATGCAAATGAGCTTCTTTTTATATAGATGACAACTCCTTATACTTTCAGCCATCATTCAATTATGTCATTACTGTAATTTAATTTCCCTTAAGTTTTTGATATCCCTCTTCAATCGCTGTAAATAGAGCTGTTCCAGCCTTCAAACCAGTAAATGTTTCAATTGCATGACGAACACCTTGCCGCTGAATTGTTTCTTGAATGAGCTTTGCTTCGGGATCTTCCAAATAATCATAACGCAATGCTGCTGCAATTCCCAGCGCCAAGAAAGTCGGTGTCTCGTCAAACAACTCCACGTATTGAGTTGCTGGGCCGACCAGCCTATCATTGAATTTGAGTTTACGTAAAGGTGAACGACCCACTCGTGTTACATCATCAGATATAAAGGGATTTGCAAAACGCCCCATAATTTTTTGTATATAATCGCCATGCTCTTGCTCATTAAATTGATATTTAGCAATGAGTAATTTACCGGTTTCTTGCAAGACATTCTCAGTCATAGTTTTGATTTCTTCACTCGCAAGTGCTTCGTCCATTCTCCTGATACCTGCCAAATAACCAAAGTAAGCAACGGCAGCATGGCCTGTATTTACCGTATATAATTTCCTTTCAATATATGGTTCCAAATCTTTAACGAACGTAATCCCTTTAACAGGCGGATTTTCACCAATGATCTCTGATTCCTCAACTACCCATTCATAAAAAGGCTCCACTTGAACCGCTGTCTTGTCTTCATTTATCTGGTTAGGAACAATCCGATCTACCGCTGCATTCGGAAAGCTAAAACAGTTATCGAATTGGGATTTTTCGTCTTCAGTTAACTTTTCATATACTTTTTCTTTTAGAAAAGCACTTCCACCAATCATATTTTCACAAGCGATGATTGTTAACGGTTGTCCCGTTTGAATGAGACGCTCCTTAAGTCCATCAGCAAGTAATCCCGCGATAAAGGGCAATACATTCGGCCCAACCGCCGCTGTAACAAGATCGGCTTTGGCAATTGTTTCGATTACTAATTCCGGATTCGTCGCACTATTAATAGCCCGAACATTTTTCACAAGTAGTCCTTCGTGAGCTTCATTTGCAAGTTCAACACGGTATTGTTTTTTTTCGTTTATCAAATTAACAAGCTCGCTGTTCACATCTACAAAGCATGTTTCAAATCCGGATTGATACAATAAGTTTCCAATGAAACCTCTTCCTATATTTCCAGCGCCAAAATGAACAGCGATCATGTTAGTTCACTCCTTCAAAGAAGGATAAGACTTCATCTTTAGATGATGCATACACAATTGCTTCTACATTTTCTTCATCAGAAACTACGATTGCAATATTCGACAGGATTTCTAAATGCTCATCCCCTTTTCCAGCAATCCCAAAGATCAATTTCACGATATTCCCATCTCCGAAATCCACACCCCCAGGCACTTGAATAATCGCAATACCTGACTCCTTCACTTCTTGTTTTGCATCGTCTGTACCATGTGGAATGGCTACAAAATTGCCCATGTACGTAGATGTCATTTCTTCACGTTGAAGCATTTTTTCTATATAACTTGACTGAACATAGCCTCTGTCAAAAAGGATTTTCCCTGTTAAGCGGATTGCTTCTTCTTTTGTTGCCAGTACTTGATTCAACACAATGTTTTCGATTGATAAAATTGGTAATGTCATTATAAAAACTCCTCTAGTCAATTTATTTTTTCATCTATGAACTGCTCAAATTTCTGTGCCAAATAAGAATGGATAAGCGTCCCCTGATTGGATTCAAACAATTCGACACTTTTTTCGTTTTCGATAATTAGTGCACTAATGAAACTCAGTACTTCTAAACCCTGCTTATGGTATTGATGGGGGGCTAACAACAGTAATAAATGCTTGACTTCGCTATCAGTTCCGTCCATTGCTGTCATAACGATTGGGTCTTTGAGTGTTTGAATCGTAAAAGAAGGCTTTAGAACTTGTTCATGACGGGTGTGAAATAAAGCGAGCTTTGTTTCAGGTATTCCTATCCCACCAAGAGCTTCTCTTGCAAATAGAGCATTTGCTACAATTTCATCATCTTTTATAATTTTTTGTTTTTCCAATTGATGGCATGCTACCCGTATACACTTTTTTATCGACATATATTCATTTTGTGATGAATGCTGAAAACCCGATAATAACTCGGCTATAGTTTCCGTGTATAATTGGATATTTTTCATTCTGTTAATTATTTCATCAACGCTTGAACGAACGCGATTTAACAAGGCAACCGGTTTTTTTATCAGCATCTGCCTTCTTGCATACAGCTGAACTTGCTTAATTTCTTCTTGTGTCATAAACGGACTGACGATCATATATTCCTTAGTAAAATCTTGTAAGTAAATAGTGGAAATAATTAAGTCTCTATCTGAGATTTGAAGTTCATTCAATTCAAATAGAGATACATTCACTACTTCTGCAATTTCTGGTATTACCCGTTGAAGTCGCGATACAAGCATTTTCGATGTTCCAATGCCACTAGAACAAACAATATAGGCTTTTAAGTCCTTTTCGCCCCTCAAGCCAAGTAAAACAGATCCGAAGTGCATAACTAAGTAACCTGTCTCTTCATCGGGAACTCGTAATTCTGGAAATACTTCTCCTACTGCATCCTTAACTAGTTGAAACAGTTCTTCATAGTCTTTACGAATATTTTTCAACAATGGATTGGTGATACCCATATTCTGTCGAATTCGATAAATCGCAGGCTTCAAATGTGTAACAAGACCTTCTAAGAGGGGCGCGTTATCCTTCAAATCTTCACCCGTAGCATCTTCCATGTACTGAATCAGTTTCTTCGCTTGCATGAACGTTTCCAAATTGGAAGCTTCAAGTAATTGTCCTTCATTATGACGAAGCTTAGCTCCTTGAAGATGCATCGTAATATATCCAATCTCAGCATTAGGGATATCAATCTGGAAACGGGTCGCTAATTTAGTGATAATTTCGTGTGCAATATGGTATTCCGGTTCCTTTGTTAACTGCTCCAAATATATCGTATCCATCTGAATGTTTTCACCTAACATAATACGTTCAATTGCCAAAGTTAAATGAACGATGAGTCCGACATAAGCATTGTCCGTAATTGGAAATGGGAGTACTCGATTTAATTGTTGCATGACATCTTCAATAACAAGTAATTTTTTCCTATCAACAAGATGTAATAACCGTTTGGATATAGAACTTTCGTGATTCCCAGACTTCTTCTGGATACGTTCTTTAATAAATGAAAACAACTCGTCTTCTTTTAAAGTCTTGGCAATCACGTAACTCATTGCTCTTCGTTTTGCTTTTTCGGATCCGCTTATTTTAATTCCATACCCTCTTTTTTTCACTATTAAAAGTTGAAAGGGTTTTAATTGTTCCTCTAGCTTTAGTAAATCTGAACTAATCGTTGCAATCGCCACTCCTAGTTCATTGGCGAGCGCAAACAGCTTCACAGGTTCTGTTGATTCATATAATGTGCAAAGAATCATTGTTCGCCTTTCGTCCAATGTATACTCGCGAGAGGAGAAAGTGTTTAGCTTTTTTTTTAATATTTCCTTATTTGTTTCTTCCCCTAGAATCTGAATGCCAACCCCAGTTTTCCTTATAAGTTCAAGGTTGTATGGACGCAATAACTTTTCTATCGTATTCAAATCGCGGTGAATGGTCCGAGGGCTGACTGCTATTTTCTCCGATAACTCTTTAATTGTTACTTCTTCACTTCTGTTGATCAATTCATCCAAGATAACTTTTTCCCGAGCTGAAATATCCACGTTAAACACCCCACTGAAATGCTCTATAATCATTGGTAAAACTCAGCCTAATTTCTTTCGAATTAGGCTGAGTTTAAGTGTACACTCATTACTTTTTCAGTTTTTCAAGAAGTTCATCGTATCTCGGACTATTTAAAAAGTTTTCGACAGAAATATGATATGCGTTTGGTGATTTTGCTTTCGCACGTTCAGTTAAATCTTTATGAGTGATTACTACTTCCGCATCAGGCGGTAAGTTACTGATAGCCATATTCGAAACCGCAACATCAATATCAGCTTTTTTCACTTTATTCCTCAAAATTGAGGCACCCATTGCGCTGGAACCCATGCCCGCATCACATGCAAAAATAATACTTTCGACATTTGCAAATGACACTTCTTGAACAGCTTCTTCAGCAATCGATTGTTGCATAAAGTCTGCTGCACGGCTCTCTTTACCTTTTAACGCAGACGTTTTTTCCGTAGCTTTTAACAAGTCATCCTCTTCAGTTTCCTTGCCTGTTTTTAAGATAATCGATGCTACAATGAATGACACAACTGTTGCAAAGAGCACGCCCGCGATAACAGCTACAAAGCCACCTTTTGGCGTCATGGCAAGGATGGCAAAAATACTACCTGGCGATGCCGTGGCAACCAAGCCGCCTCCCAATAATTGAAATGTAAATACGCCCGTAGCGCCTCCTGCAATGGCAGCAACCAATAGCAATGGTCTCATTAAAATGTACGGGAAATAAATTTCATGAATCCCCCCGAGGAAATGAATGATTCCTGCCCCCGATGCCGTTTGCTTCGCCATCCCTTTACCAAAAATCATATACGCAAGTAATATCCCGAGACCGGGTCCTGGATTGGCCTCTAATAGAAAGAGAATTGATTTACCTGTTTGTGTAGCTTGCTCAAGCCCAATCGGACTTAACACACCATGGTTAATAGCATTATTTAAAAACAACACTTTTGCTGGCTCTATCAATATGCTAGCAATTGGCAATAAATTCGCATCGACAATCGCTTGCACACCTGCTCCAAGAGCTTTATTCAACGCCTCTACAACTGGGCCAATTCCTTTAAAAGCAACTAAAGCTAAAATGAAGCCAATAATACCTGATGAAAAGTTATTGACAAGCATTTCAAAACCTGATTTTATTTTTCCTTCAACTAATTTATCAAATTGTTTAATGGACCATCCACCTAAAGGTCCTACAATCATTGCACCGAGGAACATTGGAGCATCTGGCGCTCCAACAATAACCCCCATTGTGACAATTGCCCCAACGACTCCCCCACGAATATCATGGACAAGACGGCCACCTGTAAAACCGATTAAAATTGGTAATAAGTAATAAATCATAGGATCTACCAGTTCACTAAAGCTTGCGTTCGGAATCCAACCCGTTGGAATAAATAATGCTGTAATAATCCCCCAAGCAATAAATGCACCGATATTCGGCATGATCATCCCACTTAAAAAACTTCCAAAACGTTGGACTTTCATTTTGAATCCTGAATTTGTTTGCTGTTCATTTTCCATAAACATACACTCCCTTCCTTTTTTATAAAGCGACAACTGTTTGATTACTACCAATAATAAAGCGTTTACATTCGTTAAGCAATTGAATGTAAACGCTATTTTGTCACTTCTATTGTTGCCATGTGTGTGCTTGATGGAACTAAGTATACGCATAGCTCTGCTTTATTGTCAGAATTAATAGTTCTCGATCTAGTTAATGGTCAACGCATATCTATCTGCTGATAAATCGTAATTAATTCTCCGGATATTGTGTTTGCAAAAACGTAACCGATTGAGTAATTAACTCTTTTAATACGTTCGTATCGATATCATCGACTTTATTAATGTACACACATGCTTTGCCAGAAGTGTGTTTTCCAAATGTCGCCAACAATGCATCACGTTCGCTATCTCCGGGTGCAAAATACAAACTAGTTTTTGCTTTTCGCGGAGAGAAACCTGCCAAAGGTGCGTCACCTTCGTGGCCCGTTTTGTATACATAATGATACGATCCAAAACCAATAATGCTTGGTCCCCACATTTTTGCTTCAAAGCCAGTCGTCTCTTTAAATATATCGAGTAGCGTGTAAGCATCTGCACGTTTTTTCGGATTTTCTACATTCTCAATAAATTCAATAACATCATTGTCTGTTGCCTTCATTTTTTGTTCGTACATATTTTATACCCCCTCTCTTCTATCACCCTACGAACTCGTCTAGACATTTTTTACATATGCATGATTTTCTCAATTGATCGTAAGGTACTAGGTCGAAAATTGCTTTCGGAAAGAACTCTCCACTACACCAACATATACCTAGAGATTTTTCTGTTGAATTACAGCAATTATTATTGCCTTTACAAATAGGACATTGGTAACTTTCTGCTGTATCGAATGCTTGGACCATCGTTTTGCCTCCCTTATTTACACAGATTATTTCAGAGCTCATTATACATATCTCACACATTTAAACGGTCATAGGACTAAACGATTAGTATTGCTTACACATCAGAAGAAATTTTTGATTAATTAATATGAAGATATACGAGCAGTTGATTTCATTTCACTGTTCCTTAAATAATTTAAGTGATGAATTTCTACTCTATAAATTAAACTTTTTATATGTTTCTGTAAAAAAGGTTTAACTTTTCCGTTGTAATCCTCAAGTGATTTGCATACATAGTCTTCGTCCATAGAAACAGTAAAACTACATGTGATCACTACAGATTGTTCTTCCTCAGTAGTTGAATACCGCTCGGTTATTTCAATAATTTTCATACTTACAAATTTGTTTTTCATATATGTTTTTGTTTTTGGTAATTTACTGTTGGACAGAAAAGATACAATTCCTTTTACATAAATCATTCTATTTACCTCCTAATTAAGCTGGGAAAATAGATTTCTATATAGCTAGTGAAATCCTTAATATATTGATTCAGATATTGGTAAGATACACGCCATACTCCCCCTGCTTATGCAAATGCTTTGCATGTATTGTATCACAATAAGAACATTGGTTTCATTATTTTTCGTCGCTTAATTCATGCTAACAACAAGGGAGCTTGGTTCTCTAAGTCAAAATCTAACTTTGCAACATAACTGAGCAAAGCATCGTCCAATTAGGAAGAACTACAAGAAACGAGTGGATGATATGAAAAAGAAAATAGTCATAGCTGGTGGAACGGGTTTTATAGGTCAATACTTTGAAGAGAAGTTTACGAATATAGGCTATGAAGTAATTATCATTTCAAGACAACCCCATCATCTTTTTTGGACGGATAGCGTAGGCATTGTAGATGCCTTAGAAGGTGCCGAGATGCTCATCAATCTTGCTGGGAAGTCCGTCAACTGCCGTTATAATGAGAAGAATAAAAAAGAAATCCTAGACTCCAGAACTGGGACCACAGAAATACTTGGAAGTGCTCTGCTAGCCTGTAAAAACCCACCGCCATTATGGATCAATTCAAGCTCGGCTACGATTTATCGACATGCGGAGGATCGATCTATGACGGAGGCTAGTGGCGATATTGGAACCGGATTCTCCGTAGAAGTAGCACAAGCTTGGGAGAAATCCCTATTTGATTTTCAGCTACCCCAAACAAGGAAAGTCGCTTTAAGAATTGCTATTGTCCTCGGTGAGGATGGTGGAGTGATGGAGCCCTACCTCAACCTCGTGCGCTTTGGGCTCGGCGGAGTACAAGGAACAGGTAATCAAATGTTTAGTTGGATTCATATAGAAGATGTGTTTCGAGTCATCTTATTTCTTCAAAGCAACGAACAATTGAATGGCATATTCAATTGTTCAGCCCCCCAGCCGATCACGAATCGAGTATTCATGACACAACTGCGAAAAACGATGAACCGAAAGATCGGATTACCCTCGCCAAAATGGATGCTCGAAATGGGAGCCATCTTTATGAACACTGAAACGGAATTGATTTTAAAAAGCCGTTGGGTTGTTCCTGATCGATTAGAAAAGGAAGGTTTTCAGTTTACATTTGGTACAATCGGGGAGGCACTTCAACAAATACTAAAAACTTCTAATAAGATACAATGATTAATATGGACATAAAAACGGTTCAAGGAATAATACCCTTGAACCGTTTTTCATCATAATGTATTGGGTTTCAATTCCACTGTACATATTCCTCAATTCATCTAAAAAGCTGGTCGCCTATCGTATTTCCGCTTCAACTCGTCAGTGACTGGGACAGCACCATTTTGACCACATGCTCGTTGATAATGTCCTATAATTTCACTCCGCTGTTGATAGGCTTTTCGACTATATATGTTGAACAAATGAATACGGCGTATACGCTTTACAAAGGCTTTTGGGTGGCCACTGAAAAAGCCCCACTACATAGAGCAAATTAGAATTCCTGCCAATACCGCTTCGACGCTTTGTGGATGCCTCCCGCGATAAGCCAGAAAGAAGACCCCTTTCAGTCTCATCGCTCCGGCTACCACGAAGACGCACCTTCGCTGGATGGACTATGTGAGAAAGAGCATTTCGTTACCGGAATGAGACCTGCAATCTCTAGTGCGTCTTTCTTGAATTAAATCACCATCAAAAAATAATCACATTATAACCTCGGCATATACACTCCGAATCATAACTCTCTTCAACAATGAACAACGCTAGCGTAGGCGCGGCAAAGGGGTAGCCGAAGCCGTGAGACTAGATGCGAGGCGTCAAGCGTTCTACATACCCCGAATCACACCTCTCTCATTATTGAGCGCCACAGTAAATTCAATGGGATTCTTTAATTCAACATATTTAGTTGCAATTTGCATTTTTTTCGAATGAAACCCTTCTCTACTCTCTTTTAAACTAGTATTTGCAACAATCTTGTTTGCGTTAGATTCTGTCACTTGACACCTATTTCACTTTATCGCCCTTTAGGTTTATTTATCATCTTTTTTATAATTCGAATCTGACCTCGATGATTTAGTTCGTCTTCAAACACATGAAACCATTTAAAATAATTGTTCGTGGGTAGTCCATCCCAAAATGACATTTGTTCAAATAACCATTCATCTTTCAATGTTTTAAACGTTTCAATTGTTTTGTTCCTTGTTTCAGCTAATTGTTCCAAATAGAAATCAATGCTATTTCCTTTAATTTGATCTCGCGCACTATTCCCTAAATCTAATCCTGGATTTAGCGTACTACTATCATCATCTGTAATATCTCGATTTTCGAACGTGAAGATTTGGTATGCCTTTTCAACCGATATCATATGAGCAAGCAACATTCCGATTGAATTCGATTCTTCTCCATAAAGAAAATCCAATTCTTCAACTGTTAAACTTTCGATTTCACGAATCGTTGTAACTCTAGTATAATCCATCATAGAAACCAGTTTACTGAACTCTAGACTTAACCCCTCTTTTTGATCAATTAAAAATATCGTATTATTCTCCAAAAGTAGTTCACTCCCGAAAGTATTATTTAAATGACAACTGCCGAAACTAACTAGGAAATTGAATCGGTATATCAGCTTGAATGAGATTGAATCTCTACTGATACACTTTGCTTGGTGGTTAATTCCCTGCTACACTAACTATCTAATGAAGCAATTCGATAATGAATTGGACATCGTTACGATTTTCTTCTCTTCAATTATGATAGAAAATAAGAACTTAGGCTCGATGGATCTTTTTAGTCGCCAAGCCGAAAAATATTGTCCAATATTTCAGACATCATTATCTTAACATATATAGGAGATATAGTGATACATACCTTACCCTAGATCAGCATCTGCGACGATTGAACACTAGTCGTGATAAAGTATTAATTGAACGAATAGGGCTTTTCTCAGCTGTTATCCCACCTAGAATGTTCGTACTGTAATTTTTTAAATGGGGCTCATATCCCCCTTTGCAGCGAGATGAAAGATTTTATTAAGAAGAGGTGCAATAATGATGAATATATTTACACAACACAACCCGACGAAGTTATATTTTGGTAGGGGGCAAATTAGTCAATTATCAACAGAAGTTGCTCATAAGAAAGTCCTTCTAGTTTATGGTGGAGGCAGTATTAAGCAAAATGGTGTCTATGAAGATGTGATGAAAGAACTCACTAAAGCAGAAGCTACGGTATTTGAATTACCTGGTGTGGAACAAAATCCACGTTTAACAACGGTGCATAGAGGCGTTGAAATTTGCAAATCAGAGGAAATCGATATTCTTTTAGCCGTCGGTGGCGGAAGTGCAATTGATTGTACGAAAGCTATTGCTGTTGGAGCTAAGTATGATGGAGATGTTTGGGATTTAATTACCCGAAAAGCTCCGATAACATCAGCTCTCCCAATCGGAACTGTCCTTACATTAGCGGCAACTGGCTCTGAAATGAATCCGATATCTGTTATTTCAAACTGGGACACAAAGGATAAACTTGGTTGGGGTTCGCCACATGTATTCCCGCAGTTTTCAATCCTGGATCCGACTTATACGTACTCGGTGTCCCGTAAACAAACAGTATATGGAATTGTCGATAGTATGTCTCATGCTCTTGAAAGTTATTTCCATCGTACAAGAAACACGCCTATGATCGATGGATTCATTGAATCACTACTCCGAACAGCGATTCGAACTGCACCAAAATTACTTGAAGACTTAACTTCTTATGAACATCGTGAGACGATGATGTATATTAGTACAACTGCATTTAATGAAACATTGTCGAATGGAACAGATGGCGGTGACTGGGGGTCTCATCGAATAGAACATGCACTTTCGGCTGTTTATGACATACCACACGGTGGAGGACTGGCCATATTGTTCCCAAACTGGTTAGAGCATGTACTTGAAGATGATCCATCCCGAGTAAAAATGTTGGCAATGAACGTTTTTGGTATTTCTGATAAAGGCAAGAGTGATATTGAAGTCGCAAAAGAAGGAGCGAAAGCGCTTCGTACATTCTGGGATTCTCTCGATGCTCCCAATCGTTTGAGCGACTATGGGATTGACGACAAAGATATTGAATTAATTATCGATAAAACTTTTATTAAACCTGGGGTTGGCCTTTACAAAGAATTAGATCGAGAAAGTGTCAGAGATATTTTAATTCGTTCCATGTAAGGTTGCAGGTCAATACATCAAATAGAAAGCCATAGAAAAGAAACCACTTTTGAAATAAAGTGGTTTTTTCTTTGTCTTATAACTGAACACTAACACCTGACTATATGCTATTTTAGGGACTCTGAAAGCCAGACCGTAATTTAACAAATTCGAATAACAAAGGCACATTACTATATTTTTGCAATGAAGCCGTCCTTTCAGAAATCCTTTCCCAGCTTTCCTTATAAGAATCTGCACCGTCTACCAATGGCATAGATCCCTGTAAAAAGTCTTCAATTGGTATCTCCAACTGCTCAATAAATCGTTCTACTTCTGGAAATTTCCTATCCTTTTCTGGATTGGGTTCTTTGAATAGAACATGTTCCAAATTTCTTGAAAAGTAATACATACGGTAGTCAATTTCACCAGCAATTATCTTATCCAATGCCTTCATTATATTGATATTTGTACTTCTATCCATATTTCTAGCTGCTATTTGTTGCTTTTGTTTTTCATGCGGAACAGTTATTCGATCCTCGTGGTAAAGCGTTAATTCTTTTTGGGTGTCATCAATAACAATTGCATCTTCTGGGATGAAACAGCCATCCATATCAATAATATGCAACACACAGAATACATCTTCAGGACGAAATTTACTTTTTATCATAAATTCATTTACTGCATTTCCAATCACAGACTTGATAGGTTCTTCCGGCCTGTCCAAGTCATATAAAATATCGCCGTGCTGAATATGGAAACGTATATTATGCTGCTCGAAAAGACTGCGTAACCGATTGTATAGCAATACCTCTTCGCAGCTTCCCTCGACAAGTAATAACACGACCTTCTTTTTAGTATTTGTCATGTATAATCCCAGCTTTTCGGAATGCCGTTTTAATATCATATAAATTTGTTTCTGCATAGACTTCTTCGTCTTGACCGCCCAGTTGCACTGCACGTAGATAGATATCCCGTGCATTGCTTAGCCTTTCAACCCCTTTTAATTGTTGGTATCTATCCTCTTCGTTAAGAGTCGTAAACCATAAGTTTCTAATTGGAAGCACTTCTAATATTCTTAAATTATGAGAAGTGAAAAAAAGTTGACCTTGTGCATTTTCGTTCAGAACTTCTAATATTTCGCCAAGTAAGTATTCAAAAATCCCTGCATCGAGCTCATCAATTACAACACAAGCGTTCGGATTATTATAAACTGCAATAAGAGTACTTAAGATAGAAATAATTTTCAATGTACCTTCCGATTCACTTCGTAAAGGAAGTTCAATCTCCCCTTGTTTTGATAGAAACTCAAAGCGAACCCCTTCACTGCCATCACTCAACTTCTGCTTATTAATTTGCCTTATCTTTATTAGAAGGCCTGGGATAATGGTCTGCAAGACAATATTCGTCTGACTAACCACTTGGTCAATCGTTTTAAATAAGTCCAGTGGTAACACCATTGTGTCCGCCATCTCATAGGGTATATGTCCACGCTTTCTTTCCAAATGAACACTAAAAGGCATAACAAGATTGGCAACTAATAAACCATATTGAATCGTATCAATGATGTGTAAATCACGATTAAGGTCATCTGAAAGACTTTTCATGATTTCAATTTCAGTTTCTTCTAAATGCTCTTCATATACTTCCTTTAACTCTTCTCGAAATACAAAAGAAGTTGAGTTACTAGTGGCCATTCTATTGGCTACTATGACTGAGACCCTTGCAGATTCATTCATTTCATGTGATTCATTAGCTCCTATCGTTAATCCTTTAACAGTTTTCGAAATTAGAACTTTGAATGGCTCATTTTCCTTATTTTCTCGATATACTACTTGTTCTTCGACAACTTGATACCTTCCTTTTCCCGCCGTCAAAGAAACTGAATAGTTAACGTAGAATTCACCGAATTGATTTTCAACAATAAATTGAAACAATAAACGAATAGTCTTTTCATTAAAATATAGCAAATTAGATGTGAGCTTGGGAAGTGGAGCATTATAATTGGCTGATAATAAAGTCTTTAACAGATTGAACGCTTCCACTGCCGCAGTTTTCCCAGAACCATTTTGACCATAAAACCCTATGACATCAGCTTTCTCCAATGTATTGAAAGTTGAATTTGTGTGAAACTCACCATTTTTAACGTTTTTCAAATTAGTTATTTCTACTTTGGTTACCCTGACAATACTTTTCATGGAGGTCCTCCTATGAATTTCTACATAAAATGAAGATATTCATTTACTTTCAATGATAAATGCATTTAAAGAGTAAATTATTAAATGCGTTTATCGGCGGTGAAAATGTAATTTACTTATCAATATGCTCTTACTTGTCATAAGTTATTCAGGCTAGCAATTGGAAGCTGTAGTGAAATTAGGGTGTATTGACTGAGTAGCTTTACACAGACGTCTACCTAAAACTAATTTTCAATGCTTTAGAAATATTTACGTTATATTTAAGACAACACAAAAATGCCTACCGAAACGATAGACATTTTAACATACGTTTTATCTTTGAAAAGTCTCGCCGTTGATTATGACTTGTGTGGCACGGAATGGGATATTTACATTCATTGAGAAATACGGCTCCAAAATGCTATAAAATGACTCCCATTGACTATCTACTTCATCATATTTACCATTAAGCTCCAAGTCAATGATGCCAGTATAAATTTTTTGTAGTTTAGAAAGATTTTCCTTAGATACTTCGAAATCATAATAAGCCATTTGTTCATCAAATGTGGGCATTGGATTGGCAGCGCGATAATACGGTCGCATCACGGAGTCAAATGCCTCCCATTTATCCATCGCCAGTTGATCGTCTCCATCACTACTAGCCTGGCGAGCATCCTCATATAATTTCTTTATCACCGGAAAATCTGTTTTGGAAATAGTCGTACCTAAATCTATAATATACTCTTCAAATGTGGGCTCTACATAATAAGTATTGACAATTTCAAAAAACTGATCTAATTTAACGCCAGATTCTATCTCCGCCCCACTTTTTGCAAGTGAAACCCATTGATAATATAGTTCTTCCATTTGCAGCAGGTCATTAGACGTAAATGGATATTCAAACATACTTATATAGACGTCAAATGCTTCAGGCTCCCAATTTGCAAGATAATATGGATTGGTTATTCGATTAATTTGCACCCATAGTTCTCCTGCCTCCTCCCATAACTCATCCTTTTCTAAAGTCATTACCTCATTGTAAAGAAGTTCAAGCTTTTTAATTTCATCTTTTGTCACCCCGAGCGGTAGATTTTTAACAAAGTAGTCAAAGCTATAAAAATCCGCAATGCTTTCCAGGACTTCTCCTTCGATTTGCACCAAAGCTCCAACTGAGAAATTCATCGCCTGGATTTTCTCCTCAGTAAAAGTATGCAATCCTACATGGTAGCGTTCACCGCTATCACCTTTAACGATTATTTCATTACCCCAATTTTCAACGACTGTCCCTTTGACAATCTGTCCAATTTGAAAGTGTGATCCAGCTTGTTCCACCGCTGCGAAAGTATAAGATGGCATCACTCCGCCAATCCCAAGTGCTAATGCTATAGAAAGGACCAACATTCTCTGCTTTTCTCTGCTCATATCTCATTCCCCTTTTACTAAATAATTGTGTAAGAAAAATACGCTTGGACAATATTCATTCTTCCATCTAAATGTCATTGAACCATTCATTATATGTTCTGACTTAATAAATGATGACAAACAAATAAAAGAAAAAACGTTGTATTCTTTCCTTTGCTATAATGAACTATAACGAAATGTATTTAATAGTTAGGGTGTGCGTGCATGAATTCGAATGAAAAACAACCGCCTGATTTAAAAGACGTTGATTCAAATGAGGAAATTGATGATGAAGAGCTACAAGCACTGGTATTAGAAGCACAACAGGAGGTCCTTTATAGAGAGGCGCAAGAAAAAACAAACCCCAAAACGAAACGCCCATTTCCAACATGGCTATTTTGGCTTATCTCCATTGTGATGGTTTTCAACACATTTGCGATCATTTTTGAAGTGTATTCAATACCAGCCATTGAATTCTTACAAACTTCCTCAAAATTATCGAAGCAAGAAAACATTGCTACCTATAAGAAATCTGTTGTTGTTATTCAATCCGCTGAAAGCAAAGGCACAGGTTTCTCCATTTCGAGTGACGGAACTATTCTAACAAACTATCATGTTGTCGAAGGAACCGACACAGTAAATGTCTTTTTCCCAGTAGAAGGACGTTTTACGGCAGAAGTTGTATATACCTATCCATCAGTCGATCTTGCTGTATTAAAAGTCAATGGACAAGACCTACCCCATTTAGAACTCGCTGAAAAAACGACTTTTACAGCTAATGAAGCCATAAACTTTATTGGTAATCCTTTAAGTTTTAAGGGCATTGCAAATGAAGGTACGATAATTGATTATATCCAGCTACCAGATTGGGATGTACCTGTCGTTATGATGAAGGCACCGGTTTATCGAGGTAATAGCGGTAGCCCCGTATTTAATAGCAAGGGGCTGGTGATTGGCATTGTTTTCGCCACGTTAGATCATGAAACACATGGAAAAGTCGGTTTATTTGTTCCGGTAGATGAGTTTTATGATCGACAATAAGTAGTGTTTGTAGATAAGATGTTAAATAGATATATAGGTGGTGTTTGGCAACCATTTTCAACATCAAAGAATCCAAATACAAAGCCACTAAAGGAAAATTAATTCCCTTAGTGGCTTTACTTTTTAATCTTATTTAATTCGTAATTCTGATTCGCTATCGAAAAAGTGTGCTTTATTAAGGTCAAATGCTAAGTCGATTGTTTCTCCAGCCACAACATTGAAACGCGCATCTACACGTGCAACAAAGTCTTGGTCATTTACTTTAGAATAAAGTATAATCTCGGCTCCCATTAATTCAGCAACTTCAATCGAAGCCCTGATTTTTGTTTCAGGAGAAAAATCAAGGAATAACGGTTCATCATGAATATCTTCTGGACGAACTCCTAGAATGATATCTTTACCAATATAGTTTTGCTCGCGAAGATATTTCATTTTACCCTCGGGTACCAGAACCTTTACATCTCCCATGACAAAATGATTCTCTTCTAGTTTACCGTTTAAGAAGTTCATTGCTGGAGAACCAATAAAACCACCAACAAAAACATTGTTAGGTTCATCGTAAACTTCTTTAGGGGCTCCTACTTGCTGAATAAATCCATCCTTCATTACTACGAGCCGCGTGGCCATTGTCATCGCTTCCGTTTGGTCATGGGTTACATAAACAGTTGTTGTTTGCAGGCGCCTGTGCAACTTTTGAATCTCCGCACGCATTTGTACGCGTAACTTAGCATCTAAGTTAGATAATGGCTCATCCATTAAGAATACTTCGGCATCACGTACAATAGCACGTCCTAAAGCAACACGTTGACGCTGTCCACCTGAAAGTGCCTTTGGTTTACGATTTAAGAGGTCCTCAAGTCCCAAAATTTTAGCCGCATTATCAACACGTTTTTTTATTTCATCTTTTTTAAATTTACGTAGCTTCAAACCAAATGCCATATTATTGTAAACGTCCATATGTGGATATAATGCATAGTTTTGGAAAACCATAGCAATGTCACGATCTTTTGGTGGGACATCGTTCACTCTTTTACCCCCGATGAAAAGATCGCCTCCTGATATTTCTTCCAAACCAGCAATCATTCTAAGTGTTGTTGATTTTCCACAACCTGATGGACCAACTAATACTAAAAATTCTTTATCTCTAATTTCCAAACTAAAATCTTTAACGGAAACAACATCTTTATCATATACTTTTCTTATATTTACCAATTTCAAGTCTGCCATTTTATTCCCTCCAGTGTATGTAAGTGCTTTCATCTACTATTAATAGAATACAATATTTACACTATTTGAGTAATGGTGAATATGCACAAAGATCTGGACAGTATTCGTGCATATTTACTATGAACGGTGTTTCCGAACAAATGGAGTTACTTTCTGGCTAAAAGTGCCAGGTAAACTGTCATTGCATGATGAAATTGTCGGACATCAATCCCCGTCTTTTCAAAAAAACGATCCAACCGATATTGTAGGCTATTTCGGTGCATATGTAATACTTTTGCAGTCTCCGATATATTTAAATTACATTGAAGAAACGTTTCAATCATTTTCAGTGTTTCTTCATCGTTTATGTATTCTTGTAAAATAGTTTTGCCAATATCGGAACGTAAATCTGATTCTGTTTGATTGATAAGTAGATAGGGCACAGCATCAATATACGTTACTACTGTCTTATTCGTATATATAAATACTTTCTTAGCCGCATTTATTAATGAGTGATAATACTGAGCGATGTCCTCCAAACCGTCTTTATAAGATCCTATAAAGAAGTTGATTTTCACATATAAATCGCTCATGAGTATATCTTTAATCTCTTCAAAAGAGATGCTATCTTCATAGACTGTCTGTTCTTCTATGATAATCCCTTCATGTCCATTTTCCCATAGAATAGGAACTGGATTTGCAAATAGTTCATGAATGGCATCTTTAAATATAATTGGGTCAATTTGATTTTTTTTGATTGAAAAGTAAATAAAGCGATAGGGATTTTTAATTTCAAAGTTAGGATTTACTTCAGTCGAATGAACTGTGTTTCTCCACTTTTGTTCTTCAGCGGTAGGTAATGGTAAGTTTATATTATATGGTAATAAGAAAGTAGTTAATAATGATAAATCTTTGGAAGTTAATTCTTCTTCACTAATACCAATAATTTCATTGTCGTCTGTCACAAACCACTTATATGTACGGTCTAGGTTATCCTTTCTCTCAGAATATACAAGAAGTGAAGAATAAATTTTACGTAATTGATTGATCATCAAAGCACCTCTTTACCTTTTTCGAAAAACATTTTACTTTAGATTATTATGTCAAAATTAATAGTACCACATTAATACTTACATACGCCTTGCAATTAGATGATTCCGTTTTTGCAACTACACATAAACATAAATATGATGCAGTTCCAGTAAAACAAAGTAATGTAAAAATGCCTAAGGAATTTTCCCTTTGGCATTTTTGTGATAACCAATGTATTAGTAAAAGTTTCTGCTGAAACAAGCATAGACGCTTTTTACAGCCTCATTACAAACTCAATACGCCCCTCTAATTTCCCGTTGCACTTCATCCTTGTAAAATTTCGCCAATTTGGTCATTTCCTTTTCCGTAAAACTTTCTACGTTTACAGTTTGCAAGTTATCTTCTACTTGAGCAACGCTTTTAAATCCAGGTATTACACAAGAAATTGCATCGTGTTCTAAAATCCACTTGAGTGCTGCCCGTGTCATATTCCCTCTATTTTCAGCTATCCAAGTAAGTTTGTCACTTAACTCTATACCCTTTGCAAATTCTACCCCTGCAAATGTTTCTCCAATATTAAATGCTTCTCCATCTCGATTAAAATTACGATGATCATCTGTTTCAAACTGTGAATTGGCTCTAAACTTCCCTGTTAATAACCCACTTGCTAGTGGAACTCGCGCGAGAATACCAACCCCCTGTTCCTTTGCTTGCGGAAATAGTGCTTCTAACGGCTTTTGACGAAATAGGTTAAATATGACTTGCAATGCACTAACATTAGGTTGCTCCAAGCAAAATAAACCCTCTTCAACAGTTTCAACACTAACACCATAATAGCGAATTTTCCCCTGTTCTTTCAAACGATCAAGTACTTCAAACACTTGACCATTCTTTAAAATCTCCATTGGTGGACAATGAATTTGAAACAAATCAAGTTGATCGCGATTAAGTCGTCTTAAGCTGTCTTCACAATACTTTGTAACACTTTCCATTGAGTATGTTTTAGGGTCATGTACATCCCCTGCTCGACAGAATTTAGTTGCTATATGAATTTCAGATTGTTTTCCTTTGGTTGCTTTCGCTAATAGTTCCTCACTATGGCCATCTCCATAAACATCTGCCGTATCGAAAAAGTTTACACCTTTTCCTATTGCGTGGTCTAAAGCTTTCAATGCTTCTAGATCATTCGTTCTTCCCCAAGCTCCGCCAATTGCCCAAGTACCAAAGCTGAGCTCACTTACCTTTAAATCTGTATTGCCAATTTGACGATAATTCATTTTTCCTCACTCCACTTATCCAAGTATTTTTTAACAAAGCCTATAACAACAGATTTGAAATACAAGAACAATAGCTTTAATACGTATACTAATGAATAAAAGCCGTTTTGGTACTCACGATAATATTAATTATTCACTCTTTTACGAACAAATCATATCCATTTCATTTCCGCAAAACTTCGGTGAACATGCTTCAAACTGTATATAATAGTTCTATCCTATTTGGATTCACTTGTTCTTGTTAGATCTCATTAGTGACTTTTATGTCAGAATTTCACACTTATCTGTTATGTTCGTCATTAACTTCTTCACCGTTATGCAGAATAGTTACTAGTATTTCTATAAATAAGAGTCCCAACTAACTAGTTGAGACTCTTATTTAAAAGGACTACCTACGGAATTCTAAAAGCCTTCGATTAATATCTTTTGTTTGACCGTAAATATCCTGATAAATAGCGAACATCTTTTTATATTTTTCCACATTAGTTTTATTGGGATGAAATCGTTTATCTTCCTTCAAGAACTCATTCGCGCAATCCTTCAATGAATCAAACCATGAACATCCATAAGCTGCTAACATGGCTGCCCCCATACCTGGTCCTTGTTCGCTTTTAAGTCTAACAATATCAGCATCGAAAATATCAGCCTGCATCTGAAGCCAATCTTCATTTTTCGCACCACCGCCAATTGATATGACCGTATCGATTTGTTTGCCCTTTTGACGAAAAATATCAATAGTTTCATTTAGCGAAAATGTAATCCCTTCAAGAATTGCTCGAACAAAATCTTTTCTGTGATGAGAACTGTCCATTCCAATAAAGCTTGCACGAATTGCAGCATCTGCATGTGGTGTTCTTTCACCCACCAAATAAGGAGTAAATACCAGTCCATTAGATCCAACAGGGACAGACCCAACATCGACTAGTAAATCATCGAAAGATTCGTCCCCCGCAAAAACGTCTTTAAACCAAGTTAAGCTATAACCCGCTGCAAGAGTGACACCCATTGTATAAAACGCGTCGGGAGCACCATGATTAAAGTAATGAACCTTTCCTTGAAAATCTTTATCAGGACTTGCTTCATAAGACAAAACAACACCAGATGTCCCAATACTACAAAGTGTTTTTCCATCCTCTAAAATCCCTGAACCAATAGCACCACAAGCATTATCAGCACCACCTGCAAATACACGTGTAGAGTTGGCAAGACCAGTAGATTCTGCAAATTCAGATGTTATCTTACCTACTTCCTGATAGGAGTGAACTAATGGTGGACAAAGACTGGTATCAATATCCAGTAATTCACAGATTTCTGTACTCCATTCTTTTTTACTGACATCCAATAGAAGTGTTCCAGCTGCATCAGAGTACTCCATTTGTAATTTACCTGTAAGCTTGTAACGCAAGTAATCTTTTGGAAGAACAAACGTCTTAACCTTACTAAATAACTCTGGCTCATGTTCTTTAACCCATACTATTTTTGGTAAAGTGAATCCTTCTAATGCGTGGTTTTTTGTAATAGATAACAAACGCTTTTCTCCAACGACTTCATAAATTCGCTTGCACTCCGCTGTTGTCCTTGTATCATTCCAGAGAATCGCATGACGTAATACTTCATTATTTTCATCTAACAAAACAAGTCCATGCATTTGCCCAGAAAAACTAATGCCTTCAATATCTTCTGGATCCCCATCGAAATCCTTCAAAAGATCAAGTAGACCCGATACAGTCTGATCAACCCAATCTTTAGGGTTTTGCTCACTATATCCCGTTTTCTCTTGAATTAGTGGGTAAGATTTCGATACCTCTTGAACAACAGCGCCATGTTGATTGACGAGTAAAATTTTAACAGCACTTGTTCCTAAATCTATACCTATTACATACTTCATAGCTACATCTCTCCTGCCATTCAAAACTTAATTAGTTAGCGAAAGCTTTCAATAAGTATTGATTGATTGTTGCTTTAATTTGTTCTAAGCGACCAGATGTCTGTTTTATATCTGATAAACCATAAGCATACTCTTCCAGTTTACGGAAGTCTGTTTTTCCTTCAACAATAGCAAGTCCAATACCTTCTGTGTAAGTCTGGTAGCGATTTTCGACTATACTTTCCAAGACCTTATCATCAATTAAATTTTGTGCCACCCTTAAACCTACTGCAAAAGCATCCATTCCAGCAATATGTGCATGGAATAAATCTTCTGGCTCAAATGAACCTCTTCTTACTTTCGCATCGAAGTTTAGGCCGCCCCTACCAAGTCCGCCATTTTTAAGAATTTCATACATTGCAAGTGTTGTTGACCATAAATCCGTAGGGAATTCATCTGTATCCCATCCGATAAGTGGATCCCCTTGGTTTGCATCAACTGAACCCAGCATATTATTAATGCGTGCATAGTGAAGTTCATGTTCAAATGTATGTCCCGCTAATGTCGCGTGGTTTGCTTCAATATTGAACTTGAAATGATCTACAAGACCATAACTTTGCAAGAATGCATGTGCAGTAGCTACGTCATAATCATATTGATGTGTTGAAGGCTCTTTTGGCTTAGGTTCAATTAAAAATTGGGCATCAAAGCCAATTTCTTTGGCGTAGTCAATAGCCATATTATAGAAACGTGCTAAGTTATCCAGCTCCAGCTTCATGTTTGTATTCAGAAGTGTTTCATAACCTTCGCGGCCACCCCAGAATACGTAGTTTTCTGCACCAAGTTCCTTACCGATTTCTAATCCCTTTTTCACTTTAGCTGCAGAATAAGCAAATACATCTGCACTACTTGAAGTGGCAGCACCATGAACAAATCGTGGGTGTGTAAAGTTATTCGCCGTATTCCAAAGTAATTTTGCTTTACTATCTTTCATATAGTCCTTGATCATACTTACAATTGTATCTAAGTTTTGATTAGACTCTCTTAAACTGCTACCCTCTGGTGCTATATCAATATCATGGAAACAGAAAAATGGTACATCAATTTTATCGTAAAATTCAAATGAAGCATCTACGCGGGCTTTAGCTAAATCCATACCACTAAACTTATCCCACGAGCGAATCATGTTGCCTCCGCCAAATGGATCTGAGCCATTCATCGTAAATGTATGCCAATACGAGACTCCGTAGCGTAATATTTCTTCCATTGTTTTATCACCGATTTTTTCCTCGGGATTATAAAATTTAAATGCATATGGATTTGTTGATAATGAACCCTCGAATTTAATCTTGTCAATGTTTAGGAAATAAGTCATTGTTTGTACCTCCTAGATTTTTTATGTTACAAAGCAACAGTGAATGTAAAGGCTTACATTTGTAATTATAACACAAATCATTAGTTTGTCTATTAGTTAAACAAAGTTTTCAACTATAAAACTGATTGCATTTATCACTGGAAATGATGAACTTTTTATACGAGTAGTGTATGCTTTTAATGATTCCTCTTTCTATTAAATAATGAGATTGGCTTATTCTATAAGTCAGGAAATAAGGGTGGTTGTCAATGAATCCTACTAGTGGCTTTATTTATAACGTTTTTGAATGGATAACAAGGTTTGCCTATTTAAATTTATTGTGGATACTTTTTTCATTAGCAGGCGGAATAATTTTCGGCTTTTTCCCAGCTACTATAGCAATGTTTGCAATAACCAGAGAATGGTTAAAAGGAAATACAGAAAAGCCAATTTTAAAAGCCTTTTGGGAATACTATCGGAGAGACTTCTTAAAAAGCAATCTTTTGGGAATATTTATTAGTATAATAATCTTCTTAATTACGATTGATATTATTTACATTCAAAGTAATACTAATGGGGATTTAACATGGACATATATACCTTTATTTGCATTTATGTTACTTTTCATTATGTTATTATTTTATATCTTTCCTGCCTTTGTTCATTACGATATAAAAGTACAATATGTTATGAAAAACAGCTTTTTTATTATGTTAATAAACCCCTTCAATAGTTTATTGATAATACTCTGTCTTGTACCACTCTTTTTTATTATGAAAGGTTTTCCTGCCTTGGCATTCATATTTGGTGGAAGTTCATACGCATACATAACAATGTGGATCAGTTTACATGCTTTTAATAAAACGAATAAGAAAAATGGCAATCCCGTTAATATCGAGAATTAACGACTATTTTCACGAAAAAAACTTCACACAACGGAGCAACTCAATCCCCCGTTGTGTGAAGTTTTTTATGTGCCATACACTTATTACCCTTTCACTGCACTAGCAGAAATCCCTTCAACGACTTTATTACTAAAGAAGATGAATGCAAGAATAATTGGTAACACACTAATGATTAACGTTGCTCCGATTGCTCCCCAGTCTGTCATATATTGCCCAATAAAGTTTTGAATACCTACTGTTAATGTTTTATATTTTTCTGAACTTATAAACGTATTTACAAATACAAATTCATTCCAATTATAAATCATATTAATAACCACAGTAGTAGACATTACTGGTACAGTCATTGGAAGAATAATTTGGAAAAACAATCGATGAACTGAAGATCCATCTATAATTGCGGCTTCTTCTATTTCACGAGGTAATGTGTAATAAAAGCCGAGTAATATCATCATTGTGATTGGTAAATTATAAGCCGTATATGTAATGACAACAGCGAAAGGATTATCAATTAAGTCTATGCTTAAGAACATACTGAAAAGTGGTATCAAAGCAGAGTGTATTGGAATCATTAGTCCAACCATAAACAATCCCAATACGAAACCGCTTAACCTCCATTTCATTCTTGTAATTGCGAAAGTCGCCATGCTCGCAAACAATACTGTTAGGATAATCGCTAGACCAGTAATCCAAACACTATTGAAGAAATAAATGCCTATTCCACCATCCCAAACCTTTTGGTAGTTTTCCCATCTAAACTCCGACGGTAGAGCAAATGGCGATCCAGCAAATATCTCTTTATTATCTTTTAATGAGAAAATGAAAAGCCATATTATTGGGAGTATCTGGAATAATGCTACAACTGCTAGACAAACGTAAAGAAAAAAGTAACCAATGCGCCCCATATCATAAACCTCCTTCTAATATTCTATTGGCTCGTTGGAAGTAGTAAATTTCCGAACAACTAACGTTACTACTAAGGTAATGATCAACAATAAGAATCCAATGGCACTTCCATATCCAAAATCATAACTTGAAAAAGCTAATTTATACATATAGGACGCCATGACCTCACTCGCTCCATTTGGTCCTCCACCAGTCATAACATAAATCAAATCGAAGTACTTTAGTGATCCAACAATAGCTAATACGACCGTGACGCTTACTACTTCTTTAATTAGAGGTAACTTAATCCTAAGGGCAATTTGAAAAGCAGATGCACCATCAATTTTCGCTGCCTCTATCATCGACTCAGGAATATTTTTAAGTGCTGCATAGTAAATCAAAATATAAAACCCAGCATATTGCCACAAAATTGGTATGAAAATAGCAAATAATACTAGTGAAGGCTCGGCCAACCACGCGGGTGGATTATCAATCCCTATCTTGATAAGAATAGCATTTAAAATACCATTCGACGGATTATATACTTTTATCCAAAGTTGAGCGATTGCAACTGAAGATAAAAGCATCGGAATCAGGTATATTTTCCTCAGTAAATCAGCGCCTTTTATTTTGGATGCCAATATTAATGAAACTAACAAATATAGCGCTAAGCTCATTGTTGAGAAAATTGCTAGTAAAAACGAATGATAAGCACTACTCCAAAATTTGAGATCCTTAATCCCATTAATATAATTTTCTAATCCAATAAATTTCATTGCACCAATGCCGTCCCAGTCCATTAATCCATAGTACCCCGTAAGGATTAACGGAATAAATATTAGTACAGTAATCAACAGGAGTGCTGGTAAAATATAAAGTGCTATATATAGCTTATTTGACATTACTTTATTCATTACACTCAACCCCATATCTTATGAAGTAGAAGAGGACCATCCGATGTTAAGGATATGTCCTCTTCATTGTTAATTTGACTTTACGCAATGCAGAATGCTTTTTACTATTTCGAAAGGGCTTCTTCGTGCGCTTTCGCAAACTCTTCAGGTGTCATTTGATTCCCAAAAAGTGCTTGAATCGCATCTAAATGCACTTGTGCTACACTTGGACTCATTTGAACGTCAGCAAACATAGTAATATTGCTTGCTGAATTAAGTTCATCCAATATATCGATATACATTTGTGGCAGGTCTAAGGATCCAGCATCCACTTTTGATGCTGGAATAACGCCAGCTTTTGTGACAGATTTCTCGCCCCATTGTTTAACAAAAAATGCGGCAAATTCTTTAGCTTCTTCTTTTACATCAGAATCTTCCGCAACAAATAATCCAACTCCAGGTCCCCCAATAAAACTATTCATATCTCCCTTTCCATCCACAGTTGGAAACTTGAGATACTCTACAGAATCTCTAAATTCTTGAGGTACATCTTCATTTGTTGTGTAATTTGGTAAATCCCATGTTGCAATTAAATACATTGGTGCTTGTTCATTCATAAACATACTTTTCGCTTCTTCATCAGAAAGACCATTAAATCCTTTGACAAATGCCCCCATATCAACAAGGTTTTGTACTTTTTCTGCTGCTTCAATTAATGCTGGATCCTCGAAAGTACCGGATCTATCGATCGCTTTATTAAGGACTTCAGCACCACCAATTCGGTCTGCTAGATACATATACCATAACGAACCTGTCCAAGGATCTTTGTTACCTAAAGCGATAGGTTGTATTCCATCTGCCTTAAATACATTAATTACATTTTCTAGTTCCTCAAATGTTTCTGGTGCTTCGAGATTATGCTCTGCAAACATAGTTTTATTATAATATATTGTCGCAATGTTCAATTCTAGTGGAAGACCGTAAGTCACCCCATCTATTGCATAAGCCTCTACAGTTCCTGGAATGAATGTATCGCTTAATTCTTTATCAATAAGATCATCTAATGGAGCAAACATATTACCACCTACATAGGGTTCTAAAAATCCTGCTGCCCAAGTCATTCCAACGTCTGGTAATTCTTTAGATGTTGATAGAACCTTTAACTTATCTTTGTATTGCTCATTGCTTAACACTTCTAAATCAATTTTGACACCTTCATGTTCCTTTTCAAAATCAGCAATAATTTCACTTACAATTTCATGATGCTGTTTAGAGCTCCCCTCGGGCCATAGATGCATAAACTTTATTTCAGTATCACTAGATGTTTTACCTGAATCTGAACAACCTACTAATAATAAAGACAAAACAAAAGTGGATAACAGAATTGTAAACGCTTTCTTTTTCCTCATTATTTATCTCCCCCAACTCAAGTTTTTGAAACAACAATATTCAGATTGTTGTATGCATTTTCATTATAGCAAAGAGGAAGTTGTTAGTCTAGTGGATGAACAAAGTTTTTTCTACGTCTATTTTTGTGATTTTCAATTGTGTTTTTCCCGAAAATAGGAAAATGACGTTATAATTCTTTCCACAAAAGTTAGGTAGACACTCAAATCAGTTGAATACGAAGTTGTATCTAATCAAGTTTTTATTTGTTAGAATGAAAAAAAAGAGAGAAAGAGTTGAATGGAATGAAGATGGATGCTAATCAAACTTGGAATCATCATGTAGTCAAAAAAGGCAATAAATCTTTAGTTTTAGATAAAATTAAAAATAACTCCCCTATTTCAAGGGCTGCTGTTGCAAATCAAACTGGTTTAAACAAAGGAACTGTCTCATCCTTAGTGAGCGAATTACTAGAGGATCACTTAATCTATGAGTCTGGTCCAGGTGAATCTAGCGGCGGGAGAAGACCTGTCATGTTATTATTTAACAATTCAGCTGGCTATTCGATAGGAATAGATCTAGGGGTGAATTACTTACTTGGCGTTTTAACTGACCTAGACGGAAATATTTTTCAAGAGAAAGTAATGACTTTTAAGAACCTTTCTTATAATGAAATTGAAGAACAATTATTTAACACCATCGATTCCCTAATTTCTTCTGTGCCACCTAGCCCTCACGGAATCGTTGGAATCGGTGTTGGTGTACCGGGAATAGTTGATAATAGTGGGGAAGTTTTGCTAGCGCCAAATCTAAACTGGACAAACGTTAATTTAAAGTCAATTTTACAAAAAAAATATAACCTTCCAGTCATTATTGAAAACGAGGCAAATGCTGGTGCCTACGGAGAGAAGAAATTTGGTGCTGGAAAAGAGTTTGAAAATATCATTTATGTAAGTGCTGGGATTGGAATAGGTGTCGGACTTATTCTTAATGGTTCTTTGTATAAAGGGTCCAATGGTTTTTCTGGTGAGCTTGGCCATATGACAATACAAGTTAATGGTTCTAAATGTCGTTGTGGAAATGATGGTTGTTGGGAATTGTATGCGTCAGAACAAGCATTAATCAATAACGCTGGACTGTTAGATATCCCCCTCCCTTCTAACAAAGAAGGCGACTTAAATAATTTATTAACTCTCGCAGAGAATGGCAATAAAGAGGTTATCAAACTATTTGAACAAACTGGGGACTATTTAGGTGTAGGCATAAATAACATTATTAATATCTTTAATCCACAACAAGTGATTATTGGTAACCGGATGGCCTCTTCTAAAAAGTGGCTAGAGGAATCTTTGAATACAAGAGTAGCTAACCAAGCTCTATGGTTTCAACGAAGTGATTTACAAATTGATTTTTCGGAGTTATCCACACTCTCGTCCGCATTAGGCGTAGCTGCTTTTTCAATAGAAAACTTTTTGAGTGTTAGTATCCAACAAAGAAGTATAATTCAAATTTAAAGTAGTAGTAACGGCAAACCTTTTGTTACTTTAGTCATTCGTTAATCAACTATCACTAATTTGCTAATTCAATTAACTAGTGTATTATCTAATATAGTATTGTGAAAATTGCTAATTAATGATTTCATTTATTTATTAATCCCATTACTCCCCTGCCAATAACTGTCGGATTATTGATAAACAATAGGTCATTAATTAGTATTTTTATAATTGTATTTAACCTTTCTCCATTTTGTAAGCACTTACATGCATTCACTATTTTTCAGGGTGCTCAGATTTGGTGAAAGATAAAAATTATGTAAAGGGTGAATTAAAATGACAATCATTCGAAATCCAATTTTACCTGGATTCAATCCAGATCCAAGCATTTGCCGCGTAGGAGAAGATTATTATATTGCCGTTTCTACCTTTGAGTGGTTCCCTGGTGTGGGTATATATCATTCCAAGGATTTAAATAATTGGAGATTAGTTTCAAGGCCCCTTAATCGATTAAGCCAATTAAATATGATGGGAAATCCTAATTCAGGGGGTGTATGGGCCCCCCAACTCTCACATAGTGACGGTAAGTTTTGGCTAATCTATACGGATGTGAAGGTAACAGAAGGACAATGGAAAGATTGCCACAATTACCTTGTAACCAGTGAAACTATTGATGGAGAATGGTCTGAGCGTACTTACTTAAACAGCTCCGGCTTCGATCCATCATTGTATCATGACGAAGACGGTAGAAAGTATCTAGCGAACATGTACTGGGATCATCGTATCGATCATCATAATTTTTATGGTATAGTTCTTCAAGAATATAACGTCGAGGAACAAAAACTAGTTGGAGAATCTAAAATAATTTTTAAAGGGACAGATATCAAATTAGTTGAAGCCCCTCATATATATAAAATCAATGATTATTACTACTTATTAACAGCAGAGGGTGGTACAAAATACGATCATGCTGCCACGATCGCACGATCAAAAAATCTTTGGGGACCATATGAAGTGCATCCCGAGAATCCATTGATTACATCATGGCCATATCCTAGAAATCCACTTCAAAAGTCTGGACATGCTTCAATTGTTCATACACATACAGATGAATGGTTTTTAGTACACTTAACAGGCAGGCCCTTACCAAGAGAAAACCAACCATTGTTGGATGATCGAGGCTATTGCCCACTTGGACGGGAAACTGCCATTCAAAGAATGGAGTGGAAAAATGATTGGCCATATGTGGTTGGGGGTAACGGACCGTCCCTTGAAATTGAAGGACCTGATATCGAAGAAGTAAAATGGAAGAATGATTATGATGAGAAAGATGACTTTGATATTGATGAATTAAATAATCATTTTCAATCACTGCGTATCCCATTAGGCGAAGATATTGTTTCACTAAAAGACAATCCTGGCCACCTGCGACTATACGGAAAAGAATCCTTGACTTCAAAGTTCACTCAGGCTTTTATAGCTAGACGTTGGCAACATTTTAACTTTACTGCAGAAACGAAAGTGAACTTCACTCCAAACTCTTTCCAGCAATCTGCAGGACTAGTCAACTATTATAATACAGAAAACTGGACAGCACTTCAGATTTCCTGGCACGAAGAGAAAGGTAGAATCCTTGAACTCAGCACTTACGATAACTTTATATTTGCTCAACCGCTTCAAGGTAAAGAAATCGTCATTCCAGATACTATAGAATATGTTCACCTCAGAGTTGATGTAAAAACCAATTTTTACGAGTATTCTTATTCCTTTGACGGAGTGAATTGGACTGTTATACCTGTCAAATTTGCGTCACATAAGCTTTCTGATGACTATATCAAAGGTGGAGGCTTCTTTACTGGTGCATTTGTCGGTATGCAGTGTCAAGATACATCAGGTCAGAATCGACATGCTGATTTCGATTATTTTATTTATAAAGAAAGGATATAAAGATTCCTGTATTTAAACTGAGTGGAAGCAAATATCACCCCAAAAAGACATGTGTTCCAATAGGAATCACATGTCTTTTTTGATTGAGTAAACACAAACAGAAGTATATAAACTATTACATCACAATGACATGAAGCACGAATGAACTATTTTCTCATTGTCCTTCGATTAAATTAAGCTTTGCGATGTTTTGGGATAACAAGCCCTTTCCTTGAATCATTTGATAATACTGGGTTTCGATTAGCCTGGAATCTAGGATATAATATCAGTACTATATAACAACGTATTATTATTAAGTTTTTATAAATCTATATATTGTATAACTGGGTACCTAAATAAACTAAGTAAAGGTGCTTAAAAGGTGTAGCTTAAGCCCTAAGAGTTGCGCCGAAGCTCCTTGACTTAGCGTCGGGGGAAAATCCCCCATGTCATAGTAAATTCAATGGGATTCAATATTCCGCATATCAATATATATATAATATTCCCCATATTTCAAGTTACTGGACCTTCACTTCTTTTCCATTTTCAAGATTAATAGACTTTCCGTTGTGTGAGATAGTTAACGCCTCTCCCTCTATTACCAAATAAGTTACTTCAGTTCTATCCATATGGATTTTTAGTAGCCTGCCTAGATATTGTAAATAAAAACCGAGTGAATCCCATTCACTAGGAAGAGAGGGTGTTAATGAAAGCCCCCCTTCTTTCACTCGTAAACCAGCAAATCCATAAACGATTGCTAGCCAAGTCCCACCCATATTGGCCATATGAAGGCCATCTTTTGTATTTCCATGTGTATTATCCAAATCTAGGCGAACCGTTTCATTAAAATAATCATATGCTTTCTTTTCGTAGCCTAGTTTGGAAGCCATTATGCTAAATACACAGGAAGATAATGATGAATCATGAGTGGTGATTTGTTCGTAATAATCGTAGGATCTTTTAATTGTTTCGAAATCTTGTTCATCTTCTAGCAGAAAATGAGCCAAGACAGTATCTGCTTGTTTGCATACTTGATATCTATAAAGTGTTAACGGATGATAATTCAATAAAAGTGGGAACTTATCTTTCGGAGTATTCTCTAAATCCCAACGCGCTTTTTGCAAAAAACTATCGTCCTGAGCATTGATTTTATAAGTTTCATCATATGGCAGATACATTTTTTCACCTGCTTCAGTCCATTTGCTTACTTCTAATTCTGTCAGTTCTAACCTTTCAGCTAATTGTTTTAGATGATTACCATCCTCTTCTTTTAACAGATAATATACTTTAGCAGCCCACAGTAAATTATGTTTTGCCATGACATTCGTATAATAATTATTATTCACAACGCATGTATATTCGTCTGGACCAGTTACACTATCAATTCTAAATAAGCCATTTTTCATGTGACCAACATCACCCCATAAACGTGCAGTTTCAAATAGGACTTCTGCCATATACTCTTTTAAAAATGCCTCGTCCTTCGTTACTAAATAATATTGAATATAACTATATGCGATATCTGCACTTATATGATACTGCGCAGTTCCGGCAGGGAAAAACGACGAGCTTTCCGGACCGGAAATCGTTCTCCAAGGGAATAAAGCCCCTTTTTCATGTCCCATCTCCATAGCTCTTTCCTTAGCACTCCCTAAAATAGAGTATCTATGAAGTAATAAGTTTTTCGCAATTTCAGGGCTCGTCATTAAGAATACCGGAAACATATAGATTTCAGTATCCCAGAAATAATGCCCTTCATAACCTTCACCAGATAAACCTTTTGCTGCAATATTACTTACCGGATCTTTGCCGACTGATTGTAAAAGTTGAAAGAGATTAAAACGAATGCCTTCTTGAAGCTGTGCATCACCATCAATCTTCACATCGGATTTACTCCAGAAATTATCTAGATATTCTCTTTGCTCCAGTAAAAGATCTTCAAAAGAAGATCCTTTAAGCTGCCGTTGAATAGCAATTGCATTTTCAATAACTGTTTCTCCATGTCTGAGTGTATCTGTATAAACATTGTATTTTGTAAATTGCACTGTTTCATCACCAACGCATGAGTAAGTCTCTTCTACGTAATTATCTGCGGTTTTACTTTCATACATATACTTTCCAGATTCAATCACAGAAGAAGTAACACAAGCCACTTCAAGCTTGGTAACATAGGTACTATTTTTTACTATGCTAAATTCTTTTTCTTTTCGAACTTCCGTTACATGTAGTCTTTTAGCATGACCTGAGGCTACCCGGGGGTCATTTTTATCAACAAAGTTAGAGACATCGCCATTAACAGTCGAAACAATTTTTAGCTGCTGAATATGGCTTAAAGGCTCTATATTAATATCTACTGCAAATAATTCCCTTCTAACAAAAGAAATGAGTCGTTTAAAATGGATTTTAACTTCTTTTCCTTTAGGTGATCTCCAATGTACAATTCGTTCGGCAAAACCCGCATCCATATGCAGATTTCGTTGGACATTAATTACTTCCCCTTCAAACATAGAAAATAGTTCGTCATCCAAATAAATATGTATAAATTGCCCATCAATGACATTCAGGATCTTTTGCTGTGTTTCTGGAAACCCATGCAACTTCTCTCCATAATTTATTTCTGTTTCATCATGAAAAGCATTTATATATGTACCTCGAATCGATTTATATGTATCCTTATAGCCCTCCTCGAAATTCCCTCTCACACCTAGATACCCATTGCCTAAGGACAAAAGACTTTCATTTAGCAGTAAGTTTTCATTATCTAACTCTGACTTCGTTAATTTCCACGTCATTGATATATCATTCCTTAGTCAATTAATATTTGTATGAAGATTTAAATTTCTTTATTCAAATTTGATTAAATTATATTTTCTCATTATATCGTTTTACAATTTCTTCAAACATCAATTCAGACGTATTTCCTACTAGATAGTCTGCATGCGATAAATGTTCTAATGCACCAACGCCAACAGAAAACATATTTGCTTTATTAATTGCCTCTACACCTACGGCTGCATCTTCTAGACCGATACATTCAGAGTAGGGAATATTCAAGAAGTCCGCTGCTGTTGTAAACGTTTCAGGATTAGGTTTTCCTTTCGTTACTTTTGTAGCATCTACAACGTAATCAAAATAATTTGTCAATAAAAGTTTCTCTAATACCTTAAGTGCATTTTTACTAGCTGAGCCAAGCGCAATTTTAATATGCTGAGCTTTGATTTTCTTCAATAGACTTTCAATGCCAGGCAATATATAATCTGGATTTATCAAGTCTATAAACTCCAAATAATGGTCATTCTTTTGATTTGCCAGTCTTAATCGCTCCTCATAAGACAAGCTTCGCGAGGAGGGGGTCAATTCCAAAATACGCTCTAAAGATTCCATACGACTTATTCCTTTAAGTTGTTCATTAAACTGTCTATCCATCGATACACCAAGTTCCTGTGCAAGCTTTTGCCACGCCAAAAAGTGGAACTCTGCTGTATCTGTGATAACGCCATCAAGGTCGAATATAAAAGCTTTTGGGTAGTGTGTCATGTCTTACTCCCCTTTCTTTTTAAGTAATTATATCGGGATTTGGCAGCTTCTTTACTTACGTAACGCCTTGACACTTTCCCGTTCGAGTAACTGATAGTCGACATAAATATGCTTCTTATCTAGTTTGTTTTCCATCAAACTTTGTAGCAACTGCGCTGAAAGCCTTCCGATTTCAATGAAATCCTGTCGAATTGTAGTAAGTTTCGGTTGGGTATAGCCACTAAGTACTAAATCATCAAACCCAGTAATAGAAATATCCTCAGGAATTCTTAATCCTGCTTCTTTTACCGCCCTCATTACACCAAATGCCATCAAATCACTAAAGCAAAGAAACGCTGTTGGTTGTTTAGTTTGCAGATACTTTTCCGCCAAAATATACGCTTGCTGCTCGGAAAATTGAGCATACAGCACGTCTTCATCACACATCACCAAGTCATTTTCTTTAAATGCTTCCTGAACTCCTTTAATCCTCTCTGCATTTACATCGGTTTCTTTTGTCCCCGCCACGATAACAATGTCTCGATGATTGCGTTCTATTAAGTAACCAGCAATCTCTCTACTAGCTTTGGCGTTGTCAATAGAGACACTGCCAATCAATCCATTGTTCATATCTGTCATAATGTCGACAATCACACAGGGGATATTGGTATCGATTAGTTCTTTATAATATGGATCATCAGTGCGTATTCCCTGTAAAATCGCACCACCAATATTTCGCTCCCGACAATATTGAGCATAACTTTTTTGTTTCTGCTTCAATGAATCTATTAGAAAAATCGACAATTCATTTTGACTTTCTTCAACAGCGGTATACACTCCTTTGAATATATCGAATGCGTTGTTATCTTTTTCATTATTGTTAAGAACGCCAGATGAAATCAATCCAATAGTCATTTGCTTTTTTGATGATAAATTTTTGGCTACAACATTAGGTGTATAATTCAATTCTTTTGCGATAGCGAAAATTCTTTGTCGTGTTTTTTCACTAATATCAACATAATTATTGAAAGCTTTTGATACGACACCAATGGATACACCTGCTTTTTTTGCAACATCTTTTATTGTAGTCATTTTAGAATCACTTCCTTAATTAGTTAATATTAATAACGGGCAATCGCATTATCTATAGAGTCGAACCCGATAATGCTCTCATAAAACCCGAAAAAACTTGCATTCTCTTTCCCACTGCAAGAACGAATTTATTTCACTGCGCCTTCCCCAATACCTTTAATAATATGTTTTTGTGCAAGTACATAGAAAATTACAACTGGAATGATTGTCAACATCAATCCCGCCATTGCTAAATTCCACTTAATCGTAAATTCGCCAAAGAAATAAAAAGTTGATAGTGGTATTGTTCGAAGCCCCTTGTCAGTAAGTGTTAGGGACGGTAATAGATAATCATTCCAAATATTAATAACGTTTAGGATCATCACAGTAACAGTAATCGGTTTCAACATCGGGAAAATGATTTTCCAAAAGACCCCAAACTTTGAAGCTCCATCAATCGTAGCTGCTTCTTCCAGAGTGATTGGAATAGACTTAATAAAACCATGATATAGAAAGACAGAAATACTTGAACTAAATCCAACATGCATAAAAATTAAACCTTCACGAGTATTGAACATTGGAATGTGTAACGTATTCGTAATAGTACTCATGAGTTGCATTAAAGGCATCATCAATGTTTGGAAAGGTATAAGCATCGTTGCTATAAAAGTCATGAAAATAATTTTGCTCAACTTATTGTCCGTTCTAGCTAACATCCATGCAGTCATCGAAGATAAAACAACAATAATCACAACTGAGAAAATAGTAATATATAATGAGTTTCCCAGCGCAGTCAAAAAATTCATCTTTTCCATAGCTTCTAGATAATACTGAAAACTGAATTTCCCAGGCAATGCAAGTGCATTTTCATAAAGTTCACGGCGATCTTTAAATGAGTTTACAATGATTATGTAAATGGGAGATAAGAAGAAAAGTGCTGCCAATAAGAGTAATACTTCTTTTGTAATTCCTCGTATTTTTCCCATCACATCTCTACCTCCCGCTTCTTCGTAATATAGACTTGAGTCAGTGTAATAGCAGCAACAACAAAGAAAAATACAATTGCTTTCGCTTGACCAAATCCATAATTACCATAACCAAAAATTTCATTATAAATATTCATCGCAAACATTTCCGTCGAATTAGCTGGGCCACCACCTGTTAAGGACAAGTTTACATCATAAATTTTAAATGCTGATGAAAGAGTTAAAAATAAACTGATTGTAAAAGCTGGCATTAATAAAGGAAAAGTGATTTTTCTAAGTCTTTGCCACCCACTTGCACCATCAATTTTAGATGCTTCGACTACGTCATTGGGAATACCTTGAATTCCCGCGATATAAATGATCATAATGTATCCCGCCATTTGCCATGTGAAAACGAGAACTAGGGCATATAATGCATAATCAATATCGATTAGCCAATTAAAAAATACATTGTCTAGTCCAGTCACTTTACCTATCAATGTAAATACATCCAAAAAGATAAATTGCCAAATGTATCCTAGTATTAGTCCACCGATCAAATAGGGCATAAATACCATTGTACGTGCCATATTTGCAATTCTGAGTTTGGATGTCACCAGTAAAGCAAAAGCTAGTCCTACCACATTTACTGAAATAACTGCTAAAAATGTAAACAATGTCGTTTTCCATGTAGATGCAAGAAAACGTGTGTCACCAAATAACTTGATGAAATTATCAAATCCTACAAATACTTTTGGGTTTGCTGCAATCCCATCCCATTCGAAAAAGGAGTAGTAAATTCCTATTAAAAAAGGAATAATCACTACCGTAACAAAAATTAGCAATAGCGGAGCAGTAAATAATATGTACCACCCTTTATTATTTTTTCCTGGCATGTAACCACCACTTTCTAGTAGTTTTTCTATCTTTCAACTAGTTAATAAAGGAAGATAGATTATAAAAATCTATCTTCCTATTCATGATAACTATGATGTTATAGTGATATTATTTCACAGCGTTTTTCCATGCTCCATCCATTTTTTGAATGAATTCATCACCTGTCATATCTTTTGACAAGAAGAATTCTTCTGCAGCTGGCGCAAAATCATTCGGAATAATATTAGCTGGGAAATAATTTAGTGCCCAAGGTATTGTTTGACCACTATTTGAAGCTTTTAATACATCTTGAGATAGTGGATCTAAATTGCCTGCATCGATATTTGTCAAAGCTGGAACAAATCCGAATTCCTCAACAATGTATTGATGACCCGTTTCAGTTGTAAACATCCAGTTCAAAAAGTCATTTGCTGCTTTAACTTCAGCCTCATCTTTTTCCCCATTAATCGTCCAGTTGTTACCGACTCCAACAGCCAATTTATCATTGCCCATTAATGGGAACGGTAACATGCCTACTTCAAAATCCACATCGAAATCAGACAGCATACCCCACGCCCAGTTACCTTGATGAATCATTGCAGATTTACCAGCAGCAAAGTCACCTACTTCTTTGTCATACGTTACATCCAATGGACTTACCGTATTCGTTTTAATAGCATCCATAAATTTCCCAAACTCTTGGAATTCTTTCGTGCCTGCCATCGTAACTCCACCATCTGTCAATTTATCGATGAACTCGTAATGATCGTTTTGCAATGCGAAAGGATAGTTTGCAATATGGCCAATTAAGAAATAAGCTTCTTTAGAAAGACCAAAACCATTAATATCTTCAGCTTTAAACTTTTCTAATGTACGTACAAAAGATTCATAGTCGGCAACGTCTTCAGGTTTAACTAAATCTTTGTTGTAAACCATACCAAATCCTTCGACGCCATATGGAACACCAACGATCTTATCATCAATTTCTAATTCCATTCCAGGAGCAATGTGTTTTACATATCCTTCAGAAGTCATATCGTAAGCATACGATTTTAGTTTTTCAGCTTCTGTCACATTTTGAAGACTAAAAATAGACGGACCTTGATTACTGTTCAGACGAATTTGTAGTTGTTGGAAGTAATCATCACCTGTTGTCCCCCAGACTTCCACTTCGACGCCTGTTTCTTTCGTATATTCTTTTGTCAGTGCTTCCAACTGATCAGATATTTCAACCTTACTTTGGAAAATCGTGATTTTTTGAGCTGCTGATTTTTCAGGCTCTTTAGTACTTTCTTCCGATTTTTCACCATCTTCTTTTCCACTACTACATGCAGTTAAAAGAAGTAATAAAGCTATTAGCAATAGACTACCAATCTTTCTTTTTTGATGCTTCATTTAATTTCCCCCTCTTATCATTTGAATTTTTATAGTAAATAAAATGAATAATCATTTTATAACTACCAACATTTAATACACCCTTTACTAGTTATCCTGCATTAGTTAGCTTTATATGCAGAGGATGCAGGTCCTCCATCGAGTGATATTTCACTCTGTTAAACCAAATGGTATTTCTATAAAATCATCACACTCATGAATTTCACCAAAAACCTCAAATGTTATGCTCTCCTTGTTTTCCACCTTCACTGACAAGGTAGATTTTGTTATTGAAATAGTAACCGGCTGAGCCTGCCAATGAATCGTAAACTTCATATGATGCCAATGTTTTGGTATTCTTGGGTTTATTCTAAGTCTTCCATCGACAAGCCTGATTCCAGCAAAACCAAAGATTGCTGATTTCCAAATACCACCAATAGAAGCCGCATGAACACCATCATCTGATGTATTCATCAGTGGTCCTAAGTCGATTTCACTAGATTTTTTAAATAAAGAATAGGCTAAATCAATGTCACCAATATCATTTGCTACGATTGCGTGTGTCGCCAAACTTAGCGATGAATCATGTAATGTCTTCGGTTCATAATAATTAAAATTTGCTCGTTTAACAGCTTCTGAAATGCGTTCATCATCATTTAAAAAAGTTTGTTCTAACAAGTAAAACAAGATTAATGTGTCCGCCTGTTTCGTAATCTGCAATTTATTTATTTGTTCCGAATTATAATCTCGATAGATACCTCTAACTTTCTCCTGATTTTTATATTTCGCGAGATCAATTTCTTTTAACAGTAAATACGTATCATCTTGCGGTATTACTAGATCTTCTTCGCGCGGTTCTGGTAAATAGATTTTTCCTGCTTTATCCTGCCAATGTTGATATGCTTTATCCAAATTCAACTTTTTGGTTAGTTCTTTTAAACACATCGGGTTTTCCATTGTTAACTTTTCATAATAGCGGATTGCTAGTTTCATATTGAAATACGCCATATAATTCGTAAAGGCATTGTTATCTACATGTTCTTTGTACTCATCCGGACCAATTACATCATTGATATGATATTTTTGTTTTTTCTCGTTCCACTCAAGCCGACTTGCCCAAAACGTTGCTGTATCAAAAATAATCTCATAACCATAGTGGTCCATGAATCCCTGATCAGCTGTAACATTATAGTATTGATAAACAGCAAAGGCGATATCTGCAGTAATGTGCTGTTCGATAAATCCTGACCAAATTTTCGTCTGATTTCCAGTAACGATATCAATATCTCCCCAAACTGGCGTTACTTCTCCATCTGTCGGCCAGGCTACTTCCCACGGATACATCGCACCAAGGTAACCATTTTCTCTAGCTTTTTTCCTTGCTCCTACTAAACCATGGTAACGATAGGTTAATAGCGATTTTGCAACTTTGGGATTAGAATAGATGAAAAATGGAAGAATGAATAATTCTGTATCCCAAAACGAATGTCCTTTATAACCTTCTCCACTTAACGCTTTTGCTGCGATTCCCATTCTGTCATCGTGTGCTGGTGTCATAATGGTTAAATGGTAAAGCGAAAAACGCAATGCAAGTTGATCAAAGTCATCATCGCTATTAATCTCGAAATTATATGCTTCCCATATCTTGTTCTGCCACGTCTCCAAATGTGACTGAAAAAGTGTATCATATCCTTTTCCGGAGCTGTCTTGTAAATCTTGTAATGAATGGTCGCGAAGTTGTTGTATATTGTATTCAGCTTTTTCGAATTCCTTATCTCGGCTAGTGAACACTGTTGTTATTTTTTCTATTTCCAGTTTATCAGTAGGCTGAAGACTGAAATCATAAGTCAACCATACTTTTCGACGATCCATATTCATCTCAGGAACTTTGATTCTTTCCTCATCATTAACCGTAATTTTATGAGTTGTGTTAATTACAACATCAATTTTAGATTCATTAGTTGTTTGGACTAACTGAATGAATTGCTTATCAAAAATTCTTCGTTCACCTTCAAGAAAATGTTGTGATCCAGAATTGCTCATTTGTGCATCAATACCGGAATCAAGGGAAATTCGAACTGGATCTGTAAGACTTTCAACCATCATTTTCATCCCAATTAAATGTAAGTTATCCAGTGAAACAAACCGTCTAAAATGGAATCGTAATTCTTTTCCTCTTGGTGAAGTCCAGTCAAAATACCTTGTCAGCTCAGCCGTTTTCAGATTTAATTGTCGCTGGTAATTCTTCGTTTCTCCAAATTCAAGGCTAAAACGTTCACCATCTATCCGTATATCAAACCTTGTAACATCCGCTAAATTTGGTAACTCCGTAACTTCATTTTCCTCAGCTCTATTAAATGTTCCACTTATAAGCAAATTTCTTTTGTCTTTTATGTATGGCTCTTCAGTAGTAGATCTCAATCCCATATATCCATTTCCAAGATACATAATTGATTCACTTTTCCCTAATGTATCAGGAGAAAACTCAACTTCGGAAACAACCCAATTCTTGAGTTCTCCTTTACCTTGCGAATAATTCATCATACAATGAAAGTCCTCCCTTCAGTGAATACGCTTTCATTAATTCACGAAAACGTTTTAGTTTTAAACTAAAAAAATATACGCTTTGATTGAGATGCTCAATATGACCATTTGCGAAATCGTTTTAGATTTTGTTTAAAAACTAATATATGAGCTTACAACGAATTATAGAACCGATATTCTAAATTGTCAATCAATTTATTTTGATTTCTATGATCCTTTAGTCTACTAGTAATCTGTTCGAAAGGAATATCTATCGATTCATTGACTTCAAAAAAGTTGCTATCCCCTATGACAAGGAAATCTTGCCCATAAGTTCTAACAACTTTATATCTACTAATTCAAAGTTTCCTTTTCAACATTCCCAGTTTCTACTTGCCTCCTCATTACGAGTCAGAAGTTAACCCCTCTACTACCGTCATAACTGCCTCTTTTAATTTCAATAAAAGCGCGTCACTTTCAACTTTTGTCGCGCCCTTCACTCCAAAATAGAACTTAATTTTCGGTTCTGTTCCAGATGGACGGATGGCGAACCATGCACCATTAGACAATATAAATTTAAGAGCATTCGCGATAGGTAAATTGAGTGGCCGCCGATCCCCCGTTTCAACGTTAACAAAATGTCCAGATGAATAATCTTCAATGATTGAAAGGGGTTTGGTAAACTCTTTTACAAATGATGTCGACCGGAAATAATTCACGATTTCATCAATTTTCGCCATTCCAGTCTTCCCTCTTAGCGTTATTGATTCCAAACTTTCTTGATAAAAGCCGTGCTCTTCATACAGTTCGTGTAGTCCATCCAATAATGTTTGGCCTTTTGCTTTATAACGAGCGGCCACTTCAGCAATTAAAACCGATGCTTGGACAGCGTCTTTATCCCGTACGAAATCGCCAATCAGGTAGCCATAGCTCTCCTCATAACCAAATAAGAAAGTTGACTCTGCAGTTTCTTCAAATTCTAAGATTTTTTCACTTATAAATTTAAACCCTGTAAGGACGTCCATCGTTTTAACACCATACTTGTCTGCAATCGCCCTACCAAGTTCTGATGTGACGATTGTTTTTAAAACAACACCATTTTTCGGCATTGTATCGCGGTCCGACTTATCTTCCAACAATGCATTTAATAGTAATGCACCAATCTGATTACCTGTTAAAAAAACATATTCTCCTTCTAAATCCCGTACTGCAACTCCCATTCGGTCTGCATCTGGATCAGTAGCTATGAGTAGATCCGCTTTCACTTTATAGCCATATGTAAGTGCCATTTCGAAGGCTTGTGATTCCTCCGGATTTGGGTACTTAACGGTTGTAAAATTCGGATCTGGAATTGCCTGTTCACTAACTATGGTTACGTCCGAGAAGCCTGCTACCTCTAGTCCTCTACTAACTAATTTGCCCCCTGCTCCGTGAAGTGGAGAATATACAATCGATAGACCTTTATCCGGCTCTCCGCCTAAAAGTATTCCATTCAAATGCAATACATACCGGTCGCTCATTTCATGATTCAAATAAGTAAGCAATCCCTCTTTTAAGAGAATAGCCTCTTCCGCGACCTCAACCGAAAATAGATCATTAATACTCTCCGTATGAGCAGTAATCGCATTTGCGGCTTCTAAAGTTACTTGTCCACCATCTTCTCCGTATACCTTCAGTCCATTGTATTCTGATGGATTATGGCTTGCTGTAATGACAATGCCCGAAAACGTATTCAACTCCCGCACTGCAAAGGATAACAATGGAGTAGATTGAAGTTCATCAAACAAATAACAACGAATGCCATTAAACCCAAGGACTTTCGCCACTTCAAGACCAAATTCCGCAGATTGATGCCTCGGATCATAAGCAATTACGACGCCCCTATTTTCTGCAACCTCCCCGCAGCTTTTTATATATAAAGCAAGCCCAAGTGCCGCTTTCCTAACAGTGTAGATATTCATCCGATTCGTACCAAACCCCAGTTCTCCGCGCAAGCCGGCCGTGCCGAATGAGAGATTTTTATAAAAACAATCTTCCAGTAATTCTTTATTGTTTTTTTCAACCAGAAGTTGTTGCTTTAGTGCAACTTCTAAATCACCATAATTAAACCATTTTGCTGCTCCATCTTGCCACGCCACATGAATAACCTCCCAAAGTCATTTGAATGCACCACTACGTTCATATGCTACAGAACCCCTACAAATTGTCAACTCGACTGAACCTTCTTGCCCTAGAACAACAACATCAGCATCTTTACCAGTCATTAATGATCCTTTTCGTCCTGATAGCCCTAAACGATTCGCTTGGTTTATTGAGGTGATTTGCAGTTGTTCATGGATAGACAACTCTAGCCACTTGGCGAGGTTCAATCTAGCGCTATTCATCGTCACTATGCTTCCAGCCAAAGAACCAGTCGACGTTAATAAACATTTGTCGTCGCGCACAGTCACTTCCTGGCCGCCCAAATCATACTCCCCATCTGGCATCCCTTTCGCACGCATCCCGTCAGTTATGACTAGTACTTTTTCAAGCCCTTTCATTTTCACAATGAGTTTCATTAAATCCGGATGAAAATGAATGCCATCTGGAATAATTTCAACATGGATATCGTCCTGTAAAAGAACTGCTCCAACAACTCCAGGATCACGATGGTGCATTCCTTTCATGCCATTAAACAAATGCGTTGCATGGCTAACACCGTGTGATATGGCATGAACTGATTCATCATAGGATGCATTTGTATGACCCATCGATGGAATCACATTGGTTTTGTTAAGTTCAGTTAGAAGTTCAAAATCGTTGTCCAACTCCGGCGCATATGTGATGATTTTAATAGAACATCCAGATAATTCCTGCCATTCTTTAAATAAATTAGCATCCGGCGTAATAATAGCATTTTCTGGTTGGGCCCCTTTTTGTGTTTTATTAATAAAAGGGCCTTCTAAATGAATACCTAGCATTTCCGCGGTTCCCGGATCATTGCTTTCTACTCGATATCTCCCAAGACTTTTTAGCGTTTCACTAGTATAAGAGACTGGATTCGTTATGGTTGTTGCCAGGAATGAGGTTGTCCCCTCTTTTGCTAGAGCAAGCGCTATTCCTTCAAAAGCTTCCTGTTTACCATCCATAAAGTCGAATCCTGCCGCTCCATGAACATGAATATCAATCATACCTGGAATCACATATTGTTTCCCTTTACAATCGATTACTCGATCTGCCGTAGCCAAAGAGGGGCAATCTCCCATCACACCAATAGACTCGATTTTTTCTTCTTTAATATGTATAAACCCTTCGTGCAATACACTATCTTCCAAAACTAGTGTAGCGTTAATTAAATATAAGTTTCCCAAGAATAACTTCCTTCCATACGTTCAGTCTAGTATTGCAATATAAATCGACACTCATTCAATTATGCACAATCACACTTATCCTCTTTCGATTCTATCGACCAACATCTGCTCAACAGCCCACTCTACTTTTTCTGCATTAATGTGACCCGTTTTTTCTTCCAGCGCATTTAGAACACCAATTGATAGTCCATATTTGATTAAGGCTGCATCTTCTAAACCACGGGCTATTCCCGCAGCAAACCCCGCAATTACGGAATCACCAGAACCTACAGGATTAATCGCCTTAATCTTAGGGGCCTTTGCTCTGTAAAGAGTCTTGTTATTTTTCACAATCGCGCCATCCGCGCCTAGCGTGACAACAACCCAAGGGATATCTGCAAACAGCGCTGATTCTAGCGCTTCCATAATTTGTGTTTCATCAAGAGACGTTTGACCAAGTAAATCTGCAAGTTCTTCCTCATTCGGTTTAATTAAATAAGGCTTATGTTCACTTGCTACTTGTGCTGTTAATAAAGCCCCATTCGCATCTAGTAAAACCTGGGTATCATATTGGTTGCAAATCTTCACTAATTCAACATAAAAATCCGTCGGCAAGCCTTTTGGCAGACTTCCAGATAGTGTTACAATCTCAACCTGTTCTGCATATTCAGTAAATTTATCTAAAAAAAGTGCCGCTTCACCTACTGATATTACTGGGCCAGTTTCTAATATCTCCGTCTGTTTTCCTTCATGGATTACAGCTATGCAATTGCGCGTTTCACCATCTATCGGAACAAAAAAATCTTGAATTCCAATTACCGCAAGTTGCGTACGAATGAAATCTCCTAAGCTACCACCTAAAAAGCCCGATGCAGCGACATCTTCGCCTAGTTGTTGCAATACCCGTGCTACATTCAACCCTTTTCCGCCCGCAGTTTTAGATACATCTTCGACCCTGTTTACCGTATCAAGCAATAAGTTATCAAGCTTATAACTAATATCTACTGCTGGATTTAATGTAATCGTTAATATCATCGTATACCACTCCATCCTCAATAATACATTACAAAGTTTACCCCTGTATACTCAAATGGAGTGAGAATATTCCCTCACTCCACATCGTCATGCTTTTCCGTCACTCATGCACATGATTATTTTCTCTTTAACTGCGTTCCTCATAGCGTCTTTAGCTGGTTTCATATACTTTCTTGTATCTGTTTCATTTGGATTTTCTATTAAATACGTGCGCAATGCTTCAGAGAACGGGATCTTTAGCTCCGTCGAAATATTTACTTTTGCACAACCAAGTGAAATACATGTTCGAACATCCTCTTGTGAAATTCCCGAAGCACCATGAAGCACAATTGGAATTTCTACTAAGTTTTTTATCTTTTCTAGACGATCAAAGTCAAGATTCGGTTTAGTCTCATAAAGACCGTGACCTGTGCCAATCGCAACAGCGAGTGAGTCAATACCTGTTCTCTCAATAAATTCTTGTACAGTATCTGGATCTGTATACGCTGCATCTGCTGCTTCAACAATAATATCATCTTCTTGCCCAACTAATTTCCCTAGTTCAGCTTCGACAGTCGCACCATATTTGTGAGCTTCATCTACTACTTTTTTAGAGAGAGCAATATTTTCTTCAAAAGTACCATGTGATCCATCCACCATGACCGCTTTTACACCTAACTCAAGCGATTCTACAATCGATTCAACTGTTTCATGATGATCTAAGTGCAATGCAATTGGTATATCATTGCTCTTTGCTGCTACTTCAGCAATTGCTTGAATATATTCACGACCACCATAAGCCATCGTTCCAGGAGTCGCCGCTAGGATGACGGGCGATCTTAATTCAACTGCTGCCTCAATGACCACTTGGATTGTTTCTAGATTATGAATATTAAAAGCAGGAACAGCATACCCTTCTTTTCTAGCTTTAATGAGCATTTCTTTCGTGTTTTGTACGTATCCCATCACTTTTCCCCCTAGTTATTCCATTAATGAATTGAATCGATTTGATAACTGGATAACTTATTTTTTATAGTCGTAAATAGTAACACCTTTAACGACACGGCTAATCGCTCCATCCGGACTCGGATTGTCTGGTGTGATTCCTAATTGAATTGATTTTTTCAATGCTAGAGCTTGGGCGAAAATGATATACAATAATGCAAGATGGAAGTCGCTTGAAAGTGATTCTGTGCCAGTATTTACTGAAATAACCCAGTCAGCTAGTTTTTCAACTTCTTCATCCTTCGTTTCAGTAAGTGCTACAATTTTCATGCCAGATTTTGCTGCCGCTAATTCCTGTAAAATATCCAGATCGTATTTTCTTGTATAGGGATCTTGTGACATGAATAAAACGACTGCTGATTTGTCATTCAAAATTGATTTCGGACCATGACGGAATCCGAGTGATGATTCGTGGATTGCAACAACTTGTCCACCGGAGAGTTCAAGCATTTTTAAAGCTGCTTCATGTGACAGTTGAGCAAGTAAACCTGAACCTAAATATGCAATTCGTTCAAAATCAAATCCCAATACTTCATCAACAGTGTTCCCTAGTCTTTCAATTAACTGTTCCGCACTAGTAATAACTTGTGTTGCTACGTCTTTCGTAAAGACATCCTCAGTAAACAACACATAAGCAGCAATGGTCATACTCGTGAAACTACTTGTCATTGCTAATGATTGATCATTTGCTTTTTCAGGCATTAACAGCGTAATACTTTTGTCATCGCCTTGAATATTTTTCGCTAATTGTCCATCCTTATTACATGTAATAACAACTTGATAAAAGTCAGTAACAATCTCTTGCCCTAATGTAACAGTCGCAACACTTTCCGGGCTATTACCGGACCGTGCAAATGACACCAAGATTGTTGGTATCTCTTTAAATAAGTATTCTGTTGGATTGGAGACAATATCAGTTGTTGGGATTGATTCAAATTGGACGTTTTGTTGATTTTGTCGTGCTAATTCTGGAACTAAAGTGTCGCCAACAAATGCAGATGTACCGGCACCAGTTAAAATAACTCGAACAGTATCATGTTTTTTGTAAATGGATGTAAGAAATCCTTTTAAAGTTTCTTGCTGCTCTACTAAATCTGTAACCAGTTCCTTCCATACAACTGGCTGTTGATGTATTTCCCTTGTCGTATGTACCGCATTGCTTTCCTTAATTTGGTCTGAAGTTAGATTAAACATTTTAACATCCTCCACTTCTTCAATGAATACTTCCCTTACTTTTTCACACTATCGCGAATAATAAGTTTGGTCGAAACAAGTATTTTCTTCGCTATTTTTCTGCCTTCTAGTCGTTCTAATAATGTATCTACAGCTGTTTCACCCATAACTTCCGTATATACTCTAATCGTACTTAATGATGGGTACATATATTTCGAAACTGTCATGTCATTTATCCCAATAATACTGACCCGGTCTGGGATTGTTATATTAGCCTCATGAAGTGCTCTTAAACTACCAATGGCCATAACATCACTACTCATAAAAAAGGCAGTCGGTAAGTCTTCGCCTAAGTCTTCTATAGCTTGTTTCATTAAGTTGTAGCCATCTTCAACTGAAAATGAGCCCACATAGACAAATCGTTCATCAAACAGTCCATTTTCCCACATATAGGATTTATACGTCTTTTCCCTTAAATCTTCTATAGGTTCGGTCTGGCCTTTCAGTAATTCTCTCCCGCCAATAAATCCTATTTTACGATGATCAGTGGAAAGGAAAAAATCGATTATTTTCTTTGTAGCTTTTTCAAAATCAATGACAATTGAATCATATTTATCTTCATTAGGACTGTAATCGACAAAGACAACCATTGGATTAATAGTTGTTAATTCCTTAACTTGTTGTTCGCTAAATTTACCAACAGCAATAATACCCTCTATTTCAGCAGCCTTTATATCTTTAATATTATTGAAAAAATATACTTCTGGCTTCATACCAATTTCTTTACATCGTTTTTCGATTCCAAGCCTTATTGATAAATAATAAAGGTCATTTAATTCTTCTTTTTCCGTATACCAATGCACAACAGCGACCTTTTGATCGACATACCTCTTTGACGAAGTTTTTCGGTATGATAATTCTTCTGCTACTTCAAATATCTTCTTCTTCGTTTCATCTGCTACCGATAAGCTTGCATCATAATTAAGCACCCGAGAAACTGTTGCAGAAGAGACACCCGCTTTTTCTGCTATATCTTTAATCGTTGCCACTCTCAATCACCTTTTCCATTTCTATAATTACCGTATTTAGTAGATTACCTACAATATATACATCATACAGTATTTATAGTCATAGAACAGATTAGCAACTGTCCTATGATTTAGCCTAGTTTATGTGTGTCTATTAGCGAGACTTTAGGAGCCGCTGTTCCATGTAATTCAAAAATAATAATTTCATTTTCACCTTTTCTTACTAACGGACCTGGCAAGTATAATGTTTCTTGCGGCCCAACTTCCCAGTACCTGCCCAGATTAAATCCATTAACAACGACAAATCCTTTTGTCCACCCAGGTAATTCCACAAAAGTATCGCCAATCTCTTCTACATTAAATGTTCCTTTGTAAAATGCAGGCCCAGTAGTCTTTTCATTGTTTTCCTTAAACGACAGTAATTGAAGATTGTCCATTGGTAAAGGATACATCGTCCAGTCAAATAAGAATTGTCGTTCAAACCGAACACCTTCTGTAATTCCTTTTGGATCATTCATCAAAGGGCCATAATTAATACGCCCCATATTTTCAACTAGTAAATCGATTTGTACACCTTCTTTAGGTACTGCAAATGAAATGGTGTTATTTTTCCACCGATCAATGACTCCCTTATACTCATTATCAACAAATACCAGCGCACGATCACGGACTTCTTGGATTGTTAATGCCGCTTCTTCTTTTGGGCCTTCTAAAAACGTACGATAAAGTGTAAATCCATAATCTTGGCCCAACTTCTCCATTGTTTCCGGGTTTGCCTTTTGGATTGGCTTACTAATCATTTCTAGTGCATCAAATAACTGAACTGACTCCGTCATTGTAACAGGTCCATAATTCATTTTAGGGATTGATTCAGGTAATATTAATTCGCCAATGTCTTTATGCTTGGCAATTTCCTTACGTACTGCATGGAATTTAGGTGTGATATCACCTGCCTCACTTACTGGACAATCATAGTCGTAACTCGTAACCGTCGGCTGATATTCATCACCGTAGTTGGCACCATTGTAAAAACCGAAATTTGTGCCTCCGTGGAACATATAGAAATTAACCGAATCCCCACGTTCAAGCATCTCCGAAAAAGTTGCGGCGGTTTCAGCTGGGTCCCGCTGATGATGCTCTTCGCCCCAGTGATCAAACCACCCATTCCAGTACTCCATGACGATATTAGGTGTATTCGGGAAATACTCTTGCAACTTGTTAAACGCTTCTGTTGGTCTAGATCCAAAATTAACTGTCGCAAGAACGTTCTCAACCGAACCACCTTGGAGCATCGAATCTGTTGGCCCATCAGACGTAAATAATAATACATCTATATCTCTTATAAGCATCGCATCTTTTATATGCGTAAGATACTTTTTATCATTTCCATAACTCCCATATTCATTCTCAATCTGCATCGCAATAATGGGACCGCCATTTGTTGTTAAATATGGGACTAGTTTTTTTAATAAAACGTCATAATACTTATCAACTTTTTCTAAATACGGTTCATGATATGACCTAAATCTCATATTACTATCCGCTAATAACCAAGCAGGCAAACCACCAAACTCCCACTCTGCACATATGTATGGACTAGGGCGAACAATGACATGCAATCCTACACGATCTGCTATCCGAATGAATTCCTCTATATTAGCAATTCCTTCAAAGTTAAATTCACCTTCTTTTGGCTCATGTAAATTCCATGGTACATATGTTTCGACACAGTTAAAACCACATGCTTTTAACTTCAATAAACGGTCTTCCCAGTATTCCGGTACAATTCTAAAATAATGGATTGCACCAGAGATAAGTTGTATGGGCTCGTTGTTTATGTATAGACTTTTTCCTTGTACTATTAAATTCGACACAATAAGCAACCCCTTTATTTTTTAGTTAGAGAGCTTCGTTAGCAAAATTAGCAATATGAATGACTTTACCATTTTGTCGCCTTGAAGCTTCGGCCCCAAATGCTAATAAATGACTTTCAAGTGATACAGCAGCGGATGATTTGCTTTCATTTCCATCGTAGTTTCTTGCTTCTTGTAAAAAGTCTCTAACAATGGCTTCATCGCCACCACCATGGCCACTACTTGGTTCATTCAATTTCGTAATTGTTTCATTTTTTGTTAGGAAATCAAATACAGATATCAAGTTTTCATCCATTTTCCCTCTAATTTCACCTTTTGTGCCCATGATTTGTACAATCCTCGTTTGCTCTCTTGTGAATCCACACATACTAAAAGTAGCTGTAGCCCCATTTTCAAATTCCAGATTGACTACTTGATGATCGACAACATTATTATCCGATCGATAGACACATTTTCCATATGACGTTGTATTTAACGCATGAATAATACCTTCTCGCGAATGATCTGTTGTAAACTTTTTCGCCCAACCTTTACCTTCACCTAAATAATATTTCCCAGCATGAAATGCGCAGTCGTTTTCGATAGGACATCCATCCAAACAACGTAAAGGGCCGTCTTTAGGCGCATTTGATTCCTTAAAATGCATCAACGATCCGAAGGAACTGACATGCTTACATTTCTGATCCATCAAATACATTAAGATGTCCATATCATGACATGACTTTTGTAAAATCATTGGACTAGATATATCACTATTATTCCAGTTTCCCCGTACAAAACTGTGTGACATATGCATAACTTCGACATTTTCATTCAATTGAATCGAAACAATGTCCCCTATCTTCCCTTCATCGATGATACTTTTGATTTTTTGCCAAAATGGTGTATACCTAAGAACATGGCAAATCGTTAGCAGTTTATCATGTTTCTTTGCAATCTCCACCATGGAAATACACTCTTTAGGATCAGGTGACATAGGTTTTTCTAGTAAAACATGGTATCCTTTTTCGATTGCTCTTACTGTAGGTTCATAATGTTCCCTATCCAATGTACAGATGAAAGCTATATCTGCATCGATGTCAGCTTCTAGCATCTCTTCCCACGTGGCATAACATTGGTTTTCTAAAAGTGAGTACTGTTGTGCGAACGCCTTTCTTCTCTCAGGATTTAGCTCAGCAACAGCTACAAATTCTAATTCGTGTGGATAATCGTTGGCATAAGGAGCGTACGCTTTAGCTCCCCTGTCACCGGCACCAATTAATACAGCTTTTGTCTTTTTCAAAGTCTACTCATCCTTCTTTTTTTAATCTTTAACTGCTCCTGCTGCAATATCCGAAATAAATTGTCTACTTACAATTAAGAATAATATAATCAGCGGTAATGTCCCTAGTAATGTTCCAGTCATAACAGCTGCAACATCTGTTTGATGTAATCCTTTTAAATTTGCTAAAGCGACCATTAATGTGTATTTAGAGGGGTCATTCAATACAATTAGCGGCCATAGGTAGTCGTTCCATACGCCCATAAAAGTAAATATCCCTAAAAAGGCTAATGCTGGCCTTAGAACTGGCAATGCAATACTCCAGTACATCCTGAAAATACCACAACCATCGATTCTCGCTGCATTCAATAGATCGTCATGAATTGCTCCCTCAGCATACTGCTTGACCCAAAATATCCCAAACGCACTAACAAGTCCCGGAATTATTAAAGCTTTATAACTATCAATCCAACCAAATTGTTGCATCATAATAAACATTGGAATTAGAGATAGTTGAGCCGGAATCATCATCGTAGCAAGCGTAAATACAAATAGTTTGTTCTTACCAGGAAAATCAAATTTAGCGAAAACAAATCCTGCTAATGAACTAAAGAACAAAACTAATACTGTTGATATCGTTGAAACAAGAATTGTATTAGCAATTGATTTTAAAAAGTCAACTTCTGCAAACACCTTTTGGATATTTACAAAGAGTTGATCTCCAAATGTCCAAACAGGTGGAAATTTAAAACTTGCACTTGAATCATTCGTTGCCATAACTATTAACCAATAGAATGGAAATATTGATATAATAACTCCTAAGGTTAAACTTGCATGTAATACTATTTTCTTCATTTTAGTCAAATTATTTCACCTCTTTTATCTTTATCAACTTTTTCGTTGTATAACCTTCCAGTTAATCAATGAAAATAGCATTATTATTACAAATAACCCGATTGCGATTGCTGAACCATAACCATAAAGGTTTTTCACAAACGCTTGTTGATAAAGGTATAAAACGATTGTTAACCCTTCTCCCCCAGCTCCTCCAGAATTACCTACGAGTAGTTGTGGCTCTACAAAGGTCTGCATTCCACCAATAGTAGAAGTAATTACAACGAATAATAGAACTGGTTTTAATAATGGTATTGTTATCTTAGTAAAAATTTCAAATGAATTTGCCCCATCAATTCTAGCAGCTTCATATAAATCACCGGATATCTTTTGTAAACCAGCAAGAAAAATAATCGCATTATATCCTGTCCATCTCCAAATAATCATAGCGGAAATAGCTAGTTTCACCCCAGCCGAATTATTATGCCAATCAATGGCTTCAAATCCAAGTAAGGTAACAAAATAGTTTATTAACCCATAACTTGGTGCGAATATTACACTGAAAACGATTGCAACAGCTACAATTGCTGTTACGTTTGGTAGGAAATACAAAGTCTTATAGAATCCACTAAACTTAACAAACGCTGAATTTAACAAAAATGCAATAACTAGAGCTAAAATTATCATAGGTAGTGTTGATAAAAACCAAATGATAAGTGTATTTGCAATCGACTTCCAAAATAGGGAGTCCTTAACTAGAAATTCGAAGTTTCGTAACCCTACAAATTCCATCGTTCCTATTCCGTCCCAACTAGACAGTGCAAGGTAAATAGAGAATAAAAGTGGGAATACACCAAATACTAAAAAAATCAAGAAAAATGGTGATATTAGTAAATAGGCTCCTTTATTCTTCTTTATTTCTTTCCATGTATCTTTTTTAATTACTTGACTATTGTTAATCCCGATTTTAACTCACCACCTGAATTTATATTTTAATAGGAGGAATGGCTATTCCCCCTATTAAATATTACAGACCGAGGTCCCGTTCTATTTTAGCGAGAGCATCTTTCCACGCTTTTTCAGGATCTTTATTTTTTATTTTAACTAAATCTAATTCGTCCCTAAACGCTGTAAACACAATAGATTCTTTAGGTCCTCTATATGCTTCTTTTACATTTTTAGCAGATTCAGCAAATATTTCCGTTGTGTTTTGACCGCCAAAGAACTCTTCGTCATGATTAATCTCATCACTCTCTAATGCTTTTATTTCTGCTGGAAATAAACTCAAATTTTTATATGAAGTAACTTGATTATCAGTCGAATTAATAAATTTAGCGATTTCTGCACTTACTTTAGGATTTTTCGATGAATTTAATACTGCTAAGAATGACCCACCATCATTTCCATCACTAACTGGTGATCTGGAAACCTTCCACTTACCTGCAGTATCCGGCGTTGCATCAATTAGTATGTCCTTTGCCCAAACTGGTCCATCATAACCAACAAGTTCATCATTATTAATTGCCGCATTCCACTCTTGTGACTGTTCTTCGATATTACCAAAAACAAGTCCTTTTTCATTTAATTCAATTACTTTATCCCAAATTTCTTTAATATGTTTTTGGTCACCAATAAAGTTGTCCTCTTCATCAAAGACGCGCTGATCTAGTTTATTAACTTGGCCAGAAAAAGCGTCTTTAATTGAAGAAACAGCATATCCGTCTGTTTTATCTTTAAGTGCTGTTAACACATTCACATAGCCATCCCATGTACTCATTTTCTTTGATAATTCTTCTGGTGAATTAGCTATTCCTGCTTGTGAGAAAACATCTTCTCTATAGAAGAAACCTGTTGGAGATGTATCAACTGGGACCGCTATCATAGTCTTTCCATCACCAGTGATAGCTTGACTTGTTTTCCATTTAGGATATATTTCTTCAATTTCTTCCCCACCATAATCATATAAATTTACAAATCGATCAGCATGGGGTAAAAACTCCGAAACCCAGATGTTCATTAAAACCATATCAGGCGCATCATCACTATTTTTAGATGCTAATAAAGAACTCAATTTCGTTTTATAATCACCGCCTGGTGGTAACTTCTGAGCTTTAAACTCAACTTCCGGGAACTCTTCTTTCACTTTCTCCAAAACACTTTCATCAAGTCCTCTGTTCCAATACCACAAAGTTATTTCATTATCAGCTTTAGCACCTTCGCTATTACTTCCACAAGCTCCAAGAATAACGAGTAAAAATAGACCAAAAAGTAATCCTACAATTTTCCTCATTTTTAAAAACCCCTTTTCCCCATATTTCATTCCCTTTTCGACTTAAACATTACTAAATTCGCTAAAATATACTTCCCAATACTTTATCGCTCCCCTTTCTATAGTTGCTAATTAACTACTCAATCCCTTTTAAACCTGCACCAACAATCCCTGAATCTCCTTTTAATTTACTTGTAAATAAGCGTTCTAGGATATGTTGTTGTTCAGGGATTAAGTATTGTTTCAATGACTCTTTTATTAAATTTAATAAAAGAGTATTGTTATTAATAACTCCACCACCAAGTACAATCCTGTGTGGATCTAACAAACATATAATTGAATAAATACCATGCGCTAAAGATCCGACGACTTCATTCATTAACACTATTGCATCTTCATCATTCTCTTCATATTTCGAGAAAAATTCGCCTGTTGTTAGATTTGGATTGTTAAATCGCTTTTCCGCAATTTTTTTTATAGCTGGGCCAGATGCTGACTTTTCCAAGTTTTCGATTCCATTTAATGATGATCCTGCCAAAACTGGAAACAAACCAAGTTCACCCGCAAAACCATTCCCGCGCATAAACGAGCCTTGATGAATAATAGCGCAGGAAATTCCTGTACTAATTGTTAAATATACAAATGTATCCTGTTTATTTGTATCTGATACTTTCCATTCTGCAAATGTAGCCATATATACATCATTATCGATTACAATGTTTTGAAAAGAAAAGTAATCTTGCAACCGACTTACAATTGGAAAGTCCCTCCAAGGTAAATTGTTTTGAAAAACCGCAATCCCATTCTCACGATCTATTTTTCCTGGTACACCAACCCCCATACCTTTGATGTCTTTAAGATGTATTTTTGAACCTTCTAACACCATTTCAATACTTTTAATGACCTGCTCAAACATCTTTTCTTTATCTGATGGATCACTTGCAACTTCTGAACGTTTATATATTTCTCCATATTGATCAATTATCACGGTCGCAATTTTTGTACCACCAATATCAACACCCAATGCATATGCCACATAATTCACCACACAATCTCTTCATCTACTTTTCTATCTGACTCTGAAACCAAGTAAAATTACAAGTAAAACTATTACTAATGTTTTTTATACTAACAGACACTCATTATTCTGTCTATATAGAGTGTTAGTAGTAAATAATCCCCTCCACAAAAACTACACTACAACTGTTGCCAAAAACTAAGACGCTCCTCAAGTTACTATTACAAGGAAATGAGTAAAAGAATTCTTTTACGCTTCTTACTTCCCGGCCGCTTCGATATACATCCACTTATAACTGAAATCGCTTCCGAAGGGATTGATAGCAATCCCTTTTACAGCTGGATTCCTAAGAAACATTCCTCCGCGTTGATACGTCGGCGCAATTGCTGCATCATCTTCAAGTAGAATTTTTTCAGCTTCCGCAAATACTTCAAAACGTTTGATTGGATCATTAGCATAAGTTGTTTTTGTAGATTCAATTAGTGCGTCATATGCTGGGTTTGTGTAACCCATTTTATTCTGCGGGCTTCCCGTTACAAACAATTCCATAAATGAAATTGGATCCTGGAAGTCAGGGCCCCACCCTGTTGCTTGGATATCATAATCACTAGTATCATCAAGTTCCAGACGCACTGCCGAAGGAACTTCTTTTAGTTTGATTGTTAAACCTGGTAGATTTCTTTCAAGTTCCGACTTGAACCACTCTTGTTGTTTCTTAGAGCTTTCAGCGTCTCCACCAAGAAGCTCGATTGTTACGTTATCTGTCCCGAGTGCTTTTAGTCCTTTTTCCCAAAAAGCTTGAGCTTCTTTAACATCGTAAACAGTGAAATCCTTACTGTAATCACGGAAGTCTTTACCGTTTTCATCGAGCACGAAGTCATTTGCTACGAGGAAGTTAGCAGCTTCAGCACCATTCGCTAAGACCACTTCTGCAAGTTCTTCTTTATTGAATGCTCTTGCAATCGCTTTACGAATGTCAGCGTTGGCAAGCAGCGTTGGTTTACCATCACGCATTTGGTTCATTTTGAAATAGAATACGGCCGTTTCAACCTCATTGATAATGTTTGGATCATCGGCATATTGCATTGCATACTCAGCAGTCAGTACTACACGATCTTTCTTGCCTTGTTCATATAATTTTACTGCCGTAGCTGTTTCTTTAATAATATCAACAATGATTTCATCGAGTTTTACAGAAGCAGCGTCCCAATACGTGTTATTTTTAACGTATTTCCAGCTACCTGTACCGTCCCAATCTCCCAATGAGAATGGACCATTATAAATCATTGCATCAGAGCTAGCAGCATATTTGTCACCTTGGGCAGTTACGAATTCTTCGTTAAGTGGTAAAAATGTCGCAAAAGCAGTAAGAGATAGGAAGTAAGCAACTGGGCGTTCCAGTTGAACAACAAGCGTTTTATCGTCTTCTGCCTTAATACCAAGGTCTGCTACTTCCATCTCACCTTCTTCGATTTCAGTCGCATTTTCAATCATGCCCGCCATCAAATACGGTCCGTAAGGTGAAGCCATGTCAGGATCGATAGCACGTTGCCATGCATATACGAAGTCATGCGCAGTTACAGGTGTTCCATTGGACCATTGTGCGTCACGAATTTTGAACGTATACGTCATTCCATCTGCACTGATTTCAGGCTCCGCTTCAGCCATAGCTGGCGTTAGTAATCCTTCCTGATTCACACGGTATAGTCCTTCCATTACGTTATTGAGTACCTTAGTGCTTATTGCGTCTTCAGCAATTGCTGAGTCAGCAGATGCAATTTCCGCTACTTCAATCAAGTTCAGAACTTGTGATACATCTTTTAACGATCCTTCTGTCGCCTCTTTTTCTACTCCATCAATAATGTCAGCGCTTTCTTTTACGTCACCACACGCTGCTAATAACACACTAAGTACGAGCATCATACTAATAATCCAAACAGTTTTATAATTCTTCAAATCGATTACCTCCTCTACTTATCTCTCAAACTGGTATATTATTTTTCAAATAACTCAAACAAGTAAACATGCCTTTTTGGCACTTCGCACTTCGCAATGCACAAGAATAGAGTACTTTAGAGAAACCAATTATAAATCTGTACAATACGTTTCATTACTCGTTCTCATATTTTTCCATACCTACAAAATCACTTGCCGCCGAATTTCTGTATTTTTATAGCGTTCAATTCGCATGAGTGTGACCATCTGCACCCAAAATATATTTCACCACACATTCTTTTTAGCTGCTCAATAAATAAGCTTTCGCATTCAAGTAAACCTTTAGTAAATCTAGTAAGTAAAATGTTTACTTAACGTTTTTCCAATAATAACATACATGGATTATTCCGTCTATACAGAATACAAAAAATATTTGTATGTAAATGCTCTCATTAAAAAATCCCTTATGTCGCTAAGGACATAAGAGATTAGCATACTTCTTCAATAACTATTAAATGAGTACCAGATACTTATCTAGCTCAAATTTACTTTAACGGCTTAACAACGTAGTAATTTGAGTGTTTTCTTGCACTTCTTTCATTTAAATTTACTAGCTAAGCTAACCGCTATACGTTATATTCTAGTTTAATTATATATTCAATTTGGGTCAAATACGTCAACTAAAAGCAAAGACACAGCACCTATAAGTGTTGCATCATCCCCCAGTTTAGTTATGGTTACTTCAGTCTGCTTTGCCCGTGGTGTCAATGCACATTCTTCAATCGTTTTTAGTATGACTGGTAAAATAAATTCTTTTGCTTTTGTTACCCCACCACCAAGTACAATTTTTTGCGGATTAATGATATGTATTAAATTTGTTAAACCTATTCCAATAACTCTTCCAGTTTCTTTTAATAACGTCACAAACTCTTCATTACCCCTAATAGCTAATTCATAGACTTCCTCTGCAGTGATAAGTTCTTGGGATATGCTCTTCATTGCTCGCCTAGCAATCGCGGGACCCGTTGTGAACGTTTGCAAACAACCGCGATTACCACATTCACAAATTTCTCCGTTCAAATCGATAGTCATATGTCCCACTTCACCTGCAATATCTTGTGCACCGTGGTATAAATTCCCATCAATGATCAGGCCCGCGCCGACACCCCGTCCAATATTCACAACTAACATACTCGTTAATTCACCGTGATCTCCAAACCAAGATTCGCCTAACGCCATAGCGCGTGCATCATTTTCTACTTTAACTTCTAGTTCAAATTCTTTTTCCAATTCTTCTTTAATCGGAACATTTGTCAGACTTAAAATAGGAGCAAACAATGATGTACCAGTTTCTACGTCCACAACTCCATGCATAGCTATACCTATACCAATAATTTTTTTACTAGTTGAGGGTATGTCTTTTATACAATTGTGAATACAGTCTTTTAAAATAATGAGAAATTGGTTGTTTGTTAGTGGTGTAGTCAACTTACTTAAAGTCCGATTCAAAATTTTTCCCGACAAATCGGTGAGGATACACTCTATCATTTCCGGTCCCGCGTCTACTCCTACTACATAAAATTCTTGGTTATTGATTAAGAGCATCGTTGGCTTACGGCCACCTTGAGACTCACCAAGCTTACTTTCTTTTACAAGCCCTTGCTCAATCAACTCTTTCACATTACTACTAACCGTAGGCGGCGTTAATTTAGTCTCTTTAGCAATTTGCGCTCTAGAGATGGGTGCGTCCGTCCTTATTTTATTTAATATAATGGACTTGTTTACTGATTTCATCCACTGGAATGTGCCTTGCCGCATATTAAAGCCTCCTATTATTATAGATTTATAGATAAATAACATCCCTATGTTACTTCTAACACATTAATCTATAATACCAATCAAATCGTTTTTTCATGACAGGAAACCGCTTTAACTAGTTGATATTTATTAGCTTCTCAATTTATGCTCGAAAGGCTAACCATTATTATCATTACACGCTTCGCTCATTAGCATTAATACTACCACTTATCTCTTTAGTAGAATAGACAGACAGCATTGTTTGAGTGTGAAAAGTTCAATTTTTCTTTGATGTTTTTCCAATTGCCTTTGGCCGCATGAATTCGAGCCAAACCGTTCTACTATTCACCCAATTGCTGAGCAATGTAATCTCTTTTCTATAAATCAAATATAGAACTAGTATCTGCTGCAATTAGACAAATTCCAAATCGATTGAAGCTTCCCCAGTGATTCTTTGCACGATTTCCATTTTCCTACAAACGAACATAGTTTGCAAAAAATTCATCAATGGTTATCTCAAAACTACCCGTTAAGTTGGCTTATTTAGATTCACTATAGATTCCATACTAATTCATGAATTCATTGTCAGGCATTTCATTCATTCCATTGGAAGCTTCTTAATTTTGATAATAATTATTTCGCTAGGACAAGAAAAACTCTGTCGAACAGGCAAGTTGATATTTATCGCATTCATTGGTATTATCAGTCTCTATGTATAAGAAAGGGGACAATTATGATACACCTAATTGCAATTGATATGGATGGAACAATATTAAGCCCTGACCACAGCATCAGTACTAGAAACAAACAAGCAATTTTAGCTGCGCAGTCAAATGGAATTGAGGTTGTAATCGCTACTGGAAGAGGTTTCTCAGAAGCCTATGGTCCTGTTAGGGATAGTGGATTGAATCTTTCATACATTTGTCTTAATGGCGCAGAAATTAGAGATGCATTTGGGGAATTGATTTCCGCAACCCATATAGTCGAAAATGACATCACAAAAATCACATCTATTTTAGATACTCACACAATCGATTATCAATTATATATTGATACGCTCATTTATATTAATAGTATTGAAGATCAAATCGATACTTTCATTCAACTTGCTGAGGCAGCTAACCAGATCCCCGTCGTAGATAAAATTCGACAAGAAGTAATGGATAGAGTAGAACAAGGTTATATCCGCCAAGTTGATTCTTACAAAGAGCTGATAAACCAACGTGGAAGTGAAATATATAAAGTATTTGGAACGTCCTTTAATAGACTGAATTTGGATAAAGCTAGAGAAGCACTTCAGTTGTTGCCTGGACTTGCTATCAGTTCATCTGGAGCGGGAAACCTCGAGATTACAAATATCAATGCACAAAAAGGAATAGCAGTTGAAAAATACGCCAAGAGTAAAGGGATTTCAATGGAAAATGTTATGGTAATCGGTGATAGCTATAATGATTTATCAATGATGGTACGTGCAGGACGCGCTGTTGCTATGGGTAATGCTCCAGCAGCAATTAAAGCTGCTTGCACTGAAATCACAACAACAAATGAACATGATGGTGTTGGATTAGCAATTGAAGCTATTCTGCAACGTCAACTTTAAATTAAGTAAGTCGTAAGGCACCGTTATATTTGAACGTAGCCTTAGTTCACGACATCCTTTCGCAATAAGGAGGGATGCCGTTCAATCGCTCCTCATTGCGAAAGCGCTGGAGGAATTGATGGAAAGGGCAATCTTGTCCATTGCCATCAATTCTTAGGCAACTCGAAGAAGCCGACAGATGGACATAGACACTGTTCCATATCGAAAAACTTATAGTTCCTTTATCTATCAAAATCCCCCTCTTCGATTGTCTATCTAATTATAGAGGAGTTTCTTTGTTGTTTTTTATCGATACATAGCAATCATCTATTTTTTAACTCAAAATGCATTGCTCAATTTCACAGGTGATCCTTTTATTGCCGATTCTAACGCAGCCGTGGTTACTTTATGCGTCTTATAAGCATCTCCGTAGTCTGACAAAATTCTAGATGGGTCACCTGTGCGTACTGCATTGATAAATACTTCATTTTCTGTTTGATAAGGATTAACCGTGTCGATATAGTCTGCTGTAGACCCTTTCATCTTAATCTCTAAACGTTTGGGTGACCAATCTACCATTCCTTGATTTGTAAATAAGGTGATTCCCGATTTCCCAACGCTTTCTGGGAGTATACAAGTATTCGATATATTAGCTACAATCCCATTACGTAGTTTCATGGTTACCGTTCCTACATCCGCAACTGTGACAGATTCGTCTTGCGTAGAAAGAATCTGGCTACCAAATACCGCATAAACTTCTTCTACTTCCCCACAAATATAGCGAAGTAAATCGACAATATGCGTTGTCTGTTCGATAAATTGTCCCCCGGAACTAGCTTGATATCGCCACCACGGCACTTTTGGCATACTCCCCATATACTGCCCAAGGACAATACCGATATTCTGGTCATTTAGAATACTTTTTAAATGCGAAATCGAATCACTATAGCGATAATGATAGCCTACTGATGTAAGCAAAGACTTTTGTTTGATCTCCGTAAATATAGTTAAAGGTGTTTCATTGTCTTGACTCAATGGTTTCTCCACAAAAAACGGAATTCCTCGCTTAATTAATTCCAGTTCTATCTCTCCATGTGCCATTGGCGGGACACAAATATAGACAGCATCCAAGTGAATGGCGTCCAGCATACCTTCCAAATTGTTATACCCTCTCGCATGCGTAAACTTTGATGCCATTGACTCCGCTTTTTCTATACTTGTCCCATATATAGCTGTTATTTTGACACCTGCTAAACCCGATAAAATCTTTGCATGGAATATGCTGAAGTAACCTGTTCCAATAATCCCTACATTTATAGTCAATATAACTCCCCCATTAACTTGATTTTATTCCTTCTATAGTAATCACTGGTTTAGCGGAAATCGAATTAGGGATTTTCTGCGTTATGGCAAGTTTGAATTGATTGAACTGTGGCGCCACTGGCTGGCTTGTTAAATGGCCTTTTTCTCGTATGGCGCTGCTTCTAGCAATTCAATTATTTCCACTCTAACAACCAGCATTTCTAACCTTGTTTCATTTAAATGAGCAGATGCTTTATGAATAGGTAGATCAAAAATTTCCTTATCTGCTGACACATCTGCCAATGAGCTTAAACAATTTGTTTTATTTTTGATACACCTCAAAATTCACTCTCTTCTATTACTTTAACAAACTAAGTTATTTCAATAGAATGTCATTCGGTGAAGTTTTACGACTCACAATCCCTTCTTGCATTGACTAATTACAGGAGCAGTACCTACAATACTTTTCTTAACATTTCCAACTGAACTCTCAGTGATCTTCTATTGCTTTATACACTGTTCTATTCAAGCTTCGTCCCATAAACGACGTACATTATCCATACCCATTTTCGAAGCTTGTTTACACTCTTCTATTCCTTCAAATTCAACTGATATATAGCCGTTAAAACCTGACTCTTTAATAACTTTGATAACTTCTCTCATATTAATATCCCCATGACCCACAATTGAACCTCTTAAATAATTACCTGATGTTGTTTGCATCCAGCCTTCTCCAGGATAAAGATGTGCTTGTCTCAGATAAAAGTCCTTGATATGTACTACAGATGCATATGAGATGTTTTTCTTAACAGCAGATACTGGATCTTCATCTACACACATAAAGTTCCCAACATCTAATGTTGTTTTAAAGTTAGAACGATTTACATGATTTATTAACGACTGTACTCGATCACTTGCTTGAATAAAAAAGCCATGATTTTCTACACTAGTTGTAATTCCATATTTCCTAGCATAATCTGCAACTATTTGACAAGCTTTTGTTAGCTTAGGTAAGTCAGATTCGAATTGTTTGATTGTTGAGTCGGAAATAGGTAGTGACGCTACATCATGGCGCATGAATTTTATCCCAAGACGATTAGCAATATCTACTTCTTTTTTAACTCGCTCAATTTCTGTTTGAAAAGCTTCTTCACCCTCTGTGATAAAATTAGCTCCAATCGCATAATTAGAAATATCAATCCCAACAACACTAGCTTTCTCTCGAATAGCATCAACTAATGCTGGATTATCTTCAAGTTTAAAACCAAGATTCGGGACAATTTCAATATGCTCTCCCCCCTGATCAGCTACCCATTGGATCGCCTCAATAATTGACATTTCCTTACTTTTCAATATTCCATATAGACTGTAAGAACTTAAACCAACTTTCATAATAAGCATCTCCTTCTATAGTAGTATAGCGGGGCTAGTCTAGAAATTTTGGTATATGTTAGTTAAATCTTTAGTCTAAAATAATGCTTGCGATAAAATATTCTATGCCCACCACATATCAGTAGGTTGCTCTTCAATTAAGACTGACTTCAAATTCTTTACTGCGCGCGAAAATCCTTCTTCAATCGACATCAATGGATCCTCATGTTCAATGCTCACAACATAATCATACCCATATGTTCGCAGAGCACTCATCATATCTGACCACTCTTGAATACTATGCCCACATCCAACAGACCTGAATGTCCATGCTCGACTTTGTACCTCTCCATAAGACTGCATATCAGTTAATCCGTGCATGTTTACATTTTCCTGGTCAATAAAAGTATCTTTTGCATGGAAATGATGAATTGCATTTTCTTTACCCAAAATCTTAATCGCTGCTACTGGATCAATACCCTGCCACCAGAGATGACTCGGATCCAAGTTAGCACCGATAGAATTGTTTGTAGCATCTCTCAATTTCAGCATCGTGTATGGTGTATGAACTGAAAACCCACCATGTAGCTCTAAGCCAATCTTTACACCATGATCTTCGGCAAATTTACCCTGTTCTTTCCAATAAGGAATCAACTTTTCTTCCCATTGCCATTTATAAATATCGGAATATTCCGATGGCCATGGAGATATTGGCCAATTTGAATATTTCGAATCTGGATGAGACCCGGGTGTCCCAGAAAAGGTATTAACAACAGGCACATCTAATAATTTTGCCAATCTTACCGTTTTGGTAAATGTCTCATGTGCATTTCGGGCAATTTCTTTATTGGGCGAAACAGGATTATCATGACAACTAAACGCACTAATGGTTAAACCACGTGAATGCACGTGATCAATATATTCTTTTCTTTTATCTTCACTCCCAAGTAATTCATCTAAATTACAATGGGCATTACCTGGATATCCACCTGTACCAATCTCTACCCCGTGCAATCCAGCTATTTGCACATAATCTAGCATTTCTTCAAATGTTTTCCCCGCAAATAGTACTGCAAAGACTCCTAATTTCATAATTATTTTCCCTCCCAATTTTAGTCGCATAGGTAGTTAACTTTTGTGCTGAAATAACTGTAAACTAATACATTTATTTTAGAAGTATAGACTGCTTATATCCTGTTACTGTTAGGAAAAAGGCAGTCTATATTTCTCTTAAGTTCTTTAATTCGTCTAAATAGTGGCCTTATAACGGATCCAATTTATAATACTGGAATATGAATATCTACTTCCTTCCCTTTTTCAGAAGACCTGAAAATACCATCAATGATTGCTTGGTTGATTAGGATTTCTTCCCCTGGAATTGGTGCAGGTTTATCTTCTTTGATAGCAACAACAAAATCGCGTACTTTCGCATCAAAAATGTTGATGTCATGTACTTGTAGAGGAATAGCTGTTTCTGTTTGATGACTATCCACATCATGAAACATGCTAATTGATCCAATTCCTCCATCCCAAACCCCACTCCAGGGTCCACTACCTGCAGGCATTAACTTTAAACCAGCATCTTTTCCAAGAAAAATCGTAGGCCCTAATGTATCCATATGCATTGCCCAAGATATTTTAAAGTTAAGTACCATACCGCCTTCTAAACGAATCATGGCAACACCAAAATCTTCTACTTCGAACTTATCCGCTTCAGGATGATAAATCGGATTCTTCCCAAAATGATTCGATGTATATGCCGAGACTGTTAGCGGCTTTGGATGACCTAATGCATTTAGCGCTAAGTCAAGCGAGTATGTTCCTATATCACCCATAGCTCCTACACCCGCCAATGCTTTATTAATAAACGTGCCACCTGGCATCCCGCGACGGCGTCCTCCCCCTACTTCTACATAGTAGATGTCTCCAAGCTGGCCAGACTGAACAATGTTTGTTACCTTTTGCATATTTGGATCATATCGTGGTTGAAAACCAACAGAGAGCATTTTCCCTGTCTTTTTCGCTACTTGAACCATTTCAATTCCTTGATCAAGTGTGACTGCTAAAGGCTTTTCGACAAGTACATGTTTTCCGGCTTGCAATGCATCAATACTTGTCATATGATGAAAAATATTTGGGGTGCAAATACTAACACCATCTATATCTAGATCGAGCATTTGTTTATGATTTTCAAATGCTTGGGCATCCTCAATCGCTAAGTTATTAATGAATTCCTGTGCCTTTCGTGGTACAACATCTGCCACCCCTACAATCTGAACATCTGCCATTGCTTGATAAGCTTTTGCATGACTGACTGCAATTCCACCACTGCCAATAATGCCTATTTTAATTACTTTTGTCATCACTTAATCCTCCAGATTATTATACTAATTACGAAATTAGCAATTCTATATATTCAGTTTTTAAAATCTATATTTTTATGTCCAATAGAAAACCAAAACAATTTTATTGAAGTAGTCGAGCATAGTCAATGCACACTATTTATCAATTTATTTGATCAGTTTGATATCGTTCATATAAGATACATTCAATATTATTTTCAACAACCTATTCTTCGTTTAGACTCTTTTATTATCAGCTATAATAGAGTTATTCATTTCCTTAAAGCAACAGACTTTTTCATGGAGCTAAATTGATCTCCATATAGAAAAATGGTCGGAGTATCGTTATACTTGCATAACCTTTCTTCACATTTATGATTTTTCACTAATTCTCCTTAGTTCTTTAGCATTTTGTGCTGCACTTTCTACTGGGTCACCTGTAAAGTCTTCTTGTTCAATAACAAACCAGTCAACTTTATGTTCTCTACCCGCTTCTAAAAACTGGGCAATATCAAGTGTTCCTGTACCAATTTCAGTTGAAACAGGCTTACTATTAACAAGCTTTAGATCTTTAATATGTAACGAAACACAGCGATCTGCATACTTTTTTATTATTTCAACTGGACTGTTCCCAGCATGTGCAGCCCAAAAACAATCTAACTCCATTTTCACATATTGCGGATTCGTATTTTCATATAATAGTTCAAAACCTGATTTCCCATTAAATAAATCAAATTCAAATGCGTGATTATGATAGCCAAATGAAAAACCTGCTTTAGCTACTTTCTCACCCAAATTATTAAATAATTCAGCTGTCCGTTTATAATCATCCTCAGTTGTCCGCATGTTTTCTGGTAGATATGGACAAATCAGTAGACGATTATCTATACCTTCATGATAACGTAGTAAACCATCAACATCATCTTGTAATTCCTCAATTTGAATATGTGCACCTGCTGCCTTGATTCCTACTTCATCCATTTTAGCTTTTACATCTTTTGCTGTATGGTCAAAGAAACCTGCAAATTGAGCACCTTCATACCCCATATTAGCAACTTGCTCAAGTACACCAAGTAAATCTTGTTCAGCTGCATCTTTAATTGAATACAATTGTAATCCTAACTTCCCCATTACTTTCTCCTCCTTCAAATTCCACATTTACTCATTAGTTATATCCTGTTACTTATAACTTAATAGCCCTTTTCAATTCACTTGATTGATATGCTGCTAGCGACACTTCGAGTGATTTGAGTCCATCATAGCCGGTAATGGAGGGTTCCCTGCCTTCTTTCACACAGTTTACGAAATCAAGAATCAAACCATAGTCCATATCATTTCCAAAAAACACGTGCTCTAAAGACTTGCTACCACTACCAAACATTCTAAAGTGCTCTTTAAACGCGTCAACTTTTACTGTTTGTTTCGTTCCAATCACTTCAATTGTTGCGTCACCCCATGTTGGGTATTCAGTAAAGCGTGACCAACTGGCATCATGGGAAGCTATCACACCATTGTTAAATTCAAACGTAAGAATCCCTGCATCATCAATGTCAACATCATGAAAATAAGAATCGACAAACGCTCTTACCTCGGTTACTTCTTCATTTAAATACCAACGCATAATATCAAGCATATGAACAGTATGGTCGAGTACAGCCCCACCACCTGATTGCTCTTCATCAATAAACCAGCCTCCAGGATTTTGGCCACGGTTTGTTGAACGAAATGCGACAATATCACCGAGTTCCCCTTTATCTATCATCTCTTTCAATTCTCTAATTGGTGAGCTAAATCTTACTGGGTAAGCGATTTGTAAAGTAACATTATTGTCTTCGCAAACTTGAATCATTTCTGTAGCATCATCAAGATTGGTTGCAATTGGCTTTTCACACAAGATATGTTTCTTTGCCTTTGCTGCGTTCAAAACCATTTCTTTATGTCGATTGTTTTCACTGCAAATAATGACGGCATCCATTTCTTGTGCTAAGAAGTCTGCTTGATCACTGTAATGTATTGTATTATAGTTCACCGCGACTTCTTGTCCTCTTTCAACGTTATCATCATAGATACCAACTAATTCAACATTGGGTATGTTCTTTAACCCCTCTGCATAACTATATGCGTGCATATGTGCGAAACTCATCATACCTATTTTCATTTAGTTGCACCTCCATCGACAAGCAATCCAAGATGATTCATTCGATCAATAAGCGCCTGATCAACTTTGTATGCTGTAGCTAAAATGGAATCAACTGAATAGGTTAACGGCAATGCCGTCTTACTTCCAGGTCGGACTGGTCTCATTTCATCACTGTCAAATTCAATAATAGTATTAATCCCACTCCATTCAAACTCAATTCGTTCCTGATCAGTAACCGTATACTCAATATGAGCCATTGTTCCGCTACCGAAATACAACATAATAATGATATAAGCCGGGGTCACAGTTTGATCAGTCCGTTTTACATGAACATCTTGTGGCTCACCTAAAAGTGCTGATAACACATATAAATCTCCCGCAAGTAATGAAACATCTTCAACATGCTTCACAGTGCGTCTAAAGCGAAAAACACCTTTACGTTTATCTTCTTTACTAATAATCTCTTTCGCCTTTTGGTAAAATGGATAGTTTTCTAAATCAAAATAAACACTCGAATCCAGATTTTGATTGTTGGTTGTTATCAGATTTGATGGAATATAAACTTGGTGTGCATGATTCTTTACTGCTTGCAAGTTTTCAACTGTAGCTGCTAGGACGATAATCGCTTCGCCATTTTCATTTTCTCTTAATTGTTCAGCAGACTCCAAAACACTTACATTTTCTAAAGTCGTTCTAAAGTCGATCCTGTCAAATCTACTGAATATCATTTTCATCAATTTAAAGAGCCTCCTACTTTATTACTAAAGTCCCCTTATAAATAAACTTCTTTACCTATTTTTGCGGATTCATAAATTGCATTAAGCATTTTCATTACTTCGACACCATCAGCTATAGGTGCAATTGTTTCATGGCCAGATTGACAGCATTCTACAAAATGATTGATTTCATTTGCGAATGATTTTACAAAGTCAAAACCTAAATTGTCAATTTGAGGAGTAACATTCAAGATTGTATTATTCTTCTCCAAAACAAGTGCTAATGCAGGCTCAATTTCAGCCCCGCCCTTGTCTCCATATAGTTTAACCGACGTTTCATCCTCCTTAGCGTGTAGTGTAAAACTAACATCAACAAAAAGTGATGCTCCATTTTCAAAACGGATGAGTGCATTTGTTAGATCTTCTACATCATTTAATGTTGGATTATAGTCTGCTGCTTGATAAGATGATAGATTTTCAATATGACTACGATTGCCAAGCCTATGGTATGTATTTCCACTTACTGAAACGGGTCGCGGTTTCCCCATTAAATACCACATAATATCAACTACATGAACGCCCAGGTCTATCAACGGACCGCCGCCTGATTTTGTTTGATCACTAAACCAACCACCTGGATTTCCCAATCGTCTCAAGTATGATGCTTTTGCATAATATATTTCACCAAGCTCATCATTATCGATAAATGCCTTTAAAATTTTCACATTATCTGCATGTCGTCTGACAAAACCAACTTGTACAGTTTTTCCAGACTTTTTAGCTGCAGCCTCAACTGCAAATGCTTCTTCGACAGTCATACTTAATGGTTTTTCAACTAAGACGTGTTTACCAGCTTCGAGCGCAGTAATAGCAATTTCCGCATGCGTGTTGTTCCACGTACAAATACTTACAGCGTCAATTCCCTGATTATTTAATAGTTCCTGATAATTAGTGTATAACTGGCTAACACCAAATAACTTACCTTTCTCAACTAAGCGCTCTTCATGAATATCACATAATGCGACTAACTCTACTTCCTTATTTTGAGAATACGGTGTAAGATGCATCTCCGATATTGAACCTACCCCAATAACTCCAACTTTCAACATATAATCTACTCCCTTGAAAATGTAAATAAAATAAAAAAGAGAGATGATCAGCAAGGTTTTATAAACTTAGTTTATAACTAATTTTGCTGGTCATACTCCCTAATTCTTAACATACTATTTTTTCTTGTTTCAATTATATAATTAGCTATTTTCAGTTCCACATAACAGTTCAATATTTCACTTGAAATGCATTACAACTCAATCCGACGTCCTTCATCATGAGATTTCACTGCCGCTTCATTAATTAGTGTTAAATTAATGACATCTTCTTTGGTAATCGTTGGCGGTGCCCCTGTTTTAATCGCATTAACCCACTGCACCATTGGCATTGGTAATGCCGGTAATACTTCTGTTAAGTCTTGTGATTTTATATTGGCACTATTAATGTGAATTTTATCATCACTAATACGTAACGTCCCTTCCGTTCCATATAACTCCAACTGGAACGGGCTGCCATTTGACACAAAACTTGTTTCAATAATACCAAGTGCTCCCGACTCATAATCTACTAATAGTGCAGAATTATCATCTACAGTTGTACTGTTTGCTTTATGAAGACGTGCATAAACACCTGCTGCTTTTCCAGCTAAGCGATTCGTCAAATAGATTGGATGTGCGCCAAGGTCAATCATAGCTCCCCCACCAGTTTGTTTCTTATCATAGAAACGTGCAGGCAACCATCCATTTTCTTGTCCTTCTGGCGCTACGCCACCGTTATGAGCGAAACGACAACGAACCATTGTAACTTTTCCTATCCAACCTTCATTAATTGATTTCTCAGCATATAGGAAGTTATTATCAGTTAGTCTCGGTAAAGAAACCATTAGCTTGACGCCAGCTTCTTGAACGGCTGCATATATCTCTTCAGCGTCCTGAACCGTAAATGCTAAAACCTTTTCAGTGAAAATATGTTTTTTATGTTTCGCTGCAGCAATGATAACTTCTTTGTGCATATTTGTTGGTGTATTTACGATGACTGCATCAATATCTGGATTAGCTAAAACAACTTCCAAGTCTTGTTCAAATGGAACATTTAGCTCATTTGCCCAGCCTTCTCCCCGTTCGACTTCTTCATCCCAAACAACTTCAATCGACATGTTGTCGTTTTCTTTAACATTACCAGCATAGTCATCAGCGTGTACATGCCATCTACTTAATAAGGCTACTTTAATCATTTTTATCACTCACTTTTCTATATTTTATATTTAAAACATAAATACTTCATAAGCTAAATGTACTCGCTTTCAAATCTCGCCATTTTAATACAGATACTTATTAGTCGAAATAAACAGCTTTACCAGTTTTAGCAGACTCATAAATTGCTTCTAAAATTTGCGTCACAACAAAAGCTTCTTCTGGTTTAACAGTTGGTTCTGTGTCATTAATAATGCAGTCAATCCATAAACGCGCTTCAAGATCGGCATTGCTTTCTGATGCGCCGTCATAATAAGCAACACCACCTGCACCTAATTCTACATTTCTAGTATACAAGTTGCCCATGTCTTCTCCATTAATACGCAGACCATTTTTCATATCTGCCCCACCTTTTGAACCACTTAGGGAACATTTAGCTTCATCAACATCAAGTGTATTTAATGCCCAACTTGCTTCTAAGGTAATTGTTGCACCATTTTTCATTGTAATAAAGCCAAATGCAGAGTCTTCAACTTTGAATTTTTCAGGATCCCAAGGTCCCCAAGCATTTGCAGCATTTTCGTTTTTACCCAATACATGATAAACATTACCCATTACAGATTTCGGCTTATAATTATCCATCATCCATAATGTTAGATCAAGTGCATGTGTCCCAATATCAATTAGCGGACCGCCACCTTGCTTCTCCTCATCGAGGAACACTCCCCAAGTCGGCACAGCACGTCTACGAATTGCATGTGCTTTGGCAAAGTAAATGTCTCCTAGGTCACCACGTCTTGTAATTTTATGCAAGCTCTGACTATCAGGCCTAAAGCGATTGTCATAACCAATTGTGAGCTTTTTACCAGTTCGTTTAGCTACTTCAACCATTCGTCGCGCTTCTTCAGATGTTTTAGCCATTGGTTTTTCACATAAAACGTGCTTCCCTGCTTCCATTGAAGCAATTGAAATTTCTGCATGAGAGATATTTGGAGTTAAAACATGAATAACATCAATTGAATCATCTTTTAATAATTCTTGATAATTCTCATAAACCTTAGCATTTTCAGTCCCATATTGTTTAACTGCTTTTTCAGCCTTATCTAGTTCTATATCACAAAATGCAACAAGTTCAACGTTCTTTAGTTTACTTAAGCTTGGGAGGTGCTTCCCATTTGCAATTCCGCCACAACCAACTATACCCAGTTTTAATTTTTCCATCATTTTTTTCCTCCTTGGACTTCCTATTTTCCCAATCTTACGAATCAAAATTCCCAAACGCTCTACTCATCTACAATGTCAGTGTAGATGAGTAACAGCCAGCACTTGGTTTCATCAAAAATAACCCCTCATTCAGACAATCTAAATCTGGCCATATCTCGTTATTCAAAATTCGGTAACAGATTAATTCTTTGCTTTGTTATTTATTTGGAAGTTGGTCATATTCAATCCTTTCCTAAAGGAAAACTTTAACCTTTTCCATCTCTTTGAACTACAAGTTATATCAATTCACTTAACTTGCTGCCCAACGATCATAAGCTACCTGGTAGATTTCAATGTACTTGTCAATATTCATATCTTCGATTGTTTTTACATATTTATCCCAATTAGATAATGGCTCAACACCTGTGATGAATTTTGCTTCCATTTGCTGAATATACGATTGTAGGTCTATTTCAATTGTGTTAACTTGTTTCTGCTCTTCTGACGTTAAGTACACAAGTGGAAAAGGTACTTCTGCAAATGGATCGATTTTCCCATTAGTTTCAGACTCGATAAACTTATCAAATTCTGATATCTTCTTCCCTTCTACTGGACCACTTAAAGAAGGTGCGGGAATTCCGTAATCAGGTGTTAATGTCCCACGGTATTCCTCTGAGGATTCATAGCCCTCTGGCGGATCAAGATTTACTATAGCCCCTCCTTCTTCGTCAGCCCATTCCCAAAGTGCCCCCTTAGGACCCATATTTAAAAATGCATAGCCCTCTGGTGAATAGAAATAGTCAATCCATCGTATAGAAGCCTCTGGATTTTGATTCCCACTTGAGATCGAGAAAGCCCCTCTTTTGATTCCCGGACTGCGTGGTACCAATGGTTTATCCGAAAAGGGGCTAGTTAACGGTTGAAACATGGGATTAGTCATTGCATCTTCTTCCTTTTCTCCTGTTGTAAAGAATGAAAAGTAATCTGGGAATATCCCAACTCTATTAGCTTGTCCTTTTGCTTTTTTCTGTTCATCGGATTGGGAGAATGTCTCTGGGTCTAATAGTTTTTCCTCATAAAGCTTATTCATATACGTTAGATACTCTTTATATTCCGGAAGTTTCGGCGCATATCGTACTTTACCATTAATTTCTTCAATCCCCTGTTCTTTCATGCCAAAAGCACCTAGAAACCATGCACGAGTGCCATCCATTTTTACATCAAGCAATGGAATTTCATCTGCTTTTCCATTTCCATTGGGATCTTCGTTTTTGAATCGTTTTAATAGTTCATAAAACTCATCTGTAGTTTTCGGTAACTCTTTAACATTCAACGCTTTTAGCCATTTACCGTTATACCACATTGGTCCTTTATACCAGATAGATGTTGGCCCACTAGAAATCACTGGTAATGAATAAATATGTCCATCGATTGTAGTAATAGACTTTTTCACATCCGGTCTTTCTTCAAGTACTTTTTTCAGATTAGGAGCATACTCTTCTATAAGGTCTTCTAAAGGTAATAAAACCCCTTGTTCTCCATAGTCAGTTTCCATAGCTGGTGTTAAATTATTTGTTCCAGCTGCATATATAATATCTGCTATTCCTCCACTAGCAAATGCCAAATTTAATTTTGTTTTAAAGTCGCTCATTGGAGGTGTTTCATAATCAAAAGAGATATTCGTCATTTCCTCATATTCTTGTAATGTAGCCATGTCTTTCCATTCAGCTAGGCCAATACCTGGTGCAATCATAGATAACTTTATTTTTTCCTCAACAATTGGAAATCCTGTTTTATTTACTTCAACATTTGTACTTTTGGATGCATCTTTATCCTTTTCCCCTTTATCTGATGAGCAAGCTACCATAATCAATATAGTTAATATAGCTACAAAAAGTAACGTAATTGTTTTTTTCATGCTCCATTCTCCTTTTTTAACTACTATTATTTCCCAAGAATTGCTTCAATCCTTATACGCATCACCCCCTAAATATCATCTATGTTTATGCGTTCATCTTAACTAGCCTTTAAGTGATCCAATCATGACCCCTTTAACGAAGTGACGTTGCATAAATGGATACATAATGATAATAGGTAGGGTAGACACAATCATAACTCCATATTTGATAATAGAGGCTAGTTGTTGCTTACTATGAAGTACCTCAGCCATACTACTTGACATATTTATATTCTGTGATGACATTTCCTGTAATACCAGTATTTCTCTTAATACTAATTGTAGCGGATAAAGATTTCTGTCTGATAAATAGATTAAGGCGTTGAAATAGCCATTCCAATGTGCTACCCCATAGAATAGTGCCATAACCGCTATTATTGGAGCCGATAATGGTAGTATAACTTTAAAAAACATTTTAAAATTGGTGGCTCCATCAATAGTTGCCGATTCTTCCAATTCTTTTGGAATCGTAACTTCGAAAAATACACGAGCAATTATTATATTATAAACCGCAGCGGCATTAGGTAAAAGCATCGCCCAAATTGTATCAATAAGCCCTAAATTTTTAACAACTAAATAAGTTGGAATCAATCCACCACCAAAAAACATTGTCAGAACAAACATACCCATGAATAGATTTCTACCTGCAAGATCTCTACGTGATAATGCATAAGCAGCTGGAATTGTAATGGCTAAGTTTATAAATGTACCGAGTACGGTATAAAAAATAGTATTAAGATATCCCCTCCAAATATCACTATTTTCAAAAATTAACTTGTATCCGTCAAATGTTATCCCTTTAGGAAGTAGCCACATCGTTCCTGAGTTTACAGCTGCGGGATCACTTATTGATGCACTAACAATATAAAGCAAGGGATACAACACTACTACCGCTGCCAGTGTAAGAAAAATATAGTTAAAAACATTGAACAATTTGTCTTTATTTGTTTCTTTTATTACTGCCCCCATATTCTTACCTCCTCACCATAGACTTGTTTCACTCGTTTTTTTCGCAATTTGGTTTACACTAATGAGTAAAATAGCATTAATAACTGCATTGAACAATCCAACTGCAGAAGCAAAACTATATTGGCCATCTAATAATCCAGCTTGATAAACAAATGTAGCGATAACGTTCGAGGATTCGAGGTTAAGCGGATTTTGTAATAATAAAATTTTCTCGAAGCCAATTGCTAACATATTCCCGACGTTCAATATTAATAGAATAACCATTGTTGGGAATATCCCCGGAATGTTTATATACCATATTCGTTGTAAACGTGAAGCTCCATCTACAATGGCCGCCTCATGTTGCTGTGTATCAACACCGGCTAAAGCAGCCAAGTAAATAATTGTTCCCCAACCTGCATTTTGCCATACTCCCGAAAATACATAGACCGTCTTAAACCATTTTGGATCCGTCATAAAAGAAATAGGTTCAAAACCAAGTAATTGAATAGCATGATTTATTATGCCTGTTGTTGGGGCAAGGAATGCAATGACCATCCCTGTCATTACGACTATTGATATAAAGTGTGGTGCATATGTAACCGTTTGCACAGTTCTTTTATATAAACCATCTTTTGCTTCGTTTATTGCTAGTGCCAAAATAATTGGTAACGGGAAACCTACAATCAACTCATAAACGCTAATTCCTAATGTATTCTTAATTAAATCCCAAAAATAATATGACTCGAAAAATCGGATAAAATGTTCGAAACCTACCCATTCACTACCCCATATACCCAATGATGGAATAAAGTCTTTAAATGCGATTTGCACCCCATACATTGGAATATAGTGAAATATCAAAAAGTATAAAAATGCTGGCAATATAAATATGTATAATTGCCAATTCTGTAGGATTTTACTTGATCCAAGCTTTTTTTTTGATTTTGCTTCCTTTTGTTGGGTAGCTGTACTCATGCTCATTCAAATATCCTCCTTTATCCATTAATGTGAAACTACCATCATCTTAGCTCGTTATGTAATTTGTAAGCAATATGTTGATTTTATTAATTCTTGTTTCCGCGATGAGTAGTAACGCAATTCAGACTTGCGAGACATGGGATTGATAATGAAATGGATATGTCGATTTTATATTCATATGTCGATTTAATACATAAGGATTTAGGTCATGTTTAGAGTGAAACTGAAGCACATACTGCCAATCCGTTCTTAAACCTACATTTAAATTAACGAAAAAAAAAAGCCCTCACACAATACGAAGGACTTTAGAGTTATTTGATTACTTTCTATTCAATTTACGATATTCACCAGGTGGGATTCCTTCCCTCTCCCTGAATTTCCGTGTGAAATTTGATACATCCTTGTAGCCAACATCGAGAACAATTTTCTTAATTGGCCAATCCGTGTCCTTTAATTTTCTCTTTACATCTTCCATGCGCAGTTTCAATACATACTCCGTAAAAGTGCTACCAGTTTGATCTTTAATAAATCGGCTAAGATAAGGTAAGGTAAGATGAAAATTTATTGCTATGCTTTCCAGACTTAAATCGAACATTTTATATTTCACTTTAATGTATTCAAGAACATCATTTCGCAATTCCTCATTATTTGACCTCTTCTTACTCTCAACCTTTTTACATATTTTTATGGCTACTTCGCAAAGCTGTTCTTCTAATTGTTTTATAGAATTAAAATCTACAATGCTATTGAAGTCGTCTATATACTTCGTTAATTCCATTTCAGAAGCCGTTTTCATTACCGTATTGATAATATCAAAACAGATACATTTTAAAACTTGTATGGACAATTCCTCTTTCGCAAGTCTTGTAAACATGTCGCGCAGTGTTTCTGTTGCAACTATATGATCCCCTTGCTTCAGACTTTGGGCAAGCTTTATTTGGTCTTCTACTGGATAACCCAACCCCCGTTCTGACTGGGAACTTATTTCCTCAAAATAAATGATACTCCCCTGTGGTACTGCAAACTTATATTCTATTGCCGCAAGTGCTTCAATATAAGATCGATTAATATAGCTTTTTTCCTCATACATTTTCCCTACTGCAACAGTAGGGTTAATTACAGTAGTTTCCTGTATATACTGTTGGATTTGTGAGACAAGTATTCGGCGTTGATTGACAGCTTTATTTGGATCTTGGTTCATACTTATAATTAATGCCAATGCATCATTATAAATCAAATCAACTCCATGTACTGCGGCATCCTGTATTGTTAGTTTCGATAATAGCTGTAGAAAATTCTCTTTTTCTTTCATTTTATCGAAATATACAATTGTAACAAAATAACAATCATCCCTCATTACAACATTTAGCGCATGCATTAATGAATCTATTTCTTTGTTATCCCTTAAATCACCTTTCAGTAAATTAATAAGTAGTTGCTCTTTTGCAAATGGTTTTTGTAAAAAGATTGTTTCATTCAAACTCTGATGCGTTAGGAATGCCTTTGCAATTGTATTTCCGATGTTCTCGAATTCATTTAACTCCATAATTTCCACATTTTGTTTGTCGTTTTTTTGTGTTAGTTCAAATAACTTTCGAATTGGTTTATATTGTTTACTCCCAAATAAAACAGCTATTATAATACCAACAAAAAGGAGGAAAATCAAAATTGTGATGATAAATGTTCGCATATGGAAAACCCGTTCAAGAAACTGATCTGTATCCATCAGTGTTATAAATGTCCATCCACTAATTTCTGATTTGACAGAAACGAGAGAGTACTCTTTTCCATTTATCTCTACATTCCTTATCTCTTGATCATTAATAGTTGTTAAATTTAAATTCCCCTCACTAATCTCCTGTACATTAATACTAGATGCAACCTTCTGATTATTCTCGTCAAAAATATACGTATTTCCTTGAAAGTTACCTAATATGTTTTGAGTGAGATCTGTCAGGACCTTTTCTTTGATAAAATACATAACGGTTCCGTAAGGGTAAAGACTATTTGGAACTATTGGGTATAGGAAAGCAATTATACGATCTTGCGTACCATTATTCAGCGTTACGTTCCCAACAGTCTTTAACATTGGCTTTGTAATATATAAATCATTTATCAAGCTCTCTTGTTCTTCTTTATCGAATTTATACATTCTCTGTGTAAATGTATCCAGCGAAAAGGAGCCACTTAAGGTATATATATGGTCATTTTCATAGTAATAAACAAACAAATCTTCAATAATTGAACTGTTTGACTTATATTTTTTCAACTCTTCAATTGCCTCTCCACTGTAATAATTATGTTTCATCATGTACGGTGTCAAGCGGGGATCATAGGCTATATTTGTCGCAATTTTTTCTAGCTCCTTTATCCGTTCGTTTGTAATGTTTTCTACTTGTTTCAATTTATTAATATTAGATTGTTCGATTTCCTCTCGTAAATTGTAAACCGAACTATAATAAATAAATGCACTCATTAACATGAAAGGAATGAGGAAAACTAATAAATACGACACAATGTACTTAAATAATAATCGGGATTTTGTCCTCTTAAGCCAATGCATATATTCAACTTCCTTTCTGTACAAAAAAGTTGTAAATATTCTAGGTTGCTTTCTTTCCTTCTATTTGTTTGAATGCTTGAGAGGCGAACCACATAAGCGAATACGCAATAAGTGAAGACCCTACAAATATCAAGAGAATCGGTAGAAAGTTAAATAAATAATAGAGAAGTATCAAACTAATAACCATTGCGATTGTTTCAAATGGTCTAGCCAATGCAATATAAAACGATTGCTTAAAGTTCTGAGAATACTTAAGCTTATATCGTACAAATACAGGGAAAAAGTATAGTAAAGTAATTAAATACAAGAAACCAATAATCAATAAAATAATATGTAAATAAAAAGATTGGACTAGCTGCTTTGAAATTTTCATATCAATATATAAAAATATACCAATAGCTACTAAAAATGTCCCTAACGCATTGGATTTTAGAAAGTGGGTTTTATACGATGCGAGGAAGGTCTGAAATACTGGAATATCGTTATCATCTTCCATCCATTTACGAATTACCGTAAACATTGCTGTCGTCGCCGGCATAACACCAAACACCACAAGACCCATTAATGAGAATATAACCCATAAGAGGTGGAGATACATCATTTTACTAAGCCATTTTCCTATTTCAAAAATCGCTTTAAAGATACCATTTAAAGATTTCATACGATTAGTTCCTCCTTTAAATCATCTTCAACCCAACTATAGATAGAACCGATTTCAGCCAAAAGTTTCATTACTAGATCCAGGGTTCATATTATTCGCTTTATTAAATCTATACGGAAGAATATTAATATAGAAAATCTTAATAAATCAAATAAAAGTAAATCACTACTTAGTCCTTCATCCTTTTAATACACTCCATGTCCACCGTCAATTAAACACCACGTTCGGTTACATCAATTACTACTTAAAGTGGCTTTCTAAGAACGTCATAATATCAATATAGCTATTGGTCCTGAACCGATATGTAACTTTAATAGGAGTGACATTTCATTCGCAAATTTGCGAGCAATTTTTTACGGTTTATTCCCGTTGTCTCCATTTACACTTTTACTCATCAGCACCTTTAATTTGAAGATATGATCCGAATACTTTCTCACTGCTCGATTAATCCATTCTAATTTGATAATTCATCAACCTGCAAGAAATTACTGAAACAATAAAAAAGCCGATATATTCTGTATACCTCATTCACCTCTAGCAATTAAATCTGAAATTCGTTCGGTGCCACATCTTCCTACTTCAACAATCATTGTCACTCCCTGCTTAACTCTGATTTCATTGATATCATCGCCATAAGCATTGAATGATGGGAACGCATGGACATGTAAATCAATCCAACCACTTGATATATATATCTGAACAATTAATAATATACTGCCCTTGTCCATTTCCAACTGTCGTTATTTCGATTACTTTAACATTATTTAATATACGAATTCGTAAATACATACCTTCCGTTTTCATTAAACTATTTCCCTGATTCTATATGTAAGTTATTGCAAGAGAAGTCTTATTACTATAGAAAAGGAGGCCAATATTCTGGCCCCCAAAGTTATTTCAATACTAAAAACGATTGTTCCAACTTTGTTTTGAATTTCGCTAAAAAACAAAAAGATCATTCTTATTATATAAATACACATGAATTGTAGTCGGCCAAGCCTAGTCATCATTGTTTGTGATAAACGATAAAGAATGCTAAACACGTAAATCTGATGAACCGGTAAGTTTGTTCCATCTAACATCGCTACTATACCTTGTTTCTGTTGAATAGCGTATATTGTACACATTTCATTAACTGTCTTTTACCAGATATCAAAATAAAAACCAGTTTTCACCAAATCGAACTCCTGAACCCAAAAAAATACATTCCTAGTATTAAGAATATACTGAAAAATACTTTAATGTCAAGTATTTTTGGAAGACTCTCTTATTATTAAATCCACATCATATTGAACTATCCGGTCATAATGTGCCTTTCCAATGATTTGATAGCTTAATTGGTCTGCTAGTGTTCTACCTATTTCTTTTTTCGGGATATTAATTATTGTTAAAGTCTTAGTAGCCATACTAGCTAGTTCTATATTACAATTCCTATTGCTGAAATAGCTAAAGGTGTTTTTCCGAGACTAAGTAATTGACCACGTTGCACGTGTAGCAATAAATCATTAGAAGCAGCCACCTATTATTCACTTTTCCCCTTCATCCGTAAGAGTATTAACATTTTAAAAAATCACACTACTATTCATAGATCCTAATTCGTATTATAGATTAACTTCATTTTTTTTCTTCTAGAGTAATCGCTAGTTTGACGGAAATCAACTAACCAATTTTCGTGCTATAACATTTTTTATATAAGCTTAGATATTGAATACGGATTATAAACCGAACAAAGGTATCCCAGAGCGCAGAAGCAGTTTTGAAAGAAATCTATTTTTCAACCTTTCAGTTGATTGAATACGCATCTTTATCCCCACCTCAACATATAGCGGACTATATTGAATAGTCTTTCAAAGTATAGTACACTATACTTAATTAAATTAATTTATTAACTTCGGGAGGTAACACCTTTGACTAATCCAGATCTGCCAAATAAATTCCGATCAATCTTCGACTCTACCGAAACACCACGCACGTTTTTTGCACCAGGACGAATTAATCTAATTGGTGAACATACGGATTATAATGGAGGCCATGTATTCCCCGCCTCAATCTCATTTGGAACGTACGCACTTGCTCAAAAACGCAATGATCAAAAGTTACGTTTTTACTCGTTGAACTTCCCCTCTATTGGGACCATTGAATGTGATCTTGCCGATTTAGACTATAATGAAGCACATGATTGGGCGAACTTCCCCAAAGGTATGATTCATTATATGAAGGAAAGCGGACTCCAAATAACGACTGGAATGGATATCTTATTTTATGGTGACATTCCTACCGGCGCCGGGCTCTCCTCTTCTGCTTCTATTGAAATGGTCACTGGTGTCCTTTTGGAAGGACTATTTGATTTAAATATTGATCGTGTAAAGATGATTCAACTTGGGCAAAAAGTAGAAAATGATTATATCGGCGTCAACAGTGGAATTATGGATCAGTTTGCAATTGGTAAAGGTAAAAAAGGGCATGCCATCCTATTAAACTGCCAAACTTTAGCCTACAACTATGCCCCTATCGAGCTTGCTGACCATGTGATTATCATCATTAATACCAATAAACAACGAACACTTGCTGGTTCAAAATATAATGAACGTCGCGTGCAATGTGAACAGGCTTTGACGAACTTGCAAACAGATCTTCAAATTAAGGGGCTTGGTGACTTGACGAAAGAACAATTTGAACAACACAAACACCTTATTACTGATGAAACAAACCAAAAACGTGCAAAACATGCTGTCTATGAAAATCTACGGACTGTTGAGGCTCTTCAGCAATTACAACAAGGCAATTTAGAGGCATTTGGGCAATTAATGAATGAGTCACATAAATCTCTTCAACTGGATTATGAAGTAACAGGCATCGAACTAGATACGATTATCCAAGCAGCATGGGATCAACCAGGCGTTGTGGGCGCCCGCATGACAGGCGCAGGTTTTGGTGGTTGTGCAATTGCAATTGTTGAAATAGACAAAGTTGATAGCTTCAAGAACAATGTAAATAAAATATATAGAGGAAAAATTGGTTATGAGGCATCATTTTACACCGCTGCAATTGGTGACGGAGCAAGAGAACTTACTGAAGGAGTGTACTAAATGAGTGTATTAGTTCTAGGTGGAGCTGGATATATCGGTTCACATGCGGTTTATCAGTTAATTGATCAACAGACGGACGTCGTAGTGATTGATAATCTACAAACTGGGCACAGAGAAGCTATCCATCCTGATGCGACATTTTACGAAGGTGATAGTCGAGACATCGAGTTTATGCGTAATGTATTTACTAATGAACCTATTGATGCAGTTGTCCATTTTGCTGCGAATTCCCTTGTCGGTGATTCCATGGCAAATCCATTGGAGTATTATGATAATAATGTCTATGGCACACAAATATTACTGCAAGTGATGACAGAGTTTAATGTCAAAAAAATTGTCTTTTCATCAACAGCAGCCACTTACGGGGAGCCAGAATCTGTCCCAATCACAGAAGAGATGCCAACCAATCCGACAAGTACTTATGGCGAAACAAAACTGACGATGGAAAAAATGATGAAATGGTGCGAACAAGCCTATGGCATTCGCTATGTTGCTTTACGCTACTTCAATGTGGCAGGTGCACGGGAATCTGGAGAAATCGGCGAGGATCATCATCCTGAAACACATCTCGTACCAATCATTCTCCAAGCAGCACTCGAACAACGTTCAAATATCACTATTTTCGGAGAAGATTATGATACACCCGATGGCACATGTATCCGTGATTATGTCCATGTAGAAGACCTTATTCAAGCGCATCTTCTAGCACTTAATTATTTAAAAAATGATGGAGAAAGCGATATTTTCAATCTTGGCAGTAATCAAGGATTTTCAGTCAAAGAAATGATTGATACAGCACGAGCAGTTACAGGTAAAGAAATCCCTGAGAATTCAGGTAAACGTCGTGCGGGTGATCCTAGTATCCTAATCGCAAGCTCTGATAAAGCTGCCACTCTTTTAGGTTGGCAGCCAACGCGAACTTCAATTGAAAAAATCATTCAAGATGCTTGGAACTGGCATGTCAACAACCCAAATGGTTACCAGAAGGACGTGACAGCTAAATGATTTACTCAGATATTAGAGGACTCCTTCAAAAAGGTATCGAAGTGGGACTAATCGATACCGCTGATCAGAATTATGTGACGAATCAAGTACTTGCACTGCTCCATCTCGAATCTATGCCTGCAACAACTGAAGGCACAACAGATGATTCAATTCCAAATCTACTCGACAAAATTATTGCCTATGCTACCGAAAATAATGTCATTGACAATGTTTTTGATGACAAAGAAATACTTTCAGCCACAATCATGAATTGCTTTGTGGAAAGGCCATCTGTTATCAATGCAATTTTCCAGAAAAAATATAGTAACTCCCCAAAAAACGCAACAGATTATTTTTATGAATTAAGTAAAAACAGCAATTATATTCAGATGAACCGCATCAAGAAAAACATCCATTTTAAAGCTACAACAATCTATGGTGAAATGGACATTACCATTAACATGTCAAAACCCGAGAAAGACCCTGAACAAATCAAGAGAGAAAGCGAATTGAAACATGATGTTGATTATCCAAAATGTCTATTATGTATCGAAAACGAAGGATACGCTGGCCGGACAGGTTATCCAGCTAGGGCAAATCATCGTATCATTCAAGTACCACTTGTAAATGAAAATTGGTATCTGCAATATTCACCCTATGTTTATTATAATGAACATAGTATTTTACTTGCTGAAGAACATCGTGATATGAAAATTGGTAAGGATACTTTTAAACGGTTACTTACTTTTATAGAGAAATTCCCACATTATTTTATTGGCTCAAATGCCGATTTACCTATTGTCGGTGGCTCTATTTTGAATCATGATCATTATCAAGCAGGAAGTTATAATTTTCCAATGACAACTGCAACAACTGCACTTTCGTTTACGTTAGAAAACTTTCCAAACATAACTGCATCTGTCCTGGAATGGCCGTTAACAACCATTCGCTTGCAGAGCGATGAGATTGAGCCATTGATTCAAGCAGCTGACCATGTCCTTACCACATGGAAAAGTTATAGTGATGAGGAAGCGGATATCAGAGCCTTTAGTAATGAAACTCCACATAATACAATTACACCGATTGCCCGAATGCGTGCTAACAAGTTTGAACTCGATCTCGTCTTACGCAACAATCGAACAACTGAAGAACATCCACTAGGGATTTTCCATCCCCATGCAGATGTCCATCATATAAAAAAAGAAAATATTGGGCTTATTGAAGTAATGGGTCTGGCAGTTTTACCGGCTCGTCTTAAAGATGAATTAGCTGAAATCAAGAAGTTTTTACTCGATCAAACAACTTCTGTAGCCCCCTATCATCAACAATGGGCAGAGCAAATGAAAGCTAACTATGGAGAATTATCAAACCTAGAGCAAATTGAGTCCATTTTAGAAAAAGAACTTGGGATTAAATTCGCCAAAGTGCTTGGAGATGCAGGCGTTTTTAAAGTACAAAGTGAGTGTGAACGATTCATCCAAACATTAAATAGGTAGGTGGCTAGCCAGATGAAAATAGAGACCCAAGATATACTGAATAAGTGGAAGTTGTATACATTAACAAATAATAACGGTATGACAGTAAGTTTTTTGAACTTCGGTGGTATCATCACTGACATAAGCGTTCCAAACAGGCATAATCAACTAGAAAATGTGGTCCTTGGCTATACAAATTATACCGATTATGAAGAAAACCCAAATTTTTTTGGTGCGATAATCGGCCGCGTTGCCGGAAGAATTCAAGATGCTTCATTTACTATCCAAGATCAACCATATTCATTGGCAGCAAATGAAGGTGGCCATCATTTACATGGAGCAGACGAAGGATTTCATCAAGTAATCTGGCAGTCTAGTCCCTTTCAGTCAGATGATACAGTTGGCGTGAAATTAAACCATAAAAGTTTAGATGGTGAAGGTGGATATCCTGGTACTATTGAAGTTGCTGTTACCTATACATTGACTAATAATAACGAGCTCATCCTTGATTATTCAGGAACATCCGATAAAACGACTGTGCTTACTATGACAAATCATTCCTATTTTAACTTAAGTGGAAATCTAGCCGCCACGATCCACAACCATCATGTTACAATGGAGAGTGATGACTTTGTTGAACTTGATACGGAACTAATTCCAACAGGTAAAAAAATCAATGTAGTGAATACGCCATTTGATTTCCGAACTGGAAGAAAACTTGTTGACGGCATTAACTCCATATCAACACAAAATAGGGTTGCTAATCATGGATATGATCATTACTTTATTCTCAATCAAACTCAACAACAAAACATCCGTGTAAAAGAAGAAACGAGTGGCCGCCTGATGACGATTAAGACCAACCAACCAGGCGTGGTTATGTACACATCGAATACTCTCGATGAAGGACTTAATCTAGCAGAAGGTAATTCAAAACCTTATTTAGGTGTCTGTTTTGAAACACAAGCCTCCCCTGCCTCATTGCATCACAAGGGCTTTCCTTCCGTTATCTTAGAGGCCCATGAATTATATGACAAACAAACAGTGTTTTCATTTGGCATTGAGGGCTAGATCCGCCTTATAGGGCAAGAACTACTTATTATCAACTATATATTGTACAAATGAACATCTATATAAACTGAGCGAAGCTGCTCGTCTTAGAGCGTGAGGCATCCCCGAGCGCAGTAGCGATTTTAATGAAATTCTTTACATCAACATATATAACTAAAAGGGGCTATTTCTATGAAGTTTGGAATTATCGGAACGAATTGGATTACAGATCGATTACTGGCAGCAGCTAAAGAACATCCCGAATTTAGTGTCGGTGCAGTCTATTCAAGGACTGAGGAGACAGGGAGAGCATTTGCAGAGAAACATAATATCGAACATGTGTATACAGATATGATAGAAATGTTTCAAAGCGGTGATATTGAAGCCGTTTATATTGCATCACCCAATGCGTTTCATGCAGAACAAAGTATTTTAGCTATGAATAATGGCATTCACGTTCTTTGCGAAAAACCCGCTGTCACTTCCTTAATTGAAATGGATCAAGTAATTAAAGCATCTAATGACCATCAAACAACCTATATGGAAGCAATGAAATCAACAGTTACACCTACATTTCTCAACTTAAAAGAGAACCTAGCTAAGATTGGTCCACTCCGACGATTCGTATTTCATTATAACCAGTATTCTTCGCGTTACGATAAATATAAGGATGGCATTATTGAAAATGCTTTTAAACCCGAACTGGGGAATGGCGCTAAAACAGACTTAGGGGTTTACTGTATCGCGCCTATTGTGCATCTAGTCGGCGAACCTAAATCTGTACTTAAAAATACTTATTTACTATCCACTGGTGCAGATGGTCAAGGAAGTATGATCTTAAATTACGATGAATTTGAAGCTGTTATTATGTACTCAAAAATTTCAGATTCCCATTCACCAAATGAAATACAGGGCGAGAATGGCGTCATCGAAATCGATAAAATCAGTGATCCGGAAAAAATTATTATTAAATACAAAGACGGTCAAACTGAGGATATTTCTATTAAACATGAATTTAATACTATGTACTATGAAGTTGAAGAGTTTATAAAATGCGTGAAAAATAATCAAATAGAATCTACAATTAATACGCATGAAATTTCTCGCAGTGTGACAAAAGTTCTTACTTTATAAAAAAAGGTTGTGCAGTATGAATTCAACATTCATACTGCACAACCTTTTTTATTACTTGTTACACTTATTCGATCTTTACTCAATCCTTACACTTTTCCCCGTTTCCGCGGCTTCGATAATACCCAATACTACTTTCAATGAGGCCAATGCATCTAACCCAGTAACAATCGGCTCTTGATCTAACCGGACACTATCAATAAATGCATCGATAACACCGCTATTTATTTGATTGTCATTCGTCTGGATTGATTCAAGCTGGTAGTTGATTCTTTCTCCTTCTTTCATAATCACTTCAATTGGGTAGTCAGGGTTATTATATATTTTTAATATGCCATTTGCACAGTAGATTGTCGTACTATTATCTTCTTCTCCATAATATGTCCATGAAAAGGTAGCCGTTCCAATTCGTCCTTGTTTCGTTTTTAACACACATACGATATTGTCGCATACTTCAATTGGATTTCCGTCTTTATCCACTTTATCAAGTGTTCCTTGCATAGCATTTACTTGATCAATTTCATCGTCTAATAAGTAGTGGAGTAAATCGATTTTGTGAATGCCTAAATCACCTGCTACACCAAAGCCAGATCGATCTTTTTTAAAGAACCAAGTTGAGTTTGTTTTATCCACTCCCCACTTTTCCGGTCCCGAGTGTCCAAACGTCGTCCTAAAAGTGAGCACATCACCCAATTGGTTTTTCTCTATTATTTCCTTCGCCCTTTGATGTGCCCGGGTTAATCGTTGATTATGATCAACCATCAGTTTTCTCCCCGATCTACTTTGGGCTTCAATTATTTTTTCTGCATGTTCGATTGTTAAAGCGATTGGTTTTTCACATAATACATGCTTTCCACTCAGTAATGCTTTTGTAGAAAAAATATGATGAAATTCATTCGATGAGCAGTCACTGATCACCAAAATAGAAGGGTCGGCTAGTAATTCTTCCGCAGTTTCCGCTACACCACCGCCGAATAAATCTGCTAACGCTTGTGCACGTTCTATATTTCTATCATAAAAAATAATCTCACTAACATATGGATTGGCTTTATATTCTGGTGCATGCCGTAGTTTAGCGATTGAACCGCATCCAATAATTCCAACTTTTATTTTCAATTATACTCCTCCCCTCTATATTCTTTTTTGGAATATCAAATCATTTCTAATCGTTTTATGGTATTTTATCAAGATTATATTCGAGGTCTGCAATCTGAACAATAGCCCCGCTGTTTAATACCTATCTCATCCATCTTCGCTACCTTTCAATCATCCCCAATTTATCCTTTTCCACTTCTTCTCGAATGGACCAAAATTGTAAATCTAGTGCACCCGTGCTTTTTCCTCATCTAAATACTTCAAAACACTATCGCTTTCCCAGTCTCCGCAGATTCATAAATCGCATTAACAATCTTTTGAATAATTAACCCTTGTTCTGGCGTACTTAATGGGGTCTTGCCTTCCAAACAGCACGCTACAAATTGATTGATTTCAAGTTGATGTCCATTTACTTCTGGTAGATAAGCAGGAGTACTATCGATTAATGTGTTGTATTTCTCTTGATAAATTTTCAAAGGGAAAATATCGGCTCCCCCTTTATTCCCCATCAAGGAAACCTGCATCGTCTCATCTTTTTCGACATTTGCAGCAAAAGCAGTTTCCAAAGTTAAGGTAGCTCCATTTTTAAATGTCACCATACCAACAGCCATATCTTCTACTGTATAGTTTTCAAAGTCCCACTCACCAAACAGCCCTACTCCTTTTTTATGGCCAATTTGTTGATGGATTTTCCCCAATACAACTTCAGGCTCTGGATAGCCCATGAGATAGAGCGCGGTATCTAGCATATGAACGCCAATATCGATTAGCGGACCACCGCCTTGTAATTCCTTATTCGTAAATACCCCCCAACCCGGAATACCTCTCCTACGGATAGCATGAATGCGTGCTGAGTAAATATCGCCCATTTCTCCAGCATCAATAAACGATTTTGCGATTTCTACTTCAGGTCGATAGCGATAATGGAAACCGTACGTTAAAATTTTCCCTGAATCGCTAGCCGCTTTTACCATCAATTGTGCTTCTTCCACAGTCATTGCCGGTGGTTTTTCACACAACACATGACAACCTGCCTCAAGCGCAGCAATCGTGGCTTCTGCATGAAATTTATTAGGCACGCAAACGCTTATCGCATCTAATTCTACGTTCTTAAGCATTTCTTTATAGGAAGTAAAGACATGAGGAATTGTAAATTGTTCTGCAACTTGTTGTGCACGTTCCTCTACAACATCAGCAATAGCGACTATTTCCACCTTATACCCGCTGTTCAAATAATTAGGGATGTGTACACCACTTGCAATTCCCCCAGCACCAATGATTCCAACTCTCAATACACTCATTCATAACACTCTTTTCGTTTTGGATTGTCTATAAGTTGTTGTTGATCATTCAATACAGGTCTACTATATGAATACATTCATTAATTTACTCGTCAAAAAAATTGCGCTGCATGAAAATCTACCTCATACAACGCAACTTTTTTCCGTTTGTTACACCCACCACATATCAGTAGGCTGATCTTTTATCATTACAGATTTCAAATTCGTCACTGCACGTGAAAGCCCTTCATCAACTGACATTAACGGATCCTCATGTTCAATACTCACAACATAATCATAGCCATATGTGCGTAATGCACTCATCATATCCGACCAATCTTGGATACTATGCCCACATCCGACAGATCTAAATGTCCACGCGCGAGATTGCACATCTCCGTAGGGTTGCATATCTGTTAAGCCATGCATGTTCACATTGTCCTGGTCAATAAAAGTATCTTTGGCATGGAAATGATGAATGGCATTTTCTTTCCCTAAAATTTTAATAGCCGCAACCGGATCGATCCCTTGCCACCAGAGATGGCTTGGATCCAAATTGGCTCCAATGGCCGGTGAAGTTGCTTCTCTTAATTTCAACAGGGTATAAGGTGTATGTACTGAAAACCCACCATGAAGCTCAATCCCTATTTTTACACCGTGATCTTCCGCGAATTTCCCTTGTTCTTTCCAGTAAGGAATGAGTTTTTGCTCCCATTGCCAGTTATAAATATCCGAGTACTCTGTTGGCCATGGAGATATCGGCCAGTTTGAATGTTTTGAGCCCTCATGTGATCCCGGCGTTCCTGAGAATGTATTGACAACGGGCACATTTAATAACTGTGCTAGTTTAACCGTTTTCACGAATGTGTCATGAGCGTTTTGTGCGACTTGTTTATTTGGAGAAACTGGATTGTCGTGACAGCTGAACGCACTAATCGTTAATCCGCGGGACTGAATTTTATCAAGATACGCCTTCCGTTTATCCTCACTTGCAAGTAGCTCATCTACATTACAATGGGCATCCCCTGGATTTCCACCCGTTCCAATTTCTATTGCTTGTAAACCTGCATCTTTTACATAGTCTAGCATCTCTTCAAATGGCATTTGTGAAAATAAAACTGCAAATACGCCTAGTTTCATGAATCGTACCTCCAATGGTTAGTCAAATTTTGGTAAATCGTTTTGTTTCCATTGATTCCAAAGCCGCCAGAATTATCTCTAATGACTTCATACCTTCCTCGCCATTAATGAGTGGTTCAGTATCTTGCACAATCGAGTCCACAAAATGTTCGATGATGTGTGTTGTTGTTTGACCACCTTCGGCATTAGACTGAATTCCACCTAATTCATAGTTAACGACTTCACCATTTTTATACTGAACAATTAACGAATAGTTTGGATCATCTTCTAGACGTAATGTAGCATGTTCACCATAGATAATTGTGGAATTATCTTCTTTTGCCGTATAAGCCCAACTAGCTGCAAGTGTTCCAATCACACCGCTTTCAGATTTCAAAATACAAACGGCATTATCATCAACATCTGTATTTTCTTTCGCACTTGTTTCAATAAAACCAGCTACTTCGACAAATTCTTCACCAAGTAAGTAGCGAAGCAAATCAGCTTTATGTACGCCAAGATCCCCCATCGCACCAATAAAGGCTTGCTCTTTATTGAAGAACCAACTGTCTTTACCGTCAACACTCCATCCTTCTGGCCCGCCATGTCCAAATGCAGTTCTGAAGCTATAGATTTTACCTACCTCACCTTTTGCAATTAAATCTCGGGCCTTAGCATGCGATGCTACAAAGCGTTGATTATGCGCGATCATTAATTTTTTATTATTATTTTTTGCAGCTTCAATCATTTCCGTAGCTTCAACTCTCGATGTTGCCATCGGTTTTTCGCATAAGACATGACAGCCCGCTTGTAAAGCAGCAATGGAAACAGGAGCATGTAAATAGTTTGGTAAACAAACACTCACTGCATCCGGCTTTTCCACTTCAAATAACTTTTCATAGCTAGTATAAGCTTTTGCTCCATATTGTAGTGCAATCTCTTGTGCTCTTTCTTCGATAATGTCACAGACTGCGACAATTTCTACTCCGGAATGGCTATTAAATTCTCCTAAATGTCTATTTTTAGCAATACTTCCACATCCAATAACAGCAACTCGTAATTTCGACACTTTTTTCACTCCTCTTATTGTTTTCATTGAATATGAATATATATGTTGTAATTAAGAATCCCATTACATCCGCTACAGCGTGAGAGGCTGCTTCCTGCCTAAACCAAGGATTTTCCCCGCCAGCCTTAGGATTGCGGCTATCCCTTTAAGAGGGCTTCACTGAGTTATAAAAGTATTCATTTGTTCAACATATTAGTAATTTTCTCTAACGGTTTAGCATTGCCATAGATTGGCGTTGGTGTGTTCGAATTGGTAGCCCATTTTGCTGCATTACGAATCACCTGTTGCACATCTTTATTGTAGTATGTAGGATATGTTTCATGTCCTGGTCGGAAATAGAAGATCTTCCCTTTGCCACGCTTAAATGTTGCGCCACTTCTAAATATTTCCCCACCTTCAAACCAACTAACAAAGACTAGCTCATCAGGTGCTGGGATATCAAAATGCTCCCCATACATCTCTTCTTTTTCAAGTTCGATATACTCCCCGATGCCTTCTGTAATGGGATGGCTCGGATCAACAACCCATAATCGTTCTTTCTCATCTGCTTCGCGCCATTTAAGATCACAAGTCGTTCCCATCAACGTCTTGAATATCTTAGAAAAATGAGCCGAATGCAAAACAATTAAGCCCATACCTTCCAATACACGCTTCTTAACTCTTTCTACTACCTCATCTTGTACTTCATCATGCGCAAGATGACCCCACCAGACGAGTACATCTGTATCATTCAAAACCTCTTGCGTTAAACCATGCTCTGGTTCATCGAGTGTTGCTGTTTTTACATGTTGAGCGTCCTGTTGTAAGAAATCTGCAATTGCTCCGTGTATTCCTTTTGGATAAATACCCGAAACAACTGGATTTTTTTGTTCATGACGATTTTCATTCCATACGACGATATTCATAAATAGTTCCTCCTTCAAATAGTCTGTTGCACGAATTTAAGCAACCGGTTGCATTTATATATAAAATTACGTATTCTCCTTATTTACAAAGCTGAACACGAATTTCTTTCCACAATAACAGTTGGTATGATAACACTTTTTCTAAACATTTGCGGATCTTTCACCAGTTCGATTAAACAGTTTGCCGATTCATACCCTAATTGAAATATTTGTGTATCCACAGTTGTTAATGGTGGATTGGCTACTTTTGATATCACTGAATTATTAAAAACAATCATACTCATATCGTCTGGTACTTTAATGTTTTTCTCACTCAAAGCAGTCAACACAATTAACGCATTTAAGTCATCTGAGACAACTAATGCAGTAGGCGGTTCAGCTAAGCCCATTAATTCAGTGATAACTTGTTTCCCATGATGAGGATCGAATTGAATATTTTTGATATAGCCCTCTGATACAGCCAACCCCTGCGCTTTTACCGCTTGAATGAAGCCATTTAACCTGGCTTCACTTACTTCAAACTGATCATCTTCACCAATAAATGCGATCTTTTTATGTCCAAGGTTTAGTAAAAAATCAGTAGCTTCTTTCGCCGCTTGGACGTTGTCATTATCTACAAACATGATCTTACTGGATTGAATTAGAGGTTTGCCTATGACGACGAATGGAATACCAGATTCTATTAAATAAGGAACGACTTTATCATCTTTTTTTGAGTATAAAACGATCATGCCATCCACTCTTTTTCCGCGTACCATTTTTACAGTATCAGCAAAGATTTCTTCCTCAGATTCCCCTGTGGTTAAACTGATACTAAAGTCATACTTGCTGCACAAGGCGCTGATACCCCGAATAACTTCTGGGAAAAAGGAGCTATGCATAAACTCTGACGTAGAGTTTTTCATAATAATACCGATTGTCTTCGTTGATTGTGTAGCAAGCATTTGCGCATTATAGTTTAAATGGTAACCCATTTCATCCATAACTTTTTGGACTTTTCGTTTCGTTTTCTCACTAATGAGGGGGCTATCTGAAATTACACGTGAAACCGTAGATGGGGCTACATTTGCTTGAGCCGCAACATCTTTGATCGTTACTGACATAACCTTCATCCTTTATAGTTTTATTTAACGGCACCTTCTGATACCCCTTCGATAATTTGCTTTTGCGCAAAGAAATAACCGATAATAACTGGAATCACGGCGATTGTTAACCCTGCTAATGCTAAATGCCATTGTTTTGTGTATTGACCAAAGAATAGGAACATTTTTATAGGAATTGTCGCACTCGAGTCCGATAATATCAGAGATGGTAATAAGTAATCATTCCAAATCCAAATCACATTTAATATTCCTACTGTAACTGAAATAGGCTTAAGTAATGGGAATATGATCTTCCAAAACACTTGAAATCTATTCGCTCCATCGATAATGGCAGCCTCATCCATTGAACTTGATATTCCAGTCATTGCACCATGATATAAAAATATAGATAAACTAGAACCAAATCCTAAGTACATAAAGATAAGGCCTGGACGATTCAACATATCCGCTTGTCCAAATAATGAGACAAGTGGAATCATAACTGATTGAAATGGAATTAACATAGCAGCAACAAAAACTAAGAAAATAATGCCACTAAGCTTACTCTTATTCCGTGCCAATGCATATCCCGCCATAGATGAGAAAATAATGATAATTCCTACACCTGAAACAGTAATTAGTATAGAGTTCAAAAGGGCACTCATAAAATCTAAATCAATAAAAGCCTTCACAAAGTTATCCATCGTATATTCTTTAGGTAATCCGAGTACATCCGTGAAAATTTCCCGCTTTGTTTTAAATGCATTAACAATCATTAAGTAAAAAGGTGAGAGCCATAATAAAGCAAGCAATAGGCCAAAAAATTCTATAATATATAAATTACGTTTACTTTGCTTCATTACAAATCCACCTCTCTTTTTTTATTAAAGTAAACTTGCGTGACGGCAACAGCGGCTATAATCAGGAAGAAAATAACGGCTTGCGTCTGGGCATAGGCCATTTTATTTTCAGTAAAAGCTGCTTTAACAATACTCATCGCAACCATTTGCGTGGAGTTATAAGGTCCGCCATTAGTCAACGACAGGTTTTGGTCATAGATCTGAAATGAACTAGACAGTGTTAAAAACATACTAACCGTAAATGCAGGTGCTACTAGTGGAAAAGTGATTTTCCAAAAACGCTGATAGCTAGATGCTCCATCAATTTCTGCCGCTTCTATCAAATCTTTTGGTATGTTTTCCAAGTAAGCAATATAAATAATCATAATGTACCCAGCCATTTGCCAAGATGTTAAAATGACTAGTCCCCAAAAGCCAGTTGCGGTCGTAGACAACCAACCTGTTAAGGCCTCAATTCCCAGCAAATCTCCTAATCTCCCAAAAACACTTATGAAAACAAACTGCCAAATGAATCCTAAAATGAGCCCACCAATTAAGTTTGGCATAAAGAAAACAGTTCGCATAAAACTACTCGTTTTCATTTTCCGTGTCACTAGCAAAGCTAGACCTAGTCCTAAAAAGTTAAGGAGTATGACGGAAGTTACTGCAAATTTAGTAGTAAACCATATCGCTGCTCTGAATTCTGCATCTTTAAATAAAGTGATATAATTCTTAAAGCCGACAAAGTCAGTTACTACCATACCATTCCAATTTGTAAAGGAGTAAATAACACCATAAATAAATGGGATAATAATCACAATACCTAAACTCAAAATCACTGGCATTAGAAATAACCAAAATGATAAATCACGGTTACGCATTACTTGCACCCCCAATATGTAGTACAGCTAACAAAAATTTGCATGAATTTTTGTTAGCTGTATTTTTCTGTAGATCAAATCATTTTCGTTCTTCTTCCCATTTAACTTGTACTTCATTAATCATTTCATCCCAAGCGATACCACCACTTAAATACTTTTGCATGCTAGCTCCAAGTACATTTTCACTCCAGCCCGTTGGAGCCCCCTGGAACACCCATCCTTGTATAGTGTTCCCCTTGGAAGCATATTCATAAATTGTTTGAGATAGAGGATCTGCTATTTTAGATGAATCATAATCTTTATACGCAGGAATAAATTTAAAGTCTTCTAATACAGCATTTTTACCAGTCTCAGATGTATACATCCAATTCAAGAAATCTTTACTTGCTTGAACTACTTTTTCATCACTATTACTATTTACAGCCCAATACATCGGAACTCCGGCTGGAATATGACCTTCCAATCCTTCAACAGGAACTGGAATAATACCGATGTTATTTTCAGCTAATTCTGGATCCATATCATAAATCGAGTTATAAACCCAGTTACCTTGTTGAATGATAGCAACTTTTTCTAAAGAAAATAATTGTTCTACTTGTTGGGAGTAATCTAAGCTGAGAACAGGTTGAACAGAATATTTATTCTCCAGGTCAAGATGCCTTTTCAATTCATCACTTTTTTCAAATGCTATCGTCTTACCATTAAAAGCCTCTATAGCATCATTATTGAATTCTGGTGCAAAGAAGATGTTTGCTAAATGGTTTCCAATTACCCATTTTTCTTTAGCTGCAAGTGCAAATACAGCGTCGATGCCTAGTTTCTTCTTTTGGCTGTCCAATGACTCAACCGCATTCTCTAAATCGTCAAAAGTAATAATTTCATCTGGATTAATTCCAGCCTCTTTAAAAATTCTTTTATTATAAATTAAGCCATAGCCTTCTTGATTAAACGGCAATCCCAGAACTTCATCACCATTTCGCACAGTGTCTAGTGTACCTTCAAGGGCAATTTTTGCTGCATCTGTATCGGATACGTCTGCTAAATAGTCTTTATACTCTTCAACAGCAGATGGCCCACCTACATTAAAAATATCTGGTTCTTCACCTGAAGAAAATGCCGTTTTTAAAGATGCGCCATAATCATTTCCCCCACCGACAGTTTTAACATTAATCTTTACATCAGGATTTTCTTTTTCATATACTTCTACAAGATTTTCAAATTGATCTTTAATTTCTACTTTAAATTGAAAAATATCAACTGTTACCTGATCCCCAGATGCATTGTCTTTTCCTTCGCCTTCCGAACCTGAGCATCCGACTAATGCAAGACTAGAAATTAGAAATACGGAAACTAAACCCCAAAAACGCTTCTTTTTTCTCAATATAATCTCCCCTTTTTTGTTTTCCCCCAATGAAAGCGGTTGCACAATTTAATTCTAGTAGCCATTAATTATCGACTTATCCCCCTAGACCAATCATGAAACCGGTTGCATTGATTTACATCTTTAGACTAACATCCAATTTCTATTTGTGCAATACAAATAATTGATTTATTAGATTCCATTAAATTTTAGGTGATTTCAGTTTTTACTTTTATCAATTATTTTTAGGTAATTTCTATAAAAAGCGGAAAAGCATAAAAAGGCAATAAGCGAGCCTGTTAAAAAGGGAAGGAAGAATCTGAAAACGTTTAGGCTTATATATAGGACTACACCACTACTAATTGCCACAGCAATAAATAATACTGGACTTCCTATCGTTAGGAGAAATGTATTTTTTAATGCAGTAATCAACTTCATATGATAATGAACTGTAACCGAAAAAAGATTGATTGAAAAGACAAATAAGATAATACCCAAAATCATAAAAAGAAACATCAAAATACTACTTTTATCAACAAAATAATAGACATCTACCGCCCAAATCATCCAAGCTATTGTTAAAATAAGGCCACTTGAAGCACTTCTTTTATAATTTTCTTTATAGTACCGCCAATAAGTCTTGAAAAGATGACTACTATCTTCATCTTTAATAATCCACCCTCTTACCATCCCAAACATTGCGGTCGTTGCAGGGAAGAATAAAATTGGCATTAATAGTATTAAGGGAATCAATAAAAGGGGTAATTCTTCTATTTGTTCAATAAATAATAGATTTAAAAGCAAAAAAACAATTGGTATATTAAAGAGAATCCAAAATAGATTAATCAAAGAAAACTTCATAATCCATTCACTAATGGCATACAAGCCACCCATAAAACCCGTTTTGTTGTTCATACTTATATCACTCCCTATTTTCTAAATTGAATGGTGTCATCGTATACAAATACCAAAAAGAGAGTTAACCACTTAATGTGATCACTCTCAATCATAGAAGTAACAAAAGGAGCTATCTCTCAAAGTTTCGACCTTCACAAAGCTTTATAGTGTATACTTTCTCTAGTCCTTGCTAGGAAAATGCAATGATGCCGCACCTAATAATCCTGCTTTATTACCAAGCGAAGCTTTCAATATTTCCACATTAGAAAAACTTTTCAACATTAATTCTTTTGCTTTATTAGTCACCATTGCTACTAATCTTTCTTGCTCCATGACCCCACCACCTATAATAATCGCAGGAGGATTAAAGATATGTGTTAGTGAAACGAGGCCATATGCTACTTCAAGTACCCAGTCATTAAGAACCTCTTCTAATTTCACATCACCTTGTTCAAGGCCTTCAAAAATCTTTCGACCATTGATATACTTTTTATCAAGTTGCGATGCTTTTTTTACTAAAGCTGTGGTCGATCCATACATCTCGTAACATCCCACACAGCCACAATTACACTTCTCGCCTCCAGGATGCAAAATCATATGTCCAAATTCACCTGCACCTCCATTAAGCCCCTTATAAACAGTGGAATCAATTACTATTGCTCCGCCTATACCTGTTCCGTAAGTTAAGCATAAGAAATCGTTAAAGTTCTTACCAGCACCAAAATAGTTTTCCCCTAGTGCAGCCGCATTCACATCGTTCTCAACTTTCACAGGAACGCCGAACTTAGCTTCAAAAATCGCTTTTATTTTCATACCCGTATAATTCGGAAAATTTTCATTCGCATAAATGATAGAGCCCTCTTCACTATTTACTTGACTGGCTGTACTAATACCAATGGCATCAAATACTGTATAAGCGTCTATGATTTTCGTGATTATATTATCAACTAAATGTGGTCCACCCTTCTCAGCTTCAGAATCGAATTCTTTAAAAGCAGAAGCATTCCCTTTCTCATCAGCTATACACATCTTAATAGATGTTCCCCCAATATCCACTGCTACTATTTTCATATATTCCATCCCTACATTTCTTATTTTTTATACACTAAACTAGTTGAACTTGTCTGCGAATTAACTGTAGCACAAGTCTTTGATTCTATCCACCCAAATAAGAGACCTTTTAATACTTCTATCTGACACTCTAACAATTATTTCATACGTACTACTAGGACAACTACAAGGCGAAGTTTATGCAATGAATAAACGGGAGATTCCCCAACTAAAGGATTCTCCCGTTTCACCTAGATATCTGTATCAAATTCATTATAAATATATCTCTCGCCACTTTTTCCGTTCTTTTTCATTCAATTGTGCTTCGAGCGTCTCATCCCAGTGTTCTGACAGCGTATTCCACACCCTTGCATAGAGTAAATCCTCTGCCTCGTTATACAGATGATATTCAATGCATGGAACCAAATCGACTTGAATGTCAGAAGCAGATACAATTTCAGACACAACAATCTGAACGTTTCCTTCTCCTGATTCTACGCCCATCGCTTTAAGCGCATCTATGAGAACCGAATCCTCAAGCTTCGCTACAGACCAATCATCAATTTCGCTTTTAAAGCGATAAAGTTCCTTCTCTTCATACGCAATATTCTTTATTTCTCCATTCAGAAATGCTTGATGGCATGGACTGTAAAGCGCATGTGTAGAGCCACTTTCTGGTTCATGTACGAAAATACCCGTTTTAAACTGCCGGACCCCAACTTCTGTTAAAGAGTAAAAACCTTCTCTTTTTTCGATTACACCAGTTCTCGACATTTTATCAATCAAATCATTGATAAAAAGCTGTTCAACGAGTAGAATATCACTCAACTCTTCAGCAGTTGCAATATCGGCTTTTCCAAAAGCAATCAACATCATTTTCATCAGAATATCCACTTTCGTGCGCATAACGGTTTGGTAGACAATTTCGACTGAATTAACAGGTAAACTCCATGATAGAGAACCCTTTATTTTTACATTAAAGTCCTGTTGAAGTTCTTTTGTTAACCGTCCCTTTAAGTCATTCATACACAGGGATCCCCCTATAAATCATACTTTTGCAGTTCCTTCAAGATTCCTAAGCCCATTTTTCAATTTGATGCTTTCTAAAAGACGTCCATACATTTCCCTTGAACTTGGATGTTTTGTCCTCATCGTGAACATACCCGAACTCCCCACGATTATGAGCAACTCGCGTGCACGTGACAAAGCAACATTTAGACGCCTGTAGTCCCTCGCAAACCCAATGTCACCACCCTTATCCTGGTGATTCCGAACGAAACTTAAAATAATGACGTCCATTTCCATGCCTTGAAACTTGTCCACTGAACCTGTTCTGCAATGTAGATGCTGCGGGATTAATTCTTGCTGAATTAACCGGTCTACTCTTTTCACCTGTTCACCATAGAAGCTTATTACACCAACACTTTTTTTGTCTTCCTGCTTCATTCTTCCAGCATTTTTCGCATTTTCAGTTGCCTTATCTAAATCCATCAAGAGTTTTTTTATCATCGTCAATTCAGCCTGATTAAAGCGACTAGTACCCCCTTTAACCTTCTCCTCGAAATACTTCGGTTCATTTGGCATGTCAAACCAGAGAAGATGATCTTTCCTATGCACATAGCGGGATTCCATCAAGTGATCACGAACAGAATCTGAGTCCGTTAAACCACACTGAAGACCATAATTTCCTTCTTTGTAAAAAGGCGTAATTGTTTCCATTATACTTTCGTGCATACGATACTGGATGGCTAGCATCGTTTTGTTTTGCTTCGGTAATGTTCTAAAAAGACGTTCAAATAATGATTCTTTCAACAATTTTTCTAGTTCATTCTTTTCTTCAGTATTGTCGCTCTCCTCAAGTAATTCCTCCAGTGTATCTTGCCCCATAAGTGGTGGTAACTGATGATGATCCCCCACTAAAATAATCATTTTCCCTTTTAACATTGGTAGCAATAATTCGGGAGGTGTTGCTTTAGAAACTTCATCTATAATGACCACATCGAATGTCGGATACTCCTCCATGAAATCACGTCTCGCAGACGCGACGCAAGTTGTCCCTATGACATTCGCATGCTGTACATATAGTTTTCGGATTTCGTCAAGATCATATTCATTCGCTTCCGTGAGCAGTGTCCTCCATTCATTTTGAAGTGAATGGTTGATAGGCAAACGTTCTTTATCGATTTTGAGTTTCTTCACTTTTTTCGATAAAGTCATGAGTGAAGTTTGCGCTTGTTGACGCTGTTCTTCGGGATTCTGGGCTAGCAATTCCACTAAAGGTGCTAGTTGACTTTCCTGCTCCAGGCGCTCTGCATTTATCGAATCAAGTTCTTCACTTATGACTTGAAGCCTAGCTCTATTGTTTTGTAATCTTTGATTATTAACGTCGACTTCACTGTTTTTAGCATCCAACTCATTGATATATCGTTTAAGTGTCGCCTTCTTATCCATATAGTCGGCATAGACTTGTTCTTTTTGCTTCAATTTTTCTTTCGCTGCTCTAAGTGATACCGTTTCATCGACAGTTCCAACTTCTTCTTGAATTTTTTCAGCAGTTCGCTGAAGGTCACTTAGCGTTATTTGGTGACTCTCCGCATTGCGCTGCATTGCGCTTCTTTCCTGTTCTATTTCTGATATAAATTGATTGGTATGATCAATTATTTCTGTCTTAATAACAGCAAACATTTTTTTGGCATCCAACCTAATTTGATTTTGTTTTTCCAAATTTCCGCCCTGTGTCTGCACATAATTCTTTCTTTCACGTAACATTTCTAAAGCAATCGCGATTTTATCAAGATTATCATATTTTTGAGCCGAATAATTCCTCGTTTCAAGACTACTTTTAGTCGCTGGATCGATTAGAAATTTCCCAACACGATCAATGAGCCCATGAATATCTGTTACTGAACTATACTTTTGGTTCACAGTTCTTTTAACTGCATTTGGCAAAAATCCATGCTCTTTCAACAAACGCTCTATCATCTCAATAGCCGCTAAAAGTCTTTTTTGTAATTCTTGCCATTCACTGTATTCGCCACTAGACGTGTCGGATTTAATTGAATCAATCAACTTATTTAATTCGGTCATTTTCCAATTCGTATTGAATGTCGGCACTATTCCGAAAAACTCTAGTCGATTTTTCAATAAGTCAATTTTGGTTATTGAATCTAACTGTTTCACAAACACATGAATAGTATCAATTTTATTGCTTTTTAGTTCCAGTTCTTTACCTATACTTGCGATAGCATTTTCTGACTCGTCAATCATGTGTATTGTTTGACGATAGCTTATGTAAAAACGCATTTGCTCTAATTGAGGTTCTAATTTCTCCATCTGTTCAATTGTCTCTGGACTCATGTTTTCAACTTGTATAACTTGTTCAAGTTGAGTGATTTCCTTGTTTAATGCGTCCGCTAATTTGTTGAAGTCAGCTTCATTTCCTACTAATTCTTCACATTCCTTTTTATAGATTACTGCTTTTTTACTGAGCTTCATGATTTCGCTAGAGAGGAGAAGATGTTGTGCTTCGGCCTCTTCTTTTTGCTTTATTTTTTCATCTAGCGACAGCAGGTCCTGTTGAAGTTTTTTCAATCGCACTTCACAATTCACTAACTCATCTTGAAGTTGTGCTTCTTTTTCAGTATTTGACTGAAGTTGATTATTCACTGCATCTAACGTTACGTTTTTCCAGTTCAAAGCTACATTTTCTTCAATAAACTTTTTTCCTTCTTCTTCAATACTATCTGTCCGACCGTAACGTAAAATCCGAATATCTTGATGCGTTAATAATCTACCGAGCGCATTGTCCACCGCTAGATTTGCTTGTGAGGCGACGAGTGTACGCAACCCCGCCTTGACATTTTGATGACAAATTTCAGAGATAACTGTCGTCTTTCCGGTCCCCGGAGGCCCTTGAATCACGTACAAATCATTTGACGTCATGGCCCCAGTTACAGCTTCTTGTTGAAACTCATTTAATTCATTATGAAAAACAAGCTCTTGCTGTTTTTTTGAAATACGAACGACTGGCCGCTCCTCGAAAAGGACCTTTTCTAAATTTGCATTGGCAGCTAGACCATCTTGGAGATCTTTAAAACCTTTCCTTAATCTTTTTACTTGGCTAAGTTCAGCAAAGTTACTAAATACAACTTCCTTATACGATTTCGGATGCCATTCATTCCGTCTTGCCATCTCTTTATAATTCCGACTCAGTTCGATTTCAATAACTTTCTTAGACCTATCTGTATTTATGACGCTACCAATGTCATTTGATAGCCCTTTCATCTTGGCACCAAAACCTTTAATTGTATTCCATTCATTTCCTTTTAACCCACTGCAAACAATACTCAGTTTACTGAAATCTTCATTAAAACTGGCCATTGAAAAAGTTGCTGTCAAATCTGCAACATCCGCATTACTTTCTTGAATTCGTAAATAACCTTCCCAGCTGGCAATTCTTTTCTTCACGTACTCAGAACGTTCTTGTGCAATCGGTAATTCTCTAATGCTTGTGTACAAATCGATAGGCATCGCGACGCCGGCACTACGGCCTAGAAGAAACTTCAATCGTACTGGAAGACGTCTGTTCGTCTGTACGGGTTCTCTACGGCCCCTAACGTGGAAACCAGTCGCTAAAAAACCATCATTTTGATAAACACATTCCATTACAGCTACTCTATCGTTTAAACGCTTCGATAAAGCTTCGTTTGAGCCATTGTCGAAGAACAACGAAAAGGACATATTGCCCTGTCTATTATTGGGACGCTTTTCAATATGTACATCGAAGGCAACCTGCATCGAAAAAAAGGCGTGCTCATCCGTTGACCATTTTATGAGTTCTTTGCGTGCGTTAGCCGTAATTTCAAGCCCACAGCGCATCGCCACATTTATGGTTGATTTATGTCCCATTAAGCATGCCTTCCTTTCGTAAATTGGGTCTATTCTTAAGTATGACACTGTATTCAGGATAAATGTATACAATCACTCAATTGGTTCAATTACTAATAGAGGTGACAGTTAATCTGATTTATAAAGGCCACATTTCCAGACCTATATTTGGACAACTAAAAACTGATTGCTCCATATTCGGAAACAATCAGTCACAGGTTTTTCAATCTTATAATGAAGACAAGGATATTGCACCTAAAAGCCCTCGAATGTCTTCAACTTATAATTAAATCGTGATACTTATATTTTTAGGAATCTTGTACTCGATCTTTAATTCCTTTGTTGAAATAGTTTCTTCGATTACTATATTTAATAAATCCCCTTTAGTTAATTCAGGGATATAGGCATCAATTAGTATATAATTTTTCTGCTTCGTAGGCTCTCCGTTAAACGAATTACTGTTCTGATCAATTATCGTTATACGTGCTAATTCAAATTCTTTAGTCGGTTTCTCGAATCCCAATGTTAATTTTCCATCATTCACATTATAGGATGATGAAGAAATTTCTATATTAGACTGATTCTCAAGTTGCTTAGCAGTCTCATTATTACCAAGGTTCAACATGGCGACAACAATTACAAACAATACGCCTGTGGCAATCAGAACATTTTTTTCTGATAATTTCATTGGACACTCCTAAATGAGTTTTTATTTACAAATTAACATTTTACACTTTTTTTTGTATAAGTAAAGCCCTTTTCGTGGTACTATACTTAAATAGTATTTAAAAGGTACTTTATATCACTATTTTTTGCGCTCATTGGACAACTAATTATGAACTCTTTAACGCAAATAATAAACAGGAGATGTCCAAATGCGGCAAATTAATTCAAATCCCACACTTCTTAATAAGTTTATAATTCTTATTTCAGCGTCATTAAAAGGCTTTTCGCAAGTTATTTTAGTTGATAATGCTTTTTCAGGGTTTTTAATACTAATGGGGATTACGCTTCATTCACCATTTCTTGGTCTAATGGCTTTTCTTTCTTCTATAATAGGAACCCTAACCGCGCAGTATTGCGGTGGAGATCATTCGCTGATTCGGGCTGGAATTTACAGTTTTAATTCCGTTCTAAGTGGAATGGCGGCAGTTCTTTTTTTAACTGGGGGAAATCGCTGGCTGATTGCACTGATTGCCGCTGCAATTGCTGCTTTATCAATGGCTATACTAACGAAATGGATTGCTAAATGGGGAATCCCTATACTAACAGTGCCGTTCGTTTTTATTACTTGGATTGGGCTACTTGTTACTTACAGGACCGACGTGCTTCACATGGATCCTGGTTTCGTCATCAGCTCCCCCGCGCGTTGGAATTTACAAACTGAGGGAACGCCAACTTTATTAGTTGGATTGATAAAAGGAATTGGTGAAGTTTTCATCATTGACTCTCTTTTGACAGGCTCCCTAATTCTTGTAGGGCTTTTCTTGGCAGGTTGGCGATTTGGAGTTTATGCAATTATCGGTACGTTTGTATCCTGGCTTGCTGCTTATTTTATGGGTGTAGATGCGCAATCATTGAATTTAGGTTTATATAATTACAACGCTGTTTTGACAATCATAGCCGTCAGTCTCGTATTTGATAATAAACCAGAAAAAACGCCGCTGACTGGAATAGTAGCTGCCACCTTGACAGTTCCAATTACTGCAGGATTGGAGTTCCTTCTCGATCCACTTGGTCTGCCTGCGCTAACGTTCCCTTTCATCTTATGTACTTGGTTATTTATAGCAGCAAGAAAGTTATTTCCGAAAATCTAAAAAGTGCGCGTGCAGATGAGCTAGTTCTGCAGTCGCACTTTTTTAATGAATGGAACTAGTTCTGTGTGCCAATTATTGCTGATGTTAAAAGTGTAAACCATGTTATACTATCATCCAATAGAAAATTTTAATTTGTAAAGGATGAAATTTTTATGATATATGATGTATTTTTATTTGATTTAGACGATACATTGTTTGATTTTGGCGAAACAGAAAAACGGGCGTTCACTCACTCTTTCGAATCAAACGGCTTTCCGAATGGGTTGAAGGACTATAGGGATAGTTACAACGCAATCAGCAAGTTGCTATGGGATGATTTGGAACAAGCGCATATCACACTGATGGAGTTAAAAACAGAAAGGTTTAAGCGATTGTTCATGCAACACGGCCTCGATATGAATGCGGAAGTTTTTGGGCAAACTTATCTTGATAACTTGGGTAAAGAAGTTCATCTTATTGACGGTGTGACAGAAATGCTGAGTAGCCTTAAAGGTTCCAGATTGGCGATATTGACGAACGGATTTAAAGATGTTCAGTTAGCTCGAATCGGTGGATCAGTCTTAAAAAACTCTTTCGAAGCTATTATTACATCTGAAGAGGCAGGTTACCAAAAACCACAGTCAAAGATATTCGAGTATACATTCAATAAATTGCAACTAACAGACAAGTCCCGTGTCCTAATGATTGGGGATTCACTTTCATCTGATATTCAAGGCGGAAATAACTTTGGTATCGATACTTGTTGGTTCAATCCGCAACAAAAGAAAAACTCAACTACCGCTAAACCTACATATGAAATTCAGAACTGGAACGAATTCAATTTCGGTTTCCGGAACATTTATTGAAACAGAAAATCATGTCTTGTAAAAGCGTATTGGACAGCAAAAGTTGCTGAATCGATACGCTTTTTTATACTTATGTCCTATTTTAGCCTAGTCCGGTGAATTTGGTTCTTTCAATTCACTATACCAACCTCTTCAGAATCAAGCGTAGTTTCAAGTTCAAAATAAAACAATAAAGAAGCATTACTGCAGACACCTAGAATAGTTTTGGATAAAACTTTTTTATCGCAATATAATGACTATTAACCCCTCTATTGTTCGGTTAACTGAAAACATGTTAAACTTTCATTAGGGTATTAATTTGCAATTGTATGATATTTTAAACAAGACATATAACTAGTAGAGAGTGGGAAATTCGTATGCAGGAACAACAATTGGCAAGAGGCCTAAAAAACAGGCACGTACAACTAATTGCCATTGGGGGAGCAATCGGAACAGGATTATTCCTTGGTGCCGGAAAGTCGATTCATTTAGCAGGACCCTCCATTTTATTTGCTTATTTGATTACAGGCATAGTTTGCTTTTTAATCATGCGCGCACTTGGAGAACTGCTCTTAACCAATTTGGAATATAACTCTTTTGTTGACTTTGTACAAGACTATATGGGGAATATGGCTGCGTTCGTTACAGGCTGGACTTATTGGTTCTGCTGGATTTCAATCGCAATGGCTGACTTAACTGCCGTTGGTCTGTATACCCAGTTTTGGTTCCCTACAGTGCCACAGTGGATGCCAGGATTAATTGCACTTGTCATTTTGCTATTTATGAATCTTGCAACTGTTAAACTTTTTGGCGAAATGGAATTTTGGTTTGCATTAATTAAAATCATCGCGATTCTTGGACTCATTGTTATCGGAATCTTCATGATTATAAAAGGTTTTTCTACCGATTCAGGTCCATCCAGCTTCTCTAATCTATGGAGCCACGGTGGTATGTTCCCTAATGGCATTCATGGCTTTATCTTATCATTCCAGATGGTTGTATTTGCATTTGTAGGCATTGAACTTGTAGGACTGACAGCAGGGGAAACCGAAGACCCGGAAAAAGTTATCCCGAAAGCAATCAATAATATTCCTATTAGGATTTTAATATTCTATATCGGTGCTCTGATTGTTATTATGAGTATTTATCCGTGGAATGCTATCAATCCACTGGAAAGCCCGTTTGTCCAAGTCTTCGTTGCAGTCGGTATCGCTGCAGCTGCTGGTATCGTTAATTTCGTCGTCCTAACATCTGCAGCTTCGGCATGTAACAGCGCCGTCTTCAGCACAAGCCGTATGATATACTCGCTAGCTAAAGATAATAATGCACCTGTACCATTTACAAAACTGACTACCAACAAAGTCCCTTCCAATGCACTGTTCTTTTCAACCGTTATTATTCTGATCGCTGTTGTTTTGAACTATGTGATGCCGGAAGGCGTATTTACACTGATTACAAGTATTTCTACAGTGTGTTTCATCTTTATTTGGGGAATAACTGTCATCTGTCATTTGAAATACCGTAAAACTAGACCAGACCTTGCGAAAGTGAACAAGTTTAAAATGCCACTTCATCCATTTTCCAATTACTTAATCCTTATTTTCCTTGCATTCGTTCTTGTCGTACTAGCACTTGCAGAAGATACACGTGTTGCTTTGTTCATTACTCCTGTTTGGTTCATTTTGCTGATTGCTATTTATCAAATACGAAAAAATAAGAACCAACGGAACAAAATACAAGTCCTGTGATTCGTAAATAGTCTTTTATAGTAAAAATGAAAATGCCCTGTCTCTTGTTTCGAGACAGGGCATTTTCTATCTGGTCATACCAATGTGTTGAACACCTAAAGTCTATTTGGTATTTTTCTTTTTAGCTCTTTCTTCCAGTTTGCTTTTTGGCTCTTCAGCGAATTCAGTATCTCCATAACCTTGAGGCGTTACACTAGTGGCTTTCTTCCCTTTATCGTTATTGTGATCACTATTGATATTTTTGTTTTTCGTCATTAGTTCTTTCACCTCCATTTAGACATACTACAATTTTTTAGTTCAAATTATAGTATGTCCAAATGTTGTATATACACTCCCGTGAATATACATTTAATCATACAACCTTTCATTTTAACCCAGCTACTTCTTCTTTCGATAATTGACGCCATTCACCAAGAGCTAACGTACCAAGGGGGAGTTTTTTAATCCTCACACGTTGTAAACGAGTGACATTAATTTGAAACCGTCTACACATTCTTCTAATTTGTCGGTTCAATCCTTGTGACAAGGTGATTCTAAAGCAATTATCATCTATTTGAATGACTTTACACGGCTTTGTTAGTACATTCCCCTTTTTTCTAGGATTATAAATTTCCACGCCTTTAGCCATTTCATCTATAAACGCCGCCGTTATTTTTTTATCAACTGTGACCATATAGTCTTTTTCATTATTATTTTCTTCCAGTAAAAGCTCGTTTACAATGCTGCCATCATTCGTCAGAAGAATTAACCCTTCAGACTGCTTATCTAGACGTCCAACAGGAAAAATCCTTTCCGGGTAATTGACGAAATCGATAATATTCCCTTCAATTCGGCTCGCCGAGGTGCACGTCACACCCGTTGGTTTATTGAGCATAAGATAAATATCATTTTCTTTCGCTTTGATAAGTTGCCCATCCACTTCTACCCGGTCCCCTTCACAAATCACATGTCCTAGTGAAATCTGATTCCCATTCACAGTCACTTTCCCCTCTTTTATCAACACATCGACCTTTCGCCTGGAACAAAGCCCCGATGAACTAATAAATTGATTCAGCCTCATATTGTTTCCTCCATTTACATCGTAAACAATCTGTTTGCTCTTGATTCCGTTCAACTCCACAGATCATTGCTTACCCTATTTTACCACACTAAATTTACCGTATTCGCCCACATATATAAGGACCGTCTCATGACAGTAAATGACTAACAATTTCATTTAAAAGAATAAAAACACAAAAATAAATCAGCCATTCACATAAATGGCTGATTTTAACTATATTTCCGGAACCTAATTCTGAATTATGTTAGAATCCGATTCCATTCTCTTTTGTATGATTTTAAATACCAAATACATACTATGTTATTAAATTTAGGTTCATAAACGATCATCGGAATCCTGCTTATAATCCTCTTCCCAAAAATCAGCATTTTTTATGCCCAGCTTCTTGGGATCAAAAACAGGATCAAGCCCTAATTTCTTCTGACTTTCATAATCTTTCAAGGCAAGTAGCGCTGGTTTGGACAGTAGTAAAATCGCAATGACATTCAGCCATACCATAATACCTAAACCCGCATCTCCAAGTGCCCAGGCCAACTCTGCCGTTCTGATTGTTCCCCAAAAAGTCATGATTAGAATGACGATTTTCAATATGAGCATGGCCATTTTCGTGTTCTTTTTTCGTATTAAATAAGCTATGTTTGTTTCTGCAATATAATAATAGGCCATGATTGTTGTAAAAGCGAAGAAAAATAGCGCAATGGCTACAAAGCCTGCTCCAAAACCAGGAAGAGCACTGTCAACTGCTGCCTGTGTATATCCTGGGCCCTGTTCTACACCAGGGATATTATTGACGATATATGTTCCATCCTCTGCCTGTGTGTTATACATTCCCGTAAACAGGATCATAAATGCTGTCGCTGAACAGACGAACAATGTGTCAATGTAGACGGAAAAAGACTGAACCAAACCTTGTTTGACTGGATGGGATACTTCTGCCGCCGCGGCCGCATGAGCTCCAGTTCCCTGTCCTGCTTCGTTTGAAAATATTCCCCTCTTCACGCCCCACATAATCGCCATACCAATGATACCGCCAAAAGCGGAATCTATGGCAAAAGCACTTTTAAAAATCAATGCAAAGACTTCAGGTAATAGATTGATATTCATTACAATAATTACGAGTGCAACCAGCATATACCCCAATGCCATGAATGGAACGATAATCTGTGCAACGTTCGCAATTCGCTTGACTCCACCTAAAATGATGAAACCTAAGATAGCTACAATTACAAGCCCTGTTCCCCATTGGGGAATACTAAATGCATTATTCATCCCAACGGCAATTGAATTGGATTGGACACCTGGCATGAGGACTGCCATCGCAATTAGAGCAGCAATTGCAAATAGAGTTCCAAACCACTTCCATCCTATTCCTTTCTCAATAAAATAAGCTGGACCACCGCGATATTGTCCATCTTGTTTCACTTTGTATATTTGTGCTAGTGTGGATTCAACAAAGGCACTTGAGGCCCCAATGAAAGCGATTGCCCACATCCAAAAGACAGCTCCTGGTCCTCCGTAATAAATTGCCGTTGCCACACCCGCAATATTACCTGTCCCAACCCGCCCGGAAAGTGCAATTGATAACGCCTGGAAGGAGGAAATACCAGCATTTGAACTTTTCCCCTGAAACATCAATGTAACCATCTCTTTAATGTGCCTCACCTGCAAAAAACGCGTCAATACAGAAAATAATAAACCGACCCCAAGTAAAATATAAATGACTGGGGTACTCCATAAAATGTTATTCAGTCCATTTACAAAATCCTCCATTAAACACCCCTCCACCCTTTTTTAAATTTCCAGACAATACCTTCTGATTATATGATAGAATTTCAGTTTGTAGACGAGTTCTATTCGGTTTTTAGTAAGGCATTTTCTTTATGCGAAATTACTATCAACTCACATATCCATATAAACATACAAAAGATACCAGACATTCACTTACATACCTGATACTCTAATTATTAATATGCAACTGTAGTTTCTGCATAGCCTTTTAGTTATTTTGAAAATGAACGTAACTGTTCAGAGCGATAGATCATCATTCTTTGCTTGTTCAATTGGGCATTGTAATACATAGAAAGGGTGAAATTCTCGGCTGCAATTACTCTGTATTTTTTCAGAGGACCTCGAATAATAAATGGAATGGCATTATTCGAGGTCCGCTCTTCGCTCGCCAAATCTGAATTCAAACCGATTGCCAAGTAAAAGTAATGGACGTAAATTCGAGATTGTCTCATACATAATCATAGCCAGTATCTGTTTCAATTCGCCTTTCATTATTAAACAGAAAATGACGATTCAGGATTGGTATTCATCGCACTGATTATAAAAAATCACCTCGGCCGATTTGATTAAGCAAAATTTGAATTCGTCAATGCATCCTCAATATCGACTTTATATAGCGCTTCCTTTGACGTAGCTTTCTTAATCGTAAAATTGATGCAAACATATAAAGGTTTAAAAATTTCCCGATATCAATTACTTATCGGTATCCGGAATTTCTGGCTCCTAGTTCGGATGAAATACCAATTTGTATTTGTATCAGATACTTTTCCCCAAATAAATATCCCTGTCTATGTTCTGTTGACATAGACAGGGATATTTCCAATAATATCGCAACTTCACTCTGTTTCCATTATTTCTTCTTTTTTGAAGAACCTTTACTCTTACCCTTAATATTATTTTCAACAAATTTCTTTTCGACTGATACCTGTTCTTTTGAAAAGTCTGTCTCCTCCCCGAATTCTGTGTCGTAGTTGAGATTGTTAAAGTTGCGATGATTTGTATCCTCAACTACTTCTTCCATTGGTTTAAACAAAATCCCTAAGCAAACCAGTCCACTTAGACCAACAAGAACATAAATCACCCTTGACAAAAATGCCTCTTGCCCACCAAATATTGATGCTACTAAATCAAATTTAAAAATCCCAATTAAACCCCAGTTAATAGCACCAATAATTACTAATGCCAAAGCAATCCGTTGTATCGCTCTCATGAATTAACACCTCCTCCATATTACTATTCCGTTTTATAAACTAATCGCCGCCGCAATCACTAATGAAATATTCTTTTTTCTCATCGTAAGATCTTTCCCGAGTGCTGTCTGGATGATACCTTCAGGAATGGTCACAATAAAAACAATTCATCCGTAAATCGCTAAGACTTGTTCTTATCTTCTGCCAATAGAGTGTTTTAATACATTAAATTATAATTCGTGAAAATCTAAAGACTAATCACGTTATTTTAATTTTCGATACCTATTAAGCAGGTCTAACGGGAGGATGTGAATGCTTAGCATTGACTGAATCCAATCATGCAATTATTGGTATGACAGGAAATATTACTTTTCAATAGTTCTTGTAAACTACGCCTTTGGGCCAAGTGCTTGTTCTTATGTCCATAGAACGACCTCCTATCGATTTACTAATTTGTGTGTGAATCAATACATTAGTGTTTGTCTAGGTTAAATTTCAACGCCGTGTGCCACGGAATAATGAAAAAAATAGCCACTTTAAGATTGGGAGTTCCATCTCTCAAAGCGGCTATTCGTATTGAATTAATAATCTACGCCTGATGCTTTTCCAAAAATGCCAGCATCAAACTATATACTTTAATTTCATTCTCTTTTTTCGAGAACCCATGTCCTTCATCTTCCAAAACGAGATACTCGACATCACGGCCCTTTTCTTTTAATTTTGCAACGATTTGGTCAGACTCTTCTTTGACGACTCGTGGATCTTTTGCTCCTTGAATGACAAGCATAGGCTTTACCATGCCGTCTAAGTAAGTAACAGGTGAGTCTTTGATGAAACGTTCTTTATCGCGCTCGGGATCCCCAAGCCATCGTTCCATTATCGGCTTCCAGTGTGGTGGAACAGAGTTGATGAAGGTAAATAAATCAGACGGCCCGAAAATATCAACAACTGCTCTGAAATAGTCTGAATGTCGCCCATGCAATAATAGTGCCATGTATCCGCCATAGCTACCGCCGACAAGGAACAGCTTATTTCGGTCTGTAAACCCACTTTCAAACAACCACTCGATTCCAGCGATACAGTCAAGTCTTGGTCCCTCGCCCCAATCCAGCTCAACTAGCTTTGTGAATGCCGATCCATATCCTGTACTTCCACGGAAGTTCGGCGCAAAAATTGTATAGCCTCTATTAATGAAGCATTGGAACATCGAACGGAACATTTTCCGCTCAGCTGATTGCGGTCCACCATGTGGCCAGAAAATCGTATAACCGTTATCATTTTCGGGCTTCGCTTTGAACAATAAAGCCTCGATTTCCATCCCATCAAAGCTTGTATAGGAAACAATGTCTGGCTCCACCATATCCTCTGGACTTAATCCCAAGACACGATTGTTCGTCAATTGCTTCCACTCTACACCGTTAGACGATTGATAGACATTATGTGGTACGGTTGCACTGCGTCCTAATATATAAAGATTTCCCGATTTCGCCACTTGTATTTGTTCTATGATATCAACAGGCAACGAGCATTCTTCAACTTTGTCGGTGGCAACGTCATACCGATATAAAATATCTGTAACACCTTTGACAGTGATAAGATAGAACGCTTTGTTGTCCTTATCCCATTTAACCGATTGAATACTTTCCCCATCAAAGGCTAGGACTTTGGAAAACTCTTTGGATGTCAAATCGAACTTAGCCAAATACATTTCGTCGCTGTCGTAATCCGTTGCAAAGTAAATTGTTTCATTATCTGTGAAAACTGGTTCCATGGCAACATGGACCTTCTCTGGGTCCGGTGTAATGTTGAAGGTCTCTACCCCCATCTTTACAAAGCCAACGATATATGTATTGGCAAATGCTCGTAAATAAACAAATGATTCTTCATTCTCGGATACTGCAGCTAGTTCGGTAGTTGATACTTCTCCGACATTCAGCAGTCTATCCTCTCCTGTTTCCAAATTACGAATCCGCGTGTTCAAAAAAGATGGATTCTCTTTTGATGTCTCATAGTACACGCACTTTCCGTCTGCACTCAGATGGCTAAAATAATACTTTTCAGATGCATCTCCTGTAATAAGTGGATGCGGCAATCCACCTTCGTTCGGTATCGCATAAATTTGATAATTCTCATCTCCATCCTTATCAAATCCCGCTAACACATACCGGTTCTCTGGATCGAATTTTATAAAATTACATGATTCATCCCTATGAGCAAACAGATATGGATAAGTGTCCGGCAAATCCATCGCCCACAAATTCATTTTGCCATTTAAATTAGCGTTAAACACTAATCGCTTTTCATCGCTACTTACTGCAAAGTTTGTAATCGTATACGTACGGAAAAATTGCTCGACTGTTGGTTTCGGAAAATTAATCATTATGAACCCCCTAAATGGTAGTAAAGCAATTTCATTTCTTCCTATTAGTATACCATTTATCAGATAAAATAGAATAACACAAGGATTCCGCTTTTTGAGAGTGGTAATGACTTATTTTTTATTACACACATAAGCAAGCTGTGCCAAAAAAATTCAATAGAGAAAGGACATAAAAAGTAGAAATGATTATTATAGGTGCATTTTTTGGCAACTGTATATTCTAACGGAACTAATAGTCCACCATAGCCTACGGTGACAACTTTGACCTCTACCTCTTATAGGTGTCTCCTATACAATCGGGGGTACTATTTTAGTATTGCTTGGTGTACCAGCGTTCCCCCCCACCAACCAATGTCTAGATGGTTCTTCCATGAATGGTGCTAACACTATTTTCACCATTCATGGTACCGACCACTATCATCAGACGTATCAAGTTACTACAACCGTCTCACTACTTGCCGGCGCTAGACTGATGCTAAATGGTATTTCCTGATTCAATTGTTTCCCTCGCTTCGCTGTAGCTGCTGCATCAAGTTATATTTATAATTGATTTTCCCCTTGTCATACACACGTAAAAAAAGGTACTCATGTAATTCAATATACTTTAAATCATACTTAGTCCAGATACCCATAAGTTGAATTTCAAAATAAAAAAGCAGTGATTATCGCTTATTACCGACAATCACTGCTTTTTTAAGTAGCTCATTGTTGAATAGTGCTGTGTTCCCTATCGCTTGAAAAAAATTACCGAAAGCTTCAATTGTACTTCGTTTAGCAACTAACTCCTTGACTTTCATCTCCGGTCATTTTTTCTTTCGTTATTCCTATAGCGGTGACACCAGACTAACCGCCATAATCTAGGCTCTAGAATAAATAAGTTCCTCTCCATGATTCTTCAGCATATACAGACCTATATATGTTGCACTAATGATTCTATATAATGTCCAGCGAAGGCGCCTCATAGGGGTAGCCGAAGCAATAAGACTGACAGCGGTTTTCTGTCTGGCTTATTGCGAGAGGCATCCCCTAGCGCGGGCATTGTTGAGAGAATTCTTTATGTCAACATATATAGTCTAACTTCTGATTTCACCCATTCAAAAATCTTCCAAATCAGCAACAGAAATAGGAAATAACCTATGAACGAATAGATATGGTTCCATTGATTCTCATGATAAAAAAAACCTAATTGCATTGACTTTTTCTCAATGAATGGAACGAGTGCGCTAAGAAAAAAAGTAAAAATCAGCCTACTCCATTTTGACATTTTATCTACCAAATAAAGATATAGCCCTATTAACATAGGTAGGATGATTAATGTAAATACAATATTAATCGGAAATACATCTGGGAAAGGGCGAACCGGGAACTCATATAATTGTTTTCCAACAAAATACAAATCTAAATAGGTACCCAGTAAAGAAGCCACTAAAATAGATGGCAAATACAAGAATGCATTACGTGAAGATAGCCGTTTTCGCGATAGCGGCGAGTTCAAGCCTTTCAAGTGTTTCACAGTATTCACCCATCACCTTTCCATTAATCGGTTCTTTTACTTCTACTAAGTAATCAACAACACGCCAATGCTCGAACCAATCTCCAGTTTCCGCTTCGTGATGAGGGATGTTTTCCCACACATATTCAAGCCGCGGGCTATACAACCTAAGCGCTCCTTTTCTTAGCGCACAAGACTTTAACCTCCTCGTAATAGCCAATCCTGGCACCCCTTCGAACACATCATTAAAAACATCCGGCCAATAGTCCTTACGCGAACCAGTATGTGGGTGGGTAGTTGCCCAGCGATAAACTTTTTCTAATAGGTCTGCCTCATGAAATAGTAATCGATACAAATCCTTTCCGAGCATAATACGTTCATGTAGCGATCCAAATTGATGAAGCGTTAATCCCGTAAGAGGTGCCTTTTCAGTTGACTTTCCACTGTCAGTAAAGGGAAACAAAATTTGATTGAATGAAAGCAGATCCTGGAGTACGAATTCGAACGTCTGAAAAACCTTTCTTTGATAGAAGGAATTTCGCACGATTCTGTTCTCCAAGTAATTTTGTTCATTAATTATGAGTGCAATCGCAAGCGTATAGGAATCACTTTCCTCCCAGAAACGATTCCAAATCACTTCCATAAAAGCAGAAACATTTAAGTAAGGCAACAAATAAAACAAATTTCGACTTTGAAATAGACTTTCTTCATATAATAAGAACTGCGGATATACATCTTGGAATATAAGCCAGTTCCCACGTTCCAAGAATGAATAGAAATCTTGTTTTGTTTTTTCATTCATAAGTCTAGAAAGGAACTCTCCTTTTAAATCCGTCATATTCCATCCGCCATTTCTCGAAACCATATGTCCTAGGAATGCCCAGTGAATTTCTGGCCGAAAAATATAGAAATCGAGGTAAGCTTTTGTTCTCGTCACATTATTCAGGTTCAACTGTTTCGTTTTTAAACGAATCAGTTGAAGAAGTTGCTGATCCCCCCAAGATAAGTGCTGTTCCTCCAGAATAGGAACAGAGTTATACTTCTTCAAATCAGCTTTAATTAATAGTAAACTTTCCGGAAGTTGTTGTTTTCCCCCTATTTTTCTTAATAAATTAAACACGGGCCGCCCCCCTACTAAAAATCATTCCTCCTTTAGGATTATGAATAGGGATATATAGATATGAATAACCTTTACTAAGGAGATGATGAGACGTTGACATATCGTACCGAACAGTTGATTAGCCAATTAGTCCAACAACTAAAAACTGACCAGACACCCGATGGTTCGTGGGATTACCCCTTTGAAACGGGTATTTCAACAGATGCCTATATGATTATTTTAGTAAGGACACTGGAAATAGATGATGAAAATTTAGTTCGCGAATTAACTGAAAGAATATTGAGTAAACAGGAGGCAAATGGCGCTTGGAAACTTTTCCATGATGAAGGTGATGGGAACATATCCGCTACGGTTGAAGCCTATTACTCACTTCTTTATTCAGGCTATGTCAGCAAGGAAGACTATAGATTGCTTGCGGCAAAAAAGTTTATTTTGGCAAACGGTGGTCTTGAAAAATCACATATGTTAACAAAAATCATGCTGGCGTTAACCGGTCAATATCCATGGCCCGCATATTTCCCAATACCGGTTGAAATTATCCTCTTGCCACTCAATTTCCCCATCAATTTCTATGACCTTTCTGTGTATGGAAGAGCAAATCTTGCTCCAATTATGATTTTAGCAAATAAGAAATACGTAAAAACAACAAAAAGCAGCCCTAATCTATCTGAATTATTCCTTCCAGAGACAGCTGATGATTTTTTCAATATACAAGATATCCAAGAACTTTTTTCTATAATTGAACATGACCTTAAAAGTTTTCTGGGTTTATCTCAAACTTTCAATTCTTTAGCCATCAATCAAACAAAACAGTATATGCTCAATCACATTGAGCCAGATGGAACCCTTTACAGTTATTTTAGTCCTACGTTTCTGATGATATTTTCCCTGCTCTCTCTTGGTCACTCCAACAGCGACCCGATAATTTTAAAGGCGGTCGAAGGACTAAAAGCGATGAAATGTACGATTCATGGTCAGCAGCATATACAATATACAACTGCAACGGTGTGGAATACGTCCTTAATTAGCTACGCTCTTCAAAAAGCAGGAGTTCCTTCGACTGATTCGGTAATCGAAAAGGCAAGCGAATACTTGTTAGAGCAGCAGCAAACTAAATATGGCGATTGGGCGATTCATAATCCTGGAGTTTTACCCGGGGGCTGGGGATTCTCAGCTGTAAATACGATGAATCCTGATATAGATGACTCAACGGCTTCACTAAGGGCTATTTCACAGCTAGTTCAGAAAGACACTCGCATTCATCAAGCTTGGGACAAAGGAATTCTTTGGGTAATGTCTATGCAAAATAGTGACGGTGGATGGCCTGCATTCGAAAAAAATGTTGATAATCAATTATTGAACTTGCTTCCAATTGAAGGCGGTAAATTTTTATTGACAGATCCAAGCAGTGCCGATTTAACCGGTAGAACACTTGAATTTCTAGGTGAATATACGAACTTACCGAAAAATCATGACCTTATGAAACGCGGGGTAGATTGGCTAATTCATAATCAAGAAGTGGATGGTTCATGGTACGGGCGCTGGGGAATTTGCTATATTTACGGAACATGGGCGGCAATTACTGGTCTTATCGCGGTAGGTGTAAGCCCAGGGAGTCCAACTATTCAAAAAGCTGTAAACTGGTTACTTTCGATACAAAATCATGACGGCGGTTGGGGAGAATCTTGCAAAAGCGACCTCGCATCTAAGTACATCCCTCTTGGTTCCAGCAACCTAACTCAAACAGCATGGGCACTGGATACACTCATTGCGGTTTCAGAAAAGGCAACACCCGTAATTGATGCAGGGATTTCCTATTTGCTAGAAACCTATAATAAAGTCGATTGGACGTTATTCTATCCGGTTGGACAAGGAATGGGTGGAGGTTTTTATATCCACTATCATAGCTATCAATATATCTTTCCTTTGCTTGCGCTTACCAATTACGAAAAAAAATTTCAAGGATAATTGTTTTTATTGTATATATAGGGCTTTTACGCCCAAAGTGATACGACCATCATTTTCTTTATAAAACCATGTATACGAATAATCGCGTCACCTGGGAGATCTTCAAAACTATATTGAATATCTATTTTTTCCACTGTATATGTTCCAGACCTCGTCAATAAACTTTAAATAATAACAATGAAGGGATGGAGAATTGAAACAAGTATTAATATTTGGTGCTACCATAATAATTGGAATCATTCTTGGGATAATCGCAACCTATATCATGAAATGAAAGAAAAATGACTGTTTGACTATCACAAACCATTTCTCAATCAAAGTATTCGTAATAGTCCAGTGAAAGGGAGCAATTATTCTTATTAGAAGGCCAGGAGTAACTTAGCACCCTTAATACTAAGTTATTTATGGTCCTTTTATTTTTCATCAAAATCAATATTATTAATAAAAGAGTTTTCTTTTGTAAACTGTTGGAATCTGCAGAAGGGATACTCTTTTTGAAAAGAAATTCAAAGAAGTTGACGGACTCTTTTATTAAGTCCATCAACTTCTTTGAATCATCTTTAAAACTACAATGCTACTTTTCCAGGATGCTCATAACAATCACCAAGCCATTCGGTAGATTTCATGAATAATTCATTTTCAAATGTGTAGCTTGAAAATGTATGATCTGCATCCTCAATATAATGCGTGTTTACTCGGTCAGGAACAAGTCTTTGTTGCAATGATGCAGAATAACGCGCAGCATGTTCTTTCGGTATATCCTTATCCTGTTGTGCATGAATGATCAACGCTGCCTCTTGGTACGAACGAATCGCTTCAAGAGGGTGATGGTTTTTCAAATCAGTTAAAAATGATTGACTCACATAAAACCCATGATAATCAACTACCCCATTTAGTGCCGCTGTTTTCATAGCGTTCTCGCCTAAAATTCCGGTAATATCTTTATAAGGTTTCCCAACTGGTGACCATAAAATAAGTTTACGAATTCGACAATCTACTGCAGCAGTTAATGAAGCGACAGCACCTCCAAGACTATGACCGATTAATATAATATTGTTTGCATCTATTTCAGGTAACATGGATACATAATTTAACACCGCCTGAACCTCACTTAATTGCTTCGTGACCGTAACATCCGCATAATCCCCGTCGCTTTCCCCACAACCACTAAAATCAAATCGAAAAACCGCATAACCCTTCTCTGTGAAATACCGTGCTGCTTTCACAAATAACCGATGTTCTCCGACTTTGCTACCGACAAATCCATGTAATAATACAATAAGCGGAACCTTTCTATGATGCACTCTTTCTGGAAAATGAAGAACCCCCGAAAGATAAAGTTGATTAGCATAAATTGAAATCGCTTTACTTGTCATAGTAAACACCCTTTCAAGGATACTCTCCAAATAAACTATTCTTACCTATTTACTAGGTATTATACGTATGTGATTTATAGAAGTCAATGAGTTGGCGCGAGGTAGTTAAACTTTTAACGGTACATCTTGTATAGGTTCCTTAAAAAACTTTGATATAAAAATGCCACAGGATTTTTTATGTCCCCTGCGGCATTTTACCTTTCATATAAAAACTAACTACTATTCAATCCACTAATCATTAATGGACTTCTTCACCAGCGATATTGATTAATGTAACAGATTCTTTTCTCGATTTCGCTACGACTAGACCAATAACAAACCCAATGATCCCCGTTACAACCCATCCCGCACCATTTTCAAATAATGGGATAAATCCAAACATCGTATTGATGGCTTCTGGAAAAATAGTCGCCTCCTTTAAAGCATCAAGAATTGCAACAAAACCGACACCAATCACAGTTCCTACATAAACCGATTGATGGCCATTAAACAAGTTATTTGCAAATATTAGAACGATTAAAGCAATTGCTATAGGATAGAGTAAAAGCAAAATTGGAGACGCCAACGTCAGAATAGTCGTAAGTCCAAAGTTTGTAATAACTAGACCTAAAGTAGCAAATACTATCAACCACTTTTTATATGAAACAGTAGGCATAATTCTTTCAAAATACTCCGCAACAGCTGCTAAACAAGCAACGTTTGTTGTAATTCCTGTTAACAAAATAACAGTTCCTATAATATAAATTCCAAACTGTCCAAATAAGACGATAGCACTTTGCGCTAATACTTCTCCACCATTAGCCATATAGCCAATTGGATTGACACTGGAAGCACCTATCCATGCCATTGAGATTTGTAAAGCCACCAAACCAATAATTGTAATTATTCCAGCTTTAATAAATAACTTGGATACTTCTTTTTCAGACTTTATGCCAAAGGCACTAATTGATTTGATGAATATTCCCCCGAATACAAAAGCCGCTAGAACATCCATTGTATAATAGCCTTGGGTGAATCCTTTTAAGAAGGCCCCCTTTATATAATCACCTTGGGGTTCCCCAAAACTCCCCATAGGTGTAATAATGGACTTGCCAACAAGTACAATTAAGAGCACTACAAAAATCGGCGTTATGATTTTGCCTAAGCGATCCACAAACTTTGTTGTGTTCCATGATAGGTAAATCGTCAGGACTATAAATAACAACGAGAAAATAAAAAGAAAGAGACTGGTGTTTGATTTATCTAGCACTAACGGATTGATTGCAATTTCATAGACCACCGATGTTGTTCGTGGAACCACATAAATCGGCCCTAGCGTTAGGAATAGTAGTATCGAGAATACTGTTGCAAATAGGGGATGTACCCTTCCCGCTAGTTTTTCAACAGTTCCTCCCCCACGCGTTAATGCAATAATTGCAAGAAGAACCATTCCAACACCTGTTATTAAGAATCCCCCCATCGCAATCCATGTATTTGTTCCTGCCTCTTGACCTAACATTGGTGCAAAAATAACGTTTCCAGCACCTAAGAACATAGCAAAAAGCATAAAACCAATCGCTATTAATTGTGAAAACGGCATTTTTTTCTCCATGTAAATTCCCCCTAAATTTCGCATCTAAAAATGCATATTTTCATATAAGATCGTTTAGTACATCCCCAAAAATAGCTAGCTGATATGCTTAGATCCTTTTCTTTTTACTGACTCTACCTAATAAAAATGCGCTAGCCCCAATGCCAATCATTGTATTGGTCTTTTTATTGAACATCTGCTTCGCAACAAGATTAAGGTTTTGTGGCCGCTCCGCCAGTCGACGCATGAAATAGCCATACCAATCTACTCCAAATGGTACATATGTACAGAATTTATACCCCTCATTAGCAAGCTCCAGTTGTAATTCATTCCGAAAGCCATATAGCATTTGGAATTCAAACTTGTCCTTGGAGATATTATTATCTTTCGCAAACTTTTTAACATGATTGATAACATGATGGTCATGTGTTGCGATAGACGAAAATTTACCATTCAGCAAATGATATTCAATCAATCGAATATAATTCTGATCAATATCTTTTTTATCTTGATACGCTAAGTTTTCTGGCTCTTTGTAAGCACCTTTAACGATTCGCATGCGGTAGTCTTTGTATTTCTGAAGGTTTTCATCCGCCTCATAAAAATAGGCTTGGATAACTGTTCCGATATTCGTGTAGTCATTTGAAAGCTCATCAATGATGTCAAAGGATGGCTGTAAATGTCCATAATCCTCCATATCAAAATTGATGAATATAGCATAGTCGTTTGCTTTCGCAACAATTTCTTTTAGATTATCTAAGCAGAAATCATAGTCAATATCTAAGCCAAGCTGTGTAGGCTTCAAAGAAATATGCGCGTCCAATGCATGTTCATGAATCGCTTCGATGACTGCTAGGATTTGTGTTTTTGCCTCAATCGCCTCTTGCTTCTCGAAAACAAATTCCCCAAGGTTATCGATTGTTGCAGCAATACCTTTTGCATTTAATTGCTTTACGCTTTCTACCATTTGTTCAACGCTCGTTCCTGCAACAACTGACTGTGCCCCTAGTTTTAACCCCCATCGTTTTGCACCGCTATTCAAAACTTTGTTTTGTGACAGTAAAATAAAGAAATCTCTTGTTAATCCCATGATCAATACCTCCATTTTGTGTGATTACTATTAATTATTTTAATAAAAAACCTTCTACATATGGGTCTGTTGCATCCAATGAAAACTGATGAATCCCTGTCATCCAAGCAGATCCAGTAATCTTCGGTATAATTGCTTTAATATTTTGGACTTCCGTATAATCAACGACTGCCCCTTTAAATCGTGATCCAATGATACTTTCTTGGATGATTTCTTCACCTTTGTTAAGATCTAATGTTGCAAGTTTCGCGCATGTCCCTGTTCCACAAGGCGATCTGTCAATTTGTCCGTCTCCAAAAACAACTGTATTTTTATAGTGATTCTTTTCTACTTCTAAACTAAATTCCACAAGGTCAACTGTATTAATTTCTGGAATTTCAGGATGTACTATTGTTAGTTGCTCATTTACAGCTTTCCTAATCGCAATTCCAAGTGCCGCAATTTTATCTTGTTCTTCAATATTTAATTCCAAATTGAATTGCTTGGCATCCACAATCGCAAAGAAACTACCGCCGAATGATATATCCAAATTGATATGCCCTACGCTATCTACTAAAACGCTTACATTCCTTTTCAACAAAAATGCGGGTACGTTAATAAAGGAAACTTCTTTAACTTTGTCATTTTCGTACACGATATAACATTCAACAACTCCAGAGGGTGTATCCAATATTACCTTGTCCCGTTTCTCAATCAGCCCTTGATCGATTGCTATTGTTACAGCCGCAATCGTTCCATGCCCACACATATTTAGATAGCCGCCACTATCCATAAATAATACACCAAGATCACATTCCACATTGCAAGGTTCGGTTAAAATTGCACCAAACATATTCAAATGACCTCTTGGTTCATGCATCAGCAGCTTCCGTATATGATCCATTTCAGTTTGCATATAGTTTTTCTTTTGCATCATGCTATTCCCTTGGATTGATGGGATCCCATCAATCACTATTCTGGCTGCTTCACCCATAGTATGAGCATCAATCGTCCGTATACTTTTCCCTATCATCACCATAAAGCGTTTATACCTCCCAAGTACATAGTTATTTCTTGCTCACTACTATACTTGCAAGAAGCGTGCCAACTCACAAAAGTATATCTAATCACCATATTGCAATCGTTCGTATAATTCATTACAATAGGAACTGTTCATTATGTTTACAGTATTGTAAATACAAAATTAACACTAACAACTTTACTCAGGGAGGATGTTGTAAGCAATGAATACTATTCCCATTGAACATTCGCACTATTATTTGAACACATTAATCGAAACGAGTTCTGATGCAATTGCCATTATTAACGCCTTAGGAGAAGTAGAATATTGGAATTCTCAAGCTGAACAAATTTACGGAATACCGCTGGCAGCTATAAAAAACAACAAGATTAGTACCTTTTTTAAAAAGGAAGATTTAAAGTTATTAGAGATTCTTGAAACGAAAAAGCCCGTTTATAATGTCTATCATCAACCCCTCCCGGATAAGCATGTCCTCATAAGCTCATCCCCTATTCTAGATAGTGATGGGAACTTAATCGGAGCCATTTCAATCGATCAAGACATTACAAGCATTGTAAAATTAAATGAAAAGTTATCATTAACAACTACAGAATTACAAAAGGTCAAACAACAATATAATTTACAGGGACAAATAGGTCCTTTCTCTGAAATTAAAGGACATAGTAGTGCCATACAATCCACAAAGGATTTAGCTTTAAAAGTTGCGAAGACAGATGCGACGGTGTTAATTCAAGGGGAAAGTGGTGTAGGTAAAGAACTTTTTGCACAAGGCGTACACGAAGCAAGCTTACGTAAAGATCAACCTTTTATCCCCATAAATTGTGGTGCAATTCCCGAAGCTCTTTTTGAAAGCGAGTTCTTTGGGTATGAAAAAGGATCTTTTACAGGCGCTCACAAGGACGGAAAAGCTGGAAAAGTGGAGATGGCTGACGGCGGTACATTATTTCTAGACGAAATTGGGATGTTACCTCTTGATATGCAAGTAAAGTTACTTCGTGTCTTACAAGAAAGAGAAGTTTCTCGAATAGGAGGCAACGTATCAATAAAAGTAAATAGCCGAATCGTCGCTGCAACTAATAGTAATTTAGAAGACATGATTAAAAAAGGGCTATTCCGCGAAGATTTATATTACCGCTTAAATGTTGTTACTTTGAAAATCTCCCCACTCCGAGAGCGAATCGAGGATATCCCAATTTTAGTCACTAGTTTCGTTCAAGAGTATTGCGCAAAATATCAAAAAGAAATACCCACACTTCTGAACAGCGCCATGGAGATGTTCATAAACTACCAGTGGCCAGGTAATATTCGAGAACTACGAAATGTTGTTGAACGAATGATTATCATTATTGATAATTCAACGATTCATGCAGAAGACATTATGGCTATATTCCCCGTCACAACTGACAACCTTGTAAACAAAAAAGGATTAGCCCAAGAGAAAGCTCAATTGGAACATGAGCGTATCAAAGAAGTACTTATTGAAACATACGGAAACAAAAGTGCCGCAGCAAAAAAATTAGGTATTTCGAGAGTCAGTCTTTATAATAAAATTAAACAGTATAATATTGATGTTTAAATTAAGGCGAACAGTTTCTACCTATAGTTCTTCGCAAAAAACAGAGTGAACTACCAAAATTGGTAGCCCACTCTGTTTTTCATCTTAATCAACAATATCCCATAGCTTTGCTTGAGCAAGATATGACTTCCGTACCTGCAAAGTGACTGTAATCACACCCGGATGACGACCGATTTCTATGGAGTCTAGACCGTAACACCGAATAGTTTCGCTGCATGCGCAAGGCCATTGTCGGTCGCCACGTTTAAAGTTGGACCTGTTCCGAAGATTCACTGAGCAAATGATTCCTTAAGCACTTTCATCCCCATATAGAATCGTCGAACTAATGATACAGCTTCATTTAATATTTCTTTTGTTTTAACCGGTTGGAACTTCACTAAATAATCGCTCCCTACACGCAATGACCGACTGATCATTGCGTTTTCACACTTTATTTAGGTTAGAATCCGCAAAAGGATACTCTTTTTGAAAAGAAATTGATTATATATGTTGATTTAAAGGTTACCATTGAATTTACTGTGGCGCTCAATAAGGAGAGAGTTGTATTTCGGGGTGTGGATTGTAGAACACTTAGCGCTTTGGAGATGCCTTTTCCATACCTTCGATAGGGTGTTCATTATCGAGAGAAATGTGATTTTGAGATGAATATGCCGAGATCACAAGGCGATTACTACTTGATACTAATTGTATTCAAGAAAGACGCACTCTAGGTTGCAGATTCCATCACAGATAATGAAATGCGCTTTCTCAAATAGACCATCCAGCGCAGGAGCGTCTTCGTGCTAGCCGGAGCGATAAGACTGAAAGTGGTTTCCTTTCTGGCTTATCGCGGGAGGCATCCACAAAGCGTCGAAGCGGTATTAGGGGGAATCCTAATTCATTCCAATTACAAGGACATTTTCCGAGATTCAAACTCCTATATACAGAAATGAAAATAACCCTAAGCACTCCATAAAAGGAGCCCTTAGGGTTATTAGTTGAATTAGTTGAAGAAATTGATTATATATCCTATTAGAATACCTATAACACCGAAATCAGAATCACCAAAAGTTGTACCTTCAAATCCAAGTGAACCTAGAACGGGCATCAACATTGCGGGAAGGAAACTGATTAACAATCCTTGTACAAAAGCACCAATTATAGCACCTCTACGCCCACCCACTGCGTTGCCGAATACTCCGGAAGCAGCTCCACAGAAGAAGTGTGGAACGAGTCCGGGGACGATAACAGCTAACCCTGCAAGCGGTAGTAAAAACATACTTAACAGTCCTGCTGCAAAGCTTGATAAGAATCCAATGATAACTGCGTTTGGTGCAAATGGGAATACGATAGGAACGTCTAATGCAGGTTTCGCATTTGGAACAATTTTATCTGCGATTCCCTTAAATGCAGGAACGATTTCCGCTATTAACATACGAACACCCGCCAAGATAATGAATACACCCGCGGCGAACGTAATTGCCTGTAACAAAGAGAACACTAAGAAGTTTGCACCATCGCTCAGGTTTTCTTCAATGTATGTAGGACCAACAACCAAAGCAACCACAAAGAACATAATTGCCATTGTTAATGCCAATGCTACAGAAGAATCACGTAAGAACCCAAGTGATTTTGGCACTTTTACATCTTCAGTCGATTTCGTTTTGTCTCCAGTCAATTTAGCAACTTTAGCTGCTACAAAATAACCGAATGAACCGAAGTGACCTACAGCAATATCATCCGAGCCCGTAATTTCTCTTACTGTAGGTTGTAGCATTGCAGGTAGTAGAACCATTAATGCACCTAAAATAAGTGAGCCTACGATTACTATCATTACACTACCCATGCCCGAAGTTGACAGAACAGCAGCAAGTAAACAGGCCATGAACATTGTGTGATGCCCAGTTAAGAAGATGTATTTAAATTTCGTGTATCTTGCTATGACTATGTTAACCAGCATACCAATTAACATAATCATAGCTGTTTCAGCACCGAAAGCAGTTTGTGCCATAGCTACAATTGCTTCATTGTTCGGGATAACACCTTGAATATTGAATGCTTTTTCAAACATATTTCCGAAGATGTCAAGTGAACCTACTAATACAGCCGCACCTGCTCCAAGAATAATGAAGCCCATTATGGTTTTTAATGTTCCAGAAACAACATCAGTAATTGCTTTCTTCTGCAATAGTAAACCAAATAAAGCGAACAAACCAACCAAAATGGCAGGTGTTCCTAAAATATCCTTCATTATCAGATCAAACATATTATTGCTCCCCTAAGATATGAGAAGTCAACGCTTTCTGGATTTCAACTGCACTGACCATATTAATGATACCAATTGTTTTTCTATTACCGTCTTGCAATTGTTCCATAATTTCAGGGGTACCAATGTAGTAATCAGCTGCCTCTGATTTTGCACTCGCTAAGTCCATATTTTTGCATTCGGCATCAATATTCAATTCTTTTAGTGCTTTATTTACGTTCATTGACAGAATAAAACTCGTTCCTAATCCGTTCCCACACACTGCTAAAATTTTCATCTTATATTCCTCCTATGATTGATTGTTTTAATCGTACTTTTCAATTTCTTATATAGAACGTTACAAACCTACTGAACTGAGAACTCTGAAACCAAGTCAAGAATATCCTGTTTTGTCTCCGCCTCCTTTAAATGTTGCAATTTAATAGGATCACTTAACAACTTTGTCAATTGAGCCAACGCCTTTAGGTGTGTTTGATTATCAATTGCAGCTAAACAAATAAATATTTCAACTTGATTGGCTTCACTGTTTAATAAGTGTGCAGATTTTTTTAGTTTCAACAAGCTCATTCCTAATTTTTTTACACCGAATTCTGGGCGTGCATGTGGGATTGCAATTTGCTCTCCAATGATAATGTACGGTCCCATTGTCTCAACGTTCTCAATCATTACGTCAATATATTGATTTGTAATTGAATCGTTTAACAGTAGCGGTTCTGCTGCTTTCTTGATTGCATCTTTCCAATTTTCGATTTCATCCATAAATTGAATATTTTCTTCGATTAATAAATCTTTTAGCACCGGTTGTTTCCTCCTCGTATTCAAGCTATCCTTTTGAAATAACGCGTGCTGCAATGCACTTTTTAACAACTCTGGCTGTTTGATGTCTGCATATTGGCGAACGATTTTCATTAATTCATCCGAAGTTGGATAATGGTAAGGCTGTTGAAGCGTCATCCCTTTTACCGTTTGGACGAGTTCATTCTTTTCCATTTCGCTCATGATCGGTCTAATCATATACAACGGTTTTTTTGTTTTAAGTAAAACAGTGGAAAATACTAAATCATACTTCGCTTCATCGAGATGCTGAAAGTCATAGGATGAAAGCGATGAAGTCCAATGAAATTGCGGAAAAAGCGATTTTAATTGGTTTTCTAGCATTATGCTGGAACTAATCCCATTTGGACAAACAATTAGAGCCCTGAATACTTTACTTTGACTCTCACTATCCAGCTTAAGTAACCCACCAAAATGAAGGGTGAGGAAGCCAACCTCATCTTCAGGTATTTTAATATTCAGCATTTCTTCAATAGGTTTTAGTACTTCCTTTACAACTGTAAACAAATCATGATGCTCTTCCTTAATTTCAGCAAGCAACGCATTTGTAATTGGTATTTTAAAGAGCATTCGGTAATAAGCCGGTTTAAAATGCAAATATAACGTTTCAATTGCTTTGTTTCTATCTAGCAATTGGATACATGCATAACGTTCAAAACTAACAACAATTTGTTCCGTGATTTCAAGCAGAGTATCAGTCCTAGTAGGGCTAACTTCTCCTTGGCATATACCGAGCAGCTGGATTGTTAGAAAGGAAACTTCTTCAGGGTGAGTCGTATATCCTAAACGTTGCTGAATCAATCCCGAAACTATGAAAGCTTTTTTCTTTTCTAGAAAACTCACCGTATCCGGATAAATCAACACCCTTTTTTGTTGCTGTTGGCGAATATGGATCATTTGGAGTAAGTAAATAAATTCATCCAATCTTTCTTCAATGAATGTAAATGAATATTGCTGTTCAAAATCCTTCAAAATTCGCTGATAAAGATCATATTGATTCTCAAACTGTTGCTGCTGAAATATAAAAGTGAATTTCTCATGTGCATGTGGCTTAACTTTCAATTTTGAAATCGCCTTGAGCATCAAATTCCGCTTATCTTCTTCTGATCCTTTTAAATGATATCCTTGCTCACGTGTATAGCGCATCTCAACTCGGAAATCGATACAAAACCGATTGACCCGTTTTACATCTGCACTGACAGTATTTTTACTAATTCCAAAAGTATTTTGAAAGTGAAAATTAGAAAGGGGTTCGCGCCTGATAAAGGTATATAACAAGATAATGATCACGCGTTCTTCCTGGTCAAAAGAAAATTGATTTGTTGTAAAATCTGTGTTGTTATCTTTCCAATAATTAATAACCTCAGGTGGGATGAGAATTCGGTCATTTGAAATGCGAATCGGTGACATTCCCTCGCCAATTAAGTAGTTATTTATTTTTTCTACATCATATTGAAACTGACGTCCGGATAAGTTCAGCATGTCAATAAACCAGGATAGCTGTACTGGCTTCAATTTCATTAATTGGAAATATGTATTCAAGCTTCTGCTCTCCAACATAACTAGCTCCCCCTTACAAAAACTATACTCGAAAACGCTTTCACTTAATATTACATTTGGTCACAAAAGTTGTCTGAGTGTTCGTGTTCTATTGGTATTCACTTTTCTATCGTATTTAACTTTGGGCATTTCCACTTAATTTTAGGGATCTATATATGTTGAACAAATGAATACGGCGTATGCGCTTTACAAGGGCTTTTGGGAGGCCACTAAAAAAGTCCCAATACTTAGAACTAATTAGAATTCCCACCAATACCGCTTCGACGCTTTGTGGATGGTCTATGTAAGAAAGAGCATTTCATAATTCGTGATGATATCTACAACCTGGTCTGCGTCTTTCTTGAATAGAATTAGTAGCAACTAGTAATCACATTATAGTCTCGGCATATACATCTCAAAATCACATTTCTCTCGATAATGAATACCCTAGTGCAGGCGCGGAAAAGGCATCTCCAAAGCGCCGAGTGTTCTACAATCCACACCCCGAAATACAACTCTCTCCTTATTGAGCGCCACAGTAAATTCAATGGATTCTTTAATTCAACATATATAGTACTAATACGTTAGTCCCAGGCACCCTTCACAGCGAGCCATTTGATAACAATAATTTGACCATATAAACTTTCAAGTACTCTTAAAATACTTCAGTCAGAACTCCTTTATTGTAAAACATAAATACATGAATTGAGACCGAAGTAAGTAGACTTTCTTCCTCCATCCCCAGAAAATAGTATGCCCTTTTCAATGGACGATACGAAATCCTCTGGTCAATCAGACAGCGTATTCCATGCTCGTCCTATAATTTCCAAATCCTCTCCAAGCATAAACAGGCTCTTGCTCTTCATCCGCTAAAGAGACTGTAAATATCATATATTCATCAATGTATTCGATCGATATACAGCGCTCTTGAAACTGATCGAAGTTTCCAGCTAGCTGCTTGTGGCATTTAGCATACACTTGCAATTCAACCTGACCCAATTTTCACCGCCAAAACACAGTACTGCTGCCCCAATTATACCTCGATTTCACTTTAATTCACCAAGGAAGCTTTAACTCCACTGACACATCAAACTTCATAAAAACATCGAAAAATATGGCTTTGTCGATTAATCCATGTGACACATCGTCATAATAATCGAATAGATTGAGCGGGGATCATTGGTTTAAAGAACTTGAAACTAACTTTCAAAGGAAGCAATTGAGAAATTCAGAAAGATGAATTGATTTTATTGCTTAATATAGAGTGCCACATGTGAAAGTGATTTTGTTTGGTATCCGTAGGTAGCATCCACTAACAAAAACGACCTCATCTATAAATAGATGAGGTCGTTTTTGTTAGTTAGATCAATTAATCTTCTTCTATTTCTTTACGGTTTTTCTTGAAAAGCTTGGATAATAGTTCGTAAGCGATCGGAACAACAATCAGTGTCAATAACGTTGAACTGATTAAACCACCGATTACTGTAATACCAAGACCTTTGGAGATCAAACCGCCACCGCCGCCTGATCCAATTGCTAATGGAATTAGTGCACCGATCGTAGCAATCGCAGTCATAAGAATTGGACGTAAACGCGTCACACCCGCTTCAAGAACTGCTTCACGCATTTTCAAACCGCTACGTTCCATACGGATAATACGGTCTACTAGTACAATCGCGTTCGTAACAACGATACCGATTAACATTAATAGCCCCATCATGACCGATACAGAGATTGTTTCACCCGCGATTAATAAACCAACAAATGAACCAATGACTGCAAATGGTAACGAGACGAGAATCGCGAATGGTGCGACGCCCTCACGGAATGTTACAACCAGGATGAAGAAGACAATTGCTACTGCCGCAAGCATTGCCACAATAAGTTGTGTAAATGTTTCCGTCATATCCGCTGCCACACCAGCAACACCGACCGTAACACCTTTAGGTAAATCAAGTTTATCAATTGCTTTATCTACTTCAGATGTCGCTTTTGAAATATCAGCATCAATGATTGTTCCTGAAACTGTTGCGTAATATTCACCTTGGCTTCGAGCAAGTGCATTTAACGTTGTCCCTTCCTCAACTGTTACCAGCTCAGAAAGTTTCATTGTCGTACCGAGTGCTGTCGGTATCTCTGTCGCCAAAAGATCATCGATTGATTTTGGTTGTACAGCTTCTTCTTGCTGCACAATTACTTCTAATGTATTTTTATCTTTTTCAACCGTTGTTAATACATCGTTTGTACGCATCGGGTTTAGCATCATGACGATTTGCCCCGTTGTTAAGCCATACTGCAGTAATTCATCTTGCTCTACTTTGAATTTGTATTCAACGTAAGCATCTTTTGCACTTGAAGAAACATCTTCTAAGCGATCGTTTTCATTTATAACACCTTCTACCATTTTTACAGCTTCATTTAGTTTATCTAAATTTTCACTGTAGAATGTGTAGCTAACCCCACCCGTAGGCATTGACATTGAAGTGAAGTCTTGGCTCTTCCATTCGCCTGATTGACCAATGTCGAACACATAGTCTTCAATTTCCGTACGAGCTTCCGCAAAGTTCTTCATATCCGGGTCGAAAATGAGGTACATTAAAGCGCCACCAGATCCTCCGCCCATCATCGCGGACATTGCATCGCCGGAATCAGTAACAGATAGTTGAACAATGTCAATATCTTTATTTTTCAATAACTTTTGTTCTACAATTTCAATATTTGCTAACGTATCTTCCATTAGCTCGCCTGTTTCCGGCGTGTACGTTAAGTACATCACTTTTTCTTCTTCACTACCCATAAAGCTAAAACCAATTAATGGCGTTAATGCCACACTGCCTGCCAACATAACGACAGCAATTAGTGAAGTAATGACTTTATGGTTTAATGTCCAGCCCAGAACACCTTTGTACCATGTAGCTAATTTACCGACCTCTTTATGGCGGCTTTCTGTCTTTTCACTATATAACTTTTTCTTAAATAAGAAGTGAGATAATGCAGGTACAATTGTAATGGCAACAATTAACGAAGCAACAAGCGCAAACGTCATTGTTAATGCAAACGGTAAGAATAGCTCACCGACCATACCACCAACGAAAATAAGTGGCGCAAATACCGCAACTGTCACTAATGTTGAAGACATGATTGGTTTGAACATTTCAATCGTCGCTTCACGCACAAGTGCCCGGCCTGATAATTTTTCTGTTTTTAAATGCAAACGACGATAAATATTTTCAACGACGACAATCGAGTCATCGATTACACGTCCGATGGCAACCGTAATCGCACCAAGCGTCATAATATTTAACGTAATACCCAACCAGTTTAGTAACAGTAAAGCCATGAAAATCGAAACTGGAATGGATATGATCGAAATAATTGTTGATTTGAAATCACGAAGGAACAGAAGAATGATTAAAATGGCGATCAAACCACCAAATAACGCTTTTTCAATCATCGTTGATACTGAAGCTTCAATTGGCGCACCTTGGTCAAGTGATACATCGATGACAAGACCGTCTATTGTTTTCTGTTCTTCTTTAATTAAGTCCTTCACAGCGTTTACAACATCAACTGTGTTTGCTTGTTGCCCTTTAATAATTTGAATGGCAATGGCATTTTCACCGTTTGTACGTGAAACCGACTCTTCTCTACCTACGACATCAATTGTAGCAATATCGCTAAGCTTCACAAATGGTGCTGTGTTTGTTGCGGATGGTGTTACAGGAATAAGCATTTCCTTTAATTCATCAGCAGTCATGAACTTGCCGTCTACTGAAACAGCTTGCTCACCTTCTTCAAACTCGTAAAGACCCAGTGACACAGCTAAATCACTTGCTTCGATCATTTGCTTGACTGTATCTGGCGTTATGCCCAGTGCAGCCATCTTTTCATCTTTATACGTAAGTTGCACTTCTTCAATATGCTGACCTGCAATCGTTGCAGATGCAATTCCATCGATTTTCTCGATTTTCGGAAGTAGTATTTCCTCTACTGTTGACGTTAATTCAACAATATCTTCTGTTTGACTACTTACACTTAGTGCGACAACCGGCATCATATTCATGCTAATTGCTGTAATCGTTGGCGCTTGTGCTCCTTCTGGTAAAGACACTGCATCTAGTGCGGAAGTTAATGCACGTTTCGCCTCTTCCATATCTATGCCATATTCGTATTCCACTTGAATACTTGACATATTAGAATAAGAATTTGAAAAAACGGCTTTCACATGTTCAAGATTGTCTACCGCTTTCTCTAATGGAATGGAGACATCTTTCATCACTTGCTCTGGAGTAGCTCCAGGATAGACACCCATTACCATTAAGTAAGGAATTGATATATCTGGCAACGTCTCCGTTTTCATTTGTGTACTTGAATAAACTCCAGATACAACAATGATGATTGTTAGCAACCAGACTGCTAATTTATTCTTTAGGACAAAATTGACTAACCCTTTCATTCTTACACCATCCCTTAATTGACTTTGCGAACTCAATTATTTATACTAATGACTAACGAGTCAGTTGTCAACAATAAACCTTAGGAGCGAAAAAACATAATGATAAAAAAACAATTAATTATGGATAAAGCTTTAGAGCTTTTTGCAGAAAAAGGCTTTGAAGCTACCTCCGTACAACAAATAACAGCACATTGCGGGATTTCTAAAGGCGCCTTCTACCTATCTTTCAAGTCAAAGGACGAATTGATTTTAGCATTGATTGATCATTTTATGATCCAATTTATAACCAGTATTGACTATGAAGTCAATACCACGAAAAATGATGAAGATTTGTTATTCAATTTTTATTACACGACTTTCGATTCTTTTCATAAGCACTCTGACTTTGGCAAAATTCTTATTAAAGAACAAATGCAATCATTTAACGAAGAGTTCATCTTAAAAATTCGTGCATACGATCAATTGATGGAGAAAGTAATTTTATCGATGGTTGAACGATTATACGGCGAAGAAATTGAACAGATAAAGCACGATTTAATTTACTGCATTAAAGGCTTTATGAAAAACTATTCAGAGTTATTTTTATTCTATAACTTGCCATTAGATTCGAAATTACTTGCTCAATCGCTGGTTGAGAAAACGAATATACTAGCCAAGCACATTACCCTTCCATTTATTTCAAACGAGCTAGTTCAACTGTTTAAACAACCAATGCAGGAAGAAACAACAAAGGAGCAAATCCTTGAAATCATTGAACAAAATATAAAAGAAATTGAGGATTCTATTGAAAAAGAATCGTTAATTCTGCTTAAGCAACAGCTACTTAAACCTACTTTAAGTCCTGCTCTTGTGAAAGGGTTACTCGAAAACATTCGAAATCATCCTCATTGTAAATGGGTGGCTTATTTACTTCGGAATTATTTTGGGTTTTAAATGACACAGGATTAGACTTTTGTGCAGGTCAAATGTACTCGCCATTAATTATGGAAATACGAAACAAATCCTTGAATCTGCTCGGAATTTTTACAAAGATAACACTGACTTTAATGATAAAATTACCACTATTGATAGGAACGATGAAATAATTGCCCCAAAATCAACAAGACATAGTTGAGGACGCAACAAAAGCGTTAATGCAAGCAGATAAAAATACGATAGTCTATCAGACAAATAATGAACGCATTGTTATCAAAGTCCGAAAATCTACTGAGCTAAGAGGATTGGTCAGTTGAAAATTTGTATGAAGGTGTGCTACTTCTCACTTCATTTGAAATCTCCTTTAAGGGAAAACAACAACACTAGTGAATATCCCATAACACAATACTACAAAGAGCCCTTGGAAACTCTTACTGGAGTTCCCAAGGGCTCAAAATCTATTAAACATACTATTCAAATATAGGGCATTGTTTTGCTAAGATCTACGCTAAGAAAAGGACAACGGGAGCGTGAAAAATCAGTTGCAAAATGGAATATCCAGCGCGATCTTTTGCTTTGACATCAAGGACACCCAATAAAGGTAACATAAAGAATGGATTTATCATGTTGGGAAGTGCTTCTGAAGCATTGTATACTTGCACAATCCAGGCCATGCTCATATTTAATCCTTTTGAGGCAGCGAGCAAGTACGGCGCTTCCACAATCCACTTTCCACCGTCTGAAGGGAGTAACAACCCTAGAATGGCTGAGTATATTCCGGCAATAAATGGAGATTAGGTATTAAAACGAAAAAAGATGCGTATAATTCTTTTACGCTAAGAAATTTTCTGCAACTATTTACAGAAGATAGCTCTTTCTCTAAGTGAAAGTATTTATATACTAAATTAGGCATATAATTACGACACAATTCAGTATTAAGTGAGTAGGATATAAAGAAATTCCGAAATCAACGCGAACCCAGCCTTCTTAACTAACGCAATGCTAATACGTACCTAATACATCTGTTACAACACCTAAAAAAAACGCTTGGATATTTAATATCTAAGCGTTTTTGAATAGATTGGCTACAAAATCCTAAACTTAAAATCTTACTTGCTACTATGCCAAATACGCTTCGCGGACTTCTTCATTAGTAATCAAATCATAGCCGTTTCCTTGAAGTTTTATTTCTCCTGTTTGAATAACATAACCTCTATGCGCAATTTGCAGCGCTTGATAAGCATTTTGTTCCACAAGTAAAATGGTTATGCCTTCTCGATTTAATTCTTTTATGATTTCAAAAATTTGTTCCACAATTATTGGGGCAAGCCCCATTGAAGGTTCGTCTAGCATTAATAAATCCGGTTCCATCATGAGTGCTCTCCCAATGGCAAGCATTTGCTGTTCCCCTCCGCTCATCGTACCGCCCTTTTGCTCGATACGATCTTTTAATTTCGGGAAATAGTGAAATACTCTTTCCATTCTTTCATTAATCACATTTTTATTTTTCACAGAGAATGCTCCCATTAGCAAATTCTCCTTAACCGACAGTTTCGAAAAAATCCTTCTACCTTCGGGAACATGAGCAATTCCTAATAAAGTCGTTTCATGGGCAGGCTTGTTTGAGATTTCCTGTCCATTATATATAATGTTGCCAGTCTTTACTTTCACCAATCCGCTTATGGTTTTTAGTGTGGTTGATTTTCCAGCTCCATTACTACCTATAAGTGTTACAATTTCTCCCTTTTTCACTAACACGTCTATACCCTTTAAGGCATGTATACCACCATAATAGGATTCAACATTTACTAATTGAAGCATATAGTGTCCCCCTATCCCGTTTGAATAGCTCCCGATCCTAGGTATGCTTCTATAACCTTTGGATTATTTCTGATGTTCTCAGGCTTACCTTCCGCAATTTTTTCGCCATGATCCAATACAACAATATGTTCGGAGATTTCCATGACGAGCTTCATATCGTGCTCAATCAAGATAACGGTTAGATTGAATTCATGTTTCATGCTCTGTATAAGCTGAGTTAGATTTTTTGTTTCTTTTGGATTCATGCCTGCCGCAGGTTCATCTAATAATAAAACCTTTGGATTAGCAGCAAGGGCTCTTGCAATTTCCAGTCTTCTTTGTGCGCCATAGCTTAGATTACATGCTTTTTCATTTAAAAGATGAGCTAGTCCTACATATTCCAATAAGTTATATGCATTCATTTCTGAAGCCTTCTCTTCCTTCCGAATGGCAGGAAGATTTAATAAAATACCCATTAGACCTGCTTTTAAATGGGTATGCATACCAACGAGGACATTTTCAAGTACTGACATTTCATTAAACAAACGGATATTTTGAAATGTCCTCGAAATCCCTTTTTTTGAAACGTCATGCGGCTTTAATCCGTTTATTTTTTCATTTTCAAGGAGGATTATGCCCGACGTTGGCTGATAAATACCGGTTATCATATTAAAAAATGTTGTTTTTCCAGCACCATTCGGTCCAATAACTGCTGTAATTGAGTTTTTCTCTACTGTCATTGATACATCTTGATTTGCTGTTAGACCGCCAAATTTTTTTGTTATATTTCGAACTTCTAAAATAGACAATTACTGCACCCCCTTCTGCTACAGCTTCTCATTTTCCGATTGTTCCTGCGTTGTTACTAACTTAGCTTTCCTATTTACTCCTTGTAAATCCTTTTCGATAAATATACGGTTTTTTGCTGGCAAGAGTCCCTTTGGTCTATATAAAGCAAAGAGGATTAATAGGGCTCCAAATATGAAACGTTGCATTTTAGCTGGTGATAATGCATATGGAATCGAAATTATCCCCGACAAGCTTAGTTGATTTAACCAATTTGTCATTTCCGTCAATACTTGGAGATTCAGAATCGTCATAACGGCCGCCCCAAGAATAACGCCCGGGACACTTCCCATACCACCCAAAACCACCATTACTAATATCGTAATTGACTCAAGTAGTGTAAAGCTTGTAGGGTCTACAAATGCTTGTTTAGCAGCAAAGACGACACCCATCATCCCTGAGAAGGTAGCACCAATCGCAAACGCCATTAGTTTTGTCCGAACTAAAGGTACACCCATAGCTTGAGCAGCTATTTCATTTTCCCTAACAGCCTTCCACGAACGCCCTATTTTGGAGTGTTCAAAACGACGAACTGTAAAGATCGTGAAAAATAGGAGAACAAGTACAATGTAATAAAATTGGCTAGGATATAGGAAATCGATCCCAAATAATCTAGGTGGAGTTACGGAAGAAATTCCCATTGCACCGTTTGTTATATTAATGGGGCGATCTAGATTATTAAATATAATTCTAATGATCTCTCCAAAACCTAACGTAACAATAGCTAGATAATCTCCCTTAACCCGGAGAACTGGAATTCCAAGTAGAATTCCAAACAACGCAGCTACCAATCCACCTATGATAATAAATAGCCAAAAGCTTTCTCCCGATAAAGGGAAAGTTCCAAATGGCATAAAATTAGATGCTTGCGCTGTAGCAAAAATACCATATGTGTATGCCCCAACTGCGAAAAATGCTACAAAACCCAAATCAAGAAGCCCAGCCATACCAACTACAATATTTAATCCTAAAGCCATAGCAATATAGATACCAACAAGTGTCGAAACTTCCATGTAAGATTGATAAGCATCACCATTACTAGCTGTGAACGGCAGTAAAAACACTAGTACAAAACCCGCTATCAACCATTTTGTGAGATTAGTAAACTTTGTAAAATATAGTAGTAATAACGAAGTTAATAGAAGTAGAAAGGCGGCAACTGACTTCTGTGCCGTATATAAACTTAGTGATGTAACTCCGATGTAAATTAGAAGAAAGATTCCATGCGCAAGTTTGTTTTGTTCATATTTTTTCCATAGAGTTTTCAATCTTCTCACCTACACTTTCTCAGTGACCGGTTTGCCTAATAAGCCCTCCGGTTTAAAAAGTAACACGATGATCAATATCGCAAACGCAAACACATCTTTGTATTCGGCACCAAATACTCCACCAGTTAAAAGTGTTAAATTAGCAGATGCAAACATTTCTAATACCCCAAGTAGTAAACCGCCAATCATTGCGCCACGAATATTTCCTATGCCCCCTATTACTGCCGCGGTAAATGCCTTCAACCCAAGAATAAATCCAATATAAGGATCTATGGTTCCGTATTGTACAGCAAATAATACCCCCGTTGCGCCCCCAAGAGCAGATCCTACAAAAAAGGTTATTGAAATAACTTTATTCACATTTACTGTCATCAAGGAAGCTGTTTCTCGATCTTGTGCAACAGCCCGCATCGCCATTCCCCATCTTGTCCTATTCACAAATATATCTAGAGCAATCATCATAATTACCGCTGTAACTAACACAATAATAAATGATGTTTTTATAGATGCATCATTAAAAATGGAACTTATGGAAGAAGTTTTAATCAAAACTTGTTCTGTAAAAAGACTAGGTCCCGTTACAATGTAGTTTCCTTTTGTTAATTCTGCTATGAATCTTACAATATCTTGTAATAAAAATGAAATGCCAATCGCTGTAATAAGCGGGATTAATCTAGGTGCATTGCGTAATGGTCTATATGCCAATCTTTCAATACCCATCCCCAAAAAACCTGTAAGGAAAGCAGTTACAATGAGTACAATAATTAGCATAACAATGGCAGGTAGCGCCGCCCCCCATCCAGTGCCTGTCATAAAGATTAATAGGGCTGTCCCAATAAAAGCACCTGTCATAAAGATTTCCCCGTGTGCAAAGTTAATTAATTCTAATATCCCATAAACCATTGTGTACCCTAAAGCAATTACAGCATACACAGTTCCTAGGGCAAGGCCATCAATCAAGACTTGCGGGATCGTTTGTATTATTTCGTTCAGCATAAGCTACCTCCTTGTCCAAGGTGTATAAAAGAAAGCGCAAGGCGCCGCACAGCTCCGACAGACATAAGCCGGTCTGACTTATGACCGAGGAGCTGGCGCCTGGAGCTAGACAGTCAAAATGAATCGTACCCTTCCAAGCTACTTAATTTTCGACTTCACCTTCTAATTGCGGTGGATAACTAGCTTCTTTATAATTAAAAATAAATACTTTTGCATACTTATTGTCGCCAATGTCATCAAAGCTTACTGTTGTCAACACACCTTGATAATCTTTTATTCCACGAACAGCATCTCTTACTTGCTCGCGTGTCGGCAATTTATTATTATTTGCTGTAATTGCATTCTCGATACCTTTTAATACCACTCCCATAGTGTCATAGCCGTATACTGAGTATGCTTCTGCATCACGATTGTTAATTTCTTTGTACCTTTCCATAAACTCTTTTCCAGCTTCTGATTCAGCAGGATCTCCTGCTAGAGTAGTAATGTACGTATTTTTAATTGCATCTCCAGCAATTTCAACGAGTGTAGAAGAATCTAATCCGTCTCCACCCATAATCGGGATATCAATACCTTTTTCTCTCGCTTGTTTTATTAATAGCCCGCCTTCTGCGTAGATTCCCCCGAAGTATACTAGATCTGGTTTCTTAGAAAGGATTTGGTTTAGAACTCCATTAAAATCTTTCTCTCCAAGCGTAATCCCTTCAAACCCAAGAATTTCAGCTCCTGCATCTTCAGCACCTTTTTCGAAGGCTTTCGCAAGCCCCGTACCGTATGCTGTTTTATCTTGAACGATAAAGATTTTCTTTACTTTTAAAGTGTTAACTGCATAATCAGCCCCTGCTGGACCTTGAGAATCATCTCGAGCAACAATACGATTCACTGTTTTTAATCCTCTATCTGTAACTTCAGTTGCTGAGTTGGCTGGTGAAACCATTGGAATACTGTATTTTTCATATACTTCTGAAGATGGGATAGCAACACCTGAGTTGAAGTGACCGACAACTGCGAATATAGATTTATCTGCACCTATTAATTGAGCATTGGCCACCCCTTTTTTGGGATCGGCTTGGTCATCGAAAGGGACGAGTTGCAACTCAAATCCTAATTCTTTAAACTTTTCCTTTTGGTCGTCTAATGCAAGCTGTGCACCTAGCTTAATTACTTCTCCAATTGCGGCACTACCTCCTGATAGTGGTGTCTGAGTAGCGATTTTAATAATCGGTAAATCTTTTCCCCCAGTCGTTTTGGGCTTTGAACCACAGCCCACTAACATACCTACCACCAAAACTCCCGCTAACAATAAAGCTAAAGATTTTTTGACCTTCATGTTGACCCCCCATTCTTCTTAATTGAAGTACAAGCCTTTGTATATGTATATTGATTAGAAACAAGAATTAGGACAGATTATTCATTTTCATTTTCAGGAATTTAGTTCCAGTTAAGCACAATAATGAGAAATCCACAAATGAATGTTTGTTTTGTGCCATATTCAATAAAAAAACCTCTCCCCAGTTCAACCAGTGAACCGAGAGAAGTCTATGATTTAAGCTACCTACGGCAAATGTTAACTAAAGTTGGATGCAAGTCCAAGATATCCCGTTATTTTTACGGACGCGTAATGAATCTGTAATCAAATTGCTGTTGTACTTGCATATTCAGTTCTCTACTATTAAACGTATAGGCATTGACCAGTCAATGATTAATAGAAAAGGTGGCTGAAATACATAATGAGAAAAATTGCATGTTCACTACTTTTAGCAGGCACTTTAGTATTCGGAATAGCAAATAGCGATGTAGAAGCGAGCACGCATACAGTTAAAAATGGGGAGTCACTATGGAACATTTCAAAATCAAGCAAGGTATCCATAACCAATCTAAAAAAATGGAATAACTTAACGTCAGATTCACTCTATCCAAATCAAATCTTACAAACATCAGCTAAGAAAACCAATTCAGCGTCTAACGGCATTTCAGCAAAAAAGGGAACCTTTAAGACAAAATCCAATGTCAATGTGCGTTCCGCTGCTGGTACAACAAATAAGGTTGTTGCTAAGGTAAAAAAAGGGACGACGTTAACTGTTTCACAGCAAAAAAAGTTGGGGAACGATGTTTGGTTTCACGTAAAAGTTAACAAAACATCCGGATGGATACTTAGTTCTCTTTTAACAAGTGCAAACAAATCAACTTCCAAATCATCCACTGCTTCTCAAAACGTTGTTGATCAGGCAATGAAGCTAAGGTTTATACCCTACCTATTTGGCGGGACGACAAAAAACGGCTTTGACTGTAGTGGTTTCGTACAATATGCTTTCAAACAATCAGGGAAAAAAATCTCACGCACCACGCTTAGCCAATTTGCGCAATCGAAGAAAGTAACCTCGCCCAAACCAGGTGATTTGGTCTTTTTCAAAAATACATATCGTAAAGGCATTTCACACGTCGGCATTTATATTGGCAATAATAAGTTCGTGCATGCTGGGGGCAAGCAGTCGCAAGTAACAAGCTTAAGTAACAGCTACTGGAAATCAAAATTTGATAGTTTTAAACGGCTGTAAAAAGAAACCCTGACTCGTAAAACCAATGGAATCCGTTATGAATGCGATTATTCTAACAGCCGTATTATCTGCAGGTAACTCTGGCATGTATACGTCCACTCGCGTTCTTTGGGACTTGGCGCACGAAATAAAAGAGCTTCCAAATCGTACAAAATGGTTCCTGCTTGGTCCATTATTGGTGCTATTTCTATGTATTTTCATTATTTTAGATCAAAACTTTCAAGCTTTCATGGGTAGCGGAATTGATTGGAATAGCGTAGTCATTCCCTACGTCGGTTTACTATTGTTCTTAATCGTTTGGCTAGTCTATAAAGTAGAACACAAATCAAAATTGATTCCATTGAAAGACTGTGATTTTGAAAACAAATACCCATAAGTAAAACAGCTGAAAGAAAAGGAAATCCTTTTCTTTCAGCTGTTTTTTCCTTTTTGTAAAGAACCCCAACTTTCAGCTTGCCATTGTCTCAATGTCTCAATGTCTCAATGTCTCCTGTTATTTTGCGTTTCATTTCTGGAATTTGAGATTGATTTCAACGATTTCAGCACGGCTACCGATTCTAAGAGGGGGGCCCCATGTACCAAAACCAGAAGTTACGATTGAGTGAAGCTGACCTTTCATTATGTGGCCATAATGATTTTCAAAAATCCATCGAGTAATTAGATTAGCTGGAAATAGTTGACCTCTATGCGTATGTCCCGATAACAGTAAATCGATGCCACTGTCACTTGCCTCGTCAAATTCAACGGGCTGGTGGTCCATCATAATCATTGGTTTGTTTTGGTCTAAGTCGGCAACTAATGCAGTTGTTGTAATCCTACTCTTTGCCGCCAGATCTTTTCGACCAATGATGTAAAAGTCATCGGAAACGAGTGCTGTTTCGTCTGCTAGTACATGGATGCCGATTTTATCCATTTCGATAACTAATTGATCAACATCATTGCCATAATAATCATGATTCCCAGGTACTGCGTAAACGCCAAGTGGTGCATGAAGTTTCCCTAATATTTTCCCCATCTCTTTATCCAGGTATGGAGCAATGTAGTCATCGATAATATCACCAGGAATTAAGATTAGATCGGGGCGTAATACCTCAATTTCGGCAACTAAACGTTCCAAATGCTTTTCACCGACAATGCTTCCGAGATGAAGATCGGATACAACGACAAGTTTTAACTCTTTTTCTGTAGCTGGTTTATCAATAGCTACCTCATACGTTGTGACAACGGGACTCCAAGCATTGTACGAACCGTAGATAAGCACAACAACAAAGAATAATATCGTCCCTAATCCGATTTGAAAAATCCATTTCTTTTTCAATAAGCAGATCGCGAGATTGATCAAAGGTAATAATAGTAAACTATAGCCAAAAATCACGAGCCAAAATCCGCCGATGAATTGGATAGGTATCCATGACCAAAACCGTCCGATGAAAAAGGACAAACTAAGTAAGATCATGAGCATTATATAGGTTTTCTTGAAGGCAGCAAATTGCGTTGTTTTCAGCCATACCCAGCCATTGTATCCGATATAAAAACATAACAGTAAATAGATCACTAAGACGAGCAAAATTAATAAAATAGTTGTAAATGACATCTGTTGTTTCCCTCACTTTATCACATCAATTACCGAACAAAGTTAGAGAGTAATGGTAACCGTAAAAATTGTTCCCTTCCCCTTCTCGCTTTGTATAGTTTTTTTAGCCATGAAGATCAATGATTATTTTTGCGATAGATAAACCTAGTCCGCCACGGTATTCACCTAAAAAAAGTACCTAAGTAACATCCAAAGATGCAACCAGGGTACTTTACTTTTAACTATTCTTTCGTATTATTGTTCGCCGCTCAATTTAACAAGAATCTTCGCTTGCGTTTTGTCATTCGTTAACGCATCAAAACCTTTTTCAACAAGCTCTTCAAGCTCAATACGGCTCGTAATAATTTCTTTAGGGTTAATTTCGCCAGAATCCATCATATCAATTGTTTTCTGGAATACTGCAGGCTCATAAGCTAGTGTTGATGTAATTTTAATACCGGAAGCCGTTAAATCCATTGGTGAGAAGGAAACTGGTTTCGGGAATATAGATACAATAACAACCGTCCCCCTCGTTTTTGTGATTTTAATTGCCTGGTTCAACGTAATTTCTACGCCAGCTACCTCGAACGAGACATCAAAGCCTTCAGGTTCAATCTCTTTTCCAACTTCCAAAGGATTCACTTTACCTGAGTTGAACACATGTGTAGCTCCTACTGCCAACGCCTTTTCCAAGCGCTCTTCAGACAAGTCAAATACAACAATTTTGTTAGCACCCTGTGCTTTTGCAGCAATGATTGTCAATAATCCAATCGGGCCAGCACCAAATACAGCAACCGTTTGACCAGCTTGCAATCCGCCTTCTTTCACGGCCTGTACAGTAACTGCCATCGGTTCTACAAGTGCGCCTTCTTCAAGAGATAAACCTTTCGGAAGTGCATAAACGTTTTTCTCAGATACGACTGCAAAGTCTGCAAATCCACCGTCAGAACCTAGTCCAACAAACGTGAAGCCATCATATATATCATACTCAGACGATTTATTGCCATATGTAATCAACGGATTGATAACGACACGATCTCCTGCTTTAAAGCGTGTCACATCAGAACCAACTTCCTCAACAATACCTGAAAACTCATGCCCTAACGTTAGTGGCGCTTCCTGGTTTGTCAATGGATCCGGACCATTTCCTGGAATTAATACTGGGCCTTCATGGTATTCATGCAAGTCACTGCCGCAAATACCAGTCCATGCCACTCGTACTTTTACATCATTTGCAAGAACTTCTTTCACTTCACGCTCTTCAACACGAATATCATTGGCTTTATACCATACTGCTGCTCTCATTGATAATTCATCTCCTTAAGTTGTTTGCATAGTTATCATACACCTAATTAAACAATTCATTAAACGATAGACTTATAATACGCGGATTGTATTATAAGAATTGTGTGCGCAACTGTTTCCAAACCCCTCTTCTAATCCCTTCCATCACCTATTTATGTTATCATTAACGTTGTTCAAAAAAAGAGGTTCGAAAACTCCCTCTCTAAAAAACTAAGGAGATGTTTTATAGTGAAAAATGAAAAAGCGGTTGTCGTCTTTAGCGGCGGCCAAGATAGTACGACATGCCTGTTTTGGGCATTGAAAAATTTCCGTGAAGTTGCTACGGTGACGTTTGACTATGGTCAGCGCCATTCGGAGGAAATCGAGTGTGCTAGAAAAATTGCAGATGAGCTTGGGGTATCGTTTAAAGTACTGGATATGAATTTGATCAACCAACTGTCAGCAAATGCCTTGACGCGAGATGATATCGAAGTGAATGAAGTAGAAGGTGAATTGCCGTCGACTTTCGTTCCAGGCAGGAATCATTTATTCCTGTCATTTGCCGCGGTCTATGCAGATGCGATTGGTGCTCGGCACTTAATTACGGGTGTCAGTGAAACGGATTTTAGCGGTTATCCTGATTGCCGTGACAATTTTATAAAATCGTTGAATGTGACACTGAATTTAGCTATGGACGGGCGGTTTGTCATCCATACGCCTTTGATGTGGCTCGATAAGTCCGAAGTTTGGGCTTTGTCTGACGAACTTGGTGCGTTCGACTTTGTGCAGAACAAGACACTTACTTGCTACAACGGAGTTCCGAGTACAGGCTGCGGGAAATGTCCTGCCTGTGTGTTACGGAATGACGGTCTCGCTACCTATTTATCTAAAAAGTCTGTAGGTGTCTCTGAATGATGCAGCAATTTTATCCGCAAGTTCAGCATTCATATCGTTTTGAATTAAACAAAGACATGCATTTTTCTGCGGCACATTTCATTCCAAGCGAAGATGCTGGAAAATGCCAAGTAATGCACGGTCATACGTATTACTTAAACATAACAATTGGAGGAAATGAACTGGATTCAATCGGTTTCCTGATTGATTTCAAGGAACTCAAAAACCTCATTCATGATAAATACGATCATTCTGTGTTGAATGATCATCCTGAATTTAAGAACAATTTCCCGACGACCGAGAAATTGGCAGAACAGGTTTGCAAATCAATCCAGGAAGTTCTTCTAACTAGAAACAACAAGCCTGTCTGCCTTCAAGTCATAGTCCGAGAAACGCCGACTAGCTATGTCATCTATCGTCCTGAACAGGAGGTAGTCCTATGAAGATTCCTGTTATGGAAGTATTCGGTCCGACTATTCAAGGCGAAGGAATGGTCATGGGGTTAAAGACGATGTTTGTTCGAACAGCTGGATGTGATTATTCTTGTTCTTGGTGCGATTCCAGTTTTACTTGGGACGGTTCGGGAAAAAGCACTTCGAAACAGCCGGCAGAAATCATAGATGAACTTAAAGCAATAGGCGGACAGTCATTTTCACATGTCACAATTTCAGGTGGGAACCCTGCCCTTCATAAAGGAATTGGGGAACTTGTCGATTTGTGCCACGAACAAGGTTGGAAGGTCGCAGTTGAAACGCAAGCTTCTTTTTGGCAGGATTGGTTATTGAAAATTGATGACATCACGCTTTCCCCAAAACCACCAAGTTCAGGGATGGTGACGGATTTCAGTAAACTGGATACGTTCATGGAGAAACTGATTGAAACGACTGCTACTTTGAAAGTCGTCATTTTCGATGAAAAGGATTTCAAGTTTGCGGAAGAGGTCCATCTGCGATATCCGGCGTTTCCTTTCTTTCTACAGACAGGAAATGACGATACGACGACAACTGACGATGCACTTCTCGTTTCGACATTGTTACAACGATATGAGTGGTTAATTGATTTAACAGTCCACTCCCCTATAATGAATGATGCCAAAGTGTTGCCACAATTGCATACTCTGCTATGGGGGAATAAACGCGGCGTCTGATAAGACTTATTCATTTCTCTGTGATCAGTATTGCATCTCTATTTTTGACATATAAAGATGATTTAATAAAGAACCAAGCGTCGGAATTGTTCTAATCCGACACTTGGTTCTTTTACTTGTGAAATTCACTATAAATCGATGAAGGCAGTTTTCTAAATTGATCGGTTTGTAAAGGCAATAAAAATAATAAAAGGTCCTCTTTTGTTCCCTTCCAATCTTCCATTCTCCCCATTGAAATCACTTCAACTATTACTTTTACAACAGATTGAGCCGACACGTTGTCATTTTCCACATCTAAATTTCCTCACTATTAGCCACAATATTAACGAAAAGATCCCAACATTAAAATGGTTACCAAATTTGCGATATGTTAAAATTCTATGATAAAATAAAATCATTCAAAGAAGAAACTATAAGAGCATGCTCTTATAATCAAATATTTGAAGTGAAAGTAGACCGTTAACACGTATAATCATTACCAATAAAGTTAATCTTCAATCAGAGGGGGGTTCTTCATCCCCCACTGATTGTTTAAAGAACTTAGGCTAAGTGCGCCACGTCCTGTGGCAAAGCCTAAGTAACCAACAGGGAGGAATGAACTGCAATTCTTCCTCGTTGGCCCTAACCATTCGGGCTTTTACGGGCATTTGATCCCCCACTTATTCTTCTTGTGTCCTTTAAGACTTGAAGTGGGGGTCTTACTGCCCGTTAATGCGGGATAAAACGTACTCGTTCTGAAAATTAGATAGTTTAAGGGGTCGTTTGAAGATGATAACGGAGAATAAAGAACAAACTATATTTGATCACGCTGGAAATAAAATAAAAACAGACAGAGAAATTGATATAATCACTAGATTCGAAGAGCCATTGATAGTAATTTTAGGTAATGTTTTAAGTAACGAAGAATGTGATGAACTAATCAAATTGTCAAAGGACAAAATGCAACGTTCAAAAATTGGGAAGACTCGTGAAATAGATGAACTGAGAACAAGTAGTAGTATGTTTTTTCAAGAAAGTGAAAGTGAAAACGAAACTGTTGCTAGAGTCGAAAAGAGAATTGCGACTATCATGAATATTCCTATTGAACACGGAGAGGGAATTCAAATCCTTAAGTATACTCCTGGTCAAGAGTATAAAGCTCATTATGATTTTTTTTCATCAACAAGTAAAGTAGCAAACAATAATAGAATTAGTACGCTCATTATGTACTTAAATGATGTAGAACAAGGCGGAGAAACTTTTTTCCCTAAACTGAATCTCTCAGTAACCCCACACAAGGGTATGGCAGTTTATTTCGAATATTTCTATAGTGATGATGATTTAAACAAGTTAACTTTACATGGTGGAGCACCAGTTATAGCCGGAGAAAAGTGGGTCGCAACGCAATGGATGAGAAAACAAAAATTAAGATAAAAAGCGCTCAATATGAGTGCTTTTTATTTTGTTAAATTCCATCAAAATTGTAAAAAAAGCAGGAATGATAATAGAAAAAAGAAAGGAGTAGATAAGGGACATTGTACTTAATTTACGAAAAACGGAAACTGTTGCATCTCAATAATTGCGGGTATACTTAGCATAAGGGAGTCTAAAAGAAACGGAGGTCAATGAGATGAAGAGGAAAATTAGTAAATCAGAGTACCGTATCCTTGAGAAGGAATTCCTCTTTTTGGAACAAACAGGACAATTGGAAACAAATCAGGCACGCAAACTTCTAGCAGAATATTTGCCTACTGAGCGACTAAGTTTTGTACGGGTATTGCTAGTCATCGGAGCGATTTTAATCGGCGTTGGCATTCTTAGCTTCATCGCAGGTAATTGGCAAGAAATACCGAAACTTGCGAAGTTCTTACTATTATTCCTTGGGACAGCCGGCTTTTATGCAGGTGGTCATAAGATGGAAGATATTTACCCGAAAACTTCACGAAGTCTCTATTATATTGGTGTATTTGTGTTTGGCGCCGGGATTTTTCTAATTGGTCAAATGTTTAATCTGGGTGAAGGTGTTTATACAGATTTCTTCATGTGGGGCCTCGGTATTTTACCACTCGCCTATCACTTGAAAGACAAACTCATTTTTGCGACTGCTAGCTTATTCTTCATCATTTACGGTTTCAAAGTGTTGAATGGAACGGTTGAATTACCTTATCTGCTTCTACTAATTATTCCGCTACTATTTTGGATGAATGAAAGACGGATGGGTCATTCCAAAGTTTTATTTATTTCCAATGTCATTTTGACTATACTATTTTCATTCAATTTATTCATTTATTTTGATCTGCATGAAGTACTAATTTTATGTACATTCTTTGCACTTGGATTGTTTCTTGCCTTCTATCCATTTGGCCGATACCAGTTGCCATCCGAATGGCTTGGTTCAGTAGTCTATGGAATGGCGGGGCTGTTTCTGACTTTCCCAAGTACATGGGGGGATTTTATACCGGCAAACAATACAGGAATAGCAGCGATTATTTTCACAATCATTTTTTCAATAATACTGTTGTACTTCTTGAAGATTGGCAGTTTGCCAGCGGTTCTTATTGTGTGCACATTGATCTTCCGCTTCTACGCCGATTTGTCATATAATTTTATGCCAAAATCGTTATTCTTTATCGTTGGAGGCTTGATTTTAATCGGTTTTGGTTTTTGGTTCGAGAAAACTCGGAGAGGAACGGTGATTGCACATGAACATGATGAAAAATAAGGGTATTGGTTTCATTGTTGCACTAACTGTCCCCCTTCTCCTATTAATCGGCCTGACAGTCAAACCATTATGGACATTGACATACGGAGATGATATAGCATTGCTGACAGTGCCAGTAGATCCAAGAGATTTACTGTACGGTGATTATGTCACACTCCGTTATGAAATTGAGGAAGTTCCGAAAAATGAAATTTCGACTGTGATTTTGGACAAACTCAACAAGTCGGTGAATTCCAATGGGTTAACTGTTTACGGAAAACTTGTTAAGCAAGACGATATCTATGTGTTGGATAGTTTATCTGATAAAAAGCCTAGAGGTAGCGTCTATTTAACCGGGAAACTGAGCAGTTATGATTACCAGAATGTTGATGGTGTTAACGTCCATTCCATCGATTTTGGCTTGGAACGCTACTTCGTACCGGAAAACACCGGCAAAGAACTTGAAGATTTATCAGCGAAAGGCCGATTGATGGCGCACTTGAAAGTGAAAAATGGCTATGGGATTTTGCAGGAGATTTCTGCGGTTAAATAATGCATACACGCCTTCTATAAATTCACAATAACAGCACTAAGCACGGAATCAATTCAGATTCCGTACTTAGTGCTTTTTAGCTATTCATTCAAAACCATGTCCTCGTTACCCAATGCATCATTGTATCTACACCGCTTGTTCGGTTAGCCCACAAAGTAAATCGGCATTCCACTATATGTTACAAGTACTAGTGTCTCCATTTTCATTGATAATAGCAAAATCATGTTTTAGATTTCTGTACAAAAGTTATTCAGTGAAAGGATGCTACTCATAAATGGAAAAGGATTCATCTGTTACCCAAGTTCGGATATTCCCCAAATTTAATACAGATCTACTTGGTAAATGCACAAGGTGAAAGTAGACGCGGAATGATCGCGTTACGAATGTACATACAGATTGAACCACATCTGTTGATTAACTACATTCTTACATAAAGGACTTGTAAGAAATGCATAAAAGTCTACATTTTCACTTGAACATTTCTTGCTCGCTTTGGACGAAACGATCACAACACCTTTACCGCGTGTCTATATTGTTCAAGTAAAAAATGCAACTATTTTTCAAGAAAGGTTGCAAGTGTAACTGCCTTACATTCGAAAAAGTAATGCTATAAAGAAGGAGTAAGCAGTCATTTACTGGTTAACTTTGGCCAATCAACACATGTAATATTGAACTGAGGGATTGCAATATTTACTGAGTGATGACGCCGCAGAAGCTTATCTAATTAGGCATAATGCATCCCCTAGTGCCATATCAATCCAATGGATTTCTTTATTTCAACATTACTATTTAGAATTTTTTGCGTTCAAATCTAACCAACTAAAAAAATTCACCTTATTGACACATAAGATAGTTTAATGTTAAATTAATATGGCTGTAAGTATTATCGTGGAAAAAGGTAATGAACATTTCGATATACGGAACGATCAAAGTACAAGAAAAAAGGATGGTTTAACTTAATGAATAACAAGAAAAAAATTCACTTTGGCTGGTGGTTACTCATCGGTGTGTCACTTATGGCGGCATTTACACGAGGTGGAATTAATAGCTCAGGTGCATTATTTTTAACACCCGTTTCTCAGGACTTAGGAATTGGTATGGGTAGTTTGACATTATACTTTAGTGTTTCTTCAATTGCTACAATGCTATTTTTACCGATTGCCGGTAAGATGATGGCGAAATATGACATCAGATTACTACTTATTGTCGGTGTAATTTTACAAGCTGGTTCTTTTGCTATGTTTGGCTTAATGGATTCAGTGTGGGGATGGTATTTATTCGCTATTCCAATGGCAATTGGTTCGGTTTTCGTTGCAACAATGGCTGGGCCAGTATTGATCAATAACTGGTTTAAAAAACATAATGGATTAGCAATGGGGGCCATGATGGCATTTGTTGGAATAGGTGGCGCTATCATCTCACCTATCGTTGGAAACCTTATTGCTAACAACGGTTGGAGATCCGCTTACATTACATTAGGACTTGTCGTAATGGCAATCGTTATTCCCATTATTATTTTAACAATCAGAATGGCACCTCAACAAAAAGGTCTGCTACCAATTGGCATGGACGAAGTTAAAAAAGGTGCAAGTGAAACTATAGTTGAGCCTAATAAAGGTGTAATTGCTGCTGTAGCAAGAAAATCTACTGCATTTTATGCATTAGTTATCTTTTTCTTCTTCATAACAGCAATTGCTAGCTTTGGTCAACATATTCCCACATTCGCAATGGGTCTTGGTTACTCCGTTCAATTCGCCGGTAATGCATTAGGTATTTGGATGATTGGTATGCTAGTTGGATCTATCGTTTTTGGTTTCTTAAGCGACAAGATTGGCGCACGAAATACAGCCATCTTCTCAATGATTACGGGATTGGTTTCAATCGGAATGTTGCTTACGATTGCAGATAACTCAACAATTTTTATGATTGCAATCGGGATTTTCGGTGTTGTATCTGCATCGGTTGGAACACTCGGACCTATTCTTACAACTTCCCTTTTCGGCAATAAAGAATTCAGTCAAATTTATTCTACTGCTGCATTAGGACTAGCTGTTGCGGGTATCGTAGCTTTACCTGGATATGGGTTTGTATTTGAATTAACTGGTACTTACACATTAGTACTTTATACAATCGTTGCAATGCTTGTTTTCAATATAGTCTTTATCATCTTAGCGTTTAGAGGTAAAAAGAAACTTGAAAAAGCAGGGTTATGGAATTAATCTCATCTTACCTACTTGAATGAAAAATGCGTTAGAGCCTTCCGGGATACTTTCCAGAAGGCTCTTGTTTTTATTCAAAATTAAAAGTATTTACCGTCACCAAGGGCGATACTACAGCTCGGCTTAGTAACTATTTCTTCGGATTACAAGCGAATGCCCCTGTAACGTTTGATTATCATAGACTGCAAGCGACTTTTCATTATCCATTACTGTCCAATTACTTTCATGAGTCATCATATCTTTTGTTAGATCATCTGACCATCGACATATGTTTGTGTTTCCATCATTCCTTTTTTATACTTGAGAGACTATGTATCGGAGGTTGTTATATTGAAGACTAACAGTAAGTCCATATTAATCAAAAAAGATTTAGAAACAGTTTGGAATGCCATTGCCAATGATGAAGTTTTTTCAATTTGGTATGCTCCAGGTTCCAAGTGGAACATACCCATTTTTAAGGCTGGAGAGCAAGCCACTTTCACATTGAGGCCAAGTTCATACAATGATCTTAAAAAAGAAGAGAGCATGACAATGAAATTTACGATTAAAGAAGTCGTGCAAAATCAAAAATTTTCGTATTACTGGGATTCAAATCAAATACTTTTTTCGATTGAATTAAGCTCTGAACCTGACGGAACAAGAGTAGAATTTAACCAAGAAGGATTCGCCTATTCATTGGCAAATCTAAACGCATATTTGGAAAATCAAGAACTTCCCTATTCTTAATTTAAATCACACCTGTTGATTAACCAAAAGTAACCAGTTAATAACATGATTGGCAGCTTATTTAATTACGATGTGGGCGTAGACATCTCCAAAGTTCCAAAACGTTTATATGATTGAAAAGAATTCTTTATTTCAACTCTATAGACGTTTTTTCATGCTTAACCGGAAATGTTTGTACTTCATTATCGGGCTTGATTACTATTTTATTATTATCCGTTAATGTTATCTCAAGAGGATAGATGGCAGCTTTTTTATCAGAAAATAACCACTTCCTTCCTGGTTGAGTTAATAAAATGAATACCCCATTCTTTCTATCACCCAAAAAATTAAGCATGTTTGTACTTATTGCATTATTGTCACGTTCAGTCACACCAATAACGGAAAGTTTTTCGCCCACACTTATAGCATCATCTACAGTCATACTGATTTCACTAATATTTAAAATACTTTTAATCGAAAATGCTTCCTTACTATCTTTGGATACTGACTGTCTCGAAATAAACTCTACTATATTACCGGCTGGGTCATAGAAGTACAACGCATGAGCTGGTAAATGAACAAATTCAACTTCATCTTTCCCCTCTTCAACTAATAGACTTACTCTTTCTTTCGTCCATAATTTTGCTTCAAAAAATTTGTTAGCTGGTATGTTAAATGCAAAGTGGTAATAGGGATTGCCTTCTACTACTTTTGTGGAAAACTCTAATTCGCTTGTACCAATGGCGATTCGGAAGCTATTCTTGTCTTCATTCAGTAAAGAAAAACCTAGTATATTAATATAGAAATTTTTCATTTGTACTAAATCTTTTGTAAACAAAACAACCGTTTTGATTTCCATTGCTATACAATCCCTTTTTATAGTTTTTTGTGTTCTCTATTCCGCAACCAACTTGTTGAATGAACTGCATAACCAGCATGGAATTGCGGATTACCTTAAATGGGTCTTGCATCCAACTGATACGCCCTCACTATTTTTGATAATCAAGCAAAATCCCAGCAAATGTCTTAGTAATCATTTCCATTGCTGGCTCATGAAAATCAAATTTTTCATGGTGATGTGGGAACACCTTTTTAGTATCCTCCATTTTTGCACCGACAAAAAAATAGGCACCTGGAACTTGTTGCAGGTAATAGGAAAAGTCCTCGACTGGCATAATCGGTTGTGTTTCAATTACAGCATCACTACCAAATGTATCCGAAGCTGCTTTTCGAACGATGTCCACCTGCTCGGCATGATTCCAAAGTGCATCGTACCCTCTTTCAATTTGCACATCCACCTCACAACCAAGTCCGCGACCCACAGAACGTGCAAGATCCGTCAGACGTTCGCCGGCCAACGTACGCAACTCTTCATCAAAAACACGAATCGTCCCTTCCATCACTGCTTTTTCTGGAATGACATTATCTGCATCCCCAGCATGAAACTTCCCAATTGAAATAACAAGCTCTTTCATTGGATCTGTATTCCGGCTCACAATGGATTGAAGTGCAACCATGATGTGACTGGCTGCTAAAATTGGATCTGCTCCTTTTTGTGGTTCTGCCCCATGTGCTCCAGAACCATTTACAATAATCTTGACGGTATCTTCACCAGCTTGTAAATAACCGTCACGTACATAAACATGACCTGAATCCATAGTAGACTGAAGATGGGCACCGTAAATCGCATCCACTCCATCTAAACAACCATCCGCAATCATGGCTCTCGCCCCACCTGGCGGCAATTCCTCCCCGAACTGGTGAATGAGGATAATGGTTCCTTGCAATTGATCTTTCACTGCATTTACCGCTTTTGCAAAGCCTAATAATGCTGCAGTATGACCATCGTGTCCACAGGCATGCATAACGCCCGGTACGGTTGACTGGTACGGGATATCCTTTGCATCCTGGATTGGCAATGCATCGAAATCAGCTCGGAAAGCAATCGTTTTCCCCGACTTTCCTCCGCGTATTATTCCTACCACACCTCTCCCCCCAACTCCCCGGCGCACTTCGATTCCTAAGTCATCCAAGTAGTTCGCGATGAAGGCTGGTGTTTCAATTTCCTGATGTGATAATTCTGGGTGCATATGTAAATGACGACGCACCTGAATCATTTCTTCAATAGATTCCTCTATACTATTGATTAGTATTTCTTTTAACATCATCTAATCCCCTTTCCTTCAATTCATTTCTGAATAATAAACGAGTCACTTGACCTGTATCTAATCATAGATAAGCGAAAAAAGGAACTTCTCAGTACTTATATCTCCTATTTGTATAATTATACTTGTAAATGCATTTGAATGCATGTTATAATTTTCGACATCGCCAATACAAGTATCTAGTACATTCACCAATGAGTTAAAAATATATTGCTAATCTTCCGATAATAACGTATATTTTATTTACAAACAAATAATTATTCATTATTGAATACTGTTACCTCTAGGAAAGGTGGTCGTATGACAGGATTTTTCTTACATCCAAATTCAAAAGAAGAAATTATTGATTCGTATGATGAAGATATCATTGTTACTAATCACGCAGGTATTATCGTAAAAGCTTCACAAATTAGTGGACGCTATTACGGGATACGTGCTGAGGATCTCCTCGGAAAATCCGTATATGATTTAGAAAAAAGGGGTATTTTCTCTCCAGCTATTACTCCACTCGTCCTTCTACAAAAAAAGAAGGTAGTTGTCATACAAGCTACCCCTTCTGGACGAAAAGCACTTATTACAGGCGTGCCATTCTTTAATGAGTCAGGCGAAGTTGAATTTGTCCTTAGTTATTCCTATGAAGTAGCCGAACTTCTCGTCATTCAGGAATATATGAAAGAACTTGAAAATGAAATGTCCCTGGCAAAAGAGGAACTCTCGCTACTCCGAAAAGAGAATCTTACAATCGATGGATTGACGATGGAAAACAGGACGACACGAATTGCTTATGAAACCGCTAGGAATGCGGCCGCACTCGATGTTTCTGTCATCTTTTATGGAGAACAAGGAACTGGGAAAACAACAATGGCAAAGTTCATTCATAACGAAAGTAAGCGAAAAAATGGACCTTTCATTGAAATTGACTGCGAAACAATGCCGGAAGCGATGTTTGAACGTGAACTGTTCGGTGGAGAGTTCGAGCAAAGGGTAACGGGTCTGTTGACGTTAGCCCATGAAGGAACCCTCTATTTAAAGGGAATCGATAAACTTTCGGTTCATCTTCAAGGAAAAGTTGCCAATGTACTGAAAGAACGTAGATTTACCCCTATAAATGCAACTACATTTTCTCCACTTGATGTGAGGCTAATTAGCTCAGCTGAAAATGCATTGACAGAATCAATTGCTGTTAAAAAGTTCCATCAAGATTTGTATTACATGCTCCATATTGTTCCAATTCATTTAAAACCGCTTCGTGAACGTAAAGAAGATTTGAGTGCTTTGATTTCCATCTATTTAAGTCAGTTTTCAATTGCACACACTACTACAAAGAAGCTCTCAGATGATGTCTTTAACCAGTTACTACTTCTTGATTGGCATGGAAACCATAGCGAACTCAAAAATGTTATCGAACGGTTGGTTGTCCAAAGTACTTCCCCTATTATCACGGCAAAAGACTTGCCTCCAGAATACCGTAAAAAAACAGACGATGACTTGTCTATTATTCATCTTGAAGGACGAACACTACCAAGTATTTTAGATGATGTTGAAATGAAAGTGTTAAGGGATGCGCAGGAGCGCTATCGTACAACGACTGAAATCGCTAAGTTCCTTGGAATAAGCCAACCTTCTGTCGTTCGCAAACTGAAAAAATATACCGATATTGAGTAGGAGGATTTACTGTGCAGCAAAAAATAGGAGAACAACAAGACTGGCTTCATATGGTCGACAACATTGGAAACTTTCTCGCACCAAGTATGGCAAAAGATCACCCGAACTTACCTGTTGTAAAAGCAGAAGGATGTTATTATTACGGCGCTGATGGTAAGAGGTACCTAGATTTCACTTCTGGCATTGCTGTCGAGAACGTAGGACATCGGCACCCTAAAGTCGTACAGGCGATCAAAGATAGTGCAGACCACCTTATTCATGGTCCATCAGGTGTTATCATCTACGAATCCATCTTAAAACTTGCAGCCGAACTGCAAACGATTTTACCACCAAAACTCGATAACTTCTTTTTCGCGAACAGTGGCACTGAAGCAATTGAAGGTGCGTTAAAACTTGCAAAATATACGTCAAGAAGACCTTATATCGTTTCTTTCACTGGCTGTTTCCATGGACGTTCAATGGGCGCATTAAGTGTGACAACATCGAAAAGTAAATACCGGAAACATTTGCAGCCCACATGGCTTTCCTATCAGTTGCCATATGCACTGCCTGAATACCTTCCTGAAGGAGCAGATCCTGACGTCTTCTTCCCTGAAAAACTTGAGCAAGATGCGAAAAAACTATTCAACCACCAAGTAGATCCGGAAGAAGTCGCTTGTATGATTATCGAACCGATTCTCGGCGAAGGTGGATACATCATTCCACCAAAAGCTTGGCTGAAAAAAGTTCGGGAAATTTGTGACCGCCATGGCATTCTACTTATTTTCGATGAAGTTCAAACTGGATTCGGCCGCACAGGCAATTGGTTCGCTGCACAGACATTCGATGTCAAACCGGATATCATGGCGATCGCTAAAGGGATTGCCGCAGGGCTTCCGCTTAGCGCTACTGTTGCCTCGAAAGAACTAATGGACCAATGGCCGCTCGGCACACATGGAACGACCTTTGGCGGCAATCCTATCGCTTGTTCCGCTGCTCTCGCATCTCTTGAAGTGTTGAAAGAAGAAAAGCTATTGGAAAACGCAACAGCAATGGGCGCCTATGCAGTGGAACGCTTACTTGAAATGAAACTACAACATCCAACCATAAATGACGTTAGAGGTGTTGGTTTAATGATTGGTATCGAGCTTGGCAATCCAGAAACGGGTGAACCTGACGGCGAAGCAGTAATGGCTGTCCTGGATGGTTGTCTCCACAAAGGTGTACTGTTCTACTTGTGCGGCAACTCTGGTGAAGTTATTCGAATGATTCCCCCGCTTACAATAACAAAAGAGCAGATCGATGACGGATTGACTGTATTGGATGAAGCTTTAACGGAATTTGAAAATAAAACAAATTAGAAATGGAGTGATTTATTATGAAAAAGTGGTCAGGGATTGCACTTCTACTCGTTCTAATGATGAGCGTACTTGTGGCATGTGGAACCAAAGATGAAGCAGATGGTGAGAAAACAGGTGCATCAGATACGAAGATACTTAAAATGGGAACTTCAGCAGATTATCCCCCATTCGAATATGTCGACACAGCAGTAAGTGATGAAATCATCGGTTTTGATATTGATTTGGCAAAAATGGTTGCCAAAGAACTAGGTTATGAATTAGAAATTGAAGACATGGATTTCAATGGTTTAATTCCCGCGCTCCAAGCAAAAAGCATTGATATGGTCGTTGCAGGTATGGATGGCAACAATGAAGAACGTAAAAAAGTAATTGATTTCTCAACTGCTTATTTTACAGCTACAAATCTAGTTATTACGATGAAGGACAGCAACATCAATAGCGCGGAAGATCTAAAAGGCAAAAAAATTGGTGCTCAAACGGCATCTGTTCAAGAAAAAGGTGCGAAATCACTTGAAGAACAATATGGTTACTCTGTTGAAAGCCGTGACCGCGTTCCGGATCTTTTCCAAGAAATCAAATCTGGTCATCTTGATGCAATCGTCATTGCAGATGTAGTGGCAAATGGCTATATCGAGTCAAATAAGGAACTGTCTAGCTTTGAACTTCCAGAGGAGCACAAATTAGGTTTATCAATGGCTTTCCAAAAAGACAGCGATTTAACTGCTGAATTTGACCGTGTCCTCAAGGAATTACAGGATAAAGGTGAAGTAGAGAAACTAGTTTTGAAATGGTTCAGTAACTAATTCATTCGGGAAAGAAAGGGATGTTAGCCCATGAATTTAGACTTTTCCCAAATTGCCCCCTCAATTCCTTATATTCTACAAGGAATTGGGGTCACTCTGAAAATTGTCGGCGTTGCAGCAATTATAGGTTTTGTAATCGGAATTCTTTTAGCGTTATGTAAAATTGGGAGATTTAAAGGACTAAAATGGTTTGCGGACATCTATACGTCCATTTTCCGTGGAACCCCATTGATTCTCCAACTTCTTTTAATCTATTATGGTACCCCACAGTTATTCGATATTAAAGTCACTGCATATACTGCAGCTGTCTTGGCATTCGGTTTTAATTCGGGCGCATACATTTCTGAAATTATTAGAGCCGGTATTTTAGCTGTAGATAAAGGGCAACTGGAAGCTTCAATGGCCCTCGGCATCCCTTATAAGAAAATGATGATGGATATTGTTTTACCGCAAGCTTTGAAAAACATCTTACCTGCTTTGATGAATGAATTTATTACCTTAACGAAGGAATCTGCGATTGTCACCGTCATTGGTGTAACAGATATTATGAGAAGATCGTATATCGTAGGCGGCAATACTTATCGTTATTTTGAATCGCTAATCTTCGCGGGTGTTATCTATTATCTGATGGTAATTGTTTTAACACTGATTGGTAAAGCGGTTGAAAGGAGGATGAGACGAAGTGATTAAAATTCAGGATCTTCGTAAAAACTTCGGAAAAGTTGAAGTGTTAAAAGGGATTTCAACCACCATTCAAAAAGGGGAAATCATTGCAATTATTGGTCCTTCAGGTTCTGGAAAATCGACATTTCTTCGTTGCATTAATTTACTTGAAACACCTACAAGCGGACATATATGGGTGAATGAAGCTGAAGTAACAAATCCCAAGGTCAATATTATGAAGGTGAGAGAGCAAGTTGGAATGGTATTTCAACAATTTAACCTCTTCCCCCATAAGACTGTTCTTGAAAACATTATCTATGCACCGATGATGGTCAAAGGAACTTCTAAGGATGTAGCAGAAGAACAGGGGCGAGAATTATTAAAAAAGGTAGGACTCGCTGAAAAAGAGAACGAACATCCAGTTCGATTATCGGGCGGACAAAAACAACGTGTAGCCATTGCAAGAGCTTTGGCAATGTCACCCGAAATGATGTTGTTCGATGAGCCAACTTCTGCCCTTGACCCTGAAATGGTGAAGGAAGTACTGGAAGTTATTAAATCGTTAGCACTTACCGGTATGACGATGGCGATTGTAACCCATGAAATGGGATTTGCGCGAGAAGTCGCAGATCGCGTGTTATTTTTGGACGATGGGCAATTAGTTGAAGACGCCCCCCCTGCCGCATTCTTTTCTGCACCAAAAAGTCAACGTGCACAAGACTTTTTAGAGAAGATATTATGATTGTATTAAACTAAAAACCCCAGTAACTCTGTCGATTAATTTCGCCTGAGTTGCTGGGGCTTTAGTTATTTACCTCGTTAAAATTGCATATCCACTTTACACCGAGTCAAATAAATGCCACTTAGATAGTAAAACTCTAAGTGACACGCTTTATATATTATTCAACTGTTCCAAGTTCTATGTTTGACTATCTGTATTCACTGACGACTCTTTTTCGGCGATACAAGAGCGTATCTTTCCCATTTCCTACTCTTCCATCGGTAATACATAATAATAGCACGCGTCCATTCATCTACAGTAATCGCTAGCCATACTCCAACGAGTCCAAGGTTTAATTCGAACACTAGAAAATAGCCTAATGGCAAACTCATCGCTACCATTGAAAAAGAACCAATGATAACCGGATATTTTGCATCTCCAGCTGCACGCAATGAGGAGATAATAACAATGTTCAACGTACGCCCGGTTTCTAGTAAAATACTAAGAAGTAAAACGGATGCCCCTATTTCAATGATTTCAGTGTTATCAGTAAACAACCTCATCAATGGATAGCGGAATATGATAACGAGTGTCACCATACATAACGTAAACAGAAATGCCCATTTGACACTTGTCCAAACACTCGTATATGCCTCGTCTTGCTCGTTTCCGCCAACAAACCTTCCAACAATAATCGCCGTTCCCATACCAATCGCAATCGCGAATAAATACGTAAACATTGATATGTTCACAGCATATTGTCTTGCTGCTAATGATTCCGCTCCTAAGTAAGTTACATAGTATAAGAAGACAATTTGACACCCTTGATACATCACCTGTTCGAATGCGGATGGAATGCCTATCTGTAATATTTTACGAATATATTCTTTTGACAATGTAATATAATAGCGGAACTCTACACGGTATTCCATTACTCGATAAAGTATCCAAAAGAAAACAATCAATGCAAGCAAGCGACTGACAACAGAAGAAATTGCTGCACCCTGTACCCCTAACTCTGGAAAACCAAAATTCCCGAAAATTAGTGCATAGTTGCCGACTACGTGAACAATGTTCATACCTAATGAAACAAACATCGTTTGTTTTGTAAAGCCATGTACACGAATAATCGCTGATAACGAATTAATAATAGCTTGTAAGAAAATCGCTCCGCCCACAATGATTAAATATTTTGAAGCATGCTCCAGTACATCGCCTTGTAAATTCATAGCAATCATCATGTTTTTTGAAAATATAACGAAAATAACACTCATAAGAAGACCGACAATTAAATTTAATGTAACCGCTAATGCTGAAATTTTGGATGCTTCAAGATACCTTTTCGAGCCGAGATATTGTGATACAACAATTGCCGCCCCGTTCCCAACAACTTCTAGGATGAGAATGGCAATATGAACATACTGATTTGCCGCCCCTACACCTGACACAGCATCATCTGACAATGCACTCAACATGAATGTATCCGCGATACCCATCAACATAAAAAGAAAGACTTCTAAAAAAATTGGCCATGTTAAATGAAATAAATTCAGTTTTTTGTCTGGTTTTTTTGCAGTTTCGGCTGATGCCATTACTACACTTCCCTTCTTTATCCAATTACATTCAAAGTATCTTACCATAAACCTTGAATGTAAACTATAAAGAATGTATGTTAATCGCTTTCATTTTTTCTGCAACAAAGCTATGTATAAACTGCGGAAATTACACCGCAATTAAAAAAGTCTTCAATCAGTGGGGATTCTTCATCCTCCACTGATTGTTAGCATAACCATTCGGGCTATTACGATTAGTTGACTCTCCACTTATTCTTCTCGTGTTTGAAGTGGGGATCTTACTGCCCGTTAATGCGGGATAAAACTTATTTAGGCCACCCCATCGATGTCTGGCCCTATTCAAGAAATGTTTCATAAGCCAATTGGATCACCTGTTCAAACAATTTGGTTTCGTGTTGGCGGACCCCCATTACTCACTACACCTTCTTTAAAATCTTCACTTCAAATCCTTTAAATAAACGCCATATATTTTCCATGGATTAAAGTCTAGTTTTTTATAAAAGTCCACTAAAATTGTCCAATCAATAATGATAGTTTCAGTATTTCGTTCTTGTAAATAAGCTATTGCAGCTTGAACAATCGCTAATCCGTACCCTTGCTTTTGTTCATTCGCATCAATCCCTAATGGACCAATCCCACCGACCTCTTGTTCAAAAAGGGGACTCCAATAAACGTTTTGTGCAATGAATGGCGAGTGGCTATCATTTATTCTACAAAAACCTATGATTTGACCTTTCTTTTTGACGACAACAAATTCTCGTCCATCCCCATTCATTTCAAAGTACTTCATCGTTTCATAGACCCATCTTCCGGGAAAACATCTTTCTAGAAATAAAATTAGATCAACTTCTTCCTCCTTTTTAAGGATTGAAAATACAACTGAATTATCAACAGGTAAGTCATATTTTTTATCCAGGTGATTAATCAAGTCATATGTGTCTACTCTTTTAGTGTAGCCATGTTTTTCCGCCAACTTTTGAGCATTCTTATATTGATCCGGTATACCCGAGAAATAGTGAAAGGGGTCACCACCCAATTGCATCTCCTCAACACCATTTCCTTTTAATTGTGCTTCTGCACGTTTAAGAAGCTTTGTTCCAAGCCCTTTCCCCCGGTGTGTACTGTCTATTAATAACACTTGGATCCAGCCCCTTTTAGGATCCATTTTCACGTCTATTGTTTCTTGCCATCGTTTAGCAACTACAAATCCAATCACATGGTCTTGATCATCTACTGCGATATAAGAACCTTCATAGCTAACGTTCACGTCATTGAAACTATTCTGTATAAACAGCTCTTTACGCATCGGAAAATCTACGGCTAATTCTTTATTCCATAACTCTACTAGCTCTTCTAATCTATCGCGTTTCCAAGCAATGATTTTCATCTAGACCCCTCCACTACTGTAATGGTTATTCCTTTCCGAACGTTTCTTCCATTCGTTTAATCGGATCATCCATCATCTCCTCTCCCCATTCGACAACTTGATCCGCCTTTAGAAGTTCCTGTTTCAATTCTTCATAATCTACATTTTGGACAGCTATTTCATGTTTATAGGCAAGAGCTGCCGCCGTTCCTGCTGTCTGCCCAAGAATCATAAATATCGGCTCCATTCGAATCGAACCATAAGCAATATGTGAACTTGATAAGCAAACGGGAACAAGTAAATTCGTACATTCCTCAAACTTTGGACGAATGGAACGATACGAAATCGCATAAGGAGCAATTGGTACTTGAACATCTCCCTCATTCACACACCTGCCATCAATCACGACACGTCGGCAGTTATGAGAATCCATATGGAATGATGCCAAACCGATCGGATCATCAACAAATGTCTGCTTTAGACAATTATGATCTGTCATGACATAATCAGAAATCATTCTTCTTCCTTCACGGATATACAATTGATGTGGCCAGTTTCCCGTTTTTTCAAATTCATCTTTCGGTAATCCCCAGGCAGCTACTTCCTCACGGATTTCTACTGGTACACGTAAATCATTAGCTAAAAAGTACAACATCCCCAAATCATAATTCAAATGATCTTGAAAAATCTCCTCACGTCTATGATAACTACCTTCAGGCCAGTCATAATTCATCCCAAGATTGTCCGTCGAAATGGCGCCATAATTATTTAAATCGGATTTTCCGTTTGGCAACTTCGTGTGAAGGTTCATCGCATCCCAAACACCCGCTTGAATATAACGAAGTAGAAGCTGATATCGATCTGATTCATAATGTGATGGCTTTGGAAATGGAATACGATTCTTTCGTTCCTTCGTCAAGCAAATCCGGAAATTATACGCTTGAATTCGATGATCTCCCTGCCCTTGATAACCTAACTGTTTGGGATCATCTTCTGTAATTCCCGGCAACAAACCACTCTCTGCCTCCCCCTCCACAACATAAGGATCAATCCACTTTTCAAATTTATGATGCGGTGCTCCAAATTGGACGCCATTATAAATCTCTTGATACGTTGCATTTGATTCTCGTCCAACAAAATAACTAACATCTGATTTAGCTAATAAATCACCTTCATAACTACAATCCATAAAGACTTTTCCTTTATAGCGAGACCCATTTTCCATTATAATTTCAATGATTGCCCCATTCTCTTTAATTACCTCTGCTAGATGTTGGTTTAAATAAACCGGGATATCATAATCTTTCATCCATTTATCAAATACATACTGAGCCGCCTTCGGTTCGAATTTCCATTGTTTCTCTTTTTGGTAGTACTTCGCTATTTCATTATAAAATTCTCTTGAAAGACCACCAACAGCATTTTCAGCGCCAAGATCTGTAGCTCCTAATCCGCTCGCAGTCATCCCACCAATATTTCTGCTAAACTCAATGATTGCTACAGTGAGACCCATTCTTGTCGCTTGAATAGCTGCCGTTATTCCCGCTGGTGTTCCTCCGTATATAATCAGGTTTTTTTCAATTAACGTTGGCTTGTTGACTTTTTTTGTTGGTACATAATAATGCAGATTACTAAAATCCATAAGTAAAACCTCCGTATATTCTGTTAGGCTTTATTGTTCTTCTTTTAATGCCCATGCAGTTGAATAAATCTCGGTTCCTTTTTTTAAATAATAGAAGTAGATCGACATCATTTCTTTTGTTGTAAATGATTTAAAATTATCCTTTGTCTGAATGACAAGTAATGATTCAGTCTCCGTCATATCCAGCTTCGCCAAATGCTCATATACATCGCGTAAATAGGAAGGTATCTTTAATTGACTCATCGGCTCACGGACTTTTTCTGGATCCACTACTCGAGCAGGAAAAAGTGGTGCATTCCACTTCGTATGCTGTGATAAAAGTTTTTCTAATTCGAGCAGCATCTCATGAAATGCTGCTTTATCCTCATTAAAAACAGTGAAATATTCTTCTGCAATCACTTCATATTTTTCACCCCAGGCAATCCTTGTGTATACGTAATTATTAAAATGGTGAATCCATTTCCAGGGGTAGTTAACTTCTAGCTCTGGATAGTGTTGTTTTTGATGCGTTGGTACAATTAAATTTAATACACCGTTTATAGTCAATTGTTTATAATCATGTAAATCTTGCTGTATTCTCATAAGAAGTGGCGGGAATAGCTCCGTTAACATAAAATGATCACTATAGTACTCAAGAACTGTTAACGATTTCCCGCATTTTTTCGTTTGCTCATTCCAGTCTTGCAATGTTTGATAGGCTCTAACTTGCCTAGAATCACTTGAATTTATGGCTGATGAATAATCCCTTCCCCAATAGGCATATAACGCATCGACTTGATCAGATGCTTCTGTTTGTTTTTCCCTTTCCAGCATGTCCCAAGACAACCCAGCATTGTACACAATATATTCTACTTCTACGTGTAATCCTTCTTTATCAAGCGCTTCTTTCATTTTTTCAGTAAATCGAATATATGTCGGTAAAAATCCACTCGCGTTTTTCTCGTCAATTCCGATATCTTCAGGCCACAACGATATTCTAGTAATCACTTTGTTTTCCAAACAGATAGCGACTATTTTTTGAATGACTTTATCCTGAAGATATGTATTTTCAGCAAAGAACTTTAGTTTCTCTTCTTGCTTGAGCATATTCTCGTTCGTATCCTTTTGTATCTCTCTAAGCAAGTAACTTAAACTATGACCGCCTAACGTCACTTGAACATCTCTTTTACGTAACGCAGAAGTTACGTATGATTTAACCTCATTCCATAAGAAGAACGTGAAGAAATATTCATTTTGTCCGTTTTTAACTCCCCAATCTATGAGGGTATTGATATAACCGGGATCATTAATGGTTTCAATAATATTTCCACGTCTAGCAAACATCGGTTCATGGATATATAGTTCTTCTTTCTTTGGTGAATGAGGGTTAACGATTGTTTCTTTGTCCAAATCAATCCACTGATAACCAAACTGCTTTTTACAATACATATAAACACCATAGAGAATAGAACGGGGCTCATTCCCAATAATCCACATATCATGCTCTGATCTAATCAATGCAAAACCATCATCATTTAGTATGATTGTTTTTCTCATATCCTTCAAAGAATGATATTCGTTTGTTGTTAGCAGGATAACTCTATTCATGTTTTTATTAAGTGCAGTGAATTCCGCCTGGGCATCGATTGTACTTTCATGTCCTGCTTCTCTCATTAACCTTCTTAACTCTTCAACAGCGAACAAAACCGTTTCGTGATTATTCCAGTAAATAATTTTGTCTATGATTAACAACACCTTTCTTAAATATAGAAGTTGAAATAAAGATTCCCTTCAAATCCGCTACGGCGCTAGGGGATGTCTCCCGCACTCCCCCTTGTAAAGCGCCTTCACTCAGTTGATATAGTTATTCATTTGTTCAATATATAATGGAAGGTTTTACCCCTTTTCCATCAAACAACAAAAGGACACTACAGCTTCCTATCATAATTGACGAAAACTAGTGCCCTTATTGACATTTTAATTCACTTAATGCTCCCTGCCGTCATTCCTTCTATAAATTTCTTTTGGGCAAAGAAAAATATTATCAATAATGGTATTGTAGCTAATGTTGTTGCACTCATTAAGTGATGCCATGCTGTACCTGTCTCATCAGTAAATAGTGATAATCCTATAGGCAGTGTCATGAGTTCCCGTGAATTTATGAATATCAGAGGATACAAAAATTCATCCCAATTTGCCAAAAATGTAAATATAGTTAATGTTGATAGAGCTGGTACAGATAATGGCAACATAATTCTCCAATAAACCTTAAACTTTGAACAACCATCGATTATCGCTGCCTCTTCTAATTCTTTTGGTATCATAATAAAAAATTGTCGCATTAAAAAAATACCAAATGCACCTGAAGCACCAAATGTAGGCAGTAAAATCAATGGAAGGTGAGTGTTGATAAGTCCAAGTTCTCGCATGAATAAAAATAATGGAATAATAGTCACTTCTGCTGGGATCATTAGTACACTTAATAACAATAGAAAAATTACATTCCTGCCCATAAATTTTATTCTAGCAAAAGCATACCCTGCCATTGAAGAGAACAGCAAAACCAGAAGTGTTACTAATATAGAGATATAAATACTATTCCAGTATTGCTTCAAAAAAGTTGAATTACCTAATACTTCAGCATAATTTGCCCATCTTATCGGATTAGGTAGGATTTGTGTGAACGTTTTGGCGGGTTCTTTTAATGAGGTTGCAATCATCCATAATAAAGGACCGATCATTAAAGATGTTATTATCAAAAGCGTAAAATACTTAAACAGATTTCTTCCTTTATTCCTCATAGAAAACCCACCTCTTCCTAACAATCCAAGATAGAATAGTAAATGCTAATAAGATAAAGAACAACACAAATGCTAAAGCTGAAGCATAGCCCATATCGAAATGTTTAAAAGCAGTTTCCCAAATATAGTAAACCAGGACTTTAGTGCTATCGACTGGCCCTCCGCGGGTCATGACGTAGATTTGTCCAAAAACTTTCATAGCACCAATTGTAGTAATAATCATAGTTAAAAATACTGTCGGAGTAATTAATGGTAATGTTACGCTTCTAAATTTCCTGAAATTAGATGCACCATCAAGCTCAGATGCTTCATATAATTCTATCGGAACTTGTTGCATTGCCGTTAAAAATAAGATCATATTTAGTCCAACATTTTTAAGCACACTTACAAAAATAACTACTGGTAAAGCAGTTGATACACTTAAAAGCCATGAAGGTCCTTCTATACCAATTAAAGCTAACATTTGATTAATAAATCCTAATTCAGAAGCCAATAAATACTTCCAGACAATCGACCAGACTATTAAAGAAGTCACTACCGGAACAAATATAGCAGTTCTAAATAAGCCAATCCCAAAGAACTTTGTTTTTAACAAAGATGCTAAAAACATAGCCAGTATTATGTTAAAAGGGACCAATCCTAAACTAAATAATAATGTATTAACTAAGGATTTAATAAATGTAGGATCATGAACCAGCGTTTCGTAGTTTTTTAAGCCTATAAAAGTTTCTTCTCCTAGTAGTGGCCAGTCATTCAAACTAATAAAAAAAGCATATAGCAAAGGTCCAAACATAAATATTGTAAATCCTATTAACATAGGCGAGACAAATAACCAACCTGCTATATTGTCACTCCATTTAGAACTAAGTCTTTTTCCTTTGGTGAAGTGTCTAAGCATTTTATCTCACCCTCAATAATCATTCTATTTTTTCGTAAACCGTGAAATCGTTTCAAAAATAGACTCTACTGTACTACCAATTGTTATCGCGCCTAGCATAATTGCATTGATACCTATTTCTTGAAGAATAACCATATCATCCGGTACAAGATTTTTTTGAGAAGGTATAATAAGCGGTAGCTTTGTATTATCCCTATAACTTTTATAAGTAATAAAGTCTTCAAAGTTCATCGGAAGTCCGTAGTCTTCCTTTCTCACGATTGACAGTTCAACTGCCTGGATGTTAAATGACTCAATAATCCGCACCTGTTCGAAACAAAAATTATCATTGACCGCTACTGTACGCTCCAAGTCATTCTGAAGTAGCATTTTCGACCCAATATCTTTTGCATATAGTGAATAATAGTCAAATCCTAAATTTTTTAACTGTTTCGTATTTGTGCCAAGTACCTTTTCAATTTCATCACCAATAACTAAACCTATTGGTCCACTAAATTTTCGTCTTACTTCTTCAAATATCTCAAAATAATGCTCTATATCTTTAAATTCATTCCGACTAGCCCGATGAGAAACATTAATATGAAATTTAAGTCCATCTACTCCTGCATCTATAGCTGCTTGCGCTAAATCTATACGATTCTCTGGAAGGCTAGCAATTATAGATATTTCCTTACGAAATAACATCTTTTTTAATGTTGTTTCCATTTCCAATATCCCCCTTTATAAGATTAAAAGTAACGGATTAGAAACCGTTACTTTTAATCTTGTAACTTTTCTCACTTTAATAAAGGTTTTATATCTTTTTCCATTTGCTCAAGTATTATAGTTGGAGTTTCCATTTGTGCAAACAGCTTATCAATACCTTTGATAATTTCACTTTCGATTTTTGTCCAGTCTTCATGTAATGGATACGTATAACCATGGTTCATCTGATCAATCATGGCCAACTGAATAGATTCTCTTGAAGGGTTATTAGGGATATTAATAAATTCATCGGATTCTAGTACACTTTTTCTTGCTGGAACAAAGAATACAGACTGTGCCTGAATACCTTCTTTACTAGCCAAGAACTTCAATAATACCTTTGCCTCTTCTGGATGCTTACTACCCTCGAATGCAACAATTCCCGCTTGCCCAAGTAATGGAGCCCTTCCTTCAGGACCTTTAGGAAGTGGGGCAATATCCCATTCGAAGTCAGTAATCTCTCTTGCATTTGTCATATAGCTATACATTGCGGAGTACATACCAACTTTTCCACCTTCATATTCAATATTCTCACCTGGTGGTACATGTGACTTATCCTCAAACATCATTCGATTCAGCATTTCAAAGGTCTTAATGCCTTCTGTAGAATTCCACTTAAACTCTTTCATATCATCGGAAAAGATTGACCCTCCATATGAGATTGTATGAGAAGGTAACGTTGCAAAGTTAGTCCATTCCCTAAATAATCTTGCGCCATAAGTTCTATTTATTCCTTCACCCGCTGATAATGCTTTAGCAGCTTCCTCAAATTGTTCCCATGTCCATTCATCTTTCATAGCCAGTTCAGTCGGTGTTTCTAATCCAGCCTTTTCAAACATTGTTTTGTTATAGTATAAAATCATAGGTGGTGTAGAAAACGGTAACCCTAATAACTTTCCGTCATGTTTCCATAATTCCAATGTCGACGGAATAAAATCATTCATATTAAAGTCGTCATCCTTACTAAACTCTGAAATATCACTTAAAATATCATTCTTAGTAAATTGAGAGACCATTGCTTCGGAAACCCAACCTACGTCTGGTAATTCACTTCCTGCAGCAAGTACTGACATCTTTTGCTGATAGTCTGGAAACGGAATAAGATCAATTTTCACTTTAATGTTTGGATTTTCATCATAAAACCCTTTTAGAACTTCCTCATACATTTCTGCGTGTTGATCATTTCCCCATATTGAAAACGTCAATTCAACATCCTCTTTTTTATCATCACTTTTAGCTGTTCCATCATCTTTACTCTGGTCTTTTGAATCTTCTTTACTACATGCTGCAAGAAAAATCAATACTAGACTGAAAAAAATCAATAAATACTTTTTCATATCCCTGCCCCCTTTTCTTATTATCATAATACCAATAATGTAAGCGCTTCATAATCGGTTAGTATTAAGAAATGGTTTGTAATGTTAAGATTATTCAAATCTTTTGTCTGTATTGATAAGGAGTCTTCCCAACTATTTTTTTAAAGACCACTGAAAAATGTTTCGAGTTCACATAACCAACTAAATGTGCAATATCATATATTTTAAGTTGAGTTTGAGTTAATAATTCTTTGGATTTTTCTATTCTTTGCTGCATTATGTACTCGGATAATTTTATATTTGTTTTTTGTTTAAACAGTTGACTAATATAATTTGGATGAAGATTTAACGTATTTGAAATGAAATTTAAAGTTATCTCTTTTTCTAAGTTCCGATTGATTACATCTTTAATTTTACTTATATTCACAGATTCACCTGGGTTAATAATATCGTTATTACTAGTACGCTCTTTATCTATATTTTGGAGAGTACTTGCAAGTTCGCTTCGACTTATTGGTTTTAACAAATAATCCTTCACTCCTAACTTTAAAGCCTCCCTTACATAAATAAAATCGTCATGACCACTGATTACGATTACCGATACTAACGGATGTCTCTTTTTAAAATACGATATAAAATCAATACCATTCATTTCAGGCATTCTAATGTCTGTAATCACAAGATCAGGTATTTCTATATTTGCAATTTCAAGGGCTTCGTAACCATTAGATGCTTCCCACATAACCTTATAACCGGTTATAACATCCTCCAGTAACTTCTTTATCCCTTTCCTTATTACTTTTTCGTCATCCACTAACAGGACATTTTTCAACTTCATTACCTACTTTCTAATGATAATATCTACCTGGGTACCTATTCCTACTTTCGATGAAATAAGCAACATACTATTAGGTCCATGAATAAGTCTTAACCGCCTGTTGATATTCACTAATGCAATACCATTTTTAACGCTTTCAGGATGTTCCCCATAATCTTTATTCATTAAAGTAGATTTTAGTGATTCTTTTATTTTTAATAGGTTGCAGTTGTCTATCCCGGTACCATTATCACAAACTGATATAGTAAGTGCGGATCCTTCCATTTTAACTTTCACAAATATCTCAACCCTTTTGACCCTTTTACTGTAACCATGCATTATCGAGTTTTCAATTATTGGTTGAATTATATATTTTGGTACTAGATGATCCACAATCTCATCTTCCAAATCCCAATGAACGTCAAGTGCATCCTCTAATCTATTCTTCATAATGCTTACATAGGTTTTCGCAAATATTATTTCTTCTTGCAAAGGGATCTGTTGTTCTTCATTTTTTAAACGATATCTAATTAATTTTCCTAATTCGGCAATCATGTCTGAAATTTCAAACTGATCATTATTTATGGCCTTCATGTTAATTGATTCTAGTGTATTAAAGATAAAATGTGGGTCCATTTGGGATTGTAACGCTTTATATTCAGCTTCCGAGTTTCTCAAATTTATTTCATACACTTCCGCAACCAAATAATCTATATCAGATAACATTCCATCATAAGCAACATGTAATTCTACTAATTCATTTTTAGATTGGATACTACTACTATTTGCCAACTTATTTTCTTGAAACCATCTAATTCGTGTTTTTAATAACTCCAATGGTTTTAGTAGATAGTTCGTCATATAGTAAGAGATAAGTAAAGAAATAAGTAAACAAAATCCAATTAATAAAAGCAAAATGTTGTTGAACTCACTGATTTCACTGTATAAATAATCTTTGGGTATAACATTACTTATTTTTAAACCAGTTTTACTTGATGTATGTGTAACACAAAAATACTCTTGATTAGATTGCTCAGTCTTAATCCAACTTTGATTTTTTTGGCAACTAGATAATAGATAATCACTTTGACTTCCTATTAATGGTTCATTATGCGTTGTGGATATTTGCCAATTCTCGCTTCCAAGTTGCTCAGTTATTTCCTTTATATACTTAGGTGCAAAGTCAATTCTTATTACTCCTAATTCATTGTGATTCTCCGGATCTCTCAGCAACCTAAGAAAACTCACATACTTTTCACTGTTATTTTTATAATAAATAGGTTTAACATCATAATATGTTATCCAACCACCTTCTTGTTCCTTAGCTTTCAGATACCATTCTTGCTCTTGTAGATTAATTTGATCTTCAATTCTGTAGTTATCCATATGACTAAATAATTGACCATTTTTTGCAAATATATGTATCCCATATATTTGATCTTTATTAAAAGTCATGCTCGATAAAAATAAAGAAAGTAATTTAACATGACTATACTTTTTATGGGTTATAGGAGTATTCATATCATATTCCCTTAAAACACCAACAAGTTCTTTGTTGTATAATATTGAGATTGTAGACCTTGATGCATCTTCTAACATTAAATCTAAATTATAATTTAGTTGTATAATCGTATTTTCAACTTTAGTAATAACTTCTTCACTTTTAGAAGACATAAATATATTCTGAACAACTATTCCAACAACTATTAGGGGAAGTAATAGTAATAAGGAAAAAGTAATGAATATCTTATTTCTTAATGACATTTTAGTTAATCCCCCTAATCTACTAATTTTGGAGTTGCCTTTAATATATCTTTACTAATGCAAAACCGGTTTCCTCCAACTTTACATCCTTTATGTTAACTGCCGAGTAAACCGAATACTCATACAATAACACTGAACATTCTCCAATGCCTACCACATAAAGCAATTTAATACTTCCATTTTCTAAATGCTTTCTCCTATATCCAAAAATTAAACATTAAAAGGACACTACAGCTTCCTATCATAATTGACGAAAACTAGTGCCCTTATTAGTGTCTATAACCTAATCGCCTTTTTAAATTTACTTGATTCATAGGCCGCCAATGAAACCTCTAATGATTTCAGTCCGTCATAACCTGTGATAGAAGGTTCTCTTCCTTCTTTTACACAGTTGATAAAATCATTTATTAATCCAAAGTCCATATCGTTTCCATAAAAAACATGTTGCAATGATTTTTCTCCACTGCTGAACATCCTAATATGTTCTTTTAATGCATCTACTTTCACTGTTTGCTTTGTCCCAATCACTTCAATCGTTACATCCCCCCATGTTGGGTACTCTGTAAAACGGGACCAACTTGCATCATGAGAAGCAATCACGCCGTTTTCAAATTCTAGTGTGAGAAGACCAGCATCATCAATAGCAATATCATGAAAATAGGAATCAATAATTGCATTGACCTCCGTTACTTCTACATTTAAATACCAGCGCATGATATCGACCATATGTACGGTATGATCTAATACAGCACCACCACCAGATTGTCCTTCATCAATAAACCAGTCACCAGGATTCTGCCCCCGATTGGTTGTCCGGAAAGCTATAATATCACCAAGTTCTCCGTTATCAATCATTTCTTTTACTTGTTGAATCGGTGAGCTAAAGCGTACAGGGTAAGCAATTTGCAAAATAACAGCATGATCTTTACATACCTGAATCATTTCCTTAGCATCTCTAAGATTCGTTGCAATTGGTTTTTCACAGAGGATATGTTTCTTTGCTTTCGCGGCATTTACAACCATTTCTTTGTGACGATTGTTTTCACTGCAAATAATAACAGCATCCATTTCCAATGCTAAAAATTCTGCTTGGTCACTGTAGTGGTCCGTATTATATGTTTTGGCGACTTCTTGGCCCCTTTCAATATCTTCATCAAAGATGCCCACTAACTCAACGTTCGGTAATCTCTTTACGCCATCCGCATAACTGTATGCATGCATATGTGCAAAACTCATCATGCCAACCTTCATGAATGAGCACCTCCATTGAATAGGTTACTAAAATAATTCAATCGATTAACGAGCACCTGATCTACTTTCTGAGCTGTTGCTAAAATGGCATCGACCGAATAGGCTAATGGTAGAGACGCCTTACTTCCTTGCTGAATCGGTCTCATCTGATCACTATCAAATTCTAAGATCGTTTTAATTCCGCTCCATTCAAGCTCTATTCGCTCCTGATTAGTCACTGTATATTCAATATGCGCCATTGTTCCTCCACCAAAATCCATCAAAATAATCGTATGTACTGGAATCACAGTTTGATCCGTTTGTTTTACTTGAATACGTTGAGGCTCCCCAAGTAATGACGATAATACATATAAGTCACCAGTGAACAATGAGTTATTTTCATATTGATTCACCATCCGTCTAAAACGAAAAACACCTTTGGGCTTATCTCCTTTTCCAATCAGCTCTTTTACCTTTTGATAAAATGAATAGTTTGCTAAATCAAAATACACATGCCAGCCTAGCATTTGATGGTCAGCTGTTAATTCAGTGAATGGAATATAAACTTCATTTTTGCTATTCCATACAACTTTCAAATGCTCTTCAGAAATGACTGAAACATATGTAACATCTTCATTAGCAGCATTTTTTAGTTGGTCAACCGAGTCTATAACACTTACATTTTTAAATATATTTCGAAAGTCGAGTTTCTCTAAGTTAGCAAATATAATTTTCATGATTACTTTCAACTCCCTATTTCAATAGGTTTCTTAAACGATTAACTGCTTCTTCATTAGCCATTTTCGCATCGTCATTTCCTTCATATTCAATAGACAACCAACCATCATACTTACGATTTTTTAATCCTTTTACAATATAAGCGAGATCCACTTCACCATCACCTGGAATAACCCCGATTAGTTCCACCCCTTCTGATGAACGAAAGCCACGGAGTGACTCATTTTCTACTTTTTCACGAAAATCTTTAAAATGAACATGAACAATTTCATCTTTCAACCGCTTAAATGCTTCTGTCGGCTTTTCATGGACAAGCAAAAAATTCCCGGTATCAAACGTCGATTTTACAAAAGGACTATTCACCGCCTTTATAATCTCGCTTACTTGCTTACTCTTACCGGCTAATAAGCCATGATTTTCAATAGCTAAATAGATTCCCTCTTTTTCAGCTATTTCTGCACATTTCTTCAAACCTTCTATAATCCAGGCCGATCCATTTTCATATGTTAAGTCACCTTGGATATCGCCACAAAATACGCGAACAATTGTCGTTCCAAGTTTTTTCGCAACTTGAATACCGTGTAAAACCTTTGCCACTTCTTCAGCACGTTCTTCAACTGATTCTTTCACAAAATTATTCGTGATATCATATGCAGACACTTGTAAATTATAGCTTTTCAATGCGGTAAGTACTTCTCCGATTTCTTCGTCTTTTTCGTCCTTATTCGTCCAATAAATATCGAGCAATTCCACCCCTTCCGTTGAAATACTGCTGGCATAGTCAATGAAGTCGACAATCGACCAGTTTTCCTTCCGGATAGTGGATGCCAAGCTATACATACTTACACTAATATTCATGCGATCCCTCCAAGTCGATTGACTTTCACTAACGATAAAATTCTGCTGGCCACTCTAATTCAAAACCATCTGCTCTTAGCTGATCTTGAAACTCTGATAACAACAGTTTATTTTCACGAACTGTTTTGGGATCTGTGTTGTTCTTCATACAAAATGCAACTAATGCACCGCATGCCTCCCCTATATTCCACTCTGTTGGATGAAGGCGATAGCAACCGTTTGTTATATGTGTTGTTCCAATATTTTTACTACCTGCTAACAGGTTATCTGTATCTTTCGGAATCAGCGCACCTAAAGGGATATGGAAGGGTAACGCTTTTATATCTAGATAGGTTCTCCCGGTCATACTTGGATGTAAATCGATGCTATATGAGCCAATCCCTATACGATCAACATATAACTTTCCTGTCTTCCCTTCATTAAAATCAGGTGAAACATCCTGCTCTACGATTGTGTATTCCGCTTTGATCCGTCTCGATTCCCTAATATAGGCTGCTTTTGCTAAGCCATCTTCAGTTGCGAATAGATCTTTACGAAGTTTCAACCCTGGATATCCTTTACTGCCATCAGGCCGCGGCGCTTCGGTTTGTAACCAATACAAAAGGGACAAGCTTAACTGTTTTGCTTGATAGATATGTTTCTCTTTTTCTACATCGGGCACATCGTAAATGTTACCTAAGAAATAATCACTTTGTGGCCAATTCATTAAGCTGACATCACCAGCATCGACTGGCGTATTAAACTGTTGCTTATCAAAGCTACGTCGGTATTCCCAAAGAGGGAAGCCTGTTTCTTCACGAAAAAGCGTATATTCTCTTTTCTCTTTCGTAATCGGATGTGGCGCAAAAAAGCTTAAATAGTTATCGGGCCATATAGCTGGATGGAATTCTTTCCAAAACTCGTACATCTCCGGCTTCGGTATCGTATGATTTTCTCCTTGCCGGTATTCCATACCGAGTACAAATGTGAATGCTTGAATATCGTCAGAATCGGCTACTTTCATTGCATGCGGTTCATGTGTATCTGCTTTCGCTTCCGCACCTGTTACGTAATCGACAGCTGCTAACGACAATAGATCCCCAGCTTCTGTAGCATCGATGAAATAGGGTGCAGTAACCACTTCTTCTTTTCCAGTTACAGTATTTTTATAGGTTACGCTAGTTAATGTTCTGCCATTTCTTTCAACCGAGGTAGCTACCGTGTTCAATACAATCGTAAGCTGGCTAGTTAAGACATATGGCAGGAGCATTTCATTCAATACATGTAGACTGACTCTCGGATCATGGCAAATGCTACTGACCAAACCATTCCCCGGATTAAATAGTGTTTTAGTAACTTTTACATCCATTGTTCGTAAATAAGTGTCTCGAACTTTTTTACGATAGTCTTGGTATCTCTTCGTTGAACCAAATTCTTCAATCCATTGATGTTCATCAGGCGGCACCCCTTGCGAAGTGACTTGACCACCGATCCAGTCGGTTTCTTCTGTTAACAAGACGTGTAATCCATTGGCACATGCCGATAACGCTGCTGCACAACCACCAAGTCCACCACCTATGATGACAACATCTTTATCCACCGTTTTCATTTATAAATATACCTCTTTGCCTGTTTTTGCTGACTCATAGACGGCATTCAACATTCTCATGATTTGCACACCATCAGCAACAGGTGCAATGGTTTCTTTTCCTTCTTTACAACAGTCAACGAAATGATTGATTTCGTTTTTAAAGGCTTTTTCAAAATCGAAGCTCAAATTATCAACTTGTGGTGTAACATTTAAAATCGTGTTGCTTTTCTCCGTTACCATCACTAATTTCGGTTCAATTTCTGCTCCACCTTTTTCACCAAACAATTTAACGTATAACTCATCCTCTTTGGCATGAAGTGTAAAGCTAACATCTACAAACAAAGAGGCTCCATTGTCAAACCGAATGAGTGCATTTGCTAAATCTTCCACATCATTTAATGCAGGGTCGTAATCAGCTGCTTGGTAGAACGATAGATTTTGTATATGGCTACGATTGCCTAACTTTGAATATGTATTACCACTAACTGAGACAGGTCGTGGTTTCCCCATCATATACCAACAGATGTCAATCATATGGACACCTAAATCAATAAGCGGCCCACCACCAGATTTCGACTGATCGCTAAACCAGCCACCAGGATTTCCCAGCCTTCTTAAACAGGAAGCCTTTGCGTAATAAATTTCACCAAGTTCATCTTGGTCGATAAATTGCTTTAGTAGCTTTGTATTTTCTCCATGACGTCTGACAAACCCAACTTGTAGTACTTTACCGGACTTCTTAACCGCCGCTTCGACAGCTAATGCTTGTGCAACAGTCATAGATAATGGCTTCTCAACCAAAACATGCTTACCTGCTTCCAATGCCGCAATTGCAATCACTGCATGTGTGTTATTCCACGTACAAATACTAACCGCATCAATTTCCGGATTTTGCAATAACTCTTCATAGTTACTATATAGTTCAGTGACACTATAGCGCTCACCAACTTTGGCTAGACGCTGTTCATTGCTATCACATAACGCCACTAACTCTACTCCATCGTTTTTCATATATGGAATAATATGAAACTCGGAAATAGAACCTCCTCCAATCACACCAACTTTCAACATAGACATAACTCCCTTCTATATAATAGGAATAGTACGCGTTTAAATAGTTAAATTATTCAAAATACTAATTATATAAACTGAGTAAAGGTGCCTTACAAGGGATAGCCGAAGCGGATTTGATGGGAATCTTTACTTCGACTTATTAATAGTTAATAATCTTCGTCAATGTCGTTGACTTTTTATTGAACAACTCATCATAGGCAGCTGGCGCATCCTGAAAATCAACTTCATCCGTTAAAAATGATTGGACATTAATACGCTTGTCATTTACTAAACGTAAGTACTCTGCCACATTTCTTCCCTCTGTCCAGCGTACGTAACCGTATGGATAATCGATTGCCTGTTTCTCATAAACTTGGTCATATCGTCCTGGCCCACCAGCGCGTGAAATAAGTATTTGCGCTTCCTTCGCAAACAGTAAATTTCTAGGAAAGTCCGGTTCAATGTCACCGACAATTACGACTTTTCCTTGATGTCGAATCCACTCTAAACTTTGATTTGTCAGCGATGAACGTTTAACACCCGCACATAATAGAACCGCATCTGCCCCATATTTTTTCGTACATTTCTCGATTTCGCTTTCCATCTCTGGGATAGTAGAAAAAGAACGAATACTCGTTTCTTCATGAAGCATTGCGGCTCTTTCTGCTTGAATATCGAAAGCAATCACATTATATGCAGCAGCATTGGCTATTTTAGCAATCATTTGGCCAAGTAATCCTAGGCCAATAATAATAATTGTTTCCCCGAATTCTAGTTTTGCAATCCTTAGGGCATGTATCGCAATCGCACCAATTCCTGCTAAAGCTGCTTCCTTTGCCTCCACGCCAGACGGAACCTTTGCACATAATGTCGTTGGAACTAATAGACAGTCAGAATGCCCTACATATGGAGCACCATAACAGGCAACAATATCCCCTTTTTGATAATCTTCCACACCTTCACCACACTCCATAACAACACCAACCGCACTATAGCCTAATGTGATATCTCTATCCTCACTAATTCCAATCAAGCTTAGTTCAGTCCCAGGTGAAATGACCGAGTGCAGTGTTTTAATTAATAGATAGGAAGGTTTAATCGCCGGTTTCATACACTTAACAATATGAACATTTTGATTTCTCGTGACAATTGATTTCATTTCATCCGCTCCTTACTCTTTAAACCATTTGTCTAAGTTTTCTTTCACAAAAGCATCATCATGTAAATGCGGATAATCGACATACACACGATCTATTTCCTCCGATTGATTTGGGCTTAATTTTTCTTTATCAAGTAAGCACCAACGACCTTTCAACAGCCCTTGTCTTGCCAACACTTCATTAATACCTGCAATGCTCCCTTTAAATTGATTATTCGGGTCAAAAAAAGCAGCGTTTGCATCGGTTATTTCTTGCCCTAAGGTTAATAATTCGCTTGGAATGTCCTCTTTAGATCGAATGTTTTTTATCTTATTAAACATATCTACTGTTGTTTTCGTCCAGACTGACCAATGCCCAAGTAGCCCCCCGACAATCTGTTTCTCTATCTTTTTACCGTCTACATCAATACGGTAGGTCGTTAACAAGTCATTAACGATATTGTCATCATTTCCAGTGTAAATAGCTATTTCTTCATTTCTTTTGGAATGGCAAACCGCTCGAATCACATCGTGAGATTGATATCGATTAAAAGGTGCGATCTTTATGCCATGAACATTCGGTATATCAGCAAGCTTCCTCCAAAAATCATAGGAAAGAATCCGGCCCCCTACCGCCGGCTGCAAGTAAAATCCAATAACCGGGATAATCTCAGCAATTTTTTCAGTCCGATCAAGTAGCTCTTCCTCAGAAGCGTTGTGTAAACCTCCCATACTTAGCAATCCAAGGTCATAGCCAATCGCTTTTATAAATTCCGCCTCATTAATCGCCTGTTCTATGGGACCACTAATTCCGCCAATTTTTATGAATGAATCGGGAACTAGTGCCTTCCTCATCTCTTCAATCGCAAGGGTTAATACTTTTTCAAATAAACTAAACTGCGGATCACGAATTTCAAACTGAGTTGTATGGACACCAACTGCTACCCCACCCACACCTGCATCAATATAATAGCGAGTAAGTGCGCGCTGACCGGCTTCATCTAGTTGCTGTTCTTCTGTTAGGGCTAATGGATGCGCCGGAATAACAGTTCCCTCAAGTAATTGTTTTTTCACAGCAGGATTCAACATTTAAAATGCTCCTTTTCGTTCTTGAAAATGGGTTGGTTTATTATATGTTTCTCCATTATTCACTAACCACTCTGCCGTCATATCAATCATTTGTTGAAGTGTTACTTTTGGATAGCCAAATAACCGATGCGCTTTGGAAGCATTATTTAACAATGCTGTCGGCTGTTCTTCATTGTCATATATAGGTTTCTTATCAAATCGCGTTCCAAATTCTTCAGCCAACCAACGGACTGAAATGGTCTCCGGTCCAGTCACATTCACTATTTTCGGTGGAGTATCACAATGTAGCAAAGACCGTACTGCGTATTCGTTTGCATCTCCTTGCCAAATTACGTTTACACTCCCCATTGTTAAATCAATAGTTTTACCTTCTAAAACTTGTTGAGCGATTTCTACTAACACTCCATACCTCATATCAATTGCATAATTTAGTCGAAATAGAAGCAGTGGCGTTTCATTTTTACGAGAAAAGTTTGTTAGGATACGCTCTCTCCCTAAACAAGATTGTGCATACTCACCAATCGGACTAACAGCTGTCTCTTCAGAACAATTACCACTCACCACACTCGTCAGTGGATAAATATTACCAGATGAAAATGCAACGATACGGGAATTTTTAAACTTATTTGCAATCCTACCCGGTAAATAAGCATTCATTGCCCATGTGAAATGTTCATTGCCAGCAGTTCCAAATTTATTCCCTGCCATTAAAATAATATTTTTTACATCCGGGAGTGATTGTAGTTGCTCATCATTTAGTAAATCAACAGCGATTGTTTCAATTCCAAAGTCCTCTAACTCTTCTTTTAAACTGCCATTTGAAAACCGAGAAACGCCAATCACCTTCTTATCCAAACCCGCTTCATCAATCGCCCGTTTCGTCATCTTCGCTAATGTTGGTCCCATTTTTCCACCAATACCTAAAATTAAGATATCACCATCTACTAATCTAAGATCATTGATTAGTTCTGTTGATGGTTTCGTCATAAGATCTTCAAGCTCTGCAATTGTCTTCATTTCAACACTCCCTATTTTCATTTAATAAAAACTAGTTATCTGATACTTCTAAATTGCTATTCAATAGTATTGTATGTAGACTTTCATTAAAAGACAAGTCTTATTTGAGTCCTTTTATGTCGAATTTCTTTTATCATGCATTAGCGCTGTTATTTCTCATTTTTGACAGAATTACTAGAAAAAAGTATTATAAACAAAACATTAGGTTAAGAGACACTATCCCGTTATTTCACTTTTCTACAACGATAAGGAGGGAACTATTTATGCATAGAAAGAATAATGTACAAGATAATTCAGATATTAATATCGGTATCATCGGGCCAAAAGCACTTGTCGATCAAACACGGGAAACACTGAAAACGTTTCCAAACTTTAAACCTGTTTTTCGAATCATCGAACCTACTAGTCTTATCACAGAAATAACTAGGGAATTAATGAACGATGTCGAAGTATTAATGTTTACTGAATATCACTCATATAACATCGTCAAACAAGTTGTCGATTTTATAATCCCTGTGCATCATATGCCCTTAATGGGCACTGGACTTTACAGGTCATTATTTATCATTAAAAGTAGGTACAGTTTAAAATGCCTGTCCATTGATACAGTTGAAGAAAAGTATGTTGAACAAATTTTATCAGAACTTGAAGAAGTTAATTATGAACTTCTTATCTATAAAAACCCTTTACAAAGTACAATCATTGAGGAAATAGTACAATTCCATATTGGCAATTATCAGGACTATAATGCAATTGCACTTACAGGGATTCAGGACGTAGCGATTCAATTATCTGCTCGCCATATTCCCCATGAATGGGTAACACCTACTCAACAGGACATGATCGTTTCTTTGGAACGAGCCCTCTTAGCAACGAATACACGCAGAAATAAAGAATCGCAAATTGTTTTCGGTTTAATTAATATAGACAATTTCAAAGGCGTAACGGAAAAGTATTCTTCTGAGCATGATGTTCAATTATTAAAATTAACTATCCAACAAATGCTACTTGATTATATTAAACTGCTTGATGGGCATCTAATCAATTTAGGTGGAGAAGAATATTCATTCATTACCACCCGCGGTATTTTCGAACGTGAAACAAGGGGCTATAAATTCATTCCCTTACTCCAAGATATTAAAAATGAACTTGGCATTACGATAAGTCTTGGTGTCGGCTTTGGCCGTACCGCTGCCGAAGCAGGCAATCACGCACGATTAGCGCTCCGTCAATCAAAAGATTTAGGTGGAAACGTTTGCTATATTGTTCGTGAAGATCGCAGTGTCTTGGGGCCTGTCGATATAACAAGCCATAAACAATATGAAAGATATAATTTAGCCATTACAGACCCACATTTGTTAGATAAAGCTGAAAAGGCCGGGATGTCAGCTTCCTATATGACAAAATTAATGGCACGCGTTTCTAGGCATAAAAAAATTGATTATACTGCCCAAGAATTAGCTTCGACATTAAATGTAACCATTAGGAGCGCCAACCGAATTCTATTAAAATGGATGGATGCTGAACTGGTTGATATTGTTGGCGAAGAAAAATTATCGCACAAAGGAAGGCCCCGTCGTATTTATCGACTAAGCTTTATTGAGGAAGAGCAAAGATAACAAACAACTTTATAAGTCGATGGGAAAATCACTGTATTTTTCATCGGCTTTCATTTGACTACTAAAACCTCAGCTCTGAAAGATATAGTATTTTCACTGTTTGTTAAATAATTATTGTTTTTCTATAATGACTACTTTCGTTAGCCGCCTCAACGAAACGGATAACCTCTTTTGTTTCACTTAAAGGAACCCTCGAAATTCCATCGTGAAAAAAATCCATAATTTGCTCCAATAAACTAGCGTAATAAGGTTTTTGGTATAAATTAATATCGACATATTCAGTACCATTCTCAAAGTGAATCAATGCGCCAAACTGAGCGTTTCCTTTTCGATTACCTCTAACCGTTCCTATACGCCCATCCTTCCAAACACCTGTAATAACGTCATGTTCTTTGTCTGTTATGGTCGTTACCGACTTTGCGCCTTGACCTAGAATAGTAAACAGCATCTCTATCATATGAATCCCATACCAAAAAAAGCCTTGTTGTTTATCCAGTAGTTCCATGGGTCCAAAACAATCAGCACCTATAACTCTTCCTCTATCCGAAATTCTAAGAACGTTTGTTAAATTTTCTGCATAACGTAGCGCAGATGTACTCATAATGGGTGTCTGATTGCCCTCAGCTAATTGAATCATGGCGATAGCAACTTTTGAACTTAGACTAAAAGGTTTATCGATAAAAACAGGTTTTTTAAACGCAACAAGCTTTTGTAATTGCTCATGATGCACTGTCCCATCGACTGATTCCAACAAAATCGCATCACTTTCATGCGCAACTTCCTCAATAGAATCCACGATTTCAACATCAAAGCTATCCCTGAGTTCTCTAGTAAAGCCGTCAATCCGGGACATGCTAAGCTCGAAATTAGGTGATCCTCCTGGAAAAGCAATCACTACTTTTCCACCTTGCACATGGTATCTTTCACTCGGATCATTTAATAACTTGGTAAATGCCAACACATGCGATGTATCTAGCCCAATAATGCCGATTTTCAAAGTACAAACGGTATCCTCCACTCCTTTCTAATCATTTTCACCTATATAAGTTGAACAAATGAATACCTTATATACACTGAGCGAAGACGCTTTACAAGAGGCAGCTAAATCTCTAAGACTAGCGGCGAAACTGCTTGGCTTATGACAGAAGGCATCCTCTAGAGCCGAAGCTTATTCAGTGGGACAGTTTATTTCAATCCTGACATTTGAATTCCTTCCGTAAAGTAACGCTGGAAGAATAGGAATATGAGGAAAGTCGGTATAAAAGAAACTGTCGAACCAGCCATTTCAATACCAAAGTTCCCTTCTTTCCCAAGCATTGAAGCTAAACCAAGCGTCACTGGGAACATTTTCTCTTGTGTTAAGTAAATCAGTGGTTGGAATAAATCATTCCAGTTTGAAATAAATGAAAATGTTCCCACTGTAGCTACAACAGGTATCGAAAGTGGCAAAATGACTTTGAAAAATATTTGTATATCATTCGCCCCGTCAATATATGCAGCTTCTTCCAAATCATTCGGTATATTTTGTAGAAATTGTCTAACTAAAAATACACCCATAATTCCCCATAACTCTGGAACAATCAATGCCCAATAAGTATTTATCCAACCGAAATCAGAGAACATAATGAATTTAGGTATAATTAATAGTTGCTGCGGAATCATGATAACTGCCATGAAAACCCAAAATACGATTTCTCGTCCTGGGAATTTCTTCTTCGCAAAAATATAGCCTAAAACCGCACAAAATATCATTTGACTCGCTACTGGAATGACGGTAATAATAACAGAGTTGAAAATCCATCTGATAAATATTCCGTCTCTCATTATATATAAATAGTTTTTCATTGTAGGATGGTCCGGTATCCAGAATAATGGATCTAATTGTGCATATTGAACATCCTTAAAAGATCCTAAAATCATAATAAGAAACGGCAATAGAAAACAAAATCCCAAAACAATTAACGCTATATACGAGATCATTTTTTTAAGCATTTTTTCAATCTCCTTTCTGCGGTCATCTACACATTAGTAATTATTCGATTCTTGTCCTAAATATTTTCTCTGTATAAGCGAGATAACTAGGATAATAAAAAATAATACATAAGAAAGTACAGCTGCATAACTTAAGTTAAGACTTGTAAATCCTTGTTCATACAAATAATATACAATGGTTGTCGTAGCATAATTCGGACCTCCACCTGTTAATAAATAAGCTGAATCGAAAATTTGGAACGAACCGATTGTTGTTGTTATTGCGACAAAAAAGTGAATGGGCTTTAATAATGGAAATGTTATCGTCCAAAATATTTTAAATGATGATGCCCCATCAATTCGTGCCGCCTCATACAATTGTCGATCAATCGACTGAAGTCCAGCAAAGTAATAAATCATCGTACTTCCGGCAACTTTAAATATACTCAATCCCGCTAAAACAGCTAGGGCTTGGCTAGAATTAGATAAAAACAATTGTGGTTCGATACCAATAAAACTAAGCAAGTAGTTGATCATTCCCGCCTCTGTACCTCTAAATAACCAACCCCAGATCCCGGCAATAATTACGAATGAAGTGACCACTGGCAAGAAAAAGATTCCTTTAAAAAATCCTGCTGATTTAACACCCGAATTGATAATTAACGCTAAAATTAACCCTAAGCCCATCGTTGGCACAATATAATATGCTGAAAATTTCACTGTATTCCAAATAGCTTTCCACGCCAATGAATCGGTCAAGAAGTACTTCCAATGTTTAAGTCCTACAAATTCCGGGTCACCAATTACTTTCCAATCCATAAATGTTAAATAAAAGCTCAATGCAAAAGGATATATCTGAAAGATTATGAAATGGATTAAAACAGGGATGAGAAAGATATATACGATAGCATTACGGTTCCACTCACGCTTCACTCTTTCTCCCAGTGGCAATTTACTCTTTTTAGAAGCTACTGCATTACTCAGTGTAATCACCCTTTCATATGTAAGTTAGTAACAGAGAGCTTGATCGTTTATTGATCAAACTCTCTGCTTTACTAACATTTTATTTGCCGATCTTACCTTCAATCGCTTTTGCGGCGGCATCTGCTGCTTCTTTTGGTGTTTTCTTCCCTTCCATCATTGTTTGAAGTTCAGCTTGTATTAACGGCATGATTGTACGTCCTTCTGGATGGATAACTCCCGGTAATGCAAATTGTGTATAATCCGCTAGCTGTGCAAGATATTTTTGCTCTCCAAAGATATCTTTAGCTGATTCTCTAGTAGGGATATACTGTGTGACTGTGTTAAATTTCTTCTGATTATCCGAATCCGTCACGACTTTGATAAATTCTGCTGCAGCTGCTGGATTATCCGTATTAATTGGCGCTACAAACATCCCTGTTGTTCCATATGTTAATTGTTCCTTATTTTTCATTGGTGGAGCAATAACGAATTCAAAAAGGTTTTGACTTAACATACGACTTACTGAAATACCTGAACCTTGAACTGCTAACATTTTTCCGCCTTCCCATAGTGCATCATGTTCTAATGCAGTAATTGAATCTTTCGGAATCCAGCCCTCGTTATACATTTTATTGATGAACTCAAATGCTTCCACTCCTGCTTCATTGTTAATTAATACTTCATTATCTGCCGTAATAACATCTCCGCCAGCTTGCCATAGGAATGGATATAACGTTCCATTCATTGATCCTCCACCTTGAAAACTTGTTGCATAAAAGCCCTTGTCTTTTGCTTTTTCAGCCCACTTTTCAAAATCTTCCCAAGTTGCAGGTAAATTTGCAGGATCTTCACCAATCGCTTTGATTACATCGACATTATATAAATATGTGTAGGCTTCTTGTAAGATTGGCAGTCCATATAACTCATCTTTCCAAGTTGTAGAAACTAACGCTGTATCTACAAAATCATCAATATCAAAGCCTTCTAAATAGGGATCTAACGCTAGTAACATACCCGCATCAGCGTACTGTGGCATCTGATCAGGTATTACGTAAAACACATCAGGACCATTGTTTGCTGCTAAAGCTGTAAGTACTTTTTGATCACGATTGGCCCATGGTATCTGTTCAAAATTTACTTTCACACCTGTTTGCTCTTCATAAGAAGCGATGACTTCATCCCACATCGCGCCCTCAGTTTCTTGATCGCCGGTAAATGGATGTGCCCAAACTGTTATTTCACCAGAGAGCCCCGTTTCCTTTTCTGTTTCTTCTCCCACCACTTCTGGTTTTTCTTCACCAGTTTCTTCTTTTTCAGCGCCAGTGTCAGTATCAGTAGAACTACATCCTACAATTAAAGCTCCAAGTAATAGTAATAATAGAAAAAATCCAATTCTTCTCATCTAAATAACCCCTCTCAAATTATATTGATTTGATTTAGTTATAATTGGTCTATTAAACTACAATATGAATTACCTCCCTTTGCAATTCGGTAGCGACTCTCACTGCACAATATACTTTTCTCGGCTCTAAACCGATTGGGTAAGAATCTTTTGAGTACTCCTTCAAACTTTCTCTACTACAGTTAACAAAAATACTTGTGATTACCTTTTCAAAACAATTAAATAGACTGAAGTAATTGAATTGCGCGTCCATTTTTATCAGATTACATTATTTCTCATCAAGAGACAAGTCTCTAAAGCGTCTTTAATTGGGGACATGCGATTATTAATTTTTTAAAATCCTTCCATATTTGTGTATATTAATGGTTGCTAATTTCAATGTTTTTAATATATAGTTAACTATTGAGAGGTGATAGACATGGTTGGTTGGGAAAAATTTAATAGAATTTCTTATAGAATGATCGAGTTAGCTTATATTAATTTGCTTTGGATTTTTTTTACATTAGTTGGCTTAATCGCTTTCGGTATCTTTCCAGCTACAGCTGCCATGTTTGCAGTTGTCCGTAAATTAATTCGAAGTGAAGAGAAATTCAAAATACTTCCTATGTTTTGGACTTTATTTCGGACTGACTTTTTAAAGACAAATGGTTTTGGACTTATTTTTCTAGTCATTAGCTACTGCTTTTATTTCAATTTTTATTTCTTACAGTTAAATAGTGGTGAATTACAGTTTTTATTCCCCGTACTAATTTTCATACTTATTTCAAGCATCATCACATTACTATTTTTCTTCCCAGTCTATGTACATTTCAACTTAAAGTTCTTTCAATACATCAAACAGTCTTTCTTAATCGCAATTACATCTCCGATCGAAGTCATCACTATTGGCGCTTTAGCCGGTGGTATCTACTTTGTCTCTACACTTTTCCCTGGGATTATCCCACTATTTACTGGTAGCGTATTTGCATATATAGCTACACTAATAAGTTTCAAATCATTTGCTCGAATAGAGAAGAAGATAGGAGCACTAACTTAACGCTTTTTCCCTAGATTTTTACATTGGCCCCATGAATGGTGCTCCTCTTCCCAAAAAGTAAACGCAGATGGGACTTTTCAGTAGTACTTTGTGAACGAATTAATTATAAACAAGCCAGCGGTTCAGTCGGATTAATCGACTGAATCGCTGGCTTATTAATTACTATTTGTGTGAAAAACTATCAAGAAAAAGTACCAGATATAGAAACAAATAAGATTTATTTCCTTACCCATAGTTGTGCTTCTCACCTACTAATTATTCACCCTTACTGCAATTCGGCATGCCAGGAACTTTCCCACTCGCTGGCGTCAGTCTTTTTTTTCTGCACTGCTCTTCAAGCACCTTTGTTAACACGCGTTGAATAATAGCCGATTCGATTGTTGCAAATGCTGGATCGGCAAGGTTTGTTTTTTCTAGTGGATCCTTAGTAAGATTGTAGAGCTCATATTGCTCCGGAACCGGTTCTGTTTTTGTTATCGGCTCATAACAACCATTTTGTTCGGTTATGACTGTATCACTAGATCCTGGATTCGTCCAAAACTTTGGGTTGTCAAAATAACGGGCGAATTTCCATATCTCATCACTCTTATCTATTCCAGTTTCAAGCCTAGTAATCACCGCCTCGATGTCATTCGGCTCAACAACCGATTTATAGGGTTTGCCCGTGATTGCATTTGTTTGATGTAAACCTTTGAATACATCATCATCTGTCATGAAATAGAGTGGTTCATTTGCACCAAAAAACCTTTCATGCCCATAAAATAATGGAGTCAAATTTCTACCAACTAACGGAAGTGCTTCGGTGTGATCTTTTGAAAGATTTTCACGGATTAAGTCTACGTTTATTCCCGTTAGTCCCAGCAATGTTGGAAGTATGTCGACATGGCTTGTTAGCATATTTGTACATTTAGCTCCTCTGAATAGGGTTGGATTATGAATGATTAATGGGACATGAATCGATTCTTCATACATATTATACCACTTTTGACAGAGGCCGCCATGCGCTCCAAGTTGTTCTCCATGATCAGACGTGAATACAATGATTGTGTTGTCATAGAAACTTGAGTTTTGAAGTGCGGTTAGGACCTTAAGCATTTCATTGTCGGCCTTTTTTTGTAAGCTGTAATACAATTGACGATAAAAATTATTGTCAATTATCGGTTGTAATGCTTTTGGATACGTAACACGATAGCTTTCCTGAGCAGATGGTTTAGTAAACAATGATTCCCCTACTGTTGGTGCCGGTGGGATGTATGGGAGAGTTGGGTCGACTTCAAAATTGAAATTCGGGGAAACTGCGGATAGCACTCCATATAACGCAATATCATGAGGGTTTATGAAGGAGCACTTTATAAACCAAGGTGTCGTGTTATTCGTACACTTTGAAATTTCATGTAGGGATTCGATAAGCTTTACTGTTTCAGCAGCGTACACTTCATCCCGCCCACTTGTGCCTATTCCCGCAGACGAACCGGAATTTCGAGGATCTGCGCCATGGGGTTCCGGTCCAATCCAATCGGAGTATCCAAAGTTTTCGAGTCGGTTCGCTTTTTCATATATTTTTTCTTGCTCTTTATTTGGAACGCCAGTTGCTGGATTATAGCTAGGTAATGCATTATGCGTGCCCGGGATTAAGATATCCTCGTCTGAAGCATGCCATTTCCCTTTCCAAAATGTATCATATCCTGCAGATCGAAAGTAATCCCCCATCGTTGGAACAGTGTTTGGATCAAGCCAAAATACATCTGGGTCAAATGATCCCTTAGCAGCACCTGGCGTTTGAGTAACGCCGTGAAGCGAAGGATATTGTCCAGTATATAATGTTGCCCGGCTTGGTGAGCAGGCTGTACTCCCAGCATAATGATTATAAAACTCCATACCATTCTTCCGTAGTAATTCTTGCACAACTAAATTTTCTTTTCGCCATTCCTTCAATTCCTTTGTTTCATAAACCGATGGAAAGCGTTCCTGATCAACCATTAAGAACAGAATGTTGGGTTGTTTCTTCTTGTAGGGATATTTTCTTTTGTAGGAATCCATTGTTATTATCACCCTTTCTAAAATCATAAGTACTTATATACCATATGTAGAAAGGCGTCGTATTGTATCAGTGATTTGCATAAGTCTTCTTAAATCAAAAAACTGACGTACCCATTTATAGGTCGTCAGTTTTCACTTCCAAGACATTCTCCATATAATCTTTACCCCATTCATACATTGTTTCTAGAATTGGCATAAGACTTCTACCATGTTCAGTAAGTGAATACTCAACTTTTGGAGGAACAACAGCATATACTTCGCGATGGACAATCAAATGGTCTTCAAGTTCACGCAATTGATTTACAAGCATCCGTTGGGTGATACCAGGTATGAGGGTCTTTAATTCACCGAAGCGTTTAGTTCCTTCCTTGCCAAGATGCCATAACACAAGCATTTTCCACTTGCCGCCAATAATAGCAAGCGTCAATTCTTTTTCACAATTAAACGCTTTCTCCCCTAAGTTCGGCATTTACTCCACCTCCATTCTCTATCATAGTATACTTTTCACCACTATGTATGAAAAAAGTACGTACTTTGAATTCAATCATATACAGACTTTATTAAAAACTAAATCATTAACTATTTCCTATTCGATAATCAGCGCTCTCTTTTAATTCCTTTCCTGCTTTGCACATTGCAATACCTAACTATCCTCGCATGTTATTCAGTTAGCTGTCTAGTAAAGCAACTTTGGTTACAGGATAGATATACTAAAAAAGTACACCGATAGTATGAATGAACAAAAGAACTGATTTCCTTTTCGAAAAAGCGAAATCAGTTCTTTTGTTTATTCTTTTAACCATCGCAGATTTGGTTGTACGATTAGCTCACATAAAGTTTGCACACTTTGGACTAGAAACAAATAAGTACCTTTATAGTCCGAAAATATCCCCATACAGGCTCGGTACATAGGTAAGAGATATCATTCCAAATTAGCATGTCGTCCATACATCACTTCAGAATTCAATCCTTTTTTCTCCATAAATCTCAAAATAACTGCATCATAAAATAAGAGAAGCGATTGCTCGAACAGTGATCCCATCGGTTGGATTGACTTCCCACTATTGCCTTCCCCTTTTGCTTGGGCGGGTATTTCAATTTTAATATCTGCCAACTTCCCAATTGTAGAATCAGGATTAATGGTAACAGCTACCACTGTTGCACCAATGCTCTTCGCTTTTTTAGTCATTGCAGCCAAACTTTGGGTCTCACCGGATCCAGAACCGACAATGAAAATATCATCTGGTTCTAGATTCGGAGTTACCGTTTCGCCTACAATATACGAATCAAGACCTACGTGCATCATTCGCATTACGAATGCCTTAGCCATGAATCCAGATCGTCCCCCACCTGCAACAAATACCTTTTTCGCACATAAAATTCCTTCTACTAATTTTTCGGCTTCTTCACTATTAATTAGATTAATGGTTCGCTTTAGCTCAGCCAAAATTTCATCTGCGTAACTTGTGGTGTTCATGTTACACCATCACGCCTTCTTTAATTAGCTTTTGAATTTGTGCAGCTTCTGCTTTTTTGTCGTCTTTACTTGTGATTCCACCACCAACAATGATTAGATCTGGTTGTGCTTTAATCACTTCTGGTAATGTCTCAAGCTTAATACCACCAGCAATAGCAGTTTTAGCATTTTTTACAATGCTTTTAATTGTGCGTAGGTCTGCGAATGAATCTTTACCTTCTGCTTGCAAATCATAGCCTGTGTGTACACAGATATAATCTACGCCCATCAAATCAAGCTCTGCAGCACGTGTTTTAATGTCTTTTACTGCAATCATATCGACCAATATTTTTTTACCAAGTTTTTTTGCTGCTTCAACAGCACCTTTAATAGATGAATCTTCTGCTTGCGCAAGAATAGTAATAATGTCAGCGCCTGCATCAGAAGCATTACCTACTTCATAACCTGCAGCATCCATGATTTTAAGGTCTGCAAGAACTTCTAGGTTAGGATATGCAGCTTTTACTTCTGCAACTGCTTTTAGTCCTTCTTTGTTTATAACTGGCGTACCGATTTCAACGATATCGATATATTCCTCTACTTCTTTAATAAGTTCGATGGCCTCTGGGATGTTAACAAGATCTAATGCTAATTGTAATTTCATTTTTTCATTCTCCTTTTATTCGTTTTTCGGTGCAAACTTAGTGTATATCCTAAAGTCAAAATTGTGAAGTACGCACTTTTAAATCACATACAGACAAATAGTATACTGTGAAAATCCTTTTAAGTAATGGAGTTACAAGATAACAAATTGATTTCATCATTTCATTACTGCCTCTAAGTCAATATATTGATTATAAAAAAGTTAAGTTTTCTTGAAAAAAATGAGTTCAGTGTCTGTTGACATTACTATCCTCTATATATGTTGAACAAATGAATACGGCGTATGTGCTTTACAAGGACTTTTGGGAAGCAACTGAAAAAATCCCGATACTTAGCACTAATTACAATTCATCCCAATACCGCTTCGACGCTTTGTGGATGCCTCCCGCGATATAGTCTCTATATAGGGAAGCTCATTTCATTATCGGAGATTAGTGCAGCATGTAGTGCGTCTTTCTTCAATGAAGTTAGTATCAAATAGTAATCACATTATATTTCAATCCATACATCTCTAAATCACAACTCCGTTAATAATGAATTCCCCAACGCAGGCGCGGTAGAGGCATCCCCAAAGCGCCAAGCGTTCTACAATCCACACCCCGAATTACAACTCTCTCATTAATGAGCGCCACAGCAGATTCAGTGTGATTCTTTAATTCAACATATACATAAGCCAACTGTTTCATTTTCACACTCCTTATCATTTCTTTTTATAATTACAAGCTACAGTATACTTTTAGTCACTATATGATGGTAAAGTGCGTACTTACATTAATTGATCGCAGTTAGTATAGTGAGAACTGTTGCGATTATCATTCAAAGCTTAAACGGAATATTAATTGTAAAAGTAGGGGGAATCGAATATGGATACCGAAAATCCCTCGGAAAGATTTGATGTTAAACATTGTTTAACGGAATCCCAAGAGGAATGGATCATGCAAGACATGACTTTTATTTTATTTGGAGCAACGGGAGATTTAGCTCAACGAAAGCTATTTCCTGCTTTATATAATTTATTTCTCGATGGAAAAATGCCGGATTCTATCTCAATAGTCGGTTTAGGTAGATATTATTGTTCTAACGAATTTTTTCAATCTAAAGTGGAAAAAGCACTCCGGTTATATTCCAGAAGAGCTGTTCAAACTTCTGGTTTGCAAGATTTCCTAACTAAGTTTCGCTACTTTGCATTTGATGCAACAGACCGTGGATCCTATCTGAATTTGTTCGAACTCATCAAAAACAGAGAAAACGAGTTAGATATACCAGAAAACCGACTTTTCTATTTGTCTGTCGCACCGAAGTTGGTTGATGTTATTACGTCAAATCTTTACGCAAATGGTATAAGTCAAACTTTAGGCTGGAAGCGAATCATTGTTGAAAAACCGTTTGGAAGTGACCTGAAATCGGCACAGCAATTGAATGATACTTTGAGCAAAGCCTTCAGCGAAAAAGAAATCTATAGAATCGACCACTATCTTGGAAAACCAATGGTCCAAAGTTTTGAAACCTTAGTACTAGCCAACCCAGCATTAGAAGCTTTATTAGATCATAAACAAATTTCCAATGTTCAAATCACAGCAAGTGAAACGGTTGGGGTAGAAACACGAGCTGATTATTATGATCAGGCTGGAGCCTTACGTGATATGGTTCAGAACCACCTTTTTCAGTTAGTGATGATGACAGCACTGCACCTCCCCGGGGAAGTAACGACCAAAGAAAACGAAATCAAGAAAATGGAAATCATAGAATCTCTTCGACCAATTCTTAAAGATAAAGTTTACCTGGATGTTGTTCGTGGACAGTACGAATCTGGAGCGATTCTTGATACACCAGTTGCTGGCTATAAAGAGGAGCCCGGGGTGAATGACTCTTCAATGAATGATACTTATTTCGCAGCGCGTCTATATATTGATAATCCGTCTTGGAATGGAATCCCAATTTATATACGCACGGGGAAGCGGATGGATAAGAAGTCTACACGAATTGTCTTTGAGTTAAAGAATAAGGTAGAAGAATCAAATGCACTTCAAACTGAAGAGATAACTCCTAATTTATTAACATTCGAGATTAGTCCAAACGAAAGTATATCTTTAAGGGTGAATATGAAAAATCCTTCTAGTAACCGTTTTTATCCTGTTTATATGAACCACTCGACCAATTCTAAAGACCAACCAGAAGCATATGAACTACTTCTATTTGATGCAATGCTCGGTAATAAAACATTCTTTGCCCATTGGAAAGAAGTCGAATTATCATGGAAGTGGATCCAACCGATTTTGGAGGCATTTCAGGAGGATATGTTGCCTTTATATCCTTACCCTGCTGGCTCTACAGGTCCAGAAGCAGCCAATCAACTATTGCAATCCAATCAATTTAATTGGTGGTAAATAAAAGATAAAGTCCAAAGGAGATAAAAAAATGACAGTTTCATTTGATTACACCAATGTTTTATCGTTCATGAAAAATAGTGAACTTGAAAATCTAAGCGGATTTGTAAAACAAGCTCATAACCAAATCCATCAACAAACAGGACCAGGTTCTGATTTCTTAGGATGGGTTGACTGGCCAGTTACCTATGATACAGAGGAGTTTACCAGGGTGAAGATAGCTGCTAAACGAATTCAACAACAGTCAGACGTGCTAGTTGTTATTGGTATTGGAGGTTCTTATCTGGGGTCTAAAGCAGCAATTGAAGCATTATCACATACGTTTCATAACCAAATCAAAGGTAATACGGAAGTATACTTTGCTGGACAAAATATCAGTTCTACCTACATCGAACATTTACTACATGTGTTAGAAGGGAAAGACGTTTCTATAAATGTTATTTCCAAATCAGGTACAACAACAGAACCCGCTTTAGCATTCCGTATTCTCCGTGAATATATGGAACAAAAGTATGGAAAAGAAGAGGCAAGAAGTAGAATTTATGTAACTACTGATCAAAATGAAGGTGCACTTCGAAACCTTGCTTACGAAGAAGGTTATGAATCATTTGTTATTCCGGATAACATAGGTGGGCGGTACTCAGTTCTGACGCCTGTTGGCTTACTTCCAATCGCAGTAGCCGGTCTCGATATTGACAAAATGATGGCAGGAGCAAAAGCCGCCTATATCAAATACGATGATCCCGTTCTCGCAACGAATGAAAGTTACCAGTATGCAGCGGTAAGAAATATTTTCTATAATAAAGGGAAATCAATTGAATTACTTGTGAATTATGAACCTGGTCTACATTATGTAGCTGAATGGTGGAAGCAGCTCTTTGGAGAAAGTGAAAGTAAAGATGAAAAAGGACTCTTCCCTGCATCAGTTAATTTTACAACGGATTTACATTCGATGGGTCAGTATATACAAGAAGGGCGTCGTCTTTTCATTGAAACAGTCCTACAGATAAAAAAGCCCCAAATTGAACGAACGATTCAAGATGATATAGACAATATTGACGGTTTGAATTTCCTATCAGGAAAAACATTGGATGAGGTAAATAAGAAAGCTGCACTGGGTACTGCCCTCGCTCACATTGATGGAGGTGTTCCAAACTTGCTTATTGAGTTGGATGAACTCAATGAATTTACCTTTGGGGAAATGATATATTTCTTCGAAAAGGCTTGTGCAATAAGTGGAACATTGCTCGGGGTAAATCCATTTGACCAACCAGGGGTAGAAGCTTATAAACAGAATATGTTTGCGCTACTTGGCAAGTCTGGTTTTGAAGTAGAAAAACAAAGTTTAGAAAGTCGCTTAGATAAAATCAAATAACGTATACAAAGGAATGAGAGTAAAATATGATCAAACAACAAATGGGCGTTATTGGTTTGGGCGTAATGGGGATGAACCTTGCGCTAAACATCGAAAGTAAAGGCTATTCGGTAGCTGTCTATGATTATTGGACAGATCGAACAGATGAATTTTCCAACAAAGAAGCGAAAGATAAAGCTATTCATGGTAGCTACAGCATTGAAGATCTAGTCGCTTCGCTAGAAGTCCCACGTAAGATCTTATTAATGGTTAAAGCCGGGGAAACAACAGATACAGTGATCCAGTCCCTTGTCCCTCATCTTCAACAAGGGGATATTCTTATCGATGGAGGAAATACATTCTTTAAAGATACGAATAGACGTACAGCAACCTTAAAAGAATCAGGCATACATTTCATTGGTGCAGGTGTTTCTGGTGGAGAAGAAGGAGCTCGTAACGGCCCATCGATTATGCCTGGAGGCTCAAAAGAAGCTTACGAACAAGTGAAGCCCATTCTTGATGCTATTTCGGCAAAAGTTGACGGCATTCCCTGCAGTGCATATATGGGTCTTGATGGAGCAGGACATTATGTGAAAATGGTTCATAATGGCATTGAATATGGCGATATGCAACTGATTTCCGAAGCCTATTTCATCATGAAACATGCACTTAGTCTTGAAGCGCAGGAGTTGCATGAAATATTTTCAGAATGGAACAAAGGAGAACTCGACAGCTATCTCATTGAAATCACAGCAGATATTTTCACAAAGATGGATGAAGAAACTGGGAAACCGCTCATTGATCAAATTCTAGATGTAGCCGGACAAAAAGGCACAGGAAAATGGACTAGCCAAAATGCGTTAGACTTAGGCGTGTCCCTTCCAATCGTCACAGAGTCCGTATTTGCACGATTTATTTCTTCTATTAAGGGAGAGCGCGTTGCAGCAAGTAAACTACTAAAAGGTCCTGAACTGAAAAAGTATGTAGGTGATCCAAAAGAGTTGATTGAAGCGATTCGTAAAGCTTTATATATGAGTAAAATTTGTTCATATGCCCAAGGTTTTGCGCAAATGCGTGCAGCATCTGAGGAGTATGATTGGAAAATCCCTTACGGAGAAGTAGCCATGATTTTCCGTGGAGGATGTATCATTCGTGCCCAGTTCTTACAGAATATCAAAGAGGCATTTGATACTAACAGTGACTTGCCAAACCTTTTAGTTGATTCCTATTTCCAAGAAATAGTAGGAGACTATCAGAATTCGCTTCGCGAAGTAGTAGCCGTAGCCACTCAACATGGGATTCCAATTCCTGCTCTCTCAAGTGCATTGGCTTACTATGATAGTTACCGTACGGAGACATTACCGGCCAATCTTATCCAAGCTCAACGCGATTATTTTGGCGCACATACCTATGAACGCCTGGATAAAGAAGGCCATTTCCATACTGAATGGGCAAAAAACTAATTTTAAAGTAAACAAAAGTGCAAGCCCCTAGGCACTAGAGTCTAGACGTGAAATAGCCTATTTCGCAGGTTATTCATAGTACGAGATTTTATAGTTTCCTAAGCTCTAAAAAAAAGTACCGGGTACCGAAACGACTCATAATCGTTTTGGTACCCGGTATTTTTCACCATGTTTTCAAAAATTGAATCGTGCTGTTGCGTCCCGCTTCTATAAGTCCCTCTTTTGTTTCTTGATCCATATCAAATTGGGTTGCACTATAATCATCAACTGGGATGAAAATGATATTTCTTTCATGCTTTCGCGAAATATACCTTTCATCATGCGAATTTTTCATCGTCGAAAAAAGGGCTTCAAATAAATCTAAGGCATTGTCAATTTTATGTCCCGGCATTTCTTCTTGGCTACGACTTAACTTCAAACCAAGGACTGGACGTTCTGTATTTCCACCTTCGTCGTTAAATATCCACATAGGGAAGTTGCTCAACACCCCCCCATCCACAACAATCGTCTCTCCCTTCCCTACTTTTAATCGTACCGGTTCGAAGAAAAATGGAATTCCGCAACTCATGCGTAATGCACGAGCAATTGGAAACGTTTCTGCTGATATTCCATAGCCCTCCAAATCGTCGGGAAGCACAATCATTTTTCCATTCGTTAAATCCGAAGCAACAAGCTTTAGTTTTCCCGGCGGTAAATCTGAAAATGTATAGACATCTTTTGCTGCTAATTTTTCTAAAAACCAATTCTCCAAAGCATTACCTTGGTATAAACCAAGTCGCCAATACAGTTGAAACCATTTCATTAACGGTAAAGGAATTATTGTCTTCCGTGGATCAAGAAGCACCTGAAAATCTTGTTCATCCAGCATCTTTTCAATTTCCTTAGCCGAATAACCAGCCGCAATGAAACTGGCAAGAATTGCGCCCGCACTCGTTCCAGCTACACGATGAAATCGATACCCCTTTTCTTCGAGGACTTGATAAGCCCCAACTAACGCGAATCCTTTTAATCCTCCTCCTGAAAAAACTCCATCTATTAACATAGATAATCTCCCCCATTTCTATGCCTTGTTACACTGTAGGAGGAACGGGAGGAAATTAGAACGAACTTGTGGATTCAAACGCTAGGGAATGGGATGATTTTTATAGATATGCTTGGTTGAGTCTGACTTATGATTGGTTAAGTAGTATATAGGATTGGTCGGGGCTAACTTATGATTGGTTGAGTAGCATATATGATCGGTCAGGGCTGACTTATGATTGGTTGAGTAGCATATATGATCGTTCGCCTTACAGATATAGTCGGCTAACAAATTCTACTGATGAAAGCTCAACCAAACGGCTTCCTATCGTTTTCTACTGCATAAAAAAAGAAGAGGCAAATGCCTCTCCCGTTGATTACTTTTTTTAACACATTTATATTTCGACTACGTGCCTGCTAACAATCTGTTGTATTTCTGAGCCGTCCAGTGTTTCCTTTTGCATTAATAGATCCACCAACTGTTTGAATTCTGACGCGTGTTCTTTAATGAGGTTTTCTGTTTTGCGAAGTGCTTCATCAAAAAGAATTTGCATCTTCGCTTCTTTCTCGCTTTTATTGAAAGTTAGCGTGAAGCCGTTTTGTAATAAACCTGTATCAACCATGCGCTCGATGATTTCTTTCGCTTGTTGAACATCGCCGCTTACGCCAATACTGTGTTCGCCAAGATATATTCGTTCGGCAACGCCACCAGCAAGGATCATACTGACTTGGTCTAATAATTCACTATACGTAGACAAGTGAAGCTCTTTCTGAATCGGTGCTACATACCCAAGTGCTTGGCCGCGTGGAATAATTGTTGCTTTCCTTACTGAACCAGGCTTTGTTACTGCAGCTACTAGCGCGTGACCGGATTCATGAATGGCTACTCTTCTCTTCGTCTCCGGGTCATTCATCGAACGGGAGGCGCTTCCAAGAATGGTGCGGTCAATTGCAAAGTCAAGATCACTCTTAGCAATTTGTTCACGTCCATCTCGAATTGCTCTTCTGCTCGCTGTTTTAAAGAGAGAACTCAGTTCAGCTCCTGAAAATCCTGATGTACTTTCGGCAAGAGTATCTAATGCAGCAAAGACTTCATCAGCCAACAGCTTACCTCTCGTGTGAATATCAATAATTTCTCTTCTTCCAGTCGTATCAGGTAAGGGTACTTGGAATGAATAATCGATTCGACCTGGACGAAGAAAAGCTTCATCTAACATATCTTTTCGGTTCGTTGCTGCAATGAATAGCACACCGTCGTTATTATTGCCACCATCTAGCTGAACAAGAAGTTCCGTTAATGTTTTTTCCGCTTCTTCCCCACCATGTGTTTTCCGTTTACCTGCAAGTGCATCGACTTCATCAATAAATATGACTGCTGGTCGTTGCTTTCTTGCATTTTCAAACAGAGATCGTACACGGGAAGCACCTACACCAACAAATAGTTCTGTGAACGCTGACCCGCTGGACGAAAAAAAGGTTGCACCTATTTCGCGCGCAATTGCTTGTGCAAGTAAAGTCTTCCCTGTACCGGGTGGACCATATAAAAGAATCCCGTTAGGTGGCTGAATACCAACTTGGGCCGACCGTTTCGGATCTTTCACAATAGATAACGTCTGTAAAATCTCTTCCTTCATTTCTTCAGGAAGCCCACCAATATCTTGTAATGTTATATCGGGTAAAGGCGTCGATTTAGATGCGCTATTTTTCATAGAAGAGGCACCTACGCCGATCTTTCCTTTTTTATGAAGCACTATTAATGTAATGAGCAGCGTAATGAACACTCCTCCGAACAATAAACTACTAAATTTGCTTTGATCGGAATAGTTATATGATATATTATATTTTTCGACTAATTGTTCGACTAACTGGCTTTCAGGACGAACTTGAGTTACGTATTTCTCATCTTTCGTCTGTAAGTATAATGTTCCGTTCGACGTTTCTTTAAGCGATACAACTTGATTGTTTTGAGCTTGAATTGTCTTTTCCAATTCGGAAAACGATACTGCGATTCCTTTATTTGCATCAAAGAAGTACCACCCCACACTTGCTACTGTTCCAGTGACTAAGAGGACGAGAACCATAATCTTTGTTGCAAACTTCGAAACATGCTTCAAGCCTACGACAACTCCTTTTAGAATATACTTCTATTATAAGGGCTGATGAGCTATTATAACAGGTGGAATTATTGGATATGCTTGTACAAAGTATGAACGCTTGGTCGTTGGTATTAAATCCCATTAATTTATCACATAATAACAATGTTATCCACAGCACCTATGTCTGCTACACTATACTAGTAAGAAAATACCCGAATGATAGAGGAGAAAAAATGATTAAGAATATATTTACCAGTCTTTATTTAATCGCGGGTTTACTTGTTTTTGCAGGTTGCGGTCAAAGTACAACACAGTCACCTATACCTGATAATGTAAATGGGGATCCCGAATTAGTAGAAGAACAAGCAAACGAAGAACAGAACAAAGTTGTTGAAGTGGAGAATGCAGATTCCATTGAACAGCAAAATCTACCGCTCTCGAAGATGAAAGTTCATTACATAGATGTCGGACAGGCAGACGCCACATTGATTGAATACAACCAGGGTGATGAAGCATTTGCAGTACTCATCGATACCGGAGATTGGAGCTCCACAGAAGTTGTGTCCTATCTTCAAGCCCACAACATAACAGACATCGATATTGTCGCGATTACGCATCCCCATGCAGATCACATTGGGCAACTGGATAAAATCATCCGTACATTTGATGTATCAGAAGTATGGATGAATGGTGAAACTACGAATTCGCAAGTTTTCACGAGTGCACTTGCTGCAATTGAAGACAATAACGTAGATTACTATGAGCCGGAGGTTGGCGATGTATTCGACATTGGGCCGCTAGAGGTTGCAGTACTTCATCCGAAATCGCTGTCAGGCGATACAAATAACAATTCGATTGCGATTCGTTTACAATACGGAGAGATTTCCTTCCTCTTTACTGGTGACAGTGAAGAGGAAGCAGAAAGTGAAATGCTTAGTAGTGGTGCAAACCTAAAGGCAGATATTTTACAAGTTGGTCACCATGGCTCGAAAACATCAACAACCGATAGTTTTCTAAAGGCCGTTCAACCAGATATAGCGATTTATTCGGCAAGTGTTGACAATCAATACGGACATCCGCATATCGAAACGATTAATCGGCTTGAAAAAAGCGGTGTTCTTGTTTATGGAACGGATATTCATGGAACAGTTATTGTCGAAACAGATGGCAAGACTTTTAGCGTCCATACAAATAACCAAGGGACTATAAAGCACACACCACCTGAAGTAGAAACTGAAGTTGTACCTACACCTGAACCAAAAAATGAGACACAGCCAGTTTCAAGTGCCTCATGTGTTAATATCAACTCAGCAAGTGAAGTGGAGGTACAGCGCATTATCCACATCGGTCCCGCCCGTTCACAAGATTTGATCCAACTCCGCCCTTACCAATCAGTTGACGATCTTAGTAAAATAAAAGGCATCGGACCTGCCCGGATTACCGACATTCTCACGCAAGGCATTGCGTGCATAGGAGGATAATTATGTATTTAGCATATCTCGATCGGTTCACAGACGACGATAAAGCACTTCTTTTAGTTGAAAAATTGCAGAAAGAATTCCATGTCGACATAAACACGCTCCCAATTGACAGCAAGGCTGGCACATGGTTTTCAGTTGAAATCCAAGGTGATGAAATCATTTCATTCCAAGTAGATGAAGGAAAAACAGCTGAAATGGAACAAGAAGTAGACGACAGAATACAACGGTTAAAATCCAAGAAAACCAGTCGCTTCAAACGAAACTAGTTGTAGTAACAACTGTCATAAATCAAAGAAAAGCTGTCGCGCCCATTGTAAAAAATGGATGTGACAGCTTTACTGTTTTACTGTTTTTTAGTTACATCTAGTCTTTCATTACCCATATAGAAAACGGCAATAACTGCAATTCCAACTGGTATAAGTGACCAGAGATATGTGGCTGAAATTGATGTAGACATTGCACTTACAATCACATCCAATATATCTGGGGGGATGTTGGCGCGAGCTTCTGGCTGAAATACCGTTTGGATATTTCCAAGTGATTCCGGACCGCCCTGCCCGTTTCCGCCAAGTTTCGCAAAACCAGTGGTCATTTCACTTGTTAGCAATTTCGTTTGAATCGCACCGAAGATGGTAATCCCGAGGGCAAGGCCTAACGAACGGAAAAACGAGTTCGTTGAGTTAGCCGATCCCCTATAGCGGTAGTCCATTTCATGCATCGACGCAGAGGGCAATAATGAAAATGAAAACCCTACGCCAAATCCAACAAGTACCATAAATAGGGATAATGCGATTCGTGATGTATCAGGTGTGATTGTGCTCATTAACACCATACCGATTGAATAAGCGATAACCGAGATCACCATGATATTGCGATACGATGTTTTCGTCTGCAATATTCCCCCAAGTGCACTTCCAGCGACCGAACCAAGAAGCATCGGCATAAGAATAATTCCCGCATTTGTGGCAGATCCACCGTATACAGCCTGCACAAAAAGAGGGATGAAAATTGTCAGGCCAATAAATGTAGCACCATATAAGAATGCCAGGGCCTGGGATGAAGCAAAAAGTCTGTTCTTGAACATCCAAAATGAAATAATCGGTTCTTTTGCTCTCGTTTCAGCCCATATGAAGACAATAAAAAAGACAATAAATATACTAAAGAGGGTAATACTTTGCCATGATAACCACTCAAACTTTTTCCCGCCCAATTCAAGCCCAAACATCAGGCTGACGACAGCTGTAACAAGTGTAATTGCTCCTAGCCAGTCGATTGTCTGCTTGATCGGTTGTGCAGCTTCTTTATAATAGCGAATGATCAAGAATAAAGAAATCGCGCCGATTGGAATATTGACGTAAAATACCCAGTGCCAGCTTATTGATTCCGTAATCCATGCGCCTAGCAAAGGACCTAGAACACTTGAAGCGCCAAATACAGCACCAAGAAGGCCTGTCATTTTACCACGCTGTTCAGGAGGAAATACATCAAAGACAATAGTGAATGCAATTGGTAATAATGCCCCTCCCCCAATTCCTTGGATCGCCCGGAATACCGCAAGCTGCGGAACCGTTTGTGCAAGCCCACAAAGAGCAGACCCAACTAAGAAAACAATGATACCAAATAAAAAGAACCTTTTTCGTCCATACATATCGGATAACTTTCCGAAAATCGGCATACCCGCAAGTACAGCTACTGCATAAGCAGACGTAATCCAAATGTAGCTGTCCACACCGCCCAAATCTCCCAATATTGAACCGAGCGCTGTCGCTACAATTGTATTATCCATTGCAGCCATTAATATTCCCAATAAAATCCCCGTCAAAACGAGGCGTAATCGTGTCTTATCTTCCAATGCAGTCTCTCCTTCATTAAACACCGTTGTGAATTTTATAATGCTTTGCTTGTAAAAATAACCAAACATTTCATAACTAAGTATACGAATTATAGCAGCAGAGTTTCTACATTACAATGCTGTTTCAACACTTATTTAATTACTGATGCGAATTGTATTCGATTAAATTCCAGGCTCTAAACTGTCAAAAACTAGAAGCCTTACTAATCTAGCTGGATCTTTCTTAATCTAATTGAAACTTAGACGTAAGGTTGAGCGTCTATATCCTGGTACACTTTTTCGAATGACACCTACTGGAGGAACTATAATGAATCGAGCAGATATGAAGAAAATTAAGAAACGTAGAAAATGGCCATGGGTCATTGCAGTAATCAGCCTAATAATCGGCGGTTTTGCATTGAATGTCTATTTTGACTTGACGTCAACGTTGAAAGCTATGTATAAACCGATTGACCGCGAATTATCTGAGAAGCGAGCAGAAGGAATTACTTTGGGTAACCAAGATCCGTTTTCAGTGCTTGTCTTGGGTGTTGATGAACGCGAAGGTGATAAAGGTCGCTCGGATACGATGATTGTAATGGCCGTTAATCCTAAGTTAAAAACGACGAAAATGGTCAGTATTCCAAGGGATACGTACACAGAGATCATTGGCCACGGGACCACAGATAAATTAAACCATGCGTATGCATTCGGTGGCATTCAGATGTCACTGGATTCGGTCGAGAATCTACTGGATATTCCCATTGATTATGTTATGGAAGTCAATATGGAAGGTTTCCAGACAATTGTAGATACCGTCGGCGGTATCAGTGTTAACAATCCTTTTGAATTTACACAGGATTCGATTCATTACGCTACTGGTGACATCACCTTGGACGGCAAAGAAGCACTATCCTATGTGCGGATGCGGAAAGGCGACCCTAACGGCGACTTCGGGCGTCAAGATCGACAGAAACAGGTAATTGAAGGAGTACTGCATGAAGGAACCTCCATAAAGAGTCTGTTAAAATACCGCAGTGTCTTCAATGCCCTGGGTGACAATGTAAAAACAAATATGACGTTCGATGAAATGGTAGACGTCCAAAAGAATTACCGTGACGCGGCTGGTAAAGTGGAGCAACTTCATTTTGAAAAAGGTGAAGGCAAGCGAATGAACGGCGGTATATGGTATTACATTATGGATGAAACAGAATTACAGGAAGTTACAGGTACCATGAAGCAACATTTGGAATTGAATTAAAGTAATCCGCGGAATGTTAAACTCCGCGGATTTTTTGATGTTGTTTGCTATGGGTTTCCACTTGCTGCTTTTGAGTGTACCTACTGTTTCACGGATTTACCCGTGATTTCCGAACATACCCTCGGATCCACCAATAATTCTCTCTATACCCGCACTTGCCCATTTCCACGGATGACATACTTTGTCGTTGTCAACGCCTTTAATCCCATCGGACCCCGTGCATGCAATTTCTGTGTGCTAATTCCAATCTCCGCGCCATAACCAAATTCAAAACCATCCGTAAATCGAGTCGAAGCATTATGATAGACTGCGGCGGCATCGACATAATTCAAGAAAATCGTAGCATGCTTTTCATCATTGGTGATAATCGCTTCGGAATGCTTTGTCCCGTATTTGGTAATATGAGTAATTGCTTCCTCCATACTCGTTACAATTTTTACACTAACTGTTAACCCGAGATATTCCGTTGACCAATCTGATTCGGATGCAGCTCGCACCTTTTCACATTCTCGAACAACAGTTTCATCTCCGTATATCTCCACATCGTTCTCCTGCAATTTTTCGATAAGTCCTTTTCCATACAACGTAAACCACTTGTCATGGATTAAGATTGTTTCAATGGCATTGCAAACGGATGGACGCTGAATCTTTGCATTCAATGCAATATTAGTAGCCATTTCTAGCTCTGCTGATTCGTCAATATAGATGTGGCAATTACCCGCCCCAGTTTGAATGACCGGAACTGTTGCTTCACGAATTACTGTTTCAATAAGTGTTTTGCCACCCCTTGGAATTAGAACGTCCAAGTATTCATTAAGCCGGAACAGTTCTTTTGCCGTCTCCCTGCTCGTATCTTCAATTAATTGGATAGATATTTTGGGAACATCACTTTTATCAAGAGCAGCATGAATTGACTTTATAAGAGCCAAGTTCGAATATTTCGCAGAAGAACTTCCGCGTAAAATGACGGCGTTCCCCGTTTTAAGGGCAAGCGTCGCCGCGTCAACAGTGACATTCGGTCTCGCTTCATAAATCATACCGATAACGCCAATTGGTACCCGCTTCACTTCAATAAGCAATGCATTGTCTTTTTCAATGGTCTCCACTGTCTCTCCAATCGGATCCTGTAATTCGATTAACAGATGGATTGCATTCGCCATGTCTTCTATTCGTTTTCCAGTGAGTAGGATGCGGTCAAGAATTGCGTCAGTAAAACCTTTCGCTTTTCCATCGTCCAAGTCTTTCTGATTTTCAGCAAGTATGGGCGTTTGATCGGCCACTAATTGTTCGGCAATTAATGCCAGTGCTTTGTTCTTTTGGTCGGTTGTGATGTTCACCAACGAATAACTTACTTCTTTTGCAGTTTTCCCTTTTAAGTGTACTTCGCTCATGCTAAATCCCCTCATTTCATATTTGTGCCCAGCGGTCCCGGTGAATGACTTCAACAGCCGATGAAACTAGTTCACCTTCTTTTTCCTTGTTTCTGTCTTCAATCGCGTTTCTTAATTCACCAGAAGAATAACTTACTTCTCCTTTACCTAAAATCCCATTCACGCCAAATACTTCAACAACGTCACCTTTGTGAAAATCCCCGTTTACTTTAACAACACCTGCAGGTAATAAGCTTTTTCCGTTATATAAAATAGCCACTTCCGCCCCTTGATCAACGTGAAGTTCACCTGTCGATTCGGAATGCAACACGATCCATTGTCTGCTCGTATTAATCTTAACGATAGCTGGATTGGAAATATAGGTGCCGTCGCCTCCCCCCTGTAAAATCGTTAGTAGTTTATTCGAACCTTCTCCCCTTCCGATGAAAACGGAAACACCTAGTGATGTTGCTGTTTTTGCAGCTAGTAGTTTTGATTTCATGCCACCTGTTCCCACTTTTGATCCCGTATCGGCAGTTCCTTTTAGTAAGTCATCTGTAATCTGTTCAAGATAATCAAGTCGTTTCGCTAATGGATATTTGCGTGGATTTGATTCATAAAGTCCATTAATATCCGTTAAAATAATAAGCTGGTCCGCATGGAGAAAGCCACTGACAAGTGCTGACAGCATATCATTGTCACCGAAAGTCAGTTCTTCAACAGAGACTGTGTCGTTTTCATTAATAATGGGCACGATTCCGCGTTCCAACAGTTCCGTCATAGTCGCAAATGCATTCCTATAGCGCTCACGATTCGAAAAATCGATTCGTGTCAATAAAATCTGAGCTGGCACGATTCCATGAACACTAAACTTTTCAATATAAGATTGCATTAACAAACCCTGGCCCACCGCCGAAGCCGCCTGTTTCCCTTTGATTGTTATTGGCCGCGATGAATAGCCTAACTTTGCAAACCCAGCCGCGACTGCACCAGAAGAAACAAGGATCACTTCATGCCCTGCTTTACGTAGTACGGCAAGCGCATCGATATGATCGTTGAATTTCGTTTGATCGATTTCACCTTTTACATTTGTTAAAGAACTGCTTCCTATTTTCACGACAATCCGTTGTTTTTTCATTCCTATACCCCATTCCTTCTTGTGGTGGAAAACAAAAAAAGCCCACTCGTCCTGATATTAAGGACGAAAGGGCTTAGCTTCCGCGGTACCACCATAATTGGATGCATGCGAACACATCCCACTTATCCCCATAACGCCGAGGGGGGCGCCTATGTTTTACATAAGACTACGAAGGTAGGTTCTGCGATTGTCGTGACGGAATCTTACAGCTGATAAATTCCGCTCTCTTTCACAACATGGATTCGCATAGTAATCCTTCATCACCGTTCAAGTTTTAGAAGATTTTAAACAATCATACAACACTTAACTGAATTGTCAAGCGTGTATGAGTGAACTACTTTTACTTCAGATATTATGAACGGACAATGAATATCGTCACTGCCCCTCTAAAGTAATGACAAATAGTAATACTCCCATATGTCGGTGCCTTTTCAGGCATAGAAGTTCATTTTATTATGAGCAAGATGGTGACGAGAACAACAGGTAGAATTGCGAATAGAACGAATTTCTTATACATTTTTTCGTTAGTTCAAGCTTAGAACGTTTTTCAACTATTTAGAGCACCCTATAGATTATCCATAACATTTAATCTTTTAAACCATTCAGCATAGTTTCTTAAAATTAAACCGGCTTGCGCTGCGCTAACCAATTCAAAAGTTCTGTCGAAGTCATTGGCTTAGCAAAATAATAGCCTTGGAAGATTAACGACTCCGACTCTTGGCTTAGAAATTGTACTTGCTCTTCAGTTTCTACACCTTCTAGTACAATATCTAAATTTAACGTTCGACCGATTGCGAGAATCGCCTTGAGAATAGATGAATCTTTCTCAGATTGTGGTACATCGTCAATAAATGACTTATCTATTTTCAAAGTCGAAATCGGCAATCTTTTCAAGTAAGACAAAGATGAAACTCCTGTTCCGAAATCATCCAATGCTACAGAAAAACCTTTTTCTCGAAACGTATTGAGGGCTTTCACCGCATCTTCAATCGAATTCACTACACTCGTTTCCGTAATTTCTAATTCTAAATTATACGGTTCCAATTTATACTTTTTCACCATTTCCGTTAATACATTAAGTAGGATTGGTGATGTAACATAATCCCCAGGAATATTAATTGAAACGGGGTGTACTTGGAAAGTCGTTTTTCCCCACTCTGCAATCTGTTTGCAAACTTGCTCGATTATCCAGTTCGTGACGTCTCCTATTCGTGTGCTTTGTTCAAGTATTGGTATGAAAGTTACTGGAGATAGCATACCGTATTTCGGATGCTTCCAACGAATCAAAGCTTCAAACCCCGACAATTCATTAGTACTAGCCCTTACTTTCGGCTGATAAACCATGAATAATTGTCCTTCGTGCATCGCACCTTCTATACTCTCTAGGATTTCTTCTTCGAATGAATGAGAATGGATTGCATTATCAAAACGAATCACCTGGTAATCATAGCGTGTCGATGGATGCTCTAACACAGTAAGCGCTTCTGTATACAAACGCTTCGGATCCCGATGTTCTTCCGTAGTTGACATCGCGCAGACCGCTTCAATCTTAATTAATTTGCCATCGATTTCAGTCAGTGCTTTAAGTTGCTCTGCAACCTTATTCATGGTGCGTTCAAACTCAACGATTCCGTCCACCCCCTGAAGAAGAAAGACAAAACGCTTGCCCTGAAGCTGGTAAAGTTTCATAGAGGATGATGACCACTGAGAGAAAAAACGTCCCAAATACTGAATAACTTTGTCTCCGAAAATATACCCTTGTTCAACATTGATTTTTTCAATGTCGGGGATATACCACATTGCAAGACTTCCATCATAAGAGGGACTGTTCAACATTTTCTCAAAGCTCCGCCTGTTTGGGATTCTCGTTAAGGACTCGAAATAGTTTACGCGGTAATCAATATACCGATCAATAAAACTCGATAATAGTAATAATAGCAGCAATAGACCCAAACCAATTGAAACTGAAATGTTAAGATAGTTCATATCCATTTGATGAATCTCATGCAGACTATCAATCTTGTCACGATGAATATAGTAAGTAGTCCCCATGAGTCCGGTATAATGCATGCTAGAAATTGCTAACCCCATAACGAGCGAAGTAACTGTTTTCAGGAGTTTATTTTTCAAAAGATGCTGAAGAGAAGAAAAAATGTAGATTGCGATAAAAGAAATACTAATTGCAATCGCCACAGATGCAGTAAAAATTGTGCGATCATATGTATAGATAGCATCTGATTCCATAGACGCCATCCCAATGTAATGCATGGCAGAGATACCAATTCCCATTGCGACACCCGAAATCAAACTTAATCCAATCGTTTTTCGCGTGCGGTTGACTAAAGTAAACACTAAAAATGAACTTGCAATTGCTGGAATAATCGACAAAAATGTAAGCTCAGGTTTGTAAGTCATCGAAATGGGTAATAAATAGGCACCCATTCCAATAAAATGCATGGACCATATCCCGAACCCCAAAGCAACCGATGCTAATATGAGCCACAAATTTCGATGAAAAAAGCTATTCTCTTGCATTCGCTCATTCATGGATATCGCGGTATAGGAAGCAAAGCTCGCAATGATAACGGACAAAAGAATGATTGAAAAAGAGTATTCACCAACAACTACACTATATGATTCCATGGAAGGATGAGTAAACAAAATCGGTTCTCCTTTACAACTATTATAAGATAAATCTCTACTAATTATAGTTCTATATAATCATGTGTCAACCTGTTCCATTCTACCTTCAAGATTATTTCACAGCATTTCGAAAAAAATTCCTATCTTCAGGTTAACTTTGGTTAATCAACACATGTTCAATCCGTAACAATAACATTCTGCAATCTAAGATATTACTATTTTGTTATTGTTGTAAAAAGTAGCAAACCCACCTTCTCTTCTTCCTATACCCAGTAAAAGCCCAATCGTCCTGGTATTAAGGACGATTGGGCTTAACTTTCGCGGCGATAATTCCCTCTATGTTTTTGCATAAGATTACGAAGGCAAATGCAGGAGTTTGTGATGTTGGGATTCGCTAGCTGATAAATCCCATTCTCTTTCACACCTTATTGCCACATATTACTCCTTCTTCACCACTCAATTACCGATAGTTTCAAATAACCAAACAATACTGAATTTGATTTGTGAAGCATTGATTAATTCGAAGAATCTATTTTACCAACTGTTCCTTTTTTCCTTGCCCATGTGAAGATAATTGCAGCAATTAATGTGAAACCTAGGTAGCCCATCACTGGATAGACAGTACCAACAAGTGTGATGAATCCAATAAAACTCGCGCCGAACGCAGCTACACCAAAAATTGTAACGGCACCTTTAAAACGCACTGTTTCAGTTTTAACGATACGAGCTGAAAATGCGTATAACATTCCAACCGCTGTATTGTAAATCATCCCCAATAAGATAATGGACATAATTGCCCCCATTATTGGGCTAATATTATTTGCCAAAAACAGCATTGGCATCGGTACACTTGCAATCGCTTTTAACTGAGTCAGCATTGAGACATTGATAAGCAGGATGAGTAGTCCCAATCCAAGACCACCGATGATTCCACCCCATGCCGCAATCTTCTCATCCTTTACAGTGCCACCCATAACCGTGAGCATCGCGGCTCCAGCTGCCAAATTATAAGAGACATATAAAATTGCGCCCAGTAGCCAATGGGATGCACCTCTATTTTGAGTGACAACAGCGGCTGACAGATCAGCAGTAGCAAAGTCAAAATTTATTAATGAGTAAACTGTAATTACGATCACTATTAATAGTAAAAACGGAGTAAATGCTCCGATGAGTGTAATCACTTTTTGAACACTCAACGTTACCGTCAATATGGTTACAATCGCCATCAAAATACTTCCAATGAAACTAGGAATGCCAAATTGCTGTTCAAAAATTGCGCCAGCCCCTGAGAACATGACTACAGTTACCCCGAAAAGGAAAAATGTAATAATAACATCAACAAGTACCCCTAAATAACGACCACATATATGATAGATTACACGTTGATGAGACTTAGTTTGCAAACGACTTCCCAATTGTGTCAAGTTCATCCCTAAAAATGCAAATAAGACAGTTGCTACAAGTGTTCCAACGATACTAATTGGTCCAAAACTAGTGAAAAACTGTAAAATTTCCTGACCTGATGCAAATCCTGCTCCAACAATCACTCCGATAAAAGCTCCAGCGATTTGAAAACTTTTTCTCATTACTCATCCCCCGTTTTAGCCGCAGTGTCTCTTTATAGTCAAACTACTACAATAGATTTTATTTTCTGATTTCTCCAATCAGAAAGGACGATTTAAGTCATCCTTCCCTACACCTATTCAGCCTTTCTCATCACACCTCATTCAGCTTTGAAGTGTAACTCGTCTACCGTGAATTTATTCATAGCTTTCAAGTTGGGTTCGTAACCTATTCCATATGCGGTTGGAACAGTAATATAGCCGTCCTCCACTACAACTTCTGGAGTAATAACGTCTTCCTCCCAGTAACGTGAGGATCCAGCAGTGTCGCCTGGTAATATGAAGTTTGGAAGTGTTGTGAGCGCTACATTATGCGCACGGCCGATTCCTGATTCCAGCATTCCGCCGCACCAAACAGGTATTTGACGTTCCATGCAATAATCATGAATTTTCTTCGCTTCAGTAAGACCTCCAACACGACCGATTTTAATGTTAATGATTTGCGTACTACCAAGCTCAATCGCTTTTCGTGTATCTTCAAGGGAGTGAATGCTTTCATCCAAACAGATTGGTGTTTTCAATTGTTTTTGTAATTTCGCATGGTCGATAATATCGTCTGAAGCAAGCGGCTGTTCAATCATCGTCAAGTTAAATTCATCCAGCTGTTTGAGAAGTTCAATGTCGTCCAATGTATAAGCCGAGTTGGCATCTGCCATAAGTGGCACATCCGGGAAATTCTTGCGCAACTCGCGGATTACATCAACGTCATAGCCCGGTTTGATTTTCACTTTAATACGCTTGTATCCCTCTTCCACAAAACCACGTACCGTTTCGACTAGATTAGCAATATTTTCATGGATCCCGATACTGATACCCACTTCAATTTTATCGCGTTCGCCACCAAGAGCCTTCGCCAATGTCAATTTGTTACGCTTAGCATAAAGATCCCAAATTGCGCCTTCCAAAGTGGATTTCGCCATATTATTTTTACGGATGGCAGCGAACAATTCACTTACTTCGTCGGGATGTCCGATTTCCCTTCCTAATACGATAGGTATCAGAAAATCACGGATCATATGTAAATTCGTTTCAAGTGTTTCTTCGCTGTACCAAGGCGAGTGAAATGCCACTGACTCCCCCCATCCCGTATTACCCAGCTCATCTTTCACTTCAAGTAACAGAAAATCTTTATCTTGGAACGTACCAAAACTAGTTGTGAACGGGTGCTTCATTCTCATTTTCATTTTTCGGATGTTGATTTCTTTTATAATCATTCGGATTCTCCTCTATTTTTTATTGTCAGTGGAATTGTGTTTCTTTTTACAAATTGATAATAATGAACGCCTTCTTCAGACCTATTCACTCCTACTAGCGCATAGCCAGAACCAAATAACGATTGAAAAACGGTCCTTATTTTCAATCGCCAGTCGAGCGCTAGTTCAGGTTCATTCTTTTTGATCGACTGAAATTGTTCTGGTACCGGAACTTCAACACCAACACTGTTTAACAGGACATTTTCCGAATCCACAACTAGTGTTGGATTTCCTTTATGGGATTTCTCAACTATAAATGGTCGATCATAGTCGGAAACTTGCGGTGTCCACTTGTCCTCGACCCTTTCGCTCGAAACCCACCATTCGACTTGAAGACGGTCTGATGGTAATCCTTTGTTCAAACCATCTTCCATTTCACCGTAACAATTCACTAAATAAGTATCACAAATTGCGTACAGTTTCGACACATTTAAATAAGCATTGCGACTTTCCAATGGATCGAATGTCCAAGTAATCAAATTGTATCCCATTTCCTTGGCAATTTTAAGCTGTTCATCCTTTAGCAACTTTCCGATTCCCATCAGTTGATAGTTCGGAAGAATGCCAAGCATATGTGAACATAAATACGGCTTACCATTGGTGAAACCCGGAAAACCATATGAAAAGCCAACGATTTCATCACCTAAGAAAGCGCCTAACAATAACCCGCCATTTTTCGCTGCTGTATAGGTTTGATGAGTCGGTATCGGTTCAAGGCCCCAGATTGCTCGTTCAAGCGATTGGACCAGGCGCATGTCTTCATTGGTTTCTAGTTTGCGAATGGATAGGTTGACGTCCATTTGGTTCACTTCCTTCTCTCTAACTGCCCGAATGAATGGATGACCGTTCGAACGAGTATTTCAATTCCGGTCAGTATACTATCATGATTGAATGTCATGTTGGGATGATGAAGGCCTGGCGATAAGTCGCAGCCAAGACCGAGCATTGTCGCTTTAACAGAAGGTCTTTTTAATGTGTAGTAATGGAAGTCTTCTCCGCCTGGTGTGACAATAGGCGGCACCAAAAATTGTTCCCCAACTGTTTCCCTTATCGCTTGTGCCATCATTTCGACAGCAGTGTCATCGACTTGGGCAGCTGCAATTTCCGCGATTATTTCATAATTAATGATAACATCAGACAGTTCTGCAACCGAACTAATCGCTTTATCAACTAAATTCATCAGTTTGTCCATAACCACGTTTGTTTGGGCGCGTAAATCCAGACTAAATACTGCACTTCCGGGAATGATGTTGGCTGACTCTCCACCCGCTTGGAACATCGTCATTTTTGCAGAATGCGGGACCATTGGGTCAACGTGGATGGAGTGGATTGCCTGTACGAGAAGTGCCATCACTTCTATGGCGTTTTGTCCAAGATGCGGTCTTGCTCCATGCGCATCTGTCCCCACGATTGTTCCTTTAATCATTTTTGCAGCACCATGCATAATGGTTGGGGATGCATAGCCATGACCGATTTCTTGAATCGGACGGAGATGGACACCATACAAATAGTCGATATCGTCAACGATCCCTTTTTCCACAAATGATAATGCGCCCGTCCCCTTTTCCTCAGCTGGTTGAAAAATCACTTTTAGTCGCCCGTTTTTCGGATACCTAAGCTTTTTCAAAACGAGTAAAGCGCCAATTGCAATCGTCATATGCGCATCATGTCCGCATGAATGGTTCGCTTGAAAGACCCCATCCACTTCCTGCCAGAGTGCATCGATATCTGTTCGAAGTCCAATACAAGGATCACCAGACCCCAGTGTTACTACAAGTCCCGTTGAATCGTCGAATGTCGTAACTTGAAATCCTTCATTCTCTAACAATTGTTGCAAATAATTTGTCGTCTCAAATTCCTGCCAACTAATTTCAGGATGTGAGTGTAAATGGTTAAAAACCTTTTCAACAATCGGCTTCATTTCTTGTAACACTGCTTTCATTTTCAATCAACTCCTTCAACAAATAAGAAATCGCTTGGTATCGATTGATACGTTTCACGTCTTTTTTCGAAACTGTCCTTCTCCTTCACGGACAATCCTGCAATAATCGCATTCATGAATGAAAATAGAGAAGCCGTTGCATCGAGCGTCGACTTGTTAGGCGAATAAATTGGAAATAACAAATCACTGAATGTATGAATCGGGGCTAACATTGAATCAGTAATTCCGATAATGAAAGCTTGTTGTCTATGTGCCAATTCCGCAATTTGAATTGTTTCTTTCAAGTACCGATGAAACGAAATGGCGATGACAACGGACTTATCGTTCATTTGACTGAGCGTTTGGATTACATCCTCCGTTTCCGGTCGTAACAGTCTGACATTTCCTTTCACTAAACCAAGCGTGTATGAGAGCCAATTGGCTGCAGTATACGAAGAGCGCAGACCAAGAATATAAATGGTTTCTGCTTGAGAGAGCTGCTCGATTGCCTTTTCGTAGTCTTCTTCTTTAATTTGTTTCATCGTCTCTCCAATCGCTATTCGATCCCGCTCCATCACTTTTGTGAAAAAATGCGGTGCCTGTTCAAGTTCCAGTTTAGATTTCTGATATGTTGTGAAGCTACTCTCTTGAAATAGCAATTGTTCACGGATGACCTTTTGTAGTTCGCCATAACCAGAGAGATGCAGGCTATAGCAAAAGCGAATGACTGTCGTTTCGCTGACACCGATTTTCTTCCCAATTTCTTGTGCCGTAGACATCGCAATATTTCTTGGGTTATCGATTATATAAGTCGCGACTTTTTTCTGGCTTTTTGACAGTTGGTCGTAATACTCGTGAATCAGATCCTTTAATTTCATCTTCACTCTTCCTTTTTGAAGTTCTTCCGTCATTATCTTTTCAAATGAAGTTTTGACTTCATATTAATTATTTTATTACCTTAACATACTTGTTCGCGGAATACAATGTATTTTCTGATACTTATACTTTCCTGGGAACCTTTAGCCTCTGTTTCAATTACTACTCGAAAATTACTTGCTATATATGTTGAATTAATGAATCCCTTGAACCTGCTGTGACGCTCAATAAGGAGAGAGTTGTAATTCCGGATATTATAGGTTGTAGAACGCTTGGCGCTCAGCGAAGGCGCGACTTCGTGGTAGCCGGAGCGATAAGACTAAGGAGGGATGCAGTTCAATCCCTCCCAAGCGGTCTTCTTTCTGGCTTATCGCGGGAGACATGCACAAAGCGTCGAAGCGATATTGGCGGGAATTCTAATTAGTTCTAAGTATTGGGACTTTTTCAGTGGCCTCCCAAAAGCCTTTGTAATGCGCATACGCCGTATTCATTTGGTCAACATATATAGAGCTATCATTTAGGGTTATACATACGTTAAATATGGTAAAATAGCTATGCGAGGTGGTTATATAATGAATGAAAACGAAAAAATTCTTGGGGATGAACGTCGCCAATTAATCGTCGATACGTTACAGACGTCCGATAAACCTATTACAGGAAGAATACTCGGAGATATGACAAATGTCAGCCGTCAGGTGATTGTTGGAGATATTACATTGCTGAAAGCAAAAAACGAACCTATTGTCGCAACAAGTCAGGGCTATATTTATATGCATGTGCAAGCGGCACCCAAGAGAATCGAAAAGACGATTGTTTGCAAACATACTCCGGACCAAACGATGGAAGAGTTGAACATTTTTGTCGATAACGGCGTTACAGTAAAGGACGTCAAAATTGAGCATCCTGTCTATGGAGATCTTAGTGCGTCAATAATGGTTTCCAATCGGAATGAAGTAAAAGAATTCATCAAGCGAATCAAAGAGGCAGATGCAATTTATTTATCAAAGCTAACAGAAGGTGGTATTCATCTTCATACGGTATTGGCGGACGACGAAGAATATATCAGAAAAGCGGAAGAAGCACTTAGAAAAGCTGATATTCTCGTCGAATGAAAAAATAAATCGGGAGTTATATTTTCATTCGGTGCAAATAGCATACAAACTTGAAAAGGTCGATTTCCCATACGAGAAATCGACCTTTTCAAGTTTACCAAAAAGTAATTGCCATCCATCTCCTCAAAATTGAATAGGGTATTCTTTTGATTCATTATCATCAACAAATTCTAAGTCCCTATATGACTTCATTCCATAATAATTTTAATGAAAAATTCATGTTCTTCATCTATACCTACGCAATATTGTTTATCAAGTGTTATTTTCATTGGAAAAATTTCAGATTTCTTTTCCGAGAACAGCCATCTTCTACCTATGCTAGCTAAAATAATAAAAACACCATTTTTATTTTCTTGCATAAAGTTTAAAGAAGAAGTAGTAATTGGATCATTATCACTATCAAAAATATTTATTTCTTTGAATTGCTCACCAACCCTTGGTGAATCTTTTACAATTAAACCAATTTCACTGATATTCAAAATGTTATTTACTGCAAATGTCGATTCGCTATTTGGATTTACATAGTATCGAGCTATGAGTTCTACTATATTTCCTGCTGGATCTTCAAAATAGCAAGCATGTGCAGGCCAAAATGCAAAATCAGCCTCGTCTTCTCCGTCTTCTAATAAAAGCGTTGTTTTTCCTATTAACCATTCCTTCGCTTCTTGAAATTGATTGGGTGGAATATTAAATGCAAAGTGATAATATGGCTCCCCTACTACATTTTCATTCGTAAATTCTAAAATGCTAGTTCCTACTTGAATTTGAAAACTTTTTGGACTTTCACCACAAAGAGAAAAACCTAAATATTGCGTATAAAATTCTTTCATTATTTCTAATTTACCTGTTTGTAATGTCAGTATTTTTATTTCCATAAACAATATTCTCCTCATCAAGAAAATTTAATAGTTCATTTTTAAAATTCTATGTCACTTTTCCACTTATAATGCGTGTAAAATAATTGAATAGGCAAAGTAACTATTAATGCCAAAGTTAATACTATTTTTAGTGAATAAGAGATCTCGGAAATAAGTAGCATTATAATCAGAATAATACTAGGTGGAATCATCCATAAAGTCCTAATAAACTTTTTTCTATAATTCAATCTCCAGTAAATTAAACCGCTATTACGACCATTTTTCAATGTAAATACCTCCGCATTATAAAACCACTAAGTAACATTAAGTAATAAAAGATTCTTTCTTCTGTTTTCGTCATAAAGTTAGTGCCATACATAAAAAGTTATCCCAGCTATTAAAGGTAATGAACCTGTATTAGCATCGATAAAGCATTCTAATAAATTCAAATCTACTTCCATTTGTCTCCTGCATAAATGTATCAACTTCATCAAACCCGATTTCACTATATATTTTTATAGCTCTTTGATTGAAAGTTGCTACTGATAATGTTATTTTTTCTGGTCTGTATTTTGATTTAGCAAAATCCAAACCTGCTTGGACAAATTCCAAACCGTTGCCATTACCAGTTAAATCTGGTCTCATGCCTAACCCTATATCAATGGTGTTGTTAGCTACTTCATTAAAAGTATAGAAGCCTATAGCATCATTGTCTTTAGTAACAAAGAAGTTTGAGTCACCCCGTTTTTGAGCTTCTAAGAACTCAACTAAATCTTCTTTATCTGCTACCATATCGTAAAAAGAATATTCCGCATTATAGTGCCAATTATATGCAATCTCTTCCGCTTGTTCTTGTGTCATAATTTCAAACTTATATCCCACAATTATCCCCCTCTTAATATTTCCAGACATTTCCAATTACAACTAACTGTCCGCAATAGATAAGTATTTATTGTTATCCCTGCCTTTTTCCTGTTCCACACGAAACGTGCTAGTTTTCTAGCAATCTGTGTTCCATCCCTTCGATCACTTTCTGTTGGTCAAGAATAATTTATAAGAGTCATAAACCTTTTTTATAATAAATAAGTGTCGTGCTGTCATTTATTTTCTTGGTTTCTCCTGTTTTTATAAAGCCCATCTTTTCATATAAATAACAATTACGTTTTTCTTCCGCTATAGTAGCCAACTCCCAACTAACCGCTTGAGGAAAAAGTCCCTCTATTTGTGATATTGCTTTCTGGGCAATTCCTTGCCCCTGGTATTTCGGTTGTATAAACATTGGGCTGATCCAAAATTCAGTTTCCTCTTTCCACCAGATACTAATAGCGCCAACAAGAATAGTATCCGATTTTATTTTATAAACTCCTCCTGACGTGTTGTTTATCCTTGTTATCATTCGCTGAATCGTTTCATTCGCTGGATTAGTATTGTAATCCTCATAAACTTCAAGTAATGGTAAAAATGCATTTACTTGTATATCAAAAAGAGATTGCGCATCAAATTCGTTTGCTTTTTCTAACGTAACTTCCATAACTGGTACCCCATTTCTACTAATAAAATCATTGTTATAGTGAATCAAAAGACAATATAGTCCTTCCAGTTCACAGTGAAATCTCCTACTACTAAAATCAATATTATCAATAGAAATAATCCAATTGGAATCATTAAGCTTATATAAGTTTCGCTCCATTTATACAGAGTTTTTCGCTTGCTAAAATACCTATCTATCATAAAGTAAATTAGAGCCGCGGGCAGACTAATCCAAAGTAATAATAATCCGAAAATCATATGAAAAAGTAACGATAGAAAACACTCTAACTTTACTGACTCATTTTTCGTGAATTTGGATGAAAGTAAGTCGCTTACTAGAAGAAGTAAACACCCCATATAGAAGAATGGCCGGAAAACTGTATAGAATATACCCTTGCGTTGTAACTAAAATCTTTCCCAAATATCGCCATAGTGAGTACACGTTACTTTCGTAGAAGTATGGTGTCACTAACGCTAATAATATTGCATAAATAGGAACTGTAATCGCCGCAGTTATTATTTTCCTCGGCAACGCTCTGCTAATAACTTCTTTAACGCTCAATCTTCCCACCCTAACTGATAAGCAATTCGATCAGGCATTTCGTTTAATCATTTCTTCTGTATAATCTACCAAAGTGCGATAAGATGAAGTTCCGTTTAGAAAGTGAGATGCCTCAATCACAGCCCCTAGCGAATTTAATTGAATTCTTTGTTTCGACATATTTAGTTCTTAATTTACTAATTTTCTAAAAAGATTTTTTCGGTAATCCCGTTCCATACTACCTTCAAAACCAGCTTCTCTTCTTGTTTCGTTGAAGGGCTATTAGAACTTAAACTTTTGTGTTGAAACTTACCTTTTTCGTTCAATGAAACATTGTTTGTACCAAAATTCAGCACTCCATTGGTGCTTGTTTCAACGAAATAATCAAAGGTTTTAACACTGTCTAACTCATTACCTTTATAAATAATCTGAATTTCATATTGTTCATCTCCGTCAGTTTGGGTCACGGTCACTTCTGCCCACCAATTTTCGCCTTCACCAACGAATGTCAATTCTTTTGTTTGCCATGCACTAAAAAATACACTCATTGAAACTATGAGAATGAATAAAACTTTTTTCAACGCCTCCCCTTCCTTGCGAAACGATATAGTAAAATAAGAACTGCGATTGCAAACAAAGCAATTACGCAGATATATAATGGATTAAATATATCTGAGTTCTCCTTGTCAATAAGCGCTACATTGTTTCCACTGCTAGGATTCTTGTGACTCGTTTTTAGAAAATCAGCATAATAAGTTGCGATTTCTTCATTTTCATTATTTATTATGCCGTTAAGGACTTGAACCATACCATTTGGCCCTCCTACAGGTGTAAGAAATGTCGCAGAATCACTCTTTTCTAAAAACAGAAGAAACTCACCGCCTTCGTTCTGAAATCCCTCAGCCCAACCGACATCATACATGTCAATTCCAGCGATTATTTGTTTAGTAGCCTCTCCTTTATAAACATTTTCAACGGCAAACGTATATCCTTGAAAAATAAATTCACTGTCTATCGGCTTACTTGAAAAGTCGTAAGTTCCACTTATAACTACTTCAGCTTCGTCGCTAACTTCTTGCGGGTCCATCTCGATCCAACTTGTAGCAGAAACACTTACGCTTACTATCATCATTGATAAAAAGACAGTCATTACGAAAAGTCGATACACTAATCTTTTCATAAAGGCACCTTCCTTTTATTTATTTGACGCCTCTTGAGCAAGAAGGTTCATTATTAAGAATAATTTAATAACAATACAATGGAAATAAAAAAGCAATTCAAATTAAAGCAGTATAGCTTTAATATTTTTTTACAGGCTAATTAACCCCTAATAATTCCATGACTCATTCCAATCAGAACTTCTTTTCCGCTTTGATTATGATAAAAGGTAATCATGGCTATTGTCTTAAATTCAACTTCTGTTATCGTGAATTCACAAGTAATCGTGTCCCCTGACAGGGCGAAGGTAACCACTTAACATCTCTCTTGCAATATTAACTAAATCCCCGATACTCGCAGTAAAAGACCTTGTACATAAAGCTCCCTTTTTCATCTCATTCCATATGATATTTTCCCTTATCACCTATTACCTCTGAAAACTGTTGTGTTTCTTCCACATTAAACGTTTTTAATCACGTGAAAATAGCCCCAACTTTAAGCTTCATTATTCAATCGCTCCCACTATTAATCTGACTTCATTGAATAAAGAGTATCACTTTCAAGCTTGAATGAATAGTCACTCATTAACAATTACCTGTTAAACATTACTTACTTTTATCGAAAAAGTTATTCCATTTTAAAATTTCCTCAACTTTGGAAAAGGTGTTTAATCTTTAATATATAAAATAACCTTGTCTATGTAACTATCTATTTGTTTTCCGTAATTTACTTCTAAACATTCAAGGGTTAAAGGATTCTTACTAGCCTCTACCTGTTCCCTAAATGCAAATTCGGAGTCAACTTGACTTATTTGGCTAATTATCCGTATACGTTCCTTTAGCCTTATTTGAATCACCTTAAAACCATTCAGATAGTATTCCACATATTTATACCTAAAATAATGTTTCTTAAACAACCCTACTTTTTTAGTGATAAATAGCGTCCTCAAATAATTGGTACGATGAACTTTGTAATATCTAACTTCCCTTTCCGCTTTTACGATCAAAAATTATTTCCCTTTTTATTCCTACTGTCTAATTGTTTTAAGGACAAGGGGAAGACAATAACCCTTACACGAGGAATTTAGTTTCATACTGTAATTAAGAATAGGAGGTGAAAAAAATGGGATATCATGAAAATAATCATTATGAGAAGAACTATTGTGAGAAGAAAAAGGATTCAAAAAGCATGGAAGCAAAATTAGAAGATATTTTGATACAACTTCAACAACAAAAGCAATGGCAATTCCAGTATCAAAATCAAAATCAATACCAAAATCAATTACAGTATCAAGATCAAGACCAGAAGCAAGCTCAAGTCGATACTGATACAAGTACCTTCGAAAATATCGGAAGTCCAACAATCACTATTACTAATAACGTAGATGTTGTTGCAGTCGCTGTTGCCGTCGCAGCATTATTACAAGGTCCATTAGGAGCAGGTCTTTCTTTTGATACAGTAAAAGAATTGAAGAATATGCTTCAAGCATAATAGTATTTGTTTCACCTATATATATTGAATAATTGAATAGCTATATAAGCTGAGGGAAGGCGTCTTACACGGGTAGCCTCCTAGCGAATTTAATAGAATTCTTTATTTCAACATATATGATTAAAATTTTCTGCCACAAATTACTGAACTAACGTCCGTGAATACGAATAGCTTTGTAAGGTCTGACTTCTCTTTCCGCTTCTAGCTATTAAAACCCAAGTTTCCTTTTAATTTTTAATTATTAGTTTTTCAGGGTCAAAGAAGAACAAAAAACTTACATGATGGATTTGATTTCATATTGTAATTAAGAATAGGAGGAGAAAAAATGGGAAATCATTCAAAAAAGTGTGATTGTTATCATTGTAATGAAAAGAATCATTATGATAAGTACGATTGTTGTGAGAATAAAAAGGATTTAAGAAACATGGAAGCAAAATTAGATGATATTTTGATACAACTTCAACAACAAAATCAATGGCAATTCCAATATCAAAATCAATACCAGAAACAATTCCAGTATCAAGATCAAGATCAAAACCAGAAGCAAACTCAAGCTGATACTGATACAAGTACCTTCGAAAATATAGGAAGTCCAACAATCACTGTTACAAATAACGTTGATGTTGTTGCGGTCGCTGTTGCCGTCGCAGCATTATTACAGGGACCATTAGGTACAGGCATTTCTCTTGATGCCGTCAAAGAATTGAAGAATATACTTCAAGCATAATAGTAATCGATTCATCTAATTTGAATTTTCTCAGTAGCGGAGAATGCATAGTTATATTCTCTGCTACTGATTACATAACTAATGTGTACTTAACATACACAATTCCTCTTTGTCTTTTTGTTGTAATAACTCGATTTCTATTTGTTCATCCACTTTAGATTTTATTCCATTCAATAAAACAACCAAGCTATCACCGGTCCAACGATAGAACCAATGATAGCGGAGAGCGTCATTGCAATGGAACTATAGGATGCTTCCTGCTCCCCGATTTCAATTGCTTTCGATGTCCCAAGAGCATGAGCTGCTGCTCCCAGTCCGATGCCACGACCGATTGCAGTATCGATACGAAACCATTTCAAAAATGTTGGTCCAAGAATGATACCGGTAAATCCTGCAATCATGACAAAAGTGATTGTTAGCGAAGTTGCTCCACCCAATGCCGAAGCAATCTGTATAGCTATAGGTGTTGTAATCGATTTAGGTAATAATGACAGAACGATTTCTTTTGAGAATCCTGCCATTTTTGCAAAAAGCACACCGCTTACCATACCAAAAAGAACGCCCGTCAATACACCACCAAGTATGGGAAGCATATTCTGTTTGATTAACTCCCTTTGTTTATATAAAGGGATGGCCAATGATACAATCGCGGGTCCCAGCAACAGGTCAACCCACTTTCCACCAAGCATATAAGTTTCATATGGGACTTTGAAAAGAATGAGGATCAAAATAATGCCAATTGTTGTTGTTAGTATTGGTATGAAAAATGCTTTACGATACTTAAAGTATAACAAGTTCATAACAAGATAAACTGCAATCGTTACAATAACAAATAGGATTGAATACATCATTACTTGCATGAAATCCCCTCCTTGTTAGCAGATTTTTTGGCAAGAAATTGACTTATATAACTAGAAATCCACATCGTCAAAAACGTGCTAATCATTGTGATTGGTATTAATAGAAATCCTTTTCCTGCAAAAACATGTCCGTAATTCATCACACCGACAGTCGCCGGGATAAAATATAATGGTAAATAAGATAAAAGAAAGAAAGAACCTGATTCAATCCATTCAAGCCGAAATACTTTCAATGAAAGGGCCGCTAACAATACTAATAGTCCTATTATGCTTCCAGGAAGCGGCAAATGAAGAAAAAATTGAAGCCAGTTCCCCATCAAGACAAAACTGTACAACACTATGATTTGAAGAACTATTTTTATGTATTTCATAGATAAATCCCGCCTCCTTTCGTATCAGTATAAAGATATACAAGTAAAATATCAAAGACGTAATGAAACTATTTCAAAAATAGAACGTATATTATCTATAACTACCATTCAAAATACATAAGGAGGTTTTGTACATGTTTTCACCTTTTGGAGAAGCTATATTTACGTTTGTTCCCATCTTTATCGGCGGAGTTGCAATTATCATTTTTGGTGGAATAATCTTCATTGCTGTGAAATCTATCGGTACGTGGAATTCAAATAATAACTCCCCTAAACTGACAGTACCAGCCGAAGTTGTGACAAAAAGAACCAAGACTTCCGGCGGATCAGGCGATTCATCGGCAAGTACTTGGTATTATGCTACATTTCAAGTAGACAGCGGAGATCGTATGGAATTAGCTGTAAACGGTTCCCAATATGGTATGTTGGCTGATGGCGATGTGGGAATGCTCACTTTCCAGGGGACTCGTTTTAGTGGATTTGAACGGGTAAACAGTGTGTAATATTTTTTACATAAGTTCAAGTATTGAATACGATGGATAAACCGGGCGATGGCGCCTTATAAGTGGTAGAAGAAGCTATGAGACTAGTCTGGCCCAGGGCAGAAGGCTTCCCCTAGTGCCCAAGCATATTTGAATGTAATCTTTACTTCAATTTATTTCTATATAAAAACCCCGAATCTAGACCCTTTTTCATAGGATCCAAGGTTCGGGGTTTATTGTAAAGAGGACTATTCGTCACTCTCTTTTGGTTTCTCTTTTCTAGGTAGCAGTTCGGGTGTCGAGTCGAGCTGATCAAGGAATGATCTCGATTTTAATCGAATCCCTACTTGCTCATCGTAAATTGTTCGGACGAGTTTTTTCATGAAGATTTTTGTCGTCTTCTTTAACGTCAAATTACCGACCCGATTAATGGGAACTGTATAAAAGGTTCGGATCAATTTCAATTGACTGGGTGAAATTCGAATCGCATGCTTATCTACATGGAAGCATCGATGACAAATGAAGCCGATTTGCATAAATGAAAAAGCAAATTCACCTTCTGTCGCTCCACAATTTGCACACTGATGAAGTATTGGATGGATACCAGCGATCGGCAACATTTTCCATTCAACAAATAATGCAATTGCTTCTGGATCATATTGTTCATTGATAGCGTGAAGCGCTTCATACAACAAGCTGTATATACCAGAAATTCGCTCATTATCCTCCGTTAACTTATCAATCAATTCAACAACATAACTTGCATAAGCTGTTGCTTCCAAGTCTTCACGAATATGCCGCATCGAATCAATGGGTTCGCCTTGTTCAAGCGTCCCCATTCCTCTACCCGTACGGATCAAGAATGAACCATGTGTGAAAGGCTGCGTCACAGCAGCTAGCCTGCTCGCCGGTTTCTTCGCTCCACGGGCCATTGCTGTCATCTTACCGCCTTCACGAGTAAACAGTGTCACAATTTTATTGGACTCACCGTACGGGATACCTCTTAGAATGATTCCTTCCCATTTGTTCAGCGAAGCAATCACCTCTTTGTCTAGCTTCAGGTGCCAGCTCCTCGGGGTCACAAGTCATTTTGCTGCGGAGGCTAAAAGACGCCTCCTCACACACTACTTTGTGCCTGTCGGAGCTATGCGGCACCTTACGCTTTTCTTTGTCTAGCTTCAGGTGCCAGCTCCTCGGGGTCACAAGTCATTTTGCTGCGGAGGCTAAAAGACGCCTCCTCACACACTACCTTGTGCCTGTCGGAGCTATGCGGCACCTTATGCTTTTCTTTGTCTAGCTTCAGCGACCCAGACGCTCGGGTCATAAGTCATTCCAGCTATGCGGCAAAGTACGCCGCTCCGCCAGACTGTCTTATGCCTGTCGCGTCTTGGCGGGCCGCTTACGCTTTGGGCTCACACGAAGTGGGGCATGCATCCGTTGCCGCAGGACGCGGCGAACTTAGGATGCGTTCAATTCATTAATACTCGTCTTCCCTAAATCCGAATTCCTTCAGATGGCCGGGTTTATTACGCCAGTCTTTCTGCACTTTTACCCACAACTCAAGAAATACTTTCGAACCAAGTAGCATTTCGATGTCATGTCTAGCATTTGTTCCAATTTCTTTTAGCAATGCACCTCTTTTACCGATGACAATACCTTTTTGGGAATCACGGTCGACAACAATTGTCGCCATAACATTTACCATTTCCCGTCCTTCTTCGCGTTCAATCTTCTCAATTACAACCGCTATGGAGTGTGGAATCTCTTCTCTCGTTAAATGCAATACCTTTTCACGAACTAATTCAGAAATGATGAATCGTTCCGGGTGATCCGTTACTTGATCATCTGGATAGTATTTTGGTCCCTCTGGTAAATATTTTATCATCGTCTCGAGAAGGCGTTCAACATTATTTCCGTTGATCGCGGAAATTGGCACGATTTCAGCAAAGTCATATTCTGCTGTATACGAAGTAATGATTTTGAATAATTCATCCGGATGAACAAGATCAATTTTATTAATTATAAGGAATACCGGTGTCTTTGAATTCTCAAGAAGTTCCATGATGAAGCGGTCACCACGGCCAATCGGCTCATCTGCATTGACCATGAACATGACCACATCTACTTCTTTCAATGTGTTACGGGCCGTTTTCACCATGAAATCACCAAGTTTATGTTTTGGCTTATGAATCCCCGGTGTATCGATGAATATGATTTGAGATTTTTCTGTCGTGACAACACCTTGCACTTTATTGCGAGTTGTCTGTGGTTTGTCACTCATAATCGCAATCTTTTGTCCGACTACATGGTTAAGAAATGTCGATTTACCTACGTTTGGACGTCCAATAATCGAGATGAATCCCGATTTGAACCCCTTTTTATTGTTCTGCTGCATATGAAAGATCCTCCTTTGAAAATGCGCCTGGTAATAATTTTGCTACAGTTGTTTCTTCAATGTCCCCTTTTAGGTTCGTGAGGTAGACAGGCATCGAGCCATTACAAAACTCCGCAATTACTTGTCTGCATGCTCCACACGGGGAAACAGGTCCTTCTGTATCTGCAACTACTGCAAGCGCTTTGAAGCTACGTACGCCGTCGGAAACAGCTTTAAAAAATGCTGTTCGTTCTGCACAATTGGTCATGCTATAAGCGGAGTTTTCAATATTACAGCCGTGATAGATAGTCCCATCTTCGGCTAACAACGCCGCTCCAACTGGGAATTTTGAATACGGGACATACGCTTGCTCCCGTGCTTTTTTCGATTCAGCAATTAATTTTTCTACATCCATAAAGACACCTCTTTAATTTAGTTAAACCATTTCGGAATAAATAACATTAAACCGATTATTGCACTTCCAATCGCATACACTAAGACCGCGCCTGCTGCGAGGTCTTTCGCTTGTTTCGCGAGTATATGACGTTCAGTTGTTAGTAGATCGACGACACGTTCGACTGCAGAATTCATCAGCTCAAGCGCCAGCATTCCGCAAATCAGAATAATGACGATGAACCACTCTGTCCGCGAAAGACCCGTCATAAAACCCGCTACAATGACGAGGATTGCGGCCATCACATGCACTTTCGTATTCCGTTCCGCTCCTATGCCATAACAAATCCCATTCCATGCGTAGACAAAAGATTGAAGGAACTTCCGCATTGATCAATCACCTCTCGAGTCCGAATGATGCGAGGATCTCCTTTTGCCTGCGGAACATCTCAGCTTCCTCTTCTTCAGTTAAATGATCATAGCCGAGAAGGTGAAGGAAGCCGTGAAGCGCAAGAAATCCAATTTCACGATTAAAATCATGTCCGTATTCCCCTGCTTGCCGCTCAGCTGTTTCTACTGAAATAAGTATATCACCTAAAGCGGTTGGCATGCCTTCTTCAGGAATAATAGCTACTTCACCTTCCGTTAATTCTTCGAGCGCAAATGAAATGACATCCGTCGGTACATTTTTACCGCGATAAGTTGCATTCACTTCCTGAATATCTGCATCTGTCATGAATGTTACCGAAACCTCTAATTCGCCTGCTAGTTCCTCTTCTTTAGCGGTATGGTTTAACAGCTTTCGGATTAAATCCTCGATTTTGTCATCGACTCTAGCTGTTTCATCCTCAAAATGTATTTCCAACATCTACTACTAGCTCCCTTCGTACTCACTTCGGATATTCAATCCGGTTATGGAAAATTCCATTTAACGTTTCACACATAACTCTTTCCGCTTTCTTCAATTCTTTCATAGAAAGATCGCATTCATCGAATTGTCCATCGTTCATTTTATCATTAATGATAGATCGTACGAGAGCTGCAATTTTTTCTGAAGTCGGTTCTTTCATTGATCGTACAGCGGCCTCAACACTATCTGCTATTGAGATAATTGCAATTTCTTTTGTTTGAGGTTTGGGTCCCGCATAACGGAAATCCTCTTCTTTTACATCTTCCCCAGATTCCTTAGCTTTAAAGTAAAAATACTTCAATGTACTTGTTCCGTGATGCTGACGAGCGATATCAATGATTTCTACTGGCATTTTATGCTTTTCCAGAAGTCTCGCACCGTCTTCTCCGTGGGCAATAATGATGTCCCTACTTTTTTCTGGTGGCAATGAATCATGTGGATTTTGACCAGCATGCTGATTCTCGATGAAGTAACCCGGTCTCAGCGTCTTTCCAATATCATGATAATAACTTCCCACTCTGGCAAGAAGTCCATTCGCACCAATCGATTCACATGCTGCGTCGGCTAAATTTGCGACCATAACGCTATGATGATAAGTGCCTGGCGTTTCGGTTAGTACTTTTTTCAGTAGCGGGTGATTCGGGTTCGATAGTTCGATAAGTCGCATATCCGATAATAGTCGAAAGGCAGATTCAAAAAATGGCATAAGCCCAATTGTAAGAGCTCCTGACAATATACCCGAAACAATTGCCGCTATCATATAATACACTAATTCCGTCAAATCGTAAGATGACTGTGTCATTAAGAGGTAAAATCCAATGAACATCATATTTGAAACAGAAACCCCTAAGCTTGTTCGTAAAATATTCGAACGTCTGCCGTTGTCACCGAGTAAATACAAACTGACAATACCTCCGAAAAGTATGTACAATGCGACTTCCATCTGAATGATTGCCGCGTAACCTTCTTGAAGAAGAATTCCTGCTGTTGCTGCTGTGATAATTGTCGTCATTAGTGCAAGTCGCTCGTTCGTCAGAAGCTTAATAAGCATTGGAGCGAGTGCTGTCGGAAACAAGAATGCTAATAGGACATCAAAGTCTTTTTCAATAAGGGAAATGAGTTTCATTATGATGACGAGCAGGAAAAAAACAACTAATACAATGAGCAATGCCTTTTTCTTTACAACCCTATTTTCACTCCAGGATAGGAAATGCATATAAATAATCGCACCGACAAACAGGACAAATAAAATGAGACCTGCCAGCGGTTTCATGGACGACTGATTTGACAATACGCCCGCAAGCTCTAATTGCCTGTATATTTCTTTGTCAATGACCTGCCCTTCACGGACAATCACTTGTCCTTGCAAGATACGGGTAGGTTCAACGCTTTCCCGCGCCTGCTCAACCCTAGCCTTTGTCATTTCCTCATGAATCGATTCCGTCTCTACTACCAGAGAGCGGCTAAGCGTTATTAGAGTCTGTAAGATTGAAGATGAAACTGAATCTGTGAGCCTAATTTTCCGATCTACCTCATAGCGGACTGTCGACAGATCCGCAGTTCGTACCGGCTTCGATAATTCCTCACCTAGTACACCTACTAATACGCTTTGCGCGTTCAGTAAAGCATCTGTACTCTGGGATAAAAGATTAACTATGGCGTCATCACTAAGTCGCAGACTAGGTTCTTCCTTTTCCAAACTGGAAAGTTTAGTGCGCATTTCTGCTACTAATTCTTTAGAGGGCTTAGTAGCTATCTCCGATGTAGTTTGATCAGGCTCATCTTGGTTTTTTACTTCGATTAGAAAATCGAATAAAGACGTAGCGATTGCTTGTCTATTTTTTACAACATCTTCTGAAAATACATAGGAAGGTCCTACTTCATTAGCGGCACGTTCTCTGTCCTGTTCGGTTTTTACTGCGTCCTCAACCGTTTTTAAGGAACGGATAGTATCTGGTGCAATTTGAAAAGCTTTCAATTCATACGTTTCTTTTTTCACACTGCCATACATGAATGAAAAAAGGAGTACAGTGGATAGGCCGATTAAAAATAAGGATAAATAATTGAATTTAAGTGATTTAAATAACTTTCTAATTGGTTGGAACATTGGAATCTCTCCCCCTGCTTCTCTATAGATATAATCAGAGTAGCGATGATTCTAAAGAAAAAGCAGTCACTTTCTATGACTGCTCCTGTTCGTATGCTTCAATTATTTTCGCAACAAGTGGGTGACGAACAACATCACCTTGCTCTAAGTACTGAAAGTGAATATCTCCAACTTTTTTAAGGATTGATTCTGCAACGATTAAACCGGATTCAGTGTTTCTTGGTAAATCAATTTGTGTTTTGTCGCCGTTGATAACCATTTTCGACCCAAAACCGAGACGTGTTAAAAACATTTTCATTTGTGCTTTTGTCGTATTCTGTGCTTCGTCCAGAATAATGAATGCATCATCGAGTGTCCGTCCCCTCATATAAGCGAGCGGCGCAATTTCGATTACCCCTCGTTCCATAAGTCGATCCGTTTGTTCCGCTCCCAGAACATCGTGTAGCGCGTCGTACAGCGGACGAAGGTATGGGTCAACTTTCTCTTTTAAGTCACCTGGAAGGAAGCCTAGACTCTCTCCTGCTTCAACAGCGGGACGGGTTAAGACAATTCGCTTCGCAGAGCCCGTTTTCATAGCTAAAACAGCTAGTACGACCGCTAAGTACGTTTTCCCCGTCCCAGCCGGCCCGATACAGAATACAAGATCTCTCGATCGAATTGCGCTGACATATTCACGCTGACCGATTGTCTTCGCACGAATCGCTTTACCTTTCATATTCCTTGAAATTTCTTCATCGTACAACTCTGCAAAGTATTCAATTGTGCCACTTTTCACCATCTCGAGCGCAGTCGAGACATCTCGTTGATTGATATTAATGCCTTTACGTATTACTTTCAACAACTGTTCCAAAAGCTCTTTAGCCGAATTCCTACTATCTTCAGCACCACTGATTGATATCGTGTCGCCTCTAGTTAATACTGAAACATTTAACTGCTCTTCAATCAGTTTCATATTCTGATCAGAAATTCCGAGAAGCATTACTGTTTCATTCGGGTCTTCAACATGTAGTTGAATCATTTGCTCATCCAATAGGCTCAGTCTCCTTGGGAATCAGTCTTTTTTCAGCAATATTGTCATTGATAAGAAACAATATAGTCCCTCTAACTTTATCATTATCGAATGTCACGTGTAAAACTTTTTCATCTTTAATAATTGCTTTCGAAAAAGATTCCGACATTAATTTGTTTTTTAATAAGGGAATTATAACTGTTTCTTCCATTCCCTCAATCAATTCAAAGTGCCCTGCGGTTTCCTCCATATATCTTTCTGTTTCGATGAAAGACCCTAGAGACCATCCTTCTTTACCTTGCTGCTTCCATGGGAGGTTAAAAGAATAGTTCACAATTTCCTCACCCTGTAACTGGAATTTAATTTTTTTCGGAAGAGTAAAGGTGTATTCAACCCAATAATCCGCATACACGGCACCATCCGCTCCAACAACTGTCGTTTTATCACCTTGTTCCAATATACCTGTGGCTAGCACGTCCCCTTTCTTTACAGTCTGATGAACATGGCCGACCCTTTCCCCTTTTTCTAACGCAAAACGCGTTATAACGCCTCCTGTACGCGCTACAAGGTGTGACGGTGATTCGTTCTCTTCAATAATGTTAGTTGTGGGTGGTGATAACATCGGAATAATTGTCAGAGACGTTCCAACTCGTCTAAATCTAACCCACGATAAAGCAGGATCATCGAGCATGAGCTCTCGTCGAATTTCACCTTCATCAGGAATTAAAGCTAAGGGTCTTAACAAAACGATAGAGCTTTTTTCAAGTTTCTGCTCAATTCTGTCCACTACTTCCGGCATATCCGATTCAACATCTACTGTCCAAAGGAAAAATGAGGCAACAAAAGGAATGAGACATGCGATTAGGAAACGGCTAGATGTGAAAAGTCCAATTGAGCCTGATTCAAGATTCGCAATTGAAATGGCTACTTTTAATCGATAATGCCTTCTGTTACGCCGGATAGCACGAAGTCCGCTACGATCTGTTTGAAAATATGCCACCCCATCGACAACTGATAGCGATGTAATTTTTGTTCCAATTGTGACAAGTTTAGTGAGGAATCCGGAAAGGTTGCCGTCGCCTGATATTTTGATAGCATACCTTTTACGCATTGCGCTCCGCTTCCTTGTCTGCACCTGTAGTCACATTCATTGTGGTAATTGAAGTGAATGTGAAAACAGCAACTTCTTCTGATAAAGTTTCAACTGTTAAATCAGTGCCTATCGCCTCAATCCTGTATTCACCACTGCTAATGATCGCGAAATCGGGGCCAAGTTTCAACAAAGAATAAGGGCCATTAATTCGTAATGAAGCGAAATCTTCAATTGTAACTGATGAACCGGTCTGAAATAGTCTTTTCAAAATATAAAACCCCCTATCCACATCGTATGATTCGGATAGAGGGTCAATGCTTATCTTTTTGATTTCGGTGGGCCATAAATTTCAGAGAACACAATGCCTTTCAGCAAGTCCCCTTGACTTTTCGGCATTAAATCGTGCGATTGTATAGCAGACACAGTTGGACGTTGACCACCATGTGCAGACAATCTTCCACTATGTCGATTCACGGATGAATCTGGGCGTTCGATGTGACGATTCGCTGATGAATTAGTACGTTCTTTTCTGTCAGCAGTTGGTCTTGCAGGTGGTACTACTACAGGAGCTGAAGGAACCGTTACTGTTGCCTGTTGCTGCTGTTTTGGCAGCTGGCGGATAGGTGGTTCCGCATCTGCTCCTGCCATTTCTCTCTGCAATTCACGGTACATCTCTTTTAATTTAGTTGTAGGACCCTCTGGAGCGTTCCCCGTTGCCGTGGACGGCTTAGGCTTTGGCCCCTCAGCTGGATCTTTTTTCTTGCCCCTAAAAAAAGATCCGACAATTGCCAAAATGATAAAAATGATTATCTGTTCCATTCGTGCATCCCCTTTCCAGGAAATGGCTCCTCAAGTATTAGTTCTTCTTAATTTCTGTAGATTCCTTATCTCCGCCAAAGTTACTGATGGAGTCACGCATTCCTGTATCTGCCTGGATATTTTTATAATTCACATAATCCATGACACCAATATTGCCCTTACGTAGCGCTTCTGCCATAGCAAGCGGAACTTCCGCTTCAGCACTGACAACTTTCGCACGCATTTCTTCAACTTTCGCTTTCATTTCCTGTTCGTTTGCAACTGCCATTGCACGGCGTTCTTCTGCTTTTGCCTGTGCAATGTTTTTATCAGCCATTGCTTGTTCAGTTTGAAGTTCTGCACCGATGTTTTTACCAATATCAACGTCTGCGATATCAATCGATAGAATTTCGAATGCAGTACCTGAGTCAAGACCTTTTGCTAGAACAGTTTGAGAAATCATATCAGGATTTTCCAATACTTTTGCATGGTCGATAGATGAACCGATTGTCGAGATAATACCCTCACCAACACGGGCAACGATTGTTTCTTCACCTGCACCACCGACAAGACGGTCGATGTTTGCACGTACTGTAATACGCGCTTTTGCTTTTACTTCAATCCCGTTCATTGCCACACCGGCGATGAATGGTGTTTCAATAACTTTCGGGTTAACGGACATTTGAACCGCTTCTAGAACGTCACGTCCTGCAAGATCGATTGCAGCAGCACGTTCAAATGTAAGTTCGATGTTCGCACGGTGTGCAGCGATCAGAGCATTGACAACACGGTCAACGTTCCCTCCCGCAAGATAATGACTTTCAAGCTGATTAATTGAAACATCGAGTCCAGCTTTATGTGCTTTAATAAGCGGATTAACAATTCGACTCGGAATAACCCGGCGAAGACGCATACCGATCAATGTGAATATACTTACTCTAACGCCTGCTGCCATTGCTGAAATCCACAGCGCCACAGGAACGAGTGTGAAAAATGCTGACAATACGATGATTGCTACAACTGCTATTACAACGACCATTACTAAACTTCCTGAACCTAAGAGTCCTGCCATTATTTAATTTCCCCCTTTTCTACTGATTCCCTGACTACAATCCGGGAACCTTCAACCTTTACAATGATAACATGTATTCCTTTAGCGATGTAGCTTCCTTCAGAAACAACATCGATTCGTTCTCCATCTAACTCAATTGCACCAGATGGTCTAAGTGCAGTCGATGTTTTTGCAATGCGTCCAAGCAATTCAACCCTGTTCACATTCGAAACATAACCACTTTCCGTATCAGTTGTATCCATTAGCACAACCTTGTTGAGCAAGTGCAGTTTTTTACCGAAAAATTTCATAATAATCACCATCCCTATAACAGCGATAGCAACCGCGATAAGGACAGAAATCGCCATATACATCGGATTGCCGCCCGCCATAATGATACTACCTATAATTGCGAGCGTTCCAATGACACCTGCTATACCATGGGGCAAGAAGAATTCCGCTACGATGAGAACGACCCCTATTAGAAACAGGATAATCGTTTCATAACCCGCAAGCCCGGCAACAAGATGTCCGTAAAAGAATAGAGCTAATGAACTAGCAGCCATCGTTCCGGCTACACCAAATCCTGGCGAGTACATTTCCAACACAAATCCAAGTCCCGCAATTGATAAAAGAATCGGTACAACGACCGGATGGGTGATGAAACGAGCAATACTTTCCGTAAATGTTTCATTTGTTGAAATGATTTCTGCATTTTCAAGCCCTGTTACTTTTAGCAATTCATTGAAAGATCCAACTGTTCCTTGACTGTAACCGACTTCTTTTGCTTCATCCGCTTTAAGCGTTAACAGTTTCCCAACTCCAGCCCGATATGCGGGTAAGTCAATATCAGGTTCTGCCATTGCTTCTGCATATTTCGGTTCTCGGTCTTTCTTCGACTCAGCAGCCGTTTTCATTTCCGCGACCCATAAACTATGAGCCTTAGCATCCGCCGCATTTCCCTCCGAATCAATTACTTGTGATGCGCCCATTGTGGCTGTAGGTGACATATAGATTTCATCGGCATAAAGCGCTATGAATGCACCAGCAGAGATTGCTTTATTATTAATGTAAGCGATTACCCGCAAATCACTTTCATTTATCAGCCTGGCAATTTGGTCGGCCGCATCAGTAAATCCACCCGGTGTATTAATCTCCAAGATGATCGCCTCTGCTCCCGCCGCCTCCGCTTCTGTAAATGACCGCTGTAAAAATGCGTACAATCCTTTCTCAACTACGTTCTCAACTGGCACTTTATAGACTTTCGAAGCTGCAGCTCCCGTTTCTAAGAGTGGGAATGCTAACACAGATACGAATAAAATGAACAGGAGAACCCTTCCTATCATTTTATGCATAGTATTTTTCACCTCTCTCTATAGATTCTATTATATCTCTATATACGTTCCAAATGCTCAGAAGTTTCACTTTCCCTTAATTTTTTTGTTTTATCTCATATACAAATAAACCGGAAAACCCATAAAGGATTTTCCGGTTTACCAAATTTTAATTTCAAAACAAGGTCGAACTCATCACCACAGGAAATCAGAATTTACGTTTCCTTGCAGCTTCAGATTTCTTTTTACGTTTTTCACTCGGCTTATCATAAAACTCACGCTTTCTTACCTCTTGTATTGTTCCACTTTTGGATACAGTACGTTTGAAGCGGCGAAGAGCATCTTCAAGCGATTCGTTTTTACGAACAACAGTTTTCGACATATCTCTTGTCCCTCCCTCCAAACACACTTCTAGAACATGACCAAGTGCCATGTACTCATAAATTATACCGCGGATTTAACTATAGGTCAATATAAAACTTTTAAATTAATAATCAGATTGTGATTCAAGACCCTGCATAATCTGAACGCCTGAACTGGCACCAATTCTTGTAGCTCCTGCGTCAATCATTTTCTTCATATCCTCTAAATTCCGGACACCACCTGAAGCTTTAACACCCATTTCAGGTCCGACAACAGCTCTCATTAACTTCACATCATCTTCAGTCGCACCGCCTGTTGAAAAGCCTGTCGATGTTTTCACGAAATCAGCACCCGCAAGGACAGAAAGTTCACATGCTTTCCTTTTTTCCTTATCCGTTAAAAGGGACGTTTCAATGATGACTTTAACAATTGCTTTTCCTTTTGCAGCATTAACTACCGCTTCGATTTCTTTTTTCACAGTTTCATCATCACCGCCACGAAGTGCGCCAATATTGATAACCATATCAATTTCATTAGCACCGTTTGTAATTGCGTCCCTAGTTTCAAACGCTTTTACTTCGGAAGTTGAAGCTCCTAGAGGGAAACCAATAACTGTACACACTTTAACAGGTGATCCTTCTAGCGCAGCAGCTGCTGTTTTCACCCATGTAGGGTTTACACAAACAGATGCAAACGTGTATTTTCGAGCTTCTTCACATAATGTTACGATTTCATTGTTCTTTGCGTCAGCTTTCAATAATGTATGATCAATGTAAGTTGCAAAATTTGTATTCAAATGAATACCTCCTCGAGTTGTCCGTACTTCTCACATCATATCAAGAACAATTCATTTCTGCACGAAAAAAGCTGTTTCTACTCAAAATAAAGTAGGAACAGCTTTTATGGAAACCTTAAACAAGTTGTATTTCTTCCTCCATAATGCGGACAAATTGCCCTTCGTTATATGGATAACCTGCTTGTGCAATTTTCACACGAACAATTTTCCCTACCATTGATTCATCGGCAGCGAAAACAACTTTCAAATAGTTATCTGAATAGCCTTCATACAGACCACTTTCCGGTTCAAGTTTATACTTCTCTTCTGGGATGACTTCAAGTACTTCATCTTCAAAAGTAGATGCATATTGTTTCGCTAGCTGATCATTCAATTCAATTAAACGGTGAACACGCTCGTTTTTCACTTCTTCCGGAACCTGATCTTCCATTCTAGCGGCAGGAGTACCAGTTCGTTTTGAATAAGGAAAAACGTGAAGTTCGGAAAATCTGTGATCACGAATAAAATTGTACGTTTCCATGAACTCTTCTTCTGTCTCACCTGGGAAACCGACGATGACGTCCGAAGTGATTGCTAGGTGCGGCAACGCTTCACGAAGTCTGTCTAGACGTTCTGCGAAAAACGCCATTGTATATTTCCGGCGCATACGCTTAAGCACCGTGTCTGAACCGGACTGAATCGGAATGTGCAGGTGGCGGACGATAGTTGTTGAATCTCGAAGAACATCAATTACTTCATCCGTCAGCTGACTCGCTTCAATCGAACTAATGCGAAGGCGTTTCAGTCCTTTGACTTGTGTTTCAAGGTCCCGAAGAAGACGAGCAAGATTGTAATCTTTCAAATCTTCACCGTAACCGCCCGTATGTATACCGGTTAATACAATTTCAAGGTAACCCGCATCAACAAGCTGTTGCGCTTGTCGAATGACTTCTTGTGGATCACGTGAACGCATTAGTCCACGCGCCCAAGGAATGATACAGAACGTACAGAAGTTATTGCACCCTTCTTGGATTTTGAGCGATGCACGTGTACGATCCGAAAATGTAGGTACGTCAAGTTCTTCATAAATCCTGTTTTTCATGATGTTGCGGACTGCATTGATTGGCTGACGCTCCGTACGGAATTCATCAATGAGTCCGAGGAGCTTTGTCCGATCTTGTGTTCCAACAACGATATCTACTCCCGGAATCGCCATAATTTCCGCAGGAGACGTTTGTGCATAACAACCTGTTACGCAAATTACAGCGTCCGGATTTTTCCGAACAGCACGACGGATGACTTGCCGGCTTTTTTTATCACCGGTATTCGTCACTGTACATGTATTAATGACATAAACATCAGAATTTTTTTCGAAATCCCCGCGGACATAACCGGCTTCTTTAAAAAGTTGCCAGATTGCCTCGGTTTCGTAATGATTCACTTTGCAGCCCAACGTATGGAATGCGACCGAAGACACAACTGCTCACCACTTTCATTCAAATTCGTATGACATTGCGGACAATAAATACAATGGAGCCGTTTCCGTCCGCAGTATTCGCGGACCTAACGCTATCGGTAAAAAACCTGCCGAACGTAGTGTTTCGGCTTCTGTCCTAGACAATCCGCCTTCAGGACCAAATACAGCAAGTACTGTTTGACCAGGTAATACACTTTTTAAACGGTCCGAAATTTTATGTGGATCCCCACTTTTCGCGTCTTCTTCATCAGCAACTAGAAGGACATCAAAGTTCTCTGATTCAGCGATTAACTGCTTAACAGAAAATGGATTTCGCACTTCCGGGATAACTGTGCGATGACATTGCTCAGCAGCTTCTTTGGCAATTTTGCGAAGCCGTTCAACTTTTTTGTCACCTTTTTTGTCATCCCATTTTACAATAGATCTCTCGGCTTGAAACGGAAAAATCCCTGCCATGCCGAGTTCCGTTCCTTTTTGAACGATTAAATCGAGTTTGTCACCTTTCGGGAGACCACAAGCTACCGTTACTTTAACAGGCATTTCGTTTGACTGAAGAGGTTCTCCTTTGCGACGGATTACGATGCCATCAGGTAAAAGCTCTGTAATTTGGGAGACGAAGGCTTCGCCATTAGTAACAGCGATGACGTCATCATCAACGGTCATTCGCATAACACGCGCGATATGTTTAGCGTCATCACCAGTAATTATTGCATTTCCATCTTCATCAAAAGGAGATTGCAGAAAATAGCGTTGCAAATCGTTACACGCTCCTTTTTTGAGCGATGATAGCAACCCAGTCTTCCATAAGTACAGATTCGACAATCTCAAATCCTTTGCTGATTAGGTCGTCTTTTACTAGATCACGTTTTTGTCCAATGATTCCCGAAACAATAAACAAGCCATTTTCCGGTAAAATTGAATACGCATCTTGCGAAAAGGAAATGATAACTTCTGCAAGGATATTCGCGATGATGATTTCAGCCGGCTCTTTTACAGAATCCAGAAGATTGCCGTGCTTCACTTCCACTGTTTCTTCAACATGATTCAGCTCAATGTTTTCTTTTGCAGCTACAACTGCAACCTGGTCCAAATCAAGTGCGTGGACACGTGAAGCACCTAGAAGTGCTGCCCCGATAGATAACACGCCTGAACCTGTTCCCACGTCAACAACTGTGTCTCCCGGCTTGACGTATTTCTCAAGCGCTTGTAAACACATTACCGTTGTAGGATGTGTGCCCGTTCCAAACGCCATGCCAGGATCAAGTTCAATAATCAATTCATCTGATTCAACAGGTTCATATTCTTCCCATGTCGGTACAATTGTAAAACGTCCAGAAATTTTGACAGGATGATAGTATTTTTTCCAGGCAGTTGCCCAATCTTCTTCATCGACTTCATTTGTCTGAATGGCATTTTCCCCTGCGTCTATTCCGAATTCCGATAAACCTTTGATAGATTGGTCGATATCTTTCACCGTTTCAATAAGAAAAGTAGTGACTGGTAAATAGGCTTTTAAGATAACGCCATCTACTGGGAAATCGTTCTTGTCGAGTGCCCATATTTCACCGAACCGGTCTTCGTGGATTCGACTTGGATCTGCTGAATCTTCGATAACGACTCCACTTGCACCTGCTTCGTGTAAAATATTCGCTACTGCTTCAGTTGCTTCATGCGTCGTATGAATAGAAATTTCCGACCACTTCAAATGAATTCATCCCTTTCAGTCGCCTTTAATTGAACGTTTGATTTTATCGAACAGTGAACTTGAATACTCGTCAAGCGAATCGCCGCTAATTGCCGCAAATTCACGCATCAGTTCTTTCTGTTTTTCTGTCATCTTTTTAGGCGTCAACACTTTCACAACAACATGCTGATCTCCAATACCGCGGCCATGAACGTTTTTAACACCTTTACCTTTTAGGCGGAATCGTGTTCCTGTTTGCGTGCCTGCTGGGATTTTCAAATTCACATTGCCTTGTACAGTTGGCACTTCAATCTCATCACCGAGTGAAGCTTGCGGGAAGGAAAGGTTGAGTTCCAAATAGATGTCGTCGTCTTCACGGATAAATTTCTCATGAGCCCTGACGCGGAATACGATATATAAGTCGCCCGCAGGTCCACCTTTATGACCAGGTTCTCCCTGTCCAGATACCCGAAGCTGTTGTCCATCATCGACCCCCTCAGGAATCGTTACTTTAATCTTCTTCCTTTTCGTCACTTTACCTGCTCCGTGACAAGTCGAACATTTCTCAGGAATTATTTTTCCAGTTCCTTGACAATGCTGACACGCTCGACGATTAACCATTTGGCCAAGTGGCGTGTTTTGCGTAACGCTGATTTGACCCGAGCCGCCACAATGTGTACACGTCTTAGGTTTAGTCCCTTTTTTAGCGCCTGACCCATCACAAGTATCACAGTCTTCTTCTTTCGGTATTTCAACTTCCGTTTCCTTACCGAAAACAGCTTCCATGAAATCAATGTTCATCGAATACTGTAGATCGTCGCCTTTTCTAGGTGCATTTGGATCACGTCGTCGTGTATTTCCACCGAAAAACGAACTGAATATATCATCGAAGCCGAATCCATCAGCTCCGCCGCCTCCGCCACCAAAACCACCAAATCCTTGATTCGGATCCGTATGTCCATATTGGTCGTAATTCGCTTTTTTCGAATCGTCGCTCAGCACTTCATATGCTTCGGTCACTTCTTTAAACTTATCAACTGCATCATCTGCTTTGTTCAAGTCGGGATGATATTTTTTCGAAAGCGAACGATACGCTTTCCTAATCTCATCTTTTGATGCCGATTTTGTTATACCAAGCACGTCATAATAATCTCTTTTACTCATTACTTCACTCTCCCGAAATACTTTGAATATCATCTATTGTATCATTAAAAACTGAAAAGCGTAAGCGCCTGTTCAGCCTAAAAAAGCGCTAGAAGGCTTGAATTTAAAGGCATTCTTTGCCATTAAAGACTAGACTGAAGCTAGGTACTGATGTATAGAACGCACAATAAAAATCGGAAAAGCCAAAGCCGGAATATCGGACTTTGACTTTTCCGTCAACGATCATTCTTATTTACTTTTTCTCGTCGATTACATCTTCAAAATCTGCGTCGACTATATCGTCGTCTTTAGGTTCGCCTGCGTTTTCAGCGCCTTCAGCAGATTCAGCTGCAGCTTGTTCATACAACTTCATAGTCATCTGTTGGACAATTTCATCCAATTTTTCTTTTTTAGTACGAATTTCGTCAAAGTCAGCAGCTTCGAGCGCAGTTTTCAACTCTTCTTTTGCTTCTTCGACACTTTTCACTTCTTCTTCTGAAACTTTTCCTTCAAGATCTTTCAATGTCTTTTCAGCCATGAATACAAGTTGGTCCGCTTCATTTTTCAAGTCCGCTTCTTCTTTACGCTTTTGGTCCGCTTCAGCATTTGCTTCAGCATCTTTCACCATACGTTCGATTTCTTCGTCAGTTAGACCTGAGCTTGCTTGAATTGTAATATTATGTTCTTTTTGTGTTCCAAGATCTTTCGCTTTAACAGTAACAATACCGTTTTTATCAATATCGAATGTTACTTCGATTTGTGGAACGCCACGTGGTGCTGGCGGAATATCCGTCAATTGGAAACGACCAAGCGTTTTGTTGTCCGCGGACATTGGACGCTCCCCTTGCAATACGTGAATATCAACCGCTGGCTGGCTATCAGCCGCTGTTGAGAATACTTGTGATTTGCTAGTCGGGATTGTCGTATTACGTTCGATTAGTTTAGTGAACACGTTACCCATTGTTTCAATACCAAGTGATAGAGGTGTTACGTCTAGAAGTACAACGTCTGTAACGTCTCCGCTTAAGATTGATCCTTGAACAGCTGCACCAAGTGCAACTACTTCATCCGGGTTAACACCTTTATATGGCTCTTTACCCGTTTCTTTCTTAATTGCTTCTTGAACTGAAGGAATACGAGTCGATCCACCAACAAGAATTACTTTGTCAATCTCAGATGCAGTAAGACCAGCATCTTTCATGGCCTGACGAGTTGGTACCATTGAACGTTCAACAAGGTGAGCAGTCAATTCATCGAATTTCGCACGTGAAAGTGAAACTTCAAGGTGAAGTGGACCTGCATCTCCTGCTGTAATGAAAGGCAATGAGATTTGTGAAGTTGTTACGCCTGAAAGGTCTTTTTTCGCTTTTTCAGCAGCATCTTTCAAACGTTGCATCGCCATTTTATCTTTCGATAAGTCAACGCCATTGTCTTTTTTGAATTCTTGAACAAGGAAGTCGATGATAACATCGTCAAAATCGTCTCCGCCAAGCTTGTTATCGCCCGCCGTCGATTTAACTTGGAATACACCGTCGCCAAGTTCTAGGATTGATACGTCGAACGTACCGCCACCAAGGTCATAAACAAGAATAGTTTCGTCTTCGTCCGTTTTATCAAGGCCGTATGCCAGTGCAGCTGCTGTTGGCTCGTTGATGATACGTTCTACTTCAAGGCCTGCAATTCTACCAGCATCTTGTGTTGCTTGGCGCTGTGCATCGCTGAAGTAAGCAGGGACTGTAATAACTGCTTTCGTTACTTTTTCTCCGAGATACTCTTCTGCATAACCCTTCAAATACTGAAGAATCATTGCTGAAACTTCTTGAGGTGTATATTCAGTGTCTTCTGCTTTCACTTTGAAATCTGTTCCCATATGTCGTTTTACAGACATGATTGTGTTTGGGTTTGTGATTGATTGACGTTTTGCTACTTCTCCGACTTGACGTTCGCCGTTTTTGAAAGCAACGACTGATGGAGTTGTACGGTTACCTTCCGGATTTGGAATAACTTTAGGCTCTCCGCCTTCATAAATTGCTACTACTGAGTTTGTTGTCCCTAAGTCAATACCGATAATTTTGCTCATAATCAAATTCCTCCTATATATATGCTACATTTTTTATTCGTTTACTTTAACCATTGCTGGTCTTAATACACGATCTTTCAACATATAACCAGCTTGCATTTGTTCAAGTACGATGCCTGCTGGTTTGTCTTCATCTGAACCCGTCATAATTGCTTGATGGAAATTCGGATCAAACTCCTGATCCAGCGCTTGGATTTCAACAAGACCTTCATCTTCAAGGGCTTGAAGGAAAGTACGATAAATCATATCTAATCCCGTCATCATCGTTTGAGCCTCTTCAGTTGTCGCTTCCACAGTAAGTGCCCGTGCAAAGTTATCAAGAACTGGTATTAGATTCGTCACGACGTTCTGTGCACGATACTTCTGTAGCGCTTCTTTATCAAGCGTAGCCCGTCTCTTGAAGTTTTCATAATCTGCTAGAAGTCGAAGTCGTTTATTCTCTTCTTCTTGTAGCTTTTCAGTAAGTTCTTGCACAATAGTCTCTTCCCCGTTTTCAACGATTTCAATCTCCTCAGTATCTTCACCTGATTCGATGATGTCGTCTGTATTATCGGGCGTTTCCATTACTACTTCTTCGTTCTCTTTAAATTCGTCGTTTACATTTGTCATTAGTCGTTCCTCCCTGCTGTTCCGCCGATTGTCAGTCTCGCCAATTCTCTGGACAAATCACTGCTCATTAAATCAAGCATCGTGATAACTCTTGCATAATCCATCCGTTTAGGTCCGATGATAGCGATGGAACCCGTCATATTGTCGCCGGCCGAATATGTCGCTGTAATCACACTACAATCTTCCATCGCATTGTGATTATTTTCAGAACCGATGCGGACATGAATTCCTGTCATACCTTCCTGAAAAAACGTCATTGCAGGTGCGCCCTTGTCCATTAATTCAAAAAATGTTTTCATCTTGTGAATATCATTGAATTCGGGTTGCTTCATCATATTCATTTTGCCACCAAAAAACAGCCGTTCTTCCGGTTCGATTGAAATCGCCCGTTGGAATGAAGCGAACAAGTCGCCTGCATGGTGGATATGACGTTCCAGCACCATTTGCGTCTCTTGAGCAAGTATCTTCTGAATATGGACAAGCGGAGTACCAATGAGCCGCTCGTTCAGGATGTTTACCATTTTCTCAATATCTGACGCGGTGAAGCCTTCCGGTACATTGAAGAGTCTATTCTCAACACGTCCATTGTCCGTGACAATAATAGCGACAGCTGTCTTCTCATCTAATGGAACGATTGAAAAACGCTTCACTGCATGTAGCGATGTATCGGGGCCGAGGAGAATCGACGTGTAATTCGTCAAATCAGACAAAATTGTCGCTGACTTTCGTATTAACTCTTCAGTCTCCACAATTTTTTCCCGAAAAACCGAACGCAGGTGAATACTGTCTTCCGTGTTCAACTTTTCTTTTGTTAATAGATTATCTACATAAAACCTGTACCCTTTTTCAGATGGTATTCTGCCGGATGAAGTGTGGGTCTTTTCAAGATAACCCATTTCTTCTAGGTCAGCCATTTCGTTCCGTATTGTCGCAGGACTAAATGGTGCTTCCGGCTTTTTGGATAGCTGCCTTGATCCGACAGGTTGTGCGGATTCGATGAAATCGTCAACCGTCAGTTGCAATATAAGCAATTGTCTGTTCGTCAACATAGTCATCACTCCTGTTAGCACTCTATAACTGCGAGTGCTAATACTACTGATAATTTAACAAATGCAGATCGAAGTGTCAACGAATTGACTCTGGATTATTTAAGAAATTGCTGAAATACATCGTTTCCTCTATAAACACCACGGTGCGTTAACTTAACCGCATCATCCAATCGCTCGACAAGTCCATCTTTAATAAGCGAGTGTAACGTTTCCCCGTAAACCTCTTCAAGTGACCGTCCGAACTTCTCTTGGAATAAAGAGATGGATACACCATTTGATTTGCGTAGGCCAAGAAACATTTCCTCTTCCATTGCTTCGATTGCTGTAACTACATGTGTCTGTTGAACTGGTCGTTCACCCAATGCTGTTTTCTCCATATATTTCGCAATCGGTCCGATGTTGGAATATCGGGTGCCATCAACATAGCCATGTGCGCCTGCACCAACACCAGCGTACGTAGCATTTTCCCAATAGATGAGATTATGAATTGATTCGTGACCTGGTGTTGCAAAATTACTAATTTCGTAACGCTTGCGTCCTTTGCTCTCCATCTGTTCGATTAACATCGTAAACATTTCCGTTTCCATGTCTTCGCCTGGGAGTGGCAATTTGCCTTTATTCATCAAATTATAAAATACTGTTTTTGGCTCGACAATCAACGAGTACCCTGAATAATGGGGTAGATCGAGGGCAAGTGCTTTATCAAGAGTATCCTGCCATTGCGCGATTGTTTGCCCCGGCAACCCGTAAATTAGGTCGATACTTATATTATCAAATCCAGCTTTTCTCGCTTCTCCTACAACACGTGCGGCGTCGTCTGGACCATGCGTCCTACCGATTTTTGTCAATAAGTCTGCGTCGAATGACTGAACACCGATGCTCAATCGATCCACACCGCCATTTTTCAGGACAATCAATTTGCCGAATGTTAGCTCGTCCGGATTTGCTTCCGTCGAAAACTCTTTCAATGAACTGACATCAACATATTCATGGATGATCTCAAGCAACCGTTCAAGCTGTTTTTCAGACAGCGAAGTTGGTGTGCCGCCTCCTAAGAAAACCGTTTCCACTTCTTTGAATGAAATACCTTCCTGCCGCATGATCGCCAGTTCCTGACCCATTGATTCGATATATTCATCGACAGGCTGATTTTTGAAAAACACTTTATTAAAATCACAGTAATGACAAATTTGGTGGCAAAACGGAATGTGGATATACATACCCCTCATATCCGTCACTTCCTTCCTTTAGTTAACGCCTTGTTCAGGGCTTATGACCCCGAATTCCTACGCCTTAGAGTCTATACATGGAAAAGAAGAGGGCTCGTCGCCCCCTTCTTCATTTATTAATCCTTGTCCATCTCCAAGATAGCAATAAATACTTCTTGCTAATTGGATGTACTAACTTGTATCATACAGCATTATGATGTGTCACACAAAGCTTAAATCCCGTACACGACTACCCATCACTTCATCATATATAGATACCAATTGTAATCGTTATAAAATCAATCGAAAGAAGTGGTTTATAGCAACTTAAATGTAGAGGAGTTTTGTTTATGAAAAATCAAAAAGTCACATTAGCTATCTTATTACTGAATTTATTTATCGCCTTTCTTGGTATCGGGCTCGTTATTCCCGTTCTTCCTACGATCATGAATGAGCTAAACATTAACGGTACGGTCGTTGGCTACATGATGGCGGCATTTGCGATTACACAACTTATCGTCTCACCGTTTGCCGGGCGATGGGCTGACAAATACGGTCGCAAAATTATGATCGTGCTCGGCCTGTTTGTATTTGGTTTCTCGGAGTTTTTATTCGGGTTTGGTAAATCGGTTGAGGTATTATTTATCTCGCGCATGCTCGGCGGGGTCAGTGCGGCATTCATTATGCCTGCTGTAACAGCCTTTATCGCAGATATTACAACGAACGCCACAAGACCAAAGGCAATTGGCTATATGTCCGCTGCTATTAGCACTGGCTTTATTATCGGACCTGGGATTGGTGGATTTTTAGCTGAAATTGGTACACGTGTACCATTCTATTCGGCCGGTGTACTCGGAGCGGTTGCTGCGATTCTTTCACTTATTTTATTAACAGAACCCGAACGCGTGGCTGAAGATGCGCCTATCCCAGGACAAAAAACAGGGTTTCGTCGGCTCTTCATCCCAATGTACGCTATTGCTTTCATTTTAATTTTCGTTTTGTCGTTTGGCCTTGCAGCGTTTGAATCATTTTTCAGCTTATTCGTCGACCATAAATTCGGCTTCACGCCAAAAGATATCGCCATCGTCATCACGGGTAGCGGAATTGTCGGTGCTCTTGCGCAACTATTGCTCTTCGATCGCTTATCAAAAAGCATAGGCGAAATTAATCTTATTCGCTACAGCTTAGCTGTATCAGCGATTCTTGTCCTATTGATGACCTTCGTGAGCTCGTACTTCACAATATTACTGACAACATTCTTCCTGTTTGTTGGATTCGATTTAATACGCCCAGCTATTACATCCTATTTATCTAAAATTGCGGGCAATGAACAAGGCTTTATTGGCGGTATGAACTCAACCTTCACCAGTATTGGCAATATCTTTGGCCCGATCATCGGAGGTGTGTTATTTGACATCGACTTAAACTACCCATACTATTTTGCCGCAATCGTTTTAGCAATCGGTACGATTATTGCACTATTTTGGAAGAAGCCAAAGCATATAACGTTATAAATTGCATAAAGTGTATTTCTTTAGTAAAAAACAAACGCAAAAGGTGACCGTTCCGTATGGAATGGTCACCTTTTGCTTGAAAATTCTTGTTCGCATCAGGATTTTCTTTATTTCATCTTTTAATCTCTACTACGTTTACCAGCCAAAATTACAACGTCTGCGACGAGATTCTTTACAGTGACATTTCAACTTATCGTCGCGGTCACGGTCACGATTACGGTCACAATGATGTTTATTATCACGATCAGACCTTACTTCACGACATTCACAAATCAACTCTACCCGCCGATTTCGATTTCGATTTTGATTTTCAAAACACATTTTCTATCCCCCCTTTGTTATTCTTTAAAGCTGGCCAGCCTTCTACGTATTATATGGACGAGTACGCGTAATGATTGGACGAACCATCTGGTGCAAACGAATTTTTTTATTTCCAACTCTTGTTTATTTCGTTAGAGAAAAGTGAACTATGTGAATACCACTAAGAAGGTGACTGTGTCTTGACTCATAAAAAAGAGACCCATCCACTATTGAATCTGTGGATGGATCTCTTTTTCTTTGAATGACTATGGAGGTCACTTTATACGCTATATAACAACTTTAAATTAACTTTTCCATCGTTATATTTGTAATTTCGTAGCCCAACTTTTCGTATAATCCTCGCGCAGTTTTGTTATGACCAAAAACATGAAGTCCAATCTTTTTCATTCCTAAATCCTTTGCAATACATTCAAGTTCTCGCATTGCTTCCTTACCGTATCCCAATCCTTGATATTGCTCAAAAATATTGAAATCATAAATAAAACCTTCATCCTTATTTGTAGGTGATTTTTGTGCGATCCATATCATTCCAACAATCTGTTCGGCGTTAAAGATAGAGAATAAGTAATTAAATTCGGATTCCTCATCTTTTGGCAATAGATCATCAAATGACTGCTTAGATAAATCAATCGCCTCATCTTCCTTCCAATTTCCAGAAGCGACCTTGTCTTTTGCATAGTCATCAATTGCACTACTAATATACTGCTGAAATTCCTGTTGATTCATTGATTTTAAAATAACCACTTGTTTTCCTCCCACTCCGGCGACCTATAGTTAAATATAATGATTATGGGGTACACATATCGCCATCTTTACTTTCATTATACAATTTTTATTAGTACAGATACATCGCAACATTCTTTAAAAATGAGCAAATTAACATCTACTTAATTAAGTTAATGGCTTTCGCATCATATATAGTTAATTAACAGACTTTATCGTACTATGAAACTACTATCAAATAGGAGGAGTAGTCTATTTGGATAGTATACTTTCACTCATCACTTTATTATCGGTGTTTGCATTTTTTTACTTTTTCATACAAACTATTATTGCCATAGTAAAAAAGGACAAGGTGCTGCGCAAAAAGCAGTTGAATTTTTTAGGTATCGCATTTGTAGTAATGTTCGTAGTAGTCAACCTATCCGATACTCCGACTAAGCCCACAGATATAAAAGAGAGAGAAAAAACTACTGTAGTATATTAATAGCGGCGGAATCAGCTAAATGGGATGTATGGAACTACAACTGCTCAATCTGCTTTTCAGTCATAAATCCTCCCCTAATTATCGTCTACGAATTACCAAGCTTGTACGTCTGTTGATTAGTCCCTATCAATTCAGCCCCTTCCTTACCAACCAGCTGTTCTTTTGACTTACCTCTTGCCCTGGTACTCTTCTTGACTAACTAGCATGCATAAGCATCAGGAAGACCTTTTCAATCATCTCTTTTGATTAATTTCTACAGTCTTTTCCTCCTCAGTTGCAAGAATCTGTACTAAATTGCAGATTAGTATACATCATCTTTCAAAATCCCCCCTCATCCCAATTAACACGGAGTCACCTTTCTCTTTATTCGTCTTATTAGCATGTGGAGGATTCTCTGCACCTGGGCCTTACCGCCACTGATTACAATTCCGATAGTTCCGTTGTATCAATATTCAGTACCCCTTGGGAATTAATCTGCAATTCTTTCATTTTCTTAAAGAGGTTCCATTTATTAATCAATATCAAACCAGCTAGGTTTTGTATCTTTCAAGGATTTCCCTACCTCATTAATATCACTCAGCTTAGCGGACCACCTTTCCATTCAATAGCCTGTGTCAAATAAGGTATCCGCAATAAACACTCTTAGCAATTTGATGTGAGTCCTCTTTCTAGTAATCCAGCTAAACCATGAATACCTCGATGAGAAGTTTTAGGAGAAATCCGGATATAACCTCGAACTGCAGAAATATTAGCAGGTGTGTTATGTAAGTTGTTGAATTCACCAGTTGCAATTACACGATCATTGATTTCTTTGAATAAATCAGCATCACCATTAGATGCAAATGAGTATAAGAAACCAGTTGGCTCTGGATTATCTAAATTAACTCTATCGACAAAATCAACGAATGTTGGATAAAGTCCATTAGTTTCTGTTGCACTTGCATTCTTAATGTAGTTTTGGAACTGACCAAGATAAGCTGTTAATGCTAAACCATCATCAGACTTAGATGCATGATGCATTGCGATAGGATTGTTAAGTGTTGTGTTACTTAGCTTTCGACGGTACTCATGACCAAGCTGTTTGGCAACTGTGAAAGCAGTCCCACTTAATTGAGGTGCAGTAGCATATCGATCAGTTACAGTTTCGGTTCCAGATGCATGTGACAGCCATACTAATGCCATAGACACGTATGAATCGTAACCATTTGAGCCTAAGTAGCCTCTCATATGATCTTGAGAGTAATAAGTATTCCCATCGGTAGTACTTGAAGCGTTCAACTGAGAAACAGAAGATACACCAAGTTCAGTAAGACGAGCCTCAGATATTTGAGAAGAAATAAGAGCGAACGTTTGACTTACACCACCAACCCCAAGAGCAAGACCGATGATCGAGCTGAAAGTTGTTGGATTTCCGATTTTGTTAAGGTAGTCAGGGAATTGTTCGAAGTATTGATTTAATTGACCAGTACGCAATGGTGAGTTTGTAGAAATTCCACTTAACAGTTCAGATGTTTCAATAGTCTTGAGTTGTGACTTTGATTTTCCTAGTCCAACTGCTAAATAATAAGCCAATGAAGCAATGTGCGTGTAGATTGTGTTTAGTACACCAGTTGCTGCTTTGAAACCATCAGTTGTAGAAAGATCTGTAGCAATACCAATATCGAAGATTTGTAAGTCAGAAGAACCGTAGTTCTCTGCTAAACGAGCGATAGTTGTATGTGTAAAATCAAAGTCAGAAGTAGCTTGATTTTTCTCGGTAAATTTAGGGTTTTGAGCATAATAAATTGCGAGCTTTTGGAACATAATTTTTGCCCCTTCTTCTACATGAGTTCGGACTGTAGGGTCTAGGGATGATAGTAAAGTTAAATTAGCTAAGATGTTCGTATATCCCACTAAAATAAGACCAAATCCCGGATCTGTTTCAAATCCACCATCAATATAGCCAAGATCTTTTAAGTAGTTATCTAACGTCGGTTCAATAATACCATCTGAAACCGTCGGAGTTGAAAAGTACTTATTGCTTGTAGATACTCCATTGACTATTTCTTTCGAACCCGTAACACCGCTTGTGTTTTTAGTATAGCCAGTGATAGTAGGCGCTAGAGTAATGAAAGTATAAGACTTAGTCCCAACATGTGATCCTACACCAGAGACAGTTTCACCATTAATAATGGCTTCAATCTCTTGAAGGACCCCGGATTTTGTTCCCTTATCAGTAGTTTTTTCGTATAAAGCTGTTAGGAAAATTAATTGATGACCGATACGTTGTAGGGTCAAAGCAAAAAATCCAGTTTCGTTTAAACGTGATTTAAAAATACCAGCTTGTTCATGACGAGCCTGCAACGGTGAAAAGCCTTTTTCAAATTGTTCATCGAATACTTTACGTGACTCTGCAGCTGTTTCAAAATATGTCAAAATAAAATCTCTCCAATTCTATATATATTTTCAGAAGATAAAGTCCATTGCTTGTTTGTATTGAACTTAATTACTTTCAACGATGGCTCGTAGAACCAAAATCGCTTTCCTTTTGACGTTGTAGAAATTTCATTCGTGGATCGTGTAGAAATTCTTCTTCTAGGAATGTTCTGCCCATACACAACCGTTTTGACATTTCATTGATATCCCAAAACCTCGCGATTAGCCTCGTCCATTTTTCCATTCAAGTACTCTCTAATCAGATCCTAGTCAACTTCTACTCTGTCCTTCGCAATCGGCATGCAACCTTCATCTCCTTTTTACCCACGATACAGAATATACGTTCGTATTGCAAGTAAATAAAAAACACCTCGTGAGAGCTGCTTTTTTAGATAAATTTATTTAAACTATTCTAAAATTATTAACTTCATCTTTAGTGATTCCGTTTTCAGAGCACAGCTCATTTATTGCTCCTAATGCCCTAGACTTACTTGACTCGGCCTGATGTTGCGTAATCCAATTATCACTATCCAAGTTAAAAGCTGATTTCAACGATGGCGGTATAATCCTATAAAGCATTAAAATCCCAAATCCTAATTGTGTGTCAAATGGAACAACTTCACCTAAAACTAGTGCTATAGTGATATTTTTTCATTAATTTCAATTTTATTACATTATTCCGAATACCATCTTTTATCAAATTCCAGGTTTAACGCTTTCCCTAAATATTCTCCAAATCTAACAAATCCTCTTCCTCTAGCTGTAATTATGTTACCATCCTGTACTACAATCTGTTCTGAATAATTCTCCAGGTTAAAGACACCGGATTTTTCCATATTTTCTTTTATAATCCCTACAGTATATTTTTTATCTCCTAAAACACCCGCTTTTGCTAATAAGAATGGAGAGCTAGATATACTTGCAATCACCGTTTCTTTAGTAACTACTTGTTTAATGAAATCAACTATTCTTTCTTCTTCATATAGCGACATAATATCCATACAACCTGGTAATAAGAGGCTATCTATTTCTTCGAAATTAATTTCATCAACTGTAGCGTCAGCTACACAAGATAACCCTGACTCACCTTTTATAGGTTGTTTGTTTAATCCAACCGTAATAACTTGTTTTTTCCCTTGCATTAATATAGATAAGGCTACAGTTAGTTCATACTCACTGAACTGTGGATACAATAAAACAGCTGTTTTTTTCACTAAGATTCCTCCTACTTAATATCTCTACTTAACCATACAATGTATTGTACTTTTATATAAAAGTACACTTTCCTCCTTCAACCAACGGGCAAGTTTGGTGAAGGAGGAGAAGGTTTGGCTACATGAGATCAAACCCTAAAACCATCTATTTGATCGTTGAACGGGTTTGTATACGCAATACACAACAGGTTTATACAACTCCGGTTCACGAAAGTCGTCATCCCCTAATTCTCCCTTTAATTAAATAAGAAAAAGAAGTTTGTTTTTAAAAAAACATTAAATATTTCGAAAATACCTCAATGAAGTATATCTTTCTCCATCAACAATTCCATGTCCATCAAATTCATTATTAAAAATAAATCCTTTTGCCTCATAGAAAGGAATTCCTTTTTGATTTTCCTTCGCAACGGAAACCCATTGTTCCGTTGCATTAAGCTCTTCTTTTTGTTGTTTGGTAATAGCATCTAATATCATTGTGCCAATACCTTCGTTACGTCTAGCAGGATTTAGATACAATACAAAAACTTCTCCAGAGGTATCCTCAATCATACCCCCTCCACCAGCCCCAATCACTTCACTCCCTTCTATTGCAACAAAATATCCTCCCCATTCCTTACTGATTTCTAAAACCTCTTTTAGTATTCTTTCATGATTATAAAACTCTTTAATTATTCCTTTGATGTACATTTCAGAATGTGTTTCGCTGTATGTCGCCCAATAACCATCACTACAAACTTTTGATATTCCCTCAACATGATTAGGTTTGGCTTTTATAATATGTATCATAATTAATTCTCCTTTCGAATAATTAACCATCACTATTAAATATAACATTTATTGAATTAACTGCCCCGTCAATTAAAGAAGAACTGAGCTTTGTTCCCTATTCAATCTTATAAATATGAATACCTCTCTATTTCGACAAACAAAAAAGCCCCTCGCGAGAGATGCTTTTTTCTGGGTAAAAGATATCAACTTATTTTTTGTCGAATGTTCTTCTTCCAAATAATTATTAATTATTTTCCTATGTTCATCGGAAGTTGATCCGAATTTATTATTAGGAATATTTATAGAAGTTAATATCCCCTCTATTTCTACTACTTCAGACTTTTCGTTGCTATTTTTCAATAAATTCGGCGGTTTCGGGTTATTAAGTTCGGTCAACAACTTAGCAATACGGCTTCAACAGTCTGAGTACCTTACTCGCCGTTGATCCTATGTAGGTATTTCTTGCCACTCCAATCACGATGCCATTTCACACGATCAATTCCCCATCCGTATAGCTTCAAGACTTGAGCGACGTATTCAACAGTATTTTCTTCTGCAGCTAAATACTTCTGTTCACCACTTTCGCTGTAATATATTTCAATTCTGATGGATGCTCGATTGCCTTTGCCCTTACCATCCCTTGCATGATAAATACTACGTGTAAAAGGAATGGCTTGTACAGCTTGCTTGTCATCAATGGATACGTGAAAAGCCTACAATTGTGTCATTGCGAGTCATAGATGGCGCTACGTCGTATACATGATCTTTTAAAGCACCTTCTCTAGCTATTTTACCTGACATTCCTTTTTCGTAATTTGTGGAGATTGCTAAACCACAAATGGGATACAAGACCGGATAAAAACGAGATTTTGGAATGATGATTCCACTCCTGGTGCTGCTCCCTTACTTTTGCAAATCCCAGTTTTGACGACAATTAGTGAGTGGCTGCAAAATCACACCTATCTCCTTCGCAATCGCTGCATACTTCATACCGCTTCCCTCATTTCGTTTACCGCTTCTTCAGTAATTTCAGCAGGTTCTTTCCTCGCCACCTTTTTCACTTTTTCCACTTCTGCTTCAGAACATTCAATTATTGAATTCAATAACTCCTGACCGATTTCACACGTGTAATCAACCGCCCCGCAGCCTCATATATAGAGCGTGCTTTTATTATTACTTCCGACACCCTTACACTTTTCACATAACTCTTTTTTCAATGACTCAAGTTCAGCTAGTGAGTTCAGAAGAGCTTGCCGCAATGAAGCTGATTATTGTCTGCGCTGTTTTCTTTTTGGAATGGATGGCATATGGATTCACTCTTCCGTTGGTACATGAATCTCGTTATCCTGCAGTGAGTGGCACTTATTTTGGTCCTACTATTTTTATTTCTTTCTGAGTTGAATCCCCAGCATTCTTAATATATTTGAATATACTATTTAAGAGCTGTAGGTACACATGCGCGCTCTCTCTCACACTCGCTCATCGTGCCTACAGCGAATAAAGAATATTTTTTTACTAAACAAATGAACCAGACAATCGATAATTACCGGCATAGAATGAATTAATTCGTTTTAGGAGGTGTACTTTATGGGTTATGCAGGTTACGGATACGGTTGCGGACCTGAAAATCGTTCAGGGTTCGGTTCAGGATTCGCCTTACTAATTGTTCTGTTTATTCTTTTGATTATTGTTGGCGCATGTTTCTTAAACAACGGAGGAGACGACTGTTGAGTTTTGAGCTGATTACCAAATTTCGTTTCCCTTCCCTTTAAGGAATTAGCAGTACCTTCCCTTTATAAGTCAACAGTCCAGGAGTTAATACCATTTGGTACGGGGTACTACTTTTCTATGGAAACAGCACCCACTACTAAAATCCAGTCATTTAGGATATAGTGGTGACATATAGTATTGGGTTACCCCCACTTTTTGCTCACTTTCTAAGTTACAGCTTAGAAAGTGAGTTTTTTATTTCACGACTTTTAAGTATTTCGGCCGTGGTTTTCTTGCTTTTTGTATTTCATCAGTATCATTGTTCACGAGGATCTACTTACCATTGTCGTCCTCAGTCATCGTTTAAGTAGTGATGTCTTTCTCTTCAAGGAACTTCCTTCCATGATTCCTTTGCCGCCTTCTAAATAGCGTATATCACTCATGATGTCCATATTTTCAATCGCGAAGAAACTAATTTTCCAGTTGTGAAATCCCCAAAAAAATTCTGATAGAGGTACGCTAAGGATTGAACAGGCAATGATTAACAAAGAAGGTGTTTGGGTTTTAGATCCAACAAAGGCTGCTTCCTCAGAAAGAGAAATTCATATTGGTCAAACCTTAGTGTATATATTAAAAAAGCACCGCATTTGGCTTATAAAGAATAAGCTAAAATACGGTGCTCACTATACTGAATCAAATCATGTATGCGTGAAGGAATGTGGAAGCATCGTCACGCCGTCTGTTATTAAATATAATACACAAAAAATGCAAGAAAAACTTGGAATTGAATTCAACTTCCATTCGCTACCCCACATTCATGCCACGATGCTCATGGAGAACGGCGCAAAGGTGAAAGACATCCAAGCGCGTCTTGGTCACAGTAGGTCTGCTATCACGATTGATACCTACTCACACTTAACGCAGAAGATGCAAAATGCGTCAGTTGATATTTTCGAACAAGCCATACGTGATATTGAATAACTTGCCATCCCGCTTTTTCAAAGGATGGCAAGGGGATGGCAAACGACCATTTTCGCAAGTTCTACAAACTCCAAAAGCCTATACCTAAAATGATTAATCCTCGTCCATTTTCAAGACAGCCATAAATGCTTCTTGAGGCACTTCAACCGATCCTACTTGTTTCATACGTTTTTTACCTTCTTTTTGTTTATCAAGAAGTTTACGTTTACGGGAGATATCTCCGCCGTAACATTTAGCAAGAACGTTTTTACCCATTGACTTGATTGTTGAACGTGCGACAATCTTTTGTCCGATAGCTGCCTGTACAGGCACTTCAAACTGTTGTCTTGGGATTAGTTTACGTAACTTTTCAACAATCGCTTTTCCGCGATCATATGAGAAGTCTTTGTGGACGATAAAACTGAATGCATCGACGTGCTCGCCGTTTAGGAGAATGTCCATTTTGACGAGTTTCGATTGTTTGTAGCCAATCAGTTCATAGTCAAGTGATGCATACCCTTTCGTACCAGATTTCAATTGGTCAAAGAAGTCATAGACGATTTCTGCAAGTGGCAGTTCATAAATGATATTGACACGTGTTGAATCCAGGTAGTCCATTGTCATGAAGTTCCCCCGTTTATGCTGGCACAGTTCCATAACAGAACCGACATATTCGTTAGGCACCATAATAGATGCTTTTACATATGGTTCTTCAACATAATCGACTTTTTGTGCATCCGGCATCATTGCAGGGTTGTCCACTTTCATTTCAGAACCATCTGTAAGTACGACATTATAAATAACACTCGGTGCTGTTGTGATCAAGTCTACATTGAATTCTCGTTCAATCCGTTCCTGAATAATCTCCATATGCAAGAGACCAAGGAATCCACAACGGTAACCGAAACCAAGTGCTTGTGATGTTTCTGCTTCGAATTCAAGTGCTGAGTCATTCAATTCTAATTTCTCAAGTGCATCACGCAGTTCATTATATTTTGATGTATCAATTGGATATAGTCCACAGAACACCATCGGATTCATCCGGCGATAACCAGCTAGCGGTTCGCTTGCAGGGTTTTTCACGCTTGTAATCGTGTCCCCAACTCGTGTATCTCCAACATTCTTAATCGAAGCGGATAAATAGCCAACGTCTCCGACAGTCAATTCATCTCGGGGTGATATTTTTGGTGTGAAGACACCTGTTTCAAGTACCTCGAAATCTTTACCAGTCGCCATCATGTGAATCTTATCGCCTGGCTTAACCGTACCTTGCATAATTCGAATATTAACAATAACCCCTTTGTATGGGTCATAATGCGAGTCAAAAATAAGCGCTTGGAGCGGAGCATCCGGATCCCCCAGTGGAGCTGGAACCTTTTCTACAATCTGTTCCAAAATATCTACGATTCCGATACCTGCTTTTGCCGATGCAAGGACTGCTTCTGAAGCGTCCAGCCCAATAACATCTTCAATTTCTTTTCTCACACGTTCCGGATCTGCTGCGGGTAAATCAATTTTATTGATAACCGGTAAAATTTCAAGCTCATTATCAATTGCCAAGTAAACGTTTGCCAGTGTTTGTGCTTCAATTCCTTGCGCCGCATCGACAACAAGGATTGCACCTTCACAAGCTGCAAGACTTCGAGACACTTCGTATGTAAAGTCGACGTGTCCTGGCGTATCGATCAGGTGGAATGTGTATTCCTGCCCGTCTTTAGCTGCATACGTCAACTGCACCGCATTCAATTTGATTGTGATTCCGCGTTCTCTTTCAAGATCCATCGAATCCAACGTTTGTGTCTTCATTTCTCTTGCTGTTAACGTTTGGGTTTGTTCTAGAATACGATCCGCCAATGTTGATTTCCCGTGATCGATATGAGCGATGATGGAAAAGTTCCGGATATTCTTTTGACGTGCTGCTCTCTGTTCATGATTCATAGTCAGTTCACTCCTATTTTAGCTATATGAATTATAGCAGTGAACCGCGCATACTTCAATATTCGGCACGATTAGAATTTTCAATGACAGTTGTAGCCGCCTTCGCTAAGACAGCAATTGTTCGATTTAGTTGATCTTCAGTGTTGCCGATTCCTCCTAGTTCCACGACAAGAAGAGACGGATCAAGGTCCTGATTATACTTTCCATCAACACCTGGCCCGTGCTTCATGACTAGGTTTCGTGTTATCCCCGGTACAAGCAGTTCCATTTCATTCTTCAGTAGCACAGCATTTGCTCGATTACGCTCAAAGTTCGAATGTTCCATGCCTATAACAAATGCCACTTTCGCATATTGTTCATCATTGAACGCAATTGTTGTTATATCCGGACCAGCCGAATCCCTGTGAAGATCGATTATCAAATCATACTTTTTTTCCTGTATTTTCTTCTTGACATGTGGTCGGATTGCATTATAGGCACCGGTATGGGGCACCTCTACAGCTATCATATCCGTTTCAATTCCGTTGAATTGTAGTTGCGTTTTTAATTTCTCACCAAATTTTGTAATGTTTTCAGTTTGGTGGGATACAGTGATTTTTCCTTCTTTCGCCTGTGTCACAGGTTTAAAGGCTTCGTGGTAATGGGTGAAATAGAGTAATGCTTTCCCTTCTGCCTCTGATGCTTGTATTGGCATTAGCTCCGACTCTGGTTCTGGCTCTTTTTCTGTTTCTGTTTCTGTTTCTGTTTCCTCTTCCAAAATATTTGCGGCGTATACCATGTAAGTAGACTCTTTCACGAGATTAGAAGATTTCGCCGACTGTCCCTTCGGAAATGTTGTGATAATCATTGGAAACAGGAAGAGAAATAAGATAAGTGTGCCCCATATTTGCAGTGTTTTTTTCAAATGGCATCCCTCCGTGTTCCAACTATATGCGTTGGAACACGAGTTAATGACTGTTTTTTATAGTCGAAATCCAGTTCGTCAATGAATCGGCAAGTGATTCCGCATAAAGTGAAACCCATGAATCAATCTCTTTCGGAGAGACAAATGTCCGTAATTCATGGTTCGTCAACACTTCTTCAAACAACTGGATACGGTCTTCGTGCGGCCACGTCGCCCAATCACCAAAGATTGGTAGCAGATTAGCTCGGTCAGCATCCTTATTTTCAGTGTGCAGCCACGGCGTAACGGAAAGTCTTGATGAAGGACTGTCCTTCTCCTCTATTTTTGAAGCAATATAACCAAACATGGAATTGATGGCATCCGCTATTAGAACAGGACCGTCAACGACAGTCGGAATTCCGATTGCGATTACAGGTATTCCAAGTACTTCTTTTGAAATCTCTTTACGGCTATTGCCAACACCAGATCCTGGATGGATACCCGTATCCGTCAATTGAATCGTTCGGCAAAGCCTTGAACTATCTCTTGCCGCAAGTGCGTCGATGACGATAAGTAAGTCGGGTTTTATTTCAGTAACAAGAGCTTTTACAAAGTCCGATGTTTCCAAACCCGTTTGAATCGTCACACCAGGCGCATAGACGAATACTTCGCTGCCCTCTTCGGAATAATAGCCAGGCACAATATCTCGCAACCTGTCCATCGTCAGTGGGCCCACAGCATCGGGCGTGATGTCACGATTGCCAAGACCTATTAAAAGAATCTTTCCCGTTTTGAGCGTGGTAATATCCACAAGGATTTCATCCAGTTTTTCGATTAACACACGCGACATATCAGCAAGTCCTTCTCGATCATCCGCTGTAAGTGCCGGAACTGTCAGCGTAATATAAGTTCCCTGCTTCTTCCCGATCTTTTCCTCACCTTGCGCATCGACTTTTACAGAAGTCACAATGACCCGACCTAATCTTTTTTCGCCAAACAAAACCCCATCTGATTCTTTCAACTTATTTTTGTCATCCGCCGTCCGGTGACGGACTACTTCTTCACTCTCATCTAGAAGATCCGTTCGATAAAAATCATACTTCTCCATACAATCACCTCACCTTTAAGTTTGTGCGATGTGACTCAGAAATATTCTTTGTTCTTTGATTAATTATCCTGTCTCCAGCATGCTCTATGCTCAGGGCCGACAGAACGCTACGAACTACGCCACCACTTCTTTAAATTTCTAGTTGCTGGGGAATTAATAAAAATCTCGACTTGTAGATATTTTCTAACATAAGGATTTCACGTCCAGTACTTGATGGGGCTGAACAGATGCTTGCGCATTTGTTCTTGCAATCTGGCGCTTGATTTGATAAAATAATGCTTGTTGTGAAAGAGATATCCGAAACTTCGTGGAAACACTCTTGCCTTACCTGAAATTGGAGGTGAATGAAATGCCAAACATTAAATCTGCAATCAAACGCGTAAAACAAAGCAATGCTGCGAACGAGCAAAACTCGAATACAAAGCACGCGATGCGTACTGCTGTACGTAAAGCTGAAACTGCTCTTGACGCTAAAGACGAAAACGCTACTGGCCTACTAAGAGATGCGATCAAAAAAATGGATACTGCTGCACGTAAAGGCCTTATCCATAAAAATACTGCATCACGTCAAAAAGCACGTCTTACTAAAAAAGCACTTTAATTTTCAACCTAAGAAAGGCCGCCCGATTATCGGACGACCTTTCTTTTTTTATTGTCATTTTTTATTTTCTCAACGGCTCCATAAAGAACAACTCCAGAATTCGTTCTCTTTTCCCACTAGATGATTTCAATTTATAGTCAATGGCCGCAAGCTTACTTAAGATCAATAGCAAACGTTCAGAACTTGGCAGACTTCTATTCTCCATCATTAATTTCACACGGTACGGATGAACACTTAACGTTTTTGCAATTTGATGTTGCTGGTATCCTTTTTTCTGAAGTAAACCCACATGGACCATGAGCCTAACTTGACTTGCAATAAGTGAAGTCAACATGATTGGCTCTTCACCGTTACGTAATAAGTCATGGTAGATGGCCACGGTATTCGACACTTTTCCAGAAACGTAGGCATCTGTTAATCGGAAGACATCCATTTCTGGAGTCCGTGGTACGAGCGACTCAATTACATCTGCCGTAATATCCCCATTACCATTCAAATAGGTAGCCATTTTACCAATTTCAGATGACAAAGCAAGCAGGTCATCCCCCGCCATTTTCACGAGAAATTCTGCTTCAGTTGGTCCAATTCGTGATCCATTTGCCCCCGCTTCCTGCTGAATCCACGTGAACAGATCCTTCCCTTGCAGTCGTTTTGATTCTATGACAGTCGCATGTTCTTTTATTATTTTGGTAATCCGTTTTCGTGCATCCAGTTTTTCATATGGTGCTATAAATACAACCGTTGCCGTTGGTGAAGGATTTGCCAGCCAAGCTTCCAACAGCTCCAAATTATGTGTCACTTTCTCTCTGGTTTTATCTGATGCTTTTAAAAATGATGCGTTTCCAGCTATAATTAATTTTCGGTCTTCAAGGAATGGTAGTGTATCCGCCTCTTCCATGACTGCTTCTACAGGTGTCTCATCCAAATCAAACCGAATGACTGATGCAGCATCAATGTCAGGTAATGCTTTTTTCAGCCGTGTAATTGTGGAGTCGAATAGATGTTGTTCGAGACCAGTCAATAAGTAGACCGGATCGATTTCCCCAGCAGCTATTTTTTTCCATATTGCATTTGCCACATTATTCACCTCTTCCAAATCGATTACGCCTCAGCGCAATTTCGTCCAAATTTTTAATTGCACTTGTGCCCGCAGGATCCGACGATTTTAGTCTGGGTTCCCCTAATCAGCAAGAAACTTGCCCACCATCGATGTATAAGCGTTTTACCATTCATCCCACTGCTTATAATAGGGGGAACTTCTATATCTGACGCTTCGCTTTCAGTACAAAAAAATTGCTGAATCAAATTAAATACATTCCAATTATACAGTATAGCAAAACGACTGTATGGACAAATTGTGTCAGTTCCAGCCGGACATGTTTAAAAAGTTGATTGCTATGGATTTTTACCATGGAATCATCTATACTATAATGGAATCAGGAGGTGTAGCAATGAATGAGTTTGAACATGATGTACAGTCCAAACGTAATGATTTAATCGATTCAGGAATCGGCTTTGTAGTCGCTTTCGTAGCATTCTCAGCTATTTTTGTTATTGCTACTATAATCGACGTAGTCGCTGGCTAATATGTTTGAAAAAAACGGACAACACATCCTATCCAGGGTGTTGTGTTCGTTTTTTTATTTTTTCATACTCGAAACTTCGAAATGATCTTTTTTAACAGTTACAGTAACCGACCCAAATTCAGCGGTTGACATTGTTGGTAACCCCTTCTTTTCAAACGTTGCGACGACCTCAGGGTGAGGATGTCCGTATCTGCTGTTTCGACCTGCCGAAAAGATGGTTAGTTCTGGACGAAGCACGTCGACAAATGGCTCCGTACTCGATGTCCTGCTGCCATGATGCCCCGCTTTCAAAATGACGGGACCGAAATCAGAATGCCCGTAGTCGCGAAGAAATTGAGCTTCTCCCTCTTTTTCCATATCTCCTGTCAATAAAAACGAAGGTCCCGATGTTTTCATGAAAAGGACAAGTGAACTTGCATTCCCATCATATTTCCCTTCTTTAGGTGCCACATAATGAAAATTCGAGCTCCCTTTTGTCCAAGAGACTCCTTCTTTCATCGACAACATCGGAATGCGTTTGTCCCCTACAATCTGCATGATTTCTTTCATCGCTACTTCAAATTCACTTCCTGGTGCAATATGAATTTCACCAACTGTCAGCTCTTCTAAAACTTCATCTGCCCCTTCCATATGATCCGCATCGGCGTGAGAAATAATTAGTTTATCAATTTTTGCAATACCTCGGCCTTTCAAATAAGGAACAACGATTTTTCGACCTACTTCAAACTGCTTTGTAGGCGTTTTCCAATTCGGGTCGCCAAATGTAATGGTTCCGCCCGCGTCAATCACATATACCGCTTGCCGATAAGGCAATTCGATAACGATACTGTCCCCTTGTCCGACATCTAAAAATGTTACCTTTAACGAGCTGTCCATGTACGGTATGAAATGAATGACGAGTGCAGGCACGAGCACAATTGGCAACGACTTAAAAACATTGGCCCCTTCTTCACTGCGCATAAAGAACAGCAAGACTCCTGCTACAGCTATAGATGTCCAAAGCGCATCCGGTTTTCCTGGAGTCCATAGTTGATAGGGTAAATAAGATATCCAACTTGTTACTCCTCCTACGATTCCCCTGAAAGGCTCATATACCATGAATAATAGACCAGCAACCTTCGGCAATATCGATGTCATGATTAGTAAAACAATGTTTGCTGGCAAAATAATGAGTGAATATAGAGGTACATAAGCAAGATTAACAACAAATGATGAAATCGACAGCTCATGAAAATGAAATAGTAATACTGGATACAAAGAAAGTTGGCTGATTGACGTGACGAGAAACGATACACCAAAAGCAGTCTTTGCCTTGGCTAAAATACCGGAAGAATAGACGAGTGAACAAGCTGCCAAGTAAGACAACTGAAAACCTGGCTGAAATAGAATAAATGGTTGATAGAGGATAAAACAAGCTGCACTTATCGCCAGTGCATCATCCAGTCTCACCTTCACCCTCCCTGACGACGCGAGAAGGACGAGTATAGTCACCGATACCGCACGCCAGACTGAAGGTGCCCCTCCAGCCATAACGGCATACAGAGGCAACAGTGCCATAACAAGTGTATCAATTGTTTCTTTCCTTATAGTTGCTCTTAGTAGCAATTCCCGCAACATGAATGTAAGCAGTCCGACGTGCAACCCTGAAATCGCAAAAAGATGTGTAATGCCAAGTGTCCGATAACTTGATGCCAGTTCTTCATCCATCCCGCTTCGATCACCAATAAGCAAAGCTTCAGCTTCCACTTTCAGCGTCTCAGGGAATGTAGCCCCGATATGATTTTTCACTTTCCGCCTCTGTCCAGATAATCGTGTACTGATACCAGAATTTTTTTCTACCTGAATAATCGTCTCAGATTCAAATAGCCCTGATGCTCCATACATTCTCATATACTTCGTCATGTCGAAAGAATAATCATGTGAAGGAATATCCGGTTTGCGAAATGAACCTGACATCGTGAATGTCACGGACGGGATATTCATCTCAAGAAAACGAGTTTTTTGTTGTTCACTGCTAATTGTATAGATGGCGTATACTGTTTCACCGGTAGATGTTTTAGCAAATCCCTTCATCTTGCCACCATCAATTTTCACATTATCGGTCCAAGAGATGCTAAGGGTTGCATCGCCGGATTCTTTGATTATAGGAATCGTCGCTGAAATATAGAAAAAAGAGAAGGTAGCGGTCGCAACCGCGAGGATAGGTGTGAGGAAATCTTCTTTTCTACTCAAGAAGATGGGAAGAAGAAATAAATTACAGAGTAATAGATAAACCGGACCGTATACAGCAAATGCTGATACGGCGACCGGGATTGCTAAATACATGAAACGTACACGTGAAATCATTTGTCGAATAAGCTATCCACCCTTTTTTTATAGGGGGCAAGTTCTTCATTCCCAGCGCCTAGTGCCTGCATTTTTAGAAGCATTTCATTGATAAGTTCTAACTTACTTTCGCTGGAAAAGTCGACTTTCTTTTCATTGAACGGAATATGCTGAACGGAAACATCCGACTGTGTAAATAACTTTAATGCATATTCGTCGTTTTTATAATCTGTTGCATAGATGACATGCTTAATGCCTGCTTGAATAATTGCTTTCGAACATTGTAGGCATGGGAAGTGCGTCACATACAGCGTTGATCCTGCAACAGGTATGCCATACTTCGAACATTGCAGCAATGCATTCATCTCTGCATGGATTGTCCTCACACAGTGGCTCTCAATGACATAGCAACCATGGTCAATACAGTGGTCTCCCCCTGATATGGAACCGTTGTAGCCGCCTGCAATGATCCGGTTATCTCTTACAATTGATGCTCCGACAGAAAGTCTTGTACATGTACTTCTTACTGCTAATAGATGGCACTGGGCCATAAAAAACTGGTCCCACGTTATTCGCTCCATTGTGAATGCCTCCAATATTTATTTCGTTTAATATGTTTCCCTACTATATAGGCTATATGAAAGATTCCACTCCATACCGCTTCGGCTACCCCTGGAAGGCGCCTACGCTAAGCTCTTATATGAAATTCAATAGTTCAATTAATATAGAATGTACTCCATTTAATTCACAGTAATCTGAGATTCTAGTTTTTCAAATGTTTTCTGACCGATTCCAGACACTTCCATCAATGATTCCGGTGATTTAAAATCGCCATGATCCGTTCGGTATTGAACAATTGCTGCCGCTTTTGAGGGTCCCACACCTGGGATCGTCATCAATTCTTTTTCATCCGCGGTATTAATATTGACTTTTCCGTCATCTTGGGGCGCACTTGCACCGCTTAATGGAGTGAAAGAAATATCTAGTACTTCTTCTCCAATGATCGGTACATAGACGACGAATTCATCCGCCAGTTTCATAGCATGGTTCAACATTCTAGAGTCAGCGTTTGGTAAATAGCCGCCTGCTGCGTTTATAGCATCTATCAGGCGGTCTCCATCTTGCATCGAATAGACACCGGGGTGCCTAACAGCGCCTTTCACATCGACAACGATGGGAGCTGGAGCAATTTGAATACTACTTACAATTTCTTCTTCAATCTTTTCTTCAATCAATTCAGGGAATGGGTTTTGTTCGCTCATGACAAACGTATTATCGTCAGCCTGTCCTTTGGGGAAGAACAGAAAAGCGGATATGACAGCGATTGCTGCAATTGGGGTTATAATCTTACGCCATTTACCGGATACAAACGAAAGAAACAGTACAGTCACCCTTTCTTCGGCGGCATCCATATGGAGTACATTCAACTATAAATGAATGCCGACCAAAAATCAAATCTGCCTTGGCGTATTTGCGTCCAGATCAAGTAAAGAAGTTAGCCAAAGAACGTCGCATCCTTGCGACAATGGCTAACTGACCTGCATCACGCAGGCCTGACCTTGCTCGATAATTCATCTGAAAATCTGTGACATCCGTCGGAGGCTTAATTTTATTCAGTGAGGGCTAACCCCTCACCGAATAAAATGAAAAGGTTTATTTTCTGACTTGGAAAAATATTCGTTCGCTTTCTTCGTGTGGCGCTTCATCTTCCCAATCTGCAAAAATCCGTTCAATCGAAAAACCTGTGTCCATAAGCATATCTGCATAGTCACTTACTGGAAACGTTCGTTGCGTGTGAACCTCATCAAAACGCCTATACAACCCACTTTCGCTCTTAACGAAAAAAGCCAGTTCAGAATAAACGGAGTGAAGTTCTTCGCCTTCTTCCGTTATCCATATGTATGTTATTCGACCATTATCAAAAGTAAAAGGACCTTCCATGAAGATGACATCCGTTTTAAAAGTTGAATGGACATCAAAGATCAATTTTCCACCAACCGCAAGGGCCGAATGGATTTGCCGAAATGTCGATAGCACATCTTCACGATTCGATAAATAGTTTAACGAATCAATGGCGATAACCGCGATATCATAGTCCGCAAACCCCTCTAGCTGTTGCATAGGTTGTTCGATAAATTGCACAGGCAAAGAAAGCGACTGTGCACGCTCTTCTGCCACCACTAACATGTCGGCAGAAAGATCGATCCCAGTCACTTGTGCTCCTTGCTTAGCAAGTTTCATGGATAAAAGGCCTGTTCCACATCCGATATCTAGCACACGTTTACCATCAATCCCCCCTGCCGCTACATCAATAATATCAATGTAGGCGTCATAGGGAATATCGGTCATTAGTTCATCGTAGACAGAAGCGAATTCGGAATAAGCCTGATTCATCTTTCTTCAGCCATGTCCAACATTGGTGCGTCTCCCCAAAGCTTTTCAAGGTTGTAGTAACCGCGTTCATCTTTATGGAATACGTGAACGACAACATCGCCTAAATCAACGAGTACCCATCTTGCCATATCCATTCCTTCGATTCTTTTTGTAATAAATCCAGCTTCAGAAGCTTTGTCAGCTACTTCTTTTGCAATTGCTTGGACTTGGCGTCCTGAATTTGCATGACAGATAATAAATTGGTCCGCGATAAGTGATACCCCTTCCATATTCAGTACAACAATGTCCTCGCCTTTTTTATCGTCGATTGCTTTATAAGCTGTTTCTAGTAATGTAGTAGTCATAATTTCACTGTTCCCTTCTTATTAACTGATTGTAACAGTCTATTGAGTCCGGAAAAACCGGTACTCTTTTATTCACAAGAAACTGCACTGACTGATAAATGCAAGCTTCCATTGCTGTATCAAGGTTTTCTTCAGCTTTTACTCTTAACTCATCCACTCCTGGAAAGCGGCGTCCAGGTTCAATCATATCAGAAACATAGATCAACTTTTCGAGCGGGGACATAGTCGCCCGACCGGTTGTATGATAGCGGATTGCGTTTAGGATATCCGCGTCACTAATCCCAAATTCATCTCGTGCGATAATCGCCCCAACTGGAGCATGCCACAACTCATGATGAAATGACAAGAGCCGTGAATCTTCGTTTGCTGTGTTTAAAACTTGATGCAGGTCAGCCTTGTCCATGAATTTTGCAATATCATGAAATAGCGCCGCTTGCTCAGCTTTAATCACTGGAAGTCGATACTTCTCAGCTAATCTTTTTGCCGTTTCCGTTACCCGTAAAACGTGTTCATAACGTTGTTTCGGCATACGTTTAGCGATTTCTATTTTCAACTGTGCAACTTCCATACAAACCCTCCTCGCGAATAAAAGCTTCCACTGCAGGCGGGATAAGCAATTGGACGGCACCATTCTCAGAAAAGCGTTGTCGAATCAATGTTGAAGACAACTCAATTTGTGGGATATCCACCATAATGATTGGATAATCCGTTGTTCCGTTAGTCCCTGGACGTCCAACACCTACGAAATTGACAAGAGTGACAAGTTCTTCAATCCGGTGCCATTTAGGCAACAAATCAATCATATCACCGCCGATTATAAAGTAAAATTCAATCTCCGGTTCAATTTGTGTCAATTGTCTCATTGTATCAAACGTATAAGAAACACCGCCACGTCCTACTTCAAAAGCAGACACAGTCAAGCCATCAATAGCCATCACAGCAAGTTCCACCATCTGCAAACGCTGTTCAGCAGTCGCATCACCAGGTGCAGTTTTATGCGGTGGAACCGCCGTCGGCATTAATCGAACTTCATCAAGACCGAGGGATTGCTTTACTTCATTCGCAACAATTAGATGACCGATATGAGGCGGGTTAAATGTACCGCCAAGAATGCCAATCTTTTTCATATGGGCTTACCTCACTTATGGAAGTTCGATCCGTTTTTTCTCAACTGATTCTTTATATAAAACAATGATCTTGCCGATAACTTGAACGACTTCAATGCCTACTTGTTCTTCAAGTTTCGCTGCAATTTCATTTTTATCTTGGTCACAGTTTTGTAGAATTGTTACTTTGATTAATTCTTTTGCTTCAAGCGCTTCTTCAATCTGCGTGATGACCGATTCTGTTAAACCACTTTTACCAATATGGACAAGTGGTTGTAGACGATTCGATTCGCCGCGAAGAAAGCTTTTTTGTTTATTAGTTAACATAGTTATTTATCCTCCAAGAGTTGTCGTTATTTTGTCAATCATAAATCCTGTTTCAGGGCGGACTTCTGTCCATGTCTCGAACGTAAGCGCTCCTTGATGGACGAACATGCCGACCCCATTCATTGTGCTTGCTCCCCTTTTACGGGCTTCTGCAAGGAATGCCGTTTCAAGTGGGTTATAGATAATATCGGCAACAACAGTTCCTTCAGACATATTTTCCGGGTTTAAAGGCATTCCTTGTTGTGAAAAGTTCATGCCAACGGATGTCGTCTGGACGATTAAACCAAATTCGGCTAAAGATAATTCTGCCTCCGCTACCGATAGAACCGCCGAATCGGAAAGTTCAGTTGCTAATTGTACGGCTTTCTCCAGTGTACGGTTCGTGATAAAGATAGGGCCGTATCCCGCGGAATGAAGTGCAAAAGCGATACCGCGTGCAGCGCCGCCTGCGCCAATAACGAGAACTTTTTTATCCTTACACTGCTCACCACAGGCTACCTCCAAAGATCGGACAAATCCCTTGCCGTCCGTATTGGAGCCCACAAGTGTGCCATCCTCGAGTACGTGGACAGTATTCACTGCGTTCATTTGTCGCGCGGAAGAATCCAACTGATTAAGAAACGGGATAATAGCACTTTTATGCGGAACAGTGACATTAAATCCTGAACAGCCTAAGTTCTTTAAGCCCTCTACTGCTTCCCGGAGTCTGTCTTCAGTTACATGTATTGGGATATAGGCTGCGTCTATACTTTCTTCATCAAACCAAGCTTCGTGCATGCTCGGAGACATTGACTGTTTGATTGGATCTCCGATAACCGCATACCACTTTTTCATAATGAGTCCCTCCTTAGATTAATGAAGGGCGTAGTACAACGTCTACCCCACGAGGTGCATGAATTGCGACTACTACATTAGGATGCTGAATCGTGATCCAACCTAGCCCTGAAATTACAATGTCTGTTTTCGCTTTTTTAATCGAAAATTCATGACGGACAAATGGTGGTAACGTTTCAAGTGATTCACCAGACGGCGGCGCTAGCATCCCACCAAGGTGTTCTTTGTACAAATGATCCGCATTGGAAAGCTTTGTCCGGTGAATTGATAATTCATTCGAAACATGAATTGTAAACGACGAACGGTCACCAGAAATAAAGTCAAAACGTGCAAGACCAGCGATATATAGTGTCTGTTCAGCGTTCAGCTGGAATACTGACGGTTTCAATTCTTTTTTAGGTGTGATTGCCTTCAAATCATTTGCATCCAAATGATGTGCAATCTGATGATGATTAATAATACCAGGTGTATCATAAATTGCTTTGCCATCTTCAAATGGAATTTCAACAAGATCTAAAGTTGTTCCTGGGAAATGAGAAGTCGTAATTACTTCTCCAATACCAGTCGCCCCTTTAATGATGCGATTGATGAACGTTGATTTCCCGACGTTCGTGCAGCCGACTACATAGACGTCTTTCCCACGGCGATGTTTATCAATCGCTGTGAGTGCTTCTTCCATTCCTTTGCCTTTATGAGCAGAAACAAGTAAAACATCAACAGGTTTTAAGCCAAGTTTAGCCGCTTCAGCTTTCATCCAGTTGATAAGACGGTTCGGGTTAATTGATTTCGGTAAAATATCTGCCTTATTACCGATTAATAAAATATCTTTATTGCCAACAAAGCGGTGCAGACCGTTTATCCAGCTACCATTGAAGTCGAAAATATCGACGATTTTAACGACCAAACCGTCTTTTTGACCAATACCATTTAAAATAGCGAGGAAATCATCGCCCGATAATGATACGGGTTGTAATTCATTATAATTGCGCAGTCGGAAACAACGCTTGCAAATAACGTCTTCTTTTTCTAAAGAAGCTGGTGGCGTATAGCCTTCCAATTTCGGGTCTTCAGTCTGGATTGTTATTCCACAACCGATACATTTAATTTCTTCCAAGCTTATTCCTCCCACTTAATCAAGCCACGGCGTTTCAATCCCGCCATGATCCTTCTTTCAATCTTCCTGTTGAACTTCGTAATAGCGGCGTCTGACGTCGCGACAGGCACTACGAGTATCGTATGTAGCCCTTTTCTGTTACCGCCGAGTATATCGGTTAGCAACTGGTCACCGATGACGACGACTTCCTCTTTTTTGACGTTCATAGAAATGAGTGCCTTTTGGAATGATTTCCGCATTGGCTTACGTGCATCATTTATGAATGGAATGCCAAGAGGTTCGCAAAAGGCTTTAACACGCATTTCATTGTTATTTGAAACAATGGTAACCTGTATGCCCGCATCTTGCATTGATGTTATCCATTCGATGATTTCAGGTGTTGCATCCGGCCTGTCCCACGCGACAAGCGTATTGTCCAGGTCCGTGATTACCCCTTTGATTCCTTTATCTTTTAATAATTCAGGTTGAATATGAAAAATGTCTTTTACATACTCATCTGGTAAAAAATACTTATACACGATATCCACTCCGATATAGTACTTAATCTGAAACGATTATAACATAACAATGCAACTTACACGCATTGATAAGAAAAGCGCAAGGCGCCGTTTAGCCCCGAAAAGCGCTGGAAGGCTTGACGATAAAGGCGCTCTTTGCCTTTTCGGCAAGACCGAAGCGACTCGAGGGGCTGGCGCCTGGAGCCTAGACACTAAGAAAAGCGCAAGGCGCCGTTTAGCCCCGAAAAGCGCTGGAAGGCTTGACGATAAAGGCGCTCTTTGCCTTTTCGGCAAGACCGAAGCGACTCGAGGGGCTGGCGCCCGGAGTCTAGACACTAAGAAAAGCGCAAGGCGCCGACTCGATTAGAGAAACGCAAGTTACGTTCATCTCACATCAAGCTGGCTTAAATTAGGACATCCTTTATCGCCTGTCCGACTAAAAAAACGGTGATACGGCAAGAGCCGACCGCATATGCTGTCATACAACGACACAGGAGGTGGCCCGATGAGCGGGTTTGTCATGGCGATTGTCCAGCTATGGCTCGAAATTCCTGCAGTGATTGGCTATATTAGAGGGCAGGCTTTCCAGCGCCCTCTATCCAAAGAGGAAGAAGCAGCTTGCCTGCAACGTCTTGCAGAAGGCGACGAAGATGCTCGAGATGAATTGATTGAACGTAATATGCGGCTCGTCGCCCACATCGTAAAAAAATTCCACCCAAAACACGAACTACTTGATGATTATATCTCAATTGGAACAATTGGACTCATGAAGGCGGTAAACAGTTTCACTCCGGATCGCAAAACGAAACTGGCCACATACGCCGCTCGCTGTATTGAAAATGAAATACTCATGTATTTACGAACACAGAAAAAGGTACAAAAAGACGTCTCCCTCTTTGATCCGATCGGTATGGATAAAGATGGCCAATCCTTGCAAATTGCTGATTTGCTTCAAACAGATGATGAATCGCCGGTCGATGCAGTCGAACAAAAAGAAAGAAAAGAAAGGTTGTACAGACATCTTGGAAAACTTGACGGCCGGGAACTTGAAATCATTCAAAGACGATATGGTCTGTTAGATGACCTGCCTATGACGCAAAAAGAAATTGCCGAGCAGCTCGACATTTCGAGAAGCTATGTCTCTCGTATCGAAAAACGCGCAATCGTTAAACTGTACCAGCTATTCAAACATGAATACAATGATTCAAATTAAGGACCAAAAGCGCAAGCACCTGTTCAGTGGCACTAGAGTCTTGACGTGAATTACCTTCATTTGTAGGTTATCCACAGTGCAAGATTTTATAATTCCATAAGTAATAAAGAAAAGGCGTTTCCACGCGGGAGTGATCCCAGCATAGGAAACGCCTCTTCTTTTACAGCTCAGTCCGCGCTAACCTCACGGGAGATGACAACTGCAATAATTGTTGTTGCGATAAACACGCCTGCCATTAAAAATAACATAGTTAAATCCCTCCTCGAAAAAGAATATCTGCAAGATCTATTCATATACCTATCTTACCATGAAATGCTTAAAGTTTCGAGATGACTTTTAAAACAATATCTGTGGAATGACGTGCCGCAACTGGAAGGAACTCATCAAAACTAATTGGTGACTCTTTTCCTGCAATATCTGATAATGCCCGAATGACAACAAACGGCGTACCAAACTGATGGCATACTTGAGCGACGGCCGATGCTTCCATATCCGCAGCGATCATCAGAGGGAATGTCTCTTTCACTTTTTTAACATGTTCAGTATTGCTCATAAACGTGTCACCCGAAGCGATAAGTCCTGTAGCATGTGCATGTGCTCCTACTTCATCGACAGCAGCACGAGCTGCATCCACAAGCCCTAAATCTGCTGGATACGCTGCTGGTTGTCCTGGAACTTGACCATGCTCGTAGCCAAAAGCAGTTACATCGACATCATGATGACGCACTTCATTGGAAATAACGACCGTGCCGACTTCAAGTGAATCATGGAATCCCCCTGCTGAACCTGTATTAAGAACAACATCCGGCTTATAATTGCTTAGTAATAACGTCGTTGCAATCGCGGCGTTTACTTTACCAATCCCACTTTTCACAAGTACAACATCATGCTCACCGATTTTCCCTTCGATGAATTCACACCCTGCAATTGTTGTCGCAAGACCTGAATCTATTTCTTCACGTAAGAGTATTACTTCTTCTTCCATTGCGCCAATTACTGCTATCTTCATAGTATTCCCTCCACTAAACTGCATTTAATAATCAAAGTCCAATGTTGTTAATTTATCCATTTTTACAGGTTTCCAGCCTTCGCCATCCACCCATTCGAGATAGACACGGTATTTCTGTGTACTATCTCTTGACGAAACGATTCCAATAGACTTCTGTGGTCCACCGCCGTTTTTAATCTTCAAAAAGATCATTGAATCTTGTGGTAGACCAGTTGCATAGGCAAGTGCTTGCTTTTTCTCATTCCAATCCACTGAAGTGCCATCATACTGGGATACGTGCTCGCCTGTTTGTGTCGTACCTACAGGCTTCCATGCATTATTGACAATCGTCTCGGCAATGATTGCGTCGTCTGAAGGAACGGATGTTACCGAGCCAGATTCCTCACTACCGTCTTCATTAGTTGTTTCGTCGACTTGTTCGGTTTCTGTAGTGTTTTCTGGTGCAGATCTCTCTTCGTCCTTTGTTGGATTACTATCTTCTGTCGCATTATCCTTATCGTCATCTTCAACGTCTTCTGCCTTATCATCATTGACAGTGCTATCATTTGCAGTTTCTTCAATATCGTTCGGTTCATTATCACTCTTGTTGCCAGAGAAAATGGCCACTGTAGCGATAACAATAAGAACTACAACAACTGCAATCATACTGTTCAAAATTTTATTTCGGTTACGACCTTTTTTTCGTTCAACTCTCGAAAGATCAGGTTCTCGTTCTGTCATTCACATATCAACTCCTGTTAAGATTTTGACGATTGCCAGTATGTAATAGACGAGTAGCAACGTAATTTGTTTCATAAAGTTCTAAAAAGGTATTTCATTGAATTCGCTGCACTGCTCGGGGATGGCATCAGCCTAAGGGCCTCGGTTACTCCTGTTAAGGTGCATTCTCTCAGTTTATTTATAGGCATTCATTTATTCAACTTTTATCGTAAATCATAAAGTACGAAAACCGCCCTCACAATAGAGGGCGGCTATCAGTAAATCATTTTATATCAAGAATTGTAACTGACATTTCTCCACCCGGTGTAATAATTTTCACTTGATCACCTTTAGAACGACCGATAAGTCCTTTTGCAATCGGTGAATCATTTGAAATAAGACCTTCGATTGGATTCGCCTCTGCAGAACCAACAATCGTATACGTCTCTTCATCTCCGTCTGGCAGTTCTTTAAATGTGACGGTTTTCCCAAGGCGTACTTCGTCAGTATTTAGTTCGTCTGCTGTGATGATTACCGCATTGCGGATCATCGACTCAATAGAAGCAATTTTACCTTCAAGGAAACCTTGATCTTCTTTCGCGGAATCGTATTCCGAGTTTTCCGAAAGATCCCCGTGACTACGCGCGATTTTTATGCGCTCGACAACTTCTTTTCGTTTAACTGATTTTAGAAAGTCTAGCTCTTCTTCAAGCTTTTGTTTACCTGATGCAGTCATTGGAAATTTCTTTTCTGTAATCATTACACACACCACTCCCTAATATTCCTGTTCATAAAAATACTATGCCGCTCCTACGACAGGTATGCGACATAGTGCTAAATCTGTATAGAATTCTGTCATTATCATATTACAATTCTGTTCCAGATTCAAGAATTGTTTTTATTTTCGTAACCATTAGGTCGATTGCGACTTCATTATGACCGCCTTCTGGAATAATAATATCGGCATACCTTTTCGTTGGTTCGATGAATTGATTGTGCATTGGGCGTACAACAGACAAATATTGCTCGATGACCGAATCAATTGTTCTACCCCGCTCATTAATGTCACGCATAATACGACGAATGATACGCAAATCCCCGTCTGTATCGACAAATAATTTGATATCCATTAGATCACGTAACCTCGCGTCCTCAAGAACCAAAATCCCTTCCAGGATAATGACATCTTTCGGTTCGATAATAATCGTCTCTTCAGACCGCGTGTGTAATGTATAATTATACACGGGTTTTTCTACGAGCTTTCGGTCAATAAGGGTTTCAACATGATGAATTAGTAGATCTGTATCGAACGCCAGCGGATGATCATAATTCGTTTTCAACCGTTCCTCAAATTCCAAGTGAGACTGGTCTTTATAATAATAATCCTGTTCGATAACAACCACAGAATGCTCTTTAAACACATCGTAGATTGAATTGGTAACACTTGTTTTACCCGATCCTGAGCCACCTGCAATACCGATGACGAGAGGTTTTCTAGATTTCATTTCAAACTCCCTTTACGCATCAGAATATCCCGTTATTCTAGGATATCCACATTAATGTCTTTTTATTTTTTTACCGCAATTAAAAGCCCGTCTCCAACCGGAAGCAAAGACGTTTCGTACTCAGGATTGTTCATAACCCATTCAGTGAACTCTTTCAAGTTGCGTATCATTGTGCGATTTCGCCTCGGGATATCCTTATCTTCGAGCAGCACTATACCATGCATGAACATATTATCGCAATAAATAACGCCCCCGGCTTTGAGGCTAGACGCATATTTTTCAAAGAATCGTTTATATTGCCCTTTAGCAGCATCAATGAAAAGCGCATCGTAAGTCTTATCGAAAATCTCAGCACTGTCGGTTAACAGCGCGTCCGCTTCAATAATAGCAATCCTTTGTTCAAAACCACTCCGCGTGATGTAGTCAACCGCTTTCAAATACCGATCAGTATCTCTTTCAATAGTCACAATAGAAGCCTTAGGTAGTGCCCCAGCAATCCGTATCGCCGAATAGCCGATTGCACTACCAATTTCAAGGATACGTTCCGGATTTTGAATTCTTAATAGGCTAATAAATAAGTCGATGCCCTCATTATCCATGATTGGAACATGATGTTCTTTCGCATATTGTTCTATCTCAACAATGAGTGTATCTCTTTCTTTCACAAAACTTGCAAGATATGTCTTATAGTTATCCATTGCGTTCATCTCCAGTTCAAGACCGTCAATCCCCTGATAAATAAAGTGTCCGGTTTTTCAAATGCTGATCATAAGAATCCGTAAAATGATTGACACCTTTCTTATCGGCTAAGAAAAATAGATAGTTCGTTTTAGAAGGGTCTATAACTGCTTCGATTGAAGACCTTCCTGCTCCCGCAATCGGTCCAGGCGGCAATCCTTTGACGACATACGTATTATAGGGATCTTCTATTTCAAGATCTGAATAAAGTACTCTATCTTTGTGCTCACCTAGTGCGTAAAGGACTGTTGGATCCGTTTGAAGCGGCATATCTATCTCCAAGCGATTGTAAAATACACTGGCAATCGTTTCTCTATCTGATTGCGCCGTCGCCTCTTCTTCAAGCAGCGATGCGAATGTCAACAACCAATGAACTGATTTATCATTGCTTTGCAGATAATCGAGATAAGGCGTTACATTTAGCGCAGTCCCCTGAATCATCGAATTGACTATTGTTTCAAGAGATGGTTTTTCTTCAAAAAACGGATAAGTTGCTGGGAATAAATAACCTTCCAACGGATATTTAACGTTTTCTGCTTTAATATCTTCTGTCAAGATTTTCGAATATTTCCCCATCAACATATTGACGGTTGCTTCGTCATTTACATAAGCAAGGAATTCTTTCTCTGAAATCCCTGTACTTTTTTCGACAATTTTAGCAATTTGTTTCAATGTCAGTCCTTCTGGAACAGTCATTGTAAAGACTGGTTCTCTATAAACTTTTCCTGTTTTTAAACTTTCGATGATTTCGTCAAGCGTCATCGATTTCGTTAAGCCATACGTCCCTGCTTGAAACTGAGAATTGTTATTGAACTTCACGTAATATTTGAACAGACGAGCATCTTTAACAATCCCATTTTCTTCAAGTTTCGCTGCAATAGTGTCTACACCAGACCCGATAGGAATTTCTACTTCAATGACTTTTTCGGAATCTGGGTCCATGGGTTGAAGGGCCCCTGTTATGTATTTATAGACGTAACGGCCACCAATTAAGCCAATAAGCACTAGAACAAGTACGATTACTAGCACAATCCTTCTAACGATTTTCACTTCTTTCTTCTTTTCACGCATCCGCTCGAACATGATATCTTTTTTCGAACCATCATCCATGCGTAATCCACCTCTTTCGTTCGAAGCATAATAAGAAAAGCGCAAGGCGCCTACCTATAGGGAACGCAGCTTAAATGCGCCACTTCCTATGGCAACAGCTGCATGACCTACATCCTGTAGGCCCGCGACGGGCATAAGTCGATCCAGCGACGTGGCGCTCTTTGCCACATAACTGGATTGCTTATGACCCGAGCGGCTGGCGCCTGAAGCCTAGACACTAAGAAAAAGCGCAGACCGACTAAATTCGCGATGTTCTGTGGCAACGTCGACACTAGTACGTCCTGTATGTCGGAGGGCCTTAAGGACTGAAGCGACTCGAGGGGCTAGGCGCTCGAGTCAAGACATTGCTCAAGGTTCTGACCTACTCTTTCTCATCTCTCAATGAAAAAACGGAACGGCCTGTACCGCACCGTCCCGTCCGTGCACATATAGTTTACTCTTCGTCTTCTTCGTCCTCTTCTGCAAGGAACGTGTTCAACATTTCTTCAATCATTTCCCACTCTGCGTCGTCTTCGATAGGCATCAATTCGCCATCTTCATTGTCTTCAGAAGGTACAAATGCAGATGCATGGATTTCGACTTCTTCGTCGTCATCCGTATCTTCTTCACCAAGTACATGATAAAGAACGTATGATTTACCGAATTCCTCTGAATCAAATGTAAAGATTACTTCACATACGTGTTCCTCGCCGTTTTCATCTACAATCGTCATTGTTTCTTGTCCGTGTTCCATTACGATCACCTCATCTATTTTTTGAATCAAGATACCCTTGGAGTATCATGATTGCTGCCATCTTATCGATAACAGTCTTTCTTTTCTTACGACTAACATCTGCATCGATTAGCACGCGTTCCGCTGCCATCGTCGTCAATCGCTCGTCCCATAATGCAACAGGAAAGCCGAATGTTTGTTTCAAAAGCTCAGCATAATCTTGAGATGCTACTGCTCTTGGTCCGACTGTATTATTCATGTTCTTAGGGAATCCTACCACAAATCCGCTCACCTCGTATTCTTTCACGAGTTCCTGGATTCTTTCCATGCCAAACTGGCCAGCACCTTCATCGACCTTTACTGTTTCAATGCCTTGGGCAGTCCACCCAAGCGCATCACTGATCGCGATGCCAACCGTTTTGGATCCAACATCCAACCCCATTGTCCTCACTCTGTTTTCCCTCCGTTTTCACGAACGTAAAACTTCACAAGTTCTTCTAGGATCTCATCCCGTTCCAACTTTCGGATTAAGTTACGTGCATCGTCATGACGTGGTATATAAGCTGGATCGCCCGAAAGAAGATAACCTACAATCTGATTAATTGGACTGTAGCCCTTTTCGTCAAGTGCCTTGTGCACATGAAGCATAACCTGCTTCACTTCTTGCTCCATTGACTCTTCAGGAAAGTTAAATTTCATCGTCTTATCGTATGACTCCATAATCGACACCCCGCTTTCAGATCATCCGTTTTATGAATCGGATATAATTACATTTCTAATTATACCCGATTTGATTCACCAGTTAAACAGATTTGACATAATCATACACGGATTGAAGGGCATCATCAAGTTTAGACACATCTTTCGCACCTGCCATTGCCATATCCGGGCGACCGCCGCCTTTTCCATCGCACTGTGTAGCTACATGATTGACGATTTTCCCAGCATGATAGTTCCCTGATTTCAAATCTTCTGTCACGCCTGAAACCAGCATCACTTTACCGTCTGCCGCTGCACCTAGGACAATGACTCCTTTTGATAACTTCTGTTTCATTTCGTCCATCATCTGACGAAGTCCATTATTATCTTTCACATCAACACGTGCAGAGATCACTGTCACGTCATTGATTTGCTGAGAAGATGCCATAATGTCCGCCAATTGACTGTTTCCGAGTTTAGCAGATAGTGATTCATTTTCACGTTGAAGTTCTTTCATTTCAGCTAACACTGATGCGATCTTCGTCACAACGTCTTTTGGATTCGATTTTAAAAGGCTTGCAGCGTTAACGAGCACTTCCTCTTCATCTTTGAATGAACGGTAGGCTTGCTGCCCCGTAAGTGCTTCAATGCGTCGTGTGCCTGCGCCGATTCCACTTTCAGATACAAGTTTGAACAAACCGATGACAGACGTTGAAGCGACGTGACATCCACCGCAAAGTTCCAATGAGTAATTCCCAACTGAAACAACGCGAACCACTTTGCCATACTTTTCACCGAAGAGTGCCATTGCACCAAGTTTTTTGGCTTCGTCAATCGGTCTTTCTGCAATATCGACAGCGATGTCTTCCCAGATTTTTTGATTGACAATCTGCTCAATTTTCTCAAGTTCTTCTTTCGTCACTTGACCAAAATGCGAGAAGTCAAAACGCAAACGGTCAGGACCGACGTAGGAACCTGCCTGGTTAACGTGTTCTCCAAGTACTTCTTTCAATGCTTTGTGAAGAAGATGCGTTGCCGTGTGATTTCGAACCGTTAGTTTTCTAGCTGCTTGATTTACTTCTGCTTGAACGGCTGCACCTTTATGCATTTCACCCGAACGAATGATTGCCGTATGCAAGTTTTGACCGTTTGGAGCTTTTTGTACATCTTTAATATCCGCAACAAATGTTGCGCTGCTAATTGTTCCTTTGTCCGCTACTTGTCCGCCACTTTCCGCGTAGAACGGAGTACGATCCAAGATGAATTGAATTTCATCACCTTCTGATGCAGTGTCAACTAATGTTCCTTCGAGTAAGAGCGCGACAACTGTTGCATCACATTGCAGTTGATTGTACCCAATGAATTCGCTTGAATCATGAATTTCACCAAGTACACCCGACTGAACATGCATTGAATCGACGTCTTGACGAGCTGCACGCGCACGCTTACGTTGGCTGTCCATTTCCGAATCGAACCCAGCGCGGTCAACCGTAACCCCTGCTTCTTCAGCAAATTCTTCTGTCAACTCGAATGGGAAGCCATATGTGTCATAGAGACGGAATGCGATAGCTCCTGGAACGATAGAAGTTCCCGATGATTTTGCAGTTTCGATCACGCCAGAAAGGATTGTCATTCCATCCGTTAATGTTTCATGGAAGCGTTCCTCTTCATTTTTAATAACTTTCATGATGAACTCTTTCTTGTCAGTCACTTCAGGATAGAAGTCTTGCATGATTTCTCCTACAACTGGTACAAGTTCAAACATAAACGGCTTGTTGATGCCCAGCTGTTTCGCAAAACGAACAGCTCTGCGTAGCAATCTTCTAAGCACATAACCGCGACCTTCATTGGACGGAAGTGCTCCATCACCGATTGCAAAAGCCACTGTACGGATATGGTCTGCAATCACTTTAAATGCAGTATCTTTTTGTTCATCTGAACCGTATCTCTCTTCGGTAAAGTTTTCAATAGCATTCATGATAGGCATGAATAGATCTGTATCAAAGTTTGTCGGAACGTTTTGGATAACTGATGCCATCCGTTCGAGTCCCATTCCTGTATCAATGTTCTTTTTCGGAAGTGGGGTGTATGTATTATCCGGATTATGGTTAAATTCCGAGAATACAAGGTTCCAAATTTCTAGATAACGTTCATTTTCCCCGCCTGGATATAATTCAGGATCAGAGAAATCGTCGCCGTATGTCGGTCCACGGTCGTAGAAGATTTCTGAGTTCGGACCACTCGGGCCTTCCCCGATGTCCCAGAAGTTTCCTTCAAGACGGATGATACGATCTTCTGCAATCCCTACTTTGTCACGCCAGATTCCATATGCCTCTTCGTCTTCTGGATGGATTGTGATGGATAGCAGCTCAGGGTCAAAACCGATCCATTTTTCATCAGTTAAAAATTCCCATGCCTGAACAATTGCTCCTTCCTTGAAATAATCACCTATTGAGAAGTTCCCAAGCATTTCAAAAAATGTATGATGGCGAGCTGTTTTCCCGACATTTTCAATATCGTTTGTACGGATTGACTTTTGTGCATTGACGATACGCGGATTAGTTGGAACAACACGACCATCGAAATACTTTTTCATTGTTGCAACGCCGCTGTTAATCCAAAGAAGTGATGCATCATCGATTGGTACAAGCGGCGCAGATGGTTCAACACTGTGCCCCTGTTCCTTAAAGTAGTCCAAAAACATGTTACGTATTTGTGACGTTGTTAGTTTTTTCATGAATGAATCCTCCTTTTAAATTGAAAACATGTGGATATCGGGTGTGGGCCTCTTATTGCAACTTTCGAATCGTAATGTCAACTTGGAGGCTCTAATGGCAACTCCGAAATTCTAATCACAACTTTTGATTTCTAATGGCAACTTTCGAATCGTAACGACAACTCCTGATTTCCAAGCGCGACGTCGGGATATAATTGCAAACCGCTGAAGGAATGCAGCCTAAGTGCGCGACGTCCTGTCGCAAAGGCTGCATTCCCGCATCCTGTGAGCACAAAAAAATCCCCGCCCCTAATGCAAGGGACGAAGATGTTAGTCTCGCGGTACCACCCTAATTACCGGACGAATTGAATCCGGCATCTCTGGTTGCCTTAACGCGGCGGACGGCAGTGATGAGCTGCACTCGGGAGTAGCTTTTCAACATTTTTGCTCGAGAGCCCTTTCAGCCAAGGGGCTCCTTTCTGGACGAGTAAACTTGTCTACTTTCTCCGTCAACGTATTACATATGAATAACATTTGTAATTGGATTATAGAAAAGTTCCGCCTTGTTGTCAATCTGAAACTTCAAGAAATTCATAAGGCGTTACCCCTTTCATGCCAATCAGCGGGTCGATTGATAGGAAAGTTTCCATCGTAAGTGAGAAAATGACAGGTTGGGAATCCTCTGAAATCACATGCGCCTCATTAGAAACCTTTCCACGCTCAGGATCAGGAGACTCCATAGCTACCAGTTCAACGACATCGCCGTTTAACCGTTCTTTTAATGTCGTCTGCCTTTCCAATTCGTCAGTTCGTGCTATACCTGCCCTGAACTCTTCAGGCTCACCACAGAGGATAAGGAAGTTTTTCGCACGAGTGATGCCGGTATACAGTAAATTACGTCGCAACATTTTACGATGACCGCGGACGATTGGCATAATGACGATTGGGAATTCGCTGCCCTGGGATTTATGGATTGAACAGCAATAAGCAAGTGTCAGCTGGTTAAGATCATTGCGTTCATAGGTAACTTCAATTCCATCATACGAAACAACGAGTAGTTCTTTTTTATCAATTGTTTCTTTGGCTTTGATAATCGAAATGACTTCACCCATATCTCCGTTAAAAACATTACTCTCGGGTTGGTTGACAAGCTGAAGCACTTTATCACCAATTCGGTAAATCGCTTCGCCAAAAACCACTTCTTTGCGTTTGGGTCCTGGTGGATTGACCATTTCCTGAATCATTTTGTTTAAACCATCAATACCCGCCGGTCCTCTATACATCGGCGCAAGAACTTGGATATCTTTAATGGGGTGACCTTTGGTAATGGCATTTTTTACGACTTGTTCGACGACTTCGAGAATTCGATCGCTACCCGCTTTGATAAATGAACGATCCGATGTTTTCTTCGTAATGTCATCTGTCCATTCTGACCGTTTAATCATATGAGCCATTTCGATAATCGACGAACCTTCACTTTGCCGAAATACTTCAGTCAGCTCAATGATAGGGACTTTACCGGAATCTAGCATATCCCGAAGTACTTGACCGGGTCCTACAGGCGGCAGCTGGTCTTGGTCACCAACGAATAATAGTTGTACATCATTGGCAAGTGCCTTTAATAACTGATGGGCAAGCCATGTATCGACCATCGACATTTCATCAATGATAATGAGACGCCCTTCAACTTCCCGCTCAGTCTCTTCATCCTTTTCCTGCCCGTTGAATCCAAGCAAACGGTGAATTGTCATCGCAGGTAATCCAGTCGATTCCGACATACGCTTAGCTGCACGCCCAGTTGGCGCCGCTAATACAATCGGAAATGGTTCTTTCTTTTTGGCATACTCTTTCGGGTCGAGCGACAATCCGTGAAGTTCTGCATACACTTCGACAAAACCACGAATAACAGTCGTTTTCCCGGTTCCAGGACCGCCAGTTAATATCATTAATGGCGAATGAAGGGCTGTTTCAATCGCTGCCACTTGTGTTTCTGCATAATTAACACCTAGCCGCTCTTCAACTTCCCCGACCGCTTTTCTTATTTCAGACACAGGAAATTGATCCGCTGTGTCATTTTCCATAATGCGCTCAAGCTTCGCAGCGATTCCGATTTCTGAAAAGTAGAGGGACGGTATGTATAATCTACGTTCTTCAGCAGATAGCTTGCCTTCCTCGACAAGCACAATAATTGCCTGGGAAATATCTGCAAATGGAATATCAATGCGCTGACTCATTTCGAGCAGGCGTTTGACATCTGGCAAAATGGCTTCCGCTTCAACGTATACATGCCCCGCTGATTGCACCGCCTGGTTCATTGAATGAAGAATGGCTGCCTTGATTCTTGATGGGTGGTTTCCTGTAATGCCTAGGTTTTTGCCGAGTTCGTCCGCACGCTGAAAACCTACCCCTTCAATTTCTTCAATAAGTCGATATGGATTTTCAGACAGCAATGAAACCGATTCTTCACGATACTTCTGATAAATGCGCATAGCGATTTGCGGTCCGAATCCCCATTCATTCAATTGGATAATTGTCCGCTCAAGTCCCATATTCTGCTCCAAAACGGAAATCAATGTCTCTTTTTTATCATCCGCTAGTTTCGGAATAGTACCAAGAACAGACGGATCGTCAAGTATCTTTTTAATAGCATCCTTGCCTAACTTTTTAACAATTGTTTGTGCTGTCTTCATCCCGATGCCCGGAAACAAATCACCTGACAGATAATGGACCAGTCCCGTTTCTGTTGCCGGCATCTCTTTCGCAAAGGTATGCACATCAAACTGCGCACCGTATGTCGGATGATTAACAAGCTTACCTGTAAATTTATAGTCATCTTCAGGATTCAGTTGTGGAAAACTGCCTTTAACGATGATTTCTTTATCTTCATTCCCACTATTCGTTTCACGAACTTTTAATTTCGCGATCGTAAAAAGGCTGTCGGGGTTATGGAAGATTGTCACGACTGGTCGTCCAATCAAAAAAACTTCATCCGTATTTCCCGCCATGTTGTTCCCTTCCATCACCGCCACCCCTTCTTATTTTCCTTCTTCACCCAACTTGATCATGTCATATATATAGCGTGCTTGAACATGTTCTGGATCGATTGTGAATGCTTTTTCAAGATGATTAAGCGCATCTTGTTTCTCTTCTGTTGACACTGCATATAAGAAACCGAGGTTATAATGAGCATCGGCACTTGCTTCGTCCTGTTCGATGATAAAACGGAATTCATTCCCGGCTTCTTTAAATAGCTCCAAATTGGCAAGAACAATCCCATAAGATAACCGAATTTCAAGATCCTCAGGTGCCAGTTCTGTCGCTCGCTGTAAATAAGGCAACGCTAATTTCTCATTACTCGAACGTTCGAGACTTTTCCCGAGCATGAAATAAGCGTCCGCCTCTTCGACACCTTTGCGGACTGCCTTTTCATATAATTTTGCTGCTTCTTCAAAACGATCTTTATTGTAATAAAGATTGGCAAGACCATAAAACGCTGTGCCTGCTTCAGCATCAAGTGTAATCGCTTTTTGGAAAAATGGTTCTGCTCTTTCAGCATCTCCAAGTGAAGCGAAAACATTCCCTAAATTGATATAACCGACTGCATTTTCCGGGTCCTTTTCGACCCCTTGCATAAATGATTCGACTGCTTTTTCATATTCGCCATTTTGTAGTGCGGCGATTCCAATTTCATTGTATTCCATAGTTAACTTCCCCTTATCCAACATAATCAAGTTGTTTACCGTTTTTGATAACTGTATCGATTGTTCCCCCGCCGAGACATTCGTCTCCATCATAGAAAACGACGGCCTGTCCAGGTGTGATTGCACGCACTGGTTGTGCAAAGTGGACGATTGCACTTCCGTCTTCAGTTAGTTCAACTGTGACGTTGGTATCCGGTTGACGGTAGCGGAATTTCGCTGTACAACTGAATTTTTTCGGAAGTTCACGTACAGTCGAAAAACTGACGTCAATTGCTGTCAAACTATCGGAATAAAGTGCATCGTTATCAAAGTTTTGACCAACGAGAAGGATATTTTTCTTCAAGTCTTTGCCAATAACGAACCATGGTTCTCCAGCTCCGCCAATACCAAGACCGTGACGTTGACCAATCGTATAGTACATAAGCCCATCATGACGGCCTACAGTTTCGCCTTCCATCGTCGTCATATCTCCTGGTTGAGCAGGAAGATATTGACCAAGGAATTCCTTGAAATTCCGCTCTCCGATGAAACAAATGCCCGTGGAATCCTTTTTCGCCGCTGTCGAAAGCCCAGCTTCAACCGCTTTTTCACGCACAGCGCTTTTTTCCATATTGCCAATTGGGAACATCACTTTTTGTAGTTGATCTTGTGTCAATTGATTCAAGAAATACGTTTGATCTTTATTTGCATCTTTCCCGCGCAACATTGATACGCCGCCTTCTACTTCTACGACTTGTGCATAATGACCCGTTGCTAAATAGTCTGCACCTAGACTCATTGCATGCTCAAGAAACGCTTTGAACTTGATTTCTTTATTACACATGACATCGGGGTTCGGTGTACGACCCGCTTTATATTCTTCAAGGAAATACGTAAATACTTTATCCCAATATTGTTTTTCGAAATTGACCGCGTAATAGGGTATTCCGATATCATTACAAACACTGATAACATCTTCATAGTCTTCCGTTGCAGTACAGACACCGAATTCGTCTGTGTCGTCCCAGTTTTTCATGAAAATACCGATAACTTCATAGCCTTGCTCTTTCAGCAATAGTGCTGCAACAGACGAATCTACGCCGCCCGACATACCGACAACAACGCGTGTTTCTGCTGGTGATTTAGTTGTTTTCATTCTATTTTTCATCCTTTATATTTTCATTTCACAGACCGTTTGACGATTTCAGCCGTTAGTTGCGCTGCTTCCTTAATCGTTTCCTCAGTAAGACCGAGACCAAAACTAAATCGGACCGAATTTCGTAATTTGGAAGACCCTTTACCAAACATAGCAGTCAAGACATGCGACGGATCAAGTGAACCCGCAGTGCATGCAGATCCGCTAGACACGGCAATCCCCGCCATATCGAGATTCACTAGGAGCGATTCAATATCTGTCCCAGGGAAGCTGACATTCATTATATGCGGCAGTTTTTCCGCACTTTTTACATTCATTTCGTAAGTGACATCTTGTTGGTTAAATACGTCAGTCATAATGGTTGCGTAGTTAGAATAATTCACAGTATTTTGTTCCATCGCCTGTTGTGCAATTAATACTGCTTCAGAAAAAGCAACAATCGCTGGAATATTTTCGGTTCCTGCGCGTCGTTTGCGTTCCTGTTCGCCCCCGAAAAGAACTGGTGTTGTATCAAGTCCTTTACGCTGATAAAGGAAACCGATTCCTTTTGGACCATTCAATTTATGAGCTGAAACTGATAACAAATCAACGCCGAGTTCATCCACATGAAGTGGAACGATTCCATAAGCTTGAACAGCGTCCGTATGGAAAACGGCTTGGTGTTCCTTCAGCAATGCCCCAATTTCACGAATCGGCTGAATGGTACCCACTTCATTATTGCCATACATAATCGAGATAAGAACCGTTTTGTCTGTCAGTGCTTTTTGCACTTGTTCCACAGTTATTTGTCCATTGTCATCGACTTCTAAGTAAGTTACTTCGAAACCTAGCAGTTCTAGTTGTTTACATGGATTTAATACAGCGTGATGCTCAATATTCGTCGTGATAATATGGTTCCCTTTGACCTTCATCGCCATAACAGTCCCAAAAACCGCGGTGTTGTCCGCTTCCGTACCGCCCGAAGTGAAAATGATTTCCGACGGTTCTGCGTGGATTGACTGTGCTAGCGTTTTCCGTGCGTCATCTAGCCATTTCCGTGCTTCTCTTCCAAAACTATGGATACTGGAAGGGTTACCGAAAACAGATTCAAGTGTTTCTATATAAGTAGCGCTTACTGCCGGATGAACCGGTGTCGTCGCCGCATGGTCAAGATAAATTTTAGTCATAATAAGACTCCTTTAAATGTAAAACATATAACTATCGCGCTCATCTTTTTCACCCGACTTCATCAAGTCTTCAATCGTTGTTGTATCGAGGACACTGCGTACCGCCTCGCCAATCCGTTTCCAAAGTTCTTGTTGCGGAATATCAGATCCCTCTAGTCCCTCTACAACTTGGATGGGTCCTTCAAGAATTCGGATAACATCTCCCGCAGTAATTTCCGTCGGTGGCTTAGCCAGCATATATCCGCCATAAGCGCCGCGAACACTTTTCACAATTCCACTGTTACGAAGTGGGGGAATAAGTTGCTCCAGATATGCTTCAGACAACTTCTGTTCTTCCGCAATTTTCCGTAGCGGTACTGGACCTTCCCCGAATTTAGAGCCAAGTTCAACAACTATTGTTAATCCATATCTACCTTTTGTAGAAATCTTCATATCTATCCCGTCCTTTTACGATTGCTTCAAAATATTATAGCATAACTGCCCCTCAAGCTTCCTTAAAATGATTTACGGTTGTCTAACGTGTATAATAGAGGAACGGATGTACTAGGTAAGGAGTGAATAAGTTGCAAAATGAGCCATTGGCGTTTCGCATGCGCCCAAGAACTATAGATGAAATTGCTGGACAAAAGGATATTATTGGTGAAAAGACGGCACTTTACCGGATGATAAAAAACGGTCATGTTCCATCTATGTTGTTGTACGGGGAACCCGGAATCGGTAAAACGTCACTCGCCCATGCAATTGCAGGTACTAGCAATCTGCCTTTCATCGCCATGAATGCAACAGTTTCAGGGAAGAAAGATGTCGAAGACGTTGTAGCAGAATCACGCATTACAGGGAAAGTTCTACTATTCTTAGATGAAATTCATCGTTTCAATAAATTACAGCAAGATACATTACTGCCACACGTCGAAAGTGGAGCAATCGTCTTAATAGGAGCAACAACTGAAAATCCATACCACGACGTCAATCCCGCCATACGTTCCAGATGTGGTGAAATCCGACAATTATCCAGATTAGAGCCAATAGACCTAATGGAAGTGCTTCAAAAGGCGATGGCAGATGAAGAACGCGGGCTTGGAAAAATGCCGATTACCATAACTGATGAGCAGCTTACATTGATTGCGGAAGGTGTTAACGGTGATGCACGAAAAGCGTTAACTGTTCTTGAGTCTGCCGTTTCCGCAAGCGATGAAGTCGATGAAAAAATAATCATCGAAGACTGGCTACTTGAAAATCTGCTTGGACGTATCGGGTTATTTGGGGATAAAAAAGGTTCACACTTTTATAATTTATTGTCAGCACTTCAAAAATCAGTCCGTGGTAGTGACGTTAATGCCGCTATTTATTATCTTGCAAATCTTCTCGAGACTGGCGATTTAGTAGCCGTCAATAGACGCTTGCTTGTGATGGCCTACGAAGATGTCGGATTAGCTTCACCAGAGGTTGGACCACACGTATTAGCGGCGACAGACGCAGCGGTGAAGCTCGGCATGCCGGAAGCGCGTATCCCACTCGCAAACGCTGTTATCGAAATGTGCCTGGCCTCTAAGTCGAATTCAGCTTATAAAGCATTCGATGCGGCTGTAAAAGCGATTAACGAGGGCAAAACCGGAGATATTCCATTGCATTTACGGGACGCACATTATGCCGGTGCGGCGAAGCTCGGTCACGTCGGCTACAAATACCCGCATGACACACCACTCGGTTCCTTCGGAGGCTGGACTAACCAGCAGTATTTACCCGATAAATTAAAAAACTCGGAGTTTTACAAGCCGGTTATAGCAGGAGAAGAAAAAAAGATGGCTGCAATTTATGATAGGTTGAAAGAATTTCGGAAAAAGAAGTGACTGGAATATCTAAAACCCCACCCTAAATGAATTTCCCAAGCGATATAAGACCCATATAAACCCCCAAATAGGCAGTCTATTCTCTACAATCTAATAGAGAATAGACTGCCTATTTTTCTTGAATATGATTTCCATAATACAGTCTTCATGCTCATTTCTGTATTCTTCTTACACAGAAGGGAAACAGTCAAAAGTGTAATTTTTCACTTATTCCCATCTAAATTGCCAGTTACAAAAAATGCGCCTCTACTTTTTTGTAGAAACGCACCCAGTTATATAGTCTGTACTTAACGAATGGGTTTTTTTCCAACTATGCTTCTTCTTTTGGTGACGGCCTCACGCTTGTCGCTCCTTCGCTAGATTTGTTCGTTATCTGGGAGAGGTATACCACCTAGTTTACCCAAAATGAGTAGTGCCGCATTTTTAGTTGAGGAATTGTTATTTTTTTAAGCTGTCTAACAAAACATAACCAAATACAATCCCAGCTGTTGACGTGAATGTAGTATCTCCTAATAGCAGAAACTCTTTTGCGAATAACAAATTCAACCCGAAATAAATAGACAGAATAGGTATCATTGCTATATAAAGAGACGGAATTCCAATTGCAACAACCTTAATCCAATCAAACGACCATTGCTTTTTTTCTTTTATCTCTATAATTAATTTAGGGAATCGTAAAAAAAATCCAATAAAAACAGGAAAAATAGTTATAAAAATTAAATAAGGCATTATATTAAATGTTGTTGCCGACTCTTCTCTTAATCGCACTTTATAATCCATTCCTAGATAAAAAATAAATCCCATAACTACTACGGAAACGAAATAAAATAAAAATCTTTTAATTTAAGACTCCCCCCTTCAACTTTCCTCTTATTAAAACGGTCCATTTTGCTGGTCATGCCGCCCCACTTCTCGTAGAGAACCGGCTACCGCTGAGTTCTGATTCACTGACTTTTCCTGTTCTTTAAAATCATATTTTCGCCCAGTCAAAAAATCCACAAGATAGACACCTACAAGCAAAGTTACAATGGAACCCCAGAAAACCCACATCACCCAATGCATTACATTCCCTTCCCTTTTCACAATCCCAAATACCTAATAAGAGAAGTGTGAATTAATTATTTCAACCTTATAAACTGGAATTTGACATCCTACTTCGCTGCTCGGTCACGATATACAATCAGCGTAATTACATTTAATAGAATGGTAACGATGAGAAGAACTGCCGCAACGATCGCCACAGCACCCGTTGTGTCCATAAGAGCAGACCAATCCTCAATCTTTACCAAGTGATAGTTATAGAAAATCTGGAAACATAGCGAAATAGCACAAGCACTGATGCTCATAATAGTAAGAGGGACCCAATTCTTTTGGTTCTGCTTTTCATATCGCATCAGATTAACAACAGGGAGTATCCAAGCAATTAGCCCAAGCACTAAGCTGCCAAGATTAAGCAAAACAATCATATCTAATCCCCCCTTTATATTTTTCGTTTCTTCATTCTTGTTCAACAGTCCTGCCCCTACACGAAACAAGAGTCGTTAGTTTTGATAGCAAGTCTCATACTGATCTTTCATTAATCAGCTTTGACATACTAACCCACTTTCGTGATAAATTTCTTTGCCGATTTCCAACTCAATACTTCTATTTGAATTTGGATACTTAATTTCTTCATTTATAATATATAAAGTGTTTTCATCCTTCCACTCCATAGAAAAATAACTTTTTGCATCACTATAATAAACTGTCTCAATTTTATCATCCACATCATTATAAGTGATTTCTATCCATAGATTGACACCTCCAGCGGCACCACCATATGTCATGTAGTAAGCATTAGCTGTATTTTTTTCTGTCGGAGAATTGACAGGTCCCTTGTACAATCGATCTACACATTACTTAAATTAGAAATCTCTCTACTACTAGTACGTTCATTGTGACTGAATAGTTTCAATAAATAAAAATCATCTTTCATTTAACGTTACAAAAATTTGATATTAATTACTCTAAGACCGATAATTAAGTCCATTTACTCTATACTGTTAGTACCAAAAGATTAATCGCTATCTAACTCTAGCTATAAATTTTAAGCGGAAAATTACGAAAAAAGAGAGATAACAGTATGTTTAAAAACAAAAACACTGAAATCTTATATGACCGTTTTTGATTCTTGGAATAGCTTAATTAACTATCTACAAAAAAGTATTCACCTTATTACTTTTTCTGGTTAAAAGCTACATTTTGGATAATATACAATTAATTGAAAGAGTAATAACAATCTTCAACTACAATATCTTTACAGTGGAGGGTTAACATGATTCCAGAAGTGATGATCGTCGGGGTGTATCATTTAGGAGACACATCGGATTTAATCAATGTTGAACGCAAAAACGATATTGATTTAGAGCTAGAAGCAAAGGAAGTTGTTGACGCACTAAGTCGGTTTAATCCGACAAAGTTAGCTGTCGAAGCTGATCGGGAAGTACAATCGAAGTTAAATGAAAGTTATCGAAAGTATCTATTGAATGATCCGACCCCAATGAAAAATGAAATAGAAACGATTGGTTTCCCTTTAGCGAAGGAATCGGGCATAAGCGAAGTTTCTTGTATCGATTGGAGGGGGGACGATAATGAAATAGCAACAATAGGCGATATTTTTCAGTATGCAAAAGAGTATGAACCCGAACGCTATAAGAAAATAATGACAACGTACATGGAACCCATGCAACGTGAGGCAGAAGAATGGTCCAAACTCCCGATTTTAGAAGGCTATAAACGTGTGAATGAAGCAGAAACTGTTAAAAAGATGCACCAATTTTACATGGAATTTGCGATGATTGGAAAAGAGAAAGATTATTACGCAATGGATTGGTTAACTTGGTGGTACAAACGAAATTTAATACTCTATACAAATGTGAGAAGGTTGATATCAACTCCACAGGATCGAGTTTTGCTATTAATCGGCGGCGGCCACGTTCATCTTATTAAACAGTTTTTGGAGGAATCCGGAGTATGTACGGTGGTTGATGCGAATAAATACTTAAATTAAATAGGTGGAGTGTTCTTTCAGTGGGTAACATTAAATTAGATTATGAGTAAGAATATAATAAGTACCCCTTTTTCTGGGGCGCTTATTATATGCTTTACTTGGTTTTATTTAGGATTTGATAATCAAATGAAATACGTTTTTCCACAGAACCTACCCCAATCTGTACTTATCTTCATGTTCCTAAAATCCAGGAAATATTAATTACATTCGAACATATTTTTTCAACAAAGAAATTAGGAATAAACTTAGTAAAGAAGAGTCTATAATTCTAACGACCAATATCCCATAACTGGTTATCGAAACAGGGTCAATAAGACACCACAACGATACAAATAATACTGTTAAAATGAATAAAGAAAACCAAAAAATAATTTTTTTCTTAGGATAAACAGTAATATGCTTATGTTTTCTCTGGGTCAATGCTCTATAATACATGTAAACTAAAATCATTGTTATTCCAAATAATGTACTCCCATGTTGTAAAAATTTATACAAAGGTATAGCAAAACCATAGATGTTATAGCTGTGAGTGAATAAAGCCGGAAATTTTAACACCATATATCCGTTTATATGAGTGAAAGAATCCCATACAACGTGAGTTAACATACCGAACAGTGCAGAATAACAAAATACAACTACCTTTAATATAATAGTCGAATCTACTCTTTTCACATAAGTATCTTGTAGAATAGTTGGTAAATGATTGAATAGAATTTGGTGTACAAATATATGGTAAATTACATAAACGATTGTCACCAAGGGTAAATTAAACAAAACGAGCCCAGTAAAAGTATGTCCAATGTCCCCCATTGGTTGGCCTCTCAAAAAGTATTCAAAATCAGGAGCCATACTACCGAATACCATTGCAGAAAAGTTAATATATTTACTTTTTCTTGAGAACGGAAGTATGGCTGCTGGGTGAGCAAAAGTTAGTGGCATGATATTACACTCCTAGTTGATTTGTTCAATTTTATTCCAGTTAAATATTGAAAGTCTTACTCTATCATAAGAAACTTCGAATTTAACAGTGGAGTAACCCCTCATGATTGAAATCCCAGTTATCAACCATATTAATATGTAATTAAATGAAAGTTCTTTCTTAGTAATGTGGATGGTTGTTCAGCCCAATTAGCATAAAGCTTGTTATGCCCGCCACACTTTCAATATAAGCTCCTGCGAGACAATTACTCGATATTCAAAATAGAATATACAAAACCCTCCTAAAAGTTAAACTTTCGGGAGGGTTTTTACTGAGTAATTTTTAGTTAGCTGCGGCTTCTAATAGTTCTGCCGGAACCTTTACATCATCCACGTTGTCGTAGTGACTATAAACTGCATTGATCGTTTGTTTAACTCGATGGGAATTACCATCAACTTGTACCATTGAGTACGTTGTTGTATCGAGTGTCATTTTGAAATCAGTTACATAGAATGATTTGCTATCAATTCCAATCACAATGTCGAATTTATTAATAAGAGGGAACTCACTGTCCACTACATCTACATCCGTATCGCTACCGTTGTTCGACAGGTACAGTGTTTTTTTAAATTCTTTATATTGTTCTCTCGATAATGACAGCCTTAAGTTATAACCATAGTCAATCGGTTCTAACACAAAATCGTTTTTAAAGTCGTTAAAAAACGCAAGGTCCAGTGTTGGCTGAACATTTTCAATCATCGAACCGAATAATTCGGCAATCGAACCGGACTGCAACTCTTCCCATTCCTTTACTTTCGTATCCTTAATGAAAACACGGTCATTTACTTTATATACTTCCGCATCCCATGGATCCCCATTTATCGGTTGCGGTCGCACTTTTACGTCCTGTTTAACTATTTCTGGTTGTAGCGCAGCATCTGAAGTCATTTCATATTTCACGCTATATCTTTCATCAGGTGCTGTTGTTTTCCAAAAATCATCATAAGAGATATGTGTACGCACATTTTTCAATTTAGCAGAGGCATCTTTCGCTTTTTCGAAAACGTCTTGTGCCGTCATCCCCTGTTTCGCTTCCACATTGCCACATGCTGTTAATAAAAGGGCAACTAACCCAAAAACAAATACCTTAAACACTTTATTCACACATAAACACCCTTTCTAGCAATCCAAGTTCATTTTCATAAGCAATCACTCTATTATACCTCTACCCATATTTTGGTGACAACCAAAAAGGTACCGCATGAAAAAGCTTATCCACACGGTACTATTCATTATACTTTATCTTTCACTCGCCGGATAGGAATATCGGCAACGATATCATTCATTACCCAGCTGGCGCAAACAAGACCAGCAACTGATGGAACGAATGCGTTCGATGCAGGTGGCATTTTCGCTTTTCGAATGAAGGCATCAGGTTTACCAACTGTGTCAACAACTTCCGGTCTCACGACAATGGGGCTTTCATCAGAAAAGACCACTGACACTCCTTGATAAATACCTTCTTTTTTAAGTTTGCGGCGAATTACTTTCGCTACCGGATCTGTATGCGTCTTTGAAATATCCGCAATTTGAAAACGGGTCGGATCCATCTTATTAGCAGCACCCATACTCGATATAATTTTTACGTTACGTGCGACACATTCTTTAATCAAATGAATTTTAAAGATGATTGTATCAGATGCATCGATGACATAATCAGGTTTGTAACTGAAAAACTCTTCAGCTGTCTCTTCCGTATAAAACATATGGAGCGAAATCACTTCACACTCTTTATTAATATCAGCAATGCGCTCTTTCATCACTTCTGCTTTAGAACGGCCAACTGTCGACAAATTAGCGATTAGCTGTCTATTAATATTCGTTATGTCAATATCGTCCTTATCGACAAGGATAATCCGTCCAATTCCGCTCCGCGCACATGCTTCTGCCGCAAATGAACCGACTCCTCCAACACCAAGTATCGCGACAGTCATGTCCCGCATACGATTTACACCTTCTGTACCTATGGCTAATTCATTTCTTGAAAATTGATGTAACAATTGAAATTCCGCCTTTCCATCCATTATAAATTTAAATTTTCCCCAATAAAAAACCCCTCCGCACGTAAGTCAGAGGGGTGTATGATCATGTAAGTAACGAATCCCAAATGTGCCGTCTTTGTAGTATCGCTTTGAACCCGCTCTCAGCAGGTGGGTGTCCTATCCGATTCTTTTGAGGTCCCGACTAAAGGCATGTCATCCGACTCGAAATGCGGACTCCCGACGAAAAAATGTTCGGTCAAAACTGATTGGCAAATAACGAACACTTCAGGATTCGTATTACTTGTATAATAACATACATCTTTAGTCAGTTCAACGATTTCACGGAAATAGTTTTTACATTTTTCTAACTTAACTGATTACTGATTACCGTTTACTCTTTGCCATCACTCGAATTCCAAGTTCAGCTAGTTGAGTATCGTCAACGTGATCAGGCGCTGACGTTAACAGGCAGCTTGCACTCGCTGTTTTCGGAAATGCAATAGTGTCGCGCAAGTTCGTCGAACCAGATAACAACATTACAATACGGTCGAGACCGAATGCAATTCCGCCATGCGGAGGTGTTCCATAGTCAAATGCTTCAAGAAGGAATCCGAATTGTTCGTTCGCCTGTTCCTTACTGAATCCAAGTGCTTCGAACATTTTTTCCTGAACATCACGTTTGTAAATCCGTAGTGACCCACCACCAAGTTCATACCCATTTAAAACAAGGTCATAGGCTTGTGCTTTAACTGTCTCAGGGCTTGCTACTAGTTCTTCCACATCTGCTGGCATTGTAAATGGATGATGTGCTGCCTGGTAGCGACGGGCTTCTTCGTTATATTCGAACAGAGGCCATTCAGTTACCCAAAGGAAGTTGAACTTCGATTCGTCAATTAAGTCATGATCTTTGGCAAGCTTAGTACGTAGTGCTCCTAATGTATCTGCGACAACTTTCTTTTTGTCTGCTACAAATAACAATAGATCTCCTACTTCAGCATTCGCTGCAGCTTTTAGTCCTTCGCCCTCTTCTCCTTCGAAGAACTTCGCGATAGGTCCTTTCAGACCTTCGGCATTGACTTTCAACCATGCAAGGCCTTTTGCGCCGTAGACTGCTGCAAACTGGCCAAGTGCGTCGATGTCCTTACGAGAATAGCTATCCGCTACTCCTTTTACATTGATGAGTTTAACTTGCCCACCTGACTCGATTGCTGCCGTAAATACTTTGAATGAAGAATCTTTAACGACGTCAGAGACATCTGTCAGTTCCAATGCAAATCGCGTATCCGGTTTATCTGAACCGAAACGCGCCATTGCTTCGTCATAAGGAAGACGTTTAAATGGAATTTGAACATCGATTCCTTTTACATCTTTCATTACCTTTTGCATCATTCGTTCATTCAATTCAATAATATCTTCAATTGACATGAAACTCATTTCCATATCGATCTGAGTGAACTCCGGCTGGCGATCAGCGCGAAGGTCTTCATCGCGGAAACAACGTGCAATTTGATAATAACGGTCGAATCCGGCTACCATCAGCATTTGTTTGAATAGTTGTGGTGACTGTGGCAGCGCGTAAAATTCGCCTTCGTGAACTCGGCTAGGTACTAGATAGTCGCGTGCGCCTTCAGGTGTAGATTTCGTTAGAATCGGCGTTTCTACTTCGAAAAATCCTTCATCGTCAAGGAAGTTACGGACTGTTTTAGTGATGTCTGAACGCATTTTGAACGTATTCGCAAGTTTTGGACGGCGTAAATCAAGGTATCTATATTTCAGTCTAATTTCTTCATTCACGTCTGTTTCATCTTCAATCATGAACGGCGGGTTTTTCGCCTCATTCACGATGTTCAATTCAGTAACTTGAATTTCAATCGAACCGGTTTTCAATAGCGGATTTTTCTGGCCTTCTGCGCGCTCAACAACTAAACCTGTTAGCTCGATTACGAACTCATTGCGCAGTTTGTCTGCCGTCACGATTGCTTCGCTTGAAAAACTCGGGTTAAATACTGCCTGAACGATTCCTGAACGGTCCCGTACGTCGACGAAAATTAGTCCCCCAAGATCCCTTCTTTTTTGAACCCATCCTTGTAATGTAACCGGTTGTCCGATTACCTCTTCTGTCAATTCACCACTATAATGTGTACGTTTCATTGCCTTCATCCGCCTCTCTTTAGCCAATCAATGTTTCTTTAAGTTTTTGAACCAGTTCAGCAACAGGAACTTTTACTTGCGCCCCGTCAGCCATATTTTTCAATAAAGCAACGCCTTCCGCTACTTCATCTTCACCGATTAGTACGACTGTCCGTGCATTCAATCTATCTGCCGATTTCATTTGCGCTTTCATTTTCCGGTCCATATAATCCATATCCGACCGAATACCAGCTTCTCGAAGTGCACCAAGCAATTTAAAGCCTGGACGACGTGCTGTTTCCCCAAGAGTAACGATATAAACGTCAAGTACTGGCTCAGCTTCAAAAGATTTCCCTTCAGCAGCCATCGCAAGAAGTAAACGCTCAATACTCATCGCAAAACCGATACCTGGTGCAGAAGGTCCACCGATTTCCTCAGCGAGACCATTGTATCTACCACCGCCGCACAAAGTCGTAATCGCTCCGAATCCTTCCGAAGTGCTCATAATTTCAAATGCCGTGTGATTATAATAATCAAGGCCACGCACAAGATTTGCATCGACCTCATAAGAAATCCCTGCATCGTCGAGATAACCTTTTACATCTGCAAAGTATTGAGCAGACGTTTCATTCAAATAGTCAGCTAAGGATGGTGCTGAAGCAATGAGCGGATTGCCTTTATCGACTTTACAATCTAATATGCGTAGTGGATTTTTTTCCAATCTAGATTGACAATCAGAACAGAATTCCCCTATATGCGGATTGAAGTGCGCAATAAGCGCTTCGCGGTGCGCTATTCTGCACTCTGTATCCCCTAGCGAGTTAATAACAAGTTTCAACTTTGTCAATCCCACACGCTTATAAACATCCAGTGCCAACGCAATCACTTCTGCGTCAATCGCAGGATCTGCACTGCCAATTGCTTCTGCTCCAAATTGAACGAATTGACGGTAACGTCCTGCTTGCTGACGCTCATAACGAAACATTGGACCTGTGTAAAAAAGCTTTACAGGCTGATCCGGGTAACCAAACATTTTATTCTCCACGAAAGAGCGTACGACAGCTGCAGTTCCTTCAGGTCGTAGCGTCATTGAACGATCGCCTTTATCCGTAAAGGTATACATCTCTTTTTGAACGACATCAGTTGTCTCACCTACGAGACGTTGAAATAATTCCGTTTGTTCAAATATCGGTGTACGGATTTCTTTATAACGGTAGATATCGCATACTTCGTTAATGATTTTTTCTGCTTGCTGCCATTTCCATGTTTCAGATGGCAAAATATCCTGAGTTCCTCTTGGCACTTTGAAAATCATATAAATTCCCCTTCCTAAATAAGAATTGCAGTCTAAGTACACCACGACCTGTAGCAACTAAGAGGGATGAAGTTCAATCCCTATCCACTGCATAACCTACTTCCTGTAGGCACGCCGAAGCCTAGACACGCTTAGTCGGTACACAAAAAAAGACCCCCATCCCTTGCCTATGCAAGGGACGAGAGCCTTTATAGCTTCCGCGGTTCCACCCAAATTGACGCAAAAGTTTGCGCCCACTCTAAAACCGGATAACGGCCGGTTCCGTCTGTACTTACTGAATTAGAAATCGTTCAGCACAGAGCCTCGATGGTGTTATTCATTGTAAATCGCTGTAGGATGGATTTCAGCCACGTCCGTCCCTCTCTTGTCAGTCAATTATACAATTACTTTCCATGTCGTTGGCATAAATATAACACGTACTATCCGTGTGAGTTAAATTGTTAATTAATCATCATCTTAATGATTCTGCGTCATAGTGTCAACCTTTTTCGATTAATTGTAGTTTTTTGTAGTGAAAACTTCTACAATGGACTGTAGGGGGTATGATATTTTGTCAAAAATGAGCAAATGGATGATCGCATTCATACTTTTATTCAGCGTATTCCACGACATTCCAACGACTTACGCTAATACGGAATCAGTCGTCGTTGATGCAAAATCCGTACACATTCGGTCCGGTGCCGGGCTTACTTCTGCTGTAATCGGCTCGCTAAAACAGGGTGATCGGGTAGACGTTATTGCTGTTTCTGGAGACTGGTACCAAATCCAGCATGGCAACAGTTCTGGATGGATTGCATCTTGGCTAACTGCTTCCGCAGATCAAGCTACTGGGACAAGTACCGCAGTCGTTTCACGCGTCAGTCAGTTAAATGTGAGATCCAGTCCTTCCACCAATTCAGCAGTACTTGGTCGGATGGCCGCTGGGGACGAAGCAATTGCCACTGGAAATGATGGTGAATGGACTTCCATTACATTTAACGGCACAAGCGGTTGGGTACATACAGATTATATTACACCGGTGGCAGATCAAACTGAACCACTGACAACCAATCAAGCCGCAACACCCGAGTCATTTACCGTTTCAGTTGAAGCACTCAACGTCAGAAAAAATGCAGACCTGACCTCCAAACGAGTAGGACTCATCCGTCAAGGTGAATCGTATGACGTTAAGGTAGTCAATGGCAATTGGGTACAAATTTCATTAGATGATAACGAATTGGGTTGGGTCTACTCATTCCACGGCGCGCTGACATCGAATGGCAACCAGACTTCCGAAAGCTCAAATTTAGGAACGGTTACCATCCTATCAAATGGGACGAATATCCGTGAAGCCGCTACGACTTCTTCACAGATTGCCGCTCGAGCAGATGCAGGAGAAAAGTTTCCAATTGTTAAACAAGATGGCGACTGGTATGAAATTTCTTTACCGACAGGGGCTTCTGCATTTATTGCTACATGGGTAGTCTCTACGGGCGACGAGGCACTATTGACAGAACCCGTTATGAAAGAATCAGTCCCACGTGTTGCCGGCACTTTAAAGGGGCTTACTATCGTGATTGATCCTGGACACGGCGGTAATGACCGCGGCACAACAGGAGCCCGTGGAACAGACGAAAAGGACATTACAATTCTTACTTCTGAATTATTAGCAGCTAAATTAAAAGCTGCAGGCGCGAATGTGATCACAACTCGTGAAACAGACACTTATGTATCGTTGAGAAAACGAGTCGCTATCAGTAATCAGCATGCTGCGGATGCATTCATCAGTCTCCATTATGATGCCAATCCCGATTCTAGCGTAGCGGGCTTTACGACGTATTACTCACACGCACATCAACAAGCGCTTGCTTCTTCGGTTAATGACGGGCTTGCCTCATCAGTGAATTTGCGTAACCGAGGATCACAGCCTGGCGATTTCCTAGTTCTTCGTGAGAATAGGCAAAATGCTATTCTGATTGAACTAGGTTTCCTATCGAATTCTGCTGAGGAACGAACGGTCACAAGCGACATGTTCCGTGAACGTGCGACGCATGGTATATATCAAGGGCTTCTCGACTATTTCAATGCTAATTAACTAGAAATGTTGAGATAAAGAATCCCATTGAATTCGCCACGGCGCTAGGGGATGCCTTCGCTTAGTTTGTATAGAATACAATTACTAGTAGTATGAAGAATAATGCAATGTGCCAGTTACTGACACCACGCACTGTATAGAAAAGGACGTACCAAACACTCTCCAAAAACATAAAGGACCTTCCCAGGTATTGAGGAAGGTCCTTTTCCATGTCATTTCGAGTCTAGAATAATCGTTACAGGCCCATCGTTAATGAGCTCGACATCCATCATTGCGCCAAAAACACCGGTTTGAACTTTCAAGCCTTCTTCTACTAATTTTTGGTTGAAGAATTCCCAAAGCGGTTTTGCCTGTTCGGGTCTTGCCGCTTCAATGAAACTTGGGCGACGTCCTTTTTTCACGTCTCCGAACAAAGTAAACTGGGATACTGAAAGAATATCCCCCCCTACCTCAAGGATTGAATGGTTCATCTTCCCCTCCGTATCTTCCCATAAACGAAGGCCTGCAATTTTCTTCGCAAGATAAGCAGCGTCTTCTTCGCTATCCGAGTGAGTTACACCAACAAGGAGCACGTAGCCCTTATCAATTGACCCCGTTGTCTCCCCATCAACGCGGACAGTAGCTGGACCCGATCGTTGCAACACAACTTTCATCTGTTACACCTTCCAATCAATTAATGACACGTTCTACAGAATAGATATCGCGGATTTGTTTAATCCGATCAACAATTCTTTGCAAATGTGCAATATCCATAATTTTAATCGTCATATGAATGCGGGCGATTTTGTCTCGATCCGCTTTGCCACTGACCGCAACCATCGGCGTTTTCGTATCGGCGACAACCATCATCACTTCATTCAACAACCCTTGTCGATCAAAAGCTGACACTTCTATATCAACCAGGAACTCTTTCCTTGAACTAGAAGGCCCTATCGCCCATTCGACGTCGATAATTCGATCATGCTCATCATCTTCGACCACAATATTAGGGCAGTCGGTACGATGGACGGAAACACCGCGACCTTTTGTGATGAATCCTACAATCTCATCACCTGGGACTGGATTACAACACTTCGATAACCTAATTAGCAAATTGTCGATCCCTTTAACAATAACACCTGATTCAGTCATTTTTTCCGGTTGAGGGGATTTCATGTCTGAAACGATTTTGTCAATTGTATCTTGTTGTTCACGTACTTTCCGTAACTTTTCAGCAAGACGATTAACTACCTGCTGGGCGGTTATACCATTGAACCCAACAGCTCCATACATATCATCTTCGGAAGTGAAGCTGAATTTTTCGATTGTGCGTTTAATATTTTCCTGTGTTAGTACTTCTTTCACATCAAACTCTTGTGATTTTATTTCTTTTTCAATCATTTCTCGGCCTTTTAGGATGTTTTCTTCCCGGAGTTGTTTCTTGAAAAACTGCCGGATTTTATTTTTCGCCTGCGATGTATTGGCAAGTTTTAACCAATCACGGCTTGGTCCAAGCGATTGCTTCGATGTCAAAATTTCAATAATATCTCCCGTAAACAATTCTGTATCAAGCGGGACCATTTTTCCATTCACTTTTGCACCTATTGTCCGATTCCCAATTTCTGAGTGGACACGGTAGGCAAAATCGATGGGGACTGAACTTGCCGGCAGTTCAATAACGTCTCCGTCCGGCGTAAAGACATAGACCATATCCGAGAATAAATCGAATTTAAGTGATTCCATAAATTCTTCAGCGTTAGATGATTCGTTTTGAAATTCGAGTATCTCTCTGAACCAAGTCAATTTCGAATCAATATTACTTGGGGTTTCGGCTACCGTTTTTCCTTCTTTATAGGCCCAGTGTGCTGCAACTCCGAATTCAGCAATTTTGTGCATCTCTTCGGTCCGAATTTGTACCTCAAGCGGATCGCCAGCCGGCCCTACTACGGTCGTATGCAACGACTGATACAGATTCTGTTTTGGCATCGCAATATAATCTTTGAATCTGCCAGGCATCGGCTTCCATAATGTGTGAATGATACCAAGAACCGCATAGCAATCTTTAATACTTGAAACGAGAATTCTGACAGCCAGAAGGTCATAAATCTCATTGAATTCTTTCTTTTGGATAACCATCTTGCGGTAAATTGAATACAGATGTTTTGGACGTCCTGAAAGATCAGCGTCAATTTCCATCTCTCCAATTTCCGTCTTGATTTGCTCCATAACGTTTACTAAATAGTTTTCTCGTTCGACGCGTTTGCGCTTCATCATATTGACAATTCGATAATATTGCTGTGGGTTCAAATAGCGTAATGCTGTATCTTCTAACTCCCATTTAATAGCTGAAATACCTAAACGATGGGCAAGTGGTGCGAAGATTTCCAGCGTTTCAGCCGCAACCCGGCGCTGTTTTTCTTCCGGGACATGTTTTAACGTTCGCATATTATGGAGCCGGTCCGCTAATTTAATAAGTATGACACGGATATCCTGAGCCATTGCTACGAACATTTTACGATGATTTTCTGCCTGTTTCTCTTCTTTGGATTTATATTGTAATTTTTCGAGTTTCGTCACACCATCGACAAGCATTGCCACTTCTTCTCCAAAATCTCGGATGATGTCGTCCCTGCTGATGTCTGTATCTTCCACAACGTCGTGTAGAAACCCAGCTGCAACTGTCGAAGGGTCCATTTCCAATTCGGCAAGAATACCCGCTACTTGGACAGGGTGAATAATATATACCTCACCTGAACTTCTATGCTGTCCTTCGTGTGCAGTTTTCGCTGCCTCATATGCTTTTTTGACGAACTCAACATGTTCTTCATTCATATAAGAGGCAACAAGTGTGAATATTTCTTCCGCCGTCATGTCACGATTTTTCGCCATACGATTACCCCTTCCGACTTTATCCGCAAAAATGATTGTATTACCTATTGTATGTATAAATACATGCTCGTGTAAAGGGTTAGTATATGGAAAAGTGGTTCGCACCTTCATTCTGAACATATGAAAAGATCCCCCGCTTATTATCGCGGAGGACCTTTTTCAATATGTGATCAGTGAACGCATGTCATAACCTTGCAATTTTTCACGACCGCTTAAATACGATAACTCTATGATAAACGCACAGCCCGCAACAACTCCGCCTAGTTTTTCAACTAGCTCGACTGTCGCTCCCACCGTACCGCCTGTCGCAAGAAGATCATCGACAATCAATACACGTTGACCAGGCTTTATGGCATCTTTGTGAATTGTTAATGTATCTTTTCCATATTCAAGATCATATTCGACTTCAATTGTTTCTCTTGGCAACTTTCCGGGTTTACGGACAGGAGCAAATCCTACTTCCAGTGCATAGGCAACTGGGCAACCAATGATAAATCCACGCGCTTCAGGGCCAACAATTATATCAGTATTAACCTCTTTCGCAAACTTAACAATTTCATCTGTTGCAAATTTATAAGCTTGACCATTATCCATGATTGTTGAAATATCCTTAAAGCTGATTCCCTTTTTCGGATAATCCGGTACAATCGTCACATATTCTTTCAAATCCATTAGTGTTCCTCCCTGTCGACAATTCCATTTCGCACAGTATCGAACCATTGTTTCAATTCCATATAAGGCGCATATAGCAGTCTTTTCTCAAGCTCAATTTGACGTTCGCGCTCTTTATAAGCTGGTGCTTCCGTCAAATCGCGTTTACCGGCTGTTTCCTGAACGGAAACAAAACCATCTTCAATCTTAACAAATCCAAGCTCAGAAAACACCTTTGACATGAAATAAACCGTATCTTTTTTCCATGCTTTATGTTTTGTGAGCTGAGCACCGTTCGTAACGAAGTCAAATTTCTCACGTTTTTTCAAGAAACTGTAATACCAGCCAAACTGCTCACGATCAGGAATCCCATCAAAATACCTTGATTCGGAAGCATGGAAATGTGCATAGACGCGGTCAGGATGGACAGAACCTACAAGTTCTTCAAGTTGGATAACATCATCCGGTATATCTAGAAGGACGAGATTTTCAGCCTTCGCTATTGCTTCTTGTCCAAATAGAGTAATATCAATCCCCTTCATGGATGATTGAAAATGTGTCACCGTTTGTTCATGGAAAGCAACAAACACTGTATCGTCTAACGGAATGGTTGGCAGCCATCTTGTTGCTTCGCGTACGCCACGCAAATCGAACAGTTGCCAATCATCTGAACGGATATCGCTGATTAATAACTGTGGCTTCTTATTACCATTCCATTCATTCACCTGCAAATCGCCCGTAACCGACAACTTTACACCTGGCGTCAGTTGGTCCGCAATAGGACCCAGTCCGAATCCAATGGCATCAAGTGAAACGCCCTCATCCGCTAATTCCAGCTTCATATGATTCTTTGCCGCACCAATTTTCCGCACAGTCGTGGCTGTAATATCTTCGATCATATAAACAGGCTTTTCAAAAGCCATTCCAAATGGACGCAGCAGTTCCAGTGATTCCAAAACGCTAACATCAATTTCACTAATTGACAACGGAACATCGATACGAACTTCAGGCGTCAACATTTCTTCAGTCAACACCTCAACTGCCTGTTTATTCAGGTTTTCACGTAGCGTAACAACGTCTGTCACTGCAAGAGACATTCCCGCCGCCATCTGATGACCTCCAAAGTGAGGTAGAAGCTGTGCATTTTTGGTTAGTTCGGCAAACATATCAAAACCAGCAATACTTCTTGCAGATCCTTTCGCAATTCCTGTTTCCCTGTCAATCGACAAGACAATTGACGGACGGTAATATTTCTCAGTTAATCTTGACGCTACGATTCCCACCACACCAGAATTCCAGCCTTCTCCTCCGATAACGAAGACGAGCGGAACTGTATCACCATACATTTTTAATATCATGTCTTCCGCTTCTTTAGCTATTTCAGCTACAATCGCTTGTCGTTCCTTATTCAGCGTGTCAAGTTCTTTTGCCAATGTTGTCGCCAGCGTCGCGTCTTCTGTTTTCAATAGTTGAACTGCCGGGGTAGCATCGCCTAGACGCCCAGCTGCGTTCAAACGAGGCCCAATCATAAATCCGATTGACTCCTCTGAAAGTGTTGCTTGTTCAGTGCTAGCGATGCGTGCGAGCGCCTGGATTGCAGGACGTTTTGAAACACGCATCTGCCTGATGCCCTCTTTGACGAAATATCTGTTTTCATCGCGAAGCGGAACTAAATCTGCAACTGTCCCGATAGCAACAAGTTCAAATAAGTCTTCCGGAACATCTTCAAGTAATGCGCACGCAAGTTTGAATGCTACACCAACCCCAGCAAGCTCTCCGAACGGATACTCCCCTTCTGGATGTCGAGGATGGATGATGGCATCTGCTGCTGGTAACACTTCTCCGATTTCATGGTGGTCTGTAATGATGATGTCCATTCCGAGTGATTTCGCATATGCAATTTCATCAACACCCGAAATGCCATTGTCGACAGTAATAATAAGCGAGGCCCCTTTTTCGTATAGCTCCAAGAAAAGGTCTTTATTCGGTCCATAGCCGTGCTGGAACCGATTGGGTATCGCATAGAACACATCTGCACCCATTCGCTCCAAAGCCGTTGTAAGGACCGTCACACTCGTCACACCATCACCGTCATAATCGCCATAAACAGCAATTTTTTTATCTGAAGCGATTGCTGTTGTTATGAGCGACACCGCTTTGTCCATATCATATAGTAAAAAAGGGTCATGCATGCTAGATGCATCCATATGTAAAAAATCTTTTGCCACTCCGGAATCTATTATTCCCCTTGAAGTAAGTATTTTTGCCTGGACAGATGAAATACCGAGATCCTTTGTCAACATTGCTACAATTTCTTCATTCGGTCGTTCCACTTTCCATCTTTTCATTGATTCGATCAAATTCCTTCACATCCTTACATTCATTATAGCGGATGGGCTCCGACTCTAAAAGAAAAGACTGCTAAAATTCCCTGAAGTAGAAGTCTGCACTAAATCGTTAACAAAAAAGAGCATCTTCCCTGTATTAGTAGCTGGAAGACGCTCTTTGCTTATACATTTTTATTTTCGATAATTACTTCATCATTGGATGGTAAGGCTGTGTACTTTTGCAGTTCCGCAATTTCATTTTGTTGTGCTGCAATTGTAAGCTCTTTGGTGGTCATTTCTTTCATAAGCTCTTTTATGCGACGGCTTGATTGAAATGACAGGAACATCGCGACAAATCCGCTAACTACGGCACCAAGAAGTGCTGCACCTAAAATAATAAGAACGAGTGGCCACTGTGCTTTGCCAAACACATAATTGACTTGAACCGCGTCAACATTAAAAACAGCAAAGATGGCGATAATAATGGCGAATAATAGACCTAGCAGCAAATTCCACTGAAACTTCATATAGTTTTCCCCTTTCATTAAGAAAAAAATAGAACAGAGTATACATAAAGTATACCCTGTCCCATGAATAACCGAAACTTATCATAATACTTCTTATACGATAGGTTCGTCTGAGCCCCATTGTTTCTTCGTGTCTTCGACTTTAATTGCGCCTTTTTTATTGATTTCACGTTTCTTCAGATCAAACCAGATTTGAGCTGAGATGAATATCGAAGAATAAGTTCCCGCAAACAGTCCAATCAGAAGTGCAATTGAGAAAGTCCGGATTGACTCTGCTCCGAATAGCATAAGCGCCACTACAACAAAGACGACTGTAAGCACTGTATTAACAGAACGTCCAAGTGTCTGACGCAATGATTTGTTAACAATATCTGCTAGTTCTGCTACATTATCAATGCGACCGCGGTGGTTGATATTTTCCCGTATCCGGTCAAATGTCACAATCGTGTCATTGATGGAATAACCAACAATCGTCAACACCGCAGCGATGAAGGTGATGTCGACTTCTAGGCGCATAATACTTATCACAGCGACCATAAAGAACACATCATGGAAAAGACCGATAATGGTCGCAACTCCCATACGCCATTCGAAACGAAATGCAACGTAAATGACGATACCAAGCATGGCAAGGAGCAACGATGTAATTGCATTTTGCACGAGTTCCTTACCGACTGTGTCTGAAACCGTCGAGATATTCGGGTCAGAACCAAATTCGGCAGCAAGATCCACTTTTAGCTTATTGACTTCTTCTTGCTTAAACTCATCTTTGTAACGCATGACACCCATATCACCTGCATCACCGGAAATGACGATATCATCTGTTGGATGTCCGATTTCATCCAAATACGAAGATAGTTCATCAGTCGTCAAGGGATGGTCAGCAAGCACTTCAACGCGTGTACCACTCGAGAAATCAATTCCAAGATTCAACTTGAAAATTCCTAGCATAACTGCACCGCAAATTAACAAAACGGCAGATATAGCATAAAACTTTTTACGTGTTTGAACGAAATCGAATCGGTCAAACTTCGTTGTAAGTTCTAATGTTTCAATTTGTTCTTCAGGTGCATGAACCTTACTTTTCGAAATACCGAACCATGCTGTTTTGCCGTCAAATACACCACTATTGACTAACAACCCTAAGAATATGCGTGCTCCCCATACTGCTGTTAAGAAGCTGGTTAGAATACTGATGATAAGGATTAGCGCGAAACCTTTTACAGAGCTTGTCCCAAAATAGAATAAGACTAACGCTGCAATAATGGTCGTAATATTTGCATCGAGAATGGCAGAGAATGATGATTTAGCACCCGCCATGAACGAGGTCTTAATGGATTTCCCAACACGCAATTCCTCGCGTATTCTTTCATACATTAAGATATTTGCATCAACGGCCATTCCGACCCCGAGCATAAGTGCCGCAATTCCCGGCAGAGTCAGGACACCATTAATAAGTGTGAAGACGAGCAATATGATGAAGATATAAATTGATAATGTAATAACTGCCACTAAACCGGGCAAACGGTAATAAACGATCATGAAAATAAAGATAAGCGAGATACCTATAATTCCAGCGAAAATTGTCTTGTTGAGTGCCTGTTCACCGAACTGTGCACCGACTGATGTTGAATAGACTTCCTCAAGAAGAACAGGTAGTGCGCCAGCGTTCAAAATCCCCGCAAGATTTTTCGTCTCTTCTAAAGAGAATGATCCTGATATTTCAACGTCTGATGAGTTGATAGGATTTTTCACATAAGGAGCAGAAACGAATTTAGGTTTCTCTTTCGCTACTTCCGCTCTAAAAGAATCTTCACCTTCTATAAAGTCTAACCAGATGACCATTACGTTCTCTGGTGCTTTTTGTGAAATTTTCGTTGTCACTTCACCGAATTTAGTCGGTGATTTCATTTCAAGGGTAACAACTGGGTTACCATTTTCGCCAAAGTTAGCCTTGGCCTTCCCCTCTTTCAAGTCGTTCCCGTCTAAAAGGAGATTGTCATCGGCATCCCTGAAAGTCAGATTTGCCTGAGTCGACAGGAGTTCCCTAGCTGATTCTTGGTCCTCTACTCCCGCAAGTTGCACGCGAATACGGTTTCCTGACTCGATTTGGATGCTTGGTTCACTTACCCCAAGTACGTCAATCCGGTTTCTTAGTGCATTCGCTGTATCTTGAACCATTTCTTCCGTAATTTTCGGGGCTTCGTCTTTCAATGGTGTCACTTGATAAAGAACTTCAAAACCGCCCTGTAAATCCAGACCCAACTTTACATCGTTCACTACCGGTTTCGCAGTCGTTCCAATCGTCAAGCCAAACACGACGATTAATAATAGAAACGCTACGATCCGTCCTCTTCTTTTCATAATCCAATTTCCCCCTCTAAATATGGAGTGCAACTGTACGGCATTTATCTATGTACATACTCCGAGAATAGCGACAGCGCCCCGCAACAACTAGGCGCTGAATACTACACAATTATAAAAACACAATATGTCTATTATGAAACACAGTCATTCATGTGTCAAATTGTCACGTTTCACTCTATCATAACTCATTTTTCGATTTATGTGGCGTCAATAAGATTTGAAGTTCTTCACTGTTCAAGTCGGTAAACCAGTTTGCACCACGTTGTTCTTCAATCTGTGTAAACGTCATATATTCTGCTGGTGAGATTTTGAGGATTCCATTTGCAATTTCATGCATCCCCATGTCCTCGATATTTTTTTTACGCCATTTCTTCTGGACGCAAAATGTCCAAATGTCCTCTTCGGTTACTGTTGTATAGCCGTACAGATGAAATTCAGTCTTTTTGCTTTCAATTGCAGGCAGCATATGTGTGAACAGTTGTCCGAATCGTCTTGGCATCTTTTCCATCCCTTTCCTGGACAGTCGTAAGTATGGATATTTCTGCATAGGTTTAGTGTATACGAAATGACCGGAATTGAGAAGGAGTTGTTTAAATTGTCTTCATTCATCCGCGGAACTGTCGTACTGATGGTTGCCGTCTTCCTAACCAAGCTTTTAGGATTCGTCTTCCGGATTCAATTCATGCGGATTGCAGGCGAAGAGGCGGTCGGCATCTACATGACCGCTTATCCCGCTTTTATTTTTTTCCTGTCACTTGTCCAGCTTGGTGTACCGATTGCCATAGCCAAAGTGATTGCCGAACTCGAAGCGAAAGGGCAATCCGTAAGAATCCCTTCCCTTATGAAGACAGCCTCCTTCATCACTATCTTGACGGCAGTAGTATTCATTCCAGCTTCTATTTTGTTCGTTCCCTACTTAGCTGAAACACTTCTCGGTAATTCTGCTTCATCCACCACACTGTATGTCGGAATCGCAATCGTACCTATCGCTGCTATCGGGGGTTTGATCCGCGGATATTTCCAAGGTATCGCACGAATCGAAGAAACCGCATGGTCACAAATCATAGAACAAATATGCCGTATCACGCTAATCACATGGCTTTTACCACATCTCCTCGTAGCTGATAATACAGCACTGAGTGCCGCTTATGCGATGGGCGTTACGCTTCTTGCGGAAATGCTATCCGTCCTTTATTTGTTGTTCAAATATAGGCAACAAAAGAAGCGAATACCAAAACAGCAGGAGAAACTCAAGCGCTATCCAATGGAACCTTTGCTAGCCATCGCTTTGCCATCGTCTGGTAGCCGCCTATTCGGTACTTTCACTTGGTTCCTTGAGCCGATTATCTTCCTCCGTGCACTCGCGTTTTCAGGTGTTTCAGCTGTAGCTGCCACAACGTTGTACGGCATTGTATCCGGTGTCCTTGTCCCGTTGCTCCTATTTCCGGCGTTCATCCCATATGCCTTGTCTGTTGTCCTAGTGCCCGCCGTAAGCGGAGCAGTCGCATCAAATAATACGAGAAAACTGAAAGAACGAATTCATCTATCGCTCCGTCTGTCCGCTTTAACAGGTACGTTTGCAGCAACTGTGTTTTTCATTCACGGTGAGGATTTGGCAGTAAAGTTATTCCATGTCACCCAGGGTGCTTCCTATATGGCGTTACTTGCTCCAGTTTTTTTCTTTTATTATATCCAAGGCCCGCTCTATTCAATTTTACAAGCAACGGGCGACGCCAAGGCAGGGATGATGAACTCCGTATACGGTGGTATTGCTAAACTGGCGGTCATGTTCATCCTCGCTTCACAGCCTGGTTTACAGGTGACTGGGGCAGTCCTTGCGATCGGCTTTGGCGTGCTTATTACATCATTCCTTCATATAGCAACACTTCGGAAAAACAAATCGACCGCTTCCGGCTTCACCATATTTGCTCTGCCTTATGCTTCATTTATCATGACCTGTATTATGCGACCAATTTTCATCCCAATTGGAGATTTTGGTTTATTCACAGAATGTGCAATCACAAGTGTTTTCCTTCTTGTGATACTTATTTTAACGGGTCAAGTTAAAAAAAGTGATCTGTTTCTGTTCAGGAGACTACTGAAAAGTCATTGATAACTCTCTTTCAACTGAAACTTCAGTCCATCATTTTCAAATGAACAATAGAAAATCTGTTCAACATCATTTATTCCGAGGTTCAGTAGTTCTTCTAAAAGCCACTCTTCGGTTTTATCGATAAGTTCAAGATGTTTACCTTGGATAACACCATCGGAAATAAGCGAAAGTACTGGTTGGATACTGTCGTGTTTAAAGACGGACAAATTTCCCGATGGTTCCAAATAAGCGAATGAGACTTCATGAACAGAGCCAATCTGTTGTTCACGAAGTTGCTGAAATAAATCGTCAAGATTATACCGTTGTTTCCGCATTTCATGCTCAATTATTTTACCGTGCCTAATAATAAGTGTTGGTTCACCATCGACAATATCTCTAAACCTCTTACTTCTCATTGAAAAATAAGAAGAAACGACTTGAATGACGAGTAAAATAAGCATCGGTATGACGGATTGAATCAGATCTTTGTCGGGGGAATCGAGTGCAAATGCGGCAACCTCTGCCATAAAGACGAAGACCACAACATCGATTACACCCAGCTCGCCGACTTCTCGTTTACCCATAATCCGTAAGATGATCAAGATGAGCACATAAAGAAATACCGTCCTAAAACCGATAATTAATAAATCGTTCATAAAGATCTACCCCTTTTACGAAAGGATGCCCTTTACACTTCTGCTTATATACACGTTCAGTACGGAAAAAGAGGCGATTGCCTGAATGGGAAATTTCCCACTCAGCCAATCGCCTCTTCAAATTCTTACAATACTTAAATTGATTCTGTTACACGTCCAACAGCTTGTCTATCGAACTGAAGTGTCGTGCCTTCAGAAACTTTAAGAAAAACCGATGAATCATCTACAGCGTCAATCGTGCCGTGAATGCCACCAATTGTGATGACCTTATCTCCACGTTTCAAATCTCCTTGCATCTGCTTCGTCGCTTTCTGTTTCTTTTGCGCCGGTCTGATTAGCAAGAACCACATCACTGCGAACATCGCAACGAATGGCAATAGTTGTGTTAATGAACCCATATATATATCCCCCCTTCAATCAAGATTCATTATACTAGATTTAAAAGTTTTTTGCATTCGGTTTATTAAATCCGTAGCTCTCAAAAAATTCTTCACGGAAATCTCCCAGTCGATCATGGCGAATTGCATCCCTTACCTGCTCCATTAAATTAAGTAGGAAGTGGAGATTATGATAAGAAGTCAGCCTGATTCCGAAAGTTTCATCCGCTCTGATAAGATGGCGAATATAAGCCCTGCTGTACGTTTTACAGACATGGCAGCTACATTTTTCATCAAGAGGACGGAAATCACGCTCGAATTTCGCATTGCGGATATTCAAACGTCCTTCACTCGTCATAAGCGTACCGTTTCGCGCAATACGAGTCGGTAGGACACAGTCAAACATGTCTATACCGCGGATAGCACCGTCAATAAGTGAGTCAGGCGAACCTACACCCATCAAGTAACGCGGCTTGTCCTGTGGTAGAAGGGGTGTTGTGTGTTCAAGGATACGGTTCATAATATCTTTCGGCTCGCCAACAGACAAGCCGCCGATTGCATAACCTGGGAAATCAAGTGACACAAGATCTTTTGCACTTTGAGCACGTAAATCCTCAAACTCGCCACCTTGTATAATGCCGAATAGTGCTTGATCTGCCGGACGTGCATGTGCTCCTAGGCATCTTTCAGCCCATCTAGATGTCCGTTCAACGCTAGCTTTCATATATTCACGCGTTGCAGGGAACGGCGGACATTCATCGAAAGCCATCATAATATCTGCGCCTAGTGAATTCTGAATTTCCATCGCTTTCTCGGGGCTAAGGAACAATTTACTACCGTTCAAATGATGTCTGAAATGGACACCTTCCTCTTCGATTTTACGGAATTCGCTTAGTGAAAACACTTGAAAACCGCCTGAATCGGTCAGAATCGGTCTATCCCAGTTCATGAACTTATGTAGTCCGCCTGCCTCTTCAATGATATCCTGACCCGGACGAAGCCACAGATGATAGGTATTACTTAAAATAATGCCTGCTCCGACTTCTTTCAGCTCTTCAGGTGATAATGTTTTGACAGTTGCCTGTGTACCAACCGGCATAAATGCTGGTGTTTCAAATGAACCGTGTGGTGTATGGACGATTCCAAGACGTGCTCCGGTTTGTTTACAAGTTTTGATGTGTTCGTATGTAACTGCTGTCATTTTATGATTCCTTCCTTTGTGACGGTTTTATGAACATTGCATCTCCAAAGCTGAAGAAGCGATATTTTTCCTCAACCGCTCTGTTATATGCTGCTAAAATATGTTCTCGAGTTGTTAGCGCTGAAATCAGCATGATCAACGTCGATTTAGGTAAATGAAAATTGGTTAATAGTCCATCCAAAATACTGAATGTATAACCTGGATAGATGAAAATCGACGTCCAGCCGCTTGAAGCCACAATTTTACCGGCATTTTCCGAAGCGATTGTCTCTAGTGTTCTCGCAGACGTCGTACCGACCCCTATGACGCGTCCACCTTGTGCTTTGGCTTCATTTATTGCATCCGCTGTTTGTTCAGTGACATGATAATATTCGGAATGCATCGTGTGATCCTCAATTGTATCTGCACTGACTGGACGGAATGTGCCAAGACCGACATGCAGTGTAATGAATGCGATATTGACGCCTTTATTCTGGATACTTTCTAGGATTTCATCGGTGAAATGAAGTCCTGCAGTCGGTGCTGCTGCCGAACCTCGTTCTTTGGCGAACACAGTCTGATAGCGTGCTTGATCATCCAGCGTTTCAGTAATATATGGTGGTAGTGGCATCTGCCCAAGTTCATCTAGGATTTCATAAAAAATACCGTCATAGATAAATTTGAATGTACGTCCACCTTGTTCCAAAATCCCCGTGCACTCTGCTTTCAGACGTCCGTCACCAAAAGTGACAATCGTACCAAGTTTCACACGTTTCGCAGGTTTTGCTAGCGTCTCCCACTCGTCATCTGCCGTTTGCTTCAATAGTAACACTTCAATCATGGCTCCAGTATCTTCTTTCACACCCATTAATCGAGCAGGCAGCACCCGCGTATCATTGAGTACGAGCATATCTCCCGACTCTAGCTCTTCGAGAAGATCACGAAAATGACGGTGCTCTACTTCCCCTGTTTTTGGGTCAAGCACCATAAGACGGCTTGCTGTGCGATCTAGTAACGGTGTTTGTGCTATTAGATTATCTGGTAAATCGAAATCAAAATCATTTACATCCATCGTCTATAAATTCTCCCTTTATAATTGAATTAGAAATCGTTGTGCTCGGGAATTGGATAGCCAAAATGTTCATATGCAAGACGAGTCGCAATCCGCCCACGCGGTGTCCGTTGGATAAAACCGATTTGAAGGAGATACGGTTCGTAGACATCTTCAATCGTTACCGATTCCTCGCCAATACTTGCAGATATCGTATCAATTCCAACAGGCCCGCCACGAAAGCGCTCAATCATTCCCGTAATCAACTTATGGTCAATATGATCAAGACCACGTGAATCGACTTGCAGCATTTCTAGTGCTTCATTTGCCATTTCCATTGTAATGCTCCCGTTGCCTCTTACTTGTGCATAGTCACGCACACGGCGCAACAGTCGGTTTGCAATACGCGGGGTGCCGCGAGAACGGCGTGCTATTTCTACTGCAGCCTGTTCATCAATTGCTACTTCAAAAAGGCCTGAGCTACGAATGACAATTTCCTTGAGCGGCGCAACTTCGTAATACTCGAGGCGCAGTGGAACACCGAAACGATCACGTAGCGGCGCCGATAATGCTCCTGCACGGGTTGTCGCACCAATCAGTGTGAATGGCGGCAAATCGAGTCGGATAGAACGCGCAGAGGGCCCTTTTCCGACAACGATATCCAAACAGAAATCTTCCATGGCAGGATACAGCACTTCTTCGATTGTACGGTTCAGCCTATGGATTTCATCGATGAATAATACATCCCCTGGTTCGAGAGAGGAAACGACCGCTGCGAGATCGCCAGGGCGTTCAATTGCCGGGCCACTGGTCATGCGGATATTGACGTCCATCTCATTGGCAATGACCGTTGCAAGCGTCGTCTTACCGAGACCTGGTGGTCCATACAATAGGACATGATCCAAACTTTCGCTACGGCCTTTTGCTGCTTCGATGAAAATACCGAGGTTTTCCTTCACTTTTTCCTGTCCTATATACTGACTAAGAAATTGCGGTCTAAGCGATTGTTCAAAACGTTCATCGAAATCCGATGCTTCTCCGGAAATAACACGTTCCTCCATTGTCCGCCCCCCTTTCTGCCGTTGCTATATATGTTGAGACAAAGAATTCCATTGAATTCGCTACGGCTACCACTTGTAAGGCGCCTTCGCTTAGTTTAAACACGGGATTCATTACTTCAATTTATCCATACAATTAGTTCTGTTTTAATAATAACCGAAGTGCCATTTTCATGTAGCCTTCTGTATCAAGTTCTTCTTTTTCTAATTTAGGTTTCACTTTTGTCAGCTCGCGCTGTGAGTAACCGAGTGCTTCTAGTGCAAGTATTGCTTCATCAAGTGCACCATTTTCCGCCATTGTCAGAAGTGTGATATCCTCATCTGGCATGTCCATCGCATTAAATAGATCATACAACTTCCCTTTCAAATCGAGGATCATCTGTCGTGCCGTTTTTTTCCCAACTCCCGGAAATTGAACAAGGAACGTTTCATCCTCCCGTTCGATTGCACCAATTACTTGTGAAGGGATGCCGCTAGCAAGTATAGCCAAGGCACCTTTTGGACCAATACCGGATACCGTGATCAATTTTTTGAACAACTCTCGCTGTTCCAAGGATTTGAATCCAAGAAGCAACTGAATATCTTCACGTACATGCAGATAAGTAAATACTTGTTGGATTTCTTCTGTTTTATGAAAAGCATATGGATTGGGCGTCATGATGAGCCAGCCAATCCCACCCTGTTCGAGTGTGATATGTTCAGGCGTCACACGTGTGACCTGCCCTTTTATGTAGTCGTACACGCTACTCTCCCCCTATATATAGAACCGATTATACCATACGAACGCACTTTCTACCTTTAACTTGAATCTTCAGAAGTTCCTGCTGATTAGTGGAACTCAGACTGAAAACACCGTATCCAGTGGCTAGCCCAATTCAAAAAGTGATCATAATTATGACCAGGCGTAGTTAATTGGTTGTTGGTATGCAAAAGAAAAGATGACCGCTTTATCGGCGGTCATCGGTCATTCACTCACATTAATCTAGATTACACTTATCATAGCAATTACCACACTATTTATCAATACAGTTATACAGGTATGTATAACAGAAAAGTTGTTCCCTTCCCTACCGTACTTTTTACTTTAATTTCCCCTTTAACATTCCTGATGGTGCTATAAACCATGAACATCCCAAGGCCTGTTCCTTCTGTTTTTGTAGAATAATAAGGTTTTCCCATTTGTGAAATCCCTTCTCTTGTCATGCCGCTCCCACTGTCTTGAATCTTTATCAAGATTTTTTTCTTGTGTTCCGACACATCGACATAAAGCACGCCACCGTGATCCTGCATTGATTCGATACCATTTTTAACTAGATTAATGAGACATTGCTGCATCTGATTTTCATCATATGTTGCTTTCAGCGTATTTGTTGAACGAACAAGGATTTCAACTCTATTCCTCTTCGCATACGGTTGCATAATATTCTCAACATACTTTATATCTTTTGCAAAATCAGAGAAAACCATATTTTCACATTGTGGTTTCGAAAACGTTAAAAAGTCACTGACAATAGTTTCTGCTCGTCCTAATTCTTTCAACGAAAATTCAATATATATTTTTTCATCGGCATTAATCGTTTTGGACTCATTTAACAGTTGGAGAAACCCGCGTGTTACAGTAAGTGGATTTCTGATTTCATGAGCAATACTTGCCGAAAAATGACTAACGTCTCTCATTCTTTCTGCTTGCACATATATTTCGCGCCTTTTGATGTTAGAAATAATTTTTTCAATTAAAGCCATTAGTATAAAGGTCGCCATTAGATAAGTGCTAAGCGTATAAAATACCAAGTACCAAAATTCGCTTGTCAGTTTCGGAAATTTAAAGCTCAATGTGAAAAAGTAATACGTCATAGTAAGAAAAGTGACGCAGATCGCAATAAAAATTCGCCATCGCGAGTTTTGTTGCTTAAATTTCGCACTTAATAACGGTACCAAAATAAGGACCGCCGTCGAGAGAGCAAGCGACTGAAAAATCCCATCTCCACCGATAAAGAACCGATACACATTTAGAATTATATAAAGTGGAAAGGCCATTTTGTATCCGCCAAAAAGGGCGACAATAATAAACGGAACATATCTTAAATCAACGATATATCCTAACTCCAATTTAATTGGGAATGCCATACAAAAAACGAGCGTCACAGAGGACAGTAACATAAGCAAATATTTATTAATATTAGTCAACCCATTTTCAATGAAAATTACAGCAATCAGAATCGGAAAGAGTAAAAACAAAAAGTTCAATAATAATGTTTCAATCAAAAGAAATCACCTTCCCACGACTCCTATTACGTAATTACTGTTTTTCTAGATGCACAGACACAATTAGATTGTACACTAGTTTACTGATTGATATGTATATTATTTTCACTGTTCATCTATCACAATAAATATCCATCCACCATTCTTAAACGGTGGATGGATATTAGAATGAATCCTATTTAAAGGGTTTAATCTTGGTCTTCCGCATTATGGTAGATATCCTGAACGTCCTCATCATTTTCGAGTACTTCGAGCATCTTTTCAAATTGCTCTTCAGCATCTTCGCTAAGGACCGTGTACATAGAAGGAATCATCTCGATGTCCGCCGAAATGAATTCGATTCCTTCCGCTTCAAGGGTCTCTTTCACTGTTAAAAAGTCCGTTGGTTGCGTAATAATTTCAAAGCCATCTGCTGTCGACTCAATATCATCTGCACCTGCTTCAAGCGCCGCCATCATAACTGCATCTTCATCAGTACTGTCCGTCCGTTCGATGAAAAGACGTCCCTTTCGGTCAAACATATAGCCTACCGAACCACTTTCACCGAGATTACCGCCGTTTTTGCTGAAGGCGACGCGCATATTCGGCGCAGTTCGATTACGGTTTTCTGTTAAGCAGTAAACAAGTACTGCCACTCCTCCAGGACCATATCCTTCATAGATTACTTCCTCATAGTTTTCATCCGCGCCAGCACCCGTCGCTTTATCGACTGCACGTTTAATCACGTCGTTTGGAACATTAACGCCTTTTGCTTTTTCAATAGCCAAACGAAGAGATGCGTTCGATTCTGCATCAGGTCCGCCTGCTTTTGCGGCTACAAAAATTTCTTTCGACATCTTTTGGAAAACCTTACCGCGTTTTGCATCTTGTGCGCCTTTACGGTTTTGGATATTTTTCCATTTAGAATGCCCTGCCATAACCTTACCCCCTATGTGTTAATCCGTTCTACATCATACCATAATTTTGGCCAATGTGAGAGTGCGGACTCAGTAAAGGGGACCAGTTGCTTCGCCTGTCTTTCTCTTCCAGACGGTGACAATGTGAAGAAATGAAGCCATTCCCGAAGAATTTCATTTGGAAATAGGAGCAGTGTCTTGGAAGCATAATTCAGTCTTCGAAGCGACGGCTGTTCATCAAACAGAAAATCAATGTCGTATCCTATTTGTGGCAACACTCGATGAATCCAGAGCGCAATTTCAGTACCGGCTGGCCCCGTACTCGCTAGATCGAAATCGATGAAACGGATGACGCCATCTCTATCACGCAATATATTATGATGGACGACATCACCGTGAAGCAATGTACCATTCAGATTGTCTTTATAAGTTTTCTTCACTGCGCTAATCGCGTTCAATGCATAAAATAAGATTTCATCGACAAGGCCTTTTCCAATATACGCCTCACACTCTCCACCAATTTCGCGGAAACGGCTGATCCGGTCTTCCCACTTCACGATAAGGGGGTACGGATGCAGATAGGGTGAGGCGTGCCAGTCGAGTTGTGCTTTTGTTTCATGAAGTGCATGAAGAGCAGCAAGCGAATCCGTCCGATCTGCCCTTTTCTTGAAGTTGACTGCCTTCGCACCATCCAACCATGGCTGAACAAACGTCAGTTGATTCTCTTGGGACACTACATCTACAATATGCGGGAAAGAAACAGAATGAAGAGCTTCATGTACACGTTGTACTTTCATCGCGGTGGAGTTGGACTGATATCGCTTCACCGAAAAGCGCTTGCCATCACTCTCTAACTTCCACACATTATCTTTTATTTTTTCTAATTTCCCATCCAGCGCCATATGCCGGTCAATACGCTCCGAACCAGTTGGAACCTTGATTAGGAGGCATTCCAGAATAAGGAGTTGCCTGTTGCATGCATGAAGGGCAATTGCATGGATGACCATAAAAGATCGGAACCATCATTTGCTGACGATGTTGTTGGTGCTGACCCTCGCAGCCACACCCTTGATGATAACCTGGTTGCGGCATTGCAGGATAACCGAATTGTCCGGGATTCCATTGACCTTGTACAGCTGGTGATATAGCCTGCGGTACGTAGCCCGGCCCAGGTGGACACGGAGCAGATGGTTGCAGGTCAATTTCAGGTGATTCTTCATACATATACTCTGGTGAATACTCAGCGGCTGGTTGCATAACCATTTCAGCCGTCTCTTCAAACATAAAATCAGGCGATTCGAGCAACTGCCACCCTTCTACCATAGGTATTTCTAAAGGAGATGTTGCAGGGCCTTGGCCAGAGAAAATCGGTGATTCTTGTTCATACATCGGAAATTGAGTCGATGGTAAAGGAGCGTGGTGCATCGGTTGTTCTTGCCTTGGCATCGCCTGGATTTGCCCCGAATGCATGAACGGGAAACAATCTGCGTCAAAAATCGGCATCCACCCACACGGAATACCTATCATCGGATGAGCAAATGTTTGTGGCGGATGCATTGGCATTGGCATCGGCATTGGTGTTGGTGTTGGCGTTGGTAACGGTATGGGAGCTGGCACTGTTGGTTGTACTGCTGGTGGTGGTGCTGGTTTTGGTGGTGTTGGTTTGGATGGTGGTACTGGTGTTGGCGGTCTTGGCGTTGGTGCTGGTGGTCTCGGTGTTGGCGGTTTCGGTGTTGGTGGTCTCGGTGCTGGTGCTGGCGGTATTGGGACTGGTATCGGCTTTGGTGTCGGTGGTTTTGATGTTGGTGGTTTTGGCACCGGTATTGGCGGCGACGGTTTTGTACCCTTTGGAGGATGCGGCGTCACCGGCCCTTTCCCTTTTTCAGGATGTTCAGCATTATGCTGTCTTTTTGGCAAGAAAATTTTCATTCCAGGAACAATATAATCTGGATTAGCAAGATGCGCATTCACCCGCTTTAAATCTTCAAACGGGATACCGTATTGGCGCGCAATCTTCCATAGCGTATCCCCTTTTACAACAATATGGACTTCCACTTAAAAATTTCCCCCTTCCGTCAATCCATCGTATGAACGGACGCCCGTCTGTGTGACGCTCATCTTTAACGAGATATCCTCTCTTGCCATGTATATGCGGATGTGGGTTATTTATTCTAAAGAAAAGCCGGGGTTGGACACTGTATATGTTGAAATAAAGAATCCCATTGAATCCGCTTCGGCGCTTGGGGATGCCTCCCACCCTAAGCCAAGCGGCTGCGCCGCCAGTCTTAGGGCTTCGGCTACCCCTGTAAGGCGCCTTCGCTCTGTTTATATAAGTAGTGATTTATTTCCCAATAAAAAAACCACCACGGTCATATTGAATGACGTGACGGTAGTTGGTCGTATATGAAATATGAACCGAATGAACGAGCAGTACAATTCAGTGCGCTGAGTTCTTCCATCGCACCTTTCATCATCGGGTGGTCTTCGGATTCCATTACATCGATAATGAAGAAGTAATTGCCAAGTCCTGTTTTTAATGGCCTTGATTCAATTTTACTTAAATTGAGTCTGCGCCATGCAAAAACGGATAAAACCTGGTGCAGCACACCTGAACGGTCATCTTCTGGTAATTTTACCATTAATGTCGTTTTTAGATTTGCAGAATGGCCATTTGTTTCCAAACTTTCTTTTCGCAGGGATAATACGACGAATCGCGTATGGTTAAAATGAAAATCGTGAATATTCTCCTCTGCGATATGTAGACCATATTTTTCAGCCGCCAACTTATTTCCGATTGCCGCAACCTTCACTTCCGGGTTTTCGGAAATATATTTGGCAGCTGCCGCCGTGGAGGTCGTCTGGATAAGCGGGACACGACGGTAATGGTATTGCAAATATTTATGGCATTGCGCAAGGGCATGGGGATGGGAATTGATGGATTCGATTTCAGTGATAAAAGGAACTTGCTTTTTATTGACCATAAGATGCTGTTCGATTGGTATCGATATTTCAGCATTGATGAACAAATCTGCTCCATGGAACAAGTAATCGATGGTCATCGGAACGGATCCTTCCAACGCATTTTCAAGCGGGACAATCGCATAGGCGACACGCCCTTCCGCCACAGCCTCTATACAATCCGGTATCGTAGGTTGAGGTATCAATCCCGAATTTCCAAAAAGAGTGCTTGCCGCAACGTGCGTGAATGATGCTTCCGGCCCTAAATAAGCGACAGTCGGCGTATATCTTTCATTTCCCATACTAGTATCCTCCCATCAGAGTGCACCTGAACTGATTAAGACAACTGAATCGACAAAGTCAGGTGCTTTCAACCGTTGCAGGAACTCTTCCATTTTTATGATCATTTCTGTTACATCGAGTGACAAAGTAATATTAGCCCGTGCTTGAACAGGAATGGTCTGATGAATTGTCAAGACATTACATTTTGACTCAGAGACAATCTGCAACAATGTCGCAAGCGATCCTTTCCGGTCTTCCAGCTGAATGAAAATCGTTAGGATACGCTCACGTGCAATTGATTCGAACGGATAAACAGTGTCACGGTATTTATAAAATGCACTACGGGATAATCCTACCCTCTTCGTGGCATCTTGTATCGTCGATTCCTCTCCGCTTGCCAAAAGCCTTTTCGCTTCTAACATTTTCAGCATCGATTCTGTCAGTACGTCTTCCCTTACAAGATAAAACTGACCTTCCCCCAACTGCTTCATAGGATATCCCCCTTCGTGCGTAGCTTTTGTCATTTTTTAGTCATTCATTCCACCTGATTAATCTACGAAGTCAAATTCGAAGTCAAGAAGTCGCACAGTATCTCCATCTTTCGCGCCACGTTTACGGAGTTCATCATCTACACCCATAGCACGCAATTGTCTCGCGAATTTACGTACGGATTGGTCAAAGTTGAAGTCAGTCATTTTGAACAGACGCTCAATTGTATAGCCCGACAATACGAATGCGCCATCATCATCACGCGCCACTTTAAACAACTCTGCTTCTCCATCATATTTGTACAGAACTGAGTTCTCTTTGTCTTCGTCCTCAATTTCATGCATCGGGAATTCCGGTGTCGTTTCAAGGAGATTTGCAACCGCATGTAGCAATCCGTCAAGTCCAGTTCTTGTGAGTGCTGAAATTGGGAAGATGAGTGCATTGCTGTCATTCAGTTTTTCCTTGAAGACTTTTAGATTCTCTTCCGCTTCAGGCATGTCCATTTTATTTGCAACAATGATTTGCGGACGTTCTGTTAAACGTAAGTTGTATTGTTCTAACTCCTCATTAATTGTCAAGAAGTCCTCGAATGGTTCACGTCCTTCAAGGCCGGACATATCAACAACATGGATGATGACGCGTGTCCGTTCGATATGGCGTAAGAACTGATGACCGAGACCAATACCTTGGTGCGCTCCTTCAATCAATCCCGGAAGGTCAGCTAGCACGAAGCCGCGGTGATCATCCGTTTCAACCATGCCCAAATTCGGAACAAGTGTCGTAAAATGATAATCTGCAATTTTCGGTTTTGCAGCGGAAACAACAGATAATAACGTCGATTTCCCTACACTTGGGAAGCCAACTAGTCCTGCATCCGCTAGCACTTTCAATTCCAGGTTAATTTCTTTATTAGCGCCCGGCTCACCTTTTTCAGATAGTTCAGGTGCAGGGTTTGACGGAGTTGCGAACCGGCTATTCCCACGTCCTCCACGACCGCCCTTAGCAATGATTGCTGTCTGACCGTGCTCAACGAGGTCAGCGATGATTGAACCGTCCTCTGCGTCTGTCACAATCGTACCAGGTGGGACTTTGACAACTACATCAGTTGCGTTCTTCCCGTGCATATTTTTACTGCCACCATGCTCACCGCGTGGCGCCTTGAAATGACGCTGGTAACGGAAATCCATCAGTGTACGCAATCCTTCATCCACGATGAAAACAACGTTAGCACCTTGTCCTCCATCACCACCGGCTGGACCGCCATATGCGATATATTTTTCTCGACGGAAAGCAACCATTCCATCACCACCGTCGCCGCCTTTTACATAAATCTTTACGTGATCGACAAACATTTATTTTCCTCCTATTGTCCACTAATTGTGAACGTCCATTGATTTTGCGAAAGTGTCTCTTCAACTGTAATGTTTCCGAGTGCCACCGGTTCTAACAGATTTTTTTTCATGTGGGCATGCACAGTAATCGTAATTGACCAACTTTCGGCTGTTGCCTGCACATCGATCTGCGTTTCGTACTCAGAAGTCGGGTCCAATGTTTTTTCAGCTTCACTAAACATTCGTTCTAAATAAGTTACAACTGCCGCATCATCAGCTTCCCGGATTCCGGATGCTATTGTACACGTCATCGTTTTTGTAAAAGCACCATATAGCCAGTCGAACGTAGTGAGCCATATCTCAACGGCTGGAAGTCCGAGCCTTTCTAATAATGCCACTTCACGCATACGATTGGTTGCTTCCAAGATCTTTTGTTTTGCTTCCGGTAGTTTATCAAGATCGATATAGAGCAAGACTAATTGAAGTTCATTTAAAAAATCATGTCTTGCAAATTTCAGCGCTTCCGCCGTGGTAAGTTTACTGTTCCCCATTCCCATTCACCGCCAACAATTTTCATGTATATAGTATAGCATCTGTTGCCTAGAAATGCGCAAGACGCCGTTTAGACGCTAAAAGCGCTGGAAGGCTTGAACATAAAGGCACTCTTTGCTTTTTCATCAAGTAAGAGGGATGCAGTTCTAATCCCTTTCCACTGAAGCGATGCGAGCAGCTGGCGCCCAGACAACAATCTAAGTAGAAAAAACACATTTTCTTCTCTCGGAAAAAAAGAAAAAGGACTGCATATTCGTATGCAGTCCTTTCTGTCGTACGTATATTAAGCTTCCTGAACTTCAGGGTATACGCTAACTTTCTTTTTGTCACGACCAAAACGTTCGAAACGAACGACGCCGTCAACTTTTGCGAAAAGAGTATCGTCACCACCGAGACCGACGTTTTCACCTGGATGAATTTTCGTTCCGCGCTGACGATAAAGGATTGAGCCGCCAGTAACAAACTGTCCGTCCGCGCGTTTTGCGCCAAGACGTTTCGAGTGAGAGTCACGACCGTTCCGAGTAGAACCTACCCCTTTTTTCGATGCGAAAAACTGGAGATCTAAACGTAGCATGTATGCCACCTCCTACTATTTAAGAATAATTTTTATATGTTGCCCATAGTCATTTTCAATCGTCTGCAATGAAACAATCATCGCCTTTACAATCAACTGTGTATCGTGATCGTTTTCTTCAGTTTCAGGAAAACTGACTTTCAAATAGCCACCGTCAGATCCTTGTTGAATCTCAGGGGTTTTGCCTGTAAGTGCAATAATTGCATTGACAGCACCAAATGATACTGCAGATGCAGCTGCACAGACAAGGTCTTTTCCGTATTCTGCAAAATTAGCGTGGCCTGTCATCTCAAAAGAGTTGATACGACCGGATGATTGTTTCTTGATGATGATCTTGATCATGCCGGCTTACAGGTTAATACCGTCAATGACGATTTTAGTGTATGGCTGACGATGACCTTGTTTTTTGTGATAGTTCTTTTTCGGCTTGTATTTGAAAACAGTGATTTTTTTAGCACGGCCCTGTTTAACAACAGTTCCTGTAACTGTAGCGCCTTCCACGAATGGAACGCCTACTTTCACGTCTTCTCCACCTACGAATAGAACTCTGTTGAAAGTGACAACTTCGTCAGCTTCACCAGCTACTTTTTCAATGTAGATTTCCTGGCCTTTTTCAACTTTGATCTGTTTTCCACCAGTTTCAATAATTGCGTACATACTTGCACCTCCTCTATAATTACAGACTCGCCTTCCAAGGTGATCCGTACGGATACTTGTACCTTATCAGCGCGGTTGTAGCACGGGTGCTACAAACAATAACATTTGAATATTACCACGTATATTTAATTACGTCAACCTATTTAATTTTATTTCTGCAAATGCTTTTTCATATTTTCGGAACCGAAAAGCGGAAATGTTTTGAAGCAAGAGGAACGTTGCCAGGAGAATGTAGGGCAATGTCTTAGGTATATCAATTGATAATAGGATAATACTAGCGCAAAGAAGTAGAATTGAATGCAGCAAAACGAGCGAGCGTGTGCGATAAACGGAACCTTCTGTTTCGAGCAGCGCACATATTGCCTGTCCACCATCAAGCGGTAGAATGGGAAGTAAGTTAAGCACTAGCAATGCAACTTGAATCCGGATAACTTGGTCGTCACCCGGAAATGGAATCCAAATCGCCATTAATAATAGGAGCAACGTTGCTAAAGGACCGCTGAGCGCGACGAGGAGACGATCTCTTCTTGGTGCCATATGTTTATTCCAAATAACGATTTCGCCACCGTAAGGCATGATTGTACAAGATCGTATGCGCATTCCAGTAAGATAGGCAGCAAGGAGGTGCCCAGCTTCATGAATCAGAAGCGAAATAAAGATAATGGCATAGATCGAAATGCTGCCGGTCATGATTAAAAATAGAAAAAAAGGCAAAAGAACAGGATGAAGCTTAAATTTCATTGTTCCCCGCCCGAAAGATATGTCGGCAAAAGCGACGCATCCATTTTCACACCATCACGCTTTACCTTCAGATAAATCGCCCCCTCATCCATTAGCGCCAGCGTGTCCCCTTTTTTCACAGCTGTATACGGCAGTTTGACAACTTTTCCAACGTAACCATACGTCACTTCATCCCCACTATCATATAACACCGTAACGGTTTTCCCCGATTCGCGGGTGAAACCTGTAAAAATGACAAGCCCGTTCTCTTGCGCATCAATCGTTAACGGTTGTGTATAGGATACAATCACACCCTCTTTATATGGCTGCATTGATTCATACGCGGAAAAAGGGTCTTCCTGATGGGGATCTGCCATGACCGCGATTTGGTCAGCAGCCGGATCTTTAATTATTGTTGCCACCCATTTTTTCATCGCTATAAAGTCCTTGCCAGACGTGACATACTGCGTAACAGGTTCCCGTATCACACCCGCATCCTCCAACTTCGCCACACCAATCACCCCGAGCGTCAACACAATTGCCATCATCCACTTCGTTCTCCATTTCAACCGGTCACACCACCCGTTTTTTTTAGTATATGACGTAGGTGGGGGGAATATTATGGGCGGTTGAACGGAATTTATCGAAAGTGGGGTCCGTATAGTTCTATTTCTGCGAGAAAAGTTGGGCAGCAAATACCCGTTACCTCTCTTTGGTTGCAACTTTTTGGTTCTAATTGCAACTAGCGAGTTTTAACTGCAACTCCGGGATTTCAATTGCAACTTTCGAATTCTAATTGCAACTAGTCAAACCTAATTGCAAACCTCCTATTTCAACAACTATTTTTTCAACTCTTCCCGAATAAATTCCGATAATAGATGTTTTTCATCTCTAATTTGAAATAATCTATACCTTGTCTTCGCTTTTTTTATTTCAGCATTATTATTAAGAACACGTATCGCAAAGTAAATGGAGTCGTGCTGCATGAATTCAATCGCACTTCTACTCGTAATTTCCGGTCCAAATAATAAACGATATTCCTGTAGGGTATTGAGATGAGCATCACGTGATTCCTTTCCGCATTTCCCACAACACCATCGCGAATGCTTTCTTAGCATTGGAATGTAATCACACTTTGGACATCTGACCCCTTTCTTCACTTTATCAACCGAAATATTATAATAGTCAACGATACTAAATGGTTTTTCTAGTCTATCTTCGGTCAAAAGCTCAAATGCCAAACGCTTGCATATTTCATTCGCGATCACACGTTTAGTACGACTCTCTAAAAATTCGATATATTCCACCAGTGAATCAATCGGAATCGTTTTCCAGTTTTCCGATGCTTGCATAACGATCCCCGCACGGCTAACGAATACGATAAGTCCATTGGCGGACATCTCGACCCCTATATTACGAAGAAATGAATTGATAATAGTTGTCGACCGACTTAGCTGCGCTTCCGGGTTCCTCATTCCTTCCTTTTTCCCCTTCGTCGTTCAGCCTATAAAAATGTTTATTAACGGGATCAAAATAAAATTCCCCCCGCATATTTTTTATTTCTATTACTAAAATGAAATTAGGATGTATAAGTAATGTATCAATTTGAACTTCCTTTTTTCCAACCTTGATATTCAGATTCTGCAAAACGTAATAGGGCATCTTTAGTTCAAGCTCTTTCAAATAATTATCAACTTTCAATTCACCCGCAAATCCCGCTCGACTATTTTTATAATCAGACTTAATTCTTTTAAACATTTCATCGGATTCCGATATACGTGAAACAAGCGATGCTAGCCCTGCAAAAGCCCCTGGAATACCTCGTTTTTTAATTATCAATCAAAATCTCCTCCTATTTTGAATTTCTCATTGAAAAAGTATCGATTTCTAACTTCAATCGCGGAACCCAATTCATTTACTATCGCTAATTGCAACTCTCAATGCTTAACTTCAACTCTTGAAACCTAATTGCTACAATCCACGTTTAATCGGAACTTTCGAATTGTAATTTCAACTCTTCCATTTTCACCACCTAAAATTCACAAAAAACCCCCAACACAAAAAATATGTGCAAGGGGTTTTAGGGTTATTTCACAAATATCGATTTAAGTTTACCGAAGAATCCAGGTTTTCCCGTGGTAAGAGACATAAGCGGAACTGATTCGCCGAGGATACGGCGCGCAATGTTACGATAGCCAATTGCTGCAGGATTCGCTGGATCCATGACGACGGGCTCCCCTTTGTTTGAGGAGGTGATGACGTTCTCATCGTCTAGGATGATGCCGAGCAAGTCGATAGACAAGTGTGTCGTAATATCGTTGACATCAAGTGCATCTCCGCTATTCATGAGATGCCGTCTGATGCGGTTGATGATCAGTTTCGGGGGTTCTATGTCTTCCTGTTCAAGCAAACCAATGATTCGATCGGCGTCACGAACGGCCGAAATTTCAGGAGTCGTAACGACAATGGCACGGTCAGCACCAGCAATGGCATTTTTGAAACCTTGTTCGATTCCAGCCGGACAGTCAATCAATATATAATCATAATCCCGTTTCAGTTCAGTAACCAAGTTTTTCATCTGTTCAGGATTGATTGCGTTTTTATCAGTAGTCTGAGCAGCCGGTAATAAAAAGAGACCGTCCTCGAAACGTTTATCCTTCACGAGTGCCTGTTGAACTTTGCAGCGTCCTTCAATAACATCCACTAAATCATAGATGATACGGTTTTCAAGGCCGAGAATGACGTCAAGATTACGGAGGCCGATATCAGTGTCAATCAGACACACTTTTTTACCTTGGAGAGCCAGTGCAGTTCCAAGATTTGCGGATGTCGTCGTCTTGCCGACACCACCTTTACCAGATGTTATTACGATTGCTTCTCCCAAACTAGCTTCCTCCTTTGAATGATGACAGACCAGGCCGAAGAATCCGGAGTTCCTGCAGACGGTCGATGGCAATGAAGCCGTTCGGATGCAAATAAGCACATTCCATTTCCGGTTGTTCCGACAAAATCGTTAACTCATCCGTCATCGTTTCCATTTTGTCCGCGATTATAAGATGTGTTGCTTCAAGCCAAGAAGCCGCGATCACAGCCTTCGTATTGCCGCTCGATCCTGCATGAGCGATCCCCTTCAGTCTACCAAGTACATAAATGCTGCCCGCAGCGACGACGCGGCCATTGGGATTCACGTCACCAATGACAACGAGATCCCCTTCTGCCTGCACAACTTGACCCGATCGCACGATGCCGATGTAGGTTTCAGATTGATTTTCAAGTACTTTTCTATTGCATTCTTCCATCGTGATAACATCACTTTGGATTTTTGATACACGTAAATTTGGAGAATCATGAATCGCGTTCATTATCTCTCGCAATTCTTCTTCATTGCAGTAGCGACTACCCGTATGAACCTGCACTTCCGCAAGTCCTTCCAAGCCGTCTTCCTCCACTTTTCTGCGGAGCTCGGCAATCATGTCCGAATAAGCGCATTTGTCGTCAAGCCGAAGAACAAGACCGTCTTTTGTCCCTTTTATTGTTACATATTGCTGTTTCGTCATTTGCGTCACCCCGCATTTTCTTTTACAAAGTTTCGCCCTGTCGCTCTACTACTCTTTTATAAATAAGTGTTTTGAAAAACCAACCGAACATACCAACGAATATGGAGTTGGCAATTATCGTTGGAATAAGTCTCCCTGTAATGAATTCATCCAATCCAATAGATGTCAATGAAACGAGACTAGCAAAAAAGTATGATAGTACTTCGAGCACGATAATCAGAAGTAAGGCCAAGAACATCACCGTAACAATATGGCGGTGGATTTGGCGAATAATTAGTGTTGCAATAAAGCAGATCAAAGGATAGAGAAATGCATATAATCCAATAATATCAATATGGTACATATCATACAAGAGTCCAAGCACAATTCCGTAAATGATTGCATGTTTTCTACTGTAATAGACAGCTATAAAAATAAGGTACACGATAACAAACCGCGGAACAAGCGTATAGCTATCACTACCAATGTTCACCGGTGAAAACAGACTGAATACAGGCTCTAGGAAAAACAACAATACGGCAATAAGAGGGATGACGGATCGGATCATGATCCATCCTCCCCCTCAGTATCCGCAGAGCTGTCCCCGTCTGTCCCCTGAACAATGGATGAGCGCTTAGCAATGATAACATGGTCCAACAACGAAAAGTCCGCTGCCGGCCGGATATATGCCAACTTCGTCAGTCCATAATCATCTGTCGATACTTCTGTTACTTCTCCAATTAAAAGCCCTTTCGGAAAAATACCACCAAGACCGGATGTTATGACTTTCTGACCGACTTTGACTTCGAAACTAGAGTCAATACGTTTCATAATAAGCTCACTGCGTTTAATGTCGTACCCCTCGATAAGTCCGTAAGTCTTTTCACCTGCAACAACTGCAGCAACACGGAAATTACGATTCTCCGTCGACAATAGCTCGACTGTGGATGTAAACTTTGTAACAAGTACAACTTTTCCAACTAGGCCATCCGCTGTAATGACCGCCATATTCTTTTCAATACCTTGATTTTCGCCCTTGTCTATGATGATTTTCTCTTCCCACTGGTCAGGGTTCCGCGAAATGACCGTCGCCTGGACCGGATCATAAATACGCAATTCATCTTTTTTGCCGACAATTTCGAGCAGGCGTTCATTTTCTGCTTTCACATCCGCCAGCTCGGCTTGTCCAGAGGCGTATTCGCTTAATCTTACTTTTAAATGTTTGTTTTCTTCATATGTATTCAAAATCCCATCAATATTCCCAATAACGTTTGTTATGTAAAGCGCCGGCTTCGAGAATAGTGACTGCCCGAAGCCGACGACATCTTTCACAACTTGTTCTGGAAGGGAGGCATTCTGCCGGTCTTTGAGGGAGAATGAAATTAATGCCACAAGGATAATGACGCCCACGAGCAGTAATATCAAACGTTTATTTGAAAAAAATCGCGGCATTGCCCATGTCCTCCCTTACTTATCTACCTTGCATTTTTTTGATCAATTCAAAATTATCAAGTGCTTTACCTGTACCGATTGCAACACAATCAAGTGGATCTTCAGCTATGAAAACAGGCATTTGTGTTTCATCAGAAATGACTTTATCAAGATTCTGGAGCAATGCACCACCACCTGTTAGCACAATTCCGCGTTCCATAACATCCGAAGATAATTCCGGAGGTGTTGTTTCAAGCGTCTTCTTCACACCATCAATGATTTGTGCAATTGACTCACGCAATGCTTCTGCGATTTCATCAGAAGAAATTTCGATTGTTTTCGGCAGACCAGTCAAAAGATCACGTCCACGAATTTCCATCTTCTGTGTATCGCCGATTACTTTTGCAGAACCAATTTCAATTTTAATAGCTTCTGCAGTCCGTTCACCGATAGTCAAATTATACATTTTGCGGATATAGCTAATAATCGCGCCATCCATTGTGTCGCCACCGACACGGATTGACTCGCTTGTTACGATGCCGCCAAGTGAAATGACCGCAACTTCTGTTGTACCGCCACCTATATCGACGACCATACTACCAGTAGGTTCCCAAACAGGTAGATTTGCGCCGATTGCAGCCGCAAACGGTTCTTCAATTGTGAACGCTTCTTTTGCACCGGCTTGACGTGAAGCATCGATAACCGCACGCTGTTCAACGGAAGTAATTCCGTAAGGTACACAAATTAGGACGTTTGGCTTTTTCCATGCTCCGCCCGACGTTTTCGTTGCCTCTTTCATGTAATGCTCAATCATTGCTGTCGTAATTTCAAAATCAGCAATGACGCCGTCTTTCATCGGGCGTGTTGCCACGATAGATCCAGGTGTACGACCAATCATATTTCTCGCAGCGCTACCGACTGCTACAATTTCACCAGTATGTGTATTTTTCGCTACTACTGAAGGCTCTCTGAGGACAATGCCTTTTCCTTTAATGAAAACTAATGTATTTGCTGTGCCGAGGTCAATCCCGACATCTCTAGATCCAAATCCAAACAATTGTGTTCTTCCTTTCTGCTAAACCGTTAATTACGGCATTCATGAAATCATACACCATAGTATAACGGATAGAAGAGCAAATTCACAGCGTCACATGTACCCTTATTCATTTTTCGTGCCATTCGAAGCATTATTTCAGAATAAATTTACATATATCCCTTCTCTTTCAGGCTTAAAAACTGGTGATCTCCAATGATAACGTGGTCGAGAACTTCGATGCCCATAATCGAACCCGCTTCAATTAATCTTTTCGTTACTTCGATATCTTCTGGAGATGGTGAGGGGTTTCCACTCGGATGATTATGCGCAACTACAATTGACGCGGCAGACCGCTTTACTGCTTCGCGAAAAATTTCACGCGGATGAACTATGCTGGAGTTGAGGCTACCGATAAAAATAGTCTGTTTATGAAGGACCTCATTTTTAACATTCAAAAAGAGCACTACGAAATGCTCTTGATTGAGTGAGGCCATATCCGTCATTAAATAGGCAGCTGCATCTTCCGGGGATCTTATCGTGTATCGTCCCTCTGAATGCTTACGATACATCCGCTTGCCAATCTCTGCGGCAGCAAGAATTTGGACAGCCTTCGCCTTACCGACTCCTTTTACCAGCATCAGTTCTTCAATCGTAGCGTCTTTCAAGTCTTGGATTTTATCGAATGAGGATAAGATTCGGTTAGCAAGAACAAGAACAGATTCCTGTTTTGTACCTGTGCGTAACAATATCGCAATCAGCTCTTGATTGGACAAACTTTCCGCACCTTGTCTGATGAGTCGTTCACGTGGCCTGTCCGCAATATGTACATCGCGAATCATCATTTTGGGCTGAAGATCAATTGTCAATGAATGATACACCACCATTCAATTCCATAAAGCCCAACTTCCGCATATACTCAGTTAACTTCGCAATTGGCAATCCCATAACATTGTAGTAATCACCATCAATTTTATCCACCAATAATGCGCCAGCCGTCTGAATACCGTATCCGCCAGCCTTGTCCATTGGATCTCCGGATTTCACATATGCGTTAATCAACATATCATCAAGTTCACGAAAAGTAACTTTTGTCTGGACGGAAAATGTACATATTTTATCATCCATAAATACTCCAACGCCTGTTATAACTGAATGCGTTTTCCCTGAAAGCTCTTTTAAAAATACTTGCGCTTGTTCTTTACTTTCAGGTTTCGAATATAATTTGCCTTCATGCACAACAATCGTATCCGCTCCGATTACAATACAATTGGGCTTATCATTCGCTACTGCCTGCGTTTTCATCGCGGCAAGTTGCCGTGCATAGCCTTCAAAGTCGTCATTTTCTACAGCTAAATCCTCAGCCACATTGCTTGGCACGACTGTAAACGGGAAGCCAAGCAAACTTAGAATTTCTTTCCTGCGCGGAGATGCTGAAGCTAGAATAACTGGTTTAACAACTGTAAATTTCATTAGTAATTCCCCCTTTAGCCAATCATACTGGATAAAAGGATTTGTGAAAATTGTCTCAAAATCCTCACAACTCAAATCCGTCCCCTTTTCAAGCCTCAAAAAGTGATTTTAACGCAGTTTTCTGTATGTGAATACTGGGAAAGAAGAAGCAATCTAACGACACGTAAATCCTTCGTAAATGTTGTAATGGTGGTAATATTCTTGTAAAAACCTTTTGTCTTATCATCATCTTTCCCCTCCTTTGTAGTTTCGTCCAAATTATTAATTTTGGCTATTTCTGTTTGCATGAGGACCTCACGCAATTTCCCTGCACCGATTGCCCCGCAGGATGAGGTATCTGCCCTGAATGTTTTCCGATAAGTACCTTCAGACTCACTAGAATCAATCTCATTTTCCGTCAATCCAACAGCGGTCCAAACTAAGTATTTATCGGCCGCCTTTATAACGGCCGCTTTCGATAGAGTTGGATCTTCTGCAATAAATAGAGTTGCAGATTCCGAGGACGAGAATGCCCCATGCTGTTTTGCAAATAATTGTAACGGCTCTTCATCAGGCTTTGCTGAATTTTCAACAGGTGCTGGACCCGATGCGGCTAATTCTTTGCCACTGGTCTTTACATCGTCTTTCCCTTTGGTCCCAGCAAGTAGTAGACCAATCACTGCAACAGCTGCGACACCTATGAGGACACCGTGAAGCATCGCCATGAAAACTGTCCCTTTCGAATAACGTTTTCCGAATTTCATTGCTGACCACCCCGTTTTAAGTTTATCTAGCGCCTAGTTGCTTGGGGCATAAGTCTGCCCTAACCAAGGTACTTTTATAGTTAACGGTATCAGAGTGGACATGAAAAAGAACAAGACGTATGTCGCCTTGTTCCAATAAATTTATCGACTTAATAGAATAGATTGCCATACCAAGCGACAAAATCAGCTCCCCAGAAATAAGAGATGACAGCAGCCACTGCAATCGAGGGACCGAATGGGATTGGTGTTTTTCGTCCTTGCCCTGTCCGTTTTAACACGATAAGCCCAACAATAGACCCGATGAACGCCGCCAAAAACAGTGTCACAAGTGTATTCGTCGTACCCAGCACAAGACCGATAACGAAAAACAACTTGATATCCCCGCCACCCATTCCACCTTTCGACACAACTGCGATGAGATAGAGTACTCCAAAGCCCACTATAGCCCCAAGGAAGCTATCCCACCAAGGTTCAAGGGGAATGATTAACCGCAGTCCGATAAGCACTATAGCGAACGGCAACAATACCTTATTAGGGATAAGCATATACGCGATGTCCGACACTGTAATGATGACAAGAAGCGACATGAATAAAATTGCGACGACCAGTTCTGAACTGAAACCGAGCATATAAAATGATAAAGCGAACAACACACCTGTCACAAATTCCATGAACGGATAAATAGGGCTGATTTTTGAACCGCATCTTCTGCACTTCCCCTTTAGGAAGATATAGGAAAAGACCGGAACGAGGTCAAGAACTCCCAGTTTTCGGTCACATGTCGTGCAATGGGAAGGCGGTGACACAATTGATTCCTTTTTAGGAACTCTTAGACCCACAACGTTGAAGAATGAGCCAAAAACGATTCCATAGATGAAAAACAGGCTTGTGATTACAATCGTCATTTGGTATCCCCTGCTTCCACGCCATCATTGAAAGGTGTCGGATCGATTTTCTCACTAGGCGGAGGTGCATCTATTTTCGGGACCTCGTGCTGTAAACCTACTAAATCAGGACGATAAAAAGCGGAAAACGCCACCGTCATCTCTATCAGCCCCTCGTCTAATTGCTGGTCACGAATTTCAACAGGTACATTGATACTGATGGAATCAACGATAAAAACGCGCTCCATCTTCTCAATTTCATCGACGAATTTTTCAATCCCCGTGTACGAATCGGATTGAAGCACCACTTCAGTCAACAACTGGTTAATATTCTCAACATTTTCAACAGGATTTTCTATGATAAATTCGCCTTGCGCAAATGTTATGTCTTGTACTAGGGTGCTAGATTTTATTTCCGCTTTGCCGATTTGGAGAAGTACGGCATCTTCTAATGGCATTGACGGTACTTTACGCTGCAATGGCTGCGAACTGGTCGTATCAGTTTGCCCCTTAGCCGCGGACTGCTTACGAAGAGCAAACAACACGTCCCGCTCATTGGAAGTCGTGAGCTTCATCTGCTCATTCGTATCTTTAACAGGTACATACACTTTGAAATAAGAATAGGCTGCAAGTGAAATGAATAACAAAACGGAGAGGATGACTAGGACTATTTCTTTTTGGCGTTTCGTCAAATTAGTCACCCGTATCATCTCCCTCATCCGAACTTTGTGCCTCGTCAACTCCAGCTGTCCCCTCGACCGCAATCCGTTGATCAGTAAATAAGATTGAATAGGTAGCAATAAAACGCGGCAGAACATCAGTTGCTGGATTAGTTTCTTCAGTCGATACATTTTCAACTTTCACAGAATCAAGATGAATCTCTGATATGACCTGTGATGATTTTAATCGCGTGTAATAATATGCACTGTCTGGTTTTGTGTCGAATTGGACTATAACAGTTGCCAAATTGGGACCCGTAAAATCAAACGTTTGGAAGAATCCTCGTTCTGGCAATAAATTTATAAGTTCATGTAAAAGAGGAACTGTATCAAACTGATAGTTCTCTGCCCAATCTACAGTCGATGCGAGCAACCTTTTCTCGTCACCTGAGTCGGTTTTCTGAAGCTCAGAACGGATTTCCTCTTGATTTTGCTGTAGAACTATCAGCTGCTGCTCAAGCGTTTCCGTCTCTTTTGCTAGACTATTAGAAAGCATGAATAATGCCAACCAAAAAAGAACAGCTGCACCTAGAATAGCCAGTGCAGCGATGAGGAGCGTCGACCGCTCCTTCTCTTTTTCAGGTAATAGATTAATATCGACTAACATGACTACACCTCTTTCAATGCCAACCCGATTGTTCTGTTGAAGCGCGCTGGCAGCTCTTCCCCGGTCGCAAGTTGTAAAGGCTTCTTAACCAATACATCTGCTTTGACGTTCAGCCGTTCTCTGATTCCGGAAAGGAGGGTATCCATTTGGGAGTACTCCCCATTCACGAGAAGATGCGTGATGGAAGCGGCACCGTTCCACATATTATAGCGATAAAAATTAATGAGTTTTTCTAACTCCATAACAATGGTCGATGGCGTGACATTGCCCACTTTAACAGTCATATCTGTCACAACGGATAAATCCGTCGAGTTTTCCAAATCAACTGGTCGCATAAAGAGTGGGAAATGCTCATGGAAAATAGATACCGTCAGTTTACCATCTTTCAAATCAGCTAAAAGAACATGTTCTTTACCCGTGAATGAGTGCTGTTTATACGCAAGACGATATAAGGCAAGTGGTGTGATATCAGCCGTTATCGGATTTAATTTCACGTCTTTCAAAACCTCTTCGTAACGGTTTAGTACACTTTCTTTTGAGGCAATGATAATCGCTTCGTTCGTTTCGGTATTGGGTAAGTAAGGGACGACATCGAAGACAGGATCATCGAACGGGAGATAGAGTGTTGAACCAATCTCAATGAAGAAATGGCCCTTCAATTCGTCCGTCATGACATCGTCGGGGTATGGGACTTTGCGGATAATAACATATTGATCCGGGGCGAGGAATTGGACGGATCGTTTGGAGATTCCCCACTGTTCAATCGCCCCGTCCAATATCGTCGCAAGCGTTTCGGAATCGACAATCTTCCCCTCCACAACGACGTTCGGAGGAAGGGAAACTTCCTCCGCAACATCGATAACGAGCGGATCAACCGATTTCAGCCGAACAAACCGGACTGCATTTTCTTCAATTGTCATGGATTCTGTGCGCTTGCGGCGGGTGAATATGGACATGGGCATTGGAACAGCTCCTAAACAATATAATTATTAATAATTAAGTTGGAACATCTGTAGCAGCATTGTTTTCAATTGCAGTAATGCCCGTCATGGTCTTATCAGTAATTACTAACTGTTTTTTACCGTTTTTGCCTGTCCCAGTAAATGTGTTTCCTCCTGCTGCCTTTTTAATGTTAACATCTGCTGCATCCTTGAATGAACCTGCATCATCAATGAATTTTCCAGTTTTTAATTCTTCTAGAGTTACGGCAGTTTTATCTGAATTTTCCACAAAATACAGATTACCTGCAGAAAGAATATTTTGAGCATCAGCTTTTATTGCTTTCACTCTAGAGTTATCAATAATCCCACCAATCGAAGGAATCGCAATCGCCGCAATAATCCCCAAAATAACAATAACAGCCAATAACTCGACTAGCGTTAATCCTTTTTCATTGTTCAAACGTTTTTTCAAAAGTTTCTTCATGTCTGTTTCCTCCCTTTTTTCATCTTCTTATTCTACTTACATCTTAATTATACCTAATTCTACAAAATATGAAACTACTATATCGATAATTTATACGTCTTTTTTACTAATTATTGAAATTAACCCTTACATTCCGTCTATGTTATTAAACATTTCGAACATCGGCATCATTATAGCCAAGACTATAGTCCCGACTAATCCAGCCAACAGCACAATCATCAAAGGTTCTATCAAGGCTTTCAACCGATCCGTCGCAGCTTCCACTTCTTTCTCGTAAAAATCGGCAACTTTCGCCAACATCGCGTCTAAAGACCCTGTTTGCTCACCAATTGCAATCATATGGGGAATCAGCGGTGGAAACGCCCAGTGCCCATTCATCGGCTCCGTCAACGAACCGCCCCGTTCCAATGACTCTCTTGACTTTGCAATCACCCTAGAAATGACTTCATTTTCTACTATCTTTTCGGTCATGGACATCGCTTGTAAAATTGGAACAGAACTCGCAAACAACGAACTTAACGTCCGCGTCATGGTTGCCAAAACAGATTTCTTCATGATGTCACCAAATATTGGTAGTCTTAAAAGAAATGTATCTAACAAAAGCTTACCTTCTTTATTTCTTTTCATCATCCAAATCCCACCGACGACAATCACCGCGAATAAAACCAGCAAGTACCAGTAAGTGGTCACAAAAGTACTCGCGTTCATAACGAAGCGCGTAATCCAAGGTAACTCTCCTCCGAAACTGGCAAACATATCGACAAACATAGGAACGATGGTCGTCAATAAAAAGATGACAACTCCAATTGCCAAAATTGCGACGACTAATGGATAAGACATCGCAGACACAACCTTTTGCTTGAGCTGATGTGATTTTTCAAAATGATCAGCCAGAAGATCAAGTGAATCATCAATCGTACCGGACATTTCGCCTGCCCGAATCATATTGACGACGATTGGTTCGAACGCTTTCGGGTGTTTTGTGAATGCCCCTGATAATGAACCGCCCCCACGTAAATCATCGTTTACCGTTATAAGTATCTTTTGAAACGGTTTCGATTCAACTTGTAGCGCGAGAATCCGAATAGCATCAATGATTGTAACACCCGCCCTAAGAAGCGTTGAAAATTGACGGAGGAACATAATTAAATGTTCTCGTTTCACCGGTTTTCCGATGACGATTTCTTTTGTCAGCGCAGTTTCTGCTTGCACAGTTAAGTTCGTCACACGGATTCCCTGACTTTTTAATTTTATAGCAGCTTCCCGCTTGTCCACTGCCACAATGACACCTGTCCGGATTGCTTTAGCATCGCGTCCTTCATACTTGAAACGAGCCATCGTTACTCATCACCTTCTAAATGCGGCGTGGCGGTATCATATGAAATGATCCCTTGATCGAGGAAGGTGCGGACGGAAGATGCCATCATATGCATACCTGCCGCACGGTTTGTTTGAATGACAGTTGGAATCTGATGGACTTTCTCTGTCCGTATCAAGTTAGCAATAGCTGGATTATTAATCATTACTTCCGTAGCAGCACGTCGTCCTTTGCGGTCAGCTGTCTGGAGTAATCGCTGTGAAATAACGGATGTTAAAACGCCAGCAAGTTGGACACGAATTTGCGACTGCTGACCATGTGGAAATACGTCAATAATCCGGTCAATAGTCGATGCCGCACTCCATGTATGAAGCGTAGCCAGAACAAGGTGACCCGTTTCGGCTGCAGTGATTGCAGTCGATATTGTTTCCAAATCTCGCATTTCCCCAACAAGGATGACATCCGGATCCTGCCGCAACGCAGCACGTAACCCCGATGTAAATGAAGCAGTGTCAAATCCTATTTCCCGCTGATCAATAATCGATGTACCATGCGCATGCATATACTCAATCGGATCTTCCAACGTAATGATGTGTTTGTGCATTGTTTCATTCATATATTTGATCATCGCTGCAAGTGTCGTCGATTTACCCGATCCCGTCGGCCCTGTCACAAGGATGAGTCCTTGCTGCGTCTCCGCCAACACTTTTAACGTTTCTGGCAATTGCAAGTCATCGATTGTCGGTATTATCGTTGGTATCGTCCGAAAAGCAAGTGATATAGAACCGCGTTGCTGAAATGCGTTGACACGAAAACGAGCCGCTCCCGGGACTTCATAGGAATAATCGATTTGGCCATGCTCCACAAAGTCTGGGTACATCTTGCCTGGAATCGTCAATTGTGCGACTGATTCAGTAAATTCTTTATCAACCAACACATCGCCATAGCGTTTTAAATCCCCGTGAACCCTGAATATCGGAGGCACGCCTACCGTTAAATGAATGTCTGAAGCATTTAACTTAAACGCCGTCTTTAGCAGCTCATCAATCTTCCTGTTCATTTACAAAACCCCTATTCAATCAATCAATCAATCAATGCGACGCGCAATACTTCTTCTGTCGTCGTAATTCCTTGTTTTACTTTTAATAAACCATCATCCATCAAAAACATTGTCTTATTGCGAATTGCAATTTCTCTCAAATCCGCGGTCGTTCCGCCTCTATTAATAACGTCTCGCATTTCATCATTCAAAACGAGCACTTCGTGAATTGCAATCCGTCCGCGATACCCAGTCATATTGCATACCGCACAGCCGGAACCTCTTATCACTTTTTCAATCGGAATACCCCGCTTCGCAAAAATCTCTACTTCGCGGCTAGATGCAGCCATTTCCCGTCCACAATCTCGACAAACACGGCGGATGAGCCGTTGAGCGATAACAGCATTTAGCGATGAAGTTACGAGAAACGGTTCGACACCCATATCTAACATCCTTGTAATCGTAGCAATCGAATCATTCGTATGGATTGTACTAAGAACTAAATGACCAGTTAATGATGCCCTAATGGCAATTTCAACTGTTTCACGGTCACGTATTTCCCCGACCATAACGATATCTGGGTCTTGTCTCAATATCGACCTTAGGCCTGCCGCGAATGTTAATCCGACATTCGGGTTAACTTGTATTTGGTTTACCCCTTCTAGCTGGTACTCAACCGGGTCTTCTACTGTAATTATATTCACTTCTTCTTTGTTCAATTTATTAAGCGCAGCATAAAGCGTTGACGATTTCCCCGATCCAGTAGGTCCTGAAATGAGGACAATTCCATTAGGTTTTTCGATTTGTTCAAGGAACCGGTCTAGATTCAACTTATTGAAACCAAGTTTCGTCAGATCGTTCAAAGAACTACTAAGGTCCAAAATACGCATGACGATTTTCTCACCGTAGACTGTCGGTAGTGTGGAGACACGAAGATCAATCGGTCGAAAATCTACATTCGTCTTGATGCGGCCATCTTGTGGTATCCGGTGTTCTGTAATATCTAGATTTGCCATAATTTTAATACGTGCACTAATCATCGCTTGCATATGCTTCGGTAAAAACCGTTCCGATTTCAACAGACCGTCAATCCGGAAGCGTATAGCGACTTGATGCTCTTGGGGGTCGAAATGAATGTCACTGGCCTTTTGAGTGATAGCTGAAGACATGAGTTGATTGACAAGCCGAACGATTGGAGAATCCAGATCCGTCAACTCATCTTGTTGTTCTATCTGTTCAGTTGTCTGTTCGATGAAAAGCTCATCAAATGACTCCTCATCGTAATACTTTGAAATAGTCCGCATTATATCATCTTTTGACGCAATCGCAGTTTCAATATGGAATCCAGTAGACAACCGCAAATTATCGACTGTAATATAATCCATCGGATCAGACATTGCGACAAAAAGCCTGTCCCCCTCGGCTTTCAACGGAACAAGCAAATTACGTTTAGCAAATTCTTTTGGTACAACATTAAACAGTTTCGGATCAAAAGGGTATCTAAACAGATTGACGTGCGGAATGCCCAGTTGGAATTCCAATACTTCAATCAGTTGCTGTTCCGTGATAAAACCGTATTGAAGGAGCGAGTCGCCAAGTTTCTGATCGCGCGGTTTTTCACTCAATGCTGTTTGCAATTGATCATTTGTGATGAGACCAGACTCTACAAGCAAGTCACCCAGTCTTTTACGTGTAGTCGACATGCTATTCCCCCATTCTGTTCTCACGCTTACTCAATTATATTTCCACCTTTATCATACTGAACTTCTATCTCGTCTTCGTCTTGTAATTGTGTAGGATTTTTATCAACGTTAGACTCCCCATTTTGGAAATCGGCAGAGTTTTGATTGTCCGGCGAATTGACTGTTCCATCATTGCTATTTCCAGGTATTTGTTGCGAATCTTTTTTCAGTGGATGAAGTTCGATTTTAGGCATTGGAGCATAAAAATCAGATGAAACCATTTCATCCACTACTACCGAGCCTTCGTATGAAATCGTTCGGTGGACTTCCACTTCCATTCCTTTTCTGCCTTCGTCGGCTACATGTACTTGTCCATTTGGAACAAATGCGCTAAATTGCTGAACTGTTTTTGGCTCGAATGATTCTAGTTGCCCGACAAATGGTGAGTAGGAATAGAGTAAAGGCATACCGATAATTGACGAAACAATTGTTCCATTGGCATATTTAACATGGAACTGAAAAGCCGTCTTATTTGGATTGGTGAAGATGAAATTTAGTCCCAGCCGCTCATTGATTGCTGCTTCGAATCCCGGTTCTGCTAATGGAGCTAACATACTTCCTATATTGCGTTCATCGATAACAAAGTTCGTCTGCAAAATTGTCGAATAGAGAACAGACGCAAGCACTGTTAGTTCCTCATCAGACACGACACCAATTTCATTACTTTTAATGAAGTCTAGTAAAGAAAATGTTGCAAAAGAAGCAATTTCTGTACCATTTAATGCATTGATTACATTCATGAATGAAGTCGAGGGCTCTGTTACGACAATCAACGATGTTGCAATTTCTAGTTCCGTGAAGTCCGAGTAATCCGTAATATGAACAGTAAGTGGCATAATGCCTGTTTCTAACTCCCGTTCAATGCCAATTGCAATCGATTGAAGACTATCTTCACTAAACAGGATTGAAGAAAACTGCTGTGCCAGAATCGTTCGAAGCCCATCGACTGAAACTGTTGCGACAATCGGATTTTCTTTACCAGAATTCGATTGTTCAACCGTTTTTTCGACGTCGAAAGTAACCACTTCAGCAGGCAATGCAATAGTGATATCCTGATAAGTTAAATCGACAGCAAAATCGGTTTGAAGTGTTATGAAATCTTCTTCGAGTTTTTCTTTCACCGCTTTTTCTTTTTGTCTTGAGATATCGAAAGGACCGACAAAGGTTTGATCCCCAAAGTCCTTTGATGACGTATTAGTAAATGCAAGGGCACCAACAGAAGAAAACCCGTAAAAAACGAGCGTCGACGTCAAGACTATGATAAAGGTAGTTAAGAATCCTTTACTTCCCATCAGAACGCTCCTCTCTATCGTTGAATTCACTCTGCTCACTTTCAATTTCTTCCCGATTTGCGCTCATCCATTGATTCAAATCATCCTCAATCGGTTCCATCGCAAAATCAACTTCCTTGTTAACTGACGCAGCTATTTCTTCATTCGCATTGATATGGTTAGTGTTGATAATTTCACGCGGGATATCTTTTACCACGGGGCGCTCAGAAACGCTTACTGTTTCCGGTTCAGACCGCTTGTCCAACAAAACTGAAACAGAGAATGCGAGTCCGAACATCACAACTAGGACATAGAGTGGATCAAATGCGCCTTGCATCAGGAGACCAATAACAGCTATAAATAATCCAGCCATCGTTCCCAATAAAATCCGATTACTTATTCTTTTCCGACGAACTAAATACATTACTATAGGAAGGCCTAAAATAGCAGCTACTAGTAGAATGATATATTCCAATATGGGGTCTCCCCTTACTCAGTTAATAATTGATAGTTTCTTTTAAATTAGAACAATATAATTGTAGTAGAGTTACCATGTTTACTTATTGATTTCCCTATTACTATTATCATAGATTTTTCACCTTTTGTCACTGGAAAGATTGTCAAACAGGAATAAAGATATATAAAAAAGACCAGTTTCCCGGTCTTATTTTATAAATTATTTTTATAAAATTAGGACAATATACGATTTAGCATCATAATGTTTCAATGTATTCCCTTCCATAAACCCCTACTTTATTTCTTCCTGCTTGCTTGCCGCCTATATACAATGCTCGGTCGGCATTACGCAAAAGCTCTTTTGCATCTTTTGCGTCTTTAGTTACATTAGCAACGCCAATGCTAACAGTCATACAGACATCGACAGGCTCGCGGTCTTTAGAAAGATCTGGAATGATACGAAATATAGATGATTCCACTTCTTCACGAATTTTTTCTGCGAGTTCACCCGTTTCACTTTCCCCATAATTCGGCAAGACGATGACGAATTCTTCCCCTCCGTATCGTGAAAGGGTTGCGTCAATCGGAACAAATGATTCAAGCAGTCTAGCTAGTGCCTTAAGAAGGTCATTTCCACTCTGATGTCCATGTGTATCATTAATCGATTTGAAATGATCGATATCTAGCATTAAAACCGCAAGCGAATTGATAGTCCCAATTTGGAATCGTTGGATTTCTTCGTCCAACTTTGTATCGAGGTAGCGGTAGTTATGCAAGCTGGTCAAACCACATCGTACACTTTGCTCAACAGTCTTTTCGTAATAGCGCGCCTTTACTAATGAAATTGCAAAGTATCCGGTCAAAACGTCAACGATTTTCATTTCCATCGCTCGAAATACATTTTTCCGCTTGGAAGTTAGGATTAGAAATCCTTCTGTTTTCTGATTTCGCTTGATTGGAGCGGTCATGACACTTTCCATTGGTTGGTGGAATTTGAAGTTATTTAGCGCCATTGCTTCTTTTTGGGTCGCAAAAATTTTCGGATTGTCCATATCCAATCCATCGTCTACAGTTTTTTCTAGATTGAATGAAAGTCCAGTCATATCTTTTGTAATAATCCCATTTTCAGAAGCCATCAACGTGATTAAATGCTCCCCATTTCGAAGATCTAGAACATAAGCATTATCATAAGGAACCACATCTTTTAGCTTTCCAATGAATGTCCGAATCACATCTTCAAAGCCCAGTCGCTCAGCAAGTTCACGCCCAATAATGCCCGCAGAAGACAGTTTGTCATTTAAATTATCAGACCGATGATACAACCTTGCGATTAATAATACGAGAAGGAATGGGATGCCAATCAAAAGTATTGCATTATTATCAAATTGTTTATTTAGAAAATACAGGGATATGCTGAACGGAAACAACAACATTGTAGAAGCAAAATCCCATACTACAAATTTTTCTTTAAAAGAATAAATGCCAAGTTCGAAATATAAATAAACTTGCATCAAAACACTATTAATCAGCGAATAACTAATCGCATAAATAAGTCCAAATAAGCAGATGTTCAAGAAATCCGCCGAACCAACTTCACCACCCGCATAATGAAATAGAGTTCCACTCGCTAGTGAGATGAGTGTAAAAATTAGGGAATTAACAAAAAAACGATGCATATGGGGTAAATCTGACTTTTGGCTAAACACTAGGATAAGCATTGCAATCTGTGTAAAAACCAACTCTGCGAATACTCCGTATTGAAAAAAAATGGTGAAGGTAATCCAGCGTTCAAAGGAAACTGTTATGTTTTTCAGTTGTAAAGGCATTGTCATCGTCACGAATAGCAGTGCAAACAATATGCTCAAATTTAACCATTCTATTTTTATTGATGGAAATAAAGTGAATGCAAGAAAGATGCCAGGAGGAACGATAACAATCCACGCTATTAAAGTGCTAATCTGAAACCTTTTAGATATCTCCATTTCCCCTGGCACTACCTTTCATTAATTCATTTCACATATTCAGCAACCCTATTTCGCCCTGCCTGTTTGGCTCCTAAATAAAGTGCACGATCCGCATTGCGCAAAAGCGTCAGCACTTCATCCGTATCAATTGGAGCCGATGAAACACCGATACTCGATGTAATACGGACGACTAGCGGATGCTTATCCTCAACTAGATCTGGAACGATCGTAAAATCATGTTCACCAATTTCAGCGCGTAGACTTTCAGCGAATTCCACAGCTTCCTTTTTTGCAATACCAGGCAAAATGTAAACGAATTCCTCTCCTCCATAGCGGCCAACTGTCCCACCAATAGGGAGTTCAGCTTCAAGTCTCTTTGCAAGCATACCTAAAATATCGTTCCCACTTTGATGCCCATACGTATCATTCACTTGTTTAAAATGATCAATATCAAGCATAACGACTGAAAGATTTTTTATTGCGTTGTTTTTAAGCCTGTCCATCTCATACGTTAACCGTTCCTCCAGATACCTATAGTTATAAAGTCCAGTTAACGCACAACGCTCATTTTTTGTAACTGCTTCTTGCATATAGCGTGCTTTTTCCACCGAAACAGTGAAATAGGAACATAGTAAGTCTAAGATTTTCAATTGATAGCCATCAAAGAATGCCTTCTTTTCTGAGGCCAAAAACAAAACTGCCTCGATTTTCTGGTTCCGTGAAATTGGGACACAAAGTATACTTTGCATTCCATTAGGCGAATAATCTTTTGAAATCGATTCCCACTCTTTCCTTTCCGAATAGATGATTGGCTTGTTTTGTTCAAGAACTGATCCCGCAATTCCTTGTCCCGCAGATAAAAGGGCAAAATCGATATCAATGAATTTATCATGTTCATAGGAACGGAGGAGCTCTAGCCAACCATCCTGATGGTCAAAAAGATACGTATACTCTGCATCAAACATGTCCGACACTTCCATGACGAATTGGTCAATTACAGCCTTTTCCGTTAATAATTCCGAAAGGCCGTTACCAATATCCCCCGCTTGCCGCAAATCACTATTAATTTTTTCCGAATTATTATAAAGACGGACAATTAATGAGATAAAGAAAAAAGGAATTCCCATTAAAAAAAAGGAACCTCCCCCAACTAGTTGCAATAAATAATAGAACGTGAGTGATAAGGGTAGAACAACCAGGATCATCGCATAGTCGACCAATAGATCTTTCGAAAAGAAAGGCGAGTTATTTTTTTTGTACAGTGCATATAATCTCAGCACTATATTGTTGAATGCTGTATGAATGAATTGATAGCAGAACACCGCAACGATAACTGGCCAAAATTCGATTGAGCCGATTTCCCCACCCACTATATCAAAAAAGATCGCGGCAATAATCGATAAAAAAGTAAAAAGCATCGAGTTAATAAAAAAACGCTGTTTCAATGGTAACTTACTCGGTAATGACAAAAGGATTGCAAGGATTGAAATTTGCATGACTATCATTTCAATAAACAGTCCATACATTAAAAAAGCAGGCACAGTCACCCAAAGTACTAGGAATATCGGTATACCGTTCCATAATATCGGGAAATAGGTAGTGAGAAATCCGAATACTATAAAAACCGCCACGTACATCCAGTTTACTTGCACTGGAGGATAATTTAAAAAAACATAAATCAATCCAGTTGGAACGGTCAATAACCACAAAATAAAATAATGCATAGTGGACCTATTTGCAACCTTCATTACATTATCCACTCCCAAATAAATAAGTCAGAAAAGGTAGAAGTCTTCAAAAGTTTATCAGACCATAATACATTTGTCACTATTACCCAAAAAAAGTTTTTCGAGTAATCAATTCTTTTAATAGTCCATTAGACTACCCAACAGGTATAGTGAACCTGTTACTATTTTCTTCTTATTTCTTACATTAGATAGTATTATAGTATTGCTTTCAGCGGTTGTCACCTTTTTTACTTCATGGTGGCAATATTTCATTAATTGCTCGCCGGTGGCCGCTTGAGGATGTGGAAACGTCAGGAATGTGAATGATGCCGCAACTTGGATGAGCTCATTCAGCGTTTTCTCGATGTCTTTCCCTTTTAGCATCCCAATAATGAAGTCCACTTTCTCCCCCGGGAACTCCGAACGAATTGTGGCTGCTAACGCCTTTGCAGCTGCAGGATTATGTGCCCCATCCACGAAGACCCCTGGTGATATTTCCTGGAAACGATGTGCGAGTTGCGTGATAGCAACTGCCCAAGAGACCGCTTCTTCAGCAAGCTGAATGCCAGCCACAAGAAGTGATTGAATCGCAACCGCGGCATTTACACCTTGGTGCAGCCCTTTCATTTTTCGTCCAGCCAACTGGAACGTTTCAGTTCCGTTAAACAAATCATCCTTCATATCAAAACGCTCACCGTACATAAAAAGGGCGCTACCTTGCTGACTTGAAATAGTACGGACAACTTTGAGTGCTTCCTCTTCAAGTAACAGCCCTGTTACAACAGGAATTCCCTTTTTTATAATGCCCCCCTTATGCCTTGCCACTTCCGCAACAGTCGTCCCTAGAAACGCAGTATGATCAAGTGCTATTGAAGTAATAACCGAAACAAGTGGTGTCACGACATTCGTACTGTCTAGCAGTCCACCCATTCCTGTTTCTAGTAAAACATAATCGGGCGCAAGTCGTCTAAACGTTGTAAATGCTGCTACAGTTAGCAATTCAAAATCTGTCAGGAACCCGCTCAATCCTGCTTCCTTCATCGCCTGAAATGATTTATCTAATTCCTCTTCCGTTATCACTTCCCCATTAATACGTATTTGATCATGTATGTCGATAATTGCTGGCGACGAAAAAACACCTGTCGACAATCCATGCTCTTTCAAAATTGCTTCCATAAATGCAATCGTAGAACCTTTCCCATTCGTCCCTGTTATATGGATAACTTGCAATTGTTTTTCGGGACTACCCATTTTTACAAGCGCTTCCTGCACTGCCTCAAGACCAGGCTTAATAGAGTCATCACTATCAATTCCCCATCGTTTTTTATATACATTCATTTTTGGAATCAAAACTATCCCTCCGTATGTTAGAATCTAGTTAGAAAAAGTATATCATTCCCGGAGGGTTCCTAATGCAAAGTTGTTGGGTTATTTATAATGGAAGTTTAACAAGCGATAAATTTAAGGATCAAGCTGAACTGATGAAAGAAGCTGCGGAACGCGCGGGTGTTTGCACTGAACTCAAGAAGAACTATGAAGTGATGATGAATTTGGATACGGTTTTAGAGAATCGTCCCGATTTTGTTATCTTTCTAGATAAAGATATTCTACTCGCTAATTTCTTGAAAAACTCAGGAATCCCTGTTTTCAACGATCCCGATGTCATTGAAACATGTGATAATAAAGCCATACAATATCTCGAACTTTCGAAGCAGGGCATTGCGATGCCCGAAACAATTATTGCACCGAAAGTGTATCCGAATTTCACAATCAAAGATTCAGGTTACTATGAACAAGTGTTGGAACGTCTAGGACTGCCAATGGTCATTAAAGAAGGTCATGGTTCATTCGGCATGAAAGTGTATTTGATTGAAACAGAAGAGCAATTTTATGAAAAGACGGATGAATTGCGCGGTATCGACTATGTATTTCAGAAATTCATCGCAACAAGCAGAGGTCGTGATATTCGGGTGAACATCGTCGGGGACGAGATTGTAGCAGCAATGCACCGTCACTCTGAAACTGATTTCCGGGCGAATATAACGAATGGCGGTGTGGCAACAGTAATCGAACTAACAGACCAACAGAAAGCGTTAGCGATACAAGCTGCCCACGCAGTCGGTGCAGAGTTTGCCGGTGTCGACTTATTGTTCGGTGACAACGAAGAACCCCTCGTCTGTGAGGTCAATGCGGCCGCCCACATCCGTAATATTTACAATGTGACTGGGATCAATGTTGCAGATGCGATGATCGCCTATATTTTGAGGAAGCTAGGTTGAAGGGCTATGTTTATTATTCAAAGGCAGAATCAGTTAGAAATCATGCGTTTATTGATGATTTGATAATCGAATCTGAGAAAATTGGAATTGAACTGCAATTGCTAGTTGAAGATGAAAAACCAAATTCAGATGCAGATTTCATTCTTTTCAGAGATCGCAATCCTGAACGCGCTACTACTTTTGAACTAAAAGGTTTTCGAGTATTCAACCGAGCAGAAGTGAACCGAATTGCAAACGATAAATTGCGGACATTTGAACTTGCTACCCTGCTCGGCGTTCCAGCTGTGCCTACGCGAAGAATTCGTTCTATCGAAGAAATTAATTCGTATCCTTGCGTGTTGAAAACGGTCGATGGCCATGGTGGGAATGAAGTTTTTCTTTGTACATCAACTGCGGACGCAAAGTTGTTTTTCACCAAATTCCACGACCGAAAACTAATTGTCCAACCCTTCATCGAATCCGGTGCCCGAGATATACGCGTATTTATGATTGGCAATGAAGTTGTCGGAGCCGTAAAACGCACTGGTCATGGGACATTCAAATCAAACTACACGCTTGGTGGCTCCGTCGAAAAATACATACTTTCTAGCTGGCAGGAAAAAGATGCGCAAACTATTTCCCAAGCAATAAAAAGCGACTATGTGGGAATTGATTTCTTGTTGTTGCCTGATGGGAGATGGCTGTTGAATGAGATTGAGGATCCGGTTGGGGCGCGGTCATTGTATAATACACATGAGTTTTCGGTAGCGGAGAAATTGATGGGATATATTAAAGAGAAGCTTTCCGGAGAATAGTTTGTGACAAGTATTTTTGGGGAACTCAAGACCAACAACTTGAGTAAACAAAAAGAAAATCAGACATCTGCATAGATGTCTGATTTTCTTTTTGTTATTTTAATTAAGGGAGTGGTATTAATTTTATGTGTGACTGGCACCAGGGATGAAGTTGATATACAGATTCCCTTCAAATCCACTTCGCTCAGTTTTCACTTGTGGTCGTATGTTTAATATATATAGTTACCTTAAATACTGATAGAATTCCAAAGCTATATAGTCGGCACTAAAAAATGGAATGTTCCTCTAATACCGCTTTTTCGCTTGATTTTTTCGTTATACGGGTGAGATTGGCACCGGAAATTTATGAAAGACTAAGTTTTGGCCTATGCTCCCTTTTGCATTTTCCAAACACCTTGGAGGTCTAACACTATTATTTGTAAGTATTTTTACGGCGATGAAACGCTAGTGGGTACCTGAAATTTAGCGAAAAGAAATAAAAAAGAGAAAAAAGATAAAAATTTAGCACCAATAAAAATATCGCAAAAAAGGGAACTGGTTGATCTTTAAGTTGAACTGCCCTTTTTTTATTTTTGAATCAGACGGGTATAAAGTTATTGTTTATATCGGATTCTGTGCAACGCTAGTGGATATAGAGAAATGAGTTGTTATAAAAAACTTCACATTAGTCTACATAAATATTAATATATTACCTTATCAAGGACAGGAGGTTTCCAATCAATCTTCCCAGGTTGTTTTGAGTCTTCAGGTGTTGTCGAACTCTTCATACCGCAAGTTTTTTCAAAATCCACGGACGAGAGTTTGATAATATTGTTCTTTGTATGATTAGAAGTATTTGAATAGTATATTTTACTAGCATCATCCATCATCAAACTTCTTACATTAAAATCTTTTGCACACACTTTAGAGTTATTGAGTGTCATAATATCAGACTGTAAATATCCAGCACTTACGACAGAATCGTTCAACACTAATGGTGTACTCGCAGTAATCCTGCTAGCGATCATTAAACTATTTTTCAGCGTACCACCATTGCTTAAAGAAAGATTACCCGCAATGTTTAAATTTGTCTCGGCTAATTTAAATGCTGTGTTAGATACGTAGTCTCCTAAAACATTCATATTTACTTGGTCTAAATTTGTTCCGTTTGTAGCAGTTACCTTGCCACCTACAAAGATGTCGGAGTTTTCAGCATCTAGCGGTTTGGATGTATGCAAGAAATAACCACCTATATTCAATACAGAGTTCTTAATCGTCGACCCGTTTGCGGTATGAGCATCTCCAACAATCTTAACATTGGAACCTTCAACGTAGAAAAGCCCACCGCCGGTATCTAACTTAGAGCCTACCTCTAAATTAGAGTTTGTAAATTGTGCACCGCCCGAATTGTAAGTAGTAATGATTTTTACATCCGTTTTATTGAAATTAGCTTGTGCATTCGCCTTGTAAGAATTCGCACTTATGATGGAGTTTTCAGTATTTGCTGTTTGGAATTCTAACGAAGTGGTTATGTTCATTTGTGAATTAGTTAGTAAACCAGTACCACCACTGTTATTATATTCATTTGCCTGTATTTTAGATTTATTGATGACCACAGCTCTATAAGCTTCAATCTTACCTCCAACAACTAACTCTGTATCTTCAATTTTAGATTCTGCTGGTGTAAAGTCCTTGCGTATATTCAAAAAAGAATTTTTTAAACTAACGTTGCCCCATGACTTAAGTATATTATCAACAAATACACTGGATTTATTGATATCATAACTAGCTTCACTAATACCTGAAGTATTACATTTCTGGTTATCGATTTTAGTACTAGAGGATGCACAGTTAGTCGGTTGCTTACTTATTGCTACTATTGCAACCGGGCTGGCTGGCTTCTTAGGTTCCTTTAACGCCGGCATTGTGACAAGACTTCCACCCGGTGATATTGCACCACCTGGATCGAACGGAGTACTACCATCTGCTAGCTGAACTTTAGGAAATATAAAGGTTAGTTCAAAATCCAATTCTTTCTCTTTCTGTTGTCTTTGTTGTTGATTATTTTTCGGTAGTTCCCCTTCTACAGTACCTTTCACTGTAAACCAAATGTCCCCATTTGGTTCTGTCTGCTCAACATTTGCCGCAATTAATTTGTGTTTGTAGTCACTAAACAGATTTGTTGCTCCCTCACCTATTAATGAATCCGCTCGCTTCGTTAACTCTGGTTTAAAATCTAATGCGATTTTACGTTGAATCCTATCATAATCAATTGGCGACTCATTTGCCGCAATCGCTTCATTTACTAAGTTAGTAAATTTAGCCTCTAATAAATCCATATCATAAACTTGTTTTAATTCCCACGTATAATATTCTGTACCTGATTCAGCAGACACAACAACAAGATTGTTTTCATCGAGAGTTTTTTCTTGGATTGCGTTGCTCAGCGCACCACGCAAAAAAACGGCCGTTATCACTGTGATAAAGACAATAGCAAATAAAACAATAACTAACGCATAACCTCTTTCATTGCTTTGATTATTCATATAGTCAGCTCCCTTCTTCCGCTTTGTTTGGCTGCACAACATCAGTTAGAAAACGGGAGATTGTAGTAGGTACTTTAACAGCCTTTTCTACTTTATTTCTTTTCACAGGATCGATGACCACAAAATCAAAAAGCTCTAAATTATCTTTAGGAGTGATATATAACTTATTAATATAAGGAGATTCTCCACTGTCTTCAAACCGGTATTTAAATTGATTACTGATTATCTTGTCATATTCCGGTATACTTTCTCCCGTATCATTTATACACTCTGCGACTTTGACTTCATCTCGAATTATAGTCAATCTATAGGAGTAGCAATACCGATGAACTTGTTGTAACTCAGCAATAATATAATTTGCTTCCTGCTGTAATCGCAGACTAGAAGTTTCTGATACATTAAACTTAGTAGCGATTGAAACGGTCGTCCAAATAATACCTGTGATTAATGTCATAAGGATAAGGGTAGCAAGTACTTCCACTAAAGTCATTCCATCTTCATTTTTCAGCATGACAACCCCTCCTCTACTCTAACTCTAGATAACCAAACGTTTCACTGTTTAATTTGCCATCTTTTTCTACTGTGATATGAATTTTGTATAGTTTAGGTTTTCTTGCAGTCTCGCCCGTCCCACTGCAAGTCTGGGACTCTGTATTATAGCAATCCACTAGGATATTATAGTTACCTTCAGACAAATCATATGTTTCGAAAAAGTTAGGACCCACACTATTTTGAATCTTTTTATCAGGATTTAATCGAGAAGGTGGACCCTTTAACTTTGCTAATTCTTGCTTAGCGATGTTCATCGTGACCAGCTTTGTCTCTGTCCTATTATTAATATTATTCATCTGAGGGAAAATCGTCATAAAGCTTATAAACACAATACCCAGAATCACTAAAGCAGCCAAGATTTCTACTAGCGTTATTCCTTTTTCGTTGTTTACTCTCATAACGGATCTCCTCACTTTGTTGTATTACAAGAGTTTCATATTGTACGGCATGTCACCATACCAAATACCTTATTTTTATGATAGAAATCCGTTTCTACTAAATCTATTAAGTCTATAGTCTCTTTTAACTACTCAACAAGTAAAGTGAGCTTAGTGTCAGGTAACTATTATGTTAAATAGATAGTTGGAAAATGAAAAAATCATTGTTTTCAGGGTATAGGAGAACGCTAGTGAGTGTTGTTAGTATTTCAACCAACCTCATTCCATTATCATTTTGAAATTGCTTTTTCACATGCACTCCCACTCCATTTATAATTAGTTTATATTTCCATAATACGAACTCTACTAATCCGTTAAACCTATAAGGTTAGATAATTACAACTCTACCACTCTCTAATATACATCTATTTTACCACATCCTGTTATTATCAATCAAAGTTAACCTTACATAAAAACACCCCATCACAATCAATATTGTGATGGGGTGTTTCACGTTTATCAGATTTCCTTCAATTCCTGCATACGACGCTCTACTGCCGCGTATTTTTCTAGATAGTCACTTTCTTTAGCTCGCTCTTCAGCAACTACTGCTTCAGGAGCTTTTGACATGAAGCGTTCGTTGGAAAGTTTGCCTTGAACGCGTTTTACTTCACCTTGCCATTTCGCAAGTTCTTTTGTCAGACGTGCGAGCTCTTCGTCAATGTTCAAAAGACCTTCAAGTGGTAAGAACAGTTCTGCTCCTGTAACGACAGCTGACATCGATTTGCCTGGTGCTGTGATGTTGTTGCCTAGCGTTAATGTCTCAGGGTTACAGAATCGTTCGATGTAGCTGCGATTTGCTTCCAACACGGCTACAGTTGCATCGTCTTTAGCTGAAATATAGAGTGGTACTTTTTTGCTTAATGGTGTATTTACTTCTGCACGGATATTACGTACTGCGCGGATGATATCCATCAGCAGTTTCATATCTGTTGCACGCGTTTTATCAGTAAGATCAGGATCTGCAACCGGCCATGCAGCGATTGTGATTGACTCGCCTTCATGCGGTAGGTTCTGCCAGATTTCTTCTGTAATAAACGGCATGAATGGGTGTAATAGACGCATTGTATTATCGAGTACGTATGCCAGTACTGAGCGTGTCATTTTCTTCGCTGTTTCATCTTCACCGTATAATGGCAGTTTCGCCATTTCGATGTACCAGTCACAGAAATCATCCCAGATGAAGTTATAAAGTGCACGGCCGACTTCACCGAACTCATAACGATCTGCAAGTTTCGTCACTTGGTCGATTGTTTCATTCAACCTTGTCAGAATCCATGCATCTGCAACGGATTTTTCACCAGTCAAATCTATTTCTTCGTAAGTCATGCCATCCATGTTCATAAGTGCGAAACGGGATGCATTCCAGATTTTATTGGCAAAGTTCCAGATGGCTTCAACTTTTTCAGTTGAGTAGCGAAGGTCCTGCCCTGGCGATGAACCGGTTGACAAGAAGTAGCGCAGTGCATCCGCTCCGTATTTTTCAATAACATCCATTGGGTCGACGCCGTTACCAAGTGATTTAGACATTTTACGACCATCTTCTGCACGTACGAGTCCGTGAATTAAGACGTCTTTAAATGGACGCTGTTCTGTAAATTCGATGCCTTGGAAGATCATCCGTGATACCCAGAAGAAAATGATGTCATAGCCCGTTACGAGTGCATCTGTTGGGTAATAACGTTTAAATTCTTCATTGTCGAGATCCGGCCAGCCCATTGTTGAGAACGGCCAAAGCGCAGATGAGAACCATGTATCAAGAACGTCATTGTCCTGGCTCCAGTTTTCACTGTCAGCAGGCGCTTCATGACCGACATGTATTTCGCCCGTTTCGTTGTGGTACCAAGCTGGGATGCGGTGGCCCCACCAAAGTTGACGCGAGATACACCAGTCATGGACATTTTCCATCCATGTTAAATACGTTTTTTCGAAACGGTCCGGGACAAAGTTTACTTTGTCTTCTGCTTCTTGTAATTTAATCGCTTCATTAGCAAGTGGCTGCATTTTAACGAACCATTGTGTTGATAAATACGGTTCAACGACAGCACCACTGCGTTCAGAGTGACCGACAGAATGATTATGTTCTTCAATGTTGAATAGAACAGCCATCTCCTGCAAGTCTTTAACGATTTCTTTACGGCATTCGAAGCGATCCATTCCTTCGTATTTACCAGCAAGCTTATTCATTGAACCGTCTTCATTCATCACAAGAACACGTGGAAGATTGTGACGGTTACCGATTTCAAAGTCATTCGGGTCATGTGCAGGTGTAATTTTCACGGCACCACTTCCAAATTCCATATCGACATAATCATCTGCAATAATCGGGATTTCACGGCCAACGATTGGTAATGTAACCGTTTTTCCGATTAAATGCTTGTAGCGCTCATCTTCAGGATGGACTGCAACCGCAGTGTCCCCAAGCATTGTTTCAGGTCGAGTTGTCGCAATTTCGATACTGCCCGTTCCGTCTGCTAGTGGGTAACGCATATGATAGAAAGCACCCTGTATGTCTTTATGGATGACTTCGATATCAGATATAGCTGTTTTCGTTGCTGGATCCCAGTTGATAATGTATTCGCCACGGTAGATAAGCCCTTTGTTGTAGAGTTTAACGAAAACTTCCTGTACAGCTTTCGAAAGTCCTTCATCCAGGGTAAATCGTTCACGTGTATAATCAAGGCCCAAACCAAGTTTCGCCCATTGCGCACGAATATGTCCTGCGTACTCGTCTTTCCATTTCCATGTTTCTTCAACGAATTTTTCGCGGCCTAAATCATAACGTGTCGTTCCTTCTTCACGAAGTTTTGCTTCAACACGAGCCTGTGTCGCGATTCCCGCATGGTCCATTCCTGGAAGCCATAGTGCATCATAGCCTTGCATACGTTTCATACGCGTCATGATGTCTTGTAGCGTTGTATCCCATGCGTGGCCTAGGTGAAGTTTACCTGTGACGTTCGGCGGTGGAATAACAATTGTATAAGGTGTTTTATCGCTTTCAGGTTGTGCTTCAAAGTACTTCCCTTTCAGCCACCATTCGTAACGACCTGCTTCAATAGTCTGTGGATCATATTTCGTCGGCATCGACGTGTTGTTTTCAGTTGACATGTTGTTTCCTCCTTTATTTTTGGGTACAAAAAAACTCCTATCGCCTTAAAGGACGAAGGAGCTGTTCGCGGTACCACCTTTATTCGTGCACACAAAAGAGCTGTGCACCTCAAACTTCGATAACGGCTTCAAACCGGCTTCCGCTACTACGCTCAAAAATACTTTTCTTTTTGAACATACTTTCACGGAAACTGCTCATGGGTTACATTCGGTAAATAATCGACAGGTCCTTTCAGCACTCGAACCCTCTCTTTAGTCTAATCCATTCACGTACTATCCCAATCATCGCATCCATATGCAATTGCAATAATTGTAACGGAATAACCGGTTGCTCGTCAAGTATATAACGAAAGGATTGTGTTATGCGTAGAGGATATAACCCTTACCTACTTCCTCCTTGGCTTCGAAGATGTCGATTTTACTGTAAAGGAATCATTATCCCTATTTGCCTTTTTCAGTTGGTACGATTATTGATCATACCGACGACAGGCGACTTTCTACTGTTCTGTTTCCTGTGTGGTTTAGCTTTCGTTCTTTACAAAAACATCATTTGAACGGTAGGCTGTCGTCGATATGCCATCCGTAAGCTCCGCAATGAACGACAGCACTTCGTCCATCTCGTCTAACGGAGTGCTGTCAATTGCTGCTACAATGGGCGCTGCAACCGTAACCGCTACTTGCACTTGCACTTCCTCAGGCTCTTCCACTATTGCAACCGCTTCTGTGTACGTACATTCTACATTCCAGACGACCCCATAAGTACCTTGTCCGTCTGATTTACCTGTTGCTTGCGTTGTTACAATCTCAAGTGGGCTTTCTGCTACTGAAGGCAAGTCAATATTAAGCGGTACCGCGTATTCAAAATAACCATCTTTGCCATCCACTTCGACATCGTCAATGAGGATAAATGAATCGTCCCATTCCTCCGCCCTTAGCCCTTCACCGAATTCGACATTCGCCGCAATATGATAAATGCCTGTCAACCGGACTGAGTCTTCTGTACGCTCTTCAGTATACCTTGGCGTCACTGTGACTGACTGTACACCCGTCGGTACGCCAGCATGTTCTGGGAAATAGAAACTTTCCTCCATTGACCACTGTTTTTTCTCCATACCTGTTCCCTCCTTCTATTCCTTCACAAACAATTGTATGCGCGGCATGGTTACAATAGAAGATTAAATAGATCGAACGCAAATATCCTCCGACCAGTAAACTAGTCGGAGGATATTGTCTTTATTATTAAAACAAACACAACTATCGAATTCGCATTTGAATTGACTAAGCTTTTTTTACGCACGAAGTTTAGCAAACACCGTATGGAACGCTTCAATTGTCTTCTCAATATGCGCTTCTGTATGCGCAGTTGATAGGAACATGCCTTCAAACTGAGATGGTGGAAGGAAGATACCCTCTTCAGCCATTAAGCGATAGTAATCAGCAAATAATTCAAGGTCAGCCGTTTTCGCTTTGTCGTAATTCGACACTTTTTCGTTGGTGAAGAAAAAGCCGATCATCGAGCCTGCACGGTTTACCGTGTGCGGGATATCAAACTTTTCAGCCGCCGAACGGAAACCGGCTTCTAGCTGATCACCAAGTTTAATGAAGTGTTCATAAGATGCAGGCGTTAGTTTTTTCAACGTTTCAATACCTGCAGTCATCGCCAGTGGATTACCTGATAAAGTTCCTGCCTGATAAATCGTTCCTGCAGGAGCCATGTTTTCCATAATTTCACGTTTCCCTCCATATGCACCAACTGGAAGGCCGCCGCCAATTACTTTTCCGAGACATGTAATATCCGGCGTCACACCGTAATAACCTTGTGCGCAATTATAGCCAACACGGAAGCCCGTCATTACTTCATCAAAAATAAGAAGCGTGCCGTTTTTCTCTGTCAACTCACGCAATCCTTCAAGGAAACCTGGTTCAGGTGGGACAACACCCATATTACCCGCGACAGGCTCAACAATAATTGCCGCTAAGTCGTCACCAAATTCTTGAATTGCGACTTTAATGCTTTCTAAATCGTTATAAGGAACAGTGATTGTGTTTTTCGCAACCGATTCAGGCACACCTGGGCTATCTGGTAGGCCAAGTGTCGCAACGCCAGAACCCGCTTTAATGAGCAGTGAGTCAGCGTGACCGTGGTAACAGCCTTCAAATTTCAAAATCTTATTGCGACCAGTATATCCGCGCGCCAAACGTAGTGCGCTCATCGTTGCTTCCGTACCGGATGACACCATACGAATCATTTCAATTGAAGGAACGCGTTCAATAACAAGTTTCGCAAGTTCATTTTCCGCTAACGTTGGTGCACCAAAGCTTGCTCCAGTTTCTGCAACGCGCTTAATGCCTTCAACTACGTCTTGATCAGAATGACCGAGAATAAGCGGACCCCAAGATAGTACATAATCGATATATTCATTGCCATCGATGTCTGTAAGAATAGCGCCTTTTCCGCTCTTCATGAAAATCGGGTCCATATTGACAGATTTGAATGCACGAACAGGAGAGTTAACTCCTCCTGGCATAAGATTTACCGCTTCAGCAAATGCTTGTTTCGACTTTTCATAATTTCTACCCAATTATTTCTCCTCCAGCCAGCGTGCCGCATCTTTCGCATGGTACGTCATAACGAGATCCGCACCCGCACGCTTCATACTTGTCAACGTTTCAAGAACGATTGCTTTTTCATCAATCCAACCATTTTGCGCTGCTGCTTTAACCATTGCATACTCGCCGCTCACATTGTATGCAACTACTGGCAATGTAAAATTGTCTTTGACATCACGCATGATATCGAGATACGAAAGCGCCGGTTTAACGATTAGGAAGTCAGCACCTTCTGCAACATCTGATTCCGCTTCACGCATTGCTTCTATGCGGTTTGCTGGATCCATCTGATACGTTTTGCGATCGCCTGATTGAGGAGTAGATTCCGCAGCGTCACGGAATGGTCCGTAATAAGCGGATGCATATTTCACTGCATATGACATAATCGGGATATGCTCAAAACCAGTTGCGTCTAACCCTTGGCGAATAGCTGCTACAAAACCGTCCATCATATTCGACGGCGCAATGATGTCCGCGCCTGCCTTCGCCTGGCTTACTGCAGTACGCGTCAACAGTTCCAATGATGGGTCGTTTAATACGTTACCGTCTTCTAGAACACCGCAATGTCCGTGATCTGTATATTGGCACAGGCAAGTATCCGCAATGACGACAAGTTCAGGATAACGTTCTTTCGCTAAACGAGTGGCTTTTTGGACAATCCCTTGATCAGAATAAGCTTCCGACCCCAATTCGTCCTTAGTTGCCGGAAGACCAAATAAAATAATTGATGGAATTCCAAGTGACACAACTTCATCGAGTTCAATTGTAAAATGGTCGAGTGATTTCTGGAACACACCCGGCATAGAAGCGATTGGATTATTGATGTCTTCCCCATCTATAACAAAAATCGGATAGATGAAGTCCTCTTTCCTCAGAACAGTTTCTCTCACCATAGAACGCAATGTAGTTGATGTGCGCAAACGTCTGTTGCGTCTGAATTGTAAAGTATCCAAAATTACCCTTCCTTTCGCCCCGCCAATTTCTCGACGAGATCCATAAGTGTGTATGTATCGGGTCTAACATGAACGACCGCACCAACTTCTAGCAATGCTTTTTCCGTCACATGTCCGATAGCCCCGATTGTAAAGCCGTTCCAACCTGTCCGCGGAGCCACTTCTTCAGCAAAAACTTCAACCGCCGAAGGACTTGCGAATAAAACGCTCAAATGCTGTTGTTGTTGCAATAAATCTACTAGTGAATCGATGGAATCATTTGCACGCTCTGTCGCATAAACTGTCCATTCATCCACTTCAAAAGGAATTTCCTCTTTGATGGTGACGCCTGCAATTGATCCGCGTAGAAAAAGAATACGTCGAATATCTGTTTCAGCAGGATTAAATTCCTTTACGAATGTATCTGCACTGAACACGGTTGGGATGAAATCGACTGTAAAACCAATTTTTTCAAGCGCTTCTGCAGTTCGAGTGCCTACGGCTGCTATTTTCGCTGGAATTGATTCCGAAGAAACACCATGACGATTGAGTTTTGCACCAAACGCCGCAACCGCACTTTGACTTGTGAATATTAACCAATCATACATCGGACAAGCGGTCAAACGAAGTTCATCTGTCTGTTCCACTAACTCCGCCACTTGGATAAGCGGCAATGAAACAGGCGTCCCTCCGTAGCGCTTTACCAATTCAAAGACATCTTTAGACTTCGGAGTCCCTGTAAAGATGACCGTTTCAGCTAACAGCGGTTGACGATCACGCATCCATATCCGCCTTCACTTTCTCAATCACTTCTGAAGCCCCTTCGGCACGCAATATTTTTGCAACTTCCATACCCGCTTCAACGGGATCCGTGCTTGAGAAAGTCTTTTTAAACACTTGTGTTGCGTCTGGAGAAGCAATATAGCCCGTCAATTCGACTTCGCTACCGTTATATTGCGCAAATCCGGCAATCGGAACTTGGCACGAACCATCCATTTCAGTTAGGAAAGTACGCTCTGCTTCAACTTCTTTCCATGTTTTTTCATCCGTTAATTTCGCAAGTTCTGCAAGTAACTCTTTATCATCAAAACGGCATTCAATTGCTAGTGCCCCTTGTCCTACTGCTGGAATACAATCTTCAACGGACATATATTCCGTAGTCACATCCGCGCTCCAGCCCATTCGCTTCATGCCGGCAGCCGCAAGAAGAATCGCATCGTATTCACCGTCAACCATTTTTTTCAGACGTGTATCGATATTGCCACGAATCCATTGGATGTCAAGATCGGGACGCAGAAGCAGTAATTGTGAACTACGACGTAAACTAGACGTTCCAACTTTAGCACCTACTGGTAAGTCCATGAATTTCACATGACCATTCGAAATGAATGCATCGCGCGCATCTTCACGCGGAGGAATACAACCGATAACAAGTCCTTCTGGAAGAACAGCTGGCATGTCTTTCATGCTATGTACTGCGAAATCGATTTCTTTATCAAATAATGCCTGCTCAATCTCTTTCACGAAAAGCCCTTTACCGCCAACTTTCGATAGCATTACATCTAGGATTTGATCTCCTTTTGTAACGATTTCTTTCACTTCGAATTCAAATGGAGCACCGGCAGCTTTCATCTGGTCTATAAACCAGTTTGTTTGTGTCAATGCAAGTTTACTTCTTCTTGAACCTACGATTATTTTTCTCATATTAATTAATCCAACCTTTCTTAATCGAATACACCTTGGCGTATTTGTGTTCAGATTTTTTCGAGTTTGCTTGATAATAAATCCCCAAAAAATCTGTAGCATCCGCCAGAGGCTTTAACTTAATACAGCCGGGGTTTGAAACCAAGCTGTATTAAGTTATAACCAAAAATGGAACCCGGATAACTTACTTCCAAGAAAAAAATTGATGATAACAAAAAGGAATGCAAATACGTTCGCCCATGCAAAGTCGTTTCCTGTTAGCTTGCCACTTCGCTTCAAGAATAATACAGAACCGTAAATGGCAAGAAGGATAAATGAACCAATAATCTTCATATCAAAAAAGGACCATACATCGAGTGCAACTATCGCCCACTGCATGCCGAGAATTAAACTGACGAGCAGAAACGGAATACCTGTATAAAGAGACGCCTTCATGCCTATCTCTGTTTGATGAAGAGAAGGAAGCCTATTAAATTGTTTTGACCATTTCTTCTTCTTTAAAACTTTATAAACAAGAAGATAGAGTATCGAAAAAACGAATGACATCGCAAACGCTGCATAAGACAAAATCGCGAATGTAATATGGATGAATAGCAGCTCTGAAATAAGCGCTTCCCCTATCGGCGACTGTTCAATTTGTTCAGGTCCAAATGTATGAATTGTCATAAATATGAATCCAATCACATTTAAGAAAAAGACGGCGTGACCAACTTTGTAAAACAGATGCATGACAATTGATAAAGTAATCAACAACCAAGCGTAAAAGTAAATCCCCTCAAAAAGAGTGAGTACAGGGAACCTTTGCCATTCGATTATATACATCACAAGAAAGAATGTTTGTAGAAAGTAGACGACGGTTAAAATCCAAAAAGCGCTTCGGTGTGCAAACGTATCCTTATTCAAGTAATCTATAAAATAAAAAACAAGGCTTACTGCATAGAGTACGACCATTACTTCATGCAGTCTCGCCATCATCATTTCAGCCATGATAACCTCTCTGCCTTTCCGAACTAATAGGGGCGTTTCTGCATCTATAGTGTATCACACTGATGCGGAAACGCCCCTTTGACAAACGTTCAAAATGTCAAATCCGGTTGTGCCGTCGCATGTCTTTCAGCTCTGACTTTTAACCGTTGTTTCGCCTGTTTTGCAAGCGTTTCTTTCTCATTTACTACATCTTCATCAATACCGAATATTTGCTGGAACAATTCCAGCTTTTCGGATGCTTTCGGATCCATTGACAGCTCTTTCGCCTGTAGAATAGGATCTTTCAATAATTGATTAACGATAGATTTCGTATGCTTGCTTAATACTTTCTTTTCACGTTCAGTTAAATTTGGCATTTTGTTTTCAATACTCGCCATTGTCTCCGATTGGATGCGATTCGCTTTTTGACGAAGTGCCGATATAATCGGAACCACTCCAAGTGTAGCAACCCATTCTTTAAATACGACAAGTTCCTGCTCAATCATAAGGCCAATTTCTTCGGCTGCTCGCTTTCTTTCCGCGAGATTCGCTTCCACAATTCCTTGTAAATCATCGATATCGTAAAGGAAAACATTTGGAAGATCGCCGATACGTGGATCCAGATCCCGCGGTACTGCGATATCTACCATAAATATTGGTCTTCCTTTACGCAACCGACCTACTAACTGCATAAGTTCAAAATCGATAACGAAGTCGTTTGCACCTGTTGAACTAATCAGTACATCTGCTTCAAGAAGTGTACATTGCAGTTCTTGCATCGACTTCGCAACACCTCCGAATTTATCGGCAAGGACTTCCGCTTTCGACAGTGTCCTGTTAACAACAGTCACTTTGCTTGCACCGCTTCCGTGCAAGTTCTTAACGGCAAGTTCACCCATTTCGCCTGCTCCAAGAATGGCCACATGCTTTTGGTCCAATGTACCGAAGATCTTTTTACCGAGTTCTACAGCAGCATAGGAAACTGAGACAGCGTTATCGCCAATTGCAGTTTCAGTGTGTGCTTTTTTCGCAAGCGTTACGGCTTGTTTAAATAGCTCATTGAAAACAGTACCTGTTGTACCAATTGTTTGGCCTTCAAGGAAACTGTCCCTCACTTGACCTAAAATCTGTGTCTCACCAAGTACCATAGAATCGATGCCTGCCGATACGCGCATCAGATGCTCAATCGCACCATCATTTTCCATGATAATTAAATGAGAAGAGAAAGACTCAAGTGGCAAATCGAACCACTCAGCCAAGAAATTCTTCACGTAATAACGACCCGTATGCAACTGATCAACAACTGCATAAATTTCAGTTCGATTACAAGTTGATATAATAATATTTTCTAATATACTTTTTTGCTGTTGCAATGTTTGCATCGCCTGCGGCAGTTCTGTTTCAATAAAAGATAATTTCTCTCTTATTTCAACAGGTGCTGTCCGGTGATTGACACCGATTACGATTGTATGCATCAGGTGTTCACACCTCTCACGTTCTATTTCACGCTTCCCATTATACCATATAGTTATCACTTTTCTTGTTGGAAATTGTGAACAACCTATGACTACGAACGGTTAAACGTAACTATTTATAATGATTATAATCTAATCCTAACAGCCTTCGATTTCACATGCAATTAATGTGCAATCCTAAATCAAATTTATTGGAACTGCATTACCGATTACTAATACTATACGACAGATTGGCTAAACTATACGACTGGATAAGAAAACTGAAGAACAAATTATTATAGTATACGACTGAATTACTAAACTGTGCGCCAGCACACTATAAAAAAACGGAAAACGATGTATATCTCGTCTTCCGGATTTTCCAATTCTACAATTACATTCTGCTTTCAATCTCTTTCCATGCTTCGTCCATTCCGATTCCCTTTTCAGATGAAAAGACAATTAATGCATCGTATGGTCGCATTGCAAGCGTTTCACGAACGACTTTTTTATGCTTTTCCCATTTCCCTTTTGGAATCTTGTCCGCTTTCGTCGCAATGATGATTGCAGGCATATTATTCTCTACAAGGAAATCGTACATTGCACAATCATCAGCACTTGGAGCGTGGCGTAAATCTACAATTTGAATGACAGCTCGAAGTGGCTCCCGTTCAGTCATATATTGTTGAATGAATTTCCCCCATGTTTCACGAGAAGACTTGGATACTTTTGCATACCCGTATCCCGGTACATCGACGAAAAATAATTGCTCTTCAATTTTATAAAAGTTTAATGTTTGTGTCTTACCTGGCTTCGAAGAAGTTCGAGCAAGGCTTTTTCTACCAATCATCTTGTTTATGAAAGATGATTTACCGACGTTCGACCGGCCTGCTAACGCAAATTCCGGATACCCTTCCGCCGGATATTGTTCGGGGCGTACAGCACTCATTATCATTTCTACGTTATGGACTTTCATTTGGAAGTCTCCTCCAATGCAATTTCGAGGACCTCTTCTGCGTCAGAAACGAGTTTAAATGTCAGTTCCTCTCGGACGCTTTCTGGAATATCTTCGATGTCGCGCTCATTTTCTTTTGGCAAGATAATCGTCGTCAAGCCAGCTCGATGGGCACTTAATGTTTTTTCTTTCACGCCACCAATCGGTAAAACTCTACCGCGCAGTGTAATTTCACCAGTCATCCCGACCTCACGGCGTACTGGCCGTGAAGTCAATGCAGAGACCAGTGATGTAGCAATCGTCACACCGGCTGAAGGACCATCTTTAGGGATCGCACCTTCAGGTACATGGATATGAATATCACACTTTTCATGGAAATCTGGATCAATACCGAATTCCACCGTTTTCGAACGCACGTAGGACAATGCAGTTTGGGCAGACTCTTTCATAACATCTCCAAGTTTACCCGTCAGTATAAGTTTACCTTTTCCTGGCGATAAAGAAACCTCAATCTGCAATGTATCTCCACCAACTTGCGTATAAGCAAGTCCTGTCGCGACGCCTATTTGATTCACTGTCTCCGCCTGTCCATACCTGTATTTCTTTTTACCAATAAGAGATTCAAGTGTTTTAGAACTAACCGTTATACTTTTCTTCTCTCCCGTGACAATCAGTTTCGCAGCTTTACGGCAAATACCAGCAATTTGTCGTTCTAGGCCACGTACACCTGCCTCGCGTGTATAATACCTTACAATGTCCTGAATCGCAGGATCATTGATACGAACCTGCGATTTTGTCAGTCCGTGCTCTTTCAACTGTTTCGGGATCAAGTGATTTTTCGCAATAGCGTGCTTCTCAATTTCTGTGTAACCGGCAATTGAAATGATTTCCATCCGGTCACGAAGTGGTCCCGGAATTGCACTTAAATCATTGGCAGTCGCAATGAACAAAACATTCGATAAGTTATAAGGCTCTTCGATGTAATGATCACTAAATTTATTGTTTTGTTCTGGGTCAAGCACCTCAAGCATCGCGGACGATGGATCCCCACGGAAGTCATTCGACATCTTATCGATTTCATCCAGTAAGAACACGGGGTTAATCTTGCCAGCTTTTTTCATACCTTGAATAATTCGCCCAGGCATTGCGCCCACATATGTCCGTCTATGACCACGAATTTCCGACTCGTCACGCACTCCGCCAAGTGAGATTCGAACAAACTTCCTACCTAGAGATTCTGCAATAGACCTAGCTAAAGACGTTTTTCCGACACCTGGTGGACCCGCAAGACAAAGGATTGGTCCCCGTAATGAATTCGTTAATTGACGAACTGCCAAATATTCAAGTATACGTTCTTTAACAGCTTCTAGTCCATCGTGGTCGCGATTTAAGATTTCTTCCGAGCGATTAATGTCAAGCTGATCTGTTGATGCATCGGACCATGGCAACGTAACGAGCCACTCGATATAATTACGGATGATTCCGCTTTCAGCTGCAGCAGATGGTAGTTTTTCATATCTGTCGAGTTCACGCAACGCGGCTTCTCTAACACCTGCCGGCATACCGGAACTCTCAATTTTTTCAGTCAAGTCTATTACTTCTAGACCTTTACCGTCTTTATCACCGAGTTCAGTCTGAATCGCCTTCATCTGCTCACGCAAATAAAACTCTTTTTGCGTTCGCTCCATGGCTTCCCTGACACGTTCATTAATTTTCTTTTCAAGGTTCAGCACTTCTTGCTCATTATAAAGTCTACTCATAAGCCATTCAAGGCGTTCATTGACATCTTTTATTTCAAGTACTTCTTGCTTTGCAACCAATTTCAGCGGTAAATGAGAAGCGACCGTATCTGCCAGTCTTCCCGGTTCTATAATTGAAGCGACAGAATCATATGTTTCTTCTGTCACTTTTTTCGAGATTTTTGAGTACTTTTTGAAATATGTAAGTAGCGTTCTCATTAGCGCTTCTGATTCAGCATCAATTTCCTCATCATCTGGATAACCAATTACTTTAACCACGGGATAAAGATCCGCTTCCTCATAATCCGACCATTCTGCACGTTCAATTCCTTCAATAAGTATACGATACGTCCCGTTTGGTAGTTGTGTCATCGATTTAACAAACGCCAATGTCCCTACTTTATACAGATCCTCCGGTTCCGGATTTTCTATACTTATATCTTTCTGCGTAGCAAGAAAAATAAGGTTATCCTGTGCGATTGCGTGTTCAATGGCAAATACGGAGCGCTCTCTTCCAACATCAATATGTAAAATCATCGTAGGGTATACGAGCAGCCCACGCAGCGGCAACAATGGTATATTGTTCAATTCATTAGTTAACATGCGGAAGTCACCTCCATTAATTATGTATATCCAACTTTTAGTTCAATCAAATATTTAAAAAAAGCTGACATCCGAAGAGCGCATTTTCACGCGCGTCATCGGAGTCAGCTTCATCCTTCAGGCGTTACGCCGAGTCTTTCTCATTATCCAGATGAACTCGGGTACCGTCCGCTGTTAAAAGAATTGGATTTGATTGCCCCAAGACGGAGTCTTTAGTAATGACACACTCAGTCACTTCTTCAAGTGAAGGCAGTTCATACATTACGTCGAGCATGATATTCTCAATGATTGAACGCAGACCACGAGCACCTGTTTTTCGTGTGATTGCCTCTTTTGCAATTTCAAGCAAGGCATCATCTTCGAATCGCAGTTCAACATTGTCCAGCCCAAACATTTTTTGGTATTGTTTTACAATCGCATTTTTCGGAAGCGTCAAAATCTGATACAGCGTATCTTCGCTCAACTGCTCCAAACTTGCAAGAACAGGTAAACGACCTACGAACTCTGGTATCAGACCAAAACGTTGAAGATCTTCCGGAATCAGTTTAGCAAGGTAAGACTCCTCTTCAATAACCAAGTTCGGCTCAGCACCGAAACCAATTACTTTTTGTCCGATGCGGCGTTTAATGATTTCTTCAATTCCGTCGAATGCTCCCCCAACAATAAAGAGAATATTCGTCGTGTCGATTTGGATAAATTCTTGATGTGGATGTTTACGTCCGCCTTGTGGTGGCACGCTCGCAACTGTCCCTTCAAGAATTTTAAGAAGTGCCTGTTGGACACCTTCCCCTGACACGTCACGTGTAATGGACGCATTTTCGGATTTACGCGCGACTTTATCGATTTCATCAATATAGATGATCCCTTTTTCCGCACGATCTACATCATAATCTGCAGCCTGAATCAGTTTCAATAGAATATTTTCTACGTCTTCACCAACATATCCCGCTTCCGTCAAAGATGTAGCATCTGCAATCGCGAAAGGTACATCGAGGATTCTAGCAAGCGTTTGAGCAAGTAATGTTTTACCGCTCCCTGTTGGTCCGATTAAGACGATATTGGATTTCGATAGCTCGACATCATCAATCTTACTGTTCGAATTAACACGTTTATAGTGATTATAGACAGCAACTGAAAGTGATTTCTTTGCACGGTCCTGTCCAATAAGGTATTCATCGAGTATACTTTGTATTTCTTTCGGCTTCGGAACGTCTTTAAGCTCGAAACCTTCTTCAAGTCCGACTTCCTCTTCAACGATTTCAGCACAAAGTTCAACACATTCATCACAAATATAGACGCCTTGACCAGCGACTAACTTACGAACCTGTTCCTGGGATTTCCCGCAAAAAGAACAGTTCAAGTTATCTTTTTCATCGTTAAATTTGAACATTATGCTCACCCCTATTCAAGTGACAATCTTACAAGATTCCCCCGTTTTTATCAACTAATTAGAATTCTTCCCTATTCAAGAAGGTAATTCTATGTCTTTCTATGAAAAACAAGGTACGGTCTTCCGTACCTTGTCCTTATTTCACTTTATTATTCAGTAATCTTTGCATTTTCAACAAGGAATTCAACTGTTTTATTGAAACGAAGGTCATTTTCAAGAACAGAAGTTCCACCAAGTGTTGTTTTAATTTGCTCAACATCCATACCGAATTGCGCGGACATTTTTTCAAGTTCTGCGTTAATATCAGCTTCTTCAACTACGATGTTTTCAGCTTTACCAATCGCTTCAAGTACAAGTGAAACGCGAACACGGTTTTGTGCATCGTCTTTCATTTGTGAACGAAGTGCTTCTTCATCTTGTCCAGAGAACTGGAAGTAAAGCTCAAGGTTCATACCTTGTGATTGAAGACGTTGTCCGAACTCTTCCATCATACGTTCAATTTCAGAATTGATCATTACTTCAGGAATTTCGACTTCCATATTTCTCGCAGCCGCTTCGACAAGATCGTCGCGAAGTGCTACTTCAGATGCCGATTTCTTCTCTTCCAAAGTAGTTTCTTTCAGCTTCGTACGTAATGCTTCAAGACTTTCTACTTCTTCATCAATTTCTTTTGCAAGTTCGTCATCAAGTGCTGGAACTTCTTTTGACTTGATTTCATGAATTTTCACTTTGAAAATCGCTGGTTTACCAGCAAGTTCTGCTGCATGGTATTCTTCAGGGAAATTCACTTCGACGTCTTTTTCTTCGTCTTGTTTCATGCCAACCAATTGTTCTTCGAATCCAGGGATAAATGAACCTGAACCGATTTCAAGGTCGTACCCTTCAGATTTTCCGCCGTCGAAAACTTCTCCATCAACAGAACCTTCGAAATCGATTTTCACTGTGTCGCCATTTTCAACTGCGCCATCTTCTTTAATAGCTAATTCAGCGAATTTTTGTTGACGATCTTTCAGTTGCTCTTCGATTTCTTCGTCAGTAACTGTTGTTTCCTGACGTGTTACTTCAAGGCCTTTATAATCGCCAAGTTTCACTTCTGGTTTCAATGTAACAACCGCTTTGAAAATAAGGTCTTTTCCTTTTTCCATTTGCTCGATGTCAATTTCAGGACGATCGATTGGTTCAACGCCTGCTTCGTCAAGAGCATTTGAATATGCTTCTGGAAGGATGAAATCAAGTGCTTCATTGTAAAGTGATTCTACGCCATACATTTTTTCAAACATTTGACGTGGCATTTTCCCTTTACGGAATCCTGGTGCTTGTATTGTTTTCACAACTTTCTTGAATGCTTTATCAAGACCTACCGTTACTGCTTCTGCAGGTACTTCTACTGTTAGAATCCCTGTGTTCCCTTCTTGCTTTTCCCATTTAACTGACATAATTAAATACCTCCGAATCGTTTTGGCCAATATCTTTTGTTCCGTATATACTCCATTGACAACCATTTCAGTATATCATAGTCTCTTCATCTTTCAACAGATTTCACACTTTGTTAAAGGTCCGAATCGTTGTCAATCTGTTGAATAAGTAAGTTCAGTGCTGTCTCGGGTAACTGCTCACCTGAAAACAGACTTTCTATGTAGTTTACATAGGCTGTTGCGACTTCTTCTGCTTGATGAGTCCCCCAGCCGAAAGGGAAAGCAGTAATTGCAAATTTCTCAATGAGACCTTGAGCCATTTCTAATCTAGATGGATCCTGCAGTAACCGACGATCCACTTCTTCAAGAACTTGTTTCGTTAAATCATCTTGCCCAGGTAATGTCATAGCTGCTGGAACAATACGCTTCTCCCAGCCGAATTTCCGCACTGTAAGTTCATCAGAGTGCCCTGTCTGATGCAGTAGCGTTAATGCGAACGTAATTGCTAATGGTGCCACATCGTCCCGCGCTACAATTATCGCAAGTAAAGGGACTAAATCAGTTAAATCACTACCTTCAAGTGAAGCCAGTGCATACTGTTGTGCCAAAGCATCCATCTTCATGAATTCGTCTAGTGTGAATAATTCCATTCGATAGCTGGGCTCGTCCTGTGCATAGCGGTCAGACAAACGACCATTCAATTCCCGCAGATAATTGAATTTGTTCAGCATATCAGGCGGAACGATTCCTTCATCAATTAGCGCATCAATTGTCATTTCAACTTCATCGTACTCCTGCAGTTGAATGCTAATTGTCAAATACAGCTCCATTGCATCGACGTAATCGGCGGTTCCGCTATGAAGGAGCCTTGCTGCAATTTCTTTTGCACGTTGAAAGTCTTTTGTCTCATAAAGGGCAACCGCGTATGGTCCCAGAAATTCCGGATTGTCAGGTTCATATACAATAGCTTGGTCAAATGCTTCCACCGCTAACTCATAGTTCTCCTGTTCGACGGCTACATGGCCATTTTCAACAAGCTTTTCAAATGTTCCTGGAAAGACGATAACATTTTCTTTTTTCCTGAGTCTTCCGTATTTCTTTCTCAATACGCACACCTTCTTTCATCATTTCCCACTATATCACAGCGATTTCTGTTTTAACATTGATAATTGGTCAATTAGGTAAAAAAAGTCGATGAGCTATCCCGTAAAACAGTAAAGCGTCACCCGACTAGAGCTCGGTGACGCTTTCACAAGGACTTGAAACATCTTTGTTTTATATTTGACGAAATAAATAATCCCATTGACTTCGCTTCGGCTACCCCTTGTAAGGCGCCTTCGCTTAGTTTATATAGTTTTTAGTAGTTCAATATATAGATGCATTCAAAACGCTAAAAGCATGCAAAAGTGGAATGCCTTAAATCGTTGAAATCACTCACCGATTCCTTCTGATTTTATTACTTCATCCACTTTAGCCATTAATGCTTCTTCATCCTCACCATCAGCGATGATTTTAATGTCTGCCCCAGCTGAAATTCCCAGTGACATAACACCCATAATCGATTTCAAGTTCACTGTCTTTTCCATGTATGCAAGTTTCACATCTGACGTAAATGGTGTCACCGCTGAAACTAATACGGATGATGGACGGGCGTGAAGTCCCTCGTTGCTAGTAACTTTGTAATTTTTCTCAATCATTTTAAACTCTCCCTTTTAATAGATTAGTCGAATCAAGTTAAAACTTAATTCGCTTGCCATAAGTAGCAATCATTTGCTCATTATGTGCTGAGCTTCCATCCAAATTTGCGCTTTTAAATATTGGAGGTTCTATCCCACTTTCAATCATCATACCAATCACACGACTGAATGTCGCATGAAGAAGCATATTCCCAATGACGCCAGAAGCCGGTGCATAAGGTGTTCCCTCCGATAGCAGAAGCCCATCCCCAACCGTTACATGCGTATTCAAAACTGCTTCCGCAACATCTTCAAGTCTATTTCCTGAATGGTGTTTAGATGGCTGTTCAGACGCATTGTAGTAAAGAGACTGGAGAGAAACAACATAAGCCCCGGACTCTTTTGCAATATACGCCACATCTATTGGTACCACATTTCGTCCAGAAGTTGAAATAATAATGACTACATCTTCAGAACGAATGTCTAGCTGACCCGCAAATGTTTGGGTAAATTCAGGGTCTTTTTCATTCGTAGATGCCTGTGAAGCCCCATTATGAAGCATCAAAGTCTCGACAATAATTGGTCGTACTGGTACTAAACCGCCCGCACGGAAAAACGGCTCCTCCGCTATTAAGTGAGAATGACCTGAGCCGAATAACTGAACAATACCACCACGCGAAAGGCGTTTCATTATCTCTGCTGCAATCTTTTCAACAGATTGCTGTTCTTCTTGAATAACTTTTTTCATCAATGATTCGATTTCCTTGAAATACGCATTCATTCAATCATCTCCGAATCTCGCTGATAAATTTATAACGATCTGCCCGATATGTACTTCGAACAATTTCAATCGGAACATCGTTCGTTAAATAACTGATTCGTTCTATCAACAAAACTGCTGAAGGCATAAAAATTTGAAGGAACTCTGCATCTTCCTTTTTCACTAACACAGCTTCCATGCGTTGCGAGGCATGGCTAATTATTAGCCGTTTATCCTTCTCTATAAACGAATACAGTGATCCTTCTATGTCATTCAATTCAAGATTTGGGACGAGCTTAACAGGAAGATATGACCTTTCGATCGCCATCGGTTTGTCGTCCGCATACCTAATTCGCTTAACGACGAATACTTCTTCATCTTTAGCCAACTGTAACTCATGCATAATATCTATTTCAGGTATCATTTTTTCAAAACTAATAAGTTTGTTACTAGGTTTCATCCCACGTGACAGCATATCTTCCGTAAAGCTTGTAAGACCACTAAGAGGCTGTTCAATCTTGGGTGTCGCTACATATGTTCCGCGCCCCTTTTCACGATAAAGGAGCCCCTCATTTACTAGATTCGTTATGGATTGGCGGACAGTCATGCGACTTACGTCAAACGTATCCGTCAGTTCACGTTCGGAAGGGATTGCCTCTCCAATTACAAAATCCCCTTGCAGAATTTGATTTTTCAAATAGTCCTCGATTTGGACGTACATGGGTATCGGTGACTGTTTATCTAGCATAATACTCACTTCCCTTATGATTTAACCAGTTCATATGCATCCCTATCAACAATAAGTGTAACATTATCGTGATTCCATAAAATTGATGCTGGAAAACTTTCAGTCACATCTTTATTTAATAATGTTCTCACAGCTTCTGCTTTATCTTTTCCGGATGCCAGTAAAATAATTTCCTTACTTTTTAATATCGATTTGATGCCCGTTGTAATCGCATGTGTTGGAACTTCATCAATGGAAGTAAAGAAGCGTGCGTTACTTTCTCGGGTAGATGCAACAAGTTCAACGACATGTGTCAGACTGTTTGAATCCGTTCCCGGTTCGTTAAAGCCGATATGCCCATTTCTTCCTATCCCCAATACCTGCAGATCAATCGGCCCTACGCTATCAATTACTTGTTCATAACGCAGACATTCTTCTGCTGAATCAGATGTCCCATCCGGAATATACGTATTTCCAATTACAATGTCAATCTTATCAAATAAGTTTTCAGTCATAAATGTGCGGTAACTTTCCGGATGCCCTTTATCTAGACCTAGGTATTCATCTAGATTAATCGTGCACACATTTTTATACGATATCCCACGTAATTTAACACCTTCAACTAATCGTTCATAAAGCCCTAGTGGCGTTGATCCTGTTGCAAGTCCAAGCACCGAGTGATCATTTCCAAGAATTTGTGCTTCTACCAATTGTGCGGCCTTTACGCTTACTTCATCATAATTAGAACATACGACTACCTTCATCCCATTACCTCCTTAGTATAAGCAATTTCCCCCCTACAAATAGTCATCTGGACATTCCACTCCCCATCGATGATGGTAAGATCCGCATCTTTTCCAGGCTCAATCCTGCCTTTATTGGATAGGCCAAGTTGTTCGGCAGCATTTGTTGAGGTCATTGCAACTAATTCAGCTAATGAACAATTTGTAATAGCCTTCATATTCTGCGCCGCTTGTTCCATCGTTAATATGCTTCCTGCAAGCGTTCCATCGCGAAGCCGCGCATCTTTGTGTGATACTTCTACATCTTGGCCTCCTAAATCATAAATGCCAGGTGGAAGCCCTTTCGCACGCATTGCATCCGTAATAAGAATAATTCGATTGGAAGTCTTTTGACGATAAGCGAGTTCAACCGATTTCGGATGACTATGAATGCAATCGACGATAATTTCAACGAGAAGTGAATCCTCTAAAAAAGCAGCTCCAACAACCCCTGGTTCTCTATGATGTAACGGACTCATTTGGTTGTATAAATGAGTCACATGAGTAGCACCCTCCTCAACCGCATTACGAACGATATCCGATGTTGCATCCGTATGTCCAATAGATGCAATCACACCACTCGTCGTTACCTTTTCAATGAAAGCAAGACCGTTTTCCACCTCAGGAGCAACAGTTACAATTTTAATGCGGTTACCACTCAGCTCTTGCCATTGTTCAAAAAGGGCAAAAGACGGTGTTGTAATATGCTCAACCGGTTGTGCACCCGCTCGTATAGCTGAAATAAAAGGCCCTTCCAAATGAACCCCCAACATTTCAGCTTGCCTTTCATCCGCATTGAATAAACCCGCATTGCGTAACGCCCCTGCTATCGCTTCATCCGACTGCGTCATTGTTGTTGCTAAAAAACTCGTCGTCCCTTCACGGGGAAGCGCGCTCGCCAAACCATTTAATGCTTCCGGCGTCGCATCCATTACATCAAAACCTGAAGAACCGTGAATGTGAATGTCAATAAAACCAGGCACAACAATCCAATCCTTACCCGCCGCATCGATTCGTATATCTGCAACTTTATTTATAGAAGTAGCGATTTCTATAATTTCGCCATTTTCTATATAAATGTCTCCCGATATACCATCCTTTGTTGCATTGGCAATTGTAATATTTGAAATCAACAATGTCTTCATCAAATTCCTCATCCCTTTTGAATATCCTGTATAAATAGAAATAAATCCCATTCAAATCCGCCGCTTACAGCGCCTTCGCTGGTTTATATAGGTATTATTTGTTCAACATGTCTAGTATTCTTAATTTTCACTATACACTCAATCGGTATAGTTGTCTATACCAGTTTATAATTTAATAAAATAAATTATATGTACTCACTAGAAAAAATAACCCTAAAGAAATTGTTCTTCTTACAACAAAAAAGTAGTACAGACCAATCACTTAGTCTGCACTACTTTTTTTATATTTATCCCCCAATACCTTCTAGATATGTTAAACAAATGAATACGGCGTATGCGCTTTACAAGGGATTTTAGGAGGCCACTGAAAAATCCCTAGTAATTGGAATGAATTAGGATTCCCACTAATACCGCTTCGACGCTTTGTGGATGCCTCCCGCGATAAGCCAGAAAGGAGACCACTTGGGAGGGATTGAACTGCATCCCTCCTTAGTCTTATTGCTCCGGCTACCACGAAGACGCGCCTGCGCTGGATGGTCTATGTGAGAAAGAGCATTTCATTAGCTGTGATGAAAACTGCAATCTGGAATGTGTCTTTCTTGAATAGAATTAGTAGCAAAAAATAAACACATTATAATCTTGGCATATACATCTCAAAATCATATTTCTCTCGATAATGAATATCCTAGCGCAGGCGCGGCAAAGGGGTCGCCGAAGCGCTAAGCGTTCTACAATCCACACCCCGAATTACACCTCTCTTATTATTGAGCGCCACGGCAGATTCAATAGGATTCTTTAATTCAACATATATAGGTTATTTCTCTTACAACATTCCTTATAAAGTCACATCTCAATTGTTCCATTTTTTGTGGTAATAATAAATTGTCATCAGAACGATGAATTCCGATATTGGTATAGCGAGCCAGACACCTGTTAATCCAAATAGTCGTGGCATGATGGCGAGCAAGATTAGCAAAACAACAATTTCCCTTGCTGCAGTAATCCACGTTGCCATTCGGATCTGTCCGATGGATTGATAATACGTCATCATGACAAAGTTTGTGCCCATAAAAAGATAGGCGATAAAGAACAGTTTAATACCCGGAACCGCAATTTTCATTACTTCTTCTGGAAAATCGCCGAACAAACTTGCAATTGGAGCGGCTGCAAATTGGCCGACAAGCAGAAAGAAGATGCCGGCCCCGAGTGCTGTCCCAATAGCCATACGAACAGTCTTTTTCATCTTGATTTCGCTACCTGCCCCACGGTAATAGCTAATCAGCGGTTGAATCGCCGCACCCATACCTAAAAATAACAGCAACATAACACTGTGAACATAATTCAATATCGTAAATGCAGACACGCCTGCGGTTCCAGCGAGGTATTCAAACGTAATATTATGCGAGATTGTAAAGACCGAAAATCCAACTTCCGCAAGAAAACTCGGAAATCCAATCACTAATATTAATAGAAAAAGCTTTCGATTGAACTTAAAGCGAACAAAACGCAAATTACTTTTCTTTCTGAAAAAATGCGTGCTCAATATGACAAGCCCCACAAATGCACCAATGACCGTTGCCGCTGCAGCACCCTCTACACCATAATCAAGTATGAATAAAAACACATAATTCAATCCGATATTGACGACTGCCGTAGCAACAAGTGCAATCATTGATAAGTTCGGTCCACCGTCATTTCGCACCAAAATACTGAATGCATTTTCAACAGTGAAGATGAATCCAAATAGCAACATGACCTTCATATAACCTGCAGTGTACTGAAATGTGTCGGCATTCGCGCCCAATAAATACGCAAGTTCCGTCCTAAAAACAAAGGCAGTAAGCCCGACAATCAGCGTTAAAATAAATATAGAGACAATGGCATGTGAAAAAATAACACGCGCCTTATCAGGTCGTTTAGCTCCCATCATTGCGGAATAACGGGTCGCTGCACCAATTCCAATCCACAGTGACATCGCGACAAAAACCGTATAAACTGGCGCTGCAATCCCTACCCCGGCAAGAGCGACTGGGCCTAAGCGATTGCCTACCATAATTCCGTCGATCACAATATTGACAGCCATCAGTAGCATCCCAACCATCGACGGGATTAAATACCTCAAAAAAGATTTCCCAACAGATTCCGTATCTAAGCGATTTACTACTTGTTCCTTTTTCATTACCAATTCAATTCCTTATCTTTTGTCGTTCCATAAAACACGGAAACGATTTTAGTTTTTATAGTTTCGTCAGTCAAAAAAATAGACTGGCAGTTAAAATGCCAGTAAGCTCACCTTATTTTTCCTTCACCATACCTGTCAATAACACATCCACAATCGCCCCGTACGCTTCCGTAACTGAAATACTATGTTCTAAAAAAAATTGTCGGTCGAGCGTTGCATTCGAAGCTTCAATAATCAATTTCATCAGCAGATCGATATTTCGATCCACAATAATACCTGTTCGGATCCCTTCTTCAAGAAGACCCTTTAAATCATCCCACTGATGCAACTCACGGTTCACCCGTTCCCACTGTACAGGGTAAGTCCGTTTTAATTGGTTCAGAATCCGGAGATCGTAAAACTCATTGTATTTTGGCATGACGACAATCGCCTTACGGATTTTTTCTAACAGCGTAAGTTCTGGATTGTCAATTATACGCCGTGTTTGTTCATCGAACTCAACGAGCGTCATATCTATAATTGAGTCAAGGATATCTACCTTAGATGAAAAATTTTCATATAACGTCCGCTTGCTAATTCCAAGACGCTTTGCCAAATCATCCATCGTGAACTTAATGCCATTATTTCGCGTTTCTTCAATAAATGCATTTCTGATTCTTGTTTTCAATTTTCGACCTCCCCAGAAACTAATAATCCGTTTGTAGTTTTACCAGTTTCATTATACAACCTCTGTGAGATGAATGTCTACAGAGTTAAGTAGGTCAAGTTCTAAACGATAAACCAAAAAACATTATAAACTTTTCACCATTAGCTTTTCATTATTACTATCCACTTCACCATTGAACTTAAAGCCAAATTTCTGATACAAGTGAAGTGCTCCTTGATTATCGGCAATGATGCTTAAATAGATTTCATTGCAACTATATTCTTGTTCTAACCGTTGAATTAATGCGCTTAACATAATGCTTCCTAATCCAAGACCTTGATATTTAGAATCGATTAAAAACCGATCCAGCCACACTCGTCCATTTATTCCTTCATCAGGAAAAAATCCATACATAGCAAAACCAACTAAATTCTTTTCCCAATAAAGCCCTACTGGTTGAAAGTTGCTGCATACCTTTGCCTCATCTAAACATTGTTGCGGCGTTTCAATAAAAGACTGTTGTTTTTCATTAATACGCAGTTTTAGAATATCGTTTATATTGTCTTTTGTAACTTCATTTATAATTACTGTCATCATTTTTCCTTTCATATTTAAAGACTAGATTTATATAAGAATATACAACTAATAATGGCCGTCTAACACTTTAACATCTATATATGTTGAACAAATGAATACGGCGTATACGCTTTACATGGGCATTTGGAAGGCCACTGAAAAAGTCCCAATACTTAGAACTAATTAGAATCCCCCCAATACCGCTTGGACGCTTTGTGGATGCCTCCCGCGATAAGCCAGAAAGAAGACCGCTTTCAGTCTTATCGCTCCGGCTACCACGAAGTCGCGCCTTCGCTGGATGGTCTATGTGAGAAAGAGCATTTCATTATCTGCGATGAAATCTGCAACCTGAAGTGTGTCTTTCTTGAATAGAATTAGTAGCAAAAATAATCACCTTACAATCTCGGCATATACATCTCAAAATCACATTTCTCTCGATAATGAACAACCTAGCGCAGGCGTGGCAAAGGCATCCCCAAAGCGCCAAGCGTTCTACTATCCACACCCCGAATTAAGAGGAAACTGAAAAAGTTCTTTTATATAGTAAGAACTAGTTGATTGTAGTGAAGAGCGGCGACTCCAGCGGGAACAGCGCGAGCTGAAGACCCCGCAGGAACGCAGTGACGAGGAGGCTGAAGCCGTGCCCGCGGAAAGCGTCCGCTCGGAACGGAAATCAACGGGATTGAAGGATATCGTACTTTTTCAGTGCCCCCCGAATTACAACTCTCCTTATTGAGCGCCATAGTAGATTCAATGGGATTCTTTAATTCAACGTATATAGTATTCTGTATTGCCTGTCACAGCATTATTAACGATTCGATCTCTTCTAATGCTCACATTCATTATCTTAGCAATATAGCTTTCGTCGAAATAAAAATTCCATTGAACTCGAGGTGGCGCCTTCATTCAGTTTATTTAGGTATTCATGTGTTCAACATATATACCAACCTTTTTCACACTCTAAATTCATAACTGATGCAAATGTAGGAGATAAATCTTCTTCCCTAATTTTTAATATGCTCGATTCCTTCTTTAAATGCATTTAAATTTCTTGTTTTCAACTTCAACTATCAAGAAAACTAAAAAACCCATTTTAGTTTTCTTGGTTTTATTGTACACCATCTGTGTGATGAATGTCTATCGAGTTAGATTGAAATGATAAAATGACAATAATAGTAGAAATAAAATAAACGTCACACCTGAGGAAAAACCCCATGCGTGACGTTATTTATTTCATAATAGTGTCAGTAATGAACCACCGATAGCTCCTGTAACTACAATAATCCAAGGTGGAAGCTTCCAAAAGGCAAGCATACTAAACAATAGGGCAGCTAAAGCAAAATCAATAGGCGCTAAAATGGAACTCGTCCAAATAGGAAAATAAAAAGCGGCTATTAATATCCCTATAACTGCTGCATTTACGCCCATGATGGCTCCTTTAATTTTAGGATTGCTTCGTAAACTATCCCAAAAAGGGAGTGCACCGAGAATAAGCAGGAATGCAGGTAGGAATACTGCAAACGTAGCTACTAAACCACCTTGCCAGCCCTTCATTACCGTTCCTAAATAAGCTGCAAATGTAAATAAAGGGCCTGGTACTGCTTGTGTAGCACCATAACCAGCTAAGAATGATTCTTCGCTTATCCATCCAGTTGGTACAAATTCCTGTTCTAGTAAAGGTAAGACGACATGACCGCCACCAAAAACTAAAGCACCTGACCGATAAAAACTATCGAACATAGCTACCCAGTAGGATCCAGTTACTTCCCTGATTACGGGTAACAAAAAGAGTAACCCGAAAAATAGCAGTAAACAGATCACAGAAACACTCTTAGCGATTGGAAATTGCGAACTCACTTCATCATTTTCTTTGTGTTGCTTGAACAGAATGAACCCCAAAAATGCAGCGATTACAATGACGCCTACTTGAGCAAAAGCTGTTTGCAAAAAAAGAGTACCTATTAGTGCGAATAGAGCAATGGATTTCCTTGTTAAATCCGGTGTCAAATTTTTAGCCATTCCGATAATAGCATGCGCAACTACCGCCACTGCTACAATTTTCAAGCCATGTATCCATCCAGCATTTCCGACGTCACCCCCTGTGAGCAACAAGGCAAATAAAATAAGTGCAATAACTGAAGGCATTGTGAACCCAATGAAGGATATAATTCCACCCAAAACGCCCGCCCGCATAACACCTATACCAATACCTACTTGACTACTAGCTGGGCCAGGTAAGAACTGAGCTAAAGCAACTAAATCTGCATAGCTTTTTTCATCCATCCATTTTCTTCTTCGTACATATTCTTCATGAAAATACCCCAAATGAGCTGTTGGCCCACCAAAGGAGGTCAATCCAAGTCGTGTTGAAACTAAAAATAGTTCCAAAAGTGATTTTAATCCCCTATTTGATTTAGCTTTTTTCATATTGACTCCTCTTAATACTTTATCTTCTATGCCACTATTCCCTTAATATCGATATTGTTTTGCAACAAGACAAATATACCATTTCAAATAATACATTCAAGATGTAATCAAGAAGCTTTACATACTCTTAACATGTTTTCACGATTAATGTCCGCTATTTTCTTTTCCTGCGATTAACACCATCCAGATACGACACGATACCGACCACTGAAAAGGACGGACTTTCTTGTTTGAATTAGTCCGGAATGCCTCTTACTGTTTATTGGTCGATAAAGTTAACCATTTCAACTCTCAAAAAACCATTATACCCCATTAATTAACCTCCAAAATAAATAGTATCCCTTAACATAGGGATACTATTATCAGTTTTAAATTGGCGTTATTGTCTCTCTACTCCATGCTTTGCACATTTGTAATAGCAGCTACCCGTATTATTTCTGTACCGAGCGGATTCTTTAATTCAATGCACAGCTCCCTCAAATCGATGTCTTCAACTATCCCATGATGTTGAATAATTCGTCCACTATCCCAGGTTTTAATTAGCGTTTCACATTGCCTCTTATACGCTAATTCAAGCTCTTCTTGAATCGATTGAAGATCCCACTCGTTTAGTTCCGGTCTTTCAGTGTAATTATCCTGATCCATCCATTTTCGTAACTCCCTTACATGCTCCGACAGCATCATCGCTGTCCATTTAATATTTCCTCGGTCCCTAATCATAGTACAACTCCTATCCCTGATGACCGCCAACTAATGTAGATCTCTTAATAGATGTCCCTGCATTTGTGAGTGATACCGCCCTTAATATAGCGTTATCCCCATAACGAGTACGAATAGTATCCATTGTTGTACCTAGCTTCCGTACTTGCCATTTTTTCGTATCAAATAAACTTAATTGCATTGAACGCTCATCTTCTAACTTCGTAATCGAAACGGTGACTTGCCGCACGGCTTGATTGCCATGATTTTCATTCAACAATTCTTTGCAAACGTTATAAATTTTCATTGTGTCGTTTGTGGCTTCCACAATAGTACGAGAACGACGAAATCCACCTCCAAAAGCATTTTTACTATATCCGATACCGAGCGATATAGTGCGTCCGGCCTTGTATTCTTCCCTTACTCTTCTGGCGATATCCTCGCACATCTCTAACAAGACCACGTTTACTTCTTCCCGCAAATTATAATCTCGCATAAGTATTTGACTCTTCCCATAGCTAACCTGGCCTTCAAGAATTGGTGCACCCATCTTGGAGAGGTCTATTCCCCACGCATGATGGAATAACTGATTGCCCATTACTCCAAACTTTTTTTCAAGCCTTTGTAAATCGGCATTGGCCAAATCACCAACTGAAAATATCCCCATATTGTTTAAATTTTTTTCCGTTTGACGACCAATCCCCCACATTTCACTTAATGGAGAAATTGGCCATAATTTCCCCGCTACATCCTCAAAGGTCCATTTTGCAAAGCCTGTATCCTTTGCCTCTAGATCTAGTGCAAGCTTTGCCATTAACATGTTTGGTCCCATGCCGACCGTTGAAGGTAAGCCTAGCGTCGCAACTATTTCCTGTTGAATAACTTTAACAGTTTGCACTGGGTCGCCCCACAACTTTTCGGTTCCAGTTAGATCAATAAAGCTTTCATCTACACTGTAGACATGAATCGCTTCAGCCGGAACGTATTTATGAAGTAGGCATGTAATAGCCATCGACATTTCTAGAAAATAACTCATTTTTGGATTGAATAGCCTAATGTCAGGGTGTTGTGGAATTTCGTACAAACGAGAACCTGTTTTAACGCGAAATCTTTTTTTCATTGGAGGCGATGCCGCGAGCACAACAGACCCTTTTCTTTCAAGATTCCCAACGACCGCAATCGGCACCTTTTGTACATCTAAGCTATACAACGAAGCCATACAACTAGCATAAAAACTCACCATATCAATACAGGCGATGTGCCGATTTGGAAATTTACCGTAGTCAATCATACAACAATCCGCTCTCTTGAAGTAACGGGAACGAGTGCAAGGATAGTGTCGATTTTAAATGTACAATCGGATTTTGGTGAATAGCGATTGGCCCTAAATAAGACATCACCTACTTGTAGTATTTTAATGCTTCGCTTGCCTATCGCATCGTCTTTCACCGCGGATATCATATCTGAGACGTGATTCCATTCCATTGACTTAATCAACTCAACACGCACACTCGTTCCCTCCTCTTTTAGTCATCATATAGAATACACGTTCGTATTGCAATGAAAAATAAACACTTAGCAAGAGTTACCAAAAATGGTCTCTCGCTAAGTGTTGGACACCCGATTTACTTCGATGTTACTTGATACACATCTTTAAATGAATGAAATCCATCGAAAATCACCGTACTATCTAGGTTGTGTTCATTTACAGCGATTGGTGTTAGCAGCACGGAAGGAACTTCGATCTTCCCATTATTAACTTTCTGTTCAGCAGATACTTTCTCACCTTTTGCCATCGCAACCGCTAATTTCGCCATTTCCTGTGTAAGCATCTTGATTGGTTTATAGACTGTCATCGTTTGTGTTCCAGTAACAATTCGCTGCACTCCTGCCAAATCCGCATCCTGTCCGGCAACTGGTACTTGACCTGCTAGTCCAACAGCCGAAAGTGCTTGAATAACACCACCTGCCGTGGCATCATTCGCAGCAATTACCGCATCAATCTGCTTGTTCGTTGTCCGAAGAGCTTCTTCCATATTGGCTTGTGCATTCACTGGAGTCCAATCCTTCGTCCACTGATCATAGACAATCTTAATATCACCTCGTTCAATATAGGGACGCAGCACATTGAACACACCTTTTTTCAATAAATGTGCATTGTTATCGGTAATCGCACCACCAATAAAGACGTAATTCCCCTTCGGTACGAGAGCAGTGATGGCTTTCGCCTGCATTTCGCCCACTTGTTCATTATCAAAAGAAACATATAGATCGAGATCCGCATTTTTGACGAGTCTATCATAGGCAATTACTTGGATATCTGCAAGATGCGCCTTGTGAACAATCGCGGCTGTTGCCTCAGCATTATGTGGGACAATTACCAAAAGGTCGATCCCGCTTTGAATGAGCGCCTCTGCCTGTGAAATTTGAAGCGCATCATCTCCATTCGCAGCGACAATCTCGATTTCGGCTCCTAATGCTTCAACGGCTTCTTTAAACAAATCACGGTCTCTCAGCCATCGTTCTTCAAGTAGTGTGTCCATCGAAAATCCAATACGGATTGGACTGTCGATTGCACTAAAAGGTATCGTTTCTTCTAACTCAACGGTCTCCAATGTCTGCTTTGGTATAGCTATACAAGTAACTAGTATCAAAATCATTCCCAATAGCCATACGATTATAGCCTTTCGTTTCATCTACTTGCCCCCTATCAGACTTCGACTTTTTTACTCATTAACGTTTTTCGGTACTCCTTCGGGGACACTCCACACATTTTCTTGAACACCTTACTGAAATAATTCGGCTCATGATAACCGACCTCAAACGTAATTTCTTTTAGGCTTCGCTCTGAATCATTCAATAGCTTCTTTGCTTTTTCAATTCGGCACTCCGTCAGAAAATCGATGTAGTTAATGCCCAACTTCTCTTTGAACATTTTACTAATATAAATCGGGCTTAAATCGACTTTTTGCGCGAGAATGTTCAGTGAAATATCTTTATGTGAATGCTCACTGATAAATTGTTTAATTTGATGTATCTTATCAGCCTCCACTCGTTCGTAATGTGCCTCATAGGCAGCATTCATCCGTTCGAGTAGCAGTAGCGTCTCCGTACGCAATTGTCGATAGTCCTGTGCTTGAAACGAAAAAAATGGGGCATTCGCTTCCATTCCCATTTCATCCATCACTCTGTTCGCAATCCAAAGCAACTCAAGCATTCGTTGTTGCGTGTAAATTAGTGAATTCCCCTCATTCTCATGTTGTTGTATCAAATCCAATATCCCAGAGCGAATGGATACCCAGTCCCCTAAACGAATTTGGTCAAAAAAGTCTTTCTGCTGCTGCTTGATAACCTGATTATCTGTCTCTAAACTGAGCACTGGAGCGTCAGCATAAAACCGACTCTTGACCGCTAGCGTTGTATCCATAGTCGCAATAAGCGCTTCTTGATACGACTGACGAATCTCGTCTAATGGTTCGCAAACCTGACCAATCCCAATAAACCAGTCTAAGCTCATTTGTTCCTTAGCCAACGATAAAATCGCTTTGGCTAATGTCATTGCTTGCGAACGAAAGGATTTCTCTGGATCACGAAACACAATGATGGGTAGCTGCCGTCCATATAACGCACCTACCCAAGCATTTCCCGCTTCACGCACCTTTTCCTTAATCCTCACATAATAGTGTTCTGCTCCCTCTGGCAACAACACTACTACTACAAACTTTTCATGAGTAGAGCGAATATCTAGCATCTCGACAAGCATATCAATATGAACTTCATGAACATGATCAAATAATAGCTGTGTCACGATATCTGTTTCCACTAATGTCAACGCCTTTTGCCACTTTTCATGCTGCATTTGGCTCGTAGCCTCTGCAATACGTTCTAGCCTGCATTCCTCTAATACTCTCCCTACCGTTGCAACAATCTCACTTGCTCTACTGGGTTTCAGTAAGTAATCCTTCACACCGAGCTTGAGCGCTTGTCTCGCATAATCGAACATATCAAAGGCCGTCACCATAACAAATTTGATAGTAGAATGCTTATCTTGAATCTTTTCTAAGGCTTCAAGTCCTGTCATACCAGGCATCTTAATATCCATTAAGACCAAATCTGGTTGAATTGTATCTGCTAATTCTATTGCTACTTCCCCATTTCTTGCTTGGTAAATGGAAAGTTCAGGGAACGCTTTTTGTAAGATTGCCTGCATCCCTTCTCGCTCAATCGGTTCATCATCAACGATTAGAAGCTTCATCATCATTTCCCTCTTCCCTGGCCCTTGGAATTTGTATGACCACCTTTGTCCCCCGACCTTCTCTACTTTCAATCGTGACCAAATCCTCTATTCCATAGAATAAATGCAATCTTTTCACCACATTTTGAAAGCCTATTCCTGTAGAATGTCCTTCGATTGGTATAATGTGCCCCTTCAGCAACTGTTCCACTTTCTTTGGGGACATCCCTTGTCCACTATCCTCGATTTCAATGATGACCCATGGACCGTCATTCTTAATCCTAAACCAAATAACGCCTCCATCCTGCTCCGGCTCAATAGCATGAATTACCGCATTTTCAATGATGGGTTGAAGGGTTAGTCCCGGAATTTTTACATCTAAGCACGATTCGTTGATGTCAGATTTAAATTGTAAGCGATCCGTAAAACGAGCCTTTTGGATTTCCATATACTGATTCAAAACGACTACTTCTTCATACACCGTCACAGAGCGGTCAATCCGCTTCAAATTATAACGTAGCAAGCCGGCTACACTGACTATAAGATCGCTCGTCTCCTCCGCACCATCTAAATACGCCTTTTTCGACAATGTGTTTAATGTGTTGAATAAAAAATGTGGATTTATCTGGTTCTGCAAGCTTCTAAATTGACTCTCCTTCAATAACAACTTACTTTGCTGAAGCTCATGCTCGAGCTGTGCCTTTTGTTGAATTTCTACTATTAAATCATTAATGTTTACACGCATCTCATCAAAGGTCTTTGCTAAAAAGGCTATCTCATCATTAGACTTCACTTCAATCTGTTGATTAAAACTACCTTGAGACAATGCGTTAGCGGCCTTCGTGAGCTGATGAATCGGCCGCGTAATACTAAGTGAAAACCAGTAGATAGCCAAAAGTAACACAGCAGTAATCAATAGCAACAGCCAGATTCCTAGCTTTTTCAACTCCTCCGATTGCTTGATAATACCTCGATAAAACCGGTTAGAGGTCTTCAGCTCTCGGTCTAAAATCGTTAAGGTCATTTCAGATATGTACATAGAAATACGGTTTGCTTCATTAAATTCGTTCGTCGACCCTTCCATTTCTTGCTCCTCTGAAAACATAATGGAGCGATTCGTCGTCTCAATAAGACTATCGATTAAATGAATATAGTTGGTTATTGAAAATGCATTTTCCACATTCCGCAACTCCGCTACATCCTGTTGTACCTCCTCAATAACGGCTACGCTTTTCTCTATCTGTTGCTTATGATTAGCTGTTGGGTCAAGTAAATAGTTATTTAAGTTGGTAATTATTTGCTGACTTGCTGTTGTTACTTCATTCATCCGCAAATAGCGTTGTAAAATATCATTGGATTTTTCCTGAGTTTTCTGATTATAAGATGTAAGCGTCAACCAAATAATTCCCATTATCAGCAACACAACGGAAACGAGTATCCAAATCTTTTTTTGAATCGTCATCATAGTTCTTCACCTTCCGCGTCAACCATGCGCGTTTCAGTGAGGTAACCATTTGAATCGAGCGGGACGGTCTCGCCAGAAATCCACTCCATCAACCGCTTAACACTCTCGCTGCCCATCGCTTCTGGCTTTTGCTCCAAAATTCCATCGATCTTGCCTTGCTCTAAGAGGGCAGTTAATCCAACGCCGTCATCGAAGGTATAAATATAATACGGCTCTACTTGAGTACGTCTTCCGATCTCTTGAATCATTGGACCTGTATAATTTGCATTGATGGCTATAAATGCAGTGACTCGCGGTACTTCATTCATCAGCTGTTGCGTCGTTGTCATTACTTGTTCCTTTGCATCTGCCGTTCCTTTAACAATCATTTCGATGTCTGGATAGCCACCCAATACATTCTGGATACCGGCTAAACGTTCTTTTTGATAATATGCTTGCTCTTGATCACCAAGTATAATCACTTCTCCTGTGGTGCCCATTTCTTTTATCAATTGACGAGCAACCATTTGTCCTGCCCCAAATTGATCTGAACCAACATATGTTTTTCGCAAGCTCTCTTCCACTGGTACATCATTAGCGATGGTAATGATAGGAATCCCATAAAAAGCCGCCTTAACCTTTGTCAGTTCTTTAAATTCTTCATTATCTAGCCCCTGAACGATAATACCATTCACCTTAGAATGAATCGCAATCTCCATTGTCTTCAAAAAATCATCTTGGTTATTTCCATAGCTTCCCCACACTTCAAGCTGAACATTTTCTTCTTGTGCCTGCTTCAATGCCCCTTGGCCAACCTTATTCCAAAATGGAGTATCAAGCTCTTGGGTAATGAGCACGAGACGAATAGATTCCGGGGAAATGGGGAGGTTAGCTGGCCTATCACTAGTTAAACGATACGCTTTAGTTGCGGATACAATAGTCAAATAGCTAAAAATCATAATGAGTGCGACAAGTATTAAAACAACTTTTTTCCGCATATCCCTTCCCCTTTCCTAAAGCTTGTTTCTTTCATCTTATCAACCTGTCTAGGAATTAACAATGTCTTACAAAACGACATCAGGCACCCTACAAATAGGGTGCCCAGTTATTCTACTATTCTCTTTTAACCCCGTTGCTTCCGTGTCATGACGTCAAAGATTACCGCTCCAGCTAAAACACCACCGCGAATCATATATTGATAGGAAATTCCTACACCTAGTAAGTTCATCCCACTCGATAACGAGGCCATCACGATGGCTCCGATAATAGCACCTGTTACTTTACCGACACCACCTGCAGAAGATACTCCACCAACATATGCCGCTGCAATCGCGTCAAGCTCAAAGAGAGTTCCAGCTGTGGTCGTTGCCGATTGAAGCCGAGATGTAAATAGAATTCCTGATAACGCCGCGAGCATCCCCATGGAACCGAAGACGATATATGTAATCTTTTGTACATTGATCCCACTCAAATGCGCGGCCTCAGGATTACTACCGACTGCATAAATGTGACGACCGAGTACTGTTTTAGTCGTTAAGAAGTGATAAACTATGACAACGATTATTATAATGACAACCGTCCAAGAAAAACCGTTATAGCCAGCTAAAATCCAAGTAATGTAAGCAATAATCGCTGATATCAAAACAAGCTTTACACTAAATATCCCCTTAGACATTACATCAAAGCCATACGTCAATTTGTTACGACGATTGGCGATTTCATTGTATATATATAAAAGTACTCCGACAAACCCTACTAATAACGTCAGTAGATGCAAGCCATTAATTTGCATAATCGATGGAATAAATCCATTTCCAATCGCATTGAATTGTTCATCCCTAACAATAATCGTTCCCGTTTTTTCTGTAACCTGAAGGAGTGCACCACGGAAAATCAACATCCCCGCCAGCGTAGCAACGAATGATGGAATTCCAATTTTAGCAACTAATACCCCGTTAAATAATCCAATGATAGCACCTAAAATTAAAATCAGCGGAATAGTAATCCATACTGACAAGCCCATTTGCGTCAAGAAAATGGCTGTAATCGCACCTAGAAATCCTGCTAAAAAGCCCACCGATAAATCAATATGACGAATGACGATAACAAGGGTCATCCCAACCGCCAAAACCGCAATATAACCAGCGGAATCCAGTAAGTTACTTATGTTTCGAGAAGACATAAACAAGCCGTTCGTCATAATCGTAAATGTTAACAAAATAACGATTAACGCAATATACATCCCGTAATCTCGAATATTGGCTTTGACGAGCGCTTTAGTTTCTTTATAAAATCCCATCGTTATCCCTCCTATTGCGTCGCAAGTTCCATAATCGCCTCTTGTGTCGCTTCCTTCTTGGCCAGTTCTCCTTTGATCGAGCCATTTGCCATAACATAGATACGATCACTCATCCCTAGCACCTCACCAAGTTCAGAGGAGATCATAATAATACTCATACCTTCGTCAATCAACTGATTCATAATCGTATAAATTTCGAATTTCGCCCCAACATCGATTCCCCTTGTCGGTTCATCTAAGATCAAGATCTTAGGTCCAGTAAACAACCATTTCCCAAGCGATACTTTTTGTTGGTTTCCACCACTCAATTTGCCAACTATTTGCTCTAGTGAACTCGCTTTAATATACAACGAGTCTTTGTACTCTTTACCAACCTTCACTTCTTCATTTAAGTTGAGAATCCCCTTCGTCGAAATACCTTTCAGATGTGCCGCCGAGACATTACTCTTAATATCCTGTAATAAAAACAGTCCGTCTCCTTTTCGATCCTCCGTCACATACGCAATACCAGCCTTAATCGCATCACTTGTATGCTTCAGTACTTTTGGCGCCCCTTGAATTTCCAAATCCCCTTGTAACTTATAGTTTTTCGGATTCCCAAAAATGCTAAGAGCAAGTTCTGTACGACCGGACCCCATCAGACCAGCGATCCCAATAATCTCGCCTTTTTTTACGTGAAGATTGATGTTTTTCACAACATTTCTTCCTAGTTGCGTGTCATACGCTGACCAGTTATCCAATTTGAGGACAGTATCTCCGATTTTCTTATCAGGATGTTTCGGGTAAATGTCTTCGATTTCACGTCCTACCATATTTTTGATAATGACATTTTCCGCTACTTCCCCTTTACTTGCATCTAGCGTACAAATCGTCTTGCCGTCCCGCAAAATCGTTACTTTATCCGCTATCTCGATAACTTCCTTCAGCTTATGAGAAATCATAATGCAGCTAATTCCTTGGCTTTTTAATTCCTTTAGGAGTTTTAACAGATTTTCACTGTCATCTTCATTCAGTGCTGCCGTCGGCTCATCTAAAATCAGCAGATTTACATCTTTACTTAATGCTTTGGCAATTTCTACGAGCTGTTGTTTTCCTACACTTAATTCCCTAATCAGTGTTTCCGGCGTCACCTTCAGCTTTACTTTTTTCAGTATCTGCGTAGCTTGAACGATTGTTTGATTCCAATCAACGAACGGACCCTTTTTCACTTCATTGCCAGCAAATATATTTTCATAGACGGACAAATCCGGAAAAAGTGCCAACTCTTGATAAATGATGCCAATACCAGCCTTCACACTATCGCTAATCTCATTGAACTGTTGAACTTGATCTTCAAATACGATATCTCCGTCGTATGTGCCATATGGATAAACTCCACTCAACACTTTCATCAGCGTCGATTTTCCTGCACCATTCTCACCAACCAAACAATGAATTTCTCCTTTTCTCACTTTGAAATTCACGTTCGATAGGGCCTTGACTCCCGGGAACTCTTTAGATATGTCATTCATCTCTAAAATATATTCGCTCATTCTATCGCCTCCCTAACCCAAACAAAATAGAAATGGAGAAATAGTGATAGATTACACTATCACTATTTTCCATTTTCCAATGTGATACTTTTACTCTAAACCTGTGAATTCGCTTGCCTCGTAGTATTCAGAATCGATTAGCTCAGATTTCACGTTATCTTCATTCACCACGATTACGTCCGTTTGTTTCGCTTTAACTTCAACTGAACCATTATCATAAGAACCTGTTGTTTCTGGTGTATTGCCATCTAAGATTTCAACTGCCATACCCATCGCATCTTTCACCAGTGCACGAACGTCTTTGAATACCGTCATCGACTGTTTTCCGTCGATTATATATTGGATAGATGCTTTCTCTGCATCTTGCCCAGTCACAAAGTAACTTGAAATTACACTATCAGAAGCAAATACGTCTGCGATTGACCGAGCTGTTCCATCATTCGGAGCTAGAACTGCAACATCACCTTTTAAGTCGTCACCCGCAGCTGTTAAGTGTGTTTGCGCTTTGTTTTTCGCATCATTTGCATCCCAGTTCGTTGTAACTTGACCAATAATTTTTCCCAGTTGGTCGCGCGAAAGTTCGGCTGAATCTTTTAACCCCTCTGCTTCACTTGAGTTAGCAATTTTAAAGGTACCATCTGCAATTTTCGGTTGAAGCACTTTCCAGGCCCCTTCGAAGAATAAAAATGCGTTGTTATCTGAAGCCGCACCTGCATAAAGGTAAAGAGGAACGTCAGACCCCTGTGCATTGTCCACTAAATACTGTGCTTGTGCAGCACCTACTGCTAAACTATCGAATGTTACATAATAATCTACTGCATCCGTATCTGTAATTAAACGGTCATACGCAATAACAGTTACACCCTCTTTTTTCGCTGCTTCTACTGCAGATGCAGCTGCCGCACCATCATGAGGAGTGATAATTAATACCTTGATGCCTTTATTTAATAATGCCTCTACATTTTCTTTCTCTTTCGCTGAAGATCCTTGACTAAATAGAATTTCCGTTGAATAATCTGAATCTGCTAATGCATCCTTGAAACGTTGCTCATCCTGTACCCATCGAGGTTCATCCTTCGTCGGTAATACGATACCTACGTCAACCGAACTACCTCCGTCATTGTTACATCCAGCTGCGACGAGTGCGAACACCATCAAGATTGCCAAAAATGTTAACCCCTTAAATTTCTTAATCATTTTTTTACCCCTCTCTTTTCGAATAAAAAGTATTTACTACTTAATCATAAACTCTGAAAATTCAATATGAAAGCGCTATCAATAGCATTTTTTCAACATTTACTATACTTTTTTAGCTTTTCGATGAAAGAGGAGTTTTTCAGCTAGTAAAAGGGGCGGAATAAAATCGTTTATGCAAAATGAGATTAGCATTCGACCAGTACTATTTTATATGTGCAAATGGAGGGCTATCAAAAATAACCAAACAAAAATCTCCCACCAATTCGCAAATTGTGAGAGACTTTTGTTTGGTTCATTATTCTATTCGAATTAATTTCAACTACCTAAGTTCAAGCCACTCAAAACATCTTGGTCGTCCAATTTTCGCCGTTCCAAACATCAGTTACAAGGCCTTCATAAAAATCAGGTTCATGAGAAATAAGTAGCACGCTGCCTTTGTATTCCTTTAAGGCACGTTTCAATTCCTCTTTCGCGTCTCTATCAAGGTGATTTGTCGGTTCGTCAAGGACGAGCAAATTTGTTTCGCGGTTAAGCAGTTTACAAAGACGTACTTTCGCCTTTTCTCCACCACTTAGCACCTTCACCTTACTCTCAATATGTTTGGTCGTTAATCCACATCGTGCAAGGGCTGCACGTACTTCGTATTGTGTGAAATGCGGGAAAGCTTCCCATACTTCTTCAAGACAAGTATTGTTGTTTTCCGACTTGGCTTCCTGTTCGAAGTACCCGATTTCCAGATGGTCACCACGAGTAACAGAACCGGCAAGTGCAGGGATTTCTCCTAGAATGCTCTTTAAGAGAGTTGTTTTCCCAATACCATTCGCACCAGACAAAGCGATTTTCTGCCCACGTTCCATCGTAAGATCCAAGGCATTTGACAACGGTTCATCATAGCCAATCACAAGTTCCTTTGTTTCGAACAGATATTTCCCCGGGGTCCGTGCCTGTTTAAAGGAGAATTGTGGCTTCGGCTTTTCAGCATCTAATTCGATGACATCCATCTTGTCCAGCTTCTTCTGGCGAGACATGGCCATTTTACTCGTCGCTGCATTCGCTTTGTTACGTGCCACGAAGTCTTTAAGGTTTGAAATTTCCTTCTGTTGCTTTTTGTAGGCGGCTTCCACCTGTTGCTTCTTCATTTCATGCACACGTAAAAATTCATCATAATCCCCAGAATATCGAGTGATCTGCTGATTTTCCATATGGTAGATAAGCTGAATAACACTATTCAAGAAGGGTATATCATGGGAAATCAATATGAAAGCATTCGCATAGTTCTGCAAATAATTGCGTAGCCAGTCAATATGCTCAACATCCAAATAGTTCGTCGGCTCATCAAGAAGAAGAATGTCCGGTTTTTCCAATAATAACTTACCAAGCAACACTTTTGTCCGCTGCCCTCCACTCAAATCATGAACGTCCCGATCTAGACCAAATTCATTTAATCCTAGTCCGTTCGCTACTTCATCGACTTTGGAATCGACGATATAAAAATCATTGTTCGTCAATTCTTCCTGCATCTGACCCGTCTCCTCAAGAAGGGACTCCAGTTCATCTGCATCGACCTCAGCCATCTTGGCAAAGAGCGCATTCATTTCTGTCTCCTGGTCATAAAGATATTGAAAAGCGGTCCGCAGCACATCACGAATGCTCATCCCTTGTTTTAACGCGACGTGTTGATCCAAATACCCGACCCGCACCCGCTTCGCCCAACTTACCGTTCCCGCATCTGGCTCTAGCTTACGCGTAATAATGTTCATGAACGTCGACTTACCTTCGCCATTGGCACCGATTAAGCCGATATGCTCTCCTTGCAATAACCGAAAAGAGACGTCTTCGAAAATCGCACGATCACCGAAGCCGTGACTTAAATTTGCTACAGTCAATAAACTCATATGTTTTACACCTGTTCCTTCACTAAGAATAATTCTTCAAAATTTAAAACTGTCCACAACCGGGACCCATATTCCGTTTCTACTATATTATATAGGGATTTCATTGATGAGGAAAGCTATGATTTCACACTCACCTTACCCTGAATTTTTAATGCGGATAGGAATTCGTCTATTTTAAAGTCTGATATAACAAAAAAAAGGTTAAACTAATTTTATGTGCTATTATTAAGTTAACTTTGATTGCCTTTTTCCACTTTAAAAATGATGATTCAATTACGTAAATAGTACAATTTCACTGGAGGTTTATACATGAATAATAATGATATATTAATTAGACTACGATATGCTCTCGATATAAAAGACTCGGTTATGGTAGAGATATTTAAACTTGGCGGCGTTGAAGTAACACAAGAAGAAGTGTCAATGATGCTCATTAAGTCAAATGACAATTATCATGATGAAGCTGAAAATGAAGGATCCATAAAGTGTAGTAATAGTATGTTAGATTCATTTTTAAATGGCTTTATTATTTTTAAAAGAGGGCAACAAGATCCAAAAACGGGACAAGCAGAAAAACCAGCACTGTCTATAAAAAATTATGAAAGTGTTAATAATATCCTTCTAAAAAAAGTGAAAATAGCACTAGCATTAACAAGTGATGATATGCTCGAAATATTAGCAGAAGCAGGAGTCGTTATTACAAAAGGTGAATTAGGTGCTGTATTAAGAAAAGAAGGACACAAGAATTATAAAGAGTGCCTTGACAGATACGCAAGGAATTTCTTAAAAGGATTAGCTATAAGATATAGAGAATAAAGGACCGTCCGCATTAATAACTGCAGCTTCAATTATTCAGCAGGGGTGCAGTTCATAAATAGGATTTTGTTTAAAATGGACCGCAATTCAACTGGCCCACGGTTTAAAGTACTTACAAGCCCTTTTCTAGCGGCATCGGCCACACTGTTGCTTGATGTTTCATTACAAGTGAATTGAAAATAGAAAAAACACCACTCAGATTTGAATGGTGTTTTTTTATATTCGGATACCAGAGAGTCATCCTAATATCCATTATCCTTTCCCGTGAATAACATAATCACCTACTGGGCGCTACTTGTATAGTTGCATTTTCCGATTGCGTTGGTTGAATGGCTTCTAAACAATTACCGGGATGTCTGTCTGTGTAGAGATGCGACTTTATCGCATCTCTACACAGTTTTTTCGGTAATCGTCTGGTGGCCCTTCATCCGCCCTGCTCCAAATGCATAAGTATTCGTAGTGCAGAAAATTTTTTTGACTAAAGAATAGCTGACATCTAAGCTAGAGAAAAACCGCCAAAGATGCAATTTTGGCGGCTGAAGCTTTCTATATGGTTTTCCCCTTTTTTAGTAAAGAAGTGTCACTTTCTATAAGGTATCACATGATTAGGAGCATACTTTTTGCTAAACAGTATTACCTCTCGCCACACTCGGTCCCCACAGTAAATCTATCCTGAATAGTTAGTCGAAAGCGGGCCGAAAATAGTGCAGTGAAAATGAAATTCATCAAGCCCGACTCACCAGTATTTTTGCAAATAAATGGTTAATCAACGGACGTGTTATGATTTATTTTTAACTTGCGCATAGGCTTCTAACGCACGGATTCTGGCAAGTGAATGATCGATGATTGGGAGCGGATACGTTTTTCCGAGTACGATACCGGATTCATGTAGTAAATTTGTGGGTGCTTTCCAGGGTTCATGGATATACTTTGAAGAAATTACAGCAAGTTCAGGAACCCATTTTCGGATATATAGTCCTTCCGGATCAAACTTCTGACTTTGAAGAACTGGATTGAATATCCGGAAGTACGGCGCCGCATCGATCCCTGACCCAGCGACCCACTGCCAACCCATTGCATTGTTAGCCGCATCAAAATCAATTAGCGTGTCCTTGAACCAGCTAGATCCTTCTACCCAGGATATGAGTAAATGTTTAACTAAAAATGAGGCGACAACCATTCGAACCCGATTATGGATTACACCCGTCTGCCATAATTCTCGCATTCCCGCATCGACTAGAGGATAACCCGTCAAACCTTTTTGCCATTTAGCAAATTCTTCATTAGAACCCTGCCAAGGAAATGCTGTGAATTTTTCACGTAAAGGGACTTGTAGCATTTCTGGAAAATGAATGAGCTGGTGATATGCGAACTCACGCCATACTAACTGCCTCAAAAAGGCATCGATGGATGATTGCATGTACTCTCCTGTTTCCGTTTCGTTCAGCCGCTTAGCTGAATACCAAATTGCTCTAACACTTATTTCTCCCCAGGCTAAATGGGGCGACAATAATGAAACCGAATCTGAAGAGGGGATATCACGCCCCTCAACGTATCGGCTGAGGCCATCATGGGTAAATTTTTCCCATCTCGTAATAGCGCCCTTTTCACCTGGCTCCCAGTGCGGATGGAACTTTTCATTCCAGCGATTCACTGGCAACAAATCAAGTTCTTCCACTTGTAGAGACGGAAGAACTTGATTGAATGGATTAATGTCAACTGGAATAGGAAGCGGACGATTAACAGACTCCCCCATCGTCCTTTTCCAAAAAGCTGTAAACACTTTATAAGGTTCATTCTTTTGATTCAGTAAATCACCAGGTATGAAGAGTAGATTTGAAGGAAATGAACGAACTTCCATCCCATTAGAAAAGAGGTTTTGAGTAATCGCGTTATCTCTTCTAATAATAGATGGCTCATATCTTTCACCAAAAAAAACAGCATCTGCTTTTGTTTGTTTACAAAGTAAAGAAAGCTCTTTTAAACTGCTACCTCGTCTAAAAATGAGGGATAAACCAATTGATTCTAGCTTTTTTTTCAAAGCTATCAATGAATGATGAAGCCACCATTGCCCTACTAAGTTTGATGTGTTTTCATGCTCTTCTTCTTCCGACCAGATAAAAACAGGAATAATCATTCCTTGCTGGGCTGCTTCCCACAAAGCGGGGTTGTCATGTACTCGTAAATCTTTTCTAAACCAGACAATTATTTTTTTCAACTACATCTCATCCTTCAAATCAGTTATCCGTAGTATGTCCAATTTGCTTACTATTTTTTGGAGGCATTGGTACAAATTTACTCGTTCGCATTGCATAGTCAGCGAATTCAGGATGATTCTTATATTTCTTTTCGAGCAAAGGTACTCCTGATACAAATAATAGAAGCAAAGTAATGATGATTGGACTAATTATTCCTATCCATCCATTAGGTGAAGAGAAGGCGATTAGAAAAATTCCCCACCACATGGTTGCTTCTCCAAAATAATTAGGATGACGCGTATACTTCCATAAACCATACTTCATCAACTTCCCTTTATTCTCAGGTTTTTTCATGAAAGATTTCAACTGATTATCTCCTACGACTTCAAAGAAAAATCCGATTATCCAAACTATCAATCCAATATAATCCAGCGTTCCAAGACCTTTTGTAGAAGATACATTTGTCAGTAAAATAGGTTGCGCAATGATAAATAGCAATACTAACTGGAGTACATATACATTTAGAAATATTTTTAAATAGACAAAATTAGTTCCCCATCTTTTCCTCATATTAACATAGCGGTAATCCTCAGGCTTATTCCAATTTCTTTTGAATAAGTAATACGCTAACCGTACTCCCCAAATAATAGTTAAAATTGTTATGAGAGTTGCGCGATCAGTTTGGAACCCTCCAGCAAAGTAACTAAAAATCGCCGCTATGACAAATCCAAGTCCCCATGCAATATCGACTAGACCGTTGTTTTTCTTTTTCTGAGCAACCAGAAAAAAAATGAAGAAAAATAGTAACAAGGTAATGAACGTACCCAAATAAATAGCTGACATCATAAAACCTCCTTTATTCTGTTGTCAATGCAATTGCAACACATCCCACACCCGCATTCATAGCTACAATTGAAGATATTTCAGTGATGTATTCAGGTGTTCTTCCTATAAGAGGCGAGAAAATTTGTTCATATTCATTCGCCCGATCAATCGCATTTGCATGAACGATTGAATAACTGACAATCTTTTTCGTACGAGTAATTTCCCTTACCAAAGCTTGCATTTTTTTAGTATTAGCTTTCACACTAATTGCTTTACCAATAACTATGCCATCTCCAGTGTTATTAATGGATACAAGAGGTTTTAAATTCAGCATTTTAGCAGCAAGACCTGTATATTTTTTAATGCGTCCTGAACGAACCATGTACTTCAACGTATCAACGCTCACAAAGATTTTTGTTTTCTTGATTGTATCGTTAATTATTTCAATTACATTCGTAAATTCTACGTCTTTCTCAATCGCTTCAGCAGCCTTTAAAACAACTAGACCTTGTCCACCTGAGTTTAACATCGAATCTATTACCGCAATTTTTGCACCGGTGCTTTTAATTTTCTTCGCTGCATTGACAATCGTATCGTATGTTCCGCTCATTTTATTAGAGACGGTAATCACAATGATTGATTCATAGTAAGGCACTATAGAATTCAAATAACTTTCTACTGCTTTTACAGTAGGTTGTGAAGATGTCGGATATTTTTTGGCATCATCCATTGATTCATACAAATAAGAAGGACTAATTGTCAATTTGTCTAAATAACTATTATCACCTATAAGTAGATTCAAAGGAATCATATGGATTTGGTGCTTGTCCATTAAATCTTTTGGTAAGTCAGCAATTGAATCTGTAACTAGCGCAATTTTATGTTTCCTACTATGAACAGTTTCAAATTGTCTAAGCATATCATCTGCTTTTTGCTGAATAATCATTCCAAATTCTCTTAGTCTATCAAACAGTATCTCAGGATGGTTTGTATGGATATGAATCTTGACCTTCTCCGGACTTCCTGCGACAATCAGCGACTCTCCTAGATCTAATAGATTATTTCTCAACATTTCCAAATCTATCTGCTCGCCTTTTATAAGCGCCTCCGTACAATATCTGTGACTTGGTTTTGTATTCTCATTCGAATGAAGTCCACTATCCTTGAATTCCACGTCAGCAGATACGTAGTCTGTTTCTTCAACCTCTACTTTCAAAAAGTAATTAGTTATACCTTCAAGAAAACAAACAAATCCTTTTCCACCGGCGTCTACCACTGAAGCATCTCTTAATACTTTAAGCTGCTTACGCGTGGATTGTAGTGATTGGGTGGCGGCTTCCAGCGAGATGGTAAATAGTTGAGAAAAGTCGGTTACACGATCTTTTAGTAAACGAAGAGAGTTACTCCAATCTTTCATAACCGAAATAATTGTTCCTTCTACTGGATTGGAGATTGATTTGTATGCATAGAGTACCGCACTTTCTACTGCTTCAGAAAAACCAGATAACGTTATCTCCTTTTCATCGTCCAATCCTAGATGAAGTCCATTCAGAAACTGCGCAAAAATAATACCAGAATTCCCTCTCGCACCTGTTAATGCCGCATCTGCAATCGATCCTATTGTTTCTTTTGCAGAGCCTTTCATTTGTGTTTCTTCAATAATATTTTGCATCGTAAATGTTAAGTTTGTTCCGGTATCACCGTCAGCTACTGGAAACACATTTATTCTATTAAGTTCATTCTTATGTTTAATAACCCTATTTGCGCCTGAGACAAAAGCATAATATAGCTTCTCACTGTCCAAGTGTTTACTGTTCATTTGATTTCACCACCTTTTCAAGATTCCCTCTACATAATTCATTTTCTATGTATGGAGAAAGGTGCCTTAACCATTAGTAAGGCACCAGACTTCTTTATTTTTCTTGCACAAGTACACCGTCTGTCATTTTGAATACCTTGTCGCAATAGTCTACGAGACGTATATCATGTGTGACGACAATGGTCGTTGTGTTTTTGTTCTTTGTTTCGTTTTTCAGTAGTTCCATTACTTCATAGGCACGATCTGAGTCAAGAGATGCTGTTGGTTCATCAGCTAAAATAATGGAAGGGTTACTGTATAACGCTTTGGCAATTGCCACACGCTGACGTTCTCCGCCAGACAAGTCTGCAGGGTATTTAGTTCGTAAATCCCCAATACCCAAGTCATCATATAACTCTTCTAATTGTTTTTTCGTCATATTTTCTTTCTTAACTTGGTCCAATAGTTTTAACTGATTGGCGACTGTTAAAAATGGAACTAGATTCGATGCTTGTAGAATGAACCCAATTTCCTTCAACCGAATCTTTGAACGCTCTTTCTCATTTAAATCCGCTAGATTCTTATCATTTATGATCACAGACCCTGAAGTGGGTGTAAGAAGCCCGCCGACAATTGTTAGAAATGTGCTTTTACCGGAACCAGACGGACCGATAATAGCTATCAGCTCACCCCTGTCTGCAGTAAAATTTGTTTCCTTCATTGCTTCTATTTCTTTATGGCCACTGCCGAATGTCTTTTTCACTTGTTTTAATTCTAAAACTACCATCATTTACCCTCCTATTGCTTTCAATGGATCGATTCGAACAATTGTAAGAACTGAGAACACCGCACCCAATATCGCAACTCCTATTAGTACGAGTCCGTAGATGACCATTGTTACAAGATCGAATGCTACTGGTACCGCACTTGGTAGAAATGAACCGGTGATTAACGTCAATCCGAAACCTACTGCCACACCAATCGCAGCTAATATAAATGTTTGTGCAATGACTGAACGTGACAGATAGTTATTAGAAATACCTTGAGCTTTCATGACGCCAAACATACTGATTTTTTGGACGGTCAATACGTAAAGGAAAATTGCAACAATGACCGCTGAAATACCAAACAAGAAATAAATCATGAAGTTTAATGTTAAACTCTGTTCCGTGTACCCTGGTAAACTCCGTATAAATGTTTCAATTTCAATGGATTCCAATGAATCATTTTTCATGTCAGCAATTGGTTCATCCCCGCGAACAACAATTCCACTTATACTTTCCTTATTTGCTTCTGCTGCTTCACCGAATTTCACTGATTGGAAAGTAGACAAATCTCCATATAGCACTGGAGCTGCATTAAATCTTGCATTGTCTGTGAAACCTACAATAGTTAATATTTCGTCAGATGATGATAATTGCAGTTCATCATCTACTTTAAATCCATCTTCTTTTAATGCATCACTGGCGATAACTTCATTGCCTTCTGCAAATTCTTTGCCTTCCGTCACATTCGGCATAATGAATTCATCTTTGTTTATCCCAAAAATAGATACGTTCGTCTTATTATCACCATTGCCGGCAACTGCATTTATTTGACCGATTACGGCAATTTCTTCAGCATCGATTTCATTTGCATCTTGAATTGTTAATGAAGATTGGTACATGCTCTTATCCGATTCCTCTGTCAAAATGATTTCTGTTGCTTTCCATTTATCAACTGATTCACGATTCAGATTTTCTAAGCCTGTAGCAAGTCCCGATAGAAAGAACACTAAGTATGATACGAGCATTAGAACACCAATGATCAACGTAAAGCGTAATTTGTTTTTCTTAATTTCATTTAAAGCTAAAAACATTTCTTCACATCCTTATGTAATTTTGGTTTAAGTAGTTTACATTTTCGAGATTATTTAGCAGCTATCTATCCATTAATTTAATCGATTCAAAACTGTTACCCCTTTCCTAACTTCTCAATTCATTTCTATTTCTGAACTCAATTAAAACAGAGTAATAAAAGTTTGTCAAACCTTTGTACACTCCAAACTATAAAACGTTATACAAATGATAAGGGTTGTTATATACTAGATGGAGAGGATTCTAGCCAAAGATTAGGAGGAGACTATATGCACATTTGTACTTCATGCAATCCAACGGAGCTGTTTTACAAAATCCGTATTTCTGGAGAAAGAAATTTAACTCACCTTCCCCAACTTATGTCTTACCTTAAAAGTAACGACTTATTGGTCAACTCCCGTGATAATATCATTGTTGTAAGAGAGGCTGCGGTTGCGGGGCTATACGATTATTTCAGTGATGTAATGGAAGTAAAGTCTATTTATTTTAAAGTGGACGACAGTGACTGGAAACCGATTAATGAAATAATTGAATTGCTAGAATTCAAATGGATTGACCAGGTCATACTTAAAAACAACGTCACATTTCACATACAGCCAATCGTTACGAAAAGCCAAGAAGTCTTTGCTTATGAAATGCTGGCCCGTTTCCAAGATGATAACGGAAATTCTGTGGCTCCAAGTAAAGTATTTACAGCAGCAAAAAAAAGAAACCGTACTTATGCGCTAGATCGCGTTTGCAGAATTGCTGCCGTTAGGAACGCCGCCGCTATTCATAAGAAAGTGTTCATTAACTTTATCCCGACTTCAATCTACTCTCCCGAACATTGTCTCAGAACTACCGTTCAACTTGCAATTCAGTTGGGGATCCCTTTTTCTCAATTAGTCTTTGAAGTAGTTGAGACAGAAAGTGTGGATGATATTGAGCATTTGAAAAAAATATTAACTTTTTACAGAGAAAGGGGTTTACACTACGCGCTGGATGATGTGGGTGTAGGCTTTAGCACAATTGAAGTCCTTGAACAATTAATGCCCAATTATATGAAGTTAGACATGAAATTTGTACAGGGGGTATCTGGTGATTTAACAAAACAGGCAGCTGCTAAAAAGTTTTTATCGAGTGCCTTACAAGTTGGTGCAATTCCGCTTGCTGAAGGGATTGAAGAGCGAGAAGACTTTGAATGGTTGAAAGAGGTCGGATACGAATTATTCCAAGGCTATTTGTTTGGAAAGCCAACACCTATCCCAACAGACCTAGCCAAATGATAGGCTGTGTTGGGATCGAATTCCCCATTGTATAACGTTAAAACTACAACATTGTACAAAACATCCAAATTCCCTATACTTACACTAAGACTTCTAGTTTGTCGAAAGGATGTAATGAACATAATCACTCCAGCAGATTCTAATGGTTTATATTTTATACAACAAGTTTCAGACATGACAGGATTATCGAAACAAGTAATCCGCAAGTGGGAAGAACGTTATAATCTTGTACAACCCAATCGATTAGAAAATGGCTATCGTATATATAGTGAGGCAGATATCAACTCCCTATTAAATGTGAAGACTCTTTCTGGGCAAGGACATTCCATTAAGCGTGCTGTCGAACTTACAAAGGATAGACGTAAGTTGTTAGATACTGTTCCAGATCCAATCCATGCGATTCAACATCAAAAATTGCTAAATGATTATGTCTTTCAACTTCTAGAAAAAGGATCCTATTGTGATGAATTGGAATTATATCTAGTGTTGCAGCAGGCTTATCATTCTTTCGGATTAAACGATTTTTTAACATCAGTGATTGTTCCATTTTTAAATGAGGTCGGTAATAAATGGCACATGAAGGAATGGAGCGAGTATCAGGAATCTGTCTCAAGCTTGGTCGTACGAGACTTCCTAGTGCAAATTCGTCGTAACTATCAAAGCAGTGACGATGCACCTTTAGTCTTAGGAGCATGCCTGCCTTATGAACGTCATGAAATCCCTTTGCACATACTATTATTGCAATTTATGATGAAAGGCTGGAAAACAGTATTGGTTGGTACTTCTCCTGCTCCTGGCGCTATAGAGTCTCTGGTAGAAAAATTGAAGCCTGCAAAAGTACTGCTATCAGCAACAACAACAGCCCCTTTTATAAATGATCCGGATTTACTGGAGAGTTTAGATCAGTTTGCAGCTAATAATAAACATATTGATTTTTACCTAGGTGGCATGGGTGCACTCGACTACGCAACAAACAAAACACTTCAGGCAATCCACGTCACCAGTTCACTTGAAGAAGCCTTACGCCAATAAACCAAAAAAAGGTACCAGCTCCTAATGCTGGTACCTCTTTGATCATAGTGTAATCTCTTTTGGTTCGTCACCTTTTTTATTCATCAGCCGAATTGAATCTGGTGAAATTTTCAAGATAACAAGATCGGAATCCTCAGGACCACTGAACCATGGTTTCAGATGCTCATTCCATACTTTTTCTTTTACACTTTCATCGTCGGAAATACTGACAGTTCCTTCTATTTCAAGATATTCGTCACCCACACCTTCTCCTTCATAACCAATTAAGATATGGGTATGTGGATTCACTTCAAGTTCATCCACTTTCTGCGTTTGTTTTGATGTTGCGGTGTAAAGCGTAAATTCATCACTGAAAAAAGTCATATAACGAGTGTGTGGCTTGTTTTGTTGAACTGTAGCCATCGTACCCACGAAGCTTTCTTTCAATATTTTCAGTGCTTGTTTTTTTTCATCCATCATTATCTACTCCCTTTTTTAGCCCTATTGGAGTTTACCTCGCTAAGAAGTGAACTAAACATCATTTACTGAAATGGAAATAAATAAGTGCAAGGGGTGAAAATATGCTTTTAACAAGACGGGGCCTGCAAAGAGCTTTTTTATATGGACTGATTTCAGGTTTATTCTTAGCTGCATTATTAAAAATTATTGAGCACATTACTCGTTTTAAAGTTTACACGCTATTATTAAACGTCGATTATATTCCTTACATCAAAACGTTTGTCTTTCCAGAACTTGTTGAAGTAGGTTTTCATCTAATTGTCTCGATAGCTTTATCGATTTGTTTGTATTTGATGATTATTAATGGAAAGATTTCATCTAGTAGGAAAATCATTGTTTTATGTACCTTCGTCTCTTTCATCATTGGTGTAGCAATATTCCCTACGACCACATTTTCCGACAGAACGCCTGCATTTACTAGTATTCCCTCATTTTCATACTGGATTGTAGGGCACATTATGTATGGCTGTATAATGGTTATATTGTTTGCTCGTTATTTAACAAAAGAAAAAGGATTTTAAGCCGTCAGAAGTCAAGGTGCAGAAACAGTATTCCTCCGCCAATCGTTGTAAAACGGCATGCGTAGCCAATATTGAAATATCCGTGAATAATTCAATATACAATGTACAGGCTTTCCCTTTTGATGGTCCCAAATTCATATAATAATTTAGGTGTTTATAATTGATAATTTGTTCTAACAAGAGTTAAACAGTAATTTTTTTCTACTACAAATCGCCTTTTCATTCGAAAGCTATTGTCCTGTCATTATTCATCATAATGAGTCACCTATTTCCAATCAAAAAGAAGAGAGGTAAGTATGACTACTCCCTCCCTTCCTCTCGAATATAATGATTAGGTTATAATGTTGCTTGCCAACCTCCGGTACCCGAAGTCCGGTAAGTGTATCAAGTTTTCACGGTGCCTAATCATCACCAGATTTTTAACCTCAGGATTCCACAAAAGACACCCCGATGCCCATTAACCTTTCCTTTGAAAAAATCTTAGTCATGGCCAATGGTCAACTTTATTATATGCATCGTCACATGAAATATGCACGATTGCCTGATCTAAGTAATTATATCTAAATACATAGCTTCCAAGTCTTACTTATACATCAATGTTTGGAGGGTTTAATCCAAATTAGTTCTATCAACTTATACTGATTTTTAAACATTTCTGCATTAATCAAGGCATCAGAAACAGATAGGTGAATGTTTTTAGTTTCCGCCGTCTGTTTTCTTGATTCCAAATAGCGCAAAGAACTCCAGGTTCATCCTTTTTTTAAAAAAAATTCTGAGTTTTTTGTTATGCATTATTATCACTGAGAGTTTTTTGATTTTGTAAGAGTAAAGTGACGAAAATTCATTTCCCAATTCCAGAAGGGATATTAAAGCGGCTAGATTACACTATTGAGTACCAATGAATCGTGGAAATCAAAGAAGATTTGGATACCTATTCCCTCCCAACCGTACATCGCAAGTAGCTCTAATAAATTTTCATTGACAACCTATCAAAGTAAATATACATTAATAGAGAATGATTATCATTATCAATTATAAAAAGGAGACAATTAAAGAAAAATTTTATCCCCTTACTGATTCTTTGATCATCTTCGGAAGGTAAAGTTAAAACATCTTTCAAAAAACTTTACAAAATAAATAATGTAAGTTTATTCCGTAAAGTTAGTCACCAATCACTAAAAATACATTTTACGATAAGGAAGGTTATGAAAATGAATACGAAACTAAAAATCTCATTAAAAGCATTACTAATTTCGGCAATGGCTATGATACTACTAGTTGGTTGTTCAGGTGAGAAATCAAGTTCAACACCTGATTCATCATCGGAAAGTACCGAAACATCTAAAACAGAAAAACCTGCTTCTCAAGATGAAAATACTGAATTTCCGATCGTAATAAAGCATGCATTTGGCGAAACTGAAATTGCTAGCAAGCCTGAACGAGTTGTTACAGTTCAATGGGCTAATCATGATGTTGTTCTCGCTCTTGGAGTTATACCTGTAGGCTTCTCAGCCGCTAATTACGGGGTTCAGGATGACAGCGGACTTTTGCCTTGGACAGCTAAAAAACTCGAGGAACTCGGCGCAGATGAACCTAATATCTTCCAGGATACCGATGGTCTTGATTTTGAGGCTATTTCAGATGCAAATCCTGATGTAATTCTTGCAGCTTACTCGGGTATAACACAGGAAGACTATGATGTTCTTAGTAAAATCGCTCCAGTCGTAGCCTATCAGGACGCTCCTTGGGCAACCGAATGGCGTGACCAAGTTATATTAAATTCAACAGGTATGGGAATGAAAGCAGAAGGCGAACAACTTATTAAGGACACTGAGAAACTAATTGAGGAGGAATCAAGTAAATATCCTGAGATGGAAGGCAAAAAAGTTGCCTGGGTCAACTTCTCGGCTAAAGATATGTCTAAACTCCATCTTTATACACCTAAAGATCCTCGAGGTGCTTTTCTAATTGAGCTAGGTATGGAATATCCTGAAAGTATCACGAATCAGATTACTGATCCTACTAGCTACTCATTGTCATTAAGCGCTGAGAATGCTGACATTCTTAACGACGTTGATATCATAATTGGATATGGTGATGAAAGCCTTTATGAAGCAGTTAAAGCTGATCCCCTGTTAGGCAAAATTCCAGCGATTCAAAGAGGTTCTGTTGTGTTCATTGGTAACGATACTCCTATGGCCGCTTCTGGAAATCCAAATCCACTTGCGATATCTTATACGATTGATGAATACCTTGAATTAATAGGAGGAGCCATTAAGAAATTAAATGAATAGTATATCGGTTTCCAAAATAAAAAAGTCAAGCTTACATATTCCGAAGAATTTTATAACAGTTCTGGTGATCTGTTTTGTCCTGCTCGGCTTGTGCATGTTTGCATCCCTGGCTTTAGGTTCTCGTATGGTGGGATTAAATGAAGTGATGGACGGTTTATTTCACCCTGACGTAAACTCCTACGAAGCAAATGTGGTTCGCAAAAGGATTTCACGAACAGTTTTCAGTTTACTTTGCGGTGCAGCACTCGGAGTTTCAGGAGCGCTTATGCAAGCGGTCACTCGCAACCCGATTGCAGACCCGAGTATACTGGGAGTTAATACAGGTGCATCATTGTTTGTCGTTTGCGGAATTGCATTCTTTAACATAAGCAGCGCCAATCAATATATATGGCTAGCTTTAGCTGGTGCTGCGCTTACTGCGATTTTCGTATTTGGTATTGGCTCTATGGGGCGTAGTGGAGCTACGCCCATTAAGCTTGTTTTGGCGGGAGCCGCTACAAGTGCCGCCCTTTCTTCCCTAGTCATCGCAATAATGATCCCACGTTCTCATGTCATGGATCAATTCAGGTTTTGGCAGGTAGGAAGTGTTGGCTCAGCAAACTGGAGCGCTATTACGACTTTTACCCCTTTTTTGATAATTGGAATACTGATAGCTATTATTTCTGCACCAGCACTAAATGCACTTGCCCTGGGAGACGATGTTGCAACCGGACTCGGCGTTAAAACAGGAATACTGAGGCTTGTTGCAGCTCTTGGGGCCGTTCTTTTGTGCGGCTCAGCTACTGCCCTGGCAGGTCCAATTGGCTTTGTTGGGCTTTTATCAACCCACGTCATGCGCCTTATTCTTGGCCCTGACCTGCGTTTTGTTATACCGATGTCTGCTATTTCAGGAGCCATCATTTTGACTGTATCAGATGTAAGCGGCAGGCTCATCGGTAGCCCTGGAGAGCTTGAAGTCGGTGTAGTTACAGCATTTATAGGAGCACCGATACTAATACTATTAGCTATGAAATCGAAAGTGCGGTCATTATGAAAAATGAATCTGTTAAGTTTATTATGGCGGGCAGACGTCAAAGACACCGTCGATGGATACTTGTTACCGGCTCCCTGGCAGCACTTGCATTCATTCTTTGCTGTGCGATGCTTTTACTGGGGAACACCATCTATCCCGTAATAGATGTAATCCGAGTACTTTCTGGAGAAGAACTCCAAGGTGCTTCTTTTGCCATTAATACCATACGTCTACCAAGAATGCTGGCAGGTCTTTTCGCTGGATTCGCTTTCGGCATTGCCGGAAACACCTTTCAGACTATGTTGCGCAATCCCCTAGCTAACCCGAATGTAATCGGTATTACTAGCGGCTCGAGCGCAGCGGCTGTTTTTTGTATAGTCATACTTCATACTAGCGGAGCTGTTGTTTCCATTGCTTCCGTGATTGCTGGCCTTGCTACTGTAATACTAATTTACATATTATCTAGGGGAAAGTCATTTTCAATCGGGAGATTAATTCTTATCGGAATAGGCATACAAGCCATGCTTGGCGCTTTGATATCCTATCTTTTGCTGATCGGTGCAGAACAAGATCTCCCCGCAGCGTTCAGATGGCTCAGCGGTAGCCTCAATGGCTCACAAATGCACGAACTTCCGCCTTTGATACTATCAGTTTTCATCTTTACGCCTATTATTATAGTCCTAGGAAAACACCTAAGTATATTGGAACTTGGAGAACAGTCGGCCACTTCTCTCGGAGTGAACACGGACAAGACAAGAATTGTGCTTATTTTTAGTTCCGTCTGCATGATTTCTCTTGCTACTGCTACCACGGGCCCAATAGCATTTGTCTCCTTCCTCTCCGGACCGATTGCAAAAAGACTAGTCGGAGTTGGCTTCTCAAGCGCAATTCCCGCAGGTCTTGTTGGCGTTAATTTAGTTTTGGCGGCAGATCTAATCGGACAATTTGCTTTTGTGGCCAGATACCCCGTGGGCGTCATTACTGGAATACTCGGAGCGCCGTATCTGATCTTCCTGCTAATCCGAATGAATCGAAGGGGAGAATTATAATGAAACCGACACATGTTTTTCAAGCCGAAGAGATAGTAGCGGGCTATGATAATAAAACGATCATCCATGGAGTCAGCCTTATTATCCCAAGTAATAAAATAAGCGTTATTATTGGAGCAAATGCCTGCGGAAAGTCTACGCTTCTTAAAACACTATCAAGGCTTATAAAGCCTACGTCTGGAAAAATCACCCTTGACGGAAGACCCATCAGCAAAATCCCATCAAAACAATTAGCTCGTGTTTTAGGACTGCTACCGCAATCCCCCATTGTTCCAGAAGGAATTTCTGTCGCTGATTTGGTTGGACGCGGAAGATTTCCGCACCAATCATTGCTCAGCGGTTGGACAAAAAAGGATTATGATGCAGTCGCCGAAGCTATGAGTATTATGGATATAACTGAGCTTGCAAATAATGATATTGACGAGCTTTCTGGCGGTCAAAGACAGCGCGTCTGGATCGCAATGGCTCTGGCTCAACAAACAGATATTTTATTTCTTGATGAACCGACAACCTTTTTAGATATCACATATCAAGTCGAAATTCTTGACCTACTCACAGACCTTAACCGAAAGCACGGAACTACGATTGTAATGGTTCTTCATGATATAAACTTGTCCGCTCGCTATGCAGACTATATTTTTGCACTTCGTAAAGGAAAGCTTATAGTTGAGGGTGAGCCATCAAAGGTTATTACAAGCACATTAGTTAAAGACATATTCGGCCTCGATTGTATGGTGATAAAAGACCCTGTTTCAGGCTCTCCTTTTGCCATACCAAAAGGACGTTATCATGTTAATAATGAATGTACTCCTTAAATGACCCAAACAGTGAATCAAACTACACGATTTTATTTAAGCATTCATCATTGCCCTTATGCTTATGTGCACATTCACTTCAGCATTGCCAGTATTCCTTTCGACCTCCACTGCTTTGATTCGACACCAATACAGTAGAGGATTTTGAAAGGCAACAAGCTTTTTTATTCTTTAAGTTGCATAACACTATAAGTAAATATAAAAAAGTCCAATTTCTCAGTATTATAATTGAGAAATTGGACTTTTTTCGTTACTCCGGAAAAGTGCCCTTTGATGGAATAACCTTAATTCTGAAGCAATGCTGATTAACCGCTCAGTGAATCACTAGCTAGTTTAAATAAAAACTCCCTACATACGCAGATACTCAGTTCTTTCCTATACCAAACGCTTTGGTGCCACGCGTTAATAGGTTGCTTAGCTTAACTCTATTCTGTTATCCGCATAAAGTTACTGCTGGATTATCTGAATATGGTTTCCACATGTATCGTCGAAGACAGCTATTGTAACTTCGCCCATTTCTGTTGGCTCTATAGAAAAGTTCACGCCGTGTTTCAATAACCTATCGTACTCTTTGCGAACATCTTCAACACCAAACATTGTTACAGGTATGCCTTCTTCAAATAGTTTCTTTTGATACTCCTTGGCTGCTGGATGATTATTTGGTTCGAGCAAAATCTCAGTACCTTCTTGCTCCTCGGGAGAAACAAGTGCAATCCATCTAAATTCTCCGGTAGGAACGTCATGCTTTTTTACAAAGCCCAACGTTTCTGAATAAAACTCTAGTGCCTTGTCTTGATCTTCTACGAATATACTAGTAACAATAATTTTCATACTGTTTTTTGCCTCCTTTGATATTTGCGATGTATAGTGCTGTGCTAACAATCTGGTTGCAAGTGAAAAACACAAGTTCGTTCGAAACCCTATTTCTATAATATCCTTTTTTAATAAACCATTCAAAATACACTCAGTGACTTCATCCGCTTTTTATCCCCTTACTTACGTCTGCGGAATATTTTTTCTTGTTTTTCCACAAAATCACTTTATCCATCCATTCAGCAAGTTTTTAAGTGGTTCGGTGTTGAACATAAGTACTCGATATTTTCCCTTTCGTTTTGATTTTACAAGCCCTGCATCTTCCAATACAGTAAGATGTTTAGCTATCCCTTGTCGCGAAATGGTAAGGTTGTGCTTCGTAATGAGACGTACCGTAAGTTCATACAACGTTAGCTCGTTGCGTTCGGATAGTTCGTCTAATATCAGCCGCCGAGTCGAGTCGCCAAGTGCTTTGAATATAGCGTCTTTGTCCTTCATACATTAAGTATAAGCAACCGTGTAGTTGCTTGTCAATCGAACCGGATGCATACAATCCTTTTTCCAACTACCAAAGTTCACTTCATAAACTCAAGAAGTAACCTTAGCCCGAACCATCATGATTTTCACTTTCCCCAATAATTTGCGCTTATTTAAATTGTTATTTTGCACATCCAACTTTAAAAACCCAGCTACCTTCAAATAAGAAGATTGCTGGGTTTCATAATTATTTATAAAAAAATCCGGATTTCCCTAATTAGAAAATGACTGCTCATACGTCCTAGTCACAGGGTTCTAAACATAGACCCCAAAGCACCATGATGTCAATGATTCTTCTAATTCGTATGCTCTTCTTTTATGATTTAAATGTAATGAATTATATTATTTCTATATACCCTTCTGTTCCATTTACTCGAATACGTTGTCCATCTTTTATCAGCTTGGTAGCATTCTCCACTCCGACAACTGCTGGTAAGCCGTATTCACGTGCGATAACTGCTCCATGGGTCATCAGTCCACCAACTTCGGTAACAAGACCTTTTATGGAGACAAATAATGGTGTCCAGCCGGGATCAGTAAAGGAGGTGACTAATATATCTCCTTCTTTTAAAACAGCTTCTTCCATGTTTAAGATGACACGTGCTCGTCCCTCAATAACTCCAGAAGAAACAGGTAGTCCTACAATCGCTTCGGCTGGGAGATTTTCTCGTTTGTAGTTACCTGCAATGATTTCACCATCAGACGTGAGTACACGTGGGGGCGTTAGTTTTCCATAAAATTTGTAGTCGTTCTTACGTTTGCTGATAATCTCGAAATCCAGTTTTTTTGTTCGTACGACTTCACGAAGTTCTTCAAATGTGAGATAGTATATATCTTCTTTTTTATGAATAACGTTGGCTTGTACGAGTTGTTCGGCTTCTTTCAGTAACGCCTGCTTATAAACGAAGTAGCGACTAATCATGCCGTATTTTGGATATTCACGATAACCGATGAAATTCCGGATTAGGCTAATCACTCGTTTTGTCTCTTCGGCTTTTCGTTTGCCATCCGGTAATTGCATCAATCGATCTACTAACTCTTGTTCTTTTTTCAAAGCTGCCTGCCGCCCTTGCTCAAATTTCCGTTTGCCCGAATTAGGCTCAAGTTCTTTGATGTTGCTGAGAAGCATAGGGACAAGTGTAGTTGGTTTTTCACTCCAACGAGTTTTAGTTATATCGATTTCTCCAGCACATCGCATTCCGTATTTGTTGAGATAAGCTATTATTGCATCTTGGCTTTCCTGTCCACCTTCAAACGTAACGATTCCCTCCAAAAAGTTATCATCTTTTACATGCTGTAAATAATGAATTACTTCTGGATATGGACGAATCACATCTGCGACATCCAATAGCGCCAGACCCATTTCCGAAGTAATATTGTTTGGTACAGATTGGGAAAGCGTATCTGCTACGTTCTTTTCACCTAACCACATATTCATTTTTTCATTGATCCATGATGAAGCATCCATAGCAGTCATAATCACACCCAAACTTTGTGGGTCAAATAGAATCTTCTTTAATTGTTGCAGATCTTCTAGTATAAAATCAAATAAATCTGATCCTGATTTCGTTTGGATGGTTTGTTTTAACTCGTTTATCGATGTTTCACTACTATTTATCAATTCAGAAACGATTGTAGGATCGTTTTTGAATTGTGTTTGAAAACCCGCAGAAGACATACTTTTATTACTACTACTTGGACTCAGCTCTTTGTCATCAGTTGGTAACAATTTAATGAAATCCCGCTCGATTATGGTCATTAGTGCGTCTTTTATGAGCGGATCGGATTGTCCCAGCGTATCTACTAAAATTTCTCTGCTAACAGGTGAAGCCAGACTATGTGTGATATCAACAAACAGCCTTCCACCAGCTTTACGCATGGGTGCAGGGGTCGTTAACAGGTAAAAAGCCAATCCTAATGGTTTCATGGGGTCGGTCATCATTTGTTGATGACCGACAGAAACGTAAACGTGATTTTCTTGATCATTCGCTTCAGGGACAGGGAATAAAGTAGTGATTGGGCGACTCTGGACAATATAAAATGTATCTTCAACCAAACACCATTCGATATCTTGTGGGCAACCAAAATAAGCTTCAATCTGTCTTCCTTTGCGTGCTAGTTGTAAAATTTGTTGGTCAGTAAGTGTTTGAGACTTTTGCAGATCAGGATTGATCTGCTGCGTCTCTGTTCCGCCTTCTTTTAGCCCATAGGTAGCCAGTTTTTTGGTTGCTATCATCTTATCGACGATTTCATCTTCTTGCACCTTATAGCAATCCGCCGATACCAAGCCGGAAACAAGGGCCTCCCCTAGTCCAAAGCTAGCATCGATCGATAGTAGCTTTCGATTAGAAGTAAGCGGATCAGCAGTAAATAAAATTCCTGAAGCCTGTGGAAAAATCATGCGTTGAATGATAACGGATAGGAAAACTTGGCTGTGATCAAATCCATTTTGGATTCGGTAAATTACTGCGCGATCAGTAAATAGGGAAGCCCAACATTTACTGATGTGGCGCAATACTTTATCTCTTCCGATGATATTTAAATAAGTGTCATGTTGACCAGCAAAGGAGGCAAATGGAAGATCCTCGGCTGTTGCACTTGAACGAACAGCATATGCATGCTCTAGGCCAAATGTTAAGAGACATCGATCGATATCTTGTTCGATCCCCTTCTCGATTTCAATCCCCTCAATCAGCTCACGAATCTTCCAGCTAATTTCACTAATTCTTTTTCGTTCGTCCACTTTTTGAACTGCTAGTTGATCTAGTAATTGTTGAAGCTCCTCATTTTCCCCAATGACTCTTTTATATGCCTCAGTGGTAACACAAAAACCTTCTGGTACAAGTGTTCCTTCAATCCTCGAACACTCACCCAAATTCATCCCTTTGCCACCAACCACCATTTGACTCATTTTATCGATTTCCCGTAACTCTAGTACATATGGTTTCATTTCTTTCCCTCCCATTTATCGCTCAATACCAAGACGAATCATATGACAAAAGTTGTTCATCTGATCAACCAATTACGCTGTCCACTCGTTCTTGCTCCTGGCGAAGTTCCATATTCACATCAAACACTTCTTTTTTCAAAAAATGATTGACTAAAAAGGGCTTTATGATGTATAATTAAAATAGGGTAATCTATACATAATCCACTTAAATAGCGTATAACTATATAAATTTACCACAGTTCCTCATTTTTTTCAATGAATTTATGCAATCATAATTGTTGCGAATTCGAAGATGAAAAATGATATCAAATTATTTAGTGTAGCATCAGGAAAACACGGATTTAAAACATTAAGAAATTCCAATATTAAAAAGCCTAATTCCTTAGTATTAATATTAAGATATTGGGCTTTTTTCGTTCCCCCTTATTAAAGAGCCTAATCACTGAGCACACTGCTGTTCAATTTGAAAGAGACGTTTTTTTCACTTTTTATAAACAATCAATTCCAACCAAATTCTTACCATAAAAAAACACCTAAAACATTGAAATCAACAATGTTTTAGGTGTTTTTTATTGAATCAATTTTCGTTACATAATGTCCCACGAGGACGTTTTTAGAGCGTTTAATTCCTGATATACCTAGGTTTCTTCTATTCAATCTCTATAATATGTGTAAGGCTTTTCATGACGTTATTTGTTATAAAGACTTACTTTTCCGAGTTAACGCTACCCAATATTCTCTTTAACTATATACACTGACCACTTATGTATTTTGCAACTTCAAATACTCTTTTTCGAATTCATTCGTCTGGCATAGAATAGCATTACTAATTGAATGGAAATATACAAAATACAGCTTGGGGTATTCGAGAATACGATTCGTTATAAATAAAGCGCGAAACGAACATTTTTTATTTAGAAACTTTAAATCTTAGCACAGTCTTTAATTTTTCTGGAGCTGTTCTTCTTGCATCTGTAATATAGATTTCTCTATGGCTTTTTTCAATTCGTATCAAACCTTGTTCCTCACAATACTTTTCCATCTTAGAAAACGTTTCTGGTTCTTTATCGTAGCTACCATGGTGCATCATCTGAACACATAATCCATCAGATAAAGATTCGAGTGTTGCTGTATCAACTGGTAAATGTTTCTTTTTTGCTCGTACACTTTCAACAGCCCTTTGAAAAAGTTCCCTCGTCACAAAGTCAGGCTGTCTGATCATTAGTTGATAGACAAAATGATTTTTATCCAGGTAATCTAATTTTCTTCCCTCTTCATCTAAATCCCAAATTCCTTCAAGCGGAAATACTGTATATTCATAGTAGTCTTTTGGTGTGTAGCCACCCTTTGGCATCATTCGAATACTATAAGACAATGCATATAAAATTTCCACATTTACCCGGAATGAATCGCTATCTGGATCTCCTGCACCTTGCAATTTGATATACGACTTTTCGGTATCATTGTAAATAGTAGGTATCTGTTTTGGTAAATAGATTTTTTTATCGTTTTTTCGCCACTCATACTTTATCAATAAATTGCCCCCCTCATACTTCGTTTCTCTATCTACTACATTGTGCCAATTTGCTTCTTCCCATCCCAAGCGGGCTTCCACACGTGCATACTTTAACCGCCTTTTCTATTTATAATTGCTGCCTAGTTTTGTATGGTATTATCTTCGTCAAAATCGCCACCACTTCAGACTAGACTTGTTCCTTCTATAATAGGGGATTCAAGTGAAAGTATCAAAAAAACTCAAACTATTCTAGCCTGTACAATCTAGATAGCATATCTTATCTTCATTTCTCATATTTCTATTCCCTCTTTCAGTAACGTACTCGTTAGTTGAATAAGTGTTACCCATAAGAGTGAAATACCATATTTTTTTACAATGCCATTGTATGTTTGCAACCTTTTAGATAACAATATATTTGTGAGTAGTAACTTAAAAAGACTCAGAATAACTTCTGAGTCTAAACTTCTTATCATTTTCTCCCCAGTAGCGCCATTAAACCTTTATACATTAGGACAAGGGAGAAAATCACAATTGCCAAAATACCTATTAAGTTAGTTATCGGCTCTAAACCCGCTAAAAAAGTATCTGATAAGGGAACCTTTAATAATGCAAATCCAGCTAAAATACTAGCCAACATCAAAAGAATAAATCGATCCATTTAGTTTAACCTCCTCTCAATACATTATATGAACAAGTAAAAGGAAGGTTGAACCAATTGTCTCTCATGGACCGTTAGCTTATATAAAGCCTACTCAATTAACGAAGCGGGTTAACCATTCTCATTTTGTGTATACATAAATGGATTTATGCAGATAATATTTATGTATAAATTTCCCCTCACTGTTTAAAATGCTCTTAGAAATTATGTGTCAGATTAGATTTCAACCTCAAAGTATTGAATAAAGGGGAAAAGTAGATGAAAATCCGGTTCGGATATGTAGGTAATGCACTAGGCTTATGGGATGCGAGTCCATCAAAAACTCTAACTTTTACACGGTATTCAACGCTCCCTATAAACGAGAGAATGGAAAAATTGAAATCGATAACAGCACAAAATTTACAGCACACAAAAAGAATTTTGTATTATAATATCGCGCATGAAATAGAATTATACCGGTTTTCAAGCTCACTTGTCCCTTTAGCACCCCATCCGGAAGTGATGTGGGATTTCTTAACTCCATTCAAAAACGAATGGGAAGAAATCGGGAATTTAGTCCGAAATTTCAAGCTTAGAGTAAGCTTTCACCCAAATCAATTTACACTTTTCACAAGCCAAAGAGAAGAAGTCACAACGAATGCAGTAAGAAGTATGGAATATCATTTTAGGATGCTCAAAGCTATGAACATTCTTGATACGGGATTAATTAATATTCATATTGGCGGAGCCTATGGGGATAAAACTGCGTCATTAAACCGTTTCCATCAAAATCTCAAAAAATTACCAAAGGAAATTAAGAAGCAGATGACGCTAGAAAATGATGATAAAACGTATGATGTTCGGGAAACACTCATTACTTGTGAAAAGGAAAACATTCCAATGGTACTCGATTATCATCACTATATGGCGAATAACGTGGAGAGTGACCTCCCTCTTTACTTAGACCGCATATTTAAGACTTGGAATACCTTTAATATTGTCCCAAAAGTTCACATTTCTTCACCGAAATCAGATCAAGCCTATCGTTCTCATGCCGACTTTGTTTCTTTAGACTTTGTCCTCCCCTTCTTAAAGATGGCAAAGGAGCTTAATAAGGACTTTGACATAATGATAGAAGCAAAACAAAAAAACCTTGCCATGCTGAAACTTGTAGATGAAATAGCTGCAATTCGAGGAGTCAAACGTATTTCAGGGTCATCTGTGGAATGGTAACCGCGAAGAATAGAGTTATTCAATTATTGAGTCCAGATTTTGAATCGAGCTTGAGGCCTACAGGATGTAGGTCATGCAACCGTTGCCGCAGGACGCGGCGAACTTAGATTGCCATTCTTTCTTTGGTCAGCGGACATTTGGACACCCGCTTAACAGGTAAAAAAAACGCATTCATCTCCCACCTATGGAGGTGAGAGTCTTCTGTAGCTGACGCTTCGCTTTCAGTACATAAACATTTGCTGAATAATGATAATACAGATGAGGTGGAATAAATGACGATTGTACGTCTTGGTTATGTCGCAATGAGTATGGAACTTGATAATGCATCCCCTTCGCAAACAATGACATTTACCCAATTCAAAAAAATTGATGATCGGGAAGCTGCCATCCGTAAATTAGAACGTATTGCACTTTCGAATTTACATAATACACTAAGACTGTTAAAACATAATGTAGCGTCTGATATTCATTTTTATCGGCTAACCTCTCGCCTTATTCCTTTAGCAAACCACGAGGAGCTTCTTAAATGGAATTATATAAAGCCATTAATAGAACCGCTTCGTGAGATTGGAGATTTCGCAAAAAAACATAAGATTAGAGTTGATTTTCATCCAGATCACTTTGTTCTGATTAATTCTAAAGAGAAGCATATCTTAAAAAATTCAATTAGTACCTTAAAGCTACATTACTTATTACTAAAGGCGATGGGGATTGACCCGACTCATCGCTGTGTCATGCATGTTGGTGGTAATTATAAAGAAACCGAACTCTCACTTGAACGTTTTGTTGATAATTGGATGGACGTCCCGAAAAGGATTCAAAATATGATTATGCTTGAAAATGATGATACTTCTTTTACGTTAGAAGATACACTTTACTTATGTGAAAAACTAGATATACCTCTAGTTTTCGATTATCATCATCATCTGGCCCATCACCTAGGTACAAATTGGGAAACCAACTGGAATAGAGTTATTCAGACATGGAGACATTCTCCGCTCTCAATAAAAATGCATATATCAAGTCCAAAGAGTGATAAAGCTTTTCGCCATCATTCAGATTATGTAGACATCGATATGTTTTTTAGATTCCTTCATGAAATAAAGGGCAGTATTCCACGAATTGACTGCATGATTGAGGCTAAGAAAAAAGATGAGGCGCTTTTCAAATTAATGGATGAAGTAAAAGCAAGGAAAGACGTTGAAATTATTGATGGCTCTTCATTCTCTTTAAAGTAAATGAAAAAGAGGTTACTTCCACAATTAGTTGAATTGTTTGTACATCGTTTTATAATGAAGTGGAAAAGAGCACAATCTGTAATTTTCAAAAAAGCATATTGGTAATAAATAAAGAGGACATTGAAGCCATTTGTATCGCTGATTTCGCAATGAAAAAGAGAAAGAGTTACGCTACCATCATGGTGAACCTAGCCGATGGTCGGGTCATTAACCCCGTAGAATCAAGAGAGATAGAAGATGCAGTTATCTAGCTTTCTTTTTTTGCTAATATAAATTATGTCTCAAGAGATGGCTCTCTTACCACTGAGATTTGGAAAGCCCCTCCTGAAGCCCACCATATCAGTGATCGATTTCAACTAGTGATAAATTTGACGGACGCAAACACTCATTTGAATAAAATGTATCTCTATTCTACAGGACAGACAAACAATTACTTGAATGAAAATAAAAATGAACCGTTATTTCCTTATGCAAGGACGTAACGATTCATTTAATAAAGTAATTTTCTTTACCCAAAAGACTTCTTTAGTTTGATAAAAACCATACAGTAAGCAATAATCATAAAAGCTGATACCAACATAACTCATATAGAATAAACCCTTTAATTACACGGAAGTACAAGCTTCCAATAGCGTTAGATTCATTCATCCAATTATATTTTTCTTTGTTTTATAAGGTCTATCAACACTTCAAGCCAGCTCGCTGTATGCTCGGCCTTGCTGGGGAAATAATCGCCCATAAATTCCATGAGCTTTTCTTTTTCTTTTCCAACATCTACGTGCTCATTTAAACTTTTCAAATACTCCCAGCGGTCTTTATGATCGGCTAACTTCCTTTCAAGAATGGCAATCACTTTGTCGCGATCAACGTACTCGATACTGGCTAAGCCCACAAGCATTTCACTGATTTTGTCGGCTTTTTCAAATAACTTGTATATTTTTTTCGGCAGTTCTTCACGGCCTTTTGCAGTAATGGAAAATACTTGCTTGTCAGGCCGATGATCTTCTTTGATGATTTCCACTGCCTCGATAAGTCTTTGTTTTGCTAAAGTATTAAAATTATAATACAACTTACTTTCTGTCAATCCGGCAAGTTTATCAAATGGAATCGGATCCGACAGCTGTCTTTTTAATTTATATGGATAATTATTGCCTTCGATTAATTTACTCAAAATGTATATTTGGATTGTCATGATCAATCTCCTTCGGCAAGTGACTCCCTCATTGTAACAAAATCATGCAGTGATTTCAGCCGTCTCAATACTTACAGACTCTGTTTCAGGTTCCGATACAGGCTGCGGCTTGTGAAGGAAAGCCACAATTAATATATTAATTAACATAGCCCCGGCTCCCACAGCCACCATCATCCACTGATTAGGCGCTGCACTGACGCTGCCATATAATGTCGCGAAGTACGCTTGGACAGAATAGTACATCGGCGAAATATAGCTCATCCATTCATATGGCAAGTACATCATTTCCCGAGGGATTGTAGCACCGTTGGCAAGTGTTTGGACCAATAGTATTGGCAAGTTGAGAACCATTCCGCCTTCACCCATCAAGAAAATTAAAATCGCCGTGAAATTGAAGCATACCATATAGTTCAAAATTTGCTGTGCAGTCAGGCTCACAAATATGTCAGCTCCATGGCTGCTGACTAAATATGCTATACCCAAAGCTACAAGGGATGATACAACCGCGATTAACAATGCTGTTAATTGAACATATAAGAATAGCCGCGTTTTGCTTGCTTTTCCGCGACTGGCTCTAAATGCTCCGACTAATTGCATAGCGCCAATCATTGCACCCGTGTATCCGGCCATTGTTAAGAACATTGGTAGCATAGTATTATTCATGCCCGCTGGAATCTCATTGATCGTGACCAAATTTCCAGCATATGCAGTTTCGATCATTTCCGCCATTTCAGTTGCTTGCTCTTCGGGTATATTCAAATTCATCAATACACCTTGTGCTGTTTGTGTGGAAAACTGTGCGCTTAATTGATTATTGATTTCGTTAACGATGGAAGTCATTGTCGAAGAAACAACTGTCGCACTTGCTCCATTGGTTGTAAAGTCAATGCTTGATGCTGTTTCCCCATTTTGCATGTCTTCAGAAAACGTTACAGGAATATGGATGATTAACGCCAATTCATTTTTTTCTAATTGTGCTAACGCTTGCTTGTTTGTCAAATCCGTTTCAATTTCTTCAAATGGTAGTTTCTCTGCAAGTTGTTCTGCAATCATTATCCCATATTCGCCTGCATCGTCATTCACCATAGCGATCGGCATTTGATCAATATTATTCGGAATGGCTGAATACCCGGGGATAAATATTCCGAGCATGGCGATTGCGTAAAAAATCCCCATAAAAATAGCGGCAATAGCCCCTTTTGTTTTTAAGAAATGTATAAATTTCATGTATTTCTTCCTTCTTTCCAATAAAATATGTTTTTCGGTTTCAACAAAGTACTCTAATTAGAGTACTTCCGTATCTTACTCTTCCCTTTTTTAAAAGTCAATTGAATCGATTTCATATTACGTACTCTTAAAAAATCATAAAGAAACAGAGTCCAAATGATTTCTTTAAAAAACGAATGAAAATTCCGATTACGCTGTTATGAATAGTTGAAGCTGGATGAGTTGATTAACTGCAAGTTACTAGTGTTGCACTCAATATGAACTCCGACGAAATGAACTTTGGCTTTCTCTCCTGTATAATGTTAGATCTGATTTAGTAGAAAATAACCTTTTAGATTGGTGTTTACACGTTCACTGGAATTTCGTTCCTTATAAGAATTCATTCCATCTCATCAATCCTCTTACAGGCGCTGTATATCGTCTGAGTTCATAATCTGTCTACTTTCTAAATCGACTTGGAAAAAGGATGGACACCAATATTTACAATTTTTTAGTAATCCTCTAGAGCTACATCCATTGAAGATAATCATGTTAATTGCTCTTTACGCTACAATCAATTTTATTAATTGATAAACAGAAATAGCTTTTTACTCCGTCCCTCTTCAGCCGTTTGCAGTAAGTGATCAGTATAGTCAACCCATTTCATCTTTCCACACCTTGTTTCGATTTTTCCGGTTAATTCTACTTCAATAGCAGTCATCAGATGTACCACTTTTGTTATGGGCAATTTAAAATGACGGCCCGCGAGTTCGTACGGAGAATTTTCCACTAGAAGACTAAGAAAATGATCAGCCGTTTCAGCACTTTCAGCCAAAGAATCCTCTAACTCAATGACAAACTGATACAGGCTCCTTTTTTCTTCCGTAAGCTTTTTAACCTCGCTTCTTAGTAAAAACTCCATTAATCGATCATGCATTTTCCTCACCTCACGTATTTACAACTTAAAAACCCAACCATTCTTTAATTAAAGAATGGTTGGATAGACTTTACTAACTTGCTTTTTAAACGTCCGTTAGGTGACATTTTACACAGAATCAGTGGAATGGAAGAATAAATGATTTATTCGACTGTGCATCTTCTATTAAGCTGACTTTCACATTGTAAACATCTTTAATCGTTTCAGCGTTCAATACCTTTTTCGGTTTTCCATCAATATATAGCGAGCCGTTTTTCATCAATAAAATTTCGTCCGCATATTGAAGTGCTTGGTTTAAGTCATGTAATACCAATAAAATTGTTTTTTGTTCTTTTTGATTAATCTCTTTTATCAATTCAAGCATTGCTAATTGGTGTTGGATATCTAAAAACGTTGTCGGCTCATCCAACAATATAATCGGTGTATCCTGAGCAAGCGCTAAAGCAAGCCATGCCCGCTGTCTTTCTCCACCAGACAAGTTGTCCAATAATTTATTCTTCAAATGATTAACTGAAGTCATCTCCATAGCTTTTCCGATGGCAATATGATCTTGTTTTCTGAGCATGCCAATTGCACCCATATGGGGATATCTACCCTGCTCGACCAGTTCTTCCACCGTTATCCGAATCGATGCATCGTAAACTTGCGGGAGCAACGCCATTTTTTTTGCCAGGTTTTTAGCAGAAAGGCTTGAAATTAGTGTATCTCCAAGCAAAACTTTACCTGTTTGAGGCGTTACAATATTTGAAATAGCTTTTAATAGCGTTGATTTCCCACAGCCATTCGGGCCTAAAAGAACTGTGATTTTCCCTTCTTTAATTGTTGCAGTAAATGCTGTCACTACGTCCTTTGAGCCAAAAGAAATCCCGATATCCTGCAATTGTATATCTTGTTGACTCAACTGACTTTACCACCTTTCATGTTTTTAGTAATTAAGTACATAAAGAAGGGTCCGCCAATTAGAGCTGTTACAGCACCCGTCGGCAATTGGATAGTAAACGGTACCCAAGCATCCGGCAGTAATGGAACTGCAACTTGAGCAATTATATCTGCAGCCAATAAAAGTAAAGAGGAAGTCAAGAAACTTATAGGCAGGAATAGTCGGGCATCTTCTCCAGCTAGGTGTCTGGCAATGTGCGGTCCAATGAGTCCTACAAACGCAATTGCTCCAACTGTTGAAACGGCACCTGCAGTTAGTAATCCCGCAACAAGCAGTATGTATTTTTTTGATGATTGTAAATTGATGCCCAATGTTTGAGCTTTCTCGTCACCTAGACGCAAGCCGTTCACTATACCTGCAAAAGAAAGTGCTATCGGTATCAAAATCAGTGCAAAAGGTACCACCATATAAAATTGCGACCATGTACGTCCGTTTAGCGATCCAATCATCCATAGTAAAATGCTCCCCATAGCTTGTTGTTGCTGCAATAGAATGAGAGAAATAAAAGCTTGTATAATAACTGAAAAAAGTACACCAATCAAAGCCAATTTCTGCATCCCGATATGAGGAAACTTCGAGATTCGATAAAGCAACGCAACAGAAAGCGTTGCTCCGATAGCTGCCACTACAGGAAGGCTATAACTCATAAGAATGGAAAATGGCGAGTAGGTAATCCAAAGAACAGCAAACAGCGTACTCAAAGCTGTCACACCAATAACACCAGGTTCAGCTAATGGATTTGAAATGACACTTTGCAATAAAGCACCTGCTAACCCAAGCATCCCCCCACAAAGAACAGCAATAATCGCTCTTGGTAAACGCAGGTTTAGAAGAATATTCCGGACTGTAGAATCATGATTAGGATTCATGAGCTCTTTAACAACTGTTTGAATTTCCACACTCAAACCACCTAAAATCAAATGAAGAGAAAAGAACAGCAAAAGTAAGATACATAGAATAGACCATAATCTTTTAAAAGTATATATATTCATAAGCCGGTTCTCCTTTTTATAAACATAAACAAGAGCCAGCTCCCACCAATTATGGAAGTGAGCAATCCTACAGGAATTTCAACCGGATAAAAATAAATTCGTGTAATTAAATCCATTCCTGTCAAAAATGTTCCACCCGCAAGAATACTTAATGGCATAACAACATAGCTGTTTGTACTTTGAACAACCCGACGTATTAGATGAGGGATAATAAGCGAAACAAAACCAATTGGACCACAATAAGCGACAACAGCAGCAGTTAAGGTAGCGCTTATTCCAAATACCAAAAGTCTGATGCGATCTACGGAAACTCCCCGCGCCTTTGCCGCTTCATCTCCCAAACGGAAAACATTTAAAGCTTTTCCGGCAAGTAATGCCAAAGGAACGCCGATGATAAACCAAGGTAAAAGGGCCAAAACATGCTCTTGCGTTCGGTTCGCTAAACTGCCGGTGAGATAGAAAAACAACAATCCGATGTCATTTGGACTTCCAATGCTTATCACCACAATCACCAGTGCATTTATTGTTGCGGTCATAGCAGCGCCGACCAGTAAGATAGAAGATCGTCGCAATTTACTGGAGGCTACTGTGACCACAATAATTCCGCTAAACATAGCGCCAGTCAGTGCTGCTAACGGATAAAGTGAAAAAGATAATGGCAGGCTAAATATAGTAACACATGCCATTACCATCGCAGCACCCGCTGACACTCCTGTCAATTCCGGTCCTGCTAAGTCATTTTGAAGGACGTCTTGAAGCATTGTACCAGCAAGTGCTAAAACAGCCCCTGCAATCCATCCCACAACCCATCTTGGTAATCGTATCTCAAAAACAACAATTTCCTCTAACTTCGTGGCCTGCCCATCCAACACTTGTAACAAGGAAGCAAAAGAGAGTCTAGGCTCGCCCAACATTAAACTTAAAATGAGTAGAACAAACGATAGAACCAAACATAAAAGTGCGAGGGATAAACTAATGGATAGTATTTTTTGCCCACTTCTCGGCTTATTTACCGTTTTCAATAATCCCAGTCACTTCATCTAAAACAATTGATAATGAACCTATCCCTCTACCATTTGCCCAGATATTGGTCCTAACTTCATAGACCTCATCATTTCGAACAGCTTTTAATTCTTTCCAAATTGGACTTTCAGAGAGTTGATCGGACAATGTCGGTCCTTTCTTATCAAAGGAAAATGTTTCGACAAAGATGATATCTGGATTTTGCTTAAGGACTTCCTCTAAGGAAAATTGAGCTCCCCCACTAGTATGACTTTCAGCATCTCCACCAGTAGACCATGGATAGCTGACACCTTCGGCTAATAAAGAGCCGACAACGCTTTCTTTTGTATCAATACCAAAATTCACATCAGATCCGTACATCACTAATGTGGTAATATCCATAGATGCTTGTTCTTTAAATAATTCAATTTTTTCCTCAAAGTTCTTAATTGCAGCCTCGGCCAAGTCCTGCCTTCCTGTTATGCTTCCCATTACACGTACGAATTCAATAGAATCTTTGTATGACAATGGACTAACTATATAAAGCGGTATATCTCCTAAACTTTCACGCAAGCTATCATGAACGCCACCTAAACCAATAACCAGTTGCGGATTCGTTTGATAAATATCTTCAATGTTTGGCTCAAAAAAAGTTCCGCCTATCAATGGGATAGCGACACCCGCTTCTCCAAAAAATTCTGATTCCTGCGTGATTCCAGCAGCTGATACAGCACTGGGCTCGATTTTTAAAAGATGCAGGGTATCCACACAGATTTCTGTTAAACAAATAATTTCAGAGGGTATCTTGTCTAATACAATTTCTGTACTCGTGCTATCTAGTAGCTTCTTCTCTTCCTTTGACTCAGCAGACGATTCCTCCGTTTTATTACTACAAGCTCCTACAACAAGTAACATGAGTAACAAACTGCTAAGCAGTTGATGTTTTATTGGCAAGACACTTAAATCTCCCTTCCGTTTCCTGTGTTAAACTGATACAGGCTCATTTATCCCACGCACCTCACATTGGAATAATTCAACCATTCTATAGTAACCGAATGGTTGAATATCTTTTACCAACTGGCTTTTTTAACACCTGGTAGTTGCCCTTTATGCGCAAGTTCCCGAAAAGCAATCCGTGACATGTTAAATTTCCGCATATATCCTCTTGGTCTCCCCGTCAGTTCGCATCGATTTTTCAATCGTGTTGGGGAAGAATCCTTAGGTAGCTTATTTAACGATTCATAGTCACCTTTCTCTTTCAATTCTTTACGAAGTACCGCATAGTGAGCAACCAACTTCCGTTGCCTCTTGTCTTTCGCTACCTTAGATTTCTTCGCCATTCTATTTCCACTCCATAATTAGTAATCATTACGATTTAAAACTTTGCAAATTTTTTTACTTTGTTTCTCTATGAATCGTGACTTTTCTCAAGCGCGGGCTGTATTTATTTAATTCAATCCGTTCGGGATTAGTGCGTTTGTTTTTTGTAGTTGTGTAATTGCGGTCTCCTGATTCTGTACAAGCTAATGTGATATTTACCCTCATACTAGTTCCTCCTATAGGTCAAATTTCGATTTGAAAATTAGGCAATGGATCCACAAAAATTGTCCAATCTTGCACTAATTCTTCTTCCGTAAGCAAGCATTTATCTAAGCCTTCCGTAATTTCCTGTTGATTCATCCGAATGCCAATCATTAACGATGACGGCGACTTTCAGCCCGTGTCGATTGTGTAAAGTATGATTCAATAAGGTCGTCTTCCCCGAACCTAAGTAGCGGCTTAACAACGTTACGGGTATCCTTTTTTTCATTCTCCCACTCCTTACGCTTTACTTATTACCCAATGCTTCCGCAAGTGTTGCAATGTTGTATTCCATCAAAGATAAATAGTCTGCTTTGTTTTCCACATCCTCACTTGTTAGAACACCAAGATTATGCAACATCAGTGAATTCGCTCCAATTTCCTTTCGAATGACATCAGTTAGTTTAGAGGAGACGTTTTGTTCGAATAAAACATATTTCACTTCATGTGCTTTCGCGTATTTAACAAGAGCAGCCAATTCCTTTTGTGAAGGTTCACTTTGCGAATTTAATCCGGCAACTGCGACTTGTTCAAGTCCATACGAATCAGCGATATAACCAAAAGCTGCGTGTGAAACGAAAAATGTTTTTGTAGTAGCATTGGAAGCCATGTCTTTAAATTTCAGATCGAGGGCGAGTAAATCCTCTTTTAACCCTTCAAAATTTTCTTTAAACATATCCTTTTTTTCAGGAGATGCTTCGATGAGTGAGTCTTTAATTACCGTTGCGAGTTCTATACTTAATAAAGGAGAAATCCAAACATGAGGGTCGAATTCGCTGTGCTCATGGTCGTCATGATCATGTGAATCGTTTTCTTCATGGTCCTGTTCGTGTGACTCATGCTCTTCTTCATCGTGCCCATCAGACTCATGCCCCTCCTCTCCGTGATCATGTCCTTCACCTAGCGACTCTTCTGGAATATTGTCAGCGACCGCTATCATTTTGACATGCTCGCCTTTCATTGTCTTTTCGGAATTCTCCACAAATCCTTCAAGTCCAAGTCCGATATAAAAGAATAAATCTGAATCAGCGAGTGCCATCATATCCTTTTGTGTTGGGTCAAACGTATGCTCATCTGCCCCCGGCGGATAAATAGATTGTACATCGACCGCGTCGCCGCCAATCCGTTCTGTGAAATATTGAAGCGGATAAACAGTAGTATAAACGGATATGAGGTCTTCGTTACCTTCCGCTTCTACCCTCTCATTCGTATGCTCTTTGTTGCCGCATGCTGCGAGCAATAGTAGAGTAATAATTGAAAAAATAGATAAAAACTTTTTATTCACCACAAAAAACTCCTCCTTCATCCCCCTAAATCGTAATCATTACGTTTTAAGTATTTATTTATCATACAAGAGCATTTTTGAATTAGCAACTGTTTTTATTTCATATTGTGAAAAGTAATTCCTTTAAACTAAGCACACCTGTACTTTCAGGTCATGAATGAACTCTTTTTACTTTGCGAGTGATAAGGTAACCTTAATTATGATTAATGAATTCTTTAAATACTGTTTCACAAGATTATTGGAGTTAGTATAGAAGTTTGAACACACGTTGGTTAAGTCTACAACCTAAAAAGTAGAGATGACCGTTACCACATTAGTTCAGGCAATGGCGGTGGCATTTATTGAGTATTATTCCTTTCGTTGTATCAGGTCCATTTATTTCACGATACCTATAAACAGGTTTCCGCACATTATCACACCTAAAAAACATAGCCCCTGTCCGGTTGACAAGGGCTATGTTTAATTTATATATGGATTTTCGGGCTCTTCTACCTTCTCTATGTCAGTTATCTGCAGGTAAGGATAATCCCAATCTTCTAGGGTTATTTTCGATAAATAGCCCGTTGCCCTAACCCATTCATCTTCCTCTACTTCAAACATTTCACCAGAAGTCGACAAAATGCCAAAGACAGAAGCATCTGCAACACAACAAGTAATTCCGAATCGTGCAACTACAAACTGATCTTCTTCCAAGTCAGGTTGCTTGTATACAAACCCAACAATTTCTATTTCCTTACCAAGAAACCAATCGAGATAAGCATAAATATTATCGGTAATATCCAGATATCTTGCTTCACTTACAATGATTTTATCGTTTTCTAATAGTTCATCTCTCAGACTTTCCATACGAGTAGGGTATTCATCATTTTCATAGTTCATGTCTTCAACAATCTTCGTTCCATCAATGGATTCTTCTACAATGTCAGGATCTGTTCCTGGCAAGTCATAGGAGGTATCAGTTTCATCATTTCTAACGGCTGGCAGTGTGGTATTCAAACCTGTTCCATATATAACCCCTCTTTTGGCGACAATTGAACTATCTAAAACGGTCATTGGAAACCACAATCCAGTCAGAACAGGTAAGACAAACAAAGTGTATATAAAAAATGTTTGTAAGGGTGTTCCAGTTTGAGTATGGCTAAAGCCACAATTACAGTATAATTCCTCCAGATTCTTCGATCCACTTCTCCATAGTTGCATAAGCCCCAATACCAATAAAATCACAAGTGCAAAATAAGAAAAGGGAATCATTTTAGGAGCAATATAATAAGTAATATCCCCTGATACTAGCAATCTAAATAAGAGTAGAAAAAAACCTAGTAATATAATTCCTCTAAACAAAGCATGAGAACTGTAATCCCGTTCTTCCTGCATAACGCACCTCACATAAATAAGTATTGGTATATCAAAATCATCACATATACAGACACAGTAATAATAGCCATTAAGCCTATAACGAATTTAGCACGGAAATAAGCAAATAGCATAATCGTACCTTTCAAATCTAGCATCGGCCCATAGACTAAAAAAGCAAGGAGTGATCCTGCGGAGAATGTGTGTGCAAACGAGGATGCTACAAATGCATCCGCTTCGGAGCAAAGTGATAAGATAAACGCAAATCCCATCATAACAAGAGGTGAAGTCATGTCATTGGCAGCAATACTTACCAATAGATTCCTATCAAAGAACGTCTGAAATAAACTGGCGATCATTGCGCCCATGATCAAAAATTTCCCCATATCGAAAAACTCATCACTTGCATGATAAAATACAGCTTTTATTTTAGGGACTTCCCTGCCACCCGACTGTATAGGTCTATCCAACAGTTCCTCTGTTGTCCACTTTAATTGATTACGATTCCGATAGAAAGCATATATGAGACTACCAATTACAATGGCCAATACGAACGCCAATCCCATCCGGGCATACGCAATTGCTGGGGTAGATTGGAAGGCATAATAGGTAGATGCAAAGACGATGGGATTTAATACAGGTGCCCCAACAATAAAAATAATACCTATATGCAACGGCATTCCCTTTTTCATCAATCTTCGCACCACTGGAATAATTGCACATTCACAAACGGGAAAAATTGCACTTACTAGTACAGCTGGCACGATTGCTATAATAGGATTTTTAGGAATAAACCGTTGTACAGCCTCTTCAGACACAAACGTTTGGATTAGAGCTGATGTAAACACCCCAAGAAACACAAAGGGTAATGCTTCTAATACGATGCTCAGAAAAATGGTATTTACATGCAACATGCTTTTTGGAATTGCCGCTTGTATTTCTGTGAATCCTATTGATAAAAAGAAATAGAGGAGCACTCCTATGAAAAGTAAGCTCACCCCTAAACTTCGTTTGCTTGTCATGAATCGTACTCCTATCTCTCTAATATCCTTAATTTCTGTAAAGTGCTACGCAAAAAAATACGATTTTCATTGCTTTACGAGTTGCTTCCAATGATCGTTTATCTGCTCTGTGTCAAGCCCCAAGCCAATTAAAATAATAACTGGTTTTCTATTTAAAGCGGCGGGGACTGGAGTAAATGCTACCTTCCTTGAAGCATATTGGAAACTGTAAAGTTGGTGTGAGCTTTCGATTTCAACGAACCCTTTTCCTCGTAGTACATTGGCTGGAAGGTGTTTGAGCCATTTTTCGAATTCTTTCTTTCGAACTACAGGGCAATCCTCCAACTTAAGCGCTTGCAATGTCGAGTGATGGTGATGTTCAACATCCAAAGGCGATTTTCCAATCGTAACAGAGTGGATACGCTTTTCAAAAAGCAATTCAGCATCAATTTTACCGTAGACACTTTCCATAATAGTTTTTTCTTGTTTCGATTTCTTTGTGATTTTTTGTTTAATACTTTCAAGTTGATTTAAAGGAACTAAATCCGTCTTATTTAACACCAGTAGACTTCCACAAATCATTTGTTCATGTATTAAATTCCGGACTTCAGTTGAGCTTGAAAATATGCTTTGATACTCCAAATAATTACTAGCATCCAAAACTGTAATAATAGACATTAAGTCAAATTGATCAGTATATGGATGACTCAGAAGAACTTCTTGTATTTCCATCGGATTGGCTACTCCGGTTCCTTCAATAAATAAAACATCGAGTGGACTGTGTTCCATTTCCGTTATCAACTCGTTCATTGTTTCTTTTAAGTCTTCTTGGATCGTACAACAAATACAACCGTCTAACAGTTCAAATACCTTTTGATTTTCAAATAAATGACCTTCTACGTTTGTTTGGCCTATTTCATTTAAAATAATTCCCGGCTGTAGCCCCTTTTTCTTACAATGTTCTAGCATATTTAATAACACGGTGGTTTTACCACTCCCTAGAAAACCGCTTAGTACATATACTGGAATCTTCTTACTTGAGTTAATAAAAATCTCTCCTCTCAAATTAGGTTTATATCTATCCTTATCTCATCAACGACCAAGACAGTTAAAATTATTATGCTCTGTAACAACTTTAGCCGGCACTATTTCTACTTCACTAATCCCAAACAGTAATGTTTACGATTTACTTGTTTATTTATCATACAAGAGAGTTTTTAAATTAGCAACTGATTTTTTCGTAATGCGTATTTCTAAAAAAAAACCCTAAAAAAGGTATATCTGACGATCCAATTGCATAGTTTCAAAATACAATCCAAGTCAACAAATCACTAAAATCACGCGCTTTCTTGGTTTATCTAGAAACTTATCGTTAAGAAATTGACCTACTTTAGTTGCATATTTATTGAACATTAAAAGGAATTGATGAACCTTGCCGCATCTTCGCATTGTGTAGAGACTTAATCTTGAAAAGGAAAAGATCATAGTGAATTCTCCTTACTATTTGTGATATCAAAAAAGCCGACTACCCCGTTTTGGGTAATTCGACTTTTAAAAGAAACGTCCCCTATTTTACTTTGACTAACCTAACTTTCTTTTGGCACTCATTTTCTGTTTTAAGTAGTCTTTACCAGCATCAGTAAGTGTCGCATTCTGATGATGACTGTTCTTTTACTCTACTTACTAAAAAAACTAGTTTGATATCATTCATATATTTTTTGTCCAAGGAGGGATTCGAGCCCCCGACCGACGGCTTAGCTAGACGCCAGGAACCTCACGATAATCTTTTGCAAATTTTACGTTGTGTAACTGATTATTCTTCGGTGCATCTACTCTCAAGCTAAATGACTTATCAAATCGTTTAGGCTCAAAGTAATAGCATTTCATCGGTTTGTGGACAATAAACGCAGTACACATCAATTTCGTTTTTGTCGACAACTGATGTAACTATTCCTTTTGTGTTGCAATAAGATGAACGAAATCTCACTTCTAGAATCCCTCTTGAAGTTAACTCCCTATAGGAACACTTTGATATCCAGCTTCTCGAAAAGCGATCTAGCCGGTTCCAGAGTGATGCCTGCATACATCTGTTCAGCTTCCTCCAACGCTGCCGTATTAGCAAATGACTGACTGCTTACTTACATACTCATTGACTTTTTTCGCTACATCTTGCCCTTCTTTAATGGCCCAAACGATAAGACTTTGACCTTTTCTCGCATCTCCTGCAGTAAATACGCCATCTACATTTGTTGCATAATCTTTTGTTGTTGCGGCAATTTTTTTGTTTACAATGTTCACGCCCAATTGATTTGGTAATGAAAGCTCTGCTCCTTCAAATCCAATTGCAACAAACACAAATTGTACAGGCCAAATTTTTTCTGTACCAGGTATTGCTTTAAAGAAATGAACCCCATCTTCCCCTAGTATTTTTTCCATATGAATTGTATGGAGCTCTTTTAAATTCCCTTTCTCATCTGCGACCATTCTCGTTGTTTGGATTAAGTATTCACGAGGATCTTTGCCATATTTAGCTTCCGCTTCCTCATAAGCATATTCCAATTTGTAAATATTCGAATCGGTTGGCCACAAATTGTCTTCCGCTCTTGTATTTGGTAGCTGTGGATGTTTTCCGAACTGGACAACTGATTTACAGTTTTGACGAATTGCAGTTGCCACACAGTCTGCCCCCGTATCTCCTCCACCAATTATGATGACATCTTTCCCTTTTGTATTGATAAATTGCCCGTCAGCAAAATTAGAATCCAGCAAACTTTTGGTAGTAAAAGTTAAGTAATCCATTGCAAGATGAACCCCATTTGAATCGCTACCTTCCATGCGAAGTTCACGTTGTTTCTGTGCGCCGATACATAAAATAATCGCATCGAATTCATCTTTTAATTGATCTGCTGAAATATCTTTACCAATTTCCGTATTTAACACAAAATCGATTCCTTCTTGCTGGAGTAACTGAATTCGACGTTCAACTACATCTTTTTCTAGTTTCATATTTGGAATGCCATACATGAGTAGTCCACCAACACGGTCCGCACGTTCAAATACAGTTACAGAATGACCCGCTTGATTTAACTCATCTGCGCTTGCAAGTCCAGCAGGTCCAGAGCCGACTATAGCAATTTTTTTCCCTGTGCGCTCTACTGGAATTCTAGGTACTATCCAGCCATTTTCAAATCCTTTATCGATAATAGTACGCTCAATATTTTTAATCGATACTGCTGGATCTGAAATGGCAAGTGTACAAGATCCTTCGCAAGGAGCTGGACAAACACGACCAGTAAATTCTGGAAAATTATTTGTCATCGATAATCTTTCTAGTGCTTCCTGCCACTTTCCTTTATACACTAAATCATTCCACTCAGGGATTAAGTTATTAATAGGACAACCGGCAGTCGCACCTTGTATTTCAATCCCCATATGGCAAAAAGGAGTCCCACAATCCATACATCTTGCACCTTGTGTTTTAAGTGCTTCATCTGTTAACTTCGAGGCATACTCTCCCCAGTTTTTAATACGTCTGAGAGGGGCTTCTTCCTTTCCTTTTTCTCGTTTATAATCCATAAATCCAGTAGGTTTACCCATTTACTATTCCCCCTCCCTTATTTTTTCACAAGCGCGAGTGGCTTTATTTCTGGGTTCACGGAAGTTGCTAAAAATGCTTGCATTGCAGCTGCATCATCCGTTAAACCATCCCTTTTAAAGTCAGCGATTTTTTCGAGCATTTTCTTATAATCATTTGGCACGACCTTTACAAATCTTTGAACATTTTCCTCCCATTTATCTAGTATGTTCATAGCTTTCGTGCTTTTCGTGTAATAATAATGATTCATAATTAATTGGCGAATCGCATGTTTTTCTTCTGATAATTCAATTCGTTCAAATCCAATCATTTCTGTGTTACATTTTTGTTTTAATCCATCCAAGTCATCAACAAGTACATACGCAATGCCGCCAGACATTCCTGCGCCGAAATTTTTCCCAACATCCCCTAATATGACAGCACGACCACCTGTCATATATTCACAGCCATGATCCCCAATGCCTTCTACGACAACATCTACTCCACTATTTCGAACTGCAAAGCGCTCTCCAGCACGTCCATTTATAAATGCAGTTCCACTTGTTGCACCGTATAGCGCAACATTTCCAGCAATAACATTTTCTTCAGCAACACCTTGAATAGGTGCAGTGACAATCAGTTTTCCACCAGATAATCCTTTGCCAAAATAATCATTTACATCCCCTGTTACATACATAGACATCCCTTTTGGTATAAACGCACCAAAACTTTGCCCGGCTGCTCCGGTAAATCGAAGTGTGATCGAATCGTGGGCTAATCCTCTAGCACCATATAGTTTGGATATTTCGCTTCCAATAATCGTGCCTACTACACGGTCCGTGTTTGCAATTGGATAATTCAATTCCACTTTGGATTCACTTAGAATAGCATGTTCTACTTTTGGTAATAATTCACGTAAGTCAAATGATTGTTCTATTTTATGATTTTGTGGAATTTTAAACGTACGTGCTCCCTCTGGCTGATAAAGCAATGCCGTTAAATCCAATTGTTTTGCTTTCCAATGTTCTTTTGCACGATCACTAACTTCTAGCACATCCGCACGTCCTACCATTTCTTCTACTGTTCTGAATCCAAGTAACGCCATATACTCACGAACTTCTTCCGCTACGAATTTCATAAAATTCACAACATAATCAGCACTTCCTGTGAATTTATTGCGAAGTTCCGGATTTTGAGTCGCAATTCCGACTGGACAAGTGTCTAGATGACACGCACGCATCATAATACAGCCTAAAACGATTAATGGAGCTGTTGCAAATCCATACTCCTCAGCTCCAAGTAAGGCAGCCATTACAACGTCTTTACCAGTCATCAATTTCCCATCTGTTTCCAGTCTCACTCTATCACGTAAACCGTTTAATATTAATGTTTGATGCGCTTCTGCGAGTCCTAGCTCCCAAGGTAGTCCCGTATGTTTAATGCTCGTTTTAGGAGATGCACCTGTTCCACCGTCATATCCACTAATGACAATCACATCTGCTGCACCTTTTGCCACCCCAGCAGCAATCGTTCCAACACCCGATTTCGCCACTAGTTTCACACTAATACGAGCAGTTCTATTCGCATTTTTTAAGTCATGAATTAATTGCGCCATATCTTCAATCGAATAAATATCATGATGTGGAGGTGGAGATATTAATCCAACTCCAGTTGTCGATCCACGAACATCGGCTACCCACGGGTATACTTTATTACCTGGTAACTGACCACCTTCGCCCGGTTTCGCACCTTGCGCCATTTTAATTTGCAGTTCATCTGCTTGCACTAAATAATGACTTTTCACTCCAAATCGACCAGACGCTATTTGTTTAATGGCACTTCTTCGGTTATCTCCATTGGCATCTAGTTCATAACGGCTAGGATGTTCTCCACCTTCCCCACTATTACTTTTACCACCTAGGCGATTCATCGCAATAGCAAGTGTTTCATGGGCTTCTTTGCTTAATGAACCAAACGACATCGCTCCCGTTTTAAATCGTTTGACAATGGAATCTACAGACTCGACTTCTTCCAGTGGAATACATTTAACATCTTTTTTAAATGTCAATAAATTACGCAAAAATCCAATACGCTCTTCATTTGCCATTTCTGCATATTGTCTATATAAACCGTAATCCGCTTTTCGAGTAGCCCACTGAAGTGTGTGGATTGTTTTCGGATTAAATGCATGATGTTCACCAGTACTTCTCCACTGGAAATCGCTACCTGAATCTAAAGAAGCCCCAGTGGAATCTATAGCTGCTTGATGTCTTTTATGCGCTTCTTCCACGATTGTTTCTAGATTAATACCTCCTAATTGAGAAACAGTTCCTGAAAAATAACGTTCAATCACTTTTTTACTAATCCCTACTGCTTCAAAAATTTGAGCTCCGCGATAACTTTGAACAGTTGAAATACCCATTTTCGACATTACTTTCACTACACCATCTGTAATACCTTGACTATATTTCGCAACCGCTACTGCATAACTACTATCAATATGCCCTTCTTCTATTGCTTCTGCAATCGTTGCATAAGCAAGATATGGATTAATCGCATCTACCCCAAATCCAATCAGAGCAGCAAATTGATGCACTTCTCTTGTTTCACCAGATTCCACAATAATACTTACCTTCGTTCGATTTCCTGTGCGAAGTAAATGTTGATGGAGGCTACTTGCAGCTAGTAGGACTGGAATTGTAGATTGCTTTACATCCAACAGTCGGTCGGAAAGTATGAGCAAGGCTATTCCTTGTGCTATATATTCATCCGCTTGTTTAGAAACATGACATAAATCGATTTCTAAATTTGCAGACATAGTTAAATCTATAGTTGCACTTCGGAATTTGTTTGATTTCATATCGTTTAATTGGCTAAACTGGCTATTTGTTAAAATAGGTGTGTCTAAAAAGATTCGTTCGCTATTAGATCGATTTGGATGCAGTAAATCTCCTTCTGCTCCAAGTAGCGTCATTGTAGATGTCACAATATACTCACGAATTGAATCTATTGGTGGATTTGTTACTTGTGCAAAGAGCTGTTTAAAATAATTAAATAACGATTGTGGTCGATCTGATAAAACGGCTAGTGGTGTATCATTCCCCATTGATCCAATTGGGTCTTTGCCATCTAACGCAATCGGAATCATGTATTTTTGAATATCTTCATATGTGTAGCCAAATGCTTTTTGTTTGAACAACAAATCATCTATTTGCTCTGGTTCTTCCATTTCAGATGTAATAGTTACTAAATTTTCGTCTAACCATTGTTGGTAAGGTAATGCATTTGCCATATCTGATTTAATTTCTTCGTCTGAAATAATACGACCTTGTTCTAAATCAACAAGTAGCATTCTTCCAGGGGTTAAACGTTCTTTGTATAAAATATTTTCTTCTTCTACATCTACTACCCCTACTTCAGAAGAGAAAATAATATAATCATCTTTTGTCACATAGTACCGAGCTGGTCGTAAACCATTGCGATCTAAAATTGCCCCAATTTGTTTCCCATCTGTAAATGAAATAGCTGTTGGTCCATCCCATGGCTCCATTAAACTGCTGTGATAAGAATAGAAAGCCTTTTTCTCCTCAGTTATATGAGGGTTTTCTGTCCAAGGTTCTGGTATTAACATCATGGCAGTGTGAGCTGGTTTTCTACCTGCAAGTACAAAAAATTCAAATGCATTATCTAACATGGAAGAGTCGCTCCCATTTGTATCAATGATTGGCAAAAGCTTTGGAAGATCCTCCCCAAATGCTTCTGATACAAATTGTTGTTCCCGTGCTTTCATCCAGTTAATATTTCCACGTAATGTATTTATTTCACCGTTATGAACAATATATCTGTTTGGATGTGCTCTTTCCCAACTTGGAAATGTATTGGTACTATAGCGAGAATGTACTAATGAAAAGGCAGATGTAAATAGCTCATCTTGAAGATCCACGTAAAAAAGATTCACCTCTTTGGGAGTAAGTAATCCTTTATAGACGATTGTCTGACTTGATAGACTTGCACAATAGAATTTTTTATCCTGTTGTACTGCCCAGTGCTCCACTTGTTTTCGAATGATATATAATTTACGTTCAAATGCAAGTGAATCAGTTGTGTTTATTGCTCTGATGAATACTTGACGAACGACTGGTACTGTTTCTTTTGCTTTTTCACTTAGAACACTAGCGTTAATTGGAACTGTTCTCCACCCGATGAGTTCTTGCCCTTGCGCAATAATCATGTCGTTAATTTTTTGTTCAATGCCCGCACGTTCTTCATTATTGTCTGTAAAAAATAGCATTCCTACGCCATAAGCTCCTTTTTCCGGCAAATCCCATTCATTACACACAACACGAAAATAAACATCTGGTATCTGCACCATCAGTCCTGCACCATCACCCGTTTGACCATCGCTTCCACGTCCCGCACGGTGATCAAGTCGACATAACATTTCTAATCCTTTTTCTACGATATCATGTGTTGCATTTCCTTTTATATGTGCATATAAACCTATCCCGCATGCGTCATGTTCAAACGTTGGATCATACATGCCCTGTGCTTTCGGTAATTGATGAAATGTCATTTGAACCCCTCCATTTTCCATAAAAAGTAACTTACTAATATTATATGTTTTCAAACTAATACAAACAATATATAATTTGGATATAAATGATCTGTTTTTGAGATAGATTAGGAGGGAAGTATGGAAATACGCCAGTTGAGGTACTTTATCGAAGTAGCAGAACGTGAACATATTTCAGAAGCAGCTATTCATTTGCATGTAGCCCAATCAGCTGTAAGTAGACAAATTGCAAATTTAGAAGATGAACTTGGAGTAGAATTATTTGAACGTGTTGGTAGAAATGTGAAGTTAACACAAATTGGCAAGATTTTTTCAGAACATAGCATTTCTGCTTTGCAAGCGATTGATTATGCGAAAAAACAAATAGACGAATATTTAGATCCAGATAAAGGGACTATCAAAATTGGATTTCCTACTAGTTTAGCTGGTCACCTATTACCTACTGTCATTTCAGCGTTTAAAAAAGAATATCCCAATGTAGCGTTTCATTTACGTCAAGGATCATATAATTATTTGATCGATGCTGTGAATAAAAGGGAACTAAATCTTGCCTTTTTAGGACCGCTTCCTCCAAAAGATGACTCGATCAACACATCTATTTTATTTACTGAAAATTTCTCTGTACTTTTACCTTCGAATCACCCCTTTGCAAAACGTGAGAAGCTACAACTTATTGATTTAAGAAACGATGATTTCATATTATTTCCAGAAGGATATGTACTAAAAAAAATCGCAGTAGAAGCATGTAATAGTGTTGGCTTCACACCGAAAACTTCATCAGAAGGAGAAGATATGGATGCCATCAAAGGGTTAGTAGCAGCAGGTATCGGTGTAACTATTTTACCCGAAAGCTCTTTTTACGATTCTACACCACGATTTACAGTTAAGATACCAATAGAAACACCAATCATTCGAAGAACCGTTGGAATCATTAGCCCCGCAACTCGAGAGCTTTCGCCATCTGAAAAGGTATTCCATCAATTCGTCACCCGCTTCTTCTCTATACTTGGTCAGTACCAGTAAAACCCCTGTAATATTGGCTAAAAAATTATTAATAATAGGAGACAAAATTGTGAGTTTCATGTTTTACATGTTTTTCATTACTCATAAATATTCTGGGTGGTTTTTACCCCATCCAGAATTTACAGTAAATAAAAAACTTTAATCGGACTGTATTTATTGTTCTCGACAGCGGAGAATTTCTTGCGCACCCTTCAGGTCAACCCGCATGCGAATTAGTTTAAGGTCCCATTTTTTTCAAAATCTCCCGAATTCTTTTACCAGAATTCGACATCTGTTCCCTTAAGAAATACAGCCGTCTTCATTTTCACACAATACATTTCGTTCTTTGCCTAAAATCTTGTATTTGAAACAGCGTTTATCCTGACAAAAAAACGTCAAAACCTTATCAAAAGGGTTTGACGACTTTACGTGAATACTTTCGGAATTAGCACAGTGCCTCGGCAATCTACAGTTAAGATTGCAAAGGGTCAAATCTCTCCACCTTACTTAATAAGAAAGTCACGTCTGTTGATTAACCATTTTCTTGCATAAACAACAGATATGCATAAGCTTGAAAACCCCTTTTCACTGGATCATTTCCGGTTCGCTTTCGGCACACTATTCAAGTGAAAAATGCTGTTGCTTTAGAAGTAAAGAAGAGCAAGCTTTTTCACAAGGTATCGGTGCCCGAAGATGCAATTTCGGGCACTCTGGTACATTGCACAATGTGTTCTTTAATAAGGCTTAAACTCCACATCAGGTAAGCTCCTATAGAAAGTGACACTTCCTAAAATAAGAAAAGACCATAGAGAAAGCTTCAGCCGCCAAAATTGCATCTTTGGCGGCTTTTACCCAGTTAGGAACCCTCCATTCCCTCGTTCCCAAAAGCATTAGCACTTCGTGTACCTTTGCCTTTGGGGCGCGACGGATGAACGACCACCAGACGATTACTGAAGAAGATGTATAGTAATGCGGCGAAGTCGCATTCCTATACATCAAAATAGCTCAGTTATATAAAGAAGTTGTTCAATGCAATGCGAGCCAGAAGCAACTGTACACCGAGCGTCTAGTAGTCAATTAAGTTATTTATTGGTTATTTTTAGTTAATGAACACATGTGTAAGAAAGTTTTCTATTCTATAATTTATAAGGTTAATAGATATTGTTGATTAGCAAGCTCTATTTTTTACGCCCGAATCCATTTCCAAATTTCGCCCGGTGTAGCGTTCTTGCCATACATCAGGATGCCAATCTTGAAGACTTTGCCCGCAAGTTTCATGAAGACCCAGACGCTGACGACAAGAATTCCGATGGCGATAATGATTTGCACCCACGGCCATTCTTCAAGAAGTGACAGGCGCATAATGAGAACGCCAGGTGATGTAAACGGGATATAGCTTCCAAGCTGCGCCCAGAATCCGCTTGGATCGCTGAAGACTGGTCCAATGAAAAGGAATGGGCTGAATGGTAACATCATGACCATGCCCTGGAAATTCCCCGCTGTCGAGATATCAGCCATTGTGGCACCGATTCCGACGAATAGCGCCGCATAGAGCAGGTATCCGAGGATAGAAATGAATATTAGCACTAGAAGTTCGGGCACTAACAGATACTCAATAATCGGAAAATCGATTTTCCAGATGAGCACCGGCAGCGCGATGACAATATAGACAACGACCTGGATGATACCGAGGACAAAATAGCCGATGATCTTGCCTTGCATCAGTTCTGCAGGCGTTAAAGACGACAGAATAATCTCAGCAATTTTGTCTTTCTTCTCCTGGGACGCGCTTTGGAAGATTGCCATTCCGGTGAAGACAATTGACAGCATGACGACAGCGGCAAATGCTCCTGGAATCACACGTTCCAGCATGTTTTCACTGAACAGGCCGCCTTCTTCCGGTTTTTCTGAAGCATCTTCAAAGACGACTCCCTGCGCGACAACTGCCGCTTCTTCCTGTGTCAGGCCGAGCTGTTCGATCTGCAGCATCTGTAGCGGACCACCGAGGATCTGGACTTCATCCATGAAGGCTGAACTCGTATCTTCATGCGTGTAAACTGCAACTTTTCCGGTTTCAATTGCCTGTTCGTCGATGAAGATATACGCAGCGTCTTCTTTGCCTTCAAGCGCTGAGGTGGCTTCCTGTTCTGTGGTGTCTGTCTGTTCCATCTGCCATTCGGTATTTGCTACCGCTGCTTCCAATTGTCCGTAGACCCCGAGCTGGTCATTGACGTAGACTGTCGTTGTCGCTGCTTCATCATCCGAACTGAACAGGTCCGGCAGCAGGAAAAATGCTAGGAAGATGATTGGTGTCAGGAATAGGCCGATGATGAACGACTTGCTTTTCATATTGCGTTTGATTTCCCATTTGGCGACTTTCATCGTGTTACGCATGCAACTCCCCCACTTCCTTCAAAAGATTCTTGTCCGTGGCGATATCTATGAAGATTTCATGGAGCGAAATCCGGTCGATCGATAGTTCCTGAATGTCGAGTTCATCTGGAAGATTTTTCAGCCAGACAGCGGGTTGCACATGTTTTGTGAGATAAAGCACAGCCGTTGCCCCGTTCTGTTCGACCCGCTCGACTTCTGGCAGGTTTTCAAGCAGGCTGCGGCTGTTGCTGCCGTTGATCGTGCATTTGAAATTAGCATATTCCTTTTTGACATCACTCAGGGTCCCGTAGATCACTTTCGTGCCGCGGTGAATCAAGAACAGCCGGTCCGCCATCTCTTCGACAAGGTTCATCTGATGCGAAGACAATAGAATCGCCGTGCCTTTTTTGGCCAGTGAACGGATTTCTTCTTTGAACAGCTCCTGGCTGACCGGATCAAGACCTGAGAACGGCTCATCCAGAATCAGCAGTTCCGGTTCATGAAGAATGGAGGCGATAAACTGGACTTTCTGACCCATCCCTTTCGACAACTCCTCGACCGATACTTTATCCTTGCCCTCTAGGCCGAACTTTTTCAAGTACTCGAGCGCGCGTTCTTTAGCTAGGTCCAGCGGATAATCCTTCAGGTCCGCAAGATACAGCAGAATGTCCATGACCTTGACGTTTTTGTAGAGCCCCCGCTCTTCCGGCAGATAGCCAATTTTATCACGCGGGATATCTTTCGTAGAGCGGTTCCGGAAAGCGATCGTACCTTCATCGGGATACAAGATGCCCATGATGTTGCGGATTGTCGTCGATTTCCCCGCCCCGTTCGGTCCGAGCAACGCCATAATCTCTCCCTTTTTCACTTCGAAGGAAATATTTGAGACAATCTTCTTATCCTTGAAGGATTTTCCTAAACCTTCTACAGTAAGCATTGTTTCCATTTCTCTCATCCTCTCTTAGTTCTCTACTTCAGCAGAAGGCTGATGATTTCTTCCAGTTCCAAGGCTTTGACGTCAATGACACTGTGTTCGTGTTGCGTGAAATACTGTTCCGTTGTGTCAGGATTATCTGATATCAGCTCGTTTCCGGAACGGGAAACCTCACCCGGTACTCGCACCGCTGGCATTTCTTTGAGCCAATAGCGGCGGAATCCGGCAGCGAGCATGTCTTTCTCATACCGGCCGACCGCCTGCCCGTCCTTCATCAGAAACAAGTAATCCGCCAGTTTCTGAAGATCCTCCGGCTGATGAGTTGTCAGGATGACAGCACGGTCCTCCTTTTCCATCCACTCGACAAGCAAATCCATGAATTGTTTTTTTGATGGGATGTCGAGTGACACGGTAGGTTCATCGAGAATCAGGATATCAGTATTCCGCGGCAATGCGAGCGACAGGCTCAGCTTCTGCTGGAGACCTGGCGATAATTTGCCGAAACGCTTATCGAGCGGGATGTTGAGTAGCTGGATCATGCGTTCAAAAAGCTTCTCATCCCATTTCGTATATAAAGGGGCAATCAGCCTTTTCAGGTCCTCTCCTGTATAGGCGTTCCAGCCAACAGCGTTTTGCGGTTGGTACGTGACATGCCTTTTCCAGCTTTCGTCTTTCCCGTCGACCGATTTACCAAAGACCCTGATCCCTCCTCCGTCCAGATTCGCCAGATTCATGATCAGCTTCAGCAAGGTGCTTTTGCCAGAGCCGTTATTGCCGACCAGCGCCGTGATGGTCCCCGGCTCAATCGCTAGACTGACAGGCCCGAGCTGAAAATCATCAATCTTTTTATTCGCGTCTTTTATTTCAATCCATGGCTGCATTGTCATTCCCCTTTCGCGAGTTTTTCTAAAGTCTCTTCAAAAACCGTTTTGATTTCATCGACAGTATAGTCGTAATCCATCGCGTTGCGGATGGCCCGTTCGAATTCCGTTTGAACGGAAGCCGTCATCGTTTCCTGTTTCATGGAGTTCTGTATTTCCGCGACAAAAGTCCCTTTGCCCTGGACTGTTTCGATGAAGCCCTGTGACTCCAGGTCCTGATAGGCGCGACGTATCGTGATGACGCTAATCTCCAGGTCTTTCGACAGCACCCTGATTGATGGAAGCGGCGTTCCTGCAGGCAAATGGCCTCCCGCAATCAGTGCTTTCAGCTGCTTTTCAACCTGGTGATAAATCGGTTCACGAGAATCTTTGGATAAGCGTATCGGCAGCAAAGTCCAGCCCCCCTCTCACAGATATTCCGTTTTCTTAATGGTTTTTCTCATATCCGCTTGCCAGTATTTACAGCCCGCAATGCTCAAGACAATAGCCACGATGACTGACAGCAGTGTCCATTCAGTTGCAAGCGACATCGTCCAGTGGATAAAGCCGTTCTCTGATAAAAGCGGGAACATGAAATAAAGTGCAACGGCGCCAATCACCAAGTAAATAAACGATTTTACGATGGTACTCGTATTGAAATTTCCTCCCGCTTCGCTCGCCGCCATGATAAAGCCGACTGAAATCGATAAACCCAGCCAAATCAGCAGGAATGCGATGTAAGCGATAGGCGTCATCATGTCCCGGAAATTCTCCGACATCAGCGGCATCGCGATGAACAGAACCAACTGGAACGGAAATGAACAGAATGCATGAATGATGAAGCGGCTTTTGACGATGATGTTTTTGGAGATCGGCAGCTGCTGCAGCATGATAATTGAGGGCGCTGTCCATAAATCCCCATCCATCTTCTGCATCTGGAATTCCTTACCTTTCATCCAGGCCGGAAACATGAAGAAAATCAGCATGAACATAAAATCAAAGAATTTGAATTCGCCTTCCAGGTAAACATCGAACGACAGCATGAAAATCAGGCTCATCACAATATAGAAAATCAAGATCAGTAGAAAGCTTTTTATTGAAGCCTTTATTTCAAAAGCTGCGAGCCTGTATGCTTCTTTCCATTCATTCATATATAAACACCCTTTCTTAACTGTTATACTGTTTATACTCATATACACAGTAACACATTCTTTTTAGAGTGGTCAATTCATTTAAAAAAAGAATAAACAGTAGTTGAGGAGCGTGGCATAATTTTCTTGAAGAGAAATATAGTGAAAACAGTTGAAATAGATGGAAATATCTATATTACAACTGGTGATGTTTTATTGCTTATTAAATAGCAGTGGACGCAAGTTATAAAAAACTTGCGTCCACTTTTTATTTATGATCAGATTTTATTCTCTATCTACAAGTTCTAAGAATTTATCTCTCCAAGCTACAGTAACTGCACGACCCTCTTCCGGCAAATCGTTTACAAATGGAGATAAATACAGTACTGTTGGTATCCTGTTCTTTTACCCTACTTACTAAAAAGACTGATCTGATGTCATTCATACATCTTTTTTTAATGCCCAAGGAGGGATTCGTCACCCGACCGACGGCTTAGCTAAACACTAGGAACCTCATGATAATCATTTGCAAACTTTACGTTGTGGGCCTGATTATTCTTCGGTGCCTCTACTCACAAGCTTATGACTTATCAAATCGTTTAGGGTCAAACTAATAGTATTCAACGGTTTGTGGACAATAAACACAGTACACATCAATTTCGTTTTTGTCGGCAACTGATGTCACTATTCCTTTTGTGTAAAAAAAAGATGAACGAAATCTGACTTCTAAATTCCAACTTTATAAACAACATATCAATCGATATTTCTTTCAAAAGCATAGTGTCGAAACGCGCTAATCAATTGTCGTGTGAGAAATCCGCGTAGTTACTGTTCAAAACAATCAAATTCAACCAGGCTCTCAGCAAATAAAAAACACCTGAAACATTGAATTAACAATGTTTCAGGTGTTTTTTATTCAAATTAATTTTATTACATTATGTCCCAGGACGGATTCGAACCCCCGACCGATGCCTTAGAAGGCCGTTGTTCAATCCAGCTGAGCTACTAAGACAACACAGTCATACCAACAATTTGAGACGTTTTTAAACTCTAATAGGGATTCGGTCAATTTACTTTTTCAGACCGTAACTACCTTTGAACCAATGATAACCTTATACAAGCCTATTGCAAAGCTCAGTTCGTTTCGTTAGCAACTTCAATTCACATGGGTGTATGAGGTCACTTATATATGGAAAGTTACCCTTCCTATATATCGGAAACTATGCCCCTCTATTTCCACAATAAGCTCTTTTTTCGCTTATAAGGAGAAAACAATGAAAGCAAGTCAACATCAAAGCATAGGAACGCTCACAGGATATTCTCAGATGGTATTATCTGTTTTGGCAATACAAATAAAAAACGAGATAAACACTTGGTTACCTCGCTTCATTGCTACTCGCATTCTCTTGCTTCTCAACCGCCTGAACTTGTTCTATACGCTCTTTTAAACTCACCTGAGCAACATACATATATATATACATTTGCCTTCGTAGGAGCGCTCATAAGCTATTCTCTGACCTCGCACTTACCCTATATCAATGTTCTACCTGCTCATGTAAAAGAATGATTTTACTTTAATCCTCTTTAAATACTTAAACAAGTGTTATACCATCACTAATTCTAAAATAGCCTTTTGCCATTGGTCTATTTTTGATGATTTTGAAGATATATCATCCTTTTATTTATCTGTTTGTTTTTGCTTCTTTTTCAAATACTCCGCACGTATTTTTTCAAGTTGCTGCTTTTTATCAAATTTGGCAGGTATGTTTTTTTCATGATACTTCGTCACAGCTGCCTGACCTTTGGTGTCCAATTGATATTTCCCCACTTTGTTCACCTACTTTTCTTGTTTTTAAAGAGAATCTATTCAACAAATATAATATACCTTATTTTCGGAAGATCATTTCGTGTCTTATTACACGTAAAATACTAGGGTACAAAAAAAGGATTCTGCACCAGTGACCGAAGCCCTGACCGAATCCCTAATCTGTCTCAAACCCTATCACATCAAGGCTTGAACTGCGCTTTTTTAATGTCCCAGGAGGGATTCGAACCCCCGACCGACGCCTTAGAAGGGCGTTGCTCTATCCAGCTGAGCTACTGAGACGTGCGTTTCAAACTTTCATTCATTCCCTAAGGACAATACTTAGTATATATTGCATTAGGAATAAAGTCAACGCTTTTTTAAATCTTTTTTAGTTTTATAAAATCTACTGTTTCCGACGCCATATTCTTGAATGTAACACGTACCGTTTCATCCCATTCTACAACAGCATAAGTCGCATCTTTCCCGCCCCGTGGCTGCATTGTGCTGCCTGGATTCAAGAACAGTATTCCGTCTTTCATCTCAGCACCATACAAATGCGAATGGCCAAATAGAACGATATCTGCTCCAGATTCTTTTGCATAATAATAAAGCCCCATCAACGATTGTTTCACATCATGCTCATGACCATGTACAGCTAAAACTGTCTTCCCCTCTACCTTGACCGCAACAGATGCGGGAAACCTAGCATCCCTGTCACAGTTTCCACGGACTCTATGCATTGTCTGTAAAACTGAATCATCGAATGACAGCTCACTATCACCGCAATGGAAAGTCGCGTCCGCAGAAAGTGCAGAAACGGCTTTCACCGTTTCCTTATCTCCATGCGAATCACTCATAACAACAATCTTCATTCTGAATCACCTGCCACTGTCATATATTGAGGTAATTTGAATTTCAACTGAGCTAAAGCTGCTCCCCTGTGTGAAATCTCATTTTTCTCTTCAGGTGACAATTCCGCCATCATTCGATTCTTTTCAGGCACGAAGAAGACTGGATCATAGCCGAAGCCGTTCTTTCCTTGACGTTCATGGTGAATCAGACCTTCACAGCTACCCGAAAACGTTTCTGTAACCAAACCAGGACCAGCCACTGCTAGCACGCAGCGGAATCGAGCGGTACGACCATCCACAGGCGTCGTTTCTAGCTCCTGTAGTACTTTGTCGATATTTGCATCATCATTCTTCTCGAGACCCGCATAACGCGCGGAGTAGACGCCTGGCGCGCCGCCAAGCGCATCGATTTCAAGTCCACTATCATCTGCAATAACGATTTTGCCAAGCAAGCGTGCGACCGTCTCTGCTTTCAGAATCGCATTCGCCTCAAATGTGTCGCCCGTTTCTTCTACATCGATATCTCCTTCGATATCATTTAACGTAAGAACTTTTACTCCCAGTGGCTTAAACAACGCTTCAAAGTCTTTTGCCTTGCCCACATTATTCGTGGCTATCAATACTTCCTTCATGATTCACCTTGTTCTTTCGGTTTGATCAACTGCGCAACAAGTCCAAGTGCTTCTTTTTGCACTTCAACTAGTTGGTTAATTCCTACTTCTGCAAGCTCCACAAGACCGTTCATCTCAACGCGCGTAAATGTCGATTCTTCGCCTGTCCCCTGAAGTTCGACGAAAGCGCCGGCACCAGTCATAACAACATTCATATCGACAGCAGCCGACGAATCCTCGATGTAGTCCAGATCCAGAATGAGTTCACCCTCAACCGTCTTCCCTACACTCGTTGCAGCAAGGAAATCAGTTATCGGGAATTTAGCTAATCCTTTTTCGATGTGTAGTTTCGAGATTGCCATTGCTGTTGCGACGAACGCACCCGTAATCGACGCTGTACGCGTACCACCATCTGCCTGGATAACGTCACAGTCCACCCAGATAGTTCGTTCACCAAGCGTCTCCAAATCGATGACAGCGCGCAGTGCACGGCCTATCAAGCGCTGTATTTCCATCGTACGTCCGCTAACCTTACCTTTTGAAGCTTCACGTTGCGTTCTTTGTCCAGTAGCGCGTGGCAACATAGAATATTCCGCTGTTATCCAGCCTTTTCCGCTATTACGTAAAAAATGTGGAACCCGTTCTTCTATAGAAGCTGTACAAATCACCTTCGTATTTCCGACCGTAATAAGAACTGAGCCTTCGGGGTGAATTAAATAATCTGTTTCAATTGTTACCGGCCTAATCATGTCGGCCATTCTTCCATCATGTCTCATATCGTGTACCCTCCATCATTCAGATTGCGCATTCATCTTATCATAACTCATTTCATATACGCAAAAAACCGGATGTCCAAATCTGGACATTCCGGGTTTCTTACAATTCAATATAGCTTACATTAGGCTTTTCAATCGACAACCAGTCTTCAACAATGCCTTGAAAAGTTTCTGACTCCCCTGTTGTATAAAAAACAGGTGCCACTATGCTGTCAGCAATGCGCTCAATGCCTTTAGAAAGTAGAATACGTTCAACATCACACACTGTTTCTACCGCGGATGAAATAATTTTTACATTATTCGGAAGGGAGGTTGTAATATGTTGCTGCAATAATGGATAATGTGTACACCCCAATATCGCCGCATCAAAATCTTTCCCCTCAAGTTCACGGAGTGTACGGTCAACAATGATACCTGCATTATCTGACTTATACTGACCACTTTCGACAATTGGAACAAATTCAGGACACGCAAGTGAGTAAACCATCGCATTCGGTGAAAGAACATGGATTGCATCATTATAAGCGCCACTTTTAATCGTTCCAGCAGTCCCAAGCACAGCAATTTTTCCCGCCACGGACGCATTAACTGCAGCCCGTGCACCTGGCACGATAACGCCGATGACAGGAAATGAAAATCGTGCTCGGATATCATCGAGTGCAACAGCCGTAGCCGTATTGCAAGCAATGACAAGCATTTTTATACCCATTTCGGAAAGTGCTGATGCCATCTCCATTGTAAACTCCCGGACTTCGTCAATCGGCCGGGGCCCATATGGACAACGAGCATCATCCCCTATATAGACAATGGGTTCATGTGGTAGTCGATTGAGCATCTCTTTAACCACGGTTAGCCCGCCGACGCCCGAATCAATTACTCCAATTGGTGCTTCCACTAAAATCCCTCAATCCTTTTTCATCTCTTGATGTAGTTTACTCAGCAAATCTGAGAAGTCCTTCACTTGTTGTTCATCGAAGTCTACTAACACCGAATTCAAATAATGACGGCGTTTATCAATTACTTCTTCGATTACCCGTTCACCTTCGCTAAGAAGATGAATTCGGACAACACGGCGATCTTGATCATTGCGGACACGCTTCACAAGCGAGTTCTTTTCCATCCGATCGACCAAATCAGTCGTAGTACTGAATGCAAGGAACATCTTGTTCGACAAATCCCCAATCGTCATATCTCCATGTTCAAATAGCCACTGTAAAGCAACGAATTGAGGTGGAGTGATTGTATAATTACTAAGAATTCTACGGCCTTGTTGTTTGATGATTGCTGCAACATACCGTAATTCTTTCTCCATATGTGCAACTTCATCTGTATATTGAATTTTTGGTGGGTTATTTTCCATCAACTGAACCAGCTCCCTGAAAACAAATACTGTCTACCTATTGTCCCCCTTTTTTGCGCTTATGGCAATACCTAATAAATTGATGGTAAAAAACGTTAAAAAAAAGCTGTTTGAGAGCTGCATAATGCAGATCAAACAGCTACTGTTACAAGGCATCAATCACCTACACTCGGCTATGATCACCCTTCATCATTAACACCTGCTTCAACGCAATTGTAACTCTCCCAACCGTAACAATTCGATTACCGCTTGTGCTCTGCCGGAAACACCTAGCTTTTGAATTGTGTTCGAAATATGGTTGCGAACAGTCTTTTCGCTGATTCCGAGCCGCCCCGCAATATCTTTTGTCGTTTGATCTTCAACGAGCAGATTAAAAATTTCTCGCTCTCTTGCCGTAAGCAAAGAACGGTTTTTAGAGTCCTCTATCAAGACGCGCCCTCCTATCCACTTTCACTTTAAAATATGTGAAGAGGCGGCGAGCTGTGCCGGCTACATGGTGATTTAGTTAACAAAAAGTATTTTCTCCTCTTCAGACCACGCAACACCTTTGCCCGTCTGTCTGCCAATCTGAACCATCGTACCTCGTCCTGTGAAGACGATATCATCTTTACTGTTCTTCGCCATATAGTGAATATCAACAGAACTGTTACCAACTGCGGCAGCTTTAACGAATATTTCCAACTTTTCATCAAAAAAGACTTGCTTCAAAAAATCACATTGCAAATCAGCAACGACCGGAAAATTTTCACCCTTTGGATCAAGCCAATTATTCATAAGCCTAATCTCTTTTAAGAACTCAATCCTCGCATGCTCAAAATAAATAAATGGGACCGTGTTGTTCAAATGACCATACATGTCCGTCTCAGAAAAACGAACGGATATAGGTACAGAAAACTTGAATTCCGATTCCCATGTCGACAACTCTTTTATGTACACTGCTTTCACTCACCAAACATCTCCTCTTCTAAAATGAATACTCATTCATCTATTCTATCAAATACTCCCTAATAAATGAAGGTGCTAAACAAAAATAGAAAAAAGCCCCGCCAAGGCATAATGCCGTAGCGAGGCTAGGGACTGAAATCAGTCCACCATATGGTCACTTCCGAAGAAGTTTTTGAACATTTGTACGTTCGTTGCACGGTTCATTGCTGCAATCGAAGTAGTCAAAGGAATTCCTTTTGGACATGCAACTACACAGTTTTGTGAGTTACCACATTCGCCAATTCCACCGTCTGTCATAATCGTCGCCAGACGTTCGTCTTTGTTCATTGCACCAGTTGGATGCGAGTTGAACAGCCGTACTTGTGATAGCAATGCAGGTCCCATGAAGTTCGTATTGTCGTTAACGTTCGGGCATGCCTCAAGACATACACCGCACGTCATACATTTTGAAAGTTCATATGCCCATTGGCGTTTACGCTCAGGCATACGAGGTCCTTCACCAAGGTCATACGTGCCGTCAATCGGAACCCATGCCTTAATTTTTTTCAACGAATCAAACATGAATTCTCTGTCAACAATCAAGTCGCGAACGACTGGGAATGTCTTCATTGGTTCAAGTTTAATCGGCTGTGTAAACTGATCTACAAGTGCCGTACAAGATTGGCGTGGACGTCCGTTGATAACCATTGAACATGCCCCACAAACCTCTTCCAAACAGCTCATTTCCCAGTTAACTGGTGTTGTTTGCTTACCTTCTGCGTTGACCGGGTTACGACGAATTTCCATTAAAGCAGAAATGACGTTCATATTCGGTCTATATTCTAATTCAAAACTTTCCCAATAAGGTTGTGATTCAGCAGTATCCTGACGTCGAATTTCAAAACGAACCGTTTTCTGTGACGTCTGCTGTTCACGTTCTTGTACTGCCGTATTGTTCTCGCTCATTTAGGTCAATCTCCTTTCTTCGCGGAGTAATCGCGTGTACGTGGTGGAATCAAGGAAACATCTACTTCTTCATAATGGAAGATTGGTGCAGAATGTCCATCGAATTTCGCCATTGTCGTTTTCAAGAAGTTCTCATCATCACGATTCGGGAAGTCCGGTTTGTAATGGGCTCCACGGCTTTCATTACGGTTAAGTGCACCAAGAGTAATAACACGAGCCAAGTATAGCATGTTTTTCAGTTGACGCGTAAATGTTGCACCTTGGTTAGACCATAGTTGTGTATCCGTAATGTTGATGTTTTCATAACGCTCAAGAAGCTCAACGATTTTATCGTCTGTCGCTTGTAGTCTGTCATTGTAACGAACTACTGTTACGTTATCAGTCATCCATTCGCCAAGTTCTTTATGAAGAACATAAGCGTTTTCAGTACCGTTCATTTTAAGCGTATCATCCCACTTCTGCTGCTCTTCTTTCACTGCTGCGTCGAAGATTGTAGAAGGAAGGTCCACTACAGAACGTTTCAAACCTTTCATGTAATGAATAGCGTTCGGTCCTGCGACCATACCGCCGTAAATTGCTGAAAGGAGTGAGTTTGCGCCAAGACGGTTTGCACCGTGCTGTGAATAATCACATTCACCCGCCGCGAATAGACCTGGAATACTTGTTTGCTGATTATAGTCAACCCATAGTCCGCCCATTGAATAGTGGACAGCCGGGAAGATTTTCATCGGTAATTTACGTGGATCGTCGCCTGTGAATTTCTCATAGATTTCGATGATTCCACCAAGCTTAATATCAAGCTCTTTTGGATCCTTATGGGAAAGGTCCAGATACACCATGTTTTCACCGTTGATACCAAGTTTTTGGTTAACACAAACGTCAAATATTTCACGTGTTGCGATATCACGCGGTACTAGGTTACCGTAATCCGGATACTTTTCTTCAAGGAAGTACCAAGGCTTGCCGTCTTTATAAGTCCAGACACGTCCACCTTCACCACGTGCCGATTCACTCATAAGACGCAGTTTATCGTCTCCTGGAATTGCTGTTGGGTGAATTTGGATAAATTCACCATTCGCGTAGTGTGCACCTTGCTGATAAACGATAGAAGCTGCAGAACCTGTATTGATGACAGAGTTTGTCGTTTTCCCGAAAATGATTCCAGGTCCACCTGTTGCCATAATGACTGCATCACCTTTAAAGGCTTGAATCTCCATCGTTTTCATGTTTTGCGCTTTAATACCGCGACAAACGCCTTCTTCATCAAGAATAACACCAAGGAATTCCCAGTGTTCGTATTTCGTCACAAGTCCAGCAACTTCATGACTTCGAACTTGCTCGTCTAATGCGTAAAGGAGCTGCTGTCCTGTCGTCGCACCAGCGAAAGCCGTACGGTGATGCATTGTACCTCCGAAACGTCGGAAATCCAACAATCCTTCTGGCGTACGGTTGAACATAACGCCCATCCGGTCCAATAGACTAATGATTCCTGGTGCTGCATCCGTCATTGCCTTAACTGGTGGTTGATTCGCAAGGAAGTCTCCGCCGTATACAGAGTCATCGAAATGAATGTCAGGTGAGTCGCCTTCCCCTTTTGTATTTACTGCACCATTAATGCCGCCTTGTGCACATACAGAGTGGGAACGTTTAACCGGAACAATGGAGAACAAGTCAACCGGCGTACCTTCTTCAGCGGCTTTGATAGTTGCCATCAGGCCGGCTAGTCCACCGCCGACGACAATCAATCTGCTTTTTGCCATTATTGTTTCACTCCTCAAATTATAGGTGATCTCGTAGTCATTTAGTTAAGTTGTTATTCAATTACGCCTCGGCGTAATTGCGTCCAAATTTGAATCAGCAGGGATTTCTGCTGATTCAAATTAAACAAATGCAAGTAGTGCTTGTATACCGATTACAGAAAGCACTAGGAATATTGCCATCGAGATATACGTAACGATGGTTTGTGAACGTGGAGATTGTGTAATTCCCCAGCTTACTAGGAATGACCAAACGCCGTTCGCCAAGTGGAATGTAGCTGCAAGGACACCTGCAATGTAGAACGCAAGCATGAATGGACTCGATAAGATGTCAGCCATCATATCGTAATCAACTTCATCTCCCAATGCTTTTTGAACTCTTGTTTGGAAGATGTGCCATGCGATGAACACGACTAGGAATACTCCCGTAATACGTTGTAGCATAAACATCCAGTTCCGGAAAGTCCCGTAACGCTTTACGTTATTTTTCGCTGTGAAAGCTATGTACACACCATAGAACGCATGGAACATAAGTGGGATGTAGATGATGAACCATTCAAGAAACAATACGAACGGTAAGTTACCCATGAAATTGGATGCAGTGTTGAATGCCTCTGGACCGCGTGTGGCAAAATGGTTAATCACTAAGTGTTGGGCAACAAAAAGCCCCACTGGAATGATTCCGAGCAGTGAATGAAGACGACGCAAATAAAAATCTGATTCTCTCGACAAGTCTTTTACCCTCCTTTATTAACTGAGTCCTTCAGTGCGCCTCTGTCATCATTTCGACATGAAGCGACCGTTGACGACGTACCTCTTCGTGGTACAATATTATGACATAACCATTGTACTCCTCAGTTTTGAAGAGGTCAAGACGATGTGGGCTTTTCGACACGCCCGAATTTAATATATTATTATTCTCTTGGATTCATTAACGCTATCATTTAACCGAAAGGGTTGCATATTCGATTGGAAAATACTACATATGATTCACCAACCCGTTTTGGCTATGAAATTTTACGAGATCACGTGTTGCCAAGTATCCTCGGGAAACATGAAGATGAAATCCTTTATTGGGCCGGAAAAGAAGTAGCTCGAAAATTCCCGATTTTTGGTATTGATGAACTTCCTGAGTTCTTTCAAGAAGCCGGATGGGGACCACTTCATCTTGAAAAGACGTTGAAAGACGAGGCTTTTTATTCTTTAAAAAATGATTTCGCTACAAATGCCCAAAACAGATCTTGCCAACTTGAAGCCGGTTTCATTGCACAACAGTACCAGAAATTTAGTGGACTGCTCACTGAGTGCTACGGAGAATTTAACGCAAAGGATGGTCTCATCCATTTCCAAGTCAAATGGGACTTAAAAACGAAAGTTGAGGCATGAAAAAGAAGATGCATCCTTTAAATCGGGCGCATCTTCTTTTTCATACAACTAATCTATATATGTTGAACTATTGATTCTATATGATCTCCAGCGAAGGCATCTCCATGCGCCGTGCGTTGTTCAGAGGTTTCTTTATGTCAACATATATAACTAAAAATAACCAGTAAATTACTGCTTATTTTCATGATGAAACACCCTATGTATAGTTACCGTTGGGTTGCACCTCTCGCAGTTTTCTCGTTAATCGCATGAGGGGTTTTTGGGAACGAATGAATAAGCACTTTCCAATCCATAATAGAGCAGCCAAAGATGGAATTTTGGCTGCTGAATCCATCTATATAGCATTCCCTTTTTGATTTTAAGGAAGTGTCACTTTCTATATGGAATTGCACTGTAACTTGTATAGTCTTAGCTAAAATTTGCAAGGAAGGCTTTATTAAAAGTGATAGAGTGCCCTTTGTCTTCAGGCACTTGCAATAAAATGGTTAACCAATAGACAAAAAAATTATTTCAGTCGTTGTCTAACCCGAATTGTTTATGAAGCGCCGCTACCGCTATTTCCATATCGGATTCTGGAATGACAACGGATACCTTGATTTCAGACGTACTAACCATTTTCACAGGAACTGAAGCACTACGGAGTATCTCAAACATTTGAGCAGCGACTCCTGGGTTGGATACCATTCCACTTCCAACGATTGAAACTTTCGCAAGACCCACTTCAAAGTCGGCTCTGTTGTAACCAAGAGCTTCTTTTTCCGTCTCCAAAACATTAATAGCTTCTGCAAAATCCTCTTTCTTAATGGAAAATGACACAGACGGCTGTACGCCTTCCATAATTGTCTGGACGATAATATCGACGTTAACATGGTGATCCGCAAGTGCAGTGAATATATTCGCAAGCGAGCTATTGTATGGAACGTCATACATAACTGTAATCCGAATGATATCTCTTTCAAAGGCGATGCCCCGAACAATTAAATTGTTTTCCAAATCAATTTCCTCCTTGATAATCGTTCCTTCACCTTCCATATGTGCAGGTCTGACCCGAAGCGGCATTTGATGGTTCTTGGCAAACTCAACCGCTCTTGGGTGAAGTACTCCTGCTCCTAAATTGGCGATTTCAAGCATTTCATCATATGATATTTCCTCAAGTTTCTTCGCTTGTCCAATTAATCTTGGATCTGTCGTAAATACCCCTTCAACATCTGTGTAAATATCACAGATAGCTGCATCTATTGCAATCGCAATCGCCACAGCACTTGTATCAGATCCCCCGCGACCAAGTGTTGTCAACTCACCTGAGCTGTCAGCACCTTGAAAGCCGGTAATCACTGCAACAGCACCCGATTCAAGCGTCGATACAACCTTATCTGCATGGACTTGCTCGATTCGCGCATTGCCGTGAACTGACTCTGTCGTTACACCCGCTTGCCACCCTGTATATGAGCGAGCCTCCAAACCTTGTGCCGCAATTGCCATCGCTAAAAGGGATGCTGTTACTTGCTCACCTGTCGCAAGTAGCATATCAAGTTCGCGGCGGCCCGCTTTCGGATTAACTTCCACGGCGAGCTTTAGAAGATCATCCGTTGTTTTCCCCATTGCAGAGACGATAACCGCAACTTGATTCCCCCGACTTACTTCACCTTGTACAAGCTTTGCAGCGCGTGCAATCCTCTCGGGGTTCGCAACTGATGTGCCACCAAATTTCATTACAATTCGTTCCATAATTATTCCCTCCAATTTCCCCCTGAACGCAAAAACGGCCCTCATAAGTATGAGAGCCGGTCCGATTGGAGCGCTCGCCGAAGAGCCGCCCCGTTCAGATAGCTCTCCAGGTATTTTTATACCTGACAGACTTCCATTTATTCAATGGAAATCCAGCAGGACAATCGTGACAGCCGATTGGTCCGCTTCGGCGAATACTCCTTTCAATCCCGTTCATCAGGCTGCCGCCTTCCGGAGATTTACTATTGGTATCCGCACCTCTATCTTCACTACATATGCAATTTTTTAGTGAAAAAACTCAGTGCGTTCACTCTATCACATTACTTCTCTTCTCGCAATGCCTCTTCACGGAAATACGTTTCCACTGATTCCGCAACCACCTTCGGCAAGCCCGCTTGTTGCAGCTCTTCAACGGATGCTTCACGAATCTTTTTCATAGATTCAAAGTGTTTAAGTAATAATGTTTTCCGTTTCGGTCCGACGCCTGGTAATCCATCGAGCGCTGATGTCAATGAATTAGTTTCGCGCCGTTGCCTGTGGAAAGTAATTGCAAACCTGTGCACCTCGTCTTGAATTCGCTGTAACAAGTAAAACGCTTCACTCGTTCTCTTTAGCGGGATCATTTCAATCGGATTGCCATAGAGAAGTTGCGCCGTCTGGTGTTTATCGTCCTTCGCAAGTCCAGCAATTGGAATCGACAAGTTCAACTCATCTTCAATGATTTCCCTGGCCGCTTCCATATGACCTTTACCACCATCTATAACGATTAGGTCAGGTAATGGCAAATCATCCTTTAGCACACGGATATAACGCCGCCTTACAACCTCACGCATCGCCGCGTAGTCATCGTGTGCAGCTGCAGTCTTCGTCTTATACTTTCGGTAGTCTTTACGGTTCGGTTTCCCATCAAGGAATGACACCATTGCAGAGACGGCATCTGAACCGTACATATGTGAATTATCAAATGCCTCAATACGGTACGGTATGGTGATATTCATCGCCTTGCCAAGTTCTTCACATGCGCCAATTGTACGAAGTTCTTGTCGTTCAATAAGTTGGAACTTTTCTTTCAATGATATCTCGGCATTCTTGATGGCTAGATGGACGAGATCTTTCTTTTTACCGCGCTGCGGAATGAAGACATTGACATCTAGAAGTTGACGGACGATTTCACTATCCATTCCCTGAGGCAACAAGATTTCTTTCGGGATTAAATGTTGGGACTTACCGTAAAATTGTCCGATGAACGTTAGCAGTTCTTCTTCCGGTTCTTGATAAACCGGGAATAGCGATACATCCCGTTCAATTAGCTTTCCCTGACGGACGAAAAAGACTTGAACACACATCCATCCATTGTCCACAGCAAATCCGAAGACATCACGATCAGTGAAATCACTCATCGTCATCGCCTGTTTTTCCATAATCGCTTCAATATTAACAATCTGATCGCGGTATTCTTTCGCGCGCTCAAACTCCAAATTCTCCGCAGCTGCAGCCATTTTTTCCGTCAATTCTTTTTTCACACTTTTATAGCCGCCATTCAAAAAGCGGGTAATATCATCAACCATTTCCTTGTACGTTTCCAATTCCACTTCATTGACACAAGGGGCGAGGCACTGGCCAAGATGGTAATACAAACAGACCCGATCAGGCATCGTATGACATTTTCGATAAGGATAGAGCCGGTCAAGCAACTTTTTCGTTTCACCGGCGGCAAAAGCATGAGGATACGGACCGAAGTATTTCCCTTTGTCTTTTTTCACTTGTCTCGTAATGATTAGTTTCGGATGACGCTCTGCCGTTAATTTTAAGTATGGATAGGTCTTATCATCTTTTAACATGATATTATATTTCGGATCATACTGTTTGATAAGGTTCAACTCGAGGACAAGCGCTTCCAGGTTGGTTGAAGTGACAATATATTCAAAGTCTATGATTTCTCCAACAAGTCGCTGTGTTTTAGCATCATGGCTACCCGTAAAATAACTACGAACCCGATTTTTCAACACTTTCGCTTTTCCCACATAAATGATTGTCCCTTGCCTATCTTTCATCAAATAACAGCCTGGCAACTCCGGTAATATGGCCAACTTTTCTGCGATTAACTCATTCATCTAATTCACCTACCAAAAAACCGGGTGCCAATGAAGGACCCGGTTATTCTATCAAATACATCTCGGCTATTTGCGACTGCCGCTTCGCTTTCATCGCAAAAAATATTTCGCCCAGATTTTGAACTTCTGCTAAATTAAGTTACTAATTAAGCGTGTTTTGCAATCAATTCAGCAAGTGCTTCTTTTGGTTTAAAGCCGACAACTTTGTCAACAATTTCTCCATCTTTGAAAAGAACCAAAGTAGGGATTGACATGATACCATATTTACCAGCTGTTTCTTGGTTGTCATCAACGTCAACTTTAACAATGTTCGCTTTACCTTCGATTTCGCCGTTTAATTCTTCAAGAACTGGAGCGATCATTTTACAAGGTCCACACCAAGGTGCCCAAAAGTCAACAAGGACAAGTCCTTCTTTAATATTTTCGTCAAAATTCTGATCAGTCGCGTGAATAATAGCCATAATAAATTTTCCTCCTCTTAATAGATAACCTATGTCTGTATTATAGCATGCAGCTATATGACGGGCTAAATATATGCTTAGTTATTGAAAGAAGCTCCCCACTATTGAGGGAGCTTCACTTTAAATTAGTTTGTCTTAATTTTTTTAATTTCTTCAATCATCATCGGAATAACCTCGAAAAGGTCACCAACAATTCCATAGTCTGCTACTTTGAAAATATTCGCTTCTGAATCTTTATTGATTGCCACGATTACTTTCGAGTTAGACATTCCTGCCATATGTTGGATTGCCCCCGAAATACCTGCAGCAATGTACAAGTCCGGTGTAACAACTTTACCAGTTTGCCCGATTTGTAGAGAATAGTCACAGTAATCCGCGTCACACGCTCCACGAGATGCACCGATTGCTCCACCTAAAAGTGTCGCAAGTTCTTGCAATGGTTCGAAGCCTTCCGCACTTTTCACGCCACGGCCCCCTGCAACAACAACTTTCGCTTCTGAAAGATCGACACCCTCTGTCGATTTACGAATAACTTCTGAAATGATTGTACGAAGATTGGTAACATCAACAGATAGTGCAGCTACGTCGCCTGTTCTGCCTGCGTCGTGCTCTAAAGGCGCAATGTTATTCGGACGTACTGTGATGAATAGAAGTCCGTCTTTGTTCTTCACTTTTTCAAATGCTTTACCAGAGAAGATTGGACGGATGAATACCGCAGCATCGCCCTCGCCTTCAATAGTAGTTACATCAGAGATTAAACCTGATGCTAGTTTACTAGCAATCTTAGGTGACAAATCTTTCCCTAAAGCTGTGTGACCGAACACAATAGCTTCCGGTTTCTCTTGTTCGTAAACCGCCATAAACGCTTGGCTGAATGCGTCAGAAGTATATAGTTTCAAATGTGGATGTTCCACAGTAACGACACGGTCTGCTCCGTAATGAATCATTTCTTCTGCAAGTGACTGAACAGCATCCCCGAGCAATACCCCGACAACCTCTCCGCCTCCCGAAATCTTTTTAGCAGCTGCAATCGCTTCGAATGAAACGTTACGCAAAGCTCCTTCTCGTGCTTCCCCAAGTACTACTACTTTTTTAGACATTTATAGTCCCTCCATTACAATTAAAAGTCTGATTAGATTACTTTAGCTTCATTTTTAAGCAGATTTACAAGTTCATTCACTTGATCAGAAATTTCGCCTTCAAGAATACGTCCAGCAGCTTTTTGCGGCGGAAGGTAAATTTCGATTGTTTGTGTTTTCGCTTCTACGTCATCTTCTTCTAGGTCAAGATCATCTAGTTCAAGCTTTTCAAGCGGCTTTTTCTTCGCTTTCATAATACCTGGAAGTGACGGGTAGCGTGGTTCGTTAAGACCTTGCTGAGCAGTCACTAGTAATGGCAGTGACGTTTCAATTGTTTCAGAATCCCCTTCAACATCACGAATGATTTTGACGGATGTACCGTTGATTTCAAGGTTCGTAATTGTCGTTACGTAGTTAATGCCTAGAAGTTCAGCCACACGTGGACCAACTTGTCCAGAACCGCCATCAATTGCAACGTTTCCTGCAAGAATCAAATCTACTTCTTTATCTTTCAAATACTCAGCAATAATTTTAGCAGATGTGAATTCATCCATTTCATCAAGGTCATCTTCAGTATCGATTAGAACCGCTTTGTCTGCACCCATTGCAAGCGCTGTTCGAAGTTGTTTTTCCGCGTCTTCTCCACCGATTGTAATGACAGTTACTTCGCCGTCATTTGCGTCGCGTACCTGGATAGCTTCTTCAATTGCATATTCATCATAAGGATTGATGATGAACTCCGCACCATCCTCAGAAATTTTACCGTTAGAAACCGTGATCTTTTCCTCTGTATCAAATGTCCGTTTTACTAGTACATAAATATTCATATTGCAGGCCTCCCTAACTTTTTAATTATTTCCCTTTAAATACAGGTACACGTTTTTCAAGGAATGCTTGGATTCCTTCTTTTGCATCCTCAGAGACGAAAACTTCACCGAATGAATCAGCTTCTGCCTTCACACCTTCATAATAAGAAGGATGCTTCGTAAATTGCAGCATCTCTAGTGCAGCTTTCACTGCGACAGGACCCTTCTTAGCAATCTTCTTAGCAAGCTCCATTGTTTTAGGCAGGAGTTCTTCATCTGTATAAGCATGATTGGCAAGTCCTAGACGGGCTGCTTCTATCCCACTGATTGGATCACTCGTTAATAACATCTCCGCTGCTTTCGGCATGCCGACGTAACGCGGAAGCCGCTGTGACCCAGCAAAACCGGGGATTAGACCCAATTGCAATTCCGGCAAGCCCAGTTTCGCATTTTCAGTTACAATCCGCATGTGACAGGCCATCGCTAGTTCAAGCCCACCACCCAGTGCCGCGCCATGAATAGCGGCAATAACCGGTTTAGAGAAACGTTCAAGCCGTTCAAAAACTTCTTGTCCGCTTGCGGAAAGTTTTGAAAATTCTTCGCCTGAAGTGACAGATGTAAATTCTTTAATATCTGCTCCAGCCGAGAAAAACTTGCCTTCTCCGTGAAAGACAATGACTCGTACAGAATCGTCGTTCTCCACTTGATCAAGTAATGCATTCACTTCCAGTATGAGTGCGCGTGAAAGCGCATTCGCGGGTGGCCTGTTAATTGTCGCAACAGCTACCCCATCATCAATTGCTACTGTTAGAAACTCCATTTCATCCCCACTTTCCATCAATAACGCCTCGGCGTAATTGCGTCCAAATTTTGAATTGTGCCTGCTGGATGCAGGTATGCAACCTTTGCCGCAGGACTCGGCGAACTTTGGTTGCCTTCCCGAACCCACTTCAAAATTTGCGACATCCGCCAGAGGCTACTTAACTTGATTCAAGTTACGCTTTCATTCCATTCATAATCAGCCTATGTACTTCGGGTGATAGTTTCATTAAATCATATTTTTGATCATTCATCACCCATGAAGTGATTGTTTCGTCAATTGTACCAAATACCATTTGTCTAGCAAGTCGGATATCAAGGCCTTCGTCTAGCGCCCCATTCACGATTCCCTCTTTCAAAATTGCATCTAGGAGCGTTAAATATTCTTTTAGGACTTCGTTAATACGAAGACGTAATTCTTTATTCGATTGACGAAGTTCTAGTTGCGTAACAATTGCCAAGTGACGGTCTTCATGCAGAATGCGAAAATGACTGTCAATCAGTCTGAATAGCTTTTCAGATGTATCAATATCCTGTTTCAATATAACTTCGACGTTATTTACGAAAATTGCCATTTTTTCTCTAAAAACAGATATCAGGATATCTTCTTTATTTTTGAAGTAAAGATAGATTGTCCCGTCAGCAACCCCCGCTTCTTTTGCTATCTTCGAAACTTGGGCTTGGTGGTATCCATTCTCAGCAATGACAATGACTGCCGCATCTACTATTTGCTTATATTTTGGTCTATCTCGTTTCATATCTATATATCACCACCAAAAAGAAAATATGAATGATGATTCATTCATATTTTCATATTAGTTGTTAACGGCTACTATGTCAAGCATTACATCACAGTGGAAGTAATTCCTTTTCAGCTTTCTCTTTTTCTTCATCAATCAAAGCACGGCGTAAAATTTTCCCGACAGCTGTTTTCGGCAATTCTGTACGGAATTCATAAAGTCGCGGCACTTTAAACGATGCTAAATTCTCTCGGCAATACTTATCAAGCTCTTCCTCCGTTACAGTAGCTCCTTGTTTCAAGACAATATAGGCTTTGACAGTTTCGCCCCTGTACGGATCTGGGATACCCGCGATAACACATTCCTGTATCGCTTCATGTTCATAAAGAACCTCTTCAATCTCCCGTGGATAAATATTGAAACCGCTTGCAATGATTATATCTTTTTTACGATCAACAACATAGAAATAACCCTCGTCATCCATATATCCAAGATCCCCAGTTAAAAACCAGCCATCGCGGAAAGTTTGTTCCGTATCTTCCGGTCTATTCCAATAGCCTTTCATCACTTGAGGGCCTTTTACCGCAATTTCACCAATTTCTCCATTCGCCAGCGGTTCTGATGACTCAGGACCAAGTATGCAAGAATCTGTATCTGGCCAAGGGACACCAATTGATCCTTTAGCTCGTTTGTCTGCCCAAACGAAATTTGAATGGGTAACGGGAGACGTTTCCGTAAGACCGTATCCTTCGACGAGTTTCCCACCAGTGACTTTCTCGAATTTCTCCTGCACTTCGACTGGTAATGCGGCAGAACCACTAATACACGCTTTAATTGAAGATAGATCATATTTTTTAAGATTAGGATGGTTTAAAAGTCCAATATAGATCGTAGGTGCGCCAGGAAATAAGGTTGGCTTCTGTTTATCGATTGCTTTCAAAGCCGTTTCAAAATCAAATTTAGGGATAAGTACCATTCTATTCCCTTGCATGACAGAAAGAATTAATACGGTTGTCATTCCATATACGTGGAAGAATGGCAAAATACCCATGACCGTTTCTTCGCCTTCTTTACACTTATACAACCATTCGCCACACATTTTAACGTTAGAAATAAGATTAGCGTGTGTCAACATGACTCCTTTTGGAGGACCCGTTGTGCCACCCGTATATTGCAGCAACGCAATATCTTCATCGTAATCAAAGTCATAACTAACCGGATCTGATTTTGCGACTTTCATAATTTCCGTGAATAGATGGTTCATTCCACGGTGCTCAACTTTCACTGTAATCCCGTGTTCTTTTTTCTGAATGAATGGATAGATGAGATTCTTAGGAAACGGTAGGTAGTCTTTTATTCCCGTTATTATTACATGCTCAAGTTTTGTGTCTTTAACGATTTTCGAAATTCGCGGAAATAGAATGTCGAGTGAAATGATTGCTTTCGCTCCAGAATCAACCATTTGATAAGCCACTTCACGCTCCGTATAAAGAGGATTCGTCTGAACGACGATTGCACCCACATACAATATCCCATAGTAGGCAATTGCCCCTTGTGGACAGTTTGGAAGCATGATTGCAACCCGGTCCCCTTTGACAATTCCGATAGTTGTCAAATAGTTCGCGAACTTCAAAGCTGATTCATGAAACTCTTTAAATGAGATGTCTTTACCAAGGAAATGCATAGCCGTCTTGTTAGGATATTTCTCGCTGGATCTTGTCAAGAATTCCTGAATAGGAATATGTTCATAGTCAAGCGTCTTTGAGATTTCAGCGGGATATAAGTCCAGCCAAGGTTTCATTGTCAAATAAAAGCCTCCTTTTTCCTCTTCTTCAATTCTTTGAATATTCCTAATCTAATTATAGTAGTAATTGAGTCAGGTTTCAAATAGAATATTTTATGTCAATAAAAAAAGCCTTGACCAGAATAAACTGGTCAAGGTGTATTTGCCGTCATCCAATAAATACCTACTGCGATAAATAATACGCAGACAACGAGTAATATTTTGGCTAATTTCTCCATAACTTCACAACCCTTATGAAATACTTGCTCCTATAACGAATGATAGTCCAACTGATATCGTCAAGGATATGAAACCGACTGCACGATTATCTGCTTCGATTTCCTTATCAATATTGAATTTAGGTGTCAGGAATTCAAACAACAAATAGGCGAAAATAAGCAGGGTAAATCCAAACAAGCCCCAGCCAATCATTTGAGGTAATGAATTATGCTGTTCGATTGAGTATCGAAATATGTTTGCTACCCCAAATATTTTACCACCTGTCGCAAGTGCCACTGCAACGTTTCCTTTTCTAATTTCTTCCCAATTCTTATATTTCGTGACGAGCTCAAAAAGCACCATTGAAACGATAAGACATAGGACTACTACACTGAAATAGCCTGCTGATTCTACTAATGGATGATTCCAAAATTCGGTTTTATTCATAGTTTTAGACTCCTTTTACGTTCGGTCATTCCTTCCTATACGGATAAGCACGTAAAAGGTTTCAAAAACGGGAATATACTTTTTCATTAGCGCATGAAACTTTGAGAGAATCTTATCCACTGCGTAGGTGGATATAGAGATTCCTTTCAAGTCGCTGCGGCGCTCGGGGATGCCTTCCGCCCTTAGCGAGAGCACTGAAAAAGTACGATTTCCTTCAATCCCGTTGATTTCCGTTCCGAGCGGACGCTTTCCGCGGGCACGGCTTCAGTCAATCGAACTACGAAGAGTTCGATTTGCCGTATTTCTGTGTTCTTTGCAGAAATTAAGGCATTCTTGCCCCGTGCTCCCAACGCTAGCAAAAGCCGCTCTTCACTACAATCAACTAGTTCTTACTATAAAAAAGAACTTTTTCAGTGACTCCCCCTTGTAAGGCGCCTTTGCTTGGTTTATACAGGTATACATTGGTTAACTTAAACAGTGGAATTATTTCAATTCAACAACAGTAACGCCGTGTCCGCCTTCACTGGCTTCGCCAAATCGGTACGTTTTCACGCGGCTGTGATTTTTCAAGAATTGCTGGATACCTTGCCTTAACGCCCCTGTCCCTTTGCCATGAATAATCGACACTTGGTGATAATTTGATAGGAGCGCATCGTCCAAATACTTCTCTGTGCGGAAAATTGCATCTTCATAGCGTTCTCCCCGCAGGTCGAGTTCCATTTTAACATGTGTATCTCGTCCCGCTACTGAAGTTGATACATACTGTTTTTTCTCTTTTTCAGGTTTAACAAATTCCAGTCCTGATTGATCAAGCTTCATCTTCAAAATACCAATTTGGACAATCCATTCATGATCTGAAACTTTATCAATGAGCGTCCCTTTTTGACCATAACTGAGCACTTTCACTTCGTCACCTGTTTGAAGGGCCCTTGGCGCTGCCTTCGCTTTCACTGCCTTCTTCTTCGCTTCAGCAGGAGCAGCGCCTTCAAGACGTTTTCGAGCTTCAATCAATTCGTGTTCTTTTACGTTTGCCCCCACATTCAGGCGCATTGCACGTAAATCTGAAATGATTGCTTCCGATTCACGCTTCGCATCTTCGATGATTTTTTTGGCTTTCTCTTTTGCTTTTTCTTCCATTCGTTCTTTCTTGTTATCGAACTCCGCTAGTTTTTCTTCCAATTCACGTTTCAAACGATCCGTTTCTAGTAAGATGTCATGCGTCTCTTCTGCATCTTTTTCTGATTGCACACGGCTTGTCTCAAGCGAAAGGATCATTGAATCGACTTCACCGCGATCTGTACCCGTGAATTTTTTCGCCCGATCAATAACCCAGTCCTGCAATCCTAGTCGCTTTGAAATTTCAAACGCATTACTGCGTCCTGGAACGCCTATTAACAAACGGTACGTAGGACTAAGCGTGTCAACATCAAATTCAACACTTGCATTGGCAACGCCTGGACGGTTATAGCCATATGCTTTCAACTCTGGATAATGAGTTGTTGCCATTACTCTTGCACCACGTCCATGCACTTCATCCAGAATCGAGATGGCAAGTGCCGCCCCTTCCTGCGGATCCGTACCCGAACCGAGCTCATCGAATATAATAAGGGAACGGTCATCGTATTTCTCTAAAATATCGACGATGTTCACCATATGTGAAGAGAATGTACTAAGGCTTTGCTCAATCGATTGCTCGTCTCCAATATCAGCATAGATAGAATCGAACACTGCAACTTCAGAGCCGTCGAGTGCCGGTATAGGAAGTCCTGCCTGTGCCATTAGCGTACATAATCCTACCGTTTTTAATGTGACCGTTTTCCCGCCCGTATTAGGTCCGGTAATAACGATGGTTGTGATATCTTTACCGAATTCAATTGTATTCGCAACTGCTTCTTCCATCGACAACAAGGGATGTCGCGCTTTCGTTAGACGAATATAGCCTTTATTGTTCACTTCGGGCTTCGTGCATTTATGCGCTTTGCCAAATTTTGCTTTCGCAAGGATAACGTCGATTTCAGACAGTATCGCAACAAGGGTGAATAAATCATGTGCGACTTCCTGCACTTTCGCGGACAGATCGATAAGGATTTTCTCGATTTCTTCCTGTTCCTGCAGTTTTAATCTTCTAATTTCATTATTTGCCTGTACGACTGCATCAGGCTCGATGAAAAGCGTTTGACCAGACGACGACATATCGTGAATAACACCACGGTAATGCGAACGATACTCCGACTTTACTGGAATCACATAACGGTCATTCCGGATAGTGACAATGGCGTCGGATAACATCGTTGCAGCATTTTTCCCACGTGTATAACTTTCCAGCTTTTCACGTACGCGGCCTTCCTGCATTCGCAAACCTTGCCGAATTGTACGTAGCGATCCTGAAGCGCTGTCGACAACATGCGCATTGTCATCAATGCATGCATTGATTTCGTGTTCCAAGCCTGTCAAAATCGGAATGGCATCTTTTTTCGCAATGAAATGCGGAATTTCAATATCTTCATCTGCCACTATCGCTTCAATGAATTGACGCAGGTTCCGGCTTGCACGGATTGTGTTGGCTGTTTCCATCAATTCATAAGCACTCAGCATGCCGCCCATTTGTGCACGTTTGGCATGGGGTCTAATATCGCTAATTCCGCCCATTGGCACATTGCCACGAACGCGAAGTATCGATAACCCTTCGTCTGTTTCCTCTAGCAGTTTTACAACTTCATCAAAATCACTAACGGGTACTAATTTCTCCATATAAGATCGACCGGCGAATGATGTGCAATGAGTTGCTGCCATATCCCGGATTTTATCGAACTCAAGTGTTTTTAAGACACGGTTTTCCAATGTCTTACACTTCCTCTCACTTCCGCACAATTTCGCGGATAAATTTATCGAGCGGCCACGTATTAACGACCGTCTCTTTTTTCAACCATGCTTTTTTACCGTAGTTTACGCCAGTAGTCATATAATTTAGTTGTTCAATTGCATGTGCATCTGTATTAATGGCAATAGTAACTCCAGCTTCCTGCGCCATAATCAGATGATCAGTCGCAAGGTCGAGCCGATATGGGTTCGCATTCAACTCAAGTATTTTACCATACTCCTTCGCCCACTGAATAAGTTGGGGTACATCAGGATTATAACCTTCCCGTTGACCAACGATTCGACCGGTCGGGTGTGCAATCATATCGACGTGCGGATTTTTCATAGCCGTATGGAGCCGTTCCATAATCAATTCCTGTGATTGACTGAAATTAGAGTGAATAGAAGCAATGACAAAATCTAACTCACTTAGCAGTTCATCATCAAAATCCAGTGTAGCGTCAGGAAGGATGTCCATTTCCGTTCCGCAAAAAATTTCGATATCATCATATTCTTTATTCAACGAACGGATCTCCACGATTTGTTCACGTATTCGTTCAGGTGTTAGTCCGTTCGCAACTTTGAGATACTGCGTATGGTCTGTGATAACCATATAAGAATAGCCCTTAGCACGACAGGCCTCAACCATTTCACGGATTGAGTACGCTCCGTCCGACCATGTTGTATGCATATGAAGGTCCGAACGGATGTCCTCGATCGCTACCAAGCCGGCTAGTTCATCGACACGATCGATTTCACTGCCATTTCTGCGCACTGCAGGCGGGATGAACGGCAAACCGAAGTGAGCGAAAAATTGTTCTTCTGAATCGAATGTCTCGATGGAACCATCTTCATTCTCCACTCCGTATTCACTTATTTTCATTCCTCTAGATTTCGCAAGTTGGCGCATTTTGACGTTATGGTCTTTCGAGCCAGTGAAATGATGAATAGCACTTGCGAATTGTTCTGCTTTCACGAAGCGGAAATCGGCGTCAATCGCCTCTTCCAAGTCGAGTGTTACAGACAGTTTCGCATCCCCTGCCGCAATCGTCGCAACCAGAGGTAATGTGGCAAGTAGCTTTTCCCGTACAGTTGCGGGCTCGTCCGTCACAATGATGAAATCGACGTCACTACTTTCCTCTTCCGTTCGACGGTAACTTCCAGCGACAGAAAAATGTTTAATCTCTGGTATCAAACGAAGTTCCTGCTCAACAAATGTAACAACCTTCTCCATTTGCCAATGCGGAAATTTCCCTTGACGAGTTCCTAAGATTTCAATTTCGCTCAACATATTCTCTTCTGTCTTCTTGCCGAAACCAGCTACTTTACTTACTTCCCCTGCCATGCATGCCGCATGGAGCGATTCAACCGAATCGATGCCAATCGCTTCCCGTAGTTTGGCGATTTTCTTGCCACCTAGGCCTGGTATTTTCAACAATGGAATAAGCCCTTTTGGCACAGCTTCTTCCAGTTCTTTCAGCAGATCAGACTCTTCTTTTTCTAGCAAATCGGTAATGACAGCACCCGTGCCTTTGCCAATCCCTTTCAACTTTAAAATATCATCCATTTCGGATAAACTGCGTGGATCTAGTTCAAGCACGTTGGCCGCTTTTCTAAATGCTGCTACTTTGAAATGGTTTTCCCCAAGCAACTCCATATATAAAGCGATTTTTTCAAACGTGCGAATGATTGTTTTTTTATTCACTATAAGCCCTCCTGTTCTGATATACGGAAGCGTCCTTTTGCATTCGGCCGCTGCGGATAGACAATTCTAGAAAAAAGCTTCCCTCCAAAAAGGGGGAAGCCGTCAGTTTGTATAAATGTACCACCATTTTTTCACAGTTTCAGATAACACCGGCGTATGTTCAAACATCGACTTAGCAAGCAATGAATTGCTTATCCTTTCTTGGATAAACTCTATCGGTAGCATAGCCAGCAGATAGAGAACAAGGAACATAAGTATATAGAATTCGATAAATCCGAACAAAGCTCCCGCAATACGTGCAACGAAACCGAGGACGGGCAAATACTTCAGGAAATCAAACATAGATGCAATGAGCTGCAATCCAAATTTGACAACAAGAAATATCAAAACAAATGCCAGTAATTGATAGAACGTCCCATCTAGATCAAGTTGTTCAACTGTCATGGATAATTTTGAACCGGCAGTCACACCTGGATAAGGAACCCAAAGAACAAATGCTTCCGCAAGTTGTTTATAGTACGTATAAGCGACGACAAGTGCGATGATGAAACCTGTCATATGTATAATTTGGACAATGAGTCCCCGTCTGAATCCAGTTACGAGTCCCCCAAATAGGAGGATAATAATTAATAAATCAAGCATGTAATACCGTCAACCCTTCAGCTTATTCAATTCTACTTCTAATTGTTCAATTTGCATTTTTAATTTAAGATTATCATGTACACTATTAACGGCGGTTAGCACAGCGATTTTTGTACTGTCGAGATAAGGGTTATGGGCACTGATTTCCCTCATCCTTTCATCGACCATCGAGGCGACCAGCCGCATATGAGTGCTTGTTTCGGTACCGACCATTTTATAGGTCTGTCCGTATATGTCAACTGCTATGCGTGTCTTCTGTTCGTCTGCCAATGATACGACCTCCCACATAAAAAACTCTGTTATTAATCATACCACGAAATGGTTTTAGTTGTGAATTAAGTCGACGAGAGGAAGTTATAAATTGAGTAATCAAGTTATTATTGTAAACAGTCAAGATATGAAAAAAGTGATAAATCATTACACGTCTTCAAAAGTCTTACGCAACGCTCCTGGCGTCGTCTTTGCAGCGAAACTACCTGATACCTCAATCACAGCCTACAAGTCCGGAAAAGTACTATTCCAGGGCGCAGGATCTGAACGAGAAGCCGCGCGTTGGGGTACTGCAGAAGTTAAAGCGGGGTCGGCCGCATTGAAAACAAAAGGTGATGTGCTGCCAGACCGCTTAGCACAGTTATCCGTTCTCGGGTCAGATGAAACAGGAACGGGTGATTTCTTCGGGCCTGTTACTGTTGCAGCTTGTTTCGTCCGTGCCGATCAAATAGAGCTTGTTCGCGAACTTGGTGTAAAAGATTCAAAAATGCTAACAGATGACCTCATGCGAAAAATCGCACCTGATTTACAGGAGGCGCTCATTTATAGTGTGCTGACGCTTGAAAACGAGAAATACAATGATGTACAAGCGAGCGGCTGGTCTCAGGGAAAGATTAAAGCCCTCCTTCATAATCAGGCACTTAAGCATGTACTCCGGAAAATGGACGGAGAGAAACCCGATTATATTTTGATTGACCAATTTGCAGAGCGCGGCATTTATTATAATCACATCAAAGCGGAGTCTGAAATTGTGCGAGAGAATGTGCTGTTTTCGACAAAAGCGGAAGGTCTTCATATGTCGGTTGCAGCTGCGTCAATTATTGCACGTGTTGCATTTTTAGAAGAGATGGACCGGTTGAGTGGGATTGCAGGAATGACACTGCCAAAAGGCGCGGGACCGAGAGTGGATGAGGTGGCCGCCAAGATTTTATTGAAAAGCGGTGAAGATACGTTGAAATCACTGACGAAGTGGCATTTTGCGAATGCAGGGAAAGCTAAGAATCTCGCGGCTAGGAAAAGACGGTGAGTTTTTGACGTGTAATCACAACTTTCGAATTCTAATACCAACTTTGAGAATCTAATACCAACTTTTGAATTCTAATCTCAACTCTTCGTTTTCGCGAAAATCTAAGCAACAAATGCCAAAGTAATTACTGTAATTGCAACTTTACGTTTTTAATGGCAACTCTAAGATTCTAATTTCAATTTTTCAAACGTAGTTGCAACTTTTCTTTTCTAATTGCATTTCCCCAAAAAGAGGCACACAGAATAGAATTCTGTGTGCCTCTTGATTTTAGTTATCCGCGAAGCAAAGCTCCTGCTTCTGTTGTTAACGCGTTCAATACTTTTTCATGCGCTTTGACGACTTCTTCGTCTGTCAATGTGCGCTCAGAATCTGAATATGTCAGTGAGAACGCAAGTGATTTCTTGCCATCTTCAACATTGTCCCCTTCGTAAAGGTCAAACAATCTAACGTCTTTCAACAATTTACCACCAGCGCTGCGAATAACGTTTTCAAGCATACCTGCTGATGTATCGCTCGAAACGACAAGCGCGATGTCCCTTGAACTCGATGGGAAACGTGGAACCTGGGTATATAAAAGTTCTTCCGTTTCAACTGCCAAAATTTTAGCAAGGTTCATTTCCATTACATATGTGTTTTTCAAATCACGTTTTTTCTGTTCTGTCGGGTGAATTTGTCCAATCAAACCAATCCGTTCGGCATTATAGAAAATGTTTGCTGTCCGTCCAGGATGCATCCCGTCAAGAACAGTTTGTTCGAATGACAGACCTTCAGAAAGACCGAGACTATCCATCATGCCTTCGACAATTCCTTTTAGAACGAAGAAGTCGACCGATTTCGTTTCAGCTTGCCATGCATGGTCAACCCATTTCCCAGTAATAACAGCTGCAACATGTTCAACTTCTTGCGGCAGTCCATCTTCCTCTTCACCAAGGAATACCGATCCAGTTTCATAAAGTGCTACCGAATCCATACGGCGTGCAACGTTGTATGTTGCAGCCTCAAGGAGATGCGGGATAAGACTTTGCCGAAGGATACTGCGGTCTTCACTCATCGGCATCAGAAGTTCTGTAACAGGTGCTGTTTCAAGTGCGTAGCTTTGTGCCTGTTCCTTAGATGTTAATGAATACGTCAGTGCCTGGAAGAGTCCTGCGCCTTCAAGGAACGCTCTAACTGTACGACGTTTCGCTTGATACGGCGACAACCCACCCGGCGTCGATTCCGTTATTGGAAGTGTCATTGGAATCAAGTCATAGCCGTACATCCGTGCAATCTCTTCGATAATATCTTCTTGGATTCGAAGATCCTGCCTGCGTGTCGGTGCGTCAATGATCAATTTTCCGTTCACCGCTTCTGTAGGGATTTGTAATCCGTCTAAAATAGCTAGCATTTCTTCAAGAGGGATCTTCATACCAAGGCGATTGTTAATATAATCCGGTGAAACAGTAATGCGTACAGGCGTTTTATCGAGTTCATCAACAATGACAGATCCAGCAAGCACTTCGCCCCCCGCAATTTCAGCCATAAGCTGTGCGGCACGTTCTGCTGCTGCTTCGACTCGATTAGGATCGACTCCTTTTTCAAAACGTGTACTCGCATCACTACGAAGTCCAAGCTCTCTCGAAGTACGGCGGACAGATCCTGATGAGAAGTAAGCAGATTCGATGACAACCGTCGTCGTTCCATCATGTACTTCCGTATTTAATCCGCCCATTACGCCAGCAATCGCTACAGGTTCTTTACCATTCGTAATAACAAGTTGATGCGCTTCCAGTGTCCGTTCAGTATCATCCAATGTCATGATTTTTTCACCTTGTTCCGCAAGACGGACAGCGATTTCACCTGTTCCAAGACGGTCATAGTCAAATGCATGAAGCGGCTGACCGTATTCCATCAGGACAAAGTTTGTAATATCGACAACGTTATTATGTGGACGTACTCCAGCAGCCATTAAACGGTTTTGAAGCCATAACGGCGATGCTTCTACTTTAACGTTTTTAACGACTTTCGCTACGTACATCGGATTTTCTTCTTTTGCATCGATACGCAGTTTCAGCATATCTTCGGCTTTTTCATTTGAAGCCGTGTAGTTAATTTCAGGGAGTTGTATACCTTGTGATAAAATCGCTCCAACTTCATACGCAACGCCTATCATGCTGAGTGCGTCTGAACGGTTAGGCGTTAAATCGAATTCAAGCACTTGATCATCAAGACCAAGCAGCGGGAGTGCGGATTCACCTGGTACAGCTGATTCAGGAAGCACATAGATTCCTTCTGCATATGCTTTTGGTACAAGCTTGCCTTCAATTGCAAGCTCTTGAAGTGAACAGATCATTCCGTTCGATTCCTCACCACGCAGTTTTGCCTTTTTAATCTTCATGCCGCCTGGTAGTACTGCACCTGGACGTGCAACAATGACTTTTTGCCCTTCTGCAACGTTGGGAGCACCACAAATAATTTGTGTAGTTTCTTCCCCAACATCCACTTGACAAATATTCAACTTATCCGCTTCAGGATGTTTCACACATTCCAACACATAACCCACAACTATGTTCGTCATACCATGCGAACGGTCGATGATGGAATCAACTTCAATGCCCGAACGTGTAATTTTCTCCGCAAGGTCTGCCGTAGAAATTCCCTCTATATTTACATATTCACTTAACCATTTTGTAGATACTAACATATTCGTCTCCTCCTCAAGCTTCCGTCCGGTGGAATTGCGATACGAACCGCACGTCATTTGTATAGAAATGACGGATATCTTCCACACCATATTTCAACATTGCAATACGTTCAGGTCCCATACCGAAAGCGAAACCTGATACAACAGCGGGGTCATAACCAGCCATTTCCAGTACATTCGGGTGTACCATACCGGCACCTAAAATTTCGATCCAGCCTGTTTTCTTACAAACGTTACAGCCGTTTCCGCCACATTTAAAACATGAAATATCCATTTCAACAGACGGTTCCGTGAATGGGAAGAAGCTCGGACGCAGACGGATTTCACGCTCATCGCCAAACATTTTTTTAGCGAATAAAGAAAGTGTCCCTTTCAAGTCGCTCATGCGGATATCTTCACCAATAACAAGCCCTTCAATTTGCGTGAATTGATGAGAATGCGTCGCATCGTCACTATCACGACGGTACACTTTACCTGGGCATATAATCTTAATCGGCGCGCCGCCTTTCGCTTCCATCGTCCGTGCTTGAACTGGAGACGTATGTGTACGAAGAAGAATATCTTCGGATATGTAGAACGAATCTTGCATATCACGTGCTGGATGGCCTTTTGGCAAGTTCAGCGCTTCAAAGTTGTAATAATCTTTCTCAACTTCAGGACCCTCAGCAATTTCATAGCCCATGCTGATGAAGAAGTCTTCGATTTCCTCAACAACACGTGTTAACGGATGGTGATTTCCAGTACGTGCAGGACGTCCAGGCAATGTTACATCAATCGATTCTTTTTCAAGCTGTTCGTTGATGGCTAATTCTTCAAGTTTCGCCATACGGTCTTCGAGCACTTCTGTCACTGCCTCACGAATAACATTGACAAGCGCCCCCATTTTCGGACGTTCTTCAGCAGGAAGTTTCCCCATGCCTTTCAGCAAATCAGTAATTGGCCCTTTTTTCCCTAAGTAGGCTACACGAACTTCATTCAATGATTTTACATCTGAAGCTGCTTCAATTTTTGCAAGCGCCTCTACTTTCAACAGTTCTAATTGTGCTTCCATGTCAATTCTCCTTTCAAAATAAAAAAAGTGTAGGGCGTCTGGCGCCCGAAACTAGACGAAATAAAAACCCCGCCCCTTAAAAAAGGGACGAGGACGATTTCGCGGTACCACCCTGATTATCATACCCGAAGATATGATCACTCAAATCGGAATAACGGTCCGGCACCGGCACACCTTTACAGCTTACGCTGGTCCTGGCGGCAGCTCACGGGGTGAACTTCGACAATCATTTACCCATCTGCGCTTTCAGTCAAGGCGCGGACTCCCTTTCGGCTCATGTATTGTTTACTTTTCCCGATCATTGCTTTTCATTTCTGTTCATAACCAATAGTATACCCGATTATGATTTGATCATCAACAACATGCTAGTTTTCACACTTTAGAATACGTATATAGCAGGATGCCCGTTGCCACTGCGACGTTTAACGATTCTGCTTTGCCGTACATTGGAATCTTGACCGTATTATCCGCCATCTCAAGCAAATCCGGATTGACGCCACTGCCTTCATTTCCAACAATTAATGCAAATTCGTCTTGTGGCCAGATATCAGAATGATTTACAGCATTTTTCAATCCTGTCCCTAAAACTTGGATGCCCGCTTCTTTCGCCTTAGCCGTCCATTCAATAAGATCACCCTTGACGATTGGAATATTGAAATGTGAGCCTTGCGCAGAACGTACTGTTTTCGGGTTATACGAATCAGCGGTCCCCATTCCAAGAATAACTGCATCCATTCCAGCAGCATCTGCCGTCCGAATCATCGTTCCGACATTACCAGGATCCTGGACTGCGTCAATTAACAAAAGTTTTTTCCATGCTGAATAATCCTCTTCGGCATGCTCCGGCTGACGGCAATGTGCATAAATACCCTGCGACTGCTCCGTTTCCGAAATTTCTTTCGCAATTGCCTCTGTTATCTCAACAAGCTTTACACCTTCGATAGACCATCCTTGAGGTATTTCAACTCCGTCACGGGTGATCAACGCGAGAATTGTCCCGTTACTTTTTAATGCCTCTTCGACGAGATGAAAACCTTCGACAAGGAATTCTTTCGACTGATCGCGTTCTTTTCGTGTTGTGACAAGCTTTTTCCAATGTTTCACGAGTGCGTTTTGTGATGATTCAATTCGTTTCATATGTACGTTACCGCCTTTTTCTTTTCAGTGTATCAAATGACGGTATAGTTGGCGATATTTGTGTCCAAAATGAAAGTGGGAGGTTGATAAAATGGATTTTCAAATAAGAGATGCCATTTCAGCAAACATGACGAATAATACAGCGGATGATATCCGTAACGTTGTGGAAGATGCTATTAAACGAGGTGAAGAGCACCTGTTACCTGGACTAGGGGTGTTTTTCGAAAAGCTATGGAATCATGCAGGAGAACAAGAAAAAACAAAGATGGCCGGAGAGCTAGCACAAGTATTTGCGGCAAGTTGAATTATGCAAAGATTTCACGGAGCACTATCACCGGCGCAATCTTCTATCACGGCGTTTGGATAAACGTAAAGCCGCTCAATTAATGAGCGGCTTTTGTATTTTAAGAACTAGCTATTTTCCAAAAAGAAATTAAAGTCCTTCGGCGTTGCAAAGCCAAATACAAGTATCCATAATGCAATACTGATGGTCATCCATATTGTTGTGTTCACTTTGCTTGCTCCATACAATAACCCGATGAGTGCGGCGGTATGCGTGCCAATCCAGGCATGCCGTATTTACTTCAAATTCATTTTCCCCATTCGTTCCGACTCGAATTCCTTTTTCCACGACCCCATCTATCCACTTTTTAAAGCAGTGAAAATAGAAAGAAAAACTCGAAGAAAAGTATATTGGAAAATCCGAAAAATTTTATAGTCGTTTTAGTATTTGCATTGATTAATGTTATATTGTATTTGTTCATGAAAAAATCGAAAAATGTGAATTCAAAATAACTACAACTGATTTATTACATAATTTTAAAAGGAGTTTATGACTAATGGCAACTGATTATAAAAGTATTGTAGTAGCTGTAGATGGTTCAAAAGAGGCCGATTTTGCATTTCGTAAATCACTTGAGATTGCATATCGAAATCAAGGATCACAATTAAACCTCGTTAACATTATTGATACGCGCTACTTGGGACCACTTGATAAAGAAATTGCTGGGCAAGTCAAAGAACAATCTCAACAAATTTTAGAACGCTATAAAGCACGCGCAGCAGCTGCTCGCGTTGAAAATGTAACTATCATTATTGAATATGGTTCACCTAAAACGGTGATTACAAAAGAGATTGCTAAATTGGTGAAGGCAGACTTAATTATTTGCGGCGCTACGGGGCATACGCCAGTAGAGCGCTACTTAATTGGTTCTGTATCTGAAGCAATCGTACGTTCAGCTAAATGCGATGTTTTAGTCGTCCGTACGCCTGCTGAATGAATAATAAAAAAATCGCTCAGACTTTTCAAAAAGTCTGAGCGATTTTTTTAGATATTTTGTGTATTCGTTTGAACTGCGGCTTTTCTATCTTGCGCTGCGTGCATTTTAACCATTACTAAACGTGCAAATGGTTGGATAACTACGCTCTCTAAAAATAGGGCGAGTAAGAAGTTACGGGGCCAGATTTGGATAAAGTGTGCAAAGATATCAGTTGTAAAACCATCCCCAATGATAACCCCAACAAATGTCATTGTAAATGACATACCTAATACTGTGAAAATTGTACGGAACATAATACGAGCAGCAAAACCATCTGTTGGCGAAATGAATTTAGATGATAAAAATTCTGCAAAACGACCGATTGCTACCGGTTCAATTATCATGACGAAAACCCAAATAATAGGTAACACGATTAGCATGTTCATTGCAACATCTTTGTTGAAGCCTCCAGCAGCAAGGATCATATTGATTGGTCCCATTGTTAATACTGATAATGTTACGATAATTGCGCCAAATAACGCGCCCTCTTTACCGTTTTTCGGTAGTCTGTTTTCTTGATGCATAGTTTGTTTTTCTTCCTTTCAAAATTCATATTTGAGACCTACGTTAAATACATCGATGAATATGCCAATAACAAATCACGCTATGGAGTGAATAATCGTAAGATATATCAATAAAACCGCAGTAAATGTAATTTACACTAAAGATGCACTCAGTTTAACAAACACAATATTAACGGGTTCTGTCGAATTCACTTGTTCACTTTTAATATACCCGGCAATAATGTGGCAATTGTTTTCAAAGGTGTTGCGGATTTTTGCGTCAAACAAAGCATCATTGCACCCTCAATCGAAGCTGTCATCAACAATGCGATAGCGGAAGCTGATTCACTCGAATAGCCTTCCGTTATAAGTTTCTCATAGTAAAGGTGTTGAATGTTTTCATATAGAGCACTACAAGCAGTACGGACTGGTTCACTCATCGTTGCCATTTCACTGACAATGCTACTAAATGTATAGCCGATAATGGTGCCACTTTTTTCAAAATCCCGAATTAACTTATCAATCATTGAGAGTATTGCGTCCTTAGCTGATAGATGCCTGCTGAAAATAGCTTTGATATCTGTGGTAATGGCCTCATTTAAACCTTGTAAACAAATAATCAATAATTCTTCTTTTCCGTTTGGAAAATGATGATAGAGCGCTCCTTTTGTAACATTACAAGCTTTTAAAATCTCGTTAAGTCCAACATTTTTATATCCTTTTTGTTGAAAAAGGGTCGTAGCAGTATCAATTAATTGCGATTTTATATCCATATATGATGTATCTCCTTCCACATACCAACTGGTCTGTTTGTAAGTATAACAAAATTTTACCCAGAATTACAGTTTTCATTTTTTCGAATTTCAGATGACAAAGAACACGCCTTATTTGAAGGGGTTATTTTAGAATTCTAGGAGTTTTTTCTTAGCGATAGGCGGAGGAATATCCATGAATATTCTTTTAAATTTAATTGACAAGAAGACTATACGTATTTTATAGGAGCGGATTCTCTTTTCGAAGAGCTTAATTTCATTTTCATCATAGATAGCGGCTTAGGCTTTTATCTATTGAAAAAGTAGGGAAACCATTCTTCTGGTTTCCCTACTTTTATTTTTCAGATTCTTTTTTAGGTGCCTGTATGATTGGTTGCTCGGCTGCTGTAGAAATTTCTTCTTTAGCTCTTTTTACTTTCAGCTTAAAATATTCGTCTACTGCTTGTTGGATAATTTTATTTTGAGCGCCAGTTGTGTGATCTCCTGGCTTTGTAGTAATGTTTGGGATAAGAACCGCATAAGCAATTTCCGGATTTTCGTAAGGTGCAAACCCCACATGGGATAGATTGATTGTCGATTTCCCTGAACTGAATGCTTGTGCGGTTCCCGTCTTCCCTGCTCCATCATAGTCTTTTCCAGCAAAATGATTCGAGGCCGTTCCTTTAGGTGCATAATACACGTAATGCATACCACGCTTCACTTGATCAATTTCCGCATCAGTACTCTGAATCCTATTTAAAATATTGACCTCTGTTTCTTGAATGAGAGAACCAAGAATTTCACCATCCTCAGATGGTTCGCGTATTTCTTTTAATACTTTTGGAGCTATCCGATAACCGCCATTTGCAATTGTTGAGACATATTGAGCCAATTGAAGTGTTGTATAGGTATCGAACTGCCCGATGGATAAATCCATTAAAATACCGATTGAATTACTATCGCCAATCAGACCGCGTGACTCCCCCGGTAAGTCAATGCCAGTTTTTGTTCCAAGTCCAAAAGACGCGAAAGATTGTCGGAACGTATCAAATGCATTTTCCCTAATGCGTTTCGCTCCTTCAGTGCTGTTGTTAGAATCCGCCATAGCCATTGCGATACGGAACATATAAACGTTCGAAGACTTGCCGATTGCTTCAATATCAGTTACAGCAACCCTAGAGTCTTGATTAAACAGCGATCTTTTTGTAATTCCACCGATTCTAATCGGTTCATCTATCTTCGTTTCGCCGATACGTACCACATTTTCCTGATACCCCGTAAGAAGCGTCGCCATCTTCACTGTTGATCCCGCTTCATGGAGCGCAGTAAATGTACCATATGCATAGTCCCATATTTCAAGTTTTCCTGTTTCCGGATTCGTAACGACTTGCTTACCTACAAGTGAAAGAACTTCACCGTTATTTGGATTCATCATAACTACAAAAGCCCTGTCCAATTCTCCGGTATTTGGCCCTCCTTTCAATTCCAACAGTTTATCCGATACAATACTTTCAATTGCCTGATTCAGTTCACTATCAATCGTCAGAATAAGATCCTTTCCAGGTTCGCCTTGTCGGATTGTTTTCGTTTCGATGACACGCCCGCTACGATCTTTAATATTCTTCACAATTGTTTTTTGCCCTTTTAACAAATCTTCATAATACTGCTCAATATAACTTTTTCCAACACGGTCATTTCCTGAATAATCCCGTGCCAAGAAATAATTCTCACGGGATTTAGGAATACCTTCAATGGGGCTCGTGGTTGTCCCTAAAATCGTATTGTCTGATCTTCTCACACGTTCCCAATCTGTCGTTGTATCCACGCCCGGTAACTCTCCTAGACGTTCAGATACAGTTGCGAATTCCTCGTCCGTCACATTTCCACTTTTCACTATTTGCGGTGAGTATGCATAGCCCGACATCATTTCTCTGTAAATCGCAAGGACTTCTAGCTCCTCTTCCGTAAAAGAATCAATTTCTTCGTCCGTAATTCGTTTTCGTGTAAGCCTATTAATCTTCTTCTGCAATTCCGTCCGTGAAAGCTTACTATCCTTTTCAAGTCTCTCTTGTTCCTTTATAGAAACTTTTTCCGTTGCTGCTTTTGAATTCTTTAAAATCCAAAAGTCTCTCTTATCTCCAGGGGTAATCCTTTTCGTCTCTTGTTCAATCAAGACCGCAAGTTGCTCAGCAACTTTTAGCATCTCGGCTGAAGTCGTCGACGTCATTTTCGTATATGTAATGGCGTTCTTCGGATCATTATCAACTAGAACAAGCCCCATACGGTCAAATATTCTTCCCCTTGGCACACTTGTGTTGACGGGTATTTCTTCCTTTTTTTCCAACTCAAGGGAATACTCTTCACCTTTAACGATTTGTAAATAACCAAGGCGAAAAATGAGCAATGAAAATAGGACAAAGATTGAAAAAAATAGGAAGTTCATTCGCAATACGATCTGTTTTCGTTGGCGTATTTTAGCCTGATCCGCCTTGCGTATCTGTTTTTTCATTACGCCCCTCCCTCCGTTACTTATTTTGAATTATATCATTCATAATAGAAAATTCACATATTTTTACGTTCACGGAAGTATTTACCTCTCACTCAATAAGAAAAAGCTCCCCCGTAAGGAAGCCGATTCTTCAACTAAAGCATTCGGTAGTGAAATAAATTAGATGCAAAAATAATCCAGTAACAAAAAAGTGAAAAAACAATAAAGACAATAGTATACAATTAACGTTTAAAAGAGAATTACACAATCATAATTGAAATTATAAAAAGGAGCTGCTTAAGCTCCATTACTTATGCTAATGCGCTTGTTCGCTGAAAAAGAGATATAAAAACAGACCATTTAACTGGTCTGCCTATTCAAAGGTTAATTATGTCTTACATTCCCAATCTTTTCTAAGTAAACCCATAATATAAATATCATGATACTTACCAAATCTAAAGAGTTCTTCTTTTATAGTACCTTCCAAAAGAAAACCACATTTTTCATAAGAACAAATCGCCCTTTTGTTATAGCCAAATACTTGAAGTTTCACTTTATTTAAATTCATATAATTAAAAATAAAATCTACCAATACTTTCATTGAATCGGTTCCATAGCCTTTTCCTTGGTTTTCAGGTCCTATTGAAACACCAACGTGACAAGTACTACTTTTCCAGTTCACTAAGTAAACAGCGATAGTTCCAATGAATAGTTTTTCGTCTTTAAGTTCGATGGCAAACATGTAGTCATCTTTCTCAGAACTAATCTCACTAAGAAATTTCTCGTGGTCCGCCTCAGTAGGTGGAAATGGAATACCATCATTCATTAATAAACGACTTTCCATTATATCTTCAATTGCAAAGAAATTTGCATAATCCTCTTTTGTAATTTTACGTAAAGCAATTTTATTTCCTGATAAAAAACTCTCACTATAATGCTTAATCAATTTAATGTCCCCCAATTAAATTGCAGGGGTCAGCAGTAAGGGTTTGCGATATTCTACTGTGCCCTTGCGAAGTTTTTTTGTTCACTTAATTCTTTTAAAACTTCTACTGCAATGTTCGATAACATAGGCTAATCTCCCTTTTTTTTGATACTCAAAGTATACATTGAATTCGCAGAAATTTCCAACCAATTATAGTTTTTTAATTTTCAAGGGAGTTCTATAAGATAAAACATGCCCAAGAAACCTAAGTAGCTCCGGTAATGTGGATATAAGGTTGGAAGACAACAAATAACATATTGTTCAACAAGTTAAATAACATTAAACTTAGCACAAAAAATCGCTTGGATATCAATGCGGCCACTGAAAAAGTTCTTTTTCATAGTAAGAACTAGTTGATTGTAGTGAAAAGGGGCTTTTGCGAGCAAGGGTCAAGAATGACTTAATTTCTGCAAAGAACACAGAAATACGGCAAATCGAACCCTTTGCTTTTCGATTGGCTAAAACCGTGCCTGCGGAAAGCATCCGCTCGGAACGAAAATCAACGGGATTGAAGGAAATATGACTTTTTCAGTGCTTCATATCAATCCGAGCGATTTTCATTTTAGCGTACTTATCTTTTTCAATTAAAGCCATCTTTGCTTAAACAAGGGATTTATTCACCTGGCATATAGCCAATTACTTCATTGAGATTGGGTTCAATAAGTATTAAAGGGGTACCAACCACAACATTCTCTTTGTCTTCAAAAGAAACGATTAATATCTCTTTTCCTTCATAAGTTTTATCCAACAATTCATAGCTATTATTCGCAATCATTTTCTTCACTTCCGCACTTTCCCAGTCTTTTTCAGCATTGTCATTCCAACCTTTTTCTTCGATAAACGCCCAAGCAACTTCTCTGACATTTTCATAACTATCTGTATCAGTGATATTCCCTACTTCTTGGTTATTTGAACAACCAACAATCAAAAATGCTGTTATTGCTAAATATAAAAATTTCAACTTCATATACTTTTCACCCATTTTTCTTATTACTCGCCATGTTTACCAGTATAAATCACTTCACCTTCACTATTGTAAGCAATATATTCAGCTTCATAGACTTCATTACTATCAATTCTAATGATTCAAACCTTTCACCAGAACCTTTGGGTAGAAGTTCAAAGTCATAGAAAATGTCCATAAGTCATTGATGATTGGAACCAAAGTGTGTTTTGCTAGTTTCTTCACCATTTAATTGCTGAAGTAGTAGTGGTCGATCCAACAATTAAAAAACAAACACGAAATTTTAAACTTTCGTGTTTGTTTCTGTATTATTAGATTCAAAGGTTTTCCACGAAGAAATCGAAGCCCATCGCTGTCGCAATGCCGAATACAAGCGTCCATAACGCAATGCTAATCGTCATCCAAATTGTCGTGTTCACTTTACTTGCCCCAAATAACAATCCGATAAACGCCGCAATATGTGTTCCGATTAAAACCGGACCGAGCAACGCGAGTCCAGGCATACCATATTTATTCCAGATTCGTTTCCCCCGCTCAGTCCGCTTCGATTCTTCTTTTCCATCCTTCTTTTTCCTTGACTCCATCCATTCCTTCACTTTTTGGAATGCAATAATGAGAATCAGCACCGTAAGCATATTACCAACGAATGCAAGGATCATAACCCAAATCGGGGATAACCCTCTAATGATGCCTAGCGGGATGACAAGTGCGATTTCTAACCACGGAATGGCAGCACCTAGAAACACTAAAAAATATTCAAACATCATTCATCTACCCCCGTATATTTCCTGACTTCTGTGTAATAAATTAAATATTGCCCCATCGAAAGAAGTAAAAGAACCATTACCACACCAATCGTTCCAACTTGGAGTCCTAAAGACAAACCAGCAAAAATTGGGATGGACCAAACAAAATAGGTATAGACTTTCTTTGTCGCCCGTTTCGTAACCTCTTGAAATAGTTCGTCATCCTCCATATATTCTTGCGGCTTCCATGAGAAAACATTAATTTTATGATTCGGCATCCGTTTATTGTGCTTGACAACATTCCAAGTAAATAACGCTAAATAGAAAACGAAAACAAGCAGCGCAACTCCCCAAATCACTCCCCATTCCCCTTGCACATTAACCTCGAAGCTCCTATCTCCCACTGTGAAAACAGAAGATAAACCAACCAGCCAAGTGAGGAGCATTGCTATAACGATGACACCCATTTGCCATAGAGGATACGTAATTCTCATATCATTCTTCATTGTCATTCCTCCCCTTCTAACCAAAATAATTCGTTAATGTCACATTCCAATGCACGTGCCAATCTCAATGACAGTGTCACGGACGGTGAAAATTCCCCTTTTTCGATGAAGCCAATTGTTTGTCGTGTCACGCCAACACGTTTTGCCAGTTCAATTTGTGTGAAATCATGTCGTGCTCGCAATTCTTTCAGCCGATTCTTTAACATCGTGACACCTCCTATTCATAATGTATACTAAACTTAACATTATGTACAGTATTATTAACATTAAGTTAGGTTTAATATACAAAAAAAGCCCAGGCATTAAAACCTGGACTTGTTAATTTATTTTATTATAACAATGAAGCAAGAACTGCTTTCTGCGCATGCAGTCGATTGCCCGCTTGCTGAAATACATACGAATTCGGTCCATCAATAACGGACGTCGCAACTTCTTCTTCACGGTGTGCAGGTAAGCAATGCAAGAACATATAATCTTTTTTCGCATGTGCGACCAATCCGTCGTTAATTTGAAACTCTTTGAATGCTTCTAGGCGTGCAGCCGCTTCCTCTTCTTGGCCCATACTGGTCCAGACATCTGTATAAACGACATCAGCTCCAGCGACAGCATCTAGTGGATTCGTTGTTTCAAAGACACTGCCACCATTTTTAACAGCAATGGCTTTCGCTTTCACTAAGAGGTTCGGATTGTATTCGAACCCTTTTGGCGTCGCGACAGCTACGTGCATACCCATATGTGCCGCAGCAATTACAAGTGAATGCGCTACATTATTGCCATCACCTACATATGCTAACTTCAGCCCCGCTAATGAACCTTTCACTTCCAAAACTGTCAGCAAGTCTGCTAACGCCTGGCACGGATGGAAAATATCCGTCAAACCATTGATGATTGGAACCGATGTGTGTTGTGCTAGTTCCTTCACCATTTCATGTGAATTCGCACGGATCATGACGCCGTCCAAGTACTCAGACAATACATGACCTGTGTCATAAACGGACTCCCCACGGCCGATTTGCAAGTCACGTGCATTCATGAACATTGCATGCCCCCCAAGTTGGATCATACCCACTTCGAATGAAATACGTGTACGCGTTGAATGCTTTTCAAAAATCATCCCCAGTGTTTTTCCGGCCAATAAATTCGGCATCTTGCCAGCCGCCATATCTTTTTTCATGGCATCTGCTTTATGCAATAAATACGATACCTCTTCATGTGTATAATCAAGCAGGGTAAGTAAATCTCTCCCTTTCAATCCTTCTACTATTTTCGCATTATCCATTTCAATCTTCACCATTCCCTCATCCCCTATCGTTTATTTCAATTGGTATCTCTGATTATATGTATGCATAATTATAAAGTCAAGTGTATTTTTATAGATTTATTCAAATAAAAAAACTGCCCAGACCATTTAATTGGCCTGAGCAGAATAATCGTTCAATTATTCAAATATAATCTTATTCACCGTGTCACGGTCTAATTTCTTAATGACCGCCACAATCAGTTTCACTGTATTTTCATAATCGTCGCGGTGCAGGATTCCTGCATGCGAGTGAATATAACGTGTTGGAATACAGATTGCAAGTGATGGTACGCCATTGCCTGACAGATGTATTGAACCTGCATCACAATGAATCCTGTACCTCTATCATTTCCACACATAAATACAGTATATATGCCGCTTCGCTGTTAAAAGAACGTACTTTATCGGAAGGAACTATATCAGAACAAAGTTTTGCCTTCATTAGTTCTAGTCTACTATTTAGCATTAAGTTATTCAAGTTTCAATCTTCTACTATGTACTATCGTTTCATTAGCAACTTCAATTTGTGTGAGTGTTAGAGGTTACGTATTAACAAGAAGATACCCTAACTCAATATCAGATAATTCGCCCTATAGATAATCCAATCACAATACAAAAGAACACTTAAAATCCAATATCGTGCTCAATTCGAGGTTTCCACTTAGCCCTGCTTAGGGACTCTGCAAATCCATACATAGTATTTAAATAGTTTGCTCTTTGCTGCGAGTTTTTCCCTGTTCGCATAATAATCGTTTCTTTTAGTGGATGATTACTTTCTATTAGATAATCATTACGCTTATACAATCGTTGTAAAAGATAGTCTTTAGGGAGCCTAGCAAACTTCCCATGAGTTTCTCCCCTATTCCAATCCTGACAGCTTAGAACTAAGTTCCAAACCCCATTCAAATCTAAGTCAAGTGTACTTTTAAATTGCATGGATAAAGGAATGAATTGGTCAATGTTATACGTATTCAATTGATTACTTTCAATAGAAATAGCTCTATATCAATAGAAGCATTTTCCTTTCTGATAACCATTCAACGGTTTACGAGCCGAAGTTAAATTGATTCTTTCATGTGACTATATAAAACGTTGTGGGGTCATAGGTTTAATGAAGATTAATTTTTCAAGGTCTATATCAAACTGCACTTCTTTTTTTGGATTACGCTCAGTCCATGCGTTCTCGACTAAGTTCCATCTACCTTCAATTTCACTAATAAGATTCCCTTTTTGTGTACTTCCACTAAGCAAATATGTACTATCAGTCAAAGTAATACCTAAAGTCTTACTCTTGAGTATAAAAATGAAGATAATATTCGAAAGCTACTAATTATATCTAATGAGATTTTTGGGCGATTAAAACAAGCTGCTTTCTATAACTCATATTTTATTGATTTCTTATTCTTAAGATTCTGGTTCAAATACCCCTCTGCTGATAAATACATCTGATATTAAGTGATTAATAATTTGTCCATTCATATACTTACAGTATTGATGATAATCATCGTTTTTATTATTATCCGCAAAGTCTGATACACTTTTAAACGCAATAAACTTCGGGATAGGATGTTTAGATAAATAGCATGCACGATACAATCCATATATCTCCATGTCTACCCCAAGTAATTTCCTCTCGTTTTTAATTAAACCCTTTAAGATCTTATCATTTGCAATAACCGCATTACCACTGCTCATTGGACCTATATGGATACTTGGTGGATTGCTGGGTTTATTTCCACAAAAAGAATTGTGAAAATCAATAAAAATGTCATTTGTAAACTTCAATTCTTTTGCTATAGATACTAGATTTGAACTTGCATTAACATGAGAAGTTGTTGGTAAAAACACTGTTTCACCATTTTCCTCTATATATTTACCTGTTTCATGAGAATAACAAGTACTTGCAAAAATAATATCGCCCAAATTCACCTGATTTTGTATACCAGCAGCTATTCCAAACATTACAATGACCCTAGGTTTATAATAGTCAATCATTTTTGAAGTTACTATAGCTGTGTCATTAGTACCCATATGATCAGGAGTATTACAAATTACTTTGATTTCTTTACCATCAATATTTAACCTTGCTTTAAAGAAAAACACACTAGAATCTGTATTATTCCTTTCACTTTCTAAATCCCAACCTAAAGAAAATAATACCGATAGTTCACTTTCTAAGGCACATATAATCCCTAAATCATAATCAAACTCTTTTTGTCTAGTAGCTGCAATTTGCTTATTAGTTAATACATGCTCTATAGAATGAACTAATGGTGCATGCCATTTATCAGATATACCATCATATTTAGCTACTTTAAATATTGTTTGTTGAAATTGCTTTTCAAACCTTTTATAACTCACGTCGTGAGCTGTTAATACCAATACATACGATGGAGATTTTATTCCATTTCTCCGCTGTCTTCTAGCAGTTATAGTTGCTTGAATCTCTTGTAATAAAGATAGCCCTGCGTCCTCTTTAACACCTTGATTTTCAAATTCAGGAAGCTGTATATCCAGTATAAGCAAATCATAATATTCGTTAATCAATTCTACACGTGCATTATTTAAATAAGTACACTGTTTTATTGTTACTTCAGAATAGTGGGATTTAATAAAGCTAGACACTTTAATATATTTTTCTTCATTATCTTCTACAATTAGTACTTTAATCATTAAAATTTTTCTCTAAAGTAATCTTCAACTTATTTTCCCAATCTGATTTCCCAGTGTCATAATAAATCATATCAATTAGATTATTAGAGTATTCTTTAGCTAAATCTTCATGTAGTTCATCAAAGCTTTTTAAGTTATTGCTTTCTCCAAAATTAGCATATTGTGTAATAACAATTACCGGAATTTTTATTCTTTTTCTTTTCATATCACTCAATATATCTTTACCAGCGAATTGTACAGGCTTCCCACCACTAGACGAGGAATTCTTATCAAAATTAGGCATTGTCATATCGAGTAAAATTAAATCATAATTCCCTTTTAATATCTTTCTAATTCCGCTATTAAAAGAATTAGCAAACTCTAAACTTATATTTTTGATTTGACTTTCCAAATAAGATTCTATCTTAAAAATTTTATTTGGATCATCTTCAACTATTAATATCTTCAAAAACAATCCCCCTTGTGTCTAGAGAAATATAAATATAGTAGTTCTCATCATCGTCAATTCCAAAATCAAGATTAAACTTTGGTGTTTTAATATCGTATCTTAGAACCTTTACGATTTTGTATAAGCCTGAACCGCCTTCTTCAGAAGCTCTTGCTAAAATATTTGACTCTTCATGAGTTGAGATGTAGTTTATTTCAGATAACTCTGATTTTAACATTTCTCTTCTACTCAAAATTTCATGAGCATCTAAATCAATAGGATTAATACATTCAATTTTCAAGTAAGAACCCTCATACTTAATTTCTAAATTAAATCTAAATTTATTATGAAAACCACTTCTCTTGATAATATTGTCAAAAATCGTATAAAATAGTTCGTTAAACCACTTTAAATACTTTCCTTGTACTTTTAAATTATTTGTATTTATTTCTACTATTGAATCAATAGATATATTAAAGTTTGAACTCTTGATATATTCTAATTGAATATTTACAGGTAGTTCCAAAGTGAAATTATCAATATCTACTATGTTTTCTTTAGTAAACCAGTTTGAAACATGCTTAATTTGATATTCAATTTCAGTCCTTAAATCAATAATCTTATTATCAAATTCTTGAAGATTTAATTGCATACCAGTCTTTTTATTTATTTCTTCAATTTCAGTAATAAACCTATTTAGCGTATCTATTAAGTTTAATTTAAAGTCATTATTTAAATACTCCCTAACTACAGTGAGATTGCGCTCAGTATACTCCCAAAACTTCTCGATGATTTGATCAATAAATGTATCGATAGTTAAATTATCTGTATTTGCATGTTTAACATATAAAATCATTAATTCAAGCTGTGGGATAAAATAATTAAATAAGGCAATATTATCGTTAGCATCAGTAGAAATTTGTAATTTAGCATCCTTTAGTAAATTTAACAAATCATCTATATTTTTATTAAAAGAATTAAATACACTAATGACATGGTTTTTATTACTTTGATTTACGTTTAATTTTTCTAGCCAATAGTGATTAACTTTATACTTATTTTCATATGAATCAAATAAAGTTAAAAAGTAATCCTTTTCAAATAACTTTCTAAATTGTGCTAGAATTGTTCCATGTCTAATTCCCAAACTTAAATAAACATTCAAACCATATTGTTTACTGAAAATAAACGTATCTCTTAAATGAAAAATCATTTCATTATGAATTTCAGAATAACTATTTCTTTTAAATGTATTTTCAACCTTATCATTTTCACTTTCAAAGTAAAACTCCACTGGTAATCCTTTTGTCTTAGAACTACTAAAATACTCAGTTATTCTATTGAAATTATTATCTATTAGTGATAATGCCTGTTTTTTGATTCCTTCAGTATCAACATAGATTTTACTCTTTTCAAGAGCTGCTGTATGAACTCTTATTTGAGACTTTTCAGTTAAAACGCGAATTTCTTCAGAATAAATATTTTTATTATCAGGATCTATTTGTGTTAAAATTCTACATACTTCTATTCTCTCTTCTTCAACCTGCTCATAGTTCTCAAAATAGTGATATTGTGACATATTATCGATTGTACAATATTCTCTTAAAACAAAAATCACCTTCTCTTTAGAGTGATTTTCTATATTAAAATTCATTTCACTTATAAGATTCACATCGTTTTCTGTAAGAAAATCTTCTAAAAAATTATGCTTTCTTATTTCTAGGTGATGTTCGGTATGCCTAGTTAATAACTCAAGAAAAATTAAAATATTTATATTTGAATATGAATATTCCTCTTCAAGTAATGATTCATATATGAAAAGTAAATCAATGTCGTGAATTACCTCGTATTCTTCAAGATATGAATCAACTAAAAGATTGAGAGCCACTTCAAACTTTTCTAAACCTATATAGGAATTTATTTTACCTTTAATTATTTCGGGCTGATAAATAAAGGAATCAGAACTAATTTTATTGAAAGACTTTAATCCTTCTTGATAGTCTTTCTTTAATAGATATATATTTCCTAATAATCTATGCTTTCTATTTTCCTCTATATCCAAACTTTCAACTTTTTGTAAATCCAACTTGATATAAGCTTTGTGTATTTTATAAGTAATACTTTCAGGATAGAAATTTAATTCTATGTACTTCTCCTGATTTTGGCTTTCTTTAAAGAGAGATGCTAAAATTTGAGGTTTTATGAAACCAGAATATTTAAAACCCTTTTTGAATGTTGGAATAGATTCAAATATTTTCATTCCATATTTTTGATTTGTAATTAAGCTTAGTAATTTCCACGCCCATTTATTTGTATTATGGGAGATACAAATTTTTAATAACTCATCAATTTTTTTTTCAGATTCTTCCCTATTCTTTGTACCATAAATTCCTAACAGTAAATTAATTATCTTTATATAAAATAATCCTTTAGAATCCAATAAATTATTAATATCTTTAACTAAAAGTGACTTAGTATAAATCTCATATAAACCTATTTCATAAGGTGAAATTTGTAGTATATCCTCACATATTGCTATTGAATCATCATAATTCCCTTGTGAGTACGAATCTAGGGCCAGTATTAACATTGCATTTTCATCATTTGTTATTTGAGTGTTATCATTTTTTAAAATGCGATAATAAGGAGTTAAATTATTTGGATAAATAGAATACAATATATCATAGGCTTTATTTAATAAAATATCATCTACTTTTTTAATGTCACTATCAATCAAATTTTCAGTAATCTTTAACAGTGTATAGTATCTATCAATTAAAGAAAAGTTCTCTAGAACATTTAACAATGAGTTTAAATTAGTATTCTCAAAATCCTCTGCTATTGAGAAATGGAATAACAAAAAGTCAGACAGATTATATTTCTTAACCCATGGCCAATTAACCATTCTCTGTAATTCAATTTCAAAGCGAGAAGGAGAAACGAGTTCATCTGATTTAATCTGTAATGTCCAATTGAGAAACTTATAATATCGATTCAATTCGCTATTTTGAAGAGTCTCATAGTAACCTTCGGATATTTCCTTATCTGTTACATTAAACAAATTAATTTTATTTTCTATTAACCAAATACTATTTCCATAAACTGATTCTATTTCAGCAAGTAATCGGTTACAATAACTATAATTGGAATTAAAGTATTCTCGAGAATATTCTTCTGTCTTAGCGAGAAAATCCGATAATGTATCCTTATACATTGAAATTATTTCCAATTGCCATAGCATTTCAACTGTATAGTTATTAATGTTACTAATTATATGTTGAAAAGTCTTAATATTACTTTGAGGAAACAATGTGTTATTATAAATTTTTCTAGTCTTTGGATTTTTTTTGATTATTAATAATTTCGACTTAATATTACTCTTATTCATTTGTTTTTTTAGTTGTATGATATTCAAAGAACTATTTGCTCTTTTAAAATTCTTTGCCATAAATATTCCCCCATTCTTTTTTAAGGAGTGTAAAATTATTATTGATTTTTCTAACGCACAACACATATCGCTAGTAACGACCTCAATAACATCGGTAATAACGTTGACTATATTATTTTTTACAATTAGAAATAATAAATCGAACAACTTTGTTAATTCAGTTAATAAAGAACGGATAGATTCTTTAAAGACTCTAAAATTGAATGTAGCTGAATTTAACAGCCTAATATTTTCAATTATATTTGAAAATGGTTCTAAGGAAACTAGTTACATAATTAAATTAAAATATTTAATCGAATTTCAGTTAAATTCAACTATATCATTTGAAGGAGGAATTATCTCTAATCTTAATAAAATTATTCAACTTCTTACTGTATTACGAAATTCAAAAGATTATTCTAAGGAAGAATTAATATCTATTTTCACTGATTTAAAAATCAGTTTCTCTACAAATTTGATTTATCTTAATAAAAAGCAATATGTATTAAGTCTAATAAAGATAGAGCAAACTCTCTTTGAAGACTCTATAAATAAACATATAAAAAAAGAATGGGAAAGAATAAAAAAAGATAGTAGAGCGTAAAGGCTTCCTAATAGTTAGTTCAAACAACTTAGCATATGTATTTTGCAAAATCACAATACAGAAGATTGCAATTGCAACTACACAAAGTTGCAACTTGACTTGGAACCTCTGCGGGCATAAGTAACAAGCCAGGAATCCAGCCATTTAAAGGGCTGGGTTTGCCGACGAAGGCTATCATGCCCGCTATTCCTCATAAAGTTTTTGTTTCACTAATAATCTTGTATACCGTTGCTCTACCTATCCCATATTCCTTAGCAATATCAATAGCACTTTCACCTGCATCAAACAATGCAATTACACGCTTCTTCGTCTTCTCATCAATAGGTGGTCGTCCACCAATTCTACCTCGTTTCCTAGCGCTCTCTAAGCCTGCTTTTGTCCTTTGTTGAATAATGTCCCGTTCAAACTCAGCAAAGACAGCTAACATACCAAACATTGCTTTTCCCGTTGGTGTTGTCGTATCAAAGAAATCATGGATTGAAACAAACTCGACTCCCTTATCTTGCAACTCTCCAGTGAGTGTAAATAACTCCTTTGTACTTCTGGCTAACCGATCCAATTTATAAACAACAAACAAATCTCCATTAGTTGATGCTTTCATTGCATGTTCTAGTTCTACACGTTTTTCTTTCCGACTAGAAATCTTTTCGACATACATGATTAGTTCTAATCCCTTTTCTTTAGCATATTTTTCAATTGCTTGCTCCTGCATATCTAAATTTTGATCTTCCGTACTTACACGACAATAACCAATAACTCTTCCCATCTATTTATCCACTTCCTATTTCTTTATGTATACACCCTTGTTGTAAGTTGCCAATTCAAAATACTGAAGCAAGCCACCTAACGTTGTGAAGTTGCATGGTGTGTTTTTTGATTGCTTTGGATATTTGTCAACAAACCACTTTCTATTTAAAATACCGTTTTTCATCAATTCATTATAGGCAGCTTCCATTACATCAAAATCAACTTTTTTATATCTACCATTTTTACCAATTGAATAAGATATTCCAATTTCATCAACATTCAAAATTACACTGCTAACATTTGGCTTTTGGAAAACTAATCCTTCAATCATTGACAGTTTTATAGTTTCATATCTCAATTCATATCCCCTCCTAGTCTATTTACTTATACGTTTTATACACCTTTAATAATAGACGAGTTAATAGACAATTACAACACAAAAAGAGAATACAAACCTTGATTTGTACTCTCGATGATTTCCGTCTATTTAACGATGGTTTTACAGACAAACCATCGTTATATAGTTTAATATTCAAAACAATATATGCAGGAGTATACTGTGCTCCCACATAACCATTGATTAATTAAATTTAATTAACGCTTTTAGAGAATTATATTTTTCTTGATTTGTTTCTTTAGTAGCTTCCACTAAACTTTTTAATTGAGCAATTGCTTGTTTAACTTCTTCCACATTTTTTAATTTAGTACTAAATGCAGATGTTAAAGCGTTTGGAGCTAATGGCATTATCATTGGAAAGACCTTCTTCCATTCATCCACATAATCTTCAAATTCCATATCTTCTTTAAAGCAAATAGAAAATTTGGATGCAATCTTCTTTTCAACTATTTCCTCTATAATTGTAGAAATAACAGTCACCATTAAATAAATAGAACCTGTATGACTAAAGAAACTTAAAATATTTTCATCTTTTGTAGTTAAATTGTCATTAATTTTACTTTTATCTTTTAATGTTTGTTTATATTCAATAAATGCTTTATAAATTGAGTACACAAAAACAATATGATCTGCTGTTGTATTCTCGTTAAATATATTAGAATATAACTCGTCATATTCCCAAATTTTCGACTTAGAATGTGTTGCATCTGTTGGATTATCATGAAATGCCATGAGAGACTGAGCAACTTGATCTGAGACTAATAAATTTCTATCCCTACTAATTGTGTCTTTTCCGTTTCCTCTTCTCCCGCCCAAATATTTTAACTTTGGATAATTAGAACGGAACTCTTCTCTTAATCTTTCTTGAACTATATCTGTACTTCTAAAATCAGAAACTTGTACAACATTTTGACTATTATTGTACTTAATAACGTTAGTTACTATTTTTCTTTGATTGGATTCAATAAATCTTATTGGAATAATTGCATCTGAGCTAACGTTTTCAAACTGCCCCATGGCACCTGTTGTCTGCGCACCATTAACTATAGAGATACCATTAATTATAATCTTTTGATTAAAACTAGATTTACTTTTTGTTCTTTTGAAAACTTGAATATCATTTACTAATGCTGTTATTCCATTATTGTACACTAGAAAATTCTTTGGCTCGTTAGATACAGTATCTTTTATTCCATTATTAACATTACCTTTTGATTTCATACTGCCCAAATAATTTCTTATGTTTGCTGAAAATAATTTATCTCCATATCTTTTAAATAAAGAATGAACCCATTCAGCTGTTACAGCAGTACTATATACCTTCCAACCATCCGTTTCATACTCATAACCGCCCAATGTTTTCACTTCAAATTGCTTATCAACTAAAATTTTGGCTTTTGTTGACATATACCATTCTTCAATTGTCTCAATACCTACTTCTATAGCCGATACTTTTAATTTTATATCAGCGTAATATGTATTTAAGATAGATCTTGCTGTTTTTTCAACAGCAAGCATTTCAGTTTTTATAATTTTGTGTTCATGGCAATTATGTACATACCAAACATCTAATTGTTCTATCTCATTTTCATTTATTGCATCTCGTAATTCTGAAACTCTAGGTCTTATTAAAGAATGTAATTCTTCTAGCTCCATATTTAATGCCCAAGTTAATGCTGTATTCAAATCACCAGCTTTATTTTTCTTTGCTGACTTAGCAATTCTATCTACTGTAGAACAATAAGTCTGAATAATCACAGCTCGCTTATTTTCTTTGTCTATATATATTAAGTCACATTTTCTATCGTTTTTTCCATCTGTCACAGACACACTTGCCACATCATCTATATCCTCAAATCCAAAATACAACTGTAAAGCAAAGAGAGCCCAACCTTCACTTCCATAGTCACTTAAAGAAGCTAATTTTTCTTTGAAATGATTCAGACTTTGAAATTCTTTACTCATTTTCTCATTCCTCCACTAACATATTTGTTCTCAACTCCAATATAACAGACAAGTCATACTAAATATATCAAACTAAAAAATATAAACTAGACTCATCGTCTCGTAAAAATAAAACGAGACCATATGAATATAGCCACATGGTCAAAATTGGTGTCCGTATTTAATATCTGTCACAACATTTTTGACCAACCACTTTAGCATTTGAATGATTCTCCATGCTGTTTTATATCGGTTTCCATCTTTTTTAGCTTCATTTTGATAAACACGATAAGATGCTTCTTTAATATTTAGCAACTCATTAATCTTCCGAAATCCTGTTACAAGCCTCCCGTTAGACTTCAAACTTAATTGTTCTACAAACGCTCGTTTTTCCTTTTGGTTAAAAAAATACAAGCTCCTGAGAATATGCTTCTTTTAACGCTGTGCGGGTATTAGATGGTAAGTAAGCATCCTTTGATACGCTTTCTTCTTTCCCAAAAAGCTCAACAACAAATTATTGATAATCTCCAGCCTTTTCTTGAATAGCCACAAGACGCTTATATTTGTACTTATAGCTATCATAGAGAAGTTCATTCACACCTATTGCTAACAACTGATTAGGGAGCGGCTCAAAATATACAAGTTGAAAAAGGATCATTCACACGATAAAACTATGTTAAATATGGATTTTCTATTGTTGGTGCAGAAGCAGAACACTCATTTTTTATAAAATCAAATTTCACACATTTTTTTACCCACGCTCTTTAGCATTCAATATAAAAACCCATTCTTTTGATGACGAACCCTCATTATGATCCAGACTCTTATTCATACTTAAACAAACAATAATAGCATACATATTCCTCACTATAATACTCACCTTCTTCCTCTCCAACTATATGCGTAATTGAGCAATCTGCACATTTTACATACTCATTACGGTTTATTACTCTAAGACAACTCAAACAAGCACATTCATCTGACGAAACTATCATTGAATCTCGGCTACAATGCGGGCAGAATTCAATTGAATTAAATTCTCTATAACTAAACACATGTTCTTCGTTTGTAAACTTTGGAATAAGTTCCCAATCTAAGTTTCTAAATTGAGTATTACAAAAATAACAATATGCCTTATCTAATCTCAGTGTATCTTTTTGCATACAGTATGGACAATCAAGCAATTTAACATTGTCTGGTAACTCTTTTAACTTTGAAGAGATCTCTTTATACCTTTGATTGATATAACTATCCATTTGCAACAATTTATCATTTATGTAATTCAGCAATTCGTTATCCCTACTAACTAATTCTTCCCTATGAATAAATGGAATTAAGAAGGAGAGAACCTCAAATGTTGTAGCCTCAAGTGCCACTTTATGTATATCGAGATTATAATGCTCCATTTTATTCCTATATACTTTAAGGTTTTGTAACCTTTTTTTCGTCCTATCGCTAATTTCAATCTGGCAAATACTAATAAGTCTAATGAGGAGATTTCCAAAGGATATACTTTTAAAATCTCCACTAACATAACTTTGATAATCAGCTTTGTTTATATCTTCAAATAAAAATGACCAATGTTCTTTCTGTAAGCGTGATTTTAGAATTAACTCCAACCCTGCACTCAGATGAAGAACTGCATACTTAATACTTAATTCGTCAGCATCTTCCATTTCTTTTAGAGAACGTTTTATAAAATCAAGCCCATTGTCAGTCATCGAGAGTTCAACTAAAAATTTACTATCCATAACCAACACCCCTATGTTTATATTTATGGTCTTTAACCTAAAATACATTTCGTGCTTTTTAGTAAGATAATTCGATCTAATAACATGATAGCTCAACTCTACTACTTTTGCATCAAGGATATAATATCTTTCTTTTGAGATAGTAAGTTATATTATATGAAGAGCCTTACATTTTCTAAAGCACTTTGAATTTTTTGCAAATACTATTATAGACTATTGTTTTAATTAGATTACAAGTCTAAGTTGCCCGTAATTGCTATTAACTGGGTAAAACTTCACTTTTATACAGAAAAAGACCCCATAAACAATATATGGGGTCTTTTTCTGTACTATTATGTCTGAAATTGCTCGATTAACCTTACCCTAAATGGGTTTATGTTTTGTATGATGATTATCCAAGGTTAATCCAACATTCCATAGTTTCTTATTTCAGAAAAAATAACTAATAATATTAATTTGACCTACTTTAATCGTCTAAGAAATCTGTCATATCACTCACAGGCTTTTCTTTCATTATATAAGAAGGAATAAATTCGTCACTAGGCATACATTCATCACCCATGTTAAGTCTTAACATTTGTTGTTCCATCGATTTACTTTGTTGTTTTTGATTTAAGAGATGTTCTTGATGCTCTCTTTCTAATTTGTCTACAACTTCACCTGCAATTAAATTTTCACTTGCCCTCATTGCATCAAGTTTCTTTTGTCCACTTGCTTTGACGATAGGACAATTTGTTTCCTTCCATACTTTGAATCCTTTAAATTTAATGAAAGTGTTTTTATCAAAGATTTGCATAAATATTTCGTCATCTCTCATTACAGTTATGTCAGTTACCTTACTTCGCAACTTATCCAGATAGCTCTCACTTTTAACCTTTTCTGCTTTTACTTCCAGATTAACAGACTTACTTTTCATATCTGAAATTGCATGCGAATTTGTTTCTTGTCTAATTTGACCTTGCTCGTTGTGATAATGGTTGCCTTCAAGTATCATTAAAAATCTCTTTTTATAGTCATTAAAACTATCTTCTAATGTTGATTTTGCAATAGCTAACACTTTAACCCATTCTGACTTTGGTACTTTATAATTGATGTTATTTCTCCAACTTATGTAGGTTATTGTCATTAACGCTCGACCTTCGTTATTAGCAAGGTTATATTGCTCACCATTTATCTTTGTGAAGCCCATAAACTTACGATTTTTACCATCCTCTTCAAATTCAACAACCAACTTAGTAGATAAAATTTCTTGCACTTGTTTTACTACAAAAAAAATCTTTTTCATATCGCCTTCACAATCAATCGTTATGTAACCTTTTTCTACTAACTTTTTAAGGTTTCCAATAACCTTCTCTTTATCACGATGTTTATTCTTTGTCTCTAACCCTAAATATTGAATAATCATGTCTACGGAGGTAAATGTTTGATTCCATTGGCTACTCTGTCTCATAAATTGCAGATGAGAGTAGAGCATGAACTCATCCTCAGTCATATGATATTGTGTACCCCATGCAAATGCCACGTTTGGCACTGTAATTATAAATTTCTCATTCATTTTCATCTGCATATTCCCTTTCTATTTTAGCCTAACCAATTTCCCTAACTATTCATTTTTTGTAACAATCTAAAGCTTTGCTTAAATCTGGTGTTCTTACAAACATCCAATACTTCTGTAAAGAATTTTCATGATATGCACAAACTAGAAATGCTAATCCCTCATTTTTCAAATACAACATGACTCTTCTGTTATAACAAAAGAAAAAGTCTTTTACTGTCATCATAATACCTCCTCTTTCAAATATTGTGAGGAATTTAAGGTGCACACCTCTCAATCCCTATAACATATTATATCACGAAAGTCAACGTTTGTCAATTTTGATGCTATATACATATTGACTTTTAACTCAAAAAATGATTTTTATGTATATTGTTTTAATAAATAGATTAACTTTGTTTTAGTAGGGGCGAAGCCCAACGTTGCGAAGCAACGTAATGGGTTGCGTTAGCAAGTCAAATAGCATCAAGTGAAGCGACTTTCATTCTCTTTATCTATTTATTACGTTTCACTTTATTTTATCTATACTGCCCGATAAAAGTATATGTTTCATACAACTATTCTCACGTATCGTTTTATTTAAGTATATTATTCATACATTTCTCGGTAGGGAAAAACTGATTTGAGTATGAAAAACATACACTTCAAGTTTCATTTCACTTAATCAAGACATTCTTATAACTAGATTACGTTGTTCGAATGAAACAAACAGTTTTTCATTCTGATACTATATTAAATTGAGGGGTATAAGTTCTTCGGCTTAGCACCATTACACATACAAAAAAGGAAAACAATACCCCAAAAACCATAATTGCACTAGTAACCAACATAATTTATGCTCCTTTCAAATTTATGTAAATAAAAACCACCTCCTGAGAGATGCTTGAACTAATAGCAATACATATAATACCAAAATCCCACACACGTGAAAAACATCTCAATTAAGGTGTTTTAAGAGCATTTATTTCACTTTCATACGGTGTAGTTATTAACAAGTGTGTGGCGATTGTAGAGCTATAGGGCTTCTACGGCAATGGACGTTTTCTGCTGGTTATAAGCACCCGACCACTCATAAGATTCTTGGTATTTAAAAGTATGCTTCTTCGCTAAATACCCAGCATAAGAATTTAATTTATTATATTCGTTGTGACATAAATAATATGGGTGGCGGCGCATTGTCTTTTATATAGAAGTTATAAACTGACATATCAAATTGCTGCATTAGTATTAGCATTAAAAAAATAACTGCCTACATCAAAGACACAAGTAATCTTGAGTCAAAGACATAGTCAGCCATCACAACATGAATCCATCATTCGCATTATCGCTCTACGTTCTGTCACATAGCATCAATGTTCATCCCACTAGCTACGAGGGACTCAGACAGCATGTAGTGTCTCCTACACAACCCGTACCACTCAGACCGCCAACTCAATCATTCAATACCAAGAACCGACAAGGAAGCCCCTAGAGTTGTCCAGACTTAATTATTACATTTAGCTACGTTCAAATTTACTTGATTGATTTTAAACAACTACCAAAGAGCTATACCCTCAACCTGCATAAAAAAAGACAATAGGAAGCTATACTTTGCAAGTCCACTTTTTTGAAGAAAAAACAAAAGCGTATTAATCGCTCTATTCAGTTGTATTCCCATACTACTAAAAAGCGTGTAAAGACTAGTTACTGCAACAACCATTCTTCTTTTTTGTCTAAAGATAGTCACGTAAGTTCTCTGCAACTGTTTCCTCGTCTAAATACAAATATCTACTTGTTGTTTGAAGGCTATCATGACCAAGAGCATGTGAAACAAGATTAATATTTGCACCTCTCTTTATTAAATTTTGCGCATACAAGCGTCTAATACTATGTGCATTGATATTCTTTAACCCATAGCGTTTACTATACTTCCATAAATTTTTCGCAATTAAATTTGATGGTGAAACCGTGTCTTTAATCGGCGTCGCAGTGCTTGTTAAAAAGATATTAGTATTCTTATTCTGATGCTCCCTGCGCATTTCTGAATTTACTTCAATTAATTGTTGAAGTAGCGAACACATATCGTCATCTAAAGGTAATTTCAAGGCTCTGTGGCTTTTCATAATATCTCCTGTCAAATAAAGCACTTGATTATTAAAATCTATATGCTTTTCTTCTAATAAGCCTAAAGTTGTAATACGAATCCCTGTCTTGTAGAGCAGTAATACTGCAACACTATCTCGAAATCCTGAGTATGTTGTCTTGTCTAGCAGTGATAGTAAAATACTCAAATCACTTTCCTCAGAGGGCTTCTTAATCGTCTTATTTACTTTGATTTTGATATTTTTCCAATACTTCACCTTAATCCACCCATTGTCATAACAACGCCCTAAAACCGCCGTAAGCGTCTTTAAGCGGTTGAGCTTGGAAATGTCTTTAATATCACCAAGGAGCGATAAGTACTCGTAAATCTTATCTACATTGATTTCATGTAAATACTCTACCTTTACCAATTCAGCAAACCGTTTAAACTGGTAATTATAATCGTCAATTGTTCGCTTGCGTAAACCATTCAACTTCATTTGCTGATTGAGTACGAGCATTGCATGGTGAATAGTAATGTTCTTAATACTCTTTTCATTTACAACGGGCATATACAATTTATCTAAAATGCTTTGTTCCTCTGAAATTGGCTCTTCTTCCTTTTGAGCTTGAATTGCTAAAATCCTCGTATCAATATCAATATTGATATATTTTTTTGGTCTGACCAACGCAAAAAGCCCCCTAACATTTTAGTTAGAAGGCAAAACAATGATATTCCGATTTAGTTCTTTCCGATGTTCTTTCCGCATTTATTCAAATGTAATCTTATTCACCGTGTCACGGTCTAATTTCTTAATGACTGCGACAATCAGTTTCACTGTATTTTCATAATCGTCGCGGTGCAGGATACCTGCATGCGAGTGAATATAACGTGTTGGAATACAGATTGCAAGTGATGGTACGCCATTGCCTGACAGATGAATTGAACCTGCATCTGTTCCTCCGCCTGGAATCGTTTCAAACTGATAAGGAATGCTATTCTCTTCAGCTGTATCAACAACAAGTTCACGCAACCCTTTATGCGATACCATTGAAGCATCGAATAATAGAATTTGTGGACCATCGCCCATTTTACCAGTAGCTTCTTTGGACGTAACACCTGGCGTGTCGCCAGCGATTCCTACATCAACTGCAAATCCGATGTCCGGCTGAATTTTCGTTGCCGCTGTGCGCGCACCACGAAGACCTATTTCTTCTTGTGCAGCCCCCACTCCGAAAACGATATTTGGATGTTTTTCATCTTTAAGCGCTTTCATTACGTCAATCGCAATTGCACAGCCGATACGGTTGTCCCACGCTTTTGCAAGAAGGTATTTTTCATTATTCATCACTGTGAATTCGAAATACGGTACAACCATATCTCCAGGTAGAATGCCCCACTTCATTGCTTCTTCTTTCGAAGTTGCACCAACGTCAATGAACATATCTTTAATATCGACCGGTTTTTTACGCGCTTCAGGCGATAAGATATGCGGTGGTTTCGATCCAATAACACCTGTAACTGTGTCCCCTTTGCGTGTAACGATTGTCACGCGCTGTGCAAGCATTACTTGTGACCACCAGCCGCCTACTGTTTGAAATGATAGGAAACCTTTATCGTCAATTTTAGAAATCATGAATCCAACTTCATCAAGATGTCCCGCTAGCATGATTTTGGGTCCATTCTCATCGCCAGTTTTCTTCGCGATTAATGAACCAAGACCATCCTGTTCAATATTATCTACAAATGGCTCTATGTACTTTCTCATAACTTCACGGGGTTCACGTTCGTTACCAGGAATCCCTTTTGCGTCTGTAAGTTCTTTCAGCATCACTAACGTTTCATCTAATTTCGTCAATTCCTTCGACCTCCTAAATAAATCGTACATGAGTAGTATATGCGAAAAGTGCACTATTATCAAAACATTTAGGATTGAGAATCAAATAAAGTAGAGAGTTGATTGAAATCACTATATAGTCGGCACTCAACAAGTGGAATGTTCTTCCAAAACAACTTAGTCGCTAGATTTGTTCGTTATACCCTGCAAGATATACCACCTTGTTAACTACAAATAAGTAGTGCCGAATATATAGTAATAAATAAAACATCTCCATAAAAACAGCGTTACCTCAACTATAGAGGTAACGCTGCCGTTGTTTATTCAAAAAGCAATATGCAATTCTATTTCCAAGTACAATTACAGCAATTCTTTCCGTAAATCTGCAGCACTTTTTGGAGAAAGCAATCCAGGCGCAATGTCGAAGACTGTTTTCGCACCCGTCTCACCGTTCTGATGCAACCTATAAGCTGCGCGTGCGTACGCAACAAGCACGCTTGATGTGAATTCAGGGTTGCTGTCGAGTTTCAAGGAATACTCCATCACTTGTGCGCTGTCTTCCCCTGTCTTACCGCTGCGAATCACGAAACCGCCGTGTGGCATCGCAGAGTGATCCTGTTTCAATTCTTCTTCAGTAATAAAAGTCACTGTCGTATCGTAATCTGTAAAGTAGTCAGGCATCGTGACAATCGTTTCTTTCACTTTGTTGCCGTCAACGCCATCTGCTAAGACTACATAACATTCGCGGGTATGCTTCTCACGCGTAGTCAATTCTGGTAACGAACCGCTACGCACTTTGTCAACTGCGTCCGGAACAGGAATTGTATATTGGACAGCACCTTTTACGCCTTCAATTCTTCTAAGCGCATCGGAATGTCCTTGGCTCAATCCTTTGCCCCAGAACGTGTAAGTAGCACCTTCCGATAAAACTGCTTCGCCGTACAAACGATTGATGGAGAACAAACCTGGATCCCAGCCGACTGAAATGATGGCAATCTTACCGTTAGGTTTAGCCGATGCATCTACAGCTTCAAAATAACCCGGAATTTTCGCATGTGTATCAAAGCTATCCACCGTGTTGAATAAAGCTGATAGTGCCGGGCCTTGCTCTGGTAAATCATTTTTCGATCCGCCGCAAAGGATGAGTACATCGATTGCATCAGTAAATTTATGGATGTCATCCATCATATGTACGGATACATTGCCATTCAGTAATTTCACATCTTCCGGATTTCTCCTTGTAAACACACCAACCAGTTCCATATCTTTATTCTGATTGATTGCAGACTCAACACCGCGTCCCAAATTTCCGTAACCTGCAATTCCGACTCTAATTGTCATCGTCGTATTTCCCCTTTCAATCTGTTGCATTCAATTTCAGCAATTTATAGTATAAGTTTATCTCTTTATTGGTCATTTTTCTATATAACTCGTCCGCTTTCGTAAAAAAAACTTCATCAATGGCAACAAACCCATAGCCACCGCCATTTTGTCTTAGCACAGGAAGGCCCTCGTATTTTAAGGGATAGCCGCCTTCCTCGCGAATAAACCCTTTTAACGACTTCATATATTTCATAATTTCACTATGCAATTTTTCATTACCATGCATCGGTTCCGATGATGTAAAAATAAGCGTCGTCGTCTCACCGTATGAACCCGTTCCGATTGAATCTGCCACATTTTCTGCAATCCATCCTGTAAACCGACCTTTGACACCTAGACGACTAATTTTATCAAAAGCTGAGCTTAGAATTTTAATTTTCATCAAAGACAAGTCTGATTCCTCTTCCTTTAGCTTCTCATTATCAAAATGCATGACCCATCCTCCAGTCGTCATTTCTCGATCTGATACGCTTTCTAGGCCGACAAAAGGTCCGAATTTGCTGGGTTCATCACTATACAGCTCTGCGAAAGTGTTTTGCATATCTTCTTGGACCGCTTCGGGCATGTTCACAAGCAGTTGCTTTTCTATTGTGAACACTTCATTCACAATCTGCCCAAAATAGAATGGTATCTCTTTTTGAACACTGATTAATGCTGCAGCCAATCGGGAGCTCTCGTCTTCAAGACGGAGATTCAGCAAAAATGGAATTGTTTCCACCTGACCGTTACCCTTCCAAATAATTGCTTCCATCATTATCCTATCAACAGAAGATTGCACATGCTTCACAGCAATACCCGCTTTGATGATTTCCTCCACATCGAAATAATCCGTTAGAATGAACAATTCGATAGAAGTATCTGCTTTAAGATGCGGGATTAATGACACTCCTGCAGCAAATGATTTGTGAACGCCCCTATATTCAGGTTGTTTCAAATCGGGAGAGGGCATGTTTACTAAATCCCTCGCAAAAAACGGTTCGGAATAATGTTCCAAGTCTAGTTGAACGAAAATATATCGCTTTTCAATTTCATTTACAATTTCGCTATCATCTTGTTTTTTAAATAAGTTTGTAAAAAAGACCACTCACCGTTTCCCCCTTTACCCATTCATATATTTCATTAATCTTATCGTTATCTTTCATTAATTGCTAAAGAATATGTTTTGTTCACAATCTCTCCTTTTCCCCTTAGGTCCAAATAATGCTAAAGTATAGGGTAGGATGTTATCTATTAATTGAAAAGAGGCTTCATTATGCGTGGTTTTGTTTACCTCATCGTTTTCTTCTCGTTTTTTGATTTATTTTCGCAACTGCCTGTCATGAGCCCATTTGCATTATCTCTTGGTGCTACACCATTTTTAGTTGGACTTGCAGTTGGTATGTATTCATTTTCAAATACTATCGGGAATGTCATTTCCGGTTTCATGACTGACAAAAGAGGACCTTTTTTCATACTCGTACTTGGACTATTTGCTTCGGCACTCTCTCTCTTCCTCTACGCGTTTGTTGATGGACCAATGTCATTGCTCGGTGTCCGCTTTGTCCATGGTTTTATGGAAGGGCTAATTGTACCAGCTGCGTTCACTTTCCTGGCAAATCGTGCAGAAGAATCTAAACGAGGTAAAAGTGTTGCAATTTCAGGTGCATTCGTTGGATTGGCAGCGATTATCGGTCCAGCTTATGGTGGTATTGTGGCAGCTAAAACAAGTACACCTTTCATTATGGCGGTCAACGGCGGCATCATGATGCTACTGGCAATACTTGCATTCTTTGTTCTCCGATCGTTTACATATGTACGAAAACAGCCTTCAAAAGGAGCTGACAGTTTCCGTGTCAGATATCTTTTCCAACATCCGGGGATGGTCAGAGCATTCGCGGGAGCATTCTTCTTAATGTTCTCACAAGGTGTACTTGCCCTTGTGTTGCCGCTAAAAGTTGAATCACTTGGATTTGATACCAAAACAACGGGGTTGTTACTAAGCACATTTGGCGTCGTCGCTATTCTCATCTTCTTATTGCCCATCAATCGAGTTTTTGACCGTGTACGGCCAGTTGTGACACTTGCATTCGGAATAACACTTATGGGATTAAGTATGCTGTTCCTGAGTCAAGTTGAGGAATTGAATTACTTATATATTGCAATGTGTATTTATGGGGCTGGATTCGCTTTCCTCTTCCCATCCATCAACTCGCTGCTAATCGATTCTTCATCTCCTGAATTTCGCGGGAAAGCATATGGTTACTTTTACGCGTTCTTCTCGATTGGTGTCGTTGCAGGTTCAAGCTTGATTGGATTCTTGGACTTGGAGTACCGAGGCGCTTTCATGCTGACAGGATTCATCCTCCTCGCTGTCGCTTTATATGCCTTGATTGGCTTGAAGAAAAAAGGATCTATTGACAAATCATCGCACGTCCTATAATGTCAGATACGAAATGAATACCCTGTTCGGGAGAGGTTCATAGCGACCCTCTATAAAAAACTATGGATGACGGAATTTACGCCATGTGCATTCGATATGGCCGTTTTCCCGGCGCCTATGGACCTCCCTGACAAAATATACGGGAGGTTTTTTTAATTGGCTGGAAGAGATGAAGCAACATTGACCGACTTAACTTTGCTCGGCAATCAAAACACGAAATACGTGTACGAGTACAACCCCGATGTTTTAGAGGCTGTCGACAATATGCATGTGGATCGCGATTACTTTGTTAAATTCAACTGTCCGGAGTTTACATCACTTTGTCCGATGACAGGGCAACCCGATTTCGCGACGATGTATATCAGTTTTGTGCCGGATAAAAAACTTGTGGAGAGTAAAGCACTCAAATTATATCTATTCAGTTTCCGAAATCATGGCGACTTTCATGAAGACTGCGTCAATATTATTATGAATGACATAATCAAACTAATTGAACCGCGTTATATCGAAGTATGGGGGAAATTTACGCCGCGTGGCGGCTTGTCAATCGATCCTTATTGCAACTATGGCAAACCCGAAACAAAATATGAACAAATGGCGGAACACCGGATGATGAATCACGATATGTATCCGGAAAAAGTTGATAATAGATAATTTGATAAACAAAAAAATACCCGGACTGTTCATTGTCCGGGTATTTTTTATGCGTTTTGCATTTGAAAAGTCTTGATTTCTTCCATGAATGCTTCCCCGTATCTTTCCAATTTCGCAAGACCAACACCATTTACTTCGAGGAAATCATCGTTAGTCACAGGCATTCTGGCCGCCATATCACGCAACGTTTTATCTGAAAAGACGACGAACGGCGGTACACCCGCTTCTTGAGCCAGTTTCATACGTAGTGCACGAAGCTGGTCGAATAGTGGATCATCATTCGCAACTTGCATTGTAATAACAGTCACTTTTCGATTGACAGTCACTTTGCCTGTCAGCACATCTTTCCCATGTTCACTGACGTAAATGGTTGGAAACTGCCCATTCTCCACGCCAAGATAACTTTCTGAAATGATGAACTCGATGAAATCAGATATATCCTTTGCGCTACGCCCTTTCATTAAACCGTATGTCGTTAATTTATCGAAACCGAATTCAATCACCTTCTTGTTCCGAGATCCTGTTAATACTTGTGCAATCATCGCCTTGCCAAACCGTTGTCCCATTCGAATGACACATGACAATACTTTTTGAACGTCTTCAGTCACATCCGTACTTTCACGTGTGTCGGTACAATTTGCACAGCGACCGCAGTCCTTCACATCTGTCTCTCCGAAATACAAAATAATGAATTTCTGAAGGCATGTTTCTGTATGGCAATAGTCAATCATTGACTGCAATTTTTCAAGCTCTGCCGGAATTCTGCTTGGGTCTTGTGATTGATCAATCAAGAAACGCTGGGTTTGTACATCCTGTGATGAAAATAGCACAGTACAAGCACTGTCAAGCCCATCACGTCCTGCACGCCCTGCCTCCTGATAATAGCTCTCCATATTTTTCGGCATCTGGTAATGAATAACATAGCGGATATTGGATTTATCAATTCCCATGCCGAATGCATTTGTCGCAACCATGACTGACGCCTCATCATTCAAAAAACGGTCTTGTCCAGACTGACGTTCAATATCTCCAAGTCCAGCATGATATTTCGCAACAGACACTCCACTTTTTTGAAGAATGTCGTGCACATGATCAACCGCTTTTCGTGTAGCAGCGTAGATAATGCCCGCTTCTCCTTCATTTTTACGGACGTATTCTTTTACAAATTTTTCACGGTCTTGCCCTTTGACGACCGAAAAAGTGAGGTTTGCCCGCTCAAATCCTGTCATAACCGTATTATTTTCACTAATTCCAAGCTGACGGCAAATATCTTCCCGGACAGCTGGTGTGGCAGTAGCAGTTAGTGCAAGGAGAACCGGCTTTTTATCAAATAGAGAAACAATACTGCTTATATTGCGGTAACTTGGACGGAAATCGTGACCCCATTGCGAAATACAATGTGCTTCGTCAATAGCGACCATCGGAATTGTCATCCGCCGCAACTGATTTTTGAAAGACGGTGAGTCAAGACGTTCAGGTGCGACGTAAAGAAGCTGATACTCGCCCAACACGGCTCTCTCCATTGTTTCAAAGTATTCCTCTGATGAAAGTGAACTATTGATGTACGCTGCGGGAATCCCTACTTGGTGGAGTGCATCGACTTGGTCTTTCATCAGTGAAATAAGTGGTGAAATAACAAGAACGGTGCCATCCATCACGAGTGCGGGCACTTGGTAACAGACAGACTTCCCGCCCCCCGTTGGCATAACGCAAAGTGTATCCTGATAGCTCATAACGCCCCGGATAACTTGCTCCTGACCTGTCCTAAAAGAAGGATACCCAAAATATGTTGTCAATATCGATAAAGCTTTTTCGATTTGGACCATCTCCTAACTATATATCAAAGAAAAAAGCACCGGTTAATGGCGCTTAAAGTAGTATTAGTTTTCAAAAAGCATGCGTTCTTCATCCCGGCTATGTATTTCATTGACGACGATTAATGCATGAAACCTATGAAGTACAGCAGGACTCAGATTTTCGTCCTCACGCAGTTGTTCAATATCCTTTACGATAATTCGTAGCAAATCATGGTCTCGTGTCAATTGAACAACAGTTTCCTTCAGATCAGGATTCCGTTCGGCAACTTCTCCGTAAAACCCTTGTTCTTCGGCATCCGCGTGACTGATAACACGTGTCTTCCAGTATTCAATTAAATCATCAGCCGCCTGGTTCGCCAACGCAAGATCACCCTGTTGAAGAAATTCCATCATGCCCTCTGTCTTACTAACTGCCCCTGAAAGTCCGCCTTCATGAATTGCGCGGTGGGAGTGTAGTTTCTTAAGTGCTGGTCCAGCCATTTCATTCACTCTCCCGTCTTAAGCTTTACTTTAAGAATAACAGATTATGCGGCGTATTGAAATGAAAGTCCGTTCGCCATTATATGAATTTCGTTTTCATTGATGTTTTACCTTTTGCCACTTCGATTTCCATATAAGCACCATTAACGAATGTATTTCCCAGTCCGTGAATCTTTACCCCGTTGGAATTTAGACGAGAAAAAACCCCACAACCGAAAATCCGATCGCGGGATAGTACTACTTCTAATTATTGGTTATCACTTAAACATACCGTCGATATACTTTGTTCCGATCATATGAATAGACGACTTGCAAATTCTCTACATACGTTTCTAGATGTACAATCCGTCCCCATAATTGATAAATATAAGGAAGCACACTTTCTAAATACTTAAGATCCAGCTCGGTCCCCTCGTATTTATGCACCAAATACAGTTCTCCGTTGCGCAAGTAATCCCCATTTTCAACTACGATATATGGAAAACCACCGTTTACACGCATGGATACTAGTTGATTTCTTACATTTTCATAATCTTTAGTAGTAATTTGATAGTTGCCGCTCTTTTTTTCAAAGAGATATAAATCTTCCTGTTGAACTAACTCTTTGGTGACATAGTTGCGGATAAAGGATATATCCGATTCAATTTCTCTCACTTCAAAGATTTTTTCTATACCCGTGTTAGGCTGGACCCCTAACCTTCTCAATTTCTCCGTCGGATTATTGTATCTCTTTTCAATATCCTCGTAAATTTTCAATCCTAGATAATAGGGATTAATCGAGGTTTTCGAAGGCTGGATAACATTCGCATTCAATGTAGCAAATTCGATTGTTTCATCTGAGGTTAAATCCATTTCCCTCAAAATACGTTGATGCCAAAAAGATGCCCAGCCCTCATTCATAATTTTCGTTTCAAGCTGTGGCCAAAAGTAGAGCATTTCCTCTCGCATCATCGTTAATATATCACGTTGCCATTCTTCCAGTTCACGACTATACTCCAAAATAAATAGCAAAAGATCTTTTTCCTGATTTTGAGGTACTTTCTTTCCCTTTGGTGTTGTTACTTTCTTCTCTGCCGCTTTTCTATCCAAATTCCATAAATCATCATAAGGCGTTTTCCGTATAATTTCTTCTTCAACACTTTCCTCATCCAAATCATCAGCTGGCCGTTGAGGCCTTAGTATAGAAGGATCAATATGTTCCTGAATGGCTAATACAGCATCTAAAAAACGTTCTACCTCATCTTTACCATGGATCATTTCATAATTCGCAATGCGCTCAGCCGTTGCAGTCATACTCTCTACCATGTCTTTTCTTGTGTTAGAGAATCGAACATTATTTTTGAAAAAATCACAATGGGCAAGAACATGGGCAACAATAAGTTTGTTTTGAATAAGGCTGTTCGTATCCAGCAAAAACGCATAACAAGGATTTGAATTAATGACTAACTCATAGATTTGACTCAAACCAAGATCATATTGCAACTTCATTTTATGAAATTGCTTTCCAAAACTCCAATGAGTAAAACGGGTTGGCATCCCATAAGCTCCAAATGTGTAAATTATATCGGCAGGGCAAATTTCATACCGCATGGGATAATAGTCGAGACCAAATCCAGTTGCGATCTCTGTGATTTCATCAATCGCACGGTGAAGCGCTTTTATTTCCGTCAATCGAATCCCTCCAAGTTTTTATGGAAGAAGCTTTTAAGCGCAAAGTAAACATCTCGTTTTTCTTTCAATATATAATGACGGAATTTCGGGTCATCGATTTTTTTAAATGAGGACATCATTGTTGAAAAACGATTATAGGCATTTACCTCACCGTAACCAAACATATTGGAAACAGCCATAATTTCTTGAACAAGCTTTATACATTTTTCATTATCAGATGACATGTTTTCTCCATCGGAAAAGTGAAATGGATAGATATTATAGCGTACAGGATTGTATTTATTTTCAATCAATTCAAGTGCTTTTATATACGCGGATGAACAAATAGTACCCCCACTTTCCCCTTTCGAGAAAAAGTCCTCTTCAGTTACCACTTTTGCTTCTGTATGATGCGCAATAAATTCAAATTCAACTGTTTCATATTTCGTGCGCAAAAAATTAGCCATCCAAAAGAAAAAACTTCTCGCCATCATTTTTTCGAAATTACCCATTGATGCACTCGTATCCATCATGGCAAGAACTACTGCTTTAGATTCAGGTTTTTTCACATCATCCCATGTTTTAAAACGCAAATCATCATTGTGAAAGGGTGCGATTTCAGCTTTCCCTTTGATGGCATTCCTTTTAATAGCAGTTAAAATCGTGCGTTTTTTATCAATATTTCCGATAAGTCCTTTTTTTCGGATATCATTAAACTCAATTTTTTCAGCCGTGTTTTCGGCCTGCTCTTTTTGTTCCAAATCCGGTAATTCCATTTCTTTAAACAAGGCATCCTCTAATTCAGCAATCGAGACTTCTGCTTCATAATAGTCTTCCCCCGCTTGATCCCCGGCTTGTTTCCCTGTCCCTGGCCCACTTTTCCCCTGCGATCCATCTTTCGCAACCACATCACCTACTTGGCTATCTCCATTTCCTTGCCCTACATGCTTTGATTTGTCATGATTGTAACGAATTTTATATTCATCTAGCGAACGTATGGGGATTTTAATAACGTCCTTACCTTTTGACAAAATAATACTTTCCTCACTGATTAAATCAGGCAAGTTATTTTGAATAGCTTCTTTCACTTTATCTAAGTGACGTTGCTGATCTTGATGGCCCTTTCGGTGAAGAGACCAGTTTTCTTGTGAGATAGCAAAATGTTCATTGTCTTTTTCACTCATCTTCATCCACACCCATCTTTTAGCCAATGTATGCTTGTGATTTTTAGAAAAAAACAAGACCAATGCTTCATCAGTCTTGCTCCTTTATCTTCCAGCATTTATCGATTTAGTAGACTTCCAACATAGCGCAACAATTCATTTGCCGAAATTGAATTATAACCATACTCATCGATAAGTCGTGCGATGACTTCATTCACCTTTTTAAGATGCGATTCGTCTGGAGTTTTGGATGAAGTCGTAATTTTGACAACATCTTTTAAATCTGAAAACAGTTTCTTTTGAATGGCTTCTCGCAAACGCTCATGGGAATTATAGTCAAAACGCTTTCCTTTCCTTGCATAAGCGGAAAGTCGAATGAGTATTTCCTCTCGAAAAGCTTTTTTAGCATTTTCCGAAATACCAATTTGTTCTTCAATGGAACGCATCAATTTTTCGTCCGGATTCATTTCTTCTCCTGTTAAAAAATCTCGCAATTTGTTTTTATTGCAATAGGCTTCAACATTATCGAGGTAGTTATCCATCATCGATACCGCGGACTCTTCATATGAATAAACGAATGCTTTTTGGACTTCTTTCTTTGCAATTTCATCAAATTCTTTTCTTGCGATTGCAATATAGTTCATATACTTTTCACGGTCTGCTTGCGAAATGGAAGCATGCTGGTCTAGCCCATCTTTCAAAGAACGTAAGACATCTAGTGCATTAATTGAAGAAACTTCTTTTCGAATGATAGCCGATGAAATTCGGTTGATGACATAACGTGGATCAATGCCGTTCATTCCTTCATTCGGAAACTCCTTCTTCAATTCCTCTACATCCATTTGATTAAATCCTTCAACACTTTCCCCGTCGTAAAGACGCATTTTCTTTACAACATCGATTCCTTGTTTCTTAGAATCTTCCAGACGTGTCAACACTGAAAATATCGCAGCTACCTTAAATGCATGTGGAGCAATATGAACATGCGTCATATCACTTTCTTTAATCATTTTTTCGTAAATACACTCTTCTTGGCTAACTTTTAGATTATAAGGAATCGGCATTACAATAATTCTTGAGTGAAGAGCCTCATTTTTTTTATTGGCAATAAAAGATCGGTACTCTGTTTCATTGGTATGCGCAACAATTAGTTCATCTGCGCTAATCAACGCGAACCTGCCCGCCTTAAAGTTACCTTCCTGGGTCAGCGATAATAAATGCCATAGAAACTTCTCATCCAGCTTCAGCATTTCCTGAAATTCCATCATGCCTCTGTTTGCTTTATTCAATTCACCGTCAAAGCGATAAGCACGCGGATCCGATTCGGAACCAAATTCGGCAATTGTAGAAAAGTCGATACTTCCCGTTAAATCCGCAATATCCTGTGATTTTGGATCGGAAGGTGTAAATGTTCCAATACCGACACGTTTGTCTTCCGAGAAAAAGATTCGTTCTACCAGTACATTTTCAATTTCACCATCGTATTCTTGTTCAAGTCGCATAGAATTTAACGGCGACAGGCTTCCTTCAATACGAATACCATACCCCTCTAAAAAATCTTTGCGTAAATGTTGCGGGATTAAATGTAGCGGATCTTCATGCATTGGACAGCCTTTGATGGCGTAAACCGCACCCTCGTCTGTTTTGGAATAGTTCTCAAGTCCGCGTTTCAATAAAGTCACGATTGTAGATTTACCACCACTCACTGGTCCCATCAACAACAAAATCCGTTTACGAACCTCTAGTCTTTTAGCTGCGGGATGAAAGTATTCTTCCACAAGCCTTTCAATTGACTCTTCAAGTCCAAAAATCTCTTCTCCAAAAAATTGATAGAGCCTGTTACCATCTTTCTCCACTAATCCAGAGCTTTTAATCATATTATAAACACGTGAATGTGCTGTTTGTGCGACTTCTTTTCTGTCCTTCACTATGGCTAGGTACTCAGCAAACGTGCCTTCCCACTTAAGTCTGTTTTCTTCTTCTCGGAAATTTCTTACTTTGTTTAATATATCCATCAATTTCCCTCCAGTCAGGGCATGTTTTATCCATAGTATGCGAGGAGGGAAGTTATAATGACGGTCAATATGAAAAGTGCCACATCCAGAAACGGTTCAATCCGTTTCAGATGTGGCACTTTTCACTACTTATTGACGATTGATGTTTTGTTCTGTGAACTGAACATATTCGCGACGACGAGACCTGTAAAGAACGCAATGACACTCATGACAAACGGTGTTCCACTTTCAGGAATCCCGGGATAGATGACGAATAACGAACCTACAATAAGTCCGATAATCACAGCAAACATGATGTACTTAAAATGCTTCAGCAAATAACTGATTGCTTTGTTGCTGACGATGAACCCCACAATGATTCCTGCACCGATAACAGCGATAATTGATAAATTAAAGTTCGATAATGCACCAATTACCGTCGAGTAAACGCCCAAAACCAGCAAAATGAATGAACCGCTAATACCCGGCAATAACATGGCGATACTTCCCGCCCATCCAGCGAAAAAGAGTCCAATCGCATTGGAGGCAGTCAGGGATGTAATGACTGCTGTATCTTGTGGTTTAATGAATGCCAGTGAAGCGAGTGCTCCTCCAACTAATAGAATGACTATGAAATGTTGCCATGTAAAATTTCTTTTCACACCCGCTTGCTTTGTAATGAAAGGTAGTACGCCGACGACAAGACCCATAAAGAAATACTGAGTAGGCGCAGGCTGATTTTTAAGTAAGTATTCGATTACCTTACTGAACAATAGAAGTGTGATTCCGATTCCAATACCTAACGGCAATAAAAATCCGATGTGTTTTTTCCAATTACGGCTGAAAAACCCGCTAATCGATGCTAGTAATTCATCATAAATACCCAAAATGAACGCAATTCTTCCTCCGCTCACACCAGGAATAAGATCGCTAATCCCCATAAAGAATCCACGATATAAATTTCTCCACTGCATAACTATAGTTCCTCCAATATCAATTGACTGTTCTTAGTATAACACTTTGACGTGCTTATAAGTAAGAGGGTAAGTGACAATTTAAGCCTACTACATGTAAAGCAAAGCATCCTTTTTGTATAGTTAACTTTACAAAAGGAATATCATACTATACAATCAACTTAACATTCAGCAAGGAGGAATCCATTTGCTTACAAACCGCGTGAAGGAATTAAGAGCGCGTTTCAATTTGACACAAGGTGATCTCGCCGACAAGGTTGGGGTAACAAGACAGACAATCGTCTCGCTCGAAAAGGGTAGCTACACCCCTTCCCTACTATTAGCAATGAATATCGCAGAAGTGTTTGAAATGCCGATTGAGAGAATTTTTTCGAAAGAGGAGAAAAATAAATGAGTATGTACATTACAGTGTTTTTAAGGATTATGCTACTGCTATCTCTAGCGGTAATGGTTTTTGATTATTTAAGGGTGGAGCAGCTATATATTCAAATGGACCGAGGCTTTATTGATGGGTTTGAAGTCTTTATCACTCGATGGCCAGGGTTTATTTTTATAATTATTGTCATTTTATTTGTCATCATAAATACCATACAATTTATTCTCGTCCGTAAAAACAAACACTCTATTTTAAATGCATTCTTAGCCGTAGAATACGATGTTTCAGACGAACGAGCTGTTCAAATTACACATAAAGCAGTCAGTAATGCATTCGTCTTTATTTTAGTTTACTCATTTTTTATTGTTGGATCTTATATGTTCATTCCAAATTATTTTGTTGATTATATTTGGTATCCACTCTTTACAACAGTCTCCATTCCTATAGTTGGATTGCTGACGTATTTAATTTCATTTAAAGTACTGCAACATAAGTAATGAATATGTGCGGATTTCAGATGAGAAGCTTAACCTAACCTTATCTCTTAGAATTTTGACAATTATTACATTTAGTCTTCATGTATCGGGCACCTTTTATTATGATTCAACTATATATGTTGAACAAATGAATACGGCGTATGCGCTTCACAAGGGATTATGGTAGGCCACTGAAAAAGCCCTTGTAATTGGAATGAATTAGGATTCCCACTAATACCGCTTCGACGCTTTGTGGATGCCTCCCGCGATAAGCCAGAAAGACGCGCCTTCGCTGGATGTTCTATGCGAGAAAGTGCATTTCATTATTAGTGGTGAAATCTGCAACCTGGATTGCGTCTTTCTTGACTATAATTATATATGTTGAATCCGGTATATATACTGAGCGAAGGCGCCTTAACAGGGGTAGTCGAAGCCATAAGACTGGCGGCGAAGCTGCTTGGCTTATGGCGGGAGGCATCCCCTAGCGCCGTAGCGGTTCAATGGGATTCTTTATTTCAATTTATATAGTATCAACTAGTAATCACCTTACAATCTCGGCATATACATCTCAAAATCACATTTCTCCCGATAATGAACAACCTAGCGCAGGCGCGGCAAAGGGGTCGCCGAAGCCGTAAGCCTTGATGCGTAGCGCTAATCCAGGCTTACGGTGAGAGGCATCCCCGAAGCGCCGAGTGTTCTACAATCCACACCCCGAATTACAACTCTCTCATTATCGAGAAGCACAGCAGATTCAATGGGATTCTTTAATTCAACATATATACATCACACAATAGTCCAAGTCCTTATTTCATGCTTTCCTTTCGGATTGTATTAGGGCTCATTTGTTTTCAGCAGTATAAGCATAGAAAGAACAGTCCTGACGGTCGGTTTATTATGAAGGAAATGATTTTGCCTGAATTTTATTCGAATGATGAGCGGGAAGCAGTAATAACTGGAAGAGCGGTAAAAGATGCGCTTTCAGCCATACTTCTTTTCACTCCTATCGCCCTAGCGGCAATGGCTTTGGCCCTGATCTTCGAGGGAGAATTCCGGCTTATGTTGTCTTTATTGATTGCTTCTTCCATCCCGATTGCCGCTTTGATCGCTTATTACATTTCTTATCGCCACCATTATTTACGATAAAAATCTGACGAAATATTTTCTATACTTCCAACAAAAAACGCCTAAACAGATAAATCTGTTTAGGCGTTTTTCATTTAAATAGCTTGCATTTCATTTTTACGACGTTCAATTGCTTCGAGACGCTCGTCATATTGTTCTACTGTCAAGTTATGCTCAACGAAGTAACGGTTCCGCGGGTGTGTACGACATTCGTCCGTACAACTGCGCATATACAAGTGCTCATTTTCTTCAGAACAAATGATTTTTGCGTTACATATCGGATTTGCACAGTTCACGTAGCGTTCACACGGCGTATCATCAAAATGATCACGGCCGACGATTACATGCTCCACTTGATTGATTGGAACCGCAATTCGCTCGTCAAATACGTAACATTGTCCGTCCCAAAGCTGACCTTTGGCAACAGGATCTTTTCCGTACGTGACGATTCCTCCGTGCAATTGACCAACATCTTCAAAACCTTCACGTACAAGCCAACCGGAGAATTTTTCACAACGTATTCCACCAGTGCAATACGTCAGGATTTTCTTCCCTTCGAACTGTTCTTTGTTGTCGCGAATCCACTCAGGCAGGTCGCGGAAGTTTTCAATTTCTGGACGAACTGCTCCACGGAAATGTCCAAGATCGAATTCGTAATCATTACGTGCATCAATGACAACTGTATCTTCATCTTGCATTTGCTTGAAGAACTCTTCAGGGCTTAAGTAATTACCCGTTAATTCATTTGGGTTAATATCATCAGGTAAGCTCAAGTTAACGATTTCTTCACGAGCGCGCACATGCATTTTTTTGAATGTATGTCCATCTGCTTCGTCGATTTTGTAAACGATATCTTTGAAACGATCATCGCTTTTCATCATGTCCATGTACGCTTCCGTCTGTTCAACGGTTCCCGAACATGTACCGTTAATTCCTTCAGTACCTAAAATAATACGACCTTTTAAACCTATTTCATTACATGCCGCCAAATGTTCAACAGCTAACGTTTCAGGATCTTCAATCGTTACATATTTGTAATAGAGAAGAACCTGGTATGCGTTTTTTTCCATTTTTTCCAACCACCTTGTTTTTATAATTGCATGTTATAGCAACAACCGGCTCGGATTATTCACAAATAATTGTAAATATACAAAAGCAAACCCGTATTTGCAAGATCCGGGACGCTGATATTATATCACAAATTGACAAAAGCGCAAGCGCCTGTTCAGAGGCGACAGGCATAAGACGAGCTGGCGAAGCCGATTTTTTACCGCACAGCAGGACCGACTTATGACCCGAGCCTCTAGGCGCTGAAGTCTGCACGTAGCAAGCTTCTTTAGCTACGTTGGTCAAGAATTATTCCGAGTCAATATATACCCAAATCACCCTTCTATTAAGTAAGGTTAATTAGTTTTCCCGAATTTTATGTCAATACTTGGTACATTTCTTTTTTTCATGTATACTATAAAAGTATGTTTAATGATAGATTTCGACATATATATAACTTTTTGAAACTATTAACGAGACTCACCCGTCTAACTTTTTATAAACAGTAAAGGAGCCTACAACATGAAAAATATGCACCGAAAACGTCGTTCATCCTGGATTGACATTACATTTTCAATAGCTATCATCGCATTAACTGTATCGGCCATCTATTTAATTTCACAAACTACTAAGAACGAGGCTTCTTCGCTTCCTGAAAAGAACAAGGCTTCAACTTCGGTCGTAATCGATACGATTGACTCCCATTATCCAGGTATTAAAATTATTACGGAAACTTCTAATGATACATATATTCCATTTGCCATTCAATATCCGCAAAGTTTACATAGTCCATTCAATGAAGCTATTTCCAAATACATAACAACAGCTAAACAAAACTATTTAACTACAATGGCAGAAAACAAAAAAAACGGTAGTAAATTCACAGGTGAACTCAACATTTCTTTTGAAACCCTTTCCCATTATTCAGGAAACTATTCGTTTGTTCTTGTTAACAGTAGTTCAACCGGCGGGGCAAACGGTACAACCGATATTCGATCATTCCATTTGAATCCTGAAACAGGAGAAACGTTTACAATTGCGGACCTCTTTGGACGTGATCCAAAAAATCTCGAACAACTTTCTACTTTAGCACGCGAAGCAATATACAACGATCCTTTACTTGCAGATCACGTTTTCCCGGAAGAAGTGCATCTCCAGACTGAACCAATCTGGGCAAACTTCGATAATTTCGCAATTACGGATGAATCTCTTATTCTTTATTTCGATGAATACGAACTAGCAGCGGGAGCAGCCGGTCCACCGATTATCGTAATTCCAGTGAGTGATATAAACAGCTTACTTTCCGAAAAGTTCCAATTAGTAGTTGAAGATACTGATGAGAATACGATTACCAAAGATCCGGTGAAGGAGGAAAATCCAGCTACGCCTCCTAACGATACAGAATCCTCTACAAATCAAGGCAACAACGATAGTGATACTTCTGAAGATGAAACGGAAGGATCCACTGAAGAAGTCGATGATGGCATTAAACAAATTGCCCTTACATTCGATGATGGGCCCGATCCTAAAGTGACCATTCAAATTCTTGAGACGTTAAATAAATACGATGCAAAAGCAACATTTTTCATGCTTGGTAGTCGGGTTGAATACTATCCGGAGATCGCAAAAAAAGTACAAGAAGCAGGTCACGAGCTTGGGAATCATACCTGGAACCACCCTGATTTAACAAAGGCAAACGTCGAAAAGGTTCGCAGTGAAATCAACGAGACGTCTTCCATTATTGAAAATGTCACCGGTCAGAAAGTAACTGCATTCAGGCCCCCTTATGGTGCAGTTAACAAAACTGTTCGTAGCCAAACAAACTTACCTGTTGTTCTATGGGATGTAGATACGCTTGACTGGAAACACCGTGATCCAGACAAACTTCTTGCACATGTAAAAGGTGCGACAAAAGATGGCAGCATTATTCTTATGCACGATATTCACCAATCGACAGCGGATGGTCTCGATGCAGTTCTAGCTTACTTGCAAAGTGAAGGCTATACATTCGTCAAAGTTTCAGAGTTACAATAAGTAGTCACTTTACTCCCCCTGGACTGGATGTTCAGGGGTTTTTAGTTTAACTTGAGTCAGTAGAAGACTCTGCTGATTCAAGTTAAGCCTCCAACGGATGTCACAAATTTTGAAAGGTGTTAATTGCGCAAGCGCAACTACGCCAAGGCGTAATTGATTAATGTAAACCAACACTTGCTCTATACATAATAGAACACATTTGTTATAATAGAATTAGAACAGTTAGGAGGTAATCAAATGTTCATCCAAATCGAACCGGAATCGGATATACCAATTTACGCACAATTAGCCTCCCAACTAATCGAAGCAATTGCTCGCGGAATACTGGTAGGCGGGGATGCGCTACCATCCGTTCGATCATTAGCAGCAGACCTTGGCATGAATATGCATACCGTCAATAAGGCTTACCATGAACTTGAAAGAAAAGAAATCATTCGGATTGTTCCAAAGTCAGGAGCTATCGTCAATCCTCTTTCACAAGATGACATTCGTGGGGATCATCTTGAAAGAATTTCCACAGAAATAAAACCAATCATCGCAGAAGCAATCGTGCTCGGGATGAAACCTGAAGCTATTAATAAATTAATTTCATCTATCATTTTATCTATTAAGGAGGAGTAAAGGAATGGAACTTACACTATTTTTAGTCATAATCGGTTTTCTCTTTGTACTGCTATCCGCCACCCCATTTTTATTGAGACGGACAATTGCGTTCGGCGTAACGATTCCAGAAGGACATACAGACGACCCTACAATTGCTTCTTTCAAGAAAATATATGCCGCAACTATTTTCATTACCGGTCTCATTTCACTGATTGCTTATTTTACCTTGGCCAACACTAGTAGCCTAACGGAAGACAAAATTATCTTAACCGGATTAGCGATTCAGTTCGGTATCATCTTTTTGAGTATGGGGCTCTATTTTTACTTTCATGCAAAAACAACACGTCTTAAACAACTCAATGAATGGGGCTTACATTTGAAACAGGTCCGAATCGCTGATTTAGCTATCCGAACAAAAGACGAAATGCTTCCTTCATTTCTTTATGCTTTACCAATGATTATAACTATTGGCCTAATTGCCTATACTGCAACCCAATACAGTAGTATGCCTAGTATGATTCCAACACATTGGGGACCAAGTGGCCAAGCAGATGCCTTTAGCCCGAAAACACCTTTCTCCGTAATTGCCCTTCTACTCATTCTGTTGGTTATGCAAGGGATGATGCTTGGGATTAATGCATTCACAAAAAAATCCGGCATTAAATTGAATGCCGCAAAACGAAAAACATCTCAAATTCAACAATTATCGTTCCGTAAATACACGAGTTGGTTATTATTTATGATAAGCGTACTCATGACTGTTCTTTTGGGATTCCTACAGCTTACGACAATCCATGAAGGACTTGGTAGTGCAGTACTTATGCTTGCATTACCGTTGGGTTTCTCACTAATCGTCCTTATAACGACAGCTATCTATGCTTTCAAAGTCGGTCAGAGTGGCTCACGGATCAATGTTGACATTGAAGATGATTCTATTGCCGGTATTACTGACGTCGATGACGATAAGTATTGGAAAGCTGGGATCTTTTATGTGAATAAAGACGATTCCTCCATTTTTGTTGAGAAAAGATTCGGTGTCGGTTGGACCATCAACTTCGCCAACCCGATTGGATACATCATCCTATTTGGTCCATTGCTACTCATCCTGGCTATCACTTTCTTTTTATAGTATTAAAAGCAGTATGTTTCAGAGATTAACGTATACACTACAGCTGTATAAGCTGAACTAAAACCCATTATGAGCTACAAACCATGCAGAGTATTATTTTAAAACCCACCTTGGCCAAGGTGGGTTTTCTGTTGCTCATTCTACTAAAGCCCTCATTAGTGAAAAACCACTTAACAGCGAGCGCATCCACTTGAAATGATTGACCAAAATGGCGCACCACTAACTTATTTTTCCTGTTGATATTCATTTTTCCCATTTAAAATAAGTGTAAAGTAATTGAACAGGTAAAGTAATTAATAACGCCATAATCAAATTTTTTTCTCTAGTTCAGGTATTGCTGAAATTAGCAGTACTATGATTACGATAATACAAATCGGAATATGCCATAAAGCTCCATATATGTTGAACAAATGAATACGGCGTATGCGCTTTACAAGGGCTTTTGGGAGGCCGACGAAAAGTCCTGATAATTGGAACGAATTGGAGTTCCCGCTAATACCGCTTCAACGCTTTGTGGATGCCTCCCGCGATAAGCCAGAAAGGAGGCCGCTTTCAGTCTTATCGCTCCGGCTACCACGAAGTCGCGTCTTCGCTGGATTGTCTATGTGAGAAAGCGTATTTCATTAGCTGTGATGAAGTCTGCAACCCAGATTGCGGATTTCTTGACTATAATTAGTATGAAATAGTAATCACATTAAAGTCTCGCCATATACATCTCAAAATCACATTTCTCTCGATAATGAACACCCTAGCGCAGGCGCGGCAAAGGGGTCGCCGAAGCTGTAAGACTGGATGCGAAGCGCTAATCCAGGCTTACTGCGTAAGGCATCCCCAAAGCGCTAAGCGTTCTACAATCCACACCCCGAATTAATACTCTCTCCTTATTGATCGCCATAGTAAATTTAGTGGGATTCTTTAATTCAACACATATGATAAATTTTTTCTATAATTTAACTTCCAGTAAATAAAACCACTATCACGACCATTTTTCACAGTTAGCACCCCCTCTTTATGTACTACTACTATTACGTTCTATATCGCAGGGAAGCTTCAAGTAAATCACTACTGATATAAATACCTTCCCGAATTCCACGCAAAAAAAAACCGCGCAAGGCGGTTTTTCAATTTACCATAAACTATATTTAACTAAAGATACTTGTACTATGAAGTGGTTGCAATCTTGCTTTTGGATCGACATAAGCTTTCGCATGATTCACCGCAATCGGCGCTTCGCCAAGTCCGACAGCAATTAGCTTCACCTTTCCTTCATAATTTGTAACATCTCCAGCTGCATAGATACCTTCGATGTTTGTCTCCATACGCGTGTTAACCATAATCGAGTTACGATCCATTTCTAGACCCCAATCTTTCAAGGGCCCAAGAGAAGATATATTACCGTAGTTAACAATTAAATGATCGACGTCAAGACGTTCCTCAGTTCCGTCTTTTTCTGCTAAGACGATGCTACTAACCTTGCCATCTTCCCCTTCAATCACTTTCACAGCACGGGAAGTTTTCACATCAACTTTCGATTCCATCAGTTGATTAACGCTCGTCTCATGTGCTGTAAAGCGTTCACGACGGTGAACCAGTGTCACAGTTGAAGCGATATCCTCCAACATAAGTGACCAGTCAACCGCGGAGTCCCCACCGCCACAAACGAGTACATTTTTATCTTTAAAAATCGTTAGATCCTTAATGCTGTAATGAAGTGTATTTCCTTCAAAAAGTACTTCTTCAGGAAGACCAATCTTACGTGGTTGGAATGCACCGATTCCAGCTGTCAAAAGAATGGTACGTGTCAAATGAACGCCTTTATCTGTTTTAAGAATGAAATGATCTCCATCACGCGTTGCTGACATAGCCGTTTCACCGAGAAGGATTTCTGGTTTCGAATAATGAGCTTGCGTCACTAGATTCGCTACGAAATCTTTCGCAAGAATTTTTGGGAATCCGCCCACATCATATATATCTTTATCAGGATACAGTTCGATCAACTGACCGCCAAGTTGTGGCAAGCTATCGATGATTTTTACCGACATTTCACGCATTCCAGCATAGAAAGAAGCGAAGAGTCCTGTCGGTCCTCCCCCGATAATTGTAATATCAACGATTTCGTTATTCATAGTTAAACACTCCAATTAGATTAGTCTCGGATAAAAGTTTTCTTCTTCTCTATCCACTCTACACATTATCTAACAAAATACAATAAAATACACATAATCTGATTTTCGAATTAAAGGTACGCAATAAAAGGCCTGTACACATCAAATGTGTACAGGCCTTTTATTTCTTCCTATTCGCGATGCGCTCTGCAATATGCAAGAACAGTTTCTTTCTCGTCATCTTCCAATTCGAAATCAAGAACTTTCTCACTTGAACGCTCAAAGAAGTGATATGAAGCAATTCGACCTTCATCCTCGTCAATTGCAAAGATTACTCGAAGGCCCGTTCCACCTTCAGAATAAAGCTCGTCTTCTTCATCAAGATTAATGTACAATCGGTATTCATAACGCTCTCCAGCAATGATCCCAGTAGGATCGTTAATTTTTTTGATGATATACTCAGTAATTTCCATAGTAGTACCAACCTCTCACTTACAATTTTAGATTCCCCGGCTACAAAGCCACTACACTCCATAATACATCATTCAACACCAAAAGGGTTAACTTTGGCACATACCTTATTTTTTAATGAATTTAATCATTTCGTTTATCAAGAGAGGCAGCAGACTTAAAGCGGCAATAACTAGCCATTCCATAGGCCCTAGTGAATGCACACTAAAGACTTTTGCGATTGGACCAACTGACACGATAACCACTTGCAAAATGATTCCAAGCAAAATTGAGTAAATCAAGAATTTGTTTTTGAAAATCCCTGCTGTAAATACAGACTTATCCATCGACCTGAAGTTAAGGGAGTGAACAAGTTGGGAAAAACTTAGTGCGATGAAAGCCATTGTCTGTCCGTGAACTAGTGCGCTTTCTGGAATTCCCGATGAAAACAGGGCTAGGAAACTACCTTCATGCTCACCTGACATGTATACTCCAACCATGAAAGCGACGAGCGTAATCGCCCCAATCAAAATTCCGTTTAAAATCAAAAATGGAATAGATCCTCTGAATATGCTCTCATGCCGGTGTCGTGGTTTTTCTTTCATTACTCCAGGCTCTTCAGGATCCACACCGAGTGATAGTGCTGGAAATGTATCTGTCACAAGATTTATCCACAGTATATGAATCGGACGCAATAGTAGCGGCCATCCTAGTAAAATCGCGGCAAAAAGCGCGATGATTTCACCTAGATTACATGACAATAGAAATATGACGGACTTCTTAATATTGCGGTAAATCACACGTCCCTCTTCGACAGCTTTCACGATTGACGAAAAATTATCATCTGTCAAAATCATGTCTGCTGCACCTTTTGCAACATCAGTTCCCGTAATCCCCATTGCCACGCCAATATCTGCCGCTTTTAATGATGGTGCATCGTTGACGCCATCCCCTGTCATCGACACTGTATGACCTTTCACTTTAAGTGCTTGTACAATCTTCACTTTATGTTCTGGCGAAACACGTGCATAGACATTAATCTCTCCGGTTTTTTCTACCAATTGATCCCCCGTTATCGAATCAATTGTTTTCCCTTCAATTACTTCTGATTTCCGAGTCGCAATTCCTAGTTCTTTCGCTATTGCAAATGCCGTGTCCTGATGATCACCAGTAATCATCACTGTTCGAATCCCAGCTTCTTTCGTCACTTTAATTGCGTCTTTCACTTCTTCACGCGGCGGGTCAATCATTCCGATAAGGCCAAGGAATGTCAATCCTTCTTCAGCTTGGTCTAGTTCCATGGCTTTGGCTTCTTCTACAATCTTATAAGCGGAGCCTAATACACGTAACGCTTTAGAAGACATCGTCATGGCCGCTTCCAGAATTGATTGCCGGTCGGCTTCATCAAGTATCCTTGACCCATCAGCTACTTCAATATGTGTACACTTCTGTAGGATGCCGTCAATAGCACCTTTTGTATGTGAATAAATTGCATCTGCAGATCGATGTACCGTAGTCATTCGTTTCCGATTTGAATCGAATGGTAACTCCGTGATTCTAGGATAGTTATTATCCAACAGTTCTTTTTCCAGTCCGGATTCTGTCGCCGCTACGACAAGCGCAATCTCTGTTGGATCTCCTGTTTCTCCTGTTTTAGAATACGTCGCATCATTACACAATGCGATATTCTCAAACAACAATTTTTGTACCGGGTTTTTCAGATTAGCTTTACTTAACTCATTTAAAGTCCCATCTGCAAAAAACGTTGTAACCGTCATCCTATTTTGAGTCAACGTCCCGGTTTTATCAGAGCAGATAACATCCACAGAGCCTAGCGCTTCCACAGCAGGGAGTTTTCGGATGATAACGTTTTGCTTAATCATCCTTTGAACGCCGATTGCAAGGACGATTGAAACGATCGCAGGCATCCCCTCAGGTATTGCTGCAACTGCAAGACTGACCGCTAACATAAACATTTCCAAATAGCCACGCCCTTGAAGTATGCCAATCGTAAATATGATGACACAGATGGCAACAGCAGCAATGCCAAGATATTTACCTAATTGGGCAAGGCTTTTCTGAAGAGGCGTCTCGTCGTCCACTTCCTGGTCAAGCATGGTAGCCACTTTCCCTATTTCAGTCTTCATGCCTGTTGCAATAGCAATTCCAGTTGCACGCCCATATGTAGTCAATGTCGACATAAAGGCCATGTCTTTTCGATCTCCGATTGGCATTGAGGGATCTCCACTAAAATGTGCATCCTTTTCAACAGGCACAGATTCACCTGTCAGTGCCGCCTCTTCAATTTTCAAATTTACTGATTCAATTAGTCTGATATCACACGGAACATACCTGCCTGCATCAAGGAGAATGATATCACCTGGAACGACTTCTTCCGACGGTATCTCTTGCTTGACACCATCCCTCCTTACAAGTGCTTTAGGTACTGCCATATTTTTCAACGCTTGAAGCGCTTCCTCCGCTTTCGATTCCTGAACGACCCCCACAACTGCATTGATGATAACGACCAATCCAATAATAATTGAGTCTGCCACTTCCCCAAGTATTCCGGAAATAACAGCAGCAACGATTAATACATAAATTAACACATTATTGATTTGTGCAAAAATCCGTTGTATCAGCGTACGGCTTTTACTACCCGTAAGTTTATTCGCCCCGTATTCATCCAGCCTTTTATTCACTTCCTCTTCACTTAATCCAAATTCCACATCCGTATCCATCAATTGTTCAGTTCCATTTTGCATTTTATTGTTCCCTCCATATACCTCTTAAATATCCAAACTATCACATGTGTTGATTTACCAAAAGCAACCAGTAAATGACTGAATCCAACACTAGGCACTTCTTGTACAATTACTTTTGGATTGCTTGGATTGAACGACCTCTATACGATTAACGAGGTGTCTTGATGTGAAGAAATCGCATGGTGCTTATTCATCCGTCGCTATCCAAATACATTCGTACACAAAGTACTAAAGATTTTCGGGACGAAAGAATAGCGGGCTTCTTATCTGGAAAATAGTCGCCAAAGATACAATTTTGGCGACTGAAGCCTTCTCCATAGTCTTGTCTTTTTTAGTTAAGAAAGAGTCACTTTCTTATAGTCCATTTCATGATAAGATGCATACTCTTTACTAAAAGTAAGCAAGGAACACATTGTAGAAAGTACTAGAGTGCCCGAAATTGTATCTTCGGGCACTTACAACCTTTATAAAGAGTCATCTATTCTTTTTTTCTAAAGTAGCTGTATTTTTCACTTGAACGTTGTAGGAACGCGACAGGCAACTATTCGTAACAGGATTACTTAGGAGGAATGAACTACAATTCCTCCCCAAAGGGTGTGGCTAGGAATGACGAAGTCATTTCTAGCCACACTTGCCCCTAAGTAAAGTTGTCATGAATAGCTCGCCGAAAGCGGACCGGAAATGATCCAGTGAAAATAGAGTTTTTCAAGCCTTTCTTACCTGCTCTTTATGAAAGAAAACGGTTAATAAACAGACGTGCCAATGTAGACGACTATTTTCATACTTCTTCTATTACTATGCTTTAGTCATGATACTTCTTTAACAAGCTAATTTGACAAAATACATGAAAATCGTAAATTTCTTTTGCAATATTCCGGAACTTCGTGAACAATATAAAGAGTGAAGTAATTCACTAGTAAACTAGCAGGGGGAATCATTTTGATTAAATTTGAAGACTATCAATACTCAAAGCTCAATATGGCAGAAGTAAAACAAGACTTTGACGAGTTGCTACAGGAATTCCGTACCGCAAGTTCTTATGACCAGCAAAATGAAGTCATTGAGAAGATCAACACGATTGGTAAAGACTACTCAACAATGGCCAACCTTGTCTATATCCGCGCATCCATCGATACAAACGATGAGTTCTATCAGAAAGAACGTGATTATTTCGACGAAATCGGACCTGAGTACCAAGAACTTGAAACCGCTTACTACAAAGAACTGGTTTCCACTCCTTTCAGAGCACAACTCGAAGAAAAATGGGGCACTCAACTATTCGCTTTAGCTGATAATGCCATAAAATCGTTTTCTCCAGAAATTGTTGGCTTGTTACAAAAAGAAAACAAACTAACTTCAGATTACTCGAAACTGGTCGCATCTTCACAAATCGAATTCGATGGTAAGACACTTACACTTGCTCAAATGGGACCCTATGCAGAATCTACGGACCGCTCCGTTCGTAAATCAGCTATGGAAGCTTCCTACAAATTCTATGCTGACAATGGTGAAAAGTTCGATGAAATTTATGATCAACTTGTTAAACTCCGTCATGAAATCGCGACGACACTTGGTTACAAAAACTTTGTGGAGCTTGGTTACCTAAGAATGGACCGTATCGACTATGATGCAAATATGGTGAAGAAATTCCGTGATCAAGTACGCGACCATATCGTTCCGCTCGCAAGCCGCCTTTATGCGCGCCAAGCTGAACGTATAGGCGTTGACGAATTGAAGTTTTACGATCAGTCCTTAGACTTCCTTACAGGCAATGCAACACCCCAGGGATCTCCTGACTGGATCATTGAAAACGGTAAAAAGATGTATGCTGAACTTTCACCTGAAACTGATGCATTTTTCAAATTCATGACGGACAAGAACTTACTAGACGTCGAAGCGAAGACAGGGAAAGAAGCGGGCGGCTATTGTACATTCATCGATAATTACGATTCGCCTTTCATCTTCTCTAATTTCAATGGAACTTCTGGAGATATCGATGTGTTAACGCATGAAGCCGGGCACGCATTCCAAGTGTTCTCTAGCCAGAATATTGGTATATCAGAATATATGTGGCCTACATCTGAAGGTGCAGAAATTCACTCAATGAGTATGGAGTTCTTCACATGGCCTTGGATGGAACTCTTCTTCAAAGAACAAACGGATAAATATAAATTCGCACACCTTAGCAGTGCATTGCTCTTTTTACCATACGGTGTCGCAGTCGATGAATTCCAGCATGTCATCTATGAAAACCCTGAAATGACAGCTGCAGAACGAAAAGCTGCATGGAAAAAGATCGAGAATATCTATCTACCTATGCGTGATTACGATGGCATTGAGTACTTGGAATCGGGTGCTGTTTGGCAGCGTCAGGGTCACATTTATGAAAGCCCATTCTATTATATCGATTACACCCTTGCACAAATATGTGCGTTCCAATTTTGGAAACGCTCATTCGAGGACCGTGATGCGGCATGGAAAGATTATTTACATCTTTGCACACTCGGTGGTTCAAAATCATTTACAAAACTAGTCGCCGAAGCCAATTTAATATCACCTTTCGAAGACGGCTGTGTTGAGTCTGTTATCGGAACAATCGAATCATGGCTCGATTCGATTGACGATAAAGCACTTTAAAATAAAGTAAGTAGAAGCAGAAATGCTTCACGGTTTCTCTTCGGAGGTGCAAACAAGCAAATAACATTAAATTTCGTAGCCAAAACCACATTGTATTAGAGCATAAATTAGCACTGCAATTCGCAGTGCTTTTTTGATTTATATAGAACAACGAAAGTTCGCTTTTGGGCGTAATAATAAAAATCCTCCCAATTTATAAACGGACGGGATACTCTAAAGTGATGGAAAATTTTAATTTCTAAGTATTGTTGGTATAATAGAATATAGGAATTATTTATTATTGAACTAACGACAGTTTTTCTCAATGAAAATATTGACTTAGATCCAACATTTCAGGAGGTAGATATAATGACCAATATACTAATTGTAAAAGATGAAGTTCATATAGAGGCTACTCCTTCAAAAGTATGGGAGGTACTCATTAACCCAAAATATATTGCACAGTGGGATGAACTTCCAGAAAATTATCCTAGTGAAAATATGAGTATGGGAAGTAAAGTGGTTTGGGAGCATCCTAACGGTGACCAGACTGTTACAACAATTATAAAAGCAGAAGAATTGAAGGAATTAAAACTTGCCTTATACTCATCAAATTGGGAAGTAAAACCGAATGAAGGTGATGTGGCATATCTGTTTAAGTTAGAAGACCTAAACGGTAGTACTTTACTAAAAATTGAAATTGGTGATTTTTCACTCCTAAAAGATGGGCAAGACTATTATGATGCCTCGGTAGAATTTGCATCTGAAGCAAAAAAAGTAATTAAAGAATTAGCTGGAAGTCTATAGGTATATTCTAATAATAGCTACACCTCTTATTATGCTAATCAGTGCTTTAGTTCAATAGGGAGGAAATTATTTCGTTGTTTTAAATGCAAACACTGAATTACTGTTCAGTGTTTTTTATCGTTTATAGTTAATTATCATACCACGTATACACTCGCTTACTAAATTGCCACCTAAATAAACTGATTTAAATATGTTTGCTTCTAAGCGAAACATGATTCGAGACTTACTTAATTAACAATGAGGTTGTCCCCAATTATTTGGACAACCTCATTAAATTTATTACCTATCCACAATTTCAAAAATCACATTAAACCTACTGCATTGCCTTGTAAATCGATATCCATCTGAAGGGCTGCAGGCGTTTTCGGCAATCCTGGCATCGTCATAATATCCCCCGTCAGACAGACAAGAAATCCTGCTCCAAGTTTCGGAATGATTTTTCTAACAGTAATAGTAAACCCTTCAGGGCGCCCAAGTATTTTCGGATCATCTGAAAATGAATATTGGGTTTTGGCCATACAAATCGGCAAAATTCCCCAGCCATTGTTCTCGATATTTTTGAGATCTTTTAACGCTTGTTCTGTAAATACAACACCCAATCCACCATATACTTTTTGAACAATAGCTGTAATTTTATCACTTACGGGCTGTTCTACATCATAGAGTGGAGCGAAATTATTTGGTTCATCCAGAAGCTTTAAAACTTCCTGCGCCAAAGCAATGCCGCCATCTCCACCGCGTTCCCAGACATCAGTGAGTGCTACCCTTATTTCGTTTTCCTCACACCACTCAAAAATGACTTCCAGTTCTGCACCAGTATCCGTGATGAACTTGTTCAACGCAACGACCGGTTGGACACCGAATGCACGAATGGTATCAATATGCTTAGCTAAGTTGACTAATCCATCCGTGACAGCCTGTACATTCTCCTCTGCAAGCTGGTTTTTCGGAACTCCACCATGCATTTTAAGTGCACGTACTGTTGCCACAATGACAACTGCATCGGGTGAGAATCCACCTTGACGTGCTTTTATATTCATGAATTTCTCAGCACCTAAATCGGCACCGAATCCAGCTTCCGTAACGACGATATCAGCAAGTTTACGTGCCGTATTTGTTGCAATTAACGAGTTACAGCCGTGCGCAATGTTCGCAAAGGGTCCACCATGTATAAGTGCCGGAGTCCCTTCAATTGTCTGCACAAGGTTTGGTTTGAATGCCTCTTTCAGTAGAAGTACCAATGCCCCTTGGACACCAAGGTCTCGTACCGTTACCGCCTCTTTATCATACGTATAACCGATAACGATACGTGCAAGTCTTTCTTTCAAGTCTTGCAGGCTTGTCGCTAAACAAAAAATCGCCATAACTTCTGATGCGACTGTAATATCGAAACCATCTTCTCTTGGAACTCCTTGTGTAGGGCCGCCGAGTCCAATTGTTATGTTGCGTAATGCGCGATCATTCATATCCAAGACGCGTTTCCAAGTAATTCTCCGCGGGTCAATCCGAAGCACATTTCCGTGGTGAAGATGATTATCTATAAGTGCACTAAGCGCATTATTCGCAGTCGTAATTGCATGAATATCACCATTAAAATGTAGATTAATTTCTTCCATTGGCAACACTTGAGCATAACCACCGCCTGTAGCCCCACCCTTCATCCCCATAACAGGTCCAAGGGATGGTTCGCGTAAAGCAATCATTGTCTTTTCTCCGAGCTTTGAAAGGGCATCAGCAAGCCCTACAGTGACAGTCGACTTCCCTTCCCCCGCCGGCGTTGGGCTAATGGCTGTGACAAGAACCACTTTTCCATCCTTACTACTCTCGGCTAACTTAGTTACATCAATTTTTGCTTTGAATCTGCCGTATGGTTCGACCGCTTCTTCGGGTATACCTGCCTCTTTGGCTATAGTCCAAATCGATTTCATCGTGGCCTGTGATGCTATTTGTAAATCAGTTAATGGCGATACTTTTTTTGTCATGTCTGTCCCACCTTTTTTATTTTAAGTATACCCCAGCTATATCCAAATAGAGGGATATCTCAGTGAATTTTATACGACATTATAATTAACTGAAGTACTACATCATTTCGTTACTTGCAGTACCACTTTTCCAAATTGCTTACTCTCTTCAATATAATCGAATGCCTCTGCCGCTTCGTCTAAATTGAAGACTTTATCGACAATTGGACGTGTTCCATATTTTTCGACATGCGCAATCATGTCACGTAACTCTTCTCGACTACCTAACGTAGAACCGAAAAGTTGATACTGTCCGTAGAAAAACGCGCGCAAATCCAAGTCGACTGTATCATCAGTCGTTGCTCCAAAAATGACGATACGCCCGCCTTTTTTCAATAAACTAAGCGAACGATTAAACGTCGCCCGGCCAACACTTTCGATAACGAGGTCGATTGTCTCTCCTTCTAACTCCTTGTTCCAATCCCCATTCGTATCAAGAGCGATGTCCGCGCCAAGTTCAAGTGCCTGTTTTCGCTTAGCTTCACTGCGGGAAGTAACAATAACACGTGCTCCAACGTTTTTAGCGAATGAAATAAGATACGTGGCTACTCCACTGCCGGCACCTGGGATGAAAACTGTATCCCCCGCTTTCAATCCCCCTTTAGTAAATAGTGCACGATAACCTGTTAAACCCGCTAACGAAAGTACCGCTGCCTCTTCCCAGGACAAGTGAGTGGGTTTCCTTTCAATCTGTTCAGCCGAAATAGCAATTTTCTCAGCAAATGTCCCATTATCTGGCATTCCTAAAATATCAAATTCTGCCGGTGGGGCATCGCTGTTTTCAAACCAACGTAGCGAAGGATTAATCATTACTTCATCCCCGACTGCAAACGCCGTTACTCCTGCACCTACTGACTCAATAATTCCTGCACCGTCAGATCCTAGCGTCAATGCTTGTGCCTCATTCCCCCTACGTCCAGGTATATATAAGTCTCGACGGTTCAAACCTGCCGTCTGAATCGCAACGACGACTTCACCACTTGCTGCAACTGGTTCTTTCATGTCACCTATTTTCAACTGCCCTAATTCATGGATAAATGCTTTCATCTTAATCATCCTTTCTTAAGTGCATACTATCTCTATCATACCTTAATAGTTACCTTTTTTCACACTCTTCTAAATAGTAAACGAAATGAAAGAAGGCAAGAAACCAATTATAGTTCAAATAGGTTTCTTGCCTTCTTAACAATTGAAGTAATCTTTTATTTGCCGTCGCTTATCTTTTCATCTTCCCAACATTCTGCACCTTTTAGCCCGGGAATCGTACTAGACTTGAATATAGGATTGAGTCCTCTTTTTCGTTGTTCTGTATAATCATCTAGTGTTTTGAATGCCACTTTTCCTAGAAGGAAGATAACTATTAGATTAATGACTGCCATCATCCCCATGAAGAGATCCGCCATGTTCCAAACAAGATCCACTTTTGCAAGCGTTCCAAACATGACCATCGCGAGTACACCAAAACGGTAAAGAGTTAACCATATTTTATTCGCGTTGATAAATTCAATATTCGTCTCGCCATAATAATAGTTTCCAATAATTGAACTGAAAGCAAAAAACAAAATGGCAATTGCCAAGAAATAAGGTGCCCACTCTCCTACATGGACACCAAGGGATGTCTGCGTCAAGAGAATTCCATCCACTTCACCTGTATTATAAAGATCGGCAAGAATAATAATGAACGCCGTTGCAGAACAGATGATGATTGTGTCAAAAAACACACCTAGACTTTGAACAAGACCCTGTTTTGCCGGATGCGATGTACTTGCAACCGCAGCAGCGTTCGGTACACTCCCCATACCTGCCTCATTGGAGAATAGTCCACGTCGCACTCCTTGCATAATCGCTGCCCCGACTGCCCCACCGACCGCTTCGTTCATTCCAAATGCGCTCGTGAAGATTAGTTTAAATACTGCGGGAACCTCATTTATATTCATAATAACGACATATAAAGCAACAATAATATAGAGAATAGCCATAATCGGAACGATAACTTGTGTGACATTGGCAATCCGTTTAACGCCTCCGAAAATAACAAGAGCCGTTATAAAAATAAGAACTAATCCAATAACCCATTTTTCAATATGAAACACACTATTGAATGATAAACTTATTGTATTTGACTGTACAGCATTAAAAATAAAACCGAAGCAAAGTGTCAGCAAAATAGCGAATATGATACCCAGCTTCCGATTCCCCAAAGCCTTTTGCATATAATAAGCAGGCCCTCCCCTGAATGTATCGCCGTCCTTCACTTTATACACTTGCGCGAGCGTACTTTCGATAAACGCAGTCGCCATTCCGATTATCGCAATGACCCACATCCAGAAAACTGCGCCTGGCCCTCCAATGCCAATTGCAAGGGCAACCCCAGTGATATTCCCTGTTCCAACCCGTGATGCAGCACTAATTGTAAACGCTTGAAAGGAAGATATCCCGCCCTTCACTTCCGGTTTTTCCACTATAAGTTTAAACATTTCACCAAACAGGCGAAACTGTACAAATTTCGTTCGAATCGTAAAATAAATACCTAAACCAATTAACAAACCGATTAGGATATACGACCATAAAAGGTTATTCCCTGTCGTTACAATCCACTCTAAAGCACTTTGAATCATTTCTAGTTCCTCCCTATTCCATTTTTAACATTCGCAGTGTAATTTTTATACACATGTCAAAAATGCCTTTACCTTAACTACGGATACTTTCACGTTAAGTACATATCATATCCTATTTCGACAAATGAGAATAGCAGTTATTTAATGGGATTTTACGGTAGATTCTATTATTATTTTCAACAAAAAAACCTCCTTCAATAATCGAAAGGAGGCTAGGACTATTCTATTGTGCGTAATGTGACAACTACTATTTCCGGTTGATTGAACAGCCTCACTGGAATGATGCTATTGCCCAGGCCGCGACTGACTACCAAGTCGCTGCCATTCTTCTCATGGACGCCTGATGAATATTTGGGAAACCAACCTTGTCCAGGTGAAACGAGGCCACCGATCCCTGGTATACGAAACTGTCCGCCATGAGCATGACCACTGAACGTCACATCTATCCCGGCTTCAGCGTATACATCAAATTGCTCAGGTCTATGTGACAATAGCACTTTAAACATCTCATCAGGTATATTTTCAAATGCTTGTTCTATCGATATTTTAACGGCTTCATCATCTTCAAGCTCACTTGCCAGCGGATCTTCAATTCCTCCTATTGCTATTGAACTATCGGGAAACAATGTAATTACATCCGCTTCGTTCGATAAGACACGAACCCCCAAGTCTTCGAGAGCCCCCTTAATACGGTCCATATCCTGCGTAGCGATTTCATGGTTTCCTGTCACGTAATAGATTGGAGCGACAAATTGAAGCTCTTCAATAAGAATCAGACTTTTTTCAAGATCGTAGCGGTTACTGTCGATAAAATCACCCGTAATGAATATCGCTTGAGGCGTGATCATTTTCACCCTATCAACAACATGTGAATGGTTTTCACCCAATTCGGCATCATGTAAATCAGAAATCTGGACGATAGTGTATTTGTCGTAATTAGCAGGGATCTTGTCCGACGCAATTTCATAATGCGTTACCCCGACTGTTGTATTTCCTTTATATACGACAAAGCAAAGAAGGACAAGTATGAATAAGATGAAAAACCATTTACGCCGTAAGGGCATCTTTTTTTTCGTTGTATTCGTAGTCGTTTTCATTACAACCAGCGTTTTTTCAACCTTGCAAGTTCTAAAAGTTCTAGGACCTCTTTTTTCGGCAGTTCTGTCAGTATCGCAAGCATTTCGATTTCTGCACGTTTTCTGCCCTTTCCGCTTCTATACGTTTCTTTGTGTATAGCATCAAGTTCTGCATACAGTTCGTCTGTATGACTCGTTTGTTCTTGTTCTTGCGTTTCTATATCGCTAATAACATTTTCTCTCAATTTGTCGTAAAGCATATCTACATTTGCAGATCCCGTGCTTTTAAACGGTTTTGACGTCTTCGAATTCCCTAGAATCAGCTCATCAGTTGTAACATTAAAGCGTTCAGATATTTTTGCCACCCAAGCCGCCGATGGAGCATTCTTCCCTTTTTCCCAATCTTTAATACGACTTGCTGACGTTCCTATAGCTGCTCCGAATGCCATCATTGATAATCCGCGTTCTTCACGCAATTTCTTTAACCTTATACCAAAATCCTCTTTGTTCCAATCGTTCACATTTACGCCCCCTAAAAAGTTTATATACAACTCTATTATTTTTTATCTGGAGGCTTCTGTCAATCTATTTTTTGATTTTTCTATAAAACAATTAATAACCTGTTTTTTGACGGTTATAATTTTCTTCATTCTTCGCTAAGTACGCACCAATAATATCTTCATTTGTGAAACCAAGTTTTTTAGCAATGGCCCCATAATGAATCCAGACTTTCTCATAAGCCGTCATGCTAAGTTCATTCAGGAAACAGTGAATAGCAGCCGTAGTTTCTAGGAATAATTGTGTCAATTCTCCTTCAACTTCACCTTCCGGCCAATTTGTTAGCGTATGTAAGTCCTTTTCTATACCCAAGGAAAGTAGAAAATGAATCGAATCTACATATTCTTCAAGAATCACAGCATCATCTGAAGGACCTTTTGTGCTCCAAAATTTGAAACAACGCGTTTCATTCGCAAGTTCCGCGAGTTCAATTAAGAGTGCAAGTCCTTTTTCTAGAAAAACATCTGTTTTTTCCTCTCTGTTATTTTGGATAAATAAATCGAGTTCACGTTGCATGGTAAATAGTTTTGACAGTTGCATAAAAAAAACCTCCATTTTTTTAACTATATTGAAACTTTTCAGATTGTCATCCGTATAAGATAGTATCTATAAATTCATAAGGGGGATCCGTTATGGGATTACTGATCCGCTTGATCATTATTGCTTTTATCATTTATTTAGTCTACCGCGGGATTCGTTATTTGACGGACCCCAAAAGAAAGCTTGATGATGCATACGCGGAGGAAAAGTATTATTTCTATGATGAAGTAAATAATGTGCGAAAAAATTTCTTCCTATCGTATAAAGGCGCTATGTTTGAGGGTGAAAAATACTTAGATACAACAGATGATTCCATTGACGTCATCTCCATTTTCGTTTGGGTGAAAGATGAAACAAAACTTCAAGATTTCACAAAAGCGGATTTTGATTTTCTTTCATCCACAATCTTATCCAACTACCCCAAAGCCGCTATTAGTTGGAAAAATCCAATCGAACGACTAATGGAACAATAGAACAAGCCCGTTGAAAAGCGGGCTATTTTACACTTCCATCATTCCTGGTAGGGTAACACCTAGAAGATAGAGTATGCCAATACCATAGGCAATTGCTAAAATAAGAAAGCCGATCCGGAAAGATGTACGTCTTGTCTTATGACGGAATGTTTGCATCCCAAGATATGCACCAATGCCTCCACCAAGCAGTGCAAGCGTCCATAAATTCTTTTCAGGTATTCGTTGTCCTTTTCTCTTTGCCTGACGCTTATCATACCCCATCGTAATAAATGCCCAAACGGACATAATTGCAATCCATCCTAATAGTGTCGTTTGCAAGTATGATTCCCCTCTTTTCTTTCTCTACTTACATTTTACACTGTTTAGCAGTCAGAGAGTAATAATATAATTCTTTAGACTGTACGACAGATTCACGGATCTATAAGATCCTCTTCCTAAACTCCTCAATACGAAAACTTTACCGTCGCCGTAAAAAAACAAATAAAAAAGTCGCCTCGCACCCAGATTAACTCTGGACCGTTTGGCGACTTTTATTGACGTTCTTATTTAGCGATTGATTTTTTCGCTGCATCTGCAAGTTGTGTGAACGCTTGCGCGTCAGTCACTGCAAGATCAGCAAGCATTTTACGGTTAACATCAATGCCAGCTACTTTCAAGCCGTGCATAAGAGTGCTGTAAGAAAGACCGTTGATACGTGCAGCCGCATTGATACGTGTAATCCAAAGTTTACGGAATTCACGTTTCTTCTGACGACGGTCACGGTATGCATAGTTGAATGATTTCATTACCTGTTGGTTTGCTACCTTGTAAAGTCTATGTTTTGAACCAAAGTAACCTTTTGCTAATTTCAATACTCGATTACGACGCTTGCGCGTCACTGTTCCACCTTTTACGCGTGGCATAGTTCATTACCTCCTGCTTTTCTGTCCGATTGTGTTTTAAATTATTTCATGTAAGTGATCATTTGACGAATGCGTTTGAAATCGCCTGAAGAAACTAGTGAAGCTTTACGCAGGTGACGTTTCGCTTTTGTCGGTTTGTTTGCAAACAAGTGACTTGTGTAAGCACGGCCGCGTTTCAATTTACCAGAACCGGTTTTTTTGAAACGTTTCGCTGAGCCGCGGTGAGTTTTCATTTTTGGCATGTTCTGTTCCTCCTAAATCATTCATTGTTACTCTTTTTCAGCAGTTGGTGCAAGCACTAGAAACATGCTGCGGCCTTCCATCTTCGGTCGTTGTTCAACCGTAGATACATCTTTGCACGCTTCTGCGAAACGGTCAAGGACACGCTGTCCGATTTCCTTGTGCGTAATCGCACGTCCACGGAAACGGATTGAAGCTTTAACTTTATCGCCTTTTTCAAGGAACTTGACAGCGTTCCGTAGTTTTGTCTGGAAATCATGCTCATCGATTGTCGGGCTTAACCGAACTTCTTTAAGCAAAATGATTTTCTGATTCTTACGGACTTCGCGATCCTTTTTCTGCTGTTCAAATTTGAACTTTCCGTGGTCCATGATACGAGCCACTGGGGGTTTCGCTGTTGGTGCTACAAGGACAAGATCCAAATTCGCAAGAGCGGCAATTTCAAGTGCCTCAGTGCGTGTTTTGATTCCGAGCTGATCGCCGTTGTGATCAATAATGCGTAGCTCGCGGGCACGGATGCCCTCATTTACGTACATGTCTTTGCTAATAGTAATCCACCTCCGGATATTTCTCGAATACATGGTTTGGGTATACCGTCCGGTTCGGGTCGGCCCCACAGGTCCATCCAATTAAAAAAGGTAGACAAATTGGATTTGTCTACCCGCGTATGTGTACGTGCAAATGCACGGCACTTCACTCATGTTTTAACCCGTCAACAACGTCTAGGCGTCGAACAGGTGAGAAGCGGGTAGCCTCTTCTTATACCACAAACTGTATTCAGTCATTACTAACCTTAATTACTTTACCATGTGATAGTAAACTTGTCAACATGTTTTAATCTGCGGCTTGGCTAATTCACGGTTGCCGCATTGCTTTCATCGCTGAAAACATGCGTTAAAATTTATATAGTTAGTGTTTGACCACTGCTGTATAAATTTAAATACTTGTAACTTCTTCTTTTAGTCTAGCAAGGAATTCGTCGAATGGCAAGCTTTCAGATTGCTGTTCGCCGTATTTACGAACGTTCACTTCGCCTGATTCGACTTCTTTGTCTCCAAGAACGAGCATATAAGGTACTTTTTGCATCTGTGCTTCTCGTATCTTGTAACCAATTTTTTCATCACGGCTATCAATATTAACGCGGAATCCAGCAGCAACCAATTTTTCACGAACGCCATCTGCATAATCAAAATGCGCATCTGGTGAAACTGGAATTACTTCAACTTGGACAGGTGCCAACCAAGTTGGGAATGCACCTTTGTATTCTTCTATTAGGAATGCAACAAAACGTTCCATAGTTGAAACAACGCCGCGGTGAATGACGACTGGACGATGTTGTTTTCCATCTTCGCCAACGTATGTTAGATCGAAACGTTCAGGAAGCAAGAAGTCGAGTTGCACTGTTGACAATGTTTCTTCCATACCAATTGCTGTTTTCACTTGAACGTCAAGTTTAGGTCCGTAGAATGCAGCTTCCCCTTCTGCTTCAACATAGTCAAGACCAAGTTCATCCATCGCTTCTTTCAGCATTGTTTGTGCACGATTCCACATTGCATCGTCATCAAAATATTTCTCTTTATCCGCTGGATCGCGGTAAGAAACACGGAATGAATAATCCTCGATATTGAAATCTTTATAAACGTCAATAACAAGTTGGACAACGCGTTTGAACTCATCTTTAATCTGATCCGGACGAACAAAGATATGCGCATCATTCAACGTCATTCCACGAACGCGCTGCAAGCCTGATAGTGCTCCGGACATTTCATAACGGTGCATTGTACCAAGTTCCGCAATACGTAACGGCAGGTTTCTGTATGAATGAATTCCATTTTTATAAATCATCATATGATGAGGGCAGTTCATTGGACGCAAAACAAGGTCTTCGTTGTCCATACTCATTACAGGGAACATGCCGTCCTGATAATGATCCCAGTGGCCTGAAGTTTTATATAATTCGACGCTACCGAGAACTGGTGTATAGACATGATCATAGCCAAGCCTCTGTTCCTTATCAACGATGTATCTCTCGATGATTCGGCGAATCGTTGCTCCCTTAGGCAACCACATTGGCAAGCCCTGACCCACTTTTTGAGAGTTCATGAAAAGATTAAGTTCTTTCCCTATTTTACGGTGATCTCGCTCTTTAGCTTCTTCCAAAAGACGAAGATGTTCTTTTAGTTCATCTTTTTTAAAGAACGCTGTACCGTAAATTCGTTGTAGCATTTTGTTATTCGAATCGCCGCGCCAGTAAGCGCCTGCGATGCTAAGGAGTTTGAATTCCTTTAACTTCCCTGTAGATGGAACGTGAACACCACGGCACAAGTCGATGAAGTCGCCTTGTTCATAAATAGACACTTGCTCGCCCTCAGGAATCGCTTCTAGAAGTTCTAGTTTGTATTCGTCATCGATTTCTTCAAAACGCTTTTTCGCCTCTTCACGAGATACATCATGACGAATTACTTCCACGTTTTCAGCAATAATTCTTCTCATCTCTTTTTCAAGTTCTGGTAAGTCTTCTGCTGTAATCGGTTCAGGCGAATCAATATCATAATAAAATCCGCTTTGGATAACTGGCCCAATACCTAGTTTTGCATTAGGAAACTTACGTTTTACAGCTTGTGCAAGAAGATGTGCTGTACTGTGGCGTAATATTTCAAGCGCTTCCGGTGATTGAGGTGTGATAATCGCGATATCACCGTCCTCATTAATTGCTGATTTCAAGTCTACTAACTTGTCTCCAACTTTACCTGCCAGCGCACTTTTTCGCAGTCCCGGGCTAATTGATCCTGCTACGTCTTCTGTAGTTGTGCCTTGTGGAAATTCTTTCACGGCACCATCTGGAAATTTCAAATTAATCATATTTGTCATTGTTAAGCACTCCTCATTTATTATTATTGGAAAACAAAAAAAGCCCCATCCCTGGAAAGGGACGAAGCTTTAGCTCGCGGTTCCACCCTTCTTCCTTCAATCCGGAACACTTGAAAAGCGTAAGTGGCCTGTTTAGACCGCTGAAGCTAGACAAACGTACCGAAAAGATGAAGCTTGACGTCGGGTAACGGACCGGATTCCGTCATCGGTTACTGCACTGTTCACCGATGCTGCTCCAAGGTGGTAAATCATCCTTCTATCCTTCAGGGCTTCCAGCCAATGGCCCCGTTCTCTTTAGGTAGACGAAAAGATTGTTGTCCTCTTCCAAGCATTTCAGATTATTAATTAAAACTGAGTATACGTCGATTACGTAATAAATGCAAGTTCGTTCTACATGTATCTCCATAATTCATTGCATTAATAATTATAAAACAACCTAATCCTCTAGGTTCCTCCAGCTGTTTTTCTATTTATTTAGATTGCAGTGTTGCCAGATAATCAAAAGTATAGTCCTTAGATGAACGGGAAGCCTACTAGTATCAAGATATTGAATGGAGGATTTACCATGGAACAAAGTGATAAAGCTGCCGTAGATTGGCCTGAACATCTTCAATTAGTTAAATGTATTGCATATGAGGAAAAAGAATGAAAAAGATCATTTACATGATTATGATTTTTATTGTGCTAGTCTCAGTGCCGAGCATTCTCATTAAGACATTTACAGCTATTTCTTCAAAGCCTGACGCCGAAAGCTCCATCACTACTTTCTCAGAAGCTGATAATGATGAACTTATTAAAATGATTTCAGCTTATAATGACCAACATAAAATTGAACCTATTAACGCTAAAATCGACAGAGTCTGGAAAGCAATACCCGGATATAATGGCTTAGAAGTAGATATTGAAGCCAGCTATAAGAACATGAAACCCAGCACAGATATTGATACAAATAAAATCATTTTCAAGGAAACTTCTCCGGAAATCCATTTGAGCGATTTAGAACCGTCACCGATTTATCGTGGGAATCCTGAAAAACCAATGGTAGCCCTACTCATAAATGTCGCTTGGGGCAATGAGTACATTCCGGGTATCCTGAAAACATTATCAGACAACCAGGTAAAGGCAACATTCTTTTTTGATGGTAGTTGGGTTAAAAATAATCCCGATCTGGCTACAATGATTAACCTTGAAGGTCACGAAATCGGCAACCATGCTTATAGTCACCCCGACCTTAAACAGCGTTCTCGAAATGAAACAGTGAATGAATTGAAAAAAACAAATGATGTAATTGAGGAAACTCTTGGTATAAAACCGATATGGTTTGCACCGCCAAGTGGAAGCTTTAATCAGGAAACCATTTTAGTCGCCAATGAGCTTGGCATGAAAACCATTCTATGGACGGTCGATACAGTTGACTGGAGAAAGCCAGCAACCTCCGAAATGGTTGTGCGTGTTGTCTCTGGGGTAAGTAGCGGTGCGATGGTTCTAATGCACCCCACAAAAGCCGTTTTTGAAGGGCTGGAAACTATGATAATTGAAATTAAAGGGAAAGGGCTTCGACTAGGTACCGTAAGTGATTTAATGAGCGAAAAGCGGATTGACGACTAAAACCAGCCCTAGTAGCAACGGTATTTAATAGTGAGGTATAAGGGAGATAAAGTGAATAACGAGGACATTCACCCGCCCGATATTGATATGGTAAATTTATAATCATTCAGGCCCCTTTTCCGAAGAATTTGAGCCGGAAAGAACAAAATATCAAATTCTGTACAGGAGTGAATAGGGAGTTTGTAGCATTATTGTTATCAATTACGAAACGCGAAGGCTTGTTAAAAATATGAAGTTAAAAATCAGACATCGCACTTGATATATATGTTGAACTAATGATTCTATGTGCCGAGCGTTGTTGAGAGCATTCTTTATGTCAACATATATAGGTAGAATTAATTACCATGGAATGAAAAGCTGCATTAAACACATGATACGTTTATGGAGGTGATTAATCTTGCCAAATAACAAAGACAGAAATCCAAACCGTGACCAAAAACAAAATCAAGACCGTAACAAAAACCAAAAACCAAATGATATGCGTGAAGAATTCGGCTCTACATTCGATATCGATAAGTTGAATACTCAAGAAAATGAGAATCAAAAGCAAAGAGAACAACGCACAAACCGTTTTGAAAAAAGATAATAAATAAACTATTAAAATGACAGAAGCTCAATGCTTCTGTCATTTTTAGGTTTCCCTTTTATTTATCGCGTCTATTTTCACCATCGAGTCGTATTGGAATGCTAATCATTTGCACCCTCTCCATGATTCTTGCCGCTTTTACAGCTTCTTTTTCACCACGCTGTGTGTATGTCAAATGATCTTCAAGTTCAGCGTAACTAAGGTTAGATGTGAAAAAAGTCGGCAATTTTTCTGCCATCCTGTATTGTAAAATAGTGCCGAGCACTTCATCACGCGTCCAAGCAGACATTGTTTCTGCACCAATATCATCAAGCATAAGTACTTGTGCGTTTTTCACAAAATCAATTTTCTCATTTAAGGTCTGATCTTGAATAGATTGTTTCATTTCCCTTAGGAATTCCGGGACATATACAGCAACTGTACGTATCCGACGATTGGCTAATTCGTTCGCCAATGCTCCAAGCACGAATGATTTACCGATTCCAAACGGGCCATAAATGTACATACCTCGCTCTGGAAGTTTTCCGGTTTCATCGAAAGCGTTCAAGAAATCTTTTGCAGCTCGTACCGCCGGCACCCTACTATCATCAAAAAACATATCAATGCTTTGCAATTTCGCTTCCATGACATCTTTGGGCATATACATACTGTCTATCATCTTCTTAATATTACGTTGATCATCATCAACTAATCTGTTGGGACACTTTGTATATTCCACATCTATAAGCCCACGGGATAATACCAATTTCGGTTCGAAGCCGTTCATGATATTCACACATCCTGCGAGGTCGGGACATTTTCCACAACTATGGGAAGCGGTGGCGTATTCGTATAGTTTCCCAAGACTCCGCTCGACCACTTCGCCATCAACTTCAGTGGAATGATCCGTCAAAAATTGTTGTACCCCTGGACTCTCCATCACTTCTCTGCGCAATTCATCATATCTTGCGGCAAATGCCGGTGATTTCACGACCCGTTTCAACGTATCGCCAATATGTTCCATTTCACTTCACCGTCCCGTCCCCCGTTACGCCTAATTCCTCAAGTAATTTACGGCGTTCTTCATCAATCTCTGAAGAAGACTTAACAGGTTTATCTGATTTTGTTTTCTTTTCTTCTTTTTTATAAAACCATTCCGGTACTTTCTCTTCCCGCGCGGATTTTCGTCTAGGCGTCGATTTCGATCCTGTGCTCTGACCTTCATTTTTCCATTTAACATACTGGTCATGCTCATTCCTCGACATTTCAAGTGCAGTTTTCACTGTATCAACCTTTTTGTTCATCCAATGGGAAGCAATCCTCTCGACATAACTATTCGTTATTTTCCCGTCATTGCGCAAATGAACGTATTGCAGCAGAACATTGACGACACCGACGGACAACCCATGTGTATTGACCAACTTTTCAGCAAGCTTCACGTCTACAGAAAGTGGTTCTTTCCCGTTAATCTCACGCAACATTTCAAGGGGTGCCGTATTTTCAAGGTAATGCACCAATTCTTCATCTCGCGTTAATAGTCCTGTTTCAGGCTTAGGTAATTCTTTCGCATACACTTTATGCAAGACTGGCGCCTCTTTTGAAACATTCATTTTATAAAACTCCGCTGCTGACTTTCGCAATCTGTCTTCCGGCAACTTGAGATCTTCATCGAGAGCCATCATGATGACTTTTTGCATATCTAGCGGCGTGAGCGAATAAAGGAATGCGATTTTCGCAATTAATTCCTTAGAAACAGAAGATAATGAAGCTTTGGGAACCATTTGTTCAGATAACCCCGAACTTAGCAGATTGAAATCAAAGTCTGAATGCAAAAACGGAACACCTTCCGGTTCATTCCGTCCGATAAACTGCTGGCCCTCGCCCATATCCATGCTATAGCCCTGCTGAACGGGCGTATACACATCTAAAAATGTACGAGAAACATCTTCAAATCCAACTTCATTAACACTGTCTAGCGCAAAGCGGCTACGTAGATTTCGGTATGCCTGTTCTCCGATTTTACTAAACAAGAATGTCGACAACAGTGGATCTAGGAAAAAAGCTTTGGCATCAAGTGGAGGAAGCAGATCGTAAACAAATAATCTCGCATCTCCATCTTTTTTCTTGTACGTTCGTAATAAGCCGATTGCTTCAAGAGATATACGGGCTTCGAAGACAGGTCCCAGTGGCATCGTCAAAATGTTCATAAGGTGGTAATGGTTGTATTCACGGTCATCTTCACGCTCTGCGTCCGCCCATAATGTCATAAACAAACTCATCGCACCTGGGCCAATCAGCGGTTGGTAAAATAAAGTGAGGAGTTGACGGTCATAATCTGAAAAGGGCTGCGATAACCGTATTTTGTATGCGTCAACTGGCTGTAGTTCTTTATAAAGGGGTGCCATCAAACTCTACTTCCTATCTGAATGGGATACGTTACTTTTTCGTTCGTTTTTGTAGGTCTTGCAATTCTTTTATGAAAACTGTGATGTCTTTATATTGGCGATAGACTGAAGCGAATCTGACATAAGCGACTTCATCAACTTCCGATAGCTGTTCCATAACCATTTCCCCAACATCATCAGAATTAATCTCCACGACACCTGCGCTTCTCAATTCTTTTTCAATAGAATAGACGATCTTTTTTAGGTCCTCAAGGGAAACAGCGCGTTTTTCACATGCTCGAATAAGACCTCTGAGCACTTTTTCTCCACTAAATTCTTCACGCGAATCGTCTTTCTTCACGACAATCAAAGGCATTTCCTCAACTTTTTCAAATGTCGTAAAACGGAATGCGCATTGTTCGCATTCTCTGCGACGCCGGATGGATCTATTCTCCTCGGCCGGTCTAGAATCAACTACCCGGGTGCCATTGAACTGGCAAGCTGGACATTTCATAATGTGTATCCTCCGCTTTTTCTTAGATAATAACTTAATTATAACAGAAAACGACAAAAAAAATCGAAATAGAGTGGAAAGAAGCATTGTACAATGAGAAAAGCGCAAGACGCCATCCACCCCGACAGGCATAAGTGATAAAAGAAGGCAGTTGAAGTTCGCGACGTCCTGTCGCTATGACTGCTTACAAGTACGAGGAGGCGTACTTCAACCCCCACACAGGAGAGATGTAGTTCAATTCCTTCCCAAACAACTTATGACCCAAGGGTTGGCGCCTGGAGCCTGGGCACCGTTCCACGTCGAAAACATATACTTGTCTTCCAAGAAAAAACGTCCCTAAAGTCATCGTTCACTGACTTTAGGGACGCTCTCTATTCACAATTAAGCAAGTTCTTTTGTTTTCAAAGCTACTGCAACTTTCTTTGTCAAATCGACGACTCGTGCAGAATAACCCCACTCATTATCGTACCAGGCAAGTACTTTCACTTTGCGATCTGCCATAACAATTGTTGAAAGACCGTCAATGATTGCTGAGTCAGTTGTTGTATTGTAATCAATAGATACAAGCGGCTCTGTTGAGAAACGGAGAATACCTGCCATCGCTCCTTCAGAAGCCTGCTTAAATGCATTGTTTACCATCTCTACTGTCACGTCTTGCTTCAAATCTACAACTAGGTCGACAAGTGAAACATTCGGCGTAGGTATACGAAGTGACATTCCGTGAATCTTCCCTTCCAATTCTGGAAGCACAAGTGCCAACGCTTTCGCAGCCCCAGTAGATGTTGGAATGATAGATTGTCCGCATGCACGTGCACGTCGAAGGTCCTTATGAGGATTATCCAAGTTCTTTTGGTCATTTGTATACGCATGAACCGTTGTCATTAAACCGTTGTCAATCCCAAATGCATCATTTAATACCTTAGCTACAGGAGCAAGACAGTTTGTTGTACAACTTGCATTCGAAATGATGTCATGCTTTTCGATATCTAATTTATCATCGTTTACGCCTAAAACAATTGTGATATCTTCATTTTTACCAGGTGCCGATATAATGACTTTTTTTGCCCCCGCTTCAAGATGAAGTGCCGCTTTGTCACGCGAATTGAACTTACCAGTCGCTTCAATGACGATATCGACACCAAGCTTTTTCCAAGGAAGGTTAAGCGGGTCACGGTCAGAGACGATTTGCACTCGTTTCCCATTGACGACAATCGCATTTTCTTCTGCAATGACTTCGCCATCAAATGTACCGTGATTCGTATCGTACTTTATAAGATGAGCGAGTGTTTCTGATGAATACATTGCGTTAATCGCAACGATTGTTACATCTTCTTCTGTAATCATTTGACGGAATACCATTCGTCCAATTCGTCCAAACCCGTTTATCGCAATAGAAGTAGTCATATAAAGATCCTCCTGTATGTATGTTATACTTTTTATCTAATACTCGTCATTAGTATAACACATATTATGCTAAAACCAAGATTTACTATGGACAATTGAAATGTTTCATTTTTCAGAATCACTTCAAGGCTCTGCATTCCATTTAGAAAGTACCTCAGTCAACTGGCTTTCTGTCTCTTCCACTGGACCGTTATTGAATAAAACCGCGTCTGCACTCAGTTCCTTCTCTTCGATTGATAGTTGGGAACGGATTCGTGCATCCGCTTCTTCTTCCGATAACACATTCCTCGCAATGAGACGTTCCTTTTGTATTTCTGCTGTGACAGACACGACAATAATTTTATCCACGAACGATTGCAACTTGCTTTCAAACAACAAAGGGATGTCCATGATAACTGTATTCGATCCCGTTGAAATCAATTGCTCTTTTTGCCTTAACATCTCTTGTCGTATTGCAGGATGGATGATACCATTCAACTTTTGGCGCTCTTCTACATTACCGAATATTTGCTGTCCTAGCTTTTCACGATTAAGCGATCCGTCCGAACGTAAAATCCCCTGACCAAATACGCGACTGATCTCTTGTAAAACTGGACTCCCGGGTTCGACAACAAGACGTGCAATTTCATCCGCATCTACAATTGGAAAGCCCTTTTTCTTCAACATCTTGGATACGGTGCTTTTCCCACTTGCAATACTGCCCGTTAAACCGATAATCATAGCTCACACAGCCCTTCAACAATCATTTCTGGCATGTCGGACAATAAACGGATGTCCTACCTGCGATTTTCATACTCTCCGTGGCAGAGCCGCAAGCAGGGCAAAATTTCCTGCCATACATTTTAAGACGATCCTGCATTGTGCCCGCTTCCCCATTAATATTCCGGTAATCAGAAATGGAGCTGCCTCCCGCATCAATACTTTCCTGTAAAATAGCCACAATCACATCAAATAATTCATTTTTTCTTTTTAGACTAATCCGCTCCGTAGTCCTTTCGGGATGAATCTTCATCTTATAGATTGCTTCCGTCGCATAAATATTCCCACATCCAGATAGTACATGCCCGTCCATAATGACTTCTTTGATTGGTTTTCGGGCATATTTCGGCATAGCTGCAAACTCAAGGAAATGCTTGCGCGCTCCAGTAGCGAACGGTTCAGGAGCCATTTTCAATAGTGGCGGATGATCTGCTTCACAGCCAAGAAGCCGTAGTTCTCCAAAACGACGAATATCCGAATACACCAGTAGTCCCCCGCCTTCCAGCGTAAAAACAACATGAACATGGTTACGGAACTTCATTTCCGTAATGTCATCAACGCTGTCAACGGTGAACCAAGCCCCTGTCATACCAAGATGACTGACAAGAAGACAGGTGTTACCATCTTTCATTAAATGAAAGTAAATGTATTTACTGCGCCGTGTGACATTTCCAATCGTCATACCAGCCATATCTACTATAAAATCTTCGGTTGTAATTCCTTTTATCACAGCTTCTTTACCTAGTTGTTTTGATTTGATAACCGTATCTGAAACGGTTACGTTCTGGATTGTCCTTCCAATCGCAATTGGTGCGAGTGCACGGACAACCCCTTCTACTTCCGGTAATTCAGGCACTTTATCCCCTCACTTCGTCTCATACCAAGATAATCCGAATGCCCAATCTACTTTCAATGGCACGTCAAGCGCTAGAGCAGATTCCATCACTTCAGGTACGATTTCTTTTAGTTTCTCAATTTCTTCTTGTGGTGCTTCAAAGATCAATTCATCATGTACTTGCAGGAGCATACGTGTCTGCATGCCTTCAACTTCAAGCCTGTTAGCCATTTCAATCATTGCTTTTTTAATAATATCGGCTGCACTTCCTTGAATCGGTGTATTCATAGCAGTCCGTTCCGCAAAACTTCTTAAGTTGAAATTCGAACTTGTGATTTCTGGTAAATAGCGTCTCCGGTTCATAAGCGTCGTCACATAGCCTTTCCTTTTCGCCTCTGCAACAATGTCGCTCATATACTGTTTGACTCCCGGGAAACTGCTGAGATAAGTATCGATGAATTGTGCTGCGTCTTTGCGCGTAATATCCAAGTTTTGCGAAAGTCCGTAATCACTTATACCGTAGACAATTCCAAAGTTGACTGCTTTTGCTGCTCGTCGCATGTCTGACGTCACTGAATCTTCATCAACACCGAAAACATCCATTGCTGTCTTCGTGTGAATATCTGCACCTGCACGGAAAGCCTCAATCAGTTTTTCATCTTGCGACATATGTGCGAGTACCCGCAGTTCGATTTGTGAATAATCCGCGGCAAATAGATACCAGCCCGGTTCAGATGGAACGAACGCTGCACGAATTTTCCTTCCCTCTTCAAGCCGTACAGGAATGTTCTGTAAATTGGGATTGATGGAACTAAGTCGACCTGTTGTCGTGAGTGCTTGCTGGAAACGGGTATGAATCTTGCCATCCTCGTGAATTTCTTTCAATAGTCCTTCGATATATGTCGAATTCAATTTACCGAGTTGGCGATAGTTCAATATATGGCTGATAATTTCATGTTCGCTTTCAAGCTTCTCAAGCACATCCGCCGCAGTTGAATAACCAGTTTTCGTCTTTTTAATCGGAGTAAGTCCGATTTTCTCAAAAAGGATGACACCAAGCTGTTTAGGTGAATTAATGTTGAATTTTTCTCCTGCAATTTCATAAATAGTTGTCTCAAGTGTGGCCAGTTTAGCAGACAGTTCAGTTCCGATTGTCAGAAGCGTCTCTCGGTCCGTCTTAACACCAGTCGTTTCCATTTTCGCAAGAATCGCCGCAAGCGGTAACTCAAGTTCATGGTATAAATCATATTGATCATTATCTTGTAATTTCTCTTCAATCTCTGCGTGCAATTTCCAAATCGCCAGCGCTTTTCGACCGGCGTGGTCTGCAATTATTTCTTCGGTCGGTATCGCTTTCTTAGCACCTTTTCCATAAATCACTTCATCCTGCTCGACTTCTGTGTAACCAAACTCTCCTGTAATGGAAGCTACATCGGTATAGGTCGTCGATGGGTTGACGATGTAGGTCGCCAGCAATAGGTCAAACTGGAAGCCTTCTGCATCTAGACCTTGACGCGCTAGTGATGCACTAGCTGCTTTTGAATCAGACGAGTATTTCAGCTTGTCCGTATTTTGCAACCAGTTTTTGAATGGTGTCGATTTTTTTGCAACTTCAAGCGGTATAAATAGAATGTTTTTTTCATCCGCTAAACTAATGCCTAAAATCTCTGCAGTCAAATAGTTTTCATCCATCATTTCAACATGAATCGCCATCTCATCTGATAAATCCTTGTCCAAGAGTTCGGCAACAATCGTGACTTCAATTGCTTCTTTTGGTTCTTCAGCTGCTTGAGGAGCAATTTTTTCGAGGAGCGTTTTGAATTTCAACTCCCGGTAAATAGTCGTCACTTGATCCATATCGGGGCCGTCATACGCTAAATCATTAATGTTAACCGTGATCGGTGCATTCACTTCAATTGTCGCAAGATCTTTGCTCATAAACGCTTGTGCTTCATTTTCCGTTAGGTTCTGATTCAGCTTTTTAGCAGTAATTTTAGCAAGTGATTTATAGACATTTTCAATCGAACCGTATTCGATTAACAATTTGAGCGCAGTTTTCTCCCCGACTCCAGGAACGCCGGGAATATTATCGGATGCATCGCCCATTAGTCCTTTCATATCAATGATTTGATGGGGCTCAATGCCGTATTTCTCCATGACGTGTTCAGGCGTGTATTTCTCAATATCCGTCATCCCTTTTCGAGTGATGAACACCGTTGTATGGCTACTGGCAAGTTGCGTTAAATCCTTATCCCCTGAAATGACGACGATTTCGGAACCGTCCGCATCTCCCGCTTTGCTAAGCGTGCCGATGATATCATCCGCTTCATACTGATCCAGTTCGTACTGGGGGATATTGTATGCTTCAAGCAACTTTCGCAGATAAGGGAATTGCTCGGATAATTCAGGTGGCGTTTTCTGACGCCCACCTTTATATTCTCCGTATGTTTTATGCCTGAATGTTGTTTTTCCAGCATCCCATGCCACGAGAATATGCGTCGGTTTTTCATCCTCAAGGATGTTTTGGAGCATCATCGTGAAGCCATATACCGCATTGGTATGGATACCGTTATCATTTGTTAATAAAGGTAATGCAAAAAATGCCCGGTACGCAAGACTGTTTCCGTCAAGTAACACAATTTTCTTTGTCGTCATGTACATTCCACTCCATTCAAAAAAACGTCATCTTCATTCATCTTACCACGGGGGCGGATAGAATTGAAAATGACGCGTTGTTTAGTCTGCTTCTGTAATTATTTACTTATGAACACGTCTGTTGATTAACCATTTATTCGTATAAAATACTGGTGAGAAGGGCTTAATGACCTTCATTTTCACTGGATCATTTCCGTTACGCTTTCGGCGAACTAATCACGACACATTTAACGAGAGATATGTGTGGTAGAAGTGACTCCGTCACTTCTACCCACACTTTTTCGGTAATCCTGTTGAGAATAGTTGCCTGTCGCGTACCTACAATGTTCAAGTGAAAAATGCGGTTAAGTTTGAAAGAAATGAATAGATGACTTTCTATAGAGATTGTAGTGCCCGAAGATGCAATTTCGGGCACCCTTTCACGTTGTACGATGTGTTCCTTGCTTACTTTTAGTAAAGTTTATGCATCTAATTATGTGATGTCTACTAGAAAGTGACACTTCTTTTAAATAAAGAAAGGCAAAACCATAGAGTAAGCATCAGCCGCCAAAATTGCATCTTTGGCGGCTTTTATCCAGGTAGATGCCCCTCTATTCTTTCGTCCCAATAAGCTTGAGCACTTCGTGGACTTATCCATTTGGAGCAGGGCGGATGAAGGACCACCATACGATTACCGAAAAAATGTGTAGGGATGCGACAAATTCGCATCCCTACACATCCAGACATCTCGGTAAAAGTATAGAAGTCATTCAATCCAAGCAAACCAAAAGCAATTATACACGTAGCGCCCAGTGTGTGATGATCCTGGTTACTTTGGTTAATCAACAGACGTGGGATTGCTTAATTACCTTGTCGCAAAGGTAGACAGATACGAATCAATGTACCAACACCGATTGTGCTCTCCACTTCGACTGTACCACTATGGGCTTCCACGAGATGTTTGACAATGGCTAGTCCTAACCCAGTGCCACCCGAGTCACGGCTCCTTGCACGGTCAACACGGTAGAAGCGTTCAAACAGCCGTGCCAGTTCAACTTGTTCGATACCGATTCCTTCATCTTGTACTTCAATAATTACATTTTGCGCTATTCTTTTTACTGAAACAGTGATTTTCGTCTGTTCTTTTGAATAGTTAATCGCATTTGATAAGAGATTCACCATTACTTGAATTAATCGACTTGCATCGCCTTCGATAGCAATTTCATCTGCAATATCCAAGTTGATGGCCATCTTCTTACGCTCCAAACTACCGGAAACGATTTTCAATGCATCATTCATCAGTTCTAACAGCTCAACATGTCCAAACTGAAGTGAAAAGTTTTCTCTTTCCATTGCTGATAATTCGAGCAAGTCATCAATTAATAGATGTAGGCGGTTACTTTCTTTCTGAATGATTTCAAGAAATTCTTTCATTATGACAGGTTCATTCATCGCACCATCTAATAATGTTTCAGTGAACCCTTTAATTGAAGTAATAGGAGTACGAAGTTCGTGGGATACATTTGCAACAAAATCTTTTCTTACTTCTTCAAGCCGGACAAGCTTTGTAATATCATGCATGACAACAACAATTCCGAGCCAATTCCCGTGATGGCCGATAACAGGCGCACCATAAACGCTCATGTAGGAATAATAACCTCCTGAATCAATCCTAACCTGTTTTTCATGTACTTGTTCAGTCATAAAAACATCTTCAATCAAATCTTCAATTTCAATAGGTAAACCAATTGTTTTGAACGTTTTACCTATTGGTTCCTCTTTTGAAAATCCAAACGTCTTTTCAAATACCCCATTTACAAGATTGACTGACCCTTCACGACCAAACATCAAAAGCCCACTACCCATACTTTCTATAAGTGTTTTCAAGCGCTCTTTTTCCATCATTCGAAGTGTCGTCATCTCTTGCAAATTGCTAGCAATTTTATTAATGGAAATCGCAAGTTCATTATCATATTCTGGTTCATCCGTCTTAGTCCTTGCATGGTAATCGCCCTGTGCAATTTGAACGGCCACTTTTGTCACTTCATCGACCGGACGAGCGTATTGCATCATCATCCGCATCGCTATAAAGAGAGAGAGAATAAATGCAATTATCAGCGTGACGATTAAATAGACCCAGTATTGTCGTTGCAGATCAAGTGTGATATCACGCGCGAATAAAGGGAAAAACTGACCCAGGACAATACCGAGGCCAGTTAAAAGAACCGAAAGAAGAATTGCACACGCAATAGTTAATCGGGAATATAAATCTTTCATCAAATTTTCGGCTCCTCAAATTTATAGCCAATTCCCCTTACCGTCTTGATGAAAACAGGTTTCTTCGTGTTTTCTTCGATTTTCTCCCGTAGATGACTGACGTGAACATCGACGATGCGTGTATCGCCAGCAAAGTCATAATTCCAGACTGCACTTAAAAGTTGGTCCCGTGATAGAACACGATTCTTGTTCTGCATGAAATAAACAAGAAGTTCAAATTCCTTAGGTGTGAACTCAAGTTCTACTTTGTCAAGATAAGCTTCATATTGTTCAGCGTGCACAGTTAAAGATCCAGTGGTCAAAATCCCTGTTTCTTCGACACGGCCTGTCCATTCCCCACTACGTCTCAATACAGCCTTAACGCGTGCAACAACCTCTCTAGGACTAAACGGTTTCGTCATATAATCATCCGCGCCAATTTCAAGACCTAGCACCTTGTCGAGCTCGTCCCCTTTTGCCGTCAGCATGATAATCGGAATATCGAGCCCCCGCTGTCTTAACGTTTTGCAGACATCAATCCCATCCATTTTCGGAAGCATTAAGTCAAGTAAAATTAAATCAGGTTTTTCCATTTCTGTTTTCAATACAGCTTCTTCTCCGTCAGCAGCGGTGATTGTTTCGTATTGCGCCTGCTTTAAGTTGTATTCTAATAGTGTTCGAATCGGCTGTTCGTCATCGACAATCAATATTTTCTTTATACTTGAACTCAACTTGCATCAATCCCCTGTCAGAAGTTATCCATTGCTTGTGATGTAAGACGCTCTTCCACTTTTGGCGGAGTGACTGTCACTATTCCAGAAATAACGATATCTTCCTTTTCGTCACACGCTTCTATTGAAATGTCTATTGAGTTTTTTTCTTTATCAACATGAATTACTTCGAGCAAAAAATTGATAGTTGTATAGTGATACACAGCTTTCGGGAATGACAATTGCTGTTTCACGATATGTGAACCAGGTCCAGGTAAATACTTTGAAACTGCGGATGTCACAATCCCTGTCAGCATTATAGTTGGTACGATAGGCAATCCATAAGTCGTCTGTGATGCGTAATCATGCTGGATATAGAGCGGGTTACTATCATTTGTTAGCCCAAGATAGAGTAGGAGATCTTTATCTTCAATTTTTTCTGTCAATTTCAACTTTTCTCCAACGGTGATTTCCTCTATCTTTCTACCTAGGCGTCTTTTCTTCCCTAGTATCAACTTATTTCCCCCTTTTAGTGTGATAATACAAGTTTATCAATAATCAGAATAAAAATCGAGTAGCATATGCTACTCGATTTTTATTAAAGATATTAGACAAGAACTTTCATAACAGCTTTAACTGATTCAGCAGAATTAGCCAATGCCGCCTTTTCGTCTTCAGTCAATTCAAGTTCGATGATTTTTTCGATACCGCCTGCGCCAAGCACAGTTGGAACACCAATGTAAATACCGTCAAGGCCGTACTCACCCTCAAGATATGCTATCGAAGGAAGTACACGTTTCTGATCTTTTAGAATCGCTTCAGCCATTTCAACAAGTGATGCTGCTGGTGCATAGTAAGCAGAACCATTACCAAGAAGGTTTACGATTTCTGCTCCACCTTTGCGTGTGCGATCTACGATTTCTTCAAGACGCTCAGGAGAAATCAACGTTTCAAGTGGAATACCACCCGCATATGAGTAGCGTACAAGTGGAACCATATCATCGCCATGACCGCCAAGAACGAAACCAGTGACGTCTTTAACAGACAAGTTCAATTCTTGCGCTACAAACGTACGGAAACGTGCAGTGTCAAGTACACCAGATTGTCCGATTACGCGTTCTTTCGGCAATCCCGATTCTTTGTATACTGTGTACGTCATAGCATCGACAGGGTTTGTCAATACAATGATGGTTGTATTCGGAGAATGTTTTACGATTTCACCTGTTACGATTTTCATGACTTTTTGGTTCGTCTGAACAAGGTCATCACGGCTCATACCTGGTTTGCGTGCAATACCAGCTGTGATAATGACGATATCAGAGTCTTTTGTATCCGCGTAATCTGAAGTTCCAATAATACTCGCGTCAAAACCTTGAATAGGTCCAGCTTCCATCATATCAAGAGCTTTCCCTTTTGTCGGATTTTCCATTTGTGGAATATCAACGATCACTACATCACAAAGCTCTTTTTGAGCTAAAAGAAATGCTGTAGTCGCACCCGTGAAACCAGAACCGATAACTGAGACTTTTTTACGTTGCATTGTCATGAGTTGTCTCTCCTTTTATTCATATGTATGAGGGGTTGAGCCCTCATTTAATCTACTATAAACCTTCAGCGGTGAAGAAAACCGAAGTCTTCTCCACCGCTAAAGTAGTAATAATTAAAGGTTTTTGATCAATTCATTTGCGAATTCAGATGCTTTCACTTCAGTTGCACCGTCCATAAGACGAGCAAAGTCGTATGTTACAACTTTAGAAACAATTGTTTTTTCGATTGAAGCAGTGATCATAGCTGCCGCTTCGTTCCATCCAAGGTGCTCAAGCATCAAGACGCCTGAAAGAAGGAGTGAAGAAGGGTTAACTTTGTCAAGTCCTGCATATTTCGGTGCAGTACCATGAGTTGCTTCAAAGATTGCATGCCCAGTAATGTAGTTGATATTTGCTCCAGGAGCAATACCAATTCCACCAACTTGTGCAGCAAGTGCATCAGAAATATAGTCGCCGTTCAAGTTCATTGTTGCAACAACATCGAACTCTTTTGGACGTGTCAAGATTTGTTGCAAGAAGATATCAGCAATTGCATCTTTAACGATGATTTTGCCTGCTGCTTCAGCTTCAGCTTGTGCTTTGTTTGCAGCATCAGTTCCATCAGCATCTTTGATTTGATCATACTGGTTCCATGTGAAGACTTTATCGCCGAATTCTTGTTCAGCAACTTCATAGCCCCAATTTTTGAATGCGCCTTCTGTAAACTTCATGATATTTCCTTTATGGACAAGCGTCAGTGACTTGCGGCCTTCTTTAATGATATAAGCAAGAGCAGCACGTACAAGACGTTTTGTACCTTCTTCAGAAATAGGTTTGATACCGATTCCAGAAGTTTCTGGGAAGCGGATATTTTTAACACCCATTTCGTTTTGTAGGAATTCGATTACTTTTTTCGCTTCAGGTGTACCTTCTTTGTATTCAATACCTGCATAGATATCTTCCGTATTTTCGCGGAAAATAACCATATCGCAATCTTCAGGACGTTTAACTGGTGAAGGAACACCTTCAAAGTAACGTACTGGACGTAGGCAAGTGTAAAGATCCAATTCTTGGCGAAGCGCAACGTTCAATGAACGGAAACCGCCACCAATTGGCGTAGTAAGTGGTCCTTTAATAGCGATCAAATACTCATCGATTGTGTCTAGTGTTGCTTGTGGAAGCCATTCGCCAGTTTCGTTGAATGCTTTTTCCCCTGCAAGAACTTCTTTCCACACAAGCTTTTTCTTGCCGTCGTAAGCTTTATCAACAGCTGCTTCAAGTACGCGTGATGCCGAATGCCAAATATCCGGACCAGTACCGTCACCGATAATAAAAGGAATTGTTGCGTGATCAGGAACGTTTAAAACACCATTAGTTACTGTAATTTTTCCACCGTTAGTCATGAATAATTTCCTCCTAAATTCAAAATCAGAGGGCCGGCATATATCTATGCTGCCCCATGTATTTTCGTTCTTATCGTTCTTTAATTGGAACGTATTTTTGCATGCCCGGTCCCGTATAATCTGCACGAGGACGGATCAATCTATTGTTCGCATATTGCTCACGGATATGTGCAATCCATCCCGAAATACGAGATACTGCGAAAATCGGCGTGAATAAATCATGATCGATGTCGAGTGAATGATAGACAGAAGCCGAATAGAAATCGACGTTCGGCGGCAAATTCTTTTCGCCGGTAACAATTTCTTCGATTTTATTGGACATATTGTACCATTTCTCTTCGCCGCGAAGTTCAGTCAAACGCTTAGACATCTCACGCAGATGTTTCGCACGTGGATCACCTTTACGGTAGACACGGTGGCCGAAGCCCATGATTTTTTCTTTGTTATCCAATTTTGCACGGATATATGCTTCTACTTTGTCTTCTGAACCGATTTCCATCAGCATTTTCATTACTTGTTCGTTTGCGCCACCGTGAAGTGGTCCTTTAAGTGCACCAATCGCTGCTGTCACACCTGAATACATATCAGAAAGCGTAGCTACACAAACACGTGCTGTGAATGTAGATGCATTTAGCTCATGGTCTGCATGTAGGACAAGTGCTTTGTCGAATGCTTCAATTGCAATTGCTTCAGGCTGTTTTCCTGAAAGCATGTATAGGAAGTTTTCAGCATAGCCAAGTTCAGCTTTTGGAGCAACCGGCTCAAGGCCTTTACGGATACGTGAGAATGAAGTAACGAGTGTAGCGATTTTCGCTTGAAGCTTAATCGCTTTTTCGTAATTTGCTTCATCAGACATATCTTCTGCATTTTCATCGTATAGTCCAAGTAGAGATACTGCAGTACGCAGTGCAGCCATTGGGTGTACTTCCCCAATAGGATACGTTTTGAAATGATTAAGTACTTCTTGAGGAACAGACATATTCTCTGCAAGCTGTTTTTTCAGCTCTGCAAGCTCGTCCTCTTTTGGCAGACGCTGGTGCCAAAGAAGATAAATAACTTCTTCAAAGCTGGCGTTATCTGCAAGATCATCAATATCATAGCCGACATATGTAAGTGTGTCATCAATAATAGAACTGATTGCTGACTGTGTCGCTACGACTCCTTCCAACCCTTTGGTTGACGTCATATAAATCGCTCCCTCTTTCAGTACAGCTGTCCAATCTACAAAAAGGAGACAGAAGAACAGCTAGTCTGCTAATACTAATTCGCTACTTAAAAACGCTTACAACGACCATTATAATCAATATTGTCATCTTTGTGAATGGATACGCTTGTTTTTGTTTTTAGTTTTATAAAAAGGGGGACGGAAAATGCCAGAAAACCGGAACAAGCAACAAGCATTTCAATCAATTTTCATGAAATGGTTGCCTGCTTTTTTGGCGGGTATTATCCTGTTCACTGTTCCCCCGGCGGCAATCGCTATCATTATCGCCTACTTCACTGCCCCTATCTTATCATCCGTCCGCTCAATGACCAAGCTTCCGCTTACAATTGCAACATTATTCGTTATGACACTTATGCTTTTTTTAATTAGCGCGTTCACTTTCATCGCAATCCATGGGCTTATTGACACCGTTCCAACTGTCGAACGCCATATAGCCCCATTCACACAAAATACCGACATCCCTAGCAAGCTATTCACTTTCCTCGAGGATAAAGTTGTAGAATATGGCCATGCGCTTTTAGAATACACCCTAACAATCATCAGTACCGTTTTTCAACAGTTATTCAGTTTGTTCATTTTCCTCGTTGCTTATTTTTTTGCCTTACGGGAATCCGGAAAAAACCGCTACTGGTTTCTAGTCTATTTCCCTAGCACCATACGCCTGCCAGCAAAAGGTATGTTTACGAAATCCGGTAAACTTATCGGCACTTTCGTATCAGTAGAAGCCCGCTTATTCTTCCTGACATTCTGTATTATCTCAATAGGGTTCTTGCTTCTACGGTTCGAGTCACCCATTGGCAACGCTTTTCTTATCTCGCTGGCAGATAGTCTGCCATTCCTCGGTATCGGCCTGTTCCTACTGCCCATGGCCGCTTTCTTCCTATACACAAACAATTTATATATAGGTATCTCACTTATTTTACTCTATCTATTCACCATGATAACTAGACAAATGGCCGAATCATACATGTGGGCATCCACTTTCCACCTAAAGCCCATTCATGCTTTTTTCATAACGGCTTCTTCCTTCTATTTATTCGGATTACCCGGTATTCTACTGACACCATTCTTACTTTTTACCGCACTGAAAGTCAGACAGCATCCTTTATTTACCGGATAACAATTTGTCCTTTTTTCATTTTATTATAAATCCAATTCTGAATAAATGGTCTGATACTATTTCTTGGTCCTTTGAAAAGGAGTAATAAGCCGACTAAGTCGGTAATGAAACCAGGCATGATTAGCAGAAGCCCCCCAAATAGGATACAAACACTATCAATAAGTGCATCTCCAGGTGTCTCCATAGCTGTCATACGCATTTTCAATTCAGTCCAAGCCTTCATACCTTGGCGTTTGGCGAGATATGCCCCTCCTATCCCCGTGATAAAAATAATAGCTATCGTGGGCAATAGACCTAGCGTCTTCCCTGAATAAATTAGTAAAGCAAGCTCAGCTGCCGGAACAGCAATAAATGTGAGTACTATCCATTTCATGCAAAATTCATCTCCTAAAAAAGGCTGCTTACCGAGCATTTCGGAAGCAGCCTTATCTTATTTATCCCGAATGGGTAGGGCCAATGAGGAAGAATTGCAGTTCATTCCTCCCTGTTGGTTACTTAGGTTTTGCCACAGGACGTGGCGCACTTAGCCTAAGTTCTTTAAACAATCAGTGGGGGATGAAGAACCCCCACTCTGATTGAAGATTAACTTTATAGAACGCTCGCGTGTCCATTATAGATAACGCCAGATTCAGCATCCATCGTAATTTCCTTGCCATGTTGGATAAGCTCGGTAGCATTTTCAACTCCGACAATTATCGGTATACCTAAACTGAGTCCGACAATTGCACCATGACTCGTCAATCCGCCTTCTTCCGTAATGAGTCCTGCGCATTTCTCGATGGCAGGCATCATATCACGATCAGATGCGTTCGTTACAAGAATAGCTCCTTCTGTATCATACGCCAATGCTTCAGCTGCATTTTTGGCTACAACAGTTCGACCATAAGCTACATCTTTGCCAATTCCTTGTCCTCGTGCAAGCAAATCACCTATGACATGTATTTTCATCAAGTTCGTCGTTCCCGCTTCACCAACTGGAACACCTGCTGTAATGATAACCACATCACCATGTCCGACATATTGATGTTTAACACTCTCTTCTACAGACTCTTGCAAGATTTCATCAATCGAAGAAGCTTTTTTTCCAACTATCGGGTAGACGCCCCAGATAAGTGATAGTTTTCTTGAACACATTTCAGATGACGTTACCGCAATAACTGGGCAACCTGGACGATATTTGGCAATCATTTTAGCTGTGTGACCACTTTCTGTTGGGGCAAGGACAGCCTTCACTTTCAAGTTGATAGCCGTGTATGCTGCAGCTTGTCCAATCGCTTCAGTCATATTACCATGTTTTTCTCGTCGACGTGTCGACACTACAGAGCGATAATCGATGGCCGCTTCCGTAGTAAGCGCAATTCGATCCATCGTTTGGACTGATTCGACTGGATAAATTCCTGCTGCCGTCTCTCCTGACAGCATAATTGCATCGGTACCGTCAAAAATCGCATTCGCTACATCGCTCGCTTCTGCACGTGTAGGACGCGGGTTACGCTGCATCGAATCAAGCATTTGTGTTGCCGTGATAACCGGTTTACCCGCCTGGTTACACTTCTCAATCAAATTTTTCTGGACAAGTGGTACTTCTTCTGGTGGTATTTCTACACCCAGATCACCACGTGCTACCATAAGACCATCTGAAACATTCAAAATTTCATCGATATTGTCGACGCCTTCTTGGTTTTCTATCTTCGGAATAATTTGCAGGTTCGAGCCGTTGTTGTTCTCAAGAAGGGCACGGATTTCCATAACATCGGAAGCCCGTCTTACGAATGAGGCAGCTATGAAGTCGACACCTTCCCTAATACCAAACAGGATATCTTCTGCATCTTTTTCCGTCATTCCAGGAAGTTGTACTGAAACACCCGGTATGTTAACGCCCTTATTATTGCTTAATGACCCCGAATTAATAATTAGTGTATGAATTAACCCTCGTGCTACGTCTTTACCAGTAACTTCTAATTGGATTAGACCATCGTCTAAAAGAATGACAGAACCCTCGTTTACATCTTCAATAAGTTTATCGTAACTTACTGAAAATACATCATTGTTTCCTTCGACTTGCGTCATGGAAATATCAATTTTTTGTCCCGTTACAAGTTCCAACTTTCCATTCATCATGGAATGCGTCCGAATTTCAGGTCCTTTCGTATCTAATAGAATCCCAACAACTTTGCCTTTTTCACGAGCGACTTTTCTAATGGAATCGATACGGGCTTTATGTTCCGCATGATTACCATGGGAAAAATTCAGCCTCGCTACATTCATACCAGCCTCAATAAGTTGTTCCAATAATTCCGGTGATTCACTTGCAGGGCCAATCGTACATACTATTTTCGTTTTTCTCATCAAATATCGCCTCTTTTAGTTTTTTTAACAACCCAATTAATTGCACCCAGATTTTAAATAGTGCTCGCTCGATTCAGCCGACATTTTGATGCCCTCTGAATTACTGACTTCGTTCGCGTTTGTCTTCCCACGTATAAAGGCAGGGAATTTTTGCTACACAAAGTTAAATAGACAATTCGTTGGACAGCTTGTACATTTCCATATCCAAACCATTTGATTGTTCGAAAACATCTGTCAACTCATAGTCTACCACCACATGATTTCGCATGCCAATCGCAATGCCACCGCGTCCTTCTTTCAATACTTCTACAGCTTTTGCTCCGTACTGACTTGCAATGACACGATCACGTGCAGAAGGTGAACCTCCTCGCTGAATATGTCCAAGCACTGATATACGTGTTTCGATATCTGCTTCGCGCTTCAATATTTCAGCAAGCTCTGCGGCCGACATAACCCCTTCAGCTACAATAATGATACTATGCTTTTTACCTCGTCCCTTACCGCTTTTCAGCCGTTCGATGATCGTAGGCAATTCATACTTCTCTTCCGGTACAAGAATCGTTTCAGCACCGCCAGCCAGTCCCGCCCATAAGGCAAGGTCTCCAGCATCGCGTCCCATAACTTCAATAATGAATGTACGTTCATGAGATGTAGCAGTATCGCGAATCTTATCGATGGCATCTATGACTGTATTCAATGCCGTATCAAAACCGATTGTGAGTTCAGTGCCATTGATATCATTATCTATTGTTGCTGGAACACAGACACATGGTAGACCAAGAGCCGTTAATTCAAGTGCACCTCTGAACGAACCATCACCGCCAATGACGACTAAAGCCTCAATCCCGTTCAACTTCAATTGTTTCAGTGCTTTTTGACGGCCTTCGAGCGTCCGGAATTCAGCGCTGCGGGCTGACCGTAATATGGTCCCGCCCCGTTGAATTATATCACCCACGGAACCCAGTTGTAGAAGTTCGATTTTTCCTTCGATTAATCCTTGATAACCATTGAAAACGCCTGCAACTTCAAGTCCTTCATAAATTGCTTTCCGAACAACTGCACGAACTGCAGCATTCATCCCAGGCGCGTCTCCCCCACTTGTCAACACAGCAATCTTCTTCATTGAAATCACTCCTATGTAGATTTTTATGAACACGAAAAAATGCGGTCACCCGCATCTTTCTTTTATTCAGAAAAAACGCCTATACAGCGAAATTTATCATAACGATGGTCAACTAAGCCTTTACCATCTAGCGTTCCTAATTCATCCAACGAAGTTCGAATTGCATTCCCGATACTAATAGCTTGCGCTTTCGAGTCACGATGCGCACCACCTCGAACTTCTGGAATAATATCATCGATAATACCCATTTCTTTCAAGTGTGGAGCTGTAATCTTCATAGCTTCGGCAGCTTGTTTGGCAAGACTTGAATCTTTCCAAAGAATGGTAGCGGCTCCTTCAGGTGAAATAACAGAGTAAGTTGAGTGCTCAAGCATATGAATATGATTTGCCACCCCAAGTGCCAGCGCTCCGCCACTCCCGCCTTCTCCGATGACGATAGAGATAACTGGAACAGTCAAGCCAGCCATTTCAACAAGATTACGTGCAATCGCTTCGCTTTGTCCCCGCTCTTCAGCCGCCTTGCCAGGAAAAGCACCTTTCGTATCGATGAAGCAAATGATTGGTCTGCCGAATTTCTCAGCCTGTTTCATAAGGCGCAATGCTTTCCTATACCCCTCAGGATGCGGCATTCCGAAATTCCGTTTGACGTTTTCTTTTGTGTCTTTCCCACGCTGATGGCCGATAACTGTTATTGGAACCGATTCAAATGAAGCGATCCCCCCCACAATTGCTGCATCATCACCATAAGCCCGATCCCCGTGCAGTTGCATAAAATCTTCAAACAACATATTGATATAGTCAATTGTAGTTGGACGTTCCGGATGCCTTGCCACTTGAACACGGTCCCACGGTTCCATATTCTCATATATTTCTTCTTCCAAGTTCTTCAAACGAACCTTTAACGTTCCGATTTCATCTGAAAGGTCAACCGAATTGTTCGCTGTGAACTCTTCAAGTTCTACGATTTTCTCGCGCAGCTTGACGATTGGTTCCTCGAATTTCAACGTTTTCCCCATTTCAGTTAGCCCCTTTCACGTGAAGTCGAACAATCTTAGATATAGTTTCTTTCATATCCGTACGATGAACGACTGCATCCAGTTGGCCGTGGTCCAGGAGAAATTCTGCTGTTTGGAAGTCGTCTGGCAATTTTTCTCTAACAGTTTGTTCGATAACGCGTCTACCTGCAAAACCTATGAGAGCTTTTGGCTCCGCGATATTAATATCACCAACCGATGCGAAACTTGCTGACACGCCGCCTGTCGTTGGGTATGTCATGACTGATATATATAACAAACCTTCACTGGCGTGACGCGTAAGTGCGACACTTGTTTTCGCCATTTGCATGAGTGATAACACGCCTTCCTGCATACGTGCCCCACCGCTCGCCGAAAAGATAATCATTGGAATGCCAAGTGCAGTCGCTTTTTCGATTGCGCGGGTAATCTTTTCACCAACAACCGACCCCATCGAGCCCATACGGAAATGTGAATCCATAATAGCTACAGCAATTTCCAGTCCATCGATTTTACCTATTCCAGTAAGAACTGCCTCATTCAAACCCGTTTTTCTCGAATCTGACTCAACTTTTTCAGTGTAAGCAGGAAAATTAAGTGGATTTTCCGTCTTCAAATGATCGTCAATTGATTTGAATGTCTCTTCATCGAATAGACAAGCTACACGTTCTGCTGCTGTCATCTTCAAATGATGATCACATTTCGGGCAGACTTTCATTAGTTTGATTAGATCTTTTGTTAAAATAATATTTTTACATTCTGGACACTTTGTCATAATTCCTTCTGGTACATCATTTTTAGCGTCAACGGAAGGAATTGTCGTCGTATGCTTTTTTCTATTTTTCATAAATAGATCGCGAATCATTTATTATTGTCCCCTCTTTCACTTTCAACTAGTTCAATCCATTCAGAATAGGCTTCCAACGTGGCAATCACGTTGCCATCACCCAAGTTTAGAAGCAACATTTTCACACTATCGTTTTCATCAACTTTTGTCATTTCACTGAATGGTACTTTACTATATTGTTTTAATAAAAACCAAATTTTAAGCGATAATCGATTTCCCGCTGCAACAATCATCTCACGGACAAGGTCCTCTCGTAAAATTTCCCCATCCTGATCAATTTTTTTCAGCAAGCTCTCCCATACTGGTAATGCCCGTAATGCACTGTCCTTACATATAGCGAGGATTGCCGCCGTTTCGTGAATTCTCCGTGTTTCCTGAACATCGATGACGGAATCGGGCTGTTGCATGATGAAAGCTGCAAGGACTTCAACAAGTTGATGCTTCCTGAAATCGACAAGGAACGTACCTTCACCACGCCGAGTTTCGATAAGCCCGAGCAGTTCCAAACTTCGTAACGCTTCACGAACCGTGGATCTTCCTGCCTGCAGACGTTCTGCCAGTTCACGTTCGGAAGGTAGCTTTCCACCGGTTTCAATGCCCTCTTCTTTAATTATCGATTTAAGTTCACCGACAATATCTAGAAACATTTTCGACGATGGTTTTGGATTTTGCATGCGTGGACCCCTTTGGAAATAGACATGATGATAAGTGGTCTGACCACTCCTGCCTTTAGCATACAGAAAACGATGCTGAACGTAAAGTGAAAGATGGAAATCGAATCAAACCGTAATACACAACACATACTTTTATGCAACGATTAAGAGACATGCCTGTTATATCAGCATGCCTCTTAACTGCCTTTCGTTTGTTGAACAAGTATTTGTGGCTTCCCTCTACGACGTTCGACAGTTCCTTCTACATGAATTATCGCCATTTCAGTAAGCTGACTTTCTGAAATCATATACTGTTTCGGGAATAATGTACAAGAAATTTGTCCCGTCTCATCTTGAATCGTAACAAATGCCATAGATTCCCCTTTTTTCGTTCTTATTCGTTTTATCTCAGTAATCAGACCCACCATTTTCACATATGCGCGGTCTGGAATTCCATCAATTGAAATAATGGTATGGAATCCACCACCTGCCGCTTTTTTCACTTCTGCTGCAGGATGTTCTGAAAGATAGAAGCCAAGTACTTCTCTTTCATATTCGAGTAGCGTCATGCGGGGCAGTGTTCCACCCGGAGAATATTTTGGGCTCGCCACCGAACGAAGCACTTCACTTAATAAATCATCGCCATCATCAGGGCGGATGAACAATGCATGAGATATCGCCGCGTCAATTGAAGCGATCAAAATAGCCCGTGATTCTCCAAACTCATCGAGTGCCCCTGCTTTTACAAGTGGCCTAATCGCCTTCTCAGTAAATACATCCCCACCGACTGATGCTGCCATATCAAATAATGTCTTCCAATTACCACCAGACTTCCTTGCACGCTTTATAGCATCGTAAAATGTAGGCGTCACACCTTTGATAGCGCCAAGTCCAATCCGAATTGAGCCTTTTTCAACTGTATACATATATTTACTGTGCTTAATAGATGGCGGTAAAATCTTAACGCCCGCCGCCTCAGATTCGCGCATTAACTCCATTGCCTTGTCATTATTTCCAGTCATTGATGAAAGGAGTGCAGCATAAAAATAAGCGGGTTCATTCGCTTTTAAATAAGCAAGCCGGTACGAGATAAGGGAATAGGCAACAGCATGACTTTTCGGAAATCCGTAGTCCGCAAACTTTACAATAAGATCGTAAATTGCAACAGCGGTATTTTCCGGAAAACCATTTCCAAGAGCTTTTTGCGTGAAATGAGTTCGTTCATTTTCTAGATTCTCCCGATTTTTCTTACTTACAGCACGCCTTAACAAATCCGCTTCACCCATCGTAAATCCTGCCACGCGGACAGCGATTTCCATGATTTGTTCTTGATAGACGATAACCCCATAGGTTTCTTTCAAAACAGATTCAAGTTGCGGATGAATATACGTTATTTTTTCATTATCATTTTTACGCCTGCTATACAATGGAATATTGTCCATCGGTCCTGGTCTATAAAGTGCATTAATTGCAAAGATATCTTCAAATTTATTCGGTCGAATCAAACGAAGGGCATCTCTCATTCCATCCGATTCAAACTGAAAGATCCCTGTCATATCTCCCGCCCTAAAAAGCTCAAAGGTTTTTTCATCGTTTAGGGGAATCTTTTCAAAATCCAAGCGAATTCCTCTGTCATAAGTAATCATAGATCTGATACGGTCTAATAAAGTTAAATTACGCAGACCTAAGAAGTCCATTTTCAATAAACCTTGTTCTTCAACATCTCCCATCGGCCATTGGGTAAGGTAAATTCCATCCGCACCACTTTGAAGCGGTACCACCTCAACAAGCGGGACAGGCGATAAAATCACACCTGCAGCATGTGTAGATGCGTTACGAGGTAATCCTTCAAGACGAATTGCTCCTTTCAACCAATCATTTCTTAGCGGGTCAATTGCAATCCAATCTTGCAGTGCCTTCGATTCTGCAACTGCCGCTTCAAGCGTAATTCCATGTCTATTAGGAATTTCCTTCGATAAATAAGCCATTTCTTCATTTGAAAAGTCAAACACACGTGCCACATTTCGAGCAACCGATCTGGCAGAAAGCGTGCCAAACGTAATGATTTGCGCAACATTTGTCTTCCCGTATTTCTGTGCAACATAGTCAATTACTTCCGCACGTCGATTATCCGCAAAGTCAATATCAATGTCCGGCATTGTTACCCGGCCCGGATTTAGAAATCGTTCAAAAATGAGCCTATATTTAATCGGATCAACATCTGTGATGCCAAGCGCATAAGCAACGAGCGATCCGGCCGAAGACCCCCGCCCTGGACCCGTCAAGATAGCATTTTCTTTAGCGTAACGCATAAAATCTTCGACAATCAGGAAGTAATCGGCAAAGCCCATTTCACTAATTACACTAATTTCATAACGGAGTCGTTTTTCATATGCCTCATCCACTTTGCCTAGTCGTTTTTGCAAACCCGTCATTCCATTTTGCTCCAACAAACTTGTCGCCGTTTCTCCCGCCGGAACTGGAAACACAGGCATAAGCGATTGACTCGGAGGCAATTCTGCATCACACGCCAAGAGGATACTTGACGTATTTGTAAGCCACTCTGCTCTGTCTGAGAACCATTCAGCAAGCTCAGCTTCTTCTGGTAGATATGCTGCCTTGTGACGGTTTTCAGGCCTAGCAGGGTCATTCAGCTTGAATCCTGTCCGAATTGCTTCCGCAACTTCATAAGCGAATGCATCCTCCTTGTCGGTGTACCGACTTTCATAAACCGCAACGATAGGCGTATTGGTTACATCTGCAATTTTCTCAATTAATTCTTCATCAGGATGTCTGACGCCTTCTGTCCTAGCAACACCAATGAATATCGATGACTTGTCGCAATCCTTTATGACGCGCTGGAACACTTCTTCGTTATGTGATAGTGAAGGCCCCCAGGATATATCCGTCAACGGACAAACGATGATACAGCCTTTGCTGTATGCTTTCAACCATTGTAGCGGCAGCGTTTCAGACTCTCTTACGGAAACGGCACTGCTCATCTTCAACAAATTTCGATAACCTTCATCATCTTTTGCGTAAACGTAAAGAAGAGCAACTACCCCTTCTTCAATTTCTAAAAAGATAGATAATCCTATAACCGGACGAATTCCGTATTTTTTCATCACCTTATAAAATGACCGAATACCGTACAACTTCGAGTTAACGATCGCGACGGCTTTAGCCCCTCTCCTTTTCAGAAGCGGGGCTAAATAATCTAGTTTATTAATTCCACGCAGAAGATCGGCGCCAGTTACTACTTGCGGATAGACAAGTGTCAATGCAATCCCTCCGCCTGTTTTTTATAGACATAATTGTTTTAACTTCGCGATGACTTCGTCTACTTCTTCCCATGAATGAACAGAAGCACCCGAGGCAAGAGGATGTCCACCGCCACCGTATTGGGCAGCTAAAGTATTGATGACAGGACCTTTTGAGCGTAGTCGAACGCGAATTTGATCCTCTTCTTCTATGAATATGATCCATGCACAAATCCCTTGCACGTCACCTAACGCCCCAACGAGTTGAGATGTATCAGATGCAGTTACGCCAAATTGTTTAAGTGTCGCTTTATCTATTTTAACAAATGCGGCTCCATTTTCATCCATGGTAAAGTTTTGGTACATATATCCTTTTAAATGTAGCAATTCCCGCTTAACTTCGTACATTCCCGCAAATAATTCCGGACGATCAAAATCAAATTTGATAAGCTCGCTAACTGCTTCAAAAGTTGTTGTTGTTGTACTTGGAAACAGAAAACGTCCTGTATCCCCGACAATTCCCGCGAATAGCAACCTAGCCACATCAGTGGTCATTTTCCACCCATAAAACTGTTTGCCTTCTTCATACAACGAGTAGATCATTTCAGATGTCGAGCTTGCAGAGGTGTTAACCCATTTGATATCGCCGTATGGGTCTGCATCAGGATGATGATCAATTTTCATAAGTACAGCACCTTCTGTATAAAACTCGCTGTCAATTCGACCCGTGTTTCCTGTATCAGTGACAATCACAAGAGCTCCTTCATAAAACGACCGCTCGACGTGATCTTGTTGCGCGAGATAGGTAAGTGATTCTTCGTGTTGGCCAACTGCAAACACTTGCTTATTAGGATAGTTTGCTTTTATCAATTCCTTCAGTCCTGATTGTGATCCGTATGCATCAGGATCTGGTCTCACATGACGATGAATAATGATTTTATCGTACTTTTCAATTGTGTCGATGATTTGTCTTTTCATATCCGATTCCCCCAAGCTTCGATATATTCAGTTCGCATTCTGCTCCAAAAGCCGCTACAATGTAAGAAGTTTGTATGTAATGGAGGGCTTTCATGTTAACGATAAATTTCATTTTCGTATTTTTCATCATCGCTTCTGCGGTCTTCTACTTTTACTTTAAGACTCGGCAGTTCCGCACAAGATCACTATTTCCAATTCGCAAGAAAATGTATGCTAGTATGTCTGGCGCCTCGCTCGGCGGTTTGCTGTTGTTTTTCGGATTCAATCAGCTGATGCTTTTTGACGGTATCACAACATATGTTATCGCAGCCTTATTTATCCTATTCGGAGCTTACGTAGGTATTTTTAATTTCAAGGCCTATAAACATTACAGAAGCTTTGTAGATGAAGAAACAAAGTTGAACGACAACTGATGCGCACATGTGCATCAGTTTTTTTGTCTTTATACGTTAAAATAGAGAATTCCATTGAATCCGCTGCGGCTACCCCTTGAAAGGCGCCTACGCTCAGTTATCAATACTTCAACTTATATGACCAATTTACGACAGGATGCTGCGTCCTTGGACCGCGTTCTTTAATTATCGTTCAAACAATTGATACATAATCATGGCCTTTGCAACTAGGTCCCCTTCGGTTAGTATGTCGAAATCGACTTTTACAAACCTTCTGCTCATATGTAATATCTTTGGAATAACGACAACTATACTTCCAAGTTCAACATTCTTAATGAAGTACAGTGACATATTTTCCGGGACACTTTCCCCGCGTTTCCGCATTTTGATAGCTCTGTTGCCTGCCTCAGTTAAAAGGGTGGTCAAAGCTCCGTATGACAAAGAACCAAACTGATTCGTCATCTGCGGGATAACTGTAAATTCGACAGTATGCGGTTGTTCAGGAATGGATTTCATCTGATTTTTAACAATATCATCAATTGTTTCACCCTGCTGAGGTTGACGCTGAGTCATTTGAAGCGCCTTCAAGACATCTTGACGACTAATAATTCCAGCAAGCAATCCCGCATCCGAAACAACTGGTAACAAATCAATACCTTCCCAAATCATACTATGCCCAGCCGAAGCAACAGATGTTTTTCCCGTAACTGTTATCGGATGACGTGTCATTACTTTTTCAATCAATTCATCATCCATTTTACCAATCGCGTCACGTGAAGTAATTACACCCACAAGTTTCCCCTTTTTCTCTACAACTGGATAACCAGTATGAGATGTCCTATCGTTCACTTCATGAAAATGAGTGACCTGATCTTTTGCTGAAAGTGTAATTGTGTCAGCGAGCGGGGTCAAAATATCTTCCACCAGCAAAATTTCTTTTTCAATTAACTGATCATAGATTGCCCTATTCAACATCGTTGCTACGGTAAATGTGTCGTAACTCGTCGAAATAACCGGTAGTTCCAATTCATCCGCTAACTTCTTCACTTCATCGGATGCGTCAAATCCACCAGTGACTAGCACTGCAGCCCCTGCAAGAAGCGCAGTTTCATGCGCTTTCAATCTATTTCCGACAATCAAAAGACTTCCCGCATCGATGTAGCGCATCATGTCGTCTAATTGCATTGCACCTATAACGAATTTCGTCAACGTCTTATGTAATCCCCCACGGCCACCGATTACTAGCCCGTCGACAATGTTAAGTACTTCTGCAAATGTGAGTCGTTCAATATTCTCTTTCTTTTTCTTTTCAATCCGGATTGTTCCTACACGTTCAATCGTATTGACGAGCTTCTGATTTTCCGCCTCTTTGATGGCCCGGTAAGCAGTCCCTTCGCTGACAGACAGCGCCTTCGCTACTTGGCGGACCGAAATTTTCTCACCGACGGCTAACCCCTCGATATAGCGGAGTATCAATTCATGTTTTGTCGCCATGTCTTCACCTTTTCTCTATCATGACCTTAAGGACATTCTACCACAAAAGGCTTAAGAAAAGCGCTAACCGGGCGCCTGGACGCAATAGATAAGCTATTTCAAAAAACTTTCGCATAGCTCTTTTATAATTCAAAAACTTCTCCCGCTATCATTATTTTCACTTCATGTCCTTCCACTAGCGCTTTGAATGTTTCGGGGTCTTGCTCAATCGGCGGAAATGTATTGAAATGGATTGGTACAGCTAGTTGCGGATTGAGCAACTTGACTGCGCATGCAGCATCTTCAGGGCCCATTGTAAAATTATCACCTATTGGAACAAATGCGACATCGATTGGATGACGCTTACCAATCATCTCCATATCGCTAAAAATTGCCGTATCCCCAGCATGATAAATTGTTTTCTCTTCCACCATTACTAAAATACCTGCTGGCATACCTGTATAAATGATGTCATTGGTCTCTGTTGTGTAAGAAGAACTATGAAATGCTTGCGTATATTTTACTGTACCGAATTCAAATTTACAGGCACCTCCAATATTCATGCCATGTGTTCTTATTCCCTGCCAACCCAAGTAAACGGCAAGTTCATTTGGTGCTATAACTAGTGCATCGCTCGCCTTTGCAATTGCCACCGTATCTCCAACATGATCATTATGTCCATGCGTCAGTAAAATAATATCCGGTTTTTCGTTTCCAACTTCAAGATCTGTAAGCTTATTTCCTGTAATGAACGGGTCAATGAGAATTGTGCAGTTGCCTGTTTTTATTTTCACAATTGAATGACCGTGGTATGATATTTGCATTGAATAATCTCCTCCATTTTCTTATCTTATTAAACAATTTTCGTTATACAACCTGAAAACCCTCTTTTTTGTTATGATAGAAGTATATTAGAGGAGGTCATTGAATTGAGTAAAGTTAAAGAAATACAACAGTTTTTACAGAAAGAAAACTTGGACGCGGCATTTATCACTACACCAGATAACGTATTTTACGTATCTGGATTCCAGAGTGACCCGCATGAACGTCTTCTTGGCGTAATGGTATTTAAAGATGCAGAACCATTTGTAATTTGTCCCTTGATGGAAGTACCTGACGTAAAAACAGCGGGCTGGTCCTATGACGCTGTTGGTCACGAAGATACAGATGATGCTTGGGTTATCGTAATGGAGGCTGTCCGTAAACGTGGAGAACTCCCTGCTTCAATCGCAATTGAGAAATCTCATTTGACAGTGGAGCGTCTTGAGCGGATGAATGAACTGTTTACTGGCGCTAAATTTGTTCGCCTTGACGAACAGCTAAACGGCATGCGTAACATCAAAAGCGAAGATGAACTAAATAATTTACGTAAAGCCGCTGAACTGGCTGATTACGCTATTGAAGTTGGTTGCAGAGAAATCGCTGAAGGAAAAACTGAACTTGAGATTCTTATGGCAATTGAGTTTGAAATGAAGAAAAAAGGAGTTCAGAAAATGTCGTTCGATACGATGGTTCTTTCTGGCCCGAAAACAGCATCTCCACACGGTACACCTGGAGATCGTAAAATCCAAAAAGGCGACTTCATCCTCTTTGACCTAGGCGTCGTTTATAACGGCTACTGTTCAGATATTACACGCACAGTTGCGTTCGGTGAACCAACGGATGCAATGCGTGAAATTTATGAAACGGTAAGAAAAGCGGAGCAGGCTGCTGTTGATTTGGTTCGTCCCGGCGTCAAGGCTATGGAAATTGATAAAGCTGCGCGTGATGTGATTGATCAAGCGGGTTACGGTGAATACTTCACACACCGTATCGGTCACGGACTTGGAATTTCAGTTCACGAGTTCCCATCCATGACTGGTACAAACGAATTTGCCCTTGTGGAAGGTATGGTCTTCACAATTGAGCCAGGTATTTATAATCCAGCAGTTACGGGTGTACGGATTGAAGATGATGTTGTCGTTACAGCTGATGGCGTCGAAGTATTAACCAAGTTCCCTAAAGAATTACAGATTATTCAACCATAATTAGAAAAGGCTGTCCACACTCTAACAAGTGTGGACAGCCTTTTTATATCAGCAGGGACTTCTGCTGAATCAAGTTAAACATTATTGATTCAAAAGTGTTTCAGCGGATACATACTCAACACCTTGAGCATCTGCTACAGCTCTATACGTAACATGCCCTTCCATTGTGTTGATACCTTTTTGAAGAGGAACGTTGTCTAAACAAGCTTGTTTGTAGCCTTTATTCGCAATTTGAAGTGCATAAGGAACTGTAACGTTCGTTAATGCAGTTGTTGAAGTTTGTGGAACTGCACCTGGCATATTCGCTACCGCGTAGTGAACAACACCATGTTTCACATAGGTTGGCTCATCATGAGTCGTTACACGATCCGATGTCGCAAAAATACCACCTTGGTCAATTGCAATGTCTACAAGAACAGATCCAGGTTTCATTGATTTAACCATTTCCTCTGAAACAAGTTTCGGCGCTCTCGCTCCTGGGATTAAGACCGCCCCGATAACAAGGTCTGCATTTTTTACTGATTCAGCAATGTTGAATGGATTTGAAACAAGTGTCTGAATATCATTGCCGAAGATTTCGTCTAATTGACGCAGACGATCGACTGACAAGTCAAGAACAGTTACTTTCGCACCCATACCAACCGCAATACGAGCAGCATTTGTTCCAGCTTGCCCACCACCAATAACAGTTACGTGACCACGTGAAACGCCCGGTACGCCACTCAATAGAATACCTTTACCACCATTTGTTTGTTGTAAGTATTGTGCACCAATTTGTGTAGCCATGCGGCCTGCAACTTCACTCATAGGAGCTAGAAGAGGCAACGAGTTATTTGGAAGCTGTACTGTTTCGTAAGCGATTCCTACAACTTTATTGTCAAGAAGTGCTTTTGTTAATTCTACTTCAGGGGCAAGGTGCAAGTAAGTGAACAAGATAAGCCCTTCACTGAAATAACCATACTCAGCGGCAACCGGTTCTTTTACTTTCATAACCATATTTACATTCCATGCTTCTTCTGCAGTTGCAACGATTTTAGCGCCTGCTGCAGTATAATCCTCGTCCGTAAAACTTGAACCTAGACCTGCACCTTTTTCAATGATAACTTCATGACCTGCCGACTTTAAGTTAAAAACCCCTGCAGGTGTCATAGCGACACGGTTTTCGTTGTTTTTCACTTCTTTTGGGACACCAATAATCATTGCGATTCCTCCTAAAGATAACATTTAGTTAGTTGACCATTCGAAAATCTTTCATCCAGGCCAATCTATTTTTAATATTATCAGATAGTAAGGATTTATGCTGTATTTTATCAATTCGCAGAATACTCTATTACTCAAAAGTCTTATTATTCGAGAAATTTTTTACTCTTAATTCGAAAATGTGACATTTTTGTCGAAACTAAAACTATTCGTCACTTTATTCTTTATTATTAAAAGGTTTTTCATCCTTTTTATCGAAGTAAGTAAGTATACCTATTTAAAGAATGGAGTGAAATTAAATGACATTAGTATACAAACAAATTCTTGTTGCTGTCGACGGATCAAAGGAATCAGAGTGGGCTTTCAAAAAAGCGGTGGCAATTGCCGATAGAAACGAGGCTACATTAAACTTGATTAACATCATCGACACACGTTCATATGCTGCGGTCGAAGCTTATGATCGGTCGATTGCCGAAAGAGCACAAAAGTTCGCAGAAGAATTGTTAAACGACTATAAATTGGAAGCCGAGAAAGCTGGCTTGCAACGCGTTAATGTCATAGTAGAATATGGGTCACCAAAAACAATGATTTCGAAAGATATTTCTAAAAAACTAAATGCAGACCTTATCATTTGTGGTGCAACTGGCTTGAATGCGGTCGAACGTTTCCTAATCGGTAGTGTATCCGAAAACATCGTCCGTTCTGCAAAATGTGACGTCCTCGTCATTCGTACACCTGAAGCATTATAATACGAAAAGCGCAAGGCGCCTTCTAGACAAAGTGCTAAGTCAAAACTTATATCTTCTTATCTTTTCAAAAAAGAGTTGCCCATTATTTCCCTGGGCAACTCTTTTATTATCTAACACTCAATTGGATGTTTTATAACTTCGCAACACGCATCGTATCACGTGCAATCATTACTTCTTCATTCGTCGGGATTACTAACACCTTAACGGGAGAGTACGGAAAGCTGATATGCACTTCCTTACCCCTGATAGTATTCAAATCCGGATCAACATAGACCCCCATAAATTCAAGACCTTCTAACACTTTCTTACGAATGACATCACTATTTTCACCGATTCCGGCTGTAAAGATAATCGCATCCACTCCGCCCATCCTTGCCGCATACGAACCAATGTATTTATGAATTCGATCTGCGAAGACATCTAGAGCCAGCTGTGCACGCGCATTCCCTTTTGAAGCCTCGATTTCAATGTCACGTAAATCGCTTGAAAACCCTGAAATAGCAAGCATTCCCGATTGTTTATTCAAAACGTCTAGGACTTCTTCGACCGTCTTTCCCGTCTGCTCCATAATATATGGGATGAGTGCCGGATCGATATTTCCTGAACGCGTCCCCATTGTCACCCCCGCAAGAGGGGTAAAACCCATCGACGTATCGAGTGATTTCCCACCTTCAACAGCAGCTATACTTGCACCATTTCCCAAATGGCAGGAAATAAGACGTGTATCTTCAAGTGGACGATTTAATAATTCCGCAGCACGTTCCGTTACATACTTATGGCTTGTACCGTGGAAACCGTATTTTCGGATGCCATATTTTTCATAATACTCGTAGGGTAACGGATAAAGAAAAGAACTTTCCGGCATCGTCTGATGAAACGCCGTATCAAAAACCGCAACAGCAGGCACATTAGGCAATGCTTTACTAAACTCCTTAATGCCAACAATGTTTGCGGGATTATGGAGTGGCGCAAGGTTTGATAGTCCCTCAAGCGTTGCAAGTATCTCATCATTGATGAGTACGGAACCGCTGAAAACTTCGCCACCGTGTACAACACGGTGACCGATCCCATCAATTTCATCGAATGATCGAACGACTCCTTCACTAATCAGCATCTTAAGAAGCATAGCTACAGCTTCGGTATGATTCTGGATATCTTGACCCTTTTCTACCCTGCGTTGTTCGAACTTCATGTTGAAAATCGATTCTGAATGACCTATTCTGTCAATTTGTCCCTTTGCTATTACGTGCTCTTCTGGCATCTGGAGAAGTTGAAACTTCAAGGACGAACTTCCAGCGTTTATCGCTAAAATGTTCCGCATATAAAGCGCTCCTTTTACACATATTTCTTTACCAAGCAATTCTAAACACACAGCTACCGAGTAAGTCTAGATTCCAGCTTTATTCAGTAGCCCAAATATCGATTTTCTGAAGAAACAGGGCCATGGCATGCTTATCAGTCATATTAGGAACTTTAGCAAGAAGAACATCATGTGTCACTTTTGCTTCTGGTAAAGGTTTTTGTAAGATTAATATACTTTTTGCATGCGCTACATTTTTAAATAACGAATCAGGTAACTGAATAATTGCCCGGATATTCGTTTGTTTTTTCAAATAGGGATGCAATGTAGGCGATTGATCGGACTCAAACAAATTTGCAGGTATGATGAATACACCGTGCCCACCTGGTTTCGTATGCTTCATTGATTGTTCAATGAACAGATGATGTGCATAAGCATGCCCCTCTGCAGGCATCAATTCATAATTGAGTGCATTTTCATCATCAGGATAAAATCCGACAGGTAAATCGCTTATGGTGATGTCGACTGGATCGACAAATAACGGTCGCAATGCATCCTGCACATAGAATGTGACAGGGTGCTCAAGTAATTCCGCAGTAACAGCGGACAATCTCACTAACAAATCATCAATTTCTATTGCTGTCGCAGTGACATCGTTCTCAATTGTGTTCATGACCGTATAGAGAAGATTTCCTGTACCAGCTGCAGGGTCAAGAAGTGTAATACCTTGTTCACCTATCGCCAATTTTCCAGCAATATGTCCAATGAGCATTCCGATTGAATCAGGAGTCATCTGGTGGTTAGGCTGTACATTTTGCTTCATCCCCTTCAGGACTGCAAGCTGGATACCTCTACGGATATCCTCTTTAGTTACTGTTTCTGATACCGCAGGTTGCGATTCTCCTGAAAGCCATTTTTGACAAATATCAATGGTTGCTTCCAGGTAAAGTACTTCTGTAGATTCTGCATATGCATCAATGAATGAAAATATTTTTTCTGTATTAGTTGTCATTTAGTTATCCCTCAACTCACAAAACCCACCCGTTTCCGAGTGGGTTTTCATTAGTATTTTTTAGTTACTTCGTTAATTCTTTTACCGCTAAGATTGCTTGTTCATAGTTAGGATGGTCTGTACCTTCGCCGACATACTCAACATACGTCACTTTATCATCTTTATCGATAACGAAGACAGAACGTGCAAGCAAGCGAAGTTCTTTCATTACGACGCCGTACGCTTCTCCAAATGATAAATCGCGATGATCGGATAATGTCTGTAGATTTGCAATACCTTCAGCAGCACACCATCTCGCTTGTGCAAAAGGAAGATCGGCAGAAATCGTCAATACTTGAACGTCATCCCCAAGAGAAGCAGCCTCTTCGTTAAATTTACGCGTCTGTGTTGAACAGACACCCGTATCAATTGAAGGAATCACACTGATTAACCTGATTTTCCCTTTTGAATCGGCAAGTGTCACCGGACTCAAATCGTTCGCAAGTGCTGTAAAATCTTGCGCAGTATCACCTACTGCAACTTCTTTTCCAAGCAATGTAACAGGGTTGTTCTTGAATGTAACGTTAGCCATTAAGACGCCTCCTCTTCTAAGTCTATCTTACTAAATGATAGTACCGTCTTGCAACTGTTGTCCCTCAATCCGTTTACGGTAATCTACAACCATCTCTTTTTCATAAGAATGCTCATGTTCAACAACAGTATCGGCGAATAAGTCATGCAATGCTTCTTTTCTAGGCATAAATAGGACCAGCAGATAAGGGATGACCAACATTTTGGATATGAATCTTCCGATGACTTCGCGGAATATGACAGACCCCCACGTAAGCTTACCCTCGTCTTTAGCCACTACTCTTATGCCCATGATCATCTTCCCTACTGTTTGCTGTAAATACTTCGTCATAAGCGCAAAGTAAAGTAACATCAAAATAAGGATAGTAACTTTATAGGTGCTGAAGAAGAAGAATGAGGGATTTGTAATCTCCCAACCTGCAACTCGAAAAATCGGTTTAATGATAATCCCGCTTATTGCTGATAAAACAAGAAGATCGATTGTATATGCCCATAGTCGCGTCCAGAAACCCGCATACTTCGCCCGATAATGTTCAGTTTGAATAGTCTCGTAATCTGGAATAGGCGTCGCAGCAGTGGAATTCCCCGTCAGATCCGGTTGTTGTTCGATGTGTTCCGACATTCGCTAGCCCTCCTTATTTTTCACCATACAAATACATCATCCGTGGTGCATTATAATCGTTTAATAACTTACCGATTAGTTCAGACTCAATATTACCGCCAAACATATTTCCTGCTTTCACGCCGAGTATTGAAGTCCAGCTATCAAGGGACGTATACTCAAAGACTGTGGCATCTTGAAGATTATAATCTTCTTTCATGGCAGCAATAACATCACCCGCCTTGCCGAATTCATCTGCAAGCCCAGCTTCGATTGCCTGACGCCCATTCATGATACGGCCATCAGCTACTTTTTTCACTTCAGCCTCTGTCATGCCGCGACCTTCTTCGATAATATCAACAAAGCGTTCGTAGGAATCATTTATCATTTCTTGAAGCATTACGCGTTCTTCATCTTTCATCTCACGAGATCCACTCATAATATCTTTATATGGACCTGTTTTAATCGTGTTAAAATCAATGCCGTATTTCTCAGCAAGTTTCGCATAGTTAACACTTTCCATAATGACACCGATTGAACCTGTAATCGTTTCACGATTAACAAATATCTTATCAGCTGGAGCTGATACATAATAACCGCCTGAAGCAGCCATTCCGCCCATCGAAACATACAGCGGAATCTCTCTTTCTACTTGAATCATACGGAGAGCATCATAAATGTCCGCTGATTCAACGACTCCGCCACCTGGTGAATTCACTTCAAGCACAACGCCTTTTACATTAGTATCTTCAAGAATTTCAGACAACTGATTCATGAAATACTGATGATTATAACCTGCAGATTGGAAAAGGGATGACGTATCCCCTAAGTCCTGAATAACCCCATCAAGAGAAAGAACAGCGATTTTATCCTTACCCGTTCCTTCCTCAATAATCGCTTCCTCATACCCCGAAGATGAAGTTGCCATCATGTCTTCAAAGAATCCGTTGAAATCTCTCGTAAATATGTACGATAGTGAATTTATGCCTATTGACACAAAAACAAGTGCTGCAGCTACGATGATTGCAATCCATCGTTTAATTGTCATTTCAAATTCCTCCTTTTTCATTCCATTAACTTATACGTTCGGACACACCAAAATGTTTCACCACGTGGTAAAATCAGTATAACTTATTCAGAGGGGGCTTTGTGTAATGACAGATCGAATGAATATTTTTATTTACAGTAAACATGATGAAGATTCACTTGATAAAAAATCCAAAGTGGCAGATGCGTTGATTCATGAGGGTTTTACAATGACCGACAACGATAAAGATGCAAATATTATCATCAGCATCGGTAGCGATGGTTCTTTTTTACAAGCGGTTCGAAAAACCGGTTTCCGACAGGATTGTTTATATGCAGGTATTTCTTTAACAGGTAAACCCGGACTTTATTGTGATTTTCATTATAACAATCTTTACGAAATGACGCAGACCATTCGTAAAGAAGGTCTTGAAGTGAGAAAGTATCCACTTATCGAAGTAAAGATTGATGATCACCAACCATTCTATTGCCTAAATGAATTCAGTATTCGCTCGAATATCATTCGGACATTCGTCCTGGATGTCATTATAGATGATAAATTATTCGAAACATTCCTCGGTGATGGTCTAATAATTTCCACACCGACTGGCAGTACTGCTTACAATAAGTCTGTCAATGGAGCGGTCGTTGATCCACTACTTCGGTGTTTCCAAGTGACTGAGCTTGCTTCCGTAAACAATAATAAATACAGAACACTTGGCTCGTCCTTCATAATGAGTGGCGAACGTAAATTCCAACTAAAAGTTCATCAGGATGGCAACGTTTTCCCTTTAGTTGCTGCTGACAATGAAGCGCTGGGGATTCGCCAAGTTGAAAGTGTGGAAATTAGATTAAGCGATAAAACTGTGAAAACTGTGAAACTGAAAAATAACTCCTTCTGGGAGAAAGTGCAGCGAATTTATTTATAAAAGAAAAGCAACACCGCCTGTCGATTACCGTTTTATAGCAATACATATGATTTCAACATTGAAAAGCTCAACTACTTTAGTAAGAACCTTTCAATCTACAATTACGTCTGTTGATTAACCATTTATTTGCATAAAACACTGGTATTAAGGCTTGGAAAAACCCATTTTCACTGGACCATTTCCGGTTCGCTTTCGGCGAACTAATCACGACAGTTTTACCGTGAGGCATGTGTGGCTAGAAGTGACTCCGTCACTTCTAGCCACACTTTTTTTGGGTCATCATGTTGTGAATAGTTGCCTGTCGCGTTCCTACAATGTTCAAGTGAAAAATACAGTTGTTTTGAAAGAAAAGAATAGATGACTTTCTATAGGGATTGTAAGTGTCCGAAGATGCAATTTCGGGCACTCTTACACGTTATATTGCTTACTATTAGCAAAAGAGTATGCATGTAATCATGTGATACCATATAGAAATTGACACTTCATTACTAGTAAAAAAGAGAAAACCCTAAAGAAAGTTTCAGCCGCCAAAATAACATCTTTGGCGGCTATTATCCAGGTCTATGCCCCTCTATTCTTTCGTCCCAAAAAGCTTTAGCACTTCGTGTACTTATGAAATTGGAGCGCGATGGAACAATCATGATTTATCTTCGTCTTAAGTATGTACTTACTCCTAATTCTTTCATTTTATGGCATTACCCTATCTCCATAACCTGATTTCTCCATAAAAATTTTAAAAATATGTTTTAAAGTATTTCGGCATTATTAACTCACTTATCCCTAGCTCTATATATGTTGAACAAATGAATACAACGTATGCGCTTTACAAGGGCTTTTGAAAGGCTACTGAAAAAAACAATAATTGGAATGAAATAAAAATCCTACGAATACCGCTTCGACGCTTTGTGGATGCCTCCCGCGATAAGCCAGAAAGAAGACCACTTTCAGTCTTATCGCGCCTGCGCTGGATGGTCTATGTGAGAAAGAGCTTTTCATTATCTACGATGAAATCTGCAAGCCGGGGCACGTCTTTCTTGAATATAAATAGTAGCAAAAAGTAATCACATTATAATCTCAGCATATACATCTCAAAATCATATTTCTCTCTATAATGAACACCCTAGCGCAGGCGCGGCAAAGGGGTCGCCGAAGTCGTAAGACTGGATGCGAAGCGCTAATCCAGTCTTACAGCGAGAGGCATCCCCAAAGCGCCAAGCGTTCTACAATCCACACACCGAATTACAACTCTCTCATTATTGAGCACCATAGCAGATTCAATGAGATTCTTTAATTCAACATATATACTATATTTTTTAATCCTGTTTTATCATATAGATGAGCTCTAAGCTCTAAAAAAGTAAAGGATATGTACGTGAAGATTTATTAAAATTGAAAAGGATTTTTAGAAGGGAGTGGAATGGAATGGAAATAACTATTAATTCATTGTCCTTTATACTTTCTTTACTTTGTATTCCTCTGTTTTTAATCGCAATATCGTCTGCAGATTTTTTTAGTTTTACCACAAAAATCATAGGGCTTTATTCATTAGATATTGTCTTAGGCATAACAGTGATAACATTTTTTCTTGGAGTCATCGGGTTAAAGGATGTAAGGGAATGGAAGGCAATGGCAAGAGGTATATTTACTATAATTTTCATGTCAGTTTTTTCAATCGTATTAACTTTCATTATATTCATCGGCAGAATGCTTGGTTAACCTTCTTCAACTAACTGCTTCGTTCGTTGAAGAAGGTTTAATCTCTATTAACAAACCCATTAACCTCTTGAACTGAGCTAGTTGAAAGTCTGTAAATAGTATGAGTGTCTTTTGTATTCATTATTGTTCCATTGTCTTCTGAAATCCAAAGGGAATATGATTCTTCACCAAGGTCGAATCTATACGACGGATTTACCATATTAACGATTCCTAGTTCGCTGGTCGAATCACTCACCGCTTTACTGAATATAGCTATTCCACTTTTTTCTTTTAAATCTAAATACCCCGTTTTTGTTTCTATTTGTTCCTTTTGAAAACTCCCTACTAGTAAAGTTCCTAGTATAATAAATAGCATTGATAACTCTTTCATATTATCCCCCCTTTCTACTAATAGACGTGTACTTATCAGATGGGTTTCACAATATGGCTCTACTAGGAAAGAAGGCTGTTAGCGATATCGAGTTATTTTCTTTTCAAATGAAGTTATTGATAAACCTTCCATTACTTTTGTTTCTCCAGTTATTATGAATCCATTTTTTTCATAGAAGGAGATTGCTGGTGCATTTTTAGAACCCGTTGATACGATCAGTTTTTCATTCCCTTCTCCGACGCTTTCAATGAAATCTAATAATCTCTTGGCAATTCCTTTTCTAAAATGTTTTGGGTGCACCATCAACCGATGAATATCTATTAGATTCTCTTCTGCCTTTATAGAAATGACTCCGCTTAACTCTCCATCTAAATAGCATCCATAGAAATTTTCGCCACATTGTTGCAATGTGCTAACCGAATCCCTTAATGGCGGAATGTCATAGAAATCAATCAACTCCGCCTCTACCTTATACGAAGCAATTTGAACGCTCAATACCTCCTTAGCAAGTTTCGGATTTATAATATCTATTTTATTAATCAATATTATCCTCCTTTTTTTTCAGTTAATGTATGAACAGATGAATATATTTAGCCTAGACATCCCCAAAATACCAGAACGGGTTTGATGTAATTCTTTACTTCAACATATAAAGTTAGCCTTTTTCAGTAGCCTCCTAATTTAAAGGAGGCTCTTCTTCATTTTCATCACTTCAATTAGTTTAGATACCGTAAAGAGTAACAATGCTGCCCAAATGAAAGCGAATGACAATACCTCAATTTTTCCGAACGTTTCTTTGTACACAACAACTCCGAGAAACAGCATCATCGTTGGGGCTATGTATTGAAGAAATCCAGCCATATATAGCGGAATTCTTTGTACGCCTTTTGCATACATAATAAGTGGTAAAGCCGTTGCTATACCTGTTAGGATAAGTAAAATGTCCGTCTTGATGTCAGAATGTAAGAACACTGCATTGCCTTCCATGAATAGCCACACATAATAGATGACAGCGAACGGAACAATGAAGAACGTTTCAATTGTCAACCCACGAAGTGCATCTAGCTTAATTTGTTTCTTGATAAGACCGTAAACTGCAAACGTTATTGCCAGTGTAAATGCCAACCATGGAAACTTACCGTACGAAATCGTCAAAATTGTGACTCCTGTTGCCGCCAGTAAAAAAGCAACTTGCTGTGCTCTTGACAACTTTTCTTTCAAGAAAAAGATTCCAAGTAGTACCGATATAAGCGGGTTAATATAGTAACCAAGACTTGTTTGGACAATATAGTTATGATTCACTGCCCATATGTAGATAAACCAGTTCGTTGAAACAAGTGCTGAAGCAGCGAACAAAGCCCAAAAGTCTCTTTGCGAGATCCACAAGGTTTTTATATCCGCCTTAAGATGACGTCCATTTTTCATAAGAAGAACTACTACTAACGTTAGAACAAATGCCCACACGATGCGACTCACTAATATTTCAGCACTTGCGACATGCTCAAGGCTTTTCCAATAAATCGGCATAATCCCCCAAATAAGATACGAACCGATTGCCCAAAGGACACCGCTTTTTTCTGTTTGCATCACGACGCCCCCATATATTTTGATTACCGAAATAATAAACTAAGTATAGCCCCATTAATTCACTACGTAAAGATGAGATTATTTAGAATACTGACAACCTACTCGTAAACACCAAAAACCGCTTAAAAAGTACGGAATAACCCGTGCTTTTTAAGCGGTTTGTTTTCTGGAATGATTTACAGTTGTTCTTTTTTCCTTAATTCAATTCGCATGATTTTTCCTGAAGCAGTTTTCGGCAAAGTATCCAGGAATTCAATTTTACGTGGATATTTATAAGGCGCTGTCAAACTTTTCACGTGATCCTGCAAGTCTTTAATAAGACCCTCTTCATTTTTCCTTTCAGGGTCACGTAGCACCACGAATGCTTTGACGATATTCCCCCTGACTTCATCCGGACTCGCAACGACTGCGCATTCACGGACTGCGGGATGCTTCGTCAATGCATCCTCTACTTCAAATGGTCCGATTGTGTAGCCGGAACTGATAATAATGTCATCCCCGCGACCTTCAAACCAGAAATAACCATCCTCATCCATTTTTGCACGATCACCCGTTACGTAATAATCACCTCGGAACTGCATTGTTGTCCGTTCCGGATCTTTTAAATACTCTTTGAATAACGCAGGTGTCGATACGTGTACCGCAATATCCCCAACTTCCCCAACAACCGCTGGATTTCCTTCGTCATTGATAATGTCGACCTTATTGCCAGGCGTCGGTTTTCCCATAGAACCCTTCCGCGCCTCCATACCTAGCATCGTCCCGACGAGTAATGTGTTTTCCGTCTGCCCATAGCCATCTCTTACTGAAAGCGAAAAAGTCTTATCAAATATATCAATTACTTCACGGTTAAGCGGTTCTCCAGCCGAAACCGCACTACGAATAGAAGAAAGATCAAAATCCCCAAGGTTTTCGGCCTTCGCCATAAACCTGTATTCCGTTGGCGTACAACATAATACATTCACTTGATATTTACCAATCAACTCTAAATAAGTCGTCACATCAAACTTCCCGTCATATACAAGTCCCGTTGCGCCGCTACCAATTACGGATAAGAAAGGTGTCCAAATCCACTTTTGCCATCCTGGTGCAGCAGTAGCCCAGACTACGTCACCTTCATTGATACCCAACCAGCTTGCTCCTGTTGTCCGTAAGTGCGCATACCCCCAAGCGTGTGTATGTACGACACCTTTTGGTTTCCCCGTCGTGCCTGATGTGTAAGATAGAAATGCCATGTCCGAACTTTTCGTTTGTGGTGCTGTAAACGCCGTTGATGCAGTTTCCATTAGATCGGTTAATGAAAGTTGATCTTTCTTAGCCTGTCCAACAACGAATACCTTGACATCCCCTATGTTTTTTACTTCGCTAAATTGATCAGTAAACGCATCGAACGCAACGATTGCTTTAGCATCACTATGTGCCAATCGATATTCAATATCGGAAGACCGTAACATTTCTGAACTCGGGATTACGACAAGTCCCGCTTTAAGGGCGCCGATATACGTCACATATGCTTCGATTAGCCTTGGAACCATGACAAGAACGACATCACCCTTTTCAAGTCCGTTCGATTTGAAGACATTGGCTGCCTTATTCGCTAAAGTGATTAATTCATCATATGTAATTTCCTTCTTGTTTCCTTCTGCATTAACATAAATTAGCGCTTTTTTTCCTGTACCTGTTGCATACTTTTCAAATTCACTGACAAGGTTATATTGTTCTGGCGCAATCAGTTGTTCACGATTCATGCAAATTCCCCCTTAGATGTATCATCTAAGTATACAAATAAAGTACCGATAATTCAAAACTAATTTACTTTTCTAAATAAACCTAAGAGTAATTCATTCTTTACTAGCTAATACTTGTAAAAATTATGAAAAGCTGTTCCGGAATAATTCCGGAACAGCTTTTCATTAAACAATTATTCTTAGTGACCCTTCATCTGTTCTTGAGCCTGTCGCACTAAGCGCTTTGTAATTTCTCCGCCGACGGATCCGTTGGCACGCGCTGATGCATCTGGTCCCATTTGTACGCCAAATTCTGTTGCGATCTCATTTTTCATTTGATCCAATGCTTGTCGTACGCCTGGAACTAATAGCTGATTCGAGTTGTTGCTGCTGTTGTTGTTCGCCATGATTGCCACCTCCTTGTATAATTAGAATGTGCTAGATGCAGAAATTCATGCAAAATTATAGGTGGTAAAGTTTGTAAATCACTTTGAATTGATTAAGCAACTGTACTTTTGATAACACTGTATAAGCGAAAGCTGTTTTAGATAATACCTAAACCAGCCTCACAGTTAAAGAGTTATTTTTGGTACCCGCTCATTTGTTGTTGCGCTTGACGCACTAGTCGTTTTGTAATTTCTCCACCGACCGAACCATTAGCACGTGATGATGCATCTGGTCCCATTTGTACACCAAATTCTGCTGCAATTTCATTTTTCATTTGATCCAGTGCTTGTCTTACGCCTGGAACTACTAACTGATTTGAATTACCACTGTTGTTGTTTGGCATGTTTGTCACCTCCTGTGCACATAGAATGTGCCGTTTATAAAACTTTATGCATTTATTTGTTATGGTAATGTCCACCAATTACATAAAATAGTTTAAACATCTGCATTTTTGCTTACACTATATTAGCGAAAAGTTGTTCCGAAACATCTTTTCATTGAATAAATCTTTATTTATTGCCATTCATTTGTTGTTGCGCCTGACGCACTAATCGCTTAGTAATTTCTCCGCCGACGGATCCGTTGGCACGCGATGATGCGTCTGGCCCCATTTGTACGCCAAATTCTGCTGCAATTTCATTTTTCATTTGATCAAGTGCTTGTCTTACGCCTGGAACTACTAGCTGATTCGAGTTGCCGCTGTTGTTGTTCGCCATGTTTATCACCTCCTTGTGCAGTTAGAATGCACAAGTTAATAAAATTCATGCGCGAATAATAAGTGGTAAATAACGCCAAATAATTAAGATTAGTTTAAGCAACCATTCTTTTGCTTACACTATATAAGCCAAAAAGCTGCATCAGACAATGTCCGATGCAGCTTTTATATTGGTTGAAATAAAGTTAATCTTCAATCAGAGGAGGGCTTCATCCCCACTGATTGTTTAAAGAACTTAGGCTAAGTGCGCCACGTCCTGTGGCAAAGCCTAAGTAACCAACAGGGAGGAATGAACTGCAATTCCTCCTCGTTTGCCCTAACCATTCGGGCTTTTACTGCCCGTTAATGCGGGATAAAGAATTTCACTGAATTTGCTCAGGCGCTAGACGATGCCTTCGTACAGTTTATACAGATACTTATTTGTTCAACATATCGTTCTTCAATTTGATTGAGTTCCCATTATCCCTAATCCACTTAAATTGATGCCTTTAACTTTGGTACTAACTTCTATGTGCGTATAGAATGCATCGCAAACGGAATTTCATACAGTGGATGTAAACAGTAATTTATTCTAACATTAAAGAAGGTCTTCGAAGTCGTCCTTTTGTTGAAGTGGTAGTTCAACGATTAGTCGTTTTTCAATCGCTTCTTCAATCATTGGCTCGAAATCAGTAAAGCTTTCATAATAAGCTACTTTTTCAAGCTTTGGTTTTGTTTTCGGGTTTGAAGGCGAGAAGATTGTGCAGCAATCTTCATAGGGTCTAATTGAAATGTCGTATGTGCCAATCTTTTGGGCAATATCTATAATATCCAGTTTGTCCGTTGCAATGAGCGGGCGCAAAATAGGGGAAGAGGTCACAGCGTTAATAGCCGTTAAGCTTTCGAGCGTTTGACTAGCAACTTGTCCAAGGCTTTCCCCTGTTACAATTGCGAGCGCACCTTCTTCTTCACGCACTTTATCAGCAATTTGAAGCATTAATCTCCGCGTTGTCGTCATTGAAACATTATCAGGTACTTGACTGACAATCGCTTGTTGGATTTCAGTGAATGGTATTATATGAAGCCTAACTGCTGCTCCGAATGAACTTAACTTCTCTGCAAGGTCCATCACTTTCTTTTTAGCCAAATCACTTGTGAATGGCGGACTGGCAAAGTGAATTGCATCAATCGACACACCGCGCTTCATCATAAGATAGCCTGCAACTGGGCTATCGATACCACCTGAAAGCATTAGAATTGAATGTCCATTTGAACCTACCGGCATACCGCCTGCACCTTCATATACTTTAGCTGTTAAGAAAGCTCCTTCTATTCTAATATCAATGAGTAGCACGATATCAGGTTTTTTCATTTGCACAATGAGGTCTGGGAAGCTACGTAACACATGTGACCCAATTTCTAGCTGCAACTCGTTTGTCACAAGCGGAAACCTTTTGTCTGTACGTCTCACTTCAACTTTAAACGTTTTTCCAGCTGTTTCGTTTGCCCCAATGATTTCTAAGGCTTTTTCTTTAATCGCTTCAAGCGTCGCTTCACATTTTGCAACTGGACTGAAAGATTGAATGCCGAAAATATGTGGCAAACGAGCTATCGCTTCTTCCATATCGCTTTTGTCTTCCGCAAAAAGAAACATGCGATCACGTTCAGGTTTAATGATTACCGTTTTCAAATCACTCAAAGCATCTTTAATATTGTTTCTTAATTTCTTGACGAATACATTCCTGTTTCGTCCCTTTAATGATATCTCTCCATAGCGTATCAATAGTTCGTTCCATTCCATTACTTATTTCCCCTTCCAAGCAGTTCCATGAACCGTGCAAATACTTGCTCGAATTCCACTACATGCTGTTCTATATTATTTTTTCCAAAGCTGATACGGATTACTCCGTTTTTAAATTTCCCATTAACACCTATAGCTTCTATTACATGCCCCGCAGTGCCACTTTTCGATGAACAAGCGCTAGATGTAGAAATTGTAATACCGTTTTCTTGAAAGAAATTAACTGCAACTTCCCCTTTTACTTTATAAAAAGCGACAGCTAAAATATGCGGTGCTGCCTTATCAGGGGCAAGTACACGAACGTTCTCAAATTGCCCGATAAAGCCTATAAGCCGATTTCTCCATTGCCTGAAATCCTTCTGCTCGATTTCTATCGCACTCATCCGTATCGCCTTTGCCATCGTCACTGCATTCGCTACGGATACGGTACCGTTGCGAATACCACTTTCCTGGCCGCCGCCATAACTAATTGCTTCTGGTGCCATTCCTTTTCTTAATGCTAGTATGCCCGAACCTTTCAAGCCATTAATTTTATGGGCTGAAATCGTTATTGCGTCCGGACCATCTCCAGTTAACGAAACGGGTAGTTTTCCGAAACTTTGAACAGCATCCGAATGAAATAGTGCTCTTGTATTTTCTTTAATGAGGCGTGCACATTCAGCAATTGGCTGTATTGTACCGATTTCATTATTGACATGCATAATACTGACAAGTATTGTATCTTTCCGAAGTTTACTTTTCAACTCTTCAACAGAGATCATTCCTTGCTCATCAACTGACAAATAATCCACTTCAAACCCTTGCGTCTCTAAATATCCCATTGAATGAAGAACAGATGGATGTTCAATTTTTGTTGTGATGAGATGGTTGCCTCTAGCACGCAAAGCACGTGCAAAACCGATTACCGCTAAATTATTGGCTTCCGTACCACCCGATGTGAATAAAAGCTCTCCATCATGTGCACCAAGAATCGATAGGATCTGTTCTCTCGATCGTTCAAGAAGCGCCTCGGCTTCCTTTCCAGCAAGATGTATTGAAGCGGGATTCGCAAAAAAGCGCTTGTTCACTTCTATGAAAGATGTAAGCACACCCTCATCAGGAGCTGTTGTAGCGCTATTATCAAAATAAATCATGTGAATCTTCCTTTCATTTTACATTAAATACGCATTTCAGCATTGATCCCACCACTTATAGAAGTGGGTACTACTTTAGCTAACGCTTCGCTTTCAGTACAAAAAAATTACTGAATCAAGTTCAATGCGTGACAAAGCCACCTGCATTATATGCCGGTGGCTATTTGTAGTCTACTTTTTAACTCAGACATGTTCTTTCACAAGTTCTTCAATTCGTTTCATAGCACCCGGTTCCATTTCTTCAACCGCTGTCGCTGCTTCTTCCAATGCTTTTGCATAACGGAATTGTCTGAATGACTCTTCAGCATCTAACAAGCGGGCGTGAACTTCCGGATTGGATGCACGGTATCTGTTTCCATATTGGATGATCCACTCAATCAGTAATACATTCTCAAGCATCTCTTCAACTTTTATAGATACATCATTTATAGCTTTCCCTGCGTTCTCCAAATAAGAATCGACAAGACTCATATTAAGCGGTACTTCCTGTAAACTTTGTGTCACAATATAAATTTGTTCATCTGCTTCTTCAAGACGTGCTTCCATATCATCTGGTATACCTGGGATATTCCCCTTATGTAGCATACGTTCTGAATTTTGTAATTTACGCGACAGTTCATCCAGTTTAGTTCGAACATTATTTTCATCAATCCGCAAGTTTTTCATACGATTTGTGAAACTTTCCTGTTCAACAGCAATTTGCTCTAGTTCTTCAAAAATGGATTGCAACTCTTCCTGTAATCCCGAATAAGCAGATAATTGTTCCTCAAGCCTATAAATAAGCACACCAAATCGTTTGTCGAGAGAACCTAACTTTTTGAGAGCCAGCTGTGGAATTTGTGCTTCTTTTTCATCCATTCGATAACTTTGCTGAACAAAAGCCGCCTCGTCTGAAGTTTCTCTTGTCAATATCGTTATTGCGTGAAGCCTCTCAGCAATTTGATTGTAGTACTCATCTACATAATGCTTTGCATTCACTTCATTTTCAAGCGCATCGTAAAACGAATCAATGCGATCATTTATTTCACTTGTACACTGTTGAACAGATTCAATTTGAAGATCAGCCATTTTTAACAATAGTTCTTCAAGTTCAATCTCAATTGTTCTAAGTTGTTTTGTCAGTTCTAGGTGTTGCAAATAATAGGACTGTTCTTCCATCTCTCTCGTTCCATTTCGTAGTTCACGAATCGATGCTGGAATTTTGCTTTGTATTTCAGAAAGCAACGATGGGATCTCGTGGATTAACGTAAAAACATGATCTCCCTTTGCTGATAATGCCATGACAATTTCCCGTGCCAACAAATAATTGCCATTCGCTGTCAACTCGTCATATTCTGCGAATTTCGGGTTAAATGATTCCAGTTCCTTTTCAAGTGGATTCGCTGTCATCCCAAACGAATGTTGATGAGCGAGTACCGCTTTGCGAGCGGCACGATGCTGCTCTTTTAATTTTTCCATCTCAATGCGATTTTTTTCTTCACTGCCAACGAGTTCGTTTAGCTCTTGCAAAATATTATTCATTTTTTTATCGCAAAATCGAACTTTCTCTTGAATTTCTTTCTCTAATCCTGTTGCTTTTCTAAAACGGAAACGATCTACTACATCCTCTACATCAAATAATAATGTATCGATTTTTGGCATATGTACGTCCATCAATTCTGTCCATTCGCTACGCCACCGTTCGAATTTCTCTTCGGTTTCGCCTGTCATGTTCAGTTGTTTCACTTTTGTCATCTCTTCTAAGATAGGTTTGTGTTGAATTTGTAGCTTCTCCTGCTCCAACCGACCAATTTCCTGGATATGTTTACGCCTGAATAAGAAGGCGATTGTCGTTAATATAATAACTACTAGTATGGCAATGATGATGATTTTCATCGTGGTCCCCCTGTCCAAGTCACTGTACCATGATATTATCCTATATAGTACCACGTTTAAACCCTTTTGGTTGCGAATATGAATGATTTATAGGGAAAAACCTGTTTTCCACCCTAATAATCGACAAAATTTGTTTATAAACGTCTTAATATGTATACTTATTTAAACAAAATATACTTAACAAGGGGTGTTCTATTTGTTTCAAGAAATTGACTATGCCACTGATTTAAAAGTGAAATATGAACAACTTTCAAGTCAATTGGACGCATTGTTGACGGGTGAGAGAAATATGTACGCAAACTTGAGCAACGCTTCTGCTTTACTCAATCAATTTTTCGACCGCATCAATTGGGTCGGTTTTTACTTAATGGATGACGGAGAACTGGTGCTTGGTCCTTTCCAAGGTCTTCCAGCGTGCATTCGTATTCCCCTTGGAAGAGGCGTCTGCGGAACAGCTGCTGAAACAAAAAAATCCATTATCGTATCGGACGTCAATGCTTTCCCAGGACATATTGCATGCGATGCAGCTTCCCAGTCTGAAGTTGTCATTCCTATTTTAAAAGATGGTGTCTTACTTGGTGTCCTTGACATCGACAGCCCCGAGTTGAATCGCTTCACAAAAGAAGATCAGGCTGGACTGGAACATCTTGTCGAGGTACTAGTCAAACATCTTTGAACAACAAGCTGCCCTGGCCACCAGACAATCGGTGCCAAGGCAGTTTTTTCATTGCTCAACAATTATGAAATCCTGCTCTGTTGTTAATTATAGCAGAGAGGTTCCTGTCCTATTTGTTCAAAGATAAAAAAGTATAAGTTTTTTCGCTTAAAATAGTATCTAGTTTCCAGGCGCCTGGCGATTTTCTTATTTTAAGCCCGCTCGGTAATCACTGTCTCCATGATTGCGAATGCCGCTTTGAAGTCAGCTATGAGATCCTCGGCATGTTCAAGACCGACTGAAAGCCTTAGTAAAGAATCAGTGATACCCATCTGTAGTCGCTCCGCCTCAGGAATAACAGAATGTGTCATCGTCGCAGGATGCTGGATAAGCGTTTCTGCGTCTCCTAGGCTGACTGCAATCTTAATGAGAGAAAGGCTATCCATGAATAGCTGAGCCCCTTCTTTACCACCTTTAACTGTAAATGAAATCAGGCCGCCTCCTGCTCTCATTTGACGTTTCGCTATTTCATATTGTGGATTGTCTTTATCGAACGGATAATAGATTTCTTCAACAAGCTTCTGACCTTTTAAATAAGCTATCACTTTTTCTGCATTCGAGGTATGGCGCTCCATGCGAACCGATAGCGTTTTTAATCCGCGGATTAAAAGCCAAGCATCGAATGGCGATATGATGCCTCCGAAATCTTTCTGCACAGACATACGAATTGACTCCATCTCTTCTTTGTCGGCTCCGACAAGAAGCCCAGCTATGACATCTCCGTGACCGTTAATATACTTTGTTGCGCTATGCAAAACGAAGTCCGCACCGAAATCGAGCGGATTTTGCAAATAGGGCGACGAAAAAGTATTGTCTACTACAACTCGAAGTCCATGACGTTTAGCTACATTTACGACCGCCTGAATATCGACAAGTTCCATTGTTGGATTGATAGGCGTTTCAATATATATACAGACCGTTTCCGGTGTAATAGCCCGTTCAATCTCTTCTTCTGACTTCATTTGAATAAGGTCATGCGAGATATTGTATTTCTCATTCAGCATACCAAGAAGTCCAAATGTGCAGCCATAAATTCCACGTGAACACAGAATATGATCACCCGATTTCGTCAAGTGGACGAGAATCGTACTGACTGCTGCCATCCCCGAACCAAACGCAAGTGCACCTTTTCCGTTCTCAAGAGCTGTCATACGCTCTTCTAACACGCGGACAGTCGGATTACCAAGCCTGGAGTAAATGTTCCCTCCCTCTACACCTGAAAAGCGATTCTCCCCTTGCAATGCTGTTTCAAACGAGAAGGTCGATGTTTGGTAAAGTGGCACCGCTAAACTCCCCTGATGTTCCTTATCATCATATCCCTCATGAATGACAATCGTATCTTTGTGAAGGTTTTTTTTGTCCATTTCCATTGCCCTCCTTATGTTTAAAGAATATTCTAACTCTACATCTATTAGTTTACTCTTTAATCACAGTTAGGAAAAGGTATAACTGGTTTCTTCATGGATTACTACTTGGTTTTTACCGTTATTTTTCGCTATATACAGTGCTTTGTCAGTGTGTTGAAACAGCTCTTTATAAGTCGACTGTCTTTTAGACGTCCAGTTATGCATCCCTATCGATACCGTAATTGAGGGTTCAGTGGCAGCAGGAATAAGTTTAACCAGTCGTTCCGCAAATAATGCCCCTTCTTGAAATTCTGTCAACGGCAAAAAGATAGCGATTTCCTCTCCACCCCATCTTCCCGCAACCCCTCTACCGGATACCTCTGCAAGTATGATGGTAGCGATCTGCTTCAGCACATCATCACCAGTTACATGACCATATGTGTCGTTTATCTTCTTGAAGTCATCGACATCTACGAGAACAAAGACACCCATTTCATCATCAACAATCGACTTTTCAATAATCTTATCTACGTAACTTCTTGTATAGAGTTTGGTTAAGTGATCTTTATCAACAAGTTCCTGTAACTGGTCGCGTAATACCGAGTTCGCAAGTGCAAGCGAAGAGTGTCCAATAAGTGATTGCATGAGTTTGAAGCTGTCGAATGAAAAGAAGTATTGATCCATATGCAGTAGTACAACGAAACCCGTAAGTACCTCTTGATTCACAATCGGAATCGCTATGATTGACTCGTAACCAATAGATTCGTTCATGGTTCGGCTAAAATTCGCATCAAATAAAGCTTCTTTGCCACTCCTCAAGTATTTCGATGAGAATTCAATATAATTCTTGCCTGATTCCGTACGAAAAAAATCTGAACTTAATTGAGAGAGGTCATAACCATCTTGTTCATTGTTAAAAACAAATGCAATTTCTGCTGGCCGAAACGCTTTCAGCAATTGCTGTTTCAAAAATGCTGTCATTTCTCCAAAATGCATATTGCTATTCAATTTTTTCGACGTTTCATTGACAAGTTGTAAATCTTCGATAACACGGTGGGATTGATCATGTAGAATCGCTTTTTCCAGTGCACTTCCTGCTGTATTTACTACCATACTGATAAACTTTTTCTGTGTCGATGAAAAAACGAGGTCAATTGGTGCTTTAATTTGCAACACACCATAGATACCTTGTCTTCCTCTAATTGGTGCATTAATCAGCCTGCATGACAATTCAGGCATTACTTCCTTTGTCGTTTCACCCGATACAAACGCATTCATCGCAGACGGTCTTTCGTTCATGTAATCAATTAACTTATAGTTATGCGTCACCCCTTTTTGATCATGTGATAAAAGAAGTCCCACTTCAGATGACGGGAAATTTTTAGATATCGCAGAGACTACGCCATCTAAAATCACATTACTTTGCATTGTTGAATTGAATAATTCGGTGACTCCGAACAAACGCTTGGAGCTTTTTTCCTCTTTTATAAGAAAAACCATTTTCTTTACTATCTCAATGAGGTCGCTTACCGCCTTTTCAAGTTCATGTAAAAATGGCGATGTAGCAAATGCGTTCCATTCATTAGTAGATTTCAGAACCAGCAATCCGAGTGGTTCAGATTTCAAATTCCGGAACAGAAGAAAGTCATCGGCATAGCTAAAACCTGTCTCTCTAACTCGCGAGATTAAAGAATCATGGCTAAACGCTTTTCCGGTTTTAAGTGCATCAAATACCAAGGCTTGTTCTCTCTTAGAAACGGACTTATGACCTTTAAGTGCCACAAAACTATTATTGGCATATATGAAAAAATCCGCTTCTGCAATATTAAAATGGTGATTTAGTTTTGGTTTTAACGCCTTAAACCATTGTTCATACGATTGCAAAGCAGTATCTTTGGTCCATAAATCCATCAAATCGCTTTTAATTTTCAACATCGTCAATTGATGATCCGTCACATAATCACCCCAATCCTAATCTGTATATAGAATTCAAATAAGTCTTACTATCATTGTAATGCATTGGTACTATAGTTACCATTACTTTACATAGACCATTTGGCTTATCTTAGTTTACAAGTATGACGCTTGACTCTTACTTCTATAGTTGTTATGATGGAACTTGTGTAAAATAGTTGCAGCAGTTGTGTGTTTCAGATTGTCCAGTCTATTCCTTTTACAAGGTGCATCGAGTAACTTCCTGGCTGCGGAGGCGAGGGTGCAAGATGATAGAATGGCATTTGGATTGAACACATCTGGTTCTTATTTTACAACAAAATAAAACCAACAATAGAGGAGGAGTCTTTCATGGCTCGTTATACAGGTCCATCATGGAAACTTTCCCGTCGTCTTGGGATTTCACTTACAGGCACAGGAAAAGAAATCGAAAAACGCCCTTACGGTCCAGGACAACACGGTCCTAACCAACGCATAAAACTTTCTGAGTACGGAAAGCAATTACAAGAAAAACAAAAACTTCGTTTTATGTTTGGCGTAAACGAACGTCAATTCAAAACGATGTTCATCAAAGCAGGTAAAATGCCTGGTAAACACGGTGTTAACTTCATGATTCTTCTTGAGACTCGTCTTGATAACATTGTATACCGCATGGGTCTTGCACGCACACGTCGTGCATCACGCCAACTTGTAAACCACGGCCATATCATGGTTGATGGTAAACGCGTTGATATCCCTTCTTTCAGCGTTAAACCTGGTCAAGAAATTTCTTTCCGTGAGAAATCTCAAAACCTTGATACTGTAAATGAATCGCTTGAAGTGAACAGCTATGTTCCTGAATACGTAACATTCAACAAAGACACTAAAGTCGGTCAATTCGTCCGCATGCCTGAGCGCAGCGAACTTGCAGCAGAAATTAACGAATCACTTATCGTTGAATTCTACTCTCGTTAATAGCATCTTTGGAAAAGAGCCCTTCACAGGGCTCTTTTTTTTCGTGATATACTGTACATACTACGACTTATGAGGTGATTATATGAAACTTGTATCGATTTGCCCGAGTAATACGGAACTACTTGCCTACCTTGGCCTCATTGATCAACTCGTTGCAGTTGATGATTTTTCTGATTGGCCTAGCGGAATCAATTCTTTACCCAAATTAGGGCCTGACTTGTCGATTGATATGGACAAATTGGAATTGTATGAACCTGACTTAGTGCTTGCATCGCTCAGTGTTCCCGGAATGGAAAAAAACATCGCAGAACTCGAGAAGCGAATGATTCCACACTTAGTATTAGATCCACAAAGCCTGGATGATATCGCAGAAGATCTGTTAACTGTCGGAAAAGCATGTGGAATTGAAGAACACGCACTTCAAATTAAAGAAGAGTATTTATTATTTATTCAAGACATGAAAAAACGTGCCGAAACTGTCGAAGTTACCCCTTCTTTATACTGGGAGTGGTGGCCAAAGCCTGTATTTACACCTGGAAAAATTAATTGGCTGACTGAAATAAGCACTATTTCCGGAGCTTTGAATGAATTTCGCGACGTCGAATTTGCCAGTGTTCAGACTGACTGGGAGGATGTACTAAATAGAGCACCTGATTACATCCTTCTAGCTTGGGTCGGAGTACGAATCAATAAAGTGAAAAAAGAAGTTGTTCTGAAACGGCCCGGTTGGAAAGAGTTGGACGCCGTGAAAAGTGACCGCCTTTCAGTAATGGAAGAAGAACTGTATTGTCGCCCTTCCCCGCGGCTCCTTGAAGGCGCTTTGAAATTAGCCAAAATGATTCACCCGGAAATTTATGCGGATTTACAACTACCGCAGTGGGTTAGAAACGCGTAAAATAAAAAGGCTGTTTTCCCCTTCCTAATAGGGAAAACAGCCTTTCGCATTATAAGCAATGTTATTTCTAGACACTTTCAGTTGTTGCCGCGACAGTTGCATGACTTGCCATGACAGTTCTCGTCGTTGTCCTCACAGTTTCACGAATTGCCATGACAGTTCCTGCCGTCGCCATCATAGTTCGAAAATTCAGCTCTAAATTCTCTTCTTCAGTCAATTTCATAAGGAATCATTTCTGATTTTTCGTGCAGACTCGGAAATAGATTTGTGAAGTCAAATGCCCTCCGCGAACTGGCAAACTCATAAAATCATTCTGCAATGAGTCGTTTTAACTTCAGTTATGGAGTTTCTAACATAGCCCTCAAACATCTCTTTTTTCCTGCCGAATGAAAAGTTTGCGGGTTGCGGGTTTCGCTTTCATGAATCTCCACAGTTAAACGAATTTCACCATTTTGTAATTTTTCTTACCGCGACGGACAATCGTAAACGCATCATCCAAACGATCTGCTGCGCTCACCTCGTATGCCGTATCCGTCACTCGTTCACCGTTCAATGATATCGCACCATTTGTCACATCTTCACGAGCTTGTCGTCTTGATGGCGACACGCCAGAATCGACGATAAAGTCAACGATGTTTTTATCCTCTTTCGCCATTTCAAACGAAGGGACATCTTTGAATGCGTCTTTCATTTCATTCGCGGTTAGTGTTTTTAAATCACCACTGAATAATGCTTTGGAAATACGGATTGCCTGGTCAAGTGCTTCCTGACCGTGAATCAGACGCGTCATTTCTTCTGCCAATCTAAGTTGCGCTTTCCGTAAATGTGGTTCTTCTTGAACTGTAATTTCAAACGCTTCGATTTCTTCGCGCTCAATGAATGTGAATATTTTCATATATTTAACAGCATCCGCATCAGCTGTATTTATCCAGAACTGATAGAATTCATAAGGTGATGTTTTTTCTGCATCAAGCCATACTGCGCCGCCCGCACTTTTACCAAATTTCGTACCATCTGCTTTCGTAACCAGTGGAATTGTGATACCGAATGCTTTCACTTCTTCTTCGTGCGTTTTACGAATCACTTCAAGCCCTGTCGTAATATTGCCCCACTGATCCGATCCACCGATTTGAACTCTGCAGCCATAATTATTGAATAAATGGTTGAAGTCAATTCCTTGAATAAGCATATATGAAAACTCAGTGAAAGAAATTCCACTATCAAGACGTGATGCAACATTGTCTTTCGCAAGCATATAGTTAACGCCTAACAACTTACCGAAATCGCGTAAAAATTCGATGACGCTCATCGAACCTACCCAGTCATTGTTGTTCACCATTTGAGCGCCGTTTTCAGAATTGAAATCGAAAATTTGTTCCATCTGCTTCTTAATCCCGGCAACGTTTCTATCGATTTGTTCAGTTGTTTGGAGCTGTCTTTCTTCCGAGCGGCCTGATGGATCCCCAATCATACCCGTAGCTCCTCCAACAAGTAGAATCGGACGATGTCCATGCATTTGGAAACGGCGTAGCGTAAGTAATGGCACGATATGTCCGATGTGCATGCTATCCGCAGTCGGATCGACGCCGCAATACAGTGAGATTTTCTCCTTATTCAGCAAATCCTCAAGACCCGCCTCATCCGTCTGTTGGTAGAGTAACCCTCTCCACTTTAAGTCTTCCATCAATTTCTCTTTCATCCTAACCCCTCCTGTAATTTAAGTAATAACGCATCGCGTCAAATGAGTTTCAAAGCGCTTAGCACCTGGAAGTAGACAACAAAAAAGCCCTTACACGATTTAAAAAAATCATGCAAGGACGCTAATTATTGTATTAACGCGGTACCACCCGGCTTGAGAAAAAATTCTCCACTCAAAACGCAATAACACTGCGCACGCGTCACACTCCAGAGCTGTAATTCATGATTGGTTTACCGGACAGCTTTCACCAGCCGCTGCCTCTCTAAACGGTTCCCCAACCACTACTTCGACTCATTCAACATGTGAAAGTATATGTATCAGTAATTCTAACCGATATTCAAAAGTTGTCAAATATTATCGATTGGCATTTATGGAAATGTGCTATAATAGGTAAGATTTCAGGAGGTTGATTTAAGTGAGTAAACATCAAAAGAATCGTATTGATCTAATAGAAGAGAAACTTGAAACAATGACTAAAACTAAATGGGCTAAAGGGATGCGCATCACCTCAGGCGTCACCTGGAACCTTTTTCTTCTATTCATTGTAGTAGGTTTGACACTGGTAGTGTTTGCCGGTTCAGTCGGAGCAGGCTATTTTGCTTCATTGGTAGCCAAAGAACCGCTTCGTTCAAAGCAAGAAATGCGGGATGCAATCTTCACCTACGAAGAAACGTCCGAACTTTATCTCGCCGGCAATATCTATATCGGTAAAGTTAACTCTGATATAGAACGGAAAGAGACGAAACTCGAAAGTGTATCCCCTTTCGTTATTGATGCAGTATTCGCCACAGAGGATGAGTATTTCGCACAGCATGAGGGCATTGTCCCAAAAGCGATTTTCCGCGGACTATTACAGGATGTAACGAACTCCGATAACCAAACTGGCGGTTCGACTTTGACACAACAACTTATTAAGAACCAAATTTTAACCAACGAAGTGTCATACGAACGAAAAGCGAAAGAAATGCTACTGGCAATGAGAATTGAGCATTTCATGACAAAAGATGAAATTCTCGAAGCTTACTTGAACATTATTCCATACGGCCGTAATTCAAATGGGCAAAACATTGCAGGTATTGAAACTGCAGCTGGTGGTATTTTCGCTTTAAAAGCAGCGAAATTGAATTTACCACAAGCCGCCTTCATAGCTGGACTTCCTCAGGCCCCTTTCGCTTATACCCCTTTTAAAAGTGGTGGCGGATTGAAAGAACAAGAATTCTTACAGCCGGGAATCAATCGGATGAAGACAGTTCTTTTCAGGATGAAGGAAACTGGTTACATAACTGAACAGCAGTACAATGAAGCAATCGTCTATGATATTACAAAGGATTTCCGTGAACCCGTCATGCGCGCGAATGAAAGATATCCTTATTTGACGCAAGAAATTCAGAATCGCACGGTCGATATCCTCGCGGAAATTATTGCGGAAAAAGACGGAGTCGATGCCGAACGTCTTGAACAAGAAGATAAATTACGAGAAAAATATTCAATACTTGCGACGCGTTCAATGAAAAATGATGGCTATAGAATTTACTCTACCGTTAATAAAGATCTATATGACAAGATGAATGAAGTCGGTAATGATTTCGAAAGTTACGGATTTACCTATACACGCGAAGTAAAAGATTCTCATTCCGGCGAGGTCGAATTCGCGGAGGATCCAGTCCAAGTCGGGGCTATTATGATCGAAAATAGCACTGGTAAAATCTTATCCTTCATCGGCGGCCGTGGACATGAACACCAAGCGCTTAATCATGCTACACAAGCATTCAGACAGAATGGATCTGCCATGAAGCCACTTCTCGTTTATGCACCTGCTATTGAATATGGCGTCATCGGGGCTGGAAGTCCCGTCGTCGATGTTAAATTCAGTGTCAAACAAGCGAATGGCTCTATGTGGACACCTAGCAACTATACAAAATCGATGGAATATGGAATCATCCCTGCAAGGGAAGCACTCTCCAAGTCATTGAACTTGGCAACAGCAAGATTATATCGCGACATCCTTGATCGACGGCCTGCCGAATTCCTCGACAAGATGGGTATTTCAAAACTTCTCCCAGGAGACTATGTCAATCCCTCTACTTCATACGGGGGCATGACGGTCGGAATGAGTGTTGAGGAAAACACGAATGCATTTGCAACATTTGCGAATGGTGGGCAGTTCATAGACGCATACATCGTCGAAAAAATCGAAGATATGGATGGCAATATCGTCTATCAACATGAAATTGAACCTGTCGATGTTTTCAGCCCTGAAACGAGTTATATTGTTACTGATATGTTACGTGATGTTGTAAAAACGGGCGGCACTGGCTCGCAAGTAACGCAAAACATGAAATTCACTACAGATCTTGCTGCCAAAACGGGAACAACACAAGGTTACGGTGACGCTTGGCTTGTTGGATACAACCCAAATGTGTCTCTTGGTGTTTGGCTCGGATACAAAGACCGAACACGAAGTCTCTATTACGGACTCGAAAAGCAAACATTGCATCCTACTACAAGGACAAGTATGCTTTTCGCCCGTATTATGAATGCTGCGAACGAAGTCACACCAGAAATAGTCGGAGCCTCTGCAAAATTCAGTCGTCCTGACGGTGTCGTTGAAAAATCGTTCTGCGGTATTTCTGGGCTTGCTCCCTCTGCTGCATGTTCGTCTGCAGGGCTCGTTAAAACGGATTTATTCAACGCAAAAGTGATGTTACCAACAAAACCGGATGATAGCATTACCTCTTCTTCTTATGTATCTGTTAAAGGGACGAGGTACCTTGCACTTCCATCAACACCAAGCGAATTCGTGTCATCAGGTGGCACAGGCGTTAACCAAGTGTTCATCGACCGAATGCTCGGACCGTGGGGAGGAGATGCTTCAAAATTGTTCCCAGCGAACTCCGCTTTCGCATCTCATGTCGTGTCGGGAGCTATATTTAATGCAGATGATGTCGCTCCTGCACCAGTAAATGTTAGTTTAAATGGAACGACAATAACATGGGGCAATTCACCTTCCAACGATGTTATTGGGTACTATGTTTATGATAATAATGTTAAAATCGGAACAATAAGAGACGGTTCTTCGAATACATTTACAGTCGGTTCTGGCTCATACTCAGTCAAGGCTGTCGACATTACCGGAAGACTTTCAAATGGCTCCAATGCAGTCACCATTGCGGCGCCTGAGCCTGAAGAGGAAGTTATCGAAACACCTCCAACGGAAAACGTACCACCTGTTACACCACCTCCTGTAACTGAGGATGGGAACGACGGTGGTACCCCGCCTCCTACAAGTGGAGACGATGAAACTGGGGAATGAAATAGGAAAAAGAGCCTGTCCGCTATCAATAGCGGACAGGCTCTTTTTTGAATGCTAAGAAAGTATAAGTTTTTTCGACTTAGAATAGTGTCTAGCTCCAGGCGCCTTGTGTCCTTGTGTTTTTATTAGTTACTCAATGTTAGTCTTCCATTGTCGACAAATCACCTGTCGGCAAATTCAGTTCCCAAGCTTTTAACACACGACGCATAATTTTTCCACTTCGTGTTTTCGGTAATTTATCTTTGAATTCAATTTCACGTGGAGCAGCATGTGCGGCCAGCCCTTTTTTAACAAATTGTCGAATTTCTTCTTTTAATTCATCTGTCGGCTCAATTCCTTCATGAAGCGATACAAATGCTTTTATAATTTCGCCACGAACTGGGTCAGGTTTACCTATAACCCCAGCTTCAACAATCGCGGGATGCTCAAGCAGTTTACTTTCCACTTCGAATGGTCCTACGCGCTCTCCACTCGTCATAATCACATCATCGACTCGGCCCTGGAAAAAGAAATATCCGTCCTCGTCGATGTATGCTGAATCACCCGAAACATACCACTCATCATTGATAAAGGTAGATGCATATTTTTCAGGATTATTCCAAACTTGCCGCATCATTGCAGGCCATCCTTTTTTAATAGCTAAGTTACCCATATGATTTGGAGGTAATACGTTTCCTTGATCATCAACGATGGCTGCTTCAATACCGGGAACCGGCTTGCCCATTGATCCAGGTTTAATTGGCAGACATCCGAAATTACAGATTGTTTGTGCACCTGTTTCTGTCATCCACCATGTGTCATGAATTCGCAATTTAAACGCTTCAGATCCCCAACGGATTACTTCGGGATTAAGTGGTTCACCCACGGAAAGAATATGGCGCAGTGAAGAAAGATCAAACTTGCTTAGTGGCCCTTCCCCAACTCCCATAAGCATCCGGAATGCGGTTGGCGCACTATACCAAACCGTGACACCATATTCCTCTATCGCTCCATACCAAGCATCTGCCGAAAATCTGCCGCCAAGAATCAAGCTAGTTGCCCCGGCAAGCATTGGTCCGAAAATACCATAAGCTGTGCCTGTCACCCAACCTGGATCCGCTGTACACCAGAAGATGTCCTCATCTTTTAGATCGAGTACCCACCGTGTTGTCTGCAGTTGCTGTACCATCGCTTCCTGTACATGTACGATGCCTTTCGGCTTTCCTGTTGAACCTGAAGTGTAATGTAGAAGTGTTGGGTCTTCTTTATCCATCCATTCAACTTGGAAGTACTGGGAAGCATCTGCCATATGCTTGTTAAAGTCGACAATAAGACCTTCTTCCACCACATTTTCTCCTACAATAAAGATTGTCTTCAGGTGTGGTAATTTGTCAACAGGCACTCGTTCAAGAAGTTCAGGTGTCGTGATGATTGCAGTTGCCTCACTATCAGACAATCTGTCATAGACAGCACCTTCCATGAATGCTTCGAAAAGCGGTCCAACAATAGCACCCAGCTTCAACGCGCCCAAAAATGAGAAATACAATTCCGGTGAGCGAGGCATAAAGATGAAAATCCGGTCCCCTTTTTCGAGCGGCGACTGATTGCGCAATACGTTTGCAGCTTTATTTGACATCTTTTTCATTTCATTATACGTATAGCTTTCTTTTCGATTAGCGTCCTTATAATAAAGTGCAACCTTGTTTTTTCGATAAGAATCCGCATGGCGATCTACCGCTTCATGAGCAATATTCATGAGTCCGCTTTCAAACCAGCTGAAGTCTTTTTCTACATCCGTCCATTTAAATTCTGCGGCTGTACGATCATAATCTGCTAACTGATAATCCCCATGAACTGCGGGCAATGTTTTCATTACCATTCATTTCACCCTTTCAAGAATACAATATAACTATCATTCTACCTCAATCCAAACCTAGTTGTCTAATTAATTATATTTTTCCAACAGTTTTAAATTTGTAGTAATCAACAGGCTTTTATTTATCCATATTGTTGTATACTAGGTAGTAGGTTTATATCAAATACGGAGGTGATCATATTGGAACATATAAAAACATATAACGCAATGGAGATAAAACATAAGAATGGAGACATCGTTATCGAGGGGCCCATTACTGCCGATTACCTTGCTAGCCTTGATTTTCACGAGGATCTTGTTGCATTCAGACCTCCCGCACAACAACACAAGGCACTCATTGAAATTGCAGGACTCCCAGAAGGTCGTATTTTAATCGTTCGTGATTCAAATGAAATTGTGGGCTACGTAACTTATTTGTATCCCGACCCTCTGGAGCGATGGTCGCAAGGAAGTATAGAAAATTTAATCGAACTTGGAGCAATTGAAGTTATTCCAAAGTTCAGGGCCGGCGGGGTTGGCAAGTCACTTTTACGCGTTTCCATGATGGACGATGCAATGGAAGATTATATTATCCTGACGACTGAATATTACTGGCACTGGGACTTGAAGGGTACGAAACTCAACGTTTGGGAGTATAGAAAAGTAATGGAGAAGATGATGAATGCCGGAGGTCTGGAATATTACGCAACCGATGATCCTGAAATAAGTTCTCACCCAGCCAATTGCCTAATGGCACGAATCGGCAAAAGAATTAATCAAGATACCGTCCAGCAATTTGACAGTCTCCGGTTCATGAACCGGTTCATGTATTGAAGGGAGGATAAATCAGATGCTAATTGAAGAAATAATGATAAAAGATGTTCTAACCCTATCACCAGAAAATACGGTAAAAGATGCACTTGACGCCATGCGGGATAGAAAAATTCGCCACTTGCCAATCCTATCTATGGATGGCATAGTAGTCGGCATCGTGACAGACCGAGACTTGAAAGAAGTTGTTCCCTCGTCCATTTCCGAAATAAAAGACAGTAGCCCATATGATACTTTACTTTCTGAAGTGATGACGAAAAATCCGATTACCGGACATCCAATGGACTTTGTTGAAGAAGCAGCGGTACTATTTTATGATAATAAAATCGGTTCACTGCCAATAGTGTCCAATAAAAAATTAGTTGGAATCATCACTGAAACGGATTTACTTTACAAATATATTGAATTAACGGGCGCACATCAACCTGGCTCACAAATAGAAGTACGGGTTCCTAATACACCTGGAATCCTTTTCGAAGTATCCAAAGTTTTCCACGAGCAGAAATTAAACGTTTTGAGTGTGCTCGTCTATCCCGATAAAGAGAACGAAGCAAATAAAATTCTTGTCATCCGGATTAACTCAATGAATCCTCTCAAAATTATTGAGGGATTAAAGGTAAGCGGATTTGAGGTCCTTTGGCCAAATGTCCCGGGCATTGACGTATGAAAAAAGATGCCGTTTTCATCTTTTCAGAAGAACAACTTGGATACTCTTTTTCAGATTCACATCCATTTAACCAAAAAAGAATTCTCTTGACTCTCGACCTTTTAAAGAAATCTGGGGCCATTCAAGATAGCGATATCATCGCCCCTCGCATGGCAACAGACGAAGAATTACTTCTCGCTCATGATAAAAAATTTATTGAAATAGTAAAAAAGGCTGGTAAAGGTGAACTAACTGAGGATGTTGGTAGCATTTACGGTATCGGTACAGAGGATACGCCAATTTTCCCGAATATGCATGAAGCCAGTGCTATGCTGGTCGGCGGTACATTGACTGCGGTAGATGAAGTGATGCAAGGACGCTCTAAGTATGCATTGAACCTAGGCGGAGGTCTGCATCATGGATTTCATGGACGTGCTTCCGGCTTTTGTGTATATAATGACAGTTCAGTTGCCATAAAGTACTTACAAAAAAAGTACGGGGCACGCGTTCTTTATATCGATACAGACGCTCATCATGGAGATGGCGTTCAATGGAGCTTCTACGATGACCCTACAGTCTGTACACTGTCCATCCATGAAACTGGGCGTTATCTGTTCCCTGGAACCGGAAGTATAACCGAACGCGGCAATGGTTCTGGCTATGGGACTTCCTTTAATTTCCCGATTGACGCTTTTACAGAGGATGAGTCATTCCTTTCTGTTTATAAAACAGCCATAAAAGAAGTGACTGAATTTTTCAAACCCGATGTCATCTTGACACAAAATGGTGCAGATGCGCATTATTTCGATCCCTTAACCCACCTTTATGGAACAATGGATATTTATAAAGAAATCCCTCGGGTTGCACGCGAAATTGCAGAGCAATATTGCGAAGGCCGCTGGATAGCCGTCGGTGGTGGCGGATATGATATCTGGCGCGTTGTCCCAAGGGCTTGGGCTCATATTTGGCTGGCGATGAAAAATATCCCTACACCTACTGGTCCACTGCCAGAGGACTGGTTATCAACGTGGCAGGAGCAGTCTCCCGTTACACTTATTCCGACTTGGGAGGATCCTGTACCACTATACGAACCTATTCCACGAAAAGATGAAATCAACGAGAAAAATGCACAGATGCTTAGCCGAGCCTTACATATGATCCGCAACGAAAAAATTGACAAATAACCACGTCTGGTGAGACTGGCTTGATATCCCCCATTTTCACTGGACCATTTCCGGCTCGCTTTCGGCGAAATATTCGTGACATTTTTACCGAGAGGCATGTATGGCTAGAAGTGACACTTCTTTAATAAAAAAGAGAAAACCCTATAGAAAGTTTCGGCCACCAAAATTGCATCTTTGGCGGCTTTTCTCTAGTTAAGAAGCCAGCTATTCTTTCGTCCTAAAAAGCTCTAAATGCACTTCGTGTACTTATGTAGTTGAAGAACGACGGATGAAGGACTACCCTACGCATCCAGACATCCGGTAATCGTAATAGAAGTCAATTCCAATCCAAAGCAATCCAAATGCAACTATACACGTCGCAGCCAGTGTGTGATCAAGTTACTTGCTGGTTACTTTGGTTATTCAACAGACGTGACAAATAGCAGTATTATTCCTCAAAAAGAGCAATCCCCTTCAGCCGGATATATCCGATTGATAAGATTGCTCTTTTTTCATTTCATAGATTTACGTTCTTCAAGCCGGAAAGGTAAAATGACCTGTTGCTCTTCAACCTCTTCCCCATTCATCAATTTCGTCAACAGACGCATTGACACTGCACCCAAATCATAGAGCGGAACGACAATAGAAGTGAGTTGCGGTCTTACTACCCTTGCCAAAATTGAATGTTCAAAACAGATGAGTTCGTAATCTTCAGGTACAGATAGTCCTCCATCCCTAATTCCATTCAACAAACCGACAGCAATCGCATCACTTCCTGCAATGATGGCAGTTGGTTGACCCTGCAATTCACGGATTTGTTTCCAGCCCTCATATGCACCATCGTACGTATCTTCCATTTCAATGACAAACTGCTCATCGACTGGAATATCCGCATCTTGGAGGGCTCTCATGTATCCCACTTTTTTACTGATACGGTTGATATCTCTTGTAAATGGCCCCGAAACAAACACGATTTTCGTATGACCATTTCGAATTAATTTATTGACCGCCACATAAGCAGCTTCTTCATAATCAATATTCACCGTTGCTAATTGTTTTTCCACGTCCAACGTTCCAGCCAAAACGATCGGAACATTCGCTGTGGACATTCCGGCACGAACTTCATCAGAAATCGAATCACTCATAAAGATGAGCCCGTCCACCTGTTTACCGAGATGGTCTTCTATTAATTCTACTTCTCGGTCTGTGCTCTCATCGGAGTTCGACAGGATCATATTATATTCGTACATCGTCGCAACGTCCGCTATTCCACGGGAAAGCTCCGAGTAGAAACTTTTCGAGATATCAGGAACGATGACTCCGATTGTTGTCGTCTTCTTACTAGCCAGACCTCTCGCAACTGCGTTCGGTCGATAGCCAAGCCGTTCAATGCAGTCGAGAACTTTCTTTCTCGTTGCAGGTTTTACATTTTGATTGCCGTTAACGACACGGGAGACCGTTGCCATTGAAACATTAGCCTCCCTGGCTACGTCGTAAATCGTTATAGCCATTAAAATTCCTCCTTCTATATACATTCATTATACCTTATGTCACATGTGTTGATAAACCAAATTTAACGAGTAAATAACTCAATCAAATACCAGGCGCTCGTGTACAGTTACGTTTGGATTTCTTTGGTTTAATGACTCTTATATGATTACCGGGATATCTTGATGTATATGGAAGCCATAAAGTCGCATCCATATACATTTTTCCGGTAATCGTATGGTTATCGTTCACCCGTCGCTCCCCAAAGGCATATGTACACAAAGGAGGGCACTGAAAAAGTACGATTTCCTTCAATCCCGTTGATTACCGTTGGAGTCACCGCTCTTCACTACAATCAACTAGTTCTTACTATAAAAAAGAACTTTTTCAGTGGCTTTTCACAAAGCACTAAAGCTTTTCAGGACGAAAGAAAAAGTCGCTTCTTATCTAGATAAAAGCCTCCAAAGATACAATTTTGGCGGCTGAAGCCTTCCCCATTGTTTTGTCTTTTTTCAGCAAAGGAAATATTCGTGACAAGATGACCATGGAGGAATGTATTGCAATTCCTTCCCAAAGGGAGTGGCTAAGAATGACGAAGTCATTTCTAGCCACTCCTGTCCTCGGTAAAGGTATCATGATTATTTCGCCGCAAGCGAGCCGGAAATGGTCCAGTGAAAATGATGATTTTCAAGCCTTTCTTACCAGTGTATTATGCAAGTAGATGTTTAATCAACAGATGTGACCTATGTAATCAAAACGCCGGAACCATTATAGGCCCGGCGTCTACTCATGAGATTGTTGTGTGCGTGTTCATGAATTGGTTAATTGCGTCATAAAATTCATCAAATTGTTGCAGATCCATCTGTTGTGCAGAATCGGATAATGCAACAGCTGGATCTGGGTGCACTTCAGCCATTACGCCATCCGCCCCAACTGCTATCGCAGCTTTCGCTGTAGGTAGTAACAAATCTTTTCTACCTGTTGAGTGTGTTACGTCAACGAAGACCGGAAGATGCGTCTCCTGCTTCAAGATTGGAACGGCAGAGATATCTAATGTGTTGCGAGTTGCCCGTTCATATGTACGGATACCACGTTCACAAAGGATGATCTGGCTATTACCTTTAGAGAGTATATATTCAGCTGCATGAATGAATTCATCGATTGTCGCTGCAAGTCCACGTTTTAGAAGAACTGGTTTATTAATCATTCCAGCTTCTTTCAACAATTCGAAGTTTTGCATGTTACGTGCGCCAATCTGAACTACATCGATATATTCAAGTGCTTCTTCGAGATGTGACGGCGTAATAATTTCCGTAACAACTGAAAGACCTGTTTCATCAGCAACTCGTTTAAGTATTTTCAAACCTTCAAGGCCGAGACCTTGGAAATCATATGGCGATGTACGAGGTTTGTAAGCTCCTCCTCTTATCATCGTTAACCCTTTTGCTTTGATGGACAATGCAACAGCTAAAACCTGCTCATATGATTCGACTGCACATGGACCGTAAATGAATGACGGTGTTCCGTCCCCAATTTTATGGCCATTAATGTCGACAATCGTATCTTCGGCTTTTCTCTTACGGGAAACAAGCAAAGCATTGCGTTGGTCGTCTTCTTGTATCTCAAGTGCAGACATGAATATTCCTTTAAAAATCTGTTCAAGTACTCCATTAGGTAACGGACCGTTGTTAGATTCTTTTAAGAAGTTAAGCATTTCACGTTCGCGAATCGGATCATACCGATTAACACCCTGCTTTTCTTTTACTTTACCAATTTCTTGGACCACAGTTGTTCTTTCGTTAATAAGATCCAAAACTTTACCATTCAGCTCGTTTACACGGCCGCGCAATTCATCTAAATCATTTTGTCTCATCTGTCCGTCTCCTCCCCGTATATATAATTCTCTTTCAGTAGAGAAGAATATATGTTACATTTTTGATAATAGACCTAAGTATAAAGAAGACTATTTGAAAAGTCACGTTATTTCTACTTATTCTTTTAAATACGGGACATTTATCGACAGAAAGGATGAATAATTCTGGCTACTACACTATTTGCACTCGACATCGGGACGCGTTCTGTCGTTGGAATCATCCTGATTGAAGACAATGGTATTTTTCATGTTGCTGATCTTGTTTCGATTGAACATAAGGAACGTTCAATGATTGACGGACAAATACATAACATTTTAAGTGTTGCAAACGTCATTTTAGAAATCAAAGGAATTCTTGAGGAAAAGCACGGTCCTTTGAAACGGGTCAGTGTTGCTGCCGCAGGTCGTGCATTGAAAACATCGGAAGGGTCAATGGCTATCGATATTTCAGAAAGGTCCCTCATTGCTGACGAAGACGTCAATCGTTTAGAACTTGCAGCAGTCCAACAAGCCCAGCAAAAACTGCTGTCCTCCGATACAGTGACAAAAGACGACTATTATTATTGTGTCGGTTATTCCGTTCTTTACTATAAACTTGAAGGTGATGAAATAGGTAGCCTGATTGATCAGGCTGGACGGTCTGCTTCTGTTGACGTCATCGCGACATTCCTTCCTCGAGTCGTCGTCGAATCACTTCTTTCTGCGCTCAAACGTGCAGGACTCGAAATGGAAGCCCTGACACTGGAACCGATTGCAGCTATCAACGTCCTAATCCCACCATCCATGAGACGCCTAAACGTCGCGCTTGTCGATATAGGTGCAGGGACATCAGATATAGCTATTACCGATAACAACACCGTTGTGGCTTACGGAATGGTGCCACTTGCAGGTGATGAAATTACAGAAGCACTCAGCAACCATTATCTCCTTGACTTCCAACTTGCTGAGACTGCAAAAAGAAGTATTACAACAGAAGATACAATTGTCATGACAGACATTCTCGGCTTTGAAGATAATGTTGCTTCAAGTGATGTAACCGCTATTATTAAACCTGCTGTAGATCGGCTTGCCAAATCCATTTCGGATGAAATCAAGCGCCTGAACAATGGAGTTTCCCCTAAAGCAGTCATGGTTGTTGGCGGCGGTAGTTTAACGCCGGGGCTGACAAAAGAAATTAGTATATGCCTAGGACTACCCGAAAACAGGGTAGGTATTCGTGGGTTGGATGCTCTCTCGGGAATTACATTGGAACCCGGTATAGCTTCATCGCCAGAACTCGTCACACCAATCGGTATCGCTATCGCAGCAAGAAGAGCGCCGATTCATTATATGTCCGTGTCCGTAAATGACAAGGTGCTACGACTCTTCGAATTAAAAGAGATGACCGTCAGTGATGCACTCCTTGCAGCAAACATTAAAGCCCGTCAACTATACGGTATGCCCGGACTTGGAATGACGATAACAGTAAATGACAATGATATAATAATACCTGGAGAACATGGTACACCCTCAACAATCCTATTAAATGGGGTAAAAGCAAGTACAAAAGACTGCATTAAAAATGGAGATACAATCGACTTACTTCCCGGCAGTGATGGTACTAACGCAATAGCGACTGTGCGTGACCTTGTTGAGGATATGAGAGCCATCAGTGCAATGTTGGACGGAGTTGCCGTGCAATTGGAGCCCCTTATTCATATTAATGGAATTCTAAAAAGCATCGATACATCGATACAAGACCATGATAAAATCACAGTTTCACACACCAAGACAGTCGCGGCAGTATTTGAAAAAGCACATCGAAATGACCTTTTAAAGGACAATCTTTTCACAGTATCCGTCAATAAAAGAACGGTCACCTTGAAAAAAAAGAACAACGAGTTCTTCATCATGGGGACTTCGGTGCAGCCATCGCACGTACTGAAAGATGGAGACCGAATTACAACCCAAAAACCGCCATTCCCTACCATAGATGAAGTTGTAGCTGAGATAGGTAAAAAGGCGTTCGATAAACTAACAGTACTATTCAACAATGAACCCGTCACAATTCAAAAACCACGTCTTACCTTTACTTTAAACGGGCATAGTGCTGAAGTATCTGCCATTGTAAAACCTGGGGATCATCTTGATTTTGTATCACTAAGTGAAAGTCCTATTACTTTTGGCGACATCTTTGCGTTTACAGATTATAGTTTACCCGAAAACCCATCAAGTAATTATAAACTGCTTCGAAACGACACACCAATCGGATTCAACGATGCTATTTTCGGCGGCGACAGACTTGAAATTAGTTTTACTTAAGAAAAGCGGAAGACGCCGGTTAGATCCGACAAGCGCTGGAGGTCTTGTAGATAAAGGCGTACTTTGCCTTTTCTGCAAGACCGAAGCGACTCGAGGGGCTGGCATCTGGAGTCTAGACAACAAGTAAAGCGGAAACGCCTTGGTAGGAACATTTATACTTGCTTACCTTTAAAAAAAGTCCATCTACTCATATTTGAGTAGACGGACTTTTTTCTATTACTTTTTATTTTTCAAGAATGTCTGACACATAGTTCTGGTTAGTTATTTTATCTTTACCAAGGTTCTCGCTATTACCATAAGAGACATCACTATTTCCAGTTGTAGCTTTCTCAGCATTATTAGCTTTTCCCACGACTGCTTTTTTTACAGCTTCTGCAGTAGCTGTAATACTTTCTTCTCCAGCCTCAATAGTATTTTCAACTTTGGATTTAGCTGTATCAACAAAATCAATAGACTCTTCGCCTTCAGAAGATGCTGTTCCATCATCCATCGGCATAGATGTTTTCGATTTCATCGATTTCACTTTATCGACAAGTTGTCCAGACTGTTCTTGGATTGTTTTCGATAATTCACCAGTCTTCTCTTTTGCGACCGAAGTTAGCTCTGTAGCTTTTTCCTTCGCAACAGAACTGATTTCAATACTCTTATCTTTCAGTTGAGTTGCTTGAGTTGTAAGGTTTCCTCGCATTTCACTACCCGTTTTTGGTGCCAAGAATAGTGCCGCAGCTGCTCCGATAACTCCTCCCACAAGTGCACCCATTAAGAAGCTTCCCGCTCCTGAACTTTCATTTTCATCATAGAAAGAATCTGTATAGTCCTTGTTATAATCATAATTTGCCGGTAGGTATGATGGTTGGCCATACGCATTTTCATAACCTTGACCACCCTGGTTGTATTGTGGGTCATTATTATTTGATTTCACTTTGTTTTCTTCACTCATATCCAATTCCTCCTGTTTTTTAAGTCTATATATATATGTTGAAATAATGAATCCTATTGTATCCGCTACGACGCTAGAAGTTGCCTCTCGCCCTAAGCCAGGCAGCTTTCACCACAGTCTTAGGGCTTTCGGTTACCCCAATTATGGCGCCTTCACGTAATTTAAACACGCATTTATATATTCAACTTAAATACTTCATATTTAAGTTCTATTTATCTGCCTTTATTCGGGCTAGGCAATCTCTTTTGGCCTGGTACTGGCTTGTAAACAGTCCACCCTTTCGCGCTTGCCTTACCTGTCTTCCGTTCCTTTACTTTACCCATTATATCGATAACTACATTGCTCCATTGAACGATTTGTGCAATCTTGTCACTGTTCCGTTCTGCCTCTGTAGCGATATTGCTGGAAACCCTTCTAACGGAGGAATTAAGTACTGTGACAGACTCGCCTACGCCTTTCACAGCTTCGACAACAGTGTTCAGTTTTTCGGCTTTCTGCTGAATGTCTTCTGCAAGTTGATTTGTTTTATGAAGAAGTTCTGTTGTTTCCGTTGTTACCCCTTCAAGTTGAGTTGTCAACCCTTCCATTGTTCCAGAAACACTGTGTAATGTGTTCTTCAATGAGGATAGGGTCCTCGCTAAACTAATGCATAAAATCAAAAATGCGATTGCAGCGACAATTGCCGCTATGTACAGTAAATTCTCCACGGTACTGCCTCCTTCAAATACTCATATAACATTGTCTACCCTTGTCGAAGGTAAAATAAACGTTATACACATTATTACTTCTTCGACATTAGTCTTCATTTTCCTTCATCAAACTAGAATTCATTTTATTTTTTGTGACAACTTATTCATTCCCAAAACGAAAAAACAGCTAGCCCTGGATCAAGTTAAATCTTTCCCGTCCAGGGTCAAGCTGTTTATATAACTATGCTATACATTCAACTTATATAGTGTCCTGTTAAACCGTTTCTTCTTTATCAATGTAAGACTTGAATGCGCTCATGTATTTCTGAACATCGCCTGCCCCCATAAAGAGGTATACTGCGTTTCCATGAGATTCAAGGGATTTATTATCATCAAGATCAAGATGCTTTGCACCCGGAATTATATTAATCAAGTCATTAATGGTTAAAATACCTGCCTTTTCACGTGCGGACCCGAATATATCGCATAAATAGACGTGGTCAGCAGTTGAAAGACTTTCCGCAAATTCATTCAAAAGGGCAGCGGTCCGCGTAAATGTATGCGGTTGGAATATCGCAACAATTTCACGGTCAGGATATTTCTGTTGCGCAGTTTGCAATGTCGCCTGGATTTCAGTAGGGTGATGAGCGTAGTCATCCACAATAATTCGATCTGCTATTTCCATTACCGTAAAGCGCCTTTTAACACCATGAAAAGTAGACAGTTTTTCTTGAATAGTGGACGCTTTTACTCCTTCATAATGACAGAGCGCAATTACGCCTAGCGAATTCAAGATTGCATGATCCCCAGCCAGCGGTATTGTAAACGTATGATAAAACTCATTCCTTACAAAAACATCAAAGGATGAACCTTCCACAGTTTTGATGATATTTTTCGCAGCAAAATCATTCGACTCTTCAAATCCGTAATAGAGCACTGGAACATTGGCCTGAATTTTTTGCAAGTGTCTATCATCACCGCAGGCAATTAGGGCTTTCTTCACCCGGAGTGCCATTTCACCAAATGCGTCCATCACATCCGCTAGATCCTTAAAATAATCTGGATGATCAAAATCGATATTTGTCATAATCGCATAGTCAGGTTCGTATGCCAGGAAATGTCTTTTATATTCGCAAGCTTCGAATACAAAGTACTCGCTGTCTGCTGGGCCACTTCCCGTACCATCTCCAATTAAATAGGAAGTAGGTGAATGTCCAGATAACACATGAGCAAGCAAACCGGTAGTCGATGTTTTACCATGTGAGCCTGTAACTCCGATCGATATGAATTTCTCCATATACTTTCCTAAAAAGTCATGGTATCGAATAATTTCGAGGCCAAGTTCCTTAGCCCTTATAAGTTCTGGATGGCTATCAGGAAATGCATTTCCTGCGATAACTGTCATTCCTGATTTAATATTGTTTTCATCAAATTTCAACACAGTTATTTTTCTTTCATGGAGCGGATCTTCTGTGAAGAACCATTTCTCCACGTCTGAACCTTGTACTTCATTCTCAGAATCGTGAAGTATTTGGGCGAGCGAACTCATTCCAGCGCCCTTAATGCCAGTAAAATGGAACAACGTCATAATGCAACCTCCCGGGATCATTTCTGTTCCCCTTAATTAAATATCATTAGTTTATTCCCTCTACAATTATCAGTTAAGTATTTTGATTTACAGCCCGCATTGCAAGGCTCCTTACTATTCTATACGATCTGTAAGTCGATCGAGATCACTTTCTGTCAAAAAGACATCGCGTGCCTTACTTCCCCGCGGCCCTGAGATGAATCCACTTTTCTCCATTCGATCCATTAGTTTGGCGGCTCGATTGTATCCGATACTAAAATTACGTTGTAACAGAGACGTTGATGCACTGCCTGTTTCATGGATAAAGAGACAAGCCTCTTCAAAAAGTGGATCGGCTCCTTCTTCTTCAATACTACTTGCAAGAAGGTCTTCTTGGCCAAATAAATAATCTGGTGTTGCCTCATTCCGAACGTGTTCTATTATACGCTCTATTTCCTCATCCGTGACAAATGTACCTTGTAGTCGAACGCCAGAAGATTGTCCATTTCCAATGTATAGCATGTCACCTTTCCCAAGAAGCCTTTCTGCTCCAGGGGAATCAATTATTGTCCTAGAATCGATTTGTGATGAAACTGAAAATGCGATTCGTGTTGGGATATTCGCTTTGATTGTACCTGTAATAACATCGACAGAAGGACGCTGTGTCGCGATGATCAAGTGGATACCGCATGCACGTGCTTTTTGTGCAATTCGACTAATTGATACTTCGACATCTGCCGGCGCCATCATCATTAAATCTGCAAGTTCATCAATGACAATTAAAAGATAAGGCATCTTCAAAGAGAACCGACGACTTTCTACAACTGCTTTATTGTAACGCTCGATATCCCTCACACCTGCATGAGCAAGTAGCTCGTAACGTCTTTCCATTTCCGCCACTGCCCATTTTAGTGCAGCAGTTGCAGCTTTGACGTCCGTAATCACAGGACTAATTAGATGTGGTATGCCGTTGAATGGTGCAAGTTCTACCATTTTAGGGTCAATCAGCATCATTTTCAAGTCTGTTGGTGTAGCTTTGTAAAGCAAACTGACCAAAATCGAGTTAATGCAGACGGATTTACCTGAACCTGTAGCCCCAGCAATCATACCATGTGGCATCTTGCGGAGATCTAAGGTTACTGGTGTTCCAGTTAGGCTTAATCCAAGCACAGCCTCAAGGGGAGACGTGGAAGCTCTGAACTGTTCCGTCGCAATAACTTCGGATATCCGAACAGGTCTTGTCTTCCGATTTGGAATTTCAATTCCTATGGAACTTCTTCCGGGAATCGGTGCTTGGATACGAATATCTTCGGCTGCTAGCGCCAATTTTAGGTCATCTGTTAAATTACGTACTTTACTCACTTTAGTCCCCACTCCGACAGTCAGTTCAAAACGAGTGACTGTCGGACCTTGCATCGCTTCGATAACGGTCGCTTTAACCGCAAAGTGCGACAACGCTTCCTCAAGCTTTTCAGATTGCGATTCCAGCCACTCTGTATCTTCGATTTGTGATTCAGGGGGGATCAGATAATCCAGTGACGGGAATGCGTAATAAGGTTCCTCTTCTTCTAAGGTTTCGCCAGCTATTTCTTTCGTCTCTACCAAAACCTCTTCTCGAATGTCGACCAAAGGTTTCGTACTTATCGGCTCAGAGATAGTTACTTTTTTGCTTTCATTTGGAACCTTCACACTTAAAGGTTCTACTACTTTTAGCTTCTCTTTATCGGACTTCAACATCAATACATTGAATGGAACAGTCCGTTCTTTTTTTGTTACTTGACTTTGTTGTTCTACCAATTCTGGAATGCCTGGAGAGGGCTCTACTTTTACTTCAGCCTCTACATCAGGTAACGCATCCTTAGTATGGTCCACTTCATCCGAAATAATTCCCTTAAAGTCCTCTTCAATCACTAGTGATTCGATTGTAGCAAATTCATCCTTAGAAAGCTCTATGGCATCTGGCAATACTACGGTCTCTTCGTCCTCAGTTACTGTCGTTTCAGTTTCGTAGACTTCAACTTTTAGCGGCTCTATCTCACTAGATGTGAGTTCTCTGCTGTCATTTTCAATCACAAAGTCCTCGTTCAAAATTGGTATACTACTCGTTTTTTCATTTTCATAATAATATTCATCCGTCTTTGTCAACTGTGATTCTGTAACAACTACCTTTTCTTCCGGTGGCTGCGACTTCACTTCTTCCGTTTTTAAAGGTGTCGTTACTTCTCTCCTTGGATTAATAAATCCATGAACGGGCGAAGGTACTGCGGTCGGTGTAAATGGCTTACTGGAACGTTTTTGTACCGTCACATTCACTTTCGGTGGAAGTTCCTCCTGAAGAGCCTTTTTTGTGGAGGAGAAAGAACTTCTTTTTTCTTTCTCTTTTACGCCATATTTTTGTAATGAATCAGCCCTAAAGATATTGACTGTTCTGTTATCACTTGGCCATTTAGCATTTTCGGAAAGTGGTTTCGTTTCATAATTATCGTCCGCATCTTTATTTTTAGTTGTGTATTTCGGATAATCTACTTCAGTAACAGATTCATCGTCCCAACCATATATTTCTGCATCTGAGATAATCGGAAAGCGAAATGATGTGTTGTTACTAGTTTCATTTTTATTTAATGATTCGTCAATTTCATTTTCAGTTTTTTCATATTCTGGTTCCACTTTATTATTGTCTTCATCCGGTCCAAATAACCGGTCTACTATTGTTTTAAACCAACTCAAGACTATCACTCTTTTCATGTCAATCACTCTATTTTAACAGTACTGACACGACAAAATCAAATCAATTTATGAAAACAAAAAAACGTACCAAACCGGTACGTTTTTCGTGCTCTTATTTTGTGAAGATTTCACCAGTAACAGCATTGTTATCTAGTACTAAAATCCCTTTTTCTTCAGGCGCATCAGGCAAACCTAGTTCTTTTGCTGAGCAAATCATTCCAGCCGATGGAACCCCACGCAATTCTGCATCACGAATGACCATTCCAGATGGCATAACAGCTCCAACTTTCGCGACAACAACCTTCTGGCCCGCATCCACATTCGGTGCTCCACAGACAATTTGAACTGTTTCACTGCCAACATCGACCGTGCAAACACTTAACTTATCGGCGTTCGGATGCTTTTCTTTTGTCAAAATATGTCCTACAACAAACTTTGGTGTAAAGTCTATGTCAAGTTTAATCTCTACGCCATTCTTTAGAAGTGCGTCTTGCAATTGCCCTGCCACCTCTTCAGTCAGCTCAACTTCCCCGACCGCTTCATTTTTCACGTAAGATGATGCATTGAATAGGTTAAATGCAGTTAATTCTCCAGTAACCTCGTCATGGATTAACGTAACATCCCCTTGTGACTTAGTTACAATAGATTCTGGACGTGTAAGTGCAAGCTGCACAAGCAACACATCTCCAACACCATTTATGTTATAAAAAATATTCACTTTTTCTTTCCTTCCCTTCTTGCTAAACGATTTTTAGCCATAATGAAAATTGGTTCAAGTTTTCCATCTTCATAGATAAATGATAAAGATGTAACCGGTACAGTGCCAGTGGTAAAGAAATGCATAGCCATTTGCGCAAGTACATCATACCCCGTATCGTTCCGGATATCACCAATAATTAGTACATCTTGGTGTGGGACAGAAACAGTCATATGACCCTCGATTTTCGCTTCCATCTCTTTCAGAAATGTGCTGTTCAATATTCTGCTAGCATCATAGCCATCGTTATTATTGACAAAGTAATAGATGTTACCCGAAACTTCATCCTTCTTCATCGCGGTCGGTAATGCTCTTACGCGGAATAATGCAGACTCTGTTATCTCCGTTTCAGACATACCAAGAGACTCCAACATACTTTCATCAATTAACCGGTAGGTAGTTCCAAGGTCAAGTGCATAATAGATACACGTTTCAGCCGTATGGTCCTTCATAAGAAAACGATGTCCTACAGCAGATTCTTTCGGAAACGATGAAGACCTGATCACAGGATAAATAATCGTACTATCAGAGAATCCTATTGATTGTTCTTTTTCCATCGCTTTAAACGTCTCACCAATTGTATAAACTATTTCTTTTATTGCCGCCTCTTTTTTCTGTTCATATTTCACAAGAATTTCCGGGAGTGAAATATCCATCCCTTTTTTTAGAACCGAATGCTCTAGACGAACCTTATCCGTTTTCCGGTCAAATCGCCACTTGAAATGTTCAGATGGAAGATGCTCTTTTAAAATTTCAACAAGCTGCGCAGAATTCATCTATTTTTTCCTCCATTCATTATGAAAAGCGTAAGGCGCCTTAAAGGAACGCAGCTTAAGTACGCGACGTCCTGTCGCAACAGCTGCATGACCTACATCCTGTTGGCCCGCGACAGGCATAAGTCGATCCAGGGGAAGGCAGTCTAAGAGCGCGAAGTCCTGTCGCAACGACTGCATACCTGCATCCTTGCAGGCACGACGTGGCGGTCCTTTGCCACATAGTTGGATTGCTTATGACCCGAGCGGCTGGCGCCTGGAGCCTAGACAATAAGAAAAGCGTAAGGCGCCTTAAAGGAACGCAACTTAAGTACGCGACGTCCTGTCGCAACGACTGCATGCCTGCATCCTTATAGGCACGACGTGGCGCACTTTTCCACATAGCTGGATTGCTTTCAAGGAACCTAGCCTAAGTACGCCGCGTCCTGCGGCAATGGCTACGTGACCCACATCCTGTGGGCCTCCAAGCGGCTGGCGCCTGGAGCCTAGACACTTAGAAAAGCGCAAGGCGCCGTTTAGACGCGACGGGCATAAGTCAATCCAGCGACGTGGCGCACTTTGCCACATAGCTGGATTGCTTATGACCCGAGCGGCTGGCGCCTAGAGCCTAGACACTGTTCCTTGTCGAAAATCTTATACCTTCTTACTTTTCTCGGAAAATTGCATCTATTCTTGATTAATAGAACGCACGATTTCCATCATTCTTGCTAGGTTTTCTTCGATGTTTCCTTTTTTCGTCATTGTCGTCATTTTTGATCCGCCCACGCTCGTCATAAGCTCAACATCGTCATTGCCGCTTTTGATTACCGCCGCAAAACCAAAAATGCCTTCATCCGTAAACGTTGCCTGCTCGACAATTTCTTTACTTTTATCAGCAAGAAGCAAATCATAAAACAGTTTACTGTCATTTTTTTCATTTGGATTGACAAAAAGGATAAATGTTTCTTCTTTTTTCGTAAAGACGATATTTTGTGCATCTGACTTATCATTCATCTTAAATCCGGCAGGTAGATATAGTTTAATGCCGTCAATCTCTTCAGTACGTTTTTTATCATTCGAGTGAAATGCTTCTCTCGCCGCTTCGACTCCTGAAGTTGCACTTTCGTCAAGCGTTTTTCCACATGCTACAAGCGTTAATACAGATATCGTCAACAGGAATATGAATTTCCATTTTCGGAACATTCGATTTCCCCCAATCATTAATTTAAACACTATTTATCATTTTAATGTTGTTACGGATTACTTGCAACCAAAACACGTTGCAATCAAGCACTTCGATATTTACTGGGATTGCAGATGGTATTTATATTGTCCCACCAAAAGCTGTAAAATATGTACGAATAGTTCATCGCGTTTTACCGCGTTCGCAGTCAGCATACCGATAGCTCCTTCCTTCATCCGAATTCCGCTCAACTTGAAATAAGTATCGACAACCGGACCCAGTTCTTTCCCAGCCATCAACTCATCCGCAATTTCTTTCGGTAATGGAATCTGTGCACCTCCTGCTGTAAACCTCGTCCCATCAGGAAGTGTCAACGCACCCCAGTTACAGAGATACATCTGTCCCTCAAGAATCCGGACACCTCCTTCCAGCCCGATCCCAATTGCACTTGCTTCCTTCCCCGCTGCGCGTAGTGCACGATTAATTGCACCAAGCCTAGTTTCATCATCACTAAAAGGTTGGTCTGAAACACCTGATCCTACGTCAGTCTCAGCAATAAGTGCCTGCGGAAAATGAATTGCCAAAACTTCCTTAACTGCTTTTACTTTTGCAGGGTTCGTAGATCCTATCATAAATTCCATTCATATCCTCCTCCATTCATCCAAGTAAAAAACCGTCCTCTACGCCATTTAATAGCGCAAGGACGGATTTCAGTTTATAATTATACGTTACTTTTAATCGTTGCTACAGTTGTCTTATCACATGCTTTAACAAGTTTCACAAGAAGCTCTTTCGCTGCTGCGTAGTCGTCGGTGTGAATGATAGATCCCGATGTATGGATGTAGCGTGAACAAATACCAATGACAGCACTTGGAACACCTTCATTCGACGTATGGACCCTTCCTGCATCCGTCCCCCCCTGTGAGAGGAAGTACTGATAAGGAATATTATGGGTCTCTGCCATATCAAGGATGAATTCGCGCATACCGCGGTGAGTTATCATAGAACGGTCAAAAATCCGAAGTAATGTCCCTTTTCCAAGTTGACCGAATTCATTTTTGTCACCCGTGGCATCATTTGCTGGACTTGCATCTAGCGCAAAGAATAAATCCGGATTGATCATCGTTGCGGCTGCCGCAGCACCACGAAGTCCAACTTCTTCGAGAACATTTGCCCCGGAGTACAAATTATTCGGCAATTTTTCACCGTGCACTTCTTTTAACAATTCGATTGCGAGTCCGCAACCATAGCGATTATCCCAAGCTTTAGCAAGTATTTTCTTGTCATTCGCCATCGGAGTGAACGGGCTAACTGGAACAATTTGCTGACCTGGACGAATGCCGATTTTCTTCGCATCTTCTTTATCGTCTGCACCAATATCGATAAGCATATTTTTTATATCCATTGGTCTATTTCGTACTTCATCACTTAACAAATGCGGCGGAATCGAACCAATGACACCAATAACTGGACCGCTATCCGTAATAATTTCAACGCGTTGCGCTAGTAGTACTTGGTTCCACCATCCGCCAAGCGGTTGGAAACGAATCATTCCGTTATCCGTAATCTGACTAACCATAAATCCAACTTCATCCATATGACCCGCAACCATTATACGCGGGCCATCTTCAGGCCCTTTTCTAACGCCAAAAATACCCCCCAAGTTATCTTGGATCAATTCATCAGAATACTTCCCAAGTTCTCCACGCATATAACCACGAACTGCATGTTCATTACCAGGGGCACCCGGAAGTTCGGTCAAAGTCCTAAACATTTCAAGTGTATCTTTTTGCATTAAATAGTTCCTCCCACTTTTCATATATGTACCTACTGTATATAGTGTAGTCGATTATTCAGAAACTTTCCATCGTTTAATTCGGAAATCGAATTACTATTTCAATAGACTGGCTTGGCAAAGATAAGTAAAATTGTGGTACACTGTTTGAAATACCGACTATAGGGGGTAAAAAGAATGAAAGTGTCAGATTTCCTAGCAGGAGTATTAACGGGTGTTGCGGCTGGTATTGTTGTCAGCGAAACAATCGATCGAGTTAACCAAAATGTTTCAGCAGACTCTGTTCTAAACACAATTAAAGATGCTTTTAAAAATGAAGGTCCGATAGATGGTTCATGGATCGTCATGAAAACTGAGCCTTTCACAAACAAAGTCATTACAATGGACGTTTACCGCGGCGGCATATCACGCATTAAAGAAGGCGAACTGGAACAATTCGAATTTGCAGCAGATGCAAAAACAGGTACAGTCGTTGAACTCATAAAAGCTTAAAACAATGCGCCGAAGTCTATATATATCAATAAAAACCGTCACATTCCCAGACTCCTCTGGTAGTGTGACGGTTTTTTAATTAACCAATGGCTATATATGTTGAGCTTATAAAGACGTGCAGCGATCAGGCTTAAGGCGGGAAGCATCCCCGAGCGCGGGAGCGAAATTAATGGAATTCTTTAACTGAACCTAACTAGAAACTGTAACGGATTCGATGATTTCTTTTCCGCTAGCATCCCATTTTACAAGTCTATAATAGGCATCATGATAAAACGTAAACTTATAGCCCCCTGCAAGCGCCTCTTTCATCAATTTCTCTTTAGCAAAGATTGACGTCATTGGGTAATCATCAAAAGCCAGAACCCACAACGGATTACTATGTGCTTGTGTAGGCATAATATCAGCCATATGAAGAATCGTCTCACCATGCTGTGTCAATTTAATAATACTATGACCATCGCTATGACCGCCTGTATGGATCATTTCGATTCCTGGCATGATTGTAATGCTTCCTTCGAATGTCTTCACCTGCTGCTCAACAGGCTCCCAGTTCTCTTTTAAATATGTATTTCTGGAACGAATATTCGGATTACGTACTTCATCCCATTCGATTTGTGAAACGTAAATTTCAGCATTTGGGAATACAGAAACAAAATCCCCTTCGCGTAATTCCGTCAAACCCGCTGCATGATCATTATGCAAGTGCGTCATGAGAATAATATCGATGTCTTCTGGCGACAAACTGAGCTCAGCAAGATTCCCCTCAACCCTTGCCTCTTCAACTATGCCTAGATTCTTCATCATTTTCTCACTGAGTTTCCCTTTTCCATGCCCTGTGTCAATCAATATATTTTTTCCTTTATACTGAATGAGAATCGGATCGTTTCTCATTTTAATACGGTTTTGTTCATCCGCTTCATAACGTCTTGACCACAGTGCTTTTGGAACAACCCCAAACATAGTTCCGCCGTCTAAAAAATTGCCACTACCATCCAGCCATGTCAACGTCATATCATGAAATGTATAAGTATCCACAGAAACATTCCCCCATTCCCTTACTTGTTTCTATCAAGAATTAGTAAAATGTGATTCAAGTCTGTATATCGGGTGTCCTTTTGCTGAAAACTTCTCTTCATATTCCGTCATAATATTATCTTCCGGCATTTCTGCATGCAAATCAAGCGATACAAAACCTAACTTCATACCGTACTGAGACATTGAGACGAGTGAGTACTCGAACAACAGACGGTTATCTGTTTTAAAGTGAATTTCTCCACCTTCTGCTAGTACCTCTTCATAAAGTTTTAAAAATGTTTCATGCGTCAATCTTCTTTTCGCATTTCTCGTTTTCGGCCACGGATCAGAAAAATTTAAATACACCCTATCTATCTCCCCTTTGTGGAAGATCTTTGCAAGGTCCATTCCATTTGCACGGAATAGTCGTAAATTTGATGGCTTTTCTGCTTCAACAGCCTTTTCAAGCGCAGATACGATAACGTTGTCAAAATGCTCAATGCCAATATAATTCACATCTGGATTGGCAACAGCCATACCAATTATAAATTGGCCCATACCTGATCCAACTTCAATGTGTATTGGATTGCCATTACCAAACAGGGTATGCCATCCATTCATCATTTTTTCTGGTTCAGCTAATAGGATATCTGGGTGTTCTGCCATGTAGTCTCTTGCCCATGGTTTATTACGAAGCCTCATTATATACACTCTTTTCTATTTATAGGTTATTGCCATCTTCTGGTTGTTCTTCATCGCCAAATAATCTGCTTATTGAAGTAGTTTGCCCCACGTCAAGTATTGCCTGGCCCGCTTTGAATTGCGTAGATTTCATCGGAACCGGCAATTTCTGAAGTGCAGAAAACCAGTCCTCATATGACCGTCTATCGATAATATCAACATCGAATGCCGAACCTGGGTGATCGATATACCCGTTACGTGAAATCAAAAATTTACGTACAGGAAAATCGATACCTTGTGCTTTCAATATACTCGAAACAATCTTTTCAGTTCTGTTCAGTGCTATAAGCGGGCTTAGAAATTTCGTTTCTTTTTCCCCAAGCTTCTTTAACCAGAATCTGTCCCCGCTCCCACTAAACGCTGCAACGTCTTCTTTCTCAAGCACCGTAATACACATGCATTCAACAGGTGTCACAATGATAATGTCTAGTTCAACAGGTGCTTTCTTCAGTAGTAAGATTGGATAATAGAACAACAAATAATTATCCGGAAGATTCTGAGCGAAACTTCGTAAAAGTGGATCTCGGAAAAAGCGAGATTCAACCCTTGACTTGTCCATTAACGTCGAACTTGCCCACTTGATTTGAAAATGAAATAGTTGATCCAAATAAAGTCTTCTTAAGTGCTCAAGACTTGAGGGGTTATGAATCAGATTTGGACTAAACCCAAAATTCTCTTCCTTATCGCCTTTTTCATCTTCGCTATTGTCGTGATATTGCTCTGCCTCAACATCTTTACGTTGGCCGAAGACCCGAAGTAAAGGAGAAAACCATTTGTTCTCTTCCGGTTCTACTACCTCTTTAATATCCTGTTGCCATTCTGATAAATCAGCTCCACTTTCCCACTGGGTCTTCATACGTTCCCATTGATACCTTTTCAAACGGATATACTGCGAAGGATAACGCGTAAGATCTTGCTCGTAACGGGAGACATAGTCAAGCAGTTTAACAAGTTGCGCCATGTCCATTCACTCCAATCACATACTATACATTATTATTCATCCGCTATAAAAGATGGGATTTGCGAGCTGAATGCTTTTTGTAACTTCATTGTCAATGGTCCCAATATTCCCGAGCTTACAGGACGTCCGTCGATTGAAATGACTGGCGTTACTTCAGATGTCGTTGACGTTAAGAAAAATTCATCCATTTCAAAAGCTTCATCTATTGTAAAGGATTTCTCGACGACAGGAATTCCTTGCTCCTCACACAGACCAAGTACAACTTGACGCGTAATTCCATTCAAAATAAGATTTGTCACAGGATGAGTATAGACTGTTCCACCCTTTACCCCAAACATATTCGATGCAGAACCTTCGGTAACAACGCCGTCACGGTGAAGCAATGCCTCTATACAACCCGCTTCATGCGCTTCTTGCTTAGCGAGAACATTGCCAAGCAAGTTAAGGCTTTTAATATCGCAACGCAGCCAACGGACATCCGCTACTGACTTGACCCCAACTCCGTTTTCTATGCCCCTCATAGGTCTTGGGTTGTTAATTGCATATCCAGTCACAACTGGTGGGACTGTCGGATCAGGGAATTGGTGCATCCTTGGTGCGGATCCCCGTGTCACTTGGATATAAACGTGTCCAACCAAAATATTATTTTTCGCCACTAATTCACGGGCAATCTCCATCAATTGTACTTCAGCATAAGGGATTGTCATCTTTATCTTCGTAGCACTTTGAAATAAACGATCAATATGTTCTTCCGCAGTATATAATTCTCCACCATATACTTTAATTACCTCATACACGCCATCACCAAAATAATAACCGCGATCATCAATCGAAATAGCCAATCCATCACGTTCTGTAAACTGTCCATCAATAAAGTATACTGTCATCCTTATTCCCCTTCCGTTTTTTCAGATACGAGTCGGCTGATTGCATCTGCATAGATCCCAGTTGCTTTCACTAAATCATCTATATAAACATATTCATCTGCCTGATGAGCTACGTCTTCCCTGCCAGGAAATAGCATACCAAAAGCAACCCCTTTTTCAAGGACACGTGCGTACGTTCCTCCCCCGATTGCCAATAGTTCTGCATGTTCTCCAGTATGATCAGTATACACTTCTTGCAACGTCCGAATAAGGGGGTCGTTTGCGTCCACATGATGCGGTGCAGAGTTCGATCCAATATCGACCGAAAAAGGTGTTTCCGTTAACCGTTTCATACATGTCGTCATTTTCTCTTCAAATAGATAGCTGACTGAATAACGCATACTAACATTAATTTCCCCACCACTTGTGGGATTGTATGTCACGATACCCGCATTCAGCGTTGTATCGCCTGACATTTCATCATTGAACGCCAAACCTAAGAACAGTCCTCGAGATTCATTAGCAAATGCATCAAACATGAATTGTGTAAAGTCTTTTGATTGACCTTCTTTCAATATGCGATTCAGGAAAGAAGCAAGTAGGACGGCGGCATTGACGCCATTATCTGGCTCCATTGCATGTGCTGATTTTCCATTCAAACTGATGATGGTCTTACCACTATCAGTGGAAACTCCCCCTGTTACGTCATGAATATTCAAAAATGTAACAAACTGTTCATTGTCAAATACAACTTCCTCTGCCAGGTGTGCCTCTGCATAATCTGGCACCATATTTGTCCTATTTCCTGACTTGAATAGCAATAGTTGTCCATCTGAAGTTACTACCTTTTGTTTAAATAGGATAGAAGCAATTCCTTTTTCGGCGTTAATGATGGGAAAATCAGCATCTGGCGCAAATCCAATAGTTGGCATTTCTTCTTTTTCAAAATAGCGCTTCACACATCGAAAACCACTTTCTTCATCTGTTCCGATAATGAGCCGCACTCGTTTGTTCATCGTGATACCTGAATCCCGGACTATTTTCATCGCATGCCAAGCGGCTATAGTCGGTCCTTTATCGTCAATGGCACCACGACCAAACAGCTTTCCGTCCTCGATAGTACCGCCAAACGGCTCATGTATCCAATTACTTCCTGCTGGCACGACATCGACATGGCAAAGGATCCCGATGAGTTCGTCCCCTTCCCCCATCTCAATATGCCCCGCCATATTATCTACATTTTTCACAAGCATTCCCGCTTTTCGACCTTCTTCTAACAGCCAGTCGAGTGCACGTTTTGGTTCCGGTCCGAATGGTAAATCTTTAGTTGCCGCACTTTCATCAAGTACAGAAGGGATAGCGATTAAACTTTGTAAATCAGCTAGCAGAGATTCTTGTCTTTTTAAAGCTTCATTTTCCCAATTAGACATTCAAGGCACCTTCTTTCACAATAAGTCTATTTTCACACGTTAGCCCAAGAAAATAAAGAGGAATCATCTTTTACAGACTCTTTACAATAAAATTCATGCAAACTTCACGAGAATACGTTATACTAGTATTGTCAGAAGATTTAATCTGACTTTTCAACTTTTTCGAAAGGATGTGCGTCGTCAGGGATAATTTCAACGTGCTTTAGGCAACATTCATAAGTCTCATGACCAAACCTTTTTGGAAAATGAAGATGAAGGGGTGATTCCACACTTGAAACCTGCAACTGATCGTATGCTTACACGCATAAAGGATATCTATTTTTATATCCTTGATAATGGCACTGTAACTACCGAAAACCTGGTCGAAGAATTTGGCATCACTCACCGTACGGTCCAAAGGGATTTAAATGTCCTTGAATACAACGAGCTCATTATGAGCCCGGTACGCGGTAAATGGACGACGACAGCAAAAAAAGTGAAGTTATCTTCGTGACCCGCACATGACCTAGAAAAGCAAAAAGCGCCAGCTCTCATACCTGCTTCACGTAGGTATAAGGGAGCTGGCGCTTGGAGCCTGTATATAACAAAAGCGGAAACGCCTGTTTAGCCCCAAAAAGTAGGAGGGATGCAAGTTCAATCCCTCCCGGTAGCCTTGCTGATAAAAGCACTCTTTGCCTTTAATCAGCAAGACAGAAACTGCATGACCCGCGTCGTGTGGGGCTAGGCGCTGGAGTCTAGACGTGAAATTTTCAAATGGTAACTTATCCACAGTACGAGATTTCATTATTTTCTAGACAAACAATAAAGAGCTGAACCGTATTCTTAAACGGCTCAGCCCTTTTTATTTTCCAGAAATCTGCATGAGTTGCTGTAATTCCTCTTCCGTCAATTCTCGGTATGATCCAAGCGCTAAAGTTTCATCCAAAGATAAAGGCCCCATCGATAAGCGGTTTAAGTAAACAACTTGCTTACCAACCGCTTCAAACATTCGCTTGACTTGATGGTATTTCCCTTCCGTAATCGTCAACTCGATTTCGGAAATATCCGCTGATTTCAATATGCGCAGCTGACCAGGCTTCGTCTCATAGCCATCATCCAGAGTAACACCCTCTGAAAACTGCTTGGTATCTTCTTCTGTAACAATTCCTTCGATATGAGCATAATACGTTTTCGGCACCCCTTTTTTAGGTGACAATAAGTTGTGCGCAAGTTTTCCGTCATTCGTCAGTAACAAAAAACCTTCTGTGTCTTTATCTAACCTTCCAACAGGAAACATTTCAAAAATGTTATATTCTTCATCTAATAAATCAATAACTGTCTGGTCCCTTTTATCTTCAGTAGCAGACAAGACTCCTTGTGGCTTATTCATCATTAGGTACATAAATTCTTTATAGACGACTTTTTGACCCAGTACCGTTACTTCATCCTTCACTGTATCTACATGCAGTGCGGCATCTTTCACTGCCACTTCATTAACCCGTACGGAACCTTTTTTCATCAAAATCTTTACTTCTTTTCGCGTACCAAATCCCATGTTCGACAATAATTTATCCAAACGCATTTTATTCCTCCTAAAAGCCTAATTTCTTGGTGAATCTAGTCAATCGCTCTCCGAACAATTTCTGTGCAAGCCCCGTTTTAAGCGATAGATAACCGTAAATTGCAGCACCAACTGTAGCGCATATCAAAATATACAAGATAGACTGCATTTTTCCGTCAGCAGGACTGATTGCTGTCAGTCCTTTCAATGTAAATGTGACAGCTATTAACATAATGACATTTAATATAGCGATAAGGATAAGTCTTCTAAACACCATCTTCGACCTGTAATTAAGGGTCTTAGTAATGATGACGATATTAATGCCTACCGCGACTGTATAACCAATTGAAGTCGCCATAATGGCACCATTCGTTTCAAATATTTTGATGAGCGGTATATTCAGTACCAGTTTGAAAAACAGTCCGAGTAATGAAGTGAAAACTATCCACTTATGTCGATCGATGCCTTGCAAAATGGCTGCTGTCACTGTATATAAGCCAAATAAAATCGCGACAGGGGCATAATTCGCTAGTATCTCTGCACCCATTGCATCTTTTTCATATAGAAATTGGTAGAACTCATTTGACAAAACGATTAATCCGATAACGATTGGTACCGTCAAGAACAGCATAATCTGATAGGTCTGATCAAGTGAATTTGTAATCCCTTTTTGATCATTTTTCGCATAATAACTTGTAATGACCGGAATAAGAGCCATTGAAAATCCTGTCGCAATCATGACAGGTATCATGACGACTTTATGCGTTAAAAAGTTCAGCATCGTTAAATAGATGTCAGTTACCTTTGCAAAGCCGATTGAAGACATCGCTTCGTTAAAAGTAATCATATCAACGAATTGATAAAGGGGATTAATAACCCCTACCAGGACGAAGGGCAAGATATAAGCAAATACTTCTTTGTACATGTCTTTGAATGAAACGTCACTTGATGAAGTACTATTCGCAAGAAGATGGTCGAATTCTGGTTTATAACTTTTCCAATACTTGAACAAGACAGCGAGACCCGCAAGCGCCCCGATAAACGCCGCAAATACCGCGAAGTTCACTGCAGTTTTCGGAGATCCATGCATGAAGTTCACGACAATAAACGCTCCTGCCAGAACGACAATAATTCGCACAACCTGTTCTACTAACTGAGAAACCGAAGTCGGCATCATTTTTTGATTGCCCTGTAGGAAGCCTCGCACGATACTCATAAGTGGAACGGCAAGCAGTGCATAACTGACCCAGCGAATCACATTTGCAATCTCTTCAATTGTGAAGATTTGTTCATCATCTTTACGAACAAGTTTCGCAATCGGTTCAGCTAAAAAGTACAGCGTTAAAAAGGAAAGTATTCCTGTGACTGCCATCACAAGCATCCCTGACTTTAACAATTTCCGTCCAGTTGCATAATCGCCACGAGCATTATATTTTGCTACGAATTTTGAAATCGCAAGTGGTGCTCCTGATATCGCGATAGCTAACGCGATATTGTATGGGATGTATGCATATTGATAGAGACCGATACTTTCTTTCCCAACGATTGCGTAAAATGGAATAACGTATAATAGTCCAAGCGCTTTCGATAAAAATAGACCTATTGTCAGTATAAAGGTCCCTTTTACAAGATTTGATGACATGTTTGATCCTTCCATTCTCCCTAAATCTACTTAACAGTTTACCCCCAGACGACGCTTTTCACAATGTATATCCGTCATTAGTGTGGAATAGAGAAAAACTGAAAGTGTGGTTTCCATTATATATGACGTCATCATATGATAATTAGTTAGTCAAACGTACAGACCAGTAAAAAAAGCGGGCAGTCGCCAAAGAAAAATCAGGCTACCCATCTCCACTGGATTCTGGAGAAAAGGCAGCCTAATTTTGTTCTGTATGTGTCTCTAATTACTAGGTAAACTCAGTATGATTCATCTCGTTTTATTTTAATGTTTTCGTTAGCAATCAGTACACCTTGCTTAAATTCTTCATAGTCAGGCTCTGTTGAGTTTAGGAAGCATGTGGTAGCAATTTTTTTCGCAATCAATCTCCTACCTTTTCTGACTACATCCATTCCCCCTGCATGGCTAATCAATTTATGATAGATGCGCTGACACTCTTTGTGTTGAAAAGCATCGTGTCTTATTTTCTCGTTCTCCGCGCTCGTTGGATACGACTGCTCTTGATATCCCTCTGGCTGACTTATATGCTGTTCAACTTCGCTATTTACTTCTCTAGTCATTCCGTACCCTCTTCCTATTCTTCGTCAAAGTAACTCTACTCTGCTTCCTCATCATTCCAATTTATCACAGGCACTATCCCAGTCTTGGGAAAGAAGTTTGCAAACACTTCTACTCGCACTATTCTTGAAAGTTTTATTGTTAAACCATTTTTAATTGTACCACATGCCGTCGTTATATTTTCTTCCATTTTGACCGCCCCTACTATTTTTCAATGATGCTGTGTTAAACTGTTATTTAATAATCCATTACCGAAAGGCTTGATAACACAATGACTACTAACCATGTTGATGTAGACGTCATCATCATTGGCGGGGGACCATCAGGATTGATGGCCTCCATTGCCGCTGCTGAAAACGGAAGGAAAGTTCTCCTTCTAGAAAAAGGAAAAAAACTTGGTACTAAATTGGCCATTTCAGGGGGCGGGCGCTGTAACGTTACGAATCGCCTGTCACAAGAAGAAATCGTTAAAAACATTCCAGGGAACGGGCGATTTTTATATGGTCCTTTCTCCGTTTTCAATAATGAAGACATCATTCGTTTTTTCGAAGGTCTTGGCGTTCCGTTGAAAGAAGAAGATCATGGCAGAATGTTTCCAGTGTCGAACAAAGCAAAAGATGTAGTCAATGCATTGCTGACAGAAATGGATCGCTTACATGTTGAAGTGAGATTAGAAACGCGCGTTAAAAAACTTTTGATGGATGAAGAGCAAATTCTAGGTGTCAGACTCGATTCTGGCAAAGAGATCCGTTCACACGCTGTTGTTGTAGCGGTCGGGGGAAAAGCAGTTCCTCAAACCGGTTCAACAGGAGACGGTTATCCATGGGCAGAAAAAGCCGGACATACCGTGACGGAACTTTATCCAACAGAAGTACCTTTATTATCAAATGAACCTTTCATTGTTTCAAAGGATCTACAAGGTCTTGCGCTTCGTGACGTGGCAGTATCCGTCCTTAACGCCAAAGGTAAGAATCTTATCACACATCAGATGGACATGTTGTTCACCCATTTCGGCTTAAGCGGGCCTGCCATTTTAAGATGCAGTCAATTTGTTGTGAAAGAACGTATGAAAAACGGCAACAAGCCCGTTGAGATGAGAATTGACTCAATGCCCGAGCTCAATGAAGAAAAAGTATTCCAACTGCTCAATACCACACTAAAAGAAGATTCAACAAAAGCAGTGAAGAATGTATTAAAAGGGATTGTGCCTGAACGTTGGATGCTATTTTTATTCGACCGGGCAGGAATTGATCCGGCTGAAACTGGAGCTCAGATGCTAGTAGAAAAGATTAGGGCATTAGCTAAATTATTGAAAGCATTCCCAATGAACGTCAATGGTACGCAGCCACTTGAAAAAGCATTCGTCACAGGCGGCGGAGTATCCGTAAAAGAAATCGTTCCGAAGACATTAGGTTCCCGCAAGAAGGAAGGTCTTTACTTCTGCGGTGAAATTTTGGATATTCACGGCTATACAGGCGGTTATAATATCACTTCCGCACTTGTTACCGGCAGGATTGCTGGGATGAATGCAGGAGAACATGCGACTGATCTATAAACGTTTATTATGGAAAAACTTTATTATAGATTGTACGAACTAAACTACAGCTATCCGATACTGGACAACAGAAAATCCGCGTAAGAGGGCCAACCCTCTTACGCGGATTTTCTTTTTTAACCTACTGCAACAATATTAATCAGTCTTCCTGGAATCGCGATGACTTTTTTCACTTCTTTGCCTTCAAGAAGTACTTTCACATTTTCATCTTCTAGTGCAAGCTTCTCTAGATCATCCTTCGTAACGTCTTTCGATACGACGATTTTCGCACGTACTTTGCCGTTGATTTGAACAGCCATTTCAACTGTATCATCGACCAGTTTTGATGCGTCAAATGTCGGCCATTGTTCATACGTAATTGTATCGCTATGACCCAACTTCTCCCATAACTCTTCTGCAAGATGCGGAATAACTGGCGCTACCATTTTAACAAAGCCTTCAACATATTCTTTTGGAATCGAATCCACTTTATAGCCTTCGTTAATGAAGACCATCATCTGAGAAATTGCTGTATTATTACGCATTCCTTCAAAGTCTTCCGTCACTTTTTTCACAGTTTGATGGTAAACTTTCTCAAGCGATCCGCCCGTTTTTCCACCGATTTTCGTGCTAAGTGATCCATCCTCATTGACGAACAGGCGCCAGATACGATCTAGGAAACGACGAGCTCCGTCAAGACCATTCGTCGTCCATGCTTTTGAACCTTCCAAAGGCCCCATGAACATTTCATAAAGGCGAAGTGAATCAGCTCCGTGTGAATGAACGATATCATCTGGATTAACTACATTGCCTTTTGATTTCGACATCTTCTCATTACCTTCACCAAGTATCATCCCTTGGTTGAACAGCTTTTGGAATGGCTCTTTCGTATGAACTACTCCGATATCGTAAAGCACTTTATGCCAGAATCGTGCGTAAAGCAGATGTAGAACTGCGTGTTCTGCTCCACCTACGTAGATATCTACAGGCAACCAGCGTTTCGCAAGTTCAGGATCGATAATCATTTCATCGTTATCCGGATCGATGTAACGCAAGTAATACCAGCAGCTACCCGCCCATTGTGGCATCGTGTTCGTTTCGCGACGACCTTTCATCCCTGTTTCTGGATGAGTCACATTTATCCATTCATCGATGTTTGCAAGTGGTGACTCGCCCGTTCCGCTTGGTTTAATATTATCCGTTACTGGTAATACGAGCGGTAAATCTGCTTCTTCAACAGGTGTCATTGTGCCATCTTCCCAATGGATAATTGGAATCGGCTCGCCCCAGTAACGTTGCCTTGAGAACAACCAGTCACGAAGACGGAATGTAACTTTTTTATCGCCTTTGCCTTTTTCAACAAACCATGCGATTGCTTTTTCGATTGCTTCATCTTTGAGTAATCCATCAAGGAAACCTGAATTGACGTGTTTTCCATCTCCAACATATACTTCTGCAGAAACGTCGCCGCCTGCTACAACTTCAATAATTGGCAGATCAAATTCTTTTGCAAACTCATAGTCACGCTCATCATGTGCTGGAACCGCCATAATCGCGCCTGTTCCATATGTTGCAAGAACATAGTCTGCAATCCAAATTGGCATCTTCTCGCCGCTTGCAGGGTTAATTGCGTAAGCTCCCGTAAAGACACCCGTCTTCTCTTTTGCAAGATCTGTACGTTCAAGATCACTCTTCATCTTCACTTCGTTTAGGTATTTTTCAACTGCATCCTTTTGTTCTGCAGTCGTCACTTTTTCAACAAGTTTTAATTCTGGTGCAAGCACTGCATACGTCGCTCCGAAAATTGTATCCGGACGTGTTGTAAATGCTTCAAATGACAAATCAGTTCCTTCAATTTCGAAAGTCAGCTGTGCCCCTTCTGAACGACCAATCCAGTTACGTTGCATGTCTTTCAAGCTTTCCGGCCAATCAAGTTCATCAAGATCCTCAAGAAGACGGTCTGCATAATTTGTAATTCGCAATACCCATTGGCGCATTGGACGACGCTCAACCGGGTGGCCGCCACGTTCTGACTTGCCATCGATTACTTCTTCATTCGCAAGAACTGTACCTAGTGCTGGACACCAGTTAACAGCTACTTCATCGACGTAAGCTAAGCCTTTATTGTAAAGTTGGATGAAAATCCATTGCGTCCACTTGTAATAAGATGGATCTGTCGTATTAATTTCACGGTCCCAGTCATAAGAAAAACCAAGATCATTCATTTGACGCTTGAACGTTGCGATATTTTTCGCGGTGAATTCGGCAGGATCATTACCTGTATCAAGCGCGTATTGCTCTGCCGGAAGGCCAAATGCATCCCAGCCCATCGGATGCAGGACATTAAAGCCTTGCTTCCGTTTGAATGAGCTCAAAATATCTGTCGCGATATAGCCAAGCGGATGCCCGACGTGTAGTCCAGCACCTGATGGATATGGAAACATATCAAGCGCAAAAAATTTCGGTTTAGACGGATCATCCATCATTTTGAATGTTTTATTGTCTTTCCAGTACTGTTGCCACTTCTTCTCAATTTGTCCGTGATTATAACTCATTTAAAATTCCTCCTTGATAAGTAGAAAAGCACTAAAAACAAAAAACTCCCGTCCCTTAAAAAGATAAGGGACGAGAGTAGTATAATTCCCGCGGTGCCACCCAAATTGACGACAAAGCCGCCCAACTTGACTCCTTAACGCGGAAAACGGCACGGGTTAGTAAATCAAATCATTCACCAATGCAGGCTCCAAGGCGAGTTCATCTCTATCGTACAGGCTTCCACCAACCGCCTGCTCTCTAATAAACGACAGTAAAGATTACTACTCCTCTTCAACACCAAAGCTATTGCTATTAGTTTACCCGAATCATGCCACTTTAACAACAATCATTTTACGCCTTCAATAACATCCTTCACAATTAACACCGCTTCTGTCGAATCAATGACTTCTTGAATAGTGAATCCTTCGAACACTTCTTTCAATTCCAGTCCATCGGCTGTCACGTCAATCAATGCGCGTTCTGTAATGATTTTATGGACGACCGCTTTTCCTGTTAACGGAAGTGTACATTCTTTCTTAATCTTCGCAGAGCCGTCTTTCGCAACGTGATCCATAATAACGATAATTTTTCGCGCGCCATGAACAAGATCCATCGCACCGCCCATTCCTTTGATCATCTTGCCAGGAATCATCCAGTTAGCCAAGTCCCCTTTTTCAGACACTTCCATCGCGCCAAGTATGGCAACATCGACATGTCCTCCGCGAATCATCGCGAATGATTCAGCACTGTTAAAGTATGCTGAACCTGGAATAGATGTAACAGTTTCTTTTCCCGCGTTAATGAGATCCGGATCAACTTCATCAGCTGCCGGATAAGGTCCAATACCTAACAATCCATTTTCTGATTGAAGTACGACTGTTTTTTCAGGTGATATATAATTAGCAACGAGCGTTGGCATACCAATTCCAAGATTGACGTAGTTCCCGTCCTCGATTTCCTTTTCAGCCCGTCTTGCGATTCGTTCCCTTACATTCACTTCTCCCATATCACAATTCCCCTTTCCTTAGCGAGTCGTCAGACGCTCAATTCGTTTTTCTTGTTGCGCCTGTAGAAGTCCTTGGACATAAATGCTAGGTGTATGAATCGTCATTGGATCAAGATCGCCCGTTTCCACGATTTCCTCCACCTCTGCAATTGTGAATTTCCCTGCAGCCGCCATCATTGGATTGAAGTTTTGTGCGGTCTTGTTGTAAATCAAATTGCCGAACTTGTCGGCTTTTGCTGCACGAATAAGTGAGAAGTCCGCACGAAGCGCCTCTTCAAGAACATACTCTTTACCATCATAGACACGGATCTCTTTCCCTTCCGCAACGAGCGTTCCAACACCAGCCGGCGTGAAGAATGCCGGTATACCAGCGCCACCAGCACGAATCTTTTCTGCAAGTGTTCCCTGCGGCGTCAACTCAACTTCAATTTCACCTGATAGTACCTGACGTTCGAATTCTTTATTCTCACCAACATATGAGCCTATCATTTTCTTAATCTGTTTATTTTTCAATAGTAGTCCAAGTCCCCACTCGTCGACTCCGCAGTTATTTGAAATAACCGTTAAGTCTTTCACACCTTTTTCAACAAGTGCTAGAATGAGTTGTTCCGGAATTCCTACTAGTCCAAATCCCCCAACCATTAATGTTGCACCATCTTCAATCTGTGCAACCGCCTCTTTCGCTGATGAATAAATCGGCTTCATTTTACATCCCCCTTTGAATCTTTTAAAACTTACGTAATAATCCTTCTTCTCAATTAAATCAAACTCTACCGAATGTTGCAATGATAGTAGCGTACAGAAAAAAACGGAAAGCCTATAAGCGGCTTTCCGGTTGATAGCCGGCTTTTTTAATGGGCCGGTCGTATAGCAAGCTAGTGATGATTGGAATGATCATAAATGCTGTCAATATGAATAGCATCACTTGCATACCATATTGGTCTGCAAGAATTCCTCCAATAAATGGCCCAAACATCCGCCCCATTGTCGCAAAGGAATTGACAATTCCTTGATAAAAGCCTTCCCTTCCTTTAGGAGAAAGTTGGCTCGCAATGGTCGGCACAGCCGGCCAGACAAACATTTCCCCAAACGTCACAATCACCATTGCAACAATGAACATTGTAAATGAAGCTGCAAAACTGACTACAATATAAGAAATACTAAAAATAACAATCCCGATAATTATTTGCGTTTTTATTTTATTTTCCAACCTAGAGATGACTGGCTTAATGATTGGTTGTCCAATCACAATCAGCAATCCATTTATCGTCCATAACAAACTATATTGTTTCAATGAAATACCAAGTGATAATGAGTGGGTAGAAATTGTCGTCATCCACTGGGAATAGACAAGCCACATAATCAGATAACCGCCTGAAATGATAAGTAGCGCATAAAAAGGTGCTTTTTGACGAATTTTCTTATTCTCCTTAATGACACTTGTGTGACGATCAGGTGCAATTTCAAGTTTGCGGTAACCGAAGAAAGCGATAAAGAAAAAGACCACATAAAACACCAAATTCGCAGGGAAAATATAGTCAATACTGACCGAAGCGACAAGTCCTGCTAAGGCTGGCCCAATCGCCACACCGACGTTTTGGGCCAGGTAAATCGAGTTAAAAGCTTTCCTGCCGCCCTCCGGCCAAAGCGTCGCCATCATCGCATACATACTTGGAAAAATAAGACCCCCACTGAAACCTAGAAGCGTCAAAAACCAGATGTATGGTTGCCAGTCATGCCAAAATACAAGGCCAACAAGGCCGATGATTGAAATGATGATTCCAGCCATGATAGACTTAAATCCACCTATCCGGTCAAATAAATAACCGCCAAGCAAGTTGCCCACGACACCAGCTCCTGCATTAGCCATCAAGACAAGTCCAGCGACAGAAAGCGATTTCCCTAAATAATCGTGCATATAAATCGTATTTAGCGGCCATAGAAACGAGTTTCCCATGACATTAATGAACATTCCAATCACGAGAAGCCATACTTTTTTAGGCATACCCTACGCCTCCGTCCATATATAAAGTCAGTAAAAGTGTATGACTTTTTCTACATTCAGACAAGACCCATAAAATAAGTTCCATAATTCAGATGATGCCAGTACGGAAAAACATGATACAATTAGCTGTTAGAGGAGTGAATAAAGTGGATAAATTAAACTTACCTTTCCCTACTGAAGGGAAACGCTATCATACATGGTCACGTCACTTAAAAGATGAATTCGGATTCAAAGTAATGAAAGTTGCGCTTGACGCTGGATTTGATTGCCCGAACCGGGACGGCACTGTTGCTTTCGGTGGCTGTACATTTTGCAGCGTTGCAGGATCTGGAGATTTCGCCGGGGACCGCGTCGATCCAATCGACGTCCAATTTGCAGAAATCAGCGAAAGAATGCACAAGAAATGGAAAGATGGCAAATACATGGCCTATTTCCAGGCATACACAAATACCCATGCCCCGCTTCCAAAGTTAAAAGAAAAATTCGAAGCGGCATTAGCGCAAGAAGGCGTCGTTGCATTATCAATCGCAACTCGTCCAGACTGCTTACCTGACGATGTTGTCGAGTATTTAGCTGAGCTGAATGAACGAACTTATTTATGGGTTGAACTTGGCCTACAAACTGTCCACGAAAAAACGGCAAACCTTGTCAATAGAGCCCATGATTTCAAATCCTACGTTGAAGGTGTCGAGAAATTGCGCAAACACGGTATTCGTGTCTGCACACATATCATCAATGGCTTACCGCTTGAGGATTATGACATGATGATGGAAACGGCACGTGAAGTTGCAAAACTCGATGTTCAAGGCATCAAAATCCATCTTCTTCATCTACTTAAAGGAACGCCAATGGTGAAACAATACGAAAAAGGCCAACTTGAATTCTTGGAGAAACAAGAATACATTGACCTAGTTGCTGACCAACTTGAAATTCTTCCACCAGAAATGATTGTCCACCGCATTACAGGTGATGGTCCAATTGAATTAATGATTGGCCCAATGTGGAGCGTCACGAAATGGGAAGTGTTGAATGGCATAGACAAAGAACTCGAACGTCGTGACAGCTGGCAAGGGAAACATTATGCAGGGGCGGTAGAATTGATTTGAAGCTACATCGCATTCTTCCCTTCGCAAGACAATTATTTAGTGAAACAGTCAATGCTGGTGAAACCGTTGTTGATGCAACTACCGGCAACGGCAACGACACACTCTTTTTAGCTGATCTCGTCGGTGAAAATGGACATGTTTTAGCATTCGATATTCAACAGGCAGCACTCGACTCAACAGCCGAACGACTCGGTAATTTAAGTGAACGCGTGTCACTAATATTGGATAGTCATGCAAACGTCGAAAAATATGTTAGCGGACAAATTGGCTGCGCCGTGTTCAACCTTGGTTACTTGCCGCATAGTGAAGATTTGTCAATTGTTACAAAAGCCGACTCTACAATCAAAGCAATCCATACAATGCTTGGGTTGCTGAAAAAAGGCGGTATCATAGCGGTTGCTGTCTATGATGGACATGAAGGTGGCGGAGAAGAGCGGGATGCACTTCTGGCTTATGTAAAAAACTTACACCAGGCTGATGTCCATGTCATTCGTTATGAAATGATCAATCAGCGAAATAATCCCCCGTTTTTGATAGCGATGGAAAAGATGAAGGATTTTATAACAGTAAAACTAGTTGAATGACAAAAAAAGGTTGCCCGATTGAAATAAAATCAGGGGCAACCTTTTTTCTGTTGTTTTTTAGTTTCTGATTGATTGAACAGCTTATATGCTTGGGACACATGCTATATGATCGGTCAGACCAGTTATATGATTGGTTCGCAACGCTATATGCTCGGCAATCCAGTTATATGATTGGTTCGCAACACTATATGATCGGCAAACCAGTTATATGATCGGGACGCGACGTTATTTGATCGGCAATCCAGTTATATGATCGGGACGCAATGCTTTATGATCGGCAAACCTGTTATATGATCGGGACGCAATGCTATTTGATCGGCAATCCAGTTATATGATCGAGACGCAACGCTATTTGATCGGCAATCCAGTTTTATGATCGAGACGCAATGCTATTTGATCGGCAATCCAGTTATATGATCGAGACGCGACGTTATTTGATCGGCAATCCAGTTATATGATCGGGACGCAACGCTATTTGCTCGCTTCTAACTTCAGTGTCAAAAATCCCGTAAATCAGCAATCGCACCTACTGTTTTGAAGTCTTCATTCACCATAAATGCAATCAATTGGCCAGCAGTTTGTTCAGCACTGCTTAACAACCCTTTTTCCTTATAGTCTATAAAACGATCAAGGAGAGGGAATGCCTCTTCCTTACTTCCCCGAATGGTTTCCTGCATTCCAGTATCTATAATCCCCGGCGCGATAGAAACGATGTCTACTGGGTGTTCCGCGCTCCCCTGCTCAAGTGCGACAACACGCGAGAAATGATCAAGTCCAGCTTTCGTTGTGCAATATGCTCCCCATCCTTCATACGCATTGCGGCCTGCTCCAGATGAGATGTTGACGATTCGCTTCACTCCTTTGAAGTTTTTCAAAGCCCCAATAAATGTATTGGATAAAATAATTGGTGCCGTCAAATTTAATGCTACTGCTTTTGTTATATCTTCCGCATTTATAGCACCCATTAATCCAATAGGGTCAACCATTCCAGCGTTATTAATAAGTGTGAATGACACCGCTTCTCGTGGGAAAACAGTGATTATCTCATCCATTAGCGCTTCCAGTTTCTCCGTTTCAGAAAGATCTGCTCTAATGAATTTTACACCGTCTAGTTTACTTATCGTGCGTGCAATCCCGATGACGAAATGCCCCTCACTACCTAGCTGCTTTGCAAGTTCAAATCCAATCCCTTTTGACACACCTGTAATAATATAGACGTTCATTTATTCCACCCCTCCTGCATGTATTTCAACCATTCTTTGAAATCGCTCTTTTTTAACGGCTCCTGTACTTACTCTATGAATTGGATAGCATCCCTTAATTCTGAGAGATTGGTCCCGAATCAATTCCCCTCATTGTTACAGTCGACGATTAATGACTCGTTCAGAAAGCACAGCTCGATTTTCTCCAAATTTTTTATGAGCACAAATATATCGAAATCTATTTCCGAGACTTCTACTCCCACTCATCTTTTTCTTTATTGTATCATCCGAATTGACTGAATCACAGTCACCCAGTCAGTTTCGAAAACTATTCAAACAACAATAGAGTAGGCGCATGAATAAATTCATGCGCCTCTCACAGATCCGTACGTGCGGGTCATCGCATACGGCTCCTCCATGTTTATCCCCTTTGGGGATGCAAGTCTTGATAAATATCTACTAAGAAAATTAATCGTTGTTCCCTGAACCTTTCGTTGGAAATGGCGAAATGAACTGGCGGGGAAAGAGAACTTCTCCATTTGGTCATTCTAAGACGGGGGAGCTCTCCTTTCCAACCATTTCTTCTAAGCTCCTTATGGAGTTTATTTATTTTCCGCCAGCTTCGTAGCTGAATCATCCGCAATCTTCGCCTAATCCATGAATCTAAGTTTCTAAACAATGTCTTACAGAATCCAATCCCAAAATACCTCCCCCAACCCCTAATCACAGAGTTGAGACGACGCTTAATAAAATCTTCCATGTTCACTGTTAAATTTCTTTTCGTAATGTCCTTAATTTTCTGTTTGAATTTCTGAACCGCTTTATTCGAGGGTGTATGGAAATATCCCTTTTTGAAAGTGTATCCAAGAAAAGTGAAAGACTCAGATATGTTATCTACGATTTTGGTTTTCGTCGGATGAACGACCAGCCCTAAATCCTCTTCGAGTAATTTCTTCACTGATTTCAAAACTCTTTCAGCACCCTTTTGGGATTTACAACAGATGACAAAGTCATCCGCATAGCGTGTAATTCTATGCCCACGCGCTGTCATCATTACATCCAGTGGATGTAAATAGATGTTAGCTAACAACGGACTGATGACACCCCCTTGCGGGCTACCGCTAGTGCTTTCCTTAACAATTCCATCCTCTACTATTCCCGATTCTAGAAATTGTACAAGTAAAGCTATCACACTACTATCTACTACTTCTTCACGAACTAATTCAATTAACTTCTCGTGAGGAATGGAGTCGAAATAGGTCTTGATATCTGCATCAATAACGAACGTGTATCCCGCCATCAAATCCTTACGGATTGCATCTATCGCCATATGTGCACTGCGGTCTGGTCGGAATCCGAAACTGCATGGAAGGAATTTCTCTTCAAAGATTGGTTCTACCTTCCGCTTGACCGCTGCCTGTAAGACACGGTCACCGACAGTAGGAATCCCCAGTGGACGTTGCGTTCCATCTGCTTTTGGAATGTAGACTCTTCTTACCGGTTTCGCACGATACGATTTATCACGCAATGATTGTTGGAGCACTCTTAAGTTGTGTTCCAGTTCAAGTTCATATTCCTTAATCGTGATAGTGTCTACACCGTGCGCTCCTCTGTTTTTCTTCACATCATAAAAGGCTTGTTCCAGGTTTGGGTATGACCAAATCTTATCAATAAGGCTGTACCACTTTCGTTTCTTTGTGGATATTCCTCCTACACGTAAGCCTTGCTTTTCTGTTAGTTCTTTCATGTATCCGTTACCTTCCTAATCCTTCGACTGGTTGACTAGTTTGCACTGACCAGTATCTGAAATAGTACTCCGCCCCTAAACAACCTACTTTCTATTCGGTCCCGATTCTTCGGCTATCTGCCTCGTCGGCTTCTGTTTAGTACATGGAGAACCTCAAATGCACTTGCTTTTCTTGCATGGACAGACCGGCTTCGCATCAAGTCACTGCCTTTTGAGTCAATGCTTGTCTTGTCAATCAGATGACAAGTCACTTACCTTTATGGCTTTTCCGGTAAGTTTATTCACTACTATCCCCTGCTCTGACTTCTCACCTTCCGTAAAATCCTTCTTGTCCATTGCGGCTTTGAAAGACCCTTACCACCTAAGGTGGAGATGATGAGATCTCCTTGGGTCACGTCAATTCTCTTTCCCCCGAATCCAGTCCTCGTAACTAATAGAATATAGTGTGGTTTTGGACTTCCCCATCTTTTGCAAGGTTATCCTATCCTACCAGCCAACATGGTTAATGCCATCTGTTCCGAGTTTCGCCTTCTGGTCCTCCGCACGGAATCTCGCGATACCCGCACTACCAGTCAGCTATACATTTCCGCCACTACGGCATGTTAGGGACTTACACCCATTAGAGAAAAGCGCTGCCAAGCGCACAAAAAACAACTTCCCCGAAGGAAAATTGTTTTTCAATTTTAAACTTAGATTTTAATAACACCGATCACAATAGCGATTGCCAATAGAACAACACTGAAACCCCACATCATCATAAATGAATAACGGATATGACGGCCCATTTCAAGCCCTGCCAATCCTAGTGCAAGCCATAGAGCCGGAGATAAAGGACTGACAAACGTTCCAATGATATTTCCGATAATCATAGCATAAGCGACAGAGAGTGAAGATACTCCAAAACCAGTTACAACCTGATCGACAATCGGAAGCAATGCGAAATAATAGGCATCCGTACTTAGCAGTAAATCGAATGGAACACCGAGCACTCCTATGATGATGTGCAAATATGGAATGATGAATGCTGGCAAAACAGTCACAAGATCTTTTGCAATCGAATTCAACATATCCGTCCCATTTAGAATACCTAAAAACGAACCTGCGGCCAAAATGATCGTTGCCATAAGAATCGCACCTGGTGCATGATCTTTTATGCGCGACATCTGGTCCTGTATATTAGGATAGTTAATAGGTAAAGCAATACTGACCCCAATCATAAATGCGAATCCAGCTGGAATTACGCCCCAGACCAAAACACCGATTACACTGATTGCTAATATGACGTTTACCCAATAAAACCTTGGTCGGCTCAATAACTTTTCCGCGACCGTATCTTGACCCTGATTAGGATTTACCGGCAATTCAAGTGAGTCATCTACGGACATGGATTTTTCATCCGCTAATATGTTTTTCGCGATGCGACGTTTTTCACGAAGTCCAAGTAAAACTGCCAAAACAACTAATAATACTAGGCCGATTATTTGAATCTTAATGAGTGGTCTCCACAGTTCAGTGACATCCATATCAAGCACTGCCGCGGTTCTTCCTAACGGGCCAGCCCAAGGAACCATATTCATTACACTTGCACTTGTTCCTACCAACATGAGCAACAAATAGGGACTCATCTTTAACTTTTTATATAACGGGAGCAAAGCGGGGATTGTAATTAGGAACGTCGAGGCTCCTGAACCGTCCAAATGAGCGATTGCAGCAATGATGACAGTACCAACAGCCACTGCAATAACATTTCCACGAGTAAGTGATATCATCTTATCAATGAGAGGGTCGAATACCCCTACATCCTGCATGATTCCGAAAAACAGTATCGCAAAAATGAACATGACAGCAACACTGAAGACAGATTGCGTTCCACTTGTGAAAAACTCACCAATTTGTTCGAAGTTGAATCCTGCACTGAACGCCCCCACTATCGGAACAAGTACTAGCCCTACAATTGGAGAGACTTTGCCACTTATAAGTAGCACAACAACAATGAGTATTGTAAATAAACCAATAATACTAAGCATAATTTCCTCCTTCTAGTAAACGGCTGTTTACTAATGAAAAGGAAGGTCACATAGTGTAAGCGGATACAACAATTTTCACAACGATTGAAAATTTGTTTCGACAGACAAAGTGATCCCTCTCTTTTTCAAAGTTTTCTATACTCAGAAACTTATCATAAAGAGGTTAGAAAAATAAGTTTAATTAAGTAAAAACACTATTGATCTTTCTGTGTGTTTTGTTCATTTTGTCCACGGTATGTATTTTCGTTCAGGCCGCCCGATGTCTCCATATTTTAGTTGCGCTTCTGCTTCTTTAATCGACACTAAATATTCCAAATATCGTCTCGCGGTTGATCGGCTTACTCCCACTCTTTTGCCAGCGTCCATTGCCGTAACGCCCGAATTATCGGTTGCCTGTATAACATCTTTTATTTTATCTAATGTAATTTGGTCAATTCCTTTCGGTAACTTTCCTATCGCAACAGTTTCAATCTTTTGGGATGTTTGCAAACCTGTCAACCAATCGATTTCATCTTGTTCAAGCTCTTCCCTTGAATTCAAAAGGACGTGCTGATTACTGAAACGTTTCAACGTCTGTTCAAAACGGATGAAATCTGCAGGTTTCACGATGTAATCAAAAATCCCGCCACGTAACGTTTCAGCAATGGTCGTTACCTCCTTAGCAGCAGTCACCATAATGACGTCAATTTCAGTGAACTCTTTTCGTAATTGCCAAAACAGACCCAATCCTTCCGTATCAGGTATATAGACGTCTAATAAAATTAGTTGTGGCAACTTCGCTTTGTTCCGTAATAAAATCAATGCTTCTTCCCCAGTTTTAACTACTTCCAGGACAGTAAACCCGTCTACCTGATTGACGAATTGACGATTTATTTCAGCAATTCTAAAGTCGTCTTCTACTATTAATACTTGAATTGTTTCACGCATTGCTTTCTGTCCCTTCACGTGGATTTTTCGGTATGGAAACAACAAAGCAAGCTCCACCCAGCTCTCCTTCTTCTAAATAGAGTGCTCCATTCACTTCGGCTATTAGCTGTTTCGTCATAGCAAGCCCGAAACCACGATTCGCGCCTTCTTTTGAAGTAAATCCTTGTTCAAATATCTTTTGAGCTAGCTCTTCAGTAATTCCTTCTCCTGAATCCTCTATTTCAAAAATGATATCATCACCTATATCAGTGAAAAAAATCGATATCTTTCGGTTTGAGGAAGGATTCTTTTTCACTGCGTCCATTGCGTTATCAATTAGGTTCCCTATTGTTGTCAATAACACCTCACTTTTCTTCTCAGATAATTGATTTTCCAATATACTATCCTGGTGAATTACCAAATCTACGCCTGATTCATTCGCCTGATTTAATTTCCCTAATAAAATTCCACTTATTAGCGGATCTGCTACTTTCCTTATCAATATACGAATCCAGTTTTTTTGTAAGTTACTTTCTTTTTGAATATAATCAATAACTTCCTTTTTCTTTCCCAGTTGTAGTAAGCCTAGTATCATATGTAGCTTGTTTGAGAATTCATGGGTTTGGGCCCTTAACGCATTTGCGTATTGTTTAACCCGAGTCAGCTCCTTCGTTAACGACTCAATTTCAGTCTTGTTCCTAAAAGTGGATACCGTCCCGATAAACAGCTGTTCAAAATAGATTGGAACAGTGTTTATGAAAACAATGTTATTACCTATCACTATTTCCTTATCAGATAGCCCGTTTACGTCATTCAAAAACTCGGATAAATGTTCAATTGGAGATACTTCTTGTATTTTTTTACCAACGTAATAATCTGATGCAATCTGTTTATCGAATAATAAATGTTGTGCAGCAGAATTTATCATCGTGATCATTCCATTTTGATTTAATGCAATAATCCCTTCATGCGTCGACTGAAGAATCGTTTCTTTTTGGAACAGCAAATGGGTTATTTCCTCTGGTTCTAATCCATATAATACTTTTTTAATATACGATGCAATGATGATTGCACCGATAACTGCAACTCCTGCAATGAGCAACAAGACAATCCATAACTGACTATTATAGTTGTGGATTATAGTTTGAATATCATCAGCTAAAAAACCGACAGATACGACACCAACAATGTTCTCATCTAGGTAAATGGGTACTTTCGCCCTTAATGAGCTACCTAATGAGCCGATTGCTTTCGAGATGTACGATTCGCCGCGCACTAATGCCCTCTCATTGTCTTCACCCACCATTTTTTCCCCGACTTTATCAGCTATAGGATGCGCATACCTTATTTCTTCCGTATTTCCGATGACGATAAACTCAGCACCAGTCATCTCTTGAATGGGTGCAATAATCGGGCCGATTATTGCACCAGGATCATCATCCTCAAATGCATTTGCAAGTTCGGGAATATGTGCAATACTTTCAGCAACACCAAGCGCCCGATCTCCCATCTGTGTTTCTAACATATCAGATATAAAATAATTCATAAAGGCCCCGATTACCAAGACGATTGCAATGATTAATATACCAATGAGAAGAATCATTTTCAATTTCAAATTAACTGTTACATTTGGTTTGATATGGGGATTTTTTATGTCACTTTTTTGGAAATAAATCATTGCTTGAAACTCCTTAAAGTTCGATTAATAGGTGAATACGAAATATAGCAGACAGGGCTATGAATAGCAATGTACTGATATGTATTATACATTTTATGTTTCATACTCCTTTACTTCAATAAGAAAAGCGAAAGGCTCCCTTTAAGACGCGACAGGTATAAGTCGGACAAAGGGAAGGCAGTCAAAGTTCGCGACATCGTGTCGCAACGACTGCATACCTGAATCCTTGCAAGCACGCCGTGGCGTTCTTTGACACATAGCTAGATTACTTATGACTAGAGCGGTTAACGTCTGAAGTCTAGACACTGTTTCAAATCTAAAAACTTATCCTTTCAAGAACAAAAGCGTAAGCGCTTGTGCAGCCCCGACAAGCGCTCTTTGCCTTTACCTACAGGCCAGAAGTGACTCGAGGGGCTAGGCGCTGGAGTCTAGACGTAAAATCTCTACGTTACAACTTATCCACAGTACGAGATTTCATGATTTCCTAGACAATAAAAAAAGCTTGCCTAATCGATCAGGCAAGCTTTGATAGGGATTATTCGACTATTGTTATTTTGACATTTTTTCGCCCCCACTTATAGGCCTCACTCTTCGTAGGTATAAAAACATCAATTTTATTTCCTTTAATCGCGCCTCCAGTATCACCTGCAATCGCGTATCCGTAGCCTTCTACGTGTACTTTCGTTCCAAGTTTGATAACATTCGGATCGACGGCGATCACTTTTAGATCTGAGTTTTCTCTTAAATTTATGCCCGTTTTTGTGATACCGGAACAACCATTACAATAAGCTGTATATGCAGTTGCCGAGACGGTAAATTCTTTGCCGGCATTCGTAGACGTTGACCGTGATACAGCTTTTGATGCGGGCTTATCAGTTGCTTTTTTAGATTTCTTAGCGTTTGAACCGATACTAAGTTTTTGATTCGGGAAAATGAGATCCGATTTCAAATTATTCCACGACTTCAATTTCGCTACTGTTGTATTATGCATTTGAGAGATTTTGTATAATGTATCGCCTTTTTTGACTTTATACGTTGCAGATGAGGCGAAACCCTCATTTGCTCCGCTAATTAATAAGACAATCGTCAGGATTAATGTCAAAAGTATGTTTTTCATTTACTCGTCTCCTTGTATTTTATTCTCAGGAGACAGCTTGCCCAAGTTGTATGACAATAACATTACAATGAGTTGTCTTTTTCATTACAAAGAGCAAGCAAGATTAAGAGCATACTTTGACTGTAAATCGACGCATAAAAAGCGCCAACCCTCCAATCGGAAAGTTGGCGCTTTATCATTTAATTCAGTATTTTTATCGTCACGTTTTTACGACCCCATTTATACGCTGCCTCTTTTGTCGGGAAAAATACATCAATCTTGTTTCCTTTGATTGCGCTTCCCGTATCACCGGCGATTGCATATCCGTAGCCTTCCACATATACCTTAGTTCCGAGTTTAATGACACTTGGGTCAACAGCAATGACTTTGACATCCGGGTTACTTTTCAGATTAATACCTGTTTTTGTTACTCCTGAACATCCATTGCAATTGGCCGTAAATGCACTGGCCGAAACAGTGAATTCTTTGACAACATTATCAGAATCGGATCGAGATGGTGTTTTCGCAACTGATTTAACCACTTTTTTCGGTGCTGCCACTTTTTTAACTACTTTTGCCCCAGAAGCGACTTTCAACTTCATGTTTGGCTGAATTATATTTGACTTCAAGTTGTTCCACGATTTTAATTTGGAAATGGATACGTTATGCATCTTAGATATCGTGAATAACGAATCACCTTTTTTAACTGTGTAATTTGGCGATGCTGCCCAGCTTACATCTGCTCCGCTGACCAATAATGCAATCGTAAGAATGAGGGTCATTAATAATTTTCTCAATTACTCTACTCCCTGCTATTTAGTCTATACTTATAATAGCAATCGACTATTACAGGAACATTACAGAAAGCTGTCTTTACCATTACAAACAGTATGTGTATTATTACATGCAAAGAGGTGTCTGCAATGAAGACGATTACTATTCGTAGAGCGGCAAGGAACGATGCCGCGGCCATAACTGACATACTTATAACGAGTCAATGGTTTACCTACGACAAGCTTTATTCCAAGGATTATATTACTAAACTAATTGACCAATATTACAGCGTGCAACGTATTGAGCAAGAAATCGTCTCTATTAATGAACAATGGCACGGTTATTTCATTGCTGAGTCAAATGGAAAAATCGTCGGTGCTATTGGCGGCGGAATGACTAGTAAAACTACGGGAGAAGTATATGTCTTTTATTTAGACCCTTTAATGCGAGGAATGGGTATTGGCACACGACTTCTCGACTTCTTTACTAAAATACAGAAATATACGTATGGCGCAAATGAACAATGGGTTTCAGTCGCCAAAGGAAACCATTATGGCATTCCTTTCTATGAGGCTCGCGGATTCATCTTCCAGCATGAAGAACTTGCATATGGAACTTCTAAAGAGGATCAAGATATCTCTCTGAAATATAAGCGCGACATTACATAAAATAAGGTGGATTTAATGACTACAATCTTAGGGTATATCGTAGAAATGATTCCTTATCTATTCATCGCTTTGCCAATCATCCTCATCACCCGCATCATTTACAATAAAATACGCGGATACGTGAAACTTCATGTCTACCATGAAATTGGTGTTGTCATCTTTTTATTATTCATGACGGCGTTATTTTCACAAACAATCCTGACGTTTCTTTATACAGGACCGGTCGTTACACGCTCATTTTCGAATGTAAATCTTATTCCTTTCAGGGTTTTTCAAGATAATTATTATGCCATTACGGAATTGAATTTCTGGCAGCCATTTATTATAAATTTTTTAGGTAATATATGCATTTTCATGCCCATTAGTTTTATGATTCCTTTATTATGGAGCAAATTCAATCGATTTTGGAAAGTTTGTTTGATTGGGTTAAGCATATCTCTTTTTATCGAAATAACGCAGTTGTCCCAAGCCAGAAGTAGCGATATTGATGATTTATGGTTAAACACACTAGGTAGTATGATTGGTTACTTCGTGTACATTGTTATGAAAAAACGCTTTCCGAAGACAAACCATCTTTTTAAAAACAGAAAAATTCACTCGTAATATATTGCATATCTTCCAACTGACCTTACTTTATTGTATACTAGAGCAATAATGACAAATACAGGATGGTGATTCAAAATGCCGGTACCGACAGATCATACGAAGCCACTTCGAATTTCCGCAAAGGAAAATGCATTTAACCAACTCCAGCAATGGATTATAGATGGCACATTACATCCAGGTGAAAAGTTAAACGATACAGAACTTGCCGGGGCGCTCGGGGTTAGCAGGACACCTATTCGTGAATCGTTGCAATTGCTTGAAGTGCAAGGGTTTGTGAGAATGTATCCTGGGAAGGCGACGCAAGTAACGGAAGTGGACAAAGAATCTATCACAGACCTCCTTCCACCCCTTGCAGCATTACAAGCCTTATCCGCCGAACTTGCAATCCCGAATCTGACAGAAGAGACGATCGCCTTACTTGAAAGTACGAATAGAATATTTGCCCATGCAGTCTATACTGAAGATTACTTTTCTGCTTTAAAAATCGACGAAGAGTTTCATCAGATTATCGTTGACGCAGCGGACAATCCATACATCATAACTATGGTCGCTTCACTTCAAGCACATGTCAGAAGATTATTCTTCCATAACTCTATTATCTTAACTGAAAAATCGATTGATGAGCATGATAAAATTATCAATTCAATGAAAGAACGGGATCCTATAGCTGTTTCCTCAATTATGACTGGAAACTGGCTACGTGCGATTGAAGAATTTCATTCTCTCAAATCAAATTAACACATGTATTGATTAACCCAAAAAACAGTAAATAACTTGATCAAACACTAGACGCTTTGTGTACAGTTATGTTTGAATTGCTTTGGATTGAAGGACCTCTATACGATTACCGAGAGGTCTTGATGTGTAGGAATGCGACAGGCAACTATTCGTAACAGAATTACCTAGGATGGAATGAACTGCAATTCCTCCCGAAAAGTGTGGCTAGAAATGACAATGTCATTTCTAGCCACACTTGCCCTCGGTAAATATGTCATGAATAGTTCGCCGAAAGCGAACCGGAAATGATCCAGTGAAAAGGGATTTTTCCAAGCCCTACTCGCCAGTATTTTATGCCAATAAATAGTTAATCAACAGACGCGTCAAATTATAATAAAAAGCCGATTCCTCAGTGAGGAACCGGCTTTTTATTATAATTCTACTGTAGGTTTTTTCCGAATGCGTGCGGCTATTCCGGTTATTAGTATGACAACGAGTACCGGTAAAAGCCAACCAAGCCCTTCCTCATAGAAAGGAAGTACACGATCATAAAAGGATATAATTGGGGCTAACCAATCAAAATACGCTATCTCAAGTGATTTACAAAGTGTTTTAAATCCATCAATAATACTAATCATAAATGCAACGACTGTTGCTGATACATACACTACACGGGCATGGTTGAATAGCGGTGACAGGAATGTCAGAATCATTAAAACGACTGACAACGGATACAAGAACATCAATACCGGAATCGAATACGTAATGATATTCGCCAATCCAAAATTCGCGATAACGAAACAGAATGTTGAGAAGAAAATAACGAAAACTTTGTAGCTAATTTTCGGCATAATTGTATTGAAATATTCACCACATGCAGTAATCAGTCCGATACTCGTAGTTAAACATGCGAGTAGGATTACTACAGCGAGCATAACCAATCCAAATGTCCCCAAATAATGAGATGATGCACCGCTTAATACAGGTCCGCCCGTATCAAAGAGTCCAAATAACTCTGTGCTCGTCGCCCCTAAGTAAGCAATTCCTACATAGATAATCGCAAGGAATGTAGTCGCAATCGCACCTGCTTTTGCTGTCGCCATTAGAATTTCACGTTTATTCGTCACACCCATCGAGCGGATTGCGTTAATGACGATAATACCGAAGACCAGTGAGGCGAGTGCATCCATTGTGTTATAGCCTTCCATAACACCTTTTATTAACGCTCCACTTGTATAATCGCCTTGCGGTGACTGAATTACACCCATTGGTTTTACAATAACCATAACCAACAAAGCGAACAAAAGTACGATGAGTGCTGGTGAAAGGATTTTACCTACACGGTCAACGATTTTCGCGGGATTTAATGATAACCACAATGTAAGACCAAAGAACAATAAAGTAAAGATAATTGTAGCAATCTGCATATATTCCGCACTAATAAACGGAGAGATTCCAATATCAAATGCGACTGCACCTGTACGTGGTGCGGCGAATAATGGACCAATTGTTAAGTATAAAAGTGATGTGAAGACAACTGCATAAACTGGATGAATCCGGCTTGCAAGTTGCTGTAAATTTTGGCTCCCCGAGAAGCCCATTGCTAAGATACCAAGAAATGGAAGCCCTACTCCAGTAATTAAAAACCCAAGAACAGCTAGCCACATGTTCGTTCCAGCATATTGCCCAAGTTGTGCTGGGAAAATAAGATTTCCTGCTCCAAAAAATAGTGCGAATAGCATCAAGCCAATGGCAAGATACGATGAAAATGATAACTTCTTTTGCATAACTTCAGTTCCCCCTTGATGTAAACAACATTACACGTATGCAATATATCGCTGAATTAATAATACTCTTTTCCTTTACAAAATGCAATATAATAATGGCAATTTATTATGTTAAAAAGAATAATAAAACATTGATTTTTCTGATAAATTAACAATAAACAAATCATGATACTATTTTCGATATAATAATTGTCCGTTTGCATGATCGAACATGCAAACGGACATAAGAGTAACTCATTTAATAGTAAACTTCGTGTGACTATGGCCTTCTTTTGCTTTTTTCACTTCGAGAATCGCAGGGAATGCAGCTTTCAGTTCTTCAACGTGAGAAATGACACCAATCATACGACCTGATTTCTGCAGATCAATTAATGTGTCAATTGCTTTGTTCAACGACTCTTCATCAAGCGACCCGAATCCTTCGTCAATAAACATCGTATCAATTGACACCGAACCTTGGAAACTTTGAATGACATCTGCCATACCAAGTGCTAGACAGAGAGAGGCATTGAACTTTTCGCCACCTGACAATGTCTTCACGTCACGTGTTTGCCCTGTATAAGCATCATATACATCGAGACCCAGTCCACTTTGTCTCCCTCGTACTTCCTGACGGTCACTGCGGATTAAAACAAACTGCCCGTTCGACATTTCTTTCAAACGTTCATTCGCCGATTGGATAATGCGTTCCAAGTATTCGATTTGAATATAGCGTTCGAATGACAACTTCAAACCGTTCTGTCCTCTTACGATATCGTAAAGGTCTGTGATTCTCCCATATATTCGTTCAAGTTCAATCACTGTTACGGATGACTGTACAAGTTTCTCCTTCAAACTGAATGCGTTTTTTTCATATTCTGAAGAAGCATTATAGTCAGTAAGAGCGGCTTCATAATCAGTTTTCAATTTGGCCACTTTCGTTGCCAAATCGCTCAAATCCACCACTTCTTTCCCTTCAAGCAGTACCCGTAACTCCCCTACTGCATCGCGTAAACTATAAAGTTGTTGTTTGAATACCGCCACTTTTTCTTTCAACAAAATGCGGTCAACTTCTTGCATTTTCGCCTCACGATAAGCCTGTTCTGTTGGGAATGCCGATTCTTCTAATGCTTTTTTGAATCTACTTTCCGCCTGACCCCTCTTCCCTACAACTTCTTCCAAGGTTTCCCCAGCATGAATTTCTGCTACTTTCGCCGCCCCCAGCTTCTCGCTCGTTTCCTCACGCACTTTCTGGACTACTTCCCAAGCGTAATCTAATTCTTCTTTTTTCTTTTCAGTTTCAGCAATCCGCTCCTGAAGCGTGGCTAGTACCCGTACATCTTCGGGTATCGTTTGTAATGTCATGTTAAACAGGGCTAGTTGTGTATCATAGGACGATTTTTGTTGAAACAATGCACGTTCCATTTCAGTTTTCTGCGCCACGATTTGCGCTGTAATTACTTCTTTCTTTTTCAATTCCACTTTCAGATTAACAAGCAATTTTCGATCTGCGCGAAGCTTAGCCACTTCCGCTTCTAGCTTCTGTTTTACCTCATGTAAATTATTATTATCCTTTTCTATAGCTAACCGCTTCATTTCATTTTCTTTATCAGTTAACTGCTCGATTGTATTTTGGTAGGTAATAGCCGCGGTTCGGAATTGCCCCTCGACTTCTTTCAGCCGTTCTTTCTCCACTTCCAGCTTTTCCCTTGAAATGGTTACTTCAATTGTTTTATGCGATTTAGCGGGATGATGTTCACTCCCACATACCGGGCAGGATTCCCCGTCTTTTAAAGACTCAGCCAACATAGCTGCTTGGTTATTTAGCCAAAGTTGTTCTACTGCATCGTATTCCGATTTACTTTTCTCATAACGCGCCTCGTGATCATTCTTTCCTTGTTCCAATACGTGTATCCGATTTCGAATCGCAATGAATTCATCCAGTAGTTTGCACTTTTCAATCGTTTCATTTAGTTGATCGATACGTTCATCGTACTGAACTTGTCCCACTTCAAACATCTCGATTTCTACTTTCACTTTTTCCAAGTTCTTAGTTTCTTCATCAGTCATTCTAACGGTTTTCTCAAGTTCTTTTTCCAAATGATTGTTTTCCTTTTTCATCACATCAAGAGCAGTTTCCTTCGATGCCAAACTTGAAACCGCCGGAAGGAAATCTTTTAGTCGAATCAAACTTTCCGTCAGCTTTTCACGGTCAGTTTTTCTTGCTTCTTCCACTCGAAAATGCTCTCCAGCAAGTTCCATTTTTTCTGCTGCTATCTGGACTGCTTCCTTCGCATTCTTAAGATTACCTGCTTTCGTGGCAGTTTCTTCTTTCAATTTGAGTAATTGCATCTCAAGTTCACCGATTGAAACAGCTCGCTCTGCGTCGGCTATTTGTTGTTCTTTTTGTTCCACAATCGGCAACTGTTCCGTTAACTTATTTAACGATAATTCTTTTTGACGTAGTTCAATAAAACGTTCATTCATACTTTTCGCGGCGTGGTACATTTCTTGCATTTTTGTATGTTTTGCATAAACTTCATCGTAACTCTTTTTAACAACAACCGTCTTGTCTTGATAAAACGCAAATTCTTCTTCTAATCCTTGAACGACTTGATTCACATTGTAATGTTCATTCGCAAGAACAGTAAAGACCGATGACTCACGCTCGGGCAGTAAGGTCGCTATTTGTCCAATATGCCCCTCGCTCTGTTGCATCTCTTTCATCAGAGTCGCTTGTGCGTTGTCTTTCTTCCCTTTTAGCTGCTCCACAATTTCACGGTACTTATCTGTTTTGAATATTTTCCGCATGATTGTTTCTTTATTTTCTGTATCAGACGTTAGAAACTTTCGGAACTCTCCTTGCGGTAGCATAACAATCTGACTGAATTGTGCTTGTGTAAAGCCGATTAGTTCTTCTACCTTCTTGTTAATTTCAGATACAATCTGCCTGTCGACAAGTGGTACCTCCCCGTCTTCCGTCAGTTCATAGAACTCGCAGCGCGCAGACGTTTCGGACTTGTTCCCTTGTTTGACATACGGTATTTGCCGCATGATGCGGTACGTTCGATTATGAATGTCAAACGTCAATTCAACGGTCGTTTGAACTGCGTCGTCTGCGAAGTCGCTTCGCATCGCGCGATTATCCGTTCGATCTTCTCCGCTCGCCTGGCCATATAACGCAAAACAAATCCCATCAAATATTGTCGTTTTCCCCGCACCAGTAGCTCCTGAAATAACGAAGAGTCGATTGTCTTTCAATTCCCTGAAATCGACTGTTTCCGTCCCTTTATATGGTCCAAATGCCGTCATCATTAATTGAATTGGTCTCACAGCTCTGTCCCCTCCTTGTGCATAACTTCATGGAGCACTTCTGAAAAGAGGGTCTCCGTTTCTACGTCTGCCGCTTCGCCTTTCATCTCTTCGTAAAATGCTTTAAAGAGTGCTAAATCATCATGCCTCCCATGTTCCATACGTTGTTCATCAATCGCATTTGCGGTCAGCATGAGCACTTTACGCTCAACATGCATCGCGTTCGGATAGACTGACCGTACTTTTTCCATCGGGAATAAAACCGGTGTCTCATCTAGCAATTTAACAAAAACATAATCCTCACTTACTGGGTGCAACAAAATATCTTCCATCGTCCCTACAACCGTCCGCATATCATGCTTTGGCTTCAACTCCCGTTTCTCAACAGATACCTGCCCTGCAGCATCAAGTTCGATAATTAGAAACCCTTTATTATGATGTTCTTCTGAAATCGAATATTTCATTGGCGAACCCGCAAATCGCACTGTTTCATTTAACACATAATGTGCCTGATGTAGGTGGCCAAGTGCAGTATAATTAAATCCTTCGAAAAGATGCGCCGACACATATTCTGCCCCACCAATTGCCAACGGTCGTTCGGAGTCACTCGTGTTATTTTCACTTTCTCCGTGAGGTGTCACAAAAGCATGTCCAACAAATACATGTCGGACCCCCTCTGCCATTTGTTCACGGATAGTTGCCGTCACTTTCTTCATCGCATCGTTATGGTTCACAATCGTTTCATCTTCGTGCAAATGTTTTACAACAGAAGGATCCGCAAATGGTACGAGATGGAAATGAACCTCACCGTAGTCATCTGACAAAACGACCGGTTCGATTACTTTCGTCATCTGACCTGCAATATGGTAGCCATTTACTCGCATCAATCCGCTTCCAAAATGGAGGCGTCCCGGGCTATCATGGTTTCCTCCAATCGCAAGGACTGGTATTCCAAGTTCCATAGTGATTTTTCCAAGCACTTCGTCAAGTAGTGCAATCGCTTCTGTAGGTGGCACCGCACGGTCATACAAATCGCCTGCGATAACGACCGCATCTGGCTTCTCCTTTTTGACTACCTCTACAAATTGATCAAGCACATAACGCTGTCCTTCTGTCATATATATACCTTGAACGAGCTTGCCTAAATGCCAGTCCGCTGTATGGAAAAATTTCAAATTCATTTCCCCTTTCAATACTTTTTCTTTCTACTTTACAGGATAATTCTTGTAAAAGGAAACATACATTCCTTTCTAACTTTTCACAAAGTTAAGGTTGACCTTCTATTTTTAATATGCTTATAATGGGGATGAGTCCAATTTCATATGATCCACCGCTAGGGGTGCTCTAACAGAGCTGAGAGAGGCATGTGCCTTGACCCTTATAACTTGAACTGGTTAATACCAGCGTAAGGAAGAGGTGCTGACACAATAATTCTGCCGGTCTATTTTCCGGGATACTTTTGATTGTCTACAACCCACTTCTTCTTCAAGGAGTGGGTTTTTTGGTTTTCAAGAATACAAAGGGAGTGTTGATATCATGAAGTTCACTGACCGTTTGTTAGAAAAGACGTTACCAATCTGGAGACAGAATCATAGCCATCCGTTCGTACAAGGAATTGGCGATGGGACGCTTGATCCGGATAAATTCAGGTTTTATATGGTACAGGATTACTTGTATTTGATTGATTATGCAAAACTGTTTGCGATCGGGGCTGTAAAAGCCGACGACTTGGAAACGATGGGCAAATTCGCGACACTACTCGATGGGACGCTGAACAAGGAAATGGCCCTGCATCGAAGCTACGCACTGCGGTTCGGCATTTCTGAACAGGAACTTGAAAACGCTAAGCCGTCACCAATTGTTCTTGCCTATACGCACTACATGTTACACGTCTGTCAAAATGGAACCGTTGCGGAAGTGATGGCTGCTCTGCTTCCTTGCGCATGGAGTTACTGGGAAATCGGTAAGGAGCTAAATGCTATTCCAGGTGCTGCCGATCACTCGTTATATGGCGATTGGATTCAGATGTATTCTTCGGATGAATTCGAGGAACTTGCGGGCTGGTGTATTGATTTAATGAACAAATCAACAGAAGGAAAACCGGAGCATGAACTGTTAAAGCTCGAGGAGATCTTCCTCAATACAACTCGTTATGAATATATGTTTTGGGATATGGCAAATACAAAACAAATGTGGCCTGGAGTTGAAATGATAAATGCTATCGTTTGACGGTGTTTCATTCACGTACCAATCAGGCAACAGCATACTCGATAATCTGTCATTCAACATTCTTCCCGGTGAGTTTATTTCGATAATTGGTGTTAGCGGTTCCGGTAAAAGCACGATTTTCCGTCTTGTAACCGGATTAGATGAACCCTCAAACGGTACCATTTCTCTTGAAGGGAATCCAAATACTCAGCGCCTCGGAAAGGTCGGCTATATGCCCCAACAAGATTTGCTACTTCCTTGGCGAACCATTTTAGAAAATGCATGCCTTCCACTTGAAGTAGCCGGATTAGATAAGAAGGCTGCTAAGGAACAAGTGCAACCATTATTACAGGAGTTCGGCCTTGGTGGAACGGAGGATAACTATCCCGGCGAACTTTCGGGTGGAATGAAGCAGCGCGTCGCTTTCTTGCGCGCTGTCCTTTCTGGCAATTCCCTACTGTTATTGGATGAACCCTTTTCGGCCCTCGACGCTATCACTCGACTGGCTATGCAAGAGTGGCTCATCAATCTGTGGGAAAAGCGCAAATCAACTGTCCTTTTCATCACACATGACGTAGAGGAAGCACTGTTTCTGTCAGACCGTATTTTTCTGTTGCAAAACAAACCTGTCACTTCATTCGTGGAAATCGAAGTGCCTCTTGAAAGACCTCGAATAAGAAACGATTTACATCGCGCTGAAATGCTCGAGCTAAAAGAACTGCTTATCGGCAAGCTCAGAAGTGAGGTTTCGCTGTGAAAAATACGGCTTCCTTAGTAATCATTGCAGGATTTCTAAGTATCTGGGAGTTGGGTGCACGCCTTTACGGTAAAGCGTTCATTCTCCCTTCCCCTATACAAATTTTTATACGTTTTTGGGAACTGAGGGAAGTATTATTGTTGAAACATCTACCGGTTACTTTGATGACGATTATTATCGGCCTAGCCATTTCGATTATTTCAGGAACAGCAATTGCAGTGCTAATGTCTTCCCATCCCGGCGTACGAAAAGCGCTCTATCCAATTCTCATTGCATCTCAAATGGTTCCTATTATTGCGCTTGCACCTATTTTTGTACTGTGGTTTGGTTACACAATTTGGAGCAAAGTTGCTGTTACTGTGCTCATCACATTTTTTCCGATAACAGTGAATACATTCGATGGTTTATCGTCAGGAAAAAAAGATATACAAGAACTTTTTTTGACGATGGGTGCTTCAAAAAAGGATATTTTCTATAAATATTCCGTACCAACTGCCCTCCCTCATTTCTTTTCTGGAATGAAAGTCGCTGTGACACTAAGTGTAATTGGCGCTGCAATCGGAGAATGGTTAGGCGCGCAGGCAGGCCTTGGTTACTTCAGTAGGCGTATGATGACGCAGTTCGATGGTGCAGCTGTTTTCGCACCCATCTTTGTACTGAGTGCCGTCGGAATCGGTCTATTCATCTGCGTGACCATTATTGAAAATCGAACGTTAAAATGGAGGATTAAAAATTGAAGAAAATCACATTATCACTTACAAGTATTGCGCTAATTCTATTGCTCAGCGCGTGCAATACTAATGAAAAAACAGAAAAGGTAAGTATCATGCTTGATTGGTATCCTAATGCTGTACATAGCTTCCTTTATGTTGCGGAGGAAAAAGGTTATTTCAAAGATGAAGGCATTGAACTGGATATCAAGTTCCCCGCAAGTCCGACTGATCCTATTAACCTTGCAGCAGCAGGAAAAGTGACTATGGGCATCACCTATCAGCCTGACGTTATAATTGCAAAGTCTGAACAGAATATCGGTATTAAATCCGTCGGCGTTCTCGTTCGTTCGCCATTGAATCACGTAGCATTTTTAAAAGAAAGTGGTATCGAGTCACCAAAAGATCTAGAAGGAAAAATTGTAGGCTATTCAGGAATCCCTTTGAACGAAGCAATACTAGAAACAATGATGAAAGCAGATGGTGCAGACTACGGTAAAGTAAACATGGTCGATGTGGGGTTTGAATTAAATTCTGCATTGATTTCAAAAAAAGCAGACGCTGTTATCGGGGCATATATTAATCATGAAGTACCGCTACTTGAATATGAAGGATTTCCAACAGGCTATATTGACCCGACAGACTTCGAAATACCTTCGTTTTATGAACTTATTGTTGTGACAAGTGACGATACCTGGAAGAAAGACCAAAAGAACATCGAAGCATTTTGGCGCGCTGCCGGAAGAGCCTTTGATGATATGGAGAAAGATCCTGAAGAAGCGCTATCTATCTTGCTAAAATACCAGGATGAAGCGAATTTCCCACTCGTCGAGGTTGTTGAAAGAGAGTCACTTTCGATTCTTCTTCCGAAAATGACAGCACCTGGTACGTTTGGTGAGCAGGATGAACAGGCATGGCAAGCAACTGCCGATTGGATGTCAGAAACCGGATTATTGAAAAACGAAGCAAATCTTGATGGGATTTTCATTAATATGGACTAACAAAAAAACAAGCTTATACTGAGTTTATCACCGCCATGGATTGTGTTATCACCGACTCAAACGAGGTTATCACCGCCACGGATTGGGTTATCACCGGCTCAAACGGACTTATCACCGCCATGGATTAGGTTATCACCGACACAACTATTTCCACCAAAAAGCAGCCAGGACTTTTGAAGTAAAAAGTCCTGGCTGCTTCATCATTTTGTTATTGATTCAAACCACTATAAATCATGTCTGCGTTCCATCTTAGCATTTTCACATACGTATCGCCATCATCACCAGGTTTCCCTAGAGAGTCCGTAAAGATTTTCCCTTTAATCGGCACATTCGTTTCCCTTGATACCATCTCCATGCTACGTGGATCGATACTTGTTTCTAAAAATAATGCTTGAACCTTTTCCTCGTTGATAGTTGCAATGATAGTTGTCAGCTGTTCAGGTGTTCCTTCATGGTGTGAATTGATTTCCCAAATGTAGGCTGCATTAAAATCATACGCTTTGGAGAAGTATTTGAACGCACCTTCACTCGTCACGAGTATCCGTCGTTCTTCTGGGATCTTGTTCATTTTCTCCACGATTTCTTCATGAAGGGCTTTGAGTTCAGTGATATATGCATCCGCGTTTTCATCATAGATGTCTGCATTTTCTGGATCAATTTTCTTCAGGGATTTACGCACGTTTTCTACATACTTGATGCCATTGCGCACGTCAAGCCAAGCATGGGGATCTTCTTCCCCTAAATGGTCCTTCGAACTGAGGAGCATCGGTTCAACCCCTTCACTTACACGAAATACCGGCGCATCCTCCCCCGCTTTTCCAGCGGTTTCCATCAATTTAGTAAACCATGCATTTCCTTCTTCTAAATTTAGCCCGTTATAAAAAACAACATCTGCATCTGTCGTCAAAGCGACATCTGCCGGAAGTGGATCATATTGGTGAGGATCTGATCCAATCGGTGCAAGGCTGTGAACATCGACCAAATCTCCCCCGACATTTTTCACAATATCGTAGACAATCGAATACGTCGCAACGACTTGCAGTTTTTCACCCTTCTCTTTTGGAGCAGTCGCCCCTTGGTTACATGCCGACAACAAGACTCCAACAACAACCAGCGCAAACAATAGCATACTCTTTTTCATTCACAATCTTCCCCTTCTATTTTGAATTACCTTTTATAAAACGGCTGATTTTTGTTTATTTGTTCGAATAGCTCTCCACAATAAACCTTGTTTCGGTGAGAATATAAATGCTAAGAAAAATAAAGCGGTTGCGACGAGTACGATTGTTGCGCCAGATGCAAGATTGTACGTAAAGCTCAAATACAAACCAATTATCGCCGAAATCGTTCCACATGCAGCTGAAATGACTATCATGACAGACAGCCGATCAGTTAATAAATAAGCTGTCGAAGCGGGTGTAATAAGCATCGCAACGACTAATATGATGCCCACTGTCTGTAACGATGCGACCGTAACAAGTGTTAATAGAACCATTAAAAAGTAATGGATCATCTTAGTCGGAAGCCCATATGCTTGAGCCATAATCGGGTCAAACGAACTGACAAGCAACTCTTTATAAAATATAAACACACTTAACAACACGAAAATACCAACTATTAGTGTCATCCACATATCAGAAGGTCTGACCGCCAACACATTCCCAAACAGGATGTGATACAAATCTGTACTACTCTTCATAAATGTGATAAGGATAATCCCAGCGGCAAATGCAGCAGTAAACATGATGCCAATCGCAGAATCATTTTTCACACGACTGTTCTGGTTGATGAATCCTATACCGATAGCTGTTAAAATACCCGTTATTACCGCTCCGATAAAGAAATTGATACCTAGCATGAAAGAAATTGCGACACCTGGTAATACGGCATGAGATATCGCATCCCCCATCAGGGCCATTCCTCTTAAAATAATAAAACAGCCAATGACGCCACTAATGATACCAACCATCACCGATGTAATAAGCGCTTTTTGCAGAAAACCATATTGCATAACTGCCTCGATGAAATGCATCATTTCGCCATCACCCCATCTAAAAACGATAATTGTCCGCCGTATGCTTTTGAAATCATTTGAGGCGTAAACACTTCTTTCACACTGCCCTTCGCAATTAACTCCTTGTTTAACAACAACAGTTCATCAAAATATTTTTCCGCCTTGTTCAAATCATGATGGACGACGATGATTGTTTTTCCTTCATCGCGCAACTCTTTTAAAATCTTCACAATCATCTCTTCACTCGTTGCGTCAATTCCAACAAATGGTTCATCGAGTAAAAACAAATCTGCCTGCTGAGCAAGTGCTCTAGCCAGGAAAACACGCTGCTGCTGACCGCCAGATAATTCTCCAATTTGCCGATCCTGAAACTCGATCATATCAACCTTTTCAAGGCACTTCAGAGCCAATGCCCTTTCCTTTCGCCCTGGCCTTTTTAATAATCCAACTGTCGGATACGTACCAATAAGAACTGTATCTTTGACTGTAATCGGGAAATCCCAATCGATTGTACTACGCTGCGGAACGTAAGCAATTCGTTTACGGACCTCTTTCAGCGTGGAACCAAGGATTGTAATATCCCCTTTATCTTTTGAAATCAAATTTAGTAACACTTTAAGCAAAGTGGACTTCCCTGCTCCATTCGGTCCAATGATTCCAACTGATTTCCCACTTGATATCGTGAACTCTATATCATGTAGCACTTCTTTTCCGAAATACGACACATGCAAATTCGAAACTACAATTGCATCTTTCATATTTACACACCTCCATATATCTATTTATATGCCGGAGTTTCCCAAGGGAAACTTTAAATCCAAATTTTTTTTGCCCTAGGGAAACTTTATAGGCAAAAAAATGAATTACATTATTGTTTCCCTCAGGAAACTTTACTAACTTCATAGTAGAACATCTAAAACCAAAAGTAAAGAAAAAAATATTTTTTTGAAAAATAACCCCTAGAAAGCCATACCAACAGCATCCGTAGATTCCCTGATTAGATTTCAGTTCACAGGCTTCAACCGATGAAAATCTCCCGACTACGAAAACTTTTATCTGACGAATAACTGTAAAACTGTCTAGACAGTTTAACAGTTCCATATTAATTAAACATTCCTACTACACACTTTTTAGACTGGCATGATAATTGCATAACTAATATATATATTGAACTAATGATTCTATATAATCACCAGCGAATGCGCCTCATAGGGGTGCCGAGCGTTGTTGAGTGGATTCTTTATGTCAACAAATATAGTTAATAAAGGAGTGGAGAAATCATGTCGAGAAATTTCACAAATCTACTGATTGAAGATGACATTGCAATCGTGGAAATAGACCATGCACCAGCCAATACATTGTCAACAGCATGCATTGCCGAACTAAGAGAGGTTTTTAAATGTCTTGCCAATGATGATAAGTTGAAAGCGATTATTTTAACTGGTGCAGGTCGCTTCTTTGTTGCCGGTGCTGATATTAAAGAATTCATTGACGCACTAGGTGACGACCAGAAAGGATTGGCAATGGCCACAGCGGGACAAGCAATTTGCAACGAAATAGAATCGATGAAAAAACCCGTTATCGCAGCCATTAATGGTGCTTGTCTTGGTGGAGGATTGGAATTGGCTATGAGCTGCCATTACCGGATTGCCGTATCTGCAGCCAAACTGGGATTACCCGAGCTTCAACTTGGGCTTATCCCTACGTTCGGCGGAACGCAAAGATTGAGCAGGATAACCAGTACAGCCACTGCATTGGAACTAATTTTAACAAGCAAACAACTTAACGGCGACGAGGCAAAGGAAGCTGGACTTATCCAATTAGTCGTTTCCCCAGAAGATCTTTTGCCAACTGCTAAAACGATTGCCAAAGCATTTGTAGACGGTAAGAGTATGACCAGCATCACGCGAGCTGTAGAATGTATCATACAGGGAGCAAATGAATCCTTAGTAAATGGGTTAGAACGGGAACGTAACAATTTTGCTGAACTGTTTTTAACAGACGATGCCAAGGAAGGTGTACACGCATTTATTGAAAAAAGAAAACCGCTATTTAAACATACGTAAAAGGGGTTGTGAACAATGACAGAAGAAGTCCTTTTTTCAATAAGCGACAATGGAGTTGCTACAATTTTACTCAATCGGCCGAAAGCTTTAAACTCACTGTCCTTCGCGATGGTTCAAGCAATCGGGGAAAAATTAACAGATTGGAAGACAAACGAACGTGTCAAAGCTGTCATAATCAAAGGTGCAGGAACAAAAGGTTTATGTGCCGGCGGAGATATTAAAACATTATATGAAGCGAAAAATAGTGAAAATGGTCTCCAAAAAGCAAACGACTTTTTCACAGAAGAATATCAAACAGATTTATCCATTGCCCAATTCCCTAAACCAATCATTGCTTGTTTAGATGGTATTGTCATGGGAGGCGGCGTAGGTTTAACTTATGGTGCTTCTATTAAAATCGTTACCGAGCGTACCGTTTGGGCAATGCCAGAAATGACAATTGGTTTTTTCCCAGATGTAGGTGCCGCCTATTTTTTAAATAAGGCTCCGGGATTCATCGGAAGATATTTAGCATTGACGGCTACACAATTAAAAGCTGCAGATGTACTGTATATAAATGGAGCAGATCATTTTATGTCTCATGAAAAACTCCTGCTTTTCATCGATGAATTGGAGGGAAGGAAATGGGAGCAAACAACCATTGACACATTGCTCGCAAAATACACATCAACCGCACCGGATGAAGGCAAACTAGTATCTTTGCAAAAAGACATAGACGACCATTTCTCTCAGACGACGATAGAATCCCTCTTCGATGCCTTAGGGGAAAATGATACTTCATTCGCGAAAGAAGCCATAGAAACAATGCGTACGAAATCACCTGTATCATTAAAAGTGACACTAAAGCAGTTAATTGACGGCGAACAAAAAACATTGGAAGAATGCCTTGCCACAGACCTTATTCTTGCAATGAACTTCATGAAACACGAAGACTTTTTCGAAGGAGTTCGCTCTGTCTTGATTGATAAAGATTTAGCACCTTGCTATAAGTATCCACACATTTCATCTGTTTCGAATGAAATGGTCAACGGCTTTTTCATTGCTGACTAAATATAGAAAGCCGAATCCCCCAAAAAGGAATTCGGCTTTTTTCAATTCTTTTCTTAGAACCAGCGCTCCGTTACAACTTTTTTACGCGTATAAAACTGTACCCCGTCTTTCCCATTTGTGCCGAGATCTCCGTAGAACGAAGATTTGTTCCCGGCAAAAGAGAAGAATGCCATTGGTGCAGGTACATTCACATTTACTCCAATCATACCCGCATCAATTTTTTCACGAAACGTTTGAGCGCTTTTACCACTTCCCGTATAAATGACCGCTCCATTGGCAAACTTCGATTGATTTGTCAGCGCAATTCCCTCTTCTAAATCCTTCACACGCACAATGCTTAACACTGGAGCAAAGAGTTCTTCCTGCCAAATTTTCATTTCGTTGTTCACGTTATCAAAAATAGTCGCTCCGAGATAATTTCCTTCTGCCAGTTGACTATCTATTTCTCGACCATCGACAATCAGCGAAGCCCCATCAGCTATACCACTCTCTATATAACTAAGCACACGTTCTTTATGCGATTTGCGAATAAGGGGGCCAACAAAGTTCTCTTTATAACGTCCATCTCCTACTGATAATTCACGCGTTTTTGCAACAAGTAGCTCCATAAAATCATCTGCAACTTCATCAACAACTGCAACGACCGAACAAGCCATACAACGCTCACCGCTACTGCCAAACGCTGCACCAATAACTCCTTGAACTGTTTTTTCGAGATGACAGTCCGCCATGACGACCGCATGATTCTTTGCACCAGCAAGCGCCTGAACACGTTTACCGTATTTCGTACCCGTTTCATACACATGTTTTGCAACCGGTTCTGATCCAACGAAAGAAATTGCTTTGACATCTGGGTGCTCCAGTAAACCGTTCACCACTTCTTTTCCCCCATGCACCAAACTTAAGACACCTTTCGGGAAACCGGATTCGTGAAATAATTCAACAAGATGTCCCGCTAAAACGGGCGTTCTTTCAGATGCTTTAAGGACAAATGTATTCCCGCAAGCAATTGCGAGTGGAAACATCCAGAGGGGCACCATCATCGGGAAATTAAATGGAGTGATCCCTGCGACAACTCCAATCGGGTAGCGCCAGACAGATCCGTCAATACCGGTAGCCATATTTGGTAGAGCTTCTCCCATCATCATGCTAGGCGCTGACGTAGCAAGTTCCACTACCTCAATCCCTCTTTGCACTTCCCCTCTTGCATCTGTCAATGTTTTTCCGCTTTCCATCGTAATAATCTGTGCTAACTCCTCTTTATGTTCCTCCAACTTTTGCAAGTAAGTAAACAGAAGACGCGTACGGTTCGGAACTGGTATATCGGCCCACGATAGAAAAGCTTGTTTTGCCACTTCCACTGCAGCATCGACGTCTTTCTTTGTAGATAGTGGTACATAAGCAATTGTTTCACCTGTTGCTGGATTAGAAACTGTTTCCGTTTCAGTACCAGATGAGTCCACCCATTCACCGTTAATCCAATTTTTCATTTGCTTTATAGTTGTTGTAGTCATTTATTTCAATCCCCCTATTGTAAATGCTATTTTTTGATGTCCAATTCTTTTATACAAAGCTGACATATCCTCTTCCGCTAATCCCGCATGTTCCGCTTCTTCATAAACTGCAAAAAGGGCTTGGCTGATTGGGAGATGCAACTGATTACTCTCTGCCAATTGCAATGCGAATCCCATATCTTTTCGTAATAACTTCAGCGCAAATCCCGGTTCATACTCCTCATTTTCGATAAATGATTTGAAGTTCCGTTCATATATTCGACTCTGTCCATAGCTAACATTTAACATATCAAAAAGCTTGTTCATGTCCATGTTATTTTCATTTGCTAATGCCAACGCTTCACTCACCCCTGCGGTATAGAAACCGATGAGCAGATTATTTATCAATTTTGCAATTGTACCACTGTCAATTCGCTCATTCACATGAAACAAATTTTCGCCTAGTACTGAAATAATTGGTAATGAACGCTCATAGTCCACCGCTCGGCCACCAACCATAAATGTCAATGTCCGATTTTCCGCACCTATCACACCCCCACTGACTGGTGCGGCTAAATAAGCAACTCCTTTCGCTTGTGCTTCCTCGCTTATGCGGCGATTCACTTCCGGCGAAACAGTGCTCGTATCAATCAAAAGAATATTTTCATCGCTTTGGTGAATCAACCCTGCTTCTCCTAAATAAACTGATTCCACCGCGGCTGTTGATGGTAAACTCGTCAAAATAATAGCGCAACATCCTGCCATTTGTATTGCAGAAAGACCAATTATTCCGCCCGCTTGCTGAAATACAGTTTCAGCTAATTCACTTCGGTCATTTCCATAAACAGTGAATCCAGATTCCAGTAAGTTTTTCGCCATGGGCATTCCCATATTCCCTAAGCCGATCATGCCAATTTTCATCATCGAGTCCCCCCATATTTTAGACGTTATATCGAGCGCTTTCTATTATTCCTTGAACAATTTCTCTCTTCTTGATAAACATATTACTGTAAAGCGGAGCTGAGATTGCTTGAATTTCCATCAGCATAAGCCCACGACTTTCCTCATCGGGTAGAGCACTTGATACAAACGAAATAGCTGCTGTTTGAATACTTCGATACCCCTCTTCACAAATGACATCGGACATTAGCATCTTCCTTTTTTCCTCGGATTCCCCATTTTTAATTAGTGCCTTCTCAGTCCTTAGCAAAGCAGATTCCATGATGAATAGCCTTTCATTCATACTGGCTAGTAATCCTAAATACTCTTGTTCCTCTTCAATTGATTTCCCTAAAGGTCCAGCAAGCGCTTTCACGACAATTCCGATAAGTTGTTTTGCCTTTACTAAGTAGCCGTAATGCCGCGTCAAAGCATGCGTCCGATTGTCCACTTCGTTTTTTGCAGACCATAGTTGCCCCTTTTCGATTTTTTTCAGTACACCTTTAGCAATTGCAAGACGATTAATTTCATTCGTCCCTTCGAAAATCCGATTGATTCGTGCATCGCGATATAAATTTTCTACTTCATATTCCTGCATATAACCATATCCCCCGTGGATTTGCACTGCCTCGTCAACAATATAATCAAGGGCTTCTGAACTATTCACTTTATTTATTGCACAATCAATCATGAAGTCAGCGACAATTCTTACTAACTCCTCTTCCGAATCAACAGATTGAAGCGCTTCATCCATTTCCCCCGCTGTTCGGTATGCCGCACTTTCTGCACCGAAGATTCGTACTGCCATATTGGCTACCTTTTCTTGGATCATCGTGAAGCCAATCAATGCTTTGCTGAATTGCTTTCGCTCTTTCGCATAAGCTACTGATAGATGTAATGCATGCTTTGCCGTTCCGATATTGGCAAATGCAAGTTTCAAACGAGCCATATTTAAAATATTCAAAGCAATATGATGCCCTTTCCCAATTTCCCCCAGGACGTTTCCAACAGGTATTTTGACGTCTTCCAAAATAAGAGTAGCAGTAGAAGAACCGTTAATCCCCATCTTTTTTTCCTCAGGTCCAACTGACACTCCTTCAAATGTTCGCTCTACGATAAATGCAGTCATACCTTCGGCTATTTTTCCAAACACTACGTAACAATCAGCGAGATGGGCATTCGTTATCCATTGCTTTTCACCATTCAATATCCAATCCGTCCCTCCTTTGTTCAAGACGGCAGTTGTTTTCGAATTCAAAGCATCCGACCCTGCATTCGACTCTGTCAAGGCGTAAGCACCAATCCATTCCCCACTTGTCAATTTCGGTAAGTACTTTTCCTTTTGGGCTGCTGTACCAAAATAGACATATGGCAATGTACCAACACCAACATGAATATTAAACGAAACGCTAAATGAGCCGGCCGCACCCATTATCTCTGCAACGAGACCTGCAACCATTTTCCCTAACTCAAAACCACCATAGGCTTCCGGGACTTCAATACCAAGAAGACCAATATCCCCAGCTTTTTCAAAAAGTACACGAACATCTTGATTTTCTATCGACAAACCTTTTTCAAGTTGAGGCTTCACGTCCAGTTTCAGAAATTGTTTGGTTGTTTTAGCAATCATTTCATAGTCGTCTGTAAAATCTTCGGGTGTAAAATAGGAATAAGTCATACTACTATTTGTTAAATTAGTATCTGAGATTAAGTGTTGTATCTGCTCCATTTCTCATTCCCTCCATTCAATGTTATATATTGCAAGTTGCATGCCAATAAAATCTCGGACGGAACACAGATGTTTCTAAGCTATGGAAAGCGCCAACTGTCTAAGTGACTAGACAAATTGACGCTTCTATTTAGCAGTATGCATTTATAACTGATAACGAGATAGTTTATTATAAAGAGTTGCTCTTGTAATGCCGAGACGTTTAGCCGCTTCCGACTTGTTCCCGCTTACTTCTCTTAATACTTTTTCAATGATATTCTTCTCTTCTTCCTCATGCACAAGTTGTCTTACTTCATTTCTTTCGCTTAACGACGAGGAAATAGTCATATATTCTTGTTTCTTTTCTATTCGAAAAAATTCGTTTGGCAAATCACTCATTTTAATATGGGATTCGCTTGTCAATGCAAATAATCTTTCCAATACATTAATTAACTCGCGTACATTCCCTGGCCAATGATATCGAAAGAATAGTTGCATGACTTCCTTATCAATCGTTTTCCCCTCACTATCGTACATTTGACAAAGAGTGGGTAGCTGTGCGGAAATAATCAGTGGGATATCGCTTTTCCGCTCCCTAAGTGGAGGAATATTCAAGGGGATCACGTGAAGCCGATAATATAAATCTTCTCTAAACTCGCCTTCCCTCACCATTTTTTCAAGATTTTTATTTGTAGCTGTAATAATCCGGAACTGGACCTGAATCGGTTCAGTTCCACCAATCCGTTCCACCTCTTTTTCCTGAATCACCCTAAGAATTTTCACCTGTGTCGCAAGGGGCATGTCACCAATTTCATCCAAGAAAATTGTTCCCATGTGAGCAAGCTCAAATTTTCCGGGTTTCCCTCCTTTTTTCGCACCTGTAAACGCACCTTCCATATAGCCAAATAACTCTGATTCGATTAAGTTCTCGGGAATTGCTGCACAATTAACACTGATAAAACGTCCACTGCTCATCTTACCCGTATCATGTATCGCCCTTGCAAATTGCTCTTTTCCAACACCACTTTCCCCAGTGATCAAAACGGGAGCCTTAGACTGTGCTGCCTTTCTTGCAAGCTTCTTTGTATTAGATATGGCGGGACTCTCTCCGAGAATATCTTCAAAAGTGAACCGTTTCTGTGCAGCAACTTTGCTCACCTCAATCGACGTTTCACTCCCTTTTCGTTGCTCTAACAAATCTATTTGAGTGATAATTTGCTGGACTTCAGAAACGCCTTCATAAATAAGCATACCGACGGCCCCAATAATACGACCATTTTTCCAAATCGGCATTCGGTGAACAACCATTTTTTGCCCCTGCAGCCAATGGATTTGATTACGCTCAGGGATACCCGTTCTAAGGACAATTGGTATCCTTGTATTCTCAATAACATTTTCTACTGGAAGGCCAATAGCCTCCTCCTTAGTCACGCCAACATAGCGGCTATAGTTTTCATTAAACAATTGAATCACACCAGCTTCATCTACAATCGTCAATCCTTCATAAGCCGTATCAAAACATAGTGTATACCACTCGATTGTCTCCTTTGATTTTTCAAGTCGTTGAAAAAGGGCTTGATTAATCTTCAGCAGTTCTATTTGTGTGATTACTCCTTGGAGCATGCCTGTCTTCTCACATACGACATAGGTTGGACATCCATCCAATTGCTTCACGGAGAAATCTTCATTCACCGATTGGAAGACTGCACTAATAATAGAGTTAATCGGTTCATTCCAACCTATTCCACTCTTAATAGTAGCAAGGCAATCCCCTATTGTGACGACTCCGATTAGTCGTTCATGATCCACAACTGGCAGTTCCGAACAATGTCCTTCGGAGAGCAAACGTAATGTTTCTCCGATTTCAAGGTCCTTTGTCAACACTTGCGGATATTCGCTCATCCATTCTTTAACCCTATAATAATCTTCTTTTACCATTTCTCATCATCCACCTTTTGATAATGTGAAAAGGCGATGATCCATTCTCCAGCAGGCCTTACCTCCATGCCTTAAAGAACGAATCATCGCCGCTATTCAGTATTACTGCTCTTTTGTTAATACGGTCTTCGCTATTGACTCGTCCAATGCTTCAAATTCATCATAAGAAATAGTAACGTATAATTCACTTCTCGTTTGCATATCAGAAAGTGCTTGTTCTTGTGAGCCCTCATTGATGATTTTCTCAAAAACACGTTCATAGGCTTTGGCAGCAACTCTTAATGATGTGACTGGGTAAATTACCATTTGGAAACCCATTTCAGCAAATTCATCGGCGCTATAATAGGGTGTTTTTCCAAACTCAGTCATGTTTGCAAGCAAAGGAACCGAAATCTCTTTGGCAAACAGTCTGAATTCCTCTTCTGATTGAAGAGCTTCCGGGAAAATAGCATCCGCACCCGCTTCCACATATGCCTTCGCTCTATCAATCGCTTGCTCTAAACCTTCCACTGCGCGCGCATCTGTTCTCGCAACAATAAGAAGTGTCGGTGCAACCTGTTTCAACACTACTATTTTCTGCACCATTTCTTCAGTAGAAACCAAGTTCTTTCCATTCAAATGGCCACATTTCTTAGGTAACTGTTGGTCCTCTAATTGTACTGCTGCGACATTCGCTTCTACCATTTCACGGGCTGTCCTTGCTACATTCAATACACCACCAAAACCTGTATCTATATCAACAAGCAGCGGTAAATCGGTAGCACGCACTATATCCCTTGCTCGCTCCGCAACTTCAGTTGACGTCACAATCCCTAAGTCTGGTAAACCACGACTAGCCGTATAGGCGGCCCCCGATAAATAGAGTGCAGAAAATCCGGCATCTCGTGCAATAAGCCCTGCCATCGCATCATGCGCACCAGGGATTTGAACGATTCCTGATGCATGCATGATTGAATGGAATTTCTTAGCTAATGTCTCTTGTGATGATTGTTGATCAACAATCCACGCCATTGTCATTTCCCTCCTCTCTTAAAGCAAAAATAAGTCGACAAATTCTTTGACGTTCATCTGTTCTAACTTACTTTGGCTTTCGCACGCCACTTCTATTTCTGTTCGCTTCTTTTCAGGGTAATGAGTCATCAATGTAGCCGAAAATTTCTCGCGTATTTGAGGAATAGCTTCCTCTCTTCTAAAGCGATGACCAAGCGGATACTCACTTACAACTTTCTCTGTTGTGGAACCGTCTTTAAATGTAACTTGAACAGCATTGGCGATCGAGCGCTTGCTCGGATCGAGATAATCTTTACTATACTGCTCGTCCTCTACGACAATCATTTTATTTCTTAATTGATCGATTCGTGAGTCATTTGCCACGTCATCTTCATAATGATCTGCAACAACATCGCCATATAGTAAACCAAGTGCCGTAATGTATTGGATGCAATGGTCACGGTCAGCGGGATTGTTAAGCGGACCTACTTTATCGATAATCCGAATAGCAGATTCATGTGTCGTGATTGTAATTTTTTCAATATCATCAAGTCGCTCCTTTATCTCCTGATGCAGGATAATGGCACATTCCGCCGCTGTTTGCGCATGGAACTCGGCTGGATACGATACTTTAAACAGTATATTCTCCATCACATAAGAGTCTAAAGGACGTGCCAGTGTTAATTCCTTTTGATTGTATAAAACATCTTGGAATCCCCACTCCGGAGCGGATAGCGCTGTCGGGTAACCCATTTCGCCTGTCATTGCCATCATCGCCAGTCGTACACCCCTACTCGTTGCATCTCCTGCTGCCCACGATTTTCGTGAACCGGTATTAGGTGCATGACGATACGTTCTAAGGCTTGCGCCATCAATCCAGGCATTTGTCAACGCATTATTTATTTCTGTACGTCCCCCGCCAAGCATTTTGGTGACGACCGCAGTTGTAGCAATTTTGACGAAATGAACATGGTCAAGTCCAACACGGTTCAAACTATTATCTAATGCCAGTACGCCTTGGATTTCATGTGCTTTAATCATCATTTCCAATACATCACGTACAACAAGTGGTTTTTTTCCTTCCGAAAGACGTAAACGGCTTAGATAATCTGCTGTAGCTAAAATGCCACCTAAATTATCGGACGGATGACCCCACTCAGCAGCTAACCATGTGTCATTATAATCGAGCCATCGTATCATGCAGCCAATATTAAATGCGCCTTGGACCGGGTCCAGTACATACGATGTACCAGGTACACGACTGCCATTTGGAACAATAGTACCCGGTACTACAGGTCCTAGTAATTTCGTACACTCCGGATAGCTTAATGCCAATATTCCACACCCGATTGTATCTATTAACACATTATGTGCTGTCTTATATGCTTCCTCGCTTGTAATTTCTTTATTTAAAACATAGTCCGTAATTTCCTCTATCAGTGTGTCCATTGTCATTTGTTCTTTCAATTTCAACATCTAACTCTTCCTTTCCGCTTTCAATTTGTTTAGAATAGTACTAAGTGATGCCTAGTGTATCGCTGTTGTGGTGAACGGCCAGTTACAACTCCCCAGTTGAATGATTGCTGTGTCGTTCGCCTATATAATGAACCCTTGGACGGTATAAACGATTATTTTCATGTTGTTCAATAACATGCGCACACAATCCTACTGTTCTCGAACCAAAAAAGATTGGTGTGTATAATGGGATTGGAATGCCCAGCATCCAATATACCGGTGCCGCGTAATAATCTAGATTTGGATAAAGTCCTTTCTCTCTCTCCATTATGGTTTCTCCCGCCTCACACATTCGGTAAAGGAGATCGTCACCCTTTAGCGCACATAACTCCTTTAAAGCATCCTTCATTACCAAGGCCCTTGGATCCATCTTTTTCATATAGACTCGATGACCAAACCCCATAATTTTCTCTTTATCACGTAAACGCTTTTCTAATAACAATTCAAATGCGTCAACAGAACCAGCCTCTAAAAGCATATTCATGACTGCTTCATTCGCTCCTCCATGTAAATAGCCCTTTAAAGAAGCAACCGCTCCAGTCAATGCACCATATAAATCCGAAAACGTCGAGGCAATTACCCTTGCGGTGAAGGTGGAATTTGGCATTTCGTGCTCGCTATAAAGTAGTAGCGACTGGTCAAAAATAGATTCTTCCAACTCTGTCGGTTTCCTCCCCGTAATCATATAAAGGAAATTAGCACTGTATGACAATTCTTTCAACGGGTGAATTTGTTCCTCTTCCTGTAAAATGTGAAAGCTGTTCGCAATTATTTCTGGAATTTTGCCAAGTAACTCGTAAGCTCTTTTTTTATTGATAGCTAGAGTGTGCTGATCAATTTCCTTATCATAGCCCGCTAAAGCAGATATCCCAGTTCGCAATGCGTCCATTGGATGTGTCTCTTTAGGCAATGCTTGCAAAATCTTTGTGACACCTTCTGGCACACCATGCTCTTTTTTCAATTTATCTGCCACATCTGCTTTTTCAGTATCAGACGGCAAGGTATTTTCCATTAGCAAGTGGACAATATCAAGATACCCTTTTGTTTTTGAAAGCTCGATTAAATCGTATCCTTTGATAATAATCTGACCCAATTCCGTATCGAGCAGCGAAATGGATGTTTCAGTGGCGATCACGCCTTCAAGTCCTGGTAAAAATGTAAGTGTATTCGTCAAACTATTTTCCCCCAATCTGAATGGTTATGACTCTGAGATTTGTAAACGCTTTCACTTCACCAAAAATTATCCTATTTGTATCTGTTCGCAGCGCTTCCCCTTATTTCTGACCATAAAAAAAACAACTTCATAAGAGAAGTTGTTAAAGAGCGCTAGAATCCCAACTAAAAGAAAGCTGCCTGTTAAAAATAGGCATAGCTCATCCGCGCGTCCTTAACACCCCCTATCCTCGTAGGTCAACATGTGTTATAAAAAGAGGCAGGTCTCCTGGCTAATGATCATTGCTATTCGTACCTTCCCACTTTTTTATAAAAAGCAGTGGTTTAAACGAAATCGCTCCCATTTACAGTTGCGGGACAGCGTCGGATTCTCACCGAACTTCCCTTTTAAGCAGACCAATACGTCAGTATTAATCCGCACCTATTTTTACACATATTCAATTATCGAAATATCCCCTTGACTATAACACAAACTTTTAAATATTCCAATTATTTATTCATATCTAATTTCTATTGTTTCAGAGAGGCATTAAGTATACCGACTTCAAGAATGCGTAAACAATAATTGGATACTCTTTTCATTTTTCATCACTTATCATTACTATTACATAAATAGGAAACGTATATTCAATCCCCATTTACATACTATATATGTTGAATTAAAGAATCCCATTGAATCTTCCGTGGCGCTCAATAAGGAGAGCGTTTTAATTCGGAGGCCACTGAAAAAGTACGATTTCCTTCAATCCGGTTGATTTCCGTTCCGAGCGGACGCTTTCCGCGGGCACGGCTTCAGCCAATCGAACAGCAAAGGGTTCGATTGGCCGTATTTCTGCGTTCTTGGCAGAAATTAAGGCATTCTTGCCCCGTGCTCCCAACTCTAACGCTTTTGCTCGCAAAAGCCGTTCTGCGTAACGGCACTTCCTGCGGGGTCTTCAGCTCGCGCTGTTCCCGCTGGAGTCGCCGCTCTTCACTACAATCAACTAGTTCTTACTATAAAAAAGAACTTTTTCAGTTTTCTCTTAATTCGGGGTGTGGATTGTAGAGCGCTTGGCGCTTTGGCGACCCCTTTGCCGCGCGTGCACTAGGGTGTTCATTATCGAGAGAAATGTAATTCGAGATGTATATGCTGAGATTATAAGGTGATTACTAGTTGATACTACTTATATTCAAGAAAGACGTGCTCCAACTTGCAAATTGCATCACAGATAATGAAAAGCTCTTTCTCACATAGACCATCTAGCGAAGGCGCGTCTTCGTGGTAGCCGGAGCGATAAGACTAAGGAGGGATGCAGTTCAATCCCTCCCATGTGGTCTTCTTTCTGGCTTATCGCGGGAGGCATCCACAAAGCGTCGAAGCGGTATTAGTGGGAATCCTAAACCATTCCAAGTACTAATGCTTTTTCAGTGACCTCCCAAAAGCCCTTGTAAAGCGCATACGCCATATTCATTTGTTCAACATATAGAATTAATTAACTGAACCTATATATCTCCTAAATCGACAATTTCCCCTGTCACCGCATCAACACATTCCGCCGCATCCAACAAGCCGCAAAGAATATACTTACCTACGAACTCATCATATACATAAGTCGGATCAAGCGTAATATAGGGTATCATTTTCTCAAATGCTTCTTCAGGTGTTACGACCGCGTTTGCGGCAGGGAGAAAGGCTTCAAAAATCTCAAACATCGAGCCATTATCAAGATAATTTAGCACCTTCATCGTTTCCGGATTCATGAAAACAACTACTTTTCGATTAAAAATCATTGGGTTTTCTTCATTTATTTCACAATGCGCTTCGATAAAGTTCTCTTGACAACGAAGTTGGGACAGCTTCCACTTCCCTGATTCATCAGGATATTCAGCCCGTAGGACATCCCGAACAACTTTTTTACTACGTTCAATTTGATCAGCCGACAACGTCAGTTTTTTACCTGCGTCGACGTTACCGAATGCTTCTTCTACGTTTGCTTCGGAAACAATTGTGATTTCTTCACGATCAATATTTTGTTCTAACGGTTTATTCCATTCGATTACTTCATCAATTTTAACTTCTGAACGCTCATGTTCCATAAATGGGATGATTCGGGCCCCGTCAACCGTTACGTACACTTCTTCCATTGCATAGACGGGAACAAAACGTTTTTCAGTTTCAGATGGAAACTTTATAAGTTGAAGCTGTTTTTTGACGATTGGTTCAATTTCTTCAAGTGTTAACGTGAATTTTGACTGCTCAACGAGATTTTGCGAAGGCATCGTTCCGTACGAATGATAAGAAGTCAGCTTGCCAACATCATCAAATTCAACTTCAATTATACAGCTCGGAGAAAAATAGATACCATCGATGTCTGATGTAAATTGAAACCCATTTGCATTCGCTTGCGTTAGTTTGAAATCCTGTTCGTACACTAATCCAGTTTCCTTTTCAAGCCATGCAGCGACTTCAGCAGCGGCTTTATCCGGAAAGTGCGTTTTTGTAGAAAATGATTCACCTTGTACGAATGACACATTACTAAAGTGTTGCTTTTGAATTTCATATTCAACAATCGCTGTTCCCTCGGGATTATAACCTTCTTCGATTGGCTCGTTTAACTCTTTAGGAAACCACTCCATAGTAAACGTATAGTAAGCATCCCCCATAGTATCTCGTACTTTATAAATCGTATGTCTTGCCATTCGGTAAGCATCCAAACCAAACTTTTCTTGCGCTTCATCGACAATCTTTTGTAGTCTCTTGTCCATGTTCCCACCCTTTTCCTATGTATTATTGAAATAAAGAACTTCATTCGTGTTGTTCAACATAAATGGTCAAAAATAAAAGCTGATTGCACATGGCAGTCAGCTCTGTTGTTCACTCAAAAAATACTTTATCAAGATTATATTTCGCACGTTGTGTATTAATGATATACGTTTCATAAATTTCGCGTTCCATCGGGTCTTCTACAACGATAATCGCAATTTCATGCACTTCGTTACGATGATTTTTGATTGGAGAGACCGTGTCTTCAAAATGCTTCTTAACACGTTGGCGCAGTTTACGTGCTTTCCCAGCAAACAGCAATTCATCTTTGTTATTATAAAACAAAATGATGCCGCCTTTATCACGTGGAATTTCATGTAAATCAATAAATCCATAAATTGGTTTTATCGGCGCAACATCGGCACCCATTTCTTGTTTACGTTGTACAATTGTTACATCCGGATTTGGTATAGTAATTGTGATCAATTAAACGTCACGTCCTCTTCTGTTATGAACTTAAATTCTAACATAAAACAGCCCAAAAAGCGAAGAATGGTGTCATTCAAATCAATTCAAAACAACTATATTTCCCTTACTAATTGCTCTGATTGTTCATTTTCTTTAAAATCGGACAACATTTCGGAAATAACAGGAAGATACTAGTCACACTACACTATTGATTCGTAGTAGTGACAGGCATTTTTATAGAACCTTATCATGCAGCATTGTTGACTTTTGATTCATAATCGTGTAAATTATTCAATAATACATACGAGCATTGAAGAGAAAAGTAAAGTGATGAATTCCGTCCTTTTCAATCGGTTAACGATTGATTTGAGCGGGATTTTTTTGTTTCTCACTTTCATAAACTATAGGAATGAGGAGTGGATTTGTAATGACAACAGGTTTATTAGTTTTTCAATCCGATTTCGGCAAAAGTGATGGTGCAGTGAGTGCGATGCATGGCGTAGCAAACTCCGTTCAACGCGGAATCCCAATTTTTGAAATCACACATCAAATTCCTCAATACAATATTTGGGAAGCTTCCTATCGGTTATTACAGTCGATTGGTTATTGGCCAAGTGAAACGGTCTTCGTATCAATTGTCGACCCAGGAGTTGGATCGAACCGTCGTGCGATTGTTGCGAAGACTGCGGATAATCACTATATTATTACGCCGGATAACGGGACATTAACGCATGTGTTGCAATTCATCAAAATAACGGAAATCCGGGAAATCGATGAATCAAAAAACCGGCTTCCAAATTCAGGTGAATCGCATACCTTCCACGGACGCGATATATTTGCTTACACGGGTGCGCGGCTTGCTGCTGGAATTATACAATTTGAAGAAATTGGTGCATCAGTTAATCCATCAACTATTATTGCACTACCATTGAAATTGTCCACCATTGTAGATGAAACAATTACAGGAATAGTAGATATTATCGACCGTCCCTTCGGCAATCTCTGGACCAATATAAGCCGAGAACAATTCAAGGAAATCGTAGAACAGTATGGCGATTCAATAGAAGTTTCTATAACGACAGATGGCCGTACAATCTACAACAACATCATGACGTTCGGCCGATCGTTTGCAGACTTGCATATTGGTGAGCCACTCGTTTATGTGAACTCCCTCGACAATATCGGCATTGCTATCAATCAAGGATCTTTTGCAGATGCCTATCGTATTGGTACCGGAACAAACTGGGAAATTATTATTCGTAAGGCCCCAAGAATTGTGTATGAATAACAGCAGAAATTCAAACAAAAAGAGCTAACTCGGAATTTTTCATTTCCTTGTTAGCTCTTTCCATTATAATAATCGTTTGTCTATTTCTTCATCATTGAATTTAAAACCAAGTAGTGTATTCATTTTCACTTTTGCTTTATTTTTTATATCTTCATCAATATAAGAAATCACTTTAAATACGGCTGCGGCTATGACCCCGGCATCATCCACCAGTCCGACTACTGGTATGAAATCTGGAATGAGATCGATCGGGAAAATCAGATAGCTGAGTGCACCGACAATAATCATCTTTGTCGATTTGGGAACCTCAGGACTTTTTGCAACGTAGAAAAGAAGCAAGCTATAATAGACTGTTGTCTTCCCCGCCAGTTTCCCGTATTTCATCATTTTTCCCCAAAACTTTTCGTCTGAATAATGGTTTTCTGTTTCCGGCATACTGGACTCCGGATCAAAGTTCTTCAATTTATTTTCGTACTCTTTTTGTTTTTTCATCATATTGAAACCTCCTCAATCGCTGCTCATTACATTAATTCTACACGGAACGACGCTATGTGTCATTCTATAGCTCCAGGATCCCACCCGTAGTTTCTATATAAGTTGGATATATGAATAAACAGCGAAGGCGACTTTCAAGGGACCTTCTATCGCCACAGCGGATTCAATAAACTTCATTATTTCAATATATGTATGGTACAACTTCCGAATTAAAAAAGGCTTTGTTTTATTCTTACAAGCCATTATTTCGACTTTCCTAACTCAATTGAACATATGATGTACTACTCTATTGAGAAGGGAAGGACGTATCCAGTGGATTTACCAGTATCAATTGCAACAAAAAGACTGCCCCACGCCTCAAAGGATGTTAAAGTATATTACCCTGTTGTTACCCAATTACCAAATCCCAATGCGCAAAGTACTATTAACCATGCCATCATAACCACTCTGAACAAAATACTAGTCGAACAAAGTTTTTACGAGAAAGACCTCGTGGAATTACTTGCCAACTTCGAGTTAAAGAACAATCAACGCGGTATCCTTAGTTTGAATCTCATCGTCTATTCGTTTACAGGCGGTGCACACGGGATGACTATCGTTAAATCACTGACCTTTGATACAAAAACCGGTAAACAATACGAGTTGAAGGATTTATTCAAAAAGGGTAGCAACTACGAGAAAAAACTGTCGGATATCATAAATCAGCGGATCAAAGACTGGAATATTGAGTTGCTTGAACCATTCAAAGGAATCCGTAGTGACCAGGATTTCTATATCGCTGACACTTCTCTCGTTATTTATTTCCAGCTTTATGAAATCACGCCATACTATTGGGGCTTCCCCTACTTCCCGATTCCAATTCTAGATCTAGCCGATATAATAAAACCCGATGGTCCACTTGACCGGATGATGGCATTCACTTAATAAAGTTAATCTTCAATCAGAGGGGGGGTTCTTCCCCCCATTGATTGTTAGTTTAACCATTCGGGCTTTTACGGGCAGTTGATCCCCCACTTATTCTTCTTGTGTCCTTGAATACTTGAAGTGGGGGTCTTACTGCCCGTTAATGCGGGATAAATCCATAAGAAAACCAAAAATAAAGCCAATTGCCGAAACTTTGATTCTGTTTCGGCAATTGGTTTTATTTCTTATTTATTTCTCTTAACCCGGTACCACCCAAAAATCGCAATCAATCCAGCTATAAAAACAACTCCACCACCAATTAAGACGGTTGATTTCCCATTATCAACAGATTTCACATCTTGTGTTGGAACTTGGCCTTGGCCTAAAATAGCAATATCTTCAGCCGCATTTCCAAGCTCTGTCGTTGGATCGCAAATTATACTCGTAAGCGATTCATCCCCGTACATATCAGATAGCCTAGCATATACCAAATATTCTTCGCCAACGACAAATGCTATGCCGCAATCTCCATCACTACTCCCTGTCGCAATAGCAACTTCCGTTTCATTAATTCCCTTCCATGTTTCTTTCACATTAAATAGGACCGTTTTCCCACGCCTGCCTAACAGCCCGTTATTGTCCTTTATTCCGATAACTTCTCCGCTGAAAACTGCTTGCGAACGTGAATATCCTTTATCTACTGAAGGCTTCATTACACATGAGCAAGCAGCCACAGGTACAGGTTTCAAAAAAAGTGTAAGTAGTAGGACTAAACATAGTAACGGAAACAAACCAAATTTCTTTTTCATAAAAACCCTCCTCGTATTCTTATTAGTCCGTTTTGCTGGTGGCAAAGTTACAACTTATCTAATCAGGTCAAAAACCAACCCCAATACATTCCACCCCCGATACCCCTCTCATATATTAGCTATAGAGTTTTACTTTTTAATCAAATCAAATAGAAAATCATTTTTTGTTCCCCTTCATTAACCGAGAAATAAGTATTTACTCATTGTTCTCGGATGAATAAACTCTAGAACTAATGATATATATGATTATTATTACTATTTATAGCAACTACAAAATATTTCCCCGGAAATAAAGTTCTTCTTCAAACCATTCAGCCAAAATCACTAAATACATAAAAACATTTACTTTAAAATAAAGTTAATCTTCAATCAGAGGGGGGCTCTTCATCCCCCACTGATTGTTAGTATAACCATTCGGGCTTTTACGGGCAGTTGAACCCCCACTTATTCTTCTCGTGTCCTTAAATACTTGAAGTGGGGGTCTTACTGCCCGTTAATGCGGGATAAAATCAGAACACAAGAATCTTTATTATCAATAATGTCGCATTTACATTACCGTATAATCAATTTAAGTATGCATATGCGTTGAGTAACCCAAGTTATCCAATAATGACTAATTAATTTTATGATTAAACCACAGATGCTTTTAAATCGCTTTGGTTCGACCGACTACTGCACCGTTATAGGGAATTCTTATTGCATAGGGTAGTCGACCGTCCGTCGCTCCTAAAAGTGACAGTTACACTAAGCTCTAAACCATTTGGGAAGGAGTGAATAACCACTTTCCTCTCCATAAAGGAGCAATTTTGTCTGCCCCTTCTTTATAGCATTTCCTTTTCTGATGTAAGCCAGTTACACTTTCTATATAGCGTCACACTGTTACTAAAGCGGTGGAGCGGACGGAAGTTTCCAAATAATTTCCAGCTACAATTAACCCGTGGTAAAGGTGTTGCTATTATTTCGGCCAAAAAGAGCCGGAAATGTACAAGTCTACTGTAGACTCTTGTTCCTTATGTAAGAATATGGTTAATCAACAAAATTGATAGATTTGAGTAATATAAAGCATTTCCGAAAGGATGAAGAAGAATGAAGCGTACACTTGTAATGAGTGATATTCATGGCGAATTAGAAATGTTTGAACGTTTATTATCCGATGTGGAGTACGATTCTAATCACGATCAACTCATTCTGTTAGGTGATTATGTAGACCGTGGGCCAAACTCGAGAAAGGTACTTGATAAGGTTATCGAGCTGAAATCAGAAGGAGCCCTTGTCCTAAAAGGAAATCATGAAGACTTGATGATCAAAGCCTTGACGACAAACGAGGAACGAGCTTGGAAACATTGGATCAATCGATGTGGCGGTAGCAAAACCTTAGAAAGTTACGGTCTCAACGAAAGTGAGTTTATGATGCAAGATGCAGAGGTATTTGTTAAACCTGTATTGAATTCCAAAATATTGGACAAACACCTTGAATTCATTCAAAATCTGGATCACATTATCGAACGTGACGATTATGTTTTCGTCCATGCAGGCGTTCACCCTACACAACCAATTGCTGAAACAGATCCCTATATATTGATGTGGATCCGCGAAGAGTTCCACACAGGTTATGATGGAGACAGGACAGTCGTCTTCGGTCATACGCCAACTAAAATTTTTCATGAGGATGCGGAAAATCATACTATTTACTTCGGAGATAACCGGATTATTGGTATCGATGGTGGAGCTGTCTACGGCGGGCAATTAAATTGCTTAGAATTACCGAAACGAAAAGTTCATTACGTTAAATGATATACTGTTTACAAATACATACTAAGGAGATCCTCCATGACAATCAAAAAGTATGAAGAACTAGTCTCAAATCGAATTTTCATAGGTGGCGTAGATGCAATTGATGATCTTCTTGCGAATGAAAAAATTGATATTATCTTTGATTTACGTGCAGAAGTAAAAGTTCCACTTTCAAATAATAAAAGTGTACATCAGCCTATTGTTGACGATACCCAGCAACAAGACGCGTCCATTCAAGCTGCTGTAAAAGAAATAACCGATGCATATAAGGCTGGGAAAAATGTGTATTTTCACTGTAATACTGGTCGGGGTAGAGCAGGAACCATTGCCACTGCTACATTATTGGAATTGGGACTAGCGGATTCCGTGGATGAAGCCGAACAGAAAGCGAAAGAAATCAAACCGGCTATTAATATTAAGCCCCAATTTAAAGATGCACTCAAAAGAATTTACGAGAAGTAATTAGATGATAAAAATCACAAAAAATGCCTGACCCTAAAATATGATAGGGCAGGCATTTTTGTGTTATTTTAATTCACTTCTTCTGCTGATTCCTTCTTTTGGATGAAGGCATAATTGATTTTTCCTTCTCAGCTTTCTTCTTCACTGCACGTTCGATCCTCTCAAAACTTCTTATGTCGGCCGGTCTGACCGTAATTGGTTCTTTCTTCAACAATTTGCCCATTCCGATTACAAGTAAAAGGAGAAGAACCGTGAAAGGCAATGCAGCAATAAGTGAAGCAGATTGCAATGCATCCAACCCGCCGGCATATAACAGCACTGCCGCTATCGCTGACATTAGGATTCCCCAAACCATTTTCACAATCAAGGGTGGCATCAAACTCCCCTTCGTTGTCATACTCGCCAGGATGTACGTTGCCGAATCCGCAGATGTCACCAAGAATGTAAAAATCAATAAGATTGCCAAAGCGGACATGAGTCCAGTGAATGGCATATGTCTAAACGTCTCGAAAATTGCAGAAGTGACATCAGCGTTAACAGCTTCCGCTATCTTTGTACCGTTGTTCAAATCACTATAAAGTGCTGTCCCGCCCAATGTTGCAATCCACATGCATGCAAACACCGGCGGAATGACCATTACCCCGATGATGAATTCTCGAATCGTTCTACCTTTGGATACACGTGCAACGAACGCCCCAACAAAAGGCGACCATGCGATTGTCCACGCCCAATAGAATATCGTCCAATCCCTGACCCATGTCCCACCTTGATAAGGCTGTAAACGCAAACTGTATTGAATGAAATTCGTTATGTAATCACCGATTGCCAGTGTAAAGGTTTCAAGGATGAATACCTTTGGACCCACGATGAAAAAGAACACAAGCATCGCTATTGCCATTCCTAAGTTAAAGTTCCCTAAATAACGGATTCCTTTATTCAACCCTGAAGCTGCCGACAGCATGTAGCAAATAAAAACGATAATTATAATAATTAACTGTATGCTGAATGTACTTTTAATGTTAAATACAGATTCCAGACCACCAGCCATCTGCAAAATACCGAGCCCAAGCGAAGTGGCAATCCCCATGACTGTAGCAATGACTGCAAAAGAATCAATACCTATCTTCAACTTTTTATTCGATCCTAGCAACGGCTCCAAAGCTGTGGAAATGAGACCATCTTTTTTCTTTCGAAATTGTAAAAACCCGATAACCAAGCCAACAATACCGAAGATAGCCCATTGAGAAATACCCCAGTGGAAAAATGAGTAACCCATTGCAACCCGTGCCGCTTGTTCTGAATGCGGTTCTATGCCTCCAATCGGTGAAATGAAATAGTGGCTCATCGGTTCCGCTACACCCCAAAAAACGAGCCCTACTCCGAAACCAGCCGAAAATAACATCCCAATCCATGTGAAAAACGGATAATCCGGCCGTTCTTCATCGCCGCCAATCCTGATTGCTCCATACTTACTGATCGCCAGACCAGCTAAAAATATCACTATGATGAAAACAACCAGCAAGTAGAACCAGCCAAAATTCACTGTTGTAAAGTCGTATAATTTATCTGCTACATTTCCAAACTTTTCCGGTAATACCGCCCCCGCAACTACAAGAAACAAGATAACTGTTGCTGAAATTGAGAATACCGGATTTCTCCAAAACTTCCTATCCAAAGAAAACCGACCCCTATTAAATTAGTTAATAACTATATACCCTAAACTACTTCCAATTAAATCGCAAATGAACACTTAAATTTTTTAAAAAGTAATAAGTGCCCTTCCCTTGTTTATCACGATTTGCAGCAAACAAAAAAACATGAATCCCTATGTTAAGGATTCATGTTTCTTTTTCCGATGGATAATCATATAAAGGATAAGGACAGCAAACGCAAGTGCACCCGACACCAAGTAAACGGATTCATATCCGAAATGGAGAGCAATTAGCCCAAGTACAAACGACCCTATCGCAAGGCCCGAATCAAAAAACGTGAAGAATGTAGCGGTCGCATATCCACTTCTCTCATGTTTTGTTGATTGTACTGCAAGTGTCTGGAAGCTCGGAACAAGTGCACCATAACCAAATCCAACAAATGCTCCCGCAATTAAAAAGGATATTGCAGAATCCATGTTTGCCAAAAGGACAAGACCGATGGCAAAAAATATAAACCCGGGTATTATTACATATTGGGGCCCCTTTTCATCGAAGAGCCTACCAGTAAACGGGCGAGTTAATAGCATAACTGCCGCAAACACGAGGAAGAAGGAACTCGCCAATGCTAGGAGTCCTTTTTCCTGTGCATAAATGGATAGGTACGATAAGACACTCGCATAAGACAATGCTATCAAACTTCCAAGGAATGCCACTGGCACTGCCCGTTTTTCAAACAGGTCGCCAAATGACAATTTGCTTTTCACATCATTTTTCACTGGAATAACGCCGGCTGGTGCAGATAGAGATGTTAACACGCCGACAATCATTAATATACTCAGCACGACAAACAATACATCGAATGAATAGGATTGAATGACAGCCAGCGCAATTAATGGACCGAGAACAACAGCTAAATTTGTCGACATCGAAAAATAGCCCAGGCCTGCTCCTCTTCGCGTGATCGGCACAATATCTGCCGCAATTGAAAGTGTCGCCGTCGTAATAATACTAAACCAGATCCCCTGTACAAAACGCAACACTAAAAGTCCCGCAAACGGTTGGATAAAATAATAAAGGACTGTACATATCAAATAGAGGGCAAGACCAATCCATAACATTTTTCGTTTTCCTGCAATATCTAAAATTTTCCCTGTAAACGGTCTGACAACAATTGCGGAAAGTAAAAATACTGTCATCAGTAATCCCGCCTCTTCATCTGTTCGGTTCAACACCCCGATTGCATAAAGCGGCAGAGTAGTTACAAGGCCATAAAATACGATAAATACAGATATATTAGTAAAAAACAAACTGACGAATGGTTTTGTCCAAATAGGTTCTTTTTTTTCCAAATTACTCACTTCTTTCATTGTCGAGCTTTTTCAATAATCCTCTTAGTATTACCTGTTCTTCATTTGACAAACCTTTTAAAAATTCATTTTCAAAATGAATAATCGAGGCCTCAATCATAGGAAACTTGGCTACAGCTTCTTCCGAAAGGCGGACTACCTTTTCCCTACGATCCTTCCCTACATATGTCTTCAGCCATCCTAATTCCTCCAATCGACTCACAGTTCGTGTTATCGTTGGAGCTTCCACATTCAAATACTTCCATATATTTGTTAATATCATTTCCTCATGTTGATGAACACAGTAAAGCACTGTCCATTGTGATGCGAACAGATCATATTCTTTAAGCACTAGATTTAATTCTTTACTTAATAATCGTGTCTTTTGAAATACTTCATGGAATAATGGATTCATATCTTCAACTCCTTTATTTACTTAGGTAATTATTATATTATACTTCGGAATTCGAAACTTGTAAAGAAACAGAACTCAATAAAACAGGCAATCCCTCCTATGGGGATTGCCTGTTTTATCACATTGAGATGTTTCGTGGACCTTTCCATTTCATAGAGACAAATATTGTAATTACAAGAACGATTAGTCCCAAAATAAATGGATACAAAATATGCACGTCAAACAGAAGCCCAGCAAGAAGTGGTCCAAGGACGTTTCCAATGCTCATATATGCATTGTTCATTCCCATCGCAAATCCTTGCTCATTCCCCGCCAACTTAGATATGAGTGTCGTCAGTACAGGCCTCAGTATAGAAGTCGAGAGGAAAATAATCATCGTAACACCGAAAAACATAATATAACTCGGCACAAAGATGGACAGCAAAAATCCAAGTGCCGCAAGAGCAAGGAAAATGTTCAACACGACTGCTTCACCAAATTTGCGAACAATCCAATCAACAGCAAATAGTTGAATGATTACACTGATGATACCTGTTGAAGTTACTAATACAGCAATATCTTTCGGAGTGGCTCCGAACACATTATCTACAAAAAGGCCGAGAACTGATTCATATGCCATTAACCCAAAGCTCATGACAAGCGTGATAACTAAAGGGATAAAGTACGGTTTGTTAAATGACTGTGCAATTTCTTTTACCATTGGCTCAGGTTTTTCATTAGGCACTTCGATTTTCGTATCCATGCTTTCTTCCAACATGAATGCTGAAAAAGCAACGGCTGCGAGTCCTACTATCGCAGATATAAGCAGTGGCATTTTCAAACCAAAATCAGCTAAAAATCCTCCGATTCCAGGACCAATAACAATCCCAAGTGACATCGAAGCAGAAATGAAACTGTTACCTTTGGCACGCTGATCCATTGTTGTGATATCTGCCACGTAAGCAAAAATCGCTGGGATTAATAACGCTGCTCCAACGCCGCCAATAACACGGGATAGATATAACACACCTATCGAATCTGAAAAGTAAAAAACGAACATGGACAGGGCCAAACCGCTAAGTCCTGAAATAATCATTATTCTACGTCCATAGCGATCCGTCCATTTCCCTGCAATTGGTGACATTACAAGCTGTGCTCCCGCAAATATGGCAATCATCAAGCCCGCTGCCGTTCCACCTTGGCCAATTGACAAAAGATAGGCCGGTAATATAGGTATTATAATTCCGAAACTTCCTACTGCAATAAACATATTAATCATTAATATTAGCATTTTCTTTCTTTGGTCTTTGGACAATTTTTACAACCTACTTTCAAATTTAAGCCGACTCCATATTATAATATGGATTGAATGTAAAAGCCAACTCAAAAAACTATTTATTTTCACCATACAATTATTCAAATAGCTGAGCATTTAAGTCCAAACCATAACAATGAACAAGTATTGAATGCAATTGCCCTCTATGATGGTATAGGTGGGCTGTTGTTTCTACTAGCCACTCATACCGGGAGTAGGTCACCCCCCAATATGAAGTTATTTCCATGTGCAACTCTTCTTCATTAAACTCCATAAATCTCTCTTGTAAAAAAGTATAATTACTCAATAATGCCTCTTTAATTTCCTCTTTTGAAATCAATGAAACTGTTGAATAAAATGTAGCCATTTCTTCTTGGTTTGCACCATCAGCAATATAAAAATCCGCTCTACATATTGTGGCAATATGCTCTAATAACTCACCAACGGAATGTTTTGCAGCTGTTGGTCTTTGTTGTAAGTCATGCTCTTCTAAGCAATCTACTAGTTCAACAAGGGAATCAATCGCAACCCTTATTTGATGCAACGCATATCTACAATAATTGTTCATTTTGTCCCCTTAATCCGCAGTTTCTGCTGTTAATTTTTGATCGCGCGGTAGCGCCAACCCTACAAGTCCAATAATAGGGAGGAATGAAACAATGATCATCGTAGGATGAATACCAATACTATCCATCATTATTCCGATGATAACCGAACCAATTGCTCCCATACCAAATGCCAGTCCAACAGTCAGCCCTGCCATCGTTCCAATTTTGCTTGGTACTAGCTCTTGTGCATAAACAACTGTCACCGAAAAGCTTAGCATAATGAAAAAACCAATTAACATCAGTAACACTGCCACAGCCCATAATGGAACATATGGAAGTATTAAGCATAACGGTATCGGCACTGCGAGCGAAAGTACAATGACATTTTTTCTTCCAAGCTTGTCTGCCATCGGTCCGCCAAAAAATGTGCCGACTGCCCCAAGTGCCAAAAACAGGAATATATAGAGTAATCCTTCTTTATCTGATACCTCATATTTATCCATCAAATGAAATATGAAAAAGCTTGTAATATTCGTAACGTAAAATGAACGGGCGAAGATGATGACAAGAAGTAAACCAAGTGCTATCCCTATTTTCTTTTTCGTTAAGTTACCAATCGATGAGAGAAGGACTTTCTTACGATTGTTTAACTTCTCCTGTTCCAACTGCTTTTTATACCAGGCAGATATTTTCATCAATATAAAAATACCAAGTGCTGCAACAAGCAAAAATAACGCTGCCGATTTTTGACCATACGGAACTAATATGAATGCACCAATCAACGGTGCAAGTGCCTGTCCCGAGTTTCCCCCCACTTGGTAGATGGATTGGGAAAGTCCACGCTTCGATCCTGCAGCCATAAAAGAGACTCGTGATCCTTCAGGGTGAAAAACGGCGGAACCAAATCCAAGTAACATGACGGAAACGATTAATAACCAGTAAGTTGGAGCAAAAGCGAGCCCCCCTATTCCAATAAGCGAAAACATCATTCCGAATGGAAGCGCATAAGGTTTTGGCTTCCGGTCACTTATATAACCGATGACTGGTTGTAAGACTGATGCCACCATATTCAAAGCAAAAAAAATGAATCCAAGTTGGGTAAAGCTAAACCCCCTCTCTTTTACAAGAACAGGAAACATTGCTGGAATCACAGCTTGAAGCGTATCGTTTAACAAATGGCAAGCACCAATTGCAAACATAATTGGATAAACAGGATTTCCTAATGCAGATGATTCTTTTACTGTGGTCATTTGATTCTCACACTCTTTCCCTGACAGTAGTAACTTAATAGACCAAGTATATCGCATTTTCCGAACACTTGAATGTTTAATATAGCGAAAACAATGATTTTATCTACTCATGTCGATATACTTATTAAGTAGCTATTTAGTATGGATAGAAAGAGGCGATCTTTTTGAATATACACGACGCGATTAAGACACGGAGAACTATTCCGCTAGTCAGTGATCAAGCTGTACCAGCAAATCTTATTGAACAAATTATTGAGGCGGGAACTTATGCGCCGAATCATCATAAAACCGAACCTTGGCGTTTCTATGTACTTCAAGGCGATGGCAGAATGAAATTAGGTAAAGTGCTTCGTGAGATAACGATTTCTCAACAGGAAGATCCTCTTTCGGAAAGTAGTATCGTAAAAATTGAACGAAGTGAACGGAATCCGCTGCGTGCACCTGTCATCATCGCGGTCGGAGTGGAGCCAAGTGAAAAAGAAAATGTTATTTTGAAAGAAGAGTATGCTACTGTCAGTACCAGTGTCCAAAATATGCTATTAACCGCACATGCTCTCGGTCTTGGTGCAATCTGGCGAACAGGTGCAATCTGTTACCATCCAAAAGTAAGTGATTTTTTCGGACTATCTACTAAAGGTGAGATTGTTGCATTTATCTACCTAGGATATCCTGAAATTGAACCGAAACCGTTTAAAAGGACCGATTTTAAAGAGTTCACAACTTGGATTAATTAACTAAAACACGCTCATCAAATTTACTTTGATGAGCGTGTTTTAGTTAATATAATTTTTATACTTGATATACTTAGTATACCTGCATATAAAAAATTATCGAAAGAAGAGGTGATACTTATGAAGGTTTGTCCTTATTTGGAATCGTGCTTTGAAATATTAGGCAGGCGTTGGAATGGTCTCATCGTCCATTACTTATCGAATTGCCCAAACTTTAAGGCACACTTTTCTGATATGAAACGTGATTTGAATGATATTACCCCACGGTCCTTATCATTAAAGCTAACTGAACTCGCCAATTATGGCTTGGTTGTGAAAGTAGTAACAGAAGGCACCCCCGTCACCATTTCATATCATCTATCCGACAAAGGACAGCAGTTAGCAATTGCCCTCCAACCTGTCCATAAGTGGGCACAAGAAAATATCGATTTGGAACTGACAATTACAAAATAAAGAAATGAGGAATTAGAATGAAAAACAATATGATATGCGATTTAGAAACTGGCGTATGCGGACCTGGTGGAGAAACAGAAATGCAATTCATCGATCTCTCAACACCTAAAAAGAAGGTCGACTTATATTACGTAACGGATCCAATTTGTTCCCATTGTTGGGCACTGGAACCCGTTCTCCGAAAATTTGAGGCGCAATATGGCCAATACGTCAACATGCATACATTGATGGGTGGATTATTGGAAAACTGGAACGGCTTTGCAGACACTGCAAATGGCATCAATAGTCCTGCCGATGTCGCTGAGCATTGGAGAGAAGTCGGTGAGCATTCTCGTATGCCGATTGACGGGACTCTTTGGCATGATAATCCGATCGAATCTTCCTTCATTCCTTCTCGTGTATTTAAAGTGATTCATAAGCAAAGTCCCGAAATCGCCAATATATTTTTACGCCGCGCACGCGAAGCCCTCTTCGCTTTCAATCAAAACATTGCGCAAGATGACATATTAATCGATCTTGTCAATAAAGTTGGCCTTAGTGGAGTAGAAATCGTCAAACAATCGAAACTGCCGGAAGCTGAAACTTCATTGCAAGAAGACTTTCAACTCGTTCATCAACTAGGCGTCCGTGGATTCCCAACTATCGTCATGTTGAATGAAGAGAAAAAAGGCGTCAAGATTGTCGGTGCACGAGCACTTGAACAATACACGGAGGCACTTCAACAAATGCTGCCCGGGGAAATTTTGCAACCAAAACAACAATCAAGTTTGCAGTCACTTATCCAACAAGAAAAACTGTTGTTCTCACGTGAAATCGAAGAATTTTATGCAATTAAAGAACAAGATGTTAAAGCATTCGTAAGTGATCAATTGGTCAATACCGATTATAAAACGAAGGAAGTTCTTGGCGAAAAATATATTTCGATCATCGGTTAATGTATACGATGGCAAGCTAGGCATATCCTGTCCGGCATGCCATCGTTTTTCATTACACGTCATTCAATGATTCTAATAACCCAGACTACTGTAGAATAGAATTTATCATACAGATATAAGGAGGATTATGATATGAACATATTAATCGTCGGAGCAGGAGCAATTGGCGGATACTTTGGAGGTAGGCTCTTGGAAAAAGGAGAGAACGTTACTTTCCTTGTACGAGCAAAGCGCAAAGAAATGCTTGAAAAATCTGGCTTAAAAATTGAAAGTGTCAACGGGAATGCTAAGCTCGCCCCGCGAATGATTACATCAAAGGATATTGGGGATAAATTCGATTTGATCCTCATTTCTACAAAGTCCTATCACCTTACCCAAGCAATCAATGATATACGTCCATTTGTAAAAGAGGACACGATTATTCTCCCCCTCTTGAATGGCGTCGGGCATCTCGAACAACTAATCAAAGCTTTCGGAGAAGATGCCGTCATCGGTGGTCTTTGCTTCATCGAAACGACACTTGACGAACATGGAACCATATTACAAAAAAGTCCGATCCATCAGCTTATTTACGGCGAAAGATCTGGGGAGATCACACCTCGTATGGAAAAACTGAAAGCTGCTTTTGAAGGGGCCAACGCTTCATGTGTGCTAAGTGAGCAAATCAATCAGGAAATGTGGCATAAATATTTGTTCATCACTGCACTATCCGGTATTACATCACTGATGGAGTCACCCATAGGACCAATTATGGAGTTGGAAACCGGGCGGAATACTGTTGCTTCACTGTTGGAAGAACTCGGCGCAATTATGAAGAAAATCAATGCACCGATACATGATACTATCACGCAAGAACTGTATACCAAAATTAGTGATATGCCATACCTTATGAAATCCTCGATGCAGCGAGATATAGAAAAATCCCTTCCGCTAGAATCCGATCATCTGCATGGTTTATTATTGCAACACGCGAATACACATGACGTCCCAACCCCGATACTGGAAACGATTTATACGAAGTTAAAGATTTACGAAAAAGAAAAATGACAGAAACAAGACCGGGTGAATGGAAACCCGGTCTTGTTTTGTATGTCCCCTTTCGTTATTCAACTCTAAACTGTGGTCAAATCATTCACATACATATCGATTATTTCTGGATTGCTTTGAAAAACATATCCGCCGGACTTATTTTCCACCGACAATTTGGCAACACTTTAATATACACATACAAGGGCGGAAGGGATTGAATACTTTCATGTTTGCTTTGAATGGAGATACTTTACTTTATTATTTTCCTCTCCTATTAGTTTTAGTTACGTTTGAATTGTCGCTATCAGTTTATAAATCCAGTGATTCACAATGGACTACCAAGCTCGCGGCCGGAAATTTCTTTGTTAATCTTCTATGGATTGCTCTCCTTTTATCTATTGTATTTAATCCTAATTTGTTCACTCCTGAATTTGTACCGTATATGGTGGAAATCTACGACAGTACTGCTGAGAAAATCACTTTAATAATAAACTTAAGTAAGACTGCCATCGTATTAGCGGTCATTGTGACAAACTCAATTGATGTTCACAATGCGTTCAATAATATCGGAGTTAAAGAAGAAACGTAACAGAAGTATATTAATAAAAAGTGATACGGAGTTTGAAATGGATTCTTATTACAACACGTGCTTAAGATTGAAACCCCAGTCCTACTACTGAGAACAATTTACACAAAACCGAAGACTTTCTAAAGGAATGCTGACAGAAACAAGACCGAGTGAAATGTACACTTGGTCTTGTTTCTGTCTTCTCTTTAATCACAATGAAGAATACGTATTTTCATTGCCCTTTTCTATGCATTTGCGGATTTTAATACAATCAGACTTGTTGTAATACCAACCATAATCACTGTCGTAAACGACAAGACTAGATGAACAGAAGGTATTAATAAGCTTCCCATTGTGACAATCAATATATCAATGCAAAAGATCATAACACCTGGATTAATGGACAGTTTCCTTGCAATCATTTGTGCTAGTAAATCGGTTCCCCCAATACTAATATCAAGGCGAAGCATGATACCCACCCCAACACCGATAAATATCCCTCCACATATTGCACTTATTAGAGGACTAGTTACCAATTCCCTTCCGATCATATTCAATGGATATAATAAATCCATGATTAGGGATGAAAGCAACATGCCATGGATTCCGTTGTAAAAAAAAGAACGGTAATACTTCCAAGCAAGCATAAAGATTGGGATGCTTACGATAAGAAATGTAAGCCCCACTTTGACACCCATCGCATAATGGATAATTAGACTGATACCAATCGCACCACCATCCAACAACCCAAATGGAACAAGAAATAAATTTACACCGATCGCGACTAATAAACTTCCGATAAATAGCGTTAGCGCCTTTTGTAAAATGTACACAGGACCCCACCTATTTCAAATACTTTATAGATGTATATGCCTGTCTCAAGCATTTCTTCACTCAGTTACGACAATTCGTTATAGTAAAAAACGTAAACAGGAATTAAATCCTTCTTAATTGAGCAGAGTGTGGATGAGATCCCTGTTCAAAACGTATTGTCCTACGATTTACTATGCACACGTTTCATCATATTAAAGAGGAGGTTATCAATTGTCAGACGATCTATTCAATAACAAATTGAATGAAGAACAAGAAGATACATTGACGAATAGACAGGGACATCCTGTTACAAACAACCAGAATCTAAGAACAGTCGGCAATCGAGGTCCTGCTGTTTTAGAAAACTATGATTTTCTAGAAAAAATCAGCCACTTCGACAGAGAACGTATTCCTGAACGTGTTGTCCATGCACGTGGTGCAGGCGCGCATGGCTATTTCGAAGCCTATGGAACAGCTGGTGACGAACCCGTTTCCAAGTATACACGCGCAAAACTTTTTCAGGTAAAAGGCAAACAGACGCCTGTATTCGTCCGCTTTTCATCCGTTATTCATGGTGGACACTCGCCTGAAACACTTCGTGACCCTCGTGGATTTGCTGTGAAATTTTATACAGAGGACGGTAACTGGGATCTCGTTGGAAATAATTTAAAAATATTCTTTATCCGTGATGCAATCAAGTTCCCCGATATGATTCATGCTTTTAAACCAGATCCGATTACGAATATTCAAGACGGCGAACGCTTTTTCGACTTTTGCGCCAGCTCTCCCGAATCGTTCCATATGGTGACATTTGTTTATTCGCCCTGGGGCATCCCTGCCAATTACCGCATGATGCAAGGCTCCGGTGTCAATACGTATAAATGGGTGAACCAAGAAGGCGTTGCAGTACTTGTCAAGTATCATTGGGAACCGAAACAAGGTATTAAAAACTTAACCCAACAACAAGCAAGTGAAATCCAAGGGACAAGTTTTAATCATGCGACACAAGATTTACATGACGCGATCAAAGAAGGTGATTATCCTGAATGGGAGTTGCTTGTCCAAATTATGAGTGACGACGAACATCCAGAACTCGATTTCGACCCGCTCGATGATACGAAATTATGGCCTGAAGATCTGTTCCCATGGTTACCTGTCGGAAAGATGACCTTAAACAAAAACCCTGAAGATTACTTCACTGAAGTTGAACAAGTAGCATTCGGTACAGGTGTGCTTGTCGATGGTCTTGATTTCTCTGATGATAAAATGCTTCAAGGACGGACTTTCTCCTATTCAGATACGCAGCGTCATCGCGTTGGCGCCAACTATTTACAGCTACCCATCAATTCTCCAAAAAAACGGGTAGCAACGAATCAGAGTGGCGGACAGATGCAATATAAACTTGACAGAGCTCCGGGTCAGAATCCTCATATTAACTACGAGCCATCGATCTTAGGCGGTTTAAAAGAGGCTGAACAAGACGGAATAGAATACACTCCTTATATTGAAGGTAAACTTGTGCGAGAGTCCATTGACCGACAAAGCAATACAAAACAAGCCGGAGACACGTATCGCAATTTTGAAGAATGGGAACGAGCAGATTTAATTTCAAACTTGGTGTCAGACCTTTCAAATTGTGACCCACGTATTCAAGTTAAAATGATAGCTCTTGCGGATGAGGCGGATGAAGAATACGGACGTCGTTTACGAGAAGGCTTGGCACAAGCCTCAACAAAAGGATCGAGTCAGAAGCCCCTCGGAAATAGAGATGGCGATAAAGCCCCTGATGAAGCAGTGGAGAAAGGTCATGACGCCGATCCATATTAATAAAACAGCTCACTCAATGGAGTAAATCCATCTGAGTGAGCTGTTTTATTCTACTGAACTTGAATTAGTAAGCTTTGCTTATCGTGTACCTACATTTTAAAAGTATCGAAATACTTTTCTTACCGATCTACTCTTTTAAAATAATGATAAATTTTCTCTAATTTTTTTGTTTGTTTTCCTTTTAAACTTTCCATATTACCAAATTCAAAAAACTTCACTCTTTTGATTCCTACAAAACTAAACAGTGCTTTTTTCATCAATATTTTATGTGCATTATTCAACCAGAGAAGTGGATATTTTGTAGGGCCCTTCATAGTCGATACACATACAACTGACTTTCCTTTCAAAAGTCCTTCTGGTAGTAGTCCCTTCTTATCCCTGTAAGCAAAATTCGCAGAAAATAATTGATCAATGTATCCCATAAGCATTGCTGGAGGTCTTCCCCACCAGATTGGATAGACAAAGACAATCTTATCAGCCCAAGTAATTTGTGTTCTATATTTTTCAATGCGAGGATCACGATACATATCACGTCTTCGTTTATGTTCACTAAACACTAGGAGTGGATCAAATTTTTCTTCATATAAATCTAATACCTGTAACTCCTTTATGTTCGGATTTTCATTACTTCCTTTGATAATTTTTTGTAAAAATGCATAATTTAAACTTTTGTGATTAGGATATGTGTATATAACTAGCATTTTCATAACGCACCCCTTTTACTTATCATATGATAAGTAAATAATAGCACTCTCTTCTTTTTGTTGTCAAATGATAATTGTATTAGGACAACGTTTTTGATATCTTGTGAGTAAGAGGTGAGAATTATGGACAAAAAAGCTCTTTTTTATAAATGTGTATCATTTACAACTTCTGTTCATCGCGTGACACACGAATTAACCAAAAATACCAAATCAGATTCCGTCACACCAGTTCAATATAATATTCTTGAGTATATAGCCGTTAGTCAACCTGTTACTCCTAGTGAAATCAGTGATTGTCAGCATATATCTATGCCAAACACGAGCCGTGAACTGAAAAAATTAAGCGAAAAAAATCTAATCGAAAAATCAAGTGATACCGAAGATCGACGAAAACAATATATTCGCCTCTCAGAAGATGGGGAAACCATGATGAACGAGTCTTTTGCATGTGTAGAATTTCGTTTCCTAGATCGAATACAAAATGCTTCGAATGAAGATTTAGATGCTATTAACCAAGCATTAGATATTCTTCAAAAAAAACTATTTTATTAATAGACATGAACTACGGTTTAATCCTCTCAGAGGTAATGGGAGAACAAATAATGGATAAAACAAAACGATTCACCTGGCATAAAATTGGGGGATCGTTTTTTAATAGTATACAAGCACACGTGTTGATAACCAAAATAAACCAAAAAAACAACTTAATCAAACACTAGGCGTCCCGAGTACGGTTGCTTTTAGATCGCTTTGTATTGAATGACTCCTATACCAGTACCGAGATATCTTGATCTATAGGATGCGCATGGTGGTCGATCATCCGTCGCCCTCCAAAGGCACAAGTACACGAAGTACTAAAGCTTTTTGGGACGAAAGAAATTCAACAGACGTGGTATAGAAGATGAATTTTTCATATTAAAACTTGGCAGATTCCGATATATATCATAGATCATCCGTGTTTAAGTAACAGATTAATTCGTTTCAATTATTTCTTTAATGATTGTCGCTAAAATATCCGCTGCTCTATATTCTTCTTCCAATGTATTGTCTATCCCGCCTATATTCATTAATACTGACTCACCAATGAGATCCTGATTGTAAGTACTTTGTGCCTTACCATTCTTAACTATTACCCCTCTCGAAATTCCAGGGTATTTTTGCTCAATTTTAGCGTGTAGTAGTTCTGCGAAATCCACATTTTCATCGTAATTCTTGCTTGTTCGAGACACTATTAACGCCACCTTTGCATATTCTTTTCCATTAGCGATGAAGGTGCTATCTTTTCTTGCTATGGAATCCCTGTGAATATCAAATACCACCTTTACAAATCTCAATGATTCTGTCTTCCAAGTTTTCTGCATCAAGCAAATATATCCCCCCTCATTTTGTCATACAACCATTATTCGTTTAAGCTACCGAAAAGGTTACATGTTTTTTTGAAAAGTTCCTCCAACTACTAGTGTTGATTTTCTCCTTTAACGAGTAGAGTGTATTTCTATGTTAGATAGCTAAAAATGATCTGTTAATAGAGATTAAGATACATGATAGAAATACATTCCAGCGTTTAAAGTGAATTTATCAAACAATTTCGATGAAGGGTTTCACTATATTTAATGAAATGAAAAACGTCAAATCCACTTTAGCACTGTCTAAACTTAGGGCTTCGGCATCCCCTTTCAAGTCTATTTTCATTTACTTCTTTAATTACAAAGAAGTTCCATCTATTTCCTTCTTTTTATTTCACATCAAAAAATATCTTTGTTACACTATATTAATAGAAAGTTCTATTTGGGGGTACTCAATATGAAATTGTTCATCAAAAAAGTTAAGCCTATTCTACTACATCCAACCACCCTGATTTTGACCTTACTTTTCTTAAAAGTGATCGCATTTCGTGTCGTCGTTTTTCATAACAAATCTGTCTTCCATATTGCACTCATTGAATTTCCACTATGGGCATTCTTACTTTCACTCATCGTTCTCTTCGTAAAGAAACGGACGTGGACCGGCATCTTCGTATTCAATACGATATTGTCTGTATTATTTATCGCCATTATTTACTACACACGTTACTTTTCAACAATTCCATCCTATTATGACTTACAGCAACTTTATCAATCGAATTCTGTAGGAGGAACAGTGGGTCTTCTAAGCAAGCCCTATGATTTCCTCTTTTTCTTGGACCTACTACTTATCCTTCCAATTGCATATTACTATAATGCCAAAAAAATAAAATCTTCAGCTAAAGTAACTAGACAATTAGCGATTCTATTTGGAAGTATTGGTCTTATTACAACGCTACTAGCTTTTAGGCAACCACTTATTGACGTTTCTTATTTTGCAAAAGAGAATGGCTATTTACAATCGCAAGCGGTGCAAGTTTTCACGCGGAGCTTCGGTATCGCGCTAGCTTCTGATGTTAATTTATCAGAACAAGACGTGGAGAAACTCAAAGGGAATGACTACGTTCCCGCAAATGAGCATAATTCCTATGGTATTGCTAAGGATCGTCATGTATTCGTCATTCAGGTCGAGTCATTACAAGGCTTTGTGATCAATAGAAAAGTGAACGGACAAGAAATTACACCTTATTTAAATGCCTTATTGAAAGATAGTACATATTTCGATAACGTATACCAACAAATCGGGGCGGGCAACACTTCTGACGCCGAGTGGCTTATGCACACGTCCATTTACCCTGAAGGTATGGATCCGACTGTCAATGTCATTACTGGAAAGCCAGTCCCTTCTCTACCTCGAACTTTACAAAAAAATGGCTATGGTACAGCCACTTATCATGCCGATGACATTACCTATTGGAATCGTGAAAAACTATATCCAGCACTCGGTTTTGACTACGTTTATACCAACAAAGAAATTCCAGCAGAACAAGAAATAGGATTTGGTCCAGCGGATGAAGTACTGTTCGATTTTGCTGCTAAACAACTGCCCATACAATTTAAGAAACACGAAAAAATATATTCAAACATCATTACACTGACAAGCCATACACCATTTGAAATGCCTGAAGATCTTCAATACCTAGTATTACCGGATAGTTATGACAACACATATGTCGGCAATTATCTTCAATCAGTTCGCTATACAGATGAGCAAATCGGAGTATTCATTGATACTTTGAAAGAGGTGGGCTTATATGATAACTCGTTGATTCTAGTCTACGGGGATCATTCGGGTGTTCACGGGGCTCCTGTCACGAAAGACGATGAGGCTATTCTTTTGGATCTACTCGACCATCCTTACAACTTACAAGATCGTTTTATCGTGCCGGTCATTTTTTCAGGAGGCGGACTTTTCTCCGGGGAAACGATTAGCCACTTAGGCGGACAAATTGATCTGATGCCTACATTATTAAATTTACTCGGAATAGAACATGATGCACAGATGATGGGTCACGATTTATTTCATTACGAAAACAATTTACTTGGCATGCGTTACCACCTGCCAGGCAGCTCCTTCATAAACGATGACACATTGTATGTCGCACCAAGCGCTAAATTACCTGCTATCCTCTACAATTTGGAAACCATGAAAGAGAAATCTCGGACAAATAAAACACAGCAATCTATCGACAACGCCTTACGAATCATGCAACAATCCGATCAAATCTTAAAATCGTATAGCAAACGAAAATAATAGAAAACGGGTTATCTTTAACGAAAGATAACCCGTTTTTTCATTCTCCATCCTCAAAGAAAACAATGCGATTGCTAAATGGATCAATAACTGTCAGTTCCTTCGTTTGCCATGGAGTTGTTTCAAGACGTGGACGTGCGAAGTTATATTCTTTCGAGTGAAGCACTGCATGGAAGCTTTCGATATCTTCAATCTCTATCCGAATGGCAGCCCCCGGACTACAATCCCCGTGATGCTCTGATAAATGAATGATACAATTTCCGTTTGAAACCTGCATATACAACGGCAAATTATCCTCGAATCGATGCTCCCAATCTAATTTAAATCCTAAATAGTCAACGTAAAATTCTTTTGCTTTCTTCTCATCGAATATACGGAGAATCGGTGTGACACTTTTACCATTCATACAATGCACTCCTCGTTAATCCATAAAGTCATTTAATTTTACTAGATATGTTGAACAAATGAATACGGCGTATGCGCTTTACAAGGGCTTTTGGGAGGCCACTGAAAAAGCATTAGTACTTGGAATGGTTTAGGATTCCCACTAATACCGCTTCGACGCTTTGTGGATGCCTCCCGCGATAAGCCAGAAAGAAGACCCCTTGGGAGGGATTGAACTGCATCCCTCCTTAGTCTTATCGCTCCGGCTATCACGAAGTCGGGCCTGCGCTGGATGGTCTATGTGAGAAAGAGCTTTTCATTATCTACGATGAAACCTGCAAGCCGGGGCACGTCTTTCTTGAATATAAGTAGTAGCAAAAAGTAATCACATTATAATCACAGCATATACATCTCAAAATCACATTTCTCTCAATCATGAACACCCTAGCGCAGGCGCGGCAAAGGCATCCCCAAAGCGCCAAGCGTTCTACAATCCACACCCCGAATTAATACTCTCTTATTTTGAGCGCAACGTCAGATTCAATAGGATTCTTTAATTCAACATATATAGACTGCTTCAATATAAATGGAGCTCCGTCTGACAATCGGACGGAGCTCCACATGTATTTAGTTACTTTATAAAGTTAATCTTCAATCAGAGGGGGTTCTGATCCCCCTCTGATTCTTCTCGTGTCCTTAAAGACTCGATGTAGGAGTCTTACTGCCCGTTAATGCGGGACAAATTTCTTAAAAGCAAGTACTGCATTATGCCCGCCAAAACCAAAGCCATTTGAAATCGCATAGTTTATCTCCATTTTCACAGCTTCATTTGGAACATAATTCAAGTCGCATTCTTCATCTGGATTTTCGTAATTGATAGTAGGTGGTGCAATATCTTCCAGTATACTTTTAAGCGTTATGATTGCTTCAACCCCACCTGCCGCACCAAATAGATGTCCTGTCATCGATTTGGTTGAGCTTACCTTTAACTGATAGGCATGAGAACCAAAAGTAGCTTTAATGGCTTTCGTTTCTGATTTATCGCCCTCTGGTGTGCTCGTTCCATGCGCATTAATGTAATCAATATCAGTCGGATTAAGTCGTGCCATTCCTAAAGCTAATTTCATCGCTCTTGCTGCTCCATCAAAATCCGGGGATGTAATATGATAGGCGTCTGTTGTTGAACCGTAACCCACGATTTCGCCCAGGATGGTTGCTCCCCGTTTTTTAGCATGTTCATACTCTTCAAGTACTAAAATTCCTGCGCCTTCCGACATAACAAAGCCATCACGCTCACGATCGAAAGGGCGGCTCGCCTTTTCAGGTGAATCATTTAAAGTAGACATGGCTCTCATTCTTGAGAAACCAGCAAAAGATAATGGATTTATTGAAGCTTCTGCTCCCCCCGCTACGATAGCATCGGAATAACCATGTAAAATATTCAAGTATGCTTCACCTATTGCGTGGTTACCTGTTGCACAGGCAGAAACTGGCGAAAAGCTCGGACCTTTAAAACCATATTTAATAGCTATAATACCTGCCGCCATATTACTAATCATCATTGGTGCCATAAATGGAGAGACCTTTCTTACGCCTCTTTCTAGTAAATGTTTATGATTTTCGAGTACAGTGTCAATTCCACCAATTCCAGATCCAACGTAAACGCCTATTCGCTCCTTATTAACGATGTCCGAATTGAGTGCTGATTGGTCTAACGCTTGTTTTGCCGCTGCATAAGCGTACTGCGCAAACAAATCATATTTCCCCAATTCTTTTTTATCAAAGTATTCTTCCGCTGGAAAGTCCTTGATACGCCCAGCAATCTGTGTGTTAATTTCTTTGAATTCATCGTCCTCAATTTTTCCAATCCCAGATTTACCTTCTTTAATATGATTCCAAAACGTATCTACATCATTTCCTAGTGGCGATACGACTCCATATCCCGTTACAACAACTCGACGTTCCATATACTAATACCTCCCATAAAATCGTCATGTATTCACATATTCCTAACTCCATCATTTCCATTTACAAGCAGTTTTAATTGATCAATTACTATTGAATACAAATATTCTCCTACTACACGTCTATATTGTAGCGCACCTTTAATACTCGATATTAGAAGAGCGGCTAATGCCCCTGTATCATGTGTTAGTTTTCCTTCTTCCTTTAAAACATCAAGAAGCTTTTTTAAATAGTCTATCTCCATTTGACTCAATTGTTGTACACTCTCTTGCATAGCGATCGGTAAAAAGTTATAGTCTGCTTGTAAAGATGATATCGGGCAAACTTCATTGTTACCAATCTGATTAGCTCTTCTTGAAATAAACTCCCATGGTTTATCTTCACTGTTTATTTGAGCTTGATCAATGTTCAAATAAGATTTTTCCAGACCTTCTTTTAACTTTATACAAACGGCTAGACCTAAATCCTCTTTCTTCATGAAGTGATAATGAATGCTAGCTTTCGTTACACCAAGTTCCTTAGCCAAGTCGTCATAACTAAAAGACAAATAGCCCTTTTCTCGAATATTTCTAAGTGCTAGCTCAATGATTTGTGATTTTCTATTTTCCATAACCAAATACTAACTTACTAATAGGTAAGTGTCAATTGACTCTAGTTCTTACACCATATATTACAAAATGAAAAGCCCCTATCTAGGTTAAGATAGGGGTTTAGTTTATTTAAAAATCAAAGTTATCCGGATCTGGACCCACTCGGTGATTCTGATTCAAACTATCAATCCGTTTCATATCATCCGCTGTTAATTCAAAATCAAAAACTGTTGAATTTTCAGCAATACGATGTTCTTTCGTGGATTTCGGAATTGTAATAACGCCATTTTGTAGATCCCAGCGTAAAATAACTTGGGCAATTGATTTACCATATTTATCGGCGATTTCCTGAAGATCTGTGTTGTCGAGTAATTGTCCTGCCATGAGTGGAGACCATGCTTCCAATTGAATATCCTGTTTTCGGCAAAAATCACTCAATTCTTTCTGCGTCAAACGTGGATGGTACTCCACTTGGTTCACCATTGGTTTAATTTCCGCATCCTTCATCAAATCCTCAAGATGATGAATTTGGAAATTACTTACGCCAATTGCTTTAACCCGTCCTTCTTTATAAAGTGTTTCTAGCGCTCTCCATGCCTCTTTATATTTTCCTGCCACTGGCCAATGAATAAGGTATAGATCTAAATAGTCTAAACCTAGTTTCGTTAAGCTCTCTTCATAAGCTGCAATTGTTGATGCATAGCCCAACTCTGAATTCCAAACTTTTGATGTGATAAATAAATCTTCTCTCGCAATACCTGTTTCTTTAACTGCCTCACGAATACCTTGTCCTACGCCAACTTCATTCCCGTAAATCGCAGCTGTATCGACACTGCGATAGCCATGTTTAATCGCAGTTTTCACCGCATTTATTAATTCTTGACCCTCTTCCACTTTAAATACACCAAGACCTAGCCAAGGCATTTTCACACCGTTATGCAACATTGTTGTCGATTGTAAGTTTTTCATTATTTATGTCCTCCTATTTTTTAATTAAAGTTGTGTTGCAGATTATACGTTTCCAATCACCCCCTTTAAGATAGATTAATCCTTTGCTGATCTTTTCTTTCTAGCGCCCGACTGACGCCTGTTAGTATGGCTGCAATCAGTACCATTGCCCCCCCGATCCAAGCCGTATGAATGAGCCCAATCGAATCAGTAACCACTCCACCTACGTAGGCCCCCATCGCGATCCCCGCATTAAATGCAGCTATGTTCATAGCGGAAGCAACATCTACTGCACTTGGGACAAAACGTTCAGCTAACATGACGACATACACTTGAAGTCCTGAAACGTTCATGAATGCAAACAATCCCATGAAAAGAATTGTTACTAAACCCACGACCTTAAATGGTGCCGTAAATGTTAATATGAAAAGCACAATCGCTTGCGCAATAAACATATAGAACAGCGAGCCAATCGGGTTTTTATTTGACAGCTTCCCACCAATCATATTACCAATTGCAATCGCAATTCCGTAAACAAGTAAGATGATCACGATGGTTCCTTGTTTAAATCCTGTTATCGTCTGAAGCAACGGAGATAAGTACGTGAATACAACAAATGTTCCTCCGTATCCCAGTGCTGTAATGGTCAATACTAGCAATATCCGACTATTTGTTATGAGCTTAACTTGATCTCGAATCGTTGTCGGAGTACTTTGACGTAAATCGGATGGAACAAGAATACTATTCGCAATAAACCCTATAATCCCTATCACTACGATTGCCACAAAGGCAAAGCGCCAACCAAACTGTTGTCCAATAAATGTCCCAAATGGAACTCCTGTAATAGTAGCAACAGTAAGTCCTGTAAACATGATTGAAATCGCACTTGCTCTGCGATTCTCAGGAACTAAGTCAGCAGCGATTGTCGATCCAATTGACATAAACACACCATGTGCAAACGCTGAAATGACACGGGCCATAAGCAAAACGGTAACACTTGTTGCACCCGCCGCAATCCCGTTTCCTATTATAAAGACTATCATAATCCATAATAACAATGTTTTCCGTGGCATTCTTGAAGTGAGCGATGTTAAAATTGGAGCACCTATCATTACACCTAAGGCGTACAGGGAAACAGTTAGTCCTGCCGTCGTCACCGATATATCTAAGTCTTGGGAAATCAGAGGCAAAAGCCCAACACTAATAAATTCTGTTGTTCCGATTGCAAATGCACTAACAGCTAATGCAAGTAGTGCAAACATACTTCTCTTTTTATCTAAAGTCACTTTTTTCATCCTTTCTTTTCCTTTGTTGTATGATTGAATTTACAAAGACCACAATGAATACCTCGTACAATTCATCTGCAAATGTTAGTATGAGTCACAGGGATAAAAAAGAAAAGTACGCACTTTTAAGTACTATAGGTACCAAAAAGTTATATAGGTACTTTTAAGTACCCATTAGTAAGGAGGATGAGCATGACAAAAAAGAAGTATAATATATCCGTTGAAGCGACATTAGAAGTGATCGGTGGAAAATGGAAATGTGTCATTCTATGCCATCTGACACATGGTAAAAAACGTACAAGTGAATTGAAACGTCTTATGCCAGATATCACACAAAAAATGCTCACGCAACAATTACGTGAGCTAGAAGCAGATGGCGTTATTAACCGGATTGCTTACAACCAGGTTCCACCGAAAGTAGAATATGAATTGAGTGAATACGGTTTAAGCTTGGAGAGTATATTAGATTCGCTATGCGCTTGGGGGAACGTACATATTATGAAAGTATATGGAGATAAGTTTTCCGTCCTAGAAGAGGGCATTTTAAACGATAAACTAAAGTGATAATCCATATTAATTGAGCGTAGGTCCCTTAACAGGGGAAATCAAAGCGGATTTTAAAGAAGCACTGGTGTCTACCTCTTTATGCAGAAAAGAGCACCTCTCACAATTGTTTGTGAGAGGTGTTTTTGCTTACTTCACCTTATACAAGCCGAACCATCATTATGAAAGAGTAAAGTTCTTTACTGCATTTCATATAATTTGTTAATTAAACTAACTGCTGCCACCGCCCCGTTAGCTGAATAAGAAATATATTACTATTGATACACTAAATTACCTGTTAGTTGAATAAGAACAGAAACACTTACATAACAATCGCGCCCGCTTGCGGAACAACTTTATCGACGTGATTACATATTTCACTGGCAGGATGTCAAAATCCATCAATTATTGGCCCGATAACTAGTAATTACCCATAATTTATTTGATCTTCTCCGCCAACTCTAAAATAATTCCCTCTGGCCCACTGCAGTAGCATAACTTATAACTTTCTTCATAGTGTAGTATCTCACTAAAGATTTTCGTACCTTTCTTTTTCAACTTGGCAACAACAGCTTCAATATCTTCAACAGCAAAGGCAATATGCCGAATACCCGGGGTATTTGCAAAAGGTTGCTGAATTTCTCTTTCATCTGACGGATTATAAAATTTGATTAGCTCTATCCATACTTGACCGTCTGGTGTCCCTAATCCTACACATGCTACTTTAACGTCATTAAGCCCAAATACCTGATTTATCAACTCTCCTTCCATTTCCCATTCCCCTTGCACCTCAAGGCCAAAATCGAGAAAAAAATCTTTAGCGGCAGTGAGATCATTTACGATTACACCCACATGATCTATTCTATGGATTTTCAAATCTCATACCTCCTTTGTTCCTGTTATTTTGCAATATCTTGTATTCTTGATAAGTTTGTTTGTAATTCTAATTCGCTAAAAACAGAAAATATCCTTGTTCAATAAACTGGACTGATTGTTCAACTAACTTGCTTCTTTAGTTCAAGAAGGAAAGCTTTACAGTTGTTCCACTAACCACCCGTTAGTTTAAGTGAAATTCTTCATGTAGTAAAAAAAGTGACGCTATAATTAATTCTAAACATTAATTTTAACCGTATATAACGTTCTCTAAGTGAATAAATAGCTAATTCCAAAAAAACCGAAATATTATTAGCGATACAAATGATAAAAAGGTAATTAAAAGTGATGATAAAATAAAAGTATGTTGACTAGGGTAACTTATTTTTTCTTTCATTGTAGTTACTCATCATACAAATATCAGCAAAAACCTCATTGTTTTCTCATTGAACTAAATAATCAAATATCAACAGCGTAAATTAAACAGAGCCTTTTCACTAAGAATAAAACTGCCATGTTATAAGTAAAAAGATTAATATAACAATAGTAACGATTGATAGAAGATAAATAGCCCTCTGTAATTTCATTAGAGTTGCCTTTTTCCAATTAACTAGAATGAAAATAATAAAAACAACACTTAAAATAGTTAAAACATAATTAGCAACTATTTGTGGGAATACTTCAAAATATCCTCGATCACTATTACTCAACATCCTAATTACTAATAAAATAATATTTACGATAAATGCTGTACCAACAATATTTAATAGGTAAACCCATTTTCTTATTTTTATAGAAGGTTTTTTTCTTCTCCGATTCAAAATACTGATTACGATTAAAACGAATGGGGAAGCAATAAAGTATACTAAACAATAAATGAATAATACAGCACTTATTGTTAACCAAAATATATTTTTATCTAAAGGGAGATAATCTGAAATCGATGTAGAAATTTGTTTAACTTCACCATCCTCTATAGAAAAATAAAGAACATTTGTAGGAATAAACATAGTACTACCTTTTGTCATTTTATAAACATTTGGATATGTTTGGACGTAATTAGCTTTCATACCTACCAAACTTACTTCAATTTCGTTCGCATTTAGTGATTTCACTGTAAGTGGTAGTAAATAGTAATACAAATTTAAAAATCCACTTTTCATTCTGCGAGTAGTAAGATACGTTCCTTCTGTGATTTGTGAGTTTGGTAAGTCCGCCAATTTTACTTCATCTATCTCTTTTTCTCCAACCAATTCCTTCGTCAGTCCATAGGAAATATCAGACTCTGAAGCTTGATTCGTTAATATTATTACTGCAAAGTTTTCTTCAGGGACGATATGAAAATTACTTGAAAAGGAAACTGTATTTCCACCATGTGTTAATCCTTTAAACTTTCCATCATACTCCCAAAAACCATGTGCGATACCAGGGACATTTTCATTAATAGCATAACTTTGCGAAAGCATTGTAACTAGCGTATTTTCATCCTCAAACAAAACGTTTTCATTTTCGGATTGTGGCATAAGTGCCATTGCAAACTTAGCTAAATCTGGTGCTGTTCCATTTATTTCACCGCTAGGATACATGGACATATAGTACGGTGTCGATAGTTTGAAATCTCCTTCTTCAATAAGCTCATATCCATTTACTTTGTTTTTTGTTATCTGCTCATTTCTCCCTAAAGACAAATATGAAGTTGAATCTAGAATACCTAATTTTTGAAATATATGTTCATCAACATATTCATTAAAGTCTTGTTCTGAAATTAATTGAACTATATATGCAGCTAGAGAAGTTGAATAATTAGAATAAGCAACGACTTTACCTGGACGATATACTTGGTTTGGCTCAGCAATTTTCAATCCTTCTTCTAAAGATTTTACACGGTATTCGTTAGCATATCCCGTGTCAAAAATATTTTCCTCAAATCCTGCAGTGTGATTCATCAAATCCAACATAGTGATAGGGTCATCATATGTTAGTTTTGTTAAAAATCCTTTTGGTAAATATCTGTTTATATCTTCATCTAAATCGATTTTTCCTTGTTCGACTAATTGCATGACCGACACCCAGACAAACAATTTACTTACTGAACCCCATTCAAAAACAGCAGTATTCGGATTTATTTTAATTTGGTTTTCAATATCTCCATAACCATATCCTTTTGATAAAACAACTTTATTATCTTTCAAAATAACAATGCTCGCACCCGCAGTTGTTTCACCAATATATTCATGTGCATAATCGTCTACGAAACGTTCTACATCGGATATTGAAATTCCAGATGGTGTTGTAAGTTCATTAGCATAAATTGTTTCGGTAAAAAACAAAGATAAAGCTATTATTAATATAATGGAAATTTTTTTATTCATGCGGCACCCCCTTACAATAGGATATATTAGCTAGTTATGGAATAGACGGTATTTCATATAAAAAATTATATAATGATTTTAGGTTGTTACGTTAGAGGACGGTATTTTCGAAACGATTTAGTGGATATGCTTTTATTAAACCTTCCTACAGACAACTAGATAAATAAAAAGACCGTCATTAGACGATCTGCTGTTGTTCAACTAAAGCAACCCGTTATTTTAATAAAAAATATTGTAATACTACTAAAATAACTTCCCTATTCAGTTAGATAGTTCCCTAATTCGAGTCTGCTTTTTCTTTCTTTCCAATGCTATACCCAAGTACAATACCTAAGATAAGGGAAATTAATACATCCATTTCAAAACCTTTTGTTATCAAACTTAATACTACCGCTGTCACAACTGCCCCTAAGATTGCTAATAATAAATTTTTCACAAATCGCCCTCCCTCAACCGCGTAGGTTCAAATTGTTTTAATATTATAATTTTATACTAACATTTATTTATTATAGTTGAAATGTATTATTCAACTATACTGCTCCTTATGTTGAATAATAAAAGGGTGCTTAACCCCTAATTGAAGTAGAGCACCCGTTAGCCATACATGTAGCGCAAAATCAGCGCTACATCACAGAGGATGAAAATATATGCAGAACGGGTATTGGATACTACGGCTTGTGAAGAAGGTCGATGAACTATGGTGCCATTGAGCCCATCCGTTAGTCGGACTCCAACGACCACGGTGCGTCACAGACTGTTGCCCCAATACGGGTAGCACTTATGGGAGATTAATCCTACTCTGGTTATTGCACCAGCCTGCCTTTATTCTCTGAAGAATAGAGTTGGTTTCTGATTAACTTTCAACTTAATATAATCATTTTGAAGGCTCAGCCTTTTTTTAAAAAAACTTTTTCCGAGCTTTTTTTGTTATACAGTTTTATAGATTTTGACCGTTTTTTAATTTTCATGGGAGTCCAATAAATCATTTATTTCTTATGAACTTTTACATAAACACTTCCAAATATTTCATCTCCTTTATAGGCATCTAACTTCCACATTCCACTTTTAGGGAGCGTCATATTTGTTGGAGAGTGCTGATCTGCACCATTATTAGGACTAAGATTAGAATTATCTCTTTTTGGTACAATTATTATTTCCTCATCACTGTTTTCGTGAGTTCCTAAAACCTTAAAGTCACCAATTAACTCATCTTTATTTCCCCAAAAGTGCCACATATATTTTTGTACTTTGTTTGGATAAAATCTGATACCTTCACTATCATCGTAAATAAAACCCAAACGTCCCTCTTCCCCAATCATTGTGTAATTGTCTGATTCAAATAGAGGACTTTCATTCCAATTGTGTTGAATAACTTCTTCTTTTATCTGCTCTTCGTCATTACATCCTGCAATTACTAACGACAAAATTACTGTGCAGATTAAAATTAATCTTTTTTTGAACATAAACATACCCCTCCATCTTTTTATGTTTATTCCAGCTAAACTTCAAGTATCATTCATTGAACTAGTCGAGTAGAAGGAAACCTCTCTACCTTGCGATAGATTGTGTTCCTCCCCCCTGACAGAACCATGCTTGCGCTATTTACGCACACGGCTCCTCCTAGTCACTATTTAAAAAATATAGCTAATCTCTTTCGCTCAGATTTTTCTAATTCAGCTATCCTTACTAGTTTTATTTCCATTTAATATCCCTACCTCAGTGTGTAGTAAATGTGTCCCTAGTAAGGGTGATAACTTGGTAGCAGCCTTTCCTCCATCGGCATTACCCAACTTCATTAGTACTACGCTGCTATCCGACTCCCTACAACGGCATTTGGCTTCCCTGCTTATTATTGCTTGTACACCATACTCATCTATAAGCAGGAAAGACCGGTAGGGTCTCCCGAGTTGCCGTATCATATCAATGTATGACGTGCCAAGGTCTCTGACTCCAGAAAGGTTTTATCCATCTTGCCTTTAACGATGGATAAAATGTAGCTTTCTGCCGCAGTTAAGGCATCAGCCCTCTCCATTTACTAACATTTTGGAGTTCAATCCCTTCAACCATTTGGCTTTCGGCCCGCCACCTAACTGTCTACGCTTAAAGGCTACTGTTACCAGTAGCCCTCCAAGACTCGCTACGAGTGAATGGCTAGTTCTTTCTCGACGGGAATCCCACCCGCTATATGATACGAACTAGGCTCGGACGCACAAGCACCCGTTAGTACAATAAGAAAAAATATTCCTTTTTTTGCCAATTGATTAATTACGTTGTCGATACTTCCCAAGTGTTAGATGTTCCCACTCTTTATAAAGTTGCTCTTTCGAAAGTATCTTCCAAGGATTAAACATCGTTTGTCCATGTTTATTGAAATATAATTCTTCCCCAATATAATAAGCTGCATGTTGAATGATAGCATTTTCATCTTTCCAAATTACAATGTCCGCTTGGTGTAGTCCTTCATCTAGAAACTCCTCATAGTGATACTGTTTCAATTTTTCAAGAAATGTTTTTTGATGTATCCATTCATATATAAACCACTCTTGTTTCCCTTTTGAAATAGCAAACAAAACTGCTGCTAAACAATTTGCACCTTGAAAATGGCCAAAGGTATTGGCAAATGGTTTTAGAAAACTAGGTAAGGACTTTGGTGATTCCTCATATTCTCCCTTATCCCACCATTCATAAACCACTGTTGTAAGTAACTGTTCTTTAAATGACTCGTCAAGCTTTTCCCACATGGAACGCTGAATGACAACGTGCCCATTCACCACATAACTTGAAGGTATTTTTTCTGTCTCATGTATAAATGTAACAGGTAGTACAAGCCCTCTTTCACTTAGCACTTGTGAATTTAAAATTAATTGTTTTTCCTCTTCAGATATGATTTCAATCCATTCTTTTTCAGCTATGATTACGTATTGAGCGTTCTTTATATTCCAGTACTCATAACCATTTACATAATTTACTTGTCCATACGTACTGTGATTATAAAACTCATCTATTGGCATTAATAACACATCTGTAAAGTCAATTTCATTATTAAGAAGTTCTTTCGATATGAAAAATAAGTCTTTTTCTGGTACATAACTATCCATCCATGAAAGTAAGTCTTTTTTTGTCGGTTTTATTTTCATTATGTATTCCTCCAAGTTAAGTTTAACTGCACATTGTTTGAATAACTCTACTTACATTAACTATTATATCTCTGCAATTGAAATTCCTTTTCATGTTCTACCTCCTCATATGAGACTATGTTCAATGAAATAGAACAAAAATCCTTGTTCTACTAAACTGCCCCGTTAGTTAAACAAGACGGGATTTTTACCGCGTATAATGTTCTCTAAAAATTAATTTATACTTCGGCTTAAAATCAATTTCAATTGTTTGTGTGATGAAATCGTCATTCAGAAGCATTAACAGTACACTTGATAGGTCTTTTTTATCTGCTGTTATTTCAAATTTATCAACTCGCTTTAAATCCATGAGTGATATCAATTGATTGGAAGCCCGTTGGGTTACTTGTATTTTTACTTCACCGTAAGAAGGAGAGAGTGTAACAATGAAGTCTTCCTCCCCATTAGAAAATCGATATGTTGCTCTATTATAAAAAAAATCTAATGAAGTGGTATCTAACAATGTAGGTTCACACTCAAACAACGAAAGTAAATCGTTTTCTTCTGGATATCCATGCACTTATAATCGTCACCTTTCTACTCCATATTTAACATTTCCTTATTCCAGTAACCTGCCCCGTTAGTAAAATCACTTATTATGTCTATAATTCTATTAAATCGGCAATAATCCCTTTAATCTTACTTTTTAGGGGGAATGGAATTGTTACTGTCAAAAGCATGGTCTTCGTTTGAAGCTGATAAACGAATAGAGGGTTTTTTGCCGCAAACATTGAAGGCCTCTCAGTTACAGTCTTTGCTACTAATTGGTTATTTTAAGGATGTAGAGATGGAATTTCTTGATACAAATCAACTGAAGGAATATCTTGCTATATCGGGCAAGCATTTAAAACCAGCCAGTCTTTCACATATTATCCGCTTTATGAAATCGTTTATTCGTTGGTCTCATGAAGAAGGATACATGAGTAAGAATCCAACTTCCAAGATTAGTTATTGCACCAGCCTTACCTATATTCTCTGAAGAATGAAGTTGATTCTGATTTACCTATCATCTCAATATAATCATTCTGAAGGCTCAGCGTTTTTTAATTTTCATGGGAGTTGAGTATTATCTTCTTATTACCAATAGTGTTTTCTCGAATATTGAGATGTTATTGATATCAATGTTATTAAGGTTGATAGTTTGGTCAATATTATAATTTCTTTCTTCTTCCTCTTCTCCAACCCAACAAGTATATAACTTGCAATAATCTCCTTCTTCAATGTATCCATTTAAAAGGTCACATAATGCAAGGAAACTCTCTTTTGCTTCTTTGTTACTTTTTTAAAGTAAGGGTCTTGGTTGTCAGCATCACTGGGTTCTCTTGATAGAACTTTATAATTACTTCACAATTTGCCAATGCTAAGTGTTCTGTAAGCATTCGTGCAAATTCACCGAGTATTTTTCTATGTCCATCTTTAACAGATTCATCAGAGAAATATGTAGCAGAGAAATAGTTTGCACGCTGGTCATCTTCTTCATAAATTAAATATGGAATTTCAAAATCATCAAATGTGGTAGGTCGAACTTCATCTAAAATGGCTAAAGAATAATGTTGACCGCTAACACGAACATCCCGCACTTCAAAGTCCCCTAATCTAATTTTACGTCCCCTTTTAATTTATTTGATTGAGATCAACCTACAAACCACCGAATTGAACGCTGAACGACCTTGCATACGCCATGCACACCAGGTTAACATAACACTCATTCACGGAAGTAGTTCATTTCATTCCATTACTCAATAAGAAAAAACTGCCCTGTAAAGGCAGCCGATTTTTTAACTAAACCCGTTAGCTAAAATTATTTATATACATCTTCTTCTATTTTTCCAATTAACAGGATCTAATTGATGTATTTTAATTAACAAATAAAAAAATATATAAATCAGTAAAAATATATATTGTGCAAATTAATGGGATTAGAATTATATATGTAACTTTCTTTTTGGAACATAAAATATTTATTTTATTTTTGAATATCAAACATAATAAAAATGTAAAAATAAGTAAAACAATAAATAATGTTGCTGAGAAAAATAATTGATAAAAAATTCTTTCAGTAAATGTTATATCGCCTGGAAAACTGGAAGCAGCGTAACTGCGACTTAATTCAATATAAATATGACTTCCCCATATCCAAAAGTAAGTAATGATAGCGCATATTAGTAACTCTATAAAGACAATAAAAATCATATTTCTCACTCCCTTTATTAAGTAAACTACCCCGTTAGCCATACATGTAGCGCAAAATCAGCGCTACACCACAGAGGATGAAAATGTGTACAGAACGGGTATAGATTAGGATGCCTGGCGAAGAAGGTCGATGAACTATGGTGCCATTGAGCCCATCCGTTAAGTCTGACTCCAACAACCATGGTGCATCACAGACTGTCGCACTCTATACGAGTAGCACTCATAGGAGATTGATCCTACTCTGGTTATTGCACTAGCCTTGCCTATATTTTCTGAATGATGGAGCTGATTCTTGGTTTACCTATCCATTCAATATTATTCTATTCAAGGCTCAGTCTTTTTTCAAAACACTTTTTTTGAGTTTTTTTTGTTATGCGCTATTATCAATAATATGGTTTTTACTATATCCATAGAAATTGAACAAGAATCAAAATCACACCAACATTTTAGCCGTTTTTCTCTTTAAAAAAGACTAGGTCCAGAAATACAAGTCCAAGAGATAAACCTAGGGAGATAGAAACTATGTTATACAAATCAAACTCTAATGATTTAAAGATATAGTCAGCAATATAAGTAAACCCACTTAATAAAACAAAATAAGCAATAAATTTATACAGTCTTTTTCTTATTTCAATCCATTTTAATTTTCTCATATTGATAATTACCGCAATCATGATATAAAAGAAAGAGAGAAAAAGAAAAATAATATAGCCAATTACAAATGCAAGAGAAAAAGAACTATCAATGTCCTTATATACAATGAATAATGTAGTAATTGTGCCTACTGCAAACAGTACATAAATGATATACGTTAAAATATTTTTCTTCATTTTACACCCCACTGGTTTTCAATACCTTAACTTTTCTTTAAGTATCTCAGTAAAATACAAATTTGTTTATGAGTAATTTTTACCTTATTCAGCTACCTGCTCCGTTAGCCATACATGTAGTGCAAAATCAGCGCTACACCACAGAGGTTGAAAATATATGCAGAACGGGTATTGGATACTACAGCTGGCGAAGAAGGTCGATGAACTATAGTGCCATTGAACCCATCCGTTAGTCTGACTCCAACGACCGCGGTGCATCACAGACTGTCGCACCCTATACGGGTAGCACTTATGGGAGATTAATCCTACCCTGGTTACTGCACCAGCCTTGCCTATATTCTCTGAAGAATGGAGCTGATTCTTGATTTATCTTTCCATTCAACATTATCCTTCTCAAGGCTCAGTCTTTTTTAAAAAAACTTTTTCTGACTTTTTTTGTTATGCAGTTTTATAGATTTTGAGCGTTTTTTAATTTTCATGGAAGTTGAACAAGAAATTGGATTCGCTAAATGAGATCCTTCTTGTATGCGCCATGCACAAGTGGTTTACATAACACCAATTCACGGAAGTAGTTGACTCCATTACTCAATAAGAAAAACTGCCCTGTAAAGGCAGCCGATTGTGGAAAATGGTTTATTGTCGTCTCACCCAAAAATTCACGACCACCGAGAAAACACCTCGATTTCATAGTGTTTTAAATCAGCTTTAGACAATTTAGCTTTTAAATACTTTTCAACTTCAGGTATATCATTTTTATCATATACATCTATCGATATAACCGGATCAGTATCACCAATTGAATAACTTTGTACTTCATACGTATCCCATAATGAGTTCATAACCTGCTCTGTACTATATGGCTTTTGTTGCGTGTACCAAAATACCACAGACATTACAATAACACTCGTTAAAATTAGTGCTCCGAATTTTCTTTTAACACCCATTTTTTCACCTCCATCATTTGTTTATCACAATCTTGCCCGTTAGCCATACATGTAGCGCAAAGTCAGCGCTACACCACTAGAGGATGAAAATATATTCAGAACGAGTATTGGATACTACGGCTGGCGAAGAAGGTCGATGAACTATGGTGCCATAAAGCCCATCCGTTTGTCTGACTCCAACGACCACGGTGCATCACAGACTGTCGCACTCTATACGAGTAGCACTCATGGGAGATTAATCCTACTCTGGTTATTGCACCAGCCTGCCTTTATTCTAGGAAGAATGGGGTTGGTTCTTGATTAACTTTCAACTAAATATAATCATTTTGAAGGCTCAGATTTTTTCAAAAAAACTTTTTCTGTTTTTTTTGTTATGCCATTTTATAGATTTTGAGCGTTTTTTAATTTTCATGGGAGGATACCAAGAATGACTTTCTCAATTAAGTTAATTTAATAAGCAAATCAAACTTAATGACTATAATTATGGCAACTAAAAATAATACCCCTTCGCTAGTAGTTAGAATATATTGTTTGGGGTTCTGCGAATATTTACACTCAAAAAATGCCCTTACTGCGTAATCTAATACAATGTAGAAAAACGATGCAATCAGTAACAGGTTTATCGAATAATCTTCAATTATGATTAAGCTATTGATAACGATAAGTGCAATCATAGAAGTAATTCTGATAGTCCAATCAACTTTTCCATGCAATTCGTTGATGTGATTGTAAGAAAAAATGGTTTTTTTCTCCTTCTCGATTTTGAGTATTTTTCTCAAAAGGAGCTTAACTATTGAATTTAAAACAAACACAATAAATACAAAAAATAAAAATTTTATCCAAATCATACAATACCCCCTTATTTAAATATACTGTCCCGTTAGCCATACATGTAGCGCAAAATCAGCGCTACACCATAGAGGATGAAAATATATGCAGAATGGGTATTGGATACTACGACTGGCAAAGAAGGTCGATGAACTATGGTGCCATTGTGCCCCATCCGTTAGTCTGACCCAACGACCACGGTGCATCACAGACTGTCGCACTCTATATGAGTAGCACTCATGGGAGATTAATCCTACTCTGGTTATTGCACCAGCCTGCCTTTATTCTAGGAAGAATGGAGTTGGTTACTGATTAACTTTCAACTTAATATAATCATTTTGAAGGCTTAGTTTTTTTTATTATGCCATTTTATAGATTTTGAACGTTTTTTAATTTTCATGGGAGTTGAACAAGGAACTCGATCACTGAACGGGTTTGTATAGGCCATGCACAGCAGGTTAACATAACGCCGGTTCACGGCAGTAGTTAACTCCATTACGCAATAAGGAAAAGCTGCTCTGAAAAGGCAACCGATTCTTGTTTAACTAAAGCACCCGTTAGTTTAATAAGAATGAATGGATTTAAACTTTCTGCCAATAAAGTTAGCAGGTACGGGGATGAGTTCTAATTCTCTTGACCAAACAGAGAGTTGACCAATGTGGTGAATCTCATGAGCAATTATATGATGTAATATTTCCTCAACAGTATATTTATCTTCATCCCAAGGGACACATATAACTTTCTCTTTTAATTCATCTAAATTTATTTTTAGAAATTCAGCAATTTCATTTCGGAATCTAACTGAAAGAGATTTAACCTTCTCAGGCGTATCATAATCAGCAAATTCAACTACTACGTCTTCTTTGCCTTGAATACCACGAAGCCAACTATATTCAACATCAATAATGTGAAAAAGGGTGTATAAAATACTTCCTACTCCTCCAGTTCGATCTTTTATCAACTCTTCATTTGATAGTGGATTACACCATTCAAACCATTCGTCTCTTACTTGCCAGTTATATTCAAAAAAATTTATCAATGTAAACACTCCCATATATAATTGTTTATGAAGGCTCAGCCTTTTTTAAAAAAAGCTTTTTCTGAGTCTCTTTTGTTATGCTATTTTATAGCTTTTGAGCGTTTTTTAATTTTCATGGGAGTTCAACAAGGAAATCCTTTAATCGAAAAACTCCATATGTGCTTTTCCCTTTTTATAATAATCTATTCTATCTTGTAAAGTGCCTGTATGAAACTCAAACTTATGACCATCTGGGTCAGTAAAATAAATAGACTTCTTATCTCTTTCATCTCTTTGACGACCTGACAAGATGTTTACATTCAATTCTTTTAGTTTCTCGTACATTTTATCAAATTCAGCTTCTTCAATTGAAAAAGCTATATGTGTGTATGATTGGCTTATTTCATTACGAGGTATATCTTTCTCTACATTGAGGGCAAGCCACATACCATTTAAATCAAAGTAGGCAGTGCTTCTACCTTTTACTAACAATTTAGCTTCTAATACATTTTTATAAAAATCAATAGAATGTTGTAAATCAGAAACTGAAAATAAAAAATGATTAAGACATTTTATCGACACCTTTATCACCTCAAATAATTAGTAGCCCTTATTAAACTAAACTGCTTCTTTAGTTCAATAAGAATAAAGAGCTGTCTAGCAGCTCGATGATCTTCAAGTAAAGCAACCCGTTAGTTTAATAAGAACAGGAATTAACCAATCCTTTTAGAATAAAACCACTAGGAAACGGAATGCTCTTTCTTCTGTTTCCTCTTATAAAAATAAAGCCAAATAAAAAAGATTATCCAAGGTATTGTCGTGAATACTGGAATTTTGGTAAATTGGATAATTAATATTTCTGCTATCACAGCTGGTATCATAATAATCAACCACATTCTAACTACCTTGTTTTTAAAACTTAGTTCAAATCGGTCACTCATATTTCTCACCCCTATTGTTTTTAACTAACTTGCCCTCTTACTAGAATAAATTTCCTTATATTGACTACTTCGATATCCTTGCCAATTCACCTGCTTATTGAACTAACCTGCCCCGTTAGTATAATTATGTCATCAAATTAATTTCGTTAAATTCTACCGAGGATTGCATAGAGAAATGCAATAAATAAAAAACCTAATGAAATGGAAAGTAACGAGATATACTTCATAAACCCTTTTTCTTTCTTAAAGAAAGCAACGAAACCAAGTATTATGCCTGTTAAATAGACACCAAATCCAATGAATATTCCCCACCAACCCAAAATAGTAATATTAATCGGTGGAAAAGCCATATATGCAACAAAAATTCCAACGACAACTGAAATGATGGAATACTTACTAAACTTCCTCTCCATTTTTTCGCCCCATTCCATTCTATTCTATCTATTTATTCACACTATTTATTCTTTTACTTATTGAACTAACCTGCCCCGTTAGTAAAATCACTCCTTATGTCTATAACTCTATTAAGTTGGCAATAATTCCTTTAACACTACTACTTTAGGGGGAATGGAATTGTTATTGTCAAAAGCATGGTCTTCGTTTGAAGCTGATAAACGAATAGAGGGTTTTTCACTACAAACGTTGAAGGCTTATCAGTTACAGTCTTTGCTACTAATTGGTTATTTTAATGATGTAGAGATGGAATTGTTGGATACAAATCAACTGAAGCAATATCTTGCTGTATCGGGCAAGCATTTAAAACCAGCTAGTCTTGCACATCGCATCCGCTTTATGAAATCTTTTTTTCGTTGGTCTCATGAAGAAGGCTACCTGAGTAAGAATCCAACTTGCAAGATTAAAGAGCCCAAAGTAGGTAAGCGGATACCCAAGTATTTAACCGAACGGGAGATTGAACACCTTCGTGAATCCTGTCATTCCCCAATGGAAAAAGCGATTTTTGAATTCATGTTTTCTACCGGTTGCCGAATTGGAGAAATAGTAGCGTTAGAAAAGAACAATATTAATTGGTCCAATCAATCCGCGATCGTTAGGGGAAAAGGTGATAAGGAAAGGGAAGTTTATTTTAATACACGTTGCGACATATGGCTTAAACGCTATATTGAAAGCCGTAATGACAATAATCCTGCCATCTTTGTGACTGTAAGGCAGCCACATAAAATGAGTGTTGCCCAAATGCGATACATCATTAAGCGGATTTCAAATCGTGCTGAAATCAATAAAGAGATTCATCCACACCAACTTAGACACAGCTATGCAACTCATTTGTTGAATAATGGGGCTCCTATTGAAGTCATACAAAGTCTTATGGGGCATGAAAAAAGTGAAACCACAAGGATATACGCTCAATTAAGCGGTAGGCTAAGGAAAGAGTATTATCAGAAGTACTTTTAAATGTAAAGGAGCAACGTCTTAAAAGACGTTGCTCTACTCTACTAAAGCACCCGTTAGTTCAATAAGAATGCCAGTTTTTCAAAGTGTTTTGACACATCGTTTGTATTGGTAATAGGTAAAAAATGATAACTATTGGGAATACGTTCTACAGTCGCATAATTATTTGATATTAGAAAACTATTTATTTTTTCTTCTTCCGAGTTATCTTTTCCTTGATCAGCTAGTAACAACAAAACAGGAAATTCCTTAGTTTGCTGAATACAATAGTTTGTTTCCACAACAGCTTTTGAGAGAGTGTTTAATGCATTCACGTTACTATGATGAACATAAACTCCGTCTTTTCGAATAAAGTTTTTAAGTAAATAATTTTCAAACAATTCTTTACTGCTAGATGGTAGCTTATCCATTGAATCAACTTGTTGTTTAATAGCCTTCTGTAAATCCTCGAGCTTTTCTATGATAGGAAGTTCAATTTCACCTATTTCAATTTCTTTGTAGTCTCCAATAAAATAATAACCTCCGTCCATCAATGTTAAAGAATGAACAGTTTCAGGATATTTTTTATAATAGCTTTGTATAATCCATGCCCCAATTGAATTCCCTATAAAATGAGCTTTTGAAACTGATAATTTATCTAATAGATTATTTATATCAACTACATATTTTTCAATCGAAAAGTCTTCATGGAAAGTATAGTTATTATGCCCTGGTAGATCAATTGCAAGAAAACGGAATTCCTTTAAACTTTCTGCTAATGCTTCAAAAATTTCCTTTCGTTCACCAAGTGCTGGTATAGCGATAATGGTTTCTCTTGTATTTTCTTGATTGTACTCTACATATTGTAACATTTAGTATGCCCCCTTTATGTCCCACGGTTTTGATAATTCCCAGGTTAATAACTATTTCGGCGCTCTTCCGATAACACCTGCTTATTGAACTAACCTGCCCCTTTAGTTTAAGTACAATTTTTCACAATCTCAACTAAACACTAACATAAATATCCAAACTCCTTTAAGGTGATGTTCAATTAAATGGCCCTTTCATGAAGAAAGACGCCCTTTTCATTTCAGAAAAGCTCCCTATTGTTGAAGATTGTTATTAAAAAAACCGTAAACCTTTAGTTGAATAAAAAACACAATATCGAAAAAATTCTTCTACCTTATCGTTCCATTCATCGAATTTTGATTTGCTAATAAATTAAATAAAAAGTTGTTTCATTTAGAATTCATATCAAAGATTAGACGTGGTAAACTGAATCTATGGTGTGATTTTGAAAGTAGGTTCTTCAATGGAATTTGTCATCTTTTTTATGATTGGAATTATAGGTAATGTTGTCGGTACATTGGTTGGAGGAGGGGGACTGATTAGCTTACCCACTATGTTACTTATGGGGTTACCCGTGCATTCAGCAATCGGTGCAAACAAGGTTTCCAATACTGTCAGTTCACTCTCAAGCTTTCTTGTCATATTAAAGAGAAAAGAAGTTTCCTCGAAAGAAGCATTATTAGTCCTAATGTTTTGTCTTGGAGGAGGTATTTTAGGTGGACTCATTGCTTCCTTTTTAAGCGGAAGTACCCTAACGATTATTGCAATCATTTTATTAAGCTTTGCATTTGTAACTTCCTTCATGAATACAGGTAATTTTGATGGAACTGAACAGTTTCATGCAAATAAAAAATCAGGAACTGCACTAATTGGTATAGGAATGTATGACGGAATGTTTGGGCCAGGAAGCAGTACACTTGCGATGTATTTATATGCAAGCCAAAAAATTGCCTATATCCGAGCAATTGGCTTAGCAAGAGTTGGGGTTTTTGCAAGTTGCTTTGGTTCTGCCATCACTTACATATCAACGGGTAAAATTTTCTGGCCACTTACCATAGCATTAATGCTTGGATCCATTATTGGTGCACAGTTCGGAGTAAGATTAGCTCATAAATTAAAAACGGAACATGTAAAACCACTTCTTAGATTAGTAACAGTTCTATTAATCTTACAAATGATTGTAGATTACTTTAATTTTTAAAAGTATCTTTTTTGAAGATACTAATTGAATTACAATTCTAACCAGGCAAACAAGACGTCCATCACATTTTTGGATCGACGCCTCCTCCTTGATTTAAGATAATATTTAAAGGGGTTCTAAAAAAAAATTAAAATTCTATTCAATTTATTCTTCAACTATCCTGCCCCGTTAGATCAAGAAGAAAAAAGGCTTTACTCCTTCTTGAAGTAAAGCATCCGTTAGTTTAATAATATTGCTTCTGATTAACATTTGGAAATTTATTATTATAAATTTTGTTCCAAATTTTTAAGGCACTTGGATAACAATTCTTAATTGAAGGTATTCTACTTCTACTCCTCGAAAACATTTCATCAAAGACCTCATGTATCACTACAGCTAATTTTTCAACAGATGCAGTTGGTAATAGCGATACAATGCGACTTATTTCTGGATCATATTCATCCTCAGATGAGAAACTTAAAAAGTTCATCGGGTCCCAATCATTAATTACTTCTTTTACAATTTGGTAGTGGTTCATAATATCCCTCTTTTAATATTTATTTTTAATGATTTATTCTACAACTTTATTTATCTAAGCTGCCCCCTTAGGTGAAGATGAAAAGCAATAGCTGTGTCAAACCTAGCCTATAAAACTTGTTCTTGTTCAAGACAATCCGTTAGGTGAATAAGGTTTCGTTGAATTGTTGAGCAGGTATCGAATTCGTTAGACTATTGCATTTTTAAACAAAGATGCAAGGTTTTCTACTAGTTGAGCTTTAGTGAGATCATCGTGATATATACGATAAACTCTTGTCTCGTCTGAGTTTAGTTTGACATATATAGGGTCGCCGCTACCGTGCGAGCAAATAGCTAGAAAAACGTATCCATCTTTTAACGCAGATATTCCAGGTTCAAATTCAGTGCTTTCTTCAATTATGTCGTCAACACCACCACATATCATATAAGAAATTCCGTCATAATCCTCATCTGGCTCATCTTCTTGGACCCCAAACTCCGTATCAATTAAAGGAACGGTTGTATAAAGTTCGATATACCAATTTGGTAACTTTATCTTCAATTCTTTTTCTAATTTTGCTATGTCACTTTCGCATACTGTTTTACCAACAAAATCGGGATATTTCATCTTAATTCTATCGACCAGTCTTCTGGCTTCCGAAGTAATTTCATTATTCGTCATAATTTAATACCCCCATAAAGACTTCACTAAATTCAATGTGTTTGCACACATGTTTACATGCAATTTTAAAGTCAGTGACTTTTATTCAGCTCTTTTCGTTTGAGCATTAAACTATCATAACCAAAGACTTAAAAGTTCCTGATTAAACTAGACTGCTCCGTTTGTTCTAGAAGAAAAAAGAGCTGCCTAGGAACCCTTTGATCTTTAACTAAACTAGCACCCGATAGTTTAAATATCTTCATTTACAAATCATCATAAGTAAATCCCGTTACAGAGAATTTGCCATACTTGATTACATCTAGCACCTGGTCAAGCAATCTCGTTCTAGCTTGCCAAACACGTAGTCTTGCATCACGACAAAAAATATACCTTTACAATTTCCAAACCAAAATATCATTCCAATTATTTCTATAAATTCAGTTTACACTCAACTACTTCAATAAGTAAGTCCTTTTCAATGAAACACCCCTTTAGATAAACATCTAAAGGGGTAAAACGTCGCATCTTTTTTATAAACATCGCGGCTTTATTTTTAATCCACAGCGGCATCGTAACATAGGATTATGTTAAAAAATACCACTAAAGCAGATTCTACTTTAGAGGACATTTAGTATGGATTTTTTTCATACTACACTTAATGATTTGTTTATTGATAACATAATTAAATCCATCTACCTACAATCGGATAATTGTACTTTTCGTCATTCAGTGCTTTTACAATTGCTATGATCGGCACAATCAACCACATTAAACCAAATCCAATTAGCAATGGAACCCCGATAATTACAATAATAAGTATCGTAGAAACAACAATCAATGCTCCCATGACCAGTTGGAATAAGATTGCTTGTATCGCCATCCTTTTGACCTCTAAATCATCAATAACTAGATAAATGATAAACGGTACCAAAAATGGCATAAAGAAAGCACTGGCATGAATTAACACTTTTAATCCTTTATTCTCCATATAATAACCCTCCCAATCTTTTTCAAGTATTTTATTATACGAATAATCGGGAGAGAAAATTCATTTATTTCAGCTGAAGCTTGTCGTACAATTCATTGATTTTATCCATATCCACTTTTTCATGCACTTCATCTGACACACTATATTTTTCTTTTAGCGTTAAAATCCGCTTTACACTCTCATTAAGCCGCTCTTCTGTGATTTCCCCTGTTTCAATAGCCTTAATGAACGCATTCAAAGTATTTAGTTGAACTTCATAATCGCGAACTACAAGTAGCTGATCACTTCCCGCGATGAAGGACTGAACTGCCGCTTCTGGGATTGTATAGTCATTCGCAATCGCCCCCATCGTCAGATCATCCGTTATGATGACACCTTCAAATTTCATTTCGTTGCGAAGTAATCCCGTGATAATAGCTTTAGACATTGAGGATGGATAATCAGGGTCAAGTGCTGGAAATAAAATATGAGCGACCATTACAGCATCGGCACCTTCTTCAATTGCCTTTTTAAATGGAACTAGTTCCACGTTACGAAGTGACTCCAAAGTTGTCTCTACTTTCGGTAACACCTTATGTGAATCAACAACTGTATCGCCGTGCCCTGGGAAATGTTTTACGACAGGAATAATGCCATTGTCCATCATTCCACGCATCGTCGATATGCCTAGCTTAGCGACTTGATAGGGATCCGATCCGAAAGAGCGATCCCCGATCACTGGATTGCTTAGGTTACTATTAACATCCAGTACAGGTGCAAAGTTCATGTTATAACCGAATTCGTTAAGCACTCCAGCTAAATAGGTGCCTGAGCGGTAACTAACCGATTCATCATTGAGTTTACCAATTTGCGCACTTGTGGGCAGTTTAGGGATACCGACGGGCAGTCTGGAAACACGTCCTCCTTCTTCATCGACAGATAGGAATAGAGGGATTTTATTATGTTCATTTGCTTTTTTAATTCCATTAATCAGCTGTAGTATTTCATTTGTTGTCGCTACATTTCTTCCCATAATAATAACCCCACCAACATGATAATTACGGATGAGGTTATCCATCTCACTGGAAAACGAGGTACCTTCCACGCCAATCACTAGTAATTGCCCGACCTTTTCTTCCAATGTCATTTGGTCAATCGTTTCTTCTACCTTTGATAAAACAATCTCCTCCTTTTTGGGAGATTCTGTAATCGGTGAGTTTGTTACATCTGTTTCTTTGTCCTTATTTTTTTGTGTGAATTGAGAACATCCCGACATTAATAAAGTACAACAAGCGACGAGAAAAATGAACTTATAATTACGATTCACTGTCACTCCCCTTTTCTTATTGCTTCATTTCCACCGATCAATCGCAGCTTCAATATTACTAAGCGACACTGATCCCTTCTGCATAGGGGGTGGGCAAGATTTATTGTATTCAGCTATTTTCTCATTTAATTTTTCTATCCGCAATTCCAACTCTGCTGCAGCATCTGCACGTTGAATAGCTGTAATTGCGATTAATTCATCGCGAATTTCATGCTGTAGATTTAACCAATGTGGTTTATATCCGGCATCTTTAGCGATTCGCTGAAAATGCTGGAACGTATCACCCGAAAAGTACTCTTGTGATAACGGTTTCCCATGGCCCGCTAAATTATCCATGCCGCCTTTTTTTGTATATTCTTTTAAAATATCGCCGATTAGATCGTTGTATGGTGGGTTTAATTTATCGTCGCTCATACTCATTCACTCCCCCTCCTTTATATTTTCATAATTTCATTTTTTCCAGATGTATAATCCAGTTTCATTTGTTCCAATTCGATTTTCATCTTTTCAGTTTCCATGATAAAGTTTTGCTGTTTTAGTTTTTCTAGTTCGATCTCACCCCTCATGAATTCCCCTTTAATTTTCACGATTCTTCTTTGATGATCCGTAATAATTGCAATGATTGGCACACTCATCACAAGCCCAACAATAATAACTCCCTCTAGCATTTCAATCGCCCCTTTGTCATGTAATTAATTCAATTGTACATTATTGCAATTGTCTGTCATACAATTTCAATTCATTTTGTTTAACTATCATAGGCTACGATGTGAATAGTTGGGTATACTTCCATAATACATTGCAGGAAATGGGGTTATCCAATTGAAGTTCACACTTGAGGAAGCCGTTAAAAATTATGCACTCCCGTTTCAATCTGATGCGGATCTTTCAACAATAATCGAAGCCATAGGTGATGCAAAAATCGTCTTATTAGGAGAAGCAAGCCATGGGACATCAGAATTCTACACAGTCCGGGCTAAGCTGTCCAAAATGCTAATTGAACAGAAAGGGTTTTCAGCCATTGCGGTCGAAGGTGATTGGCCATCCGCTCAGCATGTTAATCGCTATATAAAAGGATATAACGAAAGTAAAGATGATGCACAAGAAGTATTGAAAGCTTTCGGCAGATGGCCGACGTGGATGTGGGCTAATGAAGAGATTGCGGAGTTTGTCGACTGGTTGAAAATTCATAATGACAAAAGGATTCCCGATCAAAAAATCGGATTTTACGGAATCGATATGTATAGTCTTTGGGAATCGATGGAGGAAATTATCCGTTACTTAACAGAATCCAATCCCGCGGGTGCCGATCTTGAACTAGCTAAAAAAGCTTTTTCCTGCTTCGAACCTTTCAACGGCATGCCAGACCATTATGCAATTTCCACAGCTCACTTTTCACAAGTTTGCATTGACGAAGTGAGTGATTTATTATCGTCCATTCGCTCGCACAATAAACACTATAAAGACGATCAGGAAACCACTTTAAATTTAAAAGTGAATGCACTCGTGACTAAAAACGCCGAAAAATATTACCGTGCCATGCTCCAAGACAACGCACTTTCCTGGAATATTCGCGATGAACATATGGTTGAAGCGATAAATGAAGTAATGAATCATTATGGAGAAAATGCAAAGATCATCGTTTGGGAACATAATACGCATATTGGAGACGCCCGTGCAACAACAATGCAGGAGGACGGAATGCTCAACGTCGGTCAATTACTGCGAGAACAATTTATGAAAGAAGATGTCTATGCAGTAGGATTCGGAACGCATCGGGGCACCGTCATCGCAGCTGAACAATGGGGAGTACCTTTCGAGCTAATAGAAGTCCCTCCCGCTCGTCAACATTCATGGGAAGATTTAGTACACAAGTCTGGCGCTTTCAATAAACTATTCGTTTTCAATGAAGATAACCGACACTATTTCACCGGTTGGATTGGCCATCGAGCGATTGGGGTCGTCTACAATCCTGAATACGAGAAATTTGGTAACTATGTACCATCTCAAATCGGAAATCGATATGATGCTTTTATATTTATTGATCAAACAAAAGCACTAGAACCGCTGGATGTAGGGGTAACGGTTACTGGAATATGACGTTTTAATAACGGGTTCTCTTTCGGGAGACAAAACAAGTAAATAACAATCGAAACCGCAGACCTATTCGTATTAATGAATAGGTCTTATTTTATTGTCACTAAAGTATTGTTTGCAATTTCAACTTACCGAGTGGCATCATTTTCAGCAAATACAGTGAAAATCCAAATAAATATCTACTTCATTTTTTCAAGTGGTGGGAAAAATAAAACCGCGGCAATGTAATACCTGCCACTGTTCATGAAATCACTGTTAAAAAGGGATGGGTGGGGCTAAGTATGATTTTATGGTAAAATTATCAAAAAGAAGTGAGGTTGGGCACGAATATGCAAACTGGAATAAGGAGTGTAATTGTCAGAAAATTAATCACAACGTTTGTTGCCACAACTATTTTTTCGGCACCGTTTGGTTTTTTCAATATTGGTGGTAGTTCCGAAATTATATATAATCAAGGAAATCAATTTATCGCTTGGTTCTTCATTTTCTCAATGTATATAGGAGTTATTATTCTGATTTACGGAAACTTGGTATCTATTGGAATAGAGCATTTGCAAAGAAAATGGTTCCCGCGACAAGATTGGTTATATGTATTAATTCTTGGTGTTTTTGGATTAGCAAACGGACTATTTTTTCAAGAAATATCACTTGCATTTTATGGTATGTTGGCTGCAATTCTATATGCAGTTATCGACAAGTGGTTATACAAAAGAAATACAAAGAACAAGAGTGTTAAACTATTTTTTCTTATTCCTTTAGCTTCGCTTTTAATAATTTGGGGATATTTTCAATTTACTTCTCCACCTATGCCTCCCTTTACAATAGAAGATGCGGTTACATTTGCAACTTCTGGTGAAGGTACCACAATAGACTATTTCCCTAAAGAAATTAGTGCATGGGAAGGTACCATTGATGGTTATGAAGTTAAAAGAGAAACCAGTGCAATAGAAATTGGAGATGAAATTTATACAGTTACCTTTACGGAAAATTGGAGAAAAGGAACTGTAAAGGGTTCGTGGACTTTTTCTTATAAAGTTGAACGAGGAAGTTCAACTGCTACCCGTGATAAAGGCAATATGCCACCATACTATGGAAAGTATTAAATGCAATCTGAAAAAGCACAAAAAATGAACACTAAAATAGTGCTCATCATAATGTTATTTCGTTGTGCCAACATGACAATAAGAAAAGCAAAGAGCGACACAACGAATTTAATCGTTGTGCCGTCCTATATATGATTAGATATTTTCACTTTCAAAGCTGCTCTTGCGCAACTTAAAAATCTCCATTTCATTTCTAACTGTTTTATGGGATGAGAATTCAAGTTCTTCTTTGATGGTATAATTTGATTCCCCACCACACATATATTTGACAATGACTTTCTATTTTTCAAATCCAAAAAGCTGACTGCACGCGGCAATCAGCTCTCCACATTTCGCTATTCCATTAGTTAGCAGCAAATGTTGCTGGCATGACAACAGCAACAACTTCCCCTGTTGCTACAACTGTGTCGTCTGCAAATACTTCAACAGACACCTTAAATTTCTTCGGATGAATTTCTTCCACCTTCCCCACCGCTTTTAACAATGTTCCTTGCTTAGTTGGTTTCATATAATTCACGTTCAATGACGCTGTGACGAAACGCGGAGGTTCTTCTCCACTGCCTGGCTCATGCCCGTTTTTCCGGTGCAGTGTAAGTGCAGCCGATCCCGTCCCATGACAATCAACAAACGATGCAATCAACCCTCCATAAACAAATCCTGGAATTGCAATATGCTTCGATGATGGTTCATAATACGTTACCGACTCTTCCCCTTGCCAGCCCGTTCGGAAATGATAACCATCTTCATTTAAGCGCCCACAACCGAAACACCAAGCGAAATCATCCGGATAGTCATCTTGAATTGCGTGTACTACTTCGTTAGTCATATCACTTTTCCCCCATTCCACTTTCCAACATAGTCATTATAACATTCTGACAATCCATTAATCCTCTAAAATATCTTTTAGAAACTTTTCTCGATGATCAAGGAAATATTTTGTAATCTGATAATGCTCTGTCATTTCATATTCAGTTTCCTTTATATCTCCATCATCAAAACTCAAAATTGTCGCATCGGGATAGCCTAAAATTATAGGCGAATGTGTTGCAATGATGAACTGACAATTTTCTTCCTGGACAAGATCATGCATAATACGTAGAAACGACAGCTGCCTTTGCGGTGACAATGCAGCTTCCGGCTCATCGAGTAAGTAAATCGCCTTTCCATTGAATCGATTTAAAAATAATGACAGAAATGATTCACCATGGGACTGTTCATGCAATGATTTCCCTCCATAGCTATTAAGAGCGGCAGGGCCTAACCCATCGATATGGGAAGCAAAATGATAAAAAGATTCAGCCCGTAAAAAGAATCCGTTCGTCACTTTCGGCATCCATGACAAGCGAAGATAATCACTTAATGCACTTTCAGACGCATCTACTTCATATGTATTATTCCTCCCTCCACCTGCCGCATTAAACCCGCATAAATCCGCAATCCCCTCTAGCAGTGTCGATTTCCCTGAACCATTTTCCCCCACAAAAAATGTAACACTATTCGTTAAATCCAATTCCGTTAGCGATTGAATTGAAGGAATAGAAAATGGATACTCCTCCTTTGATTGCGACTCTTTTTGAAGAAGTGTTATTTTTTTCAAAAACATTTGATTATGTCCCCTTTCTATAAATTTCTCTGTATAATTCTGCATAGATTACTAAGGTACAAGCTTGATCCCCAACATCTTCATCCGCGTATACTAAAGAAATGAATTACAGGAGGAATAGTAAATGAAAATAAGGGCAGTATTATTGATTGCGATTATGATCATGGGCACATATGCGATGATCCAAGTTTTCCTGGGCTATGATAAGAAAGAGGTTGCGAAGGTTCTTGGCACTCCGGATTCCCATTTTAGTGTAATGACTTTTTCGGAGCCATCACTTTCAGGTGCCGCCCCAAAGATTTGGAATATTAATGATGAATCTGAAATTGAAGGCTTACTTGAATTCCTTCAAGATTACCATGTCCGAAAATTAAAACCCGAAAAAATCAACAAGATTGATAATATCAATCAGTTCATTATTAATTTAACAGATAATAATGGAGACAACTTTAGCATTATTGTAAATGAAGATCTAATTATCCAAAACTCTTCGCTCTATTACGAAGTCGTTGACGGTCCACTAGACGTAGATTGGATTGTTCAGTTTTTCATCAGTAATAAAATTTAACCTATCCAATGCCTGGGGCAAGATAGTCATCTATTCTTGTCCTTTTTTAAAAACAAGAAAGTACAAGTCTTTCACTTAGACCATTGTTTAGACTCCAGCGCTTTTCTTATGCGTATATTTAAGTGGATCAACCCGGAAAATTGATAACTTTTGGAGCAATCGTCCATAGTATTTGTCTTCTTTTTTATATTCAGAAATTGCTCCGCCAGCCACCCTGAGATAAGTAACACAATACCATTGATAATTAGTTCTTTCATTATTTCAACATATATAGACTGATATTCATAAATAATTCACTGATTCGTATTTATACTTACGTCTATATCCCATTGAAGTTTCACACTTCGTATATACTTATAAGAACTGTACTTAAAAGGAGCTAACTAACATGGAATTTAAAAGCATCGATGAACAAGTCATTCAAAAATATCAACAAGATGAGCAGCTAATGATTCGGTTGTTTGTACAATGGTGTGCTAATAATGAAGTGAACCCGCATGAGTTATATAGCCGTGCACACCCAGACCAACAAGAAAATGAGACAATGAAGAAAATAGTTGAGGAAGCTAAATTTGAAGAAGAAATCGACATTGATAACGAAACAATGCTGGATGTCCTACAACTTTTCGGCAATGATGATCTTGCTTTTATCCTAACAGATGAAATCGAACGTCTTTCAAAAAAGCAAAAATAACACATACTATCTGAAAGTTGTCAAAAAAGGGATTTGTTTTTTTACTTTTACCCTATTCTACTATATACTATTATTTAGTTCGACATCCGTAATAAAAGGGAGAGATTAGATTGGTAAAGAGTATGCCGCTGCGTTCAGAAGTAAAGACAGAAGAAACATGGAATCTGCAAGACCTTTTCAAAACAGAAGAGGAATATGATGCTGCGATAATTGAATTGGTAAAAGAAGTCGATGCATTTGCCGAAAAATTCAATGGCAACATTAGAGATGCTAAATCAGTAATAGAGGCATTGGAAGGCTTTGCGGCTGTTTATGAAAAAGTGGTTCCTGTTGGCACGTATACGAGTTTGTCATCAAGTACAGACCAAACGGATGACGAAGCACAAATGCGCTCAAGCAAGTTTGGTTCCACTGCCGCAAAAATAAACAGCAAACTATCATTTGTCAACAGTCAACTTTCTGAATTACCCATTGATGTTTTGGAAGATGCAATGAAACAGTCAGGTGATTTTAAAAATTACTTGGAGAAATTGATTCGCAAAAAAGAGTACCAATTGCATCCTGAAGTTGAGAAAACTTTAGCTGCCTTCTCTTCCACATTCGCCGGGCCATATGGCTTGTATAACACGACAAAAATGGTGGATATGGCATTTGATGATTTCGAAGTCGACGGGAAAAGTTATCCGTTAAGCTATGTGTCCTTCGAAGGTGACTGGGAGGGCGAAACGGATACCGCCAAACGCCGTGCTGCATTCGATGCATTCTCAGCTAAGTTAAAAGACTATCAACATACAACTGCAAAAACATATGACATGCATTTACAAACGGAAAAAACAACAGCTGACCTAAGAGGGTATAATTCGATTTTCGATTACTTATTGTTCACCCAAGAAGTCGATAAGTCCATGTATGACCGTCAAATTGATTTAATCACAAAAGAACTTGCACCTCACATGCGGAAGTACGCGAAACTTCTGCAAAAAGTCCATGGACTTGATAAAATGACGTTTGCCGACTTGAAAATCTCGCTTGATCCAACATACGAACCAAAAATCACCGTAGATGAATCGAAGAAATATATTGATGATGCCCTTGCTATAATGGGTACTGATTACATGGAGATGGTGGATCGTTCATACAAAGAACGATGGATTGATTTCGCTCAAAACAAAGGTAAATCAACAGGAGCATTCTGTTCCAGCCCTTATGGCAACCATCCATATATCCTTATTTCATGGACAGGTAGTATGAATGATGTATTCGTCTTAGCTCATGAATTAGGGCATGCGGGTCATTTCTACAATGCAAATCGAGAGCAAAACGTATTCAATGCACGCCCATCACTATATTTCATCGAAGCACCTTCGACGATGAATGAAATGCTCGTGGCTAACCACCTATTAGAAAACTCAAATGATCCGAAATTCAAGCGTTGGGTTATTTCATCAATCGTTGCACGCACGTACTACCATAACTTTGTAACGCACTTACTAGAAGCTGCCTACCAACGAAAAGTCTATGAACGCATTGACGCAGGCGGAAGTGTCAACGCCGGTGTATTGAACAACTTGAAACGCGGCGTGCTTGAAGAGTTCTGGGGAGATGATGTGGAGATTAATGAAGGCGCGGAACTTACATGGATGCGTCAGCCACACTACTACATGGGCTTGTATCCATACACATACAGTGCTGGACTCACAATCTCCACTCAAGTATCTAAACGTGTCCTTGAAGAAGGTCAGCCTGCTGTCGATGAATGGCTCGAAGTATTGAAAGCTGGTGGTACAAAATCCCCTGCTGAACTGTCAAAAATGGCAGGTGTCGATATTACAACAGAAAAACCATTGCGTGACACAATCGCTTATATCGGTGATTTGATTGATCAGCTAGTTGTGTTGACGGAAGAAATTGAGGCAAACGAAACGGCTAACGTTTCACAATAAAACAAAAGCGCAAATGCCTGTTCAGAGGCGCTTGAGTCTAGACGTGAAATATCAGCTTTCGCAGGTTATCCACTGTACAAGATTTTATAATTTCCTAGGCAGGAAGAACAAAAAAGCTGACGAAACCGTAATGGTCTCGTCAGCTTTTTGACGTTGTTAATTAGATTTTACTTCATCCACTCTGGTTTACCAAAGCCTTCAAAATCTGAATCAATTACTTTTTCAAATTCTGCTGATTCTACTATTTCAATAATATCTTTAGCAAATTGCTTATCAATGTTTTCCGTTTTTACAGCAACTACGTTTCTGTATATATCAAGCATGTCCTCTAGTGCTAGCGCATCTAATAAATTCATACTTGCAGCCAAGGCAAAGTTTCCAGGAACTGCCGCTAAATCAGTACCGTCAACTGAACGTGGAAGCTGACCCGCTTCGATTGGCTGAAACACCAAGTTCTTCTTATTCATTGTTACATCTTTTTCAGATACTTTTAGCACTTCTGCATTTGGATCTAATTCAATTAGACCTTCATCCTGTAACACTAAAAGGGCGCGGGCTCCATTAACAGGATCGTTTGGAATGGTAACTTTTGCTCCATCCTCAATAGCTTCAATTGTCTTGAATTTATTCGAATAAATGCCCATTGGAGCTGTTGGTACGATAATAAGTGGTGATAATTCAGCTTCCGTTTCTTTAACGACATTTTCTAAATAAGTCGTGTTTTGGAACAGGTTTGCATCAATATCGCCACTTGCCAGTGCATTGTTCGGCTGAATATAATCACTAAACTCAATTAGTTCAACTTTATATCCCTTTTCTTCAAGTCCAGGAATAATCGCCTTTTTCAACATATCACTATATGGTCCAGCGGTTGCACCAATTTTCACAGATTTGTCATCCGAAGCTTTTTCTTTGCCACCACAAGCAGCTAGTGCGGTTCCAACTACAAGTACTAATACAACTAATAGAAACTTTTTCATAATTTTCTCTCTCCCCATCATCGTTTATCAATTACTTTTGAAATCCGATCTCCTGCAAACTGAATTACTTGTACAAATAGTATTAATATCACCACGGTCACTACCATTATTGTATTGTCGTAACGATAGTAGCCGAATCGAATTGCTAAATCCCCGATTCCGCCACCACCAACAACACCAGCCATTGCTGAATAGGCGACTAAACTAATTACTGTAAGTGTCACGCCTTGAATAATACTTGTTTTTGCTTCAGGCAATAGTACATCTTTGATAATCATCCACGGAGTTGCACCAACAGCGATTGCAGCTTCGATAACACCTTTATCAATCTCTCTTAGTGAAGTCTCCACAATTCTTGCGAAAAAAGGGATTGCTGCCGCAGATAATGAAACACTAGCAGCCCCAGGGCCAATCGGAGTACCTACTATTAAAATCGTTAAAGGGATTAACGCGACGAGTAAAATAATAAACGGCACAGAACGGACCATATTGACGATAAAGCCAATAACTGAGTTCAATGCCCGATTTTCTAAAAATAAGCCTTTATCGGTAGTGAACAGCAAAATCCCTAGCGGAAGCCCAATAACAAGTGCGATAACGAGAGAAATACTTATCATATAAAGTGTTTCCCCAAATGCTTTTGTAATATCAGGCATTAACTCTATAACGTGTTGTAAATCAATTCCCATTGTCAATTACCTCCACTTGAGCAGCTCGTGATGACATATAGGCAATTGCCTTTTCTATTTCGTCATCCTCGCCTTTTAGTTCCATCAGGAAAGTACCGAGTGGCCTTTCTTGAATATATTCAATGGAGCCGTGTAGGAAATTACCTTGTATAGTAAATTGCTGCACAGTATCTGAGATAATTCCATCGCCTGCGACATCACCTTTAAACATGACTTTGACCAGTTTGCCCGTGCACTTGCTCAAAATTATTGACGGCACATCAAATGACACAACACTACTAATAAATTCTTTCGTCAATTCTTCTTGAGGATCTGAAAATATATCATATACTTGTCCTTCTTCAATCACTTTTCCATCTTGCATAATTGCCATGCGATCACAAATTTCTTTCACGACATTCATCTCGTGTGTTATTAGAACGATTGTAATCTGTAATTCTTTATTTATTTTCTTCAACAGCCTTAAAATAGATAGCGTCGTATTTGGATCTAATGCAGATGTTGCTTCATCACACAGTAACACTGAAGGATTATTCGCTAGTGCTCGGGCAATACCTACCCGCTGCTTCTGGCCACCACTCAGCTGCGCAGGATAAACATCCCGTTTATCCGAGAGGCCAACCATTTCTAGTAAGTCCGTTACCCGAGCGTTTATTTTATTGGCAGGCGTTTTGGCTGCCCGTAAAGCAAATGCTATATTTTCATATACTGTCTTTTGGCTGATTAAATAAAAGTGTTGAAAAATCATTCCTATTTTCAGACGTGCCTGACGGAGATTATTCCCCCGTAACTTCATCAAATTTAATCCATCTACTAAGATCGTTCCGCTCGTTGGTTTTTCCAACAAATTTAGACAACGGATAAGAGAACTCTTCCCTGCACCTGAGTAACCTACGATTCCGAAAATTTCTCCTGTGTTAATGTCGAGTGAGACATTATCAACACCAGTCACGATTCTCTCTTTTGTTTTGTATACTTTTGATACGTTTTGAATTTGAATCATGCAATTCTCCTCTTTCTATAAATAGAAGTACGAAATCTCAGATGTCTGACCATATAAAAATGCTTCTCTCATATATGAAAGAAGCACCGAAAATAAAAAGGTTTCAGCTCATCTTTCAGAATGAAATTCACTCTGTAGGAGTTAGCACCTTCCTTACATTACGCAAGGGGTTGCTGGACGTCATCGGGCCTATCCCTCAGTCTCTCTTGATAAGTACCATTATGTAATTATTTTGATTGATAAGTTTCATATTAGTATGTCTCAATAAGATTGTCAACATAATATGTTCTGATATATAACAATTTATTATCATTTTCATTTCATTCCATGTATACTGACAATAAGAAAAGCGGAAGGCGCCGTCTAGACGCGACAGGCATAAGTCGATCCAGGGGAAGGCAGTCTAAGAGCGCGACGTCCTGTCGCAACGACTGCATACCTGCATCCTTGCAGGCACGACGTGGCGCTCTTTGCCACATAGCTGGATTGCTTTCAAGGAACCTAGCCTAAGTACGCCGCGTCCTGCGGCAATGGCTAGGTGACCCACTTCCTGTGGGCCTCCGAGCGGCTGGCTCCTGGAGCTAGACAATAAGAAAAGCGCAAGCGCCTTGGTAGACCCGACAAGCGCTGGAGTCTAGATACTGCTCCAAGTGAAAAACTTATACTATCTTACTCTTTTACACTAAAGATTGGATTACATAGAAGAGAGGTTATTACATGGCACTATCAAATCGACTCAAGAACCTACCACCGCACTTTTTCGCATCACTTGTTCGAAACGTACAAGAAGCACTTTCTGAAGGACGCGACGTTATTAACTTGGGGCGTGGAAATCCCGATCAACCGACACCTCCACATATTATAAAAGCACTCCAAGAAGCAGTCGAAGATCCAACAACACATGGATACTCCCCTTTCAGAGGGACTGCCGAATTAAAACAGGCTGTTGCTGACTTTTATAAACGAGAATACGATGTTCATATTGATCCTAAAACAGAGGTAGCGATTCTATTTGGAACAAAACCTGGATTGGTCGAGTTACCCCTCGCGATTATGAACGAAGATGAATTACTTTTATTGCCGGATCCGGGATATCCCGATTATTTATCGAGTGTAAGCTTAGCCAATATTAAATACGATTTAATGCCATTACTTGCAGAAAACGATTTTTTACCTGATTACTCTGCTCTTTCCGATGAACAAAAGAAGCAAGCAAAATTAATGTATTTGAACTATCCAAATAACCCAACAAGCGCAACAGCCACACTTCCATTTTTCGAAGAAACGATTGCTTTGGCAAAAGACAATGATATTGCAATTTTGCATGACTTTGCCTATGGTGGAATCGGTTTTGACGGTGCGAAACCTGTCAGTTTCCTGCAAGCAGAAGGTGCAAAAGAAGTTGGAATTGAAATGTACACATTGTCAAAAACGTATAATATGGCGGGATGGCGGGTCGGTTTTGCCATCGGTAATGCCGATATTATCGAAGCAATCAGCTTATTGCAGGATCATTTATTCATAGATATATTCCCAGCAATTCAGCGCGCAGCAACAGAGGCATTATCGGGAAGCCAGGATTGTGTGGATGAGCTCGTTTCACTTTACGAAAGCCGCCGGAATGTCTTAATTTCCGAATGTAAACGAATCGGTTGGGATGTCATCGCGCCCGCTGCATCTTTCTTCGCTTGGTTACCTGTACCAGAAGGATATACAAGCGAATCATTCACCAAGTTACTATTAGACAAAGCAGACATTGCCGTAGCACCGGGCCATGCTTTTGGAAGGTATGGTGAAGGATATATACGTGTTGGCTTATTGGAAAGTGAAGACCGTTTAAAAGAAGCAGTTGCACGAATTGAAAAACTCGATATTTTTTCACGATAAAATAATTTAATTTGAATTTCATATCAAAAAAGCCAGGAGTTTTCTATTCTTGGCTTTTTTGACATGAAATATTCTTAGTTCGTTAGAAACATTGAAAAGAGCGAATATCATTTGGACTTATCACATGATGGATCCAGCCACGCCTTCTTCTCTGTACTTTCCAGCTAGTTATTGTGATTGTTTGTGTCATATTTATCTTCTAGTTTCGGAATTAATTTTTCCCATATCAGATATTTTCATATAAATTTCGATCAACTATGTGATTCAGATTTCCTATAAAGATCACACCTTTTTCATTTCAAGCTAAATCCAATCTGTATAGAATCTGCAATTCTCTTGTAGCCGATCTCTTGGTAGATTTTATTTGCTGTCGGATTCATCAAATCAGTGTAAAGCACACAAAAATCATATTTTTTTAGAAGTTCCTTTGTTCCAGCTGCTACCATCGTCCGCGCGTAGCCTTTCTTTCGCTCTTCCTTTGGTGTAAATACAAGGGAGACAGTTACGCCATGATTTGTCGGTCGGGCTTTTTTCATCATGGAAACTACTTTGCCATTATCCTCCCACAAAAATACTTCCTGTTCGGCTACAAATGATGCAACTCGACTTTTCACATCTTCCACTGCTGTTAGCGGAAGTCCTGCATCTTCCTCAAACAAGTTGAACCACATCTCAATGAGTGAACAATCATCCGTATTTGCCAAACGCCAAGAGCCTGGACTGTGTTCAAGTGTTTCATCTATATTATCTAATCGATACAATCCCTGGTCCATCATCAATTGAGGATACACACTTGTTTTCACTTCCCATTTCTTACTGAAGAGGAATGCCCACGGTTTTAAACCTATGATGGAACTAATTTCAATTTTAAGTTCCAATAGGTTTCTTATTAACAAATCCATACATTCTTCCAAACGGCTTTCATCCGTAAAAATTAGGTTTAACGGATGTGGATAGGTCATTTGAAATAAGGCTAGCACCTGCCCCTCCTCTTCAATCGTCGCCATAAACGGCTTCTCGTATCGGCCAGCTTTAATTGCCTGCAATACACCGAAAAAAAGACTGTATACATCTTCCCTTTTACCTAAAACAGGTTCAGCTTTCAATGCAAATTTTTGCACATCTTGATAACGTCTAAACTCCATCCCCACACCCCATTCACATAAAAATAATAAACATCGAAATATTATAACAATTCTACCACATTTAACCTATATGCTGTGACTCTGATTGAAATCCATTGGTTAGTGGAAAGCTCTCCTTATTGCACTGGAAATTATAAAGCTTCCCTGGGGATAATCTGCAAATTGGCCTAGAATGTTGCCACAGGTTGTGTTGTACTAAGGCTGCGTTCTTCTGTTACAGGCGCTTCCTCTTTTTTTTTTGCAAATAAACGTCAAAGTGAGCTGAAAATAATGCCTGTCTTCTGTCCAAAAATGTTATTGGAGGAGCCAACCCCTGATCACCTTGTAAATTGCCAGGAATGCGGCCTTTATGAACAAGGGACACGGATGGTATGGGGTGAAGGTAATCCAGCGGCCCCGATTATGATTATTCTTGACAATCCCGGAGCACGTGAAGATCGTGAAGCCGAGTCATTTGTTTGTGGAACGCGGCAAACGCTACAAGAAGTTGCAAATGAAGCTGGCTTGAAAATAGATGATCTGTATGTCACTTTTATACTAAAAAGGAAGCCCGTTCGAGCATACGACAAAGAATTAGTACGTCAAATTTGTATGAGGCATTTAGAACAGCAGCTTACAGAAAAAAAGCCTACTCTCATTCTTTGTTTAGGAAATGTAGCCGTTCAGTCTTTTTTTCAAAATCCTGAAGCCGAAGTGAAGTCAATGCGGAGTAGTTGGCACGATATACGTGGATTCCAAACAGCGGTCGCCTACCATCCACTTGCAGTTAGACGACGTCCAAACTTACGTAACTTATTTTTGGAGGACTTGACTTTCGTTGCGGATCGCTTTCATTCTTTAGACCTCTAGCTACGATATGAAGTTTTTGTAATCCAATATTACTATTAGAAAAATATTTATGTTTGATAAATTAATCAGATATGGTAGATAGAATTCAAAAAAACAGGACACACAATTAAGCATGTCCTGTTACCAACTCAGATATTTGGTTGTTTTGAAGTATTCAATATTTCTAGTTCTTCTTTACTTCCAACGTGATCAAGTTCTTTATTTTTTTCAATTTCATGCATGTCAAGAACGTGTTGGGTAGGTGGGATTAATAGACTTATTACAATAATTGTCACTCCAGAAAAAATCACACCTGAGAAAACAGGCGTTAGCCACAATTCGCCCAACAAGCCCAAAAACCCATCCGATTGAATTTTCGGCCCAGGAACGTGAGTAAGTGACGTAATAATATAATATACGAGTCCAACAGATATACTTGCCCATACAGCCGGAGTACTTACCCGCTTCCAAAATGGGCCTAAAACGATTGGCCAGAACAATGTAACAAATACAACATCCCATGCTAAATAGGCTAAATCAATAACTTTTTGAGCACTTAGCGCCAGGATTAAACCTAACAATGCACTTGCAAGAATCACCATTCTTGAAAAAAACAATAGTTTTTTCGGATCAGGATTCTTATTAATAAAATCTAAATAAATATTTTTAGTAACAATTCCTGAGGTTGCTACATAACATGCCGCAACAGTTGACATACCCATCGCCGCCATCGCTGTTAAAAAGATAGCAGATAAAATAGGTGGGAAATAACCTTGTGCAAAAACAAGCATCAATGTTTCCGGATTGGAACTGTTCGGATAAATAGATTTAAATGCTTCCCCTAACATTCCAGGTATCCAACTAATAGCGATGATTACTGAACCTGCAATAATCATACTCAGCTGTGCGACACGCGGACTTTTTGCCGCTGCAACACGCTGACCTAAATCCACTGCGGGAATATCACCAAGAGCTAAAACTAAATAGAGTGTCCAGAATTCAACTCCACCTCTACTAAATAATTCATTTACATTCCACCAATCAGGGTTAAATGTAACATCGGGATAATAGAATAAAACAAATATAGTTATCCCGAGGATTCCCGCTACCGCTAGTGCCCCTTGAACAATTTCAGTGTAAGCGACAGCCCATAAGCCTCCAATAACGGAGTAGAGTGCCGTTAACGAAACAAATAATAGTGCGGCTGGAAGGAAATCGATTTGGAAAAGTTGTTGGATAATATAAGTACCCCCAACAGTGAGAGCCGCGGCATTGAAAATACCAAATGCTACCGCCATCACGATTCCCGTGTATGCTCCTAATCTTTTACTACCATATCTCAATCCGTAGTAGTCCGCTAGTGTCCATCCTCTTAATCTTCTTAGGGGCTTAGTCCAGATTAATGCCCCTAAAATCATACATGTACCTAGGCCGCCCATTGTTGCGGACCCTTCAAAGCCTCCACTTGTATAACCTGAGCCGACAGCAGCAAAAAAGAATGGAGCTGCTAATAACGCGGCAATTAAACTCCCAGTTACAACAGATAACGGCATACTCCAGCCCGCCACAATTAAATCTTCGGCAGTTTTGACGCGCTTATATCCTTTATAGCCAATGTAATAAATAAAAACTAAATATACACAAAATACGACGATATTCATCAATTCAAGTGCTCCTCATCTATCTTTTATCCGTTCATAACTACTCCACCGTTTGGAGTTAGTATTTGACCTGTATAAAAATCCGCATTTTCTGATGCTAAAAATAACACAGTTTTGGCGATTTCCTCAGGTTGTGCCAAGCGCTTTAGTGGATATTTCGCTGACTCTTCCGCGATATAGTTTTCACCGAACGCTTCGAGGATGCCAGTATGTGTTCCACTAGGCGCTACAGCGTTGACCAATATATTCGGTGCCAACTCTCTTGCCAAAGCTTTGGTAAAAGCATTAATACCGCCTTTTGCCGCTGAATAATGGGTAAATTCTTCACACCCTAGACTTCCTATATCTGAAGAGATGTTAATAATTTTACCTTTATTTTTTTCCTTCATTCTTTTCGCCGCTTCTCGGCAATTATAAAAGTTTCCGTAAAGATGAACCTTTATCATTTTGTCCCACTGCTCATCAGTTAAATCTGTAATAGGAGCATTCTGTGCAAACCCGGCATTGTTGACAAGAATATCAATTGCTCCTAGCTGGTTGTCCATATACTGAAACATATCCTGCACTTGTTTAGAGTCAGATACATCCGCACAATATTTTAGTGCATTCACGCCATGGTCCTTCGCTTGTAGACGAACTGTTTCCGCCTCTTGATCGCTGCCAATATAGTTTATTAGAATATTTGCTCCCTGTTCAGCAAAAGCTAAAGCAATTGCCTTGCCTATCCCCATACTAGAGCCTGTAATGAGAACATTTTTACCGGTAAGCTTTAAATCCATTAATCTTCACTCTCCAATTTAAAGTTTGTAATTAGGGACTGCAGCTTCTCCGCAGTTTGGCCTAATGAAGCAGATGCTTCTTTCACTTCTTGCATCGACACCAATTGTTCTTGTGTAGCTTGTGAGACATTCAATGAAAACTCGGTAGATTGTTGAGATGTTTTCTTAATATTATTAACGGATGCGACTACTTCTTCAGAGGATGCAGAAATTTCTTGAGATGCAGCAGAAATTTCCCGGATTTGATCTGCGACTTCATCTGCAGATTGTACAATCCTTTTAAATATCTCGCCTACTTCATTCGTATAATCCATTCCCACTCTTACGTCTTCTTTTCCTTTTTCCATCACGGTTACAGAGGCATTAGAATCCGTTTGAATCATATGAATTAGTTGGAAAATCTCTTTAGCCGACTGAGATGATTGTTCAGCTAAACGCCTTACTTCATCTGCAACGACAGCAAATCCTTTACCATGCTCACCAGCTCTGGCTGCTTCAATAGCAGCGTTTAGTGCTAACAAATTTGTTTGCTCTGCTATAGCAGTAATAATGTTCACAATGTCGCTAATCTTATTAGAATTAGCATGTAAACCATTAATAGTTTTCTCTATTTGTTCTACAGATGTATTAATTAATTGCATTTGATCAATCACCTGTTGGACAACCTTATTTCCTTGTTCAGCAGCAATTGAGGCCGTCAGAGACGATTCAGAAGCCGTATTGGCTGAATCAGCGATTTGTTGTATTCCCCCCGCTGTTTCTTCCATCGCAGCAGCTGTTTCTTCAGTCATCACCAAAGAAGTTTCAGCATTTTGAGCGATATTCTTCATTTCTTTTGAAACGTTTGTTGAACTAATATACGATTCTGTCGCATTCATAGTTAGCTGATTGGCTGATGATGCAACGTGATCAGATGTATTTCTAATGTTTAATATGACATGTTGCAATTTTGAAACCATTGTTTTTATCGATTGTGAAAGTTGTCCAACTTCATCATTTGTAATCTGAAGATCAACATCGTTCAATTCTCCATTTGCCACTTGGTCTGCAACAATGACCACTTTTTTAAGTGGTAATAAAAGCCGATCAATTGTAAAATACAGCAATACTAATAAGATTAAAATTCCGATTACTGCAATAATAATCTGTTTTGTAACACTTTTTTTAATGATGGTATCAATATAATCCGCAGAGTAATCAATTCCTAACACTGCAATTGTATTTCCGCTTTCATCTTTAAGAGGGCTGAAAACTGTTCGCCATGATCCGAATGAGTCCTCAAAAATAGTTGTTACCTCTGATTGATCATTTTTAATTGCGAGCTTAGCAGTATCTACATGAACAGGAGCAAGATCAGTAAACAATTCCCCCGCTTCATACGCTTCATTCAAATTTTCAGTATAGCCGATAGGAGTGACGCCATTATCCTCCATCTCCCATATATAACTCCAAAACATGATTCCCTGTTCTTCCCTTATGCCATCCAAGGTACTTTGCATTTTCAAAAATTCAGGATCGTCTTCCCCTTGAACTTTCAATAGACCATCTATATCTTTGGAATCTAGGTTCATGGCTGTCAATAAGCCAACACTTTTTAACTCTTGTTCTAGGTCATTTTCTAACTGGCCGTTCAATTGAGAAATACTTTGTGTCGTTAGAACAGAAAAAAGTGCTAAAACAATAATAGAAACTGTAAGTAAAAGTTTATACTTTAATGACATGTTTTTAAAAAAACTCATAATAATTATTTCCTCCTCTTCAATTTTTGTATCTTTCTTTACACATAAAAAAAGCCCATTTCACAATGAAATAGGCAAATAAAAAAACTAGACTATTATCTAGCATTTCTTGAGCAGCTCAGCCGTCATAGTAATAATTACTTTAGACCTGTAGCTTTGCGTCCCTATTTTTCAATAAGTTTGCCTATAACCATCAAAAAATATACCACATAGTCTAATAGATGGCAATAATAAGTACCAAAAGATTCATAGGATAGTATAATGACGCCACTTAATGTCCTACTTTTAAAACACCAAACTAGTATATAGTCATTGGTGAAAAAAGAGAAATAGTGTCTTTAATCCCCCGTCCATATTTATTTTCCGCTGTTTTAAATTGTTACATCAATTCTTTTACAAGGATAGCATTGCTGGAAATTTCAATATCAAAAGTATTCTCATTTTTGGTAACTTCAACTTTTCCTCTTCCAGGTAAGAAGCAATGCCTAATATGCTATAGAAAGGTGTTGCTATGAAAACGCTATATAAAAATGCGAATAGCTTGCTCGACCTATCTATTTGTTTATCCTGTTTCATCAGATCTATCTTGCCCTTTTACTATTGAGCATTTTTACTTTTTTCCACTAACCTGCCCATTTGGTGCAATAAACAACAAATTACATAATTCAACATTTCAATAATCAATTTGTTGTTATTGCTTATCGTCAAAAATTATTTCTATTTCTGTTAAACAAAAGTTTTAGATACTGAAAATTTCACAACCATTTTTCCGTGCAAAATACTTTTTTGGAACCTGTATCTAACTTCACTTGTTTGCCAATAGCTAATGGATGCATTGGATGGGTGTGGCACGTATCGAACTCAGCTAAAATGGGAATATCCATCCCATCTAATTGCTCTATCAGTAAGTCCAATGGCTGCTTGCCAGTACCTAAATCATCATACTGTTCATGTTTACCTAAAATAATACCAGCAACTTTATCAAAAAAACCTTGCACTTTTAGCATTGCAAAATTCTTCTCAACAATTGAGGCATTTTTCATACAATCCTCAATTAATAAAATATCGCCTTGTTTAATTGTAGGGAAATAAGAAGAGCCAATAAATCCATACATCGAATTCACATTGCCACCTATTAATCGTCCTTCTGCAACACCACTTTGTCCAGTCACCCACTTATTATTAAAAAGCGTTTTCTCTGTCGTTTTTTCTAACCAGTTCACAGGCTCATCAGACCAAAATGGAGACATTGGCACTTCATAAGGTAGCTCTGTCTCTTTCATAAAATATTGTTCGAAATATTGATAAGTATCATTTACTAGTGGTTCAAATTCACCGAACGAAGGTATTAAAGCAGGTCCATAATATGTTGAGATACCTGTTTTTGCATAAAGGGCGAGTAAAACAGCCGTTGCATCAGAATACCCAACGACTAGCTTTGGATTTTGCTTAAATGCTTCATAATCAATATATGGCAGCATGCTATTTGAGTTCGTGCCACCAATTGTGGACATAATCATCTTTATATTCGGATCTCTTAATAGCTCATTTAGTTCATCTGCGCGTGCTTTAGGTGAACCGGAACGATAAACATCAGACTGTCCTGTCAATTTACCTTCTACAATAACAAACCCTTTTGATTCTAAAAATGCTTTTGCACGTTCAAACCGTTGCAACGCAGTAACAGTTGCGGGTGAAGATGGTGTGAATATACCGATTGTATCTCCCTTTTCTAATCGTTTCATCATTAATTATCCCCTTTTTTCATAATTTAGATAGCCCAAAAAACTTAAGAATTTTCAATTTAATAGTGAAGTATACAACTTTAATCTTGACTTATAATCACGAATACTTGTTATTATACTCCATCTATTTAATAGTTTCTATTGAATTTCAGAATAATCGATTTTCGGCTCACCTATGCTTTCATGTGAATAATATGAAGAGGTCGAGCCCCAGAAACTCCTCATTTTTAATAACGATGCTCTGTTTGTCGAATAAAAAATCATTTCAAATGGCTATTGTGTTGCTTTGTAGACACTATCTTCCCCTTACAATCACCCCTAATGCTATTGTTTTCTTCTACTTTCAATAACTCCTCTTTTGATCCTATTATGAAAACTCCAAGTACTATCCCCTTTTTTATTTTCCATTTTCTTACAACTTATTCACTATATAATCATAGCTTCCACTGTTTTTAATTCCTTTGCTAAATCAAGGTGATTTTTCTCGTTTTGTGCTTTGCTTTCTTCCCATTGTCCAGTTATTGCATGAAAATCGTATAGAAGTCTTGCTGTATCACCTAAATCATGCAAACCTTTCATGCTCGGTATGTCTAAATGAGGCAAGGTCTTATAGGATAGTTCGCTAGCAAAATATATTAACTCCTTTTCCAGTGCGTAAAACAAGTTATATACAATTAATTAAGTATTTCTTCCCACTCGTCTGAGCATACTAACGGGCAAGGCTTATACAGCATTGTTGCATTATTCATGCATGCAACATTCCTAAAAAATTAATGCTTTTAACCATTGTTTATGTAAAACTTTAAGGAGGATATTTATTGTATGTATGATGTTGTTATTATTGGCGGTGGTCCGTGTGGCTTATCAACGGGTCTTGCTCTACAAGAAAAAGGACTTTCTTATGTGATTATTGAAAAAGAGGCGATTGTCAATTCCATTGTCAACTGTCCATTACACATGACTTTCTATAGTACTTCTGACCGCTTAGAAATCGGCAACATTCCATTCCTATCTCAAGATGTCCGTCCAAATCGAACTGAACTATTAAAATATTATCGTCTTGTAACTGAGAGACAAGAAATTAATATTAAGTGCTATCAAAAGGTTAATTCTATTTCAAAGAATGTAGCATCCTTTACTGTCCACGCAGAAGATCGTAATGGCAACACCATTCCTTACGAAGCGAAGATGATTGTTATTGCAACAGGAATTTTCGATACGCCAAGACAACTAGGTGTAGACGGAGATAATCTAGCGAAGGTATCACATTACTATAAAGAAGGTCACCTCTATTATGGACAACATGTTACAGTTGTGGGTGGTAAAAATTCAGCAATTGAAGCTGCTATTGATCTTTATCGTAATGGGGCCAAGGTTACACTTATCCATCGTGGAGAAACTGTCTTAGAAGGCATTAAACCATCGTTGTTATTAGATATGCGTAACCTTCTTAAAAAAGGAAAAATTGATTTTCATCCCAATTCCAGTATTGCTGCTATCGATGAATCAACTATTCGCATAAACTCTTCTGACGGAACAGTTACACTTCAAAATGACTATGTATTTTCCCTCATCGGTTATCAACCCAATATCTCTCTGCTTCAAAGCATTGGAATTCAAACTGACCTCTCTTCATTAGTTCCTTCCTTTAATCAAGAGACATATGAATCAAATGTCAAGAACGTTTTTCTTTCTGGCGTTGTAACGGGTGGCATTACAAATCGTGTTTACATTGAAGACGGACGCTTTCATGGCATGAAAATTGCAAATGAAATTGCACAACGTCTGTCCTATGTTCAAAGTAACTTATGATGTTAAAAGCTCACCAAATCACAATGAATGTGACTTGGTGAGCTTTTTTCAATTACAGACGATTTAAATTTAAACTATTTATGATCCCCTAAATAATAGGCTATCAGGCATATTATTTTATTATTCAATTCCATATCCTATTACTTTCCCTTCCACTTGGCTTAATGATAAAGGTCCGAAGTGACGGCTGTCTATACTTCTCCACCACTGGTCCCCCAGCACAAATACTGTGCCTTCTGGTACTAAAATGGCTTCCATGCTTTCTTCAAAATCTTCTTCAGTCATAGAGGAATTTTGAGAATCGACTGTTTCAAAATACTTTTCCTTATTCATTCCTCTTACGGTTGGAAATGAATAAAAAGACTCTAGTTTCATTTCATCAATATATAGCTGACCTTCTCTAATTTCAATTCTCTCTCCTGGTAAGCCCACAACTCTTGATATATAATTCCCTGCTAGATTTAAATTTGGATTTCCATTTGAATACTTCGGTGTTGCAAAATAAATAACGTCCCCGCGTTGAAAGCCAGAGACTCTTGGCTCTACTACAATTCTTTTTCCAGTACCTATTGTTTCATAATCGTAATTTCCTTTGTCCATATTATCTATTCCGTATTCTACAGTGATCATATTTGACTCTACTTCGACAATTGGAATTTCAGGGACGGATTGATCATCAATGATTGTTTTCTGACTTTCAACTTCAGATGTATACTCTTTAATCGTCATCATTAAAAATAGTCCAACAGCAAAGATGGCAAAGCTAGAAAAAATTAGTGGGAGCATGTTAAATTTCTTTTTTCCACTTTTAGCAATGACTTTCTCCAAGCTAATCATTCGATCAGTTTCTAATCTATCAACATCCTTCAACTCGTTAAACTCACCATCAAATTCATCGAAGTCATTCATCCGTTCTCCCCCTCCATTCTGTACATTTCTTTTTTCAGCGCAGCAAATGCCCGCACCATTGTTGATTTCACCTTTGTCTCAGTCCACCCTAAGATATATGCTGTTTCTTTGATCGAGCTTTCGTTGATTTTCCGTAAAATAAGGACGTCACGATAGGTTGGCTTCAAACTAGCTAGCGTATTGGACAACCTTACAGTCATATCCTTTTTCAGTAATTCATCTTCCAGCGAAAGATTGCTTGTATCCACATTCAGATCTTTATCAAGACTGAAAAATCGAATGATCCTTTTCCGCCTGAAATGATCATACGTAGCATTTCTAGCTATCTTCAATAGCCATGTCAACATACTAGCTTGTTTATTAAACGAATGAATATTTTTGAACGCTCTATAAAAAGTTTCTTGGGTCAGATCTTCCGCCAACTCCTTCTGACGGACTTGTAAAAAGATATATCGATAAATGCGATCACTATATTCTACATAAAGCTGTTCTAGACTTTTCTCCACTGCCCCTCACCCTTACTAGACGAACTACTTTCAAAAAGGAGTCGGAAATATGAAATAATGTGCCTGCTTTACTTACAAGTGGTTATAGGTTGACTCATCCCAACAGTTTTGACGATTGCTATGACAGTTCAAGCTTACACTGACAGTTTTAATGGTTGCCATGACAGTTCGCGTACTTACCATTACAGTTTCATCGATTGCCATGACAGTCCAAGCTTACACTGACAGTTTTAATTGGTTGCCATTACAGTTTCATCGATTGCCATGACAGTTCAGGCTTTCACTGACAGTTTTAATGATTGCCATGACAGTTCGTGTACTTGCCATTACAGCTTCATCAATTGCTATGACAGTTCGTGTACTTGCCATGACAGTTTCATCAATTGCCATAAGCTATGGCAAAATGCTTGTAGAATTAAATATCAAAAAAGACATGCACCAGTTAGATGCACGTCTTTTCCTATGTATCGCGGGTTATCTACCAAAGCATCGGTTTTTGAACCATGAGCCAGAGCATGATTAGCATAAGGCCGATATAGAGCCATGAAGTACCATTTAAACGATCAAGTATCTTATTTTTATCAGCATCTGGATTCTTAAATCTTCGTAGCACAACCGTAAATCCTCTTGCTAGGAAAACTCCAGATAGTAGCAAAACAGCAAGCGTCATGATTACCCATGACGTATACCATGGCCAAGGTCCAAATACCAATAGAAGGACACCCGTGTAGACGAGAACATGTCCTGCATGCATGACCAAGCGAATGATAACATTGATAATAGACAAGTAGACTTGCTCAATGTCCGTTTCAACGCCACGCACTCGCTTAATAATCGGCATCAATAGAAATAATGGACCTATGGCAAGGACAGCACTGATAACATGCAAAAAGACAATCGCGCCATAGATTCCTGAATTCATTCAGAACATCATTTCTCTACTGGGCTATATTCATGCACCCAAACACTCATCGCCGGTAACCATGGCATTTTATCATGCATCGCGAGAATAGATTGTTTGTATTCTTCCATCGTTGTGTAACCTTCTTGTTGTGCATGTTCGTCCGTCATTTCGCCGAGCGTCTGTGAATAAATTGTATCTACTTTAAACTCTTTACCGTCGAGTACCATAATTTCACCAAGATCTGCATAAACACCATTACGGCGAGTAGCTGTCTTTTCGCCATTCAGCACTTTTTTAACATCTTTGGGTATCGTAACTAGCTTTTCAATCGTACACGTTTTTTTAGGTAGTACTACATTTGATTGTTCACTCATGTAAATCGCCTCATTTCATAAAATAACATCTCCTCTATCATAACTATTGTTAACAATTTTAGCGAGGTTCTCGATCTGAGACAAAAAAGATAACCAAGCGTATCGGCTATCTTTTCGTATATTTTAGTTATGAAATTAAGTTCAAAAACTGTCGGGTTCGTTCTTCTTTTGGATTTGTAAATAGTTCGCTCGGTTTATTTCGCTCAACTACTTTTCCATTATCTATAAAAATAACTTCGTCGGCTGCGTCTTGTGCAAAACGCATTTCGTGTGTAACGACAACCATGGTCATTCCTTCATTGGCAAGATCTTTCATGACCTGCAGCACTTCACCGACTAATTCAGGATCTAGCGCAGATGTAGGCTCATCAAACAGCATTACTTTTGGTTCCAATGCCAACGCCCTTGCAATCCCTACCCGCTGCTGCTGCCCCCCTGATAGTTGAAAAGGATAGAAGTCGAACTTATCACCTAATCCAACCTTATTTAACAAGTTCTCAGCTTTTTTCCGTGCTACATCTTTAGCTTCTTTTTTTACGATGACTGGCCCTTCCATCACATTTTCAAGAGCAGTCTTATGAGGAAACAAATTATAATTCTGAAACACCATACCTGTTTCACTTCTAAAATAGTCAATTTCTTTTTTTGCTACACGTTTAGAAAAGTCTGCTTCGTGGCCATCAAGGGTTATAGTCCCGGCTGTCGGGACTTCCAGTATATTCAAACATCTAAGCAGTGTCGTTTTACCAGAGCCTGATGGACCTATGACAACTACAACTTCCCCTTTATTCACTTCCAAATCAATTCCCTTTAACACTTCAAGGTCCCCGAACTTTTTATACAAGCCTTTTATTGAAATCATAGTTTGCACCTTCTAACAGTTGTTTTTTCAACTTATCACTTAGCCACATATCGATCCAGCCGATGTTCGATTCTGTCTTGAATTAAGGAAAGGATAAAACAAATGAGCCAATAGATAATCGCCGCTTCAGTATAAAGTAATAAAAACTCATAGTTTGCAGAAGCGATTTCTTGAGCCCTTCTAAACATTTCTGTCACTAAAATAAGCGATGCCAGCGATGTATCTTTCACAAGACTAATAAATGTATTCGATAAAGGCGGGATAGATACTCTCGTTGCTTGCGGCAAAATGATTCGCCTAAGCGTTTGGGTATAGTTCATGCCAATCGTATGTGCTGCCTCCCACTGTCCCTTCGGTATCGATTGTATTGCTGCGCGAATCACTTCTGAAGCATACGCCCCTACATTCAATGAAAATCCGAAGACGGCGGCTGGAAATGGATCTATAACTATTCCGACCGTTGGCAATCCGAAAAACAAAATAAATAGTTGTACGAGTAAAGGCGTTCCACGAATTGCAGATACATAAATTCTTGCGATAATTTGTAGCGGCTTGCTTGTTGATATTCTTCCTAACGCAGTTAATACTGCAAGAATAATTCCAAAGAAAAAAGAAAGAAACGTTAAAGGAAGCGTATAGTAAAGAGCTCCCTCCAGCAATGGCCAAAGGGATGTTAGGGCAATATCTAGAAGTCTTTGTACTTTCTCTGGGTTAGCTAAAATATTAGTTAAGGACATCTTCACCAAACCATTTCTCGGAGATTTTTAAGTATGTTCCGTCTTCAATCATTGCATTTAGTGCTTTATTTACTTCGTTAACAAGTGTTTCATTACCTTTTCTAAACATTAAACCACTTTGTGAAACGTCATCTGCTGTCGCCACAATTTGGACAGGTGCATCTGGTTTATGCTTCATAAAGTCTAAGAAAGATAAATTATCATTTATCGTTACATCTACACGTTTGGAATTGATGAGCTCAATAGCTTGGTTAAATCCTTCAACACCCACAATTTCAGCCTCGTAAGATCTTGCAGTGTCTGCATAGTTACTCGTTAATGACTGCGCAGACTTTAACCCTTTAATATCTTCAAAGCTTGTCACATCTTTATTACTAGTATTTGTAATGAGGACTGCAGATGATGAAATGTACGGTTCCGAAAAGTCATATTTCTCAATACGGTCCTCACGAATCCCTACTTGGTTTGCAATCATATCGAACCGTTTAGAGTCAAGCCCTGCGAAAATCGCATCCCATTGCGTTTCTAGAAATACAGGCTCTACCCCGAGTCGTTTCGCTATTTCTCTTGCGATTTCAACGTCAAAACCTGTAAGTTCCCCTTTATCATCATGGAATGTAAATGGTGGATATGTTCCTTCTGTCCCGATTGTTAACTTGCCTTCATCCTGTATTTTCACAAGTAAATCTTCAGTTTTCTTTCCTGAATCACCGTTTCCTTTAGACTCTTCACTACCACTTGTATTTCCTTTATTAGCGTTTCCGCATGCAGCAAGTAAAATGATTGCTGTAAATAGTAGAATTACGCGTAAACTAAATTTCTTCATACCCATTCTCCTTAATTCATATTAACTTACTTGGTTATTAGCATCATACAACATTGTATGCACTTCGTCAAAAAATAGTTTCCTCAAAAAACCTTTCCTTTATTCTTTATACCTCGGAATTCTCAAAACTAACCACATTATTCACTCTACTACTACATTTCCTTAACTAACATGTACGCGAGTGTTGAAATATTAAAAAAGGCACAGTTTCCGGATAACCGAAAACTGTGCCTTCTATTTAACAACGATTATATCTGTTTCAACAAATTTGCCATCTCAATCGCTGCATTCCCTGCATCCCATCCTTTATTTCCAGCTTTCGTTCCAGCACGTTCAATTGCCTGTTCAATCGTATCTGTTGTCAAGACACCGAAAATAACCGGGATGCCTTCCTGCAGATTGATGGCCGCGACCCCTTTAGCCACTTCATTACACACATAGTCGAAATGCGGTGTTGCTCCGCGGATAACTGTTCCAAGTGTGATAACTGCATCGTACTTACCGGAAGCCGCCATCTTCTTCGCTATTAGCGGAATTTCATAGGCACCTGGCACCCAAGCAACCGCGATATCACTGTCGGCTACTCCGTGACGAAGCAATGCATCTTCCGCTCCGCTTAGTAATTTTCCTGTAATGAATTCATTGAACCTTGCTACCACGATTCCAACTTTAAGCCCTGTTCCAACTAAATGTCCTTCATAAATTGTTCTCATCATTATTCCCCCTCAATTATGCAATAAGTGTCCCATTTTATTTTTCTTTGTTTCCATATAAATTTTGTTCTCCACTTTAACAGGCATTTCGATTTGAATGCGCTCTGTTATTTCTAACCCGTGTCCTGCTATTCCAGCAATTTTACGCGGGTTGTTCGTCAGAAGATGAATCGACGTTAAACCGAGATCCCGCAGTATTTGTGCACCGATGCCGTAATCTCGAAGGTCATCTGGAAATCCTAATTTCTCATTGGCTTCAACAGTATCGTATCCTTCTTCCTGCAGCTTGTAGGCCTTCATTTTATTGACGAGACCTATTCCACGACCTTCCTGACGCATATAGAGTAAGACGCCTCTTCCGGCTTTTTCAATCTGCGCAAGTGCAGCTTGAAGTTGCGGACCACAATCACATCGACATGAGCCAAAGACATCGCCTGTCAAACATTCCGAATGAACGCGGACGAGTACATTTTCAGCATCTTCGATATCACCTTTTACCAAAGCAATATGTTCATGCCCTGTTTCTTTTTCAACGAAAGCGACTGCTTTAAAATCTCCAAAATCTGTTGGCAGACTAATATCTACAATGCGCTCAACAAGTTTTTCATTGATGCGACGATAAGCAATTAGTTCCTGAATTGTTAAGATAACAAGATCAAATCGTTCAGCTATCTCTTTCAACTGTGGACCTCTCGCCATTGTCCCATCGACGTTCATAATTTCACATATGACGCCGACCGGTTCTGCTCCCGCGAGCTTCGCGAGGTCTACAGCAGCTTCTGTATGACCAGAGCGCTTTAGGACGCCGCCAGACTTCGCTATTAGCGGAAATATATGTCCTGGTCTTCTAAAGTCTGTTGGACCTGCTTCAGTCCCTAGCATCCTTAATACTGTTTCCGACCGTTCAAATGCAGAGATTCCAGTATGACAATCCGCATGATCAATGCTAATTGTAAATGCAGTTCCGTGCACATCACTATTATTTTCTGTCATAAGTCCGAGTTCAAGCTGTCGCGATTTCTCTTCGTCTATCGGCACGCAAATCAATCCACGGCCTTCCGTCGCCATAAAGTTAATCATTTCGGGTGTAGCGAATTCACCAAGTGCAACAAAGTCACCTTCATTCTCTCGGTCTTCGTCGTCAACGACAATAATTGCTTTTCCTTTTTTTAGTTCTTCAATTGCTTTTTCTACGGTAGAGTACATCTGCTTTGCCCCCTTAACTGAGGAATCCACTGGCGATAAGGGTATCCATTGTTAAACCGCCAGTTGGATTCTCTTTGTCTGTAGTTATTAGCCGTTCTATATATTTCGCGAGCATATCGCATTCTACGTTCACTCGATCCCCAGCCCGTTTTCGGCCGATGATTGAGTCACCTTGCGTGACTGGAATTAATGAGATGATAAAACCAATACTCGTCACACCAAATACAGTAAGTGATGTTCCATCCACAGTTACTGAACCTTTTGGGATAAAATACTTCAATAATTTAGTTGCGATACTGATTTCCATATAGATTGCATTTTCTTTTTGTCTAACCGAAACAATTTCGCCAGTGCCATCGACATGTCCACTGACTATATGTCCGCCGAAACGACCATTCGCCGCCATCGCACGTTCTAAGTTAACCGGACTTCCCGTACGCAATGCTTGAAGCGTTGTCGCTTTAACAGTTTCAGGCATGACATCAGCTGTAAATTGATTGCTTGAGAAATCTGACACCGTCAAACAGACACCATTCACTGCCAGACTATCGCCTTTTTTAACATCGCTAAGCACTTTGCTACAACGGATTGATAGTTGCAAAGAATTCGCCGCTGGCCTAACCGCTGAAACTGTTCCTACTTCTTCAATAATTCCAGTAAACAACTGCTGTCAATCCTCCTTCAGAAACCTGGCGCCAAGCTGAAATCGTCCCCTATTTGTCGCACATCTAAAAAACGCAAGGATTCGCCTTCTGCAATCAGGTTCCAAGTATCATTCATGAACAATGAAGAACCGTTGTCGATTAATTTCGGAGCCATATACAAATACAGTTCATCTGTGAGACCTTTATTGATGAAACTGAAATGAACATTGCTACCGTCTTCAACGAACATTGTCATGATTTCTTTATCAGCAAAACGTTTTAAAACTTCATTCAAAAAAGATACGTTTTCTGAAATCCTTTTAATTGAAACTAAAGGATGTTCAAAAAAAGTAGTTTCAGAATGTGTTGAATCGAGAGTAAAAATAACTGTTTCTATAGCGCCGTCTGTAACAACATTCGCTGATTTGGCGTCCTGAGATGCCGGTCTAAATTAATTCGAATTGGGTTCTTTCCACCATGGGGCAAACGGGTGGTGAGGAAAGGGTTATCGTGAAGTACGGTTTGTACGTCTACCAAAATAGCATCATGGGTATGGCGGAGGTGATGGACATCGGTTCGTGATGCAGCCGAAGTAATCCATTTGCTGTCCCCGTTCTGCGTTGAAAGTCTACCGTTAAGAGTTGCGGTGGCTTTCAAGGTAACGTATGGTTTCCCGTATCTGATGAAATGAAAAAATGCTTGGTTTAACTGCTCTGCCTCTTCCTGTAAAATGCCGGTAATGACTTCAATCCCAGCAACTTTAAGAAGCCCGATTCCCGCTCCATTGACGGAGGGATTCGGATCGATAGACGCAACAAAAACACGTTGAATTCCAGATGAAATAATGAGATCTGTACACGGAGGTGTTTTCCCAGTATGGGCACACGGTTCCAGTGTCACGTATAGATCCGCACCAATAGAATTCGCACCTGCCATTGCCAGCGCATGCACTTCAGCATGAGGTGTCCCAGCTTTCAAGTGCGCACCCGTCCCTAAAATCCGGCCGTCTTTCACACAAACAGCACCAACAAGTGGATTCAGCGAGGTTTGTCCTTGTGCACTACGCGCCAGTTCAAGAGCAAGTCTCATATAATGTTGAGGGTCCATTGGCATTCCCCCTTTCGTTTTTTGAAAGGGCAGAGCCTGCAAGCACAGCACGCATATCCAAACAACTTCTCCCATCCAGACTATAACTGTCGGTGCCGGAATTTCACCAGCTCCACCGCCTTCCAAGCAAGGAAGGACGGGTCACGGACTGACGAGCTATGCTCGATCACCGCCGGTAAGGAATTTCACCTTGCCCCGAAGAGTTTGTTTATACGTGCCGACTTAAAGTTATCATACTACTTCCATAAAATCAAAAAAGACTCAGTCTGTTTGAACAGAACTGAGTCTTCTATGTATGATGAAATAAGAATACCATTGCATTTGCAACTTATAATAAACCCGGAAAACCACTGCGAATTGCAGCGTTCTTCCGGGTTTACTATCCTAGTGCTCGCGCTTAAATAACACTGACATTCTATTATTTATTTCTTCAAGTCTTCAATTGAATTGATGTCCATATACTTCGGTACCACTAAACCGATCTTAACGCCTTCCATATTGACGCCAAGTTCTTCGAATTTACCTTCGAATTTGTCAGCGTATGTTTTAGCTGTAATTGGCAACCAAGCTGCAAGTGATGCATCTGCACTACCGTCAGCTACCGCAGTCCATAGCGGGCCTAATTCAACTTGTGTCAATGTAACCTTAAAGCCCATTTCTTCCAGAACAAGTTTCATGACGTTATGGCTTGCGATTTCGCTGTCCCATGCTGCATATGCCAGTTTAATTTTATCGCCGTCCACCTTCTCCACACCATTTGTCCATTCTGCCACTAACTCTTCGTTTGCATCAATCCAGTTTCGTGCCGCTATTTCTTCTTTTTCACCTTCTTGTATCTCTACCATAACTTCTCCCATATCTTCCTCAGTCCATTTGAACTGTGATAGGATTTTATGTGCTTCTGGTAAATCTTCTTGCAGACCAAGTCTCCCGATCGTACGGATTTGTTCTTCTCCACCATACACACCTCTTGGATCTTCAAGGTATTTCAAATCGAATTTCATGAATTTCCAATGTGGTGTCCAGCCCGTTATGATGATTGGCTGCTCTTTGTCATACGCTTTTTTTAGTGAAGCTGTCATAGCTGCGCCTGAACCTGTTGTCAACTTCCAATCTGTAAGTTCATATTCTACCAGCGCTTTTTCAGTCGCCTCCATAATTCCTGCACCTGGATCGATACCCGTAATCTTATAGTCTACTGATTCGCCAACTGTTTTCGTGGAGTCTCCGTCTGCTTCATTCTTGTCACTGCCACATGCAGCAAGTCCAACTGCCAGTAGAGCAACTGCCCCAAGTCCCAAGACTTTTTTTGATAATTTCATCGTGTAATTCCCCCTTATTTTTTCTTTCCTGTGCGTTGCGTGATGCAATCTAAAATGATTGCTACGACCACAATGGACAATCTGGTTTCAATTGTGTAACAGCCATTGAAGCAATAACTATCATGAAAAGGAAAGCATAATACTTCACAACATTTCCAGTTCACTTACCTTTTTGCCGTTCAATTTGTGCAGATACTGTTCATTCTTCATTCTCAGTTCGAAGCTTATGTCATAAGAATCACACTCAATAAACCCAGAAAAACTGCTGCATATTACAGCGTTCTTCCGGGTTCATTGTTCTAGTTATTACGCTAGCTAATGTAAGTTTTATACTGCTAGAAAAACGAGTTACGTTTAAATAGAAGTAGAATTCTGTTGTTTATTTCTTCAAGTCTTCAATCGAATCGATGTCCATATATTGTGGTACAACAAGACCGACTTTGACACCTTCCATATTGACGCCAAGTTCTTCGAATTTACCTTCGAATTTATCAGCATATGTTTTATGTGTTAATGGCATCCAAGCTGCAAGCGATGCGTCTGCACTACCGTCAGCAACTGCAGTCCATAATGGACCTGCTTCAACTTGTGTTAATGTCACTTTATAACCCATATCTTCTAAAACAATTTTCATGACGTTATGACTAGCGATTTCACTGTCCCATGCAACGTAAGCAAGTTTGATCTTGTCGCCGTCAACTTTTTCAACGCCTTCTGTCCATACAGCCACTTTTTCTTCATTTGCTTCAACCCATTTTTGTGCTGCCGCGTCTTCTTTTTCACCTTCTTGAATAGCTACCATTATTTCTCCCATATCCTCTTCAGTCCAGTTGAACTTCGATAAGATTTGGTGCGCTTCTGGCAGATCTTCTGCTAATCCGATTCTTCCGATTGTACGGATCTGCTCTTCCCCACCGTACACACCTTTTGGATCTTCAAGATATTTCAAATCGTATTTCGCAAATTTCCAATGCGGTGTCCAACCTGTAACGATAATCGGTTGCTCTTTGTCATAAGCTTTTTTCAGTGAAGCTGTCATTGCCGCACTTGAACCTGTTGTTAGATCCCAATCTGTAAGGTCATATTCTGTAAGTACTTTTTCAGTAGCTTCCATGATACCTGCACCTGGATCGATACCTGTAATCTTATAGTCTACTGATTCACCAACTGTTTTCGTGGAGTCTCCGTCTGCTTCATTCTTGTCACTGCCACATGCAGCAAGTCCTACTGCAAGCAGAGCAACCGCTCCAAGTCCTAATACTTTTTTTGTTAATTTCATAGTTTAGTTCCCCCTTGTTTTTTCTTTCCTGCGTGTTGCGTGATGCGATCTAAAATGATGGCTACGATAACGATGGACAATCCGGTTTCAAAACCAACACCCGTTTTCAGTTGTGTAACAGCTCGATAAACTTCTTCACCAAGCCCTGGCGCACCAACCATCGATGCAATAACGACCATCGATAGGGAAAGCATAATACTTTGGTTGACACCCGCCATAATTGTAGGTTTTGCAAGCGGAATTTGTACTTTGCTCAATCTCTGCCAAGTAGTAGAACCAAATGCTTCTGTCGCTTCGATTAAATCTTTCGGAACTTGTTCTATTCCAAGCATTGTCAAACGAATTGTTGGCGGCATTGAGAAGATAACAGATGCCACAACACCTGGGACGACCCCGATGTTAAAGAAGAATATAGCTGGCAATAAATAAACGAAAGCCGGCATGGTTTGCATCAAATCCAATAAGGGATTGATGATTTTTCTTGCTGTCGCTTGTTGTGATCCCCAGATACCGACTGGAATTCCGATTATCAGTGCGAAGAATACAGAGGTGAGTACGAGCGCTAGCATTTGCAGCATCGGGTACCAATAACCCAAGTAATCGATGAACAGCAAGCCGAACAATGTAAATATGGCAATGCGGCGAGTAGATACGAACCACGCAAGCAAGGCAAATAGCACGGCAAGTAAAATAGATGGCACGATATCGAGCAATTCCACTGATCCTTCAACTATTCCTTTGAGAAAATCTGAAATCCCGTCAAACACTGTACCGAAAGTTAGTACGAGCCAATCGACTCCATTGTCAATCCACTCCGCAAATGGCAAACGAGGTAAATATTTATCCATTTATCTTCGCCTCCGTATCCGTATGTTCATCGGAATCGAAAGTTCCGTTATTATTGATAAACTGATTATCACCTGATAATGCACCAATCAATGCACCACGAATAATAATTCCCTGTAGCTTGTTATTTTCATCAACGACTGCAACCGGAATAACCGCTGTCGATACGATATCGAACAGATCGATTAGCACGGTATCCAGAAGAATCATCGGAAGGTCGGTAATCATTATTTCTTCAAGTGTCTTCCCTGTTTCAATAGCCAAACTCGCATCTTGGGCCGTGACCGCACCTAAAAGACGCTTTGCTTTATCGACAACGTAAATTGAAGATATCCCAAGTTGTTTCATCATTCGAAGAGCTACTCTCGCTCCACGGTCGATTTGAACCGTCTCTGCTTTTTTCATAATATGTCCCGCTGTCAATACTTTAGAAAGATCCACATCTTCAACAAAGCGTTCTACATATTCATTCGACGGACTCATCAATATCTCTTCGGGCGTACCCACTTGAACAATTTCCCCGTCTTTCATCAATGCAATGCGGTCGCCTATACGAAGTGCCTCATCTAAGTCATGCGTAATGAAAATAATTGTTTTCCCCATATCATTATGAAGTTGCAATAATTCGTCTTGCATATCTTTGCGGATTAACGGATCAAGCGCACTGAATGCTTCGTCCATCAGCAAAATATCTGGTCCATTAGCTAGCGCTCTCGCTAAACCAACACGCTGTTGCATGCCTCCGCTCAGCTGGCTAGGGAATTGATCTTCATATCCTGCAAGTCCGACTAGTCCTAAGGATTCTTTCGCTTTGACTTGACGTTCTGCCTTCGCTACTCCTTGGATTTCTAAGCCATATTCCGCGTTTTCAAGAATCGTCTTGTGGGGAAAGAGTGCGAAGTTTTGAAATACCATTCCAATTTTCTTACGCCTTACATTACGAAGTTGTTCTTTATTCATCCCAACGATGTCCTCACCGTCTAGCAGGATATTGCCCATTGTTGGGTCAATCAGCCTGTTCAGTAATCTAACAAGCGTTGATTTTCCGCTACCTGACAATCCCATAATGACAAATATTTCACCTTCGTACACATCGAATGATGCATTTTTCACCCCGACTGTTGCGCCGGTGGCTTTCAAAATCTCACCTTTTGTTTTTCCTTCATTTAGAAGCTGGGAAGCCCGCTTCGCATTTTTACCGAAAATCTTTGTGGTGTTTATCACTTGGATTTTCTTACTGGCAATCTGTTCACTCATACATACACTCCTTATATTTTCAAAACTGACGAATGTCTTCTAGTATAGCTGTCTTTTTTTTGCATTACAACCGTTTTCTCAATTTAAATGGTTTGTACAGAAAAAACTGTACGAACTTTTATTGCTACGAATTGCTTTTTAAGATAGGATATAATACGCTATAAGAAATGAGCTGGATCGGTTAATAAATGCCGGTTATAGTGGAGGGAAGACGTTGTATGAACGGTAATGAAAAACTTGAAAAAGCTCGTGAGCGGATTATTGAATCCATCGCACAAAATATACATCTTTATGGTCTTACACCTTCTGCTGGAAGACAGTATGGCACGATGTTTTTTCATAATGAGCCGTTAACATTGGATGACATGACAGAAGAACTCGGGATGAGCAAAACGAGCATGAGCACATCTGTCAGAGCACTATCCGATTTGAAGTTAGTGGAACGTGCTTGGAAAAGAGGGGTCCGAAAAGACCTTTATCAAGTGAAGGATGATTGGTATCAAAGCTTTATCGACCTATTTTCAATAAAGTGGAGAAGATCTGTTTCCTTTCATTCAGCTGCAATAAGAAGATCTTTGGCTGAACTGGAAGGACTTGTGAACGATCCCGCGATAGATGATGAATTGAGAGAAGAAGTAACTATAGATATTGAAAAATTACTATACCTACGAGATTATTACGATTGGCTTGATCGTCTTGTTGATGCTTTTGAAGATCATGATATTTTTAATCTCGTGCCAATTAAAAAGCCTGAACAGGATACGCCAAATAAGTGAACACAAGAAAAGCGGAAGGCGCCTTCTAGACGCGACAGGCATAAGTCGATCCAGCGACGTGGCGCTCTTTGCCACATAGCTGGATTGCTTTCAAGGAACCTAGCCTAAGTACGCCGCGTCCTGCGGCAATGGCTAGGTGACCCACATCCTGTGGGCCTCCGAGCGGCTGGCGCCTGGAGCTAGACACTATTATAAGTCAAAAAAACGTATACTTTCTTATCTTTTAAGAAAAGCAGAAGCGCCTTGGTAGACATGAAAAAGACGGCAATACACACAACTGTGTATTGCCGTCTTTTTGACTAGTAAAGAAGTGTCACTTTATATAAAGGACCACATGATTACATGCATAATCTTTGCTAAAAGTAAGCAAGGAACAACATTGTACAACGTGAAAGAGTGCCCGAAATTGCATCTTCGGGCACTTACAGTCTCTATACAAAGTCATCTATTCGCTTCTTTAAAACATAACTGCATTTTTCACTTGAACATTGTAGGTACGCGACAGGCAACTATTCTCAACAAGATTAATGGAAAGAGCGTGACCAGAAGTGACGCATGCCCCTCGGTAAAACTGTCGTGATTATTTCGCCGAAAGCGAGCCCGAAATGGTCCAGTGCAAATGGTTTGTCCAAGCCTTACTCACCAGTGTTTTATACAAATAAGTGGTTAATCAACAGAAGTGTCTTTTTAACTGTCTATCACATTTTTTTAATACGATTGTATCCTTTTTCTCCATATGGCTGTAACTCTTCTAACCACTTATCCAACTGCTTCACAAGGATTTTACTTTTACTAATCCCCTGCCAATCCTTTTCATCTATCGTTTCAAGTATTTCAATTTCAAAATTGTCTTTTCCTTGTTCATCCCAATCGGTTTGTAGTTCTTTATTTTTATGCCCACCGGTAGTTAACATGAATTTTAATCCGTTCAATGTTTTGAAATTCGGTGTCGAATTTACAAAAAGCTTCCCGTTCTTTACATTCTTGATTTGAAATATTCCATAACTCGGTTTATCTTCTTTCGCCTTCAATTTCATTTCTTTTTTAAAATCCATTTCATCGACATCTCCTTTTTCTAAACTTTGCACAAGGCGATATGCACTTCCTTCAGCATTACGCGTTAACACATCACGGTCGACCATCTCCCGCCGTAACAGCATATAATCTTCGAAGATCGTCACCAAAATTGCATTGACTTCACCTTCTGAATACACTTTATTCGGTTTGAAGAGTAACGCAATTTCTGCCAACAGGTGATTTTTTTCTTGCTCTTTCATACGTAGTGTTTTCAAACGCCCATCCTCCTCAGAGAAATAGCGCGCTAATTCTGTTGAAGGTTCAAATGATTTCTCATTCGGCTTATCGATATTCGGTTCATCTGTTACGACTTCTTGTTGCCGTTTCACTAAATTCATGAGAGCCAGCAGGGTGTTTGCTTGTTTTTCTTTTTTGCGTAATGAAAAACGATGATTACGAATCGTCGACATGCTTCCGATTTTCAGTTCCTGTTGAATTTCTTTATCTGTCTTTCCTGCGTAAATCAAAGAAAGTAGTTTCGACTGTTGGTCGGACAGCCCCGTCTGTTCCTTACCACCTGAGAGTAATCGTTCAAAAACACTACCATGCGTCCTTTCAATATGATGTTCCATATAACGCCAATCTGTGAAAAGTACATCTCCTACAGGATAAATGATTCCTTTTTCAACTTCTTCACCACATAATAAGCAGCGATAATAGCGATTCTCTTCAATGTATCCCTTTTCCATAACTTCTACCGAGTAATCTAGTGACATATCCACTTAAACATAAACACCTTCCACTTTACATTAGTTTTATATAAACAAATATACACTTTATCTACATTTAATACAATCTTATTTTTCCATATAAATAAAACCGCACTCCATAGAGCACGGTTTTTGAACATCTTAGCATTCTATTTTATTACAGTTGTATCTAACTCAATTTCTACATTTCCTTTGATAGCACGACTAATCATACAGGACGTTTCAGCTTTTTCCGCAAGCTTGTGTGCCAGTGCTTCATCCTTTTCAGTTGCCTCCTTTTTCAATACGATTTCTGGTTTATGAATAATCTTTTTATATGTAATAACACCGTTCGTTACATCGACAACACCAACTGACTCCATCGTCAAGGCGACTTTCTCCAATTTACTTCGCTCCATCATAGCCGCAAGTGTAATAATATAACATGTCGCCGCTGCACCTAGCAGCATTTCATCCGGATTTGTACCAATTCCCGGCCCGTCCATTTCGGTTGGAATTGAAATCTCCGTCTTTAAATTTCCCGCATCGATTGTTCCTATATCATTCCGTAAACCTGGCCAGTCAGCTTTTAAATGGAAGTGATGTTGTGCCATAAGAAAAGTCCCCCTTTGACTATTTTGTTTCTTTCATTATACAGGTTACTATCCGTCGATTCAGTAAATCAAATTGAAGTAGTGAATTGATTGGCGTTAACCAACAGTTTATTGGAAAGAGAAGATAACTCTGACCCCGTTTTTTCAACAGCTTGCATCGCTTCAAATTGTTCCTGAAATGCGCGCATCATTTGAGCTGCATTACTTTTATTTTTTTCGGAAACATTTTCTACTTGTTTCGTAGATGCCTCCAATAACGGTAGTCCGCTTTCCAACGAGTTCAAGTGATCTTTCATAACAAATAACCTTCGATCCAATACCTTGATTTGATCTGCAGCGGCCTTGAAATTCCCACTATTTTCTTGTGTAATACTTTCAAAATTTGTTGCATCTACTTGCATCTCTTCTATATTCAAAGTAGTCCTATCAACGGATTGTTCCATTTCTAAAATAGTACCTTTAATTTCTCCTGTAGCGTTAGCCGATTGCTCCGCTAATCGTTGGACCTCATTTGCTACCACTAAGAATCCTGCTCCTGCTTTTCCAGCTCTAGTTGCTTCGATTTTCGCATTTAATGCAAGCATACGCGTTTGGTCAGTAATGCTATCAATGGTGCTAACTACACTAGAAACGGACATGAACTTTTCATGTAAGTCATCAATCGTTTGAATGACACTTTCCATACTTCGGAAGAAGATTCTCATCATTTTTGCTGCCTCGATTGTCGAAGTCTCTCCTGTTTTCACGACTTGTTTTGTAATCGTTGACTCATGAAAAACTTCTTCCATTTCATTAAACAACGTAGCCATTTGAACTTTCATCTGCTGGAAGGCTTGCTGCTGTGTTGCTGATACAGAAACCGTCTCTGCAGCAATCGTCTCCAACTCTGAAACCTGAGCATTCAAATAATCATTTTTTGTCAGCAGTGCAGTTGAGCTGACGTTTAAATGACTTCCAGTCTGTGCTAGTTGTATACTAGTGTTTTTTATTTCCACGAGCATATAGGACATACTTTCAATCATCATCTTGAAGCTTTTAATGAGCGATTGGAATTCAGGTGTAGAAGATTGAATCGCCAAATCGACTCCTAAATCCCCTTCCCTGACCATGCGCATTTTTTGTTGCAATACAATTATCGGTTTCGTCATTCGGTGAATCGTCGGCGCAATCAGTAACAATGCGATGATTAACGCAATTAGGATCGATATCAAAATTTGGGTTCCCATTTCTTTCGTATCCGCCAAATAATCACTGTCCGGAACGACAATAACAAATTCCCCGCCTAACTCTTGAACACGATAATAGCTGATAGTATGCGGATTTCCTTGGATTGTTTCATGTAAAATACCTTTACCGTCTTGTTTGATTTTCTCCACAATTTGATTGGACAAACTCAGATTCGTATTTTTACTAACCGCAAAGGGAATCAGTTGATCATCTTTTGAGTAAAACATCGTTGCATTATAACCATCTTGAGTTAAGGATACATGCTGCCTCTTAACAACCTCTTCAAGAGCAGACATAAAATTTTCCTTATTCCCGATATGTATCAACATCAATGTTTTCGCTAGATCATTGACAATTGTCACCTCTCGTTCCAAATGGGAAGAGACGAGTTCAATAGTGCTTTTCGTCATTTTTTCATATGCTGTGAATCCTATTGTAACCGTGGATATTAGCAGGATTGTTAGAATTGCGAAAAGTAATCGAGTTTTAAATGTGATGTTGGTAACTCTAGAAGATACATTCGTCCAGTTTACTTTTCCAAATCTTATCTTCTTAACGACTTCTTGTGCCAATCGACTCAATTTAATAACCACCTCACAGGAATTTATACTCAATTTTCTCATATACGTGTAAATTTCCTGTAAAGAGTGTGTAAATTTTCTGTATAGAATTTTGAATGTCTTTTTTATATGAACGAAAAAAAGCTATTCACGATGAATGTGAATAGCTTTTCGTACTGTTATGCTAACGCTTTTGCCAAGTCTTCAAGTAAATCTTCCACATCTTCAATTCCTACCGAAATGCGTACAAGACCATCTGTAATCCCCAGTTGCAATCTGCGTTCACGCGGAATTGACGCATGTGTCATGCGTGCAGGTATAGAAATCAAGCTTTCAACTGCTCCTAAACTTTCCGCAAGCGTAAAGTAGCGCAATTTTGCAAGCAACTCATCAGCTTTCTTTTCGCTTCCAACATCGAACGAAATCATACCACCGAAGCCGGTCGCTTGCCTTGTCATCAATTCTCGGCCCGGATGTGTTTTAAGTCCCGGATAATACACTTTCCCCACTGCCGCGTGTCCATCTAAAAACTCCGCGATTTTCTGCGCATTCACATTATGCTCTTCCATACGAAGTCCGAGCGTTTTTATACCGCGAATCAATAACCATGAATCTTGTGGCCCAAGAATAGCGCCCACCGAGTTTTGAATGAAATGTAAATCCTCTGCAAGTTTCTCTGTTGCTACCACGACAAGCCCTGCTACGACGTCACTATGACCTCCGATATATTTCGTCGCACTATGCAATACAATATCTGCGCCTTGAGCGATTGGTTGTTGAAAATATGGGGTCATAAACGTATTGTCGACAATTGTGAGCAATCCCTTTTCTTTTGCAAGCTTAGTAACAGCTTCAATATCCGTTATTTTTAACAGTGGATTCGTTGGGGATTCCAAGAAAATCGCCTTTGTATTTTCTTTAATTGCTTCATCCACTTTCGTGATATCACTAGAATCAACGAATGTTGCCGAGATGCCAAAGCGATTTAATACTTTCGTAATGACACGGTATGTTCCACCATATACATCGTCTGTTAGAACAATATGGTCACCTTTACTAAATAACATCATAACCGAACTAATCGCTGCCATTCCGGAGCCAAAAGCAAAGCCCGCTTTTCCGCCTTCTAAATCGCTAATTAATACTTCTAGCGCATGACGAGTTGGGTTACCTGTACGTGAATATTCATACCCGTTAAATTGACCGACTGTCTGTTGCTTGTACGTACTTACTTGATATATGGGTGTGGAAACTGCACCTGTCGTTGCATCTCCAACAATACCGCCGTGGATTAATTTCGTTTTTGCACGCATGAATTATTCTCTCCCTTTAAATAGATCATAGATGTTCTGACTTAAATAACGCTCACTTGAATCAGGAAAAATGGTAACAATATGGCTTCCCGCTTTCGCAATTTCAGCTTCACGTAAAGAACCATAGAATGCAGCGCCAGAAGAACTTCCAACGAGCAACCCCTCATTTTTCGCCAATGAACGCAATTGCATGAACGCGTCCTCGTCACTAACTGTATGAATGGCATCAAAATACGTTGGGTCCATGTAGTCTGGTAAAAACTCCATTCCAATTCCTTCTGTTACATGAGATCCTGCTGCTCCACCGTTGAGTATAGAGCCTTCAGGTTCCACGACAACTGTTTTCACACCCGGGTTGCGTTCTTTCAAAAACTGCGAGGTCCCCATAAATGTACCACCAGACCCCGCTCCCGCAACAAAAACGTCGATTTCCCCATCTAAATCACGCCATAATTCGGGTCCAAGTGTTTTCATATATGTCGCCGGATTTGCGGGATTTGAAAACTGTGATGGTGTAAAAGCACCGGGTGTTTGTAAAACAAGCTCTCTCGCTTTCTCAATCGCACCTCTCATGCCTAGTTCGGTTGGTGTATTGATGATTCCAGCACCAAGTGCACGCATAAGTGTTTGTTTTTCTAAACTAAACTTTTCTGGAACGACAAATATCACATGATAGCCTTTCCCAATCGCTGCAAGAGCCAAGCCGATACCCGTATTTCCCGCCGTCGCTTCAATAATTGTTCCACCTGGCAACAAGCTTCCCGATTGCTCTGCATCCTCAATGAGTGTTAATCCGAGTCGATCCTTTACGCTTCCTCCTGGATTTAGATACTCTAGCTTCGCGAATATCCGACAATTATTTGGAATATGAATACGACTAATCTCAACAACCGGCGTGTTTCCAACTAATTCTTGTACACTACCGTAAACTTTCATTACACTTCCTCTTTGTACACATGGCGCCATTCATCTTTTTTCGCAAGCATATTTCCCGCTAACTCTTTGGCACCTTCCAAACTATGGTTTGCGGCCCACCCACATTGCACTTCGTTACACGCTGGCACTTCCGTCGCTACGAGTACATCTCGCAAAGTGTTTTCTAAAATGACTAGAATTTCTTCGTAATCATCATGATTGATAACAGATAGATAAAAGCCGGTTTGGCAACCCATCGGACTAAGATCAACAACTTTATCAGAATGATTTCGAATGTTCTCCGCCATTAAATGCTCGATGGAATGTAGTGCATCCATTTTCATAAACTGTTTGTTAGGTTGTGTGAAACGTAAATCGTACTTATACACTTCATCACCATGACTTCCCTGTTTCGTCCCTGCTAAACGCACGTACGGTGCCGCAACTTTCGTATGATCTAAGTTAAAACTTTCAACATTCAACTTTTTCATCGTAGTCTCCCCTTATTTTTTAGTCGCGTCCATTAGCCAGACAAAATCGTTCAATTGTTTAAACGTCACTTCGAATCCGGCTTCTAGAAATAGTTTCAACAATACGGGCAGTACTGTGTAATATTCACGTTCTAAATCGTCTGCAACATTATGAAAATTCCTTGCCCGCTCCTTATCTATCTGAGCCTGCTTTGCATCTTCCGTTATAAAAATGGTATCGGCAAAGACGACTTTTCCATTTATCGGTAACAACTGTGCATACTTCTTCAGTGCAATTCCTTTTTCTTCATCTGTTAAATGATGAAATACATATGAACTTGCGATTGAATCAATTGTTATACCATCAGTTTCAAAATCAATTAAATCCCCGTCTTTGACCTCAATTGAAGGAAATCGCTCTGCCGTTAATCGCCGCATCGCAGTGTTCGGTTCAATGCCAATTACTTGATGGCCGGCATCTATTAATTTTGCTGTCAGATTTCCCGTCCCTGTACCGAATTCAAGAATAGTTCCAATAACTTTGCTTGTGACAGCATTTAGAATCTCGTCATAGCCTTCAAATACATCACGGTATTCAGGATCCTCCCCAGCAACTGATGCGTCATACAAGTGAATCCACTCATCAAAAATATCGATGAATTCGCGTCCCATAACAAAACTCCTTTTTTCAAGTATATTATTCCAAGTTGTTTACTATGGTATAGGCGTAATATCAATATTTATACCACACCCCATATAGAAATGCCAATAAAAAAACAAAACGGAGTCTTATTCGCCTGTATCAATCGCTCCCCCATCATTTCGTAAACCGTGCCCGCACGCTATTTCCCATTTGCTCATATAGATAGATGATAACAAACAGTTGCAGGGGGAAATAAGTATGCAATGGATATCTATATTATTAATCGGTATTGCTGCAAACATTGATAATTTAGCAATAAGTGTTTCATACGGCTTAAAATTAAAAAGAATTCCTTTCCTATACAATTTCATTATTTCTCTTATTTCTATTGCATTTGCATTCTTCTCCATATCAGCGGGGAGTTTTTTATCCAATTACTTTTCACAATCAATGGCTAACTTCACTGGTGGCTTCTTAATTACCATCCTTGGTATATGGTTTATAGCGCCATTGCCATTTTTCATTAAAAATAAATCCATTCAAACAGAAGACAATAGCCCCGTATTTCTAGGTTTAGAACAACCAATGAAAATCACTTTAAAAGAATCAACTTTTTTGGGATTTCTACTTTCCTTAAACTGCTTAACAATTGGTTTTGGGGCAGGTATTACAGGCTTCTCTCCGCTTTTCACTTCAATCTCAATTGGACTATTTTCACTGATTTCAATTTCTCTAGGTATTAAAATTGGTAATACAATTGGCAATACACTATTCGGCAAGTACTCATCTAAAATCGCCGGACTTTTGCTCATCATAATCGGCATTTATGAAATGTTTTTCTAATAGTACTTACTCAATTTCGCATAAATAAATGTAAAAATCATAACGACATCCCTATTCGCAAATGAGATAGTCAAATCAGTATCCATCACTATAATGGCACCAGTTTTACCTACCTTCTCATTCAACATTACCTTCTTTTCTTATCGAAGTTTTCAGAAACATATGGTACACTTAAGACCACTACTTGAAAACGCTTACATTACTTATCAGCTTCAAAAGGAGGGGTTTTATGGTGCTCGTACTCCAACAACGACAGGAACAGAATCTGTTAATGACATTCGAGTTAAGACAAGCAATTGAAATACTTCAATACTCGACGTATGAACTTGAACAATTTATAAGGCAACAAGAGCTTGAAAATCCGATTATCGAACTGAAAGAAAAAAATACATATGAAGAGAGAGTGAATCAGCGGACATCTACTTTTGGTTCTTCCGAGATGCCGGAGGATCTATTCCAGTGTACTGAAAGAAACATGCGGGACACACTATTCGATGACGCAAAATTCATTTATCCAGACGAACACATCCAAAATTTGTTAAAGTATCTCATTTATAATCTGGATGACAATGGCTATTTACGTGTTCTTGGTAAGGATCCAGATTTCTATCTAGAATTTGATGAATTTGATATTGATAAAGGAATTCTTTTACTTCAAGAAGTGGGTCCAGTAGGAATTGGGGCTAGAGACTTAAAGGAATGCCTGCTCTTGCAAATTACATACACCTATCCTGAACAAAAGTCAGCTGCCTTTTTAGTAAAACATCATTTAAACTTGCTTGCTGACCATAAATGGAATGAAATCGCCTTACAAATGAACATCGAAATGAGGGAAGTAAAAGAGCTTTACGATTTCATACAAACGCTTAACCCGAGGCCAGGCACATTTATTTCCAATTTTCCAACTGAGTATTTAACTCCTGACATTATTGTCGAATCAAAAGATGATAAATTAGTTTTCCATCTGAATGACGGCTATTTACCAGCTATTCATGTCAATAAAGAGTACACGCAACATCTTCAAACGAAAAATGATGTATCAAAATATATCCATACTCAATATAAAAATGTAGAATGGCTTCTTAGCAGTATTGAACAGCGCCGAAATACGATTATTAAAATTGTGCAAGTCCTGTTAGATAGACAGGAAAGTTTTTTTATAAATGGACTCTCTTCATTGAGACCATTAACGCTAAAAGAAGTAGCTGATGAAATTGAAATGCACGAATCAACTGTCAGCAGAGCGACTACCAACAAAGTCATTCAGACCGCGTTCGGTTCTTTCGACCTTCGAATTCTGTTCACTTCGAAGTTAGAAACTGCGGACGGCACTAGCATTTCTCAAACGAAAGTGAAAACACTTTTGGAGAATTTTATAGCTCAGGAAAATAAATTCAAACCCTATTCTGACCAAAAAATAGCAGAATACTTTAATCGCGAAAAGGGCATCACAATCTCTAGGCGAACAATTAGTAAGTATAGAGAGGAGTTAAATATACCTTCCTCCAGCAAACGTAAAGATATTCAAGTATAATTCACAAAAAAAAGCACGGAGAGTACTTGACTTATTTGTCAGGTACTCTCCGTGCTCATTTTAGTTAACTTCTATCGCATGTTCTTCATGTTCATGTAATTCTTTATCGTCTTTTACGTGGATTTGAATTTTGTGCGGACCTACTTGTGCAAATGTGTATGAAGCTGTATATTCACCGGCAACTAATTCTTCAACGTCGACCCAGTCGTGTTTGTCCGGATTTTCTTCATTCCAGATTTCGTAGCGTACTTGTGCTTTTTCAAATGGTTTTCCATCAAATTGCAGGTGAACGACAAATTCAGTAGATTCGCCGGACTTCATATTTTCAGGTTTCATGAAGTGCATCGAAAATCCTTCTGCATGCCCATGTTCGTGTTCAGCTTCGCCTTCAATGGCTTCTTCATAATTCCCGCCATTACCTACTGTCACTTCTTTTTTCGGCATTGTGTGCAAACCTCTTGCTGTTACATGCACTTGAACGTGGAAAAGACCGTCATACTCAAAAGAAGTTTCTGCTGTGTACAAACCGTCTTTGTCATTCGTCGATTCAACCTTGAAACTTTCGTCTTTTTTTCCTTCTTCCCATACTTCAAATTCAACTTCATCAGCGTCATCTACTTTTTCATCGCCCTGTGTAACAACTGCTTCCATTTTTATAATACCATTCACATCAACTTGTTCTGTAACTGTTAGCTTCACATCCAGCGGTAGAGGTACTCCTGTTTCGTCCACTTTTACCGCTTCTTCTTTACCGCATGCTGCCATAGCGGCCAGCATGAATAGCCCCACTAACAAACCAAATTTCCTTTTCATCAAGATTCCCCCATAGTCGTTTTACTTAACGTAGTTCCTTATGTTCGTTATGATTATAATAGATAAGTTAGAACTAAGTGTGAACTACCGCGCTTCACATGATTTTCACATTTATTAGAGAAAATGAGTACAATGAGCAACCTATAATTGAAATGAGGTTTTATCTTGAATTCATCCACCATTATGATTATAGACGATGAACCACAAATGAGGAAACTGATTCGAATGTTCCTCGAAAAAGAAGGTTACACTGTCGTCGAGGCTACAGATGGGATCCATGCACTGTCTTTGATAGACCAAACAAATCCACAGTTGCTACTAGTAGATGTAATGATGCCCTTCATGGATGGCTTTACATTCGCCAAAGAAATAAAGCGGACATCGACAATCCCACTCATCTTTCTATCAGCAAAAGGAGATGAATGGGATAAAATACAAGGTTTAAAGCTTGGCGGCGACGATTATATTGTCAAACCATTTTTACCGGGAGAGCTTCTTGCAAGGATTGAATCCGTTCTGAGACGATCTTATCAAAATATACCAGTTGCCGATACATTAACTGTCGGGCCACTCGTAATCGATAATGGAGCACATACTGTGTCATTGAATGGAAAACCCTTATTATTAACATTAAAGGAGTTTGGTATGCTTCATGTGCTTGCTAAAAATAAAGGTCGCGTCTATTCAAGGGAACAACTGCTGCACATCGTCTGGGGTGAAGAACATCAAAGTAGCGAGCGTACAGTCGATACACATATCAAAACGTTAAGACTTAAAATGGGTAATAACGGTGATCTAATTGAAACAGTTTGGGGTATCGGCTACAAATTCGAGGTGTGAAGATTGAAGACACTTACATTAAGCAAAAAAATAGGTATAGTCCTGATTTCCAGTATCGGGTTTACAATTCTTTTTTCCTTTTTCTTCATCCATTATCTCTATTCTGAATTGTATTTGACAAGTATTGAAGAATCCATTGTCTATCAAGGGAAAAGGACGGCTTCTCATTACCATTACGGGGAATTAAGTGATGAAATCATCGATAAAATCCAATGGTATAACATCGTGTCAGAATATGAAATTATCGTAGTTGATAACTTAAAGGATCTCACTTCCTATTTCCCTTACGAGGTCAATTATGAAACACTTGTCGATGCAAATGACATGGCTGAGTTGGAAAAAGGAGCCTATGTATTAAAAGAGGGATTCGTAAAAGAACTTAACCATGAAATTCTAGGCGCCATTTTTCCAATCAAAGGTGAGAACGGACTTATCGGTTTCATCTATATTTATGTTCCACTTGCGGCAGTTCAAGATGTATTCCGGGGAAGCATTCCAATACTTTTGATCGTTGGCTGCTTATTTTTCTTCATACTCTTCTTAGTTGTCAATCGCACTTGGCATTCTTTATTCAAACCGTTGCAAGATCTTCAGCGACTTTCTTTTGAAGTATCTAAAGGGAACTATTCAAACCGGATTCAAAGCGAAAGGAACGATGAGGTCGGCCAATTGACGAAGGCGTTCAATTTGATGAGCCTTTCACTTGAACAACAGGAAGAACGAAAAAAGGAATTCACGTCAAACATCGTGCATGAACTCCGTACACCGCTCACCTATATTAGCGGTTACACGCATGTTCTTAAAGACAAAATATATTCATCGCCCGAAGAAGCACAAAGCTATTTGACAACGATTGAAAAAGAAACAGATCGACTGACCAAATTGATCACTGATCTTGTGGAATTAAATCATCTTCAAGAAGATTTGTATACAATTGACATTCAGCCTATTGCCATCGCGCAATTATTAGTAGATACAGTTGGTTTGTTCACGATTCATATTGCAGAAAAAGAATTATCTCTCGAATTGACTATAGAAGAAGAACTTATTCTAACAGCTGATCCAAAAAGAATTCAACAAATTTTTTACAATACCATAGACAATGCCGTGAAGTATTCCGCCACAAACGGAACCTTGGCAATTGAATTAACGAAAAAAGATGCTTTCCTTCAATTCCGAGTGACAAATGATGGAATTCTTATTGACGATGAAGATCTAGAGCGAATTGGCGATCGTTTTTTCAGGACAGATAAAGCCCGGAATCGGACAACCGGTGGAACAGGCTTAGGGCTCCCTATTGTCAAAGAAATCATCCGACTGCACAACGGAACTTTCGAGATGACTAGCGACACCATGACAGGAACAACCGTAACGATTCGATTGCCCGGCTTATCTATTGATGAACAAGAAGAGGTGTAATTTGAAAAACATATGCTATCTGTTTATTCCCCTTGTCATTGCAGTCTTGCTTTCCGCTTGCAGTTCTGTACCTCATAGTGGAAAGGAAATAGTCCCATTTTCTTATACAGACCAAAATGGACAGCCTTTCGGTACAGATGAACTAACGGGGAAAGTCTGGATTGCTGATTTCGTCTTCACAAAATGTAAGACCGTCTGTCCCCCGATGACACTAGAGATGGCGGATTTGCAAAAAAAGTTCGAGGATGAAGGCGTTCAAGTCGAATTCGTATCATTCACTGTCGATCCAACAATTGATTCACCAGATGTGTTAAAAGAGTACATCCACCAATTTACGGACGATGAAAAGAATTGGCATATATTAACGGGATATACACAGGAAGAAATTGAAGCTTTCGCAAGGGATCAATTTCAAACAATTGTCCAAAAACCTTCCTCATCCAATCAAGTCATTCACGGAACTAACTTTTATTTGATTGATCAGCAAGGCAGTATTGTGAATGAATATAATTATGTAGATGCATCCTATGTCAAGGAAATGATGAAGGATATCAAAAAGATTCAAAGATAATCACATGTGTTGATTAACCAAAAACAACCCGTAAATAACTTAATTAAACAGCAGGAGCTTCGTGTACATTAAATTTGGATCGCTTTGGATTGAAAGACCTCTATACGATTATCGAGATTTCTTGATGTGTAGGGATGTGGCCTCGTCGCATCCCTACACATCGTTTTTCGATAATCGTATGGTGCTTATTCATCCGTCACACTTGCGCCTCGGTAAAGATGTCATGACTAGTTCGCCAAAAGCGGACCGAAAATGATTCAGTGAAAATGGGTTTTTTCAAGCCTTTCTTACCTGCTCTTTATGCAAGAAAATGGTTAATCAACAGACGTGAAAGATAATAGACAAAAACACCTCCTAGGCTTATCCGCTTTGGAGGTGTTTCCTTGTTAGCAATACATTCATTATTTCTTCAAACGACTCTTCATAAAACTGATAACAACTGGCAGAACAGACACAAAGATAATTAATAAAATAACAGTGGAAAAGTTATCTTTAATGATAGGAATATTCCCGAAGAAATAACCTGCAATCGTACAAATTCCTACCCATAGAATTGCGCCTACTACATTATAAATGAAAAAGTAGCGATAATTCATACGACTAGCCCCTGCAACAAAAGGTATAAATGTACGAATGAACGGCATAAAGCGGGCAATCACTATCGTTTTACCACCGTGTTTATTAAAGAATTTCTCTGCTTTATCCATTTTTTCTTGATCAATGACTCTACCAATTAAGCTATTAGGCTTGATCGCTGTCCCGACCTTTTTACCGATTTGATAATTTACAGTATCCCCAATGACAGCTGCAGTAAAGAACACAATAAGGAGAAGTACAATGTTAAATGCCCCCATTGCAGCAAGAGCCCCACTTGCAAATAACAAAGAATCACCTGGTAAGAATGGGAAAATAACTAATCCTGTTTCAACAAACACGATTAAGAATAATAGTACATATGACAGCGAGCCGAAATTTTGAATAATTTCAACCAAATGCTCATCAATATGTAATATGAAGCTGAATATGTTTTGAATAATAGTCATACATAGACTCACTTTCAATAGTATTTGTCAGATTCATTGACGGAAACAACCTTATTCATCATACTTGTTTCTTTGATCGTTGTCACGTAACAGAATAAAATAGCGATACACCTTATAAAAGCGCAAGGTGCCAAAAAGAATAGCAGACATAAGTCGATCAAGCGACGTGGCGCTCTTTGCCACATAGCCGGATTACTTTCAAGGAAACCTAGCCTAAGTACGCCGCGTCCTGCGGCAACAGCTAAAGGAGACCCAACATCCTGTGAGCCTCCGTGCGGCTGGTGCCTAGAGTCTAGACACCATTCTAAGTCAAACAAACTTGTACTTTCCTATATTTGAAGAATGCCCCCCAATGATTTCAGGGAGGCATTACTCATACTATTATTTACGTCTCCAAAGCATCAACATCATCGCCGTAATAAAAGTAAAAGCAATGAGTGCCAAAAAAGGAATCGTTACAAAACCAAACCAATTAATATATTGTCCCGAGCATGGAACCCCGCTCGTACACGTACTGAATTCTTGCAATGAAGGCAGTTTCTGCAACGCATAATGATAACCAGATAGAAGCATGCCTATGACTGACATCGGAAGTACGTACTTATATATATCGCGGTCATTTCGATAAAATGCCATGCCAAGGAACAGAACTAGTGGGTACATAACTATTCGCTGATACCAGCAGAAAGTGCATGGTACAAAGCCCATACGCTCGCTAAAAAACAAACTTCCTACCATCGCTGTAATCGATGCTAACCAGGCAAGGAGGAGCGGTTTACTTACCACTAGCAGCCGCCTCTTCCACCATTTTTGTGAAATCATCTAACGTACTACCCGTAAATTGTTTTCCACTTATAAAGATTGTTGGTGTGGAGGATACACCTAGGTTATTGGCCGTTTTCATATCTTTCTCCCAAGCTTCTTTCCCCTTGCTTTCACCAAATGACTGCATTACTTTATTCGTTTCTTCTTCAGTTGCCACTTCCGCTAAAACCTCTTCCAAAAATGACTCCGTATATAAGTCCTTTTTTTCGTAGGTTAAATCTTCTGGTTGCTTACTAAATAATAATTCATGGAAAGTCCAAAACTTATCATTCCCTAATTCTTGATAAACCGTTTCTGCAAATTGAGCGGATCGATTTGAATCGATGTTTATAAAGGAATAATTCATAAAGTAAAACTTGGCTTTCCCAGTTTCAACTAACTCCTTATAAATAACCGGAAAAAGTCTATCATTGAAATCTTTACAACTTGGACATTTATAATCACCAAACTCAATAATGTCAACTGGTGCTGACTCTTCACCCAAGAACGGTTGCCCTTCTACATCTATAACGGTTGACTTTTGATTGGCATCCGTTAAAACAATAACTCCTACGATACAAATAACTACTAAACCAACAATCCAAAAAATCTTCTTAGACAAGGTAAACACTCCTAATTTGAACTACATGACGTAGTGTAATGAAATAAAAATTTACGCAAGAGCGTAAATAAATAGTGCACAAATGAAGCAAAAAATCGTTACTGACAGAAGCATAACCTTCACAGGTAGCTTTATTTGGATTCCTTTTAACGGATTCAAGATATAGTCAATCCGATAATTGACAGATGTATCAGCAAATGACGCATAGACAAAAGGCATTTTTTCATGTTTGCACACTTTAAGCATCTTTAAAAGCGCACTCCCTAAGTTAACAGACGTCTGTTGTTTTTCAATTGCATATTCATCCGCTGACAATTCCTTAATGATGCTATATTTCTGATTAAACCATTTTAGAATCGGAATATAGCCCATCGTGGACGAACAAAGTGACATCAAAAAGATGGTAAGGGGGTCACGATTTTTTTGATGATACATCTCATGAGAAATTACTGCATTTAATTCATCGTCATTTAATAGGCTTATCAATCCCGTCGATAATACGATTTTAGGACGAACAAATCCCATTGTGATTGCAATCGGTGAAGGATGCGAGATCACAATAAATCCATCTTTTCCATCGCTATAAGTTTGATTCATTTCGGTTGTGAGCGTATTTTCTTCATACTGCTTAAATCGTTTTTTCATTCGTGAAGCATGATAAAATTGTGATCCAATTTTCCATATCGAAAATAACAACGTATAAATAACAAATGCATCGAGGACATACTCAAGAGAAGACAAGCCAATATTTTTCATCCAACCGTGACAGACGACAACAAGGTTATGACCAATATCCCAGCCTGCTATGATCGACATCAGATACAAACCCATTTGAAGATAAATCGTCCCTGAAATTATGAGTGACACCATAAGCATACTTAATGATTGACGTTTGTACATACGTTACATGCCCTTTTTCAGTTCTTTGATTTTCTGTTCGAGCTTGGCCACGAGAGCATCATCTACATCTTCAAGTGCATCCAGCATGTGACTTACAACAACATTTCCAAATTCATCCATCAGCTCATTTGTCATTTCTTTCGACTGTGTAGTCAAAAATTCTTCCCTTGATAGAAGCGGTTTATACAAAAACGACCGTCCTTCCAGTCTCTTGCAAAGAATCTCCTTGTCTACTAATCGATTCATAACAGTCATTACTGTATTGAAATTCGTTGATTTTTCATGTTCAAGTACTTGCTGAACATCTTTAATAGTCATTTCGACATCATTCCATAAAACGTCCATAATCTTTGCCTCAAGAGGCCCAAAAAAGCGGTTTAGCCCACTTTCATTCAACTTGAATTCCCTAATTTTCATGACTACTCATCTCCACATTACTCATTGTAGTGCTAGTCTTTTATCCAGTCAAGAATTCTCTTTTGAAAAATAGACAATTAACAAATCTGTAACATTTATTGCCCTATATTCTCCTTATTTAGGTCAGGTTGTCTTTAACAATTCAGACAAAAATCTCCCCGGCATTTAAACCGAGGAGATTTTCACAACCTATTATTGAAGCTATTTATTGTTTATTTATCATCTTCAAATTCGATTTTTGTACCGTCTTTAAATCGAATTTCTAGCTCAAATTCCGTATAATCTGTCGGTAAATCGAATACCTTCATTACTTCTTGAATGGCAGCTTCCTTCCCTGTCTGTTGAGTAATTGTTAACTGTTTCACCAATGGATACAGTTCATTGAATGCCTCTGTCCCCTTTTTCTTGATATTATTAAGTGAATCCTCAATTTCTGCATCGATTGAATTGTCACTATTTTTTTCAAGCTCTGCCTCATATTCCTGATGATTCGCATAGTCAAGCTTTAGTTCGAAATCAGCATAGCCAAGTTCATCCATCTTTTTTTGCATATCATCTTGATTGACGGTATCTTTATTTTGTTCAGTTTCAGGGCTACTAGTTCCCTCCGTCGAAGTCGCACCATTTGTGTCCCCATTACTATTCTCTCCCGTAATAGGTTCGTCCACTACCTTATCATTATTTTTTTCAGCGTTCCCGCAAGCAACAAGCACAAAGGATAATGCCATGGTCAAGATGAAAATAGAAATTTTCTTCATCGTATCTACCTCCTTATACAGTCCATTCCCCATCGAGGGACTTTTACACATGAAAAAACTACCTATTTTGGATATCGATAAATACCTGTTAGGATGGGGATAATGATGAATATAAATTGTGATAACGGAGGAATTTCTATGAATGAATCGATCAAGCAAACTGTTGCTACACTTACGTATATTTCAGTCGAACGAGTTATGGGTTGGTATGACCAAAAAACAAAGCGTACCGTGCATAGTATCCATTTATATACTGACTCGATTTCAACTTCACGAAATACATTCAGATTAGAACACGTGCATGATATGTCCTATAAGCCGTTTTCCAGCGGAGCAGGATTTTTCTATTTACATACAACCCAAGGTGTCTTCACTTATGAAGTCGATACAGACCCAACTTATTTCATCCGGACCTATCAAAGTTTACCCAGATGATCCGCACTTTCATTTTTTTGTTTAGTCCTTACCTTTTTGGGGAATATAAAAAAGGAGAACAAAAAATGGAGGTAATTTAAATGACTATTAAAAAAACTGTTGAAAACGCCGTTCAGGCAAAGGAAGAAATCGAGAAATTGGTAACACAAGGATATACACATGATGAGATTTATATTTTTGCACATGACAAAAAGAGAGCCAGTCACATAACGGATGCGCTAGATACAGAAAGCGTAGGTATGAAAGAACAAGGTTTCTTGGATAGTATGAAAAACATGTTCTCTTCTCGCGGAGATGAACTCCGTAGCAAGATGGAAGCTGCAGGACTATCCACGGCAGAAGCTGCCGATGCAGAGGCAGAACTTGACCAAGGGAAACTTATCCTAATTGCGAAGAAATAACTTATAAGTTTATGAATCCCATTCCTCTGATATGAGGAATGGGATTTTTTTGATTGCTTGGGGGATTATTTAGTTCGTTGCATATATGGTCGGTTGAATGTCGGTTATGATCGGTTGGACGGAGATATGATTGCTTCCGCGTCGGTTATGATCGGTTAGACGGGGATATGATCGCTTCCACATCGATTATGATCGGTTGGACGGAGATACGATTGCTTCCGCATCGGTTATGATCGGTTAGACGGGGTTATGATTGCTTCCGCGTCCGTTATGATCGGTTGGACGGAGATATGATTGCTTCCGCGTCCGTTATGATCGGTTGGACGGAGATATGATCGCTTCCGCGGCGGTTATGATTGGTTGGCCGGGGATATGATTGCTTCCGCGTCGGTTATGATCGGTTCGTCGGGGTTATGATTGCTTCCAAGATGGTTATGATCGGTTAGACGGGGTTATGATTGCTTCCGCGTCAGTTATGATCGGTTAGACGGGGATATGATCGCTTCCGCGTCGGTTATGATCGGTTAGACGGGGATATGATCGCTTCCACGTCGGTTATGATTGGTTCGTCGGAGTTATGATTGCTTCCGCGTCAGTTATGATCGGTTAGACGGGGATATGATCGCTTCCGCGTCCGTTATGATCGGTTGGCAAGCAAACCGCTTACGTTTTCACTTTTTTAATGCTTTCATTGGCATAATCACACCATTATTCGATATGATGAACAATGGAAGTGGGTGCGTTTTATGATTAACAAGTTCTGGAAGATCGGTTTTTTCACTGGACTTACAAGTTTCGTTCTTCTCATAGTAGGTGTTCGAACTGTTTTGGGTCAAACGCTTGTCTTTACAAACTACTTAACATTTGGTCTTTTCGGGCTAATCATCGGTGTTTTTTCATTTTTACTGCTGTTTTACAATTTGAAAATTGCTTTCAGGATTTTCTTGATTGGTGTGGTTCTCGGTTTTGCAGAATTCTTCCGGAGCTTATTAATGAATCCGAATGGGATAGGTGATGTACTCGGAATCTTGTCCTTGTTCATCATTTCTTCCTTTGGATTGGGACTGGCATTTATTGTCCAGTTCATCGTGATTTTAATGAAGAAAAAGAGCTAAGAACAAGAGCACCGGAGTCTAGATGATAAAAAGAGTGTGCAACTCCTAGTTCCCCTAGGAATTGCACACTCTTTTTAAATGTATTAGACGGCTTTATCTTTCTTAATCTGCTTACTTCGTAACTGACCGCATGCTGCGTCGATGTCTGTACCATGTTCAAGACGGACTCCGCAATTGATGCCTTTTCTTTTGAGTGTTTCATAAAATGCTTTAATGTCTTCTGGTGTACTACGGCGATACTGGTCATGTTCGTCAACCGGATTGTAGGGAATCAAGTTAACATATGATAGGTGACGTTTGTTTTCAAGTAGTTTTGCAAGCTGCTGTGCTTCCAGAACATGATCATTTACATCATGCAACATAATATATTCAAACGTGATTCTGCGGTTTGTCGTTTCCAAATAATAATCGATTGAATCCATCAATTTCTCAAGCGGGAACGCTTTGTTAATTTTCATAACGCGTGTACGCAACTCATTATTAGGTGCATGCAGAGATACTGCTAGGTTAATTTGGATATTTTCTTCTGCAAAATCCTTAATTCGTTGCGGATTACCACTTGTTGAAACGGTAATGTGACGAGCACCGATGGAAAGTCCTTTTTGATCATTGACGACACGAAGGAAATTCATCAAATGCGAATAGTTGTCAAATGGTTCGCCAATTCCCATAACAACAATATGACTTACGCGCTCATCTTCAGCTTTCGCGTCAAGGTGATGCTGTACTTCCATGATTTGTTCCACAATTTCTCCTGCTGTTAAATCACGGCTTTTTTTCAATAATCCACTCGCACAAAAACTGCAACCGATATTACAGCCGACTTGTGTCGTTACACAAACCGATTGGCCGTAAGGAAATTTCATTAAAACAGTTTCAATCAAGTTACCATCTTGCATTTTAAATAGGAATTTGATTGTGCCATCTTCTGATTCCTGTTTCACAGTCTGTTCAAGCGTTCGCAGGACATAGTTCGCATCCAGCAAGTCGATACATTCTTGATTAATATTTTTCATGTCTGCAAAGTTTGTTACACGCTTTTTATATAACCAGTCCCAAATTTGTGCAGCACGGAATTTTTTCTGCCCTTGATCCACTAACCATTCTGTAAGTTGTTCAATTGTGAGTCCATATATCGAATTCTTCATTAGTTATCCTCATTTCAAAAAATGCAATTCACATATTATACTACATGAAATTAGAAATGGGAACAACTAATTTAGTTTATAAATGTGAATTTCCAGCCCATAATCGCAAAAGACCCTCTATTATTATCTCCTCCGCAAATAAAGACTGTCCTTAATCTTTTTGGAGTTTTAAATTTTAAATTTCTTTACATGATCTTTTAAGTTTATTGCCATTTCATTAAGGGTCGTTGTCGTTCCAACCATTTCTTCCATAGAAGCCAATTGCTCTTCCATAGATGCAGCAATGTTTTGCGTATGGGAAGATGTCTCTTCTAATGATTGAACTGTTTCGATTGTAGATGCTAGTATTTCCTCAGAACCCGCAGAGATTTCTTGTATTGTTGCAGATACTGATTGATTTTTTTCTGTAATTTGAGTAATACGATTCAAAATGCTAGTAAACGATTTACCTGTTTCGCGTACGATTCCAGTTTCACGTTCCACATCTTCGAAAACCTTCGTCATGGCCTTCACAGAATTTTGAGAGTCATTTTGAATTTCTTTCACGAGCGTACTAATTTGGTTTGCTGAAGATGCGGATTGCTCAGCAAGTTTCCTCACTTCATCTGCGACTACACTGAATCCTTTTCCAGCATCGCCTGCACGTGCTGCTTCTATAGCGGCATTCAGTGCAAGTAAGTTTATTTGATCAGAAATAGCCGTAATAATTTCTATAATTTGACCAACTTCATTGGATCTCGTATTCATCAACTGTGTGATATCCATAGAAACTTTAACTGAGCTCGTTATCGTATCAATCCCTTGAATCGAGTCTAAAATAAGATGATTACCTTGCTTAGCTTCTTGGGATGCATCCATCGATTCTTCCGTTACTTTCATAGAAGAATCTGCTATTTCTTGCAGACCAATTGTGATTTGTTCAAGCGCCACCAAGTTTTGTGATGCACTACTTGCTAACGTATCGCTCGTCGAAGATACTTCTTGGGTCGTAACAGTCGTATGATTGACTACTTCTGTCATTTGCTCTGCGCTATAGGTCAAGTCATCCGAGGAAGTGATAACGTTGTCCGTCGCTACATTGACATGTTCAATCGTATTTCTCAATTCTTGTTGCATGTTTCGGAAACTGTGGGCAAGATGACCAATTTCATCTTGACTATTCACACTAACTTCTTTTGTTAAATCACCTTGGGCTACAACTTCTGTATACTTCACTAATTGTTGAAGTGGTTTCGTAATTCTTGTTGATAAAATATAAGATATTCCAGCCCCTACCACCAATGCCCCTAGCGTAAGTGCAATACTGATGATAAGTATTTTCCGGGTTAAATCAGGGATAAATTTCGCATCCTGATCGATTCCTATAATAGAATCTGTCCCTTCAATATGTAAATAGATTGATTTATGTACACCGTACTCATCCTCATAAATCTCACTGAACAATGGCTGTTCCATGTTTAGCGCATCGTTTTGTTCGGATTTAAACGGATAAGGCGTAAGATAATCTGCCGTATCGGACAGTGCAAGGATCATATCCTCACCATCAACTTTACTCATGATATAAACACTTTCTAAATCGCCTACCTCACGCGATTCATTGATTATAGCGAGTAATCTTTCATAGGCCTGTTTATTTGTCTTTGCTTTATTAAGCATCTCGGCATCGATATCTTTTTTCAAGTCTAGTAAATTCGTGTTGAGTACTCTCTCAAACTGGGGAATAACATTCTGATTGACAATTGACATAGATTGAAAATAAAAACCTAAACTAAATAGTAAAGATAATACTGCTATTGGAATAATCGTTCCTAGCATTATTTTCGTTCTAATAGATCCTTTTTGTTTAAACAAACTAATTCCTCCTTAAGTTTATACGAGTTGCGGTTCATAGAGCGATATAAAATTACTCAAATCAAGTGTAAGCAATCGCTTATTTTCGTCAAATGTGTGATGTTTGAAAAATACAACAGAAAAAATTGGGTACTCTTTGTAATTCATATACCTATAATCTAATATTTCATTAAATTGTTGCTTAAAACTTTCATGGTCTACCGTTCGAATTAATTCAAGCGAAATCGACGGGTCAAATTCTGCACAAAGAAAACTATAAATCGCATTATCCATAGCCTCTATTTTTTCTTCCCAATTCGGTTTTAGCTGATTGAAATAATAATCATAAACGTCTACACCATAAGCATGTACGCCCAGTTCTGTCGTACCTATACCAGCAAAGCGGAATGGATTTACTTCAATTGGCGCAACTTGTCCTTCTTTAGTTATTCGAACTTCAAAATGTAGCGGGAAGGAAGCCAGCGCATCAATATCCCCTAATTTTTCCAAAAAGTCCGAAATTGGAGCAAGTGTTTCACTTAATACACTTTTGCTTGTGTAATATATACGATCACTCATGTCTTTATCGTTAGCAAACATGCGCTTAAATAAATTTAAGATGACAGGTTTTCCCTCTTTAGTAAAATAAGCATCAATTGCATACTCGTCTCCTTGAATTAGCTCTTCTAATATGACAGTTTGGCTATCAATCACATCATTAGGATACGCGGATGCTGAATCGTTTATATCGACTTTCAATTTTTCTACGGTGTGATGCCAATCTTCAATACAATCTATTCTATAAACCCCAACACTCGAGTAGCCGATAACAGGCTTAATAATAATAGGGAATGGAATTGATTCTAAAGGTATTTCATATAAATCTTGAATAGATACTTCACGGAAATAAAATGAAGGATAAATTTTTGTCATTCTCCTCCTAAATTCCGCTTTGTTTTTGAATAGTGATGTCCATTCGGCAAATTTACTCTCAGGTAAGTAATTCATTAACATAGCCAAACCGTTTTCCGAATTAAATAAAAGAGGAGCAGAAGACTTCTCAAGTTGTTCAAAGAACAATGCCTCTTCAAGTAAAGCAAGTTTTTCTTCCTCCGGAATCTGCACATCTCCTATTTTTAAAACCGGAGTACCTAATTGCTGTAAAGTTGATGAAAGTAATGTTGATACATAAGGCTTATCAAGTATAATCATTTTATTCTCCTTTTTTTTGTTTTGTTCTACTATATTTTCATATTAGAACTTTTGTTTGTCCCTATATTATTGTCTTCCAAGAGACTATAGTATTGAGATTAAAAACATATTAATCCCAATGACCTATAGTTAACTAAGGAAAAATAACGGTTAATAACTCCCATTATCATACAGAGTAAGTTTTAAGAATGCTATGTATTGTATTAAAGTATCAATATTTTGTATAGTTAGAATCGGTTGATAGTTAATTTGGATTATCTCACAACTTTATTCTAACGGCTTTTCATTCTGCCTATCTCAAAATTTATTATTTAATTTAAGACATTATTTTTTCAATAATGCCCATAGGACTTTTAAACTAAATATTATATGCAACAGATTCTAATGCATAAATAAGCCATTTATAATTCTTATTACAATTATAAATGGCTTATTTATTATATTTAAATTACTTCATTGCTATTATTTTAATCATATTTTCTCTTTCCGTAATTCCCCTCACCTTCAAATCTATTACCTCACTCTAAAACTCACTGAATTCAAATAGTAAGTGGTCATTCATTTTTCTTTGCATAATAAAACTAGGCATCCTCCATATTTTCTGGAGGATGCCTAGTTTGTTGTCACTACTTATTTAAACTTCATCGCACTGCATTCTTTGCGGCTTTGTCCTTATTTATTTTCATGACAAGCGTTAAAATATTCAATAAGCTAAGTACTGTGAAAAAGATTCCAAAGCCAATTTGTCCATCCGCAAATCGCGTAATTGCGAAATAACTCATGAATAATATAAGTGCAAGATCAATATATTTAGATCCCATGTCGATAACCTCCCCTGTTTACACAAGTATATCAGTTTCGATGCACTTTTCATTAAGTCATTTCATCTTAGAACCTAACAGTACATTACAAATTCAAAATGTCAGTCAATTTCTCAACTAATCGCTCCATCTGTTCATCTGTACCAACTGTAATACGCAAATAGTTGTCGATTCCAGGCTTGTTAAAATACCTAACTAACACGCCTTCTTTTTTTAATTTATTGTAGAGAAACTCTGCTGGAACAGTCTGATGCGAGGTGAAAACAAAATTTGCTTGTGAAGGTAACACATTGAAATTGAGCTGTTGCAACGTCTCGTTCATCTTTTCCCGTGTTGCAATGATTTTCTGAGTCGTCTCCTCAAAATAGTCTTCATCCTCAAATGCAGCTTTTGCTCCCACTAGCGCAAGACGGTCCAGCGTATAAGAATTGAATGAGTCTTTAATGCGAATCAATGCAGCAATTAAAGAAGGAGCTCCCATCGCAAAGCCAACGCGCAAACCGGCGAGTGAACGTGATTTAGATGTCGTCTGGACGACAAGGACATTGTCGTATTTCCGAATGAGTTCAGTCGCTGATTTCGATGCAAAGTCGATATATGCCTCGTCGATGATGACGACTTGGTCAGGGTTATTTTTGACAATCTCTTCAATGTGCTTAAGTTCAGCATAAATGCTAGTCGGCGCATTTGGATTTGGTAAAATGACGCCGCCTTCAGACTGAAAGTAGTTATCCACAGGCAATGTAAAATCTTTATTCAACGGAACTTCCTCATAAGGAATATCGAATAACTTTGCATAGACCGGATAAAAGCTATATGTTACATCAGGAAACCGGATTGGTTTGCCAGGCTCAAAAAACGCCATGAAGGAGAATGCCAGAACTTCATCCGAACCATTGCCGACAAATACTTCTTCAGCAGTAAGTCCATATTGCAGTCCGATTGTTTCTCGTAGCTCAGTCGCTGTAGGAGATGGATACAACTGAAGGTTGCGCCCCATCTCTTGCTGGATTGCAGCTATCACTTTTGGACTTGGAGGATACGGATTTTCATTGGTATTCAGTTTCACGATGTCCTTTTGTTCAATTTGCTCCCCCGGAACATACGGCTCGGTCCGTTTCACCATAGAGCTCCAAAATTTACTCATCTCTCAGCACTTCACTTTTAGGTCGTCTTTTCCGCAATTCGTTTTTGACATCCTCAACACTAACACCTAACTCTTCCATCAATACAAGTGTGTGATACGTCAAATCTGCAAGTTCGCTCGTTACTTCAGCTTTATCACGGTTTTTTGCACCGATGACAACTTCAGTTGTTTCTTCTCCAACTTTTTTCAAAATCTTATCCAAACCTTCGCGGAACAGATACGTTGTGTATGATCCTTCTACTGGATTGGCACGTCGATTTTTTATTTCATCCGTGATCTCATGAACGATTGAGCGAGTCTGTACTACCTCATCGAAAACTTGCTTGTGGAAACAAGTCACTTCTCCCGTATGACACGCTGGACCCAGTGGTGTAACTTGTACTAAAATTGAATCACCATCGCAGTCCAGTGACAAGTTCTTCACAATTTGCCGATTGCCAGATGTTGCTCCTTTATTCCACAGCTCTTTTCTTGATCTGCTGAAAAACCAAGTCTCTTTCGTATCAATCGTCTTCTGCAACGATTCTTTATTCATATAAGCAAGCATCAGTACATTCCCTGTCCGGTCATCTTGAACAATTGCTGGTATCAATCCATTTTCGTCAAATGATAATGTGTCAATTTCTATTGTCATGGTTAGTCATTCCCAACAGATGTATTTTTTTCAGCTAGATATGTTTTTAATTCGCCGATATTAATGTCTTCGAAATGGAATACAGATGCAGCAAGCGCAGCGTCAGCTTTCCCTTCAGTTAAGACAGTATGGAAGTGTTCAGGTTTCCCTGCTCCGCCGCTCGCAATAACAGGAATGTTGACCGCTTCCGCAATCGCCCGCGTCAATTCGAGGTTATAGCCGTCTTTCACGCCATCTTCCCCGATACTATTAACAACAAGTTCACCGGCACCCAGTTTTTCGCCTTGAATCGCCCACTCAATAGCATCCATACCAGTATCTTTCATGCCTCCATTAGAGAATACCGACCACTTAGAAGGGCCCACTTCATTGACATCCATCGACAGGATAATGCGTTCAGAACCGAATCTCTTTGACGCTTCTTCAATTAAAGATGGATTGCTGAGCGCTGCACTGTTGATGGATACTTTGTCCCCGCCAGCATCAAACACCTTCTGAATATCTTCGACAGTCCGTATACCCCCACCGACAATAAATGGTACGGGTACTTCTTTCGCAATTTCTGCAATAAGGTCAAGGAACATGGCACGATTATTTGTCGAAGCAGCAATGTCGTAAAACACAAGTTCATCTGCACCGTCAGCTACATATTTCTTGGCCAATGTCAGTGGATCTGCAACTTCTTTAACTTCTAAAAACTTTTTCCCTTTTACGACTTTCCCGTTATCAAAATCTAGGCATGGTATTATCCGGTTGCTTGTCATCCTCGTTGTCCCCCTAATATTTTTTCTAAAGATATTTTACCTTCATACAATGCTTTACCAATAATTGCTCCATATAAATCTAGTTTCCGTAACTGAATGATATCCTCTTCCGTGGAGACGCCGCCTGAAGCCACAATGTCGATGGAAGACGCATTGTCCATCATTTCCAGTTCGTTAAAATTAGGTCCTTGCATCATTCCGTCTTTCAAAATATCTGTATAAATGACTGTTTTCACACCGATTACTTCTAGTTCTATTAACAAGTCAACTGCTAATACATCACTTGTTTCCGTCCAGCCATCCGTTGCAACGAATCCTTTTCTTGCATCGATGGAAACTGCAATTTTATCACCGTATTTTTCTACGGCTTGCTTTAAAAATGGTTTATCTTGAATCGCTGCCGTTCCGATGATCACGCGACTAACGCCGGATGCAATATGTGCGTCAATGATCTCCATCGTCCGAATTCCGCCACCTACTTGAACTGGTATCGATACGTTTTTAGCAATCGCTTGAATGGCTTCGCGATTTAATGAATTACCTGTTTTCGCCCCATCTAAATCGACGACGTGAATGTAGTCAGCACCTTGCTTTTCCCACTCCAGAGCCATCGCTGTTGGTGAGTCATTATAGATAATTTCTTGGTCATAATCACCTTGAATTAGCCGAACACATTTACCATCACGTATATCAATTGCTGGAAATAAAATCATCGGTGTTCCCCCTTATATATAGAATTCCATTAAATCCGCTACGGCGCTTGGGGATGCCTCCCGCCATAAGCCGAGCAGCTTCGCCGCCAGTCTTATGGCTTCGGCTACCCCTTGTAAGGCGCCTTCGCTTAGTAAATTATGAATTCGAGCAGTACCTGCACACAAAACAAAATTACCAAGTGTGTAAAGGTAATATTCTTATAGCATTCCCTTCGTAGATGGAACTCCTTTTACATCTGGATTAATCGCACTTGCTACGCGCAATGCACGTCCGAATCCTTTGAAAATTGATTCGATAATATGGTGACTGTTTTTCCCGTACTGCAAATTGATATGCAATGTTACTTTGGCATGGCTTGTGAATGCTTGGAAAAACTCCTCAACAAGCTCAGTGTCGAATTCCCCTACTTTATCTTTCAATCCCTCAACGTTATAAACAAAAAATGGACGCCCGCTTATATCGATAGAAACTGTTGATAATGCTTCATCCATAGGTGTTGACACTGTCGCATAACGCTCGATGCCTTCCTTTGATCCGATACTTTCATAGAACGCTTGTCCCAATACAATTCCGATATCTTCGACGGAGTGATGCTGGTCTACTTCGATATCGCCTTCACAATCAACAGCCAAATCGAATCGACCGTGATTTGTGAACAATGTCAGCATATGATCGAGAAAGCCCACTCCTGTTTTAATAGTTGTTGTTCCACTTCCATCAATCGCAAAGTCTAAGTTAATCTTTGTTTCCGCTGTCTGTCTTGAAATCGATTTACTCCGCATTCAAATCCGCCTTCCTTACTTGAATTGAATTTGCATGGGCCGTTAAGCCTTCCGCATTCGCAATTGTGATAATGTCTTCGGCTACTTCTTGCAATGCTTGCTCCGTATACTGAATAATGCTCGTTTTTTTCATAAAGTCATAGACACCTAACGGCGATGAAAATGCCGATGTCCCGCTCGTTGGCAATGTATGATTCGGACCTGCCATATAATCGCCCAATGCCTCCGGTGAATAGTTTCCTAAGAAGATTGCTCCTGCATTGTGAATGAACGGTAATTGCTCTATCGGATTTTCCACCATAAGCTGTAAATGTTCCGGCGCCAATTTATTAACAAAGTCGTATGCTTCCTCCAACGATTCAACCAAGATAATGCGCCCATTATCAGCGATTGAAACTTCAATAATTCCCTTACGATCTGCTTGTTCAGTTTGCTTTATCACTTCTTTTTGAAGTGCTTCAGCAAATGATTGACTCGTCGTTACGCATACAGCTGTTGCCCGTTCATCATGCTCCGCTTGTGATAATAGATCAGCAGCGACAAACACTGGGACAGCGCTATTGTCTGCAACAACACAAATCTCACTCGGTCCTGCAATCATATCGATGGCTACGTCACCAAAAACCCATTTTTTCGCCCGTGCAACAAATGCATTTCCAGGCCCCGTGATTTTCACTACTTTTTTTACTGTTTCCGTCCCATACGCCAATGCTGCAATCGCTTGAGCACCACCAATTTTATAGACGATATCGACACCGGCTTCTTGCGCTGCTACGAGCACATGTGGATTCACTTTGCCATCCGCTTGAGGTGGTGTCACCATTGCAATCCTTCCGACTCCCGCAATTTTTGCCGGAATAGCATTCATGAGAACAGTCGATGGATAAGCCGCTTTTCCGCCAGGTACGTATATACCGACACTGTCTAAAGGCGTCACTTTCTGACCAAGAACAATTCCTTGTTCTTGATTAATAAACCAAGACTGTTCTTTTTGAACTTCATGGAACGTAGTAATGTTTTGCTTTGCTTTTCTAAGAGCACTTAGGAATTGCCCTGTAATCAACGTCCGCGCCTCCGCAAACTCCTCAGGCGTTACAATCAAGTTATCTAGCCACACGCCGTCAAACTGTTCGGTAAAGCTTCTTAATGCCTGGTCCCCATCTTCACGGACTGTTTCGATAATTCCAAGCACAGTTCGGTCAAATTCAAAATTAGTTGTTTGTACTGCCGTTTGCTGCTCTTTCTCTTTTGTATATTGTTCCAACGTTACAATTCGCATAAATTATCACTCCAATGCAGCTTTTAAGTCCGAAATGACTTGCTGGATTTGACTGGTTCTTGTCGCATAACTTGCTTTATTAACAATCAATCGTGCACTGACATCTGCAATTGTCTCCAAGACGACTAATCCATTTTCTTTTAGTGTCTTGCCCGATTCAACAATATCAACGATGACATCTGCCATACCAATAAGCGGAGCCAGTTCGATAGAGCCATTCAACTTGATGGTCTCAATACGAATTCCTTTGCTGTCAAAATAGGCTTTTGTCACTGCTGGATACTTTGAAGCAACTGTCAGCAACGTACTACTCGGAAATTGTTTATCCGGAAATCCGGCAACAACCAGCTGACATTTTCCAATTCCAAGATCCAACAGTTCATAGACATCAACTGGATCTTCCATAATCGTATCTTTACCAACAATTCCGATATCTGCTGCTCCTTTTTCGACATAGGTTGGAACATCAACTGCTTTCACGAAAATGAGTTTCACTTTATTTTCATCATCATAGATAACAAGCTTCCTGCTTTTATCATGATATTCTGAAAAACGAATGCCTGCTTTTTCAAAAAACGCTAACGCTTTATCAGCAGTACGTCCCTTCGCCATGGCGATTGTAAGATGTGTCATTTCAATTCAATCCCCCTACGAGTAATTCCAGCAAAGCCTTTAAGTCCGGAAATGGTGTAACTTTATCTTTATATAGAAATGAATTATTTTCTTTCTCCAAACGTATGGAGTAAACACTCTGTCGTGGATCTGCCTGTTCCTTATGCTCTGAAAATGACAGCACACTATAATTTCGTTCCCGTAATTCATTGGAGATGGCAATGGCTTGTTCCAATTGGCTATCTGCATATGTTATTTTTACATCGATTGGAAAGCGGGATGTAACTTCCCTGCTATCTGTCGCTTTAACTAACGATTCAATTTCACATGCAAACCCAATCGCTGGAAGTCTAGCACCAAACTCGTTTCCTAACTCATCGTAGCGCCCGCCCATTAAAACAGGTTTCCCAAATCTTTCGACATATCCTTGGAAAATAACCCCTGAATAATAACCCATATGATTAATCAATCCCAAATCCATGACGATATACTGTTCTAATCCGTACATTTTCAATATACTGTAAACATCCATTAAGTAATCGAGCGTGTCCTGCATTTTTTCCGTTAAGGCGATCCCTGTTGTCCGTTCACTCACATCAACTGGGTTACCGTATAAAAACGGGATCCGTTCGATTACTTCTCTCACATCATCGTCAATGTTTAGGTTCTGAAGAAAAGGTCCAATTTCTACAACGTTTTTCGCTTGTATCAATGACTTCAATTGATCAATTTGAAGTGAAGTAAGTGGTAAATTCTGGACAAGCTCATTGAAAAATCCAGCGTGCCCTAATTCTATTTTAATATCATTAAATCCTAAATCTTTCATTAAGTGACACGCTAGTGCAATTACTTCTGCATCCGCTTCAGGTGAACTATCGCAAAAATATTCAATGCCTGCTTGTGTGCGTTCGATACTGTCATTTTTATCAAATGGCTGACGGAACACCTCTTGTACATAAAAATATCTAAGTTCACTTGAAAGGTCCGGGAAATTTTGTACCAGTTCTCTTGTGATTGGAATCGTGACATCGGGTCGCAATACCAATACTTGCCCTGTATGATCGATTACTTTAATCATTTCATTTTGGTTGATTGAGCTTTTTACTTTTGAATATAAATCATATTGTTCAAAAGCCGATGTTTTAATGCGTTTATAGCCATATGTGGTAAAGCGCTTATTGATCGTCTTAATGACTCTTTCAAACTTTTCACTATCACTTAACATTCGTTCAGGATACACTTCGTTTCTAACCATTTCCAACACCCCTTACTTCACTACTTTACTAGACTAAAGTTATTTAGTACTATAAAGGTATACCAACGAAATGTCAACAGGAGGAATGATTATTAATGTTCGATTATCACATGCACAGTTCGTTCTCAGCAGACTGCCCAGTTCCAATGGAAGATATGATTAAGGGAGCGATTCAAAAAGGAGTGACTGAAATTTGTTTTACAGAACATATCGACTATGAATATCCCGATGATACAATCGTTTTTGATTTTGATAAAAAGGAGTACGCAAGCAAATTGATAGAAATGCAGAAGAAATATGAAGGGCGTATTCGTATAAAAAAAGGCGTTGAAATCGGTGTACAACCACATATACTGGACAAATACGACGAGCTTATGGCTAAGGAAGTATTCGATTTCGTCATTTGCTCCATGCATACCGTTGAGAAAAAAGGATTACACTACGGAGAATTTTTCGAGCATAAAACCATAGAAGAAGCGTATGGTATTTATTATGCAGAGTTATTATATTGTGTAAAAAACTATAAACAATTTAATATCCTCGGTCATGTTGACCTCGTGAAGAGGTACACAAAAAAACCGTGTGATAACCCTTTCCATACTGAATTGACGGCTATTTTCAACGTTATTATTCCAGAAGGTAAAGGAATTGAATTGAATACTTCTGGTGTCCGCTACGGACTGGCAAACGGCATGCCAAGTGATGATATTTTGAAACTATATAAACAATGCGGAGGCGAAATCATCACACTTGGTTCCGATGCACATAAACCTGAAGACATTGCATTCCAATTCAGTGAATCACTAAAATTATTGCAGTCGATTGGATTCAAGTATATCACTACATTCGATAATGAAAAACCTACTTTTCACGCAATTAGTAATATGATGTGAATTAAGAAAAGCTCCAGCTCCTAGACACTATTCCATGTTGAAAAACTTATACTTTTCTTCACGCCTGTTGATTAACCAAAAACAACCTGTAAATAACTTGATCACACACTGGGTGCTGTGCATATAGTTATATTTTGATTGCTTTGGATTGAACGACTTCTATACGATTACCGAGATGCCTGGATGTGTAGGGATGCGACTTTGTCGCATCCCTACACACTTTTTTCGGTAATCGTATGGTGGTTCTTCATCCGCCGCGCTCCAAATGCATAACTACACGTAGTGCTGAAGTTTTTTTGGACGAAAGAATAGCTGCCTTTTTCACTAGAGAAAAGCCGCCAAAGATGCAATTTTGGCGGCTGATGCTTTCTCTATGGTTTTTCTTTTTTATTTTAAAGAAGTGTCACTTTCTATAAGGTATCACATGATTACATGCATACTCTTTGCTAAAAGTAAGTAAGAAACACATTGTACAAAGTACTAGAGTGCCCGAAATTGTATCTTCGGGCACTTACAATCTCTGTAGAAAGTCATCTATTCATTTCTTTCAAAGCAGCTGCATTTTTCACTTGAATAGTGTAGGAACGCGACAGGCAATTATTCACAACAGGATTACTGAAAAGAGTGTGGCTAGAAGTGACGGAGTCGCTTTTAACCACACACACCCCTTTAAGGAAGAATGAACTGCAATTCCTCCTTAAAGGGGTATGAATATTTTCCGTAAGCGAACCAGAAATGGTCCAGTGAAAATGAAGTTTTCAAGCCCTTCTCACCAGTTTTTTATGCGAATTAATGGTTAATCAACAGACATGACTTTTCTTTTAATCAAACGGTCCAGTACGCCTCTACTAACTAGAGACGGACTGGACCGTTTTTACACACTATTACTCCGCTTGTTTAAATATAGAGATAAAATTAACAACCATTTTTGCAGCTTGTGCACGTGTAGTTGAGCTGCTCGGCATGAATTTTCCTTCGAATCCAGTTGCAACATCTAATTCATGAAGCATTGAAATGGCATTTACTACTTCCGCATTATAGTTTCCGAAATCGGAATAAGGTGCTTTAGTAGAGGCCTTATATGCCTTTCCTGTTATGCTTCCATATGCACGTTCAATCATTAAAGCCAATTGTGCGCGTGTTACTAAATCAGTTGGATTAAAGTTTCCTTTATTCCCTTTAATAATTCCATATTTATAAGCGGCATTGATGTCAGCTTTGGTCTTATCTGCATAATTACCAATATCGCCAAATGGGGCTACTTCATCCGTTTTCAGACCTAATGCGCGTACAATTATTGTAGCGGCTTGCACACGTGTTAAGTTTTGATCAGGTTTGAATGTCCCGTCCGGGTAGCCACCAATGATTCCAGCTACGGCTGCATGTTCAATATAATTCTTCAAGCCATGATTGGCGATATCCGAGAATAATATTGGTGTTGGTGTCGATGAATCTGCAACAGTTACACTGATTATTGGATTATGAACACTTTTGTTTCCAGCTTGATCTACTGCCATTACTGAAAAAACATACGTTGTATTTGCAGTAAGATTTTCTACTTTATATGTCGTAATGTCTCCAGCTACAGTTGCTAGTTTTTCTTCACCACTGTATATTTCATAACTCGTTACGGCTACATTATCACTAGCTGGTTGCCAGTTTAATTTCACCGAGTTTGGACCCGGCGCATCGGCGACGAGGCTACCTCCTGTGATCCATGTATTAGCTGGTAGCATGTTCGCCCAAAATTGCTCAGTCACTTTTTTATAGCCTGCTTCACTTAAGTGGATATTTTCCGGATTTGGAAGGTAGGTCTTGTAGTCTGACGCGATTACGTCACCAGTAGGCACGAAGATTGCTTGCGTCCCCACTAGGCCTGTTGTAATGGCTTTATTCAACATATCTAGTAATTGTTTGAGCAATGGTTGCAGGTCTTCCGACATATAAGGAAACGGATTATAGTAACCCATGACATACACTTGCGCATCAGGATTGATTTCATTGATTTGAGCCATAATCGATTTGTAGTTTGTACCTACTTGCTGAAGCGTCGTCAGCGCCATTTTCTGATCAATAATGGCCTTACCTGTCGTAGGATCTTGTTTGAAATGCGGTAAAATATCATTTGCACCGGCGCTAATTGTGATAACTTCTGCATCTTTGATGGATTGTTGAAGTTTAGCTGTCTTCTCTTCAAAGCCAATGCCTTGGATATCCTTTGTGACGTTCAGTTTAATATCATTTAAAACGTCTGTTGTTTTATAGCCTGGATACGAGAATCCTTTGTTATATGTTTTCAAAGCCCCTATCTCCATCATTGACACCGCTAAGAAATCTGCATAGCCCTTCCCTAATTCATTGTTAGGAGTGACACCTGCTGCCAATGAATCACCTATAGCAAGATAATCGATTGGCAGCATCCAAGAAGGAGCACTTGTATCTATTTCAGCTGCTGCAAAACGGTACGGTACAACAATCATTTGGATCATAAGTGCAATTACAAAAAGCATTCGAAATTTGAACTTCGATTTCACCATAACCTTCCTCCTATTTTATGTTTTTGCGAACACCCTACCTCGGTATAACTCCTTGTCACACCACCTTCGCATTTAACCGTGCCAACCAGTACTATTCTTGACTAATTCGACATAGAATACTAGTTTTCCTTCACTGTAATTAGATACCGTCGTTTAGCATTGAAAACACTTTTTTCAGCATGTAGTACTATTTATTCCCACGAAAAGCGAATTCTTATCAACCATCATTAAAAATGGCGGTTGCCCGTTTATAAGTTAAGAAATTATAAGTTTTTCACCAGGCGCCTTGCGCTTTTCTTTGTGTCTAGACTCCAGGCGCCAGCCGCTCTGGTCATAAGCAATCCAGTTACGTGGCAAAGAGCGCCACTTCACTGGATCGACTTATGCCTGTCGCGTCTAAACGGCGCCTTGCGCTTTTCTTATTTCCCTACAATATACGTTTTCACAAGGGCGATACGTTCTCTCACAGTCAATTTTGCTGCCACTACTTTCGGCGTTTTAGCCGACACTCCATCTGACTCGAGTCCAAGGCTAGCCGCAATTTTCCTTGCTCTCGCCAGGTGATAATCACTTGTGATGATTGTGATTGAACTAATTTCAGACGGCAACAACTTTTTCGAGAATAAAATGTTTTCATAAGTGGAAGTAGACGCCGCTTCTAAAATAAGCCGTTCCTCGGCGATGCCATTCTCCGTTAGAAACCGTCTCATCGCTTCCGCTTCGCTAATAGGCTCATCCGGACCTTGCCCGCCTGATAAGATTATCGTCACATGTGGATACTCATTAGCGTACTGTAGCGTAGCATCCAAACGATACTGTAATGATAGCGACAGAGAATCTTTTTTCACTCTAGCACCGAGTACGATTACATAGTCATTCGTGCCATCTGCTGCAGGTTCTAATCCCTCATCCATCCATTTGCCCGTTAGCCACCATAAAAACAGACTAAAAATAGTAAGTGCAATTGCACAAGCTATAGCTATTTTCTTTGATTTTTTCATTACAATCACTCATTTCAACTGTTCTACGAAAATTTTATTCTCCATCAATAAATTCATATAAAACGGATCTTTTCCGATTGCATAAACTCGGTCGCAAACGGTAGTAATTTCGTCCATATCATGAGAAGTGTACATAATCATTTTCCCTTCATTTTTCGCCAACCTATGCAAATATGAACCTATCTCCTTTTTGGATTTCAGATCGATACCAACTGTAGGTTCATCTAACAACAAGAAAGTCGGATCATGGAGCAGGCTGATTGCTAGGTTCAATTTCCTTTTCATACCGCCCGATAACGATTGAACTCCCTCCTTCCAATGCGTCAATTGCATATCCAAACAAAGTTGCCGGCATTCCTCTTTTGTACGTTTTTTCCACGACAGCTGTTCAAAAAAAAGCATATTTTCCTCTACTGTGAGTTCCTCCCAAACCGATATATCTTGAGGGACATAACCGATTAAGCGCCTGATGCCCTTTACATCAGTCATATAAGAAAGTTCATCCAATTGAATATCGCCTTGAGTCGGCTGAATAACTGTCGCCAATAGTTGAAGCAAGGTTGATTTTCCTGCACCATTTTCCCCAACGAGACCAACAATTTCTCCAGGCTTCATTTGAAAAGACACATTTTCTAAAACGGTCTTTTCCTTGTACTTTTTCTGTAGTCCCGTCACGTCAAGCATTTGCCTTCCCTCCTCTATGAATCCAAACAGTGAGCAAAGCAATCATAACGAAAAGCCATGTCAGAGGTATCGTCCCATCCAGTAACGATTGGACCGGACTAAGTTCTTCAATCCACGGCCACTTCCCCTTTAGCCCATCCATCGGTATGATTGACCCACCGACTACAATCAGCAACAACGCAATCCCCAAGCCACTTATATAGTACATAAACAATTGCTTGTAGACGCTTGCGAGTAGAAACGCCAGCAAATTTATCGTCAGCCGGAAAGTAAATAGTGAAATCAGAACTCGAATTGTCCATGCTTCCTGGAATAATGATGAGAAGATGAACGCCGTGACAAGATCCATGAGGAAAATGATAACTGTAAAAAACAGCAATGATAAACATGCATACTTTTTAAAAGAGATTTCAGTGAATAACCAGCGCTGACGCATCGATGGTCGATTTTCTTTTAGCATCCAGTCGAATAGGAAGAATGTCGTGATGATTGCGAAGAATGCCCAAACACCCCATGCTTTCAGTAGCGGTAACGTTTGTTCTTCAGCGGTATTTTCCTTATCATAATAAGAAAAACTCGATCGGAGCAGTGCTTCACTTTTTTCCCTTTCGCGACTACTCTCAATAACTTCTTCGTAACTCCATTCATCTTCCATACCATAATCAGAGAATAATTGTTTGATAACGAAAGCTGCTTTTGAACGGGCTGCATCTTGTTGAGCATAGGACGTAATCGTTTCGACGACAGCTCGATAAGCAAAAGACCGATTGGAAGAGTATGCCTCGATAAGCTGATTTCGCCGGTTTGCCAGTATATAATCTTCATACCCCTTGCGAATAACGAACACACTATCCAACTCATGCTGTTCGAGTTTATGTAGTGCTTCATCTAGGGATATGAACTGGATATGGAGAAGCTCCGTACTCGCGATATCGTCAACTAGACGCGCTGCCATTTCAGTCTGTTCCTCAACGACAAGAGCTATCGGCACTCTAGTCTCCTCTTGCCAAGTCACAACACCTTGCATAATTAGCACTGTCATAACGATTGGCAGAAGCATCCAGCATAAAAGACTTTTCCAGTCCTTCTTCAAACGCATCAAGCGGATAAACACAACATTTTTCATCGAATCCACCTCTCTTTTCCGACTGTTGATAGCCAAAGAAGGAGTAGTCCGATAGTAGCAATGACAGTTAGTGTTATGAAGTTCGCATAGTTTCGCCCTTCCAATACAATATCAATCATCCAATTCAAGCTAACGTATGAAAAGATATACGGTAAAACACCTTGTATCACTTGCGGAAAGTAGAGCGTCGGTATAACTGCACCACTTGTGAAAATTAGTACGAACGTATAGAAACTTTGTAATAAAAGAATGACTTTTCGAGATGAAATCCAGACATCGATTAGCGCTATGCCAACTAAAAACAATAAAGCATTAAGAATAGTAAATAAACCAAACCGGAAATAATCAATAAAGAAAAGTTCAAATCCAACAAACTCACCGATAATGAAAAAGGCTACTGCCGCAACGACAAGGCTATATCCTAAAGAGACCAGAATTCTTGCGAGGATAGGTTGCCACGTAGTTACACCGAACAGTTTCATCCGAATTAGCATCGAGGAATGCTCTTCTTTCCCTAAAATAGTATAGATGGCGAAAAGCCAGACTGACATAGTTATAAACCAGCCGGACAATATGTAATAGTGCGTTGGTGATGACGTCGCCACATTTGTAATCATTTCTTCATCAAGTAGCTTATCTTTTCCAAGTGTGTACAAACTGAAATCCATAAACTGTTGAAACATCATTTCTTGTCGTTCTTCTTTGGGCATATCCGTTTTTTTTGCGTACTCATTGACGGTAAGAATAGTCGACTGAGCTACAGAGATGTAACGCATCATACTTTCCACTAACTCTTTCACAAGAAAACTATCTGTTGGACGCGATGGGTTTCCAACAATAGGAACCGTCACGGATTGACCTTCATACAAATCCTCCGTAAATCCGCTCGGAAATGTAAAATAGGAACTGATTTGGTTTTGCTCCATAAGTTTCACAGCATTTTCTTTCGTTATTGATATGATTTGGATGAACTGATTATCCGAGGCTGTTTCTTCCAGTAGCCCACTAAACAGTATCGTTTCCTGCGTTCTGTCTTCATCAACCAAAGCCACCCGGATTGGTGAATCTTCTTCAGGCAGCAGTAAACCAGCCACCAGGAGCAACAGTGAGCCTATCAAAATAATTGGAAATAGAAAAAGAAGAAGAAGTGTTGCCCACTTCTTCTTCAACTGTTTATTATATTGGCGCATGAAAAATAGTATTCTTCTCATGGATAGCATAATGGTCACTTCCATTCTTAAAACTCGCCTATTTCACCTTGTAAATCCTCCATAAATCCGAACATCCATTCTTGGACTTTCACCGTGATTTCTTCAGTGAATGCATCAAATTCATCCTTATTCATTTTACCAATATTCACTGTGCCCTCTGTTTCTACTGGCATATCTACTTTTTTCACAACTTTTCCTTGTTGCTTTAAAATGAGATTGAACATATCAGCGCCCATTGTTTCTTCACTGAAAGTAAATTCATGATTCGCTTTCATAGAATCGCTTTCGTGTGTAGCACTCCCTTTCCAGATAACGGCTGGATCGACATTTCCATCTGTAAAGCCAAACGAACGAGTAAATGTACGTTTCTTATCTTCCAGTTGTTCTTTTCCTTTATAGATGAACTTCATATCATCCATCGAAAATGTTATGGAATCAGTTGCCTTCTGATCTTTCCAACTTAAATCACCAATAATTTTCACAAAGTTTTCATCACCGAAGGAATCTTCTACCCCCATTGTGAAATCCCACTTTTGACTTGTTTTATCTAGCAATTGAGTTCCATTAATCATTAACGTATCGACATCCGTCTTATCTTCTCCAACACCCATTGCGAATTCACGTTTCACAATTTTGTTTGAATGGTGCCAGATTGTCGATTGCAGTCCGTTAGGAAGTTTAATAGCGTCCACACCTTCAATCGCTTCATCAAGCCCATTTTCAAAATCATCCATTATAGTTGCAAGTTCATTGTCGGAAGTATCCCCAGCAAATGAAGTAAGTGTCAATTGCTCTTTCAGTATAGCTTTAAGTTTTTCATCTGATTTCGCTTTTTTCAATAAATCTTTTAATAACGTTTTAACTTGTTGTTCTGTAAGATCCATCTTGGTTTTTTTAGTTTTTATTTTTTCATCAAACACTGTAAGTTCTTCTTTTGCGCTCGTAAATGCCTCTTCAGGAATCTCTTTAATGAGATACGTGATATATTCGTTTTCGACATATGTACGTGATTCTTCCGTCATCGAAAATCCACCTTCGAATAATTGGGATAGACCAAGATTTTCATTTCCTTCATAATCTGGATCCGTTTCTCTCATTAACTTCCCGAAATCCTTATCGTCGAAGCGAATTAGTTCATCCATGAATGGAAATGAAGCCACTAGTTTCTCAGTTGTCACAAAAACCGAACCGAAGTCCATGTTAACACTGCCTAGTTCTCCCCTAAGATCCACTTCGAGTTCTTTTTTGACCGGATCATAGACTTGTTTACTAGATATTTTAGCACTATTGACAATGCTTTGTACTTCCTGCATTTCATGGTCAACAGACGGATCATTCCATTCGCCGGAAAGATCAAAGTTCGTTTCAACTGGCTTTTCCTCTTGAACTTCCAACCATCTTAGTTCGTTCTTATAACGGTCTTCCAAAATAGTTCCCATTTGTTTAAACGTTTCTGCTTCTGCTAAAAAATATTGTACTTTAGGTGACTTATTCACCAAGAAAAATGCCGACACGCTACCGCCTACAATGACCAATCCAGTTAATAACATAATCATTAATAACTTGGGTGACTTTTTCTTCACAGCTTTCTCTTCCATACTATTCTCCTCCTAAATTCGAATCGTGAACTAGAAATGTTTTGCTAAAGTTGAAGTTTTTTCATATTCACATTTTTTCATACTATCACAGTCTATGTCTTTACTCAAAAATAAGTTGGAAGAATTCACCTTTTCAGAGCAATTGATGATATCCGACTAGTCCCCTCTCTACACCCAAAGAATCATACAGCTCAAAGAACCATCTACCTTTAAAAAGTAGATGGTTCTTTGAATGGATAGCACGTCTGTCATTAACCATTTGTTTGCATAAAATACTGGTGAGTAGGGCCTGGAAAAATCCATTTTCACTGGATCATTTCCGATCCGCTTTCGGCGAAATTATCACGACATATTTACCGTGAGGCGTATGCGCTTTACAAAGGTTTTTAGGAGGCCACTGAAAAAGTCCCAATACTTAGAACTAATTAGATTTCCCGCCAATACCGCTTGGACGCTTTGTGGATGCCTCCCGCGATAAGCCAGAAAGAAGACCGCTTTCAGTCTTATCGCTCCGGCTACCACGAAGTTGCGCCTTCGCTAGATGGTCTATGTGAGAAAGAGCATTTCATTATCTGTGATGAAATCTGCAACCTAGATTGCGTCTTTCTTGAATATAATTATATATGTTGAATCCGGTATATATACTGAGCGAAGGCGCCTTAACAGGGGTAGCCGAAGCCATAAGACTTGCGGCGAAGCTGCTCGGGAGGCATCCGCTAGCGCTGTAGCGGTTCAATGGGATTCATTTATATAGTATCAACTAGTAATCACCTTACAATCTCGACATATACATCTCAAAATCACATTTCTCTCGATAATGAACAACCTAGCGCAGGCGCGGCAAAGGGGTCGCCGAAGCTGTAAGACTGGATGCGAAGCGCTAATCCAGGCTTACAGCCAGAGGCATCCCCAAAGCGCCAAGCGTTCTACAATCCACACCCCGAATAACACCTCTCTTATTATTGAGTGCCACGGCAGATTCAATGGGATTCTTTAATTCAACATATATAGAAAGTTTCAGCACTCTGTGTATTAATGCATTTGAAGCGCGACGGATGAAGGACCACCATACGATCACCGAAAAAATATGTAGGGATGCGACAAAGTCACATCCCTACATATTCAGACATCTCGGTAATCATATAGAAGTCATTCTATCCAAAGTAACTCAAAGTCAACTATACACATAGCTTCCAGTAGGTGATCATGTTACTCACTGGTTACTTTGGTTAATCAACAGAAGTGAATGGATAGTGCTTAATTTTTCACTGTTTGCTTCTTGTTTACCATGCTGTGAACTTCTGTAGGTAATCCCCAAAGCTTGATGAACCCAACCGCTGCAGATTGATCAAAGGAGTCATCAGACGTATACGTTGCAAGATTCATGTCATAAAGTGAATTAGCTGACTTTCTGCCTTCTACAATCGCATGCCCCTTGAACAACTTCACACGCACTGTTCCATTAACGTATTGCTGTGTTTCTTTGATGAACGCTTCTAATGCATCTCTCAGTGGTGAGAACCACAAGCCATTATAAATTAATTCACTCAACTTTTGTGAAATAATTGGTTTGAAATGAGCCAACTCTTTAACAAGTGTCAGATCTTCTAATTCCTTATGTGATTTCAACAATATAATTGCTCCTGGACATTCATACACTTCACGTGATTTGATCCCAACAAGACGGTTTTCTACATGGTCAATTCTTCCTACTCCGTGCTTTCCACCAATATCATTTAGTTTTAGAATCAGTTCACTGAGTGGATATTGCTGACCGTCAATACTGACAGGCACACCTTTTACAAAATCAATTTCAATAACATCTGACGTATCTGGTGCATTTTCAATTGAAACTGTAAGACCGAATGCATCTTCAGGTGGTGCTGCCCAAGGATCTTCCAAAATTCCACACTCATTAGCACGTCCCCATAAGTTTTGATCGACAGAATATGGGCTTTCTAAATCGATTGGAATCGGGATATTCTTCTCTTTTGCGTAAGCAATTTCTTCTTCACGCGACCAACTCCACTCACGGACAGGGGCAATAACTTCCAATGATGGATCCAATGCTTTAATTGCCACTTCGAAACGTACTTGGTCATTCCCTTTTCCAGTACAGCCGTGTGCAACTGCAGTAGCATTTTCTTTATGAGCCACTTCAACAAGTTTTTTCGAAATAAGCGGACGTGATAGTGCCGATACAAGTGGATATTTGTTTTCATAATAAGTTTGAGCTTGGAGTGAGAGCAACGCATACTCCTGTGCGAATTCCTCTTTCGCATCAATGACATAACTATTTACAGCTCCAACCTGCAACGCTTTCGCCTGGATGAAGTCCAAGTCTTTTCCTTCTCCGACATCAAGACAAACTGCAACTACATCATATCCTTGTTCTGTTAGCCACTGTACTGCCACAGATGTATCTAGTCCACCTGAATATGCTAAAACTACTTTTTTCTTACTCATAATTAAAATCCCCTTCCATTCATTCATCTAGTTGTATGTTTATGCAACACTTTGTATTTTTATAATAACATATTTTCAATTTTACACAATAGTTTTGTTGAAATTTTTCCGAAATAAAAAAGAGTACACAATTTTCAGCTTGTGTACTCTTTTTATGGGACTGTCATAAGCTTAACTAAGACCATGGGCTACCATTGCATCTGCTACTTTTAAAAATCCTGCAATATTCGCTCCGACTACGAGGTTACCGGGATGTCCATATGCTTCTGCCGCATCCAAACAGCTCGTATAGATATTTTTCATGACCGTCTGAAGTCTTTCATCAACCTCTTCAACTGTCCAAGAAAGACGCATACTATTTTGGGACATTTCCATCGCTGATACCGCAACACCACCTGCATTCGCAGCTTTTGCTGGACCGAATAAAGTTTTATGCTCGTGGAAAACTGCCATCGCTTCCAACGTACAAGGCATATTCGCACCTTCTCCGACTGCAATTACACCATTCGCAATCAGTATACGGGCAGCTATCTCATCAATTTCATTTTGCGTCGCACAAGGAAGTGCAATGTCACATGGAATTGACCAGATTGCAGAACAGTCCTCAAAATACTTTGCTTCCGGATGTTCTTTGACGTATTCCGAAATTCGTTTGTTCTCAACCTCTTTCAAACGCTTGATTGTATCTAGGTCGATTCCATTTTCATCATAAATATAACCGTCTGAATCACTACAAGCCAGTACAGTAGCGCCTAACTGCATTGCTTTTTCAATTGCATAAGTGGAAACGTTACCCGACCCTGAAACAACAACTTTTTTACCTTCAAAACTTAAACCTGCTTCTTTTAACATCTCTTCAACAAAGTAGACTGTTCCATACCCTGTCGCCTCTTTGCGACCAAGGCTACCACCATGTTTTGGATCTTTCCCAGTAAACACGCCTGCTTCATAACCGCCTTTCAAGCGATTATACTGACCAAACATATAACCTATTTCTCTCTTACCTACTCCAATATCACCTGCTGGAACGTCGGTATCAGGACCGATATATCTGCTCAACTCCGTGATGAAGCTTTGAGTGAAACGCATAATTTCACGGTCTGATTTCCCCTTCGGATCAAAGTCAGAACCACCTTTACCCGCACCAATTGGCTGGCCTGTTAACGCATTTTTAAATATCTGTTCAAATGCGAGAAACTTCATAATGCTGCTGTTTACAGAAGGATGGAATCGGATACCGCCTTTATACGGTCCGAGATCACTATTGAACTGGACACGAAAACCACGATTTACATGTACTTTACCTTGATCATCTTCCCATGCAACCCGAAAAATGATGATGCGTTCCGGTTCCGTAATACGCTCTAAAATGCCATTTGTTATATAATCGGGATGCTTGGAAAAGACAGGTCGAAGCGAATCGAAAATTTCTCTAGTTGCTTGTAAGAACTCTTTTTCATCTGGATTTCTTTTCTTGATCAATTCATAGACTTCATGGACGTAATCATTCGCTCTTTTTTTATTATCATTGTAAGTTTCATTCAACTTCGTCAATTTTCACTCATCCCTTTCTTGCTTTAAGTTAAAGGTGGAAGCTATTAAATCCCTACTTCCACTACTAAATGATAGTTCAAACTCATGTTACCATTTTTAGTATTATCGCTGAAAAAATGAATATATACAACTTTTTTCTAGTGTCGAATAAGTAATTATACAACATTATGTCCTATTTATGTATGGAAAATAAAATTATTTACTTTTTTCCGAAGAGAGAGTATTATTTAGTTATTCAAATAACGATTGATGAAGCATATACTTATCAGTGTAGCTGTCAATAGCTATTAGAAAATTACAACTAGGAGAAAGAAGGTTAGGACAATGAAATTTAAAAAGATTCTCCGTACATTTATCGGTGCGAACGTAATGCTATTAATGACTTTCGTTTTCCTACCTGTTTTACTTTTCAATCCGGATGTAGAGTTTCTGACGAGTTTCATCAATTATATCAATAAAGAGTAATTAATCTTAAAAAATGAACCGCGAGTGCTTAAGCACAGCGGTTCTTTTTTTTAAGTAATTTTTCGTATGGCGAAATTGTCTTCCAACAGCAACCAGTTTTGTGGAAAAGCTAAACCAAGTTTCCAATACATAATCCCGCGTAAGTTGAACTGTTTGATCAAGTCAAATTTAGCTTGAATACTACGTGCATCTTCAAACCAAACTACATGACGTACTCCTGTATCATCCGTGTACTCGAAATTGGGTGCCTGCGCTACATAGTCGTATTCGATATCAACTTCTCGATCTGTCGCAATCAAAATTGCCTGTTGAGGGCTTATCGCTCTGGCAGCAGATCCACCTTGACTCGGATATGGTGTAGACCAATCATAACCGTATAGATTTTGGCCCAAGAATATTTTCTCGCTCGGAATTTGACTGACAGCATACTCGACTACATTCCGAACAGGACCTATTGGACTGACAGCTTGCGGGTCGCTGTATGTGTAGCCCCACTCATACGTCATAAGAGAAACAAAGTCCACAATCTCTCCATGCGCACGATAGTCATGTGCCCCGTAAATCCCAGTTCTGACATCACTTGTCATGGGTGCAAGTGCGGTCGAAATTGTGAAACCGGCTTGATGGAATCGATCTCTTGCATTTCGCAGAAAACTATTATAAAGTTCACGATCTTCTGGATGTAATAACTCAAAATCAAAATGTATGTCCTTATAACCAATTTCATTAGCCACTTGAATGAGATTGCCGAACAACCGATTTTGTGCTGCCTGATCCGTAAATAATACATGAGCAAGATCTGCATTAAATGCAAAGTTCTCCAAATTACTTACTACAAGTGCATTCGCCGCCCCTGCAGCACTCGCTATATTCGGTATATCATCAATCGAAGGTGCTTTCAATGACCCATCCCGCTGCGCTTCGTAACTGAACATGGCTAAGTACGTTAGTGCATCGACTCTTTGTCTAACTTCATCAATCATTACTTCGGTTACTGGAGTCCTTGGCTCCACATAGAGTAATGACTCAGCCGTTTTTTTCGGTCGCGCTGGAATGTAAAGACGTTGTCCCACACGTAAGTTCTGGGATGGAGATAGTCGATTAATTGTTGCGAGCTCATTGACTGTCAAACCGTACATTTGTGCGATGACATAAAGCGACTGACCTGGCTGAACCCAGTGATAGCTGCCTGTAATTGGTATGACTAACGCTTGGCCTACAACGATACGTGATGGATCTGGTAGTTCATTTGCTTGTGCAATTTCTTGATAATTGATGCCATAAGCTTGGGCAATTCCATATAAACTTTGACCATTTTGAACCACATGAATCTGCATACCTATCATCTGCCTTTCATAAATAAAAATGTCCTCTACTCTAGACTATTTTAGTTAGAAGGAGATTATGCTTATATTGTTTTCATTTCACAATTTCCACGCATAGTTTTCACACGATCATCCATACTATGGTTGATGAAAATCAACAACCATAAAGGAGGAATTTATACAGTGACGCAAAATCCATTCGGTCAATCGAACGATCAAACTCACGAAAACATGCATACGGGAAGCGTTCCGCAACAGCTGAATCATGGTGGTCATGAATTATTTGACGTCCACGAGGCATTATCTGGGACTGTCGCATGTCTGAACCAAGCAATGCTATTACGAACACATGTGAAAGATCCCGAGTTACTTGACATTTTGGATCGCCAATACCGCTTTGCTTTAGATGAATATAACATTACAGTTGAATGTTTCAAAACTGGACAAAATCCATCGCATCCTACAGGAAGGTATGAGATGAAACAAGGTAATGACTTCGTATATGGTATGAAACCGTCTCAACCGAAAAAACCGATGCAGTCCGTGGCAGACATATCGGATGAAATCATTTCAGGCTTTTTACTAGGCTCCGCAAAGGCTGGAGCATCGATGAAAACGATGGCTGCAACCGAAACATGTAACCCCGTTGTTCGTCGCGTACTTGCTGACTCTGTACCTAACTGTATAGAAATGGCTTATGAACTGGCGATTTACCAAAACAAACATCATTATTACCAAGTGCCACAGCTTGCCGCACAAGATATGCAACAATTATTGAATTCGTTCGCCTCTTCACAAGGTCAACCCGGAATGCCAAATAACACGCTTCAATAATCAAAAAAATCAGGTGCACACTAGAATTCTAGTATGCACCTGATTTTCTTATTAACACCCACTAATTGCAATGCCTGCAAGTCATTTTAAAATCGAGTTGACGATATGTTTTGGTGAATTTTCAAAGAAGGATAAGTAATGCATCGGATGACTTTTGGGAAATAGTTTTTTTCTTATTGCATGCGAAGTCATTCCTTGATTATTGAGCGATTGAACTTCTTGTTGTACGCCCTCCAAATAATCCAACTTTTTCTCAATCGCCTGTCTACCTCTAACTTTTACCCCTGCATGGGAGCAAATATACGTTTCAAAATCATACGTCAATATTTTCTTTAATGATGTAATAATTTCCGGAACAGATTCAAAGGCAAACAAACTTTTCGGAGTCGGTTGTATATACAGATCACCGCCAAACATCCAACCTTTTTCCTGATTAAACAACGCAACATGATCATGTGCGTGACCAGGTGTATGAATGACATCCCAATTGTAGTTATCTGTTGTAATCGTGTCATTCAATTCAATCGGTTGGAACGGTTCTCTATCTCCCCAAAAAACTTTACGATAAAAAGGCAACTTTGTACAATTTTCACAGTCTTTAATTCCCGATTCATGAATGTAAATCGGGAATTCCGTATTTTCTTGAAGCCAATATGCCAATCCCGTATGATCTTCGTGGTGGTGCGTTAAGATCACTTTAGTTATATCCCACTGCTCAAACAAAGGTATGAGTTTTGCTTTCATTTTAGCTGGTCCAGTATCAATTAATAACCCGTCTATCATAAAGACGGAAACAGTCAATTTTTGCTTACCAAATGAAAGAACCATCTCAGCTTGTTGTAAATCATCATAAGATATAATTTTCATGAACACACCAACCGATCATTTTGACTTCGAAATTAGTGAAGATGGCACATCCGCTTTGAAACGGACGAGTTCTCCAGTACGCGGATGTAAAAGTGCCAATGCCGTAGCATGAAGGCCGATCCGTTTAATCGGGTTAACGCTAGATCCGTACTTTTTATCACCAACAATTGGGTGACCAATGTCTTCCATATGAACGCGAATCTGATTTTTACGACCTGTTTCCAGTTGAACTTCAAGTAACGAGTAGTTACTATTCGACTGGAGCTTTTTGTAATGTGTTACAGCATGTTGCCCACCATTATCAGTTGGATTTGAGTATACTTTGAATGTTTTACTTTCCTTAAGCCATGATGAAATCGTACCTTCTTTTTTTCTAACAGCACCCTCAACAAGTGCCGTATACGTACGTTCTTTCACGACTTCATTCCACGCAGCTTGCAATCCATTTTTCACTTCTTCATTTTTCGCGAACAACATCACACCCGATGTATCTCTATCAAGGCGGTGAACGACATAAACTCGGTTTCTTGGATTGGTTTCTTTTACATAGTCCATTAGCTGTCTGTAAGCGGTCATGTCTTCCGGATTTTTAGAAGCGACTGATAGCAGACCTGCTTCTTTATTAATAACAATGATATCGTCATCTTCATGCAAGATAGTGACACCGACCAACGTCTCTTCTTTCATCGCCGCTCGATTTTTAAGGATTTCAACATGTTGTCCAGCCTGAAGTGGATGATTATGTTGCGTTACCATCTTGCCATTCACCGTGACCTGTCCACGTGTCAGTATAGATTTCACCGAGTTGCGGCTACTTTTAGACATCATTTCCAATAGAAAGGGTAATAACTCCATGGGTTCTTTCACTGTATAAACGGATGTATCTTCTTTTCTGCTTGCTGAATTCTTATGATTTTTTTTCATAATTAATAAACTCCTCGCTCTCACTTCTTATTATCCTCAAATTGCCTCTACATTACAAACGCTGTATGATAAAATCAAGGAATTAATTACAAATAGCAGGAAAAAGGGGATTTTTATGCGAGTTGCGATATTCGATTTTGATGGAACACTGTATTCAGATGAAACTTTTCAACTACTAATGAACCATTTAAGATACCACCCCGTCCATCATCCAAACTACAAACGATTTTATCGGGCCATCCTTCCACCTTATATCGGACACAAGTTAAAACTGGTTCCAGAAGCCAAGATGAAAGAACGTTCTATGCAAATCTACTTGAATGCGCTTGGGCAAATGTCCATTACAGAATTAGATGCCTATTTCGGGGAATTGACCGATCGGGTACGAGAAGGTTTTAATCCTGAAGTCATCACACGTTTAAAAGAGCATGCTGCTGAAAACATACATATAATGCTTGTTTCTGGTGCCTACACGTCCCTTTTGCAATCCGTCACAAAGGAGTTGCAGTTCGACACCATCATCGGTACCGAAATTCCTATGAAGGAGGGCAAAACCGATAAGCGGACGCCAATCTATCATATACAAGGTCCTCGAAAAAACGAGAAGATTCAAGAAGTACTACAAGGAAAAGAAATCGACTGGCAAAATAGTTTCGCCTACGGAGATAGTTTTTCCGATTTGTCTGTTCTAGAACTTGTCGGGAACCCAGTCGCCGTTCGACCTGAACCCCGCTTAAAAGCTATAGCTAAAGAACGTGAATGGGAAATAATTTGAGTAAGGAAAAGCGCAAGACGCCGTTTTAGCCCCGACAATTCTGAAGCGACTCGAGGGGCTGGCGTCTGAAGTCTAGACACCAATCCATGTAGATAAACTTATACTTTCTTACCTTGTATCAAAAGCGCGAAACACCTATTTTCTAAATAGGTTAAACAGATGACTGCTTACTTTTTTGATAAAACACTAGTTACTCTATGTACAGGTGCTTCGGATTGCATTGAACTGAACGACTACTATACAATCATCAGAATTTCTTGCTGCGTAGGATGCGACTTTGTCGCGTCCTACGCAGCTTTTTCGTTAATCAACAGACGTGATAATATGTATACTTTTCCTCCCTCTTCGCTCCATTTCTCACTTGATTGAAGTCTATATATGTTGAACAAATGAATACGGCGTATGCGCTTTACAAGGGCTTTTGGGAGGCCACTGAAAAAGCCCTTGTAATTGGAATGAATTAGAATTCCCCCTAATACCGCTTCGACGCTTTGTGGATGCCTCCCGCGATAAGCCAGAAAGAAGACCACTTTCAGTCTTATCGCTCCGGCTACCACGAAGACGCGCCTTCGCTAGATGGTCTATGTAAGAAAGCGCATTTCATTTTCAGGGATGAAATCTGCAACCTGGAGTGCATCTTTCTTGACTATAAGTAGTATCAACTAGTAATCACATTATAATCTCAGCATATACATCTCAAAATCACATTTCTCTCGGTAATGAACAACCTAGTGCAGGCGCGGCAAAGGGGTCGCCGAAGCCGTAAGACTGGATGCGAAGCGCTAATCCCGGCTTACGGCGGAAGGTATCCCTAAAGCACCAAGCGTTCTACAATCCACACCCCGAATTACAACTCTCTCATTATTGAGCACCACAGTAGATTCAATGGGAATCTTTAATTCAATATATATAGTGAATTTGTTATTTTGAGCGTATTACTGATTTTCATCAAAATAAAATATATTAATCTTAAACGTTGCAACAAAGCTAATGTAAGCGCTACATCTCCTTAGTTATCTAACTGTGTTGAATTTTCTGACTTGTGTTTTTTTCGAGTTCATGGTAAAAATTTATAACAACAGTTAAAAAATACGAAGTGGAATGGGGTATATTTAATGACGAGTCGTTATCAATCTTCTTTAGAAATGCATCGTATTCATACAGGAAAAATGGAAACTGTATCGAAGGTCCCGCTTGAAAACAGTGTAGATCTCAGCCTAGCTTATTCTCCAGGAGTAGCAGATCCGTGTTTAGAAATCGCAAAAAACCCCTATGCGGTATACGACTATACAATCAAAGGGAATCTAGTGGCAGTAATTACAGATGGAACTGCCGTGTTAGGCTTAGGTGATATAGGACCCGAAGCAGCACTTCCGGTAATGGAAGGGAAAGCGATGCTGTTAAAGAGATACGCTAACATTGACTCGTTTCCAATCTGCCTAGGTACTAAAGATGTTGATATCATCGTTCAAACAATTAAAGCCATCAGCCCGACATTTGGCGGGATCAATTTGGAAGATATATCCGCCCCGCGCTGCTTTGAAATTGAAAAAAGATTACGTGAAGAGTGTGATATCCCTGTATTCCATGATGATCAGCATGGTACTGCAATCGTCGTTGGCGCAGGTTTATTAAATGCTCTAAAGGTAGTTAATAAAAGTATGGAGACAGTTAAAATAGTGATCAATGGTGCCGGTGCTGCAGGTATTGCAATAGTGAAACATCTCAAGAATATTGGATTTGAGCAGATTGTCATCTGTGATTCAAAAGGCATTATTTACAAAGGTCGCCCCAATGGCATGAATGCCACTAAAGATGAAATTGCTGAGATTACAAATCCTAACGACTTAACAGGCTCGTTACAAATTGCTATGACGGATGCTGACATATTCATAGGTGTTTCTGCTGCTAATTTATTGACGAAGGAACTTATCGACTCCATGAGCATCGACCCGATTGTCTTTGCTTTGGCCAATCCAGACCCTGAAATCGCGCCTGCTTTGGCAAAAGCATATGGAGTTCGCATCATAGCGACCGGCAGATCCGATTATCCAAATCAAGTGAACAATGTGCTCGCGTTTCCTGGTATTTTCCGAGGGGCACTGGATGTCCGGGCAACAGAAATAAATGAAAGTATGAAGCTGGCTGCGACTTATGCTATTGCATCATTGATCAATGAATCCGAGTTACGCGATGATTATATTGTTCCTGATCCTTTTGATGAAAGAGTTGTAAAAGCCGTTACACAGGCAGTCAGTAAAGCAGCAATTGAGTCGGGAGTATCTGCTCTTATGTGTGCTGTCCACTAATTATAGAACACTCCATTGAAAAGCGTTGCGAAAAGTTCTATCCTTTTCGCAACGCTTTTCCTTATTTTCCATCTTCGGACTTCATATCTACGTGAAGACTTCCATCTGTTTGAACCTCGGCATAAAATACATGTTCTACATTGCCAATACCCTGTTTTTTCAATTGCTCGTACAACCATTCTTGCGTCAAATTTAGCTCCGTTAAATTCTTAGGTGTAATTTTCCCTTCCGCTATTACTTCAGTCGGTATATATTTAGGCACCTGTGCAGGAGCATTTACATCTTTTTTCGTTGCGGCCTCTTGCCCTGCTTTTTTTAAGACACTTAACTGTCCATTTGTTTCAAGTATCGCATAATGAACATCTTTAATTGAAAAAATACTTTGTTCACGCAGCATCATACTTAAGTCATTTAGATGGAGACGCAACTTCTTCAAGGAAGCTTCAACTATTTTCCCTTCATATACAACGATAGTAGGCTGATCATCAAGAATTATCCGTGCCTTTTTAGATTTAAATGCAATGTAGCTCATGAGCATCGTCAGGAATGTCCACCAAATCATTGCTATGAGTCCATCCAAAAGTGGAGTTTTGGATACTCCCGCGATTTCTCCCGCTATGGAGCCTATCGTAATACCGGTTACGTAATGGAAAAACGTCAGTTGAGAAATTTGTTTTTTCCCCATAAATCGTGCAAGTATAAGGAGGACAAAAAATGTAACCGTCACCCTCATAATCATTTCCCAAAAGTCCACTTCAAAAAAGTCATCCAAAGTTCACACCTCCGCTTTACAGAGAGTGTTCCACTGTTGCGCATTGCCTATACATGTAAATGACTAGGCGTTTACTTGTAAAAAAAAGAGAGCTCCGCCTATAGCCATCTGCGAATGACTTTTTGGACAGCTCTCTCTATTTTTATATCGCCTGTATTTTGTTCTTCTTCAATATTCCCGCAAGTAAACCTGTAACCATGGCCCCAGCGACTATCGCCAATGCATATAGCAATACTTTTCCAATACCACCATCGACAAGCCCCATAACGAATACGCCACCATGCGGTGCACGTAACCCAATATCAAATAGCATTGTAAGCCCACCAGTCAATGCAGCTCCAGCTACCGATGCTGGAATAACACGTGCCGGGTCTGCCGCCGCAAACGGAATGACACCCTCCGTTATAAAACAAGCCCCAAGGACATAAGCCGTTTTCCCCGCTTCACGCTCTTGTTTTGTAAATCGTTTTTTGAACAATGTCGTGGCAATTGCCATGCCTAGTGGCGGTACCATCCCCGCTGCCATAACCGTCGCAATGAATCCGAAGTTCTGTGCATCGAGCATCGCAATACCGAATGTGTATGCGGCTTTATTAATCGGCCCACCCATGTCAATTGCCATCATCGCACCTAATAATATACCGACTAGTACCTGGTTTGTTCCACCAAGCCCTTCTAAAAATACTGACATACCCGTATATAATTTAGTCAAAGGAGGATTGATCATCATCATAATGAGTCCAGTAATCGCAATACCGAACACTGGATAGAACAACACCGGTTTTAATCCTTCAAGTGCATCGGGTAATGCCGCAAATGCTTTTTTAACAAGAACTGTTACATACCCTGCTAGGAAACCGGCAATGATTCCGCCTAGAAATCCAGAGCCCCCGCTGACACCGTCAACACCTGTAACCGTAATCGCGATTAATCCACCGACCATACCTGGAGCAAATCCGGGGCGGTCCGCGATACTCGACGCGATGAATCCTGCTAATACAGGAACCATCAAGAAGAATGCATTTCCACCGCCTATTGTATTTAGCATTGCTGCGAATGCATTGTAATCTGCACTATTCGGATCACTTGAATTTATACCCCAGAAGAACGATAATGCAATTAAAATTCCGCCACCAACAACAAACGGTAGCATATTGGACACACCATTCATTAAATGTTTATAAAAACCGTTTTTGGTTTCGGAAGTGTCACTATCCTCTTTAGACTTATCATGTTTGTAGATTGGTGCGTCTTTAATGATTGCACGATTCAACAATTCTTCCGTTTCATAGATTGCCTTGCCGACTTTCGTCTGTATGACCGGCTTACCGCTAAACCGAGCCATTTCAACTTTGGTATCTGCGGCAACAATAATGGCATCCGCTTCCGCAATATCCGCGTCTGTCAAACGGTTTTTCACGCCAGACGAACCGTTCGTTTCCACTTTCAATGAAATGCCCATTTCTTTCGCTTTGTCAGTTAGTTTTTGTGCCGCCATGTAGGTATGCGCTATTCCCGTTGGACACGCAGTAACAGCAAGTATTTTCGATGTAGGTGAAAGTGATGATTTTGATTCATCTATCTCTTCAGGTCCTTCCAACTCGATTTCCTTGTCATTGACCGCTTGTAGAATTTCATTTTTTGACGTAGCATTTAGAATTTTTTCTCTAAAGTTTGAATCCATCAAAAATGTAGCTAGTCTTGATAGCGCTTCCAAATGGTCGTTATTTGCTCCTTCGCTCGCAGCAATCATGAAAAACAGATGAGCCGGCTGGCCGTCCAGCGATGCGTAGTCGATACCTGGTAAAGAACGTCCAAATGCGATTCCCGGCACCTTAACAGCTGCTGATTTCGCATGTGGAATCGCAATTCCATCGCCGATTCCCGTCGTCCCTTGCTCTTCTCGGGCCAAAATATCTTGTGTAAATGCCCCTGTATTATTCAAATTTCCTGCACGATCGAACTGATTTATCAGTTCTGTCAATACATCCTGTTTAGATGTAGCTTTCACATCCAAAATAATTGTAGCTTCAGTTAATAATTGTGTGATTTTCATCATTTCACATCCCCCTTATCTAATGAACTAATCAATACTTGGTCCAGCAATGCTAGTACATCTTTTTTCTCACAAAGATCCACTCTAAAAGCTGTTGCACTTCCGCTTGCAACACCCGATCGGAATGCCTTAACTGAATCCCCCTCTTTCGTGAAGGATGCAAGAAACCCGGATACAAGTGAATCACCAGCCCCCACCGTATTCACAACTTTCCCTTTTGGCGCTTCCGCAAAAACAGCAACCTCTTTCGTAACGAGCAGTGCCCCTTCCCCCCCCATGGAAACGATGACATGTTCGACGCCTTTTTCAATAAGTTTCTTAGCGTAATGGTGTGCTTGCTGTTTGTTTTCTATTACCGTATCGAACAATTCACCAAGCTCCTGTTCGTTTGGTTTAATAAGAAATGGCTTCATGTCAATCAATCCTTTTAATGCAGGACCCGATGTATCAAGAACGAAATGTACGCCATTGTCATTGCAGATAGTTGCGATATCCTCGAAAAAAGTTTTCGCTATTGATTCAGGAAGACGGCCTGCAAGAACGAACCAATCACCTTTTTCCATGTTCTGCACTTTCGCCATCAATTGCTGTTGCTGTTCTAGTGTTATATCAGGACCAGGACCATTTAACTCTGTTTCTTTATCGGCTTTGATTTTCACATTGATGCGCGTAATTTCTTCAGTTTGGATAAAGTCCGTATGAACCCCTTCTGACTGTAGAGATTGTTGAATATAGTCACCTGTGAACCCACCTACAAAACCTAAAGCGATGTTGCTAACTTCTAATCGGCTTAACACACGTGACACGTTTATTCCCTTTCCCCCGGGATAGTAATATACATCTTTAGAACGGTTCAGTTTACCGCTCCTGAATTCGGGTAAATAGGTAGTATAATCAAGCGAGGGTGTGATTGTGCACGTATAAATCATGATTTCCCCACCTTTACTGTTGTTTTTTGCTCCAATAAGTTGATAGCTTGTTTTTCGAAATCACTTACTATCAATACGGCTTTATCGAGTGGCATAATAGTAGCAAAACTTACTTTGTTATATTTTGAATGATCCGTCACGACATATGTTTTTCTCGAGAGTGTAGAAGCAAGCCTTTTAACAGCGGCTTCTTCTGGATCTGGCGTTGTATAGCCGATTTCCAAATGGAATCCGTTGACGCCAAGAAAGCATTTGTCAAACTGATAGTCGCCAAGCGTCTGGATTGTTTGAGGTCCCACAAGGGCACGCGTGCGGGATTTTATATAGCCACCCGTCAAATAAGTCGTTATTTCGTATTCCATCAATGAATCAACATGTGTCAATCCATTCGTCACAACGGTCACTTTTTTATTCTTTAAATAAGGAATCATCTGCAAAGTGGTAGTCCCTGCATCAAGAAAAATACAATCCCCATCTTGGACAAAAGAAGCGGCATAAGTAGCAAGCTGAATCTTCTCTTGAAGGTTTTTGGATGCTTTATCCGAAATACTAAGTTCTTTTGTGATTCGCTCGCTTATTGTAGCGCCTCCATGGATACGATCCAATTTATTTAAGTCTTCGAGATCGTTCAAATCCCTGCGAATTGTTGACTCTGACGCGGATGTCGCATCGACTAACTCTTGAATTTTAACTGTCTTTTTCTCAGTCAATAAATTTAAAATCAATTCATATCGTTCATTTGTCAACATATGAACACCACCTCTAATTAGCTGTAAACTCATATTACTTGAAATCCCTTTCATAATCAATCATAATCTCCCATAGTCAGTCACCAACTTTTATAATACAGTCATTGATACTAACAATTAGGAGGAATACACATTGATAGAAAAACAATACACCATTTTAGGTACTGCTGGTTTACATGCCCGTCCAACATCCGCTCTCGTTAGTGCGGTCAGTTCTTTCAAATCGGATATTACACTGGAATACGTCGGTAAAAAAGTAAATCTGAAATCCATTTTAGGTGTTATGTCACTTGGAGTAGCTTCAGGCACTACCATTACAATTGCGGCGGATGGTGAAGATGAAGCGGATGCAATTGCAAAAGTCGATGCAATTATGGAATCCGAAGGCCTTGGAAAGTAATAACAATCTCGAGTTGTGATAGTAGCAAAAGGGTTTCTAATCTGTTTCATGGACTAAATCGCAAACGCATGCCCAGCCCAGACAAGTAGGAGGGATGTAGTTCAATCCCTCCCGGTGGACCTATAGGTTAGAAGCGACAGAGGAGGCAGCTTAGGATCACGATTTCCTTTTCAATAGTTGCATGACCCATGTCGTACAGTTCCAGGGGCTAGGCGCTGGAGTCTAGACGTAAAATCACTAAGTTACAACTTATCCACAGTACGAGATTTCATAATTTCCTAAACATCAAAAAAAGAACAGCCACGAATGGTATCAGTTACCATTCGTGGCTGTTCACATATAGTTTCATTAATCTAGTTTCACTCTGAGGACTGCACCTGTATTCGCATCAATTTTAACTTCATACTTATGACCTTCTGCCGTTCTTACGTCAATTTCATATACCAGCATTCCATCGTCGTAATCTAATTCCGCTTTTACGACCTGGCCTGGAACCCGCTCTAATGCAATGGCCATCGCCTGATTTATTGTAATCCTCCGGTATTGTGGGTTCTGATAATGTTCATGCCAATGTTGGTTTTGATTTTGTCGATTCTGATTCGTCACCCAATCTCCTCCAATTCGATTATCCCGTTGTCCTTAACATTCTATTCAAGGATGGCTAATATGTGCTGAATCCCTAAGCCCATAACTGAAAAGACAATTAAGCAGTTCCTAGGTATATGATTTGCACTTGAGGCTTGCTTAATTGTAATGATGTTTTCCATCATTAAATAGCCATACCTTTCAATCAACGTTCTCCTCTTTTTCTTCCTGCTTTTGGCTCAACATAAAACGTGCCGAAACTGGATCCGATCTGGTCAATAATTTGGATAGATACGAAGACGTCATGCTGTAACTACCTTCTATTTTCCCTGATAAAAAGTTGGTTCGCTCGTATAGGACTGAGCGTAGATAATCCAGTTGCCTTATCACTTTCCCTAGCAATCCTTCTTGGTTGTCCAGCCTGCTGATCACGTCTTTTTGTATATCTTCTTGTTTCAATATTTGCTCTGACAACAGCTTTTGATAATCTAATTGTTCATTCATTTTGACTACAATTTCCTCATTTGCAGAAGTCAGCATTTCTATACTATTGACAATTTCTTCATTTGACTGGCTGACCTCATTCACTTTCCCGATGAATTCTCGATTCATTATTCGCTCATGTATCAACGTACGTTGTAACATTTCGTTTTTAGTTTCTACTTTTTTTAACGACTTCATAACATCTTTTCCAAACTTTTCATGTCGGAAATCACTTTCCTTGATTTCATTCAAACGATTATGGATTGATTTCAATTGATTGGATTGTGTGTTTTTCTGTTGCTTTAGTAAGGTTTCCATGATATTGAACTGTTCACCAACCGAATGAGACGCTTCCCTATGTTCCTTCATCCATTCCGCTATCGGATCTATTTTATAGTGTTCTTGGTTCCTCCCTAAAACGTCTGCATTATTTTTAAAAACATCCGGGTGCCCATTTTTGTTAATAAACAACCCCATCTCACTTACCCCCTCGTCGTATTAGCTTATGCAATTCACGACAAAAGGGTCATTGAGTCACGTCTGATGATTAACCACTTTCTTTAAAAAAGCACCTATACGCCAGGAATCTAGAGTTTTTTGCAAAATAGTAAGCAGTCATTTTCTGGTTTGGTTAATTGCAGACCTGTTGATTAACCAAAACTAACCAGTGAATAACATAATTACCTTCCGGGCGCTACTTGTATAGTTTCATTTTTGGATTGCTTCGGATTGAATGACTTCTATTCAATTAGCGGGATGTCTGGATGCAAAAGTACTTGTAGTGCTTATGCTTTTTTTGATGAAAGAAAAGCTGACATCTAAGTCGGAGAAAAGCCGCCAAAGATGCAATTTTGGCGGCTGATGCTTTCTATACGGTTTTTTCTTTTTTTAGTAAAGAAGTGGCACTAGCTATAAGGTATCACATGATTAGATGTATAATCCTTGCTAAAAGTAAGAAAGGAACGCATTGTACATCGTCCAAGAGTGCCCGAAATTGCATCTTCGGGCACTTACACCCTTCATAGAATGTCATCTATTCTATTCTTACAAAACAACTGCATTTTCCACTTGAATAATGTAGGAACGCGACAGGCAACTATTCGCAATAGTATTACTAAAAAGAGTGTGGCTAGAGGTGACGGAGTCACTTCTAGCCACACTCGGACCCCTCAGTAAATCTGTCATGAATAGTTAGTCGAAAGCGGGCCAAAAATAATGCAGTGAAAATGAAGGTCATCAAGCCCTACTCACCAGTATTTTATGCAAATAAATGGTTAATCTACAGACGTGGTTTAATTGATACATTTGTCATTAACTAGTTATTCCCATTCATAAGGTGTTTCTTGATACACATAATAATTTAGCCAGTTGGAGAAGAGTAGATGCGTATGGGAACGCCATGTATTCAACGGCTCTTTGCTTGGATCATCATTCGGAAAATAATTTTCCGGGATATCAATACCGACTCCTTTTTGCAAATCACGTGCATATTCCTCCGCCAACGTATCCGCATCGTATTCCAAATGACCTGTGATCATAATATGTTTATTATCTTTAGAAATGACGATGAATGCCCCTGCTTCCTCTGATTTGGCAAGCAAGTGTAGACGGGGATCATTTTTTATTTCCTCTGTTGAAACGGATGTATAACGTGAATGTGGCGCTTTAAATTCGTCATTAAAGCCACGTGCAAGATTAATCGTTGGGTCCGATAGTCGATGCGTAAAAACGCCTGAGCATTTTTTCGGCAATTCAAATTTCCGGATTCCATAATGATGATAGAGTGCTGCTTGGGCACCCCAACAAATATGTAAAACAGAGGTTACATTTTCTTTTGACCATTCCATAATCTCCGTTATTTCTTTCCAGTAATTAACGTCTTCAAATTCTAAATGCTCAATCGGGGCACCCGTAATAATCAGTCCATCGAAACGACGATGTTTCACATGTTCAAATGTTGTATAAAATGCGTTTAAATGCGTTTTACTAACGTTTTTAGAATCATGAGTTGCTGTGTTCAAAAATGTAACATTTACTTGTAGCGGTGTATTCCCTAATAGACGTAGCAGCTGCAACTCTGTTCTTTCTTTTTCAGGCATTAAGTTTAAAATGGCGATGTTCATAGGCCGTATATCTTGGGACGTTGCGCGTTCTTCATCCATCACAAATATTTTTTCCTTCTTCAATAGTTCTCCTGCTGGTAATTGTTTCGGTACATTGATCGGCATGTGTCGTCTCTCCCTTTTCACTTTGGTTTGAATCAAATGATTCAATATAAAAAACCCTCTTTTCTATAAGACAAGAAAAGAGGGTTTAATTTGGGCACTCTGTTCTTATCTCTCAAGAAAAAATCTTGTTGGAGGTAGCACCTTCCTGACTAAGTCAGAGGTTGCTGAAGCTTCACAGGGCCATATCCCTCAGCTTCTCTTGATAAGAATATTCAATTATTTACTATTATACTATTAAAACTACTATTGTAAACCGTCTTTTTTGACGATAATAATCAAAAGAAACATTTTTATTTTAATTTCCACATTAATTCAGCATGAAAACTGCTGAATAATATTTCTTTAGAAAGCCATATTAACGTGGCACTGAAAAAATGAAAGGAGTTGTTACTATGGGAAGAGATGACAATAAAACTGGCGGAAATAATGCACGGTCTTTACCACAAACGCCGAAAAACCAAAAAATAAAACCGGGCGACATGAATGAAGAAATAGCCCGCGAGTTTGCTGAACTCCGTTCCCTGAAACCAAAACGCGAACGAATGAACTCAAATGAAAAGAAGAGAAAATGATTACCTTTGTCATGAACAGTAACTAAAACACTCCCCGCACTGGTATTATCTTGGTGCGGGGCACTTTTTCAGCCTACATCAGATACTTGCTTCAATTCTTTGGTCATCCGCTCGACCAAGTCAGATCTTCCGTGAAATTGGGCCGGTGTATTTTGGAAAATTTTTATTTTCCATCCATCCTTTTCTTTTACTGCAATCAGTGTTTGATGAGCATTCAAATTTGGGTCAAGTTCTGTTCCGCCCGGAGGTATCATCCCGACGATTGCACGCAACATCGCAACTTCAGCACTCAGAAAGTACACATCTTTAACGACATTGATAAATGGAGGTGTTGGATGATCTGCAAATATCGGTTCTAAATGTGCAAAAATAGTATTTCGCCCAATTTCTTGACTTCCGTCAAATCCAATCAATTCGCCTTGCTCTGTAAATTGATCAGCCATGCTCTTAGCATCGCGATTATTCCATGCAAGAATTAAGTTATAATAAAGGGTTTTGATTTCAATTAATTCAGATGCTTCCATATCTAATTCCTCCCGTCATTTTTCCTTCATCCGAGATAATCGCTCGGGATGCTACCTTCCTTTTCTACTTTCACATTCCATGCGATAATTGTCGTACTGTCTCGTACATTTTGTCTTTCGATTTCCATCAATAACTGCGAAATCCCTTTATCAAGTTCTTTTTCATTCAGCACGGCAACGAGATCTGACGGATCCAAAAAAGGTTCCCCCGGGCATTCCACTAAACCATCAGTCGTCAAAAAAATAAGATTGTTCCCTTTTCTCATTTCCCTTGTCCCTGACGTGTAGCATGGTACTGCTTGCTCAAACGTATTCACTTGACCAATCCATTCAAAGAATTGCCTTTGGTTAAGTTGAAACTGATTTAGGGCAATTAATTCCGAATGGAACAGATATACTAAACAATCTCCAACCGAAAACCACCAAACGTAATTAGCTTTCCTGACAACGATAAGACAAGCCGTTTCTCCCATGGCACATCTGCATTCATTCAAAAATTGTTCAGATTGAAAAATTTCAAGTAACTTCATTTCCAAACGTTTAAATCGTGGAGGACCTTTCATATCTAAAATCTCTACCAATTTTTCTTTATGCTGCCCGAGTGTTTGTACAACAAGTTCCGCACTTTCAGCACTTTTATGTGCATCCAAAATAGCCGCTAATTCCCAATCCTCATTTTGCCAAATAACGCAGCCATCTTCATTCTTGGTTTGTCCCGCTGAAGAATTACCTCCAAATCTACCAACCGCTACACGATTAATCCATCGTACATCTCGTTCATCGACAAAGTCCTTTTCACTTCCAACCCAAGTAAGATTATTCATGAGCGCTCAATCAATCTATACGGTCTCACTTCATAACTTTCATAAACAATCGTATCGCTATTTCGAGCATCATCCACACTAGATGCAAATTGCGGGCGTTTTATCCAGTCTCCTACTTGCTCTTTATCAAAGTCAACAAATTGTACGTCAATCGTTTCAGGAGGTTGTGCAGCTGGTACACCTGACATCGCTCTTCCACGAAAAACCATACAGATGACGCCTAACGTGATATCTTGATAAACTCCTGTCATATCACCAATTTCTGCGTGGATACCTGTTTCTTCTAGTACTTCCCGTTTAACCGCCTCTTTCAAGGTTTCACCAAGCTCAAGTCGCCCACCCGGCATTTCATATGTATCATTTCGGTGATTGTTCCGTACAAGTAATACATGTCCTTCCTCATTGACAATGTAGCCATTTACAACAATAATTTGTCTAGATTGTCCATAATTCCCCGTCGAAGTGAAAAAGTCTTCATTTGATGAAATAATTAATGGAGCTAATGATTTCCGATAATTTTGCGCTTCAGCATGCATTTCCGATGCCCGAATGCTAGCGTCCACTGTCTCATAATGAGCCCTATTATCGTATGCCCACATTGCCATTATCTCCGTCTGTTCTTCATTGACCCACCGTCCAACCAGCTGCGCTCCATGCGTCAGCTGATTCGGAAGCAAAAAGGTATGGAAAAAGTGGGTAAACGTTTCGTACATCGCTGGTTCAACCGTGTACGTTTTTCTGCGATACAACATTCAATTATTCCCCCCGTACAAATTAATTTTCAGCGAGCCCTTTTCAATAACCAAACTAGGCCAAGTGTAAAAACAGCAACTAGTGTTAAAGTAAATTTGAGGTCAATGATTGGTTTAAACTTCACCTTCTCCGCATCTATCTCGTAAACACCCAAAGGTCTGACGGAGATATGTCCCCCGCCCCCTTCTCCTTGGGCACCTAAAGAGTTTCCTGTTTCACTAGAATAGCCGCCTCCCCCGCCAACAATATAATTAATCTTTGCTACCGGAAGGACTTTTCTGTTTTCAAAATTAATCGGTTCACCATAAATCAACGATACGTCTTGTTGCCGTGAAAACTTGTCAAATATCCGCGCAATAGGTGATAGGTAATTAGAAGATTTTTTAATTCCCATGTTTTCCCCACTCCCTTAATTTTTAGTTGTGATTAGGTTAGCTGTCGTTTTTTCAACGTAAAATAGTATCCATCTATTTTACGTTGATATTTCAATACCGAAATTGCACTTTAACCGTAGCGTTAATCGAAATCTGCCCCTGTTCAATCGGTGTGGAGCTAGTCATTTCTCTCGCAGCAAATGTTCGATATGCGATGGGTTCTGCTCTTAATTCTTCAACAATTTTAATTGGATGTGGATCAAGTTGCAGTTGCATTGTCTCAGCAATTATTTGCGCCTTGGCTAATGCATTTTTAAGTGCAAGGCTCAATGCTTTTTGATAGTCCAATTGTTCATTTTCAACCTTGAACTGGATATTTGATATCCTGTTCGCTCCGTTTTGGACAGCCACGTCTATTACATTTCCAACTTGATCAATATCTGTAATTTTTACTGTAATCGCATTCGTAACTTCGTATCCTCTAAATACTTGTTCGCCTTCGATATAGTTGTATTGGGGAACTATAGTGTACGAAACCGTTTGTATATTCTCCCTGTCGATCCCCAATTTCAATAACGAATCGATGACTTGATTCATCTCATAAGCATTTTCCTTTTGTGCATGGTTCAATTGTTTGTTTTCAGTACTGACTTCCAACTGGATTTGAGCAATATCCGGTGTTAGTTTAAGACTCCCAATTCCTGTAACAGTCATAACCCGCGGTTGTCGGCAGGTCATTTGTTGGGCATAAGGATAATACATATGTCTCCACCTTTCCTGAGCATCATTACGCTACCTTAGATAGTATGCTGATTGTCTCGAAAAGATATTTACATTAGCACTTAACGTAGAATTGGACGACAGATTACTCAAGGACCACAGCAGTATCTGAAGACTATATGACTAATTTAGATACATCCACATCCACTTTTCGAGAACTTTAAAAACGTCGCTGTTCACTTTCTTACCGATTCCCTTCGAACTCAAAATTACAAAGACTGATTTCAAAAAGTTCTTTACCGTTCTTTGTACGTGATAGGCGTCAAGTGATCCTTTATTTTCAAGCATTTCAGTTTCTACCATTCCGGCAAGTTCTTCAATCCATACTTGTATAACCTTCTCAGCATCTTGATGCTTTATTAATGAAACTATTATTATAGCTAAGCGTTCTTCCTCTTCATCCAAATAGTCAACTTGCCTTAACAAGGAATATTGAACTGCATGAAGAATTCGACTGATATCCTCTTTTTTCAGTAGAGGATGTTTTGCCAAGGCATCCAAGGTATCTGCGCCATGTGCGATGGCATGCGCCCATCCATTACCCTGGATAAAACCTCGAGTGTCTTTTTCTTCCCTCATATAGCGTATAACCTTGTTCACTGTATACTGAACAAGATCTGGATTTACTATTTGTTTCTCAATGTCATATTCAATAACTGCAGCAATGACGAGTGCAGAAAAAGAACGTGTAAATACTGAATCAGTTCCAGACTCGCCAATCCCGTAAAATAGATAGTCTTCCTGTAATACCACTTCAAGTAAAGACTGGAATTCTTCCGGATTTAATTGATTGGAAACAATCATTTTTCCGAAGCTTCGATAGATTAACTCGTCACGCAAAAAACCATCTGGATTTCCAATTTGCGTCAACATCTCTTGCCTAACTTCCTTCGATAGCTCTAGTATCTTATCTCCTAAATAACTTTCTAAAGTTGTTGCTAACATCACTATTCCCCCTAAACGATCATTTATCGTTGCCTTGTGTAAGGCAATTTGTCTATCCTAAGTTATTATCTTTTACATGAATTAGCGTAAATCGTTCGCAAACAAGGAGCATGTCCTCAGTGAACTCAAGTCCAACTTCTCGTAATTCACTCGTAAAGAATCTCACATGAGCCAATTTCCAATCTTCATATGACCCTTCCCCTTCAGCAAGCGCAAACTCTTCCGATACTTCGTTCATCGGTACAAGCGATACTGCAATGGTCTTAATGATTGCCACTGGTTTTTCATCGCTATTTAAAATAATGCTGTACTCATCTATTCTGGGTAATGGCTCGTTCTCCAGTTCATAAATTACATGACCTGAACATGTCGCAGTCTTTTCCCCATCAATTACAAGCTGTGCAAGCTCATCTGGCAAACTTCCAAACATCCATGCGTTGACAGAAGTAGGTTTCTCTTCGTTCTTCCAAAATTCGTCCCAATAAGTTTGTGCTGCTAAATTCATCTTGAAATCCCCTTTCGCTACTAAAAATTATAAATCTCCTATATGCCCAAGCTCTCCTCCCTAGATCGAGAGAACTTATTCATTTCAATAAGACCGTACTGGTGAAATTAGATGGAGGCAAGTGGAATCATTTTGCGGCTGAATGACAATCGGTTTCATCAAGCCATCAAAACGTATCGTGACATTTTCTTCTGGTATCCTTTTTAGTGCGTCAAGTACAAAACGACCATCAAATGACATTTGGATATCGTTCTGTCCTTCGATATGTATAATTTTTTGAAGCTCTTCAATCATCCCGACTTCTGTAGAATTGGAAGATATTTTGATAGTAGCATCATCCACAATCTCCAATTGGATGTTATTGTGTTTCCATTCAGTCGAAAATACACAAGCCCGATCCATTCCTTCTATTAATACTTGAGTATTCATGGTTATCAATGCCTTTGATTCAGTTGGCACCAAAGATCCAGTGTTAGGATAGACACCCTCAATTAACCTTGAATAAAGTGAACTCATAGCGGTCCCAAACACAATGAAATTATTCGTATAAGAAATCTCTACGATTGACGAATCCGCCTCTTTAAGATGCGTCAGTTCTGACAAACTTGTACTCGGAACTACAAATGATTCTGTTGTTTTAGATTCTATAGTCACTTCTCTCCGTGCTAATCTATGTGAATCTGTTGCTGTACAAATGAGTTTGTTTTCTTCAAACTCCATCTTCACTCCAGTTAGTACCGGTTTAGCCTCACTTTTTGAAACAGCAAAAGCGGTTTGCTTTATAGCCTCCGTTAATTTCCCAAACGGTATTTCAATTTTAGTATTGCGATCCATCTCCGGAATTTTTGGATAGTCATTCGCATTAAATCCATTTAGTTTTGTTTCAATATCCCCCGATTTTATCGTGATTGAATCATTGCGTCCTAATTTAATACAAATATCATTGGGGAGTTTTTTCACAACTCCGTTCAAATATTTCGATAAAACAACTACACTTCCAAATTCTTTGATATCCACGACCTTTTCTCCACTTTTTAGTAAAGGGATAGTTCTTTCAATAAAAATATCCGAATTGCTACCCGTAAGCTTAAGACCATACTCGTTGGCTTCTATTTTTATTCCAGAGAGTATTGGAATAACGCTTTTTGATGAAATAATTTTATTTATATCAGAAACTGCAGTCGTAAATGAAGCGTAGCTTACTGTAAATTCCATAAAAGCCCTCCTAGTCACTGTCCAAACTTATAATCTCAAGCTTGTTCCATACAACTTGCCAATTCTTTTTCTTAATCCTTTCTTCATAAATCTTCATCCGTTCTTTCTTATCACAAAAATAAGGGGTCGGTTTCACCCTCAAATTTACAACATCTTCTATACCATGAGGCGCTGTTAATATGACATTGTTTCCTTTATCCAATTTCACCCCCAAAGCTGTTGCCGTTTCAGGAAACCTTGAGATCGCATCAACAGACGAAGTATAGGGGATGACATTATTTACACTATGCATTCTTGCCTGATTTTTGACCGACCAAGGGATAGCTGGTAGAAGTCTTTTCAACACTTCCTCGTATTCCTTTTCCACACTTTTCCCACTATTTATTCGATCATAATAGATGACATCAATATCTGGAATCGTCGTCCTTACATTGAAACCGTGCTGCACATCCCAAATTTTAGATCGAACAAATCCGGCGCAGATCCACCAATCAGGCAAATTCAATGATTTGGCGCATTTCAATAGGTCCATCATCCACTTATCCTCTTGAATTAAAACAACAATTTCTCTTTCAGTTGTAATGACCATAAACTACTCCTCTTTCATTCACACTGCTCACATACTCGTACAAAAACCGTGGATCAAATCTTCATACTTACCAAAGACCTTTTCAACGAACATATTCACTTCTTTCAGTTCCACATTCCTATGTATTTGCAAATAGTCAGCCTTCAATCCTGTACTGCTTGCCATCATTACTTCTAGTCATGAAACGATAATCTATCAGAAATCGTCTTACTGTGGCAAAATCAGGATAAATCGTCGCCAATAGGTCATTTATTTCTTTTTCCACGTACATTCTATCAACTTCAAATTGCTTAATTATTTCTTGGGCAATAATGTACTTCCTCTTTTCTTTACTCGGAAATACGTCAAGCGGTCCTTGCAAACCTTGTTTGAAGTAATTTCCCAATACTTTTTCTCTTTCCACATCAGTGATTGTAAATCGTTCACCCAATTTAATCATTCCTTAATATATATGTTGAACAAATGAATACGGCTTATGCGCTTTAAAAGGGCTTTTGGGAGGCCACTGAAAAAGTCCCAATACTTAGAACTAATTAGATTTCCCGCCAATACCGCTTCGACGCTTTGTGGATGCCTCCCGCGATAAGTCAGAAAGAAGATCCCTTTCAGTCTTATCGCTCCGGCTACCACGAAGACGCGCCTTCGCTGGATAAATCTATGTTAGAAAGTGTATTTCATTGTCGGAGATAAGACCTGCAGTCTGTAGTACGTCTTTCTTCAATGAGATTAGTATCAAATAGTAATCACATTATAATCTAAGTCTATACATCTCAAAATCACTTTCAATAATGAAAACTCCAGCGCAGGCGCGGCAAAGGGGTAGCCGAAGCCATGAGACTGGATGCGAAGCGCCAATCCAGGCTCATGGCGAGAGGCATCCCCAAAGCGCCAAGCGATCTACGATCCACACTCCGAATTACACTCACTCACTAATGAACAACCCTAGCGCAGGCGCGGCAAAAGGGGTCGCCGAAGCCGTAAAACTGGATGCGAAGCGCTAATCTAGGCTTACGTCCAAAGGTATCCTCAAAGCGCCAAGTTTTCTACAATCCACATCCCGAAATACAACTCTCTCCTTATTGAGCGCCACAGTAGATTCAATGGGATTCTTTAATTCAATATATAGATATTATTTTCATCCTCTTTTTATAGCAGTCTGCCTACCAAGTTTTGTCGAGTTTATCAGCATAGAACTCAATTGCTCTTTTATATGATAAGATTTCACTATCATTTGTCGTGTAAGCTAGATTGGTTAGTAAAATCTCCATGGCTTCACGATGTTCACCAACATTGTACAATGTCATTGCATAGAAAGTTTTCATTGCATTGTTTTCCGGGAAGTTTTCAATTCCTTTTTCCAAAACTGTTTGCGATTTTTCATACTTGCCTAACGCACGATATGAACTACCTAATCCTATAAATGCGCCTATTGCATTTGTATCATCTAGGCCTAATTGGATGGCTTTTTCGTAATAAGGTACAGCATCTGCTTCTAACCCAAGAACATCGAAACTCCATGCATATTGATAATTAACTAGTGCATTGTCTGGGAATTTCAAAACTAGATTGGAAAGTAACGCATTTGATTTCTCAAGCTTCCCTTCACTTCTTAACTGAATTGCTTCTTCTAAATTCTCCATTGTACTTTCCCTTTCCCCTGAAATATTTAAAAAGCTGCTTGTAAAAAATGACTAATCCAGATAAATGACTGAACTTATCCGTTACCTCGTTCTTGCCCCATAATAGCTATATCATCCCATCCATATGCAACTTCACTCAACTTCTTTCCTGCAATTTCGATTTCTTCAGTGTCAACCTTCTTTCCACCTAACATTTCATAGAAGCGGCAAGCCGGGTTCTCTTCTATCGCCCATATAAGCATCGAGTTCAAATTCTTATTTTTTAAATCATCCACAACAGACTGAACGAGTAATCGACCAATTCCTTTTCCTTGGTATTCTCTCAAGATATAAATCGCATATAATTCCCCTGTAAATGCCTCGTATTTCCCGGTGCGCTCTTTTCCACCTGTAGAAAATCCGATAACTTGACCATTTTCATTTTCTGCTATGTATATGTTATTTTCTTTTATCCCTTTTTTCCAAATCAGCTCGCGTTGCTCGTAAGAAAGGTTATCTAAAAAAGGATCCGGCACAATTCCTTTATATGTCGTCCTCCAACTATCCACATGGACTTTTGCAATTCCTGTTACATCCTCTACCTCTGCTTTTCGGATTAATATCTCACTCACCCCTTTCAACGTTGTAACAGTACTGAAACAACAGGTCAACATTTTTCAAAAAATCATTTCGGACGTGCTTCATAGGGATGGATTTGACCTATTATCCCCATTTCTTCATCTGCCTCAATCTGTTTAATAACTCCGTTCGCAATCTCACCATGTGTAAGCCAACGTGAGCCACCGTCTTCCATTACAAATCCTAAATAGACTCTCCGATAGTTGCACTTGCTTGGAATACGGATAGACTCATCTTCGAAATACCGCCGACTCCCCTTTACATGGAACAGACTAAACGGTGTGTCCCCTGGGTTCATCTCACAAATCCGCTCTAGTACACTGTAATTCGATGTCCAGCTAATAATTAGATCAAACGAGCCACGTTCCAGAATCGCTTTTTTAATTTCGTCATATACATCATCTGTATTATAATCAGCTATAAGTGGGAATATAGAATTTGGCGAACTTTCTACTTGCAATCGTTTAAACTTCGACAATGTACGCCCAATGACAGAAACAGAATAACCTTCACGTGCAAGATGAAGACAAACTTCGGCAAGCATACCCGTTCCGCCAATGATTAGAGCATGATTATTACTTTTCATACACTTACCTCTTTTCTGAAGACAAGACAATTGATTTATTCAATATATTCTTGGCCAGGTAATAGGCACTTACTGAAAAAAGTTGTGTAATTTTTTGTTCTTGAATCATCTCTTCGATTAAATCAAAAGAAATGAGTTTCACCTCAATCTCCTCAGTTTCATCCAATTCCTGCTCACATTCTTTGAATGCATCCAAAATTAGAAAGGTAACAATCCTATTTGTTTGAGTAGCCGGATTTATCATAAACTCACCAAGTTTTATCGGTTTCGTCGTCGAAATAAAACCCGTCTCTTCTCGTAACTCCCTCAAAATCCCCTCCTCATGTGACTCTCCCTCTTCAATTTTCCCGGCAGGAATTTCTAAATAAAATCCTTGACCAGGATGACGGTATTGTTCTACGAATACGACCCGTTTATCTTCCGTTAATACAATGGCATTTACCCAATCTTCATACTCATGGACAAAATAATCATCAATGATTGCCCCGTTCGGAAGCTGACACGTGTCTTTCCTCAAATTCTCAAAAGGAGTTTTAAAGTGATATTCTGACTTAATCGTTTTCCATTTCTCCACAGTAAATCCCTCAATTCTTCCGTGACATACCGGTGATATATTTCCCTATACAAACACTACGAAAGTTAACCAGGTGCAGAAATGATTCGGAATCATTTCTACACCTGGTATTGAATTTATTCCAGTAGACTGAGGGATACCTCAATTACAACTTCATCAAATGTGTCGTCTCAGAAGCAGTGTCATCCAGTTCAAATCCGTTTGCCCTATAAAAAGCATCTGCTTTTGAAGATTCTGTCCGCACTGTCACTTCTTTAAATGCATCGCGTGAATGGTCAACAATTTCTTTCAGTAAAAGAGATCCTACACCTTGCCGCCTAGCATCATCTAATACATAAAATCGCTGCAAACGTGCAACTTGTGTATCTTCGGAAAAAGGTGATTGGTTTACTCCACCTATCGCTACTACCTCACCCTCATCATTTTGAACAGCTAACAATGCTTCACCCGGTTTGTTGAACCTATTTGTTCCATCCTCATAATCATTGACTAGTCGTGTTAAAAATCGGTACCCTTCCGTTTCGCTTTCTTTCACTAAATGAGAGATATCAATTGCCTTTAAATCCTCAACTTGCTCCACTTTGTAAGTCATTTCTATTCCCCCTATCAATTGAATGATTGCAACATACAGTCTATTTCGACAAATGGGGTAGAAAAACCTTTATAATAAACAAAAATGACCTGTTGCGAATTATTCGCAACAGGTCATTTTCAACAATTTCATTTCATATTATCTTCATCAAATTGTGCTTTAGAAAAACCGCGGCCAAGTATCTCCGACGCATTCAAGAAGATGACAAATGAGGTTGGTTCTTGTGTTTGAAGTAATTTTTTAAAGTAGACAGCTTCCGATTGTTCAACGACACATAAAATCATTGTTTTTTCTTGATTGGAATACCCGCCTATTGTTTTAATCTTCGTTAATCCGCGATTAATATCATTTTTTATAATGGCTTGGACTTTCTCTTCTTTATCCGTAATAATGAGAACCAATTTGGTCGGCGACGTTTGCAACTGAACAAAGTCAATCACCTTACTCGTAACGTAAATTGCTATCATCGCGTAAAGAGCAAGTTCAAAGTTAAAGACAAATGCCGATGTGACTACAACTAATCCATCTACAAGCAACTGTGAAAACCCACTCGATAGACCCGTATACTTCTTAACCAATTGAGCGATTAAAGCAGTACCACCTGTCGAACCGTTAGCCCTGTATACAATACCGAGACCTACACCAAGCATAATCCCACCGTAAATCGCACTTAATAATGGGTTTTCTACTGCAAGCTTTATGTCCGTTGTGAGCCAGATGACAAACGGAACAAAAAATGTCCCAACTAACGTTTTCATACTGAATTCCTTGCCGACAAGCAAGACCCCAAGTATTAGTAGTGGAATATTAATGAGCCATTGAACGTAAGCTGGATTGAATTGGAAGAGTTCATATAGTATTGTACTAATCCCTGAAACGCCACCTGCTGCTAGCCTGGACGGTAAAAGGAAAATATTGAAGGCTAGACCAACTAGTGCAGCCCCAAAGATGATCTGTATATATTCAAATAAGACCGTTTTTCTAAATTTTTGTATTGCCATTTTTTTCTCCCTCTCTTTTACCCTTTCCATTCTAACAAAAAACGAGCTAGAACATCATTTTTTTAAACCAACTTCAATTATAGATAATAACTGAATGCTTCATAGCCAAAATAGAATGATAAAAGCGATAGAAGACTGAACACGATGCTCTCTACCTTGCTTCCGGTTCTTGTCGTCAATGGAAAGCGAACTGTCATGCTAAGTGGGAAAAGCAGTTTGATTCCGTTTTTCGTCGCCATATCTAATATGTAATGACTCACCATCCCCGCTAAAAGTCCTGCCTTCACAGCCTCATTTGGAGTAAAGGCATTCATTAACGTCGCGATAATCACCAAGAACAATAAACTGTGTGTAAATGTACGATGACCAAATAGCATATTGATAAGTTTCGATAACAACTTAAATTTTCTTCCGATTTTACTACCACTGTGACAAATGTCAGGAAGTAACGCGCCAATTATCCCCGCTCCAAGCATTATAATCGGATCATGATTTGTAAATTGTGCATAAGCAAGACTTGCTGCAATGCCGCCTACGATGTGTGTTTTCCCTGTCATGCTTATTCTCCTTTTTCAGCTAAATTCATTTCTTAACTAGTTTGAACTCATCTTCATTAAAGCAAAAAGATTCGATATGTTTCAATTTCCAAATTTCCACCATTCTAATTCTCTTCTTGGCCACTAAAGCGTATGTATGAGTCCATTTGCGCAAAATAGTTACTGCTCCGTTTACATCGCTATTCATAAAGATATAAGTTCCAGCTCTATAGAGTTCTCGAACACTCGTCTTCCACTGAAAACGGGTTTTTCTCCTTTCAACCCTATCTTCATTATACCAAACGAACGTTCTTTTTAATATAGTTTCTACATATTTATTCCATAATAAAAACCAAGAATACACACAGCTAAAGTCACAAGTGTTTTTAGTTTGTTCATAAACGTTGTTGCAGTGCATGGATCAGAAATCATTCAAATATTTCTTAATGGATTCCAACAATTTCATTTGAAAATATCAAGCCGATGATGTACACTATATTTACAAGCTGCGTTGTGCGTATAAATATTAAGTTTTAACCCTTAAGCTGTAATCGGGAGTTTTACCTAGATACAGGAATGGCATACCCAGTTCTTTCGATAACTGGGGCATACAGGATTGTTTCTGCGAACACCCACTTTGAGAAGTGGTGGTTTAAAACTTTCTAAGACCATACGGCAAAGGCGGCTGTTATTTTAATAATTTAAATGAAACTGGTTTCCATTGGAAGCTGGTTTTTTTATTATACATTTGAAGGGGGCGGACATCATTCTCAAACGATTGGTGGTCACGGGTTATAAACCCCATGAACTCGGCATATTCGATGACAAGCATCCAGGCGTCCGTTTTATAAAAAAAGCATTAGAAAAACGACTAGTCGCCTTACTGGACGACGGGTTGGAATGGGTAATTATAAGCGGTCAACTAGGAATTGAAGCATGGGCAGCCGAGGTCGTAATTGATTTGAAAAAAGAATATACCGATTTGAAATATGCCGTTATTACTCCTTTTACAGATCAGGAGAAAAATTGGAACGATATGAAAAAGGAAAAGTATCATTCTCTCATCGCTAAAGCAGACTATCATACGAGTCTTACGAAGAGACCCTATGAAGCTCCGTGGCAATTTATCGAAAAAGATAAGTTCTTCATGCGCAATTCTGATGGAATACTCATTGTTTACGATGAGGAAAATGATGGCTCTCCAAAATTTGTTAAAAGGTCCGCGGAAAAACATGCGGAACGTTCCGATTATCAAGTTCTCACAATCAGCGCGGACGACTTGCAAGTAATTGCAGAAGAAGAACAAATGGATGAATGGCAATAAGGTTTCCGATTCCTTGACACTTCTTGTGCTACATGGTATGATAGTTCCGTTAACAATAAGGTAATGCTTAAGATTTGAATATCTGGCATTCTACGTACTGTTTTTGAGAATACTTATTCACACTGGCGCGACTAAAGGGTCGCAAGGACATAAAAGTAGGCAGGGTTTATGTTGCTTAAGTTAGAAAGCACCCAGTGGAACAATGACCGCGGCTCTGAAAGCTTATCCTTTCTATGGAAATTATTCCCCGAATAATCGGGATGAAAAATTAAATTCAAAAGTATAGTGTTACCTGACAAAACAAAGGGATGTTCCTCAATCGAGGACATCCCTTTTCCAATTTCATTTACTAATCGGGTTTATAATTGCGTTGCTGTTATACACATATTACAATAGCATGAAAAGGATGGTGGTCACAATGATGGATATTTACGCACATCGCGGTTCGTCCGGAACACATCCAGAAAATTCACTTGCCGCCTTCCATGAAGCTGCCAGGCTTCCTATTTACGGCGTAGAATTCGATGTTCATTTGACAAAAGACGGTGAACTGGTTGTCATTCATGATGAAACAATAGCTAGAACATCAGATGGCAAAGGTTTCGTGAAAGACATGACACTTGCGGAGTTAAGGTCATTTGATTTTGGCAGTTGGTTTTCTGATGAATTCCGGGGTGAACTTATACCGACGCTGTATGAAGTACTCGAAATTTTTTCCGAGACTTCTCACCATCTAAATATCGAACTAAAATCGGATATATTTCCTTACGAGGGAATGGTGGGGAAAGTTGTTGCAATGGTTCAGAAGATGAAACTCGATGCGCGTGTCGTTATTTCATCATTCGATCACGAAGCTGTTCGGGCAGTAAAAAAAATTGCACCGCACATTGAAACTGCAGCCTTGTTCATGGAAGTACTAGTCGATCCGCTCGATTATATGCGTACTATTCCTGCCGATGCACTCCATATCTCATTACCATCCGCTGCTCGTCCATCTATGAGAAAAGTGGTAGAAACCGGAGTGGCTGTTCGCGTCTTCACTGTTAATGAAGTAAAGTATGCAGAAGCACTGAGGAAAATTGGTGTCACCGCCCTATTTACTGATTATCCAAAAAAAATGATGATTCACTTGAATAGAAAAAGCTGAACAAACCCAGCTTTTTCTATTCAATCATTTTTTCGTTTAAAGATTGATTACTATCACTAGCCATTATTTAATTCCCTAGTTAGCACACTCACTAATGAATCTTTCAAATATTCGCAAGGAAACAGCATCCCCTGCTGCCGATAATGCTTCGGGATGCCATTGAACGCCTAATACGAATTGTTCATCCGTGCTTTCAATTGCCTCTACAATTCCATCGCTTGCTACACCAGTAACTTTGAAATCCGACGGTACTTCCTTCAACGATTGATGATGATACGAATTCACCTGAATGCGTTCACTCCCCGCAATCGATTCAAGCAAACTTCCTTTATCCAGTTGAACATAATGAGAACAGTGCGTGTTGGGTGCCTTTTGTATATGTTGAAGAATTGGACTGTCGTTTTGTTTATAAAGATCTTGATACAATGTTCCACCAACTGCGACATTCAATACTTGAAGCCCTCTACAAATGCCAAGAATCGGTTTCCCTGTTTTGAGCATTCTGCGCGCAAGTTCAAGTTCGCTTGAATCCCTGCTTGGTGAGACTACTCCGAGATACTCATGCGGTTCTTCATTAAACAACATCGGATTGATATCATTTCCTCCAGATAATAAAAGGCCATCAAACATTTCGATCAGTTGCTCAACGTCTTGCTCCAACCCAACCGGAACAATCATCGGCAATCCACCCGCTCGGATAACTGCCTGTACATATGTGTTTTTTAATATATTTTCCCCATCTTGCTGAACATCTGTCGTTATACCAATAACTGGTTTCATCCACATATCCCCCTTATAACTAGTATATTCTTACGCTCGCGTATAGTTTGCACATGCCCTTCCCGCTTGCCTTCCGGAAAAAATACAGCCTCCAAGGAACGTCCCTTCCAATGAACGATAGCCATGAACACCACCACCGCCAAATCCTGCTACTTCGCCAGCGGCATATAAACCCGGTATTGGATTCCCAGTCAGGTCAAGAACTCGGCCATCTAAATCGGTTTGCAATCCACCAAGTGTCTTTCGACTGACGATATGTAAACGCACCGCAATCAACGGTCCTTTTTTAGGATTAAGGAGTTTATGTGGAGCCGCTACTCTGACAAGCTTATCTCCGATATAGTGACGTGCACCACGCAATGCTGTAATTTGCAGATCCTTGGTGAATTTATTATCCATCTCACGATCCCTAGCAATGACTTGCCGTTCAATGTCGTCTAACTTCAATAAGTTTTCTCCAGTCATATTATTCATCCCCGAGACAAGTTCCGGGAGTGTATCGGCTACGATAAAATCTTCGCCTTTATCCATGAATGCTTTTACCGGCGCAGTTGGGCCAGGCAGGATTCTCTGTAGCACTTTCCCGATACTCTTTCCCGTCAAATCCGGATTTTGCTCAGATCCGGATAACGCAAATTCTTTCTCGATGATTGATTGGGTCAATATGAACCAGGAGTAATCGTAGCCGGTTGCCCGGAGTGCTTCAAGTGTTCCTAATGTATCAAATCCTGGGAAATTCGGAGCTGATAATCGCTTCCCCTTAGCATCTAGCCAAAGGGAGGATGGGCCAGGAAGAATACGAATCCCATGATTTGCCCATACCGGGTTCCAGTTTTTAATGCCTTCCGTATAATGCCACATCCGATCCCTGTTAACAATTCGGCCCCCAGCTTGCTCCGTAATCGCCAGCATACGCCCATCCACATGTTCAGGAACCCCTGAAATCATATCTTTCGGTGCTTCTCCAAGACGGAGTGGCCAGTTTTTTCGGATCAATTCAAGATTCGCTCCCATACCCCCACTTGTCACTAACACCGCTTCCGCATATAATTCAAAGCCACTAATCACTTCACGGGAACTCGCTACACCACGGGCGACGGCACTAGGTACAAGTAAAGCACCACGTACTCCAGTCACAGCACCATTTTTCGTAATCAATTCATCGACACGGTGGCGAGGCAGATACTCAACTAATCCTTTATCCATCGCAATCCGCATTTTATCCTCAAACGGTTTAACGATACCAGGTCCTGTTCCCCATACAATATGAAAGCGCGGGACCGAATTACCAGGTCCTTCCGCTAGATGCCCACCGCGTTCCGCCCATCCGACAACCGGAAAAAAACGAATGCCTTGCGCATGCAACCACTCTCTTTTCTCAGTTGCAGCGAAGTTAACATACGCTTCGGCCCACTTCTTTCCCCAATAATCTTCATCTTCCTGACGGTCAAAACCAGCAGTTCCCAACCAGTCCTGCCAAGCAAGTTCCTGCGAATCCTTAATGCCCATTCTTCGTTGCTCAGGTGAATCAACGAGAAATAAGCCGCCAAATGACCACCAAGCTTGTCCGCCAAGAGAGGCTTCCGGTTCCTGATCGAGCAGTAGAACTTTCTTCCCGGCATTTGTAAGCTCTGCCGTCGCAACTAATCCCGCCAAACCAGCACCAACAACAATGACGTCATATTTCATCGAGTAGCCTCCCCCCTTAAATCAAGCCGAAAGACTGTTAATAAATTCTTCGATTTCCGTTTGCGATTTACGGTCTTTACTAACAAAGCGACCCGCTTCAACACCACTATGGAATGCGATAAAACTCGGGATTCCAAAAATATCTAAGTCTCCACATAAATCTATAAACTCATCACGGTCAACAAGAATGAAACTATATTCCGGGTAATCTGCTTCGATCCCAGGTAACAAAGGTTCTATTACTCGGCAGTCCGGGCACCAATCTGCCGAAAACATGAACATTGTTCTCTCCTCATTTTTCAGCTTGTCGAATTGTTCCATTGATTGTAGTTTTTCCATTTGAAATCACTCCTATTTTTTAGTTAGCTTACACGATCTAATTATAGCATCAACAAAGACACAATTTAATATTTTCAGTGAATTATAGTTAGATTCCACCTACCATTCTGTTATTTGAAACTCCACATGCACCATTTCCCAATATCAACAAAACCAATTCGTTTATAGATGGAGCCCGCAGCGGGATTATCATAGAAAAGACAAAGCATCTTGCCTTCATTGAGCAATTCTGTGCAAAGAATAGACATGCAATATGAAGCTAATCCTTTTTTCTCATATCCCGATAAAGTACCAACGCCAACAATCATGGCCGACTGACTATTTTCTGCAGTGCTCGATGCGGAACTTATTATCCGCCCATCTTCTTCGATGAAGTACGTACGGGCAGATTTATTACTAAGTGACTCACGTTTACGTTCAACACTGAATGTACTCGTAGCAAATTCGGGAATTCCATACATTTGATCTATGATTCGTTCCGCGTCATCAGGTGTCGCTTTTTTCACTTCAATCTCTGGGGGTACTTCTTGCAAACCCTTAGCATGCTCACATTTAGCGTAATAGAGTACACGTGGATTTGACGGTTTACTAGTCAAATACGGTTCCAATTTAACAACAATCTGCTCAATCCCTGAAATGAACTCATACTTTTCATCATGATTGATAATTTCTGCAAACCCTTTTGCATCGTATTCTTCTGGTGCATATACGATGAAATTACCATCATAGTTTAGTAGAATCCCTCGCAATTCACCATCCTCAACAAAATCACCCCATAATTTCTGAATCGGATTAGTAAACCCATACGCTTCAATATCTCCTATTATAAATAGATTTTCTGCTGGCTTCTGTGAAACGAAATCCAACGTAACTTTCCTGTCTTCTTCCACAAGCTGTCGAATCATCTGAATCATCCCTCTTCAAGTTTTATGGATTAGCTTACCATATAAGACTTTCAAGGTGCAATACGAAAAGGACCTTGTCAACTTAATGACAAGGTCCTTTTCGTTTCGTTAACGGCTAGGAGAATCCGTATGAAGCGGTGGCGGTATAATCCACCCTTTTTCTTTGTTCATTCTCAATAACTTCAAACCAAATAACATTTTATCTGCATGGAATTTTCCGAACATCATTGCAAGGTCTTCTCGCAAGCATTGTCCCAACACTTGGCTGCAAGACACAAGAGCTTGTCCGACGTTAATCGATATGGCACCGCTGATTTCTGGATCCATAAATCTTGCTCCGACCGGTATATCTTCCGCTTTCGCTTTAGGACGCTCTGGCAATGACGGCGGCAATGCAATGCCATTCTCTTTTAAAATATTTTCAAGTTGTTTGTTCTCCGATTTCATCGTTTTTACTGCTTCTTCCAACAGCTCGATGAGATCCCCGTCACCTGCATGATTAATAAATGCTTGATACGCACTGATTAAACCATTATTCGCTCCAACAAACGCCCATGAGCCTAGTACTTCACCGTAATGTAACGGTTCATCTTTTGGATTACCATTTAAAATACCCAATTCATCTCTCCTTTTCTCTCCACTTGTGTAATGGATTTCAATCGTATTATGTGTTAGAAAAACATTTATATACATATTTTTCACCTGCGAGTCACATACAAACCACAGGTGAATAATTAGTTTTAATTCAATTTTGAATTGTTTTCCTGAAAAATGTACTTATGAATAAATCCAATTGGGGAATTCTAATATACATGTATTAAAAGGAGGTTTTTTCGTGCGTCACTGGTTTGTCTTACCAATGTATGTACTCGCATTGTCTTTGCTATTCTTAACGGTTGTTTCAGCAAAAGAAGAGCCTACTCAAGAAATGATTCTAGATGAACGAATGCGTCTTTATTTGCGCTTCGAAAACGTAACTGTCCCGTGGTATTATTTAGCGGCAGTTGATCAATTTGAACGCAACATCCAACAAGTTCGAACTGACATTCCGAAGAATGAAGGGCCGGTCGCCATTCAGTTTTCAGATGATTATTGGACAGGTCCACTTAACCCCGATAAAAAAGATACTTCTCCTGAATCGATTGCTTATTCAGATGGGAATGGACTGGATGGCAATGAAGACGGGCTAGCCAATATAAATGATGCAGAAGACGTCCTTTATACAATGGCAACTTATTTAAGCGAATACGGGCAAGCAGAAGAAGATTTCAAATCGGCTTTATTGGACTATTACAAGCGCGAAGACACGGTTAAACAAATTATAGCTATTGCAAAACTGTATAAACACTTTGAAACATTGGACTTAGATGAACACGCCTTTCCTGTCCCAACCAATTACAATTACAGTTACCGTGGAACCTGGGGAGCAAGCAGAGGATGGGGTGGCAGAAGGATTCACGAGGGAACCGATTTGTTCGCTGGATATGGTACCCCTGTTCGAGCCACGTCCTATGGAGTTATCGAAATAATGGGATGGAATGACTTTGGAGGTTGGCGGGTCGGCATTCGCGACACCCATAATACGTACCACTATTTTGCCCATTTAGCTTATTTCAATAAAGATCTAAAAGAAGGAGACATAGTTGAACCAAAGACCATCATTGGTTCAGTGGGTAGCTCAGGTTATGGAAAAGCAGGAACATCAGGACGTTTTCCTCCTCATCTCCACTACGGGATGTATAAATATAACGGACGTACAGAATGGGCTTTCGATCCTTATCCTTCGCTTAGAATTTGGGAACGGCAGGATAAACAGAAGTGAGGTCAGTGAAAACATCAGTTATAATACTAACGTATTCGGTTGACGGAGAGAAAACATCAAATAACAACCTATATTGGGGACACAATTCACTATGAATTGATGTCTTCCTTTTTGTTGTTATATCAATGCTTAAGTCGATTTGACAAACTAATTAACAGATCAATACGTACACGAATTGAAGTCACCGCATAAATTTATGCGGTGTTGTTGAAACAAATGCCGATAATGTTGCTAATTGTTCACTTAATATGAAGCGAACTTATTAAATAAATGAAATTTATGTTTAAATATATTTTGAATTTTTAAATTATTCATTTAAACAAACTAGCAGGATTCTTGAATGAAGTGAAACCAAAAAGTGGGACAATTCGTCTCATTAAAAAAAGGGGGATAATTGTTGAAAAAAATATTATTGTTTATTTTAGCCACCTTCATTTTGAGCGCTTGCAATCAATTGACTAAAAATTCAAATGAAGCTAGTGTTTCGCGTTCAAAAGAAACCGCTTCTACTGTTCAAACTTTGCCAGAAGATATGCCAAATGACTTTGGGTTCTCTGTTCAGTTTGGTGTGGGAAAAAATAATGAAATCAACACATTTCAAAATACAGTTACCAAAGATTTAATAACGGATGGGACTGCAAAGGCAACTGTAAATTTAACAGATAAGGAAATGGATAAGATTTATAAGAAAATGAAAGAAGTTAATATAGTTGAAAAGAAAACTTTTATACCCGAACCTATAAACGGAACCATTTGCACACAAGAACCACACGAAGAGGATGAATGGAAAATTACCATCAACGGCGAAATCATAACTCATTCTTTTTCAGAGACATACTGTGATCCTACCAACGATGCTAAACAATTAATTGAGTTACGAAATTACGTATTTAGTATAATTAGAAGTAAGGAAGAATATATAGGACTTCCCGAATCCAAAGGGGGATATGAATAGTTAATAAAAAATGGATACTTTTTTACTAACGTTTAATAATTCAACTAAAGTACTGTTAGTGAAAAAAATATTATTCAATCTTTAGCTTTATAGCTCTTGTAGTAATAAAAGTTTTAATATGCTTGTCTAAAATCCTTGTTCCACCGAAGTCATCCTCATAAAAACCTGTAATAACAAACCCTGCTTCAATTTGCCCTTGAATTTGATCTTCCAAAGTATGTGCGTATTCTATTGTTTGACTTGATTTTATATAAGCTTGAACTTCATCCTCTTGCAAATAATCCAATGACGATGAAGGTATGGAATATTTCACATCAAGAATACCTTTTCTTTCTTGATTATCATCAAAAATCCATAATAAAGGATTTGTAAATCCTGCAATTAAAATACCTCTATTTTTTAAAACTCTTGAAACTTCCTTCCATACAGGGTTAACATCTTTTACGAATAAGTTAGAAACAGGATTAACAACAATATCAAAATATTCATCTTTAAAGTCACTAAGGTCTGACATATCGCCTTGTACCGTTTTTATAGTTAATCCATCACGTTTAGCTACATATTCATCTTGTTGCAATTGCTTTTTAGATATATCAGTAACTGTTACATCTGCTCCAGCCGCAGCTAAAATAGGTCCTTGTTGCCCTCCACCAGATGCTAAACAAAGTATTTTTAATCCTACTAAAGATTTCGGAAACCAATCTCGTGGAACTGATCTTTCAGTAGTGACAGTAATTTCCCATTCACCAGATTTACTTTTTTCAATGATTTCGCTACTCACAGATTGTGTGTATCTAGACCCCTCTTCAACTTTCTTATCCCAAGCGTTACTGTTTTGTTGTGTTGTGTCCATTGTAATTCCTCCTATTTTGGCTAGGTTGTGGATGGGGCACCTTCTTAAAGTGAATCCGCTACGTTACTTTATTAACAGTAAAAACAATCTCCTGGCAGCCTTGTTTTGCTAAAGTTAGCAATAGGTAAGCATTTGATTCTATTCTCCAGATTTCCCCCTGCTCCGCACGGAACGTGCCAGTTTCCATGCATTCCACAGTTGACACCTACTACTGTGGACAAAAAACACAGATGATTTCTTAGGATAATCATTACATCATATTTGGAATAAATACTTTCATAAACAGGGAGTAGCCTAGAGCACCTACGAATAAGGCAATAAGAATTATTACAATCGGTGTAATTTTTTTCATAGTCCCCCTCCTCGTTTGAATTTTAATAGATAATATTCTGTATTGATACTCTATTGTCATGATCGACTATATTGTGCTCATTCTAGTAATCTGCTCCATTTAGTTCAATAAGGCGTAATAAATATAAGCTGTTTTATATTTACTGATTATTTTCCACACATAAAGGATTTTCTTAAGCTACTTTACTTGAAATAACGCCCCGTTACTTTAAGTACAACTAACTCGTATTGTAAAGATCGTATCCAACACCTTCATCATCGAGTTTTACTTCTTATTTGTTTATTTGAATCCAAAATCCAGCTATATTAATAGCCTTTATATTTTCATTGTTCAATACGATTTGACCCTGTGAAAAAACAAAATACCAATCAAAAGTTAAACCTTGAATTGCATATTTAGTCGCTTGCATTTGAAGCTTGTTATCATTTACAACTTCAACAACTTCTACACATTCCACTACTGAACAATGAATCGCATGTTCCTCAATTAAGTACGTCTCAAATTCGGCTGGGCTTGTGGGAACACGATATATTACAAAAATAAAAATGACTATAAATATAAAAATGACTTTATCTTTTATTGGTGATTTTGTATGCAAAATTAGTCCTATTGCACAAATCAGTGTGATCCATAACACTGATTTAATATCAAAAATAGAAAAAAAGAAAAAGGAATTGATAATTATGAAAGATAAATAACGTTTCAGAACATCATTTTTTGATTTGATGAACAGTATATATATCGAAGCTATTAATATGAAGATAAAAAATGCGAGATTAACAATAACCATTTCTCCCCCTCCTTGTACAGTGCCTGTCTCCTTACTTTAAAGACACGGCTGCCGAATTTCCAAAAATCGCTCCTTTTGCTTGAAGAGATCAGACATCACTGCACAACCATCTAAAATCCAACATAGCAATACTAAAATCACTTTTTCATCAAACATGCCCACTCCTCTAATGTGTAACGATGTATAAGAAAACAGGTTCTTGACATTTGTTATAAAAAGCGCAAAACAAAGAGGATGCAAATGTGTACAGAATGGATATTATGGCTGCCAAAGATGGTCGATCAACAATCGTGTCATATGGCCCAACCATTAGTCTAACTCCAACGTTCACGGTGCATTACAGACTGTCGCACTTGATACGGTAGCACTTATGCGAGATTAATCCTACACTAGTTATTGCACTAGCCTTGCCTTTATTCTAGGAAGAATGGAGTTAATTCCTGATTTACCTACCATATCAATATAATCATTTTGAAGGCTCAGTCTTTTTTGTTATGCAACTTTATAGATTCTAAGCAATATTTAATTTTCATAGGAGTTCAAGTGGAAAAGTTACATTTACTAATAAGCTCAGCATAAATTATTTAGTATTATATAATTCCAACACCTTTTTCACCACCTGTTCAGCAGTATTTTCAACTGGGGGCATCCACAAGTCAGTAATCGGTCCATAAATCACTGGATTCACTTCCACCTCATAACCACCGTATGGGTACGCTTCTTTTGTAGGTAAATAGCCAAGATAACCATTGGTATAACCCCCAAAAAAGGCAAGTTTATTCTTTAGTCTTTTTTTAATGTCAATAGCTGTTTCAGAAAAGGGCTCCATTGGTATTCCTGAAAATGAACCCTCATTAATTTGAAGTAATTGAATTTCTAAATCAATAGAAAGTTGCTTAATATTTTGTTTATGCATATCCAAAAGAACCATTAACCATTTATCAGTATTTACACCCCATTGATCTGCAGCTAAAAATGCCATCCTTTTTATAACATCAGGTTCAGGAATATCTTTTAGTTTCATGGACATTTTAGTTGAAACAGTTCTAAGCTTAGAAATAGATTTATAATTAATACTTGGAATCATCGTAAGGACGCTACCACTTAAGGCATAAGCCATTTTTTCTAAGGCTTCCTTTGAACCACGATAATTAGCATTAACATTTCCAGCCGCCCCTTGAATAATTATTACAGGACAGTGAAGTGTATTTTGAAGAATATCCCTTGTTAGCCCAGGATAGTCTGCTGATAAAATATCACTATCTCCCTTTAATACATTTGGATGGGCAGTACAAAATACAATTAGACCTTGAAATTTTCCTGTTGCAGGGTGTTTTATTGCTAATACTCCTATTCTGTTATCAACAGCCCCATTCACATTTATACCCATCTTCACTTTTCCATCTAATGAAATCTCTCTTCGGTTTACTCCTATTTCACCCATTGTTACATTCCATCCAACCTCAGATGGTTGCTTATTCTCATTTGCATGAACAGTAGCTTTTACGACATTTGTAATTAAGCTAGTCTTATAAGATTGAACCATTTGATTATTACTTGCTGTTGCAGGACCAGAATGTGTATGAGTATAAACAACCGTTATATTTTCAAATGGGATTTTCAATTCCTTTACTATTTGTTCACGAATAATTATAGTATCTTTTATTAACATGCCTATGTTATCAATACTAATAATTACGGACTTTGTTTCTTTGCTTTCAAAAATAAAGGCTGTTGCATAAATACGTTCATCAATATTACTTATCCCAGTTGGTCTATGGTATCCAATAAAATCAATACCCAATGGTGGCGTGATATCAACCCTATAAACTCCAACTTTACTCATTTAAATCTCCCCATTAATTCTGTGGTTTTTTATTTTAGGACGTTCCGTTCTTCTTCAACAAACCTGGCCGGTAAGTCAAAAACGTTCCTATTTATCATAGAAACGTCGCGACATTAATAATAATTTTCCATCATTACTTTTTGAAAGCTTTTATTATAAATGTTGCAGGCACTAATTGGGCTTTTTGGGTTGAGTACCATCTCGAAGGATTATCTGAAACTTTGTTATCAGATAACTCAACATCATCTAATACTTTTTCAATAGTGAAACCGGATTCGATTAGTGTATTTATATATGTACTTAATTTCCGATGGTGAATAATGACACTATTATGCCACGCTTCATTGTATTCCGGACCTTCGATATTATAAGATTTATTAAAAGTAAACGATGACTCTTCGTAGGTCAAGCGGTCGTGGATAGGGTGTTCCCAACTAAAGATGAAAATACCACCTGGCTTTAGATAGTTATGGATATTTGACAATGTACGTCGTAAATCAACCGTCCACCCTAATGCATAAATTGAGTATGCAATATCAAAGTAATTGCTTGGTAGTCCTGGGTTTTCCTCCATTGGAGACTCTACTAAAGAAACTTTGACTTGTTGGTTACTCAACAATTTAGTAGCTGTTTCTATTTGCTTTGTTGAAAGATCCACCCCCCATAGTTCCTTTGCTCCTTGGTTACCCATATATTGTAATGAATGCCCACTACCACATCCAATATCCAAGACCTTTTGATTTGAAATATCACCAAATAGTCCAAGTCGTTCTTCATTCAAAGAAAATGGTCCATATTCCGGAAGAGCTGCTCTTCCGAAAAAACGTTCTGCTGATTTCTCCCAGCTTTCCTTATTCAATTTCAAAATCTCCTTATTTGCTTCGATGATTACCACTCCCCTTGATTGTTCACAAATTTAATTTAGTACCAATTTACTTCTGACTATCTAAATTCTACGAAATATTATTATTTCTTTTTCAATCAAATGCCCCTTAAGTTTAACAAGGAAAATAGTTACAATTAGTTATTTTTCCTATTCCAATCTTCTAACGACATCATTTCAAAGTCTTCCTCAAAATCCAACCTTAAAGGGGTAATTAATTCAAGAGAATTACCATCAGGATCTTGAAAATATATTGCTGCATGCGCATTGGGATTATTCGGTAAAACTAGTGGTTGCTTTTCTGGTCGGAATCTAAAGTCAGTCTTTACTGGAATTCCTTTTTGTTCGAGCCATTCTTTGGCAACCTCTATATCCTCTATATCAACTTGAAAAGCAATGTGTCTCAATGAAGGATGATATGGTGTTTCAACTTTATCTGTTTCCCACAGCCCTAACCAACTACGTCCTTTCTCAATCCAAAAAAATACTAGTTTCTCTTTTTGATATGCAATTTCAAAATTAAGTTTTTTATAAAACTCTATAGATGTTTCAAGATTCCTAACAGGTAAATGTGCTTCATATAAACCTTTAATCATCGACATAACCCCCTTTTGGTTAGAATACTTTTTTCGAATCAATCACCTCAAATTACTGTCTGAAAATCATTCAATTTCAGACCTGAGGTAAAAAGCATTCACTTTATGATTTGGAGACGAAAGATCAAACCAACACCTATGTTGAAGTATTGAATACGGTGTACAAACTGAGCGAAGGCGCCTTACAAGGGGTAGCCGAAGCCCTAAGACTAACGGCGAAGCTGTCTGGCTTAGGGCGGGAAGCATCCCCGAGCGCCGAAGGGAATTCAATGGGATTCTTTATTCCAACTTATTAACTTATCTCATTGAAAAATTCTTGCTAAAACTGTTGCGCTTTTTAATCGCAAAATCATAGGAATGGCTATATACAAAAAAAGGGGGACCTATCCGCTATTGCGAATAGGTCTGTAATTCCCCTAGTTATTTCGTTCCCATCACAAGAAATAGTTACGATTGTTTCGGTTCTTGTCTAACTTAAATTTCAATCTCCAATGTCTTAAACAAGAACGAATACATATCCGTCTGTTCTTCGATGATTTTAACAGTTGGTTTACCAAGTCCGTGGCCGGCATTCTTTTCCACCCGCAGAAGGATTGGATTGTTTCCTAGTTGTGCCGCTTGCAATGTCGCTGCAAATTTCGTCGCATGCCACGGCACCACACGATCATCCGTATCAGCTGTTGTCACAAGTGTCGGTGGATACTCGACGCCTTCTTTGACATTATGAAGCGGAGAATACTTGTACATGAACTCGAAATGTTCCGGATTTGTTTCAGCATTTCCGTAATCGGTCACCCAATAGCGTCCCACAGTAAATTTATGATAGCGCAGCATATCAGTGACAGGAACGAGACAAAGTGCCGCCCCATATAGATCAGGCCGCTGAGTGATGCATGTTGCGACAAGCAATCCACCATTACTTCCGCCCATAATGGCAAGCTTCTTGCTGTTCGTATAGTTTTGTTCAATCAGCCACTCTGCTGCTGCAATGAAGTCATCAAAGACATTTTGCTTTTGCCCCAACGTCCCCGCTTTGTACCATTCCTCACCAAACTCTCCACCGCCACGTAAATTCGCAACCGCATACACGCCGCCCGCCTCAATCCACATACGCTGTGATGGGGAAAAAGCCGGAGTCAAGTTAACATTAAAACCGCCATAACCATATAACAAAACAGGATTATCGCCCGTCAATTTCAACCCTTTTCGATGCGTCAGGAACATCGGAATACGCGTGCCATCTTTGGATGGATAAAACACTTGAGTAGTCTCGAAGCCTGTTGCTACAAATAACTCTGACGTATTAAATACAGTATTCAATTCATCTTTTTCAAAATCATAGCGTGCAATCGTTGTCGGCACCAAATATGATGTATAGCCTATGAACATCGTTGACGCTGTTTTCTTGCCGGTCACGCCTGATAAGGAAATGTAATTAGGAAGAGACACTTCTTTTTGGAACTGTCCGTCCAAATCATAAATACGTAGTTTGTAATGGGCATTATGCAAATAGCATACGACAAACTGCCCGTTAATGATTTTTGCGAATGTAATGACGTCTTCTTGTTCTGAAATGATGTCAATCCAATGCTCTTTCCCTGGTTTGTCCAAATGAACAGCAATAATTTTTTCTTTCGGTGCATCGTGACTAGTCGTGAAGTAAAAGAGCTTCCCTTCATTTCCTATAAACGAATATTCGCCGTCATCGTCTGCCAATAAATGAACAAATCCTTCATCAGCTTGTTCATCACGATAATAGATACGACTTTTATTTTCTGTTCCTTTCCATACTGATAAAATCAAATAACGATAATCATCAGAGAGTATTGGATTAAAAGATAACTCTTTATCCTCAGTGTCTTCATATGCCAGAATATCCTCTTCTTGGACTGTACCAACCGTGTGCCAGTAAACGCGGTTATAGTTACTCTCATCTTCTGAATCGACCGTCCCAGGTTCAGGGAATCGATTATAATAAAACCCGCTTCCCTCTTCATTCCATGCAATACTGCTAAACTTGCACCATTTGATGACGTCAGCTTCGTCTATTCCCGTCTGTAAATTGCGGATTCGGATTTCCTGCCAGTCACTTCCGTTCAATGAAACACCGTAAGCTAAGCGATTCCCATCTTTCGTAAACGCAAGATTCGTTATCGCTGCCGTCCCTTCTTCATTCAACGTATTCGGATCTATAATGACCTCAAGTTCATCTGATGATATATCCTTTGTCCGATAAAAGATGGCTTGGTTTTGTAATCCATTATTTTTATGAATATAATAATAGTCCCCTTCTTTTTGCGGAACGGAGTATTTCGGATAATTCCATGATTTCGTTAATTTCTCTTTCACTTTATCCCGTTTCGGATACGTTGCTAAATAGTCTTGGGTTGCTTCATTTTGTTCATCAATCCAATTCTTCACCTCTAAAGTTTCCGGCTTTTCGAGCCAGCGAAAAGGATCTGCAACATCAGTACCATGGTAGTTTTCAACAATCGTTTCTGTCTTTGTCATATTGCCCGCCTCATTACCCCCTATAAATGTCATCATCTATATTTTACCATATCACCACCTCAATTAAATAACTATTCTAAATAAAAAGCCGCTAACCTAATTAAAGGTTGCGACTTTTATTTATTCAATCCATCATGTCTGCAATTATGCTATACGAACGCATGCGCTCTTCATGACTGTATACTTGCGTATTGATAATTAATTCGTTCGCTCTTGTTTCTTGAATGAAACTTTCAAGCTTGCGTTTAACCGTTTCGGGACTGCCCACAATCGTTGTACGAGGATCGAGCGTTTGCTTAATAGATGCTTGTTGCTGTGGTGACCAATACTCATTGATATTGTCAACTGGTGGTTTTAATTGTGATGGCATTCCCGTAGTGATACCAAGGAATTGAAGTTGCTGTGAAGTCGCCAACCATTGCGCTTTTTCGTCCGTCTCCGCTGCGATGACATTGATACCAAGCATGGCATACGGTTCTTTCAAAAACTTAGATGGCTTAAAGTTTTGATGGTACAACTGTAATGCTTGCAACGTATACGCAGGTGCAAAATGACTCGCGAAAGAAAAAGGTAAGCCTTTCTGTGCTGCAAGTTGTGCACTAAAGCCGCTCGAGCCGAGAAGCCAGATGGGTATATCAAGTCCTTCACCTGGAAAGGCGCGAACTCGAGCGGATCTGTCCGGTTCAAAATAAGCTTGAAGTTCGGCTAATTGTTCCGGGAAATCGTCACCAGTACTTTGTAATGTGCGACGCAGTGCATAAGCAGTTGCTTGGTCAGAACCTGGCGCACGCCCAAGTCCCAAATCGATTCTTCCCGGATAGATAGATTCGAGTGTACCAAACTGTTCGGCAATAACAAGTGGTGCATGGTTAGGTAACATAATACCGCCCGAACCTACGCGAATTCGTTTTGTTACGCCTGCAATATGACCTATAAGTACCGATGTTGCGGAACTTCCAATGCCAGGCATATTGTGATGTTCTGCAAACCAGTACCGATTGAAACCTAATTTTTCAGCATGCTGTGCCAATTCCGCACTATTTTTGAAGGACTGTGTTGCATTGCTACCTTCATTTATTGGAGAAAGGTCCAAAACGGAAAGTGGAATCGAATTGAACTTTTTAATTTTATCAGCAACCAAATCTTTTCACTCCTTATTTTGTTCTTATAAGAAAGAATACCGTTCCTGACTAGATTCCTCTACCAATTGGACTCAGAAAAAAGTGATTTCGGATAAAATGATGCTTGACATTCAATTTTCATTTGTTATGATTAGTTCTAATTCCATAACTAATCTAACTATTTTGATGGAGACACACTTTATCTACTGAAATCTCAAGAGAGCTGATGGATGGTGCAAATCAGTGATTTCGCAGTAAAGTAGCACTCTGGAATAGATAAACTGAAACGTCTAGTAGGTTTATCCGTCACATGCGCGTTAAGCATGCTAACCAAGACTGTCTATTTTTTTCAGACAGTAAAAAGGGTGGTACCGCGTGAGTATTTCAGCTTTTCGCCCCTTACATTTATTTGTAAGGGGAGGAGGGCTTTTTTTTATTCCCAAAATCGAGAGGAGAATGAAGATGTTACAAGATCAAATGCTACTTAGGATTCCAGGACCAAGTCCCATCCCGCCAAGTGTACAACGAGCGATGAGTCAACCAATGATTGGCCACCGAGGACAAGAGACATCGAATATGCTTAAAAATATCGCACCAGGTCTGCAACGGATTTTCGGTACGACACAAGACGTTGTTATTTTAACAGGTAGCGGAACAGCTGGTTTGGAAGCTGCTGTTGTAAATATTGTGAAGCCTGGCGATGAAGTATTAGTCATTGTAACAGGCGCATTCGGCGAGCGTTTCTCAAAAATTTGTGAAGCTTACAATATCACGGTTAAAAGCTTAAATGTCGAATGGGGCGAAGCGCTGAATCCCCTAGAAATTAAACGCTATCTACAAGATCATCCTGAAATCAAAGCTGTATTTTCTACATATTGCGAGACTTCTACTGGCGTATTAAATCCTATCAAGGAACTCGCACAGGCAGTACGTGAAGTGTCAGATGCATTAATCGTCGTCGATGGTGTTTCATGTGTTGGCGGTGTTGAGACGAAAATGGATGATTGGGGAATCGATGTCCTGGTGACAGGTTCTCAAAAAGCATTCATGCTACCAGCAGGACTGGCTTTCATCGCGGCAAGTGAACGTGCCTGGACTATCATCGAGAATAACCCACAACCACGCTACTATATGGATTTAGTAAGATATCTCGACAATCTGTTAAAAGATACTACCCCTTTCACACCTGCACTATCCTTGTTATTCGGCTTGGAACAAGTTCTTCAGCTTGTCGATCAAGAAGGAGTCGAACAAGTAAATGCACGACATATTTTGATGATGAACATGACGCGCGCCGCTTTCCGGGCATTAGGTATTCCTTTATTAACAAGTGATAAAGATGCCTCTCCTACGGTCACAGCGGTTAAACCGGAAGATTTCGACGCAGAAGCGTTTAGAAAAGTGATTAAACATGAGTTCGGCTTAATAGTAGCAGGCGGCCAACAGCATTTAAGCGGCAAAATATTCCGCATTGGCCATATGGGATACTGTTCTCCCGCAGATGTCCTTCAAACAATCAGTGCGATGGAAATCGGCTTACTCAAAGTCGGCAAAGAAATTGAATTAGGAAAAGGCACTGCCGCTGCACAGCAAGTCTACTTAAACGAAGGAGTGTTGGTCTAAATGACTTTTAATATACTTATTAGCGATCCGTTAAGTGAAGATGGTATTTTTCCATTAAGGCAGGCTGAAGGCTTGAACATTGTCGTTGATACAACTTGCACACCCGCTGAATTAGCGTCTAAAATTCATAACTATGATGCCTTGCTTGTTCGTAGTCAAACACAAGTGACACGCGAAATTATTGAAAAAGCAACGAGGTTAAAAATCATTGGGCGTGCTGGTGTCGGCGTCGACAATATCGATTTAGACGCAGCGACTGAACATGGTATTATCGTTGTCAATGCTCCGGACGGCAACACGAACTCCGCTGCTGAACATACAATTGCAATGCTGATGTCCCTTGCTCGCAAAATTCCACAAGCCTTCAACTCATTAAAAAATCAGCAATGGGACCGCAAGTCATTCATTGGTGTTGAATTAAAAAATAAGACACTCGGTGTAGTAGGTCTTGGTCGTATCGGCGCGGAAGTTGCGGCAAGAGCAAAAGGTCAGCGAATGAATGTCATTGCCTATGATCCTTTCTTAACGGAAGAGAAAGCGAAGAAGATGGGTATTACTGCGGGAACTGTTGAAGAAGTACTAAGAGCAGCAGACTTTATTACTGTTCATACTCCACTTTTGAAAGAAACGCGACATATGATCAATAAAGAAGCCTTTAATTTGATGAAAGACGGCGTTCAAATCATTAACTGCGCACGCGGCGGTATTATCGATGAAGATGCGTTGTATGATGCAATCGTATCGAAGAAAGTTGCAGGAGCTGCACTCGACGTCTTTGAAACGGAACCATTTGTTGGCCATAAACTGCTGACACTTCCTGAAGTCATCGCGACTCCACACTTAGGTGCAAGTACGATTGAAGCGCAAGAAAGCGTTGCGATTGATGTTAGCCGTGATGTAGTCACTTTCTTAAACGGCGGTGCGGTGCAAAATCCAGTCAATCTTCCTTCAGTCTCAAAAGAAGCGCTGGCTAAAGTTGAACCATTCTTTGACTTAGTTGAAAAGTTGGGCGTATTCTTATCTGATTTAGCAGAGGGTGTTATCGAGGAAGTAAATATTTATTACTCAGGGCAGCTTGCTGAATCTGATGTCCGTCCTTTGACACGCAACACGCTAAAAGGCCTGTTGAAGCGCAATCTTGGAAACCATGTCAATGATGTCAACGCCAAGTTTTTGGCAGACCGTATCGGCATCAAGGTTAATGAACATAAAACTTCTACATCTAAAGGTTTTTCAAATTTAGTTACGGTTGAAGTATCGACAACGAATGGAGTAAGACGTGTTGCCGGAACTTTACTAAATGGTTTAGGTGCACGTATTGTCAAAGTCGATGATAATCTTGTCGATGTAAAACCTGATGGCCATTTACTATTCATTAAACATAAAGACCAACCGGGTGCAATTGGCCGGGTCGGAACATTACTAGCAATCGAAAACATCAACATCGCAACGATGCAAGTTGGTCGATCCACTGTTGGCGGTAATGCAATCATGATGCTATCTGTCGATAATCATGTTGAGAAGGCTAACGTAGAACGTTTGAAAGAGCTTGAAGATATCTTTGATGTTATTGCGATTGATTTGTAAGTACGATTCTAATTTATTTTAATATAGTCAGCACTTAATAATTAGATTGTTCTTCCAACACCGCTTAGTCGCTTGGTGATGGCCTCACGCAATAAGCCCGCCATAAGATCACTGTCGGTCTTATTGCTTCGGCTCACACTTGTCGCTCCTTCGCTAGTTTTTTTTATAATGGTGAGATATTCCACCTAGTTAATACTAAATAAATAGTGCCGAATATATAGTCACTAAACAAATGGATAGAGTTATCAGACAAAATCTGATGACTCTATCCATTTTTCTTTTTTAGAAATAGTGAGTGAACAAATAAAGTTTCAAACCCTCAAAATTACAAAGCCCTTTTTTCTTCTACACCAGTACCTAGTTCCCTGCAAATGAAATTAATAAATAATAAATAAAATGGATAACTAATTAGTTGCGAAATAATAATAAGCCCAGAAACTGGAGCAGATTTATCTCCTGGATAAGTTACAGGGAATAAAAATAAAAATATTATGACTAATAGAATTAAATAGGGAAACCAAAGAATGACCGACCAGTAACTTGCTTTTCTACCTTCCAACCAGTTGCTAATCAAAAAGTAAAATAAAAACAGTGTTGAAATAAATCCAGCAAAATGAATAACACCAATCACAATGTCTACTGCATTCACTTGCCATCCTGTCAGCCGCCAAATTCGATAGTAATTGACTTGAAGTTCAATGGAAATAAACAACGCAAAGGCATATAACGCGCTGACCATATTTAACTTCAAAAAGAACTTCACTAACTAAAAACCTCCATCATTTTAAGATGTATGTGAATGGATTACCACGTATTTTAATAGGTTATTGATGATATGAATTATCCCTAAAGACTAACCTGTCTGGTTAATAACAATGCCGTTCCACAGTATATTATTTGTATTTACTATAAGACGTTCTTTCTGGCATCAGGGATTCGATAAAATTGATATCTTTTTCATTTACCACGCCCGCAAAGAATTCCGTTCCGTTATGTTCAGAACTAAAAATTAATATTTCATTTCTTCTTAGAAAGATTGAAAACCATTTGATTTCAATCTTTCTGTTTAAGTTAGTAAATAAATAGTCAACCATCTCCGCTGTTTTATTTCCTGTGAAAATAGTCATTTCGTTTTCAACGGATATTTCAAAAGATTCCTTGGCCCTAGATTTAACTTCTTCTATCAAAGCCTTTTCAATACTCCAGCAATGGATTTCAATATTGTCCGACTGATCCAAAAAGTATTTCATCAAAGGAACCCAGTAATCATTTTTTTCGTTTCCTCCCACTACAGGTACTTCAAAATATAATTTATAATTCATTTTAATTATCCCCTTTAACTCGTTTTCCATAGAATGGTTCCCAAACAATTTCACAATCGAACTAGATGAATAAGAATCATCATTTATTGAGTTCGTTCCATTTTGTACGACGATTTTTCCACTATATTCATCGCAGGAATCAGTATCACTTTTAGAAATATAAAGTTGTTTTTTTATTCTATATATTGGACAAATGAATACCTATTTGAACTGAGCAAAGGCGCCTTACAAGGGGTAGCCAACCAAACAACGAAGAGTTCGGTTTGTATAATTTCTGCGTTCTTTGCAGAAATTATACAGTTAATGCCAAGAGGCTATTCCATATAGGTTAAAGGATACCTCATCTGGCTTAGGGCTTCGACATCCCCGAGCGCCGGAGCGAATTCAATGGAGTTCTTTATTTCAACCTATAGAGTCTAACCACTGCAGTAACTAGAATTAAAATACCGATAAACAAAAGACTAGCGAAAATGATTTTCAAACCGCTAGTTGGAGAATTAGACAGGAAACCGCCTAATACCAGGAATAAAACACTAATAGAAGCAAGGTAATACGTGAAAACCTTATGGTTACGTTTTAATAAGATATACCCCAGGAGGATTATGAGATATGTCCCACTTAACAACATTAGCAAAGGAAATACAGGTGCAAATTTAGCTGCATACATAAAATAATCAATTGACAGAATATCGCTTGCGTTTTCCACTTGTCCATTCACTATTCCAGAAAAAAGCGCGGTATGTTTCCATTCCCAAGAATGCTCTAGTAGTGCGCTACCTTCATACCATGCTACCCCAGTAGAAAATAGTAAAAGAATTGATACCAAAACAAATTGGATGATGACCCTAAAAGACATTTTCTCCACCTCAAATTATCGATAAACTCTGATTTCCATTTACTCACAACTTAAATATCTCTACTATATATGTTGAACAAATGAATAAGACGTATGCGCTTTACAAGGGCTTTTGGAAGGCTACTGAAAAAACCTAATAATTGGAATGAAATAGAAATCCTACGAATACCGCTTCGATGCTTTGTGGATGACTCCCGCGATAAGCCAGGGCACTGAAAAAGTACAATTTCCTTCAATACCGTTGATTTCCGTTCCGAGCGGACGCTTTCCGCGGGCACGGCTTCAGCCAATCGAACAGCAAAGGGTTCGATTGGCCTTAATTTCTGCGTTCTTTGCAGAAATTAAGGCATTCTTGCCCCGTGCTCCCAACGCTAGCGCTTTTGCTCGCAAAAGCCACTCTTCACTACAATCACCTAGTTCGTACTATAAAAAAGAACTTTTCCAGTGGCTTAGCGCTCCGGCTACCACGAAGACGCGCCTTCGCTAGATGGTCTATGTGAGAAAGCGCATTTCATTATTAGTGGTGAAATCTGCAACCTGGATTGCCTCTTTCTTGACTATAATTATATATGTTGAATCCGGTATATATACTGAGCGAAGGCGCCTTAACAGGGGTCGCCGAAGCCATAAGACTGGCGGCGAAGCTGCTTGGCTTATGGCGGGAGGCATCCCCTAGCGCCGGAGCGGTTCAATGGGATTCATTTATGTAGTATCAACTAGTAATCACATTATAATCTCAGCATATACATCTCAAAATCACATTTTTCTCGATATTGAACACCCTAGCGCAGGCGCGGCAAAGGGGTCGCCGAAGCCGTAAGACTGGATGCGAAGCGATAATCCAGGCTTATGGCGGAAGGCATCCCCAAAGCGCCAAGCGTTCTATAATCCACACCCCGAATTATAACTCTCTCATTATCGAGAACCACAGCAGATTCAATGGGATTCTTTAATTCAACATATATAATACGTTCTTCACGATACGAAGATTCCGTTAATTTTAGATGATCAATCCAAAACTATTTTCATTTCCATAATTTAAATCCCGCACAAAAAAGCGCTGACCAACTGGAGCGCTTTTTCGTTTTGTAATGTAAGCAGTTTGTCCACTCCATCCTCAATCCTTCAGGATAGATTTGATACTCATTGGACAGCCTGTTTCTTATTCAACTCTTCAAGGATAGGATATAACTTTTCTAAATGATTAATTTCATAAGTCGGTACAACTTCTTCACTGGGCAGTTTATTCTCCCGATTAATCCAGACAGAACGCATTCCGACACGTGATGCTCCTAAAATATCCGTCATTAGATTATCGCCTACCATTATTGCTTCCTCTGCAGTTACGCCGCTTTCAGTAAGCACATGTTGAAAAATAGATACGTCTGGCTTCCCTATTCCGAATGCGCCTGAGATGATGATTTGGTCAAAATAAGGAACGAGTTCGGATGTGACTTCAAGTTTCGTGTGTTGTAAACTTGGTGAACCATTTGTTAATAGTACAAGCTTGTATGTATCTTTCAGACGGTCCAGCACTTCGAATGTTTCTTCATATAAATAGGGATGCTTTTTTCGTTCCTGTGGGAATAATTCTGCTAACGTGCTGCCAAGGTCTTCATCATTAATGCCGATTCGCTGAAGTCCATTTGTCCACGCTTCCTTACGATAGCCTGGAACAATTGCTTTCATTTTTTGAAAATAGTCCCCTTCATCATTGAATGTCCCCCAGAGGCCTTCGAATGGGTTAATGCCAATCATCTGAGTAAATTCATAGGTATCATACGATTCGTAAAGCTTTCTCGCTTCCAATCTGACAGCTTCTTCAAGTTTAGCAGGATTAAGATCATGTACTTGGGCTGCATGTTCACATGTTTTTTCGAATGCGGTTTCTACACTTTTTTTATCCCATAATAATGTATCATCCAAATCAAAAATAATCGCTTTTATCATAAGAAATCATCCCCTATCTGCTTTATAAACTAGTATACATGATTTCAGACTAGTTTAACGAGTAAGAACAAAAGCGCTAGAGTCTAGACGTGAAATAGCTTCTCTTGGTGTTTATCCACAGTACGAGATTTTATAATTTCCTAGTCAAAGAAAAAACCGCTCCCTATTTCTAATCGGAGCGGCCATTCTTCAATAAATTTCTCTGTCCCAGAAGCGTTGCTGTGCGATTGCTTTTACAAAATCATCATCAAAATCGGGATTATCCGTCGCGAAGACAATTCCTGGCCCCGCCTTCGCATTTGATAATTCAAAGAAAGGAAGACCTGTCGATGCAAATCCAATCGGTTTATAATGCTTGAACGATTCGTTAATAAAGTATTGGATATTGGAATTGAATTTTGCTTGATTTTCAGCCGAACCACCAACAACATATAAGCTATCAAATAAAACCGGATCCATTGTAAGGAATGTTTCATTAACGATTACATTAAGGCCATCCGCACCCCTCACTGTGCCAAGTTTTTCACCAACAATATCCACAGTGACGCCATATTTCCTTAACGTTTTGACAGCTCTTTTCACTTCTGCACCATTAAAATCATTGCCAATCAGCACGCCGACTTTCAACGTGTAAGGGACTCTCGTCGTATTTTGCTGACTGAGTGCCGGTGATGAGGCCTTGACGTTCACTTGCTTGCTAGTAGGAGGGTTTACCCCGACACCATCTGCGATATGGATTGCCAATTCTTTATCCACATTGGCAAACATATCAACGACTTGCTGTCTCACACTTTTACTAGCCACTTTCCCAACTTCAAAGATGAATGCATCAGTGATATGTTGCTTCTCTGGTGGCGACATACTGTTCCAAAATAGCCTTGCCTGAGAAAAGAAATCTTTGAATGAATCGCTTCTTGCTTGAATGATACGCCCTTCCACTTTTTCTGCATAATGGACGAATCCACCTTCTTTCGCAGTAGAAGTGGACGGTGTATTATCCGCAAGCGAGTTTTTATGGTAACTGACCTGCCCAACATCAATCCTCTGACGGCTATAGCCATTTCGCTGATTATTATGGAATGGACAGACGGCACGATTGATAGGAATCTCAGTGAAATTCGGTCCCCCGAGGCGAATGAGTTGTGTATCTAAATAGGAAAATAATCTACCTTGTAGAAGTGGGTCATTTGTGAAATCAATTCCAGGTACGACATTACCCGGATGGAACGCAACTTGCTCTGTTTCCGCGAAGACGTTATCAACATTTCGATTAAGTGTCATCTTGCCAAATATTTTAACAGGTACGATTTCTTCCGGCCAAAGTTTCGTAGCATCTAGTACATCGAAATCGAACATGAATTCATCTTTTTCATCAATCATTTGTACACCGAGTTCATACTCCGCAAAATTACCATGTTCAATTGACTCCCATAAATCCCGCCGTTGAAAGTCTGGATCTTTTCCTGAAATCTTCTGTGCCTCATCCCATACAAGCGAATGTACCCCAAGTGCTGGTTTCCAGTGGAACTTTACAAACCGGCCTTTGCCTTGTTCATTGACGAATCGGAATGTATGAACACCGAATCCCTCCATCATTCGCCAACTCCTCGGAATCGCCCGATCTGACATTAGCCACATGACCATATGAGCCGATTCTTGGTTGTTAGCAACAAAGTCCCAAAACGTATCATGTGCAGAGGCAGCTTGCGGCATCTCATTATGTGGTTCAGGCTGTATCGCATGGACAAGATCCGGGAACTTAATGCCATCTTGGATGAAAAAGATGGGAATATTGTTACCCACAAGATCATAGTTCCCTTCCTCCGTATAAAACTTAACAGCAAATCCTCGTACATCCCTTACTGTATCCGCAGAACCTTTGCTCCCTACAACATTCGAGAATCTCGTAAAAACTGGGGTTTTCGTTCCGGGTTCCTGCAGAAATCCTGCTTTTGTAAATCCCTTCATTGATTCATACAATTCGAAAAAACCGTGCGCTGCATATCCTCTGGCGTGTACAACCCGCTCTGGAATCCTTTCATTGTCAAAGTGAGTTAATTTTTCACGAAAATGAAAGTCCTCCATTAATGTTGGTCCACGGATACCCGCTTTCAATGATTCCTCGTCATTCGAAACTTTCAGTGCTTGATTTGTTGTCATTTTGGTTCCTTCATTATTCACACGGAATTGTTCCAACTGTTTATCTTTACTGTTTTCATCTATGACTTGTTTGTGGTTTGGTGATAATTTATCCACACAATCCCCTTCCGCTATCCATTTAGTAATTCTAGGCGCTTCCCTACTATATGCAGGACTTCCCCAACTGGATACAAAGAAAAGGATAGCACCTTGGAAGGGCTACCCTTTTCTTCACCTTTATATAGAAGAAACAATTATACTTTTACCGTGTCAGTGACTTCAACTACCCACCCGAATGAATCTTCCACTTTACCGGTTTGAATACCCGTTAGTGTCTCATACAGTTTTTTAGATAATTCACCGGTTTCATTATTATTAACGACCATTATGTCATCGCCCCAATTGAGTTCTCCAATTGGTGAAACAACTGCCGCCGTTCCCGTTCCGAATGCTTCCTCTAAGGTACCTGCTTGGTGTGCTGAACGAAGTTCTTCCATGGATATTTTACGTTCAACAACCGGAATATCCCAATGCCTCAGTAATTGAAGGATTGACTTCCTCGTAATTCCTTCTAAAATACTGCCATTTAATATTGGTGTAATAACTTCACCGTTAATTTTGAAGAAGACGTTCATACTTCCCACTTCTTCTATATACTTTCTTTCTACACCATCAAGCCAAAGAACTTGTGAATAACCTTTTTTGCTTGCTATTTCTTGTGCTCTTAACCCGGACGCGTAGTTACCCGCCGTTTTTGCCGTTCCAGTTCCGCCTGCTACTGCACGCACATACTCATTTTCAACGAGAATTTTAACGGGATGAATTCCTTCTTTATAATACGATCCAACAGGAGAAAGAATAATGATGAATTTATATTTCTTCGATGGTGAAACGCCAAGATAGGGTTCAGTCGCAACCATGAATGGTCTTATGTACAGGGAAGTTCCTTCTGTTACTGGAATCCAGTCTTTATCGATAGAAATTAATTTTTCTAAAGCTTCGATTGCAATTTCTTCATTGAAAGCTGGCATGCATAAGCGTTCACTCGATTTGTTCATGCGACGCATGTTTTCTTCTGGGCGGAATAACAATACTTGCCCCTCTTTGCCTACATAGGCTTTTAATCCTTCAAAAATTGTTTGACCATAGTGAAAAACGGTTGCCGCCGGATCCATTTCAAGTGGTGCATATGGAATGATTGTATGATCCGTCCAGCCTTGGCCTTCACAATAGTCAGCCACAAACATATGGTCTGTAAATACTCTTCCGAATTCCAACTGATCTGATTGTGGTTTTTGTTTTTTTGATTCACTCAATGTGACAGTGATTACATGGTTCGTCATGATGTGTGCATCTCCCTATGTCTAATTTTCAGGCCAGCTGATTTGGCTATTTCCGTATATTATGTGATTAAAAAGGAATACCAAGATAAGCGTTACCTCACGCTTAAACGATATTCCTTCATTTATCCATGTACGTAAATAACTTTCTAATAATATAGATTATATCAACTTCTTCGTAAATAAGCTATCTAATCATAAAAATATATCACATTTTTTATAGTCCCTTTCCAGAATAAAGAATAATCGTTCTGAATACCTATGAAGATAAAAACAGATGATATGTATGGATATTGAACCCTCGAAGGGACACATCTCTTGACAATTTCGTCCTCTCGCTGTAATATTAGCTTGAATTCAAGATAACTTTACAAAGATATTATCCAAGAGAGGATTGATAAAGATGAACGTAAAAGGCATTCACCATCTAACAGCAATGACTGGTAGCGCGGCGCATAACTTTAAGTTTTACACTGAGGTACTTGGTATGCGACTAGTGAAAAAAACAGTAAATCAGGACGACACAACTGCTTATCATTTATTTTACGGAGATGAGCAAGGGAATCCAGGAACTGAACTGACATTTTTTGATTTCCCAAATGCTGGACCAAAACGAGCAGGTGTCAGTAGTATTTCCAACTCATCACTTCGTGTAGCAAGTGACGCTGCACTAAATTATTGGATTGAACGCTTTACTGAATTTAACGTAAAACATGCACCCATTTCAGAATTTGCTGGTCGCAATGTTATTTTCTTCGAAGATGCGGAAGGTCAACAATTGACGCTCGTTTCCGATGAGACAAACTCAGTCGCTGCGACTGGAACTCCATGGGATAAGAGCCCTGTTCCGGTTGAGTATGGGATAACCGGGCTTGGTCCAGTTAGGCTAACTGTCCGCACTCCTGAACCGACTATCGCAGCTCTTCAAATACTCGGGTTTACAGAGAAGAACCGTGTTCCAGCTCTTGTTGAAGGACAAGACGACATCATTGTTATGGAAGTCGGAGATGGTGGTTCAGGCGCTGAAGTGTTCGTTGAGCCACGCAATGACTTACCTGCAGAGGTGCAAGGGATAGGCGGCGTTCACCACGTAGCTTTCCGTGTTAAGGACGAAGAAGAACTACATGCATGGATTGATAAAATTAACAGTACACGATTGCCGAACTCCGGATTTGTAGAGCGATTCTATTTCCGTTCACTATACTTCCGCGAGCCAAATGGTATCCTATTCGAACTTGCAACAGATGGACCTGGATTCGCAACAGATGAGCCGCTTGAAACATTGGGTGAGTCACTTGCGCTACCACCATTTTTGGAAGGTAAACGTGCGGCAATTGAAGCGAATATCAAACCATTGAATACAAGTAGATAAAAGAGCTGCGTGTAGAGATAATGTCTGGCTCTATACATCAAGATTCCTATATGGAGTAATCACCATTACTGGTGGTTACTTCTTTTTTATTGGAACATATTTTATGCGTTAACCATGAAAATCTAACTTGAAATTGTTTAGTGTAATCGATATATCCTTCAAAATCCAATTAGTAGATTATACTGATTAATTAATCGGTAAATGATACGATATAATGATACGGTTTAAAATGATAGTCATTGCTACCCGAAAGATAGGGATCTTTATTACGACTTAAAACAGATGGAGGATTTATGATGAAACTCTCAGTTTTATTAATTGGCCCTACGATTATGATCTTTTTAGGTTTAATCATATTCAAAAGTGTCCCTATTACCTTCATCCTATTCTATGGTTGGCTTTTATTTGTTCCGATTCTACTATACTTTAGAAATAAAAGTATTCGATGGAATCGTAAAAAACACCTCAATCTCAAATCTTTCACAGTTGGTCTGATTAGTGGTGTTATTTCTTTGGTAGCTATTTACGGGGCAGTTGCACTACTACATAATTTAGTTTTCGATCTTGGCGAACTAAAACAAATTTTGGTGGAGTGGAATTTCACAGGAAGTATCCTTTTCTGGTTAATTATTTTCCTCATCTTCATCAATCCTGTTTTGGAGGAGCTCTATTGGAGAGATGTTATGTATAAGCGCCTTATAGATAGAGTAGGTGCGGCTCAAACGATTATGATTACATCATTTTTTTATAGTCTATATCATCTAGTTCCCCTCTTTTCAATTTTCGCATTTCCTTTTAATTTCATTGCTGTTATTCCAGTATTTATAGCTGGTCTTATGTGGGGCTACTTTAGATACAAATTGAATTCAATCAGCGCATCAATTATTAGTCATATCCTAGCTGATCTTGGAATCATGTTGGTTTACTTGAACTATATTTTGTAATTTGCCCTACCAAATATCCCCTAAGTAATTTACTCTATTTGTTGAGATAAAGAATCCCATTGAATTCGCTAGGGAATGCTGCCAGTCTTTGGGCTTCGGCTCCCCCTTTAAGGCGCCTTTGCTTAGTTTATATAGGAATTCGGTGTATGTTGTGTTGTCCTCAAATCATATTGGTACTCATCATGATAAAAAGGCCATTCCCCGTGGGATGGCCTTTTCTATTGTATAGACTCCATCATCCAGTTAGTTTCTGTGAGAGGAACGATAGTTTAGTTTTCCGATTCAGCTACCTCTTTTACCCGTTGTAAAAATTCCACTACAATCTTGTCTGTGGAAAACAGTAAAAATAATTTCATGAACCATTTTAACGGACGATTCGTCGCAGTATAGGTTAAAGAAGTTCTGTGATCACTGAGCTTGACCAGCTCGTAGCGCGCCGTTATATCAAACATATTAGCAAGTGTAAAACCAACCTTTAACTTTTTCGCATTCGGGGAATCGTCATACTCTAACGTTTCTATTTGGTACTCCATAACACGCTTTCCTTCTTTATATTTTTGTAAATACACACTTCCGACCATTCCATCTGTTATTGTAATAGGTTTATTTTCAACTACTTGTGGCATAATTTTTTGCATATTTTCTAAAGAACCATTAAAAAAATTCCATACTTGCTCAATTGGCGCATCAATCTCTATTTCCTTCGTCCACTGTTTCATAATAAAAATCACCTCACAAAAATTTGCTTACATGTATTATAAATTTCACTTTACCACACAAGAAGATTCACTAATTCCTTCATAAAAAAGGAAAACAGTATAAGCGAACATACATCGCCTATCTGCTTTCCTTGATTCCAGCTTGCAAGATTGGTCCAAACTAGAGCACTTTACTTAAAAATGCTTTTGTTCGTTCGTTTTTGGGTTTATTAAATACTTGATCAGGTATACCTTCTTCTACGATTATTCCTTGATCCATAAACATCACGCGATCGCCCATCTCTCTCGCGAAGCCCATTTCATGCGTGACGACGACCATTGTCATCCCTTCAATTGCAAGCTGTTTCATAACATCCAGCACTTCTTTCACCATTTCTGGGTCGAGTGCAGAAGTCGGTTCATCGAATAGCATGATTTTAGGTTGCATCGCTAATGCCCTTGCAATTGCAACACGTTGCATTTGACCACCCGATAACTGTTCGGGATAAGAATTCGCTTTATCAGCTAGTCCGACCTTCTTCAACAATTCATGAGCTAGTTTTTCCGCTTCCGCAGAATTCATTTTCCGGATTTTCCGCGGAGAAATAGTGATATTATCGATTACACGCATATGCGGGAACAGGTTAAACTGTTGAAACACCATACCCACATCTTTCCGGATTCCATTGATATCCGTTTTCGGGTCATTTACTTTAACTCCGTCTATAAAAATGTTGCCGGCCGTAATATCTTCCAACAAATTTATACAGCGTAAAAATGTACTTTTCCCAGAACCACTTGGACCTATAACACAAATGACTTCTTTTTCTTTCACTTCATAATCGATTCCTTTTAACACTTCCAATTTCCCAAAAGACTTATAGAGGCCTTCCACTTTAATCATTTGATCACCTTCCTACCTTAACGCCGAGTTGAGAACATTTTCTTTCTTTGCATTGGAACATAGCTATTACTGAAGCGTTTTTCTACATACGAAATAATTTTACCGAAAACGAAAGTTAGACACAAATAAAGTATTGCAACCGTAAGATAGGGCTCCCAAAACCTTGAATAAGCTCCGGCAACTACTTTCCCCGCGTACAATAAATCATTAGCTGCGATAATCGTAACTAATGATGAATCTTTTAGAAGGGCAATCAATTCATTCCCAAGTGGTGGAACCATCCGTCTAAAAGCCTGCGGTAGAATAATATTTTTCATCGCTACATTTTGCGTCATTCCAAGAGACCTTGCCGCTTCCATTTGCCCTTTTTCAATCGACTGAATACCCGCACGTATAATTTCCGCATTGTATGCAGCGCTATTTAAAACAAGCGCAAGTGCACCTGATACAAAATAACCCAATGAGTGACCGAAAATCCCTGGAATAAGTGCTAGATGTATTAATAAAATTTGTACTAATAATGGCGTCCCACGGAAAAAGTCGACATAGTATTTGGATGGATAATAGATCCACTTTTTCTTGGATAATTTCCCCATACCCACGAATAAGCCTAATACAAAGCCTCCCAAATAGCCAACTACGGTGAGTGCTAAAGTAATTCCAATTCCACGAATGAATAATTCGCGATAATTCCATATCATTTCCCATCTAATATCCATTAAATCCAGAAAATCTAGGAAAACCAATTCAATCACTCCCATTAAATGACTTGGTGTATGCATATCGTCTTTAAACTACAAACGATTAGTCAACATCAAACCCTGTGATTTCCTTCAATTTCCCGTTGTCCTTGATAATTTTAATCCCTTCATTCAGCATGTCAATAATTTCTGTATTGCCTTTTTTGACCATTAATCCATAAAACTCTTTTTCAAAACTATCATCTTCTACTGTTTTAAGTTTCACCTTCGGGTTGTTCGCTTTGTAATCAATGATAACTGCATTATCCCCTACAGCTGCATCTGCATTACCATTAATCATTTCACTAATTGCTAGTGGCATAGATTCTGTTGCTACAATTTTGGAACTTGTATTCCCTAGAAGTTCCCTAGTTACGATATGACCCGTTGTATTGATTTGAACAGAAACCCTTTTATCTTTCAAATCTTCAAACTTGGCAACAGTTGAATCTTCCGGTACAAGAATCAATTGGTTTGCAGCAAAATATGGATCTGAAAAATCGAATGATTCTTTGCGTTCATCTGTGATCGTAATCGATGACACAGCAAAATCCACTTCTCCACCATCTACTGCCGGGAATAAAGGCTCCCAACCGTAGTTTTTGAATTCAACTTCAAATCCTGCAGCTTCTGCAATCGCTTTCACAATATCAATATCTATCCCAACAATATTGCCTTTCTCATCCATTAACTCCATTGGTGCATACGTTGCATCCGTCCCAACTTTTAATACTCTTTTTCCACTGTCTCCATCTTTCGATGAACCAGAATCCTTCGTGCCTGTTCCACAAGCAAACAATAGAATGCTTACACTCGCTAACAGTAACCCCAATGATATAAAGCGCAATCCTTTTTTCATCGTCATTCCCCCTTATGTTTTTGAGTTCCTGCAACATGTATCACTATAGTTATCCGAAAGTTCTGGATAGTTACTTTATTATATACGAGTCATCAGTCCTATACAATAGAAAAATAGACGTTACCTAAGCACAACCGACTAGGGTATAATCCACAGACCAATAATTTTATAGTTTCCTATAGGAACAACAAAATCCCACCGGTAATAGTTACCCGGTGGGATTTGATTCTCAATTAATAAAATTATTGTAGTCCCTCAAATAATAACACTCTTGCAGGTGATGCATCTGTACCCGTCAATTTTAAAGGTGCAGCAACCATGAAATAGTCCCCTTGTTCAACTTCTTTTAAACGAAGTCCTTCAATAATAATAATTTCGTTTGCAAATAATGTTTTATGAGTTGGATGTCCTTCTTGGCTTCTTTCAATTCCAAGCGTATCTATTCCCACTCCTCGAATACCAATCTCGGAAAGATATTCTGCTCCATCTTGTGCAAGATAAATAAAATCAAAATTAAATGTATCCTCAAAAGAATTCTTCGTTTTAAATAGAACGAAATCACTCTTTTGGATCTCAAATTTTTCTAAATCCGCTTTAGAAATCCCATCTTCTACATTTGTTAGATCGAGTACTTTACACTGTCCCACAAGACTTTCCATTGGAATTGATTCGAATGTATCTCCATCTACAACCATGTGTAGCGGCGCATCGATGTGTGTTCCTGTATGCACATCAATCTCCAACCGAGTTTCGGTTACATAGCCATTTGTTACCCGATTAAGTTTTGGTTGTTTTTCAGGTTTATCTTTGTAAACAGTCATACCTTCATAAATAGTGCCTGTTACATCATGCATTTTCATTTTAGCAACACTTCCTTTTTTTTAGTGTCTGACTATATAGCTATCCTCGCATGAAATTTAGCATGCCGTCTAGCAAAACTACTTTCGTTACCTCATCAGTATACCAAAATTGACACTAAGTTCATGCATGTCCTCTATATATGATTTTATTTATAGTCTTAGAACCACACATCGTTTAATGATATACTTGAAGCAGTTTCAAGTATAATTCGTGTCTACACTACAATTGGAGGAAAGCGAAAATGGATAACGTAACAGCCTCAGTTGGACCTGATGAAAAAAATCAATTAATTGATTTCCAAGAAGAATGGACAACCCAAGACATGACCTTTGTTTTATTTGGAGCAACGGGAGACTTAGCAAAACGTAAATTATTTCCTGCTTTATATAATTTGTTTCTCGACGGCAAATTGCCAGATTCAATTTCCATAATTGGTTTAGGCAGAAACTATTTTTCCGATGACATTTTCCAATCAAAAGTCGAAAGTGCACTTCGTGAATATTCTAGAAGAGCTGTCCAAACTACCGGATTGAATGAATTTTTAGCCAAATTTCGATACTGTAAATTTGATGCAACAGACAATGATTCGTATCAAAACCTACATGAACTTATTCACGACAGAGAAATAGAATTAAACATTCCCGGAAATCGACTTTTCTATTTGTCGGTTGCTCCTCAACTGGTTGATATCATTACATCTGGTCTTAATCAAAGCGGTATCAGTCAAACATCAGGCTGGAAGCGGCTCATAGTTGAGAAACCCTTCGGAAGCGATTTAAAGACGGCACGACAATTAAACGAGAGTTTGAACAACGCTTTTAATGATGAAGAAATTTACAGAATCGACCACTATCTTGGAAAACCTATGGTCCAAAATCTCGAATCCTTTGAATTCGCCAATCCGATATTTGGTTCATTATTAGATCATAAACGAATTGCTAATATACAAATCACAGCATGTGAAACGGTCGGGGTAGAAACACGAGCCGATTATTACGATCAAGCAGGTGCAATTCGGGATATGGTTCAGAATCATCTTCTTCAGTTAGTAATGATGACGGCCCTTCACCTACCCGAAAAAATGACTGCTGAAGAAATTCGAAAGCAAAAAGTAACGATCATGGAATCCCTTCGACCTATCAATAAAGATAAGATGGAACAAGATGTTGTTCGTGGTCAGTACGAAGCCGGTGAGATTTTTGACACCCCGGTTGTTGGTTATAAAGAAGAGCCTGGGGTTAATGCTTCTTCAATGAATGATACTTATTTCGCAGCTCGCCTCTATATTGACAATCCATCTTGGAGCGGAATCCCCTTTTATATACGAACAGGGAAACGGATAGGTACAAAATCCACCAAGATTGTCATTGAGTTTACGAACAATGTAAAACAAATAGATGCCCTTCCAGCCGATGGGATCACTCCAAACTTATTGATATTCGAAATTAGTCCGAATGAAGGTATTTCTTTAGTGATAAATATGAAAAACCCTTCAAGTAACCAATTTGAGCCAGCTTCCATTAATTTCTCCACCAATTCAGAGGTTCAGCCAGAAGCATATGAACTACTTCTATTTGATGCGATACGCGGTAATGCAACATTCTTCGCTAATTGGAAAGAAGTTGAATTATCATGGCAGTGGATTCAACCACTCCTAGAAGCGTTTCAAGAGAATACACTACCTTTACATTCATACCCTGCCGGTTCAAATGGGCCAGAAGCAGCTAATCAACTATTGCAGGCCGATCAATTTAATTGGTGGTAAAGAGCCGCCTGTTCAGGAGCACAGCCAAAGTACGCCGCGTCCTGCGACAATTAGGAGGGATGAAGTTCAATCCCTCCCCGCTGCGTGACCCATATCCTGGAGGCCTCCAAGTCTCTAGGTGATGGAGTCTAGACGTGAAATCTTCATATTGCAGATTACCTACAGTACGAAGTTTTATTATTTCCGAAGCAAAACGTGATAAATTACATAAAAAGAATGGGGTAGGATTATGACTAAGAAACAAATGGGCGTTATTGGTTTGGGCGTAATGGGGATGAACCTTGCGCTAAACATCGAAAGTAAAGGCTATTCGGTAGCTGTCTATGATTATTGGACAGATCGAACAGATGAATTTTCCAACAAAGAAGCGAAAGATAAAGCTATTCATGGTAGCTACAGCATTGAAGATCTAGTCGCTTCGCTAGAAGTCCCACGTAAGATCTTATTAATGGTTAAAGCCGGGGAAACGACAGATACAGTGATCCAGTCCCTTGTCCCTCATCTTCAACAAGGGGATATTCTTATCGATGGAGGAAATACATTCTTTAAAGATACGAATAGACGTACAGCAACCTTAAAAGAATCAGGCATACATTTCATTGGTGCAGGTGTTTCTGGTGGAGAAGAAGGAGCTCGTAACGGCCCATCGATTATGCCTGGAGGCTCAAAAGAAGCTTACGAACAAGTGAAGCCCATTCTTGATGCTATTTCGGCAAAAGTTGACGGCATTCCCTGCAGTGCATATATGGGTCTTGATGGAGCAGGACATTATGTGAAAATGGTTCATAATGGCATTGAATATGGCGATATGCAACTGATTTCCGAAGCCTATTTCATCATGAAACATGCACTTGGTCTTGAAGCGCAGGAGCTGCATGAAATATTTTCAGAATGGAACAAGGGAGAACTCGACAGCTATCTCATTGAAATCACAGCAGATATTTTCACAAAGATGGATGAAGAAACTGGGAAACCGCTCATTGATCAAATTCTAGATGTAGCCGGACAAAAAGGCACAGGCAAATGGACAAGCCAAAATGCGTTAGACTTAGGCGTGTCCCTTCCAATCGTCACAGAGTCCGTATTTGCACGATTTATTTCTTCTATTAAGGGAGAGCGCGTTGCAGCAAGTAAACTACTAAAAGGCCCTGAACTGAAAAAGTATGTAGGTGATCCAAAAGAGTTGATTGAAGCGATTCGTAAAGCTTTATATATGAGTAAAATTTGTTCATATGCCCAAGGTTTTGCGCAAATGCGTGCAGCATCTGAGGAGTATGATTGGAAAATCCCTTACGGAGAAGTAGCCATGATTTTCCGTGGAGGATGTATCATTCGTGCCCAGTTCTTACAGAATATCAAAGAGGCATTTGATACTAACAGTGACTTGCCAAACCTATTAGTTGATCCCTATTTCCAAGAAATAGTAGGAGACTATCAGAATTCGCTTCGCGAAGTAGTAGCCGTAGCCATTCAACATGGGATTCCAATTCCTGCTCTCTCAAGTGCATTGGCTTACTATGATAGTTACCGTACGGAGACATTACCGGCCAATCTTATCCAAGCTCAACGCGATTATTTTGGCGCACATACCTATGAACGCCTGGATAAAGAAGGCCATTTCCATACTGAATGGGCAATAACAAAAGCGCAAGCGCCTGGTCAGGGGCGACAGGCATAAGACGGGCTGGCGAAGCGGCGTTCTTTGCCGCACAGCCGGACCGACAAATTAAGGAACACAGCCAAAGTACGCCGCGTCCTGCGGCAATGTCTGCGTGACCCACATCCTGTGGGCCTCCGAGCCTTTAGGCGCTGGAGGCCTAGACGTGAAATAGCCTATTTCGCAGGTTATCCATAGTACGAGATTTTATAGTTTCCTAAGCAGCAAAAAAGTACCAGGTACCGATAATCGGCGCCTGGTACTTTTTATTGGCTTTCGGTCGTTTAAAATTTCGGCGACAGTCATTTAGTTTGCGGACAGTTTTTTCTCCAATATGATTCTATGAATTCCCTCGTCATCCGCGAATGTTTCCACAACATCAAATCCATTTTTAATATTAAGGATAAGCATATTCCGCCAGCTATTTCTCGTCTTTGTTTGAACAATTTTATAACCCGACTCAACTAAAAAGCGATGTTGCTGTTCCAGTAGCCTTGTTGCGATTCCTTTTCCTCTGTAGTCCTCATGAACTGCCCCGTACCAACTATAATACTTATGCGGGTCAAGCTCGTAACCAATTTTATAACCGACCACCGTTGATTGATCAAAAGCTACATTTATTAAGATTTTCTGCTTTAATTTTATTTTCTCCACTAACGTTTTGGAATCTTTGAAAATACTTTCATGTAATTCCAAAATCCCATCAATTATTTCATGTTCAGGAATCTCAAAAAACTGTTTAAAGTTCAGCATAACGAACCCTCCTCACCAATAATATGCAGTTCATGCATTGGCCTTGTCATTGCTACGTATAGTAACTTTCGGTCGATTGGGTGATTTCGGAATGGCTCGTCGAAAGCGGCGATAATGACCGCATCAAATTCCAATCCTTTTGCTAAGTGGCTTGGAACAATGAGCAGACAATTGTCATTGATGCCAGATTGATCTCCCACTAGATGGACTGACATTCCAAACTCCTGCAGAGAGGTGAAAATCTCCCTAGCCTCTTTACGCGTTTTACAAATAAGTGCGACAGATTGATGACCGCGTTCGATAATTCCTTCATAAATACGTTGAATGCCGCCCCCCTCTAACTCATGCATCTCATAATACTTCGGTTCTCTTCCATGACGAACGACCGGTTCTACAAGTGGTAGATCTTCATCCATCTGTGCAAGAACTTGATTCGCCAGATTCATTATTTCAATCGTCGTTCGGTAGCTTTTTTGAAGTGTCGTATACGTTGCTCTTGGAAACAGTGCCTTTATCGGTTCCCATGATGTTAATGATCTGTAACTATGAATTCCCTGGGCCAGATCCCCAACCATTGTAAACATATCCGTCTCTAGACCGTCTTGCATTGAAGCAAGCTGGAATTCGCTGTAATCCTGTACTTCATCGATGAAAACAACCCTCATTTTCCATTCATCTGCAATGCCTCTAAGCTTTGCGTGCAAATAATAAAGAGCTGCTAAATCCTCGACTTCCCAAAACTCTTTTTTATGTGCCTCCCAAAAAGCATATCTGTCGCGCTCGGACCACTCGTCTGCAAATTCTTTTTGTAGTTCGCTACTTGTTAGCCAGTCCCGATATAATTTCTTGATATTGAACTTTTTGAATCTGCGCATATAGGCTGACGCAACCGTTTTGCCTTCCTTTTCAATAACAGGAAGTCTTTCATCTCTTTCTTCCAATATTCTTGTTAACTTCAGTTTCCTTCTTTCATCATCCCTTATTCCGTATAACGCCTTATCAAGTGCCGCGTCGTACTTTGTCGTTAGCATATCCATAAGTTGTTTTCGTTTTCGCTTAACGTCACTTTGAACGATAATTTTAATTCTATCCAGTCTTTTCTCAACTGGCATATACGAAAACTCTTTTAGAAATAGCTGTTTCAACCGAGAAGCTTTCATAATCCGATATTTTTCAATAAAGACATCTTCAAATAACTCAGCCATATCCAGTTCCAACTTATGCACATAGCGTTGCATGATTTCTCGGTATTGTAGACTTCCCTTCACACGTGTTACAAAAAGCAAACTTGTATCTAGCGTGTCAGATTCAGTAAGCTGTTCCAACTTAGTGTCTGGATCCATCAACTTCAGTTTCAATCCTGTAGCACTTAAAACATATTCGCTATATGTCGTCTGACAGATGCGCCCTACACCGAGTTCGGGAAGCACATCCGCAATATAATCCATAAATAATTTACTTGGTGCCAAAATCATCAATTTATCAGCAGGAAAGTTTTCACCCATTGTATAGAGGAAATAAGAAATACGGTGAAGGGCAATCGTTGTTTTCCCGCTTCCTGCGGCTCCCTGTACAATAATTGGTTGTTTCAAATTCGCACGGATAATTGCATTTTGTTCAGCTTGAATCGTCGACACAATTTCAGTCAGCCGTGTATCCGCCTTGCCAGCAAGGGCTTCCTGAAGTAGTTCATCATTCGTTGTAAGATCGACATCACGGATATCAAGAAGTTCACCTTCTTCAATTCGATACTGCCGTTTGGAATAGAGATGTCCCTCGAACTCTTCATCTCGCACTTTATAGGATAGAGCCCCTAGTCTCCCGTCGTAATAGACATTTGCAACCGGTGAGCGCCAGTCGACGATAATCGGTTCCTGCGTTTCCCGGTGGAATAAAGAAGTCTTGCCAATATAGAGTAACTCATCAGCCTCATTCTCTTTTCGAAAATGAATGCGGGCAAAATAGGGCTTCTGCTGAATTGCCTCCAGCCCCTCTTTTTGCGAACGGGCCATTTCAAAAAATCGAGCGTTTGTCAAAATGTTGATATAGCTTAAACTTGAATCCAAATAATCCAGATCAGCCATCGACTGGCGGATCTGTTCTTGGGAGGATTTTACATCACGTCGCGATTCCTCCAACAATTGCTGCATGTACTGTTTGGTGTAGTCAAGGCGCTGTAATTCAAACTCTAAGTCAGGATGTTTCTGAGACATACAGACCCTCCATTTGTTGTATTTTGCGTCACGTGCGGTTGTATGGGAGATGTTGGGGATTATTAAACAGAATTGAAGTTTACCACTTGCTAAAGGCGGAATCAACACCATTTAGTACAATGGAAAAAATATTCTGATTAAAGAAGTGATTCAGCGCGGATAGATACAGATAAGTAAAATTCACTTCCACTGGTTTAGATATTCGTAAAAGTAAATAGCGCTTTCTCATCAAACTCTCATCTGCGTCTCATGTCTCTCTAATTTAGGTGCGTTACTCTAGATAAGTAGGACAGGTTGAAAGCATGTCCACAAAATTGGCTAGCGTATTTCATGTACATTAATCAATTCTTAAAAATTATTCTATCAAACATAAAAAATGGAGGCCCCAACTATGTTGACTAAACTTCAAAATCGAATTCATGAATGGATAGCAGTAAACTACCAAGGGAATGAATATTCATGGCTCTCCCAGAATGCAGTCACAAACTGGTTTAGCCCTAATCCATTAAGTAAACATGAAATTCAGCAATTACAACAAGCTAAAATCAAAGCAAATGCTAACATGCATAACTTCATGTACTAGTACTAGAATTATACTTTCTCAGCAATTTTTTATTATGACTTTTAAAATATCAATCTAAAAAAAATGGAGGCTACAAGTATGGTCAATCAATTTCAAATTAAAAAAGCGTTATTCCAGAACCATATTAATGAACGGTTTTCATTTTCATTAAACTACCAAGGTAATGATTTTCAAGGCATTTATCACGAGGGCGTAATTAACTGGTTCAATCCACACCCACTAAACAAAATTGAGTCACAACAATTAGGGAAAATCGAATCCAGTGTAACTAATAAAATGAACAGGCTTCTTGTCTCCAGCTAAGAAGTGTGGCGAAAAACAAGCTAATTGCACGTGGCAATCAGCTTGTTTTTTCCTACCTATTAGACTTTAAATTGTCCCATATCATTTTGCAGTTTTTCCGAAAGCTCCGCAAGCATTTGCGCACTTGAAGAAATCTCTTCATTTGCAGCAAGCTGTTGTTCTGTCGCTGCGCTTGTCGACTGAGCTGCCGCAGACGATTCCATGGCTAATTCCTGCACTTTTGAAGAACCATTAGATACTTCATCCGTCATTGTACGAATCTGTTCGATTGCGGCGGAAACAGCTGTCACTTTTTCACCGACGTCACTAGCTGCCTGTTCGATCCGGTTAAATACACTGCGTGTACGTTCCGTCACAACAAGCCCCTCTTCAACGCGGCGACTTCCATCTTCCGTGCTGGAAACAGCCTGTGCGACGTTGCCAATCATTCTATCAATCATATTACCGATTTCTCCAGCGGATCGTTTCGACTGTTCAGCAAGTTTTCGCACTTCTTCTGCAACAACCGCGAAGCCTTTTCCATGCTCGCCAGCACGGGCTGCTTCAATCGCCGCATTGAGCGCCAGCAAATTGGTCTGCTCAGCAATATCAGTAATGAGTGACGTTACTCTCCGGATTTCTTCCGAATAATTAGCCATGCCATTCATTATCTCAGCCGACTGTCCAATTGCTGAACTAATGACCGTCATTTGGCCGTTAACATCTTCCATAAGGGATGCTCCCTCTTCGACCAATTGGGCAACGTCTTCAGATGACAGAAGCATTGCTTCATTATCTTCCGTAATTCGGTTGATGCTTGTTACCACTTCTCCCATAGCTAAAACCGTCTCATTTACAATCGCAACTTGCGATTCGCTTCCGAATAAGTTTTTCTCCGAAATTTCGGCAACCATTTCAGATGCTGCTAAACTCTCTTCCGAACTCGCAGATAATTCTTCTGCCTGGACGGCAAGCTGAACTGCAGATTCATTTGCATTCGTTATGATAGCGCGAAGATCTTTGCTCATACTGTTAAATGCCGTCGCCATCTCACCTATCTCATCTTTATTGCGAATTATAACCGGTTCTATTGCTAAGTTACCATCCGCAATTTCTGTTAACGCTGCTGTCATTTTCCCGACTGGACGTGCAATACTACGGCTGATCACAACAGCAATAGCAATACTCAACAGAATCGCTAGGGCAATTAGCCCAACTGTCAAAATACGTGTTTGCTTAATAAGTTTTTCAATTTCCAGATTTATTTCGTCCGTCTTTGCATTTTGATCATTAATTTGGTCATTGATTTCCGTTACAATTATATCCTCGAAGACAGATGCATCAGATGCAATACTGAGCGCCTTTTCTTCACTGGAATTATTAAGTTCACTAATGGCCGACTCTAAAGTTTCTACATAATTTACACGTGAGTCTTTTAGTTCGTTAAATAACACACGTTCGGCGTCTGTCTGTGGCAATTTGTCTAGGATTCCCCAGTACAAATCAAATGTTTCGATTGACTTTTCTTTATTCTTTAAAAACAATTCATTTCCAAACAATAAGTAGCCCCGAAAATCGGTCGAAGTTGCATACTGTGCAGATAATAGTTTTTCAAACAACACCACTTTTGTTACCTGTTCGTCTAGGATAGATCGGTACTCACTATTCACTTTAGTTAGCGACCAAAAACCCATTGCCCCCACTATTATCATAAAGACAAGAACAGATAAGAACCCGCTCCATAATTTTTTACCAACTGAAAATTTCATTTAAGTTTTACCTCCCGCATATTAAATCCATTCATTAGTATAGCTTATATGAAACTAGTAGTATAGTTGTAATAATAAAATATAATGACATAGGTATTAACATCTAATTACAATTTAATCACATCTAAAAAAACCTTACTTTACATGTATCTTGTAAAGTAAGGTTTTATTCTATCAAGATCACTTTTCAAAACGAACAACCCATTGGTTATCCACTTGTTCAATGCCTGTCCCCTTCCAACCATCATACAGGTACTTTTGTTGTTGTTCTGTATCCGCCATCAAGACAAAGCAACAGTCCAAGGTATCCTGTTCTATTAAAGGGCCTGTTAAATCTTTCATCAAAATATATCTGAGTAAATCACCATATTTCACTTTTAATGCTACAATTTGCATACCATGTGCAAATTTATCTTTTAGACTGGCAATATTAAATGGTGCAACAGTTGTACAAATATAGCGAAATTGCTGTGAATCTACTTGCTTCATTAGAACTTTCCCCAATAACACTTGTAAGCCATTGCCTTGGAAGTCCGGATCGACATTCGAGATTTCGGAATAGAGCACAAGCGCCCATTCACTTCTTGGTAGTCCCGCATCTTTCCCTAGATGCTCTTCATCCAGTTCTGGTTCAAGCATGGCCCGAAATGCAATCAGTTGTTCATGATAATAGGCACCAATCATGAGTCCTTTGCCGTTTAAAATATAGCTAAACTCTTCTTCTGTCAACGGCTGTAAAAAAGAACCTGTAGATAATGATTCAATCACTTTCCGCTGAAGGATAAGAATTTCGTCGAGCCGATCTGCTTCTAAGCGTTTTATAGTAATTTCACGCCCGTTTTTCAACAAATGCTTTTCCCTCATCCGCTTACCTTCTCTGAGAACACAGTCAGTTCCTGCAACACTTGCTCATCAATGTCGATTCCTAATCCCGGCTTGCCACTCAAACGGATAAATGGAACGTCATAATGTAAATTTCCAATGTCTTTGCTGAACTTAAGCGGTCCTGTTAATTCCACACTTGTAATTATTTTTTTCGAGAATGCGACGTGGAATCCTGCCGCAGATCCGATAGATGACTCCACCATCGAACCTATCTGACACTCAATCCCCGCCATTTCCGCCATATGGGCAAGCTTTGTCGCAGGATATATCCCGCCACATTTCATCAATTTAATGTTCACTTTATCAGCAGCACGCTTCGCAATGATTTCTCTCATATCACGCACGCCACGCAAACCTTCGTCAATCATCATTGGAGTAGAAGACTTAGATTTCACTTCGACCATGCCGTCTATATCGTCAGCTCGTACTGGCTGCTCCAACCAATCTAGCGAACAGTTCTGCAACTTCTGAAGACCTTGTAATGTATTGGCGCTATTTACCCAACCTTGGTTAACATCGACACGAATCGCAATATCCTCGCCTACACGCTCACGTACCGCTTGAATGCGTAATACATCGTCCGCTACATTGGTGCCGACTTTCATTTTCATCGAACGGTATCCAGCGGCTACACGTTCTTCTGCTTCATTCGCCATTGCTTCCGGAGCTGCGATGCTTAACACATGCGTAATCGGAAACTCTTCGTGGTATCTTCCCCCAAGAAGATTATAGACAGGGACATCAAGTGCTTTTCCTGCAACATCATAGCATGCTATGTCAATTGCAGCTTTTGCTGTTGGTACTCCGTAAATTTCAGCATCCATCAGTTCATGAATTCGCTCCATATTCATAGGATTTTCACCTATTAACTTCGGTGCCAGGGTATTTTTCAAGATTTCAAAAGTACCTTTCCAACTCTCACCCGTTACATGTTCATCGGCAACACCTTCTCCATAGCCGACTAAACCGGTATCCGTTGTGATTTTGACAATGATGGATGGCATATAATCATAAGTAGCGTAACTAATAATAAAGGGTTCATAAAGTGGTAGGTGAATCGCATAAATTTCAATTTCAGCTATTTTCATAAGTCAAAATCCTCTCTCTTGGCAAACTCTATTTTTTATTGTATCATTGTCGTTAAATAGTCGCTAATCATTGGGGGTTCATCGTGAAGATTAAAATCGCAGTTATCGGGTCAACTGATTTTTGCCAACGTACAGAACAACTTGTCAACAAACGAAAAGATATTGAACTTAACTGGTATCGCTACGCTGAACCCAGTGAGGCACCGAGTTTACTGCAGACACTTAAACCGTGTGATGCCCTTTTGTTTTCAGGTTCCCTGCCTTACTTTTATTCCAAGAAACAACTTGATAACCTACCTATCCCAACCATTTACCTGCAACAAGATGAAACGGCAGTTGCCATTACATTGCTTCATTTATCTGCACAGAACCAGCAGGATTTGAGTCGCGTATCCATCGACGTACGTGAGCAATCCTATATTGAACACGTACTCAATGATTTAGGTCGAAGTGTGGAGTTGCCTTTTGTTCACTTGCTAAAAGATGATGAAAAAATCACTACCATAACGTCCTATCATCAAACTCTTTCTTTACAAGGTAAAACAGATATGGCGATTACAAGTGTCCATGCTGTTTTCGAACAGCTACAGCAGCAAAACATTCCTGCATGTAAGATGATTGACCCTGAAAGTACGATTCTTCGGAGTATTGAACAGGCAAAACAGCAAGCATTGTTACAAAAAAGTAACTCCGCACAGATCGCAGTCGGAATTGTAAAATCAATTTCTTCGCGACAAAACGTAGAGACATCTATTGCGAAAATGGCGTCCATCATGCAGGCTCGTTGGAGTGTACATGACGGTGATTTCACCCTGTACACTTCAATGGGAAACATCGAATCCGCTATAAAAAACAAGGAATTTCTTTCTACGTTCCAATCACTTGCTACCAAAGCGAAAATGGCATTCGGCTGTGGCGAATCAATCATTGATGCAACTGAAAACGCGAACTTCGCACTCAATCTTATACAACTAAGTGATGGTCATTGTTTTTATATGTTAGATACAAACAAAAGATTGCATGGTCCGTTTCCACAATCGGAAGTAACCGTTGAGATGAAAATCACTGAACCTGCCCTTGTGGAGATGGCCGAAAAAACCAAGCTCAGTCCAGCAAATATCTCTAAATTGATGCAATATAGTCTGATGCGTCAAACGAAACAATTTACTGCAAATGATTTGGCATTATATTTAGATGTCTCACGAAGAACAGCAGAACGTACATTAAAAAAACTCGTCGACTATAAGTATGCGACGATCATTGGTGAAGAAATGACCTACCGACAAGGAAGACCTCGCGCTTTATATGAATTTAACTTTCACCCTTATTTTTAAAAAGAATGGAAAGTTCACTTGATAGATGTGAACTTTCCATTCTTTCTCGTCTAAACTCCAGCGCTTACGCTTTTGTTTTTAAGCCAAATTTACCTCTTCGTTTACTTTTTCTTTTTTTAATTCATCTACTGCAAGTTTTTCCTTTTCTTGTTCAGTCAACTTCACAATCGAAAAGCCTGTTAATGCATAAATAATGGATATCAAAGGAACAACTAAATTCAATATGGCATATGGACCGTATTGTACAACACTTACTCCCAATGTTCCAAAAATGAATACACCGCATGTATTCCATGGGATGAAAACCGAAGTCAGCGTTCCACCGTCTTCAAGTGCACGTGATAAGTTTTTCGAATGCAAGCCCATATTCTGATACGCTTTACTGAACATCCGTGATGGAACGACGATAGAGATATATTGCTCTGAACAAGATGCGTTTGTTAAGAAACAAGCTCCGATTGTCGAGATAATTAACGACGCGGAAGATTTAACAACTTTAAGCAGTTGATTCATTAATGACATAAGCATGCCCGAAAACTCTAGAATCCCGCCAAATGTCATGGCGACAATAGTCATAGATACCGTAAACATCATCGAATCCAATCCGCCACCGTTAAACAAAGCATCTACCATTACATTCCCTGTGGCAATTGTGAATCCGCTTTGCAAAGCCTCAATGCCTGCAATAAGCGTACCGCCCTGTACAAAAATTTGTGATAGGAATCCAAGCACAATTCCTATTACAAGAGCAGGTATAGCAGGTACTTTTACAGCAACAAGTACAACAACGGCCAATGGTACAAGCATCAACCACGGTGAAATGACAAAGCTTTCTTTTAACACTTGTGCTGTTTGCGCAATTTCTTCTACTTCAATATTGTTTGCTGCAAAACGATTTCCTAAAAAGGCATAGACGCCAAGAGCAATTGCTAAGCCAGGAATCGTCGTGTAAAACATATGCTTGATATGATCAAACAAATCCGTCCCTGTTAACCCTGCTGCTAAATTCGTAGTATCTGAAAGCGGTGACATTTTATCCCCAAAGTAGGCTCCTGATATAATTGCTCCTGCAATCATACCTGCTGGAATCCCCATACTTAAACCGATTCCCATTCCCGCTACGCCGATTGTTCCCATTGTCGACCATGAGCTACCAATTGCCAAAGATACAATTGAACAAATAAGACAAATTGTTACGAGAAACCAAGCTGGTGTAATGATTTGCAAACCATAGTAAATCATCGTTGCAACAATTCCGCCGCCCATCCACGCTCCAATTGTCAGCCCTACCAAAATAATGATAACGACAGCCGGAAGAGCCAATCGAATACCTTTATACATCATTTCCTCAATTTCCTTCCAAGTAAATCCAGCTCGCCAAGCTACAATAGCTGCAGTCGATGTTCCAATTATCAATGGAATATGAGGACCTTGTTCTAATTTAACAACCGTAAATATCATGACAACAATCATTACGACTAAAGGAAGTAACGCCATCCAAAAACCGATTTTTCTCTCATTTTGTTGATCCATCTATATTCCCCCAGATTGAAGTATTTTCAAAATTATTAACTGTCGCTTAATAGTCGTTAATAGATATATTAAGGGCTGTTTGGAACAAAGTCAACCGTATTTCCGAATTATTTGTAAGCGGTTTCAAAATAAATGAACTATTATTAAAGTTACCCCCATCAAAAATAATCTCGCCCCGCCCTTCAAATAAAATAGGTAATGAGATTTTTCATTCTGATTTAAAATGGCTAGGCGGAAGCATTTTAACACTTTAAAAGAGACTTTTTGCATTGTAAGTGTTGAAATAAAGAACTTCATTGAATTAGCTACAGCGCTTGGGGATGCCTCCCCCTTTTAAGGCACCTTCACTCAATTTATATAGGTATTCGAATGTCCAACTTATATAGTTGTTTATTTCCAAAAAAAGTATCGTAAAAAAGCACCTATTCTGATAATATGTAAGCAACTAAACACTATCAAGCTGACACGCATAAATTTCTATCCGCTGTGTCATTCTCATCTTTTTAGCTCAGATAGTAACAGTCGAATGGAAAATACTACTCTCCATCGAGAGACTGCAATCGGAAAGGTTTACTTTAGTTGGTTAATCACTAGATATCTTTCGACTAGCCCGCAATAAGAATTCCATATTCTATAGGATGGGAGCATGCATATGCACTCAAAGAAACTATATAGACGACACATCTCTCCTCCAGTGGTAATTGCCGGAAATTTCCTCCTACTAATCCTTATCGGCACGTTACTTTTGAAATTGCCGATCGCAACTGAGCGCCCAATCACTTGGATTGATGCACTATTTACAGTGACGTCTGCAACGACAGTGACTGGGCTAATTGTATTCGATCCAGGCTCTACACTTACATTATTTGGAGAAATCGTTTTACTGTCTCTTATTCAATTGGGCGGAATTGGCTTAATGGTATTTGCCGTAGCCATACTTTTATTGCTTGGGCGAAAAGTTGGGATGCAGAACAGAATTTATCTACAAGAATCCTTTAGTTTTCAAACGCTCGGAGGAATGGTGAAATTCGTTCGTCAGATTTTACTTTTTGTTCTGATTGTTGAAGGGATTGCTATTATCATCTTATCGCTCCATTGGGTACCTACCTTTGGGTTACGGGATGGGATTTATTACAGTGTTTTCCATGTCATCTCGGCATTTAATAACGCAGGATTTTCATTATTTCCTGATAACCTTGCTCAATTTGTTAGTGACCCGCTCGTTAATCTTGTTCTTTCTTCATTACTCATCATTGGAGGATTGGGGTTTGTAGTCGTGCTCGATCTTGTCAAAAACAAGTCGTTTGTGCATTGGTCACTTCATACAAAGATGATGATTACTGGAACGATTGCATTAAATTGTGTAGCCACAGTGACAATCTTTGTGCTTGAGTTTAATAATACGCATACAATTGCTGACTTTTCATTGGCCGATAAAGCACTGGCATCTTATTTCCAAGCGGTTTCTCCCCGTACTGCCGGCTTTAATACAATCTCGATTGGTGACATGGAAGATCCTTCTTTGTTATTTACAATGCTCCTCATGTTCATCGGAGGAGGTAGTGCTTCAACTGCATCGGGGATTAAATTAACTACATTTATGATTATTGTCATAGCTACCCTCTCCTATTTTAGATCCATACGCGAACCTCATCTTTTTGGGAGGACGATTAAATTCGACATTATCTTTCGATCATTGGCAATTGCAACGGTTAGTACTATGATCGTTTTTGGTTTTATATTTATATTAACGATTATAGAAACCATCCCGGTATTTCCTCTCGCATTCGAAGTCTTTTCAGCATTCGGGACTGTGGGATTATCAATGGGGGTAACCGAAGACTTTAGTGCTATTGGAAGAGTGCTATTATGTGTGGTGATGTTTTTAGGTCGAATTGGTCCACTGACATTATTCTTTTTACTGCTGAAACCGAAAAAAGAGTCTTTCCGTTATCCTTATGATCAAGTCCAATCTGGATAAAAAATAAATGACTCGAAGTACAAAAAAATAGCCGTATAATCCTTCCTCTTTGACAAATACTATTTGCGAGGACACAAACAACAATGAATCCTCTGCCAAAATAGCAAGGCAAGGAGGAATAATGCGTGAAGTATTGGGGATTAAAAATAGGAATTGTTAGTGTGATGTTTTTTTCAATTGCTTATGTTTCTTTTGCAACAGAGAAAGATAGGCCTTATTACGAGGATAAAGGGTATGTGCTGTGGGATATCAAAACAACAGAGAAAGTCATTGCTCTTACATTTGACGATGGTCCACACCCTACTTATACACCACAAATCTTAAATGTACTTGCTAAATACGATGCGAAGGCAACTTTTTTCGTTATTGGAGAGCACGCTAAAAAATTTCCAGCTATTATCCTTAGAGAAGAAGATGAAGGCCATGAAATAGCTAATCATACGTATACCCACCCCTATTCAAAAACTGCAGAAGTACTAGAAAATGAATTAATAAAAACGAATGAGGTCATTTATGACATTACCGGTACTTATCCAACGTTATATCGGCCCGTAGGTGGAAGTTATAATGATCGTATTATTAATATTGCTGTAGAGAATGGGTTTAAGGTGGTTATGTGGTCATGGCATCAAGATACAAAGGATTGGCAAAGACCAGGGGTAAATAAAATTGTAACAACCGTATTATCAGGTGCTAAACCAGGTGATGTCGTTTTATTTCACGATGCGGGCGGTGATCGCTCCCAAACCGTGCAAGCACTCGAAGAAATTCTACCTGCACTTAAGAAGCAGGGATATGAATTTGTCACGATATCTGAACTTTGGAATAGAAATGGTAGTCAAGTATCAAATCAAAAAGATGATTTATTGAAATGAAGAGCCATATAATTTATCTACGGAGGGCATCATGATGATTTCAAATTTCCCATTGGAAGTATAAAAGAGCTAAATATGTTGAATTAAAGAATCCCACTGAATTTACTGTGGCGCTCAATAAGGTGAGAATTTAAATTCGGAGGCCACTGAAAATGTACGATATCCTTCAATCCCGTTGATTTCCGTTCCGAGCGGACGCTTTCCGCGGGCACGGCTTCAGCCAATCGAACAGCAAAGGGTTCGATTGGCCGTATTTCTGCGTTCTTTGCAGAAATTAAGGCATTCTTGCCCCGTGCTCCCAACGCTAGCGCTTTTGCTCGCAAAAGCCGTTCTTCGTAACGGCTCTTCCTGCGGGGTCTTCAGCTCGTGCAGTTCCCGCCGGAGTCGCCGCTCTTCACTACAATCAACTAGTTCTTACTATAAAAAAGAACTTTTTCAGTGGCCTCTTAATTCGGTGTGTGGATTGTAGAACGTTTGGCGCTTTGGAGATGCCTTTCGCTAGGGTGTTCATTATCGAGAGAAATGTAATTTTGAGATGTATATGCTGAGATTATAAGGTGATGACTAGTTGATACAATTTTTTTCAAGAAAGACGTGCCCCAGCTTGCAGATTTCATCGCAGATAATGAAATGCTCTTTCTCAAATAGACCATCCAGCGAAGGCGCGACTTCGTGGTAGCCGGAGCGATAAGACTGAAAGCGGTCTTCTTTCTGGCTTACCGCGGGAGGCATCCACAAAGCGTCGAAGCGGTATTGGCAGGAATTCTAATTGTGCTAAGTTTCGGGACTTTTTCAGTGGCCGCCCAAAAGCCCTTGTAAAGCGCATACGCCGTATTCATTTGTTCAACATATATATTCAATCATTATTGTTATGAAAGCAGTATAAGCTTGGATAAAACCGATTTTAGGTAACTATTTACGGTTGGCATCTGCTTGTGATGCCACTTTTTTCACACCTCAGTTCCTCAAAAACGTTTCTTATAATCGCCGCGGACACTAATTCGCGCTGCATTTGTTATACTGCTCTATGTAGAAACTTTCATAGAGGGAGTGTTATGTATGCAAATCATAAAAGGTAAAAATGCTATAATTACTGGTGCAGGCAGAGGTATCGGCCGCGCGACAGCCATTGCTTTTGCTCAAGAAGGCATCAATGTAGGACTTATCGGAAAAACAGCCGAAAACCTTGAGAAAGTAGCAAAAGAACTTAGCGAATACGGTGTCGAAGTGACGATGGCAACTGCCGATGTGTCGGATAATGAATCAGTCATTGCTGCAGTCGAACATATCAAATCAGAGCTTGGTCCCATCGATATCCTCATTAACAATGCAGGCATCGGTAAATTCGGCAAGTTCCTTGAACTTTCACCAGAAGAATTCAAAAATATAATCGATGTTAACTTGATGGGCGTCTATTACGTCACACGAGCTGTTCTACCAGAAATGATTGAAAGAGAATCAGGCGACATCATTAATATTTCCTCAACTGCCGGTCAAAAAGGAGCACCAGTTACAAGCGCATACAGTGCATCAAAATTCGGTGTTCTCGGACTTACGGAATCGCTTATGCTTGAAGTGAGAAAACATAATATCCGTGTCAGCGCATTGACACCGAGCACAGTCGCTACAGATTTGGCTTTCAGTGAAAACTTGACAGACGGCAACCCGGATAAAGTGATGCAGCCTGAAGATCTTGCTGAAGTAATGGTTGCACAATTGAAACTGCACCCGCGGATCCTAGTTAAATCTGCTGGTTTATGGTCAACTAACCCTTAAGAGAACTTCAACTAAATTTTTTCAAAACAAAAGGACCTTTTTAGGTCCTTTTGTTTTGAATGAATAGTCTATTCGTTTTTCCGGATTTCTATATAGCGTATTTGATGCCCGTCTAGTTCTTTGATTATAAAAAGAAAGCCGTCTTTCTCAATCACTTCGTCTTCTTCAAGTTCGTAATTCTGCGACAAGCACCATCCGCCAATCATATCCACAGTTTCATTTTCCAATGATGTTCCAAGTAAATCATTAATTTCTTCTATCAATACTTTACCGCTGACGATATAATGGTCTTCTGCAATTCTTGTGATTTCCGCGATCTCATCTGCATCAAATTCATCGTGTATATCCCCGACAATTTCTTCAAGGATGTCTTCGATTGTTACCATTCCAGCCGTACCGCCATATTCATCGATTACAAGCGATAATTGGGACCGTTCGTTTTGCATTCTTTTTAGAACTTCATCAATGGGCAATGTTTCGATTACCACTGGTATCGGATGCAACAAGTCTTTAATAGAGAATGACTCTAAGGCCGAGCGATCTCCGAGTGTAAAGTATAGCAAATCCTTACTGTTGATAAAACCTATGATATTATCTATATCCCCCTCGTAAATGGGATAACGAGTATATCTTTCCTCTTGGATTGTATATGCTACTTCATCGAAAGAAACATCCGAGGAGAACGTTACCATTTCAGTCCGTGGCACCATAATCTCTTTTGCAATTCGGTTGTCAAATTCGAACATTTTGTTAACATAGTTCAGTTCGGACTGGTTAATTTCTCCGCTTTTAAAACTGTCTGACAAAATGAGCCGTAACTCTTCTTCAGTATGAGCAACTTCGTGTTCCGATGCTGATTTAAAGCCGAATAGACCTATAAGCAAACGAGCTGATCCATTCAACACAAAGATAAAGGGAAACATTAATTTATAGAACCACATTATTGGTTTAGAAAAAAGCAATGTCAATGCTTCTGCTTTTTGGATTGCTATTGTCTTCGGAGCAAGTTCCCCCACTACAACGTGTAGGAAAGTGATGAAGACAAAGGCGATTACAAAGGAAAGTATCTGGGAAACAGATGGATCTACATCGAATTTTTCGAATAGTGGATGTAGCATTGTCTCGACTGTTGGTTCCCCAAGCCAACCAAGCCCTAAAGCAGTAATTGTAATTCCTAATTGGCAGGCAGAGAGGTACTCGTCCAAATGAGTGGTGACGTGCTTTGCAGATATCGCACCTTTTCTTCCTTCCGCAACTAGCTGATCAATTTTTGTACTTCTAACTTTCACTAATGCAAATTCTGTTGCTACAAAGAAAGCTGTTAAAGCAATTAGTACTGCGACTAATACTAAATTTAATATTTCCACTATGTCAACCTTACATCAAGCAAGGCCTCCACCTCCTGAAATGATTGTCTGCTACTTTCGCGTGTAAAATTAGACAAGTAATTGTAATAAAGCTTGTATTGCTGGCAGAGTGTCATGGGTGATGCTCTCCTTAATTGAAGAGTTTTCCCGTTCAGCTCTTTTTAATAAAACCAAAAGTTCCTGAAGATTACTTTTTACTAAGAGTGCTTTCTCCAGCACCTGCTCACTAGTATCAGGAAACGCCAGCTTCTCATTAATTTCTTCAAGTGAGAAACCTTTTCCCTTTAAATGTGAAATCTTATCTAACTGCTCAACATCAGAAAGTTCAAAAAGCCGATAGCCAGTATCGGAACGTGATGGTTTTAAAAGATTCAAGTTTGTATAATAATCGATTGTCCGTTTAGATACTCCTGCAATGTCGGCCAATTCCCCAATTCTTAGTTTATCCTTCCCAATAGGCTCGCCTCCAAACTATCACGTGATACTTTTATTTTACCATTTTTATGAAACAACAAACAAATATTGAACTAACTATTTTCTACACTTTCAAAAATTTGTTCATAGAATTGTACTAAATCGCGCTCCTAATATAATAGTTAAAACATGATTGGCTAAAATCAAGCTATATCACCTGACAATCTAGAAATCGAGCAAGCCATCACTTTAATCGATAAAATAAGGATTTTTGTAACTATATAGGTTGAAATAAAGAATCCTACCAACAACACTTGGCGCTATGGGATGCCTCCCACAATAAGCCGGACAGAAAATCACTTTCAGTCTTATTGCTTCGTCTACCCCAGTAGATGCCTTCGCTGGAGATTATATAGAATCATTCGTTCAACATATATACTATGAAAAGCATCGTTCGCTGTACTTGCGTTTTTTCAGTGAACTAGACACCCAAACCATGCTTGCACAAGCTATTAGTTCCCCATGACTTGTGCAACCTTTTTTACTACATAGCTGCTTCCACCTTTATCCTCTATACTTTCAATCATCATCGCCAAAATATAAGACGTTTCATCTGTTTGATACCCGACGAAGAATCCATTTTCCTTGCCGCCCTTTTCCTGTGATGACTTTAATTCTGTAGTGCCTGTCTTCCCAGAAAGTTTAACAGAAGGGATATTTGCATCTTTAGCAGAACCATTTACCACTACTTCACGTAAGTCTGCCCGAAGGATTGCAGCGTTGTCAGCTGAAATTAGCCCCTCTACCCATACTTCACCTTTTGGTTCATCTTCGAATAAAACCATCTTGAACATCTTTCCGTCATTTAGGATTGGAGCATAACTCGAAGCTAAGTGAGCGATGTTCATTAACATTTGACCTTGTCCATAAGAGGTATCCACAAGTTGTGCTTCTGTCCCGATTGTTCCGTCATTCGATATTTGAGAAGTTCGGAGTGGATAACTAAAGGGAATATCTGCTCCAAAACCGAATCTTTTTAGACCTTCAGTTAGGGTATCTTTCCCCATTTCGAGTGCTTCCTTTGCAAAATAGATATTATCCGAGTAAGCAAGTGCTTTTTTTAAGTCGATTGGATTCGGTGGAGTATAAACTCTTGTGACACCAAAATTGCCCCATGATTCATCTTTTTTCCACCTCTTCCCTTCAATTGTATACCCTTTACTAGGATCAATCGTTCCTGCCTCTAATCCAATTGCCGCTGTAATCGGTTTTATTGCCGACCCAGGAGCATATGTCGCTGCGAATCGATTTAATAGTGGTTGTAAAGGATCATCAGTCAATTCTTGGTAGCGTGATGAACCCACGCCAATCATAAATTCATTTGGATCGAAAGCTGGTGAACTTGTCAACACAAGCATTTCTCCCGTTTTGGGATCCACTGCTGCCGCTGTTCCTACCTCACCATTCATCGCATTAAATGTCCTCTGCTGAAGTTCCGCATCGATTGTTAATGTGACTGAATTACCATCTGCCGCAGTTTTCTCAGCTATCGTAATTCTCTCTGCTTCTTGTTTCGTTTTCTCAATATATATTCGAATCCCGTCCTGACCACGGAGCTGTTCTTCAAGTAGCTGTTCCAGTCCACGTTTACCGATAGAATCGTTTTCTCCATACCCCTGAGCTTTGACTTTCTCTAACTCGTCAGCATTAATACGACTGATATAGCCCGTAAGATGTGAGAGTGACTCGCCATATGGATATTCTCGCATTTCTACTTGTGTATAGGTAACCCCTGGCACTTCAATCATTTTTTCTATAATCATATCTTGGGTTGATGCCACTTTTTTAATAGGAACAAATTGATCTGGCTTGACCCAACTTTGAGTGAGTTGTTTGTTAATAAATTCCGGCGTTACGCTAAGTATTGTTGCGAGTTTTTCTGCATCTCTTTCTTCATTGAACTTTTCTGGTACGATTCCTGCTTCGTAGCCTTTTCCGTTTATAGCCAAAGGCAGTGCATTACGATCAAAGATTTCACCGCGCTTTGAAGAAATAGTAGAAATGCCTACTTTATCTGCCTTCGTTAAATCTGGGAGAATGAAAGATGGATCCCATTCGACAAACCAATTTTCATCTTCACTTGATTTACTATATGTCATAATTACTTTTTTCTCGAACTCCACTGGTCCTGCAACGGTTTCCATTGTTATATGTACAGGAAACTCCGGTTGATCCTCAGGTTTATAGTTCTTATCTTCATCCGACTTAGTAAAAACAACTTTTACATCAGTGATAGTTAAATCTTTATAAAGCTTCGTCGTTCGGTCAATATATTCACTTGAACCAAAAGCATCTTTTGAAGCTTCACTTACATATTCATCATACATTTTTGTAAACTCAGCATCGTTCCATAATTTGATATAAGCCGAAAGCCTATCTTCGGGCGTTTCCTTTTTTGAACATGCTGCGAGAATAGCAATAACGATAAGAAAAATACCGATGTATCTCCATTTTTTCATATGTATGACCTCTTTCATTTGTATTTACACTGAAAAACCATTTGTGAATAATTGGATTTAATTACTTCCCTTAGTTTCAAGGCATTTCTTAAGGCATTACTCAAAACCCTCCTTTTTATCAAAGGCATCCTTCATCATAAAAAGAACGCTCTACTATCAGTACGTTTAATTATACAGAAGGTTCCATTAATTCAAAATAAAAGACCTTTAAATTACACTTTCAAAATTCACTCCCCTGTATTTCAATTCCACTGACTAAATTTCCACATAAAAAAAACACCACCAAAAGGCAGTGCTAATTCATGTGCTACTATGATGTTAATTTAAGTGTGTTTGTCCATACATTTATACTAACTCCAGCAACTCACTCAATAATAAGGTGAAATCAGTATATACACCAAAACACCTGTAAAGCTGACGTATAACCAAATCGGCATTGTCCATCGCGCAATTTTCTTATGACGCTCATTCTCCATATTCCATGCGCGAGCTACACTCGTCAGTGCAAGCGGGACGATAGCTGCTGCAAGAATAATATGTGTAATTAGAATGAAGTAATAGAATCCAGCCATAAAGCCTTCTCCACCGTAGGGCGTGGATGGTGCTAGATAATGGTAAGAGACATACGTAATTAGGAAGAGAAATGTAGTAACAAACGCCGCGTAGATAAAACGGCGATGAACAGTGATATTCCTTTTAAGAATAGCGATAAGAGCACACACCAGGAATACAAATGTAAAACTGTTGAAAATTGCATTCATCAAAGGAAGGATTGTTAGATCGAATGCATCAAAATCTTTAACTCCTCGCATTCCAGACAAAACGCCAATTGCACCGATGAGTATAACAGAAAGTGCAATAATCCATGGTTTATAATTACGTTTTTTAAACGTTTTTGCAGATTTTTCATTCTTCATCATAAAAATCATTCACTCCATTACTAATTAGATGAAACGCTATCCTATAATTGTATAGCAAGAAGCAAATCAATGCCTTATCAAAGAGTACTTTTTTGTGAACGAATACTAGCTCCTTATTTCCAACCATGGCCTACTTTCCCTCCAATGCACATGGACGGGAATTCCAAATGTGTCACTTAGCAACTCATCGCTAACTACTTGTTCTTTGGGTCCTGCGGCGATGACTTTTCCATCCTTCAGAAGGAGAACATGTGATATCCCTTGGACAAGCTCTTCGATATGGTGGGTTACATAAACGATATGACATTCATCCTTCATAATTCCATCCAGTGATTGGAGGAACCGCTCACGCGAAAGAATATCCAATCCAGAGCATGGTTCGTCCAACACAAGCATTTTAGGCTCACTCATTAACGCACGGGCGATGATGACTTTTCTCTTTTCCCCTTCTGAGAGTAGCCGATAGGGCTTTCCCTTCAAATACGTCAACTGCAGGCTCTCGAGTAAAGAATCCGCTTTCTCCCATTCTTCTTTTTTCACTTGCTCATAAATACCGAAACTAGCAAACTTTCCACTTACTACGACTCTTTCAATCTTTTCATTATTGAAATATTCGGCAAAGCGCTCCAATGAACTACTGACAAAACCTATTTCTTTACGGAGTTCCGGCAAATTGGTCTTCCCAAACAGATTGCCCAGTACGCTAACTTCGCCAGTTGAAGGGAAATGGAATCCAGACATGATACTAAGTAGGGAAGTTTTCCCTGATCCATTCAAACCAAGTATTCCCCAATGTTCATTTTGATGGACGGACCAATTAATGGCCTGCAAGATTACCTTGTCCCCCTTACTGAATGACACTTCCTTGAATGAAACAATTTCATTCACACTAAAAACCTCCTTTTTTTACAGCAAAATGCACCGTGCAGATAATGTAAATCTACTGGACTTCGCTACATTACTTTGTTTGTCTATCATTATAGTTGACTAGTCCAGATTCTGCTATGCTAGTAGCAGGTCAAAACGTTGGAGCTGAACCCTAATGAATTTACTATTAATTATTTTACCAGTATTTATCATCTTCTCAATTGGCTACATAGGACAAAAATTTATAGGCTTTGATATTAAATCAATTTCAACAGCGGCCCTTTATTTAATGTCTCCCTTTTTAGCATTCCGCACGTTTTACACAAATGAGTTGACGATGGACTATTTCTATATTGTGTTATTTAGTTTACTCCTGACAACTATCCTGCTAATTGTTGTATGGATTACGGCAATTAGTATGAAGGCAACACGGTCAGAACTATCAGCAATGATTCTTGGCGGGGTATTTATGAATAGCGGGAACTACGGAGCTCCGGTAGTACTGTTTGCATTCGGAGCAGTCGGATTTGACTATGCCGTTATTATGATGGTATTTCAATCGTTACTAATGAATACCGTCGGCATCTTCTTTGCAGCGATGGGTGGAGAAGAAAAATCTACATTACGCCAGTCCGCACAGCGGGTAATCCGTATGCCACTCATGTATGCCGCCTTTTTAGGAATAGGACTCCAGCTAGTTTCAGTGCCCATTCCAAACGCAGTCATGGATGCCGTTAGCCTCATTGCTGATGCATCTATTCCGACTGTGATGCTCGTACTCGGTATGCAGCTTGCGGCCATTTCGCGAAAAAGAGTCGCTTACCGCTATGTTTCTGCCGTCAGTATTATCAGAATGGTAGCCTCTCCGTTGATCGCAGTCGGAATTTTGCATTTCATGCCCGTCAATGACCTTCTAAAAGCGGTCGTTATTGTACAAGCATCCATGCCGGCAGCGGCAAATACAACGATGCTTGCATTACAGTTTGGGACAGAACCTGATCTTGTATCGTTTACAACATTTTTCACAACACTAATCAGCATTATCACTATTCCAGTCATACTGTTCTTCTTAGGTGTTTAATACTGACACGTGATTGGAAACAGATTTATCGTCTCTATCCGTATAACTCCCCCCTACTCCGGTTAGATTGACAGTAGTCTACTTTAGATAAGGCCGGAAAGGATGACCGAGTTGAATATGATGCGTTTAATTTTACGAATCGCGATGTTTTCTACACTAATACTGATTGTCGGTTGTAGCAATAAGAACCTAGTAACAGAATCCGATTCACCCAAAGAGCCGCTTGGTGAGACATACGGCTTCACGGCTTTTGATGTAGCAATTGATACAAAAGAAATCAAACAAGCAGTCACCGCCAATTATGATGAAAAACGTGATAAAACAGAGGCAACATACGAAAATCAACTAGAGGACCTCTACTTGCATGGCAATAAAGCCATGGAAAAGCTTAATACAATCTTCGAGGAACTCTCGCTTGAACCAGACATGGATGACGAAGATATCATCAAGCAAGCATCAGAAGCATTCGAAGTGATTGATTATACAACGTTAAAATTGACAGTGAAGTTTAAAGGCCACGATATAAAAAAATTAATGATGTCGAAATAGTCCCTCTGAATAACAGTAACGCCCCTATCAGCAATTGATTGGGGCTTTTTTTGTTGCAATCATTAGCTCTACTTTTTGCGCGTTTACACTTCTTTTAAAAAGAATCCTCAAGACATTCATGATGCATCGAGTTTTTTGCCAAAACATTTTGGGAAAATCAAAGATCTTGATTTCAGCTTACATTAGACAAAGCAGCTATGATTTTTTAAAGTGTAGGGGATAGTAGATGGTCAGTTCCCCCCCTGCTTATCTCTGAATAAGCTATTGTCCACTGAAGTTATTCCTATGGCTAATCATATAGGAGTAGCGCCACCACTTAGCTTGTTTGAAAGCTTTTGTTCATGTAGCAAGAAACCCCTACTTCAATAACGGTTTATTATAAGTAACACGAGATCCAAGAGATTGAAAGAGAGCAAAACGGCTGACATTCACACTTTAAATTGCACAGTATTCATTATTCAAGTATAATATAAGATTACCGGTTACATACTTTATTTTAATTCGTCTTTAATTTCACAGTTTTAACCATAGAAATCATGGTATCATTGTATTTTCGGGTAGTTGAAATCATGGCTATTAATTAATCGAAAATCGTATGTACACTATTAGGAGGTGTTTTATGATTTCACCTGATTATGTTGAACAATCCAAAGTGAAAGCGCAGTTAGCAAATGCAATTACATTGATGAACTTATGTTTCGGCGTTATTGCTATTATTCTTATTATAAAAGGCTTAGGTCATATGAGTTTACTTTTCATCTTCCTTGCCGCATTATTTGATCGTTTCGATGGAATGGTCGCGAGACATTATAATGCAGAATCGCTTTTTGGTAAAGAGCTTGATTCATTATGTGATTTAGTTTCATTCGGATTAGCACCCGCATTATTGATTTACGAAACAACACTTTATTCGACGCCTTGGCTTGGAATCATTGCTACCGTTTTTTATGTCTTAGCCGGTGCAGTTCGTCTCGCTCGTTACAATGCATCTGAATTTGATGGTGCATTTTATGGTGTTCCTATTACGGTAGCAGGGGTTGTCATGACACTAAGCTTTTTCCTTGTTCCATATGTGGGTCCATTATTTTTCGTTATATTGATGTTGATTATGTCAGTATTGATGATTAGCAACATTCGTATTGCGAAAGTGTAAATGAATCGTTCGGAGGATAAATTAAATGAAAAAAGCACTTTTTAAATCTTTTGTTGAGCTCACGGGGAATCCAGTTTCTTCTGCTCTCTTAAAATCATTTACAAGTTCACGATTTAGCCGGCCGTTCATTCAGCCATTCAGCAATGCTTATCGCATTAATAATGACGAAATGGAACACCCAATCTCACACTATAAAAGTCTACAAGCCCTCTTCACACGCCAGCTAAAAGAAGGTATTCGTCAAGTGGATCCTTCGCCCAATGCCCTCACTTCACCAGTGGATGGTGTTGCAAGTGGAGTTGGGAAAATAGCTACCGACCAATCTTTTCTGATAAAAGGCCATCAGTATAAGATAAACGAAATTATGGGTACCTCTGAAAAAGCAGCTGCTTATAAAGATGGCACGTATTATATCTTTTACCTGTCACCTAGCCATTATCATCACTTCCACTATCCTGTTACAGGAAGTTTGGTTTCACGCTACGCTCTTGGCGGCGTTTCTTATCCAGTGAATAGTTTAGGATTACGTCTTGGACAGAGCCCCTTCTCCACGAATCATCGCCTCATTTCAGAAGTAATGACAGATTTCGGAAAAGTGGCCATAATAAAAGTTGGAGCTTTAAATGTGAATAGCATACAGCTTCACAATTCATCAAAAGAATGCATTAAAGGAAATGATTTTGGTTATTTCAGTTTTGGATCTACAGTTATTCTGTTTATAGAAAATAATCCGGACTTCATTCCGACTATTGAGTTGAACAGTGAAGTGCAAGTGGGACAAGCAGTTGGTAAATGGACTTAGTAGTATATAAAAAGCAATCCTTGTTCAGTGAATATACTGATCAAGGATTGCTTTTTTATATCGAGATTTATTTATTCGCTTTATGCACTTTCAATAACTTCCCTTTAACTGTTGTCGTTTTCATTTCATTCAACACCAGCTTACCTTTGCCATTCAGTATATCAATATAGGTCACAGTGTCCTGGATTTTAATGATTCCGATGTCTTCTGCAGATACGCCAGGAATATTTGTAATTGTACCGACAAAGTCAACCGCGCGAAGCTTTTTCTTTTTACCACCGTTAAAATAGAGCTTCATAATATCTTTATTTACTAGTTCATTTTTGTTCTTTTTCAATTCAGGAAGGCTTTCTATTTTCTCTGTAAATGCGCCCATTGCTACTACAACTGCCTGTTTGGATGGAGCACTGCGTTGTTGAATTTCAAATCCAATGTACGCTTCAATCTCATCAAGGAAGTGATTTTCATTAGGCGTAACGAAAGAAATCGCTTTCCCTCTCTTACCAGCCCGTCCAGTTCTCCCTACTCTATGTACATAGCTTTCAGTTTCCACAGGGAGATCATAGTTAATTACATGCGTAATGCTGTCGATATCAATACCACGTGCAGCAACATCTGTGGCAACTAGGTAACGGAATTCGCCACGCTTGAATTCATCCATGACAGAGAAACGGTCTTCCTGCATCATGCCGCCATGGAGTTTGTCGCAAGTATAGTGGAGTTTTTCAAGCTGTTCAGTAACACTATCCACTTGATCTTTTGTCCGGCAAAAAATGATGCAGCTATCTGGATTTTCAACAACGGTCACATCACGCAGCAGGTCAAATTTCTGTGGATCCCTTACGATAATAAGTGAGTGGTCAATTTGATCCGTCAATGTAACAGTAGAAGCTATCTCAATATTTTTCGGGTTCTTCATATATTTACTGCTTAGTTTGCCTATCTTTTCTGGAAGTGTTGCTGAGAAAAGCATAGTCGTTCTATTTTTCGGTAATTTATTAATAATCGATTCGACTTGGTCAATAAAGCCCATATTTAGCATTTCATCAGCTTCATCTAGCACCAGATATTCAATTCGATCAAGCACAAGTGAACCTCGCTCAATATGATCGAATACACGCCCTGGTGTCCCGACAACTACGTGGCATTTTTGCTTCAGTTCTTCTTTTTGATAGGCATATGGTGATTTCCCGTAAACAGCGGCAGCTTTAATACGCTTAAAACGGCCAATGTTTGTAATGTCTTCTTTGACCTGATCTGCGAGTTCACGCGTCGGTGTTAAAATTAGCGCCTGTGGTTTGTTCTCGTCCCAGTCAACCATTTCACAGATGGGAATTCCAAAAGCCGCTGTCTTCCCGCTACCCGTCTGTGATTTGACAACTAAATCGTTTTTAGTAAGTGCCGCAGGAATTACTTTCTCCTGCACTTCTGTTGGTGAAGAATACCCAAGCCCGTCTAGCGCCCGTGTAATCTCCTTGCTTAAGTTGTAATCTTGAAATGTCATTGTTAATCAGCCTCTCATTCTAAGTGTATTATCTCACAAACAGGGGCCATTCGTCAGTTAAGGAAGTCTTCTGACACTAATTATAAGGGTGAAATACAAAAAAGAAAGAAATCAGCTATTTTATACATGGCTGATTTCTCTCTAAAGGGGCCTGACACTTAGTATTTACAGGTAAGAAAGTATAAGTTTTCCGACTTAGAATAGTGTCTAGCTTCAGACGCTCGGTTCTAGAAGGCGCCTTCCGCTTTTCTTACTTTTCAATCGTCACAATGTTGTCTTCTTCTAATTCAACAGTACCTGACTTATTAATAACGACTGATTCACCCTCAAATAGATTAGTGAAGATAATCGGAGTAATGATTGAAGTCGCATGCTCCTTAATATAATCAACATCGAATCTCAACAAAGGTTGTCCTTTTTTAACTTGATCACCTTGTGCAACTAAAGCTTCGAAACCTTTACCATCTAATTTGACCGTATCAATTCCAACATGAATTAAAATTTCTCTTCCTGAATCAGCTTGAATTCCTAATGCATGTTTTGTCGGGAAGAAAGTAACGATTGTCCCATCTACTGGTGAAACAACAATACCTTCAGATGGCACAATCGCAAAACCGTCGCCCATCATTTTTTCGGCAAACACAGCATCAGGTACTTCTGAAAGTGGCTTAATCTCGCCTTGTATCGGTGAAATAAATACATCTGTCGTTTGATTCGTTGTAACTTTACTTACAGCTTGGACAGGTTGTTCAACCACCTCAGTACGAGGTCGTTTTCCACTGATTACATCTTGAATTTGGCCTTTAATAATTTCAGAACGTGGGCCGAATATTGCTTGAATGTTATTACCAACTTCAAGTACGCCCGCCGCACCTAACTTTTTCAAGTCTTTTTTGTTAACGGCTTGAACATCGATAACAGATACACGAAGCCTTGTAATACAAGCATCTAACTGGCTGATATTCTTTTGACCACCCATTGCTTCAAGAATATTGTAAGCAAGATCAGTGTTGCCCTTTGGACCAGTTTTCGCTTCTTCTGTATCTTCATCATCTGCTTCACGTCCCGGTGTCATTAGATTAAACTTACTAATCATAAAGCGGAACAAGAAGTAATAGATCACTGCAAAAACAAGGCCGAGTAATACGGCAATCCACCATGACTCTTTGCCCGGTAAAATACCGAAGAGGAAGAAGTCAATGGCTCCACCTGAGAAGGTGTAACCGATATGAACTTCCAAAAATGTCATCAATACAAATGATAAACCATCTAAAACAGCATGGAGTAAGAAAAGTATAGGCGACAGGAATAAAAATGAAAATTCAAGTGGTTCGGTTATCCCTGTTAAGAATGATGTTAAAGCACCTGATGCTAATAGTCCTGCAACTAATTTTTTCTTTTCTGGTCGCGCTGCATGATACATCGCGAGCGCTGCTGCCGGCAAACCAAACATCATAATTGGAAATTCTCCACCCATGAAGTTACCAGCTGTAAGTTGTACACCATCTTTTAATTGTGCAAAGAAGATTGTCATATCACCACGAACAACTGAACCAGCCGCCGTCGTATATGTACCAAATTCATACCAGAATGGTGCATGGAAAATATGGTGCAATCCAAACGGTATTAGCAAACGTTTGATAAATCCAAAGAAGAATACGGCGATATATGTACCTTCATCGAGTAACCAAAGTGATGCACTATTCATTCCGGCTTGAACTGTTGGCCAAATAACAATCAATAGTAATCCAGCTACGAAAGCCGCACCAGCTGTAGCAATTGGAACGAACCTTTTCCCTGCAAAGAACCCAAGGAAAGAAGGCATTTCAATATCATGAAACTTGTTGTAACAAAACGCTGCTATCAAACCTACAATAATCCCGCCGAAAACTCCGGTTTGTAACGTTGGAATTCCGAAAACGAGTGCATAGGCTGGATTATCAGCAAGCATGTCTGGTGTAATCCCGAGCCATGAACTCATTACTTGATTCAATACGAGGTAACCAACAAGTGCCGCAAGTGCTGCAGCGCCGTCTTTTGCTAACCCAATCGCGACACCAATTGCAAAGATAAGCGGTAAGTTATCAAAAATAATTCCCCCCGCATCTTCCATTACTGTTGCTGTCAACTGGATCCAATCTGCTGATAAAAATGGCAGATAGTTAAGCATTGTTTCTTGCTGGGCAGCATTACCTATACCAAGCAATAAACCTGCTGCTGGAAGTAGGGCTACTGGAAGCATTAAAGCTTGTCCAACTTTTTGTAAAACACCAAAAGTTTTTTTAAACACTGTATAACCTCCTAAATCTTTAATAAGTCATCGGGGTTTTTCAACTATATAGGTTGACATAAAAAAATCCATTGAATTCGCTACGGCGCTTGGGGATGCCTTCGCTTAGTTTAATAGCTATTCATATGTTCAACATATATACATACAAAAAAGACATGAGAAAAAAGGAAATTGAAATAAGCCTAAGAGTTGCCCCCAAAACTATCATCAATCATCTTTTCACTCATGCCTGATCGTATCAGTAACACGTACGAAGATAATATTTTTATAAATTATGTCTGACGCCAATTGTATTACCCAATGACTTTATATATTAACCCTATCATAGTTATTAGAACCTTGCAAATAGATTTATTTGACCTGCAACAGATTACGATCTTTATTCCATTTTTGCTTGAATCCGTTGGAGATGTAGTGTTAAGTAAACCGCTTCAGCTTCATAGATCTCTTTTTGTAAGGTCTGTTGCATTACTTTAATCAGCTTCCAAGCTAGATTGTAACAAATTGGATACTCGTTTTTTAACAACCCTGTGATTTTTTCCGGCTCAGCAATCTTGTCTCCACGCACCACCCGCTCAATTGCAAAACGAAGATGGCGGATTAAACGAATATAGTCAATGCTAGTTTTATCAATAATTATGTCCAATTGCTCTTCAATCATTGTGACAAGTCGAACAATTAAATCTGAATGTCTCGTTAATTCACGCACATTTTTATTTACAAGGGCACTGTGAATATGTAAGGCAATGAAACCAATTTCACCTTCTGGGAGCGCGACAGATAGCTGTTCATTGACCATCGCTGTCACTTCAGCAGCAATTTTATACTCATCAGGATAAAGTGCCTTTGTCTCCAGTAAAAAAGGATTCCGAATTACCATTCCCCGTCTCATCCGATTAACCGCAAAGAATAAATGGTCTGTCAGCGCTATGTGGATATGTTCATTTAGCGGCATGCCAGCCCGTTCCCGAATAATTTCGACTGCTGAAATAAGCACTTTTAATGTCTTTTCATCAAGAGTGGAAATAAGCTGTTTGTACTGCTCCTGCTCTTCAGGATCATTCAATACAAATAATTTCTCAACTTCCTCTCGAATAATCGACTCTCCAGACTTTTTACCAAAGCCAATGCCCCGACCAATTAAAACGACTTCATTTCCATTCACATCAGTAGCAATAAGTACATTATTATTCAACGCTTTCTTGATCAGGTACGTTTTCATCCATCTATCCCCATTATCTTTTCTTGACTCTATTCTAGCACTAATCTCAATTGAATAGGTGCCTGTTATGCTCACCATGAATGTACTTATGACCGCCATTGGGCTGTTTATGACCGGCACGAAGCGTATTATGACCGCCTTACGTCACTCATGCAAATAAGTTTTAATACATTTTCTTTACATATAGAAACACCACGAGTAGGAAATCTTTATCAATCTCTCAACTACCTATTTATTGAACATATGACTACATGTAAAAACTTAGCGAAGGCGTCTTAAAAGGGGTAGCCGACGCCATAAGACTGATAGCCGCGCAGCGTCAGGCTTATGGCGGAAGGCATCCCCGAGCGCCGCAGCGGAGTTGAGGGGTATTTTTTCTCAACTCTCTAATTACCACTATTATTAAGGAATCAAAACAAGTTTCCCCATCGTTTTTCTCCCCTGCATCAATCGATGTACATCCGCCGCTTCTTCCAGTCTGTACGTGCCGCCAATCGTCAATGCTAAATCGCCGCTCTCAATAAACCCAAGCAATTCCTTGAAACTAGCTTGATACATATCATAATTATTCATAATTTGTGGCAGGAAAAATCCAATGACAGATTGATTGCGGCGCATCAATTCTCCAGCCAGCAGTGGTGAGGATTCACCGCTTGCCGCACCAAATACAACCACACGTCCGAATGGTGCAAGGCATTTCAACGTCTTGCGGAAAATATCGCCACCGACCATTTCAAGTGCTAGATCCACGCCTTTACCATTGGTTAGTTCACGGACCTTTAATTCCCAACCTTCTTCTGTATAGTTAACAACATGATCGGCACCCATTTCTTTTGCATGCACCAATTTTTCATCACTGCTTGCAGTAGCAATAATCTTGCCTGCTCCAAATATTTTCGCAAGTTGAACTGCAATTGCACCGACCCCACCTGCTGCTGCATGAACGAGAACGGTTTCTCCTTTTTCAAGCCGTCCCATTGTCTTTAAAATATGGTATGCCGTTTGCCCTTGCAGGGGTAGCGCGACTGCCTCAACAAAATCAACGCCGTCAGGAATAGGGGCAAGTGCCATCTCATGAAGATTCACATACTCCGCATAACCCGCCGATTCAATTAAAGACACGACGCGCATACCAGATTTATAACGTTTAACGTCTTTCCCTACTTCAGTAATAACGCCTGCAACTTCAGCACCAGGCATAAACGGCAGCGGAGTCGGCACAACGTATTTCCCTTCACGACGCGCGATATCCGCATAATTCACACCAATCGCCTTCACTTCAACCAGCACTTCTTGATCGCCAATTGTTGGTTTATCGATATCGACTAGTTCCAACACGTTCGGACCTCCATACTGTTCAAATCGAATTGCTTTCATCTTCAAAATCCCCCTTTAAGATATATACTGCCGTGATTCATTAAATGCTTTAGCAATGGCTCTTTTCGTTTGGATTGTGCCTTTACTCGCTAGATTACTAAATCGATTTGTCACATCAGCAAGTGCTGTCTTGCGCTTCTCTCCAGTTGTAACACCTGCAATCAATTTGCGAGCAATCATCTCAACTTCGAAAAGCGTATCGTCAATCAAAGCTTCTGTCAGTTGCACTTTAAGAGTAGATTTTTCTTCACCTTTTTTTGCAATTGATTTCTCAGTTCGCAGTACAGCAGATTCAGCTGCGTATAGTGCAATTGCGATGTCAGCCAATTTTAGTATCGTTTCTTGCTCATCCGCAATACGAGCTGCAAAAGCTTCATAAGCAAGACCTATGGACAGTAAAAATACATTGCGGATTGAACGGATTGCTTCTTTTTCATGGGCTAGAATTTCATCCTCTAACTCAATTGATTGCTTTAGTTGCGCAACGGCCTGCCCGACAAGCCCTGGTAACGGGACTAATCCTTTCCCCACCTGTTGCAACAGAGCCATCGGAATGAGCAATCGGTTAATTTCATTTGTACCTTCGAAAATTCGGTTAATACGCGAATCACGATACACTTGTTCAACCTTATACTCTTTTATAAATCCATAACCGCCATGAAGTTGAAGTGATTCATCCGCAACATAATCCAACGTTTCAGAACCGTATACTTTGCAGATAGCGGCTTCAACCGCATACTCCCTCATTCTGTCTGCAATAAGCTTCATGTTACTTGACCCGTCCACTTCACCAAGTGCATCTTCAAGATAGGAAGCAGTTCGGTATTGAAGAGACTCTGCTGCGTAAATGCGTATTGCCATATCTGCCACTTTTTCTTCGGTGGCAGTAAAGGATGCAATCCTCTTGCCAAATTGTTGACGTTCATTTGTATAATCAATCGCTAACTTGAAGGTGTATTTCGCTGCTCCTGTGCAGGCAGAACCAAGATTGAAGCGGCCCAGATTTAGCACATTCAATGCAATATGATGTCCTTTGCCGATTTCACCCAATAAGTTCTGGACAGGCACTTCACAGTTGTCGAAAAATACGGCTGTCGTGGACGAACCCTTGATGCCCATCTTCTGTTCTTCTGGCCCAAGTGATAAGCCTGGAAAATCTTTTTCAACGATGAACGCCGTAAACTTGGTACCATCGACTTTTGCATAGACAATGAAGGTATCGGAAAACGAAGCATTTGTAATGAACATCTTCGTTCCGTTCAACAAATAATGCGTTCCCTCTTCATTTAATAGCGCTGTAGTAGATGCAGCTAAGGCATCCGACCCGGCAGAAGGCTCTGTAAGGCAATAGGCGCCGATAAATTCACCAGATGCAAGCTTCGGCAAATACCTTTCTTTTTGCCACTGCGATCCGAAATACGTAATCGGTAACGTTGCAATACATGTGTGATTAGAATGTGCAACGCTATAACCACCTGCAGCTCCGATAATTTCCCCTACAAGCCCTTTCGTGATTTTATCGAGGCCAAGTCCACCGTATTTCTCGGGAATACTATGGGCAAGCAAACCCAATTCTCCTGCTTTTCTAAGAAGTGACCTGACAAGCGTAAAGTCCCCGCCCTCAATTTGTTCATTGTGAGGCCGCACTTCTTTTTCAATGAATTTCTTCGCCGTATCGGCAATCATATGGTGTTCAGCCGTAAAATCTTCCGGGGTGAAAATAGCTTCTGGCTGCGACGCGCTGTATAAAAATGACGTACCACGATATATTAGTTGATCAGTAGTCAATCGTTTTATCCCCTTTCACACTCATTTTCCCGTCCTCAAATTCGGGTACAACCTCAACTATTCCTCTAGTAGCGGAATAGAGAATATCTTCCTCCAAATCCACTTGCATAAGCATCTGGCCTGTTAAAGATGTTTTGAGTATCGAAGCGGCGTTCTCTTTATTCCCTCTATATAAATACAGAGCTGCTTTCGCAGAATCCGTCAGTTCCCACGACTCATTTTGTCGAAGTAATTCATCTATGAAATAGCCTGCCCCGTAAAAGTCCTCTAGGGAAAACTGCTTCATGGTTCCAGCGCAAATTAAAATGATTGAATCGTCCACGTGCTCTAGTGCTATTTTTCGTGCAACAGCGTGCCCATTTATCAATGAGGCGGCGAATACCTTTTTTGCGTTCTCGACATGACGAATAGCGACGGTGCCATTCGTTGTTGAAAGGATGATAGTTTTTCCCTTTGCAACATATTTAAGTATCGTGGGAAGCGGATCCACAAAACCTTCAATTGTTAGTCCTTCAGATTCTCCAGCTATAATTGTCGCTGATTTCTCAAAACTTCCCGCTACTTTCAAGGCTTCCTCCCCGTCCATTACAGGGATAACTTCCTTTGCTCCATGATGAAGAAGTGTGGCAATGGTCGTTGTCGCAAGTAAAATATCAAACACGACTGCCACTTTATCTTTATTGATCAACTCTGGCATGATCGCTTCTTTTTGAAGAATGACATGAAGCTTTGGTCGAGTTACTGTCATCATTTTGTCGTTCCGACCATCGCTTGCTTGACAAGTATCTCTACAAATTTATCCATATGAGAGAAGCGAGCATCTGTCGTTTGTCCATTTTTATAGCGGTAATAAATTTGCTGACAAATGACAGCGAGTTTAAAGTACGCAAAGGTACTATAATAATTAATATTCGTCATATCCCGCCCACTTTTCTCTGCATAACGCGCAATAAAATCTTCGCGTGTAAAAAATCCTTTCTGAATCGTAATCGGTGGTTTGCCAAGTCCATGCAGTAACTGATCCGGATCATCTGCCTGCATCCAATAACTTAGTGCCGCCCCGACATCTGCAAGTGGGTCTCCAACAGTCGTCATTTCCCAGTCAAACAATCCTGTCATCACAGAATAATCACGTGAAAACATCGCATTATTTAATTTATAATCATAGTGAATAATCGTTGGTTCAGCTGATTCAGGAATATTGTTTTGCAGCCAAGTAGTAAGCGCTGCAACTTCCTCAATAGCAGATGTCTTCGCTTTTTCATAGCGTCCAATCCAGCCATGGACTTGCCTTTCCAAGAACCCGTCCGGCTTGACCATCTCAACAAGTGCTGTTTTTTTGTAGTCAATCGCATGTAACTCCACAAGTTTATCGACCATAATTTCAGATACTTTTCTTCCTAATTCATCAGGAGAATTCGTACCACTTGGAAACTCTGTATCGAGAACAATTCCGTTCCGTCTTTCCATAACAAAAAATGGGCTACCTATGATAGTTGAATCATTACAAAAGACGAGCGGTTTCGGTGCAGTTGGATAAACAGGATGAAGTGCAGCTAATACATTGAATTCTCGTTCCATATCATGCGCTTTCGCAGCAACTGGACCGAGTGGCGGACGTCGAAGTACCGCTTGCCAAGTCCCTATTTCGATTTCATAGGTTAAATTAGAATGGCCCGTTCCAAACTGCCGAACTTCAAGTTCACCTTCTGGTAAATCGGCACAATTCTCCCGAAGAAATCGCAAGAGGACTTCTTCGTCCAATCCTTCTCCTTTTCGGACAGGTATCGTATCGTTAGTTGTTGATATCACCCTACTCACTCCCTATTCTTTTGGAATTAATTCACCCTCATCAGCCGCGATTGTAGGAATAGAATCCTTGTCCCGTTTTCCGTCCTAAATGACCTGCTTCTACTTTTTGCACAATACATGCAGCTGGTTTGTCTGCCTGATTTCCCGTTTCCGCGAATTGCTGCTGCATGACAAAATTGACAACGTCTGCTCCGGATAAATCAATAAGTTCAAATGGTCCCAATGGATGCCCAAGTGATTTTTTCACGATTAAATCTATATCTTTAAAATCCGCGATTCCATTTTCATAAAGTGCAATGGCTTCTTTATGAATTGCGCCTAATATACGGTTAGCGACAAAGCCAGATATTTCCTTTCGAAGGATAATTCCCTCCTTGCCGATTTGTTCACAAACAGCTAATGCAGTCTGCGCTGTTTCTTCAGACGTTTCTTCACTCATGACGATTTCCACACACTCCATAACCAGAGGTGGGAAAAAGAAATGCGCGTTACAAACTTTGTCTGGACGCTCCGTCACTTCTGCAAGCAACGAGTTGACGATGGTTGAACTATTAGAGGCTAAAATGGCATGTTTCGGTGTAAGACGGTCCAGTTCCCTAAACAATTGCTGTTTACTAGTTAGTTTTTCCACAATCGCTTCAATTACAAAATCTGCATCTCTCGCGGCTTCGTTGAGATTATCCGTGAATGTGAGATTTTGAAAAGCAGTTTCCTTGCTACTCGCAGTTAACTTCCCACTTGCAACCCATTTATCCATTCGCTTTTCCAAGCTCGCTTCTGCATCCTTCAGTGCTTCACTATTTACATCCTGCAATGAAGTCCTGTATCCTCCAAGCGCGCACAGCATAGCAATTTGATGCCCCATTTGTCCCGCTCCAACAACAAGAATATGCTTAATTTCATTCGCACTCATCATTCATTCCCCCTTCAAATCAATTCCGTGTAAGATGAAATCCATATACATACTCGCAAGCTCTTTCGACGATATATTGCCAGACGGGTCAAACCATTCATAACTCCAGTTTGTAACCCCTAAAATCGCAAAAGTAGTCATTTTGGGATCTAGATTATCCCGAAACTCCTTCTTTTCAATTCCCTCTTTAATGATTTTCTCAATAGTGAGATGGAACATTCTTCGTTTATTTTTTATGACACTACTGTTTTCCTCTGATAAATGACGCATCTCCCTAAAGTAAACACGTACATTTGAACCTTGTGTTTGAATATCCTTAATGAGTATCTCAACAATTTTCGTAAGCTGATTTCGGCAACTTTCATTACTGTCTAAAACCTTCTTTTGTCTGGCTACTAAATCATCGATATAGCGGAGATGGATGTCCATAAGAAGCGTTTCTTTACTCGTGAAGTAATAGTAAAAAGTCCCTTTCGTCACGCCTAGTGAATCAACAATGTCCTGGACAGAGGTTGAACTAAACCCTTTCCGTTCAAAAAGTTGAATGCTTTGTCTAGTAAGCTCTTCTTTCATAATGTACTCATTCCACCGTCGACTAGCAGAATATCTCCCGTCACATAGTCAGAAGCTTTCGATGCAAGGAAAAGAGCGACACCTTTTAAATCTTCTTCTGACCCTAAGCGGCTTAACGGTGTGGAATTTAAAATATATTCATGCCCTTGTTCAATTGTGACTTTTGACATTTTGGTTGGGAAAAATCCAGGTGCAATCGCATTAACGTTAATATTGTGCTGCCCCCATTTAGCTGCGAGATCTTTCGTAAATGTGATAACTGCTCCTTTACTGGTGTTGTAGCCGATAGTATCCATAAAGCTCGGATGCGTCCCGCCAAGTCCAGCAACGGATGCGATGTTAATGATTTTTCCGTTTTCTTGCTCAATCATGACTTTACCGACTTCTTGACTCATCAAAAATGTGCCATTGACGTTTACATCCATCACTTTTTTCCACGCTTCATAGGGCATGTCAACAACAGGCGCACCCCATGTTGCCCCGCTATTGTTGACAAGGATGTCTATCGTGCCAAAAATTTTCATCGTCTCTTCAACTACCTTTTTTACGTCATGCTGATTCGTCACGTCACATGCAAGTCCAATCGACCGAACACCAAGCGCTTCCAGTTCTTTACTCATTTCAATACAAGCTTCAATATTGCGTGAACACAGCACAACGTTTGCACCTGCTTCCGCAAACCCTTTTGCAATCTGTGCCCCAAGTCCTCTGCCACCACCTGTTACGATTGCTGTTTTCCCCGTTAATCTAAAAAGGTCAAGTACAGTCATAATTAGTTCCCCTTTCCGTGAGCTGCATATTTTTTAAGTTCCAGACGTGCGATTTGATTGCGATGAACTTCATCAGGTCCATCTGCGAGACGCAGCGTTCTTGAATTTGCCCACTGCGCCGCCAATGTATAATCTCCACTTACACCCGCTCCACCAAACGCTTGAATAGCGCGGTCGATTACACGCAGTGCCATATTTGGCGCCGTCACTTTAATCATCGCGATTTCTGCTCTCGCTTCTTTATTACCAACCGTGTCCATCATATAAGCTGCTTTTAACGTCAAAAGGCGTGCCTGCTCGATATCAATGCGTGATTCTGCAATCCATTCTCGAACGACGCCTTGTTCAGCAATAGATTTCCCAAATGCAGAACGTTGTTGAACACGAATACACATTTCTTCAAGCGCACGTTCTGCAGCGCCAATTAACCGCATGCAGTGATGAATTCGACCAGGTCCTAGACGACCTTGCGCTATCGCGAATCCTTTCCCTTCACCCCACAACATGTTTTCCGCCGGTACACGAACATTGTCAAATGTGATTTCCGCATGTCCGTGCGGCGCATGATCATAGCCAAATACGGAAAGCATTCTCTCAACCTTCACCCCGGGTGTATCAAGTGGCACTAAAATCATCGACTGCTGCTCATGCAACGCAGCATTAGGATCGTTCTTGCCCATGAAAATTGCAACTTTACAACGCGGATCGCCCGCGCCGGAAGTCCACCATTTACGCCCATTTAATATATACTCGTCCCCATCCCTGATAATGCTTGATTGGATGTTTGTTGCGTCGCTAGAAGCGACATCCGGTTCTGTCATAGCAAAGCAAGACCGGATTTCCCCATCTAACAGCGGTTCGAGCCATTGTTTTTTCTGCGCTTCCGTTCCATATCGCACAAGCACTTCCATGTTTCCTGTGTCAGGCGCGTTGCAGTTAAATACTTCTGGCCCTATTAATGATCGGCCCATAATTTCACACAGCGGTGCATATTCTACATTGGTAAGGCCTGCACCCATTTCACTTTCAGGAAGAAACAAGTTCCATAGACCTTTTTCGCGTGCTTTCATTTTCAACTCTTCTATAATTGGCGGATTTTGCGCCCAGCGATTTTCTTGTGCATTTAGCTGTTCGTCAAAAGTCTTTTCATTTGGATAAACAAGTTCTTCCATAAATGCCGTCAACTTCTGTTGCAATTCAATCGTCTTTTCCGAGTATGAAAAATTCATAATCTCTCTCCATCCTTTCATTCTATAAATAATATGTGTACTAACCGGTTAGTATGTTCTGAATATAACGACTATTCAACATGTTAACGCTTACTAATCGATTAATCAAGTAGATATATGGAATTATAGGATGCCATTGAATTCGCTACGGCGCTAGGGGACGCCTTCGCTTAGTCTGTATAGTATTTATTTGTTCAACATATATAGTTTTATAGAGTAAGGAAGAACAACGTTTAAAAAGGCGCCAGCTATGTAGATGCTGACGCCTTTCGATAAATCTATCCATACAAATGGCTACCATTTAAGATTTAAACATACCTAACCAGCCTTTATATTTGAACAATGCCAACATAGACGTTCCTATTACAAGCATAACAATTAATACGATGATGTATCCGTATCGCCAAGTAAGTTCCGGCATGAACTCAAAATTCATCCCGTATACACCCGCTATAAACGTTAGAGGTATGAAAACGGATGATACAATCGTCAGTATCATCATAATACGGTTCATTTGATTCGAATTTATCGATAATTGGCTGTCTCTAATATCAGTTGTTAGTTCCCGGTTAGATTCAAGAATATCTCCGAGTCGTAGTAAATTATCATAGATATCACTAAAATAGGCTTGTTCATTCGCAGATAGCTTTATCCGTTCTGAATTAATTACCCGATGTAAAAGTTCATGCATCGGCAAAATTGTTCGCCTTAATCGCAATAAATTGCTGCGGACTTCGAATACAGAATCCATGGATAAATGAACAGTTGATGGTGCAAGCGTGTCTTCAATATCATCCAGATGATCTTCAATTTTATGAAGTACCGGGAAGTAATCATCGACGATTTTATCGATAATCTGATGCGCAACAAAAACATGTCCTTTTTTCCATTTCCCTGGATTTTGAATAATCCTTTCCCTCGCATTTTCCAGCCCCTGAACCGCCGTATAATGAAAAGTGATGACATAGTTTTTTCCGAGATACAAATTTATTTCTTCTGCTTTTATCGTTTCAGGATTTATGGTATGCAATACAAAAAAAGCATAGTCATCATAAAAATCCAATTTCGGTCGTTGAAGACGGTTCAAACAATCTTCGATAGTCAGCGGATGAAACTGAAAAAATGAATGCAACAAAGAAGCTTCTTCTTCATTTGGCTGTTCCAAATCCACCCAGTACCACTTGAATTGACGAGTATGTATGTCTTCTAGCGGAAAATCAAACAATAATTTATTCTCTACTGTGAGTCCCATCGTCCGGATCAAACGAACACCTTCTTTCTAACTCCACAAATCCTGTTCATGAGTAGCCTTCGCTCGATATATATATGTAGAATTAAAGAATCCCATTGAATCTGCTGTGGTTCTCGATAATGAGTGAGTTGTAATTCGGGGTGTGGATTGTAGAACACTTGGCGCTTTGGGGATGCCTGCGCTAGGTTGTTCATTATCGAGAGAAATGTGATTTTGGATGTATATGACGAGATTGTAAGGTGATTACTAGTTGATACTATATAAATTTGAAATAAAGAATTCCATTGAACCGCTACGGCACTCAGTATATATACCGGATTCAACATATATAATTATAGTAAAGAAATCGGCAATCTAGGTTGTAGATTTCATCCCAGCTACTAAAATGCGCTTTCTCATATAGACCATCCAGCGCAGGCGCGACTTCGTGGTAGCCGAAGCGATAAGACTGAAAGCGGTCTCCTTTCTGGCTTATCGCGGGAGGCATCCACAAAGCGCCGAAGCGGTATTAGTAGGAATCCTAATTCATTCCAAGTACAAGGGCTGTTTCAGTGGCCTCCCAAAAGCCCTTGTAAGCGCATACGACGTATTCATTTGTTCAACATATATAGTATACAAAAGAAAATCATTCACCGCATTGTTCACACTCTTTCATCAGTCTTACTGTCTAGTATGAATAGCCGCAAGTTATCCCAAACTCTATGTAGAACTTTAACTATCGTCAGCATAGGAGGCATTACTATTCAGGATGACAGGAATATATTTTCCACCCGTAAAAAACTGCTTACCGCCGGAATTCTTCTTTTACTATTAGCCGTTGTTGATTCATTTTTCACCGATTTTGGCATTCAAAAACAGTATATCACTGAAGCGAATCCATTAATGGCACTTATCTACGACACAAGCATTTGGGGATTTTACGCCCTTAAAATTAGTTTGCCCTGTGTTTTACTCTATTTACTGACAGAGATTGAACAAAAAAGGTATTTAAAACTATTAGTTGGATCTGCAATTCTGCTTTACAGTGTCGTTCTATTCCAGCATATCTATTGGATTTCATTAGTGCTTTAGGACAATGAATCCAAAATAAACACCACTCAATCAACTTAGTGGTGTTTATTCGTGTTACTTTTGTTATTTTAGTTGTTGCTTGTACTCGGTGTACTCCTGATAAAGGGCTGTAACCTCACTAGACTGAGCAGGTGTAAGCGAGCACCAACCATGTTGGAATTGCAAATCATATAATTTTCGATGTTGCTGCGATGTTTCTTTCATCATATCAAATAGTGATGAGTAGAACTTTGAATTGCTCGCTTCAGGCATAGCAATTGCGTAGGAGTTGCACATATTTTTTTCCGTCGCTAATGCTGAGCTTAACATATCAGAATCATTGACCGCGGACTTTTTAGAAAGCTGTGTTTTAGGATTTTGAATCTTTTTAGTAGAAGTCATTGCATATTACCCCCGTTTTCATTCAGGACAGTTAGCAAATTATCATAGTGCGTCAAGTGCATTTTCCCTGCTTCTTCGAATTGTCGTTTTAAATCAGGCAGTTGGCAACTTTGAGCGGCCTGTCTATACTGTTTCACCGCTAGCAAATTCGAATTTAGCATATTTTGCAAATAGCCAATATCTGAAGTTGACACCATTCTTGGGGGCTCAAAGTAAAGTATCTTCTGTTGTTGTTGCGATTGCCCTTCTGATTGTTGTGGTTGTTCCAGTGGTTCAGGTTGCTTTGGTTCTTGTGATTGCGGTGTTTGCTGTGGTTCTGGTTGTTGTTGTTGTTGTTGTTGTTGCTGCGGTTGCTGTGGTTCTGGTTGTTGTCCTTGTTGTTCTTGTTGTTGTTGCAGCGGTTCTTGTTGTTGTTGTTGTTGTGGCGGTTGCTGCTGCTGCTGTTGCTGTTGTTGTTGTTGTTGTTGTTGTTGTTGTTGTTGTTGTTGCTGTTGTTGTTGCTGTTGTTGTTGTTGCTGTTGTTGTTGCTGTTGTTGTTGCTGTTGTTGTTGTTCTTCTTGCTCCTGCTGTTGAATCTGTATCTGCAGTTCGAGTTGTTGAAGTTGAATTTGCAGTTTTTTTAGTTGTTGAAGCTGTTGTTGTGATTGTGCAGACTCCACACTTCTTAGCTCCTTTCAAACAATTTAATCTTAGTATGAATCTTGCGACAGATATTATACGGTCTAAAATAAAAATACCAGGATATGAATCTAGTCGAAATTGAGTCTTGAAGCCCATCTTCTATCCTTCAGCTTCTAGTGAAAAGTCCTATTTGAATTGGAATAGGCGGTTATGCTGATGTTCGCAGAAATCCATCACTTCTTAAACAACGTGAAGGAGGTGGTAGTTCTATAATCAATTAGTTTAGTAAATTTAAGGATACTGATTCTAGTAAATTAAAAATTCCGTCACCCAATTACCAGGGGAACGGAATAATCTTTTAAAATACCTTTTTACGATCACGCTCATCTTTTAGTAGTTCAACTGATTCCCTAAAGCGCAAAGAATGAATATTTTCCCTCTCCCTCAAAAACCTCAAGGAATCATTGATTAACGGGTCGTCTGAAACGTCGATAAGCCATTGGTATGTCGCTCTCGCTTTTTCTTCAGCTGCGATGTCTTCATACAAATCGGCAATCGGATCACCTTTCGCTTGAATATACGTTGCAGTAAACGGAACACCGCCTGCATTTTCATAGAAGAGATCGTGACCATGATTGACGAAATGTGCACCAAGGCCAGCCTCTACTAGCTGTTCGGGTGTTGCGTCTTTCGTCAATTTATAAATCATCGTCGCTAGCATTTCGAGATGAGAGAATTCTTCCGTTGCAATATCAGTCAATACCCCGATGACCTTACTTGGAACCGTATAACGCTGATTCATATATCTGAGCGCCGCAGCAAGTTCCCCATCTGCTCCACCATATTGTTCCATAAGGTATTTCGCGAGCATCGGATTACATGTACCTACCTCAACTGGATACAAGAGTTTTTTTTCATAAACCCACATTACCTATCCCCTCCTTATCGTTGCCATGGCCACGGTGTTGAATTCCAGCGCCATCCAATTTCAATTGCCTGTTCAGAAGGAACTGATGCGAGGGATAAAGGTCCATATCTATTTTCGTATTGGTGTCGTACATGGGCTGCTGCTTTTATTGCTTCCCGCCATTGATCTAGGGCTTCCGCTTCATCGGGATGCGTATCCGTGTACAATGTTAGTTCAACAACGACGAAATCTGCTTGCTGCACGCGTAACATCATTTGGCGTTCTTCTTCAAACGCACTCATGAAATCCCCTCTTCCCGAGAAAATCCATCTGCAAGTGACGGCCAAAGTGTCCCTGTTCGTAACGCTTCTTCAGGTGAGTTTTGAGGGAGTCCCGGTTGCTGGTAATTCATAAAAATTTGTGGCGGCAAAACAAAGGTCTTCACCCGTATAGGCGGACACGGGTCAAGCGGCGAAACGTAAGGCCTATAACTCCCCCGGAACATTGGACGTTCCAAATTTAATCACTCCTCGAACCATCATATGATAGAACCGCCTACTTGATACACTGACATATTTTTCATAATCCGAATGCTTTATCTCATAAATACTATGTGTGACTCATAGGAATAACAATAGAAAGAGGAGGTTGTTTTTTGGTTAAATCGTTTCAAGAGGATGCACTATTTGAACTTCATTTTTGGCTACAAATTTTGGGAGACCATAGCCGTTTCATCCATGACTCATTAGCGCCCAGTGAAATTGAAAATATCAAGATTTCTAATACGTTCATAGAGAAATTCGATCAACTGCTTACAGCTTCTGAACAGCAATTAGAAGAGCAACAGCTTCTCACCCTGCTCCAGAATGCAAAAATCGCAAGTGAGGAAATTCGAACATTTAAATTGCAATTAATTCAGGAACAGTTAATCGGAAATATAAAAATCTCTTTACCTCCATCCTTCATCAACCACATGGTCAATGAAGTAGAAGAAGCGATCCGTCTCTTTTCCTATTTGGAAAAAGGACAGATAGCACCAGCCGTCCATCCACTCCATCATGATTTGCTTTGGTTACTTGACGCCGCCGGTCATGCAGGTGCCATTGACGCAAACCTGGACCGGGTTGAAAAACCACTGCATGAGAAAAGCCGTAAATTTACAAAGGAATGGGAAGACTTCTATTTGAAAGCGATAGAACTTGCTGGTTTCTTACGAACAAACATCATGAAATTCCCTGCTTTAGAAAAGTTCCATAATGATGTTCATTTGGAAATGACAATTTTCCAAGTATTTTTGCACGAATTAGAAGAAATGGAACTGAATAAAGAAGCACTAGGAACTTTCACTGCACTTATGGCTGATCATATGGCTCGAGAGGAAAGTTATTATTTAATGAAATTGGCAGAAACAGCCGGTACCCCATCCCCATCAAGCAATCCTACAAAACCGCGAACAACAGCATAATCGAACCGCTGAAGATTACATCAAAATAAAAGAGGCAGCGTCTAACACGATTCTAAATCGTGGCAGACGCTGCCCTTATTGTTGTTCAAGTTTTAACCAACACAACTATTCTTTATGTTTAACAGATAACAAGTCTGTTGATTAACCACTTTCTTACATTATGCACCTGTTAGAAAAGCAAATAAGTCTGCATTTGCAACTATACATTTCTGACTCGCTTTGGACTAAATAATCACAATACCTTTACCTCGGGTTAAATGTGGCTGGAAGTGTTGAAGTCACTTCCAACCACATCCCTTGGGGAGGAATTGTAATTCATTCCTCCTCGGCCATTCTGTTGCGATTATCTGTCCGTCGCGAACCTACAATGTTCAAGTGTTAATGCAACTACTTTAGAAGATGAAAATTCGGGCACTCCATCGATTTTAATAAAGCCTCTTTGCTTAATTTAGCAAAGATTATACAAGTAACAGTGTGACACTGCCTTAAACTCGAAAAGGAAATATTAAAAAGATGGGGTAAGTAGCCAAAATTGCATCTTTGACTGCTCCTTTCTGGATAGGAAAGTAGCTATTCACTCGTTCCCAAAAGCTTCAGTACTAAGTGTACCTATATCTTTGGGGAACGAAGGACGAACGGCAACCCTACACAGCAAGAAATCCCGATAATTGTATAGTAGTCGTTCAGCACAAAGCAATACGAATACACCTGTATATTGGTCGCCTTGTGTCTTATCTCAATCGTAAGCGGTATCTCCTGGTTAACTTTGGTTAATCAACACTTGAGACCTTTTACCATTATTTATTTAAATAGATTTTAGCGAAATTATCATTTTCCATTGGATGAGCCTCGAAGCCTTCTACATAATCGGCAAGGCCAATAGGCGGTGTTGTATGAGCTATTGTTACCCATGGAGCATCTTCATGGAATATTTCCTGCGCCTTTTTATACAATTTAATTCGTTCTTCTTGATCGAAAGTTTCACGAGCTTGTTGCAATAAAGATGTAAATTCTTCATTTTTATAAAAAGCACGATTACTAGCGGGTTTCTCAGTGTTAGTGCTACTTAAATTCGGAGATAAGAAATTGTCTGGATCGGCCATCACACCTGTCCAACCGTACATTGCCATCGTATGCTCACCGTTTCCTGTTTTCTCAAGATACGTAGCCCACTCATAGGTTTTGATTTCAGCTTCAATACCAATCGCTTGTAAATTTGCTTGAATCACTTCAGCCGTTTTTAAAGGCTGCGGCATATATGGTCTTGGGTTACTCATTGCCCATATCTCTGTTTTAAACCCATCGGGATACCCGGCTTCCACCAATAATTTCTTCGCATCTTCAGGATTATATGGATAATCCACAATATCATCATTGTATCCCCAAAGTGATGGTGGTATTGGATTCTTCGCCACTTCGGCATAGCCATTATAGAATGCATCTACTAACCCTTTCTTATCAATAGCCATATTAATCGCTTGACGCACTTTTACATTATCAAACGGTGCCTTTTCCGTATTAAATACCATGAAACCATTATTAAAACTTGGTCGTTTGACCAGTTTTAAACTGTCATTCGCTTCGACTGTATCAGCATCACTAGGGTTCATACCATCAATGATATCTACCTCTCCAGATAATAAGCCATTTAAGCGAGCAGAGTTATCAGGAAGTACCGTGAAAATTATTTTATCCAAAAGTGGTTGACCTTCAATATAGTAATTTTCGTTCGCCTTTAATACAATTTTGTCATTACGTGTCCAACTTTCGAATTCAAATGGCCCCGTACCTACGGGATGTTCAATGAATTTCTCATTGTACTTTTCAATCGCCGCTGGACTTGCCATACCAAACATCGGAATTGCCAAATAGCTAATAAAAGGAGCTGTCTTTTCTATCAATTTAATTTCAACAGTTGAATTATCGATTGCCTTTACATGTTCAATTTTGTGATTTGGTTCCCCTTTAAATCCTCCATAGAGGAACGGATAATATGTAAAATCCCCAATATGATAAGGATTCTGTGGATCCATCCAACGGTCGAAATTGAAAACGACTGCATCGGCATTGAAATCTGTCCCATCGTGAAACTTAATACCGTTTTTAAGATGAATTGTCCACGTTAACCCATCATCAGCCGTTTCGAAATATTCCGCCAATTTAGGTTGTAATTCCAACTTCTCATCGTATTCAAATAATGTTTCAAAAATAGCATGTGTAACCCGTATCGATTCGCCGTCCGTTACATTAATTGGATCTAGCCCTACAGAATCCGCACCTCGAGCATAAACTAACGAACCGCCTGCTTTAACTGCCCCATCCTTATTTTCTTCTTTTGAATCTTTCTTATTATCTTCTGAACAAGCCGTAAGTACTAGTAATAGTACCACTAGAATACTAGTCAACCTAAAAGCTTTCCTTTTCACTATAATTCCCCCTTTATTTCAACGGGATAAAAAGTAATATGTGTAGACTCTATGCAGAATAAATTCAGCTCAGTTCACATAACAATTATCTGTATTTTAATCCGATTGATTATACTGATTTATCTTATATAACTATTTTCTACTCGTCAAGGTCACTTTTATTGGTTATATAGGTTGAAATAAAGAATCCCATTGTTAGGCGCCTTCGTTCGGTTTATATGGTATTCATTTGTTCAACATATTTAGCACGATTTCCCCCAGTAGAGTAATGGTAAATAGTGACCTGCACTGGGTTGCATCTCATACAATATAAATAATAGAGATGACTATCGATTCGTCATTCTCAGTCAACTAATATACAGACATCCTAATTTTCAAATATATAAAAAAGAAAAGTGGATCATGAAAACTGACGGAAAGGAGCAATTTAAGAATGAATCCGCTATTTTCGATTTGGTCACAGCCAAGCACCACAATTCGATACATTATTGGTCATAAATCAATGATGTATCCATTTATCCTAATTTCCATTTCCGCGCTTATCAATAGCATTATGGCATTTGCAGACTTAGGCTTTTTTAACGGTTTTTCATTATTTACAACACTTGTTGTCGTTCTTTTTTCTAGCTTGCTTTCAGGGCTGGCAGGCTGGGGAGTTGTTATAGTTGCGTATACGTGGATTGGTAAATTATTAGGTGGAACAGGGACAATGCGGAAAATGGGCCTTGCAACCGGAGCCAGTGCAATTCCTATGATTTGGACAGCGCCTATAGGAGTCATTGCAATTTCCCTCTACGGACAGCAGCTTTTCGCTACTCCAACAGGCCCGTTAGGTACGAATATGTCCGTAGGCTTCTTCTTCTTTCAAACCTGGATTATGTTAGCTATTTCTATTTTCGGGCTTGTTGTCGAGAGTAAAGCAATTGGAATTGTTCACAACTTCTCTGCATGGCGCGGATTTGGCACAATGATGTTATTTATGTGTTTTATAGTCGTTATTTCAATCATTATCCTTGGATCCATATTTTCAATACTTCTTGCTACGTAGTCGGTACTTAACAAATAGACTGTTCTTCCAACAACGCTTTGTCGCATGGTGATGGCCTCACGTAATAAGCTCGCCAGAAGATCACATAGGAGGGATTGAACTGCATCCCTCCTTGATCTTATTGCTCCGGCGCCTGTAGTATGCGGATGTGCTGCCTTTCATTAGTGGCGCTCCTTCGCTAGATTTGTTCGTTATACGGGTGAGGTATAACATCTAGTAACTCCAAATAAATAGTGCCTAATTTATAGTATTTAATCCGAAGGTTACCTACCTTTAAAATAACTACTGATTAAACGACAAACTTCTATGTTTTCCCCCTAATGACGCTATTACTCTAGTAAATTGGTTCACTATTAAAATTGCATTACTTTTCTAGTCAAATAAATAAGCCCTTATTTTTCCATTTGAATCGCATTAATTTCATCCATATAAATGTATTTTAACCGAATCCCCTTTTGGTAATATTGCATTCTCAACTAATATCACAAAAAATATCCCCCTCGTTTCAGTATAATTTTTTTCTTCTTCTCTCCTATTTATTATTTTAAAATAATTAATCAAACCATATAGAATATTATGACATGTTCAATTCTTTCGTTTAGTAGTATGCTAAAGTTAGTGGATAAATATGATTCCTTAGTTCTACGTATTTCCACGTAGTCACCTGAGCAATCAAGCACTATTATCCCTATTTCCAAAGACTTAAAACACAAAGTTAGAGAAAGAGGTTAGCTGGATGAAAAAAATCTTAATGGGCCTGCGAAACATTAAAACGAAACTAATTACATCTTTTGCAATCGTATTAATTATCCCTGCAATTATTATTGGAGCACTGGCTTATATGACGGCCAAAGACGCGGTTAAATCTGAGATATTGGCTGGTTTCACTGAAAATATCAACTTATTAAATTCAACAATTGATAATACGATGCAACTAAAAACACATGATATAAATACCTTTTCTACAAATATAACTTCAAGGCTATACCAGGGAGATAGTAGTCCTGAACTACGCGAAATCTTCACTCAGTACATAGAACTACATCCGGAAGCCGAAATCATCTATATAGGTACTGACAAAGGTTTATTTATACAAGAACCTGATGTAGGGATTCCTGCGGATTACGACCCTAGAAAAAGACCCTGGTATATAGAGGCAATGAACAAAAAAGGTGAAGTCATTATTTCCGATCCCTATATTTCGGCGAGTACAAATGAAATGGTTGTTACCCTTTCACAGGTAATAAAAGATGGTTCTGGGGTTGCGGCAGTAGATATCAACTTGAATCATTTACAAAATATAACCAATCAAGTAAAAATAGGTAAATCAGGATATGCCGTTCTAATAGACAAAAGTAAAAAATATATCACGCACCCTACCGAAGCTGCCGGAAATGAAGTAAATATTGGCTTATCCGATAAACTTTATGCTCAGGAAATCGGACAGTTTGACGCTAAGTTCGATGGTGAAGAAAGATTAACGGCTTTCGTAACTAATGAGTTAACCGGTTGGAAGCTCGCGGGATCTGTAGCCACCTCAGAGATTAATGCTGCAGCATTACCTATTCTACAAAGGACCGCTTTGATCATCTTGCTTGCGATCATTATAGGAGCGATAACTGTTTACTTTATTATTAAATCCATCATTAATCCAATCAAAGATCTAAAAGAAAAAGCGATTACAATAAGCCAAGGAGACTTAACACAGCATATCGATGTGCAAACTAACGATGAAATCGGACATTTAGGACAAGCATTTAACGACATGCAGGAAAGTCTCAGAACGTTAATTAAAAACGTTGAAAAGAGTGCAGAATTAGTAGCATCCTCTGCTGAAGAGTTATCGGCAAGTGCGGAACAAACAAGCGATGCTACAGAACAAGTGGCAACTTCCATTCAAGAAGTAGCACATAGTGCAGAAATGCAAACAGATGGTGTAGACTCCGCTGCACATGCATTAGCTGCGATTTCTATTGATGTCACGCAAATTGCAGAAAGTTCTACAATGGCTTCTGAATTATCTTATCGTGCAACGACTGAAGCTGAAATAGGTGGTCAAGCGGTCACAGATACTGTTAATCAAATGACATCAATTCATAAGTCTGTTATTGAATCGAACACAATCACCAAATCATTGCATGAGCGATCTAAGGAAGTGCGTTCGATTTTGGATGTAATTACAGATATTGCGGGACAAACAAACCTTCTTGCTTTGAATGCCGCTATTGAAGCTGCAAGAGCTGGTGAACATGGTAAAGGATTTGCTGTTGTAGCTGATGAAGTTCGTAAACTAGCGGAACAATCTCAGAACTCTGCAAAAGAAATCCGTGAAATCGTGGAAGGCATTCAAGTAGATACAGAGAACTCCGTTGAAATCATGGAACGTATTACGGAAAATGTACAAGAAGGTGTAGATGTATCAAATGAAGCCATTGAGAAATTCAATCACATCATTCACAGTATGAAAGAGATCACACCTCAAATGGAAGAAGTCTCGGCCACTGCTCAAAGAGTAGCCGGCGCTGTTCAAGGAGTCACTATCACGGCAAATGAAATTGCAAACAGCGCGCAAGGCAATGCAGCTGCTTCCCAAGAAGTAGCTGCATCTTCAGAGGAGCAGCTAGCTTCGATGGAGGAAATTTCTTCATCGGCTGAATCACTATCCTTTATGGCAGAAGAATTAAAAGAATTGATTTCCAAGTTTAAGTATTAATAAACCTTAGATTTCTTCATGATTAAAAGCTCAACTTTCTCTTGTATGAATAGAGAAAGTTGAGCTTTTATCACGTCTATTAATTAACCAATAGTAACCAGTGAATATCATGATCAGCTACTGGGCGCTACGTGAATAGTTGACTTTGGATTGCTTTGGATAGAATGACTTCTATACGATTACCGAGATGCCTGGATGTGTAGGGGTGCGACTTTGTCGAATCCCTACACATTTTTTCGGTAATCGTATGCTGGTCCTTTATCCGTCGTGATCCAAATCCAAAGTACTCGTAGTGCTGAATCTTTTTTGGACGAAAAAATAGAGGGGCATCTACCTGGATAAAAGCCGCCAAAGATGCAATTTTGGCGGCTGATGCTTCCTATATGGTTTTCACTTTTTTATTAAAGATGTGTCAGTTTCTATAAGACATCACATGAATTAGATGCATAATCTTTACTAAAAGTAAGCAAGGTACGCATTGTACAACGTGCAAGAGTGGCCGAAATTGCATCTTCGGGCACTTACACTCTCTATAGAAAGTCATCTATTCACTTCATTCAAACATAACTGCATTTTTCACTTGAACATTGTAGGGACGCGACAGGCAACAATTCACAACAGGATTACTGAAAAATGTGTGGCTAGAAGTGACGGAGACACTTCTAGCCACACTAGGACCCCTCAGTAAATCTGTCATGAATAGTTAACCGAAAGCGGGCCGAAAATAGTCCAGTGAAAATCAAGATCATTAAGCCCTACTCACCAGTATTTTATGCAACTAAATGGTTAATCAACAGACGTAAGTTTTTATCTTACTATGCTCTATAGCTTATTTGAACCTCCCCTCCGCCTACCCTAAATGACAACTCCAAAATCCGAGTTCAACTGCATCCAAACTGTTGTAAGTGTTTAGTGAGGGCTGTATAGTGGTAGAAAAGAGATAAAGATAATTTACTATATATATTGAACAAATGAATCTCTATATAAACTCAGCGAAGGCGCCGCAGCAGATTCAATGGAATTCTTTATATCAACATATATAGTCCGAATTGGAGATGAAGTATTAATGGAAATTCTTTTATATGTAAGTGCCCTCATTGCATCCTTATCCTTATTGCTTATTGTCATTTTTGTTATCATCACATTAAAAAGTGCAAAACAGACCATGGGAGAGGTTTCAGAAACACTGAAACGGGTTGAGACGAAACTCACTGGCATCACTGAACAATCCGAGCAATTGATGGAAAAGACGAACCGAATTGCCGATGATGCGGAAAACAAACTACAAACATTGAATAGCTTATCCGACTCTGCAAAAAAACTTGGAAACTCCACGGATCATATGAACAGATCGATTCTTGCGATTTCGGATGATGTTGCTACACCTCCCGAAAAATATCGTGATTTTATGGAGAAAGCAACGGTTCTAACTGAGACAGCGGCACGGGTTTATTACCGTTTTCAAAAGGAAAAGCATAAAAATTAAATGAGGTGATTCAATATGGATTGGTTAGGTATTGGTGTACTCATTATCGGAATCGCATTTGCTATACTCGTCATTTATTTATTGAAACCGATTAAAAAACTAGCGTCTGTACTTGGAAGCCTCCAACAGACAACAGATCGTCTGCCAAAGGTATTAGACGATGTAACAAGCCAAGCCACGACCGTACTTCAAGCAAGCAATACGACACTCGCTAACGTCAATCAACAAGTAACTGATATTAGTCCAGTATTCCACATTATCGGAGAGGTAGGTAAAGAGGCAGAAAAGTTCACATCCGCTGCTCTTGATAAAACAACTTCGTTAAAACAACAAACTACTGGCGCAAAGGAATTTGTGACAAGCAAAAAGTATGAAGGTATCTTTGGCCTACTGTCATTCCTATTCTTCCTTTCACAGAAGAGACACGAAATCTCAGAAAAAATGCCTAAAACAAAATCAAATTAAGCAAATAAAAATCGTGTGAAGGGAATCTTAATCCCTCCACACGATTTTTATTCTCCCCTACTAACAGCCTCTTTTGCTTCTTCTTTCATCTTATTAATAGCAATTGTATGTTTCTCACCTTCGCTATACAAGTTTTTCCCAAGAATTACACCAGACCGTTTTTTAGCCATTTTAGTTTTTCTCATTGTATAGAATCCGAGAGCGGCAGTACCATATAAACCACCCAATCTCTTATCCTGCTTGTCTCTATCTGCTTCGCTCATTTTATTCTTAGCGGAAGCAGTCAAATCGACAAGTGAAGAGGACAATATCCTTGTAGACTCACCAACATCACCGACGATATGAAACAAAGGTGACAGCGTTCCAAGCTTTTCATTGACATCAGCAAGAGTGTTATTACTATTTTGGATTAAGTTCCCTGTCTCCTGTAAGATGCCGTCCAATTGAGTTGGTAGTTGTTCAATTGTCTTATCAACACCATTTAAAATAGAAGCAACATTATTCAATACGCGTGCGAGATAAATGGCAAGTACCAATAACGCGATTCCAATCAGCAATACGCCGATTCCCATTAAATCCATATCCATCCCTCATTTCAATTTTTTAAATTAAGTACGTTTTCCACGTTGCCAAGAAGTTAATAGGCTTGAAGCGAATTCAGAAAACTGAATGACGCGCACGAACGGTTTTATCCCCGGCAATGAAGAGTTTTGTGCATAGCGCTCAGTTCGCACTTCCAATTCCTCACTCAATAATGATGACGAATCCCCAACATGCTTGACCGTATAAAAAACACTATTTAATGCCAGTGATTTTTCTTCAATATCTGTTGCCGTAGTATTTGCCTCCGCAATCGTTCGTTCCAATTCAATAACCGACTTATCCAGTTTAGTTTCAAACGTACTGACAGTCTTTCCAACAGTCCCAATGATACCTGACACGCGGAAAAGCAATTTTGCAAAGTATACTGAAACAAGCGCAAACGCGATTGCTACGATAAACACGCTAATATGTATGAAAGCCATTTATCTGCAGCTCCTTCCTTCTCATTTTATACCACTTAGACATGGCCCATGAAACATAAGTATTTTTATGATTAATCAGAAGTTAAAAATCAATCCTTTCTACCTAATCACAAACAACCACTTTATCTCATTCTAACAGATTTATTCTGCATCCCAATTCCAATACGTAATTTCACCTAATGAAACGCAATGAATTCCTTTTAATTCTTGCAGTTTCATTAATTCTTTGACTGGACCTGTAACAACCGCACCGTTCGCTTGGAAACCCTGGTCCCTAAAATGGTCGTACTTCTATAAAATGTTAGGGTCTATTTTGAGCTTTCTATAGCTTTTTCAATTAAGACTGAAAAATGTTTCCGATCAACTGAATCGATTGGCAACTTGCACACTAGATATTCGGAATTCTGTATATGTATTTGTGGTAAATACATCAGATGAAATACTTCCTTTCATTCGCCAATTCTCCGTTTACAAAAGTACGCTCAACGAAAGTAATGCTTTGATCATGCCCTACTAACAAAACAGTAGACGAACGGGTTCCATAATTAGGAGTTTTGATGAAGAGCGGTGATAGTTGCCGTTCGAGGTCCAAGCCTACCCCCGTATTCGGCAATAGTGCATCTGGCGCGACGTCAGCATCAGAAATGAGTTCGAACAGTGCATCAGTATCAATAATAGCGTGTTCCAATACATAATCCCGAAGTGTAGTTCTCCCCTTCACCACTTTCGGCCAAGCAGTGTTTAGAAATTGATTGCTCAAACCATGTGTCCCTGCGGATACTTCCATAATTTCTGGTTGCTTATTGGAAAAGTAGAATAAGGAATCAGCATCACCAACGAGAATGTTGAATCCTGCATAATCATCTTTTCTCTCTTTTAACGTTTCGAGGAAAACTTCGGGCGACACGTTCCCCGCCAAAAAATTTGTGACGATATCCCCCCGCGTTTTTTTGTCGGCATTAGCTTCTCCCGGATCACGGTAATTCGTCAATGCTGCAAATCGACCAGACTTCGTTATACCGAGCCAAGTCCCCATATGCAATAAATCACGTCCTGCCAATATATCAGGCTGATCCGTCCAAAATTCTGCGGAAGCTGTCGGACGTTCATAAAACTCATCTCGATTCGCGGCTACAATCAATTTGTACGTCGGATGTTCATCGTAATGAAAATTAATCAGACACACTTTCTCACGTCCTTTTAACCTTTATTATACATTGAATCAATACTAAGTTTCTGAACAATGATGTAACATATATTCATTCGGTTAGAAATTGACAAAAGACTAAATTTTCGTTCACACTAGTAATAATCTATGCTCCTTTTGATAGTGTAGGGCACTGATTGAGTCATCATTTCCCTCTCTACAATTGGTATTTTTTATTTTTCTGCAAGTAATTTAGATATAGCAATCAATTGTTTTACATATTTCCACTAATAATTCAGTGGGTACCTTAGATTTAGGAGGTGAATTAAAACTATGATGTTAGAAATTAAAAATAAAAAAACATTGAACAAAGCTAAAATTACAACCTTTATATTTTACACTATTTTTTTCACACTGCTTGTAGGTTGTAAACAGAGTAGCACAGATTGGGCATTCCATTTTGTAGTATGGAACGAAGATATATACGAAATTGATAAAGCGGTTATTGTTGATGTAGAGAAAGAAATTGGCACGGTGAAAAAGTATGTAGAAAATGAAGGATACTATAAAGGGGTTTTTTCAAATTTCGTTCCAAAAGGTACAAAGTTATATAAGATAAAAGATATAAATGTTAACGAAGCAATAGCAGTAGAGTTAGATGGCTATTATATTGAAGCGAGAAACCAGGGAAAGTATGGAGAATAAAAAAAGGCATTTGGCACTAATGCAATTCGGAATTTTGTCTGTACCAGCGGTCTTAAATTTAGTTTGTTTATTAAAATAGTCGAAAGGGGTGGTGAAATGCTTGATATCTCTACTTTGAGCGCATTTATTATCGTCGTCATCGGATTGTTTTTGATACCAGGACCTGCTGTCTTATTAACGATTACCCGGGCGGCACAGGGAGGTCGTAAAACCGGAATCATGACTGGACTTGGCATAGCAACAGGTGATTTCATTCATACGTTATTTTCTGCTGTCGGATTTTCAGCAATCCTAATGACTTCCGCGGTTGCTTTCAATGCTGTGAAATTCGCAGGAGCGTCCTATTTATTATATATGGGTATTCGGGCGATTTTGGCAAAAGCTTCGACAACCAAGATGCCTGATATTTCACAGGTGTCAGCATCACGCGCTTACGGGCATGGTATTTTGGTGGAAGCTTTGAATCCGAAAACTGCTCTTTTCTTTTTAGCTTTTTTCCCACAATTCGTAAAGCCGGAAAATGGGTCAACCTTTATCCAATTTCTAATTCTAGGCATTATTTTCGTTGCATTGAGTATGATCTATACAACAATTTTGGCAATTGGTACGGGTACGATTGGGCGACTGATGAAGCCGAGATTAGGGATTGGCCGGTGGGGCGGAAAAATTTTAGGATTAGTTTATATCGGCATTGGTTTTAAAGTCATTTTTCAAAGTCGTTAACACTTTATTGGTCTAGATAACTACATTTTTCAATAAGAGGTTTCGTGAAGTTAACAAGAACCGGGTCTCTAAAACTTGTTTAGTATAAGTCCCTAAAATCATAATTTCCAGCTCTGTATCAAGATCAAACACCCTATTTATGTTGAACAAATAAATATGGCGTATGCACTTTACAAGGCTTTTGGGAGGCTGTTGAAAAGTCTGATACCTAGTATAAAATAGAACTCCTACCAATACCGCTTCGACGCTTTGTGGATGCCTCCCGCGATAAGCCAGAAAGAAGACCCCTTTCAGTCTTATCGCTTCGGCTACCACGAAGACGCGCCTTCGCTGGATGTTCTATGTGAGAAAGCGCATTTCATTATTAGTGATGAAATCTGCAACCTAGATTGCGTCTTTCTAGACTATAATTATATATGTTGAATCCGGTATATATACTGAGCGAAGGCGCCTTAACAGGGGTAGCCAACCGAACAACGAAGAGTTCGGTTTGTATAATTTCTGCGTTCTTTGCAGAAATTATACAGTTAATGCCAAGAGGTTATTCCAGATAGGTTAAAGAATACCTCATCTGGCTTATGGCGTGAGGCATCCCCTAGCGCCGTAGCGGTTCTATGGAATTCTTTATTTCAATTTATATAGTATCAACTAGTAATCACAATACAATCTCTCCATATACAACTCAAAATCACATTTCTTTCGATCATGAACACCCTAGCGCAGGTGCGGCAAAGGCATCCCCAAAGCGCCAAGCGTTCTACAATCCACACCCCGAATTAATACTCTCTCCTTATTGAGTTCCACAGAGATTCAACGGGGTTCTTTAATTTTATAACACCCACTCCCCATCACTTGAATAATAACAATTGACAATCAATACGCGTTGTAACTATAATGATTACACCGGGAGGTTACTTGCAATGAAAATCAGTAGTCGCTTTACAGTTGCAGTTCATATTCTATCCCTCGTGGCGATTGAAAGTAACGAGCTTTGTACTTCGGAATGGATTGCGGAAAGTGTGAATACAAATCCTGTAGTCATACGAAGAATAATTGGTAAACTAAGAAATGCAGGACTTATTCAAGTTCGGCAAGGTCTTGGGGGAGCTACGCTTCAAAAACCTTTAAAAGATATTACTTTACTCGATGTGTACAGAGCAGTCGAAGTCGTGGAAGAAGGCGAACTTTTTCAATTTCATGAAAAACCAAATCCAAATTGCCCGGTTGGCGCCAACATTGAGGCAGTTCTTGAGCTGATTTTACTTCGAGCTCAAGAAGCGATGGAATCTGTGTTACATGAAATTACGATGGAAGAATTAGTATCGGTATTAACACAAAAAATCGGATAGTTCATTCGATTTTTTAGCCGCCGCTGTAACTGTAACCATTACAGTTACAGTTGGATTAATTATAGCCAATGGCTTCAAATCACTAGGCGCGCATTATTTTATGTGCATAAAAAAACTAATTTACTGGAGGATTTAAACATGAAAATTGGAATTATCGGAGCTACAGGAAAAGCAGGAAGCCTTATTGTAAAAGAAGCGAATGACCGTGGACACGAAGTAACAGCTATCGTTAGAAATGCAGCAAAACTAACTGAAGAAAATGTTGTCGCCCTCGAAATAGATATATTTGATCTACAAGCTGAAGACCTTCGTCAATTTGATGTTGTTGTAAATGCATTCGGTGCTCCTGCAGGACAGGAACATCTTCATCTAGATGCCGGAAGAGAGTTAATAGAGGCGTTTGAAGGCGCTCCAGAAACAAGATTAATTGTTGTAGGTGGCGCGGGAAGCTTGTTTGTAGATGAAGCAAAAACAATCCGTCTAATTGACACACCGGAATTCCCTGAAGAATACTTTGCAACTGCTTCCAATCAAGGAAAGAACTTAGAAGACCTGCAAAAGACGAGTGGAGTTAAATGGACATTCATTAGCCCAGCAGCATTCTTTAATCCTGAAGGAAAAAAAACGGGTTCGTATCAAAAAGGAAAAGACAATTTAATCGTGAACTCAAAAGGTGACAGCTATGTAAGCTATGCTGACTATGCAATTGCAGTTCTTGATGAAATCGAAAATCCTCAACATATAAATGAACGTTTCACCCTTGTTTCTGAAGCGGAATAACTTAGTTTTAGGAGATGAGAACAATGCAAACAGAAACTAGGAAACCCGGAATTGAAATTGGAATATATACATTTGGGGATCTTGGTCCAGATCCCCTAACTGGAAAAACAATAAGTATTCAACAGCGCCTTCATGAAGTATTGGCTATTGGAAAGCTGACTGAAGAAGCCGGACTTGATATTTTTGGTGTCGGTGAGCATCACCGCTTAGACTATGCCGTATCAGCTCCGCCAGTTGTTCTGGCGGCAGTGGCACAAAACACGAAGCGTATTAAATTGACGAGTGCAACGACTGTTTTGAACACAGTCGACCCTGTTCGCCTATTCGAGGATTTTGCTACACTCGATTTAATTTCGAATGGTCGCGCTGAGATTATTACAGGTCGTGGTGCATTCGTTGAATCTTTTCCGTTATTCGGTCATGACTTAAACAATTATGACGAACTGTTCGATGAAAACATACGACTGCTTCAAGAATTGAATACCAATGAAATCGTCAATTGGAATGGGTCATTCCGTTCGCCTTTAACTAATTCTATGATTGCCCCGCGCCCTGTTCAAAATAAACTGCCGATTTGGGTTGGTGTAGGTGGAACACCTGATAGTGCAATACGAGCTGGAAAACTTGGAACTGGTTTAGCATTAGCTATCCTTGGTGGGGATCCAATTCGTTTCAAACCACTTGTTGATTTGTATCGCCAAGCTGGCATAAGTGCCGGACATCGTTTAGAGGATTTAAAAGTGGCTGTAACAGGACATACGTATATAACAAAGACATCCCAACAAGCGAAAGACGAATTTTATCCTTACTATGCAAATTATTGGGGATATGTGAACAAACAACATGGAATGATTACGAGAATATCCCGCTCTGATTTCAATTATATGGCCAGTCCCGAAACCGGATTATTTGTCGGCAGCCCTCAGCAAATAATTGAGAAGATTCTCCACCAACACGAACTATTTGGACATCAACGATTCATTGCACAAATGGATATCGGCGGCTTGCCGTTTTCTAAAGTCGCAGCGAGTATTGAAATGTTAGCAACACAAGTAGCTCCGATCGTTCGGCGTGAAACGGCTCGTTAAGGTATCTCATAATAATCTATCTGGAAACATAGAAATCAATTGATACCGTATAAGTAATAGCTTCACTTATTTATATGTTGAAACACATGACTGCTTACTTTTGTGATAAAACACTAGAAGCCTTATGTACATGTGCTTTTGAATCGCTTTGGACTGAACGACTACTGCACCATTATCGGAATTTCTTGCAGCGTAGGATGCGACTTTGTCGCATCCTACGCTGCTTTTTCGTTAATTGTATGGGGGCCCTTCGTCCGCCGCTCTTCAAAGGTACAGCTACACTAAGTTCTGATGCTTTTGGGAACGAGTGAATAACTACATTCCTATCCATAAAGGGGCAGCCAAAGATGCAATTTTGGCTGCCTAATCCCACTCTATAGTATTTCCTTTTTGTATTTTAGAAAGGGTCACTTTCTATATGGCATCACATTGTTACTTGTATGATTTTTGCCAAAGTAAGTAAGGAAAGCTTGTTAAATGCAGCAGAGTGCCCGAAATTTCATCTTCGGGCACTTGCAACTTTTATAGAAAGGTAGTTATTCTTCCATCTTCCAAAGTAGTTGCATTTTCCACTTAAACATTGTAGGTATGTGGTGGACAGTTAGTTGTAACAGGATTACCGAAAAGAGTGTAGCTGGCATTTCCAGCCACATTTAACCCGCGGTAAAGGTGTTGTAATCATTTCGTCCAAAGCTAGCCGCAAATGTACAAGTCAAACGTAGACTTTTAAGCTTTTCTTAAGGTTTAGGCTGTCCCTTGTAAGGCGCCTTCGCTTAGTTTATATAGGCATCCATTTGTTCAACATGTAACAGTTTAATAGTAGTAGATGAATGGGGAGATTACTTGCACTCCTATTTTTTCGTATTACACCACTCATTTATAAATAACATAAGCGTCTTGGTAAATACCACTAATTCTTCAATGTTTATCTTTTCATCGACTGAATGTGCCTCTTCCAACTTTCCAGGACCATAGATAACAGTTGGAATTCCTGCTGCTCCTAGCCAGCCCGCATCTGTTACTGATCTCGACATACCTATTATTGCAGGACTTTTTTCGGTTTGTTCATGACAATGCGCAAGAAGTTGAACAGCTGCATGGTCCGCATTCATTTCAAGCGCCGGAAATATTTCTCCACGTTCTTCAATCATTGATTTTCCACCCCAGCGAAAGTGAATGGGATTTTCTCTTAACCACGTGTCTGCTTTTGCTACATGGTTCAAATGCTCTTCGATTTCTTTTGTTACAGATTGATAGGTTTCATTCGGATAGAAATGAACGGTGATCCAGAGCCGACATTCATCCGCCACAAAAGCTGCATGCCTTCCTCCTTCTATAACTGCTGGATTAATAGTAGTGGTGCCAGGCGCAAAACCCGGATATTTTTTTGTCACAGCCCAGTGACGTTCTAAATCTTGTAATCCAGCAATAACCTTCATCATCTTTTCTATCGCACTAGCCCCATTAACCGAACCGCCTGCATGAAGCATACTCATCCTCATTGCATCATGGAAAACTTCCTTACTTTTAATCGTTATCCAGCCGGTAATCACACCACCCTGACCATGGATTTGACGATCACTGCCATCGACTACAAGTGCAAAGTCTGCTGTATAGCCTTTTTCCATACATGAAAGTGTTCCAGCCTCTCCCGCTTCCTCCCCAATGACAGTCTGAATTTGCAAATCACCTTTCAGTTCCACACCTAGTTCGTTTAATAATTTAACGGCTAGTAAAGTCGCCGCTACTGCACCTTTCATATCGGATGTTCCTCGCCCATATGCGTTGCCATCTTTAGTCGTTAGTTCAAAGACAGGCACAGTCCACTCTGTTTCATCCCCCACTTCCGCAACGTCTATATGTCCATTAATGATTAGGCTGTTATACAGGTTTCCATCCGTTCCCTTTTTAACGCCTACAACGTTCGGGTCGCCAGGAAATACATCCCAACTAACCGTTTCAAATTTTTCTTGTGCTAAAAAATCTTGAATATACCGCTGTACGCCTGTTGTATTTCTTGCCGGTGGACTAACTGTCGGGAAACGAACGAGGTCCGCTAGCAATTGCACTAACTCCTCTAGACGTTCATCAACTAGGTTACTAATTCTATTTTCCATTTTACTCATCCATCCCTTATCTATATTTTTGGTAGGTGAATCTATATACGTTGTAATAAAGAATTCCATTGAATTCACTACGGCGCTAGCCCTTGTAATGCGCCTTCGCGCAGTTCACTATCTTTATTTCATTTGTTCAACATATATACACTGGAACAGAAAACAGCCGCTTTCCATAATCGGAAGGCGGCTGTTTTCTACGTATATAAAGACATTGAGTGTAGAGTTTCAGCTGCTTCCCTACGCTAGTATGAACTAGATCAGGTTCGAAGGGTTTACATCTATGATGTGTCTCAGCCTAAACGGCTCCCCTAGCAGTATCTATTTAGTTTTTTCTTCTTCACAATGCATCTGTTCTTTCTTCCCCTTTAGGAAGATAGTTCGATAAGTCGATATCACGTAACCCGTTCTTTATTTTAGTTGTGTAACCTAAATTTTCATTCGATAAAAACGAAGCTTTTGAAGCAATCATTTCTTCTAATAAAGGCAAATACGTCGGATCAATATCTTTCCAAAGTTTGTACGAATTTATTAAATCCTCTAAAGTCAGATGCTTGTAATCATCGCCTTTATAGTCACGTAATGCGGAAATACGATACCAAATATCGCCATTATCACGAATCCAATCATCTTTATCCGCTACAATCGCTGTTTGTATAGCCTGCGCTGTATCTAAATACTTCTGATCACCGAACTCATTATAAGCCATGAGTAAAACGTTCATACCGCCCAACACATGATTCATAGAGGCATGTGTCGTTACTTGCTGTGCAATCGGGAAGTAATCCGCGATGTAGTAAGACTCGTCATTCACAGGAATGACGTTTCCTTTACTTTTTTGTGAGACTAGTAAGTCAGCATAATTACGCAATGGCTCTTTCGCATTCTCAATTCCAAAATCAGCACCACTATTATAGTAGAAAAGCGCGATTTGCTCATTAAAACGTGTATCAATGAATGGAGCTGTAATGTCATATAAATCTTTCAAATAGGTGCTTGTAACTTCTGTTTCCCAATAATCTTTGTCACCTTTGAAATTCTTCAAGTTAACAAATGAGTTGTAAATTAAGTTCTCAAAATAACGATCCTCTTGCTCATTATATAAAACCAGCGCACGATCTTCTTTTAATAGAAGTAAGTTCCGCCCATATCCTTGCCCTGTGTCAGGCATTGGCTCTGTGGTTATCGCCATTTTATTGTATGGGCCACCCGCCGTGTACCAATTATTACGTTTTTTATAATACTTAGCTGACTCAAGCATCCAGCTCTCCATATTCTCTTCATTCGCAAATAATTGGTCATCCGCATTCATATACCACTGATCTACAATGTCATTGCCTTTTGAATTTAACGTATGCACAGATAATAATGTTGTTCCAACCTGAGCATAAGACAGTGCCTCTTTTTCACCGAGCAATTGACGCATGTAACTGTAGCCATCATTCTCATACTCTAATGACAATTGCTTTGACAAATAAGACTGACCAACCATCCGCTCCTTCACTGATCCATCTAGCTTCACAAATTGGAGTAAACCTGTCGGATAGGATGTTGTGTCACTGCCAAAAACGTCTTTATCATTACGTTTAATCTTGTATTTATCATAACGGTTTAGCTCAAATGAAGCCACTTCATTTTCTTTTTGAATGACATCTACTGTTACAGCAGATTCAGTAGGGTTAATGATTTTCGAAAATAAGAAGTAATCGCCATTATCAAATGAACGAACCGTTAACTCAATGGTCGCACCTTCTATACCGATGTCATAAGTGTAAATATTATCTCGTGAAAATGAGTTATCGATTCTCGTATGATTCGTGAAAAGTATATTCTCTGTCGATCTTAGGTAAATCGGATGTTCATCAAATGACACCTTCATTAAATTCACAGCAGAGGGAATCCGAGTAAAATTAGGCGACAGCTCTAAGTTCGTTAATTCATATTTTTTGGTAGTTGCAATGTTCCCCTTCTCCACAAGTACTTGATGCAGAATCACCGCAAAAGTAGCGCGGTCTACTTGTGATCCGTGATTGAATAGACCTTTTTGTATGCCTGGCATAATTCTGTATTGTGGAACTGCGCCTACACTTCCTTTATCCAATGAAATAAGACTTGGCCATTCGATTAATGCACTATCTTGCAAATTAAATGCATCTACTAATGCCAACTCCATTTGCCTACGTGTTAAAGGTTCTTCCATACCAAAAGAATTGCCTGTCACGTCTTTGATTAAAAATTCATATCCCGCTTTTGTAAAAGATTGAGTAGCCTCTCCAACTGTCATTGCTAGATCCGGACGAAATTGCATATCGCCGTAACCCGTCAATATGCCCATTTCTACAAGTTGCATAACTTCATTTTTCGCCCAGTGGCTATTTGGAATATCCGTAAATTTTGCAGCTGTCGTGACGTCTTCTGATTTAACGACTTGAGCTTCTGCCGCGTTAGCTGTTAATACAACAGTAGCTGACGTCGGTAAAGCTACCGTTAATGCTAAAGCGAGAAACAGTGTAGTTATTTTCTTCATTTTTGTTTAAAGCCCTCCTTTAGTTAAAATTAATAACATCAAATTATAGTTAAGTATAATTATAACACTTTTGGATACTATTTTGGAGTTCATCCACAGGAGAAAGCAAGGCTGAACAATAGCAATTCAATGGAAAAGAAACACCAGTCCATAATCATTGACCTTAGTAACTCTTGAGTGTTAGGGTTTTCACTTGCCAACTAATTCGGCAAACTACAAAGGAGGAATTGCAATGAAGCAATTGATGCAACAGGAAATTCACCTAGCAAATCGTCCCAAAGGAATGCCTGCGAAAGAAGACTTTACCTTTGTAAAGAATTCAGTTCCCTCACCAAAAGTAAATGAAATTTTAGTACGGACGCTTTATTTATCTGTTGACCCATACATGCGTGGAAGAATGCAAGATGCCAAGTCATATATTGCTCCATTTGAATTGAATAAGGTCATTTCAGGGGGTGTCGTAGCTGAAGTAGTTGAATCCCAGTCAGACGCCTTTAAACAAGGTGATGTCGTTGTTGGTAATCTTGGCTGGGCTGAATATTCCGTAGCTACTCCAAATGAAATTCGCAAAATAGACCCTAAAATGGCACCTATTTCAACACATTTAGGTATTCTCGGCATGACAGGTTTAACTGCCTATTTTGGATTGCTTGATATCGGAAAACCCCAAGAAGGCGAAACGGTCGTCGTTTCTGGGGCTGCCGGGGCAGTTGGATCAGTAGTTGGACAAATCGCGAAAATCAAAGGTGCCAAAGTAGTAGGTATTGCAGGTTCAGATGAAAAGATTGACTACTTATTGAATGTACTCGGCTTTGATGCAGCTGTAAATTATAAAAAGGATAGTTTCTGGACAGATTTGAAAAATTCCGTACCTGATGGAGTAGATGTCTATTTCGATAATGTAGGCGGCGACGTTTCAGACGCTGTTTTTACAATGCTAAATCGAAATGCTCGTATTCCATTATGCGGATCAATTTCTTCCTACAACGCGGAAGGAAATGATACAGGACCACGTATCCAATCCGCCATGATCAAGACCAGCGCTATGATGCAGGGCTTCACACTAGGTGATTTTGCTACTGATTTTGAAAGAGGTTTTACAGACTTAGGTAAATGGCTACTGCAAGGTAAACTGAAATATGAAGAAACAATTGTTGATGGATTTGAAAATACACCAGAAGCATTCCTTGGTTTATTTAAAGGAACAAATCTGGGAAAACAGCTCGTAAAAGTGGCTAATCCTGAATACGCGAAACTTTAACATTTAATGTGAAATAGCATGACCTGCAACTTCCAAATACTTATTCAACAATCTCCTCAGGTTACTAAATGAGGAGATTTTGTTTTGTCAAAAAATCTAAACCTTGTTGTGTTTGTTCGTAACAAAAACTATTTCAAGCTCTTTTACATATACTGCAGTTCCTGTAATTTCAATATCATAACTTTTTTCATTTTTCGAGACTTTAACTAGTACACGACCATCCTTTCCCATTTCATGTCCTTGTTCTACTAAAATACGTAGATGGTTTTCGAAGTTTCTATTTATGTATTCGGCGTAATAAGCACCCATCACTCCTGAGGCTGTTCCTGTAACGGAATCTTCAATTGTACCGGAATATGGTGAAGAGAAATGACGAGCATGCATATCTGCATTTTGATCGTACGTCTCCAAACAAAAAGGATGAATAGATGCTTTAGGTATTTCTTTTAATACGGATGGAAATAGCTCATTGTTAGCTTTCATTTTATTAAAAATGCTAAGTTTCTTAATTGGAACTAACAATGTCCATGAACCTGTACTACCATATACAGTGGGTAAATCAGATTCTATATCATCTCTATTAATTCCGATTGAATGGGCCAATTCTTCGTACGAACCGCTAAAGTCTTTTAATTGTGGGGAATCTTGTTTCATAGTTATGTATTCCTCACCATCCGCTTGTGAATCTATTCTGATAGGTAAAATCCCTACTTTCGTTTCAATTGTTAGTTTACTCTTATCATTCAATAAATTCTTAGACTTTAAAGCATATACAGCAGCAATTGTTCCATGTCCACATAAATCCATTTCTTGTCCTGGTGAAAAATAACGTATTCCAAGATCAGCCACATTCGAATTGACTAAAAATGCAGTCTCGTTGAAACCTGCCCTGTAAGCTATTTCTTGCATCTCAAAATCTGTTAAATCATCCCCGTTCAGCACTACTCCAGCAGGATTCCCTTTGTTTGGCTCTTTACTAAATGCGTCATAATGGTAAATAGTTATCGATTTCACTCTTCATTTCTCCCACCTAAAATAAATATATTATCCACTCTTCATTTCCATACAGTCATATACTTCTTACGGTATTTGATATCTTCTTCTGTCTCAATCAAACCCATTGCTATCTGTTTAATTTCTTCCTCTTTTAATGCATCATATAAATTTTTCAAGCCTTGAATCATATCAAATCGAATCAAGGTGTAATGTTTTTCATGCACACCGTTTTGAAAACGTTCCACTATATGATGAATCACTTGTTGTTTTTGTTCCTTTCCAGCTAAGCCCACTCTCCATATCGACTGTAAGCTATGTCGGGCTGTAACAAATTTCGGATCTTTGGTCACTTCCCATAACGCTGGAAAATCGCCTAATATACGTTTTTCTGGATCACTTTTCGCAAGACCAGCTAGGAACTGAGCACCCCTAGATCTTCGATGATTATCGGAATCTGTTAGCCATTCCTTTAATTCGTCCCAAACTTCATAAGCCCAGTCCACTTCTTCTTTTACAGCTGCATTAATAGCATTAAACGCTTCAAATTGAACATTTTTGTCCTTTGCTTCTAGGTTTTCAAAGTAGGATCGGGTTACACTGTCCACTTGATTCATCTCCCTCTCAATAAAAAGTTATTTACTTACGACATTACATCCTACCGATAAATATACAGTGAACCCCCTCATATATCTATCGCTATACTTCATTAATAAATTGACCGTGAAATTTCTCCGTGTTAAAATTTGATTGAGTGATCAATTAAAAATTTGATTGTACAATCAAATTAACTTGGAGGAATCATAATGTATATAAATAATAGAGGTCATATAAATGAAGGAAGATAACAAAGTTGAAGGAAAAAAATCGTTTATCGCAGAAGCAAGACGTGACCAAATTGTGGAAGCAGCAATTAAAACCCTTGATGAAATTGGATACTTAAAAGCCAGCCTTTCTCAAATTGCTAAAAGAGCGGACATCAGTACCGCATTAATTTCTTACCATTTTTCGGATAAGAACGATTTGATGAACCACCTTCTGATGAATCTTGTAGAAGGGTCAACATCTTATATCTTAGAGAGAGTTGGTCGAGAAAATACAGCTTTTGAGCAACTGAATACATTCATAGCGGCAAATTTAGCATATCAAGGTACGCATCCGACACGTTATACGGCTCTGATAGAAATTGTCTTTAATGCCAGAACGCCCGATAACATTCCCTACTATAAATTAGGCGATGATGAAGAGGACCAAATCATGTATGAACTACAACAAATACTACATTATGGTCAAAAACAAGGGGAATTCGGATCTTTTAATGTAGTAGTCATGGCCAGTATGATTCAAGGAGCTATCGGAGAGTATATGGCTCACACTGCTATAACAAAAAAAGTCGACTTGGATACGTATAGCAGCGAGCTCGTGAAAATTGTTAATCAGGCAGTAAAGGGTAACAAATTTGACTAACGTTACTCTAAAGTCAAATCCTATCTCCAATTATGATCGGAAGCTTGCTCCGGATCTTGCCCGCGGCTTTATGCTACTGTTCATCGCATTGGCACACGCCCACGTATTTCTATACGCCGCCGATCGAGAAATCACAAAGGTTGACCAGATCGTTGTATTGTTTCGGCAAGTCTTAGTTGACGGCCGTGCATTCCCTATGTTCTTTCTCCTCTTTGGCTACGGTATGGTCCAGCTCATGCTTCGTCAGGAAGAAAAAGGTAACGATTGGATTTCAATTCGCAAGCTGTTCCGCCGGCGAGGCTGGTTGATGATTCTCATCGGTTTCTTGCATGTAGCACTATTATTCGAAGATATCATAGCATTATATGGCCTGGCTACCCTTCTCTTGGTCGGATTCCTCCGTGCATCAGACAAGAAGCTGTTATGGATTGCTGGAATATTTCTTGTTCTAGTAGCAATCTTTGGTTCATTGATGCCTCGTGGTTACGACGCCTTAGTAGATAACGCTGTACTCTCCTCAATAGCGCTGGAGAACCCATTTCTCGCTAGCGCTATCCGTATTCCGGAGTGGATTATCTACACACCTTTGCTTGTCTATCAGGTCGTCCCTGGCATGCTTATCGGAATTTTGGCGGCACGGCGGCGAATCCTCGATAATCCGGAGCAACACCTGCTCTTGCTTGTGCGCACTTCAATGATTGGTATTGGTCTCGCTACTGTCGGAGCAATCCCGTTGGCACTGATGTCCTCACAGTATTGGACTAATCCATCGTTTGGAGCGCAGACGTTCGCTACTATTCTACACACCGGTACTGGCTATGCAGGTGGATTGGGCTGGGCAGCGTTTATCGGATTGTTAGTCATCAAGCTTGGGGAAAAACGAGGACCCATCACTATGGCTATCGCCGCAGTAGGACAGCGCTCGATGACCTTTTACATTTTTCAATCGGTCGTATTCATCGCTGTTTTTGCTCCGTATGCCGGCGGTCTAGGTGCACATATGGGCCAAGCCGGCAGCGATGTCATCGCGTTATTCACCTGGCTCCTCTCAGTAGTCATCGCCGATTTCATGCGTCGCGCTAATGTGAGAGGTCCTGCGGAGACCTTGTTGCGAAAGCTGTCTTATCGTACTTGATTTACTGATTGGGATAGTCGTTAATTTAGGATGCACCAAGGTTGTTAATTAAGAAAGCGATTGTGTGAAGGAAGTTACTCAAGAAAAAGGAGATTACAATGAATTTTATAGAGAAAGTATTTAATTGGATGGTAATGATTGGACTAGGATTATTAGTAGGACGAATTATTACACTTGTGTTTAGACTTCTGGATATTCCGTTTACAACCTTTTTTAAAGACTACAGTATCATTTCATTGATCATTTTAATAGTAGGCGCGATTGGTTCACAAATGATGAAGGATAATAAAAAATAAAAGGTATCTGGTACTAATACAATTCAGGGTTGTATCAGCACCAGATACCTTAAATTTATAATACCCCTCTCTTCCTTTGATGAAGATGAGGGGTTATTTTTGATTCTATCGCACTAATTTACTTAAGAAAATAATCCGCGGTATCTTTCCAATTGTTTAATCGCGTATATCCGGTTGTATGGACATTATGTGGAGCTGTGAAAAGTAGGCCCTTCCCCTGAAATGTTTCTAAATTACTTGGCGTATCGTCTATCAAATAATCTGCAAGAATTATGCTTTTATCGCCGCAAAAGACGAAATTCTTTTCATTCAAAAAACTGAAGTGTTTCTTTAACCAGCGATATTTTGGTGCTAACGAAGCTGGAAACTCCATTGCTGCGGTTACAATATATATTTCATAGCAAGCACTTAATTCTTTTATCACTTCTTGACTATCTTTTATCACGTCTAACTCCAAGAAAAATAATTCGTTTGCTAAATAGTGGTCCACTTTCTTTTCAAATCTAGCATCTAATTCTATGAGTTTCTTGCCATGCAAATGGTGGTCCGTATAACTTTCGTTAAATTCATCATTAAATAATTCTAGACATTTAGCGCTAAAATGCGATATGACTTCATCCATATCTATCGCGATACGTTTCACAGTATTTACCCCTTTATGATTCATCTCATGATTCTACTATATATGTTGACATAAAGAATCCTCTCAACAACGCTCGGCTCCTCATAGGGGTAGCCTTCGCTGGAAATTATATAGAATAATGATTGCGGCGTATGCGCTTTACACAGGCTTTTGGGAGGCAACTGAAAAAGCCCTTGTACTTGAAATGAATTAGGATTCCCCCTAATACCGCTTCGGCGCTTTGTGGATGCCTCCCGCGATAAGCCAGAAAGGAAACCACTTTCAGTCTTATCGCTCCGGCTACCACGAAGACGCGCCTACGCTGGATGGACTATGTAAGAAAGAGCTTTTCATTATCTGCGATGAAATCTGCAATCGGCATATACATCTCAAAATCACATTTCTCTCGATAATGAACATCCTAGCGCAGGCGCGGCAAAGGGGTAGCCGATGCTGTAATACTGGATGCGAAGCGCTAATCCAGGCTTACTGCGTAGAGCATCCCCAATAGCGCTAAGCGTTCTACAATCCACACCCCGAATTAATACTAGCTCCCTATTGAGCGCCACAGTAAATTTAGTGGGATTCATTAATTCAACATATATAGCATGCAATTGTCGTTCATATACTGACTAGTGCTGTGCACGGCTTATCTGAAATTTATGCCCCACAACATTTTTTATACTTTTTTCCACTTCCATGCCAAGCAACCTCTGAATATCGGAAATATCCTCAGGCTTGTCCCCCACTTTCAAATGTAATATTCACGAGATTCTGTACACTCACACAATTCAAAAGCTGTGACATCCACCGGAGTTTTCAACTTTATTCAGCAGGGGTTTGAATCCCTGCTGAATAACCTTAAATCGATAATATCTTCCGATAACGAGGATAGCATCGTTTCACCCGTTTGAATAACTTGATCGATTAATTCCTTTTTACTTTGCTGCAATTCGTTTATCTTTTCTTCTATTGTTCCTTGGGCAATAAGCTTTATAACTTGAACAACGTTCTTCTGCCCCATTCGATGGGCTCTACCAATTGCTTGCTCCTCGATTGCTGGATTCCACCATAAGTCATAGAGAACAACCGTATCCGCACCAGTTAAATTCAGGCCAGTCCCGCCAGCTTTTAATGAAATAAGAAAAATCGTTTCAGATCCTTCATTAAAATCATCGACGAGTTGGACTCGCTCCTTGGCTGGCGTTTGACCATCTAAATAGAAGCAACTTTGTCCTGATTGTACAAGCTTTTCCCGAATAATTTTCAACATACTTGAAAACTGTGAAAAGATTAAGATTTTGCGGCCATTTTCTCGTCCGTTTTCAATAATCTCAAAAAGCTCTTCCAGCTTTCCAGATTGCCCTTCGTAGTTCTCGATGAATAAAGAGGGGTGACAACAAAGCTGCCGAAGTCTTGTCAGTCCCGCCAAAATTTTAATTCTCCCTTTACCTAAACCTTCTGTGTCAAGTGACTCTTTTGTTTCAGCGCGGATTTTGTCCAAGTAGCCGAGGTAAAGCTCCTTCTGTTCTTTCTTCAGTTCTGAGTAATGAACCGTTTCAATTTTGTCAGGTAATTCCTTCAAAACGTCCATTTTCAACCTTCTCAAAATAAAAGGTTTAACCACCCTAGCAATGTATTCAGGTTTTAAACTACGAAACGTTTTCTGATCATGTAAAAACCCAGGCATGATTGCTTGAAAAATCGCCCACAACTCGTCCAATGAATTTTCAATCGGCGTTCCAGACAAGGCAAACCGCTTATGCGCCGTTAACGCCCTTACTGCTTGCGCAATTTTAGACGCATAGTTTTTTATCGACTGCGCTTCATCTAGAATAAGCGTATGGAATTCTTGCTCCTTATACCACTCTAAATCCTGCCTCAACGTATGATAGGAGGTAATGTATACATCCGGAATATTATCCTGGTCCAAAATAGCCTTTCTTTCCTGAACCGTTCCAGTAGCGATATCCACCCTTAATACAGGAGAAAACTTACTGAATTCATTCTTCCAATTATAAACCAATGATGCTGGAGCGACTACGAGCACGGGCTTCCCCGACTGAGCCTGCTTCTCCGATTGGATATAAGCAATACATTGCAAGGTCTTTCCTAAGCCCATGTCATCTGCTAAAATTCCACCCAGTTGGTATTGTGCCAATGACTTCAACCACTGAAAACCCGTCAACTGATAATCTCGCAAGTTTTCTTGAAGTGTGTCCGGTATCACATATTCTTCTTCCTCTGGGGATTTAATGGCGCTTATGAACTGCCGGAAGCTTTTCCCGAATTTCCGGTTCTGTTTGTCCAACTGCGTTAAGCGCTCTTCGATTTGCAGACCTCTATATAACGGCATGTTCATTTTACCATTTACCATTTCAATCGATTTATCATTTAACTCTTTATAAAGATCTGCTACGTCCTTCAACTGTTCATCATCAAGTGACAAAAAGGCTCCAGTTGGTAAACGCACATAGCGTTTCTTTTCAATAACAGACTGGAAAATATGTGGAACCTTGTCGTAATCCACTCCGTCCATTGAAAAGTCAACTTCCAATAGGTTCCCACTTGAGTGGATATCGACAGCAACTTTAGCCATTTTCTCTGTAGGTAGAATCAATGATTTAATGGCTGGCGCTAAAAATATGTCTGCCTTCTCTTCAAGTAGCGCCAATGTGTCGTATAGAAATCCGAATATATCTTCCTCGTCATCTGTGTAATACTGATTCTCACTCACTTTCAATGAAGAATCCTCGAATGCATTCATAAATAATTGTTCCTGTTTTGCATCACGGATTAATATCGTTTGTTCCTCATTAGCATCGGTCTCACTTTGGGCAATCGGGTTAATGACAATCGAATCGTAATGATACTCTACCTTCACCTCGATACGGTCACTAGTCCCTTCCACAAACATTTTCACCCGTAGTGGAGGATTCATAATAAACGCAGAAACAGTCTTAGCTACTTGAACCTTACCAATTTCCTTTAGCTTTGGCATGGCTTGTGAAACAAATGTCCCAACTTGTTCAGCTGATATCGGGATAATTGGACTTCCTCCACTTTTAATTAATGGAACGAATAGTTGTAATGCCCGTTGCTGTTCACCCGATAGTTTATGTAATTTCCCTTTATATGCATACCAGCCATAGGTTTTAAAATATTCCCCATCTACATGTCCGCTTACTTTCAATTGAAATTCTTTGGACTTGCCATTTTCAAGCGAAAAGGAGAAAGGAAGATCTTCGTCTACAATTTGCAGTTGTCCATAAACGAAATCTTCTTGCTGAAAAACACAATTTTGATGTTGCAAGGTAGCAAGTAACTCATCTACCGCGTATGGAGGTATGACTATATCTTTTCCTGACCTACCGTTACCTCCCCAAGTACTCGTATCATAGATGGTTTCAGTTTTATAAAACTGCATTAATTTATGGATAATCGCCAAATCTTCCATTTGAAACACATGATATGCGGGATCATACGTAAAATGCTTGCCAAACTGCAAGTCAGTGTTTTGTGACATGCTGCCGAATATCCTTGACGATATATAATCGTTTAGTTCCAATTTTCATCTGAATGTCAAAAATATCTTTTTCTCTATAATAGCTAGCTAACGTATGTGCCCTCAATAGAAATTCTACTTTCAAATAGCACTCATCTTCTGCATTCAATTCTGAACGATTGTTACTTTCTCCAAAGTAATCAATCAACTCTTCAGCTCGCCGATATCTTGCATTTTTCGTTCCACTCTTTTTGCTACTAGTAGCAACGTTTTGTTCATCGGCAATTGCCAAAACCGTAGCACAAACATGCTTACACTCTCCATAGGAATAATGCGCAGGACAGTTACAATCATCATCAATGTCGTAACCATTCAATTCTATTTGAACAGTATACAACTTGCTTCCTGAGACTGTTGCACGCCATATATTCTTAGCACTATTTAATTGTAAACCATGTACTCTACCACTTTTATGGTAAGCTTCTCATTTATTAAATGTAGAAGCCGTAAATATTCTTTTTATTAAACTAGTATCTAATTTGTTCATATATTTTCCCGGTGCGAACACTCACTTTTATCCTCTATTATACAATGTTCCAAGTTCTAACCGTAAATTTCGTCTTTTCCTATTGCCAAAACTCCTAATACGACAAAATTCCGTGTTTTCAATCAAAATACGTGAATGAAAATCTAGATTAGGCTATGATAAAGAAGAATAGTCTTAACAATAAAAGGAGGCAATATGATGATTAGTCAACGACTAGCGGATGCTCTTAATCAGCAAATGAATAATGAGTTCAACGCTGCACAAGCTTATATGGCAATGGCTGCTTATTGCGAGCACAATAATTATGCTGGCTTTGCCAATTATTATCTTCAACAAGCCGAAGAAGAGCGTTTTCACGGCATGAAAATTTATAACTATATGAATGACCGTGGGTTACAAGCTAAATTCTCCGCAACGTCAGAGCCAAAAATCGAATTCGCGTCAGTATTGGATACATTTGAATCGGGTTTACTACAAGAAAAAGGCGTTACCAAGAACTTTTATGAATTAACGGACCTCGCTTGGGAAGAAAAAGAACATGCCACAATTTCGTTTTTGAGATGGTTCTTGGACGAACAAGTTGAAGAGGAAGCATCTTTCGATACACATATCGAGTATTTGAAGCGTATCGGAGAAGATAAAAACGCATTATATATTTATGAGAAAGAACTTGGGCAACGCGACTTCTCTGCAGAATCTGGAGAATGAATAAGTTCCAATTTTTTCACTACCCCTCTCTTCCTTGACGAAGATGAGGGGTATTTTTATACACTTTTTTTGTGATATACCTACATGTCTTAGACCTCATAACACTTTCCTCTCCCCCCAGATTGATAGGATACTAATACCCTATGACTTCACCTCCCTTTATAAATGTTGAACCATTGGATACTTAAATTGGCTGAGCGAAGGCGCCTTATAAGGGACACCCTCCCGCCGTAGTGAATTCAATGGGTTTCTGTATTTTAATATATATAAATTGGTTCCATCGTCTATACTTGCCGCTAATTCCTAGCCATTTGATAAGTTCCTTTTCTCGCAGTGACAAAACTAAGTTTTAACTATTCAGAAAAATACCTTGTGAGTTATCGGAAAATTTGGTAATGTGAAACTAGCCTTCTATTATATGATTAACATTTTTAACAGATTTAGTGCGTTTTTTACAAAATATGAAAGCGAATTCATCTAAAAGGAGGCTTATTACTTTACTAAACTACCAGTTTTCAACACTTCAGAAAAAAAGGGGATGAAATCGTGGGTAAAAATCCGAAGAAAAAGCAAGCAAGTGAAACATTGGACTATGAAAAAATTATCAATACACCTGAATTCAAAAATTTAGTCAAACGAAAAAGAATCTTTTCTACGCCATACATTATTTTCTTTTTTATCGCCTATTTTACACTACCTATTCTCACCGGATATACAACCATACTTGAAAATCGAGCCATCGGTTGGATGACTTGGACATGGGTCTATTCATTAAGCATGTTCGTAATGGTATGGGTGTTTACATCCATCTATATGAACAAAGCTAAAAGCTTCGATATAGACGTTGAAGAAATTCTAAAGAAAAATGTTTTAAAATAAAGGGGGTACTTACACGTGGACAATATTATATCAATAGCAATTTTCGTTGCAGTGATTGGATTGACACTCGGTATTACTTACTGGGCTGCTAAACAGACAACAACTGCAAGTGATTTTTACACGGCTGGGGGATCGTTAACCGGTTGGCAAAACGGAATGGCGATTGCTGGGGACTACTTGTCTGCTGCATCATTCCTTGGAATTGCCGGAGCAATTTCGTTAAATGGATTTGATGGATTTTACTATAGTATCGGTTGGTTAACTGCTTATCTAGTAGTTTTATTTCTAATCGCCGAGCCGCTTCGTAATCTAGGGAAATTTACAATGGCCGACATGATTGGAGCACGTTTTGGAGCAAAAAAGGTTCGTGGCGCTGCAGCGTTAAATACAATTACGATTGTGTTATTTTATATGCTTGCTCAGCTTGTAGGTGCAGGTGCACTTATTAAATTACTTCTTGGAATTGACTACTGGATTGCAGTTCTAATCGTTGGTGTCATGATGACAATCTATGTACTATTCGGTGGTATGACTGCAACAAGTTGGGTTCAAATTGTTAAAGCGATTTTACTTATGATAGGAACCATTGTTATTTCATTCCTCGTTTTGTTAAAGTTTAATTTCAACTTTATTGGGATGTTTGATGCCATGAGAACAGCAACACCACATGGCGATGCCTTCTTACATTCCGGAATAATCTATAAAGATCCGATTGGTTTGATCTCTGTACTAATTGCACTCGTTTTAGGTACGGCTGGCTTACCGCATATCTTAATGCGTTTCTTCACGGTAAAAGATGCGAAAACAGCTCGTTCTTCTGTTATTTATGCAGTTTGGATTATTGGTATATTCTACGTCTTAACCATTTTCCTTGGATTCGGTGCAGCTAAGTTTGTTGGTGTGGATGCCATTGTTGCTGAGAATGCTGCTGGGAACATGGCCGCACCAATGTTAGCGGGTGTGTTGGGAGGATCAGCACTTGAGTCATTCGTTGCAGCGGTTGCGTTCGCAACGATTCTAGCAGTTGTTGCCGGACTTGTTTTGTCAGGAGCTTCAGCTATTGCACATGATATTTACGCAGAAATTATAAAAAAAGGAAAAGTAACAGAGAAACAACAAGTAAGAGCTGCAAGATTCGCTGCACTTGCTGTTGCTATTGTCTCAATCATTTTAGCACTAGGTGCGGAAAAATTGAATGTAGCGTTTCTTGTTTCACTCGCATTCTGTATCGCCGCCTCTGCGAACGTTCCGACAATTCTTCTTACGATCTATTGGAAAAAATTCAATACGACAGGCGCAGTTGCTTCAATGTTAACCGGTTTGATTGTCGCGCTTGTTCTTGTTGCATTAAGTCCTAGCGTTATTAATCCTGTAGAAGGAGCGGCGTTCTTCGTTGGGCAACCACTCTTCCCATATTCGAACCCTGCCATAATTTCAGTTCCAGCAGGATTCTTAGCAGCGATTATTGGTACACTCGTTTCATCTAAGAAATTCGAAGCTGAAGAGGTTTCTTATGCCGAAGTGAAATTTAAAGCAGAAACAGGTTATAGAGAGCTAGAACGATAATTCATAGCAAAAAATCCCCCTCCCTAATTTAACTGGACGAGGGGGATTTTTCTCTAAAAAGATGAAGGTGGAGGAAATTCATAATGAACAGTGCACAACAAAAAATGTATAAGAAAGTGCATGACCAGCCTATTTTCAGAGGATTAACTGAGGAAAAATTTGCTGAACTAATGGCTGAATGCAAACTTACCTATTATCGGAAATCTGCAAAAGTGAATTACTTTATAACACCTCATGAAGGGTTGTTGCTCATTTTAACAGGGACAGCAGAGATATTCATTGTTGGTGATGATGGGCAATCCTTCGCCCTTGAAGAAGTTCAAGAAGGTGAGGTAATCGGTTTTTCAAATATCGCTTATTATTTAGGTGAATCCAATAGGCCGCTCGATCATCATCGTCTTGTATTGGAAGTAGTAGAAGATTCCTATTGTCTACAGATTCCATATGCTGTCCTAAAAGAAAGAATAGATGACACGGATGTCCGTGACGCTATTTTGAAACTCATGTCTATTCGTCTCGCAAATGTCTATGCTTCCCTTGGTGAGCAGGTTAAGTTGTCAGATGAGTGGGGAGAAAGCGAGCCTTATGTTCGTCGTGTCGAAGACTTTATGAACTCCTCTGTGATTACGGCCTCTGAAGATGCGTCAGTTCAGCAAATAGCACGAATAATGGTCGATAACTCAATCAGTTCGCTAATGGTCGTGGATCAGGAAGAGCAACTAATCGGGATCATTACAAAAAAAGACCTTGTCCAAAGAGTCGTTGCACAAGTGGCAAACGGCGAACTGAAAGCTAAAGATATTATGACAAAAAAACCGCATACTATTTCACGTCATGATTATTATTACGAAGTCCTTTCGGCATTTTATAAGAATGGGGTAAAACACTTACCCGTTGTCGAAGATAATCGTTTGGTAGGTATAGTTACACTGTCCAATCTTATTTTTAAGCGTGATCGTGGATCAATGGGTGTATTGAAAACGATTGAAGAGGCTTCTTTCGAAAATTTACCTGCCGTTAAAAACGCGATTTACGATGTGTTATCTAGTTTAATTAACGATGATATCTCTACCATTCATACGTTGGAGATTATTACAAAACTATACGACCGACTCGCACGACACTGTGTGAAACTCGCTGTACAGTCGTTAGAAAGGCAAGGTAAAGGAACACCGCCCGTCCCCTTCGCATGGTATGAGATGGGCAGTGGTGCTAGGGGCGAACAATTCATGTTGACGGACCAGGATCACTTCCTTGTCTACACCGACCCACAGGAAGATGATAAGAAGCACGTGGCGTTTTATTTTTCATTGCTTGGTGATGCAATTGTTAAGCATTTGGAGAAAGCTGGCTATTCCAGATGCGTCGGAAAAATGATGTCAAGCGAGGTACAGTGGCGCGGTTCCGTTTCCGATTGGCAGCAACGTCTACGTAACTGGGCGCTTAAGGCGACTAATGATGATATATTACTTGGCTATAACTTTTTATCTTTTCGTTTTCTAATGGGTGATGCATCGTTACATAATCATTTTGTTCGGATGGTACAAATTCAATTGAAGTCCTCACAAACTTTTCTTTATCACATGGCGCAGCAGGAACAAAACAATCCCATACCGCAAGTAAACCAGTCCTTTTTGGCATTATTTAAAGGAAGAGGAACCCGAGAAATCATTGACATTAAAAAAAACGCATTGTTTCCAATGCATCATTGCCTACAAATACTGGGCGTTCAAAAAAATATCATTACACGCACACCATTACAATTAGTAGACGACCTTGTACAATTAGGTGAACTATCGGCTGGCTTTGCCGATGATATACGTCATGCATATGAAATTGCACTAAGAACACGAATTCAACTGGCTTGGAAAAAACATCTGCGAGATGAATCTATTACCACAGAAATTCAGTTTGCATCGATGCGAAGATGGCAACAGGATGAAATAACAACGATGTTAACGACAGTCCACGCGCTGCAATCACATCTACTTGCAAAATTATGATCTATTTTCGCTATCGCTTGGAGGCAATATGTATGTTTTGGAGAAAACAACGATTAAATTATAAGTTGGATCAATCATTTTTGCTGAATACAAAGTTGCGTGATATGCCGTTTACTGTCTTCGATACTGAAACGACTGGGTTTGCAATTGCTGCCGATGACGGACTCATTGAAATTGGAGCTGTCCATGTCGAAAAGTCAGAAGTAACGAATCGTGTATTCCAGACCTTTGTAAAGCCATTAGGTGAAATACCTGAATATATTACTAGGTTAACTTCTATTGAACAATACCATGTAGAAAATGCCCCAACTGCGCTCGAAGCTATAGAGAGCTACTTTCAGTTTATTGAGGATACGAAGAGTGGAGGGTGGATTGGACATCATGTAAGCTTTGATACGCTGGTCATAAAAAAAGAATTACAGCGTGTGAAATACTCCTACGAAGAACCCACTTCTTTTGATACGCTTGATTTAATTGATTATTTAAATCCATCTTGGGACCAACTAGATCTCAAAGAGTACGCACAGCTATTTGGCACGCCACTATTTGAACGCCACCGCGCACTTGGAGATGCACTGACAACAGCTCATTTATTTGTTGAATTATTGAAGCATCTTGAAGAAAAAGGAATTATAACGCTGGCGGATTTACTGCGATTGAAACACAGTAATCTTCGTCTAAAGACAGCTCGGTTTTAGCTATAGCTAATAAAACAGGACCCGCTGATTTATTTGGAGTCCTGTTTCCCCTTTTTCGTGCTTATAGGATGAAGAAACATTATTAATTATTATAGATCTACCACTTCCGTCAACTCCCCTAAATTCGTCGAGCCAAAAACTAGGAGAAGAAGAAATACGATTAAGATGACCGTATTAATAAAACTTCCGGCGTCAAAACCGATTTTTTCACTCACGTCCGTTCCCCCTGTCTTTATTCATTCGCCTTTTTATTCCCTCAAATAACTCGTCTAATGTTAGATCACCATTTTTCTCTAGAAAATCAGTCATTTCATTTACTTTTTTATCGTTTAAACTTTTAAACTCTCCTAGCAATGTAACTGATATGACTGGTTTATCCCTAAATAGTTGAACGGAATCGACTTTCAGTTTGCCGAGCAAAAGGAGTGATGCCGCTACAATTTCAAGATCTTTCCCTTTCAAGAGATCGCCCAGCGTGTATTTTGTATTTGGATTTTGATTGAAATTATTGTACACGCCTAAACACATCCTTTTTCGGGATAGTGATTCGTACTTTGGTGCCTTATTGTTTATCTTATGTTGAAGGCTTTATGTTTGTGTTTGGAATTCCTTTAGAAAGGGAGTTTCAATTCCTTATTACCACAAAAAAAACACCCCGAAGGATGCTTTTCGTCATTTTTTCAGAATGTGTTTTTTCCCCTTACTATCTTCAACTATGATTTCAGTGTCCATTACAGTCATATCTTGCGCTTGGATAGTAGACAACCTTTTCGTTTTACCATTCAGCATACTGTAGGCGAAAACACCTTTTTTATTGAAATAATACATGGCACTAGAATCATATTTAATCGATTTATTATTTTGGTTTACGTTAGGTTTCACTTTTGAACCTTTTATGTCGTCAAAAATGACACGCGCATCAAACTCATGAACTTTCTTTATGCCAAAGCCAATTTGATCGGCTGAATAAAGGATTAACATATCATCAGTATTAACTTCCTCATTAAAACCTTTATCGAATTGACGAACCTTTTTCTCTATCGTGAAGTAGATTTCAAAATTATGGAGTGTTACATTCCGGATAACATTGCTATTCGGAAGGTTATACATGGTAATATCGTTGTACTTGTCACCAGTTGTGCTTAATTTCTCACCGGTTATCGATGATACCATTAGACCGTAATCTGTTGGCAACCCGCTCTTTATATCAACTTCTTTCCAATAAGGAGTGAAGATTTGATTATTGAACAAGATGATGGGAAATCCATTTCTAAGCTTTTGCTCTACATAGCCATCTGAATCACTGAAACCATCTTCTGACAGTAAGATAATTTCCTCTTTTGTCTTTTGATTAATTTTCACAAGTTTGTTAGTTTTCACTGTGTATATCCAACCGTCCCGTTCAACTTCTACACCTTTTTCACTGACAGCAGAACGATAACCCGCAAGTTTCATTTTGTCATCAAGAGCACGGGCTAGGAAAGAAGAAAATTGCGAACGTGTTACCGGATTTCCCGGTTTGAACGTTCCATCTTGGTATCCACCTGCTATCAAGTTTTTAGCTAAACTATTGATATCCTTAAAAGCCCAATTTGCTGGCGATACATCGACAAATGTCGGCTGATTGTCCATTGGCAACTCGAATGCTCTGCGCAAGATTGCCGCCATTTGCGCTCTTGTCGTGATTTCTCCGGGGCGCATATAACCATTTTCTCCACGAAGAATACCAAGTTCACTGACTGTCGCCAAGGTTTGATAATGTTTAGATATATTGGAAACGTCTTTAAATTGCACTGTCGGTTTGTCAATCAGCTTAAAATCGAGCGCTTTCACAAGCATTGCTGCGACCTGAGCACGCGTGATGGGTTCATTCGGTCGGAACGTTCCATCTGGATAACCACCGATAATGTTTTTATTATACAAATAAATAATATCTCCATTCGGTCCCTTTAAGTCGGAAAATGGGTTTGAATCGCGCCCTGTTTCTGCTTTTGCAATAGGAATAATAGGAAACACTAGCAGGAATGCAACAAGTGCCATGGTAAATTTCTTCATTTTAATACCCCCTTATTCTAGTAAATTATAACATATGTATTGGAAGCAAGACTCCCTTATAAGGTGCCTTCGCTCAGTTTATATAGGTATTCATTTGTTCAATAAATAGTAATTTCATTTAATAGATGGACCGTTTTCATGAAAAAAAGACGGTGAACCAATTTCCCAATCGGTTCACAATCTAGTGTAGTGGTTATTTCAAATATCTTCTTGAGCCCGCATAGTTTGCTTTGTATGGGTGTGTATCAATGGATACAATTTCGACGTTTCTACTTGAATTGGGTGCGTGGATCATTTGACCTTTTCCGATATACATGCCGACGTGATAGACCTTCCCTTTGCCTTGATTGTACGCAAAAAATAGTAAATCGCCCGGTTGCATACTTTTCCTTGCAACAGGTGTACCATTCACCGCCTGGACGAATGAATCACGCGGAATCATGATGCCGTGATTTTTGTAAACCGAATGGATAAGACCCGAACAGTCAAAGCCAAAACCTGATATCCCTGACCAGATGTACGGAAGTCCAAGAAACATCTTGGCACTATCGACGATATCTTGTTGAGTCGGTTTTGGTATTGCAGCAAAGTTTTTAACGACTTTTGCATCTTGCTTACGCAAATATTTCACACCATTGGCAGGCGTTTGAACGTGTAACCAATCCCCTTCTTCCTTAATGACAGGAAGCATTGTTGTGTAGCTGATATCCATGAACTTGTTGGCCTTTTTCGGTTCATTATAAAGAGTAGCGATATTCGTATCAACGATTGCTAGTTGGCAATCCGTATAATCAGTCGTTATTTCCGTCACATGAGATTTCGGAACCCATCCTGGATATCCCGCTTTATTCCTAGGCGTGTATTGGTCCTTTACAGCAATTTCATGCCAGTTTCCGCTACTTTTTAGAATAACAACTTCTTGCCCATAAAGGGCTTGTGTATCTGTTTTTCCAACAAGCCATAATTTTTGACTGACAGACATGCTTTTCGCCCACTTTTGAATGTCGGTAGGATTAGAAATAGAAGGACGGTCCACTACACGATTGTTGTTCGGTGATTTCCATAAGTTTGTCACCTGCACAGCAACAACTGCCGTCTTTTTACCGTCAGACTTATAGCAGACAGGCTGTTTTTTAAATTCTGGGTTCAGTATTCGTGCGAGAAACACACCGAAATTCGCTTTTGTAATGAATGCTGTTGGCTTATATGTATTGTTTGGATAACCCGTTGTGATTTCATTAGCGAAGAGCGTTTTAATAGAATCCGACGCCCAGTATGCCGAATCGACATCTTTGAAAGTCTGTTCTGTTGTTCCCTTCAACTCAAAAGCCTTGACTAAAATCGCTGCCATCTGTCCCCTTGTTAACTTATTGTTTGGCATGAACTCGCCCTCAGCATTACCATTGACGATACCTTCATCGGTTATTGTCGCAATGATGTCGTATCCTTCGTCTTCTGGAGTGACGTCGGTGAAGTTTGGATCGGGTCGGTCTACCGTTTCGAGTCCTAACGCCCTAATAATCATAGCTGAAGCTTCAAGGCGCGTAATTTCTTCATTCACCCCAAAGTTTTGTGCCGGGTCTGCAAAGATAATACCACGCTCCGCCAAAAAATCTAATTCTGCTTTCGACCCGTACTTATCATTGACGTCTTTAAATAATGGTGCCGCAGAAACATTGCCGAATGTAGCGAACATAACAAGCAGCGCAGTAAAAAATACCATAATCTTTTTCATCAAACATAAACTCCTTTTCTAGTGAAAGATTGTATATTAACAGTACAGGAGATTGAACATTCTGTATAGTGGTTCTTCATGAAATAACATAGAAAAAAGCCTGAAACGCCTGACCTTTTACAGGGCAGTCCCATCGTTTCAAGCTTTTTTTCATATGCCATGCTTTTCGATTGTTAGTTTTGGATTAGTAGCTCCAAGAAGTCTTCTGAAACGTATGTTTTCATACCTTTCAATTCTGGTGCAACTTCGAATTTACGAATGCTTTTATTATAACCATACATGTTGTCGCCTCGTTTAATAGTGAATGAACTGTTGTCTAATGTAACAAGTGCACCATTTACTTTTGGTTGAGAAAGAACATGATAACCAAGATGCTCAGCGACTATACGAAGTGGAATCATCTTAACGCCATTTTTCATGTAGTGGTCGTTAGCGATGATGTCTTGTAAGCCTGTTGATACTTCTGGTTTTTCTTCCGGCTCAACTTCAGGTGCTTCTACTGTTGCATTATCCAAAGCAATAATTTTAGTTGGTGGTGTTTGTGGTGGTAGGCTTCTCGTTGTGATTGAGTAAAATACCATCAATTCTTTACCGTTCAACTCTTTCAATTCGATTGCTTTACCTTGTTGATTGAAAAGAGGCGTATCTTTGCCGATATTCAATTTCAACTCGCCATCCAAGCTTAAGAATTCTTTGTCAAACTGGCTGACTTTCACTTCACCAAAAACTTCTTCATCGTTTAAAATGACAATTTCAGGTGTCACTGTTGCCGGATAAATCAGGATCATAGGTTTATTTTTATCATAATAGGCTGAAACAGTTGCACCCTTTTTAAAGTCTGCTGGTTTTAAAGATTTTGTCGTCCCACTATTAAATAGCAAGGAATTATCATTGATGCGCAAAATCGTAATCATTTTATCTTCATTTTCAATCGTTACACGAATTCCCTCTTCTTCTTTTTCAATTTCTTGAATGACACCCGTAGCTTTCATAAAGTTTGTCGTAACTTGTTCTTTTTCACTAATGGCTTGTGTAGTATCTTCTTGTGCTTGTGCTGAATAGCCACCCACTACGCTTCCTGCTAATAGTGCTGCCAATGCGATTGTACCGATTTTCTTCATAATATCTCTCCTCACTTTTCCTTATTCAATGGATTAGACGGAGGACGATGGAAGAAGTTTCATTTTTTTTTGGCGGTGCCATTATGGGATATGATCGGTCGGGTTATATGATCGGGGCGCGGGGGTTATGATCGGGACGCGGGATTTATGATCGATATGGCAGGGTTATGATCGGGACGACGGATTTATGATCGATGCGTCAGGGTTATGATTGGGGCGCCCGAGTTATGCTCGGTGCGACAGGGTTATAATCGGGACACCCGAGTTATGATCGATGCGACATGGTTATGATTGGGGCGCCCGAGTTATGATCGGTGCGACATGGTGATGATCGGGACATCGGATTTATGCTCGGTGCGACATGGTGATGATCGGGACACCGGATTTATGATCGGTGCGACATGGTTATGATCGGGGCGCCCGAGTTATGATCGGTGCGACATGGTTATGATCGGGACACCAGATTTATGTTCGATACGACTGGTATATGATCGGGTTGCCAGATTTATGATCGGGCCGCTCTTTTTGCATCATTGGGTATGCTTGTCAATTGTATGAACGTTTCGTTTCAAATACAAAAAGACCCGCTAGTTTTAGCGAATCCTTTTGTTTTAACCTTCAGACTGAGGTCTATTGAATAGCGCTTCACTGAACGCCTTAATTCAAAAGTTCATTACGTTATTGCCGTTTTTTCGGGGAGTAGAACTGCTGATAGAATATCCACAGCTTGGTCGATTTCTTCGTATGTAACCGTTAACGGTGGTAATAGTCGAATGACGTTAGCTCCTGCTTGAACGAGCAGTAAACCTGCTTGTTCTGCCTGTTGAATGAATGGCAGAATCTCCTCTTCGCATTCAATACCGAGTAACAGACCCGCCCCACGAATAGAAAACTGGTCTTGCGGCAATAATGCCTGCACTTTTTCAATCAAGTAAGTCGATTTGTCTTCAACTTCTTGTAGAAACTTCTTTTTAAATACAATATCGACAACTGTTTGTGCAACTGCAACGGCCAGTGGATTACCTCCAAATGTCGTGCCATGCGTTCCTGGGCCGAATGAAGGCAAAAGCTCACTTGATCCAAGCATGGCACCAATCGGGAATCCACCGCCTAATCCTTTGGCAAGTGTAATGATATCTGGCTCAAGGTTTGTCTGCTCATAGGCATATCGCGTTCCCGTACGACCAATGCCAGTCTGTACTTCATCGACAATGAGTAAAATACCTTTTGACTTACAGATATCTGTTATTTTTTGTGCAAAGTCCGGGTCAATTTGGTTGACGCCACCTTCTCCTTGAATAACTTCTAGCATAATTGCGGCTACATCGCCGTCAATTGCAGCTTCCAGTTGTTGTTCGTCATTGTATGGAATGATACGAAATGTTTCTAGCATTGGACCGAAGCCCTCACGAACCTTCGCTTGCCCAGTTGCAGACATGGCGCCAAATGTCCGGCCATGAAAGGATTGTTCGAAGGTAATGATGACGTTTTTCTGTGTATGCTTTCGAGCTAATTTAATGGCTGCTTCATTTGCTTCAGCACCGCTGTTACAGAAAAAAGCATGGCTGAAAGGTGTATCCTTTATAAGCTTAGCTGCCAACAGTTCCTGCTCGGGGCTTTCGAATAAATTTGAGACATGCCATAGTTTTTCACTTTGCTGTTTGACTGCTTCAACGAGCGCTGGATGTGCATGACCAAGACTGACGACCGCGATTCCACTTATGAAGTCGAGGTACTCTTTTCCTTTATCATCCGTCACGACTGTACCTCGCCCTTTTACAAGATGAACTGAACGACGTGCGTAATTTTGAAATAGCGTAGTCAAATGAAAACCTCCTCGCATTTAATTATGGTACCTTCTAATTGCTGTCCGACAATTTGCACCGATGGAATACCTGCATCTAGACAATCAAGTGCAGCTTTCACTTTCGGTAACATGCCTCCGTATATTTCGCCTGTTTCGATCCACTGGACAATTTCCGTCGGTGATGCCGTTTGTTGAACACTTCCTTCTATTTGAATGCCAGGAGTATCCGTCACAAGAAGCAGGCTGTCTGCATTTATTGCCAGAGCAATCTTACTTGCGACTGTGTCCGCATTAATGTTGAGAGGAGCTCCATCTTCTGTTGCACCGATACACGAAATAACTGGCACAAGCCCATCTTTAAGAAGTGTTTCTATTAATTCGGTGCGGACATCCTGGATTTCTCCTACAGAGCCGTACAGTTTTTCATTCAACACTTTACATGTTAGGAGATTTCCATCGTATCCGCTAAGGCCAATCGCATCGATGCCACCTTTATTTAATTGATGGACGAGGGCTGGATTCACTTGACCTATTAATGTCGATTGAACTATCCCCACTGCTTCTTTCGACGTTACACGGATACCGTTTACTACGGATGATAACACTTTATTTCTGGCAAGTTCTTTATTAATAAAAGGTCCCCCTCCGTGAACAAGCACTACATCATTATCGGCTTTTTGCAGTTGTATCATATTCTTGAAAAAGTCTTCATTTAACCCTTCCAACATACTTCCACCAAGCTTTATTACCATTCGTTTACGAGCGATACGTTGCGTTGATTTGGACATAGTCATATGTTAAATCGCACCCCCATGCTACTCCCTTACCAATTCCCTGATGAAGATCCACACTAATTTTCACTTCCGGTTGTTTCAAATAGATCAGCAGTTGCGCTTCTGAAAATGGGACAGGCTCCCCGTTTTCAACAACAGTTGTTGAACCGATTTTAATTTTTATGGCATTCGGATCTAGTGTAGCTCCACTATAGCCGACAGCCGCGATAATTCTTCCCCAATTGGCGTCACAGCCAAAGATAGCCGTCTTCACAAGCGGTGAACCAACCACCGTTTTAGCAATTTTACGCGCTTCGATATCCGTAATCGCTCCTGATACTTCGACTTCAATAAGCTTCGTCGCGCCTTCTCCATCTTTCGCAATCATTTTCGCAAGGTCTTGAGAAACAGCATGCAATGCTTCCGTGAATTGTTCCCAGTCCGGATGTGCCGGCGTCAATGAATTATTCCCTGCCATCCCATTTGCCATTACGAGCACCATATCGTTTGTAGATGTATCGCCATCTACTGTAATCGAGTTAAACGTCAAATCTGTCACCGTTTTGAGAGCAGCTTGTAGATGAACTGACTCAATCTTAGCGTCCGTTGTGATGAAACCAAGCATTGTTGCCATATTTGGATCAATCATCCCCGATCCCTTTGCAGTTCCGGCGATAGTGATCTTTTTGCCATCAATCACTGTGCTGTATGCTGTATTTTTTGTTACGGTATCTGTCGTTAGAATCGCTTGTGAAAATAGAATCGAACCTTCTAATTCAGAACTTGGCTCAAGTTTTTGAATTCCCTTCACAATCGGTTCCATTCGCATCATCTCACCGATAATTCCAGTCGATGCAACTCCAACTAACGCAGGCGCAATACCGAGTTTCTCTGCCGCTTTTTGTTGCATGAGACGGGCATCTTTCAATCCTTGCTGGCCTGTACACGCATTCGCATTTCCCGAATTAACAATGATCGCCTGCATTTTCCCCGATTGCTGCATCGCTTCTTTTGTAACCATTAGCGGTGCCGCTTGAATTGCATTCGTTGTAAATACACCTGCAACATTTGCGGGTACTTCACTAACGAGTAATGCCAAATCATTTTTCTTATGTTTAATTCCACAATGGATGCCCGTGGCTTTAAAACCAATTGGGGACACGATGTTATTTCCCGATATGCGCTTTAGAGCTAAAACTGTTGTCGTCATAATACTCCCCCTAAGTTAGATGAATGCCGGGACAAGTGACAAGCCGGTTATTTCCTCGAGACCGAATTGAACGTTCATGTTTTGAATGGCTTGCCCTGCTGCCCCTTTGACTAAGTTGTCGATGACAGAAACGATTGTTGCCCGATTCGTCCGCGGGTCCACTTTCACAAGGAGATCACAATAGTTTGAGCCGTATACTTGATTGGTTCCAAACTTATCTTTTTCTTGCATAACACGAACAAATGGATGATTAGCATATGCTTCTTTCAGACAATCAATGAGGTGAGCTTCTGTTACCCCCTCCACAACTGGTGCATAACTCGTCGCCAGAATTCCTCTTGTCATAGGAACAAGATGTGTACTAAATGTGATAGGTGGAATTTCTTTTGCAAAGAATGCCAACGCTTGCTCAATTTCTGGAATATGCTGATGCTGATTTAATTTATAGATGGCTGTATTTTCATTTGTTTCGCTGAAATGTGTCATCTGACTAGGCTGATTGCCAGCACCGGATACGCCGCTTTTTGCATCGATAATTAACTGGCTTGCATCGATTGCATTTTCTTTCAATAATGGCAATAGCGACAACAGAACCGCTGTTGGGTAACAACCCGGATTGGCAATTAACTGCGCTTGCCGGATTGCCTCATAATTCCATTCAGTCAATCCGTATACGCTCTTCTCAACAGCTGACGCCGGTGCTGGTTCTTTTTTATACCACTGCTCATATTGAGACAGATCTTTTAAACGGAAATCTCCCGACAAATCGATAAGCTTCGGTCCTTTTCCGATTAACGGAGGAAGAAGTGTACTGGCAACACCCGCTGGAGCACTTGAGAATACGACATCGAATTCCGCTAACCTGTCTAGCTCTATTTTTTGAAGTGGCTGATTGACTATATTCATAAGATGTGAATACTTATGTGAAAAAACTACACCTTCTTCAGATGAAGTGAATAATTCAATTTGTTCGACTTTTGGGTGGTTATGCAGTAGCCGGATGAGCTCAAGTCCACCGTACCCTGATGCGCCAATGATTCCTACTTTCATTACAATCACCCCTGTTTATAAGTTATTCTTATTATATGTATGCATAATTATAAAGTCAACCGTATTTTTATTTATGTTTGAATTATGTATCTTTGAATACGTTTTCATTTTTATGTAATGGCTATTCACAACTTCTGAACAAATGTGCTATAATTCTTTTAGCATCTGGTACTAATAATAGGTATATAAGATTTTATTACCTACTCAGGAGGTTACTATGGACGATTTACTTAAAATTAAAGGTAAGAACATTGTTGTAATGGGCGTGGCAAATGAACGAAGCATTGCTTGGGGCGTCGCAAAAACACTTTTTGCAGTCGGTGCAAATGTTATTTTCACATATAGAAAAGAGCGTTCACTTGCTAAACTTGAAAAACTATTAAGTGCAGCCGGTTTTGAAGCAAAACTGATTGTGCAATGTGATGTAAATGAAGATGAAAGTATCCATGAAGCATTTGGGAAAATTGGCGCTGAAGTCGGTACAATTCACGGAGTTGTCCATTCACTTGCATTTGCGCATGCAGAAGATCTGAAAAACGACTTTGTTGAGACTACGAGAAGCGGATACGCATTTGCGCAGGATACGAGTTCTTATTCACTCATTGCGACTGCTAGAGAAGCACGTCCATACATGACAGACGGTGGTTCGATCGTAACAATGAGTTATTTAGGCGCGCAACGTGTGCTTGATGGCTATAATGTGATGGGTGTTGCTAAAGCAGCGCTTGAAGCATCTGTGAAGTACTTGGCGTTTGACTTGGGGAAAGAAAATATCCGTGTCAACGCAATCTCAGCTGGTGCGATTCGCACACTGTCTGCAAAAGGCATAGCTTCCTTCAATACGATTTTGACTCAAATTGAAGAAAACGCTCCATTAAGACGCAACGTCACACAAGAAGAAGTAGCGGACATGACACTTGTTACGTTGAGCAATCTGTCCCGCGGCGTAACTGGTGAAATCATTTATGTAGATGCTGGCTATAATATTATGGGTTAAGAAAATAGCTTGAAAGGATAAATTGTCCTTTCAAGCTATTTTTTTGTTTCGATATGAGGAGTGTTAACATATATCTCTGGGGACCAAGCATATATCGCCCTAACCGATCATATAACCCGCTTACCAATCATATAATCCGCCACCCGAGCATATTTCCCCCTTACCAAGCATATATTCCACTTACCAATCATATCCCACACTTACCAAGCATATATCCCACTTACCAATCATATATCCCACTTACCAAGCATATAACCCACTTACCGATCATATATCCCACTTACCAAGCATATAACCCACTTACCGATCATATATCCCACTTACCAAGCATATAACCCACTTACCAAGCATATATCCCACTTACCAAGCATATAACCCGCTAACCGATCATATAACCCACTTACCAATCCTATTTCCCCCTTACCAAGCATATAACCCACTTACCGATCATATCCCCCGCTAACCAAGCATATATCCCACTAACCAAGCATATCCCCCGCCAACCAAGCATATATTCCGCCAACCGAGCACACTTCCCCCTAACCGAGCATATCCCTCCGCACACCGAGCATCCCCCCCACTTACATGCCGCAACACAACATAAAAAGGACTGTCCTTTTTCAGACAGTCCCATCCTTTATTTCCCCACTTGCTTCATCAAGTGCTTATTCCCTTTTGTAATAATATTTTCATAATCAATGTAATCATATATATCATCAGTAATTTGCTCGCTAAACTTAGCCAACTCTTCGACTGTCAAATCCTCGATTGCTTTCTTCTGTTGCTCACAATAAATAATCAATCTGCCAACGATTTCGTGTGCATCACGGAATGCTGTTCCTTTGCCTACTAAATAATCGGCAACTTCTGTCGCGTTGAGGAAGCCCGCTTTAATCGCTGCTTTCATATTGTCCGCATTGACATGTAACGTATCAATCATTTTCGACATAATTTCGAGGCAGTCCATTACGGTATCCAGTGCGTCGAAAAATTGTTCTTTATCTTCCTGCATGTCTTTATTGTAAGTAAGAGGCAACCCTTTCAACGTCGTCAACAATGAAAACAAGGAACCATAGACACGTCCCGTTTTCCCGCGAATTAATTCTGCAGCATCAGGATTTTTCTTTTGTGGCATAATGCTACTTCCCGTTGAATAGGCATCTGCCATATCGATGAATTTAAATTCTTGGCTGCTCCACAAAATAAGTTCTTCACTCAATCGGCTCAAGTGCATCATAACAATTGAGAAATCCGACATTAATTCAAGTAAATAATCGCGGTCACTAACGCCGTCTAGGAAATTGTCCACTGGTTTTGCAAACCCTAATAACGCAGTCGTTACGTCGCGGTCGATGTTATGTGTTGTACCTGCAAGCGCTCCGCAGCCTAATGGGTTTTCATCCAAAATATCAATCGCATTGCCTACACGCTTTTTATCCCTTTTGAACATTTGTGCATAAGCCCCTAAATGGTGGCTGAACGTTACGACTTGCGCACGCTGTAAATGAGTATAACCAGGCATAATTACGTTGTTTGCTGCCCCTTTAGTATTCAGCGAATCGATAAGCATTTGCAGACTATCCATCACTTGCGCCGCTTTGCCTTTTGCATACAAGCGCATGTCCACAGCGACTTGGTCATTACGGCTACGTGCTGTATGTAGTTTCTTTCCTGTTTCTCCAATACGTTCCGTCAAATGCATTTCTACGAATGAATGGATATCCTCATAATTGCCTTCAATTTTAATCGCACCCGTTTCGATATCTTGCAAAATGGAATCGAGTCCACCCACAAGCAGATCGCCTTCTTCTGGTGTCAATAAATCACAGTGCACCAGCATCGTAACATGCGCAAAGCTTCCTGCAATATCCTCTTTATACAACCTATGATCAACAGGTAATGATGTATTAAATTGCTCCATTATTTCATCCGCACGACTTGTAAAACGTCCGCCCCAAAGTTTCATGTATAATCAACCTCTCGAATGTATTATTATTCATTTTAATGTATTATAATAATCATTCTACATGATTGCAACAATAATTACAGATTGACTGTATTGCAATAATTTGTATTAGTTATAAAAAGTGCAACCGATCATTGCACTTGTCATATCACCAATAGAACAATTTTCTTCACTTCTGTTAGTGAAGCATTTATTCGCATGAAATATTGGTGAGTAGGGCTTGGGAAGATCCATTTTCACTGGATCATCTCCCGTTCGCTTTCGACGAACTAATCACAACATATTTACCGTAAGACATGTGTGATTTACTTTATAATACCTGCGTTAAGAATTTTAAACTCCACATCTACCTTGTATTCTGCCGTTTCTATTATTTTCTCCGTTAATTCATCCGTCCATTTCCCTTTGTGATACATTCTAAAATTCTCACTAAATCCAACTGGGTCAACTTTCAATTCCTGTAACTTTTTCAGCAAATCTTCTATTTCTTTTTTTATGTGTTTGCTAATTTCTTTTTCAAGCTTTTTATTGTCCTCAACTTTACTAAGATCCCTTTTCCCCTTATATTCAACAATCACTCCTTCTATTTCAAGTGAAATGGACAACTCTGGAGATTCAATATCTTTGTTACTCTTTACTTTCAATTTATTTTTAATTTGTTCAAGAAATAGTTGCTGATTCTGTCCACTTTCTTTGAATTCAACTGCAATTGGCGAAAGCTTTTGAAGTCCTTTCAACGCTTGAATTAGTAACGATTCCTGATTCGTAATCGTTTGAACCATTTTTTCATTATTAAACAAAGCGATACTAGTGATTTTAAGTGATTTCCCCTTTTTTTCTAAAAAAGGAACCATCGTATGATATATCGGACTTGTTTGGGTGTTCATGTACTCTTGAATCGTTGTAAAAGGACTAAAAGAATTATGGAGTTTAGGCTGAAACAAATCATTCAAATAAGCATCCAGATGTTCATTTTCAGGGTAATCGGCTTGTAGAATATCTTCCGCTCTATCTTTTACCACTGCAAGACGAACTTTATTCCCAACTGTTGAATCTCTATAAAAATGTTCAATTACTTGCGTCATCTTTCCACTCTTCGCAAACTCTTCATTAACTAAAACTGTACGTAGCTGGTTTAATATAATCATTTTGTCTGCTTCAGAAGATATTTTGACAAGCCCTTCTTGTATCATCTCTGTGTTAACTGTATAGACTTCCGTGAGTACTGGAGACTCGCCCATTGGTTGGGGTATCGATACGGTCATCCACATTTCTTTATCATTCACGTAATCGAGGGCAACGCTACTGACTAATGCTAAATCTTCCACGGAACCCCGCTGGCCATCTTGCGTGCAACCTGCTATGAATACGGAACATATAATGAGCAGTCGTAAATTAATTTTCCTCATCTCTATCCCTCGTTCTTTTTTTGTTTAAGTACGTGGATTATACATAATACAGCTGGCCATATAAACAGCGCATACATAACATAAAAAACACGTTCAAACAACAGCTTTTGAAACTCTTCCATAAACGGAAATTGGACAATTACGTAGACGAGCGCTGCTAAAATATATAGATGTGCCTTCTTAGATGTTGAGCGAATTGAATCTAACCCTCTCTTTGCAACCCACAAGTAAGCAGCAGTCGTTGATAAAATAAGAAACACCCACATCGTCATGGCTAGAACGTCGATTCGTTCAAGAAATGATAATTCTACTTCTTTAAATAATCCTAAAACGGGATACAAAACATTTTTAAGTTGCCAATCCGAATAATACATTACACTCACGAAGGTGAATGCAAAAGTGAACAAAACGGATATCCATATTCCAATTGAAACATGTTTCAATGTTTTTTTTTGATTGATGATATGTGGAAAATAAAACAATATTAATTCGAAACCGCCAACCGCTAGTAACCCTTTTTTAGTTGCTGTGTAAAACTCCTGCTTATTGAAGTTAAAAAAAGGCATCATATGACGAATATCCCCCGCAACAAACCCCCATTTCAAAAAGTAAACGGATCCTATTGTTAAGAAAAAGGCCATGATACAAAATCGTGCGATTGATTTAATTTCGCCGCTTACGATGTAAACGAGCAAGAGTAAAAAAATGAGTAGAGGGCCTGTAATTGTACGGTCTATAAGTGCACTAACTTGGATTAATTGAAAGTAACTTGCGCAGACGGCTGCTATCACAATGATGAAATAGACCAGCAGAACAACATTTAAACTCTTCCCTAGCCATTTGCCAAGCAGTTTTTCATGAATGGCGAATAAATTATCGTCAGTATATTTTAGACCGAGCCATATCATCGGAATGAGTGCGATATTCGCGATAATCCCAAACAATAGGGGCATCCACCACTGACTGTAGCCCATTGCGCTTATTCGATTCGGCAATGACAAGACAGTGGTGCCTACAATCACATTTTGAACAAGAAACACGACATGGTAACTATTCAGTACTTTTAATTTAGTATTATCCATTACTCATTTCCCCCCTTCTACAGGAGGTTTTTTTGTACTCTGTGCCCTTGAAATACCCGCCTTTCGTCTACGGTACAAAGTTGGCACACGCACAACACTGTTTAGGTAATCTGACCATTTCCTTGGTATTATAGGCGTCATATATGGAGCCCCTAAAGAAGTTAGACTTAATAAATGATGAAAAAGCCATGCAAATGCAATCATCTGACCGTATAGTCCAAACATGCCTGCAGCCACTATAAATAAATAGCGAATCGAACGACTCGCGTTACTCATTACAAAATTCGGCGGTAAAAAGGACAACAGCGCTGAAATCGCGACTAAAACAATAAGTACATTACTCACAAGACTTGCTTCAACCGCTGCTGTCCCAATGACAATCCCACCAACAATACCTATCGTTTGACCAATTTTTGTCGGCATTCGTGTACCAGCTTCTCTTAATATTTCAATAACGAGCTCCATAAATAGCACTTCAAGAACAGGAGAAAAAGGAACCTTTCCTCTAGACTCTTGTAAGTTTAGTAAAACATTAAAAGGCAACATTTCCGGATGATGAGATAGCACTGAAATATACGTAGGCGTTAATATTATCGTTAAGAAAAAACCGAAAAAACGAAGAGCACGAAGGAGTGAGGCCGTTGTCCATCGGTTATAATAATCTTCAGGTGAAGTAAATAGTTCAAAAAATGAAATTGGACAAATTAACAGTGCTTGACTGTTATTCATTAAAATAGCGACTCTTCCGTCTAACAAATAGTTTACTGCAGCATCAGGTCTAACCGTCCCATGAAATTGTGGGAATGGCGAAAATGGATGATCATCCATTAGTTGTTTTAATACAGAGATATCATTAAATCCCGGATGTTTAATTTTAGAAATTTTTTTTAATACTTTATCCAAATTGTCCTTATTCACAATATGCTCCATATAAACGACAGAAATTTTAGTATTTGTTTCAGTTCCTATGGTATAGTCCTCGTTTTTTAGACCCGTATTTCTAAGCCTTCTTTTTATTAGTGATAGGTTTGTTTGTAACGATTCAGTAAAGGCATCTTGCGGACCAATGACGCTCGATTCAGTATCAGATCCAATAATTGAACTCATGGGAGGGCTATATGTATGAACAGTTATAAATAGATTTTTTTCATGAAAATATACGATCGTATTTCCTTCAGTGATTGAAAATAAAACACCAGAAAGATTGACTTTCTCTGGCACATCAGCCGATTTTAGCAAGTCTTCCTTTTGATCTAACAATGGAAAAATTACAGTTCTGTACAAAGTGAGCTTTTCGATAAGTGAGCTAAAGTAAATGATCGTCACTAGCTCATCGGGTGTTTGAATGTCTTTAAATACGGCATCATTTATTCCAGTTAACTCGTTCTTAATAGCGGCAATCGTAATGAGCACTTTGTCATTCTGAGCGGATGTAGAATTGGATGTTCCATTATTGTGACTATCCTCCCCTCCTTGCAAAAAGCTCATCAAGATCACCTCCCTTTTTGTATACTGTTAGTTTCACTATCTCCTAAATCTTGATAATTTATTCTAAACGGGGGTAGTATACATCATAATTTTCTCCTTTATAATAAGTTGAAACACGTCTGTTGATTAACCATTTGCTTGCATAAATAACAGGTAAGAAGAGGCTTGAAAACTTCCATTTTCACTGGATCATTTCCGGTTCGCTTTCGGCACACTATTCACGATATGATTAACGGGGAAAAGGGTGTGGCTAGAAATAATTTCGTCATTCCTAGCCACACCCTTTTCGGTCATCTTATTGTGAATAAGTACCTGTCGCATCCCTATACATAAAAATAGCTCTGTTATGTATAGAAGTTGTTAAATCCAAAGCGAGCCAGAAGCAACTGTACACCGAGCGCCTAGTAGTCAATTAAGTTATTAATTGGTTATTTAACACGAGTGATGTTGATATAAAGAATTTCATTGGATTCGCTAAGGCGCCTTTGCTCAGTTTAAATAGATATTCATTTGTTCAAGACCTATGGTAAAGAATTGATGAAGTGCTAGCACTTTTCCTTGCTGTCTGAATCTGGCAGTGTTACAATTGGAAAACGTCTTAATTTAGCGAGTGATAGCTATGAATGCATTCAACTTAAACGATTATACGAATACCCAAAAACCTTGACAGGAGCCTGTCAAGGTTTTTTGTTTCCCTCGGGAAACATATCAATAGGAGGTCATCATTGATGAATAAGCATAGTCATTCAAGCGCTTCAATAATTGCGGTTTGGATTAGTTTAATAAGCAATATCCTCCTAACAGGGATTAAACTTGTTGTGGGCTTCCTCTTTCAAAGTCCGGTCCTTCTAGCTGACGGTTTCCATAATGCAGGCGACGTGATTGCCAGCGGTGCTGCTCTGACCTCAATGCGAATATCCAAACGTCCCGCTGATGATGACCATCCTTATGGTCATGGAAAAGCGGAAGTCATCAGTTCTGCCATTGTTGCACTGATTTTAGGATTAGCCGCCATTTATATTGCGTATGAAGCAATTTCTGCACTTTTTGAGGAACCAGCAAAGGCTAGTTTAATAGCCTTACTAACTGCATTCATTTCGCTAATATGGAAACATGCCTTGTATGTCTATACAATCCGGATTGGTAAATTGACCAATAGTAAAGGGTTGATTGCGACCGCCTATGACCACTTGGCAGACGTTTACGCCTCCCTAGCAGCTGTTGTCGGAATTGGACTTGCACTTGTTGGTGATCTGTACAACATTCACTTCCTCTCTTACGGTGATCCGGTTGCCGGTATCATTGTGTCGTTTTTAGTGCTCAAACTTGCTTATGATATCGGAAAAGAAGCAATGGATGTCCTAATGGAGAAAAATATAAGCCGGCACAGACTGGATGGATTCGCGGCCTTAATCATGACAATCCCTGAAGTGAAACGGATTGACCGTTTGCGAGCTCGGGAACATGGACATTATATTCTTGTAGACCTGCGTGTAGGTGTACCAGGTGAAATGACTATCCAAGAAGGGCATGATGCTTCACGAAAAATCAAGGATACCATCATGGCTAGTAATGAAGATGTAGATGAAGTTTTGATTCACTTAAACCCTTGGTATAAAGAAGACGAATAATAAAATGGCGTACATGTCAGCTGACATGTACGCCATTTTTTGTTCGTTACTTAGTTTTCAGGTTGCTCTTCGACTAATTCAGCATCTACCACTTCGTCCTCTGTCGATAAAAACTGTTGTAATGCCTCTTTGTTTTGCTCGAAATCAATACTTAGAACTTCCCCTGCCGCTACACGCTTCTCTTCAAAAGAGTGTTCAACAGGAATACGTAGCGTCTCTATTTTATCAGTCTTGCCAAGAAGTAAACCTTTACCGATTGTAAGGATTGTTCGATTATCCACATTTGTATTAACGTAAGGCTCCACAACGCCGAGTAACTTAGGCAAGTTTAGTAAACTGTGGATGCTCACAGCTTCATCCTTTAATTTCGACAATGCTTCCTGCTGCCGTTCCACCCGCCCATAATCATTATTTTTATCGTGGCGGAAACGCACATAGCCAAGTAACTGTTCGCCATTTAAAACTTGGTTTCCAGGCTGTAATGTCATTCCAATTCCATGAGACATGGCATAAGGAATATCAACTTCTATCCCATTAGGAGCTACAACGTCTACGATTTTCGAAAATCCAGTAAAGTCAACAATTGCATAGGAATGAATATCAATATCAAAATTTTGCTTAATCGTTTGTCTTACAAGTTCCGGACCTCCAAGTGAAAAGGCAGAATTGATCTTATGACTTCCGTGATTAGGGATATCCACATACGTGTCTCTCATAATAGATACGAGTTTCATCTGATGAGTTGTTTGGTTATAATGAGCAATCATTAACGTATCGGCTCGTGCATCTTCATTTCCCCGCGAGTCACTACCTAATAACAGAACATTAATTTCACCAAATTGTGGATCCGCACCTTCAAATTCATCAAATGACGCGCTGTCATCTTTAAGTGATCCTTCGTTTGCCATAGATAATCCGCTATAGTATTGGACTACTCCGTAAATGATTCCCGCTAACAAAATCAATGTAGTTACTATAAAGAAATTTCTTAGTCCTTTACGTTTCTTATTTCTTCGCTCGCTTCTTTTCATTCAAAAATCCACCTATCGCTTTATTCTATGTTAGTTCTTCCTATTGAATTTGAAGCAAGTTGTACTGCAATCGCATCATCTAAATAACCAATGGCAAATAGGTAGTCAGGGATAGCGTCTAAAGGAATGATAAAATACAATAATGCACTTCCAATTATCGCAAGTTCACTCCGTGTACCCTTCCCCAGACGAAACTTCTTGAATAAGTCCTTCATCTGACAAATAAGTGGCCCGATGCTACCCACACTTTCCAGCTTCTTTCCGAATCCAGTAAGAATATCGTTTTTTCCTTCTACTGTTTGTACATACTGTTGGTACTTTGCTAACTTCTGTTCGATGACGGCTTCAGTTACATTTTGATTTGCCACGTCTGAAGATGCAAAAACCTCCTGAATACTTTCAGCAGATGTACGGTTCTTCAACAAAAAATCTTCCTGCTTCTGTTCAATAGGGTAACCAGCTGCTTCAACAAGATCGACCAAAGGCACTTCTAAACAGTCAGCAAATCGCTCTAAATGTTGCAGGTTCGCTTTTCTTTTACCGTTTATCACTCGTGAAATGGTAGCTGTATCGATTTTGCTAAGTTCACTTAGTTTTCGCATTGACAATGAACGCTCTTTTAATAATTCCCTTAGTAACAAACCAAGAGGCGAATTGATTACGTCTTTAGCCATTATCAATTCTCCTTTCCATGAAACTAACCGAGAATTAGACGCTATGAAGAATTGTATAATTGTGTTGACAATTTGTCAATATAAATAAACCCCATCTTCTTCGACCACTTTTTTAAAAATAGTTGAAGGAAATACGTGTTACAAATTAAAAGCCTAATGAAACAATGTAGGCTATACTAGTAGGTAAGAGGAACAGAGTATAATTCAATTCCTCTCTAGTCAAGGAGCTGATCTGAAATGTTAAAAAAACAGATGGAAAAGTATATTGCTGAAAATACGCTGGATAATAAAATCGAGTTCTTTAATGTGGATAAAGAATATGTCGCCAAACATCAATTGATTGCCGGTGATGTAACCGTTGTAGAGAAAGCGTTTAAATTCAGTACCATAGAGCGGTGCGTGAAAGAGACGGAAAATCTGATACGGGAGGAAGATCAGAACTTTCTAAATGAAAGCATTTCCTACTTAAAAAATCATATGAATGAATTCGTTTACGTAGAATCAAATGCTTTTGAAGTAATCAGAGTCGACGCTGTCGTTCTAGAACTTGATGATGTCTTCGAAACTTATACAGCCCTATTCGGACTAAAATTACAAAAGAAATTCGGGAATGACATGAAGGCATATCTTGACAAGCATTTACATGGAGATGGAGCTAAATATAGTGTGATGTTTTCAAATGAAGACGGGTTATGGGATATGAATTTTGCACTTAATTATATTGAAGGTTTTAGTGAAGATTTATCTTTTGTTGAGGTTTATCAACTGATGTATGACTTTATATTCAAAATGGTTGAGGCCGTTGATGAAGCGCAATGAAGGATGGGAATTAATTGAATGATTTAGGTTTTATTTACACATATACGCAGCACACAGATGAGCATGATTTGTGCATGTTAGAGATGAGATCATTTTTCGGCTTTGATGTCACTTCTACTGTGTTGAGAAGTTCGATTGAAATTGATCCAAGTCGCAGCGCATTTATGAAAGAACGACTGGACATTATGTATGAAGGCGACAATCTTGAGGAAATCTCCCGACAAGTTGAACAATACGATTTAGATGGCTCTACATTTAGAGTCGTCAGTTTGAATACAACGGATCTCGATACGACGAAAAAGATTGGGCATCCGGAGCGTAGGAAAATTGAGCGTGAAATTGGACTACGTGTCAATGGTACTCCCGACTTAGTGAACCCACCTGCAAATACGTTTGGCATTGTTTTATTAGATGGTAAGTGGTATTTTGGGAAGCTTGTTGAAAGTGAGTCGGTCTGGTTCCTACATCAGAAAAAACCGCATATGTACTCTACGGCATTAAGTACACGTGTCGCAAGAGCAGTGGCCAATATTGCGATTCCGCATCCAAAAGGTGTACGAGCCATCGATCCATGTTGCGGCATTGGTACGGTGCTGGTTGAAGCATTGTCGATGGGCATTAATATCGTCGGACGAGATATTAACCCGCGTGTCGTTTTGGGATCAAGAAAGAACATTGCTCACTTTGAGCTAGAAGGCACTGTAGAAATCGGTCCTATTGCAGAAGTCGTTGACGACTATGATGTTGCGATTATTGACATGCCTTATAATCTTTTTACACATATTACTCCTGAAGAACAGCTTGAAATATTGAAGGAAGCACGCCGGTTTACGAAGAAAGTCATCGTAGTGACGATTGAAACAATCGATCACATGCTTGAAGAGGCTGGATTCGTCATTACTGATCGCTGTGTTGCGAAAAAAGGACATTTTCACAGACAAGTGCTTGTCTGTGAATAAAAGGAAAGACCTCGTTTAAAGTAACGAGGTCTTTCCTTTTGTGATTTCACGGGCAAAATCGAGGCTATTTAATTTTCAGATAGCACAACTCTATTCCTTCCATCCACTTTTGCTTGATATAATGCTTTGTCTACTCTGCTGAATAGTTCTAGTATTGATTCCCGATTACTATGATAACTACCGACACCTAATGAAATTGTTATATTATTATTTGTTGGACATATAGTTGACGAGACATTTATACGAAGTCTTTCAGCGATATCCATTGCTTCCTTGACATCCGTTTCAGCTAGCAGGATTACAAACTCTTCCCCACCCAATCTAATACAGACATCGTCGCCCCGTATAATTTCGCTCATTTTTCCAGATAGAAACTTAAGCACTTCATCTCCGATTTGATGGCCATATCGATCATTGACAGCTTTAAAATGGTCGATATCAATCATAATCATAGAAAATGGTCGATTGTCCATAGTCCATTTTGCAGTGATTTTGTCTCCGTACCTGCGATTCTTTAGTCCGGTAAGAGGGTCTGTGTAGGAGCGTTCCTTATAATCCTCAACCCTCTGTTGCTGACTGTTTGCGTATTCGTGAATTGTTTCATTTAACTGCTTAGCCTCAAAATACCATGTTGGAATGTCCGCCGATTCGCCTGTCCTTTCATTTCCTTTCAGATTCGCCGAAAACATCGCCAATTTGCGCAACGGTGACGATAATCTCTCAGTCAATACAATCGTCAACACGAAGAAAAACATGACAAATGGAAGCGCGTAAAGTAACATTTTGTACACCATTCCTGATAAAGGTTTGACGCTTGCTTCATAGGGTGTTTGCGAAACAACTCCCCACTTACTAGACTTTATGTATGTGTAACCAGCAAGATAATCTTTACCTGTTGAGTTCATAATTTTTTGTGCACCGCTTTTATGCAGGAGGATTTTTTGTGTGATTTCATTTTCAAGGACCGTTTCCCCGATTCTTTCAGGGTCCGGATGGTAAATCAGCATCCCTTTATTATCGACCACCCACACATAAGAACCGTCCGTGGAAAAGTGTTCGCCAAGAATATCATGAATAATATTATCTTCCTGCAAATAAATCGTGCCGCTTAAAAAACCGAGGTATTCATTTTTTTCGTTCCACAATGGGGTGGAAATTAGAATAAGCAGTCTGCCGGTTGCAGCTCTGTAAGGCGTAGAGATCAGGTTCTTTCTTTCATATAGTGCTTCTTTGGGACCTTCTGTATCTAGTTTCTTCCCTACTATACCCACTTCCGGCGAGGTGGCAAGTACTACGCCATCTTTGTTAACAACGGAGAGCGAGTTAAAGTTTTTACTACTGCTTATTAAGTCCGCAAGTTTTTCAGTTAACTTTTCAGCATCGTCAATTTCAGCACTCATTTCAGACGCTTTAACTTGCAAATTACTTTGCATTCCTTTAAATACTTCTTCCGTTAGTTGCGACAGCTTCATTGAGTAAACTCTATTAATCTCTAGGGAGTTATTTATTAAATTTTCTTTTGTAACAAAAAATCCAGATAACAACGTGATACTGAGAATACCAATCATCGCAAATGATACGAGAAGCGTTATCCAGAATCGTAATGTTTTGATCATATTTAATACCTCTTTTTTGTTGTATTTCACTTCTATTATTATATCGGTTATTTAGAGAACTGTTGAATTGCTTGGATTATTAACAAAAAATATGTACGGGATTAGGAACCATTTTATTGGTTGTGGATAGACTACGGCTTCCTATATATGGTATACACTCACTTTATAAGATATACTATAGGGATAACTTTGCCTAGTAAATGTCCCTTATAGTATAGTACATATTCGAAAGTCATGGTGATATAATGGAAATTAATTCAATATGGGATAAAAGATTGAAGGAATTTTATGTTGAAATCGTAAAATACTTTTCACTTATTGCAATGGGTGTATTTTATTCCTTTATCATTTTTGGTAGTGTTTTTCTTTATTACTACGTGAAATTTCTTCAATGGTTACCTCCCTTTCTTCCAACCGAAATGATAGCGTCACTAGTAATTACGTTTACTTTTTTGATGACGGACGTTCGTACATTTGTCAAAAAAGCTGATGTCATCTTTTTAATGCCAGCAGAGACAGTGTTATCCTCATATTTTAAAAAATCGATGTTTTATAGCACTTTTATTGATGTAATCAAACTACTAATCATGTTAATAATTATTAGTCCTCTTGTAAAACAGACTGAAATTATTTCGATTACAGTCCTTATTACTTTTTCAGGCTTAATCCTCTTGAATATTCGGCTGACTTGGATTGAACAATGGATGACTACTAAACTTCATAAGTTAATTCACAAAGTCATTCGATTTCTAATATTTTATACTATTATTTATTTGATGTTTACGGGTCTGTGGGTAATTGCAGGAACTTTACTAATTATCAATTCCTTCATTTGGTTCTATGTATTTAATAAGAAAGGAACGGGGCTTAATTGGGACTATTTAATAAGCCAAGAAGAGAAGTCCCTATTAAAGATTTACAAATTTATTAATCTATATATTGATGTCCCCCATCTTCAGCATTCGTTTAAACGCAGGAGGTTCTTGGGTTGGCTAATAAAGAACGTAATAACTTATAAGCAATCTTCTTCTTACACATACTTATTTTCACACTTGTTTATTAGGTATAATGAATTTTATTATTTGTATGCAAGATTAACCTTAATAGGGATTAGCATTCATTTTTTCTTTCCTGCTAATGGCTGGATTATAGCTTTTCCACTGTTATTTTTATCTGGGTACCAGTTACTTCCTTTACAATACTCGATAAATAACAGTTCCCGTATTTATCCCGTATCAATTAAGGCCCTTAAGCAGTCTTTTCAAAAACTACTAATGAACCTATTAATCGTGCAGCTACTTTTTTTCAACTTGGCTTCGTTTAGTCCTAATCCTCTTATAAAAGTGGTTGTAATAATTTTCTCGGAGTTGTTAGTTATATATTGGTTTGTTTACTTTTTTGCATCAAAACGAATTATGAGACAACCTGAATAACTATTTACTTCTAAATTACAGCAGTTACTTCACAAGTATAAGTACAGTAAATCGCACTGAAAAATACAAGAGCCTTTTGGGAGGTGCATATGCTGAATTCACTAATGCACACGTCTCTTGCAATAAAACCAAATTTCACTAAATCCTAATTTTTTTATATTGATTAGTTTCCAGCCTTTCATTCTACCAGGAATAATAGGTAGAAATAGAGGTAATATGTAGATGTTAGTTGTATGAGTACCTATATAATTTGAGCACTACACGGTCAATTTCACAAATAACAAGAAAGTACCCAGCATAATAACTGAGTACTTTCTTTTTTAGTTTGAAACATATGTTGTAAAGTCAGCCAATAGGCGTGCACCGTAGCCTGTCGCAGATTTTGCATAGTATCCTGAAGCACTGTTTTTACTCATCATGCCCGCCATATCAACATGCAACCATTTACTTTCTTTCGGTACAAAACGACGAAGGAATAAGCCTGCCGTAATTGATCCTGCCCCACCTAATGAACTGATGTTGTTCATGTCCGCATAGTCACTGTCAAGCGACTTTTCGTATGCGTCAACTAATGGCATAGGCCAGATGAAATCACCGTTTTGATCGCCGATTTTTTTCATTTGGGCAGAAAGTTCTTCATCTCCGAAAACGCCACCGATTTCAGTGCCGAGTGCATTGACGATTGCGCCTGTGAGCGTTGCGATATCGACGATGTAGTCCGCTTTCCATTCGCCTGCACGAATAAGTGCATCTGCTAAAATGAGGCGTCCTTCTGCATCGGTATTGCCGACTTGCACCGTCAATCCATTTTTGTAGGTAATAACTTCTCCTGGTAAAACTGATGTGTTGTCAGGCATGTTTTCCACAATTGGAATAAGTGCCACGACATTCACTTTCGCGTTCGATTTCGCAAGCAATGTGAGTGCACCAGAAACAGCAGCTGCTCCCCCCATATCCATGCGCATATCACTTAGGTCTTTGCCGCTCTTCAAGCTGATGCCACCTGTATCGAATGTCACGCCTTTACCGACAAGTGCCACAAGCGGTTTCGATGCGTCACCTTTGTAAACTAGTTCAACGAATGAAGGCTTGTAGATACTGCCACGCGCGACTGTCAGGACGCCGTTCATCTTCATTTCCTTAAGCTTTTCTTTATCGAACACATTCACTTCAACGCCAGTACCTTCAAAGTTGTTTTTCAATACTTCCGGGAATGTTTCTGGATTTAAGACGTTTGACAGTTCATTCATCAAGTCGCGTGAGAATGCAGTTGCTGCCGCACGAATCTTCCCTGCTTCAACGAATGGTTTCGCTTCGTCTCCAACTACATGAAGCTTAGTTTGGAATGCTGTGACATCCGATTTATATGTAACAAACTGGTACGCTCCTAGTTCCCATCCTTCTGCAAATGCTGTCAGCACAGATCCTTTATCCAACTTTGTATAGGCGTCCGCAAGAACTTCTGCTTCAACAATTGCTGTTTCGGCTTTTTGAGCGCTTACATCGCGAGCAATATTCCCTGCTGTTGCGCGAACTTTCTCTAGTGTCATATCTTTTTCTTTACACTCTTTCACCACAATATAATGTGTTTCTCCGATTAATAAAGAACTATGCCCCGCCTTTTGATTGGCTACGAATTGTTTGATTGCAGCATTTTCAGAAACAATTGGATCATTTGCGAAAATAACTTTTACTTCATTAGACATATGATTTCCCCCCTGGTAAATTATTTCGACTTCTAAAATAGTTTATCACAAGTTATCCAACTTCAACGAATTATCTTTTTTCGGAAAGCACAAAGCAAAGTGTTCTTTACTAAATCGAGATTTTTCATTGCTTTTAACCAAATCCACTATATAAAGGCTGTCTTTAATCAGATGAACGGAGCCATCGCAACTTAATATTATGTTAATAAAAACGCTTCTAAAGCAGAGAATACAACCTCAAACATTCCATTTGAATTCCCCCCTTTAAATAGTCCTATAAGTCATCGCCTTTGAATAAAATGAAATGACGTCATATTAGTGGAGGGCTATTCATGAATTCAATATTCACCTATATCTTTTTAGGCATATCAATGGCTGCACCAATTGGACCGGTTAAGTCCGTCTTATTAAATACGGGTATTAAAAATGGTTTTTTTCATGCCTGGTTTTTTAGTCTTGGTGCTTTGACAACCGACATCATGTATATGTTCATAGTGTATTTTGGCGTTGGTCAATTTATTGATTCGCCTTTAATGAGAATAATTCTTTGGTCTTTTGGCTGTTTTGTACTGTTGTATACGGGTATAGAAAATTTACTATCGCTACATAAAATTGAAATGAATTTGAAATCCGGTAAAAGAGTCCGACTTAGAAAATCAATACTATCTGGTTTCTTCATGTCATTGTTGAATCCACTGACCATCCTTTTTTGGCTAGGGATATATGGTTCTATACTCGCGAATACGGCTGGAGTCTCTACAGGATATCAAATTATTATAAATAGTATCGCCATTTTGGTTGGCATTATTTTAGTAGATTTTATAATGTCCTTTTTATCCAGCGGAGCTCGTAAATTATTATCCACCAAGCTTTTGAAAATCGTCTCTCTTATTTCATCCATAATAATGATTGGTTTCGGAATCTACTTTGGCATGCAGGCTTTTCAAGCGTTATTTTAATATGCCCTCAAAAGGTTTGATGAGTATGTTCCCTCATTTTTACATAGTACTGTTTAGTAAAAGACTATACAATAAACATCTAACGCATAAAATGAACACACAAGGAGACCATACCTTTATTAGTCAAAAACAGGATTAGTCGAGGTGTGGTAATGGGAAAAAGTACGGTTCAAGTAAGTATATGGTGCACTGTAAGTATGGCTTCAATTCCTCTTATCATGACACTAGGGAATTCCATGCTTATTCCAGTGCTCCCGATACTGGAAGAAAAGGTTGGAATCACATCATTTCAGTCGAGCATGATCATTACAAGCTATTCAGTTGCGGCTATTTTTCTAATACCAGTAGCCGGCTATTTATCAGACCGTTTTGGTAGGAAAATGGTTATATTACCGAGTTTAATCTTCGCTTTAATCGGGGGTCTGATTGCAGGGTTTGCTTCATGGAAAATGGAGGACCCATACACAATGATTATCGTTGGTAGAATCCTGCAGGGAGTAGGGGCGGCTGGAGCCATGCCAATCATTTTGCCACTTGTGGGTGACCTTTATCAAGATGATGATGAAAAAATGAGTTCTTGTTTGGGTATTATCGAAACGTCGAACACGTTTGGAAAAGTATTAAGTCCCATCTTAGGTTCAGTATTTGCCGCTATTTTATGGTTCCTGCCGTTCTTCTCCATTTCAGCGCTTAGTTTAATTTCTTTTGCACTTATCTTTTTCTTTGTTAAAGTCCCCAAAGAAAAAGATGATCCTGTAAAGTTTAAGCAGTTTTTAAGTAACACAAAAAAAGTATTCAAGGTGGAAGGAAAATGGTTGTATACCGTATTCCTTAATGGAGTCCTAGTTATGCTGATATTATTCAGTATGTTATTTTTTCTATCAGAAAACCTTGAAAAAGTTCATGATATAAAGGGCATAAAAAAAGGGTTTGTTTTGGCCATACCGCTTCTGTTACTTTGTATTTCTTCGTTTATTTCCGGTCGAAAAATTAAAGGGGATCTAAAGACCATAAAAAAAGTAATGATTATTTGCTTAATCGCAATGTCCGCCAGCGTTATATTCGTAGGGTTTACAAGTAAAAAACTGATTCTTCTGTTAGCGGTAACGAGTATAGTTGGAATAGCTATTGGTGCATTATTGCCTGCACTCGACGCTATTATTACAGAAAACATAAAAAAAGAGTTAAGAGGCACGGTTTCCTCTTTTTATAGCTCAGCGAGATTTATCGGTGTTGCAGCTGGTCCCCCTATTATGTCACTTGCTATGAAAAATTTTCTCAATGTCAGCTATATTACTGCAGGTGTATTGGGATTCATCCTAATGTTCATTGTCTTTAAGTTCATCAAAGTCGAAGAAATTGAAAAAACGAATAAAATAGCGTAAAAAAAGGACCTAGCAGCGATTGTTGCTAAGTCCTTTTTCAATTAGAATTTCTCCTTTAGATAGTTGTACAGGTCAATCCCTTCGAATAAGATGCATAGATATCATTTTAAGGGAGGACTTTTTCATGAATTCAATAGTTGCCTATATCTTTTTAGGTGTATCCTTGGCTGCGCCAATCGGCCCTGTTAACGCGGCGCAACTAGACACGGGGATTAAAAACGGATTTTTTCATGCTTGGATTTTTGGTATTGGAGCTTTAACAGCTGATGTCTTGTAAATGATTATGGTATATTTCGGGATTGGCCAAATTATTGAGTTCCCTCTTGTAAAAATAATTCTTTGGTCTTTTGGTTGTTTTGTTCTTACATATACGGGTATTGAGGGTTTACTTTCGCTACATAAAATTGAGTTAGCTTAGAAATTCGGTAAAAAGTTCGTCTTAGAAGACGTTCCTTATTACCAGGTTTTTTCATGTCACTTTTGAATCTACTGCAGATTGAGGAATTCCGACCTTTAGATTGCCCTCAATTATCCCTGTCAGCGCTAAAATGGCAATCACAATAAACATAAAAATAGCGGCGATTTTCATTACAGCGTATACATTTTCTAATTTCCGCAAACGGCATAGATCGATGTAAATATCCATAACTAAACGTTAGGAAACCAAAATCTAGACAAGATTGAAATCGCCTTAAGCTGACTGCCAATGATTAATATTTCCGAACACCAGTAAACCCAACCACTACTAAAACCGGCCCAACGTCCATATGCATTTTTGGCATAGGTACGGAATGACCCTTGCTGCGGATCCTTTGCAGACATTTTCGCTAGTGCTTCAAACACGATAAACGTTGCACTTGCAGCCCTGATAACAGAAGGACCTGTCATTTAAATCGCAATACTTGATGCCTGGAAAAAACCTGTACCAATAATGCGACCTACTCCGATAAGGGATAATTGCCACCAAGCAAAATTTGCTGTTTCATTCTTGCCGCCCGACGCCCCCCCATTTCTACACCTCCACATAAAGATAGACTTCCACAAATCAGCGGATTTATTTGTTAACGAAATGATAAAAAAACTTCTATTAATGCAATAGATTCAACTTATTAAAATTATTAGCTTCCCTTAATTTAACACAAGAAAGCATCACTACTACAACAGCCCCGTGATGCGAATGTTACTCGCTTCACAGGACTGTTTTCTATATTAAGCACTTTGTTATTTCATTCCGATTAAATTATTTATTCAAGAAATATCCCTCAATATCATCTATATATTCGGCACTTAACAATTGGAAAGGAAGTGATTTTTTTGTGATTATTACTAGGAACCAGTTTCCAATATCGCTACGTCGCTAGATTCATGTGTCGTACAAATAGATTATTGCAGTTTCTATTGAATTCTAAATTAATAGTGCCAAGTATATAGCATTAAGTTATTCTTTTTGATACGCTTTTCTTAATCACACCGTCAGGAGGTAATTTCATTGAAAACAGTATGGAATCATCAAGGAATTATTGAACTATTTGAAGCCAATCGCAATGAAGAACTAGCTGGACCGATGACGGCCTATCTGAAAAATCATTTCCCTTTCCTCGGTATCAAAAGTCCTAGACGTAAGGAATTATTGAAAGAGCACTTCGCCGAATATACGTTGCCTGTACCTGAGCAGCTGTTTGAAGAAGTGTGGAAACTTTATGAACTGCCGAAGCGGGAGTACCAATATGCAGCAATTGCGCTGATTGAGAAAATGAAAAAGCATTTAACGACAGATGATTTTCCTGCTTTACTTCAATTAATTGAAACGAAATCATGGTGGGATAGCGTGGATTCAATTGCGCCTCACTTTGTAGGTCACATTGTAAAACTTGATCGCGATTATGGTGAAAAAATCATGTTGGAGTGGTCTCTTTCGGACAATATGTGGACAAACCGTTCAGCAATTCTTCATCAATTAAAATTCAAACAACAGACAGATACCGAGCTATTATTCCAGATTATCAAACAGCATTCAGATTCTAAGGAGTTTTTCATCCAAAAAGCGATTGGTTGGGCATTGCGAGAATATGCAAAGACGGATCCAGATCTTGTGAAAGTATTTGTGGAGGATCATCCATTAAAGCCGCTTAGTAAGCGGGAGGCGTTGAAGCATTTTAAGTGACTTCGCTCTTGTCAGTGTAAGTAAACCATCAAAACAAGAAAATCTCCCCTTAAGTTGAAGTTATTTCATCTAAAAAAATGCCAAGTATCCACACCATTAAAAACGGTTCGGTTACCTGGCATCTTTTTTATAGATTTTTCTTTTTTACCTCTTCCATATTAGTATCACTATAAATTGCGGTTCCAGTTCCACCCGTTTTGGCAAGTATTTCTTTCACCTCATTATACGTTAGACCAGATTCTTCATTTTGTCGTTTAACCTCCATAATGTCCGTACCCGCTTCTGTAAATTTATTTTGACTATTACTTTTCATTTGAGAACCTCCAATTATTTTGTCCCCTTATAGTTCCCCAATGAAAGATTTTCACGCAGGCTCTTCCTGCCAACTATGAAATCATTGTCAAATGCCAGGAATATCACCGTTACTTGCCTTCCTCATAAATGCTCGCAATTTTTCCAATTGAGGCAATTCGGATTTACACATTAGTTTGGCTAACACTCAAAATTATATGCGGAAATTGTGTGGGTATGAAAAGTACTTGTATAAATGACAAAACCAGTACCTTGCAATGAATAATACTATATGATATATTGTCGTCAACAAGTACTTTGTATGAGATAGTACTGTCCATTGAACTATAGTGAAAGGAGTGTAAGCGAAGTGAATGTACAATTCAAAAAAGGTGTGCTGAATTTATGCGTGCTTGTTCTTCTTGATAAGCAAGATCGCTATGGCTATGAGCTTGTGCAAAAGATTTCCGATCAAATTGCAATTTCCGAAGGATCTGTTTATCCCCTGTTGCGTCGTTTAACAAAAGAAGGTTATTTCACGACCTATTTGCAGGAATCAACGGAAGGCCCTCCCCGTAAGTATTACACATTGACGGATGCTGGCCGAGAATATCTTCATGAACAGTTAAGCGAATGGAAAAGTTTCACGGATGGCGTGAATACATTAATCGAGGAGGGTGTAAGGAATGACTGAAAACCAATTTATAGTTGAACTTGAAACTGCATTGAACCAACTGCCTGCTGAGGAACGGAATGAAATTATTCAAGATATCCAAGAATACTTCACGAATGGCCGTGAGGATGGAAAATCAGAAAACGACATCGCCACCTCCCTAGGCTCTCCTAGGAAAATTGCTGAAGAATTACTTGAGTCGTCTTCATTTGTGGAAAATAAGGCGGAAATCGTGTCAACGAATGAAATCATTACAATCCAAGATAACCTGTTTTTGAATGTCGATATCAACGTCCAGCATGGCGCACTATTTGTCAGTCCATCTGACAGTTCGATGACGACCGTTGAATTGATTGGTTCTAATGAAAAATTGAAACTAACTGCGGAAGTCGTTGGCGATACATTGTTCATCAGGCTTAAAAGTTTACGCCACTGGTTACTCATGTTCAATTTCAATATGAAAGCAGTGACCCTTAACGTGATTATTCCAATGAAGCTGTATCAATCGATTGCGATGAAGACAGATAATGGACGGATTTCTGCTGAGAAAATACTCTGCAAAAAAGTCAGTGTAAATACCGACAATGGAAAAATCCAATTAAAAGAGATTGCTGCCACTTCGTTGACAGCTGAAACGGATAATGGACGAATTGAAATCGATAAGGTGCAGATCGATCATTTACGAGCGAAAACGGATAACGGGCGAATTGAAATGCGTCATGTCGATGCGGACAGCATTGCAGCTGAGTCTGATAATGGTAGAATCGAGCTCGAACATGTCACGGGTTCCATTGTTGGCAGTACTGATAATGGCCGTATTACACTTCAGACGGACAGCCTTGATCGAAATATTGATTTTCAAACTGATAACGGAAGCATTGTTATTCAATCAACTAGCAAGCCAACAAATGTCTCCATTCATACGAAAACGGGCCATGGTAAAGTCGATGTATTTGGCGAACGCAATTCACGGACGGTCATCGGCACTGGTGAACATACGATTCGTTTGAAGTCGGATAATGGACGGATTACGGTCGGGTGACCATGGATATGATTGGTTGGTGATGGTTTATATTCGCTCGGTGAACTGATGTGGTCGGTGGCAATGGTTTATGATCGCTTTGCTTACGGATTTGCTCGGGGGCAATGGGATATGATCCTTTAGCTTACGGATATGCTCGGGGGCAATGGGATATGATCCTTTAGCTTACGGATATGCTCGGGAGCAATGGCATATGATCGTTTTGCTTACTGATTTGCTCGGGAGCAATGGCATATGATCGTTTTGCTTACGGATTTGCTCGGGAGCAATGGCATATGATCGTTTTGCTTACGGATTTGCTCGGGAGCAATGGCATATGCTCGGGAGGTAATGACATATGATCGTTTTGCTTACGGATATGCTCGAGAGCAATGGCATATGATCGTTTTGCTGACGGATATGCTCGGGAGCAATGGCATATGATCGTTTTGCTTACAGATATGCTCGGGGAGCAATGGCATATGATCGTTTTGCTTACTGATTTGCTCGGGAGCAATGGCATATGATCGTTTTGCTTACGGATATGCTCGGTCTACAACCCTATATGCTCGTTTTCCATGTTAACTAGTTAATCTCAAATAAAAAAAGCTGAGGACACCGATTTCCAGGTGTCCTCAGCTTTTTCATGTCTTTACACGACCGGTGCTTCTCCACCAAATGCTGCCCACTCTTCGCGGGATGGTCCATAGACGCCCGGTACAGGCAAGCCGGCTTGTCTCATGAGTACGGTCATTTGACCGCGGTGATGCGTTTGGTGCGCTGTTAATATACCAAGCACAGTTCCGATCGCCCATTGCTCCCCATACATCTCTTTTAATTCAGCTAACGATTCATCAGTCCACTGTTCTATGATTGCCGCAACCATTGCTTCATTTGTTGAACGGTAAGCCCCAGCAATTTCAACAGCCGATGTTGGTACAGCTGCATCGTGAGGATTTGCTTCGAAATCAAGGCCTGTCCGTGACATCATCTCGCCAAGCGTTGTAACGATATGCCATGCGATTCGGCCAAGGGTACGGTCTTCGGCTGACACTTCTTGATCAAGAGACTTATCAGTTAATGTGTTTAGGATTTTCTGTGTCGATTCACTTTCATGGCCCCAGTTAATAAGAAACTCTTCGATTGTTTTAAACATATATATCCCTCCAAATTTTTCTTTACTCTATAAACCTTTTCGTCACCTGTCGTAATTTCCCCTTCATTATCATAAAAATAGAGGACATGGGCATTCTCCTGCTATTTATAGAACTCGCCGTTTCACTTCCTCTAGTAGCGTTGCTTGCCTGGCTTTGTGAATCCATCCCTGTCACGATTTTAATGTAACTGTATCGTCATGGTATAATTTCCATAATTAGAATGGAGGAATCTTATGACCCGTAAAAAAATGCTGTTCCCATTCCTATTACTAATTTCTATCCTAATGACAGCTTGTTCAGCTAGTTCATCTGGCGTGGAAGGTCCTGGATTTGATAAAGCACAAACTGAATTTATCCAGGAATTAAGTGTTGAAAATATTTTTTCTTCATTAAGTGAATTAACGAAAAACCCCCGAGTAGCTGGCACAAGTTCGGAAATGCAGGCAGCTGCTTTTTTGACTGCGCAATTGAAATCGGAAGGATATGAAGTCGAAGTTCAACCATTTGATTTCGAAAGGTACGTCATACCGGAGTCGCATGGCCTAGTTGTCGAAGGCTTTCCAGGCCCACTCTCTCCTGCCCCATTTCAATATTCAGTTGAGGGTAATGTCGACGGTCAATTGATCGATGCAGGATATGGCTTGAAAAAGGATTACAAAAAAATTGATGTAAAAGGAAAAATTGCGCTTGTCGCTGTTGATAAGACTGCTTTTTATGAACTGGTTTTATCCGCTTCAGAGGCAGGTGCTAAGGCTATTCTTCTCTATTTCCCTGATGAACTGGAAATTGATAACTGGACGCTTGGTAGAGAGCATTTCAAAGACTTCATCCCCGCTCTAGCTCTTACTTATGATGAAGGAACGAAGCTTGTTGAATTTGTGAAAAACGGTACCCCGGTCAGCGCGGCTGTTAAAATTAAAGGAGCCCGTATTGACAAGGCTGCATCACAAAATTTGATTGCCACTAAGCATCCCACTTCCGAAGCGGATGATGACATCATACTAATTGGTGCCCATTATGATTCCGTCGACAAAGCACCCGGTGCGAGTGACAATGCAAGCGGTACAGCAGTTGTCCTTGAACTGGCAAGGATGTTCAAAACGATTCCAACAAATAAAGAAATTCGATTCCTATTTTTTGGTGCTGAAGAAGAAGGATTACACGGTTCAGAAAAGTATGTAAGTACTTTGACGAAAGATGAAATCAAGCGCTCTGCCGCCATGTTCAACTTGGATATGGTTGGCAGTGCCGACGCTGGAGATTTAGCCATACAAACGATAGATGGTTCAGACAATGTAGTTACAAAAGTCGCAAGTAAAGCGAACGAAGCACTAAATGGTGACCCAATCGAGACCGACTTCGGTGATAGAAGCGATCACACACCTTTTCATAATGCAGGAATCGACGCAGCGTTGTTCATTTATGATCCAGTGGAAGAGTGGTATCATACGCCAGAGGACACAATTGAAAAGTTAAGTAAGGCCCGTCTTGTTAACGTCGCCAAAATTGTTGGTACATCGATTTTTGAACTAACCTTTTCAGGTTCAACCAAAGAATAATACAAAACGAGTTCTTTATTCATAAAATCTGGCATACTAAAGATAAAGGGAGGCTGCTTTATGACGACAATTCTAATCGACGCGGATGCGTGTCCGGTTGTGAAAGAAACGATCCGAATAGCGGGGACCTTCGGATTTCGCTGCATCCTTATCTGCGATACGACCCACGAAATGCATCGAGATGGTGCAGAGACTATTATCGTCTCTAAGGGGGCGGATGCAGTTGATTTTGTACTTGTAAATCGTGTACAGAAAGATGATATTGTCGTTACACAAGATTATGGTTTGGCCGCGATGGTGCTTGCAAAAAAAGGGCATCCAATTGACCAAAACGGGCGACTCTATACGGAAGACAATATTGACCAGCTGTTATATGCTCGCCATACCGCCCAGAAAGTTCGAATGGCTGGCGGACGACTACGCGGCCCAAAAAAGCGTTCAAAAGAGAGTGATTTGAAGTTCGAAGAAAGTTTAAAAAAGTTGTGTACGGAACTTGTAGATAAGTAAGAAAAAACCAGTAAGCGTCTTATGAAAAATAGAAAGAGAGCCCAAACCATAATCGGTTGGGCTCTTTTTTGTCAGTATCGTTATTTTTTGTCCCTTATTTCTTCTAAAAGATCTATTACTCGATTGTTTTGCGTTTCAATGGTCTTTAAACTTTTCTCAATTGTGTTTGAAGAAAAAAACACAATCAGTACAAGAGCCACTCCAATAATCAATTCCAATGCTTTTCCCTCATAAAATAGCTCTTTTCATTATTTTTTTCTAGTTACCTCAGTCTAAAGCAATGTCGGCGATTTATATCTTTTTCCTCATTTCATCACGTATTTCTTTCAGGTATTCATTCCTTTGTTTCGCCGTTTTTATAATAGCAAGAACTGCATAAATACCAAATCCTAGAATACCTAAATATATTAATAGTGGTAAAATCCCCAATATCGCTAATGAGTTCACAAATAAACCCCCCTTTATTAATAGCATAACCTATCTAAATAATATTATTATCCATTTCTATATATGTTGAACTAATGAATACGGCGTATGCGCTTTACAAGGGCTTTTGGGAGCCCGCCGAAAAGTTCTATTACTAGAACTCCTACCAATACCGCTTCGGCGCTTTGTGGATGCCTCCCGTGATAAGCCAGAAAGAAGACCACTTTCAGTCTTATCACTCTGGCTACCACGAAGTCGCGCCTTCGCTAGATGGTCTATGTGAGAAAGAGCATTTCATTAGCTGTGATGCAGTCTGCAAGCTGGAGTACGTCTTTCTAGATATAAATAGTATCAACAAGTAATCACTTTATAATCTCGGCATATACATTTCAAAATCACATTTCTCTCGATAATGAACACCCTAGCGCAGGCGCGGCAAAGGCATCAGCAAAGCGCCAAGCCTTCTATAATCCACACCACGAATTAATACTCTCTCCTTATTGAGCGCCACTGTAGATTCAATGGGATTCTTTAATTCAACATATTTAGCAAGACTTTCTTGAAGAATTAACACAGAAAGCTCAAACTTAGATTCCTCCACTTAAAACAATCATTCAAATGAAATCTCAATTATATCATCGTAAAACGTAGTTACTGAATAGCCTTCCATTTCTAGCACAGCGGGAACAAAATCCCCCTCCTTATCATCCCTATACAACTCGATATGATGCTCAGTAGAGAAGAATCTTGGATGTTCAAGTTCATTTAGACGGTGAAAATTTTCATTTATTTTATATTTCCCGCCATGTTTATCAATATAATATCCATCCACGTTTGTGCCACCTGATGACCCCCGACCGTCTTTGTCATAAAAACGATAGTCGAGTCTTTCGTAGACCCTCTTAGGATCTAGCTCCTCAGTCATCTCAATTTTTGTCCGCTCTCCAACTTCAATTTGTTTAATGGATATTTTATTTCCCCCATACTCAAATGTTTGTGGCAACTCTTTTGAAACATCAACGGCAAATTGCGCTTGCTCTTCTATTGAATATGAAGCACTTCCAATGTGAATAAGGACATCTGTTGGTTTTTCAAAATAGAGCGACTCAAATGTTGTTTCCACTGAATTCCAGCCATCTGCACTCCCGCCGCCACCAGAACCAGCCAAGCCTAGTTGATCATACACATGCTTTCCTTTACTTTCGAGACTAGCAATTGTCAGGTATTGTATCTTTCTATTTGGATTTTCATTGCGGTATCGATAAGACAATACCGTTATTGTCGGTGCAATCGTCAGTCTATCAAATATAACCGGATTTCCATCAATTTCAGTTTCAACTTGAAATTCATGTACAATTGCTGGATGTTTCTTAACCGGAATGTCAAAACGCCAATCTCCTTCAATAAATTCATTGGTGCCAATCGATATACTTTGAGAGCCTTCTGTATCTTTAGGAGTATTACTCAATTTCTCAAGCTTGCTAAGCTCCAAATGAATTGTTCCCTCATCAGTAGACATCGGTGCAGCACCTAGTCTGCCTCTATACACATGGTTACTTTCTGAATAGATGCTTAGAGAACTACTGACAGGCGAGTATGAAGGTTCATCTTTACTCACCCAAATTTCATCTTGATTAGTGATTTGCAGGCCTTCGTTGTAATTGATCATATAATTATTGTCCTTCAGTTGATCCTCAATTTCATAATAGATGAGCGTCTGTATGTCATCAGCAACTACACTTGTTATTGTTACCTTCACTCCATTGCTTTCTGCTTCTAAGTTTAGATATTCACCTAAACCATTTTGAACATAGTCCTGCATCTGCTCATTTTGATTGTTACTTAAATCTTTCCACCAATCCATTACACTTGTAAAACTATTCGTTGCAACAGCTGTCCCTACGAATAACGTTAAGAAAAGTGTTGCCACTATTCCCATCGTTGCTCGATGTTTAGATTTCTTTTGCCTGCTTTCCTGAGTGTTAGAAACTGTATTTCTGACATTACGCATAAAATCGTCCGGGACCTGAATTAAATCACTTTCAGAATCAAGGATAACAGCAATCATCTGTAATTCTTTCATGTCCTTTTTGCAGTTTTCACATTCAGTTAAATGCTGTTCAATCTTTTTCCTTGTCAACTCTCCAAGGTTTTCTTCCAAATAATCAATGAAATGCTCTTGAACATCATTACAATCCATGGTCTTCACCGCCTTCGATTGTTTTTCTAAGTATCATAAGACCCCTATACAATCGCGATTTCACAGTCCCTACTGGCAGTTTTAGAATAAGTGCAATTTCCTTCTGGGAGTAACCTTGAAGGTACTTTAATATAATAATTTCCTTATGTATTTCATCCAGTTTATCTAACTCTTCCAATACTACTACCGTTGTTTCAAGTGGGTTATTATCCAACGGTTCTTGCAGACTATTCATCTCTGTTTGTTTCCTTTTTCGGTAAATTGCTCTACATTCATTGATAAATATTGAGGTCACCCAAGTTTCAAAATATCTATCTTCCTTTAATTGTCCAATTTTGTCATGCACTTTAATAATGGTATTGTGAAAAACATCTTCAACATCGTGGTGATTTTTAAGATAGGACCAACCGATTTTATAAAACTTGGATTTTCTTTCATCAAACCAATCTACCACTGCATTCATATCTTGCTTTTTAATCTTTTTGAGTCGTTTAGAATCCAAAATCGATGTGACCACAAACGTCAGGCCCCCTTCCCACATACTGCTTTAGCAATTAGAGTATTTAGCTCTACTAAAAGTTCCATTTCAATTAAATTTCTTTGCTGCCTGCACTCAATATTTTGGGAGAACAGCATCACTTACAGATAAAAGGTCCATTGGTGTAATTTGAGAATTCCCGATAAGGTCTGATTACTTATTATAGAGGTTGATCAGAAGTTCTGTATTATTTAAACAGGATTTTTTGAATGTTTTAAAATACCAGTCATGTAACTCCACTATAGGTCCTATATAAGTTGAAATAAAGATTTCCTTTCAAACCCACTACGGCCCTAGGGGTAGCCTTCGCTCAGTTTATATAGGTATTCATTTATTCAACATTATAATAGTGAAATTTGGATATTTATGATAATTAATATGATATAATCAAAATGCTCACAAATTATCTGATAATTAATAGGGAGAAATAGTAAGAGGAGGCGTTCATTATGACAAACAAAATCACTTTTATTACTGACGACTACAAGGGGATAGCGACTAATTAACAAATTGGTTTAGTGTTTCCCCGAATTTTGAAAGGGGAAAATTATGAGTACAGAGAATGTGAAAATTGTAGAACTAAATGCAGAAAACTGGTATGACTGTTGTGAATTAGAGGTATCAAAAGAACAACAAGAATATATTGAGCCAAATGCAATATCAATAGCTCAATCAAAGTTTGAACTTACGTTAAAGCCATATGCTATTTATGCTGAAGAAAGAGTAGTTGGTTTTTTGATGTACAATTCTGTTCAAGAGGAACTTGATGGTTATTGGGTATATAGAATAATGGTGGATAAGCAATTCCAAGGCAAAGGTATAGGTAAAGCCGCTACTAAACTAATGATATCAGAAATGGCTATATCGCTAAATGCAATAAAAATTGTAGTAGGTTATCATCCAAATAACTTGGGAGCTCATAATTTGTACTCTAGTTTGGGATTTATTGATAATGGTGATAGGTTCGGTAAAGAAATGGCTGTTATCAAATATATAATCAATTAATAAACCAATAAGTATCTTAAATTCCGTCCTAATCGATGTTTCAATTGAAGATAGAAAGAGTATGTTTCGAATAATTCCTTTCAAAACATGCTCTTTCTTTTTGTTTACTTTAAAATTTCTTTCCTTACTTTTATCAAATCAGTTTCACTATTCTTGTCAGATCTAACGGGCTATCTTATACAGTTCCTTAGATTTCAAAAAAACAAAATAAGAGCACCGCCAAAAGGCAGTGCTCGTCTATGCTGGTATCTTAAATTGAAATACATTACTCTCCCTGAATGAAATCCAGCAGCCTATCGACAAGCTTTTTTCATCGTTCTGTCATCTTTTGTACAAGTTATGCGTACGTTGAAGGGTAGACAATCGTTCAGACTAACATTTCCTTAGCAATCAATTCATAGGATTTCAGCTTATCTTGGAAATCGTAAGCAATCATGACAAGCATCACTTCATCCGCATTATATTCTTCTGCAATTTTTTCAATCTCAGCACGGACCTTTTTTGGCGTACCGACAATCATCCGTTTGCGATTTTCGATAACCCGTTGCTGTTCATAATGACTATATGGATAAGTAAGCGCTTTGTCGGGTGAAGGAGTTCCAACTGAGGGCATTCCCTGTTCAAGCATGACCATGGACAAATCAAGTGAAGAGATAATTCGCTCCGCTTCTTCTTCCGTTTCTGCACAGGCGAAGAAGACAGCAACTGCCTGCTTTGGCCTTTGCAAATATGCAGAAGGTTGGAATCTTTTGCGATAGTGATTCGCGTAAGAAGGGCCTCCTTCTCCGTTGATGAACTGTGCAAACATATACGGTAACCCTTTTTCTGCTGCGAGAAGTGCGGAACTTTGGCTTGATCCCAACATCCAAACTGGTGGTGCTTCTTCAATGATGGGCGTTGCTTTCAAGCCTTGATATATGTGCTCTGCTGGCATTGTGTCATTCAAATACATGAGCAAGTCATCCACTTGTCCAGGGAATTTATTGACATCTCGGTAGTTCCCGTCATGCAGTGCATATGTCGCACGCGGCATTCCACCCGGTGCGCGGCCAACCCCAGCATCAATCCGTCCTGGAAAAAGTGCTTCAAGAAGTTTGAAGTTCTCAGCTACTTTATAAGCCGAGTAATGAGGCAACATTACACCACCTGACCCTAAACGGATTGAAGACGTAACAGATGCAAGATGTGAGATGAGTATTTCAGGTGATGACCCAGCAAGCGTCGTTGCGTCATGGTGTTCAGAAACCCAGAACCTTGTATAACCCCATTCCTCAGCTTTTTTTGCAAGTTGTGCTGTGTGTTTTAGCGATTCCACGGCGTTACTGCCTTCGGAAATCGGCGATTGGTCTAAAATGCTTAATTTTATGGACATAAAAGCCCCCCTATCATCATTCCCTCCATTTTACATGAAGTTCCCTATTTACATGGTGGGCATGCTCAATATCAATGTTTGATAAAGTCATATTAAGGCAATGAGTACTATTAATGAAGCTGGAGGTAGCCTATGCCAAAAATTCTTTCTGTTAGTACTTTTAAACCGCCTCATGAAGTGAAACAGCAACAAGCAGTTGAGTTAACCCGATCACTTTTTAGTGAGAAATATAATGATATTGAAAGGCTTTTAAAAGTCTTTCAAAATGGCGACATCGAAACGCGGAATGTCTGTATGCCCATTGAATGGTATGGAAAAGAGCATGACTTTGAAGAGCGCAATAATTTATACATTCAACATACTGTCGATTTCGGTGTACAAGCTGTGCTGTCATGTCTCAAAGGGAAGGGCATGCTTGATGAACCGATTGAACCGTCAATGATTGACGCCATTTACTTCATCTCAAGCAGTGGGATTTCGACACCAAGCATTGAAGCACGTATTATGAATCGGCTTCCTTTTCGGGATGATACGAAACGTGTTCCTATTTGGGGGCTTGGTTGTGCTGGAGGGGCCGCTGGAATCAGCAGGGCGTATGAGTATTGCCTTGCCTTTCCGGAAGCAAATGTCCTTGTACTCTCTGCTGAATTATGCAGTTTGACGTTTCAGAAAGACGATTATTCAAAAAGTAATCTAGTAGGTGTCTCACTATTTTCTGATGGGATTGCTTGCGCATTGGTTTCTGGGGATAAATCTTCGGTGAAGGTCAAAAAAGCGATGCCCAAGGTTATTGCAACCACGTCAAAACTGATGCCCGATTCTGAAAATGTTATGGGCTGGGATGTGAAAAACACGGGACTGTATGTTGTTTTCTCAAAAAGCATTCCAGCTATCATAACAAATTGGCTCGGACCTTTCGTCCATGAATTCCTCGGTGATCATGGGCTAACAAAAGACGATATCTCACACTTCGTCGCACATCCTGGTGGAAAAAAAATACTTGAAGCATATGAAACAGCCCTAGGATTTAATCAAAACAAAACGGATATTTCGCGTGATGTATTGCGTCACAATGGGAATATGTCGTCCCCTACTATCCTTTACGTGTTAGAGAAGTTCATGGAAAGTGAACCTGCTGCCGGTGAGTATGGACTAATGGCTGCACTCGGCCCTGGATTTTGTGGTGAACTGCTGTTATTGAAATGGGAGTGAGGTGTTTTGCAGATGCTATTTGCCATTGTCATTTCAATCGTTATCTTACAGCGGCTTGTTGAACTTGTTGTTGCGAAACGCAATGAGCAATGGATGCGCAGCCAAGGGGCTTTCGAAGCGGGTGCCGCCCACTACCCCATTATGGTTGCCATGCATATAGCCTTTTTCATTTCCCTTCTTGCAGAAGTCATTCTGCTCGATAAGTCACTGTCATCAATATGGATTATACTTCTCGTCATTTTTCTAACGGCGCAAGTAGCACGGATCTGGTGCCTTACTTCGCTCGGGAAGTTCTGGAATACAAAAATCATCATCTTACCAGGTGCAGACGTTGTACAGAAAGGCCCGTATAAGTGGGTGCGCCATCCGAATTATGTAATTGTGACGACTGAGCTCTTGGTGCTTCCCCTCATGTTTGGTGCTTATTTAACAGCAATCATTTTCACATTGCTGAATGTTTGGATGTTATCCGTGCGGATTCCCGCAGAAGAAAAAGCATTGAAGGATGCGACGAATTATAGAGAGAAGTTTTCGCTGGACTAATATATTTGGCACTACTTATTAGAATTAACTAGGCGGTATACCTCACCCGTATAACGAACAAATCTAGCGAAGGAGCGACACTAATGATAGACAGCCCAATATCGCCGCATCCTGCAGGCACCGGAGCAATATAGACCAAGGAGGGATGCAGTTCATCCCTTTCTGACGGGCTTATTGCGTGAGGCCATCACCAAGCGACAAAGCGGTGTTGGAAGAACACTCTAATTGTTAAGTGTCGACTATATAATTAACAAATACATTCGATACCTACTTTTCTAAAGAACAAAAGCGCAAGTGCCTGTTCAGGGGCGACAGGCATAAGACGGGCTGGCGAAGCGGCGTTCTTTGCCGCACAGCCGGACCGACTTATGACCCGAGCCTCTAGGCGCTGGAGTCTGGACGTAAAATCTCTATGTCGCAGCTTATCCACAGTACGTGATCTTATGATTTTCTAAGCTACGATTAAAAAACGCTGAGCTTAACTAGTCAGCGTTTTCTTATTTCCTTGCCATCAAATAACTTTCAATCATGAAGAGATTAATATCTCCTACGCATGGATTTCATAACGAAACTAACGACAATCACTATGATAAGTGCTCCGACAATGGCAGGTACAATGTAAAAATCAGCTAATTTCGGACCCCAATTCCCTAGCAACCTACTTCCAATCCATGCACCAATGATACCAGCAATCACATTTCCTACGAGTCCACCCGGCATATCTTTACCTGCGACTAACCCTGCAAACCAACCGATGATTCCCCCAATAATTAAATATAATAACAGTCCCATACATTACATCCCCTTGTTATTTATTTTTAGTATATGAGTTAATTATGATAACGGTAAAAATCCATTTTTTTAATCAACTAGAATGTTTATAAAGCCTATAGAATACTTAGAAATTGCCCTGAATAATTGAAGAGACAAATGACATTTCGTTACTCCTCCCCATATTCATCAGTTCCTTTTCCTTACTCCAATGAAAAAGTTCAAATTTCGTATTCTCTATAAACTAATACGCTTAATAATTCTTGAATATACCTTTTCTCCATAACTCTTTCCACTCCATTTCACCATCGACTAATCCCATATTCTATTCTATCTTCTAGCATCCCTCCCATTACACTTGAATTGTATAAGCCGAAGATGATTTAAGCATTCTTTCTACTCCGCCAGGATGATAAGGCATAAAGCCATTCGCTGTCGGCAAATCTACCCACTTTATTTCTAAAATTTCTTCTTCGTCTTGAATCGAGCATTCCCCGGATACGATCGTTGCTTTAAATGTTAGAAATAAAGCGTGATGCCCTTTTGCATTAAAAAATGCTTCATTCACCGCCACGATACGGTCAACTTCAATTGTCAAACCTGTTTCTTCTTGGGCTTCACGAATAATTGCCAGCTCTAACGTTTCCCCATCTTCAACGTCACCGCCGGGAAGAGACCACCCGCTACCTTTGTTATTGACCATCAGTACTTTTTGCTCATCTTCTTTATAAATAAGTGCATAGACAACATTTACTCTTTTCATTTCTGACTTCCCCCCAATGTCCATTAACTACAACAGAATCCCCAAAACTACCCTTCATACATGCCTATATAGGGTATTTCCTTACCGTCTACTATTACAATATATGCGGGCGTATCCGTTTTATATATCTTTGTTCCAACAGGTAATTTATTAGATGTACCACTTTTAAAGTTCCAAGCTTTGTCCGGCTTTTTTGTTATTTCTCCCACTTGCTCACCCAATTCATAGGATAATTCTTTTAGCCATTCTAGATTTCGAGCCTTCGAGTAGACGATACTATCTAAAACAAAAATATCCGCATCACTACTTCCAAGAAAATCTTTCGGCGTGGGATTTCCTTTATAAGCTTCTTGACAGCCTGATACTACCAATAGAAGGAAAGTTATAAAGAGTACTAATCGACCGATTTTCATGAATATACCTGCCCCCCTTATTCAAAAGTCTTATAAGTCAACATGCAAAAAGCGAGTGATATGACAGGTAGAAAACCGTAAACAGGCCCAAGTGTAAATGAAACCCCGCCATTAACATAGCGACTAGTCCGAAGCGGTTTCGTATTGATATTCTATCTAAATACGCTTTATCAGCCTCTGAAATACCTTCATCGTCTTATGAAAATCTCTTTATAAACTCCATGCATTTTTTTATAAAGCCTCATAATTCATATGCCCTAAAATACAACATAACCTCCTATATTCGCCACAATATGGAACAACCCTACTACTTATACGTTGTTCATGTACAAATGGTTCCATAATCTACAAATAATAGGCTTTTGAATGTTTTATTAATTTCCAAAAGCGAAGGAGCACTCCCTAACAGGTGTGCTCCTTCGCTTTTTACACTTTTACCTTTTCATCAGTCAGATACGTCAATGTTTTCCCAGTAAACCCAAACAGAACTGTTAATATCGGAGACAACAGGCAAAAGAATGCGAATGGCAAATAGTCTACTGTTGCGACACCCAACACACCTGTAATGAAAATACCGCAAACGCTCCACGGTACTAACGGATTGACAACCGTGCCCGCATCTTCCATCACTCTACTCAAGTTCTTATTCGCTAACCCTACTTTTTCATATTGTGATTGGAAAGCTTGCCCTGTCAATAATATCGACAAATACTGTTCACCAATCAACACATTAATCCCAATCGCCGTTAACGCAGACGCTGCAATGACAGAGGAAACTTTCTTCAAAAGACTTTCAATTTTCCCGAGTAGACATTGGACAATTCCTAGTGTAAATAACAATCCCCCCATACTAAGTGCCAACAACACCAAACCAATTGTAAACATCATACTTTGCATGCCACCACGAGTAAGTAATTCGTCAATGTCTTTGATTCCTGTCGTTGAAACAAAGCCTTCGAATAAAATCTTAAACACTTCTGGAGCACTGAAACTCTGATGGAAATAGGAAATGATAATCGCACTGATGGAACTTAACGCCAATGTCATTAACGCCGGGACTTTCATTATCGTCAGAACAAAGAGAACAACAAGAGGAATCACCGTATACCAGTGAATCATCCCTGTTTCCAACAAGCCATCTTGGAAATAGGCAATTTTATCAACATCGCTTAATGTGACACTTGGTGATAATAAAGCGAAGATAATCAGCGATAAAATAAATGCCGGGATTGTCGTCCAACCCATATTTCGAATATGTTCAAACAAATTGACGTCAACAATGGATGAGGCCAGGTTTGTCGTATCCGACAGGGGTGACATCTTATCTCCAAAAAATGCTCCGGAAACAATTGCACCCGCCGCTATAGGCAGTGACAAATCGAGCATAGTCGCCATCCCAATAAATGCTACCCCTACTGTTGCTACCGTCGTCAACGAACTACCGATTGAAACACCAACAATTGCAGTAACAACAAAAACAATTGCAAAGAAAAATGACGGTGTAATTAGATTAAACCCGGTATAGATTAGCGTCGGTATCGTCCCACTCATGATCCAACTACTAACTAAAATACCGATGAAGAAAAACAGGAATACTGCACTCATACCCGCTCCTGCTCCTTCGACCAGGCCACCTTCAAGTTTGCGGTACGAAACCTTTTTGAGCAGACCATAGCAAATTAATAGTAATATTGAAAACAAAATTGGCAAATGTGGAACTGCACCAAACTGAACAATACTAACACTAATTATCGTTACAATTGCTGCTATAAGTGTTATCGCCTCTAGAAATGTGGGTGAAATAACTTCCTTTATTCGAAACATGATGAAATCCTCCTCGATGGTTTAAAACTGTGTATTATTTTTGGATACAAAAAAGCCCCTTCAATCCCTTGGAAAGGGACGAAGAAGCTCTCCGCGTTACCACCCTAATTGATGAACCAGTTCTGGACTGGCCATCCACTTCATTAGTTGTTGAGAAAATCGGATGGCGTACTTCATACATATTGCTGCCTGAATTCACACCTACCATTCAGTCTCTTGCTGCTGCTCACAATATGATTACTGGACCATCTCTCAAATATATTCAATTTTAATGATTATCTTTTGTACAAAAGTAATTGATTTGAATCTTATCACGTTTAGCGGGCATGTCAAGGAGTTTCGCAAAAAGATTAAGTGTTGCACGTTTCTCGAAATTCAGATAACAACCAACGTCTAACGCAATTTAGGACTCAATAAGAACCCTCGAACAAGAAGAAATGGATATTATTGGTTGACAGTAAAAGTGTATTAAGGATATAATACAAATTGTAATGTGTATCAACCAATTAATACACATTGTTTGTAGGACAGGTGAATGTATTACGTGGCATTTCTTTGCGATTACTGTATAAATGCTTTAATACATAATATTGCTTTTCTAGACGCATTCTTTTATCGCAAAAGTATTAAACACTTAATACAGTCATCGTAACTAGTGTTTCGTCCATTATTTTTGCCAACACTGTATCACCCCCTTAGTACAGGTTAGGCGTAAAACCATTATGTTTTTTTAGGAGTTGGGTTTATGGATATAAAGTTCAATAATCGTGATCCTGTTTATGTGCAAGTGATTCGGCAATTTAAAGAACAAATTGCAACAGGTTACTTTGAACCGGGTCAGGAGATTCCATCGAGAAGGGAACTCGCTAATCAGCTGAAAATTAATCCAAATACGGCGCAGCGAGCGTATAAAGAAATGGAGGAACAAGGGTTGATTTTTACGGAGGGGAATTTGCCAAGTCGCATTACGAGGGATGCGCAGATGCTCAAAATAGTAAGAGAAGAATTGATTTTAGAGGCTGTAGATACGTTTGTTCATTCGGTTCGATCCATCAATGTTCCTGTACACGAGGCTTTGGATTTAGTGAAGAATACGTATGAAAGGGAAAATAATTAAATGGGGGGATCTTTGTGATTGAAATAAAAAATATAACAAAAAAGTTCGGCAGGAAAAAAGTATTAAATGGCGTTTCTTTTACTGCTGAAAAAGGGAAAATCACTTGTCTAATTGGCATTAATGGTGTTGGGAAAACAACAATTATGAAAGCAATTATGGCTTTAACTCCTATTAATGGAGGTGAAATCCTCATTGATGGTGAAAAAATTCATAAAGGGAGTTATGAAAAAATCACCTTTATACCAGATACAATAACGATGTTACCGCAAATGCGAATACGGGACGCCTTTGTATTTATGACTGATTTTTACAACTGTTGGAATCAGGAACGTGCCACTGAACTGCTCCAGTTTTTCAAACTAAACGAAACGGATCGTATTTCTGAACTCTCAAAAGGCAATTCCGCAAAAGTGAACCTTATACTTGGTTTGGCAATGGATGTCGATTATGTCTTAATGGACGAACCATTTTCAGGAATTGATATATTTAGCCGTGAGCAAATTGCCAATGTATTTACGAGTCATTTAATTGAAAATCGTGGCGTTATTATCACGACACATGAAATTAATGATATCGAACATTTAATTGATAAAGTTGTTTTACTAGATGACGGCGTAGTTTTAAAAGAATTCGATACAGAAGAAGTAAGAGAAAAAGAGGGGAAATCGGTAATCGATGTAATGAGAGAGGTGTATCAAGCATGAATCGTTATTTGAAGTTAGTCAATTTCGAAGTGAATCGATTTTTAAAGCTTTACCTCGTTTTACTTGGCATTACGATTCTTTCGCAAATCATTGGGGTGATTGTTCAATCACGGGCCTATTTAAATCGGGCAAATGAATTAATGTATAAGGATTTAATGACGAAGGACGAGTTTATCGAACAATATGGGAATATCTCTTTCTATAATTTTACTCAGGCAGCTTGGTTTCTGCTCCCCATTATGCTTTGTGTTGTAGTATTAATAATCTATGTCTTTTTTATTTGGTATCGTGATTGGCTTGGAAAAAATACATTTAGTTATCGTTTACTCATGTTGCCAACAGCACGCATTACTATTTATTTTGCAAAGGCTACAACGATTTTACTCTTCGTTTTAGGTCTTGTTGCATTACAACTAGTATTATTGCCAGTTGAAAGTCAAGTTTTACAGTGGGTGGTACCAAGTGAGTTTCGTACCGATCTTTCGATTTATGAAATTACTAACCTCCACAATTTAAGCGTATTTTTGCCAAGCATTTTTATAGAGTTTGTTCTTTATTATGCTGGTGGAATGCTAGCGGTGTGTATTGTTTTTACGGCGATTTTGTTTGAACGTTCTTTCCGTATTAAAGGGATTATTTATGGCGTTCTCTATTGTGTTGCTTCCCTTTTAATCTTCTTTGCACCCCTATTCGTTAATGAGTTCATCTTAAGTAATTATTTTTATCCAATAGAACTATTTTTCCTGGAACTAGTAGCAGGTCTTCTCGTTTTAGCTTGCGCCATTTGGATAGGTAATTTTCTACTAAAGAATAAAATAAGAGTTTGATGGGAGGTTACATAAGTGAAACGTTATTGGAAAATCATTTCGATTTGTTTGATTACGCTAATTGTGATTGGAACTTTTTATATACAATCAAGTTTAGCTACAAATGAGCATATAAAAATTGATTTTGAAAAAGTAAATGGCAATGAGGATGAGTTGCAAAATATAGTATTATACTGTGATTATTCAGGAAATAATCACAGCCTGTATCAACCTTTACAAGTTACAAGTGAAGAAACAATCAAACCAACTAATTTATCTTTTTCACAAAAGTTATCTAGATTGGGTGTTCCGAATTATCTTGAAGAATTGGTAGAAAAACATAGGAATTTTATGCGAAGTAAGGATTTAAGCCCGCATCTTTTTTTTGAAGACGAAAATTTAGTGGCATATGCCCATATGAATGATTTTAGCTTTGATATTGAAGTGTTAACTAAAAAAACGGACGAAATTACGTCAATCCAGTTGGATGTATCCGAAAAAGAAAATTACGGTTGGATGCAAGTTGAGGAAGTTCAAGTAATAGATAGTGAATTAAAGGTCATTACACGGGCTTCTCGTATAGGTGGTAGTGTTAGAGATGAATTACGAGTCTATACATTTGATATGAAAGAGCAAAAGCTTGTAAGTGATGACACGATTGCTTCTACTCCGACGGTAGAGAATGGTTATTCTGATTTAAGAATCATAAATGATAATTATTCTATTCAGCGACAAAAATACCTTCTAGTTAAAATTGAGGCTTTTGAAGATGAAAAAATCTATAGAGACGGTGAACCGAAATTAGTCGCGAATGAATTCATCGTTTACGATATAGAAACTAATCAATCGAAAAAAGTTGTTGCTTCTGATGAAACACTTGGATCTATAGGTGGTTCATCCGCTATCTATAATTCTACACTCTTTATTCCTTCACAGACAGCGAATCGTATAGAAGTCAATCTGTATGATATTGAAAGCGACAAATGGGGCAAAAAACTATCATTTGATTTAGTAGATAATAAGGATGATGAGGAGGCTCCTTACATTAAGGTAATGAATGGAAAATTCTATATTATTCATGCAACAACTAACGGGCATACCATTTTTATAGGCGATTTAATAACAGGGGAATCCCTATATGAAGGCAAGTTGAAAGTGAAAAACCAAGAAGAAGTTCAAAAGAATTATCGTCTTTACTTTCATGGTATCGAGAATGTTCAATAAAAAAATAAAAGGGTAGTTTGGTCAACCACCTTTTAATTAGAAAGAGATGAGAATGACAGCATTATTGCTGTCATTCTCATCTCTTTCATTTTGAGTAACGGATTCTAACACAATTCGGGGTTCAATGGGAATCCTCAATAACATCAACGTTCACACGTAAAGCCACCCCTTTTCCGAATAGGCGGGATGCTTTTTCTTTACGCCGTTTGGATAGTTCTCGCTATCCGCTGTTGAATAGCTCATGAGTACGTTCTTTCGCTTCCTCTCCGAACGGCTGCTTCCCAAGTCGAAGGTGGTGTTCGTTTCAGGCGTATCGATCAGTAAATAACGGATATTCATCACAAATATCTCCATGTCAAAAGTCATCTGATTTATTTTTAAGTCTCATTAAAAATAAGCAATTAAAATGTGCTAAATGCAACATCTAATTTTTCGGCGTATAGATACTTTTACTCTTTCCATCAATAATTAATAATGACTTTTCTGGTATTGTCTCGCCTAGATAATTAAATTCATCTTCTGAAAAATTGGCTACTACACTTAATGTTTCACCATATTCAGTCATTTGAACTAATCTATCATCTGATATGATTTTAAAATCCGTCATTTCTTCTGTTATTGCTTTTTTGCTAAAATTTGACCATACCTTAGAATGTCTTACGATTGTTTCTTTATGTTTTTTCCACTCGTTTTTATCTATATGATATAAAGGAGGTACATTATAAAGTATCTCATACAACATCCTATTTGATATTTCATCTTCCAATTTTAAGGTTCCCCATCCCCACCAATAAGTCGTGATTACTGAATCGTTGTAAACCAACTTATACAATGGGATCGTGTAGTTTGAATCCAAAAATAACTTCTTGTATTTATCCTTTACAGGTATTTGTTTAGAAAACAGTTCGGGAACTCCGCCGTTACTCGAATAGTATCTCCCTACATAGTACTCACTTTCTTTATTTGTTTTCATATCCTCATCCATCCAAGAAAATGCTGGCGTTTCTATTCCATGTGCAAAGGCAATCGTTTTGTTTGCAAAATCATTTCCGCCTTCAGTTCCAACTACCATATCCCATTCTTGTTGCAGATACTCCATTCTCTTAATTCTAGCCTGGATATCATCCTTTTCAGTAGTAATATGTTCTGGCGAATAGTCATCATAGATCTCCCCAGTGCCATCGGTGTCTAGAAACCATGAGTTAAATGCTAGACCAGTATCTAGAATCGAAGTTATTCTTTCTTCTACACTAGGCATTGCAAGCGTCGGATTCAACTTTCTACCTTCACCTTGGAATCCTTCAATCTTGTTTCCATCTTTATTGGTTACAGTTGCATTCTCGTAAAGTGAAGTATCCCTAAACTTAGCAGTTTCCCACTTCTCTTTACCGGGTTCATGGATTGAATGATACGAATCATAGGTGCCAATTAAATAGCCAAGGTCTTCTGCTTCTTTTACTAACTCTGGTTTAATAAATCCTTCCTGCCAGTCATCAAGTCCAATCCACATGTTTTCTAACCCTGAATCCTTCATATCCTTTATCACATCTACAGTATTTGCATCTGCCCACTTCTCTATTGGGTCAACTACATTTCCAAGTACGCTTTTTAATAATCTCTTATTTAGGTCAATTAATTCAACAGGATTTAAATTTTCTATTTTCCTGTTTAATAGCCCCTGAGTTTCTTTATCTGTTTCAGTAAATATTTCCGGATTATAGAATTCTTTTAGTTGCATTACGGCACTTAAGCCTTTTACTATTCTATTTTTAGTGTATTTGTCTACATAATCTAAGTTATTTAAATCATCAAAGGCCGATGAAAGATCTGATCCATCTTCAACTTTAGTAGTTAATAACTCCTGAATCCATAATCTTAGTTTTTCGGGGAAACTGTCTCTTAGTTTTGCCCATTTTATATTTTCCTCTGAAATAACAGTTCTGTCCCAAAAATAAGCATGGGGTGCACCGTAAAGCTTTTCAATTTCACTATTTTCTTTAGCCTTATCCGCCAAGCTTTTGAAGTCACCCTGTTCAACCAAATACTTTTTATAGGTCTTTGCAACATCTGCTGGATTTTTTTCCGTTACATATATTCTAAAACCATATTCCTTCACTTTATTAATCGCTGGAAACTCATGATTAAAAGTAAACTCAATATCATTTTCTGTATTAAAAACAACTTCACTATTATAAGGATTTTTAATTATATAGACTAGCGAATACGCACTTTTATCAACTGCAAAAAACTGCATAGAGAAAGCCTCAATCACCTTCATTTTTTCTTCACTTAAATAATCTTTCCAGACTGGATCATTGCTTGGAATATGCTTCCCTTGATTTAATGGGAGCATATATCCATCACCTTTCACTTTTGGCCATGCAAACATGTTGTCTTCATCTTTGTTGGATTTTATGGTTACATCTACATACTTATCTTTTTTTTCTATTTCAACATCAATTGCCTTTTCTAAATAGGTCCAAGTTATAGTATCTCCACTGTCTTTTAAATTTGAAACTTTCATTTTCTCCAGTGGTTCCGATGCTCTTTCAGTAATTCCATTGGACTCCACCTCAAACGCAAGGGTCTCTGGATCCACACTAAAGTTAAAATCCACATTATCTTTTCCTGAATTAACCTCTTTGATTGGTATCTTTTTGTCGTTCACACACCCTACTAGAACACTTGTTACAATTGCAGCAATTAACATGATTGATAGAATTTTTTTCATGTATCACACCTCCATAACTAGAGTAACCGGGGTGTGTTACGCGAATGTTACAAAAAAAGCTAACTTATTATTTTTTAATTCAAACCCAAAATCCAACTTGTGATTATCCAAAATGGTCTTGATAATAGGTAAGCCCAAACCTGTACCTGAAAGCTCCTTACTTCTTGATTTTTCTAATACATAAAAAGGTCTCCATATATGTTCTAAATCATTTTCGTCAATTGCGCCAACCCCGTTAGCAATCGTAAGCTTGACGATATTAGTGTCTATAGTTAATGTAATTTCAATACGCTTATCATCGGAATATTTAATAGCATTAGTAATTAAATTATCGAGTACAACATCTATTGCTTCTTTTTCTGCATTGATAAAATATTCCTTGTCCGCATCTACATTTAATGAAAAATCAATACAGTTTTCCTGTAGTATCAGCATGTATTTTCCCGTCATGTCTATAACCCTTTTACCTAAATCAAAAGTAGATTTGTTTAATGAACTATTTTCTAACTCTGTCCAAAACAGAAGCTTCTCGATTAATACATCCATTTTCTCAATCTGTTCTTCAATTACATCTCTAAATGTTCCGTCATCCAAACCGTCCACTATCCCCTGTTCATACACTTTCATTATTGATAGTGGCGTTTTTAGTTCATGGGACACATCTGACATTAATTCTTTCAATCGCTTATTTTGGCCATTGATTTCATTATGGGCTTTCTCTAATTTTCCACTCATACTGTTTATACTTTTCGCAAGTTCTCCTACCTCATCATTGGTTGTAATCTCTTCTTTCCTGAACTTTAAATTAGCTATATCTTGAGACAAACTTTTCAAGGATTCTAAAGGCCTTGTAATTTTTTTAGATATGATTACTACTAAGAAAACAATTAATATGACTGAAATGGTCATCAAAAATAGATTAAATCTATTTATGATTATGATTGCTTCTTCCATATGTGGTAATGGTAATCCTATGGCGATAATCGTATTATCAATTTTTATAAATTTAGTTAAAACTTTATATTTGCTTACACCTTGATCGTATATCTTATTGACGCTTTTCTCCTGCAAAGTAGTTAACGTACTTTCAGTAATCCAAAATTTATTTAACTTTATTTTTTTCATTTCAAATTCTAATTTTATTTTTTCATTAAGTTGATTCAAACTTCCACTAATCTCTGAATGAACAATAGTTACGGCGTACTCTTCTTCTATCTGTTTCAATTCGTTTAAGAAACCACTTTCAGGTACACTGATTATCTCGTTAGCTACCTTGTCTAAAACCTTTCTTTGCTCATAAATGTAATATCTGTCTACCAGGAATATATTTATGAGTATTGAAAAAATAAACGTGCAAATTACAATGGATGATATGCCAACTGAAAACTTGCTTCCGATTTTAATCTTCCTTCACCTCCAGGCAGTACCCAATGCCTCTATAGGTTTTGATAAGGTCATCCCCTATTTTAGTTCTTAATCTTCGGATGTGAGTATCTACTGTTCGATGATCCCCTTCATAATCCATACCCCAAACTATATCAATAAGCCTATCCCTCGATAAAATAACACCCCTATTATTAATGAAGAACAGTAATAAATCATATTCAATCTTGGTAAGTTGTAAGGGTTCATTGCTCTTATATGCTTTTTTTTCATTCTCCTTTATCCTAATACCTCTGAATTTAATTTCCTCACCAATGTTCAGGAGCTTTTTAGCTCTTAATATTACGATTCGTGGATCAAATGGCTTCTTAATATATTCATCAGCCCCTCCATTTAAGGCCTTTATTTCATCTTCATGTTGACCTTTAGCTGTTAATATCAGAACTTTGGTTTGACTATTTCCCTTTATATATTTACATACTTCTATTCCACCAATTTTTGGCATCATCCAATCTAAAACGGCTAAGTCAATCTTGGTTGATTCAGCTATATTCAATGCTTCCTGTCCATCCCTAGCTCCCAGGACATTGAAGCCTTCCTCTTTGAAATATGCTGACAGTATCTTAACCATTTGCGGTTCATCATCTGCGATTAGAATATTCATTTTTTCCCCCTTGAGTTAGAAACTTTGACCAAAACCATATTATTACAAAAGAAAAACAAAAAAGGCATCACAAAAGTTTGGTCAACTCAGGAGAAGCCTTCAAAAGTACAAAAACAATCTAAAAGAAATTTTATATAGCTATGTCAAACACGGATATCTCAGGAGGGCTCCAAAATCGAATAGGTATCCTCGTAGTGCCGATTCCGCTATTCACATAAAGATGAGTATGAATTCCTAGTTGATACATTCCTTTTCTATATTTCTTTGCAAGAGGAGGTGTCACCACGGGACCAAGCGTCGGAACAATGACCTGCCCTCCGTGACTGTGTCCTGCCAGTGCCAAATCAAAATTATCATACCCTATTTCGTCCACAAGGTCCGGTTGATGCAACAGAAGAAGCTTAGCCCCCTGATCGTCAACACCTGAATACGCCTTTTGAACATCGGGGTTTCCAAGCATGGCATCATCCACCCCTATTATAGTTAATACTTTTCCACTTTCAAGTTCTATTTTGCTATTCTGATTTGTAAGTAGCTTAAATCCTGATTCTATCATAATCTTTTCGTAAAACCTGACGCCGCCACCTCCATAGTCATGGTTCCCCCAAATGGCGTACTTTCCATATCTACTACTTAGCTTATCAAGTATTCCACTTATCTCTGATCGCCCCTCGAACTCGGATGCTACATCTATGAGATCGCCTGTAAAAGCGATTAGGTCAGGTTTGAGTTTATTAATTCGGTCTACAAGTCTCTCCAGCTGCTCTAGCGAATAATTCGGACCTAAATGGACATCTGAAAACTGTACTACCCTTATAGAATTCTCACCTCCCGACGAGAACTTAAGTTCATATTCCTTTGTGATCAGACGTTTTGGCTCTATTTTAAGTGAGTATACAACTATTCCTGCTACTACTATGCTTACTATAATCAAGAATTTTATACTGCCAAGAACTACTCTTTTCAATTCTCCACTGCCTTTCTTGCACATTAGTACTAGCTATTGTTTCAAAGTATTAGGTACCTCTTGCTAGTACTATACAATCTCATTGTGACACCAATGTTACGTACGGAAGAAAAGCTCAGCTAAACTCGGGTACCCTTTCACAAAAAAGTAGATGGAATTTTTTTAATCACATATTTAAGTATTCATTTGTGATAATTGGTTACACAATTAAAAACATCCTTAAATCGATAACTGATTTAAGGATGTTTTTGTTTTATTTGCTGTGCCTATCATCTTTCCCCGTTTACAAAAAACGAGAAGTTAAGTATAGTTCTATCTTTTCCATCGAATATTAACGCTCGCACGCATTACCATCTTTATTGCCATCCATTTTTTCTGAGTAAGCAGGATGCCCTTTTTTCACGCCATTCGGATACTTCTGACGTAGTTCCGTACAGTTTTTAAACGCTTCTTTAGCACCGGATACTGGTTGTGTTTCAGGTTTCTTTTCTACATACGTTTCGCTGTCAAATCCGCGATCAGTCGCATAATCTTCAAGCGTCCAGATGCCAATTCCCGCTTTTTTGGCCTTCTCTTCTGCTTTCTTAAAAGCGTCTAGATGTCGTGTATTTGGCGGATAAACGTACCCCACGCGGGCTAGCCCTTCTTCCAACAGTTTTTCCTGAACACTCACACCATCAATATAAATATAAGCAAGCAATCTATCATATTTATCTGTTTTCCCACCGACATCGAATTCGATTTCTAATTTCCCGCTGTTCATCAACTCACGATTACGCTCTTTTGCTTTCTCGCCAAACGGCTGCTTTCCGAGACGTGGATGATTCGTTTCCGGTGTATCAATTAGTAAATACCGGACATTCTGTTCTTTACCTTCATACATAATTTTTACCGTATCGCCGTCAATCGTTTTCACAAGCTCCACCGGGATTAAACCGACTCGGCTCGGTTCGGCTTCCTGTTCAGGAAAGAAAATATTGTACACAATCAATGCGAGTAAGACGACACCGATACTCACAATGCCTGCTGGTTTTTTCAGTAAGGTACTAGTATTCTTTTTGTTTTGTTTCATGTATCCGTCATCCTTTTACTAGTTCATTAGTTGTAACATTCATATGTTACCAGTTCTGCAACCAAATGAAAACAGCCGTCACCTAAGTGACGACCGCTTCACTTTCACTTTATCAATAGATTTTACGTTCCCAGTGCCGGTGTTCAGCGATTGCAGCGATGAATTCACCAGTGAAATCTGCTATGTCAGACAGTACGATACCTGGACCTTCTTCTGCATCTGAAGCATCGAAGAAAGGCTTGCCGTTTGTGGCGATACCAATTGGTTTATAGTGTTGAAAAGCTTCGTTGATAAAATTGACGATATCTTTCTTAAGCTTCCTTGGATTATCCGCCTCGCCTCCGACGACGTATAGTCCATCATACAAAACGGAATGGACAGTGAGGAATGTTTCCGTCACTTCGACTGCCAGTTTATCTTCACCATAAACGAAACCGAACTTCTCGCCGACGATATCCACAGTCATTCCTGCATCCAGGCAGGCTTTGACAACCGCTTCCACTTCGCCGCCATTGAATTTTTCACCAATGAGAATGGCGATTTTTCGTGTAGCCGGCGATTTCACCGTTAATTCCTGACTAAGGGCTGGTGACGATTCGGTCACGTCCGATTCCTTGCCCTCGGGATGATTGACCCCCACCGCTTCAGCAATAGCGGTTGCCAAGCCTTTATCGACATTGACAAACATATCCACGACTTGCTGTTTGACATTCTTATCTTTCACTTTACCGACTTCAAAACTGAACGCATCGACAATATGCTTTTTCTCGGGCAATGTCATACTGTTCCAGAAAAGACGTGCTTGCGAGAAATGGTCACTGAAAGAATTACTGCGTGCTTGAATTTTGCGTCCTTCCACTTTCTCCTGATAGTGGACGAAACCGCCTTCTTCTTCGGTAGATGTTGTCGGTGTATTGTTTGCCAATGAATTTTTATGATAGCTGACCTGCCCCACATTGATTGCCTGTCTGCCATAGCCATCACGCTGATTGTTATGGATTGGACACACTGGACGGTTAATCGGCAACTCATGGAAGTTCGGTCCGCCAAGGCGAATGAGTTGCGTATCCGTATATGAAAACAAGCGACCTTGCAGCAATGGATCATTTGAGAAATCAATCCCGGGAACAACACTTCCCGGATGGAATGCGACTTGTTCCGTTTCCGCAAATACATTATCGACATTGCGGTTCAACGTCATTTTCCCAATGATTTTGACGGGTACTTTCTCTTCCGGCCATAGCTTTGTCGGATCCAGGATATCAAAATCAAACATGAATTCATCTTTTTCCTCAATCAATTGGACGCCGAATTCAAATTCGACGAAGTCCCCTTTTTCAATGGACTCCCAAAGGTCCCGGCGATGAAAATCTGGATCTTTCCCGGCGATCTTCTGCGCTTCATCCCAAACGAGGGAGTGAACGCCGAGTTTCGGTTTCCAGTGGAATTTCACAAAATGCGCTTTCCCTTCAGCGTTCACCAAACGGTATGTATGAACCCCGAATCCTTCCATCATCCTGAAACTCCGAGGAATCGCGCGATCGGACATATGCCACATGATCATATGCGCAGACTCCTGGTTACTTACAACGAAATCCCAAAAAGTATCATGTGCAGAAGCCGCCTGCGGCATTTCATTATGCGGTTCAGGTTTTACGGCATGGATAAGATCGGGGAATTTGATGGCATCCTGGATGAAGAAAACTGGCATATTATTACCCACTAAATCATAGTTTCCTTCTTCGGTATAGAATTTCACCGCAAATCCGCGTACATCGCGTACTGTTTCTGCCGATCCCTTGCTGCCGGCTACGGTGGAAATCCGTGTGAATACCGGTGTTTTCGAACCGGGTTCCTGCAGGAATGCCGCTTTCGTATAGTCTTTCATCGATTCAAATAATTCGAATTCACCGTGTGCCGCGTAGCCTCTAGCGTGAACGACTCTTTCAGGAATCCGTTCATGGTCAAAATGGGTCATCTTCTCACGGAAATGGAAGTCCTCCATCAATGTCGGACCACGCAATCCTGCTTTCAAGGAATGTTCGTCCTCTGACACGTTAAGTCCTTGGTTCGTCGTCATCTTTTTACCCGCATCATGTGAACGGTACGTCTCTAACTGCCTATTCTTTTCATCATTATGTTTGTTGTCCAATGTCGTTTCCTCCATTCGGAATTTTAGTAGTCTACTACTCTATTCCCAAATGTACTCAACTCAAACGGACAAATTTAGTAAACACTCCTTCCCGCCAGGTAGCCTAGAAATGCAAGGCCGATTCCCGATATATATATTAGCAGAAGATAGAGTACCGCATTCCTTTTCCTACCGTTTTCCCACATGATTAACAGCTCTTTATTCATCGTGGAAAAGGTCGTCAGCGCCCCTGCGAAACCGGAGGCAATCAGCAGAGTCGCCCATAAAGGTAGTTCCAGCCCGAAAACGACTCCAATCATTAGTGTCCCTGCCAGATTGACGAGCAATGTCCCAGCTGGAAACCCATCCTGCTTATTCATCTTTGCTGAAATATAATACCGAATGACTGCACCGGAAAAGCCTCCGATTCCAATCATCAATAAATCCACGAAAGTCATGTACGAACCTTCTTCCTGCCTAGATGAAAGCCGAGCGCCCCGGCAGTAAGTCCGCCGATTATACTAAGAATGATATACAATCCAGCCAAGAGAATTTGATCTTTTTCCATCAGTAGTACAGTCTCCATGCTTAACGCTGAAAACGTGGTAAAAGAACCTAGAAAACCCGACGTTACGATATCTTGCAATTGTTTATCCGCTGCTAGTTTGCGAAAAGCTCCTGCTACTATAAAACATAGCAAAAACGTTCCCACAATATTTACACCTAGCGTCGAAAAGGGAAATCCTGAATCATTGGAAACGACATGGCCAATCGCCACGCGTATAATTGCTCCTGCCGCTCCTGCCAATCCAATCCATAAGAGCTTTTTCATAGGGCAACTTTCTCAAGTAACCTAAGGGAAAGAACCGTTTCAAGATCAAGCCTTTTCTCGATTTTACCAAATTGGATATGAATTTCATCACCATCACGCCGTGTGACTTCACCCTGCCCGAATACACGGTGTTTGACCGCTGTTCCAACCGCTAGCTCGTCACTATCTTGAATACCATCAGGATTTAGTGCAATCGACGCTTTCTTAATCTTCACTGGTTTCTGCTCTTTGTTCGCTTCACCCGGTTTCAAAAGAAGGCCCCTTACTTCATTCAGAAACCTAGAATCTTCTTTCGGCTTCCCTTCGTCCTGACCATATGACAGCAATTCAAGTCGGTTTTTCGCACGTGTCATCCCGACGTAGAAGAGCCTACGCGCTTCTTCCAACATCGCTACATCACTCTCATCTTCCTCTGATGGAATAACCCCTTTTAGTAAATCAATCATGAACACACGCCGGAACTCAAGCCCTTTCGCACTGTGAAATGTCGATAACGTCACCGCATTTTCAGGTGCATTGAATTTCGCATTTTTTACTGCCTGTTCAAGTTCTTTCAAACGCGTCGCAAATTCCACCATCGTTCGGAGTTGTGATGCAATTCCTTCAAGTGTATCTAAAATGCTAAGCAGGCTTTCAAAACGGAATCCAAACTTTTCAGCTCTACTTTTAAGCGCCGCCTCATACCCAAAATCATTCCGAATCAGTTGAATCACTCGTTCCGGACGCATCTCTGGAATCACAGCGTATCCTTTTTTATAGTCAGCTAACTTTTTGACTTGACTGTCTTTCATTTCAACCGTTTGAATAAATGCATCGAATACATTCCCCGTTGTTGCAGTATTTTCAAACTGGGTGAGCATGTTTCGTGAAATAAAGGCATTCATTTTCATGATGATCTTCGCAAATATATCTTTCCGTTCCATATTAAAACTGAGACGCATAAAGTTCAAAATATCCTCGACAATCCAATGTGTGAAAAACTTGTCATCTGCATCCTTCATATAAAATGGGATACCTCGCCTGTGTAGTTCGCTCACGAACATCGTTGACGATGAATTGTTCCTGAACAAAATAGCAACCTCATTCAAATTCTTCTCGTTCAGCAGTTCATATGTTACGTATTCTAATTGCTGTTTCGGGCTAGTAAGCTGTTTGATATAAATTGGCTCGATCTTGCCGTTTTCCGTATGCATGTCTTTCGGATAGCGCTTTTTGTTCCGTTTGATGAACTTCGAAGCCATCTCCACGATTTCTTTTGACGAACGGTAATTACGCTCCATCATCAGCACTTGAGCATCTGGATAGACACTCTTGAAATCAAGAAGATAATCCGGCTCCGCCCCGCGCCACGTATAGATCGACTGGTCATCATCAGCAACCACACAAAGATTGCCGTGATGCGCCACAAGATGCTCCACAATTTTATGTTGAACAAGGGACGTGTCCTGGCTTTCGTCGGTTAGGAGGTAGTCGTAGAGGTTTCGAAAGTGCTCGCTAAGTTGTTCGTCTTCTCGAAGTGCCTGTTCCGCAATTGTCAGCATATCATCGAAATCAAGAAGCAGTTGACCACTTGTACGCGTCTTGTACTGCTCGTATTTCCTGGCAATGCGTCCTGCCTTATCAACAGGCCCTTCAAGCTCCTCCCATTTCCCAAGTGGGATCATGCGGTTTTTAATCCCACTGATGAATGTCGAAAGAGACGACAGTTCGTCATCAGTGCAATCCTCTTTCAATACGTCTTTATATATGCCTTTCAATAAAAATGCCTTATTGATAGACTGACGCCCTGTCTTACTTCCTTCAATCAGCTCGTATGTTGTACCTATTTTCTCTAAGTAGCTACGCGCAATCATAAATGCCAAACTATGGATTGTGGAAAAGTCCACGCGGGCACTGTGCGGGAAAAACCTTGTGAAACGCTCCGTCATATCGCGCGCAGATGCCCGGCTAAATGTAATTGCTTTAATACGCTTCGGATTGACGTTTTTTTCTTCAATCAAATATCCGATTCGCATGATCATTGTCGTCGTTTTCCCTGATCCAGGGCATGCTAAAAGCAAAAGCGGGCCATCTGTTTGCAGCACTGCTTTCTTTTGCACTTCATTCAAATCTATATTCAATTCTTTCTTTTTTCGTTCAAAAAAATCATTCATTTTACCGTAACTCCTTTTACTTACACTGTACTTAATTTACCATACGAACGCCTATTTGTAGAGGAATCAAACATCATTCATATCAAAAAACCTCCCCTGAGTAAGCAAAGGTGACGGTTACCTTAATTTAGTCGAATATAACCGCGAAGGACAAAACTAAACAGAACCAAGGTACTAAATTTACATATGCACACTTCTTCACTTTCAAAACCTCACATATTGTCTTGTTTCATTTCAATATTAATTATAGTGTTTAACTTCTTTTGTTTGGATGAAAATGTATGCAGAACAATTCTACGACTGGGAAAATTTGAAGATAACATCAAATACTTACCTATTACCACCGTTAGTTGAATAAGGGAGTTTTACTAAAGATGAATTTTATCTGTATAATCAAAAATAATGAAATGGCCTATTAGAGGAGGAAATTCTTATTACAAAAATACATATATTTGGTGCTGCTGGTTCTGGAACTTCGACACTCGGAACTGCGTTATCACAGGCACTTCCTTATACTCTTCTTGATACAGACGACTATTTTTGGTTAACTAAGTTCACAGAACAAAGACCAATACCTGAAAGAACAAAAATGCTAAAGCATGACTTAACAATATATCAAAACTGTATTCTTTCGGGGGCAATATGTGGTTGGGGTGACGAATTTAAAGCCCATTTTGACTTGGTTATATTTTTGCAGCTTCCCCAAAATATAAGACTTGAGAGATTGCAACAAAGGGAATTTCAAAGGTATGGGAATGAAATATTGGATGGTGGTAGTAAATACGACGAATCCAAGGCTTTTTTGAAGTGGGCTTCCTTATATGATGAAGCAGGAATGGAAGTCAGAAGTAAAATGTTACACGTACATTGGATGTCGGACTTAGTTTGCCCGATATTGAGAATAGAAGGTGACGATACGGTAAAAGAGCGAGTGAATATAGTCCTCAATTATTTAAGTTCAAACTGAAAAAATTATTGTGCTATCGGATTAGTTGAGCAAAATGGCCAATCCTTTTATCAGATTTTGTCACATCATAACAGTGTCGTGATTTTTAAGTTATGACACCAGCAATAGATAAAAAAGTCTCCCTTTCTAAATAAAAGTGAGACTTTTCGCAAATCTAACATATTTGTATTGTGATAGTTTTGCAATTTTCCCAAGCATACTTTTATACATTTACTGTTCTAATGCGAGTTTGGATGCTGCATACACCCGAAGTGTTCAGGGAAAAGTAATCGGTGAATGTGAATCATATAACGAACTTTCGGAATTCATTGGAGAGCGTGATGTGATGAGTTAAAGAAAAAAGCGTCACTTTTTTTAGTTGTTGGTTTCTTTTTTTGATTGAGTAAATAAATTCCAGATAAAATTAAAACAAAAGTGAAAATGGCTATTAAAATGTTGGCCATTAAAACCGACATGTGGTTTTTAAAATCAAATACTATATGTATTAATAAAAATATTGCTGATAGAACTATGCTAAGTATAGATAATTTCCGCATATGAAAACTCCTTTTTTCAGTAATTTTACGTTTCACTTTTATGTATTTTTAATTTCAAAAAAACCCCAATAACTAATGTATATACTATTTACTACTGGTTGACGTAATACCCCTTTACGGAAGTATTCTTACCCTTTAATTCAAAGAAAAGGCTGCCAATTCTCGTTTAACTAAACCAGCACTCGTTACTTTAAGTGATATGTTTCACAAACTTCTTTTCTCCTGCGTTCCATGGATTTAGAGTATCCAAAACAATCTCTAAATAACTTCCTGCCAATATATTTTTTGAAATCATTGTTTCTATATCTGTAATATTCGTTCCAATAGCTAATCATTCTATTGTAACTTTTGCAAAACAGCACAATATTTTCAAGACAAAATCTCTTAATCCGTTCTGTATCCTGTTCTTTTAAAGTATCATAAGTCATTTCTATTATCTCTACGACATATTCATCACATATTTTTACGATATAAGGAATAGCCCAATCTTCATAATCCATCTGAAGCAACGAAGAGATATGCTTTTGACGAACTAATCCGTCACAACTTCTTGAATAAATACAATGCAAAATCATTTTTTGTCGTAGACTTAAATTGTCTATAACTTCATCTAAACTATCAATATAGTATATGCGATAAGGAAACCTAATCATGGTATCATCTAGAAAGTATTGAATAGTATCCTGGGACACACCACTAGTGACATTTTCATAATTTTCATGAGGAATCATTCCAACCGCTGTGCCCACATCATCTCTCAAATAATTTGGAAATCCATCTTGAAACATTCAATCACATCCTAGCTTCGCTTAATCCTACATTTGCTTTTATCCCATTATATCCATATGTCTAATAGTCAAAATCATTATACCAATAGAAATTAGGATCGCAATTACAAATTGATTAAATGTAATCTTTTTAAATTCATCTGTTCTTTTCTTACCGGATAAAGCCATTATAAACACAATAACCCACGTCACCATTAGTCAATAAGAAAAAGCCGCCGTGAAAGGCAGCCGACTCTTCACTAAAGCCCCAGATAGTTGAAGAATAATTACAGTTCTATTTAAGTAGTTTCTGAACAAACTTTGTTCTCCAAATTCCAAACCCTATTAAAGCACCAGGCATATTTAGGATGAAATCATCAACGTCGAAACTACCCTTTCTTGTAACTAATTGCATTACCTCAATAATAAATAATAATACAATCATTGAAATAGAAAATACCATTACTTTGTTTGTTTTCTTTATGAAAAATGGTAAATAAATACCCATTGGTAAAAACAAAATAAAATTACCAAAAAGGTTTTTGATAGGGATATCCAAATTTATACTTCTATCAAGTATTGCTTGAAAATATGTATTTATAGTTTTAAATGGAACGAAATTTGAAGAGTTTTTCATATACTCTAAGAATGGTAGGTCATACCTATAACCCCTAAAACCTAAGAATAATATAAACACCAATACCAATAAGTAAAATATAAAACTTATACTAAATACAATCTTAATTTCTTTCTTCATTTTCTCCCCCTGCACTTGCTGTTATTCATAAGGTACTTTTTTTACTTTACACCATTTAGCCCGTCGTTGGATGGTATATGAGTTTCCTCATGTTCTAACTTTAAACCTTTTGGAAAGTCCGTCAGTTCCTTTATAAAGGAACTATTCTCACCATGTCTAGCTTTTCAGCCGCTCGGCATACCTTTTCCTTAGGAATGTCTTTAGCCTTTGTTCTGTCGACTTCATCTGGCTTCAGAACTTCTAACCTATCAGTAATAATGCAAGCAGAAGTATTAACGCGATGGTTTTAGGTAACGTGGTTCCTTCATTCCTACCCTCCATTGTAAAGTTGAGATTTTAAATCACAGAATCTCCTGTCTTTCACGCTGTTTTCATTTATAACAGAACTTATCGCGCGTACCCAGTTAGCTTAAGAAGATAGAGATTATGATTAGATAAACGTGTGTTGCAATAATTACAGTTAACACAACTAAACCGAACCACGCTATCAATTTCCAATTACCCTTCGAATTCAAATAGAACGCGACATATAAAACTATCGCCAGCACTGCGATAGGCAAGTGATAGAACCATACTCCACCAAGTTGCAGAAATATTGTCATTGGGTAGCTTAAAAGTAAAGCTACTATGCCTCCCAATATATATCTAAGTGCTTCAGTGTTAAAAAATTTACGACTTACTTTATAGCTCAGGAAACCACCAATAGCACTGATAAACACCGCTAACAAACACATATAAAGAATGGTTAGATAGGTCACAGTCACTCCCCTTTTCAAGCCCATATTACCATAATTGTTCATACGTTTTGTTAAGCTAACCTGCCCCGTTAGCACAATAAGAAAAGAATTACTGTTGTTACACTAAACCAGCTAATAGGATGTCAATATTTTTCTCTAAAATAATTATTAACCCTATGTTATACTATTTTGAGCATGCCAAACAGCCCTCCAAAAACCTTTTGGAAGATTTTCTCTCTCATTATTAAAACTGTTAATTAAGCTATATCAAGGAAAGATTCTTTTCTGTTTAATAATGCATAAATCCAATGAAGTAATTTATTAATACAGGCTACAATCGCTACTTTGGCAGGCTTTCCTTCTGACTTTTTCTTATCATAGAATTCTTTAAGCTTTTTGTTCCTTGAACTTCTTATTCCACATAATACTGCTAGATACGAGGCCTGACGCAGTCTGCTTGAACCTCTTTTAGTAATACTGTTGGTTGTTGCTGTGAACTTTCCTGATGAGTAAACTCTGGGATCTACTCCTGCAAAGGCAACCAGTTTTTTCGGATGACTAAACCGATCGATTTCACCAATTTCGGAGATAATCGTTGCAGCGATTTTTTCTCCTATTCCAGGAATCGATTGGACAATCTTGTAGTCTTCTAGCTCATTTGCCAAGGTCACAATACGATTCTCTAAAATTGAAAGGTGTCCTTGGTACTGAAAAAGCATCTCAATATACATTTGAAGATTGATTAAGTGACTTTGATACACGACTTTTTGAAATGGATTTCGCATTGCGGCATCCATTATTTTTTTTGCCTTTTCTCTTGCCCATTGGACAGAACGACTAGGGCAGAACTCTGCAACACGCACGGCTATTTTACTTTCCCCAGCTGATAAGACGGCTTCTGAAGTCGGAAATTCCTCTAACATCAATAAAGAAACCTTTGAATATAGATCACCAAAAACCTTCCGATATTCAGGAAATACTTGATCTAAAATAGTATGAAACTGAAGTTTTGCTTCTACATACATATTCGTAACGATCTCCTGTTGTCTTGAAAGATTTCGAAGGTCTAAAAGCTGAAGCCCTCTGTTTTTATGAGGTTCAAAATCTTCTTTGTAATAAAGTACACACAACTGATACGCATCGATTGCGTCCGTTTTCACCTTTCTTAAACTGGACTTCTTAGCCTGATAAGAAATTATAGGGTTAAGCAAGATATATATAACATCATGTTCCTCCATGAATTGAACAACGGGGGTATGATAATGACCAGTGGATTCTAGAATGACCATAGGCATTTGTCCTGTCATCTTTTCTATCTCTTTTAAAAATCCAATAAAGCGATGTAATTCCTCTCTGGTATGCTTCACAGAAAAGCTCTTTCCAAACGGTTTTGATTTATCTAAGAATGCCTGAACTTGGCTTTCTCCTTTTGCCACATCCAGGCCAACTACTGGATTCATTTTTATTCCTCCTCTAATTTCTACTTGCCAGTACCCCTAATCCTTCTTGTAGTGTCATAGCTTCGCTTGTTATACGAGATCTACGTCCCAACCAGCCTCAAACATGTTTCTACAAGTAGGGGGTGGACAGTTTACTTGACGGGATCAATGCCCCACGCACCCGTACGTCCTACCCTGGCTACTGATATATTAAATCCAATTAAAAAAAGGTCAACCAGTAAAAACTGGTTAACCTTATAATACGAAAGCACCCGTTAGTTTAAGTACAAACCTTCACAATATCTATAAAGTAGTAATACACCTGTTGAGTTTGTTACTCTTTTTCCTTATTTAACAGTATATATAGCAATACACATATTACTGCAATGATTGAAGTGATAATAGAATATCTAATAATTTGAAAGAAAAACTCTGGATAAGGCGTTACAACAAATGAAGTCATCCCCTCAAAATCAGTTGTGCTTACTTCTCTTTTCATAAAGACTACGAATAAGAAGAAAGATAAAACCAATGAATATATCCCTGTTTTCACTAAGATTTTCTCCATTTAAAATCCCCCTAAAATATAACGTTCTTAGCTCAATAGAGGAAGCTGAACAAAAACATTTGAGTTATTTTTTATTTTCATTTTACCATATTCATCCTAATGTACTTTATTCAACTAACCTGCCCCTTTAGTTCAATAAGGAAAAAGGCTTTACTCCTTATTGAACTAAATACAAAACTATTCCTTTGATTGTTTTAATCTCCACGCAAATGAAATGATGAAAGCTGATATTCCACCCAAAACAAGGGCATAAAACAGTAAAAAGAAAATAAATGCCCCATAATCTTCGAGCTCAAAAAAGGGATTATTAGATATATAAGGCTCGGAAATAATACCGATTAAGAAAATTGGAGTAAATAGAATAAAAAATCTTTTCCAAAAGTATTTTTTGTAATTATCGTCTGTGTTCTGAAACAAATAAGAACATCTCCTTTCAGAGTATTTATGTGAAATTCATGCAATAATCTGGTCCGATTGTTGAACACAAGTTAAACAACACTCTTCAACTAACCTGCCCCGTTAGTTTAACAAGAATCTCGATTATCTCCACCCGCAAACCTTCGATTCGATCGATGTAAGAACTTGTATGCGCCATACACCTCTAGTTAACATTACGCTAGCAAGTTCACGGAAGTTAACTACATTACTCAATAAGAAAATCTGCCCTGTAAAGGCAGATGATTACTAAACTAAAACGCCCGATAGTTTAAGAACAAAAAACTTTTTTTATTGGTTAACATCAACATTTACACCCCATAGTCTTTGAACATTCACTAATTTCTTTTCATTGAATTCCATTCTATAAATATCAGGTTTTGATGTGCTATGTAAAAAATCCAAGTCATAAGTGCTATCGAAATATTCCATCATCAAGGTCATAACAGCCCCGTGAGTACCTATCACTATTTTTTTATCTCTAAAAGTTTCTAATAGTTCTTTTAAGACCTTTATAGCTCTTTTTTGACAATCAGCATTTGATTCTCCTCCCTCTAAAGAGAAATTTGATTCAAAAAATGACTTCTCTAAAAGTGGAACCAATTCTTTATCTGATACTCGATTGTTTCCTGAAGAGAATATCCTCTCTTTTAAATCTTCAAAAACTAAAACTTCCTCTCCTATTTGTTGGGCTAACTGTTCTACAGTTAAAATTGAGCGTATATATGGACTTGAAGTAACTACATCAATTTCTTTATCTTTCAAAATGTCAGTCACTCGTTTAGCATCTAAATAACCTTTTTCGGTTAATCCTCTGGTTCTATCGTTTCCTTCTTTTGGCGATTCACCGTGTCTCACCATATAAACAAATGTACTCATAATATAATGTCTCCCCCAATAACTTCCTCTTTTTTTCCTCCTAAACAAAACTACGGCATTAGTTCAATAAGCAAAAAGAGCTGCCAAAGCAACTCAATAATCTTCCGCTAAAGCGCCCGTTAGTAAACAAAGGCCTAAATTTATTCAGAATACAACCAAGGGATAACTGGTGGTATTCCTGCTTCAGGTACAAGATAAACAAAGACAAAAAATACACAAATTAGTACCCCAAAAAGAGAAACGAATATAGAAATTAAAGGATTAATTCTTTTCAAAATACCATATATCCCACTAACAAAGCTGGCTAATCCAAGAAATAACTCAAAAAATGCTACTGGATATACATTAAACTGTTCCATTACAAAAATTCTAATAAAGTTAAAAACAGAAATAGATAACATAAAAAACACTTGTAAAATCAACCCTAAAACTGGAATGCTCAATTGATATCACCATCCTACCTCACAAACTCCCCTGAAGAGTGTAACAAGTGATTGTCATCTTTTTAAAAAACTAAACTCCCCCGTTAGCACAATAAGAAGAGCATTATTGTTGTTCCAGTAGTCGAGTAGAAGGGAACCTCTCTACCTTACGGTAAATTGTGTTCCTCCCCCCTCACAGAACCGTGCTTGCGCTATTTACGCACACGGCTCTTCCTAGTCACCATTCACAAAAAATAGCTAATCTCTTTCACTCGGATTTTTGCTGATTCTGCTATCCTTACTAGTTTTGTTTCCATTTAGTATCCCTACCTCTGTGTGTAGTAAATGTGTCCCTAATAAGGGTGATAACTTGGTAGCAGCCTTTCCTCCATCGGCATTACCCAACTTCATTGGTACTACGCTGCTATCCGACTCCCTACAACGGCATTTGGCTTCCTTGCTTATTATCGCTTGTACACCATACTCTTCTATAAGCAGAAAAGACCGGTAGGGTCTCCCGAGTTGCCGTATCCTATCAATGTGACACGTGCCAAGGTCTCTGACTCCAGAGAGGTTTTATCCTTCTTGCCTTTAACGATGGATAAAATGTAGCTTTCTGCTGTGCTTAAGGCATAAGCCCTCTCGATTTACTAACATTATGGAGCTCAATCCCTTCAACCAGTTGGCTTTCGGCCCGCCACCTAACTGTCTACGCTTAAAGGCTACTGTTACCAATAGCCCTCCAAGACTCGCTACGAGTGAATGGCTAGTTCTTTCTCGACGGGAATCCCACCCGCTATATGATACGACCTAGGCTCGGCCGCACAAGCACCTCGTTAGTTTAATAAGAACAGAGACGCTTATTAAACAATCGCGCCCGATTGTAGTAGATTTGTTATTCTAAAGTATTTTTTATTAAATCCTAATCACAAAGAGCGGTTACGTCTTATTTTTCTTTTATCATTTAATATTAAAACTGATAACACCACGACACTAAGTATTACAATAAACAAAAATGATAAGTATAGCGACATGAAGCCTTCAAACGTCTCATCAAACTCTAAAAGCGCAACACCTGATTCATATAGACCTCCCAGAGAAATATATCTAGCTACTTCAAGGTAAACCAAATGGAATATTATATTCATCCATAGTGAACCGGTATATGCTCTATAAAGCTGTAGAGCAATTCCAAAAGCGAAGAGTAATATAAAATAATCTATAGTTATTGCAAATGGCTTATCAAAGAATATTGATTCCATCGCCATCACTGTTATCGGTACACAAATAAAGATTAACGGTTGCAAAATTAACGAAGTAAAAAAGCGGAACTTTTTTTGCAACTCTTCAAATATTAAACCACGTATAAAGACTTCTTCTGGAAATGCTTCGTATATAAATGCTGTTATTGTATTGATTAAAACGGAAATTACAGCACTTGTTGTCAAGTTCATACTGAGATTTTCAATCCCGCCGAATAAATAGGCCGTTAAAATACCTACTCCAAGTAAGATAAAAGGCAATGCAATTCCAATAGCCATCTTAGATGATGAATTTACACCTTTTAGGCCGATACTTTTAAACGATTCGGGACTTTTTCTCTTCAGTATATAGAGTACAATGAGCGTTAATCCAGTAAAAATCCCCCCTTGTAGAAGCATGGCTACTTTTCGTTCAATATCGTGAGTTTCTATTAAATATCGTCCGACATTACCCGATACAAAGAGAAATACCGATACTAGTAGAAAATACAAAAACAATCGACTAATCCTAAACTTCGATGAATCCAATTGGTTGCTCCTTTATATTAAGACTTAAGGTTATACATGAGTACCTAGTTATGTCCGCATTAATCAAACAATATATTTTCAACGAATTCGGATTCATTCTTATAAATTTTATACATAAAGTACATCAAAATAGTAACAGCAAAAAGTAAAGTTGATTCGTAAATATTGTCTTCAGTGAGTATAGTTGTTTTAAGCGTGAACTCATTTGCTTTGATAGTAGCGATATGAATTTGGTCTATTTTCACTTCTATCTCGCTGCTCCAATTTTCTTCAATACGTATGTCTTGTTCATCAATTTTTCCTACAACACAAAAGTAGAGTAGGCTATTCCCTGGCTTATCTTTCAAAAAATAGGTCTTCTCTTCTGTTTCAATGATATATGTAGCAACAAGTAAGTTTTTGATATTTCGTTTTTTAATCCCTATCTTAATTTCGGATCCTTTGTGAGCAGTAAATGACACTACACTTCTCTTTTCACATCCTGTAATATCTGCTTTTTCAATGGTTCCAACACTCTCTTTCTCCCTGTTTTCCACTTGAATAGCATTCTTTTTTTTCATGTATCTCACATCATTGAATTGATATTTTTTCATTTATATCCCACCTTTCTTAGTGGCTTATTCATGGTTATACATTTTTTATATTCCTCACTCTTATATTTATTACGATTTAAGCAAAATTAAGTTTCAAATACATAGTTATTCTATAATTTGGCCCGTTTGCTTTATATGGTTTCCTTAAGGGCAGCCAGCTCGCCTTAAGGCAATTTATTCAACAATCGCGCCCGATTGTTGTTACTTTGCATTCTTCATACTTTTTATCGTTCTCCCGTATCCAAGTGCTAGCAAGAGCATGGCTGTATATATTATCGTACCGCTCATGGTGAATAGCGCTGATGATTTATAACTAATCGGTGGATAGCCGCTATGCGCATTATAATGCCATTCTGCACCAGCAAACACTGACTGGATAATGAATAACGTAATTCCGAACAATGCTAAAGCCAATACAGCCTTTTTTTGAAAGACCATCTTAGCTAAGTTGTCTTTAAAAACAAATAGAAAGGTTGATTGTCCTTTATGCACTTTTCTACTTTCCTTCTTAGCAGATGGAACTAAAAAGAAAATAAACATTCCGCTGTAAATCAGTGGCAGGATAGTAACTTCAGAAATGCTCATCAAAAAAACTCCTTTACCTTTTGAACGTTTTTGACTCGAAATAAGATTCGTCAATCTGGCCCAATTGCGATATAGACGAAATCGCTTATAAAGCAATCGCACCAGTTAGTGCAATAAGCGACATTAAAATAAATCACCCAGACTTACTACTATTCCAATAAGTGAAAGGGCGAACACTAACAATATCAATAAAATTATAATAGGGGCTATCTTCTTCAGAAAGCCTTCTTCTTTGTTTTTAAACGCCAAATAGCTAAGTATCAGACTAAGAACACCCGCGATAATGAAAGTGAAAAATAATATTTTTAGAAGTACAACCATCGAGCCTTCAGGCTCTTGTGGTGCAATTGCATAAGAAGTAAAAATAGTTATTGCACAAATAATACTTAATATGGCAGACCACTTGCTATATTTTTTGTTCATTGTGTTCCTCCTACTTTTTCAAATCATACCATTTATTGGATTTCGGCATCATAATTAATATGAAAGTTTGTTGAACTAACCTGCCCCGTTAGTTCAACAAGAAAAAAGAGTTACCTAAGTAACCCATTTTTAACTAAATTGACATTATTCTTGAGATAAATTTAACCAATTTTTTTCATCAATTGATTGGATCTTATACTTTGAACCAACTATATCTAATATTCTTTGATGAGTTTTAATATCCCACGAATCATCCACATGTTCATATAAGTCTTTCTGTATAAATTCTTGAGTAATATAGTTTGTAACAGAACTAATGTCAACTAATTCTCCAAAAAACTGTCTTAACATCATCGAATCTTCTTTTTCTAAAGGTTCATCTGACAAGAAATAAATTTTGAATACATTAACAATTATATTTATATCTTCGTCATCTAAAAAACAAAGTGGCTCTAACTTTTTATCTTCTTCTGTAAATGGTCCTCTAGTATCTTCAATAATGACATAAGCCAACATTTTATTGTCTTTAAAGAAACGAAAAATTTCTAAATCTCGTAATCTTAGTTTTCTATCGATTGAAATCATTTTTTTCACCTATTCAAATATGTACAGATATAACCCGCAGTTATATCTGTACATATTCTTAATCTAAACAAATTTTCCTTCTGAAACAATAAAAAAGAGATGCATATTAAAGTTACTTAATTAGTATTTTAATCTCATTTTTATGTTCTTTTACAAATTCATTCAAAAAGTCATTGGCTTTTTTATTGTATACCTCTAACCCATCTTCGTTGTATGCGTCTGGTTCACCAAACATTTCTTGCGTATAAGCATCTATATAAGCAATTTGTTCACTCCTGATTTCTACGTACTTCTTATAATATTCTTTAGGTTCCATACCTAACTTTTGAGCTTGCATTTCGATAAAATCAATCATAGATTTTCCGAATGGATCTTCTTTATCTCTAAGAGGTAGCAACATCATTGTTTCCTCTTGTAGATCTTTGTTATCGGAAACATCCAAATTCATTCTTTTAGCTTCTTGCAGAATTAATTCGATTTTTACAGTTCCCTCAATACTTTCCAACACCTCTTCATCTGGATACAAAAATCTTAATTCACCTATCGTAATTTCTTTGTCTTTGACAATAGCTGCAATATCATTGTCATTAAAATCTTTTATACTACTTTGAACACTTGAACTGCATCCCATCAGTGAGATAATTAAAGACAAAGAAATTATAAAAAGAGAAATTCTTTTCAAAAAAACACCTCCATAATATAAATCCTACCACCTGTAATACGTTTTATAATGCAAAATGTTTCAAATTTTCTCTCGAACGAACCTGCCCCATTAGCCATACATGAAGCGCAAAATCAGCGCTACACCATAGGGGATGAAAATGTGTACAGTACGGGTATTGGATATTACGGCTGGGAGAGGAAGGTCGATTAACTATGGTGCCATAGAGCCCATCCGTTAGTCTGACTCCAACGACCACGGTGCATCACAGACTGTCGCACTCTATACGAGTAGCACACATGGGAGATTAATCCTACTCTGGTTATTACACCAGCCTGCCTTTATTCTATGAAGAATGGAGTTGGTTCTTGATTAACTTTCAACTTATATAATCATTTTGTAGGCTCAGCCTTTTTTCAAAAAACTTTTTCTGAGTTTTTTTGTTATGCGGTTTTATAGATTTAGAGCGTTTTTAAATTTTCATGGGAGTTTAATGATTTATACAGGAACGTCCGTTTCCTTCTTCTTGAATATGCCTATTAATAGTATAATTAGTCCTATGATGAAACCAATCGTAAACAGTATAATAATTGTTACTGGTATTGCCCATATATTCCTAATAATTAAGCCATAGGTTAAACCAATCTGAAAAGATAATAATGGTGAGATTACCAACATAAAAGTGATTCCCCAAACAATGTATTTCCTTTTCTTTGACTTACCTTCGCTTAGATGATAAGCAGCAAGTGCTCCTATGAATGCAAATACATACCCTACAAAAAGCACCATTTTATCATCCCCTTCTTTTTTTTAATTTCACAATATCTCTTATCTCACTAAACTGCCAGTTAGTTCAACAAGGAATTCGATCGCTGAACAGCCTTGTATAACCATGCACACGAGGTTAACAAAACGTCAATTCTCGGCAGGTAATTATACTTCATAACCCTATAAACTCTCAGTTTCCCCCTGCGATCCTTCGTTTTTTGTATGCATCCAATTTTATACATCGTTGAGTTAACAGGATTTCCGCTGAACGCCAGGTCCGTTTAAATCTATAGTTATGTAAATTTAACTAAACAACAAGAAAATAGAATACCTCCCAAAATCCTGTATACTAACAACCATCCCAATGAATTTTTGTTTCATTTTATATTAATATCAAAAACATAAGTTGCTTTTCCTTTGTTCCATTCTACGATAACTTCATAAATATAATATCCCTCTTCCGATGGAAGGATTATTTCATTATCTTTAAGTTCAACAACATCACTTGTTTCATCTTCGTTCCATTGTTTTAGGATGATAGATGAAGGATTTTCTTCAATTTCAATTTTTAATTTACCACCTTTTTCAACTTGTAATGTATTGAATCCAACTGCTAAGTCATTTATATCTGAACTACCAATTTTTCTAAATTTCACGTCAGTATCTAGCCATTCGAACTCACCTATCATCATTATATAATCGTGAGTACCCACAATAACTTTGCCTTCTGCTTGCTTATAAGTATTGTTTGAAGATATTCCATTACAACCAGCTATAATAATAACTGTTAACATTAACAGCATTGTTTTTTTCATTATCATATTCTCCTTTTAATCTCTAAAATTGCATTTTTTTATTTATTTGGAATATGTTCACATATTTATATATTATAGCATGCGTATTGATTAATCAGACTACAAAAATCCAATGTCACTTTCCAACTAATTTGTCATCTTTTTGGCAGGTGATAAGGCTAAGGTTTATATTGCGTATAACGTCTGCAAACACTTCCCGATAATCTTCCTTTTAGTCAAATAAAAAAGAACAGGTAACTTTCACCCATTCTCTGCTGCAATTTCATCAATTCATCTATCATAAAAAACACTCACCTAAACACATCACCAAATAAAGGGATAACAATAAACATCCCGCTTACTAAACCAAAGATAAAAATTATTGAATAAGTAACGTACTTTTTTCCCTATATTACTCCTTCTCTAAAGGAGTTAGTTCGCTATCTTCGAAGCATTATTGAAGAACGCGCAAGACAACAAGTAATCTGTTCCATAATCTAGACGCTGTACTTTTTTTTAAAAAAAAGAGCTGCGTTTAATTTTCATGAGAGTTCAATAAGAAAAGCTACCCTTACAGGCAGCTACTTGTTCAACTAAAGCTTTCATTAGTTGAAGTATTTATGAGGTTTCCTTAATTTAAAACGGTCCAATTTGTTGATCAATCCGTCCCACTTCTCGTAGAGTATCGTTTACAGCTGAATTCTGATTTAATGACTTTTCCTGTTCATGAAAACTATATTTCCTTTTAGTCAAAAAATCCACAAGATAGACGCCTACAATTAAAGTTACAAAGAACCCCCAGAAAATCCACATTATCCAATGCATTACATTACCTCCCCTTTTTAATATATACGTAGCGTTCGGCTAAAAGTTACATTTACTATAAAATGACAAACCTACCCGTAAGTAAAAATGGCACGTACCCCAACGAATGCAACACCAATCACAAGAACAATAGAACCTATCAATAATTTAGATTTGATGTCATTTTTCCCTATTTCAATTTATACAAAGTATACCATTAATGTGTAATAATGCGATGTGCAAGACTGGCTGGTTTTAAATGCTTGACCGATACAGCAAAATATTGCTTCAGTTGATTTGTATCCAGCAATTCCATCTCACCATCATTAAAATAACCAATTAGTAGCAAAGACTGTAACTGCGGGGGATAAGGACTCCGGGATGTAATTGTTGGTGATAGTATAAGACATATCTCTTTCCCCCTTATCTTCTCTTCGATATTTCTATTTGACTTGGTTAGGTATAACCGAATTGATTTTTTGGTATATTCGCGTTATTCGGTAGTCTTTGTAAGAGAAGACAATGAGTATGCTATTATTGGGAATAACTAGTATTTTTAAGGGAGTGAAAAAATGAAAAAGATTTATATTGCTTTATTAAGCTTAGCCTCCATCGTTATATTTCTTTTTATAATGAAGTTTTTTGGATGGACTATTGTGGTCAATAGAACTAGTATTGATAAATGGCTTTTATTGATCGCTGTCTTTTCTTTTCCTTCTGCAATTTACATAATTTCAGTTAAAAAAGATGTAAATATACGGGCAGCAGATACATTATCATTTTTTGTAATAATCATTGTAACAACGTGTTGTTTTAGGGCGTTTTTACTACCGACTTATTTTTATGCGTATGTAGAAAGTAATGATATTCTTTCAAAACCATACTTTATCTCTGAAAAGACGAATTCAAAAACACCACTAATTGAAGATGTTTTTTATACCAAGTACACTATATATAAATCCATTACCCCCGTTCTCTTTAAAAAAGAATCAACAGTAGTGGAGGAACGTGGCATAATTCGCTTGAAGGAAAGTATAGTGAAAACGGTTGAAATAGATGGAAAAATCTATATTACAACTGGCAATGGTTTATTGCCTATTAAGTAGCAGAGGACGCAAGTTATAAATTATACTAAGAACAGTAGTGCAGACCAAGGCAATGGTTAGTACTACTGATCTTAGTATGTTTTCTTATTGTGCAATGGATTTAACTACTTACGTTAAGGGAGGTGTTAACTAAGGTGCATGCGGTATACACACTTGAAAAGGTCTATTTCTTGTAAGAGAAATAGACCTTTCTTAATTTAATGATTTTCAATTAAAGCTACTCGTAAGTCTGAATCCATTTTTCAGTGGTCTCAAAATTATATGCAGAGTACTTGGGGTGTTGTTACTGATTTATCTTCCATTCAGTGTGCAGAATTGAAAATATCAATGCATCGTGGGAATGCCCATTTTGGAATAAATAACTTCTTAACTTTCCTTCTGCCATGAATCCATTCTTCTCTAACAGTCCGATAGATGCACTATTAGCAGGAAATGTGACTGCCCCCATACGGTGCAATCCGAGTTCATCAAATGAATAATCCAAAACTGCTTGTAATGCTTCAGAGGTAATACCGCTTCTCCAAAAGTCTGGATGTATTTCAAATCCAACTTCCGCTCTTTTCATACCAAGTGCCAAGTTATTCAATCCAATTGTGCCTACAAACTGGTTCCCGTCTTTTATCGTAATCGCCCAGCGCATTCCTCTTTTTGTTTCATAAGTACTTCTGAAATGCTCAATAATTTTTTCCGCCTGAGCCAACTCGTACATCGGATCCATCCCATAATACTTAACTACTTGTGGATTTGAAAAAATGGTAAATAGTGCAGGCGCATGACCTGATTCCACTTTAGTCAATCGAAGTCGCGGCGTATTTAAAACTGGAAATGTCATACTAGCCCCTCTTTCACTTCATTTTCAACTCTATCTGCCAAAGCTAATGGATTGCATTGTTCTATATACTTTTCTTCCGCAGGGAAATACCGTTGGTCGTACTTTAAAGCGATTTCTTTCTTATTCCCCATATAGATGTCCCTATCTGTAATCCTTTTTAACCTCGTCTCTTGATCCAACTCTAGATAGACGACTATTTCAAAATACGGTCTCAATTCAGGACGTTGTAGAAAAACCCCTTCAACGATTACTGTTGTTCCCGCGGGGATTTCAATTTCCCGCAGTATATAACTGTCAGTTTCTCTGTTATACACTTCGATTGTCTCATTCACATCCAAACCACTTTTCAATGGTAGCAGTAATTTTTGTATTAAATAATCATACCGCCATTGTAAATGATAATAGCAATACCATTCTTCATAATTCTCGTTATAACGGACTTCCTTTTTGTGCACAAAATCATCAAGGTGCAAGATCACTGAGCCCTCTAACTGTTGCTGCAATTTATAGGCATACATCGTTTTTCCCGATCCGCCAAGACCGTCAATTCCAATGAGCACGGAACATTTAGAGTGATTTTTCATTTTGGTATTCCCATTTCACGAAATGGATAGAACCTGAACTTCACTGAACCAATAACTGATTTTTCATCGATGAAACCGATGATTCTACTATCTGTACTGTTTCTTCGATTATCTCCAAGCACGTATAAATAGCCTTCAGGTACTTCCACTTTAAAGTCTTGTGTTAACTTCTGGCCTTCGAAAATCCCAGCTTTATTCTCTTGCACATAGTCCTCTTCATATTCCACGCCATTTATATAAAGCTTGTCGTTGTTCATGACGACGACATCTCCCGGAAGACCAATTACCCGCTTAATGAAATTGTCCTCTGAATCCGGAGCATGGAAAACAATCATGTCAAAACGATCAATCTTATACACTTTTGAGATGACAATTTTATTATCATTTTCAAAAGTCGGCTGCATCGATTGACCCGATACGACAACTGGTGTAAATAAAAATTGGCGTATGACGATTGCAATGACGAATGCAATTGCTACTGATTGTATCCACGAAATGAGCTCACTTTTGCCGCCTTCTTTCATACAATACCCCCGTCTACTATATAATTCATATTATTTACCATATAACGTACTATGCGTTTATAGACTACTATGCTCTATATTCTATTCTTTATGATAAATTCCTGCCCAACTTAAAAGATTCTTATTATAACAATCGCGCTTCGTTCACCACAATGTTAGGTAAGTGAAAAAATGTCTCCGTCAATTCAATAAAACTTAATCATTCATATCTTTAATTCCGTGTTACTTTTCCACTTATTCCGGTCGTAAAATTATTGGTTAGGCAAAGTAACTAGTAATGCAGAAGCTAATACTAGTTGTATATGATAAAAACAAAAAGCACTGAACTTTTGAGGTTCGGCGCTTTGAATATTGCGTACTATTTACCCCGAAAACTAGAATTCTCCCGGTAGTTTATTATTTCATATCCGAAAATTCTTGCTCACTTCCATCTGTGAATTCAATTTCCAGATCAAACTCCGCGTAATCTTCTGCACCAAATGCTTTGGACACCTTTTCTATTACTTCTTCTCTCGACATGTCTGTTGTTAAACCTAGCTCTTTAAAAATCGGTTGCAATTCACTATAAGCTTTATCTCCTGATAGCTTAATGTTATTTAATTTGTTCTTGTATTCTGCTTCGGTTTCGGACATATCCAAGTCAAATGAAGCTTCAATTGCATCTCTCTTCTTGACTGTATCTATATCTAAGTCAAATGAACGGAAACCGAACTCGCTCTGAATTTCCTCATTCGTAGGAGCGTTCTTTACTATCTCTTTATCGGTACACGCACCTAATATAAGTGCCGTCGATAATAGTGCTGTAGCGTATAACGAAAGTTTTTTAGTGTTCAAAAGATAATTCCCCTTTTCAATGTATTATCCATGCTTCATAATTCATCTTTTCAAGTAAGTTCACCTATCACGTTGAGACGAATTATCCACTGATTAGTAGGGTACATGAACAAACGGTGTTGAAAGGATAAATAAGAATACATATATAACCTAGCATTCTCAGAAACTGTCTTACAATGTTCGACAGAAAAACTGATACTTATACATAAATATAGCATACCTTATCCTGTCGGTACCATTATGGACCCAAAAATATACATCGTTTGAAATAGAGGTCGCCTGCTATTTAGTGATAGTCATTGAAGGCATCCAAAAAAGTTAAAAGTAATATCTGCACTACATATTAAGATTAACAAGGTGGTATACCTCACCAGTTTTACGAACGAATTTAGCGAATGAGCAACAAGTGTGAGACGAAGTAGAGGGATGCAGTTCAATCCCTCCTCAGCAATCTACTATCGGGCTTATTGCGTGAGACCATAACAAAGCGACAAAGCGTTGTTGGAAGAATCTTCTATTCGTTAAGCGCCGACTGTATAGTACAAAGATTATAGTAGCAAAACCATTAAGTATTTTACCGATTCCGTTATACCGCCTACTAGTAAAGCGGCTCCGTCCAAAGACAGAACCGCAAGATGATTAAGATTAATTTTAACTCTAAACAAAAACCTTCCAATTTCCCGGCAGCTAATTGTTATTAAACTTTGAAATGGCTCATGGCGGTGTGCAGATTGTCACTTAACCCCGCCAATGTATCCGCGGCTTGTGCTACCTCACGGATTGCCCGAAGCTGCTCGTCCGTCGATGCACTAATTTCTTCACTTGCCGCAGCTGTTTCTTCAGCTGTCGCCGCCATAGTTTCAATTGTCTCCATAACCGTCTCCTTATGTTCAACGACCTTATTTACTTCGTCATAGACACTGCTGATGGACTGTTCAAGCTTATTCATGAGTTTGGAAATGTCTCCGAACGTCATTTGTGTAGCCAGCACGACTTTTCCTTGTTCCTCAAATGTCTCCCCCGTTTCCCTCATTTGCCTCGAAACTTGGTGGGAGCCATTTTGAAGTTCTTGAACGGTCGCTTTTACTTCATCTGTTGCTCGTGCAGATTGTTCAGCTAGTTTCCTCACTTCATCAGCAACGACCGCAAAGCCTTTACCGTGTTCGCCAGCACGTGCTGCCTCAATGCTCGCATTAAGCGCCAACAAGTTCGTCTGCGTGGAAATTTGAGTTATCGTTTCCATGACAATTCCGATTGCTCCAACTTTCGTTTCCAAATCTCCAACGACATCCGCCATCGATTGCAGATTTGTCTTCCAGCCATCGAACGACAATTGTAGCTGATTGACTTGGCTGACTCCACTTTTGTTGACCTCTTCAGCTTCTATTGCAATGCCTGTCATAATGCTCGCTTTTTCTTGAATCCCTATTAGTTGTTCGCTTAAATAGCCAACTGTTTGCGTCACATCTTCTGTATCATGTGCGGATTTCGTTGCACCTGATGCGATATCATCGATAGCCCCCGCCATCTGCTCACTAACGGCATTCGTCTCTTCTGCGGATGCACTTAAGCTTTCTGCCGCTAAACGAACTTCATCGACAGAAAGGTTAACCAATGTAATAACATCACGAACTTTTGAAGTCATAGCATTAAAATTGTTTGCAAGTTGACCAAATTCATCCTTCGATTTCACATCCGCGTATGCGTTAAGGTTTCCTTCCGTCACCTTATCCATTGCTGTACGAATTTCACCGAGAGGACTAACAATTCTTGATATTAAGAACCAAAGAACAACAATCATTACTATTCCTGCTAATATGAAAGTTATGATGATTAAGTTCCTAGTTTGACTAACTGAACCATCAATTGCATCTTGATTGAACGCGGCACCAACTGTCCAACCGAAATGCGGGACTTCGGTAAAAACGCCGACCATTTCATTCTTATCTTCATTGTATTGTCCGATTCCCTTAGTTTTTTCTTCGTTAAATAATGCCGTTAAATAAGATAAATCCGCCAATTCCTCTTTGTCTGTTAGTAAATGAGGGTGAACGATTGCCCCATCATTTCTATCAAATAAGAATGGGTAGCCTCCAAATCCAAATTCACTTTTGGATACACTATCAGTAATATTTCCCAAACTAATGTCTACCCCAATAACACCAACAAGTGAATTGTTTCGTTTCATCGCTTTAGATGCCGTAATAACATATCCACCTGACGCTGCATCGACATATGGATTCGACCATACAACTTTGTCTGGTTGGTCGCTAGCTGCTGTATACCATACGCGGCTAGTCGGATCAAATCCATCGATAACGAGATGGGGAACAAATTTGGTATATTTGTTTTCGAATCCAAAATACATTAAATCCGTATCCGTCATTTGTCCCATATAATCATTAAAGACCTTTTCGATGCCTCGACTTAATTCGCTATCACTTCCAGTGCCATACTGCGTCTCTATAAATGATGTGACTTCCGGATTTTCGGTAAGCAAATATAGCGTTTTTTCATATTGCAACATACTGTTTTCAATCGATCGACTCATCTCCTGCACGGCAACTTCACTTTGATTTATAAGTACATTTTCCGTTTGCTTTTGCATTTGAAGATTAACGAACAAGTTTACTACCGTAAGGATAATGAAAAATAACGCTATTACACTGACAATAATTTTTGCTTTAATCGATTTCATTTCACTTACCTCCTTCTACTTTGATTCGACATACTTCACTCATAAATTCTGACCTCATTAGACTATATTTTTGATTATAGTCTAATAGTCACTAGAATGATAGAATATTTTAAATAATATAATGTATTTCGACTTATTAAATATACGCAAAATAAAAAACGCCATTCTCTGGCGTTTTAAATGCTTACTTAATACGTTGTAAATGTTTCGTACAATTAAACAGCTCGCATAGGTTTCGATCTTCTTGCAGTTTAATAATAGTGACTGATGTGTTTTCCAGATCCATAGCTAAATCCTTGTAAGGGACAAGCTCTTTTATCAATCGACCAATAAATCCTCCATGACTGACGACTAAGATTCGTTTATCTGGATGCAATTCTTTTATTTCCTCTATGAAATTAAGTCCGCGTGAAATAATTTCTTCCTGCGGTTCGAAACCGAGTTCCAGCTGTCTCCATGAGTGCCCCCATTTTTTTACTCGCTCCATTTCCGTCAATCCTTCAACCAGGCCACCCCCTGATTCCCGCAAGCGATTGTCCGATAAGAGACGGATATCAGGCATACTGTCCGCGATGATTTCAGCTGTTTTTGCAGCACGAATTAAAGGACTTGTGTAGATGACATCCCATTGTTCACCAGAAAGTCTTTGAGCTACACCGTGTGCCATCTCAATTCCTTCATCATCAAGTGGGACATCAGTACTTCCTTGTGCCCTTCCTTCTTTATTCCACGCGGTAACGCCATGTCGTACAAACCCAATTATCGTAATCGTAAACACCTCCCTCTTCACATTTACTCACAAACCATTTCCAAGTATTCCCTATACGACATACCCTAGCGACCTTAGAACATTATTCATAAATGATTCCGTATATAAGTATACTTCCTCGCGCTCTGGTTCCTGATAAACGTCATGGTACAGCCGTTTCCATTGCTTATATTGAAACTCAGAAAGTTCCTGTCGGATAAACCATTTCTTAGCAAGCACTATGTCTGTTATTTTATCCTCTTCCGCAATATGCATAAGCACTGGGATATCATGAACACTTCTTTCGCTCTGCGCAACCAATTTCATGAATGATTGTAACTCTTTATACCAGGCTACGGTGAATTCATCGTTATAAAAGTCATCTTGCTTAGCTTCTTCATATAAATCACTATTGCGTGTTAACATCTCAATGTCAATTTCATGATTCAATTTCATGGATGACGAGAATTTTGTCAATACGTTCGAAAATTTAGGTGGCTGATGACGCAATGCTAGCCATGGGGAACTAAAAACAGCCCCTGCGCATTCAATTTTCTTTCGCTGTAAAAGACGCATTACGAAGGTGGCACCTATTCCATGTCCAATAATGAACAAAGGTAAATTATCATCGAGACCGACCGCTATTAATTTTTCCACAAATTTAGCGTAGGCATCAAATTGTTCATCGTGAATTTTTCCGACACCTTCCGCCCCGTGTCCAGGTAAATCTCCTGTCACGACATGAAAACCGCTGTTTCTTAGTTTCTGAATAAGCCATGCATTTCTACTATGATGTTCGTACACATTATGGACGATGGCCACGACAGCTTTTGGTGGCCCTTCCGCTTCCCATTTCCACATGGTCATCTTCCCCTCATCTATCTAGTTCTTTTATCTATATATTTCCCTATTTATCTACAATAAAAACCTAATCTTTGTTACGATAATTATACACTACCTAAAGAAAAGAGGAGAGCATCATGATTTATCCTTATAAAGGAAAAACGCCTGTAATTGATCCGTCCGTTTTCATTGGCGACTTCACGACGATTTCAGGTGATGTGACAATTGGTCCTGAATCGACAATTTGGTTTAATACCGTAATCCGGGGTGACGTATCTCCAACAATTATTGGACGTAAAGTAAATATTCAAGACTTATGCTGCCTTCATCAAAGCCCAAAGTTTCCGCTTATTCTTGAAGATGAGGTGACAATTGGGCACCAAGTAACGTTACATAGTTGTACGGTAAAAAAAGGAGCGCTTATCGGTATGGGTTCCATTGTTTTGGACGGTGCTGAAATTGGCGAAGGGGCATTCATTGGCGCAGGCAGTCTCGTGCCGCCTGGTAAGAAGATTCCCCCGAATACGCTAGCACTCGGGTCGCCAGCAAAAGTCGTGCGTGAGCTGAATGACGACGATCGTGCGGACATGGAACGGATTGTTCAGGAGTATGCCGAAAAAGGGCAGTATTACAAGAGTTTACAACAGTAATAAAAGAGCTGCCTTTGAAGGCAGCTCTTATTTTTTTATAAATAAAAAGATTACTAAACCAATTAACACAAATAACGCAACAACCCCAACCAGTAGTAACAAACCTATTAAACTCATAGCCCGACGCTCTCTCCTCTCCGATCAGGTTTCACTTTATAACAATTGTATCATTTGTTTATAGCTCCTGTGATGAGAGTGTACGACAGATTCGCTACACTCTATGACGCCCGCTAAATCAAACATCCTAAACAGAAAAAACACCAAAAAACAGGGAAATCCTGCCTTTCAGTGTTTACACTACATTATTTCCCTGCTAACTCTTTCAATGCATCAGCTTTATCCGTTTGTTCCCACGGTAGATCAATGTCTGTACGGCCGAAGTGACCGTATGCAGCTGTTTGTTTATAAATTGGGCGGCGCAGATCAAGCATTTTGATGATGCCTGCTGGACGAAGGTCAAACAGTCCACGCGTAAGCTCAACAAGTTTACTTTCCTCGACTGTGCCTGTTCCAAATGTATCGATAGAAATCGATACAGGTTGTGCAACACCGATTGCATAAGCAAGTTGCACTTCACATCGATCTGCAAGTCCTGCAGCGACAATGTTCTTCGCAACATAACGTGCCGCATATGAAGCCGAGCGGTCCACTTTCGTCGCATCTTTCCCAGAAAACGCACCGCCGCCATGACGCGCATAACCACCGTACGTGTCAACGATGATTTTACGGCCAGTAAGACCTGCATCTCCTTGAGGTCCCCCTATTACGAAGCGGCCAGTTGGGTTGATGAAGTACTTCGTGTCTTCATCGATTAAATCAGTTGGTACAACCGGGTTTATGACGAATTCTTTAATATCACGCTGAATTTGCTCAAGTGTTATTTCAGGGTGATGTTGCGCTGAAATAACAATTGTATCGATGCGTACTGGTTTATTGTTTTCATCATATTCAACAGTCACTTGTGTTTTTCCATCCGGACGCAGATACGTAAGGGTTTCATCTTTGCGTACTTGTGCAAGTCGGAATGATAATTTATGAGCTAGGCTAATTGGTAACGGCATCAGTTCCGGTGTTTCATTACAAGCGTAACCGAACATCAAACCTTGGTCACCAGCTCCAATTGCTTCAAGTTCATCATCTGTCATCGAACCTTCACGCGCTTCAAGTGCCTGGTCAACGCCTGCAGCGATGTCGGCTGATTGTTCATCGATCGCAGTCAAAACTGCAGATGTTTCCCAATCAAATCCGTATTTCGCGCGTACATAACCAATTTCTTTAACAGTTTCACGCACAACTTTCGGGATATCGACATATGTTGTCGTCGTAATTTCTCCTGCAACGAGGACAAGTCCTGTTGTAATTGTCGTTTCACATGCAACACGTGCATTTGGATCTTCTGCCAATATAGCATCTAGAATAGCATCCGAAATTTGGTCACACATTTTGTCCGGGTGTCCTTCAGTTACCGATTCTGAAGTAAATAGTCGGCGATTTGTCATGTTATTTCCTCCTTATATCCTACGAGATTGATACGGTACTCATATGTCCCATGTAGAGTCTTTTCTAAATGAAAAGACTACAAGCCATTGCGAGCTCTATACACGAGGATTAAGGGCGATATCATATAAAAAGCCCTTCGCTCACGTAATAATACATGAGGAAAGGCATGATTTCATAAGCACCTTTCACTCTTATCATACAAGGACTGTGCCTTGCTACAGGTTTGGCACCTTCGCGCAGACAAAACGTCTGTGCAGGTTGCCGGGTTTCATAGGGCCTGACCCCTCCACCAGCTCGGGATAAGAGTATCCGTTCAACTATATATGCTACGAAAAATCTTGTTGCATGTCAAATCTTTTTACCCATTTTGCGTATAAATCCTTGAGGTTTGAATTAGTATAGATTATTATTCTTAATGTGTTATACTAATTCAATAATGTGATGACACCCAATTGATTGGGACTATATGCAAAGGACGGTACATACTTATGATATCTGCGAAAATTAGTGATGACCTCAACAAACTTCTTTCTGGGAAAAATGTAAAAGTTCAACTTTCAGTTCCACAACTTGTTGAAAAAGCGATTTCACGTGGTGAAGCTCAATTGACATCAGACGGAGCGGTTACAGCTCAGACAGGCAAATATACAGGTCGTTCACCTAAGGACAAATACATTGTTGAGGAAGCGTCCTCCAAAGACAAAATCGATTGGGGCAACGTCAATCGTCCAATCTCTTCTGAAATTTTCGATTCATTATATAATAAAGTAATTACTCATTTGAGAACAAAAGACGAACTGTTCGTCTTCAAAGGTTTTGCAGGCGCAGATCCAGCTTCACGACTATCCATTCAAGTTGTGAATGAATTTGCATGGCATAACCTGTTTGTTCACAACTTGTTCATCCGCCCAACTGAAGAAGAACTAGTACAACATGAATCACAATTTACAATCGTTTCGGCTCCTTCATTTAAAGCTGATCCTGTGGTCGATGGTACGAATTCAGAGACATTCATTATCGTATCAATGGAAAAACGTATTGTTCTTATCGGTGGAACTGAATACGCTGGCGAAATGAAAAAATCAATCTTCTCAATCATGAACTACTTACTTCCTGAAAATGGAATTATGCCGATGCACTGTTCGGCAAACGTTGGTGAAGACGGTGATGTTGCCCTATTCTTCGGTCTTTCTGGAACAGGTAAAACAACACTTTCGGCAGATGCAAACCGTAAATTAATCGGCGATGACGAGCATGGCTGGTCTGACACTGGTGTCTTCAATATCGAAGGCGGTTGCTATGCAAAATGTATTAATTTATCACAAGAAAAAGAACCTGAAATTTTTGGTGCAATTCGTTTTGGTTCCGTACTAGAAAACGTTGTCGTCGATCCGGAAACACGCATTCCTGACTACGATGATGGTTCATTAACTGAAAACACGCGTGCAGCTTATCCTATCCAAGCAATTGATAACATCGTTGACCCTTCTGTTGCTGGTCATCCGAAAACGATTGTATTCTTAACGGCAGATGCGTTTGGCGTGCTACCTCCAATCTCGAAGTTAACAAAAGAACAAGCAATGTATCACTTCCTAAGCGGGTTCACTTCGAAGCTTGCCGGAACTGAGCGTGGTATCACATCACCTGAAGCAACGTTCTCAACGTGCTTCGGTTCACCTTTCCTTCCACTTCCAGCGACAGTATACGCTGAAATGCTTGGGAAGAAAATTGATGAACATGATGCACAAGTATTCCTTGTTAACACAGGCTGGACTGGCGGCGTCTACGGCGTTGGTAAACGTATGGATCTTAAATACACACGCACTATGGTACAGGCAGCTCTTGCTGGAGAATTGAACAACATTGAAACAGAAACTAACGGCGTATTCGGCCTCGAAATGCCTACATTCATTGAAGGTGTTCCAACAGAAGTGTTGAACCCGCGCAATGCATGGGCAGACGGCGAAGCATACGATGTAAAAGCAAATGAATTGGCAAACATGTTCCATGAAAACTTTAAAAAATTCGGTATGGTTTCTGAAGAGATTACGCTTAAAGGCGGACCGATTGCATAATTTTCAAATTAAACAGTGTAGCACATTGAATGTGCTACACTGTTTTTTTGTACCTGGGATTTGTAATTGTAAAAATGGAGTTGTAACTGCAACTTATTTCGTCTAATTGCAAATTTGGCGTTTTAATTGCAAACCCGTACTTCTAATTGCAACTTCATTTTATTCAAAATACCATTCACTCCCCTTGTCTTCTCATCCAACCACATAAATCGCGAACAAGTTGTGCATTCATGACAGGCGGTATGAAGTGTGTATACTCAGGGAAATACCATGTCTCATATACTTTTTTATGTTCACGCAGTGCGTTTTCCAGCAAAACTGCTTGTTGAAATGACACGTTCTCGTCGATCATGCCATGAATGATGAGTACGGGAGCATCAATTTCATCCACGCGGAACAGCGCCGTACGGTTTCTGTATTCATCCGGCATGTTATTCGGTGTCCCGCCGATAACTCTTTTCATCATCCGCCGCATATCTTTCCGTTCTTTATATGTAAATACGATATCGGATACGCCAGACCATGTAACTACCGACGTAATATCTTCACGTAAAATTGCTGTCCAAAGAGCCATTATACCGCCCCGTGAAAATGCAAACAAGTGAATTTTTTCCACGTTTGTCTTCGAATTTTGCTTCAGCACATCAACGGCATTCACCGCATCCTGACGATCGGCCCCAGCAAACTCATCCCGTCCCTCGCCTCCACGGTTCCCCCGATAATAAGGAGCGAAGACAACAAATCCTTGCGAAGCAAACTGTGCAATTCGGGCAGGACGAACCATACCGATATGCTGCATGCCCCCTCGCAAATAGATGATGCCTTCGTAGTTCCCTTCTGTAATTGGTTCTGCCATGAGTCCCTTCACTTTTAACCCATCTGAAAAATATGTAATTTCTTCAAGCGAAACATGTGGATTTGGAGACGGATAGGGCCTTCTATGAATAATCGTACCATCATGACTCATGCTCTTCCACCCACTTTCTTAATGTTTCCATGCCCGTGTTTTTCATAAGGAAACTCAATTCTTCACACTGGTCAAGCTCTTCATTAGTCATCCACATAGCTCCTTCTGTTTCGTAAAGGGCTGGATGCTCATCGATTTCCGCAACTTTCCCTGTGAATACAGCTTTGCAAAATGTACTATTACTTCGAACGACATACTCTGCAAATTGCACAAGATCCGTAATTTTCACACCTGTTTCTTCAATCGTTTCGCGTATAACTGCCTCCTCGATCGTTTCTCCATGCTCTGCTTTACCACCTGGAAACTCAACGCCTCGAACTAAATGTCGAGTCAGTAACCATTTACCATTATGTTTGAGGATAACAAGGACATGCCGAGCTGGCATTCCAAATTGGTTTTCTCCGAAAGTCAGCTCAACACGACCACCATTAACATCATTGAAAATAAGCATTGCACTCACGTCCTTTCAACCAGTGTAGCGAAGGACAGCAATCCTTTCAACGAAAATACGGAAGCTTTTCGATAAATCGCTTCGACTTATCATCTGTAAATTCATGAATGAGCGCATAGATCTTCATCGTACGTTGATCGACGTTGAAATTGTTCCGACCATAATGATAGGGCAAAAACGGTAAATGTGACCTAAGGAAGTTTCGGAATTCGAGTTCATCTATCTGACTAAATAACCGATGAAAAACAGGAACATACTGACTTTCTACATTAACCTCATATTCCCACGGTGAATCATCTGGGTAATGGTATACTTGCTGATTTACGACAGAAACGTACATTTTGTATTTCTCCATGCTACACCATCCTTTTTTCTTTTTAGCATGGCTTAGTATGAAAAAAGCATGCATCCCCTTTTACTGGAGATACATGCTTTACCGCAATTTACGCTTGTACGTCAACCGAAGCTCCCTTATGAGGATGGGCTGCAACAGACTGATTAGATAAACTTTTCAACATATCTGTTGCCGCTGCAGTATTCATTGCAAGTGCATTATTTAACACACTCAACTGAACAGTCGATTGCAAACTTCTCAATTGACTTGCCATGATGGAGCTCATATCCATTTGCCATCACTCCTTCCACAAGCTTATTATCGGCATTTTTCTAGTATTTTTAATAAAAAATGATTACTTGTTATCTTCACCCAGGAATGCATTCAGCATCCATTGATGTTTTTCGATACTTTGATATGTCGCGTTCAACAAATCTTCCGTCATATCGTCGCCATCTTTCGCAGCCAGCTGCATGCCTTTTTTCAACGATTTCATAATTTCACCGAAATCATTTACGACAGTTTTCACCATGCTGTCTTCTTTTTCATCTCCCGTTGCTTCTTTCACAACAGATTGTTCAAGATGTTCTTTCAGCGTCGCTACAGGATCTCCGCCAAGTGTCAAAATACGTTCTGCGATTTCATCCATATGTAACGTCGCTTCATTATAAAGTTCTTCAAACTTTACATGTAACGTGAAGAAATGATGACCTTTAACATACCAGTGATAGTTATGGAGCTTCGCATACATAACCGACCATGTAGAAACTTGGACATTCAATTCATTAATAAGTTCTTTCGACATATAAATCTCTCCCCTTATTGTTAAATATAATTCATCTCTCTGTTAATTTACCACCGAAGCATCTACAATAAACATCGAGGCATTAATAAGGAGTTTTTTAAATGAAAAAGATTTTAATTGGCTTTATTAAACTATATCAAAAAGTAATTTCACCCCTTACACCACCTTCATGCCGTTTCTATCCCACTTGTTCTCACTATGGGATTGAGGCAGTCGAAAAGCATGGAGCACTAAAAGGTTCATGGCTTGCGGTACGTCGAATTTCAAAATGCCATCCGTTCCACGAGGGTGGATTTGATCCTGTACCAGACAATGATATGCATAAAAAGTGATCTTTTTAGATAGAACGGTTTGACATAATTGTCGAGCCGTTTTTTTCGATTAAAAGAAATTCGCTTATTTAGTTGCCAAATTAGAAACACTCTTGTATGATAAAAAAGTCAGTTGCACAAATCGGAATGATTACTATTAATAATACGGAGGATATATCTAATGAATAAGAAACTTTTTTTCATCATGTCATTACTAACAATTATGCTACTTAGTGCTTGTGGCGCTAAATCCACAGAAAACTCGGAAACTGGGACAGAGAAATTGTCTATTTATACAACAGTATACCCGCTTCAATACTTTACAGAACGAATCGGCGGCGACTACGTCGATGTGAAATCCATCTATCCTGCTGGCGCGGATGAACATACTTTTGATCCTACACAAAAAGATATGATGGGACTCGCGGACTCGGATTTGTTTTTCTATATAGGACTCGGCCTTGAAGGTTTTGTGGAAAATGCAGAAAAAACCATGAAAAACGAACATGTAAAAATGGTTGCAACAGCAGAGGCAATTCCTGATGAGATGCTAGACGAAGGTCATAGTGATGAAGGTCACGACGAAGATGCTGAACATGATGAACATGGACACGAAGGTCATGATCATGGGGGAATTGATCCCCATGTATGGATCTCACCACTGCTTAGTGTCGAACTTGCAACTTCTATCAAAGATGCATTGATTGCATCAAAACCTGAAATGAAAGACGAATTCGAGAAGAACTTTGAACAACTGAAAGTAGAACTAGTCGAACTCGATAGCAAATTCAAAGAGATGGCTTCCACTGTCCCTTCCAAAACGTTCTTTGTTTCACATGCATCATTTGGTTATCTAGCCGATTCATATGGACTGGAACAAGTCGCGATTGCGGGACTGAACTCACAAAGCGAGCCGTCACAAAAGCAATTAGCACAAATTGTCAAAGAGGCAAAAAATCACAACATCCACTATGTACTTTTTGAACAGAATGTATCATCTAAACTAACTAATGTCGTGCGGAAAGAAATTGGTGCTGAATCACTCATGCTCCACAATCTTGGCGTATTGACAGTGGATGATGTAAAAAACAACGAAGACTATTTTTCTTTGATGGAACAAAACATTGAAACGCTGAAGAAAGCGTTAAGTGGAAAGTAAATGAAGAAAGGTTGTCCCGTATACCAGATTTAATCTGGTATATGGAACAGCCTTTTTGTTTTTGCTGTGACAGTTTGGAGTTGCCCTTACAGTTTAATCATTTGACATGACAGTTAGCGCAATTGCCCTTACAGATTGATGACTTGCCATGACAGTCCAGAGTTGCCCTCACAGTTTAATCTGTTGCCAGGACAGTTCAAGCAATTGCCCTTACAGATTGATGACTTGCCATGAAAGTCCAAAGTTGCCCTCACAGTTTAATCTGTTGCCAGGACAGTTAACGCAATTGCCCTTACAGATTGATGACTTGCCGTGACAGTCCAAAGTTGCCCTCACAGTTTAATCTGTTGCCAGGACAGTTCAAGCAATTGTCCTTACAGTTTGAGGAGTTGCCAGGACAGTTCAGAGTTACCCTCACAGTTTAATCTGTTGCCAGGACAGTTCAAGCAATTGTCCTTACAGATTGATGAGTTGCCGTGACAGTTTGACTTTAATTTCGACTTCAACCTTACTCCAAATCCACTGACTCTTTCAATTTTCGACGCAATAACTTATTTGACCCGTTACGCGGCAGTTCATCTACGAAGCGGAATGATTTCGGTACTTTGTAACGCGCCAATCGCTCTTCACAATACGCTATCAAATCAGCTTCTTTCACATTTCCTGACACTACGACAAACGCAACTGGGACACTTCCCCACTCGGAATGTTCTTTCCCGCAAACGCCTACCTCTCGAATATTCGGATGCGCTATCAGTACATTTTCAATTTCAGCAGGGTAAATATTTTCTCCTCCTGAAATGATTAAGTCGGATCTTCTATCGACGATATACAAATAACCTTCCGAATCAAGATAACCGATATCACCTGTTGGAAGCCAGCCATTTTCCAATGGATCCACTTCGGAAAAACGACCAATATATCCAGGTGTCACATGTGAACCGCATATAAATACTTCACCTTTTTCACCTGGCGTTTCTGTATCTTTGATTTTGATTTGATTGAAAAACAATGGTTTGCCTGCTGAACCCATTTTCCTCATTGCATCACTTGCTGCTAAGGTCGCTGTTTGCGAACTAGTTTCTGTCATGCCGTACGTTTGGAGAACAGGAACTTCAAGTACTTTTGCCCGCTTCAAATAATCGATTGGAACGGGGCCACCACCTGCCAGCATTGATTTAAATGATGAATGTGCGACACTATTATCCTTTTCCAGTTCACGCAGAACTTTATCCAATGTAAGAGATACAACAGACATCCGTGTGACGGACCCATCCCTTACCGCAATCGCCGACTTGACCGCATCAAACTTCTCATGCAACTGAACCTCATTTCCGTATAGAACAGAACGAACGAGAATCGAGAACCCGCTAATATGAAATAAAGGCATCGCACAGAGCCAGACATCGTCTTCATCAAGCCCTAAATTTAGAACAGACGACAGTGCACTCGAGACGTGATTACCTGCAGTCTGACGGACCCCCTTCGGAAATCCTGTCGTGCCCGATGTATACATAATCGTAATGGTTCTGTCTGATTGCCAACTTTCCTGGATGACAAAAGCCTGTTCCGCACTTTCTTTGATCGTAGAAAATAGTAGCTGACGTACCGGCGTATCGGCAACAACACTACTCAGTTCATTCGACACAATTACCGTATTGGCGCCTGAATCATCCAATTGATATGCGATTTCTTTTTTCGACAACCGACTGTTTAGCATAACAATCTCAAGGCCGGCCAGCATACATGCATGAATGATGACTACCATTTCAGAATTGGAGGACCCAAGCAAGGCGATCCGTTCCCCTTCATTTAAACTGTTAGCCCTCAATTTTCGTGCAAGAACCACAGCATCATCTTTTAACTGTGCGAATGTCCACTTTTCCTCTTCGAACGATAAAGCTATTTTATCAGGCGTTAAATAAGCCCGTTGCATTAACCAATTTGGAATCATGCCATCACCATCCATTCAGAAAAAGCTGCCCGATTAGAGGCAGCTTTCTTAGTTTTTATCCAGTTTGATTACTGTCTAGGCTTCAGGCGCCAGCCCCTTGAGTCGCTTCAGTCTTGCTGAAAAGGCAAAGTACGCCTTTATCTTCAAGACTTCCAGCGCTTGTCGGGGCTAAACGGCGCCTTACGCTTTTCTTTAATCAAGGAAAACGTGGGAATTGTCCGAAGTCCGGTTTGCGTTTTTCTTTGAATGCATCGCGGCCTTCTTTCGCTTCGTCTGTTGTGTAATAAAGAAGTGTTGCGTCGCCAGCCAATTGTTGAAGACCAGCAAGTCCGTCCGTATCCGCATTCATAGCCGCTTTCACGAAACGAAGTGCCGTAGGGCTCATGCCAAGCATCTCTTCACACCATTGGACCGTCTCGTCTTCCAGTTGTTCATAAGGAACTACTGTATTGACTAGACCCATGTCGAGTGCTTCCTGTGCGTTGTATTGACGGCAAAGGAACCAGATTTCGCGCGCTTTTTTATGGCCAATGATTCGTGCCAAGTAGCCCGAACCGTAACCTGCGTCGAATGAACCAACTTTAGGTCCTGTTTGTCCGAAAACTGCATTTTCTGCTGCAATCGTCAAATCACAAACGACATGAAGAACATGTCCGCCGCCGATTGCATATCCTGCAACCATTGCCACAACCGGTTTTGGAATAACACGGATTAGACGCTGTAAGTCCAAGACGTTGAGACGTGGAATTTCGTCGTCTCCTACATAACCGCCATGCCCTCGTACGGATTGGTCTCCGCCTGAACAGAATGCTTTCTCGCCTTCGCCTGTTAAGACGATGACTCCAATGCTTTGGTCGTCCCGTGCGCGTGAAAATGCGTCGATTAACTCCGATACCGTTTTAGGACGGAATGCATTGCGCACTTCCGGACGGTTGATTGTTACTTTTGCAATCCCGCCATACTGTTCGTATTTGATGTCTTCGTATGTACGTATCGTTTCCCATTGACGTGTCATAGTGATCCTCCTCGATTTTTCAACTCTGAAATATGCTCCTCTATCATTGTAGCAAATGTAGCCGGTTTTTCCACATGAATTGCATGTCCAGCATGTTCTATCGTTTCGTGGCGGACATTAGGGAAATCCCTCTGCATTTCCCGGGAAATATTTACGAACTTCGTGTCGAGTTTTCCCGTTATGAGCAAAACCGGAAGATTGACTGTTCCTATGCTCTCCCAATAAGAAGCTTGGCTACCTGTTCCAATACCACGTAAGCTGTTCGCAAGGCCTATTTCACTCTGACTAAGCCGTTCATTCCTCACTGCCAGCTGCTTTTCTTCCGACAAAGTCTTCTGAGACGCGAACAAGGGAATATTTCCCCAGAAATCGATGAATGCCGGCAATCCGTCCCTTGTGATTCTGTCTGCCAGCCGCCTGTCAGCTGCTTGTCGTTCTTCTCTTTCCACTTCCGTCTTCAATCCTGGAGAAGAACTCTCGAGAATCAATGACGAGACCCGCATTGGATGTCGCACCGTATAAGCCAGTGCAATACGTCCCCCCATTGAATAGCCAACTAAGATGAATTGATCAAGAGAAAGCTCAGTAAACAGTTCCTCAAGGTCCTCTACTTGCTGATCCATAGAGTAGCGGCCAATGTCTTCCGGAATAGTCGATTTGCCGTGTCCCGTCAAATCGACAGCTATTGTCTGGTAGTTACCTTTTAGCAACTTTGTAATTTCACGCCATGATGTGGTGCTCCCCGTAAAACCATGTAGAAATACGATGACAGGTAGATTTTCTCCACCTTGGATTTCCACATGCATATTAATTTCACGTATACGAATAGTCTTTTCATTCATTACGATCAAGCCTGTCCGTGATTTGCTTCCATAGGTCTCGGTGCGCTTTCACATTCGCTTGACGATTCGTGAACACTTCGATAATACGCACTGGTTTTTCCTTCGCTTTATCGAGCTCCATTCCGAACTCTTCTGGCGTGTGGATTGCCGCATACTGCGCATCATACATCGCAGCAATGTGGCCGAATGTTAAGCCTGTTGGTGTGCCAAACAGCTCTTCGAAATGATTACCTGCATCAGCTTGCGGAAGGTACGAGAATATTCCACCCCCATCGTTATTAATAATGACAATGGTTAAATCTGCCTCGTGGAAACGAGTAACAATTAATCCGTTGACATCATGCAAGAACGATAAATCGCCAATTAACAGCCATGTTGGACGCTTTCTTGCCGCCTGGATACCGAATGCTGTCGATACAACACCATCGATACCATTCGTCCCGCGATTCGCAAAAATTGTAATATCCTTATCCGTCTTCCTGAAGAACGTGTCTACATCACGGATTGGCATGCTGCTGCCACTTACGAGGTCGCTCTCTGTGGGAAGGTGCTCAAATAATGTTTTTGCAAATATCCCTTCATCGCCAGCAACACCCTCATACTTATTTGTAATCGCTGATGCCGCCTCATTCGCCATCGTCCACAACTCTGTATAAGATGTCTTCGGTTTATCCACAATAATTTTCATGACTGTTTCGGATGAAGTCTGGATATGATGCGTAACGACACCGAGCGAATCCCTAAATTCCGGCGATTCATCCACCGCTATAACTGTAGCTGGTCTTACTTTTTTCAAGTAAAGCGAAAGCGGCTTCGCTACTGGCTGTGCACCAAAACGAATGACAGTATCAGGTACGACTTTCTCTTTGAATGCATCACTTTTTAATAGCGCATCATAATGATCAATACAGAGCGCTATGCATTGTTCAGGTACTTCCGTGCGAAGATTTGATAGCGGATCGCATAATACTGGCCATTCCAGTGCTTTGGCAAAGTTCCAAAATGCTGCTTTATCGAACCCTATCGGCATTTCACCAGCAATGATGAAGCCTTTTTCCGACGTTGCAAGCAACTGTGAAATTTGTTGGGCAGTAGATGCATCCAAACTGTCTACACTTTTAAATCGTTTTTTGAAAGTCATTTTCGGCGTTTCCCGATCAAAATCGATCAGAAGTGGTTCCCGGAACGGCACATTTAAGTGAACGGGTCCGCGTGGAACTGTAGTCGCAACTGACAGTGCACGGCTAATATGGCGATCAATAAAGTCTTCGATATCCGGATTGTTTTCAGCAAGTGGGAAATCTACACTATATTTCACATGCTTACCATACATTCGAATTTGATCGATTGCCTGTGGCGCACCGACTTCCCTTAATTCATGCGGACGGTCAGCCGTGATAACAATAAGAGGAATACGCGCATAATACGCTTCTGTTATAGCAGGATGATAATTCGATGCTGCAGTACCTGACGTACAGAGAAGGACGACAGGATTACCGGATGCCTTCGCCAAACCTAATGCAAAGTAGGCAGCCGATCGTTCATCAACTTGCATATAGACATCAAGGCCTTTTGTTGAAGCGAAAGCGTAAGCCAGTGGTGTCGAACGAGAGCCTGGACTAATAACTACCGTTTTCACATCAGCCATCATCAAAGCAGCAGTCATTCTACGAACATAATCAGTCAAAACTGTACGGTTATCCATTCAGTTTTCCTCCAAGCGCCCGCATAACCGGTCTGAATTTCACCCATGTTTCATCGTATTCTTTATCTGGTTCAGAGTCTGCCACAATTCCTCCACCTGCGTATAAGTACGCACTATTGCCGTCAAGAAGTGCGGAACGGATTGCAACAGCGAATTCACCATTTCCAGCAGTATCTGTCCAACCAATTGGTCCAGCATAATAACCCCGATCCAAGTTTTCCTCAGAACGAATCATTTCCATCGCTATATCAGTTGGGACACCGCCTAGTGCCGGTGTCGGGTGAAGTGCTTGAACCAAACTAAAAATATCAGTTCCTTGTTCAACTTTTCCTTCAACTGGCGTAAACAAATGCTGAATATCACGGACTTTCATCAGTTTCGGTACTTTCGAAATTTTGATGTCTGTGCAAAATGATTTAAACACTTGTGAAATCATATTAACGACATATTGATGCTCTTCTCGGTTTTTTCTATCTTCAAGAAGTTCATCGCCAAGTTCGCGGTCTTCAGTTGCCGACTTGCCTCGTTTAATGGAACCCGCGACACATGCCGAATACGCACGGCCATTTGATATTTCAATTAAACGTTCAGGTGTAGCACCAAAAAATAATTGGCCGTCTTTTTGCAATCCAAAGTGATAACTTTCCTGCTGTTCATTTGATATATGATGAAGTGCAGTGACAGCCGGCACGTCATCTGCAAAGTTTAGTTTAACCGAACGTGCAATTACTACTTTTTCCGCTTCACCATTGTTAATTTTCTTTGTGACATCTGCAACGGTTTCCAGATAATGTTCTTTCGAAAGTTCCTCTATTGACACAACTTCCGGTTTTGTAAGCAGAGCGGATTCCTCGACTTGCGCGATATGAATTAGACGGTCTCTTTCATCCCTTAACTTCTCAAACTGTTCTGCCCCATCGTTGCTTTTTGTTACGAGGTTAATGGAAATTTCTGTCTTGCCATTCGTAATCGACAACTGGAAAGAAGGTACAACGAAATGGGCCGATGGAAATGCATCCCACTCTGATTGCTTAACACTTTTCGGATCAAACGAGAAACCTCCAAAAAGAACAGGTTCCCGATCATTTTCTTCTTTAATAAGCGCACTACATAATTTTTTCCAACTTGTTGAAATATGTGTGAAACGATCATTCGTTCCATCACTTGTTAATACCGTAGCATGTCCAATACCAACAAGCGTTAAAGTTTTATCTGCATTTTGCCAATAGAAACGTTCATCTTTGTAACACGAATCCCCTGCTTCAAAAAACGCAAGTGGTGAGATTCTCCCCGCATCGACAGTTTCTGTAAAAAAACGCAGCTCATTCTGCCTAACATTTAATTGAGATTCACGGGTAGCGGTCAACTTCCGATTCATTATTTTCCCTCCGTACATTCATTCGACTGATTTAAAACAATACCTATAGTCTATCATACCGAATCAATGTCGTTTCAGCACATAATAAGCAGTCCATATGTTCACTCCACCCATTTTGGAGTACAATAGATAGGGTCATTAAAAGGATAGGGAGAGAGCCAAATTGCAACAGACAATAAAAGCGGATAAAGGCTGGCGTATTTGGTGGCAGCTTACACGTCCACATACACTAACGGCAGCCTTTGCACCTGTATTTCTCGGTACCATGATTGCACTAACTTACGGAAAATTACATTTTCCTTTATTCATCGCCATGCTCGTCGCGAGTGTTTTCATCCAAATGGCAACGAATATGTTCAATGAATATTATGATTTTAAAAGAGGACTTGATACAGAACAGTCCATTGGTATCGGCGGTACAATCGTCCGTAATGGTGTAAAACCAAAAACCGTGTTGAATCTTGCCTTTATGCTTTACGGGATTTCCGTCCTTATTGGTATCTATATATGTATGGAAACCTCATGGATGCTCGCAGTCGTCGGGATCCTGTCAATGATGGTAGGCTACTTTTATACTGGAGGACCGTATCCTATCGCCTACACGCCATTTGGAGAACTGTTTTCCGGTGTTGTCATGGGAATGTTACTTATCCTTATTGCGTTTTATATCCAGACAGAAACAGTAACGACAGAAGCGGTTCTGCTATCTATCCCAAGTATGTTGCTAGTCGCAGGTATTATGCTAGCAAATAATATACGTGATTTAGAAGGCGATAAGGAAGGCGGACGAAAAACACTCGCTATTCTTGTGGGCCGCTACAACGCAATTACAATCCTAATGCTATTTTTCATTATTTCCTATGGCTGGATTATTGCAATGATTCTCTTCGGTCATCTTACTCCATGGGCACTGCTTGTATTTCTTAGTGTCAAAAAGCCGATTGGAGCGATTACTGTGTTCCGAAAAAATCACATCCCAATACATGTGATGCCTGCGATGAAAAACACTGCAGTTACGAACACTTTATTCGGCTTACTATTAGGGATCGGAATACTCATTGGGCATCTGCTCTAACTAATAAAAAAAAGCGTAAAGCCTCGATTTAACTCGAAGCTTTACGCTTTTTCTGATTTATATGTTTAGATGGAACGAAATAAAGGAAAGTTAAGTAACGATAGTCAACAATCTGTACTTTTGTTTATTAAGTACGGTGTGTATGTGCAGACTAATGCCATTACTAAAAAGGACGTGACAAAACTTGTTGAACGATAAACAAAAAGCCACTCTAAAAAAAGAACTATATGAAATGAAGGATCACTTAACAAAAACAGAAGAAGAAACAGATATTAAGGAAAGTGCACAAGAAGCTGCCGGCGAGCTGTCGATGTATGACAATCATCCCGGTGATATGGGTACAGAACTGTTTGAAAGAGAGAAGGACATGGCTTTAAACGTTCATGCCGGCTCTGAATTAGATAAAGTAGAAAGCGCCTTACAAGCGATGGTGGACGGTTCTTACGGGAAATGTGAAGTGTGCCAAAAAGATATACCATTTGGGCGACTTGAAGCAGTTCCTTACACAACTCTTTGCATCGACCATGCGACTGAGCAAGAAATCCCCAATGATCGACCTGTCGAAGAAGATACGCTTACCATGGCCAACCCAAATTCATTTTCCGGAGCGGCCCGGGATGGCGAAGACAGCTTTCAGGAAATCGCAAAATCTGGAACATCAGAAACTCCTTCCGATTTCAGCGGAGATCACGATGACTACAATACGTTATACGACAGCGGAATTTCAGATGGTGCAACCGAAGAATTTGAAGAATTCACAGGAACCGATATAAATGGAAAGTCACGCGGTTTCATCAGGTCCGATGCCTCAGAGAAATATGAAGCGGAACTGGATGATGAAGGAATCGAATCCCCTCTCGGAGATATTCCTTATCATGAAAAAGATAGTTATATAGAGGATCAGAAGAAGTGAAAAGAAACACCATAGGCCATTGCTTATGGTGTTTCTTTTCAGGATATTTTAGCTCACGTATGTTAATTAACCAAAAGTAACCAGTAAATGATTTAATCAAACACTAGGCGCTGCGTGTGCAGTTGCCTTTGAGTTGCTTTAGATAGAACGACCTCTTTACTATTATCGAGATATCTTGATGTGTAGGGATGCGACTTCGTAGCACCCTACACATTTTTCGGGAATCGTTTGGTGGTTATCCATCCGTTGCTCTCCAAAGGCATAAGTACACGAAATGCTAGAGCTTTTTGGGACGAAAGAATAGCGGGGCTTCTTAACTGGATAAAAGCCGCCAAAGATATAATTTTGGCGGCTGAAGTCTTCTACATAGTCTTGTCTTTTTTATTTAAGAATGAAACAGAACTCCTACCAATATCGCTTCGACGCTGGATGGTCTATATGAGAAAGAGCATTTCATTATCTGTGATGAAATCTGCAACCTGGAGTACGTCTTTCTTGAATATAAGCAGTATCAACTAGTAATCACCTTATAATCTCGGCATATACATCTCAAAATCACATTTCTCTCGATAATGAACACCCTAGTGCAGGCGCGGCAAAGGGGTCGCCGAAGCCGTGAGACTGGATGCGAAGCGATATCCAGGCTTACGGTGAAAGGCATCCCCAAAGCGTCAAGCGTTCTACAATCCACACCCCGAATTATAACTCTCTCCTTATTGAGCGCCACAGTAGATTCAATGGGATTCTTTAATTCAACATATATAGTGAGAATTTAAGTGAACTAGAAAACTATATATAAACAAATTAAAAAGTAGCTTTACAAGTTCATTAAGAACTTGTAAAGCTACTTTTATGTATGACCCCTACGGGATTCGAACCCGTGATACCGCCGTGAAAGGGCGGTGTCTTAACCGCTTGACCAAGGGGCCAAATTATATATGGCGGAGAAGGAGGGATTCGAACCCTCGCACCGCTTTCGCGATCTATACCCTTAGCAGGGGCACCTCTTGAGCCGCTTGAGTACTTCCCCATATATAAATGGCTCCGCAGGTAGGACTCGAACCTACGACCGATCGGTTAACAGCCGATTGCTCTACCACTGAGCTACTGCGGAATGGTGGGCCTAAATGGACTCGAACCATCGACCTCACGCTTATCAGGCGTGCGCTCTAACCAGCTGAGCTATAGGCCCTTTTTGGAGCGAGTGAAGGGAATCGAACCCTCATCATCAGCTTGGAAGGCTGAGGTTTTACCACTAAACTACACTCGCATAACAATGGTGGCTCAGGACGGAATCGAACCGCCGACACAAGGATTTTCAGTCCTTTGCTCTACCGACTGAGCTACTGAGCCACGTATTTAGTTTACATTAAGTCGTTAACTTATTCTAAACCTTATAGTATTAATAAAAATGGCGGTCCCGACCGGGATCGAACCGGCGATCTCCTGCGTGACAGGCAGGCATGTTAACCGCTACACCACGGGACCATTTGGTTGCGGGGACAGGATTTGAACCTGTGACCTTCGGGTTATGAGCCCGACGAGATACCACTTCTCCACCCCGCGACAACAATATAAGTACTATTTAATTTCACCACTAGTTAAAAATGGAGGAGGTAGAGGGATTCGAACCCCCGCGGGATTTGACTCCCCTGTCGGTTTTCAAGACCGATCCCTTCAGCCGGGCTTGGGTATACCTCCATGGCTGTATATAATAGTGGTGGACCTTGCAGGACTCGAACCTGCGACCGGACGGTTATGAGCCGTCTGCTCTAACCAACTGAGCTAAAGGTCCTTTAAGATGGCGGCAGAGGGGATCGAACCCCCGACCTCACGGGTATGAACCGTACGCTCTAGCCAGCTGAGCTACGCCGCCAGGATCTTTATTAAAATTGTGTTGGTGGAGCCTAGCGGGATCGAACCGCTGACCTCCTGCGTGCAAGGCAGGCGCTCTCCCAGCTGAGCTAAGGCCCCATTATAGCTGGCAATTATTAAAGCACAAATCTACTTAAAATGGTATATTCTTTAAGCGGCGAATCTGCTTAAAAAGCTTAATGGTCGGGAAGACAGGATTCGAACCTGCGACCCCTTGGTCCCAAACCAAGTGCTCTACCAAGCTGAGCTACGTCCCGAAGAATTATAAAGTTTAAAAACATAATGGTGCGCCCGGCAGAAGTCGAATCCACAACCTCCTGATCCGTAGTCAGGTGCTCTATCCAATTGAGCTACGAGCGCATATAAGTGAAAAGTTATTAATGCCGAGAACCGGAATCGAACCGGTACGGTAGTCACCTACCGCAGGATTTTAAGTCCTGTGCGTCTGCCAGTTCCGCCACCCCGGCAAAAATATGGAGCGGAAGACGGGATTCGAACCCGCGACCCCGACCTTGGCAAGGTCGTATTCTACCACTGAACTACTTCCGCATTATAAGTGCGGGTAAAGGGAGTCGAACCCCCACGCCCGAAGGCACTAGATCCTAAGTCTAGCGCGTCTGCCAGTTCCGCCATACCCGCAATATAAATTATGACACTAAGTCATAAAAATGGTGAGCCATGCAGGATTCGAACCTGCGACCCTCTGATTAAAAGTCAGATGCTCTACCAACTGAGCTAATGGCTCGAAAAGTGGTGCCGGAGAAAGGACTTGAACCCTCAACCTACTGATTACAAGTCAGTTGCTCTACCAGTTGAGCTACTCCGGCTAATAGTTTTCATTATAAATAAAATGGTGGAGGATGACGGGCTCGAACCGCCGACCCCCTGCTTGTAAGGCAGGTGCTCTCCCAGCTGAGCTAATCCTCCTGGGTATAAGTGCGACAAACTTCAGTTGTTCGTCCTATTCATAAACCTATGTAATAATTGTTACAAGACCGGCGACGTCCTACTCTCACAGGGGGAAACCCCCAACTACCATCGGCGCTGAAGAGCTTAACTTCCGTGTTCGGGATGGGAACGGGTGTGACCTCTTCGCAATCGTCACCAGACTTGTATGATCTTTTCTCAAAGACAATAATTATTATAACATATCATCTAATTAATTGCAAGTACTTTTTTTATGAACGGTACTTATTCGCTCAAAACTGAATAAAACAGACATTGTGCTACACAGAATCAGGGTAATCAAGCCCTTTTCAAAATTGGTTAAGTCCTCGATCGATTAGTATCCGTCAGCTCCACACGTCGCCGTGCTTCCACCCCAGACCTATCAACCTCATCTTCTTTGAGGGATCTTACTTACTTGCGTAATGGGAAATCTCATCTCGAGGGGGGCTTCATGCTTAGATGCTTTCAGCATTTATCCCGTCCATACATAGCTACCCAGCGATGCCTTTGGCAAGACAACTGGTACACCAGAGGTATGTCCATCCCGGTCCTCTCGTACTAAGGACAGCTCCTCTCAAATTTCCTGCGCCCGCGACGGATAGGGACCGAACTGTCTCACGACGTTCTGAACCCAGCTCGCGTACCGCTTTAATGGGCGAACAGCCCAACCCTTGGGACCGACTACAGCCCCAGGATGCGATGAGCCGACATCGAGGTGCCAAACCTCCCCGTCGATGTGGACTCTTGGGGGAGATAAGCCTGTTATCCCCGGGGTAGCTTTTATCCGTTGAGCGATGGCCCTTCCATGCGGAACCACCGGATCACTAAGCCCGTCTTTCGACCCTGCTCGACTTGTAGGTCTCGCAGTCAAGCTCCCTTATGCCTTTGCACTCTACGAATGATGTCCAACCATTCTGAGGGAACCTTTGGGCGCCTCCGTTACTCTTTAGGAGGCGACCGCCCCAGTCAAACTGCCCGCCTGACACTGTCTCCTGCCCCGATAAGGGGCATGGGTTAGAAGTCCAATACAGCCAGGGTAGTATCCCACCAACGCCTCATCCGAAGCTAGCGCTCCGGAATCCAAGGCTCCTACCTATCCTGTACAGGCTGCACCGGAATTCAATATCAGGTTACAGTAAAGCTCCACGGGGTCTTTCCGTCCTGTCGCGGGTAACCTGCATCTTCACAGGTATTATAATTTCACCGAGTCTCTCGTTGAGACAGTGCCCAGATCGTTACGCCTTTCGTGCGGGTCGGAACTTACCCGACAAGGAATTTCGCTACCTTAGGACCGTTATAGTTACGGCCGCCGTTTACTGGGGCTTCAATTCGAAGCTTCGCTTGCGCTGACCTCTCCTCTTAACCTTCCAGCACCGGGCAGGCGTCAGCCCCTATACTTCACCTTGCGGTTTTGCAGAGACCTGTGTTTTTGCTAAACAGTCGCCTGGGCCTATTCACTGCGGCTCTCTCGGGCTTTAACACCCTACCAGAGCACCCCTTCTCCCGAAGTTACGGGGTCATTTTGCCGAGTTCCTTAACGAGAGTTCTCTCGATCACCTTAGGATTCTCTCCTCGCCTACCTGTGTCGGTTTGCGGTACAGGCACCTCCCGCCTCGCTAGAGGCTTTTCTTGGCAGCGTGAAATCAGGGACTCAGGGATAAATCCCCTTGCTGTAACAGCTCAATGTTATAGGAACGGGATTTGCCTCATTCCACACCTCACTGCTTAGACGCGCATAACCAACAGCGCGCTCACCCTATCCTACTGCGTCACCCCATTGCTCAAACGGCGGGGAGGTGGTACAGGAATATCAACCTGTTGTCCATCGTCTACGCCTTTCGGCCTCAACTTAGGTCCTGACTAACCCTGAGCGGACGAGCCTTCCTCAGGAAACCTTGGGCATTCGGTGGAAGGGATTCTCACCCTTCTTTCGCTACTCATACCGGCATTCTCACTTCCAAGCGCTCCACCAGTCCTTACGGTCTAGCTTCGACGCCCTTGGAACGCTCTCCTACCACTGACATCTAAGATGTCAATCCACAGTTTCGGTGATTCGTTTAGCCCCGGTACATTTTCGGCGCAGCGCCACTCGACCAGTGAGCTATTACGCACTCTTTAAATGATGGCTGCTTCTAAGCCAACATCCTGGTTGTCTGGGCAACGCCACATCCTTTTCCACTTAACGAATACTTGGGGACCTTAACTGGTGGTCTGGGCTGTTTCCCTCTCGACTACGGATCTTATCACCCGCAGTCTGACTCCCAAACATAAATCATCGGCATTCGGAGTTTGTCTGAATTCGGTAACCCGGGATGGGCCCCTAGTCCAAACAGTGCTCTACCTCCGAGATTCTTAAGTTTGAGGCTAGCCCTAAAGCTATTTCGGAGAGAACCAGCTATCTCCAGGTTCGATTGGAATTTCACCGCTACCCACACCTCATCCCCGCACTTTTCAACGTACGTGGGTTCGGGCCTCCAGTAAGTGTTACCTTACCTTCACCCTGGACATGGGTAGATCACCTGGTTTCGGGTCTACGACCCCATACTCTATCGCCCTATTCAGACTCGCTTTCGCTGCGGCTCCGCATTCACTGCTTAACCTTGCATGGAATCGTAACTCGCCGGTTCATTCTACAAAAGGCACGCCATCACCCATTAACGGGCTCTGACAACTTGTAGGCACATGGTTTCAGGATCTATTTCACTCCCCTTCCGGGGTGCTTTTCACCTTTCCCTCACGGTACTGGTTCACTATCGGTCACTAGGGAGTATTTAGCCTTGGG